>JADKGA010000001.1 GCA_016717165.1 Candidatus Lutibacillus vidarii
ACCTCGACCGGCGCGGGCAGGGCCGCCCGGTGCTACAGAGCACCGTGGCCGAGGCGGTCACCCGTCGGTACCGAAGAACTCGAGACCACCCCGGCGACGTGACGACGTCGCCCACGGCGACGTCGAGACCACCGGGGGCGAAGACGAAGACGCCATCGGAGGTCGCCGGGTCGGCGTCCCCGTCGTCCTGGAGGTAGTAATTCCTGGAAGCCGCCGGTCTGGAAGTTACCGACGACGACACCTCGATCTGGACGCTCTGCCCGACCAGCGGTGAGTCGGCGCCAGACCCCTGACCGCGGAGATCCCACCGGGTCGTCGCAGGTCGGCGGTGGCGGCGGCGGGAGGGTCGTCGTGCTGGTCGCCGCCGGGGTATTGACCGCCCCCCCGGCGACGAGTGTCCGGCGAAGCCCGGCGCTTACCAGGTCGGTCGTTGCGACCCAGTCCGCGGCGGTGTCGGTGTCCGTGCCGTCCGATGCGGGAGGCACACCGGGGTGAAGGCGCTGGTCGTGTCGCGGGTCGTGCCGAGGACCGCCGCAGGCCAGGCCTGAGGTCGCCATACGCTGTCGTTGACCGCAACGCTGTCGAGGAGGCTGGTCCACGGCGCCGGGTCGCTGGCGGGTCCCGTTGGCGTCGGCGTCCAGCACGGTGCCGACCGCGCCGGTGAACCCGTCGACGAGGAGCAAGTCAGCGAACCGTTCTGCACGGTGTTTGCCGCGCGACCCGAGCCACCGACCGTCGGTGTCGGTCGTCTCCCGACGGGGTGGACGCTGACGACGGACCCGACGATTCCTGGTGCAGTGGCGGTGAGGTCACCTGCGACCTGGGGATCGACAGCGTGGGAGTAGTCGGTCGCGGGGGCGCCATACACCTCGAGGTGCTCGACATCGGTGCCCGTCGTGCCCGCGGAGAGCTCGTTGATGACCGGGGCGGTGGGGCGTGACCCCGCACGTGCTCGTAGTGCGCCCCGAGGCCGTCGAAGGTGTCGGTGGCGTAGCCATCCCACTCGACCGCGGGGGTCGAAGAGGTCGTCGGCGGCGTCCGGTCGGGGGTGCAGACGTCACCTTTGCGAGCGCAGGGGAGTTATCCTGGGTGGAGACCAGCCCGGTGCCCCATTCGGCGCCGGGGTCAACGCCGACCTGCCCGAAGGAGTCGACGACGGTGCCGTCGGTGGGCGGTCAGGACGATCGCGTCGTCGCCATTCCATAGGGACGCGGTGGTGACCTGGTCGAGCAGGGCGCCGAGCGGGCCGCCGGCCTGCAGTCTGACCCGAAGACTGACGACGTCGCCCGGAGCGCGACCGTCCCCGTCAGGGTGAGCGTCACCGTCGAGGTCGCCGAGCCGTTGAAGTAGGGCACCAGGCGTAGCTTACGGCAGGTCGATCGGCGCGGCGGTCGGGTTGTAGAAGAGACTCGACCGCCTTGTTGGTCGACGTACCCTCGACATACTCGCTGATCCAGGAGGTCGTCAGGGAGCGGCTGTGGCCGCTGAGACCGGGAGGCGACCGAGCCGCAGAGACTGTCACTGCGGGCAGACCCACCACCCCAGGAGCGCAGCGGTGACGGAGGCGAGTGGCTCGAGGTCGGCGCATGGGGATGCCCTTCGTTCAGGTGGCGCGACGTTGTGTGCCACTGAGGAGCCTAGTCCGAACCCGACATACCCATGCAAAGCGGCGCAAGTGGTCGCCTCAACGCGCGCCTGCGCGGCATGCGCGCGCTGCCGCGGAGTACCGCTCACTCGACGGCGTACCCGCTTGCACCGCCGCTGGAGGAGGCTCGACGGCCTGCCGGACCGGTTCGGTCGCGCGTGGGCGGCCTGGGGCTGCCTGAGCAGAGCGAGCAGGCCCGCAGCGTTCAGAGCGTCCACCGCCTGGTGGAGCGCCACCGCCACGGGGCGATCTGCGAGCGTTGGCGCTCACCCTCGCTGAGCCGGGCCCACACCGCACGCCAGGCGGGGGCCCGAGGTTGGGTCGAGCGCGGGTCCTCTGGGCGGGGACTCCCCGCGCCGTGGTGGCGGTGAAGTCATCCGGGGGCAGGTGCCGGCGCCAGAGCGCGGTGGACATCAGGAGCCCGCCGACTAGCGGCGTGTGGTACACCGTGCCGAGGACTCGTCGTCGTCTGGTCGGGCTCGTCCTCGGGCCCGGTGGCGCGGGGATCCCCGGTCGGGGGAGGATCGGGTGGTCTCGCCATACCTCCGTGAGCACTGTCCAACCGAAGACCTGCATCGGGCTCCACGGCAACCGGAGCAAGGGCGCCGTCATGAGGATTCTCCCCAGGAGGTCCAGGTCGTCCGCAGCAAGCGCCTTGGCGATCAACGCGTCCGCGAGTACCGGACTGCCTCGCGCGGTCCACCCAGCTCGGCAGGACCGAGGCGGCCGAAGTCAGTGGCAAAGGGCAGCGTGTGGCCCAAGGCGTATGCCCGCGTCCACGCGTTCGCGCCGACCAGGTCGACGCCCTGCCCGAGGCAGGTCAGTCAGCAGGACGGGGTGGTCGCAGGCGCCCTGGTCCCCGAGGACCAGGTGCCGGATCCACGCGACGTTCGAGATGGGAAGGGCACCCGCTCGGCAGCGCAGGCGGCCGACGACGTCGAGTGTCCGAGTCACCACCCGCTCGAACTGGTCGTCGGTAAGCCCGATGCTGCTCAGGCATGCGTGAGCCAGGGACTTCGGCGCTGAGCGCTGACCCGTCCCACGAGGGTGGCGGCGGATGCTCTCCGAGCGGGCCAGCGGGGCAATCGTCTCGGCGAGGGCCCCGACCGGGCCGTGATCGGCTGGTCACCGAGGCGGTGCGCCATCCGGAGCAGCATGGCGACCTCGGCGACCTCCTTGACCTGGTCCGGAGGGTCGTCCGTCGCGGCCACCGGCACCAGGACGTCGTGGACGAGGAGTTCGGCGACGTCCAACGAGCGAGCAGGCACTCGCGGGCCAGGCCCGCCGCTCGGCCCGGGCAGGGGCGCGTCTGTGGGCGCCCCGGCCCGGACCGTCGTCGAGCATCAGCCGATCCGATTCAGGCTCGTACCCGAGCCCGCGAATCTCGTCGGCCACCTCGACCAGGTTGAACACGCCCGGCCCGATGCATCGTGAACTTGCAGCAGACTGCCCCACTCGGGGTCGAAGCCGTTGTCGCTGAGCACGGAGCGGACCCCGCCTCGTGGACCAGGACATCGAGGTTGATCGCGCCGATCTCATGCAAATTGCCGCAGGACGGCCACGCCGCTGTTCTCCGGGTTGTCCATGACTCTGCCTCCTTCGTCGGCTGGCGATCTGCCCAGCACGAGTGAGAGGAGGTCTGCGCACCTCGCCATGGGATACCTGGGACCGCCCGCCCCCTCGTCTCCCCGCCGTGGGTGCATGGTTCGTCGCTGTGTGTATGCCGAGGGCGAGGGCCCTCGGGGGCTCCAGAACGGGCGAGCCACCGGCCCGGGGTTGGGGCATCATGGCGGAATGCGGACAACGCTGACCCATCGACGACACGGTCCTCGCTGCGGCCCGGTCGCTCGCGGTTGTCCGCGGATCTCGCTCGGTGAGGCGGTTTCGGAACTGGCCCGTCTCGGGCTGGGAGGGTGGACGCGGAGGGCGAGCCAGGGCCTACGAGACGTCGCCTACAGCCCGTTCCCGTGATCGTCGGCGCTGCCGACCGCGTGGTCACCGATGACATGGTCACTTGCGCTGCGCGACGACTGAGCCGTCCGCCGACACCGGTGCCCGTCGCTCTCGCCCGGGTTAGCAGCAGCCTGACAGGCCACGGCTGAGGCCAGGAAGCGCACGTCCATGTGCCAGTTGACGGCGTCGGGTGACGGTCGGTCAACGGCGGTCCGGAAGGTCGATCGTCGAGCCGGCCCGGCTGTAGAACTCGTCACCGTTTCCGGAAGTCGGACTTCAGCCTGGGGCCGACGTGCGGCCGGTGCCGGTGTCGAGCCGGAGGTACCCCTTGTCGAAGAGGATGTGGACGTCGGAGCGCAGGAGGAGCCCTCCGTTGTCCACCCGGTGCTCACTCCTCCTCGGCGACTGGGCGAATGTGCGCCGCCTGCAGAACCGGGCTCACGCCCCTGCGCCCGTGATCGCGCACCGGCGGTGGTATGACGACACGACGAGGGACTTGAAGGCCTGCTGGCCGACCCGGGGACGAACAGTCGACCTTGCCGCGGGTGGGGCGGCCGGGCGTTTAACCGACCATGTGGTGTCACGGCTCAGGTCTGACGATCCCGGTCAGCCCTTTCGGGCCCCCACCTTCTTCGGCGGGCTTGGTCGACACGTGATGTCACACGTGTCCGTGGACCCCGAGGATGGCGACGCGGTCGAACGAGCCGGGTCCGCGTCCGCGGCCCGCCAGGATCGGACGGATCGCGTCCCACACGGTGCGAAGCCCGCACCTGAGCTGACGACGAATCCCGTTCACCGACGCGTGCTCGGTCCGCGGCTGCCCGACCGCCCCCAGGCACGCCCGCACCGTCAACCTGCTCCGCGGCGCGGCCACGTCCTCGTCCTGCTCCACGAAAGAGCTGACCGGGCACGCCGGCTCGGGGCACACCCAGCGTCGCATCCGCCACCGGACCCGCACCGGGCGACCCATCGCGGGAGCATCCACCACGTCCACCTCGACCCGGCTGTGAGCGTCAGCGACGACCCCGCCCGACCGGCAGCCCATCAGCGCCGGAGCCGACCTCATCGTCGCGACCAGCCCCCTCCTCGCCCGCTTCAAGCCGATCACGTGCAGGCTGGCCAGGCCCACCAGTAGGTCACACCGGTCTCAGTAGGCGTCCGTGACGTGGCAGCACGACTCAGGCTCACTCATCGTGGAGGCCCTTGAGATCAGGAGCGGTAAGAGTCCTCTGATCCTCCGGGACCTCGACCCATCCCCACCCCCAGCCCACACCCGGCGCGTCACGCCCACCCCACGCTCACCTGCGAACAACGGGCATACGCCGGTGCCACAACTCGTGATGCGAGGTTGACCCTCTTTCCGCCGCTCAGAAGCAAGGTTCGCCGCGTAACTCCACGAACCGAGAACAAACCACGCCGACGAAGTGAGCATTAAGAGCCACGGGAACGTCAACCGAGAGCCTTCCCTCCTGGAGCCATTCTTGAAGCCAAACAAAGGGAAAGAATCGAGCGCCTAATTCCAACCCCGCACTGACAGAGGATAGGGAAAACAATAGCCCCGAGAAGAAGAGGATAGATTGCTTGCGAATCGCGCCACAGACGTCGCCCGTTTGAAGCGCAACGTCCAGCCGCAGAAAAGCATACCAAGGCCGATGAACCCTACGCTTTCCCAATCAGGAATTCCGACCGCCTCACGGGCCGCACAAGCGCCGAGGTCCACGGCTTGCCCAGCGCCAGCAGGCCCACCACGCAAAGAACCATGAAGACAGCGCACTCATGACGATGTTGACTGCCAGGCGGATCAAGATGACCTCCGTAACAGGTGTTTGGGAGAGCAGCAACCACGTTCGAACGTCCCCAGCCGAAGTTCGGCTGCAGGAGTGCACTCATAGACTGGATTGCGGAGGCGCTGATCCTCCACACGAGCAGGCCAATGATCACTGATGCAAGCGAGCCATGTCGCTCTCTCGACCAACAACCCCATTTATGAGCCCGACAATCATAAAGATGTCGTTGAGCGACATGAATACAAAATCAACTAGGTAGACTTCGCATTTCTCCTACTTAACGTCGGACCGGTAAGAGAAATGGATAACATCGCTACCTCCGCGCCTCAGGCCCAACCGCCAGGTCCGGCCAGATCGGTAACCGAACGTCGACTACCTTCTGCAAAAGGCTCCCCCCACGTTACGGGCCCCGGAACGAACAAGTACTCGCCGACCCAGTGAATCCATCGCATCGACCCGAGCGCACGCAACTGTGGCGACGCACAAGTAGCCGAGCACCGATCAGCCTTGCGCCGCCTGCGCTGGCCAGGAGCGACGGTGAGTCAAGGGGCTTCCGACATTGTCAGTACTGTGCCGTCGTCCCACGGACCAGGGCCGTTGTGCGACCCCAGGCGAAAACCCTGCCGCCCACCGCGACCCACAGCAGGGATCACATCAATAGGCCCAGCGAAGCGAGGGCCATTGGCGCCGATCGTTGGCTAGATGGGCCGTTTGGAACATCGCCCACCACGACATCGGAAACCGCGCGCCAGGACCGTCACCCAACCGGGGAGCCTGATTCAACGGAATAGTGAGGCCACTCAGGTAGAGGATGAAATTCGTGGTCGCGAACCCGACTGGCCTTAACCCGCTTCTTCACCAGAGCGACACCAGCAATCGTCGCTCCAACTGTCCCACCATCGCCAAGAATGATAGCCGAACAACCCGAGAATTAGCACGAGTTGACTTACGTCACGAAGACCCTTCCCAGACCGGTGAGTGCGAAGAGTAGCCCGAATATGGGAAGTGCCTTACAGCATCAACAACGAGGCGCGCAAGGACGCGCCCGAGCATGACCCGAGAAGATCCCCGACCTCGAGGTGAGCACTTGTTCAAGGGGCTGCCCTCCTCGAGTTCCTCTTGCATCACTAGGGCGACAAGGTCGGTCGCGTGCACTCCGAAATACCAAAACATGACGCCAAAGAAGAGGACCTGCGCAGACGCCCTTGGTCTCGACTCCCCAAAGGCGAAGTAGATTCCCGCAAAAGCAATGAGGGTATTGGCGTTTCCCAAACACGGCTCGAACCAATAGACCCTCCATCTCGTTCCAGATCTTGTTGAGACTTAACTCTAACATTCATGCTTCACCCCGACTGAGGACCATTCTGTAGACCTCTTCAAAGCTTGCTCGCTCTGGGCCTGGTGGCGATGATCTCACCAAAACCCCGCAACTCGGCGAGCGTCAGACCACCTGTGTGCTCCACAGTTGCGGTTGTGCCAGTTTCGCGAACACTCAGAACTGGCCCACCACGATGGCCTCGTAGACCCTGCGAACTCGGTCTCAAAGAGCGAGTCTCGTCCACCTAGTTGTATGTCATTGAGCGTCGAATCCAGGATGAGGTCGCCCGACTTCAGGAAGAGGACCCTACGCCTAAGACCTTCGACAATGGAAACGTCGTGGGTCGTGATCAGGATGATCTTCCTCCTCGTTCGCCAATGCCTTAATGCTTTCGACAATGAGAGGACGTCCGGAATATCCAGGCCCAAGGTGGGCTCGGCCAGTACGAGAATAGGCGGATCCTTGATCAGTGCGACAAGTATGGCCACCTTCTGTTGCATCCCACGCGAGAGTTCTCGTACAAGCACGTCCTCTTCTCGCTAAGATCGAAACGTTCAAGGTTGGCGTCGATCCGTCTTCCAGACTCCCCTTCTCTACTCGGTTGAGGCGCCCAAAGTACCGGAGATTCGCCACTACCGAAAGGTACTGATAGATGTTGCGCGATCCTTCGAGGACGGCCCCTACGGATGCCCGTGTCCACGCATTATCTCCAAGAGAGCGTCCACGATATTGACACTCCCCTTCGTCCGGAATGACGAGGCCGCAGATTGTCTTAATGAGAGTGGTTTTTCCCTGCGCCGTTCGCGCCCAAAAACACAGACAATCTCCCCTTCGTTCACGTTGAAGGAGACGTGATCGTTTGCGAGGACCTCGCCGTAGCGCTTGACCAGGTCTCTGACGACTAGTTCTTCCGTCATGGTTCCCCCACAAAAGTCCTCGATCTCGGAGTTCGTTGAGAAGGGCGGCCGCCGAAGGTGCGAGCACTCCTGCTCGGGGCCGCCATGTCCTCCAGGCTTGGGCCCGCCTTCGGTTGCTCCAGAACAGCAAGTCCGTTGCAATCAGACGGCAGCATTCTGCCCGAGTGGAGATCGAAGACGAAGCAGGTGCCACTGCGGATTAATGGTTCGAAGCGGAAGACCACACCATTCTTGAGGCGCATTCTTGCTCTCCTCCCTCCCCGGCCGCAACAGGGTCAGGCATGTCCGTTGGCCCGTAGTACGAATTGGCCGCCGCCATGCATCCACCTCTGTGGCCGTTCCGACGATACCCTAGGTTTTTGTTCCGTTCCGAGACGGCAGACCAGAGCGGCTCCGAGCGCACGCTCCGAGGCGTCGATTCCGCGGGGCGTCGGCCCCTAGGGACCCCGGTCGTTCGGCACCACGCCACGCCGACCTACGACACGGGTCCGGTCACGTGGACGGGCGCCAAGGAAAGGGTTGCAATGCCACCTGCCCCGCGACCGCGGACGAACTCGACCATTTTGCGCGGGCTAGGGGCCAGGTCACCCGTTCGCTCGCCAAACCCCAGGCCCCCCCGCTTCCACCCTGGGCGGTTTGGCGTCACAACGCGCAAGGCCCCTCCTGGCCCAGGGCTCACGCAGTTGGGCTCCCACGTGGGGGGAATCATTGGGCTGGGCTTGAGGGGCCCAACAGGCCCCAGCATCCCTTCCCGCGAGTGACTACGACTGCGCCGGCGGGAGCGGCAACGGCCCCAAGTACGTCCAGGGGCCGGTCTATGTCACCGGCTCTGATCCCTACGGGCTCGACAGGGACCATGACGGCGTCGGGTGCGAAAGCTAGCTGCATCGCAGCCACGCCCGGCAACGGCGACGGACACGAACCAAGGGCGGACTGATCCAGCAGGTTCAGCGGGCGGCGGCGAGGGCGCACTCGGCGCCCCTGGCAAAGGCCGCGCGGTTGCCCTCCATCAGGTGCGCCTTCCGCTCACCGAACTTGTGCGCCAGCGCACCGAGCACGCTCTCGGGGTGCACGCACCCAGTCAGCTGGATGAACGCCCCGAGCATGACCATGTTCGTCATCTTGAGGTTGCCGAGCTC
This sequence comes from Candidatus Lutibacillus vidarii, assembly GCA_016717165.1. Lineage (GTDB taxonomy): Bacteria > Actinomycetota > Actinomycetes > Actinomycetales > Dermatophilaceae > Lutibacillus > Lutibacillus vidarii. Next base: position 8,760 of record JADKGA010000001.1, read on the forward strand.
GTTGGCAATGTCGTTGCACGGTACGTAAATCGGCGTCACGTCGCTCCGAGCGACCTGGGCCTCAATGAGCGAGCTGTTGACCAGCGCATACCCACCCGGCACCAGGTCCGGGACGAACTTCTCCATCGACGGCAGGTTCATGACGATGATCGACGTCGCGTCATGGGCGATGACCGGCGACGGGATCGGCTCCGGCGAGATGATCACCGAGCAGTTCGCCGTGCCGCCACGCATCTCGGGCCCGTACGACGGCAGCCACGACACCTCGAGCCCGTCGTCGAGGGCCGCCTGCGCGAGCAGCTGCCCCATGAGCATGATCCCCTGGCCGCCGAAGCCGGCCAGGATGCACTTCTCAGTGCGCATCGTCGCCTCCATCCCGGCCCGGTCCGCCGACGGACGTCAGGTATGCCGGTGGGTTCTCCGGCGTCCGCATGACCCCGAGCGGGTAGACCGGGATCATCTCGTCCTTGATCCACGTCAGGGCGGCCGCAGGGTCCAGGCCCCAGTTCGTCGGGCAGCTCGAGAGCACCTCGACGAGGCTGAAGCCCTGCCCGGCCAGCTGCACCTCGAAGGCCTTCCGGATCGCCTTCTTCGCCTTGCGCACGTAGACCGGGCTGTGCACCGACACCCGTTCGACATAGGTCGCACCGGGCACCTGGGCGAGCATCTCCGACATCCGCATCGGATAGCCGGTCAGCGCCGCGTCGCGGCCACCCGGAGTCGTCGTGGTCCGCTGGCCGATCAACGTCGTCGGGGCCATCTGGCCGCCGGTCATCCCGTAGATCGCGTTGTTGACGAAGATGACGGTGATGTTTTCGCTGCGGTGCGCGGCGTGGACGATCTCGCCCGTGCCGATCGAGGCGAGGTCACCGTCGCCTTGGTAGGTGAAGACGACCCGGTCCGGCAGCACCCGCTTGATCCCGGTCGCGACCGCCGGCGCGCGCCCGTGGGCCGCCTCGTGCATGTCGCAGTTGAAGTAGTCATAGGCGAGCACCGAGCAGCCGACCGGCGCGACACCGATGGCCCGCCCGAGCACGCCGAGCTCGTCGAGGACCTCGCCGACGAGCCGGTGGATCAGCCCGTGGGTGCACCCGGGGCAGTAGTGCGTCTCGCGCGGCTGCAGCCCGATCGTCGGGGCGAAGACAACGGTCATCGCGCACCTCCGGCCAACAGGTCGCGCACCGTGTCGGCGACGAGCCTGCGGGGTGGGCACCATCCCGCCGGTCCGCCCGACGAAGCTGATCGGCAGCCGACCCTCGTTGGCGATCCGGACGTCGTCGATCATCTGGCCCATGCTCATCTCGACGACGAGCAGCCGCCGCACCGACTCCGGCAGCGTCGCGAAGACGTCCATGGGGTAGGGGTAGAGCGTGATCGGGCGGATCAGCCCGATGTGGATGCCCTCCTCGGCCAGCAGCGCCATCGCGCTGCGGACGATCCGCGCGGTCGTCCCGTAGGCGACGACGACCAGCTCGGCGCCCTCGAGCCCGACGGTCTCGACGAGCGGCTCGGCCACCCGCATCTGTTCGTACTTCACGAAGAGCCGGTGGATATGCGCCTCGAGCTCCTCGGGCTTGAGGTACAGCGAGTTGATCACCCGCGGGGCCCGCTCGCCCATCGTCCCGGTGGCCGCCCAGTCCTTGGCCGGCAGCTCCATCCGGGGCAAGTCGTCGCGGAACTCCACCGGCTCCATCATCTGGCCGAGCATGCCGTCGGCGACGATGAGCACCGGGTTGCGGTAGTAGTCGGCCTTGTCGAAGGCGATCTGGACCAGGTCGGCGAGCTCCTGCAGGCTCGCGGGTGCGTAGACGAGGAGGCGGTAGTCGCCGTTCCCCCCTCCGCGGGTCGCCTGGAAGTAGTCGGACTGCGACGGCTGTATGCCGCCCAGGCCCGGCCCACCGCGCATGACGTTGACGATGACGCAGGGCAGCTCGGCGCCGGCGATATAGGAGATGCCCTCCTGCTTGAGCGCGATGCCCGGCGACGACGAGCTCGTCATCACCCGCACGCCGGAGCCGCTGGCGCCATACACCATGTTGATCGCCGCGACCTCACTCTCGGCCTGGACGAAAACTCCACCGGACGCGGGCAGGTGGGCGGCCATGTACTCGGGCAGCTCGGTCTGCGGGGTGATCGGGTAGCCGAAGAAGGCCGTGCAGCCGGCCCGGATGGCGGCCGCCCCGATGACCTCGTTGCCCTTCATCAACGTCCTAGGCATGGACGAGGTGCTCCTCGCCGCGGCGCTCGTGGGCCTGGCCCGCGCGCTCGGCGCGTGCGCCGCCCTCGCGGGCGATCCGGTCCTGGGTGACCGTGATGCCCTGGTCGGGACACATCAGCGCGCAGTTGGCGCACCCGTTGCACTGCTCCGGGTGGAGGATCACCACCGGGTGGTAGCCCTTGCGGTTGATCGCGGCCTCGTCGAGCTCGAGCAGGTGGGTCGCGCAGGCCACGACGCACAGGCCGCAGCCCTTGCAGATGTCGCGGTTGAAGGTCACCGTTCCTGTCGTCGCCATGGCGATCTCCTCTCACTTCTCCACTGGGGTCCGCTACATCCACGCGTCGCGCAGGTAGAGGCCGATGGGCAACAGCTCGCCCAGGACGGGCTCGCCGAGACGGTCCTGCAGACCGTCCAGTGCTGCGGGCACCCCGCAGACAAAACTGATGGGTATGCCGGTCGCCGCACTGACGTCGTGGGTCAGCCGATAGCCGGCGGCCACGTCGTCGGCGGTGGTCTCTCGGCATACATGGGTGTTCGAGATCAGGCCGGTCACGGCGAAACCGGACGTTGCCTCGATGGCGCGCAGGTGGCGCAGCACACCGGGGACGTCGACGGTCTCGGGACGGTACGCGTTGACGACGAGCAGCACCTCGGCCTCGCGGCGGCGCAGGTCGGCGGCGAACTCGGCGAGCACCTTCACGCCGACCTCGTTGCCGCCCGCGTCGAGGATGACCTCGCAGGTCGGGTCGGCCAGCGGGACGTGGACCTTCGGCGAGACCGCCGGCAGGTCGAGAGTGACGGTGTGGCCGAGGGTGGAGCTGATGACCTCGATGCCTGCGGCCGTCATGAGGTCGGCCTGCTCGCGGGAGCGGAAGTACGGATTGACGATGTCCAGATCGGCGAGCGCCACTTTGTGGCCCAGGCCCGCGAGCCGCATGGCCAGCGAGACCGAGACCTCGGTCTTCCCGCTGCCGTAGTGACCCGTGACGACGCGCACGGCGGCCTGCCGTGTGGACGCCACCGAATCGGTGCTCATGGTCCGTCTCCGTCCCGCGCCTCGTGAGCGTGGCATGACTGGCGCGCGTCCCTGGTGCGGGCCGCGGCGTGCTTCCAGGCTAAGAGACCCGCTCGGGTTGGTTGAGGTGCCGATGGTCCCCTTCTCGGGTCCGCGATGCCCGGTATGTCGCTCAGGCGGCCGGCCCGTCAGGGTCTGAGCGGGTCGGGTCTGAGCGGGTCGGGTCTGAGCAGGTCGGGCCTGCGGGGTCCGAGCCCGACCCGAGTCCCGACGCGGCGGGCGCCATACCCGACGGTGTGAGACGCCCGCAAGTGGCCCTAAGTCCAATGGCGGCCCGTCCGGCCGCGCCCCTACCGTCGACATGGTGGGCGCCCCCGCCCAGCCCTCGCCCCCGGACCGCCGTCTCGAAAGGTCCCTCCCATGACGACCTCGCTCTCGTCCGCCCGCCCCGAAGGGCCCCGCGCCCGGCGTAGGGCTGCGCTGCTCGTCGCTGCGCTGCTCAGCGCGACGACCGTGCTCGGGGCGCTGGCCATGCCGAGTGGCGCGTCAGCCGCCACGGTTCCCACGGCGGCTCCGGCCGCGGGTGGTGCAGCGGACTTTGGCTCCATGGACAGCGCGGTCGCGGTCATCCCCGATCTCGCCTACGGGGGTATGGTCCCCGTGACCCAGACCTTCGACGGCTCGGGGTCGTTCTGCCTCGAGGTGTGCTCGATCATCAGCTGGGACTGGACCTTCGGCGACGGGACCGGCGCGAGCGGCCCCGTGGTCAGCCACACCTACACGACGAGCGGGCTCTACCAGGTGACGCTTACGGTCCACTCGAGCAACGGTCTCACCGGCACGGCGAGCGTCTACGTCAACGCGGCGACCTACACGCTGGGGTCCTTCACGATGACGCCGTCCAGCGGGCTGCTGCCGCTCGCGGTCGCCTTCGACGCCAGCGCCTCGGTGACGAACTGGGACCGGACGATCGTCTCCCTACGCATGGGACTTCGGGGACGGCGCGACCGGCAGTGGCCGCCTGGTCAACCACGTGTACACGACGCCTGGCATCCGCCAGGTGTCCCTGAGGGTGACCGACAACGTCGGCGGCTACCAGATCGTGGGGGGCTATGTCCTGGCCCAGGACCCGGTGCTCCCGCCGAACAACCTCAAGGCGACCTCGCCGACCAAGGGCGCGGTGAAGCTGACCTGGACCAATCGGATGGTCCTCGTGTCGGAGCTGCACATCGAACGGTGCACGGGGGCGAGGTGCACGTCGTTCGTGCCGATCTTCGTCACGCAGGGGACGACGACGAGCTTCTCCGAGTCGGGGCTGAAGTCAGGGACGACCTTCCGCTACCGGATCCGGGTCAACGACTACCTCGGTAACACCGGCTACTCCTCGATCGTCTCGGTCAAGACCCGCTGAGCCGCTCCCACCGGCCCGGACGCCCCCGGAGAGGGGTCGTCCGGGCCGGTGGCGTCTCCAAGTACGGGTATACGGGTGTGGCGATACAGTGGCCCGCATGAAGACGACGATCGACATACCCGATGCCTTGGCGCAGGAGGCCAAGTCCGTGGTCCGGGAGGGTGGGACGACGCTGCGCGAGCTCGTCGTCACCGGCCTGCGCGCCGAGGTGCAGCGACGCCGGTCCGCCCCCCGGATCGACTTCGTCTTCCCGACGGTTGGGGGGCGCGGGCTATCGGTCGACCTGACGCCCGGGGAGGTCATCGACCGGTCGTATGGGCTCCCGCCGGGTCACGGCGTTTCGCGATGATCGCCCTTGACACCAACCTTCTCGTGTACGCCCATCGCGAGGACTCGCCGCACCACCTCGCGGCGGCTCAGGCTCTGCGCGCAGCCGTTGTCGCCCCGGGCGGCTGCGCCATCCCCTGGCCGTGCCTGCATGAGTTCCTCGCCGTCGTGACGCACCCGCGGATCTACGACCCACCGACGCCCGTGGTCACTGCCCTGGCCGCGGTGCGGGCGTTGGCCGAGGCCCCTCGGTCCATCTCCTCGGCGAAGGGCCCGGACACGTCGAGACGCTGGCGCGTCTGCTCGAGTCGGGTGCGGTCGTGGGCCCACGGGTTCATGACGCCCGGGTCGCGGCCATCTGCCTGGCCCACGGCGTCGATGCCCTCTGGTCGCTCGATCGGGACCTCTCCTGGTTCCCGTCGCTGACTGTGGTGAACCCGCTGGTCAGTGCTCCGTCGGGGCAGTCCGGACCGCGACCTGCTTGATCTCGGGGGTCGCCCCCCGGACCGCCGCCTCGACGTCCTCGGCGATCTCGTGCGCGGCCGCCAGCGAGAGTGACGGGTCGACCGCGATCGCCAGCTCGGCGCGGGCGCGATGGCCCAGCCAGCGGACCTGGGTCTGGTCAACCCAGGCCACCCCTGGAACGGTGGCGGCGGCGGTCTCGACCCGGTCCACCAGGTGCGGGTCGACGTCGTCGAGGAGCCGTCCGAGGACCGGGCGGGCGGTCTGGACGAAGAGCCGAGCAATCAGGGCTGCGATGACCAGGCCGACGACCGGGTCGGCATACGGCCAACCGGCCAAGGACGCGACACCGGACGCGACGACGGCCAGCGACGACAGTCCGTCGGTGCGGGCGTGCTCCCCGTCGGCCACCAGCGCGAGCGACCCGATCCGGCGTCCTGCGGCGATGCGGTACCGCGCCACCATCTCGTTGCCCACCACACCGACGATCCCGGCCGCGATGACGACCCAGGCGTGCTCGGTCGGGGAGGGGTGCAGCAGTCGGTCAACCGAGACCCACGCGGCATACAGACCGGAGGCACCGATGGCGGCGACGACGGCCAAGCCGGCCAGGTCCTCGACCCTGCCCAGGCCGTAGGTGAACCGGCGCGACGGAGGCCGCCGGGCCAGGCGGAAGGCCAGCCAGATCGGCAGGGCGGTCAGGCAGTCCCCGAGGTTGTGGACGGTGTCGGACAGCAGGGCGACCGACCCGGTGAAGGTGACGATGACCAGCTGCGTCAGAGCGGTCGCGAGGAGCCCGATCAGCCCGATCACCGTTGCGCGAATGCCGGCTGCCGTCGTGGTGGCGATGTCGTCGAGCAGGTATGCCGGGTCGTGGGAGTGGCCGTGTCCATGTCCGTGGCCGGCGGCGTGGTCGGGCGGGGTGCCGTGGCCTTGCGCTGGCCCGTGGTCGTGAGTCTGCGGCTGGTCGTGGGCGTGCTCTGGGGGCGAGGTCATCGGGGACCGCCGAGCTCGTGATGGGCGGGGCGGTCGAAGAGCAGGTGCTCGACATGCCGGGTCGTGTCGAGGACGAGCTGGCGGATGTGCTCGTCGTCGATCCGGTAGCGCACCGTGGTTCCTTCGCGCCGAGTCGCGACAAGATGCGCCAGCCGCATCTTGGCGAGGTGCTGCGAGACGCCGGCGACCGGGCGCTGGACGGCATCGGCGAGCTCGCTCACCGAGAGCTCGGCGTTGAGGAGGAGCACGGCGATCCGGAGCCGGGTCGGGTCGGCAAGGATCCGCAGCACCTCGACGGCGAGGGTGACGACGTCGTCGTCAACACCTCCGACGGTTCCGGGAGCGCCGAGCGAGGCGGCCGGTTGCTCGGATCGGGCCCCTCCGACGGTCGCGGCCCGGGTCAACCGTGGTGCGCCGCTCTGTTTACTTGCATTCATACGCAAAGACTAGAGCATGCCGGGTCGGATGCCTGCTGCGTCATACGAGGTTCTTCTGGCGGTGGCTCCCGGGAACAAGGTGGTGGTAGCCGCCGGTTGACACGGGAGCCCTCGGCGACACTGCCCACCTCTTTGACCGGAGCCACCCATGACGACGCTCTACGACTTCAGCGCCCGCACTCTTGCCGGTGAGGAGAAGTCGCTCTCCGACTACGCCGGACGGGTCGTCCTTGTCGTCAACACGGCGTCGAAGTGCGGCCTCACCCCGCAGTTCACTGAGCTCGAAGAGCTCAACAAGCGGTATGCCGACCAGGGGCTGACGATCCTCGGCTTCCCCTGCAACCAGTTCGCCGGGCAGGAGCCGGGCGACGCCGACGCGATCAGCGAGGTGTGCCACCTCAACTACGGGGTGACCTTCCCGATGTTCGACAAGATCGAGGTCAATGGCTCCGGGGCCCACCCGCTCTACAAGTGGCTGCGGTCGGAGAAGAGCGGGCTGCTCGGCAGCGCCATCAAGTGGAACTTCGCGAAGTTCCTCGTCGGCCGTGACGGCCAGGTCATCGAGCGGTACGCCCCGACCGTGCAGCCGTCCGACCTGGCGACTGACATCGAGGCCGCGCTGGCGGTCACTGGCTGACCCGGCGGCGGTCGCTGGCTGACCCGGCGGCGGTCGCTGGCTGACCCGGCGGCGGTCGCTGGCTGACCCGGCGGCGCTCGCTGCCCGGACCGCGCGGCGGCTGGACGCGCGCTTGGGAGTTGCCTGCCGAACTGGTGGTCTGTCTGTCGGCGGACGCGCTGCCGCTGTCCCGTTGGGCGCTGGCCCACTGGCCGCTGGCCGTTTGCTGTCGGGGGCGTGTCGCGTGTGGCGCGAGCCGTTTGGTCGTGCGGGCGTTTCGCGTGCGGTCTCGGTCTTGGCAGACGGGCTGTCCCTGGCGATAGGGGCCCGTTGCGCCCGTTCCGAGGCATGGTCTGGCGCCCTATGCCGTGCTCCGAAATGCGGAGCAGAGTGCTCTTGCTCCGAAATGTGGAGCAGGGGGCTGTTGCTTCGGGGTGTGGAGCAGGGGGCTGTTGCTCCGGGGTGTGGAGCAGGGGGCTGTTGCCCCGGGATGTGGAGCAGTGGGTCTTTGCGTCGGGGCGTGGGGCAGTGGGCCGTTGCGTCGAGATGGGGTGCAGAGGGCCTTTGCGTCGAGATGTGGAGCACGGCATAGGGCGCCCAACGAGGGTTCCATGGAGCGCGTGCCGCGGTGTCGAGGAGGCCGTACCCAACAAAGGTTCACGGAGCGCGTGCCGCGGTGTTGAGGGGGCCGCCCAGGGTGCGGCCTCAATCGAGAGAGTGCTGCGGAGTGGAGGCGCGCTGCGGAGCGAGGGTGCCGCGGCCGCCGGGCTCAGTGGCTGAGCTTGCTCAGGGCCTGCACGCTCAACCGCTCCTGCAGCTCAGCAACCGACGCCCGCTCGGCTAGCGAAGCCCGCACGAGATCGGCCTGTGTCGGCGGCGTCATCGACGCCACCGGTTGGTCGCGGTCGAGGTTGGTCGGGAAGGGATATCCTTCGGCGCTCGCGGCGATCACCGTGTCGAGCGCCGTCGACGACCAGCCCGCACGCTGGCGCGCCACCAGGACCGGGTACACCGCCGCGACGACGCGCCGACGGTCGACCGCCTCCATCGCGCGCCCGAACGCCGAGTTGATCTGGAGCAGGTTCGCCATACGGTCAATGTCGGGGGACACATTCGACCCTGCTGCGTGGAGCAACGCCGGGTTGAAGAAGACCAGGTCACCCTTGCGCAGCGGGAGCTGGATGTGGTTCGCCACGAAGTACTCCTGGAACTGCGGCAGCCAGTACGCCAGGTATCCGTGCGAGTACTTCTGGCTGTGCGGCAGGTAGAGGGTCGGACCACTCTCCACCGGCATGTCACAGTGCGCGACGGCGCCCTGCAGCGTCAGGCTCGCGCAGAGCGAATGAACGTGGGCCGGATAGCGCGCAGCCTGCGCGGCATCCATGAACCCGAGGTGGTAGTCGCGGTGGACCGTCTGCGCGGCCCCGCCCGGGTGGACGAGGTTGACCTGTGCGGTGACCTGGTACCCGGGCCCGAGCCACGCTCGAGCCGCCAGGGCGACCAGGTCGTTCGCGTAGTAGTCGACGAAGGACTCCGGATCGAGCACCGCGTGCTTCTCCAGGCAGTTCCACACCCGGTCGTTCGCTCCCGGCTTGCCAAAATGGTCGCCGGAAGGCCTGCCGCCGACCTTCTCGGCGGCGATGATCCGCTCGAAGACAGCCGTCGCCCGGTCGACCACCGTCGGGTCGAAGGCGCCCTCGATGACGACGATGCCCGGCCCGTCCGCCCACGCCCGGGCCAGCTCGGCCTCGACCGCGTGGGGGTCGGTCGCCGCGGCCCTGCGGAGCGCGTCCGCACCGTAGATGAGAACACCCGCAACGACGCGCTCAGCCAAGGGGTAGTCGGCGGGGTCCGTCTCGTCAGCGAGTATGGCGAGCAGGTCCTCGAGCTGGCAGTCCTCCGTGCGCATCAGGTGCCCCTTGGCTGTGCTCATGAGGGCATCCTCTCGCCGTGCGCGGGGGAGGGCCAACGCGTCCGCGCCGGCGCTGACATGGACGCGAAGACTCTGCGCCAGCGCTTTAGGGCCCCGCTCGCGCAGAGCATGGGCGGTGAATGCGGTGCTGAGGCGACTTATGCGCTGCTCCGTATCTCGGTGCACGGCATAGGGCGCGCGAAGGGGTCTTCGGCACGGCTTGCTGACCGATGCGCGGCGGCCGATCCGAGGTGGAGGCGCCGGCTAGACCGCGGACCCCGGCCGTCGTCCGGGACTCCGAGTGTGGCCCGCGGAAGCCTAAGCCGGGGTTCGGCGGATCCGGATCGTGACGGTGCCTTCGAGGACGAGGTCGGTTCCGTCCGGTCGTGCGGTGAGCTCGCCAGTCACCTGAGCTCCACTGACCGGTATGCCGCCCAGGTCTGCCCGCGTCGGGCCCTGAGGCCCGGCGGGCACCTGCACCTGAACGGCGATCGAGGGCGACGGGGCATCGACCGCCGCAGACGCGAGAGTCGCAGACAGGACCACCCGCTCACCGTAGGACGGGACCACCGCCGGCACGCCGAGCTCGGCGTGTAGGCGCTCCGCGAGGGTCCGCGAGGCCGACTCCTCGCCGTGGGTGACGAAGATCGTGGCCGGCGCAGGTGTCAGCGCCCGCACCCAGTCGAGCAGGTCGGAGGCGTCGGCGTGGACGGAGAACTCCGCATCCACCGCGATCTCGGCGTGGACCGGCACGTACTGGCCGTAGATCTTCAGCTGCTTGGCGCCCTCGACCAACGCACGCCCTCGGGTGCCGGCGCCCTGATACCCCGTGAGGACCACGGCGTTGCGCGGGTCGGGCAGCATCCGTTCGAGGTGGTGGAGGACCCGTCCCCCGGTCGCCATACCGGAAGAGCTGATGACGATGTGCGGGTCACGATGCCGGCCGCGCGTCAGCGCCATCGAGTCCTCGGCGGAGCGGACCTCGACGAGCCCAGGGAGCTTGACGAAGTCCTCGAGGTCCAGATCCGGCCGCAGCTCCTTTGACGCTCGGCGGTAGACCGACAGCGCCGCGGTCGCCATCGGCGAGTTGACATAGATGGGCACATCCGGGATCCGGCCGTCCTGACGCATCCCGGACAGCACCCGCAGGACGACCTCGGTCCGGTCGATCGCGAACGCCGGGAGCAGCACCGACCCACCGCGCGACACCGTCCGCCGGACGACATCGGCGAGGCCCTCGTGCGGCAGGTTGACCGGCTCGGGGTGTTCCCGGTCGCCGTAGGTCGACTCCACGACGACATAGGTCGCGCCGGCCGGGGTGTCGCAGGGCCGCAGCACCGGGTGGTCATGCCGACCGAGATCCCCGGAGAAGAGCACCGACGTCGTCGGCGTCGACAGCGTGACCGACGCCGACCCGAGGATGTGGCCTGCCCTGGTGAACCGCAGCGAGATCTCGTCGCCGAGGTCGGCGTCGGCGTCGTACTCGACCGCGGTGAGCAGTGGCAGCGCCCGCTCGACATCGGCCGGTGTGTAGATCGGCAGCGGCGGGTCGTGCCGCGACCAGCCCCCGGCCGCAGCGTCCTGAGCCTCCCGCTCGGCGAGGAAGCCGGCGTCCCGCAACACGATCGCCGCCAGCTCGAGGGTGCCCTGGGTGCACCACACAGGGCCGTCATACCCCTGCTTGACCAGCGCCGGGAGGTAGCCGCAGTGGTCCATGTGCGCGTGGGTGAGGACGATATCGGTCAGCGTGTGCGGCGGGACGGGGAAGTCCTCCCAGTTCCGCAACCGCCATTCCTTCTCCCCCTGGAAGAGCCCCGCGTCGACGAGGATCCGGCGTTCGCCGACGGTGAGGAGGCACCTCGATCCGGTCACTGTGCGGGCCGCGCCGAGGAAGGTCAGTGTCGCAGAGGCTGCAGCGGGCATATCTCACTGTGACGCCGGAAAGGGCTGCGCGACAGTGACCTTCGGCCGCCTCCTCGTGGCGGCCGGGCGGGATGACCGGACTGAAGACCTAATTCCGTATGACGAACCGAGAGTATTCTGGAGATGCCACAGAGCGGGACCAGCCCCCACCAGAGGCGCCGCTCGCGGCGCGAGAGGTGAGAGGAGTGTCACCCCATGACACTCACCAGCAGGTTCAGCGGCAAGACCGCCATCGTCACCGGAGCCGGCTCGGGCATCGGCCGCGCCACGGCCCTGGCGCTGGCGTCCGGCGGGGCGTCGGTGGTGGTCGCAGACATCGACCCGCTCCGAGCCAAGGCTGTAGTCGCAGAGATCGAAGCAACCGACGGGGTCGCCGTCGAGGTCGTCGGTGACCTTGCCGAGGAAGAGGTTGTCGAGGAGATCGTCCGCCGGACCCTCGGCGAGTACAGCCGGATCGACATCCTCGTCAACAACGCCGGAATCATGGACTCGATGTGCGGGCCGCAGGAGACCTCGTCGTCGGAGTGGGATCGGGTCATGCGGGTCAATGTCACCGCGCCCTTCCTGCTCACCCGGGCCGTTGCTCCTGCAATGATCGCGGCGGGCCGGGGCTCGATCGTCAACGTCGGCTCCGAGGCCGGGCTGCGCGGCAGCTGCGCGGGCACGGCATACACCACGAGCAAGCACGCCATCGTCGGGCTGACCAAGTCCAGCGCGATCATGTTGCGGCCGTACGGTGTCCGGGTCAACTGCGTCGCCCCTGGCGGGACGATCACCAATATCCAGGTCACTATCGACCCGGACACGCAGGGGCCGGCGGTCCTCGGCGCCTTCCGCGGCAACGTCGGCCGGATGGCCGAAGCCGAGGAGGTCGCTTCGGCGATCGTCTACCTCGCCTCGGACGAGGCCAGCGCCCTGACCGGCGTCATCCTCCCGGCCGACAGCGGGTGGTCAGCCATCTGAGCGGCGGGAACGCCATACCAACGCCTGACCGGCGGCATACCTCGCCGCGTGGCGTCGCAGCCCCGGGTCGGAGGAGGGGACGGTTACAGTGGATGCCGTCCCCCGCCCCCTCGAAGGCGAGAACTGCCATGACCCGACACCTGCCTCGACCGCTGCCCCGGCGCATCGTCCTCAAGGGCGTGAGTGGCGCCGGCTTCATCGCCTGGCTGAGTGCCTGCTCGTCCGGCACGCCGAAGTCCACCCCGTCGGGCCCGTTCACCTCGGGCGCCCCGCTGGCCCTGCCGACGGACCGGCCGAAGACCCGGACGGTGCCCAGTGCGCCGCCTCCCGCCCCGCTCCCGGACGGGACGATCAACGTCCTCGTCATCGGCTCGGACACCCGCACCCTCGGCGCCCTCGACGGCCGTTCGGACGTCATCACGCTGGTCCAGCTCTCCGGCGACCGGAAGCGGGTCAACATGGTCTCGGTCGCGCGAGACACCGCCGTCGACCTCCCGGGCGGCGGTCGCGGCAAGATCAACGAGGCGTATGCGCGGAAGGGGCCGGCCGGGCTGGTCGAGGTCGTCTCCGCGCTTCTCGACGTGAAGATCACCTACACCCTGGAGACCAACTTCGGCTCCTGGGTGACGATCAGCGACCTCCTCGGTGGGTTCACCGTCCAGAATCGGTTTGCCTCGGACAGCTCAAAGATCTACTTCCCGAAGGGGCCGATCTTCCTCAAGGGCCGCAAGGCGCTGACCTATGTCCGTGAGCGCAAGGGCCTGCCCAATGGCGACCTCGACCGCACCGAGCGCCACCGCGCGGCGCTGACCGCGATCCTGCAGCGACTGCACGATCTGGCCGTCAAGGACCCGAAGGTGCTGGCCAAGCTGGTCCCCAATCTCTACGCCCAGACTCGGGCGAATGGGCTGACCGTGCAGCAGGCCGTCGGGATGATCCCGCTCGTCGTCTCGCTCACCGCTGCCCAGGTCACCTCGGTCATGGTCCCGGTCACCGGCTTCGGGACGATCAACGGTGGCTCGGTCGACCTCGTCAACACGGGACGGACCGCCGAGCTCGTCGCCGCCCTGAAGACCTCGGACCTGTCTGCTATGTGGCCAAGTACGGGGTCTCGAACGCCCCGACCGGCTGAGCGCCGAGCCGTTCTCGCACCTGCGACCGACCGAGGCGTCCGCGCTATCCGGCTCCGACGACCGCGTCCACGTCGACGACCGGGTGTCCCGCGGTCCCCGAGGCGACGATCTTCATCGTGTGGGTTCCCGGAGTTGCCCAGGCGTAGGACGCGACGATCACGCGTCCGGACACGGTTGCGGCATACAGGTTGACGGTCTTGTAGAGGACACCGTCGAGGTACACCGTCGCCACGCCCTTCGTCGGTCCCTTCGCCGCGACCCAGCCCATCGTGCTGCCGAAGGCGGTGAAGCTCGCTGAAGCTTTCGCCGTGGCGGTGCTCATGAGAAACCCCCCCGAGGCGGACGACCAGGCCTTCCTGGTCCATCCCGCGCTGAAGGTGAGCTGGGCGGACGTCTCCTGAGCGATTCCGGCAGAGAAGGTTGTCGTCAGCCGTGCGCTGCCCCAGTTGCCGGCGGTGTCGACGGCCTGGACCGCCAGCTGGTAGCGGTGGCCCGGGCCCACGGTAATGGCGACCGAGCGGGACGTCGGTGTCGCCAAGGGCAGCCTCGCCCCGATCTGCTTGCCCACGGTCGGGGTATACCTGATCGCTCCGATGATCGGGCCGGCCGAGTCGACGGCGGTCCCCAGCGCACCGATCGCGGCGCGCAAGTTCGGCAACGGTCCGATGCGTCCCGTCCCCGGGCTGACCTGGGCCTGCCCGGTGAGCCGGAGCCGGGTGCGGACCTCTCGGGGTGAGAGCGTCGTGCCTCGGGACTTGGCGACGCTGGACAGCGACGCTGCGGCGCTGGCCACGATGGGGGAGGCGCTCGACGTCCCGCCGAAGCTGCCGGTGTACCACTGGTTGACGCCCGTGCCGGCATACAGGTCGCCATACCCGGTCGTTGTGACGCACTCGCCCCAACCCTGGAGGTCGACCCGGCGGCCATAGTTGGAGAACCACAGCTTGGTGCGTGACGTGGTGCAGCCGGTGCCCCCGGCGCCCCCGGCCCCGACGATGATCGCGCCGCTGTCGGCCCGCCCGCCGGGAAAGGTCGGGCCGTAGGCCAGATCGTCGAGGTTCTGCTGGCCGTTGCCGGCCGCCTCGACGACGATGATGCCGCGAGAGGTGGCCGAGACGATCGCGTCGTAGTACGCCGGGACCCACTCGACGGCAACGCAGCCGACCTGGTCGGACAGGCACGACCCGAGGGGCCCGGCAGTCTGCTGCTCGAGAAGCATGACGTCGCCGGCGCGCAGGCCGTTCGCCGCCGTGGTGATCGAGTTCGCCAGGTCGTAGCCGCGCTGGGTGTTGTAGGCGTTCGTGACCCGCAGGGTTGCTCCCGGCACGAGGCCGGTCACCCCGATGGTGTTGCTCGTCGCGGCGATCTGGCCGGCCACGGCGGTGCCGTGGTTGCTATCGGCAAAGGGGTCAGAGGGGGTGCCATTGGGCACCAGGGCCGTCGCAAGCTTCGCCACGTCCTCGTGGGTCCGGTTCCACGAGTACTCGATATCGTGCACTCGGACGTTGACGCCATTGCCGCCCGCGATGGTCTGGGCATAGAGCGCCTCGATCCCGTTCGCGACCGACGCCCCGGCATACCCCTGCCGCGCTCGGTAGTCCGGGGTGGGCGGGGCAGCCGCGACCGGTGCCGCGTAAGCCACCTCGACGACCGGCAGAGCGTTGAGGGCATCGACCACGGCATCGACAGTGCCCCCGGGCCGGACCGCGATGCGGTAGTACAGGTTGAGGTCGGCCTGCTCCCGCTGCGAACGCGTCGCGGTCTCCCGAGTGGACGCGTCAAGGGATGCCTCGTCGGTGACGAAGGTCCGCCGGATCGAGGCGACGCCGGCCAGCGCGGAGCGCACCTGGGCGAGGTCGGCCGCCGACGCGGCCTGGCGGGGCAAGGACACTCCCGCGACGGCACCGACGCTGCTGACCGACGGAATAACGGACAGCGCCCCGCCACGGAGCCGAATACCGGACCCTTCGCGGAACTTCACCTCGACCTCGGTGCGCGAGGCGTTGGCGGACAACCGGGAGTGGGCCGAGGTGGGCTTGACCGCCGGGACTCGGCGCTGCACGTCGGTGTCCGCGGCGGGGCTGGACGGCGTCTGTGCCAGACCTGCCTCACCTCCACCCCACGAGGTGCCGGGGGACGCCGACCCGCCGGTGGACCCCACCGACGGCCGGCCGGAGTCTGCTGCGGCTGCCGACCCGGGCGACACCGCGGCCACGGTCGCGGCCGTCGCGACGACGGCGCAGGCCAGCGCCACCCTGCTGCGGAATGGACGGTTCTGGCTCATCTGTACCCCTTCTCGATCGGCTGCCCCACTGGGGGCCGTCACCACGACCTCGCCCAGTGCCCCTGTGCGACAAGGACCGACGCGGCTCAGTGTGCCAGACGGCGGCGACAGCCACGCCAGAACAGGAGCAGATCGGCAGCGGCCGCACCCGTCAGTCGATCAGGCCCGCGCTCCGCGCCGCGTCGACGGCTTCCGCTCTGGTGTGCACCCCGAGCTTGCGGTAGACCGCCTGGGCGTGCGAGCGCACCGTCGCGGGGGACACGTACAGCTCGGCAGCGATGCGTGGCACCGGATAGTAGGACGCGAGGTACCTCAGCACGCGCAGCTCCGCGGTGGTCAAGGCATCCTCGCCGGGGCGGTCCTTGATCTCCGGGTTCGCGGTCGAGAGGGCCTCGAGCCGAGCCCTGAGGTAGCCAGCCTGAGGCGCCTTGGCGAGGATCGGGACGGCCTCGCGGGCCAGAGTCGCCGCCGAGGCAGCGTCACCGAGCCACAGCGCGGTCTCGACAAGGAGCACATGAGCAGCGAGCCGCATGACGGGCAGGCCCTCGGGAACATCGGTCAGCTTGTTCCGGGCAGTCCAGAAGCCCTCGGACGTTCGGGTCCGGTCGCCCGAGTGCGCGGCGAAGCGGGCCAGCGCAGCGTCATACAGGAAGGTGACGCGGTTACTGCGCAACCCGGCCCGGTCCCACAGCTGCTCGCCCTCGGCGAGCAGCTCACGACCCTGCGTCACGCGGCCGGTGCTGGAGAGGATGAAGGCGAGGACGGCCTTGCGGAGCACCTCGACGAGCGGGTACGACGAGGAGTAGGTCGACAGCGCCTTGAGCATCCCTTCGGCCCGGACCAGATCCCCCTCACCCATCGCGTGGACGCCGCCGACCAGCTGGGCCAAGACGGTCCACCCCAGCGTCGTCATCGCCTCGAGGGTGGCCGCACCGATGGGTTTGATGCCGCTGACCTCGGTGATGACCTCGGCGGGTCGAACATGGGCGGCGTCACGCGGCTCGCGACCGGAGACCCGGGCGGTCTCGGACTGGATCTCCAGCCATCGGACCACCGCGGCGTAGTCGCCCTCGGCGCAGGAGACGATCGCGTGGAGCATGGGGATCTCGGGGTACGCGCCGACGTCGGCGGGGGTGAAGTGGCTCAGCCAGCGGCGCACCGTCCACGTCCGTCCGGCCATGGCCAGCGCGGCACCGCGGCGGTAGCAGAAGTCGGCGAGCCGGGCGTGGTCACCGAGCCGGACGAGCAGCTCGAAGGCCTCGGCGTCCCGGTGCCGGGCACCCAGCGAGGTGGCTGCACGGTCGAGCAAGGTGGTGACCCGCGCCGGGTTGCGGGTGCGGAGCCGGCGGCGTAGGTGCCCGGTCAGCAGTGCCTGCACCGCGATCCGTCGGCCGTCGGTGATCCGCACCATGGGTGCCGGGTTGGTCTCGAGCTGGGCGAGGTATGTCGCTGAGTCGTTCGCGTCCCGGGCGATGTCGAGCGTGCCGACGTCGGCGGAGCCCAAGACGGCGACATCCTCGAGGAAGGCAACCAGCGGGCCGGGCATCGACCCGAGCACCTCCTGGTCGAGATAGGTCGACATCAGCCACTGGGACTGCGAGCCGTTCCCCGAGACCCCGGTGGCATCCCGGGCCAGCAGCGCCAGGCGCACCCCCGCAGGCCAACCCCCGGTGAGCTCGTAGATGCGGTCCAGCTCGGTACTGCTCAGCTGTGGGCTCCGCAGCGTCTCCAGCTCGTCGCGCTGCAGCTCGAGGTCGGCCTCGGTGACACTGACGACCCGACCCTGGAGGTTGCGGCGGGCAATCCGCACCGGGGGCAGCCGCCGCCCGGCGAGGACGAGGACCATGCTGCTGGGCAAGTGGTTGGCCAACGAGTCGAGCAGCTCGACGGCAGCGGAGTCCTCGATGACCTGGACGTCATCGAGCAGGAGGACCAGGTCCAGACCGTCCAGGGCGGCCAGCAGCCGCGGCATGAGCACCCGTGGCCAGTCCGGCTCCGCGGAGCGGACGTCGCGGAGCATGGGCGCCACGGTCGGCAGGTGCTCGGCGAGCCGCTCGACGAGATGGCGCCCGAGCTGCTGGACGCTGTCGTGAAAGGGCTCCAACGTGACGATCACCGGCGTGCCGCTCGCGGCGCAGGCCCAGGTGTCGAGCAAGGTGCTCTTCCCGTATCCTCCCGCCGCAACCAGCGTGACGATGCTCCCCCGCGCGACATTCTCGAAACGCGCGAGCAACCCCGACCTCGGTACCAGGCGCGCGCTCGGACGCGCCCCACCCCCGCGCAGGCTGGTCTGCACGGTCAGTCCTCCCCCGACCATGGTGTGAGTATTTGTCACGCAGGGGTGGACGGCAAGACCGCGTCGCGCTGCCAACGTGGCCTTAACCTGCGCATATGCCTGACGGTGCCGATGCTGGCCGGCACCGGGCGGCGGGGTGCACAGGTCAGCCGCGAGGTCACGCCGGCGAGGAGGGTCCCCCCGAGGACGTCGCGCCGTCCGCGGCCGAGGTGCTCTCGCTGAGCGAGACCGTCCCGTCCGGGGCCACGGCGGTGTCCTCGAACCGGACCAGGGTGATCCGGTGGTTGTCCATCTCCAGGACGGTGAGGCGGCCACCGTCGAGTGCCACCTGGTCGCCGACCGCCGGGACAGAGCCGAACTCCTTGTAGAACAGGCCGGCGAGCGTGACGTAGTCGGAGTGCTCGGGGAACGGGAAGCCGACGAGTTCGGTGAGGTCGTCGACCCGCATCTGGGCGTCGATCTCATATGCGCTGCCGACCAGTTTCTTGATCCGCCGGGCCTGCCGGGTGAACTCGTCCTCGTAGTCGCCGACGATCTCCTCGAGGATGTCCTCCAAGGTGATGATGCCCTCGGTGCCACCGTACTCGTCGATGACGATGGCCATCTGGTGCCGGGTGCGCTTGAAGTCCTTGAGCAGCTCGGACAAAGCCTTGCTGTCGGGCACCATGAGCGGCGGCTTGGCGAAGTCCCGGACCGGCTTGCGGCTCACGTGCTTGAAGTTGTCCGAGGCGCTGTGCTCGGCGACGAAGGTGAGCAGCTCCTTGATCGCGACCACGCCGGTGATCCGGTCGAGGCTCTCCTCGTAGACGGGGAAGCGGGCGTGCGGGATGTCGCGGAAGTAGCGCAGCGCCTCGCCGAGCGTGGTGTCCTGGGCGAGGGCCCGGATCTGGGTCCGTGGCACCATCGCCTCCCGAACGGTCGACTCGTCCAGCTCGAAGACGCCGCGGATCATCTCGGTCTCCTCGGGGTCGAGCATCCCGTCCTTCTCGCTCGCCTCGAGGATCATCCGGATCTCCTCGACGCTCATCGTGAAGTGGCTCTCGCCGTGGCCGCCGAGGTTGCCCTGGCCGGAGAGACGCAGCAGCAGGTCGGAGGCCCACTTCATCACGGCGATGAGCGGCCGGAAGGTGAGGTACATGACGTTGATGAGCCGACCGACCGCCATACTCAGCCGTTCCGCCTTGTGGAAGGCGAGGACCTTCGGTGCGAGCTCACCACCGACGATGTGGATGAACGAGACGATGATGAAGCCGATGACATACGAGACGGTGTGCGCGGCGTGGTGCAGGACGTCGTGGTCGCCCAGCGCGGTGAAGATCGCGACGACCCAAGGATCAATCACGGTGTGCAGGGTCTCCATGCCGACGGCGCCGAGGCCCAGCGAGACCAAGGTGATGCCGACCTGGGTGACCGAGTAGAAGCGCTCCGGCTCGCTATGGAGCAGGTGGACCGTCTTGGCGCGCTTGTCGCCTTCCTCGGCGAGCTGACGGATCCGGCTGCGCCGGGCGGAGGAGATCGCGATCTCGGAGCCGACGAAGAAGGCGTTTCCGGCGACCAGCAGCAGGATGATGGCCAGCCTCAGGTACAGCGGCAGGTCTTCCACGGGGCGACCCCTCCTCGGGTGGCGGCGGTGCCTCATGGGCCTGGACGCCTTGCGCGCAGTTTACGAGACGGTGGCCCCGAGGTGAACCGGGTCGGACGTCCTCACGGCGATCAGGCCCTGACGGATCGTCGCTAGGGTGCGGCCATGGACCTCGCGACCCTGCAGGACGTCATCGACCGCACGTACGGGGACAGGGACCGGGCGCGCGGTGTGCCGGCGACGGTCGCATGGCTGGCCGAGGAGCTCGGCGAGCTGGCTCAAGCGGTCCGCAAGGGCACCGCCGCCGATCGGGAGCATGAGTTCGCCGACGTCCTGGCCTGGACCGCCTCGCTGGCGAACCAGGTCGGGGTCGACCTCACCGCGGCCGTCCAGCGGTATGCCGACGGATGTCCCCGATGCCGGGCCGTCCCGTGTGCCTGTCCACTGGCCTCGACGGTCTCGTCTGGTTCCGCCACGGGCTGAGCCCTCGCTCCGGCATACTGCGCCGGTGAGCATGCCCGCAGACCGCCGCCCCGCCGCCACCCGGTGGTTCGCCCTCAACGCGGCGTTGGCCTGGGCCGGGCTCGCCGTCTCGCTCACCCTCGACGTGCTGGGCACCTACCCGACGACGGTCACCGTCGCGAGCCATTACGGGTATGCCGTCCCGGACGGCTTTGCGGGCTCGACGCAGCGGGTCGCGGACTGGGTCTCCTACTTCACCATCTGGTCCAATCTCACCGTCGCCATTGTCATGACCGTCCTGGCGCTGGGGCGCCGGCGTCCGTCTCGGTGGTTGCGGGCGGCGCGGCTCGACTCGGTGCTGATGATCACCGTGACCGCGGTCGTCTTCGCGGTCGTCCTCGCGCCCACGGCGCAGCAGCGCGGGTGGGAGAACCTCTCCAATGCGCTGCTCCACCAGGTGACGCCGCTGGTGACCGTCCTTGTCTGGGCCGTCGTCGGTCCGCGAGCGTGGGTGGGCTGGGGCACGGTCCGGGATGCCTTGGTCATCCCGATGGCTTGGGTGGGGTGGATGCTGGTCCGCGGAGCGGTCGCCGGGACGTACCCCTATGGTTTCGTCGACGTAGCGCTCCACGGGTATGCCGCAGTGGCACTGAACATCCTGGGGATCCTCGTTCTGGGGGTGCTTGTCGGTGTGGTCTTCCGCGGTGCCGACCGGCTCCTCACCCGGCGCGGTTGAGACGGCGTCGCCACGACACGTGGTGTCGGAGGTCCGCCCTACGCTCGACGTCGTGGAGACGGTGGAGTTCGACGCGAGCGTGACGCGGACCGAGGGCCCCGGCGGGTGGCACTACGTTGTCGTGCCTCGCGACCTGAGCGACGAGATCGCCGACCTGGCCATCGGGCCGCGGCGTGGCTTCGGAGCGGTGCGGGTCGAGGCCGGCCTCGGGGCGACGACCTGGCGCACGTCGATCTTCCCGGACAGTCGGGTGGGCGCCTACCTCCTCTTCGTCAAGCAGGCGGTCCGCACCGCCGAAGGCATCGACGAGGGCGACTCGGTGCGCGTCCGGCTCACCGTCCTCGTCTGAGGTCTGAGGTCTGAGGTCGCCGTCGGGTGAGGACTGGGGCCACGCCGGTCGAGGGTGCGGCCGCCCCACTCCGGATTGGTCAGGGTGCGGGGTCGCCGTCGGTCTCAGGGTCCGGTGGGGTCAGCGCGCCGGCCTGCTCGTCGCGCTCGGCCCACTCGAGCAGCGGGCGGATGTCGAAGACCGCGTCATCGATGCCCGCGTGCAGATCGCCCAGGGCGGCATACCGGCTGGGCATGGTCACAACGGTCAGTTCGCGCGGGTCCACGTCCACGACCTCGTCCCAGGTCAGCGGGGCACTGACCCGGGCGTCGGGGAAGCCGCGCACCGAGTACGCGCTGGCG
This sequence comes from Candidatus Lutibacillus vidarii, assembly GCA_016717165.1. GTDB lineage: Bacteria > Actinomycetota > Actinomycetes > Actinomycetales > Dermatophilaceae > Lutibacillus > Lutibacillus vidarii. The sequence continues at coordinate 30,223 of JADKGA010000001.1, forward strand.
ATGGTGTGGTCGCGGGCATTCTGGTTGTAGTCGACGAAGACGGCGGCGGGGTCGCGGTCGCGGCGCCACCACGTCGTTGTCACATCGTCGGGGAGCCGACGCTCGACCTCCCGGGCGAAGGCGAGCGCGGCGCGCCGCACCTCGGCGAAGCCGTGCTCCGGCGCGATCCGGACGTAGACGTGCAGCCCACTGCCTCCGGAGGTCTTCGGCCAGCCGACGGCGCCGAGCTCGTCGAGGATCTCGTGGGTGACCGAAGCGGCGCGCTGCACCCGCTCGAAGGGCGCCAGCGGCATCGGGTCGAGGTCGATCCGCCACTCGTCGGGGCGTTCGACGTCGGCCCGGCGGCTGTTCCATGGGTGGAACTCGACCGTCGACATCTGCACCGCCCAGATGACCTGGGCGAGCTCGGTGACGCAGAGCTCGTCGGCGGTGCGGTTGTAGCGGGGGAAGTGCACCCGGACCGTGTCGACCCAGGGCGGCGCGCCGTGCGGGAGCCGCTTCTGGTGGACCTTCTCGCCCTCGACGCCGGTGGGATAGCGGTGCAGCATGCACGGCCGCTCGCGCAGCGCCCGGACGATCCCGTCACCAACCGCGAGGTAGTACTGCGCGAGGTCGAGCTTGGTCAGGCCCAGCGCCGGGAAGTACGGGCGGTCCGGGTTGCTGATGCGCACCGTCCGCTCGCCGACCTCGAGCTCGACCGCGGGTGTGCTCGCCTTGGCCGCCATCTGGTCACCCTACTGTTGGAGGTATGCCGCTGCTGCCGCTCTTCCCGCTCGGCACAGTCCTGCTGCCGGGCGGGTCGCTGCCGCTGCAGATCTTCGAGCGGCGGTATGTCGTCCTCCTCAACGACCTGCTGGGGGAGGCGGGCACGTCGCTCGGGTCCGCGGAGGATCGGGCGCTCCGACGTGGCTCAGGGCGGTCGGACTCGGCGCCGTCGTTCGGGGTCGTCGCACTCCGGCGCGGGCACGAGGTCGGGTCGGGGTCGGTGCAGTCCCTCTTCGAGGTCGGGTGTGTCGCGCGGATCGAGGCGGCCCGTCCGGCACCCGGCCCGTCCGGGATGCGGTACCACCTGCAGACCCGAGGCACCCGCCGGTTCGCCATCGAGTCGGTCGTGCCCACGGGGGCGCCATACCTGGTCGCGGAGGTGAGCTACCTGGACGAGCGACTCGGCGCGCTCCCTCGGGCGGACCGGCTGGCGGCTCGGGTCCGCTCTGAGGTGGCGGGCTACCGCCGCTCGCTGGGGCTGTCGGCCGTCGACCTGCCGGCCGACCTCGCGGCACTGGCGTACCGTGCCGCGGATGCGGCGGCCTTCGACCTGCTGACGCGGCAGCACATCCTCTCGGCGTCTGACGCCGCTGCTCGACTGGCGGTAGTTCTCGCGGCGGTCCGCAGGGAGCGGCTGCTCGTCGACGAGCTCCAGGTGGGACCGGTCGGTGTCACCCTCGGGGCGGCGTCACCCAACTGACTGGTCCCTTTCCGCTGGCCACGGCCCGAGGTGGCGACGTCCTGCGGGGTGCTCTTGCGCCCTTATGCCGTGCTCCAGATCCCGGAGCAAAGGCCCACTGCTCCCAGATGTGGAGCAGCGGCCTGTTGCGTCGGGGATCCGGGATGGGGAGCAGCAGCCTGTTGCGTCGAAATGGGGAGCAGCAGCCTGTTGCGTCGGGATGGGGAGCAGCAGCCTGTTGCGTCGGGATGGGGAGCAGCAGCCTGTTGCGTCGGGATGGGGAGCAGTGGCCTGTTGCGTCGGGGTGGGGGGCAGCAGCCTGTTGCGTCGAAATGTGAAGCACGGCATAGGGCCCGAGGAAGGCCCCCAGGCGGGGCGGGAAGTGCCCACCCGGCGCCAATGGCGCACTGTTCGACGTCCGCGCACCCCCCGCCGCGAGCGGCAGACCCATGCGGAAAGGAGAGTCTGCGAGCGACGCCGAACGGCCACCGGTGGCGCAGCCGCACACCTCCGCAGCAGAATCGACCATGGACGTCGACGCGGACGGGACGGCAGCAGGAGTCGCAGCGGTCGCCGCGGCCCATGGCCACGCGACCAGCGGCACCCGCTCCGGGGCGGGCCACGTCGACGACCCGTACGCCCCACCCGGGCGCGCGGTCGAGGTGAGCGACGGCATCTTCGCCTACGTCCAGCCCGACGGGACCTGGTGGATCAACAACACCGGCTTCCTCGTCGGACGTCGCGGTGTGGTCTCGGTCGACACCTGCGCCACCGAAGCGCGGACCCGGGCATACCTCGGGGCGATCCGCGCGGTGACCACACGGCCGGTGACGACGTTGGTCAACACCCACCACCACGGCGACCACACCTTCGGCAACTACCTCTTCGAGGGCGCCACGATCGTTGGTCACGAGGCCATCCGTCCGGCGCTGGCCGCCTGGGGGATGCCCCGCGACGCCCCGATCTGGACCCCCGTCGGCTGGGGCGCGATCGAGCTCGCCCCGCCCTTCCTCACCTACTCCTCGGGCGTGACCCTGTGGGTCGACGACCTTCGCTGCGAGCTCTCGTATGTCGGTACCCCCGCCCACACGACGAACGACTCGATCCTGTGGATCCCGCAGCGGCGGCTGCTCTTCAGCGGCGACCTCATCTTCAACGGGGGCACCCCGTTCCTCGTCCAGGGCTCGATCAGTGGCGCGCTGAGCGCCCTCGACGTCCTCCGCGGACTGGGCGCCGAGACGATCGTCCCCGGACACGGCCCGGTCTGCGGACCCGAGGTCATCGACGCGGTGGCGGCATACCTGCAGTTCATCCAACGAACCGCACGGGACGGCTGCGCCGCCGGCCTGACCCCCTTGGAGGTGGCCCGGGAGACCGACCTCGGCGAGTTCGCCTCCTGGCTCGACCCCGAGCGCCTCGTCGGGAACCTCCACCGCGCGTATGCCGAGGAGCGCGGTGCCGAGCCCGGAGCGCAGATCGACCTCATGGCCGCGATCGCGGACATGCTCGCCTTCAACGGCGGCCGACCGCTGACCTGCCACGCCTGACCTACCTCGCCTGACCTACCTTGCCTGACCTGCCACGCCTGACCTGCCAGCCGACGACATGAAGGAGGACCACGATGCGCTGGGCGACATACCGAGGGCCACGCGGCGGAGAACGGGTCGGGCTCGTCGTCAACGGGGAGATCCGCGCGCTGGACCGGCCGGCCACCCTGTTGGGGATGCTCAGCGCCGGCGGGTCGACGATGGCCGAGGAGGCGCTCATCGCCCGGCGCCGCCCGGCCGAGGTGGTGCCGCTCTCCCGTGCTCGGCTCATGCCGCCCATCCCGAGACCGCCGTCGGTGCGGGACTTCATGGCCTTCGAGAACCACGTCGTCACGGCCATGACCGCGCTCGGCCGTGCCGTCGACCCGGTCTGGTACCAGCAGCCGGTCTTCTACTTCACCAACCCCGCGGCCTCGCTCGGGGCCCGCGACGACGTCCCGATCGCGCCGGGCAGCCAGGCCTGGGACTACGAAGTCGAGGTCGCCGCCGTCATCGGGACCGGCGGGTCGAACCTGTCCGTGCGCGCGGCCGAGGCGGCGATCGCGGGGTACACCATCCTCGTCGACTGGAGCGCCCGGGACCTCCAGAGCGCCGAGATGTCGGTGGGGCTCGGCCCCGCGAAGGGCAAGGACACCGCGACGAGCTTCGGCCCTTACCTCGTCACGGCCGACGAGCTCGGCGGCTTCGCCTCCGGGGGCGGCTACGACCTGGCCATGACCGCCACGGTCAACGGCGACCAGTGGTCCTCCGGATCGTGGGCAGACCTGCACTGGACCTTCGGCGAGATGGTCTCCTACGCCTCGCGCGGGACCACCCTGATGCCCGGTGACGTCATCGGGTCGGGCACGGTCGGCACCGGCTGCATCCTCGAGCTGTCCGCCGTCCACGGGTCACAGCGCTATCCGTGGCTGCGTCCCGGCGACCGGGTCCGCGTCGAGGTCGAGCAGCTCGGCGCCGTGGAGACGCGGATCTTGCCTGGCGCCCCGGTCCATCCGCTGCGCTGAGGTGGTTCGGGTGGACCCCGGCATACTCGGCGGCATGACACTGGCGCGGCAGCTGTGGCAGGCCTACGAGCCGTACCACGCCATCGTGTACTGGGCGCCCGAGGCCCGCTCGGCAACTGACGCCCTCGGCTGCTCGGGCTACTGGATGGGCTACTTCGGGATGCGGGCCGCGCCGCTCGGCCCCGCGCCGGCCGCCGTCGTCGCCGCAACCTTCTACGGCTTCGACCCGGCCATGGTCGCCCGCGGTGTCCCGGAGGTGTGGCGCCGGACGTCACCGGAGGCGATGCTCGCCGCTCGCCTCGAGGCGATGGACGCCGCGCTGCGGCGGGTGCTCGGCGCGGCCCGCTGCGCGTCGCCCGAGGTCGCCCGCGCCGCTCAGCTGTGCGCGCAAGCCGCCGCCGGAGCGGAGTATGCCGGCCGGCCGCTCGGAGCAGCCAACGCCGCTCTGACCCTCCCGGACCCGCCGCACCTGGCGCTCTGGCAGGCGACGACGACCCTGCGGGAGCATCGCGGTGACGGCCATGTCGCCGCCCTGGTCCACGCGGGGATCAGCCCGGTCCAGTCGCATATCACCGCGGCCGGCTCCTCCGCCGAGGCCGCCGCGCAGTACGCCACGTACCGACACGTCAGCGCCGACGAGTGGACCGAAGGCGTCGACGGGCTGAGGTCCCGAGGCTGGCTCGACGCTCGAGGCGAGGTGACCCCGGCCGGCCGGGCGGGGCGCGCGGCGATCGAGGCGGCCACCGACGACCTGGCCGAGCAGCCCTGGCGGGCGCTGGGGCCGACCCGGACCCAGGAGGTTCTCGACCTGCTGGCGCCCTTGGCGCGCACGGTCTTCGAAGCCGGAGCGATACCTCTCCGCAACCCCATCGGGGTCACGCCCGCCGGCCCCGTTGCGGCGCAGGGCCTCGCGCCGCCCGAAGGCGTCTAGGCCGTCACGCCTTCGATCGGGCGGCCGTCCTCGAGGTACACGCACTGCGTCGACGCCACCGCCGCGGCCACCCGTCGCCGCACCGGGGGGCGGAGCCGCTCGAGCGCCGCAGCCAGCGGGACGAGGCGGTACTCGCTGACCTCCAGGGTCTGGACGGTGATGCCGGCGAGGACCTGGTCGTCATACCGGCCGCAGTCGAAGAGGAAGCGCAGACCCAACGCACGGTTGCTCCGGGCCGGGCGAGTGTCGACCGCGGCGAGCCGACCCTGGGTGACCCGCAGGCCGGTCTCCTCCCACACTTCGCGCTGGCAGGCCTGCCAGGGCGACTCCCCGTCGTTCTCCATCACCCCGCCGGGGATGGTCCAGCCGGCCTTGTATGTCGGCTTGAGGATGAGCAGTCGTCCGGCTGAGTCGAAGATGAGGGCGCCTGCGGAGGCCGGTATGCCGGGCAGGCCATCCCAGCTCCACGGGCCCTCGGCGGGCTGGTCCTGAGTCGTCACGTCGTCGGTCCTTCTTCGCAGTCGGCTGGGGCACACAGCGTTTGCGGCTGCCCTCCAGTGTGGCCGACGCCGGGCCCCGATCAGCGCCGACGCGCGCCCCGCGCCACCGGTGTGCTCGCCCTGCGGATGGCAGGATGCCGCGTATGACGTCCCAGATCACCGCACCGCCACAGCTGTTCACCCGTTCGGACCTGGTCATCCTCGGCGGCGCCGCGGTGGCGGTCGTGCTTGCGGGCGTGACCCGGTTCGTCCCCACGGGCGCGGTCCTGCCGTTCCTCTGCTCCGCGGTGGCCGTCACCTTGCTCGCCTCACTCGTCGGGCGCTCGGTCGAGCAGCTCGGCGACCGGTTCGGGCCGGGCGCCACCGGGGTGCTCCAGTCGGCGCTGGGTAACCTCCCGGAGCTGTTCATCGCCCTCTTTGCGCTCAAGGCCGGGCTGGTCAAGGTGGTCCAGGCCGCTCTCATCGGGTCGATCCTGGCGAACCTGCTCCTCGTCCTGGGCCTGTGCTTCCTCGTCGGAGGCCTCAAGCACGGCACCCAACGGCTGGACTCCGAACGGGCCCGCAGCATCATCGTCCTCATGGTGCTCTCGGTGGCGGCCATGGTCGTGCCGTCGCTCGCGTTCTATGTCCACACCCCGGCCGAGCCGCACGAGAACACCCTGTCGATCCTCGTCTCGGTGGTTCTCCTCGTCATCTTCGTCGTCACTCTGCCCGCGTCCTTGCGCCGCGGGTCGACACCGGCCGAGCCGACCGCCGAGATGCACCAGGAGGCGCCACGGTGGCCGGTCTGGCTTGCCGTCGGCCTGCTCGCCCTCGCTGCGGCGCTGGCCGCCTTCGTCTCGGACTGGTTCGTCATCGCCCTGGAACCGGCCATGTCGGCGCTGCACATCTCGGAGGCCTTCGCGGGTCTGGTCGTCGTCGCCATTGCCGGCAACGCGATCGAGAATGTCGTCGGTATCCAGCTCGCCGCGGCGGGCCGCTCGGAGTACGCCTTCTCGGTCGTCGTCAACTCCCCGATGCAGATCGCCCTGGTCCTGGCGCCGTTGCTCGTCATCCTCTCCCAGGTCTTCGGGTTCGCCACGTTGACGCTGGTCTTCCCGCCGATGCTCGTCGTCGCCGTGGTGATCGCGGTCATCCTCGCGGCGTTCATCACCTTTGACGGGGAGTCCACCTGGGCCGAAGGCGCCACCCTCATCGGCCTGTATGTCGTCATCGCCGCCTCGTTCTGGTGGGGCTAGTGGGCGTGGCCGAGTGGGCGTGGCCGAGTCGGGAGCTGGGCCACTCGTCCGTGCCGAGCGACAGTCAGCCGGTGAGGTCGGCGTAGAAGTCGTGGATGTGCGCCTCGACGAGGTCGGCGGCCCAGGCGCCGTCTCCGGCGCGGAGGGCGTCGTGGATGCCGTCGTGCTCGCGGCAGAGCCGCCGCTGGGTGGCCCGGAAGTCGGGCAGGGCGCTGAGCCGGTCCAGCAGCGTGCCCCGCATCGCCTGGCGCAGCGCGATCGTCATCTCGGTGACCAGTGGGTTGCCACTCGCCCGGGCGATGGCGACGTGGAAGGCCGTGTCGTGCTCGTTGAACTCCGCGACGGTGACCTGCTCACCCGCCATGACGTCCAGGTGAGTCCGCATCGCCGCCCAGTCGGGCGCGAGGGCGTGGGCAGCGGCCAGACGTGCCGACTCGCGTTCCAGCGCGATCCGCGCCCGGACCACGTCCGCGGTCTCGACGGAGGCGAGCAGGACGTGCAGCTCGATGAGCCGGGCCAGGGCGTCGGCCGGACCGGCGTGGAGGAAGGTCCCTGCGTCGGGGCCTGAACCGGTGGCGGTCCGCGCGACGCCGAGGGCCTTGAGGACGCCCACCGCCTCACGCACCGCGACCCGGCTGACCCCGAGCGCCCCGGCGAGCTCGCGTTCCGAGGGGAGGCGGTCTCCTGCGCGGATCCGCCCCGCCGCGAGCTGTTCGCGGACGCGGTCCAGGACCAGCTCGTAGGTGGCCTGACGGGCGACCGGCTCCCAGCCCGTCGCGGCAGCCGGGGCTGGCGCGGCCGCGGTGTGCGCAGTCCCCTCGGTGGGTTCGGTTGCCACCGCCGGAGGGGACTCCCGCCGGTCCGTTGCCTGTCGCTCTGAACGCGCCGACCGCTGCGTCTTGGGCAGCACCGTGTGCTGACTCGGGGGAACACCGGCAGGTGCCTTGGGCGCGCTCACGGCTCCTCCATCGTCGTGTCCAGGCCCGCAGCGCTTCCGTTGACGACAAGCCAGGCGGAGGAATCGGACATTGCAGTCATCCGTTCGGCGCGCTGGTGAGACCGCCGGGCGCATCGGACTCTCCTGATCGGGTCCCACGGTACGACAACCCTTGCGGCCTGACCACTGTCCTCTTACGTTGTATGACATCGCTGTGGTCAGACCACATGAGAGGACAACCAACGATGCTGTACTCCCTCCCCAGCCAGCTCGACACCCTTCTCAGCCAGCTGCCCTCCCTCCCGGGTGCGCCCGCGTCCGCCCAGATGCCTTTCGCGGACGGTGACTTCACCCAGAAGCTCGACCCGGTCGCCAACAGCCTTGCGGCGTCGGCGGTCGTCGGCATCGTCCCCTTGCTCGTCGTCTTCCTCCTGCTCGGGGTGTTCAAGACCAAGGCGTATGTCGCCGCGCTCTCCGGGCTGGCGGCGGCGATCCTCGTCGCCGTGCTGGCGTACCACATGCCCGTCGGTCTCGCGCTGCTGGCGGGGACCCAAGGCGGTGTCTTCGGCGTCGTTCCGATCATGTGGATCGTCCTGTGCGCCATCTGGCTCTACCAGCTCACCGTGACGAGCGGGCGCTTCGAGGACCTCCGGGACGTCTTCGACTCGATCAGCGACGACCCCCGCATCCAGGCGCTGCTCATCGCCTTCTGTTTCGGTGGGCTGCTCGAGGCCCTCGCCGGTTTCGGTGCTCCGGTGGCGATCACCGCGACGATGATCATCGCCCTCGGTGTCGCCCCCCTCCGCACCGCCGGAACCGTCCTCCTCGCCAACACCGCACCCGTGGCCTTCGGCGCCATCGCCATCCCGATCACCACGGCCGGCGCCCTCACCGGCATACCGGCAGCCCAGATCGGGGCGGTCACCGGACGCCAGGCGCCGATCCTCGCGCTCTTCGTCCCCCTCTTGCTCCTTCTCATCGTCGATGGTCGGCGCGGGCTGCGCGAGGTATGGCCGGTCGCCCTGGTCACCGGTCTCGGCTTCGCGCTGGCCCAGTTCGTCACGTCCAACTACATCTCCGTCGAGCTCACCGATATCGTCGCCTCGCTCGCCGGGCTCGCCGGGGCCGTCATCTTCCTGCGGTTCTGGCAGCCGGTCGGGTCCGCCGAGGCTCGCGACCGGCTTGCCGCCGAGCGGGACGCCCAGATGGGCGCCGGAACCTTCACCGCCCACGTCCCTCGCCCGCTCACCGCCCACCGGGTCTGGATGGGGCTCTTCCCCTACCTGCTCGTCGTTGCGGTCTTCTCCGCCTCCAAGCTCGTCACGCCGATCAAGAACTTCCTCGTCGGCAACCCCGCGGTGAAGAACGCCGCGGGCGCGCAGATCGACTTCGGCACCGACGTCAAGATCGCCTGGCCGGGCCTGGACGGGCACGTCCTGGGCGCCAACGGCAAGCCGGTCGGAGCCACGGTCTACACCCTCCCCTGGCTGTCCAGCCCCGGGACCTTGCTGCTCATCTGCGGCATCATCGTCGCGCTCGTCTACCGGGTCTCGGCGAGCACCGCGGCCAAGGACTTCCTCGACACCGTCCGCAAGCTGAAGACCGCCATCCTCACGGTCGCCTCGGTGCTCGCCCTGGCCTATGTCATGAACCTCTCCGGCCAGACCATCACCATCGGCACCTGGGTTGCCGGCACCGGCGCCTTCTTCGCCTTCCTTTCCCCGGTCCTGGGCTGGTTCGGCACCGCGGTCACCGGCTCCGACACCAGCGCCAACGCGCTCTTCGCCAAGCTGCAGGCCACCGCCGGTGCCAAGGCGGGCATCGACCCGACCCTGCTCGTCTCCGCGAACACCACCGGCGGGGTGGTGGGGAAGATGGTCTCGCCGCAGAATCTCACCATCGCAGCGAGCTCGGTGAAGCTGGACGGAAAGGAGTCGGTCATCCTCCGGACGATGCTCCCGTGGAGCCTTGGCCTGCTCCTCTTCCTGTGCGTCCTGGTCTACCTCCAGTCGACCGTGCTCTCGTGGATGCTGCCGTGAACGCCGCATCGAGCGGCCCGCGCGCGGCGCACCTCGACCCGGACACCGTGGCCCAGCTGCGCCGGATCGTCGGTGACAGCCACGTCCTGCTCACCGACGGGGACGTCGAGCCGTACTCCCGGGACGCCACTCCGCTGTTCCGCGCCCGGCCTGACGCGGTCGTGCTCCCGGCGACGACCTCCGAGGTCAGCGCGATCCTCCGCCTGGCGACGGAGCGCGGCATACCGGTGGTTCCTCGCGGGGCCGGCTCCAACCTTGCCGCTGCCACCGTCGCCGAGCGCGGCGGGATCGTCATGGTCCTCACCCGGATGACCGCCATCAAGGAGATCAGCGCCGACGAGCTGCTCGCCGTCGTCGAGCCCGGCGTCACCACCGCCGAGCTCGCCGACACCGCAGCGTTGCAGGGCCTGCTCTACGCCCCCGACCCGGGCAGCCGCACGGTCGCCACGGTCGGCGGGAATGTCGCCATGTGCGCGGGTGGGCTGCGCGGCCTCAAGTATGGCGTCACGCGCAACTACGTCCTGGGCCTCGAGGCGGTGCTGCCCACCGGCGAGGTGATCCGCACCGGCGGCCGACTGTGGAAGGACGTCGCGGGCTATGACCTCACCCGGCTGCTCACCGGCTCCGAGGGCACCCTCGCGGTGATCACCGAGGTCACGGTGGCGTTGCTGCCCATGCCGGCGGTCGCGAGAACGGGCGTCGCCTACTTCGACTCCCTGTCCGACGCGGGCCGGGCGGTCGCGGGCGTCATCCGCGACGGGCTGGTCCCGGCGACCTTGGAGTTCCTCGACAACCGCTGCGTCAACGCCGTCGAGGACTTCGCCCACCTCGGCCTGGACCGCCAAGCCGGCGCCCTGCTCCTCTTCGGCGACGACGGCACGCCGGAGGCGGTCGAGCGGTCGCTGGGCATCATGGCTGCAACCTGCGAACGGGTCGGTGCGCGCGGGGTCACCATGGCCCGCGATGTCGCCGAGTCCGAGGCGTTGCTCACCGCGCGGCGCTGCTCGCTGCCGGCGCTGGCCCGGCTCGCCCCGATCACGCTCCTCGAGGACGCCACCGTCCCGCGGCCGAAGATCGCCGAGATGGTCGACCGGATCGAGGCGATCAGCGCCCGGCACCAGGTCGTCTGCGCCACCTTCGGTCACGCCGGCGACGGCAACCTCCACCCGACGATCGTCTTCGACCCCGCAGACGGCGACGTGCGCCACCGGGCCGAAGCGGCCTTCGGCGAGATCTTCGCCGCGGCGATGGACCTCGGCGGGACCATCACCGGGGAGCACGGCGTCGGCGCGGCGAAGCGGGGCTACCTCCAGGCCCGCCTCGGTGCGGACCAGATGGCCCTGCTGCGCCGGCTCAAGGCCGCCTTCGACCCGGCCGGGATCCTCAACCCCGGGAAGCTCGGGTCATGACCGGCCCGGGCCACTCCGCGACAGCGCCTATCCCGGCGGAGCCGGGCGCGAGCGCCGCGGCGGCATACCGCGCGGGGATCTTCGACCCCACCGTGCTGTCGGCGTGCATCTCCTGCGGCTTCTGCCTGCCGGTCTGCCCGACCTACGCGCAGACCAAGCTGGAGAACTCCTCACCGCGCGGCCGGATCACCCTCATGCGGGCCCTCGAGGAGGGCCGCCTCGACGAGGACGACCCCACCCTGCAGCACCAGGCCGGGCTCTGCCTGGGCTGTCGGGCCTGCGAGACGGTGTGCCCCGCGGGGGTCAAGTACGGCGAGCTGCTCGAACAGTGGCGCGACCACCAGTGGCGGGGGCGGCATACCCCGCCGATCGCCGGTGCGCTGCGTGCGGGCGTGCGGGTCACCCCGGCGCTGGCGGTCGGCGGGCTGCTGCGGGGCGCCGCCCGCACCACCGGTGCACCCGAGCCGGACCGGCCGCACCTCATGCTCGGCTGCCTCGAACGCTCGCTCTACCCCAAGGTGAGCCGGGCGGCGCTGCGGCTCATCCCGGACGCCGACGTGCCCGAGGGTCAGGGCTGCTGTGGTGCGCTGCACGCCCACAACGGCGGCTCCCGGGAGGCGGCCGAGATGGCCCAGCGGCTCGGGGAGCGGATGCCCGGCACCATCGTGTCGACCTCGGGCGGGTGCGCGGCGTACCTCGCCCACCAGCTCGGGCACGACCGGGTCAAGGAGGTCGGCGAGTTCCTGCTGAGCCGCTGGGACGAGAACCCCGCGAGTATGCCGCCGCTGCGCCCGATCCTCGTCGACGGTCGTCCGGCGCGGGTGGGGGTCAAGGACTCGTGCCAGCTGCGCAACGGCCTCGGCGTCTTCGCGCAGTCCCGGGCGCTGGTCGGTCGGGTGGCCGAGCTCGTCGAGCTGCCCTCGGCCGGGGTGTGCTGCGGTGGCGCGGGGACCTATTCGATGCTTCAGCCGGAAATGTCCCGCGCAGTCCTCGACCCTACGCTGACCCAGGCCCGCGACCTGGGGCTGGACTACCTCGTCTCACTCAACGTCGTCTGCACCCGCCAGCTGGCCTCCGGGGTGCGGCGGGCGAAGCTGCCCGTGCGGGTGCTGCACCTGGTCGAGCTGCTCGAGCTCGCGCTCTGAGGGCTGACGGTCTGCCGCTGCCTCGTGGTCGGGGGTCTCGGGTCCCCTTTCCCGGCTGCCGCGAGGCATCGAAACGTGCAGTAGTCGCGCCGCGGGGCGACATACCGGGGCAAAACACCCGGCCACGGGCGCTACTGCACGTTCCACTGTCCTGCGCGGCGCTCCCGAGGGGCGTTCCGCGGGCCGCGGCGGGGGAGGACCGGGGTTGTGTGACGCGGCGCGGCGCGGCAGGGTGAAGGGCAACCGGTTCGTCGCCGTCGATCGTCAAGGAGGACTCGTGGCCACTACTCGTATGGCGTCCGCGCATTGGGAAGGTTCGCTCATGCAGGGCGCGGGCGAGGTGACCTTTGACTCCTCGGGCCTGGGCACCCACCCCGTGACCTGGCCGTCCCGGGCCGAGGAACCCAATGGGCGCACCTCACCCGAGGAGCTCATCGCCGCGGCGCACGCGACGTGCTACTCGATGGCGCTCTCGCACGGGCTCGCCGGTGCCGGAACGCCGGCCACGTCGATCGACACCTCTGCCGAGGTGACTTTCGTACCGGGAACCGGGATCACCCAGATCGCGCTGGCTGTCGTGGGGCGGGTGCCCGGGCTGGACGCCGAGGGCTTCCAGACTGCGGCCGAGGCGGCGAAGACCGGTTGCCCGGTGAGCAAGGCGCTCGCCGCCGTACCGATCTCGCTCGCCGTCACCTTCGTCGACTGACGCCGCCCGTCAGGAGCCCGAGGCCTCGCCGAAGGCAGCGACGACCTCGAAGCGGACCTCGTCCTTGACCTTGAGCGCTCCGAGGAAGGCCGTGAACGGCTTGATGCCGAACCGGCTCTGAACCACCTCGCCGCTGACCCGCCACTGGTCGTCGCCGACCCGGCCGACCCGGTTGAGGGCGAGGTCCTGCGGGGCGGTCTGACCGTGCAGGGTCAGCTCGCCGTGGATCGTCGCGGCATCCCACGTGCCGGTCACCGAGGTCGAGGTGAAGGTGAGCGCTGGGTAACGGTCGACGGCGAGCGCCTTCCGGGCGTTCTTCTCGATGTCGGCGATATTGTCGCTGGTCAGGGGCATCGCGCCGCCGATGCCTTCGACCACCTCGAGGGTGCTGAGGTCGGCCGTCACGGCGAGCGTGCAGGCCGCGAGGTCCTCGTCGATGTGGACCGCTGCGGTCCAGTGCCCTACCTCGAGGGTGAGGTCGTGCCCGACGGAGGCGGCCATCCCCTCTCGGCCGGTGAACACCGTCAGGGTCGCGTGCTCGGGGAGGAGCTCGTAGTCTCCGGGCGGGATCGGCATACCGACAGTGTCCCCGGAAGGTGGGCCGATCCGGAAACCCGGCCCTCGCCTCCTCCGGAAAGCCGGCCTTCGCTTCCGCGGAAACCCGGCCTTCGCCTCCCGAGAACAACCGTCGCGCGCGGCGGGTGCCCGAACCCCCTGGCTCGGGCACCCACCGCGTGACAGGAGCGGCCCGCTTGGGGGCTCGGGCCGCTCCCGCCACACCACCATGACGCACCAGCAGGACTCGCAACCGCCAGGGGGTGAAATTGCGACTCCGGGCCGACACGATGTCCCTGTGCAGCCCAGGCCTGGCCGAGCCGGTGGCGAGGGTCGCTCGGCCCAGCTCCTCGCCCTGAGAACGGCCCGACCGGCCGCGGTGCTCTTCGCCCGCTGGCAGCTCTACCTCGCGCAGTTCATCGCCCCGAGCGGGTGGACGCTCGGGGAGCCCGGCCGGACGGCGGTCGTCGCCGCGATGATCGCCTGGGACTTCGGGGTCTTCACCGCGATGCGCCGGACCGGCCGGGGCTACTACCGGCTGCGGCTGCCGGTCGACCTCGCCCTCATGGCGGGCTGGGCCGCCTCGATGCCGCCGGGTCGGCCGTACACCACGGCGGCGATGCTCCTGTTGCCCCTGGCCATCGAGGCGGCAGCGCTGTCGAACTACCTCATGCTGGCGACGGTCACGGTCGGCGGAGTCGCCCTTGCCTCGGTGGCCCGGATGGCCCGGGGGCTGCCTCCCGACCCGCTCGACCCCGCCTTCTTCCTCGCCATCTTCAGCGCCATCGGGCTCGGTGCCTACGCGATCTTCCAGCGCACCGTCGAGCAGGAGCGGGCCAGGTTCCTCGACGAGCAGGACGCCTCGTTGAGCTTCGCGCGGCTCCAGGCCCGCAACGAGGTCCTTCTCGGCGCCGGTGGGTCCGCGGCCGAGGCGTTGCACCGCGCCTGGTTCCTCCTCGAGGCGGCGCTCGGTGACCGGGCGAGGGAACGCCGCTGGGCCTTCCAGGCCTCCCGCGAGGAGCTGACCGCCCAGACCCGCGAGCGCGCCCGCTACCTGGTCGACGTCCTCCAGCAGTTCTCGGCCGCCCAGCGGCGTACCCGGGCCGCGGTCGCGGACCACCTCCACCTGCGCGCCCGCGACGCCGACGCCATGGCGGTGCTCACCTCGGCACAGGCACGCTCCCTGGTCGACCAGCTCGCCCGGCTGCCGCTCACCGGTGCGCACACCGTCGACGTCGAGTATGCCGACCCGCTCACCGGGGAGGTCCGCGCCCATGTCGGTCCGCACGCCCTGCACGTGCCCGGGGCGCTTGGTCGCGAGCTGCCCTTCGTCCCGCTCTCGATTGTCGTGGCAAGCGTCTCGATCCTCTCGATGGCCAGCCCGACCTATAGCGCTGTCCCGGTCGGGCCGGTCCTCGCGGTGGCTGCGGGTATCGGCGTGGCGGCCGGCTCGGCGTGGTGGCGGCTACGCCGTCGACCGCGCGTCATGGCTCCGGTGGTCTGGGCCATCGGCGTGCTCGCCGTTCCGGTGGCCATCTGGGTCACCTGGCATACGTCGCTGCGCTGGGTGCTGCCGGACGGCACGCTGCAGGTGCCGGCCCTGGGCGCGTTCACGGGGACGCTGGCGATCACCGGCGGCACGTGGCGCTTCCTGTCCCGGCCGGTTCGATGGCTGTCGGTGCCTCTCGTCGTCAGCGCCTATGTCCGCTATGCCTCGAGCAACCCGCTCGGAGTGCCTCCAGTCCGTCAGATGCTGGTCGACCTCTGCGTTCCACTCGCGGTGATGCTCGGGATGATCCTCTACGACCGGATGACCCTAGGGGTGGGCCAGCAGCTGTTCGACCGCTGGGTTGCGCGGCTGCGCGCCAGCAGTGCGCAGGCGTATGCCGATGCGGTGGCCGCCGAGGTGGCCGCTCTGCGGCAGGAGGTTGCTGACGCCGCCGCGCTGGTCGCGGACGTGACAGACCGGCAGGTCCGATCCGCCGCGGGCGCCGCGCTCGCGGAGTCGGGGGCCTTGCTGCAACAGTTGGAGGCGCACCAGAGCCCGCCCTGAGGGAGTGCCCCACCGCCCATGAGGATCGCCGTCGTCGACGACCGGCCCGACGTCCGTGACGGTCGGGCGTTCTGGCTGCTCCGGGCCGGGCACGAGGTCGACACCTACGCCTTCGACGAGGCCCTGGCGGCGACGGAGCCGTGGCCGGCATACGACCGGATCGTCCTGGACGGACGCGACGACGGGAGCTCACCTGCGGGCTTCGGCGCGGCCGCGGTGCCCGACCGGTTCGTGGGGCCGCGGGTGGCAGCGCACATCCGGGCCGTCTGTGCGGGCCTGGACCCGGTGCCGGCGCCGGTCATCATCCTCGTCTCGATCCACTCCCGGGACCATCCGGAGCTGTCCTGGCGCTGCCAGGAGGCCGGGGTGGACTTCGCCTACGACTTCCGGGAGGTCGCCACGGCGCAGACCTTCGTCGCCGTGGTCGAGACGCCCGGCGCTGGGGGCGGTGAGGTTCCGCCGGTCCAGTGGTCCGACCTCGGGCTGGAGGGTGCTCCGGACGTGCGGGGTGCCCTGACCGAGCTCGAGACCAGCCCGGCGGCGGGGGCGCTGCTGTCCGGCGGGGCGGTCGGCACGCCATACCAGCGCCGCGCCTTGCGCGAACGGCTGGGGCGGCTACTGCGGGTGCGCACGCCACCGTCGCCCTCCGACCGGGACCGACTTGCGCATGAGAGCGAGCTTCGGCCGGTGGTCCGGCGGCTGCTGGGGCTGCGCGCGGACGACTAACCTTTCCGGCGATGACCAATCCCACGCTCACCCACCTCTATGTCCTCCTCGACCGGTCCGGGTCGATGCAGGCGATCAAGGCCGATGCCGAGGCGGCCCTCGACGCCTTCGTCGCGGAGCAACGGCGCGCCCCGGGCGAGTGCGCGATGACGCTGGCGCAGTTCGACTCGCGGTACGAGGAGGTCTACGTCAACCGGCCGGTTGCCGAGGTGCCCCCGTTGCACCTCGAACCGCGCGGGATGACGGCGCTCTTCGACGCCGTCGGGGTCTTTGTCACGGCGGCGGGCGAGCGGCTGGCGTCGCTGCCGGAGCACGAGCGGCCCGGGACGGTCATCGTCGTCATGGTGACCGACGGCATGGAGAACACCTCGACCGTGTGGGCGCAGGATGCGGTGCGCGGGCTGGTCGAGCAGCAGAGCTCGACGTACTCGTGGGAATTCCTCTATCTGGGCGGCGACCAGGACGCGGTGGCGGTCGGCGGGGGCATCGGGGTGCCGCGCGAGCGGTCGATGACCTTCGAGCGGGGCCGGGTGCGTGCGGCGATCGCCGCCGCGTCTGGGGTGGTGGCTGCGGCGAGGGCGGCGGCGGCGTCGGGCCTGCCCCGCGAGGAGGTCCGCCCGCTGCTGGTGTTCACCGACGCCCAGCGCTCCGAATGCGCGAGGCCCTGATATCCACACCCCCACCCCTCAAAGACACACCTTTAGAACCCTTCTAAAGGTGTGTCTTTGAGGGGGTGGAGGGGGTTATCCACAGATGCGGGGTGGATACTTGCCAGGTGGTCGCCAAAGTGCTCATCGGGGTCGGGATCGTCGTCGCCCTGGTCGGCATCGTCATCATCGCCACCGGCGGTCCGTCGAAGTCGCTCCTCGGCCTGACAATCATGGGCATGAGCACGGCCTCGCTCTTCGTCGGGGTCGGCCTGACCTTCCTGCACCGCTTCACGGTCGACGACGACTGACCGTATGACGCTCCAGGCCCGGCTCGCCGCGCTCTCCCCGGACGCCGGCGCCGATGCGGCATACGAAGAGTTTCTCGGTTGGGTGACTGAGAACGGACTGAGCCTGTACCCGGCGCAGGACGAGGCGTTGATCGAGCTGGCCACCGGCGCCAATGTCATTCTCGGTACGCCAACCGGGTCCGGGAAGTCACTCGTCGCGATGGGTGCCCACGCGATGGCCCTGGCCCGCGGTGAGCGCACCTTCTACACCGCCCCGATCAAGGCTCTCGTCAGTGAGAAGTTCTTCGCCCTCTGCGACGCCTTCGGGGCCGAGAACGTCGGCATGCTCACCGGAGACGCCGCGGTCAACCCCACCGCGAGGCTCATCTGCTGCACCGCAGAGGTCCTCGCGAACCAGGCGCTACGCGAGGGACCGGACTCCGACATCGGCCAGGTCGTCATGGACGAGTTCCACTTCTACGCCGAGCCGGACCGCGGCTGGGCCTGGCAGGTCCCGCTGCTCCGGCTTCCGCGCGCGCAGTTCCTCCTCATGTCGGCAACCCTCGGCGACGCGAGCTTCTTCCGCGACGACCTCACCCGCCGCACCGGCCGCCCGACTGCGGTGATCGACCGCGGTGAGCGGCCCATCCCGCTCAGCTACCACTGGGCGATGACCCCGGTCCACGAGACCCTCGACGAGCTGCTCGCCACCCGTCAGGCGCCGGTGTATGTCGTCCACTTCACCCAGGCCGCGGCGCTCGAGCGCGCCCAGGCGCTGACGAGCATCACCGTCGCCACCCGGGCCGAACGCGACGCCATCGCCGAGG
The DNA here is from genome assembly GCA_016717165.1 of Candidatus Lutibacillus vidarii. Lineage (GTDB taxonomy): Bacteria > Actinomycetota > Actinomycetes > Actinomycetales > Dermatophilaceae > Lutibacillus > Lutibacillus vidarii. The sequence goes on from JADKGA010000001.1 coordinate 48,221, forward strand.
AGCTGCGCGGCTTCCGGTTCGCCCGCGGCTTCGGAGCCACCCTCAACCGGCTGGTCCGGCACGGCATCGGGGTCCACCACGCCGGGATGCTCCCCAAGTACCGCCGCCTGGTCGAGCAGCTCGCCCAGCAGGGTCTGCTCAAGGTCATCTGCGGCACCGACACCCTTGGGGTGGGCATCAATGTCCCCATCCGCACCGTCCTGCTCACCGGCCTGGCGAAGTATGACGGCTCCCGCCAGCGCCTGCTCAAGGCCCGAGAGTTCCACCAGATCGCCGGACGTGCGGGCCGGGCGGGCTTCGACACCGCCGGGACGGTGGTGGTCCAGGCCCCGGAGCACGTCATCGAGAACCACCGCGCCCTCGCCAAGGCCGGGGACGACCCCAAGGCGCGCCGCCGGGTCCAGCGCAAACCGGCTCCGGCGGGCTTCGTCGCCTGGACCGAGGAGCAGTTCGAGCGCCTCGTTGCCGCGCCGCCGGAGCCGCTGCAGTCTCGGATGCAGGTCAGCCATGCGATGGTCCTCAATATCATCGAGGCCCCGGGTGACCCGGTCCGTGCCATGCGGGCGCTGCTCACCGACAACCACGAGGATCGTCGGCGCCAGGTAAGACTCCAGCTGCGCGCCATCGAGATCTACCGGTCGCTGGTCGTTGCGGGGATCGTCGAGAAGCGTCCGGAACCCGACCCCACCGGGCGCACCGTTCGGGTCGTCGCCGACCTCCAGCAGGGGTTCGCCCTCAACCAGCCGCTGTCGGCCTTCGCCGTGGCCGCCTTCGACCTGCTCGACACCCTGGCGCCGTCATACCCGCTCGACGTGGTGAGTGTCGTGGAGGCGACCCTGGAGGACCCCCGGCCGGTGCTCATGGCGCAGCGGTTCCTCGCGCGCGGCGAGGCGGTCGCGGCGATGAAGGCCGACGGCATTGAGTACGACGAGAGGATGGAGCTGCTCGAGGAGGTCACCTGGCCCAAGCCGCTGGCCGAGCTGCTCGAGACCGCCTTCCTGGCCTACCAGCGCACTCACCCATGGGTGCGCGAGGGCGACCTCTCGCCGAAGTCCGTCGTCCGGGACCTGTACGAGCGGGCCATGACCTTCGGCGACTTCGTCGCGTTCTACCGGCTCGCGCGGGGTGAGGGCATCGTGCTCCGCTACCTCAGCGACGCCTACCGGGCGCTGCGGCACAGTGTGCCGGCGACCGCTCGGACCCCCGAGCTGGACGACCTCGTCGAGTGGCTCGGAGAAGTCGTACGGCAAACCGACTCCAGCCTGCTGGAGGAGTGGGAAGAACTCACGAGCTCGTATGACGCCCCGGGGGCTCCGAGCGGCGGGGGTAGCGCCGGGGCGGGAGCCCTCGACCGGCTCGACACGCCGCGTCCCGGAGATGCCGCGCGTGCGCTGTCGGCGAACCCTCGAGCGCTGCGGGTAATGGTGCGGACGGCGATGTGGCGGCGCGTCGAGCTCGTGGCGCGGCAGCGCTGGGACGACCTGGCGGACCTCGACGTGTCGAGCCCCGCCCTGTCGAGCGACGGGTCCGTGCTCGGTGTCCAGGCGCTCACCGCCGACGAGTGGGCAGAGGCGGGTGCGGCCTACTTCGCCGAGTATGCCGACGTGGGGATCGGCCCTGACGCCCGAGGGCCGGAGCTGCTCGACATCCGCGCCGGCAGCGCCGCCCAGGCCTCGGACGCAGCCCCGGACGCTGTCCGCCACGCCGACTACCCCTACCCCTCCGACTATCCCTCCGAAGATCCGTCCGACCACGGCGTCGGCGAGGGTCAACGCCGTATCTGGCTCGTCCAGCAGGTCCTCGACGACCCCAACGGCGACCGGGACTGGCGGCTCACGGCGCTGGTCGATCTCGACGCCTGCGACGACTCCGGAGAGCTCGTCCTCGCGGTCACGGCCTTCGCCCCTGTGGATAACTCCCCCCAAATCTTCAAAGACACACCTTTAGACGCGTTCTAAAGGTGTGTCTTTGCAACTGGGGGGAGGGGGAGGTCGTCCCAGGACTCGACCTGCCAGCCGTCGTAAACCGATCCGATGACCCGAATGACCCCGGTGTTGGGCACGTGGGCCCGGGTGAGGAACTCGCGGGTGAGGTTCGCGCACCGCGCTGCCGCCCAGACCCGGATGGCCGCGCCATGGCTGACGACGACGGCGCGCTCGGCGCCGGTCGCCGCGAGGTCGCTGATCGCGGCGTCATACCGAGCAAGGAACTCGATCCCGGACTCGCTGCCGGGCATCCGCACGGTGGCGTCGTGATGCCACGCGGCGAGCACCTCGACATAGGGGACCCAGTCCACGCCCATCTCGAGGTCACCGGCCTGCACCTCCCGCAGCCCCGGATGGAGCACCGCCGAAAGCCCACGCGAGGCCGCCAGCGGTGCTGCCGTCTGCCGAGCCCGGGTGTGGTCCGAGGTGAAGATCGCCTCGATGGGCTCACCGGCCAGCCGGGTCACGAGGGCCTGCGCCTGGGCCAGGCCCTGCGCGTCGAGCGGCGACCCCGGGTGTGCCGTGTCGAGCAGGAAATCAACGTTCGCGGCCGTCCGACCGTGCCGGACGAGAAGCAGGTGCATACCGCCAATGTACGTCGTCGCCGCGGGGCTCCCCTCAGCCGACGGCCCGCCACTGCCAGGCAGCACCGTGGAGGCCAAAACAGTCCGCACGACAGAACGTCGACGATTCTTCGTATGCCGAACCGAATCCAGTGGCGAACAAAGGTTCAGTGGATGAGATTCGTCGGTCTGGGACATTGTCGTGTCCGGAACCTATTGATTTGCCACCCCTGCCGCTAGACTCCGGCTCGTGTCGACCACACCGACGTCTCGACGCGGCCGCCCGCCGCTCCATCGGCGAGAGACTCTTCTCGCCGCTGCCGCCCGGGCCCTGTCCGCGCGCGGATTCGAGTCGCTGCGTTATAGCGACGTGTCAGACGGCGCGGGCGTGCCCGTGGCCAGTCTCCAGCACTACTTCCCCAACCTCGAGCAGCTCCGGCGCGAAGCTCTTTCGCATGGCGTCCGCAGCGCGCTGGACTCCGCCTCCGCCGCGGTGGCCGCACAGCGGCGCCCTTGGGGCCAGGTCCGGGCGCTCATTGCCGGGACCTCGGACAGCGCGACCATGTGGGTGGAGTACCTCCGCGCCGCGGCCCGGGACACCTCGCTGGCCGAGGAGAGCCGCGAGGTGCTCGCCACCTGGGTCGCCCTCGCCGAACGGGTGATCGACGAGGGTATGTCGGCCGGGGAGTTCTCTGTCACGGGCTCCGCCAGGGAGGCCGCCCACGACCTCCAGGCCCTCGTCGTCGGCTTCGGCACGGCAGCCGGGGACGCGGTTGCGCAGAGCGAGCGCGCGGCCCGTCGGCTGCTCTCGGTGACCAGCGGCGCCGCACGCGCCTCCGCCGGTGCTCTTGCCGACGCGCTCGACGGCGGGTCGGCGGCGGCCGGGGCTGCCGCCACGCCGGCCGCACGGGCCCGCACCACACGCCCGGCCACGCGCCGGGCAGCGAGCAAGCCAGCCCCCGCTGCCCCCACACCGAGCGCCCGTTCCACGAGCAGCCGCAAGGCCGCCAAGCCAGCGGCCGCGGCCGAGGCTGCGCCCCCCGCCGTGGAGGCACCGGCACCCACGAAGGTGGCCAAGCCCGCCGCTGCGGCGAAGCCGGCCAAGGACAGCAAGCCGGCCAAGGAGGCTAAGGCCGGGAAGCCGGCGCCGTCGAAGGCGGCCAAGAGTCCCAAGGCGACCGACAAGGCCAAGGCGGCGAAGGTCAAGGGCAAGGCGGACAAGGGCGCGGGGCGGCGCAAGAAGTAGGCCACTGCCGCGCGCCCAGCCGCGATCAGCCACGGCGGCCCGCCGACGAGAGTCGGCGGGCCGCCGTGGTGTCCCAGACGAGGACGAGCGCGTCTGAGACGAGGAACGAGCGCGTCTCGGACGAGGAACGAGCGCGTCTCAGGCGAGGAACGCCGCGACCCGCTCCGGGGGTCGGCCAATGATCGCTTCCCCGCCACGCTGGAGGACTGGCCGTTGCATCAGCGACGGATGCGCGGCGAGGACGGCGGCGACCTGCTCGGCGGTCTGGACATCCGCGTCGCGCAGGCCCAGCTCGCGAAAGAGCGGATCGCGCCGAACCAGCGCCGAGGGTGGGTCCGAGAGGATCGTGAGCAGCTCGCGAAGGGCGTCGTGGGAGAGCGGCTCGTCGAGATAGCGCACGACCTCGAGCTCGACCCCGGCGATGCTGCAGGCCTCGAGAGCCCGCCGCGAGTTCGAGCAGCGGGGATTGTGGAGGATCGTCACGTCCGGCATGAACCAGACCCTATGTCGTGGACAGCGAGGACGCGTAGGTCCACCGGAAGCCGACCAGGCCCCGCCGGGCCCGCTCCCGGATCAGGGCGACCCGCGAGTCGACGCCGAGAGTGCGGACGCGGACGAAGGTGTCGGGACCGTCCTCGGTCGTCTTCTCGAACTCCTCGATGCTGACCGGCAGCTTGTCGGCGTGGAAGCTCACCTCCAGCGCCAGGAGCGCCGGCGGGGTGACGACGAGCTTGAAGATGGTGTTGACCGGGATGTGGTTCTCGTCGTGGGCGAGGAACTGCATCAGGTGGGTCTCGCCGCGGGCCAGCTTGCGGTCCAGGACGAGCTCGCTGACGCAGACATTGCTTTGCTCGTCGCGCACGACTCGGCCGATCCGGCACCCGCTCAACGCCTCGTGTCGGATCTTCGAGGCCGATCCCCCGGTCTCGCCACCGAAGATCGCGGGATAGCGCTCCATCTCCGCCAGCGCCCGCACGGTGTGCAAGCTCATCGTCCGGGTGATGTCACCGTCGATCCCGACGCTGACGAGGTCGACGAAGGCGGTCGTCTCCAGTGAGGTCAGCGCCCCGTCGCAGCCGGCGGCCTGGATCATCTGGTCCAGCTCCATGCCCCGGGCTGACATCTGCAGGACCGGAGCCCGGTCCTTTGGCGGGGTCGACGCCAGGGCCTGGCTGAGCGACTCGGGGGGAACGCGGAGGATGCCTTCGAGGGCACGGACCACGGCCATCGATGCCCCAGTTGTGGGCCGGCGGCGGCCGTTCTGCCAGTAGCTGAGGGTGCTCCGCCCCACGTTGAGTCCCTGCAGGCTCAACCGCCGTTGGATGCTTTCAAGGGAGAGACCGCGTTCCCGGATCGCGATGCGCAAGAGCGCGTGGAAGTGGTCGTAGTCCGGATCGGTCACCGCATCTCCTGTTGTGAACGTTCACGTAGGTCCCCGCCGTTCACACTAGCGCACCGCATTCACGGAGGGAGACCGTTCACATGGAAAGTTGCCGCCTGGCGCGGGTTTCGCATGTCCCAAGTCCGGAGGACACTGGCCTCGTCGCGCGGACCGGATCTTGGGGAGGTCGCGGTCGGCGAGCGTCCTCGGATGACCCCGGGCAGGGGATGGGGTCATCTGAGTTGCGCTGGGACGGGGCCGGCCGTGGTTGTCGCCAGACGAATGCTACGGCCGGTCTCCCCGGGCCTCCTTAGCGTTCCGCAGCGGGAGTGCCGCGGCTCGGAGTACCTCGACCAGCTCGGGGAGCAGGTCGCCATACACACTGGTTCGTCTCCAGAATGCGGCGATATCGCGGTATGGCGCCGGCGACTCGAACCGGACCAGCGCCAGGTCGGGCGAGGCGGGCACTGGAGGTGCGACCGACAGTTCGGGCAGCAGCGTGATGCCGACCCCAGCGGACACCATGTGCCGCAGGGTCTCGAGGCTGGTCGCCTGGAAGCCGTCCCGTTCGGCGGCGGCGACGAGGTGGCAAACCTCCAGGGCCTGGTCCCGCAGACAGTGCCCTTCGCTGAGCAGGAGCACGGGGTGGTCGCGCAGCACCGTCGTCGGCACGCCGTCGGCACCGGCCAGCGCGTGATCGGCCGGGACCGCGAGGACGAACTCCTCCCGGAACAGCGGCTCGGCGTGCAGGCTCTCGTCGTGGACCGGCAGCGCGAGGATCGCCACGTCGAGGCGCCCGGCCCGCAGCAGCTCATGCAGGTCGTCGGTCTTCTCCTCGACGAGGAGCAGCTCGAGGTCGGGGAACCGTTGGTGGACCGGCCCGACAATGTGCGGCAGCAGGTAGGGCCCCAGGGTGGGAAAGATGCCCAGCCGCAGCGACCCGGACCGGGGGTCGGCCGCCTGCCGCGCGATCCCGCGGATGTCCTGGACCTCGGCAAGGATCACCCGGGCCCGCCCGACGACGAGCTCTCCCGCAGCCGTGAGCATGACCTGGCGTGGGCTGCGCTCGATCAGCTGCAGCCCGAGCTCGGCCTCGAGCTTCCTCACCTGGGTCGACAGCGTCGGTTGGCTGACGTAACACGCGGCCGCGGCACGGCCGAAGTGCCGGTGCTCGGCGAGGGCCACGAAGTACTCGAGGTCTCGGAGGTTCATGAGGCCCTCCCGGGCGTATGCCGGTCCGGCATACGAGCGCCGGGGGCGGGTGTCAGACGGACGCGGCGGCGTGCTCGGCGGGTGCCGACGTGCGGATGAGGTGGTCGAAGGCACTCAGTGCTGCGGTCGCTCCGGCGCCCATGGCGATGACGATCTGCTTGTAGGGCACGGTCGTGCAGTCGCCGGCGGCGAAGATGCCCGGCACCGAGGTGGCCCCGCGAGCGTCGATGACGACCTCCTTGCGTTGGCTCACCTCGACCGCTCCGGCGAGCCACTCGGTGTTGGGGAGCAGGCCGATCTGGACGAAGATCCCGTCGAGGTCGAGCTGGTGCATCGACCCGTCGGTGCGGTTCTCGTACGACAAACCGGTGACCTGCGAGCCGTCGCCGTGGACCTCGGTGGTTCGGGCGCTGAGGATGACGTCGACATTCGGCAGGCTGTGGAGCTTGCGCTGGAGCACGGCGTCGGCGCGCAGCTCATCCAGGAACTCGACGACGGTGACGTGGCCCACGACGCCGGCGAGGTCGATGGCCGCCTCGATGCCGGAGTTGCCGCCGCCGATGACCGCGACGCGCTTGCCCTTGAACAGCGGGCCGTCGCAGTGCGGGCAGAAGGTGACCCCCTTGTTGCGGTACTCCTCCTCGCCCGGGACACCCATGGTCCGCCACCGGGCCCCGGTGGTGAGGATCAGCGTGCGCGCCTTGAGGGTGCCGCCGCCCTCAAGAGCCAGCTCGGTCAGGCCGCCCGGCTCGGACGCCGCGGTCAGGCCCATCGCCCGCTGGGTCTTGTGGACGTCGACGCCGTACTCGGCGACATGCGCCTCGAGTGCGGAGGCGAGCTGAGGGCCCTCGGTGTGGATGACCGAGACGAGGTTCTCGATCGCCATGGTGTCGAGCACCTGGCCGCCGAAGCGCTCGGCGACGACCCCGGTGCGAATGCCCTTGCGCGCAGCGTAGATCGCTGCGGCCGCGCCGGCCGGCCCGCCACCGACGACGAGGACGTCATACGGGTCGAGGGCGGAGAGGCGAGCCGCGTCGCGGGCGGATGCCCCACTGTCGAGCTTGCCGACGATCTCCTCCAGCGACATCCGCCCTTGGCCGAAGAGCTCGCCGTCCATGTAGACCGTCGGGACCGCGAGAACCTTGCGGGCCTCGATCTCGTCCTGGAAGGCGCCACCCTCGATGGCGACATGGGTGATCTTCGGGTTGACGATGCTGATGAGGTTGAGCGCCTGGACCACGTCAGGGCAGTTCTGGCAGGTCAGCGACATGTACGTCTCGAAGTGGTGCTCACCTGGCAACGCGGCGATCTGGGTGAGCGTCTCCTGCGCGGTCCTGCTCGGGTGCCCGCCGACCTGAAGCAGGGCCAGGACGAGCGAGGTGAACTCGTGCCCGAGCGGGATGCCAGCGAAGCGGACCGAGATGTCCGTGCCGGGGCGGGTGATCGCGAACGAGGGGCGGCGCGGGTCCGTTCCGTCGGTCCGGACGGTGATCTTGTCGGACAGTGCCGCGATCTCGTTGAGCAGCTCGACGGTCTGCTGCGACGGCGTGCCATCGCCCACCGAGGCGACCAGCTCCACCGGCTCACGGAGCAGCTCGAGGTAGGTCTTCAGCTGGGTGGTCAAGGTGGCGTCGAGCATGTCGGGCGTCCTCCGGTGGTGCGGTTGGTGTTCGGTGTCGTCGGCGCGGGTGGGCGAATGCGAGACGGCGGGTGGGCGGATGCGAGACGGCGGGTGGCCCGGCGGCCACCCGCCGTCAGCAGGTCGAACGAAGGTCGTGCACGGTGGTATGACGTGGTGCCAGGTCGTCCACCGTGGTGCGAGGTCGCCCTCGAGCGATCGAGGAGCGTCAGATCTTGCCGACGAGGTCCAGACCCGGGGCGAGCGTGGCGTCGCCCTCCTCCCACTTCGCCGGGCAGACCTCGCCCGGGTGGGACGCGACATACTGGGCGGCCTTGACCTTGCGCAGCAGCTCGGTCGCGCTGCGTCCGACACCCCCGGCGTTGACCTCGAGGATCTGGATCTTGCCGTCGGGGTCGACGACGAAGGTGCCACGGTCAGCCAGGCCAGAGGCCTCGATCATGACCTCGAAGTTGCGGCTGATCACGCCGGTCGGGTCGCCGACCATGACGTAGTTGATCTTCTTGATCGTCTCGGAGGTGTCGTGCCACGCCTTGTGGGTGAAGTGGGTGTCGGTCGACACCGAGTAGATCTCGACGCCGAGCTTCTGGAACTCCTCGTAGTGGTCCGCAAGGTCGCCGAGCTCGGTCGGGCAGACGAAGGTGAAGTCGGCGGGGTAGAAGAAGACGACCGACCACTTGCCGCGCAGGTCGGCGTCCGAGACGTCGACGAAGGCGCCATGGTGGAAGGCGGTCGCGGAGAACGGCTTGACCTCGGTGTTGATCAGGGACATGGGTAGGTGCACCTCACGGTCGGGGTTGGTTGGTCATAACTACTGTATATCGAATCAACCTCGATGTGTAGGCAGTGTCGATCGTTTGTGGTGATCCTCGACATAGGGTCGGTCAATCACCGCAGTCCGATCCGACGTGCCATGATGCGTGCCAATGGACACTGAGCTCACCGAGGTCCGCGATTTCCTTGCGGCGACACCACCGTTCGACCTGCTGCCTGCCGGGGTCCTGGACGGCATACCGGCTCGCCTGCTCGTGCGGTACTACCGGCGCGGGGCCACCATCCTCGCGCCAGGTGACCGAAGCGATGCGCTCTACGTCATCAGGTCCGGCGCGGTGGACCTCGTCGACGGCCAGGGGGCGCTGCTCGACCGGCGCGATGTGGGGGCCGGCTTCGGGATGTCGACGCTCTTGCGCGGCGGCGACTTCAAGAACTACATCACCGCGATCGAGGACACGCTCGTCCTCTACCTGCCGGGGGACGTCTTCCGCGAGCTCGTCGCGCAGGAGCCGGAGTTCGAGGCCTTCTACCGCTCGAGGATCCGGGCCCGGATGCGGGCCGCGGTCGAGTCGGTGCAGGCCACCGACCGCGGCGTGCCCATCCTCAAGACCCCGGTGCGCGAGCTGGTGCGGCGACCGCCGCTGAGCGCCCCGCCGACGACGAGCATCCGTGCCGCCGCTCAGCTCATGAGCCTGGGCGGGGTGTCCTCCCTGCTCGTGATGGACGAGGGCCGGCTCGTCGGCATCGTCACCGACCGCGACCTGCGCAACCGGGTCATCGCCCCTGGGGTAGACCTGGCCTTGCCGGTGTCGACGGTGATGACCAGCGACCCGGTGACCGCCCCGGCTGACGCGCTCGCCTTCGAGCTCTTTTTCGATATGGCGGCACGCAATATCCACCATGTGCCGGTGATGCGCGGGGCCGAGGTGCTCGGCGTGCTCAGCAGCTCGGACCTCGCCCGGCTGCAGCACGACAACCCGGTCCTGCTCGTGGGGGAGATCCGACGCCAGTCAACGATCGACGGACTCGTCGCGTCGAGCCAGCGGATCCCGGAGCTGGTCACCCAGCTTGTGTCCGAGGATGTCACCGCGCACCAGATCGGCCGGGTCGTGACGACCGTTGGCGACGCCATCGAACGGCGTCAGATCGAGATGGTCGAGGCGGAGATGGGTCGCCCACCGGTGCCTTACTGCTGGGTGGTGCTCGGATCACAGGCTCGGCACGAGCAGGGGCTGTCCAGCGACCAGGACAACGCGATCATCCTCTCCGACGCGTACCGGCCCGAGCGGCCCGAGCACGCGGAGTATTTTGCCGAGCTCGCCCGCCGGATGGTCGCCGGGCTGGCGGCCTGCGGGTACCCGGTGTGCAAGGGCGACGTCATGGCGACCAATGCCGCGTGGCGAGTGCCCTTGGGCGTATGGCGCCGCACCTTCTCGGAGTGGATGACCACCCCGCACGCCGATGCACTGGTCAACGCGAGCATCTTCTTCGACATGCGGGCACTGCACGGTGACAGCGGGCTCTTCGAGGCGCTGCGCGAGGACGTCCTGGCTCAGGCCCCGTCGAGCGAACGGATGCTTGCCCACCTCACCAAGTCGGCCGTGGAGCACCAGCCGCCGCTCGGCTTCTTCCGCGGGTTCGTCCTGGAGAAGGCCGGCGAGCACGCGGCCAAGCTCGACCTCAAGGGCGGCGGTGTTGCGGCCCTGGTGGAGCTGGCCCGGGTCTATGCCCTGGAGAACGGGCTTCCGGATGTCAACACCCGAGGCCGGCTCGAGGCAACGGCGGCGATCGGGCGGCTCAGTGAGCGTCGGGCGGCCGAGCTCACCGACGCGCTGGAGTTCGTCTCCTATGTGCGGCTGCGGCACCAGGTCAGGCAGCACCGGGCGGGGGTCGCGCCGGACAACTTCGTCTCCCCGAGCGAGCTGACCGACGAGGAGCGGCGCCACCTCAAGGACGTCTTCCAGATCATCCGGCGGGCGCAGGCGACGCTCGCGGCCCGGCGTCCGCTGCACTACGTGTCATGAGCTTCCTGCGCCGGTTCGGACCGGACGGTCGGCGCGAGCGGCTGCGCTCTGGCGTCGCCGCCGGGCCGCTGCGGGCGTACCTGGACGTCCCGTTCCCCGCGGCGTCGACGCCCGTGGAGTCCCTGGAGCTGCTGGCCGTCGACTTCGAGACGACCGGGCTCGACCCGTCTCGGGACCACCTGCTCAGCGTCGGCTTCGTCCCGGTGGTCGGGCGGTCGGTGGTGCTGGCGGGGGCGCGACAGTTCGTCGTGCGGGCCGACGTCGAGGTCGGCCAGAGTGCGACCGTCCACGGGGTGACCGACGACGCCGTCGCGGCCGGGGTGGACCTCGAGGTCGCGATGGCCGCGCTGCTCGAGGCCCTCACCGGGCGGGTGATGCTCGCCCACTTCGCGCGGCTGGAGCGTCGGTTCCTCTCCGTGGTGTGCCGGCGGCTGTACGGCATACCGTTTGCGTGCTCCGCGGTTGACACCCTGGAGCTGCAGGCGCGGCTGGTCACCTCGGCCTGGCGTCAGGACCCGGCCGACGGTGAGCTGCGGCTGTGGGCGGCGCGGGAGAAGTTCGGGCTGCCGCGCTACCGGGCCCACGAGGCGCTGACCGACGCGCTCGGGTGCGCCGAGCTCTACCTCGCCCAGGTGGCCGAGTTCGGCCCCGGTCGAGCCGCGACGCTTCGAGACCTCCAGCGTCGGTAATCCACAGCCCCCCACCCCCTACCCCCTCAAAGACACACCTTTAGAACGCTTCTAAAGGTGTGTCTTTGAGGGGGTAGGGGTGGGTTATCCACAGAGCAGGTAGGTGATGACGTCGGCGGCGGAGTACCTCGGGGCGTATGACGCCTCGCCCGCTGCTGCGCCAGAGGCCTCCCGGCGCCGGCGCAGCAGCTCGACCACCGGAGCCAGATCGGAGCCCGAGGTGAGCAACGGCGGCTCGACGACACCCCCGCGCCGCCGGGACGGGTGCCCTGCCGTGGCGAAGAGGGCGTTGCACAGGCAGACCCGTCCCTCGACATTGGCCTCCCGGCCGCCCTTGCGCAGATAGGCCGGCAGCGGCTCGGCCGGGCACCGGTAGTCGACCTCCCCGGCGTCGGTGCGGTACGGGGACCGAAGCACCCCGAGGTCGCACACTGGCGCCCGCTCGGCGACCGCAGCAGGGTCGGTCCAGGTCTGCGGGAGCTCGGCGACGTGGAACGGGAACCCGGTCGGCGAGGCCCGCCAGTCGGCACGCACCTTCAGGCTCCCCTCATCCAGCGCCGTCAGGGCGGCCTGGCGCAGCGCGGGGGACATCCCGGACTCGTCGCAGTACGCGAACGCCGTCCCCACCTGGATCCCCGCCGCTCCGAGCGCGAGCGCCTCGAGCAGCCGCGACGGCGACCCGTACGACCCGGCCAACCACACCGGCAGACCCAGAGCGACGATCTGCTCGATGTCGACGACGTCGCGGTCGTCGTAGACCGGCTGCCCCTCGGCGTCGATGCGTCGGGGCCCACGCGGCGGCGCATTGTGCCCACCTGCAGAGGGACCCTCGACGACGAAGCCATCGGGGCGCGTCACGGGGTCGGCGGCCAGCCCGGCCGCGAGGTCGACCGAGGCGACGATCGCGGTCATCCGGGGCACGCGCAGCGATCCGAACGACGCAACGGTTGACGAACCGAAAACCCCTCGCGGACTGAACGCCACGGTCCCGAGGTCCTCGTCCGAGCGGGCCAGCTGCACCTTGGTCGACAAGGTCACGTCCTCATGCCGCGCCAGGGCCCGCAGCAAGGCGGGGATCTCCGCGGGACTCCCGGCCCCGACGAGCACATCGTCGACACCGGCGAGCAGCGCGCCATACATCGACGCGGGCAGCGGCAGGTCGATCTTCTTGAGGTAGTTGATGCCGACCCGCCCGGGGTGCCCCTCCTTGGCCAGCCAGACCTCGACGAAGTTCGCCAGGACGGTCAGCTCGACGAGGCGGGAAGACGACGCGACGGTATGCCGGGGCACCGGCCGGTACATCGCGTCTGCATCAAGGCCGCCGGGGACGTAGTAGGCGTCGAGCACCCACTGCGCCACCGCGGGAACCGGGAAGGCGGCGACGGCGCGGCGGATGTCCCCGTCGGGGTCGCCGTCCTGGAGCCGCCGTGCCAGCAGGACGTCGAGGGCGGTGCCGGACACCACCCCGAGCTGGCCGAGCACGGAGACGCTGCGGGCGAGCCGCCACCCGGAGATCGCGACCCCCATCCCACCCTGGACAATCTGCGGGTCTGCCATACCTCTATCATGAGAACCAAATTCCGTGTCAAAGTAGCCGTGTGGAGCTGCACTCTATGAGCGAGAATTGGTCTCTGGTGACAAGTTCGCCGCAGGCCCGGCCCTGGGCGGCGATCAGCCCCCAGATCGCCGAGGTGCTCCGACCGGTCCTGCCCCGGCTGGCCGAGGAGATCCTCGAGCAGGTTGCCGGCGAGCTGCCGATGCTCGGCCGGGACCTCGCCGGCCCGTACGGGGTCGCGCTCAAGGCCGGGGTGGAGCAGGCGCTGGAGCACTTCCTCGGGCTGCTCGGCGCGGACCGGCCGGCCCTCGACGAGCGGCTCCGCAACCTCTACGAGAGCTTCGGCGCGCGGGAGGACAAGCACGGACGGACCCTGGAGATCCTCCTGGCCGCCTACCGTCGGGGGGCTCGCGGGGCCTGGGAGCACTTCTCCCGCGCCGCCCTCGAGGCCGACGTGCCGACCCAGGACGTTGTCCGGCTCGCCGAGGCGATCTTCGCCTATATCGAGGAGCTCTCGCACGCCAGCGCGGTCGGCTTCGCCCAGGAGCACTCCGACCGGGCCGGCCGGCGCAACCTCGTCCGTCAGCAGCTCGGCGAGGTGCTGCTCTTCGAGGGGGCCGCGACCGCCCCCGCCCGCGTCGCCGAGCTCGCCGCGGAGGCCGGCTGGGCGGTCCCTGAGCGCGTGGCGGCGCTGGTCCTGCCCACGGTCGCCGGCGCCGAAGGGCGGCGCACTCCGCTGCTCCCCGACGAGATCCTCCTCGCCGTCTCGGACACCGAGAGCCTGGCCATCGTCTCCGCCGACGCCCTGCGCCGGTCCAGCGCGGCCCTCGCCAAGGCGTCGCGCACCGGCGAGGAAAGTGTGTATGTCGGCACCGTCCGGGCCCTGGCCGAGGCGCCCGTCTCGTTGGCCCATGCCCGGGCGGTGCAGCGCCTCGTCCTGGAGGGCGTCGTCCCGGGCGCGCCGGTGGTCTCGGCCCAGGACCATCTGACCGACCTGGTCCTGCACGCCGACCCCCGGCTGCTCGCCGACCTCACCGCCGACGCGCTGGCCCCGCTGCAGGGCCTCTCGCCGGGCCGGCGGGAGATCCTCGCCGCCACCCTGCGGGTCTGGCTCGCCGCCCAGGGGGACCGGCTCGCCGCGGCCGCGGAGCTCGAGGTCCACCCGCAGACCGTGAGCTACCGGATGTCACGACTCGAGGACCTCTTCGGGCCCGCGCTGAGGGACCCGCGGCGCCGGCTCGCCATCCAGCTCGCCCTGGCCGGCCGCCCGCGCTGACCGGGCGCCGGGCGCTGACCGCGCTGACCTGGCGCCCGCGCTGACCGGACGCTCAGCTCGGGTGCGGCAGCCGCCGCAACCCGGGGATGGCGGCCTGCGCCGTTCCCCAGACCGCCGCGGTCACCGACTGCAGCCACTGCGTGGCACCCGCCGCGTGCTCGCCGTCCAGCGCGTGCACCGCGTCGAGGTATGCCGTCCCGGCCCGGGCGGCCGCCTCGAGCACCTCCAGCACCGCCGGTCGAGCCGGGTCCGGCGCCACCACCGCAGCGGCCGAGACGACGGCCGCCAAGTGGTCGCGCAGGCCCTGCCGCAGCTCGTCGCTGGGCTCGACCTTGTCGACCATCGCGAGCAGCCGGGCGGTCCGCTCCGCCCACGCCCGGTCGACCAGCTCCAGTGCGCCTTCGAGGACGAGCTCCCCGAGCGGTTGGGCCCGGAAGAAGGGCGCCCTGGCGCGCTCGTACCACAACCGCAGCGCCCGGAGGTTGGCGAGGTACTCGATATTTCGTGCCACCGACCGGTTGATCGTGCGGTAGGCGCCCTTGGTGAAGGGCTGGTGGATCGACGGAGGCGGCCCGACGACGACGAGCTGCCCCTCGACGGGGACGTCACTGCGCAGGATCGACCCCGCCCCGACGACCGTCCCGTACGCCACCTGAACCGGCCCGACCGAGCCGCCCTGGCCGCCGAGGAAGATCGGCGGCTCACGCAGCAGCACCCCGCGGGGCACGTCCCCGAAGAGCGAGGGCGTCGCCTTGTCCCCTTCGGGGGTGAAGTTGAAGTGGATATAGGAGGACCCAACCTCGGAGTGGTCCCGACGGCTGCGGCCGCCGGCCATGAGGCAGTCGCAGAAGTTGATCAAGGACCCCAGGGTCACATAGGGCAGCAGGATGGTCTGCTTCAGCCCGACGCAGTGCGCTCCGTTGGCCTGCTCCTCCAGCAGGGTGCCCTCCCGGACGTGGTGCCCCAGGCCCAGGCTGGCGCCGTCGAGGAAGACCGAGTCGGCGGCATACCCACCCTTGAGGGCGACCCCAGGACCAAGGTGACAGTCGACGAGGGTGACCGGGCCCTCGGCTCCCAGGGTGACCCCGGCCGAGAGCACGGTTCGCGCACCCGAGATGCGGCAGCCGGGGTGGATGACGACACCGTCGCCGCTGACTCGGTCGGGGTCGACCTCGGGGCCGATGTCGACGCTCCACGGAGCGCGGACCTCGACCCCCTTGGCGATCAGGGCGGCGACGGGCGCGGGAAGGTCACGATCCACGCAGCCGACTCTATGCCCGGACCGGGACCAGGTCAGGACCAGGCGCAGCGTCAGGACCAGGCAGAGGGTCAGGACCAGGCAGAGCGTCAGGACCGGTCGAGTGTCAGTATCGGGACCGCATCGTCTTGATGACGTCGAGGTACTGGCTGCGCTCGTACGCCGACGGGTCGGCCACTGACGAGGCGCTGACCGAGCCGCGCATCTGGTCCACACCGCCGGCGTAGTCGTTCTCCTCCAGCCAGAACCGCAGGCCCTCCAGCATCGCCCCGACGTGGCCGGGTCCGTGGTGCAGCACCGCGGACGTCGTGCACGCCACCGAGGCGCCGGCGAGCAGCACCTTGATGACATCGGCGGCCGAGTGGACACCCGAGGTCGCGGCCAGCGAAGTGGTCGGCAGCTGCGAGCGCAGGATGCCCATCCAGCGCAGCGGCAGCCGCAGCTCGGCCGGGGTCGACAGCTCGACGGTCGGCACGACGCCGAGGGTGCCGAGGTCGATATCGGGGGCGTAGAACCGGTTGAACAGGACCAGCCCGTCCGCGCCGGCCTCCACCGCGGCGGCGGCGAAGTGCGAGAACGAGGAGAAGAAGGGCGACAGCTTGACCGTCAGCGGCACGGTGATGGCCGACTTCACCTCGCGGATGATGTCGAGGTATGCCGCCTCGACGTCCGCCGCGGACCTCCTCGGGTCGGCCGAGACCGCGTAGACATTGAGCTCGACCGCGTCGGCGCCCGCCTCGACCATCATCGTCGCGTAGCGCTCCCACGACCCGGCGTGGGCGGCGTTGACCGAGGCGATGACCGGCACGGACAGGGCGGCCTTGGCCTCGGCCACGAGCCGGACGTGCCGGTCGGAGCCGAGGTCGGGCAGCTCGACCTCCTGGAGCATGCCACCGGCATACTCGGCGAAGTCCGAGCCGACCTCCATGAACTCGTGGAACTCCATCTCCTCGGCGACGACGTCCTCCTCGAAGAGCGAGGGGAGGACGACGGCCGCGGCACCGGCGGCCTCGAGCTCACGCAAGGTGTCCAGCCGCCCGGTGAACGGTCCGGCCGAGGCGATGATCGGGCCGCTCAGCGGCAACCCCAGGTATGACGTCGCCAGAAGGTCGCTCACGACTGCTCCTCACCATCGGTGTCGATATCGGCATGCTCGGATTCCATGACGATGACCCGTTCCACACCGGCCATCTGCGAGTAGTAGTGCCAGCGCTCGTCGGCGTCGGCCTGGGCCAGCGCCATGAGCCGCGAGGCCCGCTCGGGGTTGGCCCGGGTGAGCATCGAGAACCGGGTCTCGGCCATCATGAAGTCCTTGACCCTGGTGGTCGGGGCCTTGGAGTCGAGGTGGAACGGCGTGGTCCCCTCGTCCTCGCTCGGGCGGAACCGGTACAGCGGCCAGTAGCCGGACGAGACCGCCTGCTCCTGGTGCGCCATCGACGTCGACATCTCGATGCCGTGGGCGATGCACGTCGAGTAGGCGATGACGATCGACGGGCCGGGCCAGGCCTGCGCCTCGAGGAGCGCGCGGACGGTCTGCTGCTGGTTCGCGCCGATCGAGACCTGGGCGACATACACATCGCCGTAGGACTGCGCGAGGAGGCCGAGGTCCTTCTTCGGGCCGGACTTGCCGGCCGCGGCGAACTTCGCCGCCGCCCCACGCGGAGTGGCCTTGGAGGCCTGCCCGCCGGTGTTGGAGTAGACCTCGGTGTCGAGGACGAGGATGTTGACATTGCGGCCGCTGGACAGGACGTGGTCGAGCCCGCCGTAGCCGATGTCGTACGCCCAGCCGTCACCACCGATGATCCACACGGCCTTCTCGACGAGCTCGTCGGCGAGGCTGGTCAAGGCGGTGACCTGCTGGGTCTGCTCCATCCCGGCGAGCACGGCCTTGAGGGCGACGACCCGCTCACGCTGGGCGGCGATGCCGGCCTCCTCGGCCTGGTCGGCGGTGAGGATCGCGTCGGCCAGCTCGGCGCCGACGCTCTCGCGCAGCTCGATGAGGTAGCGCTTGGCCTCGCCGTTCTGGTTCTCCCACGCCAGGCGCAGGCCCAGACCGAACTCGGCGTTGTCCTCGAAGAGCGAGTTCGACCACGCCGGGCCGCGACCGTCGGCGTTGGTCGTGTACGGCGTCGTCGGGAGGTTGCCGCCGTAGATCGACGAGCACCCGGTCGCGTTCGCGACGACCATCCGGTCCCCGAAGAGCTGGGTCAGCGTCTTCACGTATGGCGTCTCGCCGCACCCGGAGCAGGCCAACGAGAACTCGAAGAGCGGCTCGAGCTGCGCGACGCCCTTCACCTGATCGTGCCGGACGGCGTCGCGGGCGACCTCGGGGATGCCGAGGAAGTAGTCGAAGTTGACCCGCTCGCGAGGCTGGTGCTCCGGCGCCGGCTCCATGTTGATCGACTTGTGCTTGACCTCGGTCTTGCTCTTGGCCGGGCACACGTCGACGCAGATGCCACAGCCGGTGCAGTCGTCCGGGGCGACCTGGACGGTGAGCTTGTGGTCCTTAAGGTTGCGGTCGTTGTACTTCTTCGACTGGAACGACTCCGGTGCGTTCTCGAGCTCGCTCTCGGGGAAGATCTTGATCCGGATCGCCGAGTGCGGGCA
Organism: Candidatus Lutibacillus vidarii; assembly: GCA_016717165.1. Taxonomy (GTDB): domain Bacteria; phylum Actinomycetota; class Actinomycetes; order Actinomycetales; family Dermatophilaceae; genus Lutibacillus; species Lutibacillus vidarii. The sequence goes on from JADKGA010000001.1 coordinate 66,430, forward strand.
GGTGATCGCGCACTTGCCGCAGTCGATGCAGATCGAGGGGTCCCACACCGGGATCTCGGCGGCGATCGAGCGCTTCTCCCACTTTGCGGTGCCGGTGGGCCAGGTGCCGTCGACCGGCATGGCGCTGACCGGGAGGAGGTCGCCCTCGCCGCGGAGCATGACGGCGGTGACCTGCTTGACGAAGTCGGGGGCGGCGTCGGGCATCGGCGGCATCCGGTGCATCTGGCTCGAGGCGTGCTCGGGGATCTCGAGTCGGGTCATCGCGGCGACGGCCGCGTCGACGGCGCGGAAGTTGCGCTCGACGACGGTGCGGCCGCGCTTGCCGTAGGCGTACTCGATCGACTTCTTGATCTTCGGGATCGCCTCGTCCTGCGGGACGACGCCGGAGAGGTAGAAGAAGCACGGCTGCATGACGGTGTTGATCCGGTTGCCGAGGCCGGCCTCCCTGGCCACCTTCGAGCCGTCGATGACGTAGACCTTGAGCTGCTTGTCGATGATCTGCTGCTGCACCTCGACAGGGAGGTTCTCCCAGACCTGCGCGGCGTCATACGGGGCGTTGAGCAGGAAGGTCGCGCCCGGCTTGGCGATATCGAGGACCTTCATCTGGGCGAGGACCCCGAAGTGGTGGACGGCGACGAAGTCGGCGTCCTGGACCAGGTAGGTCGAGCGGATCGGGGACTTGCCGAAGCGCAGGTGCGACACGGTGACCGCGCCGGACTTGCGGGAGTCGTAGACGAAGTAGCCCTGCGAGAAGGAGCCGTCCTCCTCGCCGATGATCTTCACCGAGTTCTTGTTCGCGCCGACAGTGCCATCCGAGCCGAGGCCGTAGAAGACCGCGGAGATCGCGTCGGTCGGGATCCGGAAGGAGTCGTCGACGTCGAGGGACAGGTGGGTGACGTCGTCGGTGATGCCGACGGTGAACCGGGTCTTCGGGGCGTCCTTGGCCGCCTCGTCGAAGACCGCCTTGCACATCGCCGGGGTGAACTCCTTGCTCGACAGGCCGTAGCGGCCGCCGATGACCCGGGGCAGCCCGGCGTCGAAGCGGCCGGCGCCGCCGTCCATGAGGGCGGTCATGACGTCGAGGTGCAGCGGCTCGGCCGGAGCGCCCGGCTCCTTGACCCGGTCGAGGACGACCAGCGAGCGGACCGTCGAGGGCAGTGCGGCGAGCAGCTGCTCGGTCGGGAACGGGCGGTAGAGCCGGACGGCGACGACGCCGACCTTCTCGCCTCGGCGGTTGAGGTCCTCGACGGTCTCCTGCATGGCGCCGACGCCCGAGCCCATCATGACGACGACCCGCTCCGCGTCGGGGGCACCGGCATACTCGACAAGGCTGTAGTGGCGACCAGTGCGTGCGGCGAGCTCGTCGAAGACCTCCTGCACCGCGGCCGGGACGGCCGTGTAGAACTGGTTGCACGCCTCGCGGGCCTGGAAGAAGGTGTCCGGGTTCTGCGCGGCACCGCGCAGCACCGGGGCGTCGGGGGTGAGGCCGCGGGCGCGGTGGGCCAGCACGTCCTCCTCGCGGATCAGAGCGCGCATGTCGTCCTGGCTGACCAGGGAGATGATGTTGACCTCGTGGCTGGTCCGGAAGCCGTCGAAGAAGTGCAGGAAGGGCACCCGCGTGCGCAGCGTGGCGGCGTGCGAGACCAGCGCGAAGTCCTGGGCCTCCTGGACGCTGTTGGCGCAGAGCATCGCCCAGCCGGTCATCCGGGCCGACATGACGTCACTGTGGTCGCCGAAGATCGACAGCGCGTGCGTGGCCAGGGTGCGCGCGGCGACGTGGAGGACCGCGGGGGTCAGCTCGCCGGCGATTTTGTACATGTTCGGGAGCATGAGCAGCAGGCCCTGGCTCGCCGTGAAGGTCGTGCCGAGCGTGCCTTTGGTCACGGCGCCGTGCAGGGCCCCGGCCGCACCGGCCTCGGACTGCATCTCGACGACCTCGGGCACGCAGCCCCAGATGTTCTTGCGGCCGATCCCGCTCCACGCGTCGGCGAGCTCACCCATCGACGAGGCCGGCGTGATCGGGTAGATCGCGATGACCTCGCTCAATGCGTGAGCGACTCGTGCGGCCGCCTCGTTCCCGTCGACCGTCGCCCACGTGGTAGTCATGCGTCCTCCCAGGACAGGGGTGGTGGTGAGTGCGTCCGCGACGCAGCGGACAGTGGTCCCCAATCTAGGGTTCCCGCCTGATGGCTGCGTAGGCGAAAGGTCCCCCGGACGTGGCAGGGTGGTGGCGTGCCGACGTTCGCCCCGTTCCGTGCCTGGCGTTATGCCCCCGACGTTCCTCTGGACGCGGTTCTCGCACCGCCGTATGACGTCCTCTCCCCGGCCGATGTCGCGGCCCTGCAAGGTCGGGACCCGCGCAATATCGTCTGGGTCGACGTGCCGCAGGGTTCGTCGTCGACCCGGTATGCCGAGGCGGCTGCTCTTCTGTCGTCCTGGCGGTCTGCCGGCGTCCTGGTGGAGGACCCGGAGCCGTCATACACGATCTATCGCACGAGGTTCGTCGACGCGACGGGAGCCGCGCGGGATCTCGCGGCGGTCTTGGGGGCGCTGGACGCGGGCGGGGTGGCGGCCGGGGTGCTGCCGCACGAGCGGACCACGCCCAAGGCGTCGACAGACCGGCTCGACCTGACCCGGGCGACCGAGGCGAACCTCTCTCCGGTGTGGGGGCTGTCCCTGGCGGCCGGGCTGTCCGCGCTGCTCGTCGCGCCGGGCGAGGTGCTCGGTTCGGTCGTCGTGGACGGCGTCGAGCATGTCGTCGAGCGGGTCACGGCGGCGGACCGGGTCGCGGCGATCACCGCGGCGGTGGAGTCGGAGTCGGTGCTCATCGCCGACGGGCATCACCGGTATGCCGTTGCGGGCGCCTATGCCGCGGAGGTCGGCGGGGCGGGCGGGTCGACGGCCACGCTGGCTCTCGTGGGGGAGCTCGTCGAGGAGCAGCTGAGCATCGCGGCGATCCACCGGCTGTATGCCGGGGTGCCCTTCTCGGCGCTGACGTCGGCGTTGGCTTTGGGCTTCTCACTGGTGCCTTTCGCCGGGGACGACCCGGTCATCGACGCGGAGGTCCTCGCGGGGATGACCGACCGAGGCGCCCTGGTGCTCGTCGGGCCGGGGGGTGCGAGGTGGTGGCTGGTTCCGCGGGCGGGGGCCTTCGACGGGGTGCGGTCGCTCGACGGGGCCTGGCTCGAGGCGGTGCTCTCCGATATTTCTGGGCTCGAGGTGAGCTACCAGCATGGGGTCGGACATGTCGTCGACGCGGTGGGCTCGGGGGCCAATGTCGCGGGGATCCTCATCCGCCCGGTGTCGATCGCGGAGATCGAGCGGACCGCGCGGGAGGGCCTGCTGATGCCGCCGAAGTCGACCTACTTCACGCCCAAGCCCCGGACCGGCTTCGTGCTGCGCGACCTGCGTTGACCCTCGCTTAACCCCTTCCCCCGCAAAGACACACCTTTAGACGCCGTCTAAAGGTGTGTCTTTGCGGGGGAAGGGGTTAATGTCTAGATAGGTGGTCGAGGGTTGCGGCGATTGCGATGACGACGACGGTCCCGACCGGCAGGAGCCAGGCGAGGAACTGGGCGGCCCTGCGCCCGGCCCGCTCGGAGCCTGCGCGGGTCTCGAAAGGTCCCTCGACCGGGTCGTAGGCCGTGGCCAGGTGGCGCTGCTCGTAGAGAGCCGGCCCGAAGAGCAGGACGGCTGCCAATGGCGCGGCCACTGCGAGGGGCAGGGAGAAGGCCGACTGGCGCAACGTGACCTGGGCGAGCAGCCCGAGGGCGAAGGCGATAGACAGGACCGCCCAGGTGAGGACCCGGTGGCGCCATACCGGGCCCATGAAGCGAACCACACCCACCGCGAGGGCGACGATGACGACGAGGAAGATCACCGTCCCCACCGACACGCTGACCGCCGTCTTCGCCTGCCAGGCGTCGTAGCAGGCCAGCGCGAGGAAGGAGCCGAGCAGCGCGAGCCAGGTCGGCCAGGCCCGGACGAGCAGGCGCACGGTGGACTCCGCCGGTTCGGCGAGCGGGAGGGCATCCGCGTACTGCTGCGCCGTGCCGAAGGCCTCCTCGGGCGTGTCGCCGCTGTCCGCGCAGTGCGACTGCACCGCGGCCACGGCGTCGCCGATCTCGCGGCCGCTGGCTCCCTTCATCCGCAGGGCGACGACGAGGTCGCGGTACCACGGGGACAGTGCGTCGGGTTTCATCGGGTGCCTCCTGCGGGGTGTGCGGTGAGGAGCGCGGTGGTCAGCGCGGTGAACTCCAGCCAGCGATGGGTCTGTGCGGCGAGGGCTGCGTACCCCGCCGGGGTGAGGGAGAAGTACTTGCGGCCCGGGCCGCCGTCGCCGGCGCGCCAGTCCGAGACGACCAGCTCGGCCTGCTCGAGGCGCTGGAGCAGGGGGTAGAGCGAGCCGCCCTTGATGACGCCGAGCCCGCGGTCCGCGAGCTCAGTGGCGATGGCGTACCCATAGGTCGGCCCGGCGCTCAGGGCCTGCATGACGCAGAGCTCGAGGACTCCTCGGAGCCAGTCTCCGGGCCAGGCGTTGTCGGTCATGGCTATACAGTACGTCTAACTAGCAAGGATGTCTATCTACATAGGCGCTCTATGTGGATAACCCCCTACCCCCTCAAAGACACACCTTTAGAACGGTTCTAAAGGTGTGTCTTTGAGGGGGTAGGGGGGTCGGCGAGGTCAGTGCGCCGACGGGGACCCTGTAGCGTCACGTGACGTGGCGGTTCGGGTCGATGGCGCAGGCTGGGTGGCCAGGCTCGGTGACGCCGCCGTCGCCGCCCGCGTCGACTGGCCCACCTTCACCCGCGGTGAGCGGTATGCCGACACCGGCCACGTCCACTCGATCGTCCCCGGTGACCACGGCCGGGTGCTGCTCGCCGAGGTCGAGGGGTCCGGTCGCGTCACGTACACGACGATCGTCTCGCGCACCTCGGGTCCGGACGCCGAGAACCCGGTCTGGACCGGCCGCTGCAGCTGCCCCATGCGGTCCGACTGCAAGCACGTCGTTGCCGTGATCCTCGTGGCCCGCCGGCACCTGCTCAGCCCCACCGGGCTCGACGGGCCCAACGGCGACGCGAGCGGGGGCGGTAGCCCGAGCGGCACCGGCCGAGGGGCCAGCCGCGACTGGGCCACCGCGCTCGCCCCGCTCGTCCAGACCGCCCCGGCGCCGGCCCGACCCGAGCTGCCCCCGCTCGGGCTGGTTGTTGACGTCGTCGACCCGTCCGTGACGAGGTATGGCGAGCGCCCCCGACGCCGCGTGGTCCTCCGCCCCACCCGCCAGACCAAGGTCGGCACCTGGTCGAAGACGACGACCTGGCACGAGGTCGTCGGCACGACATACCAGCAGCTCGCCGTCCGGGCCGACCACCGCGAGGTGGTCGGGCAGCTCCTCGCGCTGTACCGGGCGAACGCGCGTCCGGCCTACGGCTACGGCAACCCCGAGGTGGTCCTCGACGACCTGCCGAGCTCCGCGTGGTCGCTGCTTCGCAGCATCCGCGCCGCCGGGGTCACCCTCGTGCGGGCCCCGGGCCAGTCAGGCGGGGTGCTCCTCGCTGAGGCCGCGGCCACCGTCCTGCTCGACCTGCGCTGGGACGGCACCCCCGGCGGCGGTGCCACCGACAATGCTGCGGACGCCATCAACACCCCCGGCAGTGCCAGCGAGATCCCTCAGGGCATCGACCTGCTCGTCACCCCGACGGTCATCGACGCGACCGGCGCCCAGGTCGAGCTCGGCCGCGACGCGTGGTTCCTCGGCGACCCGGGCCACGGGCTGGTCCGTCGGGCCGGCGAGGATGTCGAGCTCATCGAGCTCGCCGCCCCGGTCCCCGCCCCGGTCCGCGATCTCGTCCTCGACGGTCGGCCGCTGCGCGTGCCCGCCGCCGATGTCGACACCTTCCTCGCGCTGTACCTCCCGCCGCTGCAGCGCGCCGTCCGCGTCGTCAGCGGCGACGGCTCGGTGCCACTGGAGTCGGGCACCGCGCCTCCGGTGCTCCACGTCGCGGTGTCCTCGCCTCAGCCGCAGACGGTGCGCGTCGTCCTCGGATTCGGGTATGCCGCGGCCGGCCGTCTCGTCGTGGTCTCCTCGGTCGCCCGGGGCGCCACCGCGCGGGACCTCGCCGCCGAGTCCACCCTCGTCGAGCGGATCCCCGAGCTGGACCTGCTCGGGCTGCGGCTGCCCCCGGAGCGGCTCGGGTTCGCCACCTGGAGGGTCGCCCCGGAGGTGCAGCTCACCGGCTTGGACGCGATGCGCTTCGTCGAGCAGCTGCTCCCGGCTCTCGAGCTCCATCCTGACGTCGTCGTGGAGGTCCAAGGGGAGCTCCCGGCATACGAGCGGGTCGACGAGGCGCCGCTGGTGCGGCTGGGGACCACCGACCGGGACGACACCGCGGTCGCGGACGCGATGGCGGCGGGCACCGCGACCGTCACCCGCACCGACGGAGCCGGCCCCCGCGAGGACTGGTTCGACCTGCACATCAGCGTCGAGGTCGGCGGCGAGGAGGTCCCTTTCGAACCGCTCTTCGAGGCTCTGGTCCGCGGCGACGACGTGATGATCCTCGGCAGCGGGTCGTACTTCCGGCTCGACGTCCCCGAGCTGGACCGGCTGCGTGCCCTCGTCGAGGAGGCCCGCGAGCTCGTCGACCCCAGGCGTCGCGGGCTGCGGCTCACCAGGTTCCACGTCGGCCTGTGGGAGGAGCTCGTCGCGCTCGGCGTTGTCGACCGGCAGAGCGCTCGGTGGGCGGCGAGCGCCTCGGCGCTGCGGGGCCTGGCCGACCGCCCCGCTCCGCCGCTCCCCGCCGGCCTGCTAGCGAGCCTGCGCCCGTACCAGCACGAGGGCTACGGATGGCTCGCCGCGCTCTGGGACGCCCGGCTCGGCGGGATCCTCGCCGACGACATGGGCCTCGGCAAGACGGTCCAGACCCTCGCCCTCGCCCAGCGCGCGGCGGAGGCCGGCGAGCTCACCGGTATGCCGCTGCTCGTCATCGCCCCCACCAGCGTCGTCGGCACGTGGGTGAGCGAGGCGGCGCGGTTCACTCCCGGGCTGCGCGTCATTCCCATCACTGCAACCGATAAAAGGCGCGGAGTGCCTCTCGCGCAGACCATCGACGGGGCGGATGTCGTCGTCACGTCATACGCGCTGCTGCGGATCGACGACGAGTCGTACCGCGCCCTGCCGTGGGCGGGGCTGGTCCTCGACGAGGCGCAGTTCGTCAAGAACCACCAGTCGAAGACCTACCAGGCGGCCCGGCGAGTCGGCGCCTCGTTCACCCTGGCCATCACGGGCACGCCGTTGGAGAACTCGCTCATGGACCTGTGGTCGATGCTCTCCCTCGCGGCGCCGGGGCTCTACCCCAGTCCCGAACGGTTCACCCGGGCCTACCGTCGGCCGATCGAGTCCGGCGAGCGCCCCGAGCTGCTCGACCGGCTGCGCGCCCGGGTGCGACCGCTCATGCTGCGCCGCACCAAGGAGCAGGTCGCCGGGGACCTGCCACCCAAGCAGGAGCAGGTCCTCGCGGTCCCGCTCACCCCCCACCACGAGCGGATCTACGCCCGGCACCTCCAGCGGGAGCGGGCCAAGGTGCTCGGCCTGCTTGCGGACCCGGACGGCAACCGGGTGGCCATCCTGCGCTCGCTGACCCTGCTGCGCCAGCTCGCCTTGCACCCGGCCCTGGTCGACGACGCCTACGCCACCGTCGAGTCGGCCAAGGTCGAGATGCTCGTCGAGATGCTCGTCGAGCTCGCCTCGGAGGGTCACCGCGCGCTGGTCTTCAGCCAGTTCACGACCTTCCTCCGCCTCGTCCGGGAACGGCTCACCGAGGAGGGTATGCCGACCTGCTATCTCGACGGCCGGACCCGAGACCGGGAGGCCCGGATCCGCGAGTTCCGCGACGGCACTGCACCGGCCTTCCTCATCTCGCTCAAGGCGGGCGGCTTCGGGCTCACCCTGACCGAGGCCGACTATGTCTTTGTCATGGACCCGTGGTGGAATCCCGCGGCCGAGGCACAGGCGGTCGACCGGGCCCACCGGATCGGGCAGGACAAGCACGTCATGGTCTACCGCCTCGTGTCGGCCGGGACGATCGAGGAGAAGGTCGTCGCGCTCCAGGAACGTAAGCGAGACCTCTTCGCCCGGGTCGTCGACGGCGGCTCGATCGGCTCCGGGGTGCTCACGGCTGCAGATATTGCAGCCCTGCTCGACCCTCGAGGATGAGTCCCGGCCGCTCCTGGTGGGGTGTCTGGCTGCGCGTGACCTGACTGGGGAGAACCCTGCCGGAGAGAATCCTGGTGGCAGAACCAGCCAGGCCGACCGGTGGCTCGGGTGCGCGCCCGGACCAGCGAACTTTGCCAAGTGATTGCCATCACTTGACTCTTTCCTTACGATCGGTGATCGAACCGACCGAGTGGGGACTTAGGGCGGTTCCGGGGTGGCTCCGGATGGGAGTCGGAGCGGGCTGTCGCGAGCTTCGGCCGGGGTCGCCCCGCCCCCGCCGGGTCAGGTGCGCCGGAGGGCGGGGTAGGTCGGTGCGCCGAAGGACGGGGTAGGTCGGTGCGCCGGAGGACGGGGTAGGTCCGGCGCCGAGCCCTCCGGGTCCACCAGCAGTCTCCATGCCGCCGCCGGACGAGCACCCTCCGCGGCCGGGCGTCCGGGCGTCCGGGCGGTAGAAACGTCCACCTCGGCCCAGGTGACCGGCGCGTGCTCGCCGACCGCGTCGGTAACGGCGACCGCGGTGTCGACGGGCTCGGGCCGGTGCTCCAGCCACCGATTCCGAGCAGGTCAAGCACCTGCTCACCCGCGACCGTGGAGCGTTAAGACTTCAACTATTCTGCTCCCTCGCGTCACGCGAGCCCGTATACTCCTGGCTCGTGGGGGAATTCGTCTGGAGGAGACTCGGTGCTGCCTTGGCACCGATCCTGTGTGCCACCGTGATGGTCGGTGCGTCCGGACCTGCGCAGGCGCGGACGGCCGAGGGTCTCACTGCGACCATGTCGACGACCGGTGCGGCGGCTGCGGTACAGCCGCCGCTCAAACTCGCCGTGACCTTTGACAGCACCAAAGTGCCCCGGTGGACGCACTCCAACCAGTCGACCATGCCGGTGACGACCTCAGTGGTCGCCACGGGGGCGGGGGTGGTTGTCCGCAGGCACCTGACGACGAGCACGATTCCCGATGACGTCGCGGCCGTCCCCGGCGTCGTGGCTGGGAACACTGCACACGGCGCCTTCCCGGCATACAGCACCGATCCGACGGCACAGGACTTTGCCGGGCTTGCGGTGACACCGGTGGCGCCGGGCCCGTCCGACATCCTCGCGCCCGGCCTGCAGGACTTCACCTTCGGGGCCGACTTCCGGCTCAACCGGCCCTTGCCCGCGGACAGCCGCAAGTTCGACGAGGGCAACAACGTCGTCCAGCGTGGGCTGACCGGCGACGACCAGTACAAGATCCAGGTCGACCCGACACCGGGTGGCGAGAGGCTCAGCTGCGTCCTGCAGGAGGGCGCGACACAGACTGCCTTCATGGTGATCAGCAAGACCACAATCGCCGGCGGGGTCTGGTACCGCGCCCGATGCACCCGGACCGTGGTCTACGGCACTGACCAGGTGGTCATGACCTTGACGAACCTGTCCACCGGCACGGTCCTCGAGACGCGCACGGTGAACAGCGGGGCGCCGGCGACGAACCTCGACTTCCCGCTCGCGTGCGCGGCCCTGCCCACGCCGTTGTCGGTGGGCGTCAAGCTCTACCCCACCGGGGAGCTGGTCAAGACGATGTCCGACCAGGTCAACGGCCGGATCGACAATGTCTACCTCGCCATCGGCTGACGCCGGCCGGTCCGGCTGAGCCAGGCTCCGCTGCGCATCGATGGGCCGCCTCGCGATCGCGAGGCGGCCCATCTTTCGTCACTGACGGGTGGCCGGAGCTCACCGCAGGTCGTCCGGGCTCACAGACCCGGACCCTCCTGCCGGACTCGGTCGACCTCGGTCATCGCGGTCCGGAGCTGGTCGAGCCAGTCCTGGGTGTGCTCTCCGACGAGGGTGACCGCCCAGGCCAGCGCCTCGGACCGGGACCTGGCGACGCCGGCGTCGACCAGCGTGTCGAGGATCTGCCGCTCGGGCTGACGCAGCCGCGTCATGACCGGGACGGCGAGGTGGGTGAACAGGACGGTGACCGAGCCGATCCGGGCGCCCCAGGAGACCGTTCGGCCGTAGCGGGCCTGGGCCTCTTCGGCAATGGCGATCCGCTCCGCCTTGGTCTCGGCGCGGAACCGGCTGATCCGGCCCTCCGCGGCGGCGCCGTCGGTGACGTCCTCGGTCAGGGTGCCGACGACGACGATCTCCTCGCGGTCGACGGTGATGTCGACGTCACGGAACCAGTCCTGGGGCAGCCGCCCGGAGAACCACGAGGTGACATCGTCGGTGGGCGGGAGGTCGCGGGTCTGCCAGCCGCCTCGGCCGAACGGGCCCCGCGCGCCGCGCGGTCCCCTCGGGCCGAAGGGGGGGCCACCGTGGCCGCGTCCGCCGCGCATGGGTGGGATGGGGTGCTTCATGTGTGCCTCCTTGTATGAATGATTACATCATTACTAAGCAACGGCTGTCGAGATCTATTCCCACGGTCGCGGAGGACCGGCGACGGCCGGCCCAGGCAAACCCCTTAAGGTGCCCCCATGGGGTCCCGCCGAGCTGCCGACACCGGCCGGGCCCGGACCCCCGCTCAAGGTCGGCTGGTAGGTCGCGCGGGGCGTCGCCATGCGGGACCCGCGGCCGCAGCCTTGATGGCCCTGGGTTTGGCGCTGCTCGGCGGCATACCGGTGGCCCGTGCGGACTCCACGCCGAGCCCCACCGCCACCGCCAGCGCCACTCCCGCCGTCCCCACCCCACTGCCCCGGGAGTACACCCGACCCGTCACCGTCACCCCCGAACCGGACGGCACGCGGGTCTGGCTGGACACGACGACCTTCTACCCGCCCGGCGCGCAACGGGCCCCGGCCGTCGTCCTCGCCCATGGCTTCGGCGGCTCGATCGGTGACCTGGTCGCCCAGGCGCGCGACCTCGCTGCCTCCGGATATGTCGTCCTCGCCTACACCGCCCGAGGCTTCGGCCAGTCCGGCGGACGGGTCCACCTCAACGACCCCGCCTTCGAGGTCGCCGACGCGGTCGAGCTCGTCGACCTCCTCGCCGCCGACCCTCGGGTCGAGCTCGACGCTCCAGGTGACCCACGGGTCGGGGTGGCCGGCGCGTCCTACGGCGGGGCGCTCGCGCTGATGCTCGCCGGGGCGGATCGGCGCGTCGACGCCGTGGCCGCCGGGATCACCTGGAACGACCTCGCCGACGCCTTCTTCCCGCAGGCGGCGGTCGGGGTCAGCCAGGCCGGACCGTTCAAGGGCCTGTGGGCGTCCCGCTTCTTCGCCTCCAGCGTCGGTCGGTCCGTGGGCGGGTCCGCCCCCACGTGCGGTCGCTTCGACCCCACGGTCTGCCGGCTCTTCCTCGCCGCCGCGCAGGACGGCCGGCCCAGCCCCGACCTCGTGGCGCTGCTCCACGCCCACAGCCCGCGGCCCACCCTGGGGTCGGTTCGGGCGGCGACCCTGCTCGTCCAAGGGATGACGGACACCCTGTTCGGGATCGACCAGGCCGACGCGAACGCCCGTGGGCTCACCTCGGCCGCTGAGGTCGCCGTCCGGTGGACCGACGGGGGGCACGATGGGCCGAGCTCGACCGCCGACGCCGACTCCACGGCGGTGACCAACTGGCTGGACCGGCACCTGCGCCCGTCGGGGACGGCACCCTCGGGCGCAGCACAGTTCACGTGGAGCGGTCTGCCGCCGCGGCGCAACGCGCCCACCCCGCAGTGGTCGGCGCAGGGTTACCCCGGAGTGACCGGGCCGGCCGCCGACGTCCAGGCCGTACCGATGCAGCAGGGTCGCCCACGGGTCCTCATCACCCCGCCCGGCGGGCTGCCCGCGTCGACGACGGCGGTCCCTGGTCTCGGGGCGCTCACCGGCTCGGCGTCCGCTGCGGCATACGGGCTGGCGGCCCTCCCGGGCCAGTCGGTCATCTTCGACACCCAGCCGCTGGCGGCCCGGCTCGACGTCGTGGGGTCGCCGCGGGTCAGCCTCGTCGTGCGGTCCAGCGCCGCCGAGGTCACCCTGTTCGCCTCGTTGTGGCAGGTGACCGGCGACACCGCGACGCTCCCGCGCCGACTCGTCGCCCCGGTCCGGCTCGCCGTCACTCCGGGGGTTCCGACCCGGGTCGAGCTAGCGCTTCCCGCGGCCAGCTACCCGATGGAGGCCGGCAGCACCTGGCGTGTTCTGGTGACCAGCACCGATGCGGCATACGCGAACTCGCGCGTCGCGCGGGTCGACCAGCTGACCCTGGCCGAGCCGACCTTGCGGGTGCCGCTCCTGCCCGGCGCCACCCTGGCGCCCTCGTCCGAACGCGACCCGGAGTCGCGGGGCGCCATGGCCGTCGCGGCCCTGCTCGCCGCGTGGTTCGGTGGCTCGGCGGTATGGCGCCGCTGGCGCGCCCGCCGGGAGCCGCCCCGGGCCGACCTGGCCGACGTTCCGCTCACCGTGACCGGGCTGGTCAAGACGTATGCCGACGGACACCGCGCGGTCAACGACGTCAGCTGGGCGGCCCACCGCGGGCAGGTCGTCGGGCTGCTCGGACCCAATGGTGCCGGCAAGACGACGACCCTGCGGATGGTCATGGGGCTGATCCATCCCGACTCGGGGACGGTCCACGTCCTTGGCCAGCCGGTTCACCCCGGCGCCCCGGTGCTCGCCCAGGTCGGCGCCCTCATCGAAGGCCCCGGCTTCCTCCCGCACCTGACCGGTCGGGCCAACCTCGAGGCGTACTGGGCGGCGACCGGCCGGGACCCTCAGGAGGCCGGTTTCGACGCCGTCCTCGATGTCGCTGCACTCGGCGACGCCGTGGACCGGCCCGTCCGCTCGTACAGCCATGGCATGAAGCAGCGGCTGGGGATCGCCCAGGCCATGCTCGGTATGCCGGACCTGCTCGTTCTCGACGAGCCGACCAACGGCCTGGACCCGCCGCAGATCGCCGCGATGCGCCCGATCCTGCGGGCCTATGCCGACACCGGCCGGACCGTCGTCGTCTCCAGCCACCTGCTCGGCGAGGTCGAGCTGACCTGCAGCCATGTCGTCGTCATGCACGCTGGCCGGGTGCTGGCCGCGGGGTCCGTCGAAGACCTCGTGGGTGCGCCCGGTGCTGACGGCTCGACCTCAACCTCCCGTCGCCCACTGGAGGACGTCTTCCTCGGCGTCATCGCGGGCGCCGCTGCGCCCGACCCCGACGACCTGAGGCAGGTGCGGGCCCGATGAGCCGAGCCCCGTTGTCCTGGCGCGCTGAAGCGCGGCGCCAGCTGAGCCGTCGGCGCACGGTGTGGTCGCTCGTCCTTGTCCTGGCCCTTCCGGTCGTCATCGTCGTGGCCTTCCGGCTGGGCAGCTCCGGCCCGGTCACCGGAACCCGGGTGGTCGACCTGGCCCGGATCGGGTCGGCAAACTTCACCCTCTTCGCCTTCGCCGTGTCCGCCGAGCTGCTCCTGGTCATCCTCGCGGCGCTCTTCGTCGGGGACGCCGTGCCGGCGGAGGCCTCGTGGTCATCGCTGCGCTACCTGCTCCTCGCCCCGGTGCCGCGGGCCCGGCTGCTGACGAGCAAGCTGGTGGTCGGCCTGGCGAGCCTGGTCGCCGTGGTGGTCCTCCTCGTCGGCTGGTCCCTGCTCGTCGGGGGCCTCGCCTACGGCTGGGAGCCGCTGCACCTCGGCACTGGCGGGGTGCTGCCGTGGAGTGACCTGCTGCCCCGGCTTGCGCTCGCGATGGGGTATGTCGTCGTCTCGTTGCTGCAGGTCGCCTCGATCGCCTTCTGGATCGGCACCCGGACTGACGCGCCGCTGGCCGCCGTGGGTGGGTCGGTCCTGGTGACGATCGTCGGCGGGATCCTCGGCCAGATCGAGGCGCTGGGCGACCTGCGTCGGGCGCTGCCGATGTTCTACCAGCGCGCCTGGACGGACGTCTTCACCGCCTCGTTCGACCCCGCGCCGCTGCGCCACGGCGCGCTGTGGTCACTCGTATACGTCGTGGCCTTCGTCGGGCTCGGCTACACCGGGTTCCGGCGCAAGGACGTCCTCAGCTAACGGCTGACCGACGGGGACGGTCAGCCCGCGAGGGTGGCCAGGTCGGCGAGCGCGGCCGACCACTTGGCGCGCAGGGCCTCGAGGTCGTCACCGGCAGACAGGTGCTCGTGACGCAGGTCGAGCCGGGTGCCGGCACCGTCCGGGATGATGCGCAGGTCGACCAGCGAGGCCGGAGCCTCGTCGCTGGCGTGCCAGGAGACGCGGATCTGCTCGGCCGGGTGGTAGGAGCGGAGCACACCTTGGCTGCCGTCGGCGGCATACCAGTGCTCGCCCTTGCCGCCGAGCTTGGCGCCGGAGCCGAGCCAGGCCTCGACGCCCTGCGGACTATTGACGACTCCCCACACGTGACCGACCGGGTGGTCGACCCGCCGGTCCACGTGCACGCAGAGATCTGTGTCCAGAGGCGACGAAGCGATGTCCGTCATCACGGCTCCTCGGTCGGGCCGGGCCGACAGGCACGGCGAACGGTCATGTGCGAACAGTCGATCAAGTCGCGGGCTTGCGCGCAAGTGGGCCTTTGGCCCGGGTCACTCGCGCAAGGACGATCATCGGTCCTCGCGGCGCTCGCGGAGGTACAGCCGGGTCAAGGAGTAGCACCCGCCGGCGAGAAAGCCACAGACGACGAGCAGGGCCGTCGCACCGGTGGGGTGCTTGTCGAAGCCGCCGTCCCGGAGCAGCTGGCCAAACTGGACCACGGCGGAGACGAACAGTGCCCAGACGATCACGAGGATGACGATCTTGACGGAGATCACGCGGCGGACCACCCCTGCAGCATAGGACGGTTCGAGGTCACGGCGTCGCCGCATCCTGCGCCAGGCCGCGGAGGAAGGAGAGGACGACCGGCCCGGCCGAGGCGGACCCGGAGATCCCGTCCTTGACGAAGACGGCCACCGCGAGGTCGCCGCGTCCAGCAACCATCCAGGTGTACTTCTTCGTCGCTGCGCCGTCGGCATACTCGGCGGTCCCGGTCTTGGCGACCTCCGCCCCGGCCGGCGCGAGGACCCGGCCGCTGCCCGAGGTGACGACGGCATGCAGGAGCTGCCGAAGGGACGCCGCCTCCGCCGTGGTGAGCGGTGCGGCGGGAGTGGGTGCGGCCGCCGTGGGAGTCCACTCCGGCAGCAGGACCGGCCGGACCGTGTGCCCGGCGAGGACCGACGCGACCACCGTCGCCATGACCATCGGCGAGGCGGCCACCTTGGCCTGCCCGATGAAGGATGCGGCGTGCTCGGTGCCCGTCGCGTCCGCGGGGATCGAGCCGAGGTATGCCGGGAAGCCGAGGTCCAGGTCGACCCCGAACCCGAGCGCTGCAGCCGCCGAGGCCAAGGCGGCCTGGTCGACCTTGGCATGCTGGGAGATGAACGCGGTATTGCACGAGTTCGCCACCGCCGTGGTCAGCGGGATCTGCCCCAGGCCCGAGGAGGGGTAGGCGTCGTAGTTGACGAACTGCTTTCCGTCGACGCTGATCGAGGCGGTACACGGCAGCGGCGAGGCGGGGGTCAGCCCCGAACGCAGCAGCGCCAGGGAGGAGATGATCTTGAAGGTCGAGCCGGGGGCGAACCGGCCGTCCGTGGCGAGATTGAGGCCTCCGCTCGCCGGGCCGTTCGCCGCCGCGAGGATCTCCCCGGTCGACGGCCGGATCGCGACAAGTGCGGCCGGGGTCGTGGTGGTGCGTAGGGCCGCTTCGGCGGCGAACTGGGTGCTCTGGTCCAGTGTCGTGCGCAGCGGTATGCCGACCACCGCCGGCGCGGTGAACAGGGTTCGAGCCACGGTGGCCCCGCCCGCGGATGTCGACACCGCCTCGACCCGGGTGGCGGGTGTGCCGCGGAGCTGGGCGTCATACCGGGCCTCGAGGCCGCCGATGCCGACGAGGTCGGAGGCGGTGAGGGTGCCATTGCTCTTGGCGATGATCTCGGCGGTGGCCGGGCCGACCGAGCCGAGGATGGCTCGGGCGAAGTCCCGGGTCGGGGCCAGCGGCAGCGTCAACGGCACTCGGGCGGCGCCGTCGATCGTCGGCGAGGCGGCCTCGACCTTCTTGAGCATCGGGTCGGTGCGGCGCAAGGTCACCGCGATGACGAACTGCTTCGCCCCACCGGCGGCGACGGCCTTGGCATAACCAGCGGGGTCGATGCCGACGACGACGGCGAGCCGCCGGGCGGAGGCCTGCGCCGCGGCGGGCGCCACCCGGGACTTGTCGATACCGACCTGGTAGACATCCCGCTCGGTCACCAGCGGCGTGCCGCCGGCCCCGAGGATGTCGGCGCGTTTGGGGGCTTCGGTGACGATGCGCAGGGCCTCACCAGCGGTGAGCTCCGGCGCGATGAGCGCGGGCGACCAGACCACCCGCCAGGCGCCGTCGACGAGGGTCAGTCCGGCGGTGGTCGTGTACCGCCAGGTGGTCGCCGCCGGTGGCCCGGACGCGGATGTCGTCGCCGACCCGGTGCCGGGGGCCGTCCCGCTCGTGGCTCCGGAGGCCGTGCCGGTCGCGGTGCCGGAGGCGCTCTGCGCCGGGCCCACCA
The DNA here is from genome assembly GCA_016717165.1 of Candidatus Lutibacillus vidarii. Classification (GTDB taxonomy): domain Bacteria; phylum Actinomycetota; class Actinomycetes; order Actinomycetales; family Dermatophilaceae; genus Lutibacillus; species Lutibacillus vidarii. The sequence continues at coordinate 83,098 of JADKGA010000001.1, forward strand.
CCCAGGTCGTCGTCAGAGTCGCGGTCGCCCGGTCGTCGTGCTGGGCGTCCGGCGTCACCGAGGCCACCGTGGTCGTGTGCGAGCGCGCGCCGAGCCCCTTGACGGCCGCGGCATACGCCGTCGTCGCGGTGGCTCCGGTCGTGCCCTGCCAGGGGACCGGCGCGAGGTCCCCGCTGGTCAGCCCGGCTGCCAGGGCGGCCGCGGCCGGGTCAGGTGGTGGCGCCGACGTGCAGGCCGCGGCCCCGGTCGCCAGGACCAGGGCGAGGGCAGCGCCGAGCGCCACCCGTCGTGCGGCGCCGGACCGGACCTGCTGAGACGTCATACCGACATCCTCACTCACGGCGGTGACAACCGCGCGAGCGCACCCTCGATCCGGTCCAGGGCGGCGTCGAGGATGGTCGGCGTCGTCGCGTAGTTGAGCCGCGCGAACCGGTGCTCCGGAGCGCGGAAGGGCACACCCCCGGAGAGGGCGACCCTGGCCTCGCGGAGCAGCAGCGCGGCCGGTTCCTCGGTCAACCCCAGCTCGGTGAGGTCGAGCCAGGCGAGATAGGTCGCCTCGGTGCTGCCGAGGCGGACCCCCGGCCAGCCGGCGACTCGGCCGCGCAGCGTCTCGCGGTTGGCGGCGAGCTGGGTGAGCACCTCAGTGAGCCACGGCTCGCCGTCGCGGTATGCCGCTGTGGACGCCTCCATCCCCAGGGTCGAGACGCCGACGAGATCCCACACGGGGATGGCCGCCCAGGTCGCTCGGTCCGCCGGCGAGGAGGTGAGGACCTGGGCGCACTTGAGGCCGGGAAGGTTCCACGCCTTGCTCGCTGCGACGACGGTAAGGGTGTGCGCGGCGGCGGCCGCGCTGACGCTGGCGTACGGGACGTGCGGGCGGTCGTCGTGGACCAGGGGCGCGTGGATCTCGTCGGAGACCACCCGGCCGCCGTGCCGGTCGACGACCTCCGCCAGCGCGGCGAGCTCCGCGGGGGAGAAGGCCCGGCCGAGCGGGTTGTACGGGCTGCAGAGCAACAGGGTGCGGGCCCCGGCGGCGAAGGCGGCGTCGATCCGGTCGAGATCGAGGGCCGCGCGGCCGTCCGGTCCGGTTGCCATGGGGACGTGCACCTGGGGCCGACGGGCCAGGTCGACGATGTCGAAGAAGGGCATGTAGACCGGGGTGGTGATGATGACCGGGTCGTCCGGAGCGGTGAAGTACTCCAGCGCCAGCCGGACCCCGTGCATGACATCGGCGACGACGTGGACGTCGGCCGGGTCAACCGTCATGCCATAACGGCGCAGCGCCCAGCCGGCATACGCCTCGGGCAGACCGCTGGCGGCGGGGTTCATCGGGTACCCGAAGGTCTCGGCCGCCACGGCCGCCCGGATGGCGGCCATGACCGGCTCGGCGGTCGGATAGTCCATCTCGGCGACCCACAGGGCCAGGACGTCGGGCGGATAGGTCGTCCACTTCATCGTCCGACGAGCCTGCAGCTGCGGCGGGGTCAACGCGGTGAGGTCCACCGGCCCATTGTCGTGGTCGCGGTCTGGCGCGGCGAGGGTGGGCGGCATACCTGCGGGGTGGGCGGCATACGATCTGGCCATGGCCCGCCCGCATGGCGCAGCGATCGTCGAGGATGCCTGGAACCGGCAGCTCGACCGCAGCCTGCGCAGTCGCGGCTGGAGCACCCGAGTGGTGGGGCACACCGGGTACGGCTCGACCAGGCAGCTGCGCGTCCTTGCCCGGGTGCTCCTCGCGCCCGCCGGCGACCCGGACGAGCTCGCAGCGGCGCGGCTCAAGGCGACCTACGGCGGGCTGCGCTCGCCCTATGTCGACCGCCGCGGCTGGCGTGCCTTCTTCACCGCGCCGGCGATGGACGTGCCGGTCAGCGTGCGGATCGGCACCCGGTGGGCCTACGGGCGCAGCGACCGCGGTGGGTATGTCGACCTCGTCGTCCCCGACCACGGGCTGGCCCCGGGCTGGCACACGGTGACCGTGCAGGCTCGTCATGCGCTGGAGGCCCAGGCGCCGGTCTTCGTCGTCGGCGATGACATCCGGGTGGGTCTGGTCAGCGATATCGACGACACCGTCATCTCGACCTCGCTGCCCCGCCCGATGATTGCGGCGTGGAACACCTTCGTCCTGCACGAGCGGGCCCGCAAGGTCGTCGACGGCATGGCGCCGCTCTACCGGCAGATCATGGCCCGGCAGGAGGGGATGCCGTGCGTCTACCTCTCGACCGGGGCGTGGAACACCGCTCCGGCGCTGACCCGATTCCTCGACGCCGGCGGGTTCCCGCGCGGCCCGCTGCTGCTCACCGACTGGGGGCCGACGAACACCGGCTGGTTCCGCTCCGGTCAGGACCACAAGCGGTCCGCGCTGCACCGGCTGGCGGTGGACTTCCCGCAGATCCGGTGGATCCTCGTCGGCGACGACGGCCAGCACGACCCGGCGATCTACTCCGAGTTCGCCGCCGCCCGCCCGGACCGGGTCGAGGCGATCGCGATCCGCGAGCTCACGCCGGCCGAGCAGGTGCTCAGCCACGGTCTGCCGGTCTCGAACGAGGAGCTCGCCGGCGGGCCCAAGGCGCTCCAGCAGGCGAGCACCGTGACGGTCCAGGCGCCGGACGGGTACGCGCTCGCGGCCGGGCTGCGCCGGGCCGGGATCCTGCCGTCCGACGCGGCGGACTCATCAGGAACGACGGGCTAGGCGGGGGCGACCATGCCGGAGATGCCCGAGGTCCAGGGACTGGTGTCCTTCCTCGGTGCCCGCGTGGTCGGGCTCGCGGTCGTCTCGGTCGAGGTCGGGTCGATCGCGGTGCTCAAGACCTACGACCCGGCGCCCCAGTCGCTCGCCGGCGCACCGGTCGATTCCGTATCGCGGCACGGGAAGTTCCTCGACCTGGACTGCGACGGCATACACCTGGTCTTCCACCTCGCCAAGGCGGGTTGGCTGCGGTGGTATGACGCCACCCCGGCCACCCTCGTCCGCCCCGGCAAGTCCCCGATCGCCTTGCGGGTGCGCCTCTCCGACGGCTCGGGCTTCGACCTCACCGAGGCGGGCACGCGCAAGTCGCTGGCGGTGTATGTCGTCCGTGACCCGATGCTCGTGCCGGGCATCGCCCGCCTCGGGCCCGACCCGCTCGACGCGTCGTTCACCCTCGAGGCACTGGCCGGCATACTGTCCGGTCGGCGGACCCAGATCAAGGGGGTGCTGCGCGACCAGGGGATCATCGCGGGCGTGGGCAATGCCTACTCCGACGAGATCCTCCACGTGGCGCGGCTGTCGCCGTACGCGCTCGCGGCGAGCCTGACCGACGAGCAGGTGGGTCGGCTCTACACGGCGCTGCGCGAGACCCTCGCCGGGGCGGTTGCGGCGGCGGAGGGCAAGCCGGCCGCCGAGCTCAAGGACGCCAAGCGGGCCGGGATGCGGGTGCACGGCCGGACCGGCTCGGCGTGCCCGGAGTGCGGTGACCTCGTCCGCGAGGTGTCCTTCGCCGACACCTCGCTGCAGTACTGCGCGACCTGCCAGACCGGGGGCAAGCCGCTGGCCGACCGACGGATGTCGCGGCTGCTCAAGTAGGCCGCTGCCCGGCCACGGCGGCGAGGGTTACCCTGCAAGGGTGCGGATCCTCTCCATCCAGTCCCATGTGGCGTACGGGTACGCCGGCAACTCAGCTGCCGTCTTCCCGCTCCAGCGGCTCGGGCACGACGTCTATCCGGTCCTCACGGTGACCTTCTCCAACCACACCGGGTATGGCGCCACCCGCGGTCCGCTCGTCGCGCCCGCCGATGTCGCCGAGGTACTGCTTGGAGTCGAGGAGCGCGGGGCGTTCCCGCAGGTCGACGCGGTGCTGTCGGGGTACCTCGGCGCCGAGACGATGGGCGCGGTCGTGCTCGACGCCGTGGCGCGGGTCCGGGCGGCCAACCCCTCGGCGCTGTACTGCTGCGACCCGGTCATGGGCGATGTCGGGCGTGGCTTCTTCGTCCGCGAGGGGATCCCGGAGTACCTGCGCGACAGCGTCGTCCCGGTCGCCGATATCGTCACGCCGAACCAGTTCGAGCTCGAGTTCCTCACCGGGGCCGCGGTGACGACGACCGCCGAGATGCTCGACGCGGCGAACCGGCTGCGGGCGACCGGCCCGCGGGTCGTCGTCGTCACCTCGGTGCTGACCTCGGACACGCCGCAGGGGTCGATCCAGATGGCCTGCGTCAGCGACGAGGGCGCCTGGATCACGACCACGCCGCTGCTGCCGATGACCGTCCGCGGGGGCGGAGATGTCACCGCGGCGGTCTTCCTCGCGCACTACCTCACCTCTGGTCCCGAGGCGGCCCTCTCGCGGACCACGGCGACGATGTATGCCGTCCTCGCCGCCACCCATGACGCCGGCTCGGCCGAGATGCTCCTGGTGCGCGAGCAGGACTCGATCGCCCACCCCGACGAGCGCTTCCCCACCGTCGCGCTGGGCTGAGGAGTCTCGTGGCGATCGTCTTCGTGCACGGGGTGGCGGTCCGCGAGCCGGACGACCCGCAGCACGCGACCGTCGAGCGGCTCACCCGGGGCGCGGAGTGGCCGGCGGTCGAGGCGGCCCTGCGGGAGTATGTCGCTCCGGCGGTCCGCCCCATCGCGCCCGCGGCCGTCGACATCTCGTTCGTCTACTGGGGTGACCTCGGCGCCCCGGTGCCGCTGGAGGCGGCGGAGCCCGGTTCGGCATACGAGAATATTGAGCATCTCGACGACCTGACCCGGGACGAGCTGGGGCACGCGCTGGAGGAGCGGCTCCGCGCGGCGTACCCACCCTCGGAGTGGCCCGCGGTCGTCACCGCGGTGTGGCGCCTCGTCGACGACCCGGCGCTGCGCTCGCAGCTCGCGGCGCGCTCGGTGCACCGGCAGCGCAGCTGGCTCGACAAGCAGCTGCGGGCGGCCGTGACCGCCGAGTCGGGGACCCTCGACGCGGCGCTGGCGAGCGTGGGGGCGGACCTGGCGGCGCGCGGTCGCGCGACGGTGCGCACGGCGATGGCCGAGGTGCGCCGGCCGTTCCACGGCGTGGTGCCGGTCTTCGTCGGTGACGTGCTGCGGTATCTCGACGGCCGCGGCCGACCGGGGGAGCCGGGGCCGGTCATGCGTCGGGTGCTCGACGCGCTCGTCGCCGCTGGTGTGGCGTCACGGGCGACGGGGGAGCCGCTGGTCGTCCTCACGCACAGCATGGGTGGGCAGCTCGTCTATGACGCCCTGACGTCGTTCGCCGCGGATGCGCCGGGCGGGGGGTCGCTGCCGTTCGTCGACCTCTGGTGCTCGGCCGGTGGCCAGGTCGGGCTGTTCGCCCAGCTCGGGGTCTTCCTCGACGCGCAGGGCGACGCGCAGGGGGACGAGTCGAGCGAGGCGCAGGGCGACGCTGGGGCGAGCGCCCTGGCGCCGGTGGCCTCACCTCGAGGGCTGCCGCCGGAGCGGTTGGGGTATTTCTGGAACGCGTGGAGCTCGAGCGACGTGCTGAGCTTCCCGGCGGAGGGGCGCGTGGCGGGGGCGCACGATGCGGACTTCGCGTACGCGGGCGCCGCGACCACGACGCACCTCGCCTACCTCAAGGACCCGGCCTTCTACCGAACTCTCGCGGCGAAGGTCGCGGCGCACTGCCCGCAGCCTCGTTGACCGTGACGCGGCGCCCCCGCGCCACGGTTGTTTCGATCTGCCACGGGTGTAGGGGTGACCATCCCGAACAACTGTGGCGAAGAGTCCGCCGACGGGCGCGGGTCGGGTGCCGTCCGGGCCTCCCGCAGCGAGCTGCCAGGGTCGACATACCGATGTATGTCGCAATCTCGGATTGACGCTAGAGAGTCCAATACAGTCCGATCATGGACCCGATCCGCAATCCGTACGCCCCGGGCGCCGGGCAGCGGCCGCCGGAGCTGGCCGGCCGCGATGAGCAGCTGCACGCCTTCGACGTGACGCTGGAGCGGGTGGCGCGCGGGCGGCCGGAGCGTTCGGTCGTGCTCACCGGGCTGCGCGGCGTGGGTAAGACGGTGCTGCTCAACGCCCTGCGGTCGGCGGCGGTGCGGGCGCACTGGGGGACCGGCAAGCTCGAGGCACGGCCGGACCAGCCGCTGCGACGGCCGCTGGCTGCGGCGGTGCATATGGCGGTGCGCGAGCTCGGCCACCCGCGCCCGGACGAGGTGGCGCAGGTGCTCGGGGTGGTCAAGGCATTCGCGCAACGCGACGGCGGCGCCGGTGGGGGCGTGCGGCCGGGCGGGGGCTCGGGAGGCGGGTCCGGTGGCGGCGCTGGGCGGTTTCGGGACCGGTGGAGCGTCGGCATCGACGTGCCGGCGGCCTCCGGGCGGGCCGACTCCGGTGACATCGAGATCGACCTCGTCGAGCTGTTGAGCGACGTCGGAGGCCTCGCGGCGGACCGCGGCGTCGGGGTGGCGATCTTCATCGACGAGATGCAGGACCTCGGCGCGGCGGATGTCTCGGCGCTGTGTGCCGCGGCGCACGAGATCTCGCAGTCCGGGCTGCCCGTGGTGATCGTCGGGGCTGGGCTGCCGCACCTGCCGGCGGTGCTGTCCGCGTCGAAGTCGTACTCGGAGCGGCTGTTCCGGTACTCGCGGATCGACCGGTTGGACGTCGAGGCCGCCGGCTTGGCGCTGACTGCCCCTGCGGCCGAGGAGGGTGCCTCCTGGGCAGAGGAGGCCCTGTGGGAGATGTACTCCGTGACGGCCGGTTACCCATATTTCGTTCAGGCGTATGGGAAGGCGGTGTGGGACGCGGCGGTCGGCCCTGAGATCACCGCCGACGACGTTCGTATGGCGGCGCCGGAGGCCGAGGCGGAGCTGGCCGTCGGCTTCTTCGGCTCTCGGTACGAACGGGCCACGCCGGCGGAGCGGGAGTATCTACGGGCGATGGCGGACGCGGCATACGAGCAGGCTCCGGCGAGCGAGAGCGGGAGTGAGGCGTACGGGTCGACGCTGGCCATCGAGCTCGACTCCGTGCCGACGGCGGAGGTGGCGGGGGTGCTGGGGAAGCGGCCGCAGTCGCTGTCGCCGGCGCGGGACTCGCTGATGAAGAAGGGGCTGGTCTACTCGAGCGAGCGGGGTCGGATCGCGTTCACGGTCCCCCATTTCGGCCGCTACCTGCGCACCCACCCCGACTAGTCTCGGCCGCGTCGGAAAACCAGAGCAGGACGAGGACCTTGCGACCGGGTGGGAGCAGCGGCACCCCAGTACGGCCATCTTCCCAGTGGTGAGAGCCGCAAGAGCTGTCAGCGGCACAGCGATGAGTGGGACAAGGCACGAAGTGCTTGAGAGTCGACGGTGGTCGGATCGGCACCTTGGGAGGGTTCGGCCGGTGGGCCCACCCGTGACCTTGACTGTGACGTTGCGTCGCACCCAATGATGAGGTCATGCAGGTCAAGGATCTGGCCACGTTAGCCGGGACGACGGTGCGCACGGTCCGGTACTACCACCAGCTCGGGCTCCTCGGGGTTCCCGAGCAGGGGCAGGGTTGGCGCTCGTACGGTTTCGCTCACCTAACCCGCCTGATGAGGATCCGCTGGCTCGTCGAGTCGGGGGTACCGCTCTCGGAGGTGCCGCACATGCTCGCCCCGCCGGCCAACGCAGACGAGCGAGCGGTTGTTATCGACGACCTCGACGGTGTCCTCGCTACCATCGACGAGCGGATCGACACCCTCAAGGAGCAGCGGCATCGCGTCGCCACGCTGCTCGAGCGGGTCCACAGCCAGGGGCGCTTGTCACCCCTACCTCCGGCGGTCGTGCGCCTGTATGCCGCGCTGGCGCAGCGGCCGCTCTCGCCGGCCTTGGCCGAGTCGATGCGGCGCGAGCGGGACCTGCTGGAGCTCGCGTGCTACCACGCACCCCTGCCCGACGACGTCGTGGCCCTTGTCGAAGGGCTCGGCGAAGATCAGCTCGACGCAATCTGTGGGATCTGGGAGGAGTGCCAAGCCCTGGCCGCCCACGTCTCTCGGCGGCTGACGCCGATCGACCGCGACCGGATCACTGATCTGGCCCGGCAGGCCGTCGAGGTCGCCGAGGGAGTCGACCGCGATATCGCGACGCGGCTGCTCGTCCGTGCCGCCGACCTGGACCGGCCTCCGGTCCGCGCCGCGGTGCACCTGGCCTACCCCTCGCCGGTCTACCGCGAGCTCTTCGCGGCCGTCCTGGCCCTCGCTGCAGAACGGAGCAGGCGATGAACGACGCCGTGCCCATCCGGATCACCGGCCTGACCAAGACCTTCGCCGGAGGCGCAGGGATCACCGATGTCGACCTCGTCGTCCAGGCCGGCCAGGTGTTCGGCTTCCTCGGCCCCAACGGCGCCGGCAAGACGACGACCATCCGGTGCCTGCTCGGGCTCTACCGGCCCACGCGCGGCCAGGCGAGCATCCTCGGGGTCGACCCGGCACAGGGCGGGGCGCGCTTCCTCGCCGAGGTCGGATACCTGCCGGGCGAGCTGCGCCTGCCCGAGCGGCTCACCGGGTCCGACGTGATCGACCGCTTCGCACGCCTACGAGGTGTGGGCGGCACGACATACGGCATGGAACTGGCCGAACGCTTCGGCGCTCAGCTCGACCGGCCGCTCGGAGTCCTGTCCAAGGGCAACAAGCAGAAGATCGGCCTCGTCCTGGCGTTCATGCACCGGCCCCGACTGCTCGTCCTCGACGAGCCAACCTCCGGCCTGGATCCCTTGCTGCAGAGCCAGTTCAGTGACCTGGTGCGCGAGGCAGCCGACGAAGGGCGGACGGTGTTGCTGTCCTCGCACGACCTGGACGAGGTGCAACGCACGGTCCATCGGCTGGCCATCATCCGCGAGGGTCGGATCGTCGTCAACGACACCGTGGAGGCGCTGCGGGCCACGGCGCCGCGCACCGTCGAGCTGTCCTTCGACCACAACGTCGACACCTCAGGCCTGGCTCGGGTGCCCGGAGTAACCGTGAACCACGCGAGCCCACGGGCGGTGAGCCTGAGCCACACCGGTTCCGTGGCACCGCTGTTGGCGGCGGTGACCCCCATGGAGCCCCTGAGCATCACCGCCCGCCCGGCCGACCTCGACCAGCTCTTCCTCCGCCTCTATGGACAGGACGCCGCATGAACCTCGGGATCCTCCTGCTCGACCTCCGGCTGCGCCGCCGCACGGTGATCGGCACGGCCATCGGCACCGCGGTCTACCTGCTCCTCGTCGTCGCTGTCTTCCCCACCTTCACGCACGACACCGCCTTCGACGATGTCATCCGCTCCAATCCCACCGCTGCGGCGGCCTTCGGCATCAACGGCTCCATCACCTCCCCGGAGGGCTGGCTCGGCGCGAACATGTACAGCAACTTCGGGCCCTTGCTCGCTCTCCTGCTCACCATCGGCTACGGCGCGGCCACCATCGCCGGCCAGGACGCCGACGGCACCCTCGGACTCCTCGCCACGCTGCCCGTCACCCGAACCCGAATCCTCATCCAGAAGGTGATGACCCTGCTCACCCTCGCCGCGGTCGTCCCCCTCGTCGCGTATGCCGTGTGCCTCCTCGGTCCGCGCTTCGAGCTCCAGCCCTCCTGGGGACCGCTCGTCGAGGCCAGCGCTGCCCTCACTCTCTTGGCCTTCGACCTCGGCGCGCTCGCCCTTCTCGTCGGTGCCGTGACCGGCAGCCGAGGGACAGCACTAGGGGTCGCCAGCGCGACGGCTGCCGCGGCATACCTCGTGAGCGCGCTCGCCCCCGCGGTCCCTGCCCTCCGGGGGGTCCGCTGGATATCGCCTTTCACCTGGGCCGTCGGCGACAACCAGCTGGTCCACGGCCTGAGCGTGCCGGAGCTCGGTGCCCTCATCGCTGTGGGCCTCGTGATGGTGGCCCTGTGCCTCCCGGCCATGCGCCGCCTCGACATCCACTGACCCCTCATTCGGGCTACCGCCGCGTGAGTGCTGGACTGAGAATCCTCGTCCAGCAGCGCTGTCAGCTGCCTCGCGGCGGGCGTGGTCCGTCGTACCGGGGCCGTTGCCGAGCACAGGGGAGCCGGAGAGGAACAGGCAATCGCGCATGCATTTTGTCCTACTCCTGGGAGTTCTGCAGGGTGACTCCCGAAAAGCACGGATGTCATGAACCGCCGCGAACGTGCGGGCAGTGGTCCGCACGGGCCGCACTACGGGCTGGAGCGTGAGCGAGAGGATCTCGCAGCAGTGCAGCGGGCCACCGGGGCGCTGGGGGTCTTCGGTCATTCCTATGGAGGGCTCATCGTCCTGGAATCCCTTGCTCACGGCGACACTCCTCTCGCTGCCGCGAGCGTCTACGAGCCCGGGGTGTCGATCAACGGGTCCATCCCCACTGCGTGGATTCCGCGCTATCGGCGGTTCCTGGCCGAGGGGAATCCGTATGCCGCGTTCGCCCACTTCATCGGCAGTAGCCCACAGGCGCCAGCGGCCGCGCGAGCCGCCCCACAGTGGTACCTGCGGACCATCCTTCGCCTCATGCCGGGGTTCAAGGAGCGGATCGAGCCGTATCTCGAGGGCAACGCGGTTGAGCACGAGGTGATTGCCCACCATGACGGGGGTCTCGCCGACTTCGCACGCATCAGTCAACCGGTGCAGCTGCCGGTCGGCTCCAGGAGCCCCGCGTTCGTACGCCAGACCGAAATGGCCCTCGACGGCGTGATCCCAACGTCCCAAGTGGAAGTGCTCGGCGGACTCGAGCACAGGGCACCACTAGCCAACCATCCGCGCCAACTGGCCGAGGCGATCACGGCGTGGCTCATCCCCGAGACGATGGCTCGCTGACCGGTCCCGTGGTCGTCGTTCGACGGCGAGCGCCAGCCAGCCCGGGGCGGGCCCCAAAGCCCGGGGAAAAACCCCGCCCCCGGCCCCCCCCGGGGGGGGGGCCCCCCGGGGGGGGGCCCCCCGGGGGGGGAAAAAAGCCGGCGGCCCCCCCCCCCCCCCCCCGGGGGGGGGAAAAAAAAACCCCCAATCAACGACCGGCACCTCACCCAACCATGGCGGGGCGAACCGACGCCGGAGCCGTTCGAAGCCCGGAGATACGGCCGAGGATCTCCGCGCGAACGACCTGCAGCCGATCGGGTGCCGGTCGTCTACTGCCGGTCCCAGCCGCGATGCCTCGTCGGCCTCAAGGACTTGCTGAAGTTCCCCTTGTTGGCGACCGGGGTCTCGATGAGACGATGCGATGCGTGACCGCCGACCTCATCGTCCGTGACGCGGTCCCGTCGGACGCCCGGGCCTGCGCGGCCGTATACGAGGGCTACGTGACGGACTCCGCGATCTCTTTCGAGACCGATCCGCCAACCGTCGAGGAGATGGCCCGCCGCATCGTCACCAGCCAGGCCAGCCACGCGTGGATTGTCGCTGAGGCGGCCGGCGACGTCGTTGGCTACGCCTGCGCCACCCGCCATCGGGAGCGGGTGGCGTACCGGTTCGCATGCGATGTCAGCGTGTATCTCGACCCTGCCTGGGTCGGCCACGGGATCGGGCGCCGTCTGTATGTCGCGCTGTTGTCTCGTCTCGCCGCGGCCGGATACCGCATGGCGTGCGCGGGGATCGCTCTGCCCAACCCCGCGAGCGAGGCGCTGCACCGGTCGCTGGGGTTCACGGACGTCGGGACCTACCGAAGGATCGGGTGGAAGCACGGACGCTGGCACGACGTCCTCTGGCTTCAGTTGCCTCTCGGTGGCGGCGGCGATCCGGGGGTGGAACGGATCGAGCCAAGCCCCTGATCGATGTGGTGCCGCTGCTCAGTGCGCCACCGCGGTGACGGGCACGGCATACAGGCTCATGGGCGGGTGCGCGCGTCCCTAGAGGCATCGGCGGCGACTCGCTCCATGCGGTACATAAGGGCGGCAGACGGCGTGACTCGGCCGTGGCGATAGGTGGAGAGCCGACTGCGGGAGGTGCCGATGCGTTCTGCGAACTCGGCTGTGCTGAGCCCGGACTCGCGCACCAACTCCGACACGTGAGTGGCGACCGCGGCCCGCTCCACCTCCTCTGCTCGGCGCCGTGCGCGTGCGATCGCACGGTTCAGGAGAGGTCCGAGGCCGCGGATCTTCTCCTGTCGGGTGTACTCCTCGACCTGACGCGCCACGGGCCCCCAGGGGTCTCGACCGATCTCCGCGGTGAGGATGGCCCAGTCCCGGATCGACCCGCGCTCGAGGACTGCGACCAGGGCCTCGAACGGCCACGAGGCCAGCGGAGCCGCTGGGTCGACATCGACGTGACGGAGTCGGCGCAGGGCAGGCGTCGTCATGGCTCACCCCGCTGGATCATCTCCAGCAGCCGGTCGGCCATGTCGGCGCAGACTGTGGTCACCGAGGCCCAGTCGTGCCAGCGCGCGTCCAGTTCCTTGTAGCTCGCGAGTTGGGCTGTGACCCGGGGGTCCTTGGGTGCTGGCTCGGCCAGCCGGAGGGTCAGCGCAGTGAGCACGGAGTCCCCCTCGTTCGAGCGATCGGCGTAGTAGTCGTCGATCCTCGCGAGGACCGACGCGGCCGCCAATTCGCCGAGGCGCTCGATGAGTGCCGCCGTGTCGAGGTAGTCACGGGTGGCGTTGCGCTGGACGACGAGGTATGCCTTCACGCGCAGCATCTCGGGAAGCGTCGGGGCGCGCACACTCACCCCAGCCCCAAGGTCGACGTCCTCGACCTCAAGAGGGCGAGTTCGGCGAAGTTGGCGAAGGCCGGCTTCGATGCCATCGAGACTTCCCAACAATGTGAGTGGAGGGCTGCTGGCCCGCACGGACGTCACCCAACTCTCGCTCGCCTCGACCGCTTCGACGACCTCGGCGTAGCGCTCGGCGAGGTCGCTCATCACGTGGTCGTGATCCAAAGAGAGCCGGTGCTCGGCGTGCAGAGCCGAAGCGGTGCCCCCGACGAGAACGGCATCGGGGACCAAACTCTGGAGCTTGGCGGCCGAACGCAGAACCGCCTGCAGCCGAGCAGACCGTGGCATGCGGCCTAGCGTATCAGTTCCGATACGTGCGCAGACCCATCCACGCCGCAAGCGACTCCACCTCGGCTCTGACCCGTCGTCGGCGGGCGGCGCTCCAGCGGCCGTCCTCGTGGATGGCGTCGACTCGGTCTAGACCGCGGCCCAACTCGGTGGTGCAGCCGAACCGCAGCACGCACGGCATACACCCTCTCGGCGAGATCCCAGAGCGGAAGGCGACCCTCGCGCCTCGCCCTCACGACCTCGCCCCCGCGCGACCATCTGGTCCAGCAGCCGGGCGCGGCTGCGGTCGTGGTTTCCACCCGGATGAGCGCCGGGGCACGGCGCAGGTGTTGGGCAGCTCAGCACTCGGCATCGGGCCGTCGACGGCCAGCCGGTCGAGGATCTCGGCCCGGGAGGCGGCGTTGGCGTGCAGCCATTCCCCGAGCTGCACCTGCCACGGCGACAGCGGCTCCGGCCGGGCCACACCTCCCACTCGGCGCGGAACAGGGAGATGCAGCAGGGTGAGGTGACGCAGCACATCGAGCACATCGGTGGGCTGCGGCTGAGTGAGCGGCTGGGCGCGAACGGCGATGGGGCGCGCGTCGCGTCGACTCAGGTGATGGCGCGCGGCCACAGTGCATCCTGGCACGGCCGCCTGACTTCAGCCCTGACAGAGGCAGAAGGGGTGGCCCGCGGGGTCGAGGAAGACGCGGAAGGTCGTCCCGGGCTGGTGGTCGTGCTTGGTGGCACCCAGCTCGAGCACGGCCGCCTCCGCAGCATCGAGGTCGTCGACGTCGACATCGATGTGCATCTGCTGGGGCACCTCCTGTCCAGGCCACCGGGGTGCGGTGAACCCGTCCACCTTCTGGAAGCCGATGGAGCCGCCATACTCGGCGCGCACGAACCACCAGTCGCTGTCGCCCTGTTTCACCTCCCAGTCAAGGAGGGCGCCGTAGAACTCCGCGAGGGTCTTGGGGTCGGGGCAGTCGAGGACGACAACGGGGTAGCGAGCGATAGCCATGGCAGCACCGTAAGGGGGTAAGCGGACGTTTCGCGTCCGGATAGTCTTCGGGGTATGCCGTCTGGGTCACCGGTCGCCCGCGCCTTGATGGCGCTCGAGCTCATCGAGCGCCGACCCGGGATCACGGCGCCCGATCTCGCGCGTCGCCTTGGGGTGACCGATCGGGCTGCCCGCCGGTATGTCGCCACGCTTCGTGAGGCCGGAATCCCCGTCGAGGCCTCTCGAGGCAGGGATGGCGGCTACCGGCTCGGCCGGGGTCTGCGGCTACCGCCGCTGCACTTCGGGGGGTCTGAGGCCCTCGCCCTGGTGATGGCAGCACTGGACGGCCATCACGATGTTGCCGATCCCGAGTCCCTGGTCGGCGCGGCGATCGCTCGGATCCTGCGTGCCTTGCCGGCATCGGTTGCAGCGCAGGCTGATTCGATGCGGAGGTCGGCAACGTCGGTGCCCGACCGCGCCGCGGCTCGGCCGGATCCGGAGATCACGGCGGCTCTCGTGGGGGTCTGCAGCGAGAGCCGGCTGGCGCGCCTGAACTACACGACCGAGGCAGGTCGGAGGCTGGAGGTCGAGGTCGAGCCGTGGTTCGTCGTCGTGCGGCACGGTCGGTGGTACCTCCTGTGCCGACTCTTGCCCACGCACGACGTCCGGGCCTACCGGGTGGACCGAGTCAGCGCAGTCACGCCGCTGGCGGGCCGGTTCGACCCACCCCGCGGCGTCGACCCGGTCGCCCTGCTGGAGAGCCATCTGGCCTCGGGGTGGGCCTACGGCGCCGTCATCATCATCGACGCGCCCATCGGTGAGGTCTCCCGGTGGCTGCCCACGCACCTCGGGCGGTTGGAAGCGCTCGACGACCACACGACCCGGCTGGTCGGGTCGACGAGTGATCCGGCGATGTACGCCCAGGGCCTCGCCTACTGCCCCGCCCCGTTTCGGGTGCAGGACGGCGACGAAGTCCGCGCGGCCGTCCTCACCCTTGGCCAACGCCTGCTCGCGGCAGGGGGCATCAGTGGTGCAACCGGGGGACCCATGACGGACCAGTGTGCGCGCGTGTCCCGAGCAGACTGAGCACGGCGGGCAACATGACGCCGCGCACGAGGGTCGCATCGAGCAGGACCGCGGCAGCAAGGCCCACGCCGAGCTGCTTCATCTCCAAGGACGACAACGTCCCGAAGACGGAGAACACCCCGACCATGACCGCTGCTGCGCTGGTGACCACTCCGGCAGACCGGGCCACGCCCACCTGCACCGCCGACCGCGGGTCCCGCCCGGCGTCATATGCCTCACGCACTCGGCTGAGGACAAACACGTGGTAGTCCATCGACAGGCCGAAGAGCACGACGAACATGAGCATCGGCAGCCATGATGCGATGGCGCCGGTCGAGGTGAAGTCGAGCAGCCCCTCGGCCCAGCTCCCACCGAAGACCAAGGTGAGGACCCCGTATGCCGCGCCCGCCGACAGGACGTTGAGCGCCACACTGGTTGCGGCGAGCCACAGCGAGCCGAAGGACACCGTCATGACGACGAGGGTGAGCAGGAGGACGAAGGAGACAACCCACGGCAGCCGGCTGTCCATCCACGCGCCGAGGTCCGTCGCCTCCGCCTGGCCTCCGATGTGCACGGACACGCCAGCGACCCCGGCGAGGTCACGCTGGACCTGCGGCACGAGGCGCGCTCGCACAGTCTCGACCAGCGCGGGCATCCGCTCGTCCGAGGCGCCGAGTGCGAGCCCCACGTCGAGGACGCTCACGGCCTGGTCGGTCGAGCGACGCACCTTGTCCGCGACACCGGAGACGTGCTCGATCCCGCCAGCGGTGGCCGCGGCAGCCCGCAGGGCGGCGTCGACCCGGGAGGTGGCCGTGGCCGGTGCCTCGACGACGACCTGGACCGCGGTGCCGTCGGTCGGGACGGCTGCCTCGAGCTGGTGGAAGGCGGCGACGACCTTGAGGTCCTGGCTCAGGGTCTCCACGCCGCCGAGCGACGTTCGCATTCCCAATGCTGGGGCGGCGAGGGCGAGCAGCAGCGCGCCACACCCCAGGGTCCAGACCAGCGGGCGTCGGACCACCCGACCGGCGAGGCGACCCCAGGCGGAGTCCAACGACCCCACCGTGGCCTGGCGTCGCTTGGTGAACGGCAGCCGCAACGCGTTGACCCCGCGGCCGAGGACGGCGAGCAGCGCCGGCAGGGTCGTCGCGGCCGCCAGCACCGCGGCAAGGACGACGAGGATGGCACCCAAGGCCAGGGAGGTGTAGAGCCCGCCGGCGACCAGCATGCCCGACATCGCCACGACCACGGTGAGCCCGGAGATGACCACGGCCCGGCCCGCCGTCGCCCCCGCGATGACGATGGCGTCCCTGGTCGTGGCCCCCGCCGCTTGCTCCTCACGCACCCGGCGCATGGTGAACAGGGCATAGTCGACGCCCACGGCGAGCCCGATGAGCAGGACCAGGCTCTGGGTATTGGGGTCCACCGCGACGAGCCCCCGTGAGGCAGCCGCGGTCACGCCCAGAGCCACAGCGACGCTGCCGACACCGAGGAGGAGGGGCACGCCTGCAGCGATGACGGCGCCGAACGCCAGGAGCAGCACGAGCAGGGTGATGGGCAGGCTGATGAGCTCGGCCCGCTGGAAGTCGGCGCCGAGCGTGGCGTTGATCTCGGAGGTGATCGACCCGGGGCCGATCTGTCCGACCGCCACGCCCGGGTGTGCTGCGGCAAAGGCCCGGGTGGCTGCGAGCATAGGCTCGACCACCTCATCGGGTGCGGGAAGGGCCGTCGCCGCATCGGAGTCCGCTCGCAGCACGACCGGCAGCACCACGCTTCGACCGTCCTTGCCGGGGAAGGGGGTGCCGACGTGGGCAACTCCAGCCACACCGGCATACGCGGCCACAAGGTCTCGACCCAGCTCGGTGGCGGACTGCGGGTCCAGCGAGCCGCTGCGACTCGTCGCGATGACCGTCTCCGTCGGCTCACTGGCCAGGCCGGCACGCGTCATGAGGCGGTTCGCGACCGCGGAGTCACCGACGAGCTGGTCGCTGGCCGGCATGGTCCGCGGACCCTCACCGATGAGAGCGACCCCGCCGGCGACGAGCAGAACGGACAGGCCCAGCACGAGCCAGCGGTGGCGGACGCACCAGGCCGTCAGTCGGGACTGGGGCTGGGGAGGCGGGGTTGGACCTGCGGTCGAGGTCGGGGCGAGCGTGGAGTCCACGGCAGATTCAGGCATAGCTCACAGCATTGGGCCGTGCTGTGGGCGTGGCCATGGGGGATGTTCCCGAGTCGACCCTGGGGTTACCCCCACCATGACCGGGGTACTGTCAGGGTTTCCATCTCCGGCCAGGCTTCCTAGGTTGGAGCCGTGGCCGGCCTCTCCTCCCCCCCGTCAACGCCCCGGTCCCGGTGGCGTGCGGGGTGGTGGCACGTCGTCTTCCTGGTGCTCGACCTTCCGGTTGGCCTCGTCGCGGTCGGGGTTGCTGTGCTCGTGGTGACCGGGGTGTCCACCCTCCCCCTCGCCTTCGTCGGTGCGCTGATCCTTGTGCCCACCTTGTGGTTCGCCGAACTCTTCGGCTGGGCCGAGCGGGTTCGCCTCGAAGCGTTCCTGGGGATACGGATCGAGGCACCCGCCGCGGTGACCCACCCCACGTCGTGGCGGCGGCTCCTGCTGGACCGCACCCGGTGGCGCGCCACGGCATACGCATCGATCTGTGCTCTGTGGGCGACATTCATCGGGGCCGTCGTCATGTCGGTGCTCGGTGCCTGTGTCCCCCTGCTCGCGACCCCCTTCCTTCCGAGCATGGTGCCGCCGGGCGGCATCCGGCTCCTGCCGTGGTTGACGGTCCCGCTCGGCACCGGCACCTGGTTGCTCGCCGCGACGGCCGGTCTTGTCCTCGCAGTAGCGCCCCTCGTGGCAGGCAGGCTGACCTGCGTCGACGTCGTGTTGGCGCGATGGCTCCTGGGGCCCGACCCCCGCGACCAGATCGCGGCCTTGGCGACTCGGGTCGACACCTTGACCGAGGACCGGGCCGCCACCGTCGACTCGGTCGAGGAGGAACGCCGGCGGATCGAACGCGACCTGCACGACGGGCCGCAACAGCGGCTGGTCTCCATCGCGATGGACCTCGGCATGGCCCGCGAGTGGCTCGACGAGGATCCCGCACGCGCCAAGGTGCTCCTGGACTCGGCCCACTCTGCCTCAAAGGAGGCCATCACAGAGATCCGCAACGTGGCTCGGGGGATCGCTCCGCCGGTGCTCACCGACCGAGGGCTCGATGCCGCCATCTCGGCGTTGGCTGCCCGCACGAGCGTCCCGGTGACCGTCGACATCGAGGGCGTTGGACGGCTGGACCCGACCACCGAGGCGATCGCCTACTTCTGCGTGTCCGAGTGCCTCACCAATGTCGTCAAGCACGCCGACGCCGCGGCCGTCACGGTGAGGCTGCGCCAACAGGGCGCCGACCTCGTCGTCCGCGTCTCGGACAACGGCCGCGGAGGGGCCGACCCGGCTGGCGGGACCGGCCTGACGGGGCTGCGGCAGCGGGTGCGGGCTGTCGACGGCAGCCTCACCGTGGACTCGCCACCGGGCGGCCCGACCGTGGTCACGGCCAGCCTGCCGCACCGCATACGGAGGCCCTCGTGAGCTCGACGACTGTGGTCATTGCCGAGGACTCGGTGCTGCTTCGCGAAGGGCTGATCCGGCTCCTGCACGAAGGCGGGTTCGTGGTGTCCGCGGCCTGCGGAGACGCCGAGAGCTTTCTCACCGCCGTCGACCAGCATCGTCCCGACCTCGTCGTCATCGACGTCCGGATGCCCCCGACCTTCACCTCGGAGGGCATCCGCGCCGCCCTGGTTGTCCGCGAGATGCACCCGAGCACCGCCGTCGTCGTGCTCAGCCAGTACGTCGAGGAGGAGTATGCCGCCGAGCTCGTCGCGAGCCGGCCCCGCGGAGTCGGCTACCTCCTCAAGGACCGGGTGGCCGACACCCGAGAGTTCCTTGACGCCGTGCGTTCCGTGGCGGCCGGGGCGACGATGCTCGACCCGGAGGTGGTCACCCAGCTCCTCATCCGGTCTCGGCACAAGGACCCGTTGGCGCGCCTCACCCCCCGCGAACGGGAGGTCCTGGCCCTCATGGCCCAAGGCCGGGCCAACGCCGGCATCGCGGCAGCGCTTGTCGTCACCGAGGGTGCCGTCGAAAAGCACGTGTCCTCGATCTTCGCCAAGCTCGACCTGGCGCCCACCGATGGCGACCACCGCCGCGTCCTCGCAGTCCTCCAGTACCTCCGAAACGACTCCTGAGGGTCGCCATGTCCGATCATCGAATGCTGAGGCTGCTCGGGGTTGCCGTCGCCTGCCTCGCCGTCGGCGGCAGCGCCATGTCCGTAGCCGGCTACACCCACTCCCGAACAGACACCCACACGGTGGCCCTGCCCTCCGCCATGGGCGTCCTCGACGTCAGTGCCGGGTTTGGAGACGTGCGGGTGGGAACCGAGGGTGCCGCTGGCCCGTCGGCCATCGCACGGTTGCGCTGGGCCTTTCAGCAGCCCACCGTACACACCACCGTCGACGGGGAGCGGGTGTCACTGTCGGGCGAGTGCCCGTTCTCGCTGTTCCAGGACTGTTCCACGAGCTGGGATGTTGCCGTGCCCGAGGCGACGGCTGTCCGCATCCGGACGACGTCGGGGGACATCTCCCTGGGCGGCCTTGGCGGGGACGTCACCGTGGAGACGGCCAGCGGCGATGTCCTCGGTGCCGACATCTCCGCCCAACGGGTCACCATCACGGCCACCTCGGGCGATGTGGACATCCGCCTCAGCACCGCCCCCGAGGCGGTCGTTGTGTCCTCGACGAATGGCTCCATTCGCCTTGTTGTCCCGAACGACGGGACCGCGTATGCCGTTCAGGTCACGACGGCGAGCGGGGACGTAGAGAACCAGCTCGTCCACGCCCCGGGCGCCGCTCGCCGCATCGTCATCGAGACGACCTCCGGGGACATCGAGGTGATCCGGAGCTGAGGACTGACTCCCTTCCTGCTCGTCCTCGGCGTTGCTCGTTCCGCGCGCTGGCGTTGCAGGTTCACGTGCACAGGACGTCGGCCACGGTCACGCACTCGTTCGCGCGGCGATGAAGGTTGCGGAGGCGAGCACCGCGTCTCGGGCCGGCACGTACTCGAATCCGAGCTCTCGCGGGGCGTCCGAGCCGTCGACGTCGAGGTTGCGACCGAGGTTGCCGGCCACGGTGCGCAGGTCGGGCATGACCTTCGCGAGCAGTCGGACCAGGCCATCGGGCAGACGTCGGCCGGAGATCTTGCGGTCCGGATAACCGGTGCGCAGGATCTGCGCCACCTCGACGAAGGTGATCGCACCGGCATTGCCGGGGAAGCGCTGCCCCACGGTGTCGTGGTCGAGCACGCCAGCATGCATCCGCGCGACGTCGCGCACGTCGACGACGGGCATCGGCATCGCGGGATAGGCCGGGTCGGTTCCGCCCAGGACCCGCTCGACCAGTTCCAGCGACGCGCCGTAGTGCTCGTCCATGGGCGCACCGAAGACCATGCCCGGGTTGATGGTCGTCAGCTGCATCTCGGGGTGCTGCGCGACGAAGTCCCACGCGGCCCGCTCGGCGAGCGTCTTCGACGCCTCGTATGCCGTGGTCGACGGGCCGTCGGGGTCGGTCCAGTGCTCCCGGGTGGGCTGGGCCATCGGCGGCTTCGCCGCGTCCTTGTAGATCGCCGCGCAGCTGGAGGTGAGCACGACGCGGCATACGCCGGCCTGCTGCGCGGCACGCAACGCTCGCAGTGTGCCGTCCACGGCCGGACGGATGAGCTCTTCGGGGTTCTTCGGCGCGGCCGTGGGGAACGGGCTGGCGGTGTGCATGAGGACGTCAACGCCGGTCATCGCCGCGTCCCAGCCGGCATCGGAGAGCAGGTCGAGCGAGACGAACTCGAGGCCGGCGTCGGGGAAGAGGTCAGCGACCTGCTGTCGTCCCCGCTCGGATCGCACGGAGGCCTTGACGGCATGCCCCTTCTCGAGCAGCTCGCGGACGATGTGCTTGGCGATGAAGCCCGACGCTCCGGTGACAAGGACGGTGGCCATGGGCTTTCCTCCGAGGGGTGAGGCGGGCGCTGCGGGCGCAGGGCAGGATCGTCGCCGGCGGCCGCGTCACCGGCCTGACATGGCGTATGCCGTTGAGGACATGGAACCACGACGAGATGGATGGACCCCTCCCGACCCGTGAGGACGGCGATCTCGATGGCGTCACGGACGCGCCTGAGCGTCATACGGTGGTGGACTGCAGAGGTCACCACCCGCCGACCGCCGGTCCGGGCAGACCGAGGACAGGAGTCCCGTATGACGCACACGTCCGGACCGACGGCACCGTTGCCCCATCCGGCGCTCACTGCGGCGGAGTCCGCCGCGCGGCGCTGGCTCGACACGAGGGACTCCCGCAGCATCCCGGCGCGCGCGGCATACGCCGACGTCCTCGCGCAGCTCCCGACGTGTATGCCGTCCGCAGGTCGGGCTCCGGAACTCGTCATCGACGAGCTCGCCGCCGCGGTCGAGCCGGGATTGCTGGCGATCGACTCACCCCGGTTCTTCGGCTGGGTGATGGGGGGTTCCCTCCCGGCCGCGCTTGCCGCGGACTGGCTCGTGTCCGCATGGGACCAGAACGCCGGGATGCGGGACGCGACCCCAGGCGTGGTCGCCGTCGAGGACGTCGCCGGACGCTGGCTCGTCGAGCTCCTCGGGTTGCCCGTGGAGAGCGCGGTGGGCTTCGTCACCGGCGCCACGATGGCCAACTTCACTGCGCTCGCCGCTGCCCGGGACGAGGTGCTGGCGCGGGCGGGGTGGGATGTTGCCGCGCTGGGGCTGACCGGACCGGCGGTCACCGTTCTCGTCGGTGCCGAGCGGCACGGCTCGATCGACCTCGCGCTGCGCTACCTCGGCCTCGGCCACCCCCGGGAGGTGGCGGCCGATGAGGAGGGGCGGATCCGGGTCGAGGCCCTCCGTGCCGCGCTCGCGCAGGTGGAGGGCCCCGTCATCGTCTGCGCCCAGGCCGGGAACATTCACTCGGGCAGCTTCGACGCCTTCGCCGAGATTGCTGCTGCCACGCATGCCGCCGGTGGCTGGCTGCACATCGACGGGGCCTTCGGGCTGTGGGCGGCAGCCAGCCCGCAGCTGGCGCATCTCGTCCCCGGGCTCGCCGACGCGGACTCGTGGGCCACCGACGCCCACAAGACGCTCAACACCCCCTACGACACGGGCGTCGCCGTCGTGCGCGATGCCGCCGCGCTGACCCGAGCGTTCGGCCACCATGCGGCATACCTCCTCGAGGCGGCCGTACCCGACCCGCACGAGATGGTCCCGGAGATGTCCCGGCGGGCGCGAGGGGTGCCGGTGTGGGCAGCGTTGAACAGCCTCGGTCGCGACGGCGTGGCAGCGCTCGTCGACGGCATGGTCACGTCCGCGCGTCGACTCGCGGAGGGCCTGGCACGGCTCCCGGGGGTCGAGGTGCTCCATGACGTCGTCTACACCCAGGTGAGCGTGGCCGCCGAGAGTGACGAGCGGACCTCGGAGGTGCTGCGCGGGGTGCTCGCCGAAGGTCTGATCCATCCCAGCGGCAGCCGCTGGCACGACCGCACGGTGATCCGGTTCTCGGTGAGCAACCACGCGACCGATGCCGCTGCCGTCGACGCGACGGTGGAGGCGATGCGTCGGGCGCTGCGCTGACGGCGCACGCCGGGCGCTGCCCTGACGACGCACGCCCGGGCGCTGCCCTGACGACGCACGCCGGGCGCTGCCCTGACGACGCACGCCGGGCGGCATACATCGCGTTCGGGCCAGGCGGGCGATGTCGGCCGCCCTATCCACGGACGCGCGTCGCTCCTAGACTCGCCAGCGCCATGGCACCTCCACAGAGACGAGGCGGGACATGAAGCACCGAGTATGGGCGACAGGGCTGGCCCTAGGGCTGGGTTCGTTGATCGCCGTCACCACGTCAGCGGCCGGCTCGGCCAGCGGAGCCGGGCTCGCCGCGGGCCCAGGCACGGCCCGGGGAGCGGCGCGGTCGATCGAGTTCATCGGCATGCCGGCACCCACCACACCGGAACAGAAGACGGACGTCTACTCGGCCGCCCAGGCGAAGGTCACCTACGCCAACGGCAGCGTACGCACCTTCCCGCTCGCCTACCACCAGCTCATGGCCACGGGCGAGAAGGTCAACGGTCAGTCGGTTGGGGGCCTTTTCGACGTCAACGACCAGCCGATCATGGACGCCAACGGGCAGATCACCTCCGACGCGCCCGATGGTCAGTCGCTGATCCAGCTGCCTGGCATGAGTGCGGACGACCGTACGAGAAGCCGCGGTCTGGCTCTGGTCACGCAGTATGAGTATCGAAGCCTGCCGCCCGTGGGCCCGCAGTTCACCGCCCCCGACTACTGGGCCAAGCTGCCCGCCACGATGAGCCTCGCGCGCATCGACCAGGACAAGCGGTCCGGGTCGCTCCAGGTCACCCACTACGCACCGGTGAGCTTCGCCAAGGTCAACGGCCTCTGGGTCCCCTGTGCCGGCTCGCTCTCCCCGTGGAACACCCACCTCAGCTCCGAGGAGTACGAGCCGGACGCAAAGGTCCGCGAGGGTCTGCCACCGGCCGCGGACACCCAGGACGGCACCGACATCGCGAGCTTCAGCACCTTCTTCTACGGCGACTCCACGCGGGCCAACCCATACAACTACGGGCTCGTGCCGGAGGTCCGGGTCACCAGGTACGGCACCTCCTCGGTGGTCATGCACCGTGCCCTCGGGCGCGCCGCCCGCGAGCTCATCGACGTCCAGGCGGACCAGCGGACGGCATACATGGGTGACGACGGTGCCTACACCGGCATGTTCATGTTCGTCGCCGACCGTCGTGCCGACCTTTCCGCCGGGACCCTGTATGCCGCGAAGTGGCACCAGACCAGCGCCATCGGTGCGCAGGGCGGCTCGGCCGACCTCAGCTGGATCCGGCTCGGCCACGCAACCGACGCCCGGATCGCCGCGATCGTCGACGGCGGCATCCGGTTCAGCGACATCTTCGACGTCAGCAACACCGACCCCGGCGACGCGAGCTACACGATGGTGCACACCTACATGGGCACCGAGTGGCTCCGGCTCAAGCCCGGCATGGCGCAGGCGGCCGCCTTCCTCGAGACCCGCCGGTACGCGGCGATGCTTGGCGCGACGACGGAGTTCAACAAATTCGAGGGCACGACGCACAATGCCGCCGACGGCAAGGTCTACGTCGTCATGTCACGCGTGGAGAGCGGCATGAGCGACGGCGTCGGCGACATCCAGCTGATGACCGACAAGGCCGGTGCGGTGTACGAGATCGATCTGGCGTCGGGCCGGAACGACTCGTCCGGTATGCCGATTCGCTCCTCGTACGTCGGGACCTCGATGGCCGCCATCCCCGAGCTCCTCGGCGTCTACTCCTCGACCGCTGACGCCCAAGGGAACAAGTGCGCGACTGACAAGGTCTGCGGTGGTGACAACATCAAGTTCTCCGCCGGGATGCGCACCCTCTTCGTCGGCGAGGACACGGGATACCGCAACAACAACTTCGTCTGGGCGTTCAATGTCGACACCCGCAAACTGAGCCGCATCCTCTCGGTCCCCACCGGTGCGGAGGCGACCGGCCTGCAGGCCGTCGATGACGCGAACGGCTTCTCGTACATCATGAGCAACTTCCAGCACCCCGGAGAGATCGGGTCCAGTGACCCCGACTGGGCGCAGATCCTCCCACTGCTCGACAGCAAGTGGAACAACCGGCTGAAGACCGCGGTCGGCTACATCGGCACGACCACTGGGGCGCTGCCCTCGGTGGGAGCACCGGGTCGCTGAGCTCGCTGCTCGGGCCGACACCGTCGGCACACGTCGGTGGGCGCGGGGCGTCCGTCCCCTGAGGACGTCCCGCGCCCTGCCCGCAGGCCGGCGGTCGTTGCCATGGCGTCCAGGAGTATGACGGTTTCTCCTATGGGTCGGCACCTCTGGTCCGGCGCTAAGGTCGATCGATGAGCCTTCACTTGGTCGCCTTGGAGTTCGACGCACTCATTCCTGAGCGCCTTGCCGAGTTCTGGGCCCCGATCCTCGGCCGCCCGATCGACGCCTCGCGGCGGACTCTTCCCGGTCTGGTGTCGACCGACTTTGAGCTCAGGTTTGTCCCCGAGACCGCACCGAAGGCCACGGCGCGGCATCGAATGCACTTTGACCTCACCAGCTCATCGCCGGAAGACCAGGCCGCGACCGTCGACCTGGCGATACGGACGGGCGGGCATCACGTCGACCTAGGACAGCGCGGGGACGAGGGGCACGTTGTCCTCGGGGACCCCGAGGACAACGAGTTCTGCGTGATCGAGAGCGGCAGCAGCTTCCTGGCGAACACCGCCCGGATCGGCGGCATCGCCGGTGACGGCATGCCGGAGACGGGCTACTTCTGGAGCAAGTTGCTCGGTTGGCCACTGGTCTGGGACCAGGATCAAGAGACGGCGATCCAGTCCCCGGACGGCGGGGTGAAGATCACGTGGGGCGGCCCGCCGATCCTCGCCAAGTCAGCTCGGAATCGGCTTCGGTGGGTCGTGGCAGCGGGCGGGGATCGACGTGAGGACCTGGCTCGTCTCCGTGCCCTCGGCGCTGCGATAGTCAGTGAACGACCAGATGGAACTGAGCTGGCCGATCCCGAAGGGAATGAGTTCGTTCTGCTGTGAGCGCTCGCCAGCTGGGCCGCCCAGTGTGCACCGATCCCCAGTCGCTGCCCGTTCGTGCAGAGGACGCCGCACCCGGCCGTGCAATCGTGGCTGAATCTCGACAACGGTGGCGCGGTTGGTCGTATCGTCCCGTGGTGACGGTGCACCTGTGGTGTCGCCGAGGGCGCGTCGAGACAGGGTGAAGGATATGGCGGCATACGGGCGTGTGGTGACGGCGGACGAGGTTCTGAGCCACGAGTTCGATGTGACGAGCTTCCGGCCGGGATACGACCAGCGCGACGTGGACACGCTGCTCGACGAGGTGATCGCGACGCTGCGCGCGTACGAGCAGGGTGGCCGCCTGGCCCGGATGACGACGGCGGATGACGTCCTGTCGGCCCAGTTCAGGTCCACCCAGCTCCGGGCGGGGTACGAGACGTCCGCCGTCGACGACTTCTTCGACACCGTGGTGGCGGCTTTGCGCCACTACGAAGGGGGCGCCGCTTCCGGCGCTCAGGCTCCGGTGAGCGAACGCGCCCCCGTGGTGGCGGACAATGCGCCCGCCATCACCGAATGGCCGCATCAGGGCAAGGGCTGGTGGCGCCGCACGCGCTGAGGGAGCGCCCACCCGCGTAGGGGCAGCGAGGGCCCGCCGGCTACCGGCATACTGGCGGGATGGCGACCGACGCGGACCTGGAACGGATCGCGCTGGCCCTGCCCGGGGTGGAGCTCGGCACCTTCTGGGGCGGTCCGGCGTATGTCGTCGCGGGCAAGGCGATCGCCAACCGGCGGGAGCCGCGGCGCGACGTGGGCACCGTCGACCCTCACACCGATGAGCCCTATGACGACCTGCTCACCGTCCACCTCGGCGGACGTGAGGCCAAGGCGGAGGCGCTGGCGACCTTCGACCCGGATGTTGTCTTCACCATCCCGCACTTCGACCGCTCGACTGCCGTGCTGGCGCACCTCGACCGGATCACCGTGGCTGACTTGGAGGACCTCATCGACATGGCGTGGACCGGCCGGGCCCCCAAGCGGCTGGTTGCCGAGCGGGACGCCTACTGAGGGCTCGGTCGGGCTGGCTCAGCCAGCGGGCTGACCCTGACAGAGGCAGAACGGACGTCCGGCCGGGTCGAGGAAGACGCGGAAGGTCGTGCCGGGCTGATGCTCGTGCTTGGTCGCGCCCACGCCCGGCCTCTCGTCGAGGGCGCAGGCCCTCGCCGACCCGGTGTCAGCCGATGTCGCCGGGGGCATCCCCCAGCCGGACTGCTACGCCTTCTTGAGCGCTTCCCACGCAGTGTCGTAGAGGGCCTCGGACTCGCCGAGGTCCTCGAGGAAGACCAACGTCTTGGCTACCTCATCGCTGGGGTAGACCGCCGGGTCGTCGAGGACCTCCTTCGGCACGAACGCGCGCCGCCAAGTTGCCGGTGGCGACGAGGTTGTAGGTGGCGTTGGCCGCGGAGACCTTCGGGTCCAGATAGAAGGCGATGAGCTTGTTGGCGCCGGCCGAATTCGGCGCATCCGCGGGAATGCAGAGCAGGTCGACCCAGCGGGTGCCGCCGGCCTTCGGGACGACGAAGGCGAGCTTCGGGTTCTTCCGCCGGGCCTGCAGTACGTCGGTATTGAACGCCTGTGCCGCGACGAGCTTCCCGGAGGCCAGGTCGTCCAGGTAGGTCTCGGAGTTGAACGACACGTTCGCCTTCATCTTGCCCAGCTGATCCTTGGCGGCGGTGATCGTCGCGGCGTCGGTCGCGTTCGGGCTCTGCCCAAGCGAGAAGAGCGCAGCGGCGAAGGCCTCCCGGCGCTCGTCGAGAAGCGACATCTTTCCCGCGTGCGCCGCATCGAGGAAGACGTCCCAGGCCGGCGGTTCAGGGAAAACCGACGTGTCGTAGCCGATGCCGGTCATCCCGATCGCCCATGGCACCGAGTAGCGGTTGCCGGGATCTGCCGGTAGGGATCGCATTTCCGGCAGGAGGCTCCCCAGCAGTGCTTCGGTGACGACCGTCGAGTCAAGGGTCTGCAGTGCATCTGCGTTCCGCAGCCGGCGGAAGAGGTTCTCACTGGGGACGATGAGGTCGAAGGTCGTCGTCTTCCGGCCACCCTTGCGGGTCACGCCGGCCGCGATGAGCCGTTCGAACAATGCGTCATTGCTTGCGTAGGTCTCGTAGCCGACGGTCAGTCCACTCTTGGCGGTGAAGTCGGTCAGCAGGGTCGGGTCGATGTAGTCCTGCCAGTTGAGGAAACTGACCCGGCTCTCCGAGGTCGTCGAGCAGGCCGGCAACACGGTGGACAGGCCGAGGACGGCAGCGCCGGAGAGGAGCTGTCGGCGGGAGATGGCGGACATCAGCCCACCACCAGCACCTGCATGGACGCGTGCCGCACGACCTTGTCGGTCACGCTGCCGTGGAGCCGCTCTCGGATCCGGTCGATGGACCCGGCGACCCCCCGGAGTTCGGCGCTGAGGCCCTGCCGGCCGAGGATGATCAGGTCGCAGGCCTCGTCCTCTGCTGTGTCGAGGATGGCGTGGGCGACCTCTCCCTTGACAACGACTCCCCGGGCGTTCAGGCCCTGGCCGGTGAGCGCGGCCACGGCCTCGCGAGCCAACTCGGTCGCCTCTCCCTCGAGCTCGTCGCGAATCGACTCGACGTAGAGGGCCCCCCGGCCACGCATGGTCAGGGGCTGTTCAAAGGCGACGATGACGACCAGTTCGGCAGCGGTCGCGCCTGCGAGGAGCGAGGCCCAGGCCAACGCTCGTTCGCTGGTGTGGGAACCGTCGAAGCAGACCAGTACTCGCTTCGGCGCCACTGCCTCGGGGAGGACGACGGGGTCTTCCCAGTCCTTCGGACGGATCATGCTGTTCATCCTTCCAACTCCCCCGTGACGAAGTTGACCCGTTTGTCGACACCGCTGCGCAGCTTGGCCGGCCGCAGCACGACGTAGGCGATGACGCCGGTGAGCAGCCCGCCGATGGCGTAGCCGACGCCGGCCAGGAGGCCGGACTCCAGGACGGTGAAGTAGACCGCCGTGGCAATGACCATCGCCGGCACGGCCAAGATCAGGTAGGGGACCATGGGCCCACCAGGCACCTTGAACGGTCGGACCAGGTCTGGATAGCGGCGACGCATGACAATCAACGTCGAGAACTCCAGCATGATGACGCAGCCTCCGACGAGCACGGACAGGGCGGCCAGCTGCTCGAACGGCAAGAGCGTGACCAACGAACAGATCGTGGCCGCAATGATGATCGTCCGCGTGGGCGTGCCCCGCGTGGGGTGCAGGTAGCTCAGGCCGCGGGGCAGATATCCGTCCGAGGCAAGCGCGAAGGGGATCCGCGAATAGCTGAGCAACCACGCGGAGAACAGACCGATTGCCGAGACGATGGCACCGACCGACATGAGCAGTCCGAGCCAGCGACCACCGACACCTTCGGCGATGAGGGTGAAGGCGCCCGCGGTCCACTCGACGTCCTCGGTCCCGACCACGCCCAGCGAGATCACGGTCGGGATGAGATAGATGAGCGTGATCATCGGGATGGTGATGGCCAACGCCTTGGGGTAGTTCTTTCGGGGGTTGTCGATGTCGCCCGCGACGGTGCTCAGGCCGTCCCAGCCGGAGTAGTTCCACATGATGACGAACAGACCCGCGCCGAAGGCCGCCGCCGGGGAGATGCCATCCGGCACGAACGGCTGCGCGGGGTTGAACTGCATCCGGAACAGCCCCACCAGAACAACGATGAGGAAGGGCAGCAGGACGATGACGAGGAAGAGCTTCGACGAGTCACCCACCACCGAGCTGCCCATCATGTTGAGCACCGCCAGCGCCCAGATGAAGGCCACGCCCACCAGCCACTTCAGGGACACCGGGCCAACGGTGGCCTCCTGCAGCTCCGGGAGGAAGTAGGACGAGAACTCGACGAAGAGCACCGGGTAGATGGCCAGGTCGAACCAGCTCGCCACCCAGGCCCACCAGCCGGCCTGGAAACCCCAGAACGGGCCGAGGCCCTCCTTGACCCATTGGTAGTAGCCGCCCGGGACCGGCATGAGGGTGGCCAGCTCGGCGACCATGAGGGCGATCGGCAGGCTGTAGATGATGGGCGTCAGGAGGATGAGCAGGATCGCCATACCGGCGCCCGAGCTGCCCACCACGTCCTCGAGGCCGTAGGGGCCACCGGACACCGAGAAGAAGATGATGCCGATGATCGCCGACAACCCCAGCTTGCGGGTGACTGAGCGGACCACAACATCCGGAACTGGCCCAGCGGCAGCAGCCATGATGTCTCCTCCCCGAGGGACGCGGTCAGGGCCCGCGCCTGGCGCAGGCTAGCAGTGGGCTTCGTCACACGGGAAGGGGGGACCTGCCGATATCGCGCGCTGAGCCGGCATCGCGAGACCCGGACTGGCCGCCTCGGCGTACTCTCACCGGATGCGATGCGGAGCAGTGATCCCGTATGCCGCCGAGCGCGACTTCGCCGAGCTCGCTGCCGTGGCGGAGGCGGCAGGATGGGACGCGGTCTTCTCGTGGGAGGCGGTGTGGGGTCAGGACGCCTGGGTCACTCTCGCGGCCGCGGCCATGACAACGCAGCGGATCCGGCTCGGCACGCTCCTCACTCCGGTCCCGGCTCAGCGCCCGTGGGAGCTCGCCCAGAAGATCGCCTCGGTCGACCGGCTCTCCGACGGCCGGGTCACCGTCTCGGTCGGGCTCGGCGCCGTCCAGGGCAACTGGAGCGCCTTCCTGCCCGACGAGGGTCGCGCGGTCCGCGCCCGCCAGCTCGACGAGGGGCTCGATGTCGTCGCGGGCCTCCTTCGCGGTCAGCCCTTCTCGTATGCCGGTACGCAATGGTCGATCTCCGAGGTAACCGAGCTCATCCCACCTGGACCGGTGCAGCGGCCGCATCCGCCGATCTGGTGCGTGGGCGCCCTCGTCCCCGGTCGGACTCGTCAGCCGAGCCTGGAGCGAGCAGCCCGTTGGCAAGGCATCCTGCCCGCCGTCGCTGGAGGTGCCGAGGGGAGCTCGGGGCTCACCCTGGAGGCATTGCGCGAGATCGTCGGTCGCGTGCGCGGCATACGGGAGGCTGCTGGGCTCGGGATGGACGGCTACGACGTTGTTGTCGAGGGCGACAGTTATGGCAGCTTCGGGTCGGTCCGGCCCCCGATCTCCGCGTGGTCGGACGCCGGGGCCACCTGGTGGGTCGAGTCGTGGTGGGACCTGCCCGACGGCCTGGACCAGCGGGAGTCCACGCTGGCCGAGACTCGCCGGCGGCTCGCCCAAGGCCCGCCGGCGTGACCTGACGCTGAACCATAGTCAACCCAGTTGACGAGTCGCCTCGTCCATCGTAGAGTCAGGTAATCAACTAGGTTGACGACCCGAGGAGCTGCGATGCCGGTCCTGCCCGCCCCCACCGCCCCGACCCACGATCTCGGTGGCACGCGATTCACGTCCCTGGCGACCCCGAGCCGCGGGTCGGTCGAGACCAGCGTCTGGCGTGTTCATCTTGATGCCGGTCAGCCAGCGGTGCCCCACCAGCTCACCCGCGAGGAGACCTTTGTCGTGCTCTCGGGCGAGGCATCCGTCGAGATCGACGGCGCGCGCCACACCGCGCGCCCGGGAGACGCGATCGTCGTCCCCCCTGGGGTGGACTTCGCCATCGGCTGCCCAGTGGGAACCCTGGAGCTGCTCTGCTGTATGCCGGTGGGCGGCCAGGCCGTCACGGCAGAGGGCACGTTCACCCCGCCGTGGGCCCTGTGAGCGGGCGGGCCGTCCAGCATTCGTCGCCCGCCTCGCTTCCGCTGGCGCGGCTGTTCGCCATGTCCTACCGGTGGTTCCTCGACGAGGTGCATGACCGGCTTGCCGGCCGTGGCTGGGAGGGGGTTCGGCCGGCATACGGCTTCGTCCTCCTCGCCCTGCGGGACACTGCACTCAGCCCGACCGAGCTGGCGTCGCGCTTAGCCGTGACCAAACAGGCCGCCTCCAAGCTGGCCGAGGCGATGGTGGTGGACGGGCTGCTCGAACGCAGCGCCGACAGCACCGACGGTCGGCAACGCCGGCTCACCCTGTCGGTGAGAGGGCAGCAGCTGCTCGTGGAGGTGGAACGGATCTACGCCGATCTTGAGGGCGAGTGGGCCGATGTCATCGGGCGAGCCGAGGTGGAACAGATCCGGCAGCGCGTCACGGCCGCGATGCTGGCGAAGTCGGGCGGGGCGCTGCCTGGCTTGCGACCAGGGCCCTGAGCGGCGGGCGCAGTACCAGCTCCGCGTCGACGTCAGTGCCGACCGGCGGCGGCCTCGTGAGGGCGGACCGATCGCGACCCACCGGGGCGAAAAGCGCTGGCGACGAGTCGTGACGCAGCGCAGGCTTCGGTCATGGGCGTCGACATTCGGGTCACCGGGGGCGTGGTCAGGGGTCGCGACGAGGGGGGCATCGCGGTCTTTCGCGGCATACCGTTCGCGTCCTTGCCCGTGCGTTTCGGTGAGCCAGAAGCGGTTCGGCCCTGGACGGGAGCGCGCGACGCCTTCGCCTTCGGGCCACCACCGCCACAGTCGAGCGCCTTCGGCATGGACGATGGCGCCGACTCCGGCACCGACTGGTTGACGGTCAACGTCTGGTCCCCCGGTCTGTCCGGGCGCCGGCCGGTGATGGTGTGGATCCAGGGCGGCGGCTATGCGTTCGGGATGTCGGGCCTGCCCGAGTATGACGGGGCCGCGCTGGCCGGCGACGGCGTTGTCGTGGTGACCTTCAACTACCGGGTGGGTCTGGAGGGCTTCGGCTTCCTGCCCGGCTCCCCGCCCAACCGGGGGTTGTTGGACCAGGTCGCTGCGCTGCGCTGGGTGCGGGCCAATATCGCTGCCTTCGGGGGCGACCCCGACCGGGTGACCGTCTTCGGTCAGTCGGCCGGAGCGGGGTCCATCGCCGCGCTGCTGGTGATGCCCCGCGCGCGCGGCCTGTTCCGGCGCGCCATCGTGCAGAGCATGCCGGGGGCCTACTTCTCACCCGCCCTCGCCACCGACATCGCAAGGGTCTGCGCGGGCCAGCTGGGCCTGACGCCAGGGCAGCTCGCTTCGGTGGACCCTCGGGCGCTCCCGGCGGCCGGGGACGCCGTGGCCGCGCGGCTGCCGGAGTATGCCGACCGGTGGGGTCTTGCCGCCCACGCCGGCGTGCTCTTCGCCCCGGTCGTCGACGGTGACGTGCTACCGGTGAGCCCATGACAGGGGCTCACCGGCGACGTAGATCTCGTCGTCGGGCACACCCGCCACGAGCAGCGGTTGCTCAGCGCCCTCACCGGTCGGCTCGGGCAGGTCACCGACGGCGAGGCGGCCGAGGCGGCCGAGCTTTTCGGTCCCGACCCCAGCCGGTACCGTCGCGCCTTCCCCGACCCGGAGGAGCTCTACGACGTGGTGCGCTCGGACTGGCTGTTCCGGATGCCTTCCATCGGGCTCGCCGACGCCCAGCTCGCGGCGGGCGGCACGGCATACGTGTATGAGCTGACCTGGCCCGCACCCAGGATGGGCGGGGGGCTGGGGGCCTGCCATGGCCTGGACGTGCCGCTCGTCTTCGGCAACCTCGGCGCCGGCCAGCCGGCGGTGCTCATCGGATCGGACACCCGGGGCGCGCGGGAGGTCTCCCGTCAGATGCGCGGAGCCTGGACCGCGTTCGCGACGACGGGAGATCCCGGCTGGGAGTCCTTCACGGCGGGGGCGACCCGGCTGTTCGACGTTCCCGGGTCCGTGGCACCGTACCCGGAGCGGATCTCGCGAGAGATCTGGCGCGATCCCCCCGCCGTCCTCGGCCTCGGGCGCGTGGCAACCGCCGGCTGAGGCCCAGGCGGGACGAGCACATCCGGTCTACCGTGTGGGCATGACGGGGACCCGGCCAAGTGCAGCGGTCACTGCGTGGCTGCTCGAGGGTGACGCGGCGATCCGGTGGCAGGTCATGCGCGACCTGCTCGACGAGCCGGATCAGGTCTGGCAGGCCGAGCGCGCGAAGGTCGAGACCCACGGCTGGGGCGCGTCGCTGCTCGCCCGCCAGGGCGAGGACGGGCTCTGGGACGGCGGGGTCTTCGTGCCCGCCGGGTTCACCCGTGAGCTGTGGCAGCAGGAGGGGCAGCCCTGGACGGGCGCGGCATACGCGCTCAACGACCTTCGTGAATGGGGCCTGGACCCGCGCGCGGAGGCCGCCCGCCGGGTCGTCCGGTTGGTCGGCGAGAACGGGCGCTGGGACGAGGGCGATCAACCGTTCTGGGAGGGCGAGGTCGAGGAGTGCATCAACGGCCGCACCCTGGCCGACGGCGCCTACTTCGGGGTCGACATGGCCGCGCTCGGCGCGCGACTGGTGAGCGAGCGCCAGCCCGACGGTGGCTGGAACTGCGAGCGCGCCAACGGGTCGGTGCGCTCGTCCTTCGACTCCACGATTAACGTCCTCGAAGGGCTGCTCGAGTTCGAGCGCGCGACCGGGGGCTCGCCGGAGGTGCAGGCGGCTCGGCGGGCCGGCGAGGAGTTCCTCCTGGAGCGAAACCTGTTCCGCCGCAAGGCGACCGGTGAGCCGGCGGACCCGGCATACCTGCTGCTCGGGCACCCCCATCGCTGGCACTACGACGTGCTGCGGGCCCTGGACCACCTGCGCGCCAGCGCGCAGATCTCCGGCGCGCCCGCGGACCCACGCCTCGGTGAGGCGCTCGCCCACCTGCGCGGTCGCGGCCTGCCGGACGGCCGGTGGCCACTGGACGTGCGGCACGGTGGCCGGCAGTGGTTCGAGGTCGACGACGGACCGGGTATGCCGTCCCGCTGGGTGACGCTGGCGGCGCTGCGGGTGCTGCGCTGGGCCGAGACGTGAATGAGGTCCGCCGGGCAACGGCCCCTCCGCCGTGAGGCGCCGGCCCGGCCTGAGGCTCCGGCCCACCCTGGATCACAGCCGACAAGCAGACCGGGCGAGGGCGTCCTGACGATCGCCGTGCCGCCTGCCGGGTCACGGGTCGGGCGACCCGCCGGGACCTGAGGAGGCGGGTGGGGGAGTCGGTAGGCGGCGGCGCACGGCCGCAGCCAACTGGGTCAGGTCGGGGGCCGCCGCCACGATCCGGTCGCGTGCCGCCGGCTCGAGAGCCGTCAGGCCCAGCCCGATGACCTCCGCGCGGCGCCGGCGGGCGCGCTCCATGACCTCGCGACCCGCGTCGGTGGCCTCGACGACGACCATCCGGCCGTGATCCGGGTGCGGTCGGCGGGTGACCAGGCCCAGATCGCACAGCGCGTCGACGACGCGCGACATCGTGGGTGGCGCGACCTGTTCGGCTCGGGCCAGGGCCGTGAGGGTGCGAGGACCGCCGAAGACGAGGACCGAGAGCGCGCTCAGCCGAGCGGGCGCGACACCCGACTCGCGATCGACGACCTGGATGGCTCGCAGCAGGTGGATGGCTGCACTGTTGAGCTCCAGGGCGGTGCGTGCGCCTGCGGTTGGGTCGCTGGCGGTTCGGTTGCGTGCGCGTGCGCCGAGGGCGGGTCCGTCGTCATCACTGTGGTGACCAGGGTTGGCGCTCTTGCGACGGGTCACCCGCTCAATGTAGCCTAACGACATTGACTTAGCGATGCTAAGAAAGGCCCCCGGGATGAGAGTGACCCAGATCGCCCAGCGCGCGGTGGATCTCGACCGTGCCAGCCGGTTCTACTCCGTCCTGCTCCAGACTCTGCCGCTGGCCACGTATGACCCGCCGGGGCTTGTCTTCTTCGACCTCGCCGGTACGCGCCTGCTCCTCGATCGTGTCGCTCCCACGAGCCTGATCTACCTGGCTGTCGACGACATCCACGGCACCGTCGATCGACTCCGTTCCGCCGGCGTTGCGGTCACGTCCGAGCCGCATGTCATCTTCCGGCACGAGGACGGCACGCTGGGCCCGCCGGGGACCGACGAGTGGCAGGCCTTCGTCACCGACAGCGAGGGCAACACCGTCGGGCTCGTGGAACAGCGGCCGACCTCGGTCGGCTGAGCCCTCGGGCCAGCTACGGCCGTTCTTTCCTGGCAACGCCGTGGTCGTGACGTGCCAGACGGCGATCTGCGACCGGGAGCGGAAACCGGGCCGATCCCGGATCTGCTCGATGTGCGACTCGGCCGACCGCTCCGTGATGACCAGGCGCGTGGCGAACTGGCGGTTGGACGACCGCTCCGCGACGAGGGCCAGTGGAACTACCGAACCTCGCCGGGGCGATGCGCCAGAGGCTGGCTCCCCTCAAGGCTCTGTCCATGGCTTGACCCGGTGATAAGTAGAGACTAATCATTAGCCATGGCTAATGCGGAGGTCGCACTGGACGCACTCGGTGACCCGACGCGACGGCGCATCCTCGACCTGCTGCGCGGCGACGAGCGCAGCGTGCGGGAGCTCACCGACGCCCTCGACGTCAGCCAGTCGGCGGTCTCGCAGCATCTGCGGGCGCTTCGCGAGGCCGGCCTGGTCGCCGCGAGGCCGGTGGGGGCTCGGCGGCTCTACCGCGTCGATCGAGACGGCCTCGGCGAGGTGCGGGCCTGGGTCGACTCCTTCTGGGACGACATACTCACCGCCTTCGCCGCCCACACCCGCGCTGCGGTGACAGCGCAGACCGACATGCCGACCCCGAAGGAGCGAGGATGACCGACGCCACCAACCAGGGGTATGCCGCCCCCGCCCATCCGCCTGCGCCTCCAGTGCTGCGGACCGTCACCGTGGCCGTCGACCCGGACGCCGCCTTCGTCGCCTTCACCGAGCGGATCGGTGCCTGGTGGCCGCTACCGACCCATGGCATGTTCGGCGACACAGCGGGAGGCGTGGCCTTCGAGGGGGGTCGGCTGGTCGAGCGGGCGACCGACGGTACCGCGGCCACCTGGGGTGAGGTGGTCGTCTGGGACCGCCCGCGCCGACTGGTCTTCACCTGGCACCCGGGCCGAGACCCCGAGGAACACTCCGTGGTGGAGATCCGTTTCGTCGGCGACGAGAGCGGCACTCGGGTCGAGCTCGAGCACCGCGGCTGGGAACGGTTCGGCCGCGAGTGGATGGCCCGACGCCGTCGCTATGTCGGTCCTGGCGCCTGGGGCGCCGTCCTCGAGCACTACGTCGATGTCGTCGAGCCACGCCCGGACGCGCCCGAACGGTCGGCCTTGGAGGCGGCATACGAGGAGTTCTTCACTGAGGCGGAACGCGGCGGCTTCGGCCCGCCGCCGGAGGGGGAATGGGACGCCGACCAGGTGATCGCGCATGTCACCCTCAACGACCTCGCAATGACCGCAGTGGCCCACGCGCTGATCCACACCCGGACGCCGTTGTTCGAGAACGTCATCTGTCAGGATCGCACCGTCCTGGCCGCCCACATCGAACGGTTCGGCGGCGACCGGGCGGCGCTGGTCGCCGAGGGTCGGCGGGTCTCCGCGATCGCACGGGCCGCGCTGGCCCGGCTCGACGAGGGCCAGCTCGCGGCGCCGGTCCATTGCCGGCTGCGCCACGACGGTCAGGTCGTGCTCGATCAGACCATGCCGTGGGGAGTCGTGGCCGACGAGGTGCAGGCCGGTCGCCACCTCCCCGCGCACACCGGACAGCTGCGCGATCTGCGGGTTACCTGACCGCTGCCCTTCCTCGTCCGTGGGGCCGAGTGCTCAGGCGCGCCCCGGGACACTCGGCGCCCCGGGCGGGTGGGCGCGAGGAGCCACACCGGAGACGCAGCGTCCTGCGGCGACGGGAGCCGCGAATGCGTTGGTGCTCCGCGTGCCCGACACATCCGGCATTTCGCCGACCAATGCATGTCGGGAGTGCTTGGGTTGTGGACGACCCCCACCCATAGACCACTTTGGAGCAGCGATGACTGACCAGGCACCGGAGCCGCTCGCCGGAAGGACCTTCACCGACCGCACAGTGCGCGCGGCCCGGTTCATCGGCTGCGACCTCAGCGGGGTCGTCGTCCGCGGCAGCGATGTCGCGGGCATGGAGATCGACTCCCCGTGGCTCATCGAGAGCAACGGGACTCTCACGGTCAACGGCGTCGACGTCGTCCCCTTCGTCGACGCCGAGCTGAACCGGCGCTTCCCCGGCCGGGCGCTGCGCACCGCGGAAGACCCGGACGCCCTCAAGGCCGCCTGGCACGCACTCGAGACCACCTGGGCCGCGACACTAGAGCGCGCCGCCGCGCTGCCTGCCGGCACGGTCGACGCCACCGTCGACGGCGAGTGGTCCCTCGCCCAGACCCTGCGGCATCTCGTCATGGCCACCGACACCTGGCTCGGCAAGGCGGTCCTCGCGCGGGACCACCCGTACCACCCAGCCGGGCTTCCCAACGACGGCGGCGGCTCGGACGCCTATGACGGGTCGGAGTTCTCGGTTGACTCACCGGCATACACGGAAGTGCTCGCGGCGCGCGCCGACCGGCAGGCGATGGTTCGCACCTACCTGGCCACGGTCACCGCAACGGAGCTGGCGGAACCCCGGAGGAACCCACACTCACCGCAAGGCGTCGAGACCGTCCTGTCGTGCCTGCGAACCATCCTCGAGGAGGAGTGGGAACACCATCGGTATGCCGTCCGCGACCTCGACACCCTGGCCAACGCCACGGCGAAGCCCTAGGCACCCGGCCGGGGGCGGTCGAACCGACGTTCAGGAGACCCGGCGGACCACGAGATCGCTGATATCGAAGGCCAGGACGACGTCGTTCCACCCGATGGTGGGAGTTCCGACCAGCGTCCACTCCGACCGCAGGAAGCGCTGGAGGAAGAGGTCGGTCTCCTCGAACGCGAGGTACTCGCCAGGGCACGAGTGGTGTCCGGCGCCGAACGCCAGCCCGCTCGGACCCGCTTCCGTGGCGATCTGACGGTCGGGGTCGAGCAGCAACGGATGGCTGCCGAAGACCGGTTCGTCGGTGTTCGCCGCGCCCAGCTCGAGGTCGATCAGGGTGCCCTGCGGAATGTGGATGGCGCCGTCGGCAGCGTCGAGGGTCAGGTCGGTCGTCGCCGTGCGGAGGAGATGTCCGGCGACGGAGTCCAGCCGGATGATCTCCTGGAGGACCCGACGACGCTCGTCGTCGCTGCCGGCGACGAAGCGGGCCCGCAGGTCAGGGCGTTCCAGCAGGTGCCACGCGGCGACCGAGATGAACTGGCGCGTCGTCACCATCCCCGCGGCGGCATAGGTGACGCACTCGACGAGCAGGTCGCGGTCGCGCAGGCCTTGCGCGATCAGCCTGGAGATGACGTCATCGCGCGGCTTCGCCCGCCGGGCCCGCACAGCGGGGCGGACGTGGTGGAGGTAGAAGCGCGCGGTGATGACCTGCTCGAGCACCCGCCGACGGAGCCGGCTCAGCAGCGGGGCGTCAGGTGCTGGCGGAGTTTGGAAGTAGCGGTCGAGAAGGCGCTCCATGGCGCCGATGTCCGAGTCGGTCAACCCGACCACCTCGCAGACGACCCGCATCGCGAGGCGGAAGGACGCGAGGTCCAGCCGGCCCTCCCCCCGACGCTCGAGGTCGGTGACCAGCTCGTCGGCGAGCGTGACGATCGTTTGGCGGTGCTTCGTCGCGACGGCCTTGGGGGTGAAGAAGACCGCGGCGAGCCGGCGCTGCTCGCGGTGGGCCGCGCCCTCGACGTAGAGCATCGGCGGCCGAAGCGGGCCGGCGAGCACCACATCGGCGCTGAAGCCGGCCTGCCGGGTGCCCTCCTTCAGCCGCAGCAGTGCGCTGGCGAGGGAGTAGGAGCGCAGGACCAGCGTCGGTCGCCCGCCCCGCTCGACGAACTCGTATGCCGGGTGGCGCCTGTCGCCGGGGCGGCCGGTCTTGCGATCGGTGCGGTCTGCGTCGGACGTCATCTCGGTCACGGGCCCATCTTCGCTGGTCGGTGCTGACACGCTGCCAGACGGTCGGCCCGCCGCGCACCTGCGTTCCACCGGAACGCGCGGCCGGCATACCCAGTCGGTATGCCGGCCGCGCGCCGTCGTCACCAGACCGCGGTCAGCCGACGACGCTGATCATCGGGCAGTTGACCACGACACCGATGGCACCCCAGGCCGCGCCGCCGGGGCCGGTGACGACCCCGTTCGCCCCGAGCCGGGTGATGTAGTCGAAGTCGTCCTGGCGCAGGTCGGCGTGCGCCGCCTTGGCGGCGTCGGTCCACACCGTGGCGTGGACGTCC
Organism: Candidatus Lutibacillus vidarii; assembly: GCA_016717165.1. Classification (GTDB taxonomy): domain Bacteria; phylum Actinomycetota; class Actinomycetes; order Actinomycetales; family Dermatophilaceae; genus Lutibacillus; species Lutibacillus vidarii. The sequence goes on from JADKGA010000001.1 coordinate 122,833, forward strand.
CACAGCGGGCTGTAGTCGCGCTCGCCGGCCAGCGTCTGGACGACGTTGAGGGGGGCGCCCTCACCGAGCAGCGCCGAGTTCAGGCCCTGTCGCTCGGGGTTGTCCACGCCGGTGCGGCCGTTGACGAAGGGAGCGATCCCGGAGCGGGCGGACGTCTGAGCGTTGCTGCCCTGACCGGGAGCCGACTGCAGGGCCGGCGCGTAGGTAACGCCCTCGAGCGCGGCGATGTCCGGGGCCGAGGCGTCGAAGGACACGTAGTAGACGGTGCGCCCCTCGTAGAAGCCCTCGGTCTCCTGGAAGGCCGCGCGTCCATTGCCCATCCAGAGGAGCTTGTCCGCGCGCCCGGTGGAGTTGGCGACCTGGGGAGCGTTGATGACCGTGCCGTCGGGGAGCTGGACCAGCGGGCTGTAGCCGGGACGGCCGATGGCGCCTGGCTCAGCGGTGGCGGGCGGGAAGCCGTCCGGTCCGGGGACAACGACCCGAACCGGGGCGAAGTCGACCCCGGCGTCGACGACGAGGCTGCCGCCGACGTAGCGCCCGTGCTGGACGGCGCCGGTGTTGCGGGCGTTGGCGAGCTTGGGTGACCACGTGACGCCCCGGCGGGTCGCATCGGTCCGTGAGCTGGACTCGGTGACGACATAGGTCGCTGCGGGTCCCTTCGCCGAGCCGACGTGCAGGGTGGCAGTCGGCAGGATGGCTCGGTCGAGGGCCGCGTTCTCCCGCGCCGAGTGCAGCAGGACCGTCCGGCCCGGCTCGGATGCGGCTGGCGCGGACGGCGGTGCGGCGACCGCGGCAGGTCCAGCGGCGAGGGTGACGGCGGCGCCCAGCACGGCGGCTGCGATGCCGCCTCGGACGTGAGTTCTGGCGATGGACATGGGGGTCTCCTGCTCCCGTCTGCGGATGAAGCTGACCCCATCGAGTCAATGCCCTGGCGGCTGCGATCGGCATTGCGGTGGGCTTACCGGGTCGTTACGGCACAGGCGGGTGACGACGACGGGCCGTGGTCGCCTTGTCGTTGTCAGACTGCGCCGGCGCTGCTCGCGGGCCTGCTCGACTACGCCGAGAATGTCGTCATCTGGTCGTTGCTGGTGCGCTGGCCGGGTACACCGGGGATGCTGGCAGAGGTGGGCGGGGCCGTCACGAGCGCGAAGCGCGTGGTGGCCACGGTCGCCGTCGTCATACCCCTGGTTCTCGGTGGTGCCCGCGCGTGGCGCAGGCTGCGCACCCGGCGCCATACCCAGGGGTAGCGCGAGGGCCCGGTAACGCCAAGGGGGCCTGCGACGGAAAGGAGGCATGAGCATCCGAGACCCTGAACTTCGCGGGATCGCGACCGACCCGGACGCCTTCGAGGCGTTCTACCGGGAGCATGTCGGCGCGATCCAGCGGTTCGTCGCGCGGCGGGTCCACGACCCTGAGCAGGCGGCAGACCTCACCTCCGACATCGTCATGACCGTCATCAACCGGTCGTCGGAGTACCGCCCGGAGCGTGGCCCGGCGATCGCCTGGGTCTTCGGGATCGCCCGCACCGTGGTGGCCGAGTCCCAGCGGCAGCGGTTCCGGGAACGGCGGGCGGTGAACCGGTTCGCCGCGCTGCTGCCCCTCCAGCCGGACGCCATGGCCCGCGCGGTCGAACGGCTCGACGCCGAACGGCACAGCCGACGACTGTATGCCGCCATGGCCCGCCTTCCCGAGGGCCAACGTGCTGTGCTCGAGCTGGTCGCGCTCGACGGACTGAGCCCCGCCGAGGCGGCCGAGACGCTCGGCATCTCCCTCGTCAGCGCCCGGGTGCGCCTGCACCGGGCCCGCGCCGCGATGCGGTCGCACCTGTCGCCCGAGCTGCCGGCTGGCGACGCCCCCTCTCCCTTGCCGTCCCTGACTACCCAGGAGGTCCCGTCATGACCACGTCCACCCGCCCCGCCCCCCACACCGAACCGCTGGACTCCTTCGAGACCGCCCTGCTCGCCATGCTGCGAGCCGAGGTCGCCGAGCGTGCCGCGGCGCCCTCGGAGGTCGCCGCGCGGCCCGCCAGGTATCGGACCCGACGGGTCGTCGGCCTTGCGGCAGCAGCGGCCGCCGTCGCCGTCGCCCTTCCGCTGACGAGGGGCACACCGGCATACGCGGTCGCGACCGAAGCCGACGGCGATGTTGTGGTGACGGTCGCGCGGCTGGACGACGCACCGGGGCTGGAGCAGGCCTTGCGCGACCACGGCGTGCCGGCGCGGGTCACCTTCGTGCCCGAGGGGAAGCAGTGCGACCCACGCGACAACCCGCCGGTGCCGCGGGGTGGGCCACTGGCGCTGGATGTCCGGGTGGATGCGGCGGGGCTGCACTTCACCGTCCCGGCAGGCTCGGTGGCGGCCGACCAGACCCTGCTCGTCGACCTCAGCTCGCCGACCCCACTGCGCAGTCTTCCGGGAGGTCAGGCGGGGCTGGCGCTCGGGGCGTATGTCACGGCGAACCCGGCCACGCAGTGCCGGCTGATCGACTCCACCGCCATCGTGCCGGCCCCTGGTCAGGGGGAGCCGCGAAGGGAGACAGGCTCCGGCGGCTCGGCCGACTCGGGCTCCACCTCCGCAACCGTCGGCTAAGCGGCCTGAGCCGGTGAGGTGGTGAGCCGGTGAGCCGGTGGGCCGGGTCGGCTGGTCGCTCGCCTTCCGCGAAGGCGGCGGTATGCCGGCCCGGCCCCCACTCAGGTCAGCGGATGGCCGATCTGCTCGCGGATCTCGTCGATCGCGCCCCACTCGTTGACGTGCATCCCGGCTGCGACCACGCCACCGCTGACCCAGTAGGCCCGCCACGATCCGCAGGACGGGTCGCCCGAGATGACAACCGAGGTGTCGGCGTCTGCAGCGGCATACCCGACGTACTCCATGCCGAGGTCGTACTGGTCGGTGAAGAAGTAGGGGAGCCGCTCGTAGCGCTCCTCCGCGCCGAGGAGGTTCTGGGCGGCGACCTTTGCCTGCTCGATCGCGGTGTCCCAGTGCTCGACCCGGACGCGGCGGCGCAGGACCGGGTGGTCGTGGTTGGCGACATCACCGACGGCGTAGACGAAGGGGTCGGAGGTGCGCAGCGTGGCGTCGACGAGGACCCCGTTGTCGACCGCGAGCCCGGCCGCCTCGGCCAGCGCCACCGAGGGGGTAACGCCGACGCCGACGACGACGAGGCCCGTCGAGGTGCGTGGCGATCTCGCTGGTCAGCCGCTCCTGGGTCTGCGGGCGCCGGGCGAAGAACTCCACGGTGCGGGCGAACTTCGACAGCCCGAGGATCCGCGCGCCCGGCAGATAGCCGACGTGCGCGACACCGACGAAGGGCAGCAGGTGGTGCTCGCACACCGAGCGCACCGGGATGTCGCGGACGACGACGAGCTCGTCGTAGCCCGCGTCGTTGGCGAAGGTCGTCATCTCGAACTCCGGCACGGTGAGCATCTCGAGGTAGGCCCGGATGAACCGCCCGGGGGTGTCGACCATCGCCTCGGTCTCGATCGGCAGGCCGAGTGCGGTCATCAGCTCGGTGGCGGCCGCCTCGGCGCGGCCGACGTCGACCAGGGTGGGGTGTGCGGCGACCCGGCAGCGGTGGGGCCGGGACGGAAGGTATGCCGACCGCGGCTCTCGGGTGGCCGGCGGGCTGATGGCCTGGGACATCTCGACCTCGCTTTCTCACGGAGACTGGGGTTGACGTTAGGCGCACGAGATTCTAAAGTCAACAAAGCAATCCGATAGAGATCAGGACCAGCCATGACTGACGCAGCCCGGACCCTCGGGGGCATCGGCGCGCTCGCCGAGCCGGTGCGCCGGGCCCTCTACGAGTGCGTCGTGGCCAGTGCGGAACCGCTCGGACGCGAACAGGCCGCCGAGGCCGTCGGGGTCCCGCTGCATACCGCGAAGTTCCACCTCGACCGGCTCGTCGACGACGGGCTGCTCGACGTCGAGTACCGCCGGCTGTCCGGGCGCACCGGGCCGGGGGCGGGTCGGCCGGCGAAGCTCTACCGTCGCTCGGCGCGCGAGTTCGCCGTCTCCTTCCCGCCCCGGCACTACGACCTCGCTGGGCAGATCCTCGCCCACGCCGTCGACCGGGCCGGCGATGGCGCCGCCCTGGACAGCGCGTTGAGCGAGGCGGCGCAGCGGGCGGCATACCGCGTCGTCGCGAGCCGACCCCCTGCCGAGGCGCCCGGCGAGCGGGTCGACGAGGTCCTCGCCGGGCTCGGGTACGAACCGCGCGCGGAGGCGAGCGGGCTGCGCCTGGTCAACTGCCCCTTCCACGCCCTCGCGCAGGAGCACACCGCTCTGGTCTGCGGGGTCAACCGCACCTTCGTCCAGGGGCTGCTCGACGCCTTGGGACGCACCGACGTCGAGGCATGCCTCACGCCCACCCCGGGGCAGTGCTGCGTGACGGTCCGCCCGGTGTAGCTCCGCGGCGGCATCGCCGGTTCAGTGCACTGCGGCGGTATGCCGGTGTGCACTCCGATGCTGGGCCAGCTGCTGGATGACGAGCAGGACGACGAGAACCGGCACGAGGACGTACGCCCACCGCAACCCCACGCCATCGGCGACCCGCCCGAGGATCTGCGGCGAGACCGTGATCGCCGTACCGGAGGCCACCGCCCCCCAGCGCGATCCGGCGTCCGGGGTCGCCGACGCCCCGATGAGCTGGGTCAGTGTCTGCGGGTAGAGCGGAGCGACCCCGAGACCGGCGACCACCAACCAGGCGAAGGCCAGGCCGACCGACGGGGCGCTCGAGAAGCCGGCGAAGCCCCCGACGACGAGCAGAGCGGCTGCAGCGATGAGCCGGCCCGGGCTGGCGAGCCGGTCCGCCGCCGCGCTGACGAGCCGACCCAGAGCCATCCCGCCGACGAAGAAGAGCGGGCCGAGGGCGGCTGTCGCCTCGGTCGTGGCGTGCCAGTCCCGGATGGCCACACCACTCCACAGCGTGAAGGCGAACTCGACCATGACCGCGAGGACGACGCCGAACCAGGCCAGTAGCACCGGGGCGTTCGCGTGCGGTGCGCGCACGACAGCCATCGCGGCGGCGTCCGTCGCGTCGGGGCGGCGGGGGCGGCTTGGGGGCACGGCGCGCCAGCCCCCGAAGCCCAGCGTGGCGAGCAGCGCCATCGGGGCGAGATAGCCGACCCGCCACCCGAGCCCGCTCGAGACGGCCAGCGAGACGGCGGGCGGGGCCGCCATACCGGCACAGACACTGAGCGCATTGGCCTCGGTGAGGGCCCGACGCAGCCGGTCGGGGTGCGCGCCCGCCAGTGCGGCGGGGACGGCGACGACAACCAGCGCACCGCCGAGGCCGATGACCGCGAGCCCAGCGACCACCGTCTGGGGGGCCGGCAGCGCGGCCAGTGCTGTACCCGCGACGATGAGCGCGCCGGCGAGGGCAAGCATCCGGGCGGGCCCGACCCGCCGCAGCACCGCACCGCCAACCAGACCCACCGCGACGAACCACAGCGCGAACAGGGTCGGCAGCCCAGCGAGCAGCCCCGGGCTGACCCCGAGCTCGCTCTGCAGGACCGGCAGCACCGCACCCAAACCGACCAGGGCGAAGCCGAGCGCGCCGAGCATGCCGAATGCCCGCAGGGTCGTCGGCGTGCGCCACGTCCGGTCCTGCCGCGCCGCACTCGTCACGCCCGGCACGATAGCCCCGGACCTCACCAAGGGTGGGAAAGGCACCGTATGGCGGTCGTTGCGGTCGCCTTAGCGTGCTTTTCCCACCCTTGGTGGCGGGTTCGGTCCGCTCAGGCCGCGTGCGCCTTGTCCGCTCGGCCCGGGACCAGGGTGAGGACTAGGCCGACCAGGGCCCAGATCGCGAGCACGAGCAGCGGCCTGGCGGCCCCGGCGCCGTCGAAGAAGGCCACCGAGCGCAGCGCGCTGTTGACCGCTCCGGGCGGCAGCAGCTGGCCGAGCGCTCCCCACCCGGTGGGCAGCAGCTCGGGCGCGCTGCTGGCCGCCGAGAGCGCATTGCCGAAGAGCATGACGAGGGCAGCTCCGAGCCCCAGGCCACGAGCGCCGAGGAGCGTTTCGAGCCCGAGCACCGAGAAGGAGACGGCGGCGATCCCGAGCGTCAGGACCCCCGCGTTGGCCAGGAGCGAGCCGGTCAACGAGCCGAGCCAGCCCTGAAGCAGCGCCGCGAGGACGAAACCGCCGACGACGGCGAAGATCCCCGCTGTCACGACCCGCCAGATCCGTTGCCGCAGCAGCATGGTGCCCGCGGCCGCGCACGCCAGCCCGCCGAGGACGATCGGGAGCAGGCCGGCGACCAGCCCGGCGCCACGCGGGTCGCTCGGCGGCAAGGGCACGACATCGGTCGTCGTCACGGCGACCTGCTGCGCGGCGCCGAGCTTGGCCCCGACCTGGGTGAGCAGCTGGGCGACGACCGGAGAGCGGGCCGAGGTGACCAGCACCTCGGCGCCGGTCGGCCCGACGACGATGGCGCCATACGCCCGCTGGTCGCGGACCGCGGACTCGGCCTGGGCGCGGTCGCCGACCGCGCTGACCTGGAAGGCGCCGGGCATGGCCTGACCCAGCGCCCCGCTCACCGGCCCGACGGCCTGCGCCGGACCGGCGACGACGATCGGGACGTCCTTGGGGGCGGCGGTGGCGGCGGGCCAGGCGAACAGGCTGAGCATCGCGGCTAGCAGGGCGGTGAGGCCCAGGGCAAGGCCGGTGGCGAGAGCGGCGGGCGGTCGTGCGGTTGGACCGGACATGGGTGGCTCCTTCAAAACGAGAGTATGTTCGGTTTGTATCCAGGATGCACCCACTAGGCTGACCCGTCAAACAGAACGTCTATTTGGTATGTCGCTGACCTCGGCATACGATCGGGGCATGCCCCGGCTGACGCCCGAACGACGCGCCATGCGTCGCGACCAGGTGCTGCGAGCGGCGGTGCGCTGCGTCATCCGGTCCGGCTTCCAGGGCCTGACGATGAGCGAGGTCATCGCCGAGTCCGGGCTCTCCGCCGGGGCGGTCTACGGGTACTTCGCGTCCAAGGACGTCTTGCTCGCCGCGGTGGCCGACCAGCAGCTGGGCGGGCTCGACGCGGTGCTCGACGACTTCCTCCGCGCCAGCACGAGCGGCCCTCCCGCGACTCCGGCCGAGGTGCTCCGGGCCCTGACCGAGGTGGTCACCGCGATGAAGCACACTCCGGACGGGGACCTCTCGGTGGCCATCGTCCAGGTCTGGGGCGAGGCCGTTCTCGGGGGCACGGTCCGCGACATCATGCGGCCGCGGCTGCACGAGGTCGAGTCGCGGCTGGTCCTTCTCGCCGAGCGCTGGCGCGCCGCTGGCCTGACCCGCCCCGACTCCGACCCGAGGCATGTCGCGCGGGTGGTCATGGCGCTGCTGCCCGGCTACATGCTCCAGCAGCTGGTCCTCGACGGGCTGCCGTCCGCGGACTTCGCCGCCGGGCTCGCCGCCCTGACGCAGCGCTGACCGAGCGACGGCGCAGCGCTGACCGAGGACTCCTCGGCGCGGGCTGGCGCCACCCGCATCCCCCTCACCCCGGCTGGCCTGGCATGCTCTGCGCCATGAGCGATGACGGACTCACCGTGCAGCAGCGCCTCGACCCCTTCGGTCCGGCGGCCGCGATCGTCCTCAGTGACGACGAGGTCGCCGCGCTCGGTGGCGGGAAGCGCGCCGCAGTCCGGGTCACCATCGACGGCCGGTCCGCCCGCCTGCGCCTGGCCGTCATGGGTGGGCAGAATGTCATCGGGCTGAGCAAGGCGGCCCGCGCGGAGCTGGGGGTGGAGACCGGCGCCGAGGTCACCGCACAGATCGCGCTCGACGAGGCACCCCGCGAGGTCGAGGTGCCCGAGGAGCTCGCCGTGGCGCTCGCCGGGGACCCGGAGGCGGGGGCGGCATACCAGCGGCTCGCCTTCACCCACCGCAAGGAGTACGCCGTCTGGGTGGCCGAGGCGAAGCGGCCGCAGACTCGGACGAGGCGGGTCGAGCAAGCCCTAGCGATGCTCAAGGACGGTCGCACCCGATCCTGACCGTTGGCCCAGGGCTCGACGCGGCGCTGCGGCATACTCGCTGTCCATGGGGTATGACGCAGTGCTGGCGGACCGGATCCGCACCATCCTCACCGGCGAGTCCGGCCTGACCGAACGGGGCATGTTCGGTGGGCGCGGGTTCATGCTCGACGGCCATATGGCGGCCGCGGCGAGCAGCACCGGTGGGCTGCTGCTGCGCATCGACCCGTCCCGGGCCGGCGAGCTCGTCGACGGTGATCTCGTACAGCGATACGAGATGGGTGGGCGCGCGATGGACGGCTGGCTCGACGTCCGGGCCGAGCGGGTCGCCACCGACGAGGCGCTGCGCGAGTGGGTCGGGCATGGCGTGAGCTACGTCCGCAGCCTGCCGCCGAAGGGGTAGGCCCCCGCCTGGGCCCGGCCTGGGCCCGGCCAGGGCCCGGCCAGGGCCCGGCCGGAGCGCGGTGACGTGGCGGAATAGAGTCTGCGCCATGGAGAGCACGGAGTGGTCCGACCGGCGTCCCGACGGCCCGTACACCGGAGCGAACCCGGCGTATGTCGACTGGCTGGTCGACGGGTCGATGCTGGAGAGCGCGCGCCGGGTCGGCACCCGGTTCACCGGCACCGGCACGGTCTGGCAGTACCCTTTCGCCACTCCGAACCCGCGGGCCGCTGTGGCCAAGGCGCCGGTGTGGTTCACGGCATACCCGAGCTCGATGATCACCCGCGAGGGCGAGTCCTTCCTCGCCGCCCTCGGCGACGACGAGCTGTGGGCGACGCTTGCCTCGATCGGCATCCGGGCGGTCCACACCGGTCCGGTCAAGCGGGCCGGCGGGATCACCGGGGTCGAGCTCACCCCGAGCATCGACGGCCACTTCGACCGGATCAGCACCGACATCGACCCGGCCTTCGGCACCGTCGATGAGTTCCGCTCGATGAGCCAGGTCGCGCAGGCGCACGGCGGGACCGTCATCGACGACATCGTCCCCGCGCATACCGGCAAGGGCCCCGACTTCCGGCTCGCCGAGATGGGTGTGGGGGACTACCCGGGGATCTTCCACATGGTCGAGATCGCGCCTGAGCACTGGCCGCTGCTGCCCGAGATCCCGCCCGGCGCGGACTCACGCAACCTCGACGAGGCGCAGGAGGCCGCGCTGACCGAGGCGGGCTATATCGTCGGCCCGCTGCAACGGGTCATCTTCGGCGACCCCGGCGTCAAGGACACCAACTGGAGCGCCACCGCCGCGGTCGAGGGTCCGGACGGCGTGAGCCGGCGGTGGGTCTACCTGCACTACTTCAAGGAGGGCCAGCCCTCGCTCAACTGGCTGGACCCGACCTTCGCTGCCGCCCGGCTCGTCGTGGGCGACGCGCTCCACTCGATCGGGGTCCTCGGGGCGAGCGCGCTGCGGCTCGACGCGAACGGCTTCCTCGGCGTCGAGAAGGGGGCGCCCGGGCGGCCGGCGTGGTCCGAGGGTCACCCGCTCTCGATCGCCGCGAACCAGCTCGTCGCGAGCATGGTCCGCAAGCTGGGTGGGTTCACCTTCCAGGAGCTCAACCTCACCGTCGACGACATCCGCACGATGGGGGCGGCCGGCGCCGACCTGTCCTATGACTTCGTCAACCGTCCGGCATACCACCATGCGCTCGCGACGGGGGACACCGCCTTCCTGCGGCTCACCCTCACCCTCGCCCTCCGCGCGGGGGTGTCGACCGGCAGCCTCATCCACGCGCTGCAGAACCACGACGAAGTGACCTACGAGCTGGTCCACTTCGCCGACCTGCACCGCGACGACCTCTTCGACTACCGCGGCGAGCAGGTCCGCGGGGCTGACCTGGCCGTGCGCATCCGGGGCGAGCTCATCGACACGCTCACCGGCGCGGCCGGCCCGTACAACGCGATCTTCACGACGAACGGGATCTCCTCGACGACGGCCAGCGTGGTCTGCGCAGCCCTGGGGCTGCGCGATCTCGACGCCCTCACCGATGACGATGTCGCCGCCGTCCGCCGCGCCCACCTGCTGCTCGCGGCGTTCAACGCGCTCCAGCCGGGGGTCTTCGCGCTCTCCGGCTGGGACCTCACCGGCATGCTGCCGGTGTCCCGCGGGTCGGTCGCGCCGCTGCTCGCCGACGGCGACACCCGGTGGATCCACCGCGGTGGCTACGACCTGCTCGGTCACGCTCCGGATGCGCTCGCGTCGGCCGGTGGCATGCCGCGGGGCCGCTCGCTCTACGGGACGCTCCCGGACCAGCTCGCCGACCCCGACTCCTTCGTCTCCCGGCTACGCGACATCCTCGCCGTGCGCGACCGGCTCGGCCTGGCGACCGGACGGCAGGTCGACGTCCCGGACGTCGACCACCCCGGCGTGCTCGTCATGGTCCACGACCAGTGCGCCGACGAGGCGACGACGGCCACGGTGCTCAACGTCGGTCCGGCTCCGGTCACCACGGTCGTGCGCTCGGCCCACCTGCCCGTCGGCGCCCAGGTCCGTGACGAGCTCACCGGTATGCCGGTGGGTATCGTCGCCGCGGACGGCTCGGTGTCGGTGCACCTCGACGGCCACGGCATGGCCTGCCTGGGGTTTACGCAGCGCTGAGGTCTACTCCGCCGCGTTGACCATGGCGCGCACGAGGTCGACCACCCGCAGGTCGGCCGCGTCGACCGACGGGCTGAACCCCAGCCGCGCGACGACGACGCCGGCCGACGGGACGACATACAGCCGCTGCCCGTCGTGGCCGCTGGCCCAGTAGGTGTCGGCCGGGAGCGACGGTTCGACGAGGCTGCCATCGGCGCCCTTGTTGACCCACCACCCGGCGGCATACGGCTTCTCCTCGCTCTGGGCGACCGGCTGGGCCGTCGTCGAGGTCGCCATCCAGTCGGTGGGGAGGAGCTGCTCGCCGCCCCACGCCCCGTTCTGCAGGGCGAACTGGCCGATCGTCGCCCAGTCCCGCGGCGTGGCCCACAGGTAGGAGCTGCACACCGGGGTGCCCAAGCCGTCCGGCTCCCAGACCGCCGAGCCGAGCCCGAGCGGGACGATGAGCTGGGTGTAGGGCAGCTCCGGGCCGGCGCCGGCCTTGGCGCGGAGCACCGAGCAAAGCAGGTTCGTGCTGCCGCTGGAGTACTCCAGGTAGGTCCCAGGGGCGTGCTCGGCCGGCAGTCCCGCGACATAGGCGGCCATGTCCGGCTCCATATAGAGCATCCGGGTGATCGTTGTGCCGAGGTCGTAGGTCTCGTCCCACTGCAGGCCGCTGGTCATCCGCATGAGCTGGTCGACGGTGATCGTCGAGCGGTTGTCGGTCCACTCCGGCCGCAGCTTCGCATCGGTGAGAGCGACCTTGCCCTGCTGGACCAGTCGCCCGGTCAGCAGGTTGGCAACACTCTTGCTCATCGACCAGCCGAGCTGGGGAGTCGTCGCGGTGAACCCGGGGGCATAGCGCTCGGCGACGAGGTGACCGTCGACGAGGACGACGATCCCTCGGGTGCCGAGTGCCTGCTGCTGCGCGGCCGGGAGGTCGTTGCCGAAGGCGCGGGCGAGGGCAGCAGTCACCTCGCCGGACATCGTGGGCGCAGGCGCGGCCAGGTAGGGGTTCTTCTGGGCGGCCTGGGTGCGCCGCCATTCGTCGTTCGTCCCCGGTAGTGCCGCCGTGGTGGCCGTGGGCTGCTCCCCGAGGGTGCAGCCGTAGTCGCCGGTGAAGTATGCCGTCTGCCCGGCCAGCACACCGAGGACCGTGGTCGTCACCGAGCTGCTGTCGGTGGCGTCGGAGGTCCGCAGGTATGGGACGAGCGGGTTCGGGGGCAGGTCGGTGTCGGGGTTGCTCCGTCCGGCGATGCCCTTGACGGCGCAGGCGTTGTGCGCGGCATACCCGGTGCCGGTGAGCAGCAGCGGCTTGGCATAGAGGTACCCACCGACCAGGGCGATGAGGATGACGGCCAGCAGCCCGAGAAGGATGCGGACGATGAGGCGACGGCGGCGGCGCATACCCCGGACGTTATCGCGCGCGGCGCCCGCCGGGGCCGGTCCCGAGCAGAGTCGTCCCGGGCGGCAGGTCCGGCGGGGGCGTGCCGCACACGACGACATCCGCGCGGCTCCACGGCCGGTCCGCAGCAAGGAAGGGGTCCTCGTGGGCGGCCCACATCTCCCAGTAGGCTTCCGCCTCGGCCGGAGTGCGACCGAGCTCGACATCTCGGGCTATCCCGCGGGTCCGGGCCACGTCGAGGTCGGACTGCACCCAGATGACGACATCGGCCAGCTCGGCCAGGCCGCGTCGCGCGGCGCCGACACCTTCGACGACGAGCAGTGGGCAGGGCACTGGCACGGTCACGGCACCCTCGCGGCCCCTCGCGTCCCAGGCCGGTGGTCGGAAGCGGACCGGCCGGCCGGCTCGCCACGGCTGGATGACCTCGTGGACCAAGAGGTCATCCCAGTCGATGGGGTGGTGCTGCCAGGAGAGGTCGTCGGTGCGGACCACGGTGGCACCAGAGCGGGCGGCGAACCGGGCGGCAAAGGTCGACTTCCCGCTGCCGCCGCGGCCATCGACGAGGACGAGGCGTGAGGTCGTGGCGGCCTCGGCGCGGCGGGCCCCGGCAGGGTCGGTCTCGCTCCGGGCGGCCGCACCAGTGAGCACGACGTCGACCAGATCGTCGTCGGGCACGGGGCGCCATACCGCGGTGGGGGTCTCCAGCGGGTCCAGGCGCATGGTCACTTGACCTCGCGGGTCGGCCACGGCCGCTTCTCCGCCCGGCGGACGTAGATGACGGAGAAGACCATCGCCGCAAGCAGTGCGGTCATCACCGCAAAGGCGAACCAGGGGGTCAGCGGCATCACGATGCCCACGCCACCTCCCACCACCCAGGCCAGCTGAAGGCGGGTCTCCAGGCCGGAGAAGACCCGGGCGCGGACGTGCTCGTCGGTGTCCCGCTGGACCAGCGCGTCAAGGCAGAGCCGGGTGAGCTGACCGAATGCCCCAGTGACTAGGCCGAGGGCGATGAGGGTGCCCGCGCTGTAGAAGAGCGTCGTCACGGCGGCGACCCCGGTCGCGGTGAGCAGCGCGATGATGGCGACCCGGCTGGGGGTGTGGCTGCCGAGCCGGTTCCCGAGGAAGCTGCCCGCGGCATTGCCGAGGCCGGCCGCGGTGACGACCAGCCCGAGGGAGAGGACGCTCGACATCCCCTCGAGCGGCTGCTCGCGCAGGAGGAAGGCGACGTACACCGTGAGGAAACCCGCGAGCAGCCGCGAGCCCGTGCCGGCGGCCAGCGTCGCTCGGACCGCCGCGGTGAGGTGCGGTCGGGGTCCGCGGGCGAAGAACCGCCAGTCGCCGGCTCGACTCGGTATGTCGGTCCCGGTCGTCGGTGGTGCGGAGTCGACCTGCGCCGGGAGGCGGATCGCCTGGATCGTCGCAACGACATACAGAAGGAAGGCGACCCGCAGCGACCACTCCTCACCGATGCGGCCGATGGGGGCCGCGAGCAGGCTCCCGACCGCCATCCCGACGAGGGCGGCGATCGACTGGCGGGAGTTGGCCCGGACCAGCGAGAGCCCCTCGGGCAGGACCAGCGGGGTCGCGGCGGCGCGGGCGACGACATACGCCCGGGCCGCGAGCAGGCAGACCAGGGCGACCGGGAGCAGCCAGGCCGAGCCCGAGGTCACCAGCCCGGCGAGGACCCAGCTGAGGAAGGCCCGCAGCGCGAGGGTGCCGCCGATGGCCCAGCGGCGGCCGTGCCGGAACCGGTCGAGCAGCGGCCCGATGAAGGGCGCGAGGACGACGAAGGGGGCCATCGTCGTGAGGAGGAAGAGCGCGACATGGCCGCGGGCCTGGCCGACCGGCAAGGCGAGGACGGTCGTGGCGAGCGAGACGGTGAAGGCCGCGTCCGCCGCGGCGGTCACCGCGTGCAGCTCGGTCAGCCGGGACAGGCCGCTGAGGTCGGCGCCGTCGGCGCTGGCGAAGGTGTGGAACCGGGTCGTCCCCTCGCGGGTGCCGCGACCGAGCCATCGGCCCGCGGTCGCCAGACCCCGCCCGAGCGCCCGGGCGGCTCCTCGGGCCCTCTCCTGTCCTCCCACAGGCCCATCCTGCCCGGTCATGGGACGCTTCGGCGGGCCCGCCGCACGGCGAGCACCATCAGTGTCAGCGCCGCGGCCTGGACGAGCCCCACCCCGAGGGTGAGGGCCGGCACCGAACGTGCGTAGAGCCAGCCCGCGGCCACCCCACCGAGGATCGCAGCGACCCCTTGGATGCCCGCGAAGACCCCGTATGCCGTCGCCCGCCTCGGGGCCTCGACGATGTCGGCGACATAGGCCTTGATCGTCGAGTCCTGCAGCCCGAAGGCCAGCCCCCAGACCGCGATCCCGACCAACGCGGTCGCCAGCCCACCGGAGAGGGCCAGCGGAGGGACGGCGGCGACGAGGACGGGGACGGCATACAGGACGCTCGGCCCGACCCGGTCGTACAGCCAGCCGACCCCGAGCGCCGCGAGGGCCTCGGTGAGCATCGCGCCGGAGTAGATGACCGGGACCTGGGCGACGGGGGCCAGCCCGCCGACGCTGAGGTGGTAGCCGATGAGCCCGAAAGTGACCAGGCCGCCGGTGGTGAGGCTCGCGGCGCAGGCGAAGAGGAAGAACTCGCGGGGCAGGCCGGCCCCGAGGGCTCCGGCGAGCCAGCCCCGGGCAGGTGCCGCGGCTGCGGGTGGCGCGGTCGTCGCGGGTGCCGTCGTGGGCGGTGTCGAGGGCGCAGCCGCAGAGCCGTCATACACCGACGGGTCGGGGACCCGCGCGCGGATGGCGAGCAGCAGGACCAGGGCGACCACCCCCGGAAGGGCGAGGGTGGCCAGGCCGGTCCACATCGCGCCGGTCGCCGAGACGATCGCGGCGACGAGCAGGGGGCCGGCGAAGGCGCCGGTCTGGTCCATCGCCTTGTGGATGCCGAAGCCGCGGCCGCGCCCGACCGAGCGGGCCACGTGGGCGAGCAGCGCCGACTTCGACGGGCTGCGGACCGCCTTGCCGGAGCGCTCGAGGAGGATGAGGGCCGCGGCCAGGGCCAGGCCGGCCCCGCCGACGAACGGGGTCACCGCGAGCAGCGGCACGCAGACGATGGTGAGGGCATAGCCGGCGATGGTCAGCCCCCAGTAGCGCCCGGTCCGGTCGGCCATCGGGCCGAAGACGAGCCGCAGCACCAGCGCCATCGCCTCACCGGCGCCGGTCACCGCGCCGACGACCACCGAGCTGGCTCCGAGCGCGGCGAGCAGCGGGCCGTAGAGCGAGCGGGCGCCCTCGTAGACCATGTCCGCGGCGAGCGAGACCAGGCCGAACATGATGACGACCCGCCACGGGCTCCAGCCGGGTTGTCCGCTCACCCGGTCACAGTACGCGGCCGTGCGGACAACGTCCCGGGGTGGCTGGCACCATGCTGGGTATGCCGTCCGGCGACCACGACAGCCAGCGCTCGGGGCCGGCGCGGGTCCCTGGGCCCGCTCCCGGTTCCTTGCCGGGGACGGTGCCGCTGATGGCTCCCGCGCGCGCTATCCCGCAGGCGGGGGAGCTGCGGATCCTCGCGCCCACGGCGATCCTCGGGTACGGCTTCCCCGAGGCGTCCTTCGAGGCGGGGCTGGCCCGGGACCCCCATGTCATCGCCGTCGACGCGGGCTCGACCGACCCTGGTCCGCACTACCTGGGGTCGGGGACCTCCTTCGTCGACCGGGACGCCGTGGCGCGCGACCTGCGGCTCATCCTCCGGGCGGCGGTGGCGCGGCGGATCCCGGTGCTCATCGGCAGCGCCGGTGGATCTGGGGCCGGGCCACATCTGGGTTGGACATACGACATTATCCGGTCGGTCGCGGCAGCGGAGGGTCTGCGGTTCCGGCTGGCCCTCATCTCGGCGGACGTCCCACGGGAGCGGCTCTCGGCGGCTCTGGCGGCCGGTGAGCTGGTCCCGCTCGGGCCCGCGCCCGCGGCCACCCCGGAGGCGATCGCCGCAACGACATACCCGGTTGCGCAGATGGGAACTGAACCCTTCGTCGCCGCCCTCGACGCCGGGGCCGAGATCGTCCTGGCCGGTCGGGCGTACGACCCGGCGGTCTTCGCGGCCGTGCCGATCCGGGCCGGCTTCGACGCCGGCTTGGCGCTGCATCTGGGGAAGATCCTCGAGTGCGCGGCCATCGCGGCGACGCCGGGCAGCGGCGCCGACTGCATGCTCGGCACCGTGCGGTCCGACCACGTCGAGGTCGAGCCGCTCGCGCCGCAGCGGGTGTGCACGGTGACCTCCGTCGCCGCGCACACGCTGTACGAGAAGTCCGACCCCTATCTCCTGCCCGGTCCCGGCGGGGTGCTCGACCTGCGGAGCACGACGTTCACCCAGGTGACGCCGCGGGCGGTGCGGATCGCCGGGACGGTGCTGCGTCGCACGCCATACGCCGTCAAGGTCGAGGGGGCCGTGCCGGCGGGCTATCGGACCATCGCCATCGCCGGGATCCGGGACCCGGTGCTCATCGGGCAGATCGACGCTGTCGTCGCCGCAGTGCGGGCCGAGGTCGCGGCGAACCTCGGCGTCGACTCGTCGGCATACACGCTGTCCGTTCGGATGTACGGGAAGAACGCGGTGATGGGGCAGCGCGAGCCGTATGTCGGTCCGCCGGCCCATGAGCTCGGCCTGGTCATCGAGGCGGTCGCGCCGACCCAGCGGCTCGCGAGCCAGGTCTGCGGAGCGGCCCGGTCGACGCTGCTGCACATCGGGTACCCGGGCCGGATCTCCACCGCCGGCAACCTCGCCTTCCCCTTCTCTCCGTCGGACCTGGACATGGGGGCGGTCCATCGGTTCAGCCTCCACCACCTGCTGACGGTGTCCGACCCGCTCGAGCTCTTCCCGATCCGGGTGGAGCAGGTCGGGGGTGCCTCGTGACCGCAGTGCCTCTGGTCGAGATCGCCGCCGTCATACGCAGCAAGAACGCCGGACCCTATGAGCTGACCCTCGACGTGGTCTTCACGACGCGGGAGTGGTACGAGCGGGTCGTCGCAGCCCACGCACTGACGGCCGAGGTGGTGGCGCGCGCCTACGGGGTCCCGGTCGAGGATGTCCTCCACCTCGTGGAGTTCGCGCCGGCGGCGGCCATCAAGGCGACGCTACGCCGTCCCCTGGTGTGCGGGGACCCCGGCGAGACCGATGTGTATGGCGCCCAGCAGCACGCGCCGCTGCTCGCCCTGGTCCTCGACCTGCCGTAACCGCCGGGCCGTCAACCCGCGACGCCGGCCGCGTGGCTCAGCCGTCGGCCGGGCGCTGGGCGACCTCGGTGAGGAGGTCCTCCCGGGCCGTGACGGCTGCGCGGATGCCGGCGCCCATGAGCGGGACGAAGGTGAGGACGGCGGCACCGACGAGCACCCCGCCGGCGACCTTGACGGAGTCCGGCACCGGAAGGAGGACGAGGAGCAGACCGAGGTTCGTCGCGACAAGGCGTGCGGTGGACCAGCGGTCGAGCCACGCGAGGCCGGTCCGGACCACCGACGGCCCGCCGCCGAGGACCGACGGGACCAGGTAGGAGAGGGCGCCGACGAGCAGCTGGGCGGCGAAGCCGATGGCCAGGGCGGTCGCGAGCGGCTTGTACCCGTGGTCGACGTCCTCCCAGGTGGGGGCCTGCAGGACGAGCACCGCGAGCATGACGAGGCAGATGACGAGCCAGCCGAGCGCGACGGACACCGAGCGGGTGGAGAAGTGCCGCGGGGGCGCCGTGCGGGCCGGGAGGATCAGGGCCCGGCCCCACCAGAGCAGGGCACCGGCATACATGGCCAGTCCGGTGACTGTGGCCCAGCGGGAGCCGAGGGTCGCGCCGGTGGCGACCGCAACGACCGCGACGACGAGCCAGGGCAGGGCCTGCCGGGCGAAGTGTTCGGCGCGCTGGTCCATCCGGGTGCGGAGCATGGTCGGCCAGAGCGTAACGAGCGTGCCGGTGAGGATCATCCCGAGCCAGCCCAGACCCATGATCGCGGTGTGCGCGACGATGAGCCGGCCGGTCAGCTCGTCGTCGAGCTCGCGGGCGAGGATCGCTCCATAGGTTGCGCCGACGGGAACGGCGGCGGCGGCCACGAGGTAGTAGCGGATGGTGATGCGGAACCGGCCGGGGAGCGCGGCGCGGAGCCGACGCCAGAGCTGGATGCCGTGCCAGACGACAGCGGCCGCGACGGCGGTGGCCCCGGTGACGGTGACCGGCCAGAGCTCCCAGGGCACCCCGACAACGACGAGGGAGACCCCGACGAGGAGCAGCAGTAGACGCTGGGACTGGCGGCTTCTGTCGTCGAGCTCCGGGCGGGTCTTCAGCAGGGCCGCCGAGAAGTGCGTGCTCCACACCGTCGCGGCGTGGGTGAGGGCGCCGAGGAGGACGAGGTGGACCATGAGCCAGGTGGGCTTGGGGACCCAGGGACGCGCGGCGGCGACGGCCGCGGCGAGGACCAGCCAAGCGACGGCTGGCCGGTCGCGAAGGCCCCAGAACCCGCGCGTCGACAAGGTGGACACTGCCGTCGCCCTCCCTTCAATAAACACGCTACTTCCGGTAAAAAAACCCTACCAGCCCCCCCACCCCCTCAAAGACACACCTTTAGAACGGTTCTAAAGGTGTGTCTTTGAAGGTTATCCACAGGGTGTGGATGGTGAGGCGTGTGGATGACGTGGCACCCTCGGGGCATGACCTCGACGCCTGAACCCCCGAACGACCCGGGCTCGGTCCCGCCCAGCCTGCCGGGCTCGGTCCCGCCCAGCCTGCCGGGCTCGGTCCCGCCCAGCCTGCCGGGCTCGGTCCCGCCCAGCCTGCCGGGCTCGGTCCGCCTCGATGTCGGCCGGGGCGGGCTCGACCGGCTACGGGTCGAGACCTCCGCGGGTACCGGTGAGGTCTACCTCCATGGCGCCACCGTCACGGCGTGGACCCCCACCGGTCACGACCCAGTCATCTGGGTCTCCCGCGAGGCCGTCTTCGCCCCGGACGCCGCGATCCGCGGCGGCATCCCGTTGTGCTGCCCGTGGTTCGGGCCCGGACGGGCGGGCGACCGACCGTGGATCCACGGGTTCGTCCGCACCGCGCCGTGGCGGCTCATCGAGGCCGTCGAGACCCGCAACGCCGCCGGGGACGGCCCTTCCGTGACCCTCACCCTCGAGGTCACCGGCCGCGAGTGCCCCAAGGCCGGCCCCGAGTATGCCGACGCCGTCTTCACCTGCCGGGTCACCTTCGCCGAGACCCTCACGGTCACTCTGGCGGCCCGCGCCGGGAGCACGCCGCTCGACCTCGAGGCGGCCATCCACACGTACGTCGTCGTCGGCGACGTCCGTCGGGCGCACGTCGAGGGCCTGTCCGGATGCCCGTATGTCGACAAGACGACCGGCGGGGCCATCCGCACCCTCGACGGCCCGTTGACCTTCACCGCCGAGACCGACGCCGTCATCACCTCCACCGGCCCGACCCGGCTGGTCGACCCGGTCCTGGGAAGGACCATCACCGTCACGCAGCAGGGCGCCGGCAATGTCGTCGTCTGGAACCCCTGGGCCGACAAGGCCGCCGCGATGGCCGACTTCGGCGACGACGAGTGGCCGGGCATGGCCTGCGTCGAGACCGCCAACGCCTTCGACAACGCCCGCATCGTCGAGCCCGGGGCGTCATACGCGATGACGAGCACCATCAGCGTGCGCCGCGACCGCTGACCTGCCCCCACGCGGCCGGGCGACGACAGTCGCTGGAACCGGGGACTTGCGGCTCAGGGACGCGGCCCGGTAGTTCTGGAACCGGCATACGGGCACGTTCCGGGGAAGTGGGTCCAGTCATGCGCGGCCGTCCAGTGGCACTCACGCTCGCTCTGCTTGCCTGCGCCGGTATGACGGCCTGCTCCTCGACACCCAGCGCCGTCCCGACGACCGGCAGCGGTGGCAGCGGTGGCAGCGGCCCGCTCGGATCACCCACGACGTCCGTCACGCCCGCACCCACCCCCACGCCGATGACCGGCGACCAGATCTACGCGCTCGAGCGGACCGGGGTCGTCCGGGTCCAGGCGACGACCTGTGACGGCAGCGGCAGCGGCAGCGGCTACTTCATCAGCGACCGCATGGTCGTCACGGCGGCCCACGTCGTCGAGGGAGCCACCGCGGTCTCCCTCCGCGGCGACCACGGGGTGGTCCGGGGCACCATCGTCGGTCTCGACAAGGCCAAAGATGTCGCCCTGGTCCGCGCCGAGCCGGACAGCCAGGGCTCGGTCAACAACGGATTCGTCTTCACCTTCGCCCCCGTTCCGGCCAAGGTCGGCACCGAGCTGCACGTCCTCGGCTACCCCCTGGGGCACCAGCTGTCGATGTCGAGCGGCACGGTGACGAGCACCGACGCGCGGATCGACGTCGAGGACCGGTCGATCGCCGGAGTCCTTCAGCTCGACGCCGCCAGCGTCCCCGGGAACAGCGGCGGCCCGGTCGTGGACCGCTTCGGCCAAGTGATCGGCTCGGTCGAGGCCGCTGCCGTCTCGGCCCAGCGGGACAGCCTCGGCCAGCCGATCTACATCCCGCAGCCGGGGATCAACTATGCCGTCCCCTCCTCGATCGTCGCCCCGGCGGTCTGGTCGTGGAAGGCCGACCCGCGGCCGGTCCCCTTCGCCACCTGTGCGGCCCCGAGCGAACCGCCGGTCGTCACCGTCAAGTCCTCCCACGTCGAAGCCCCGATCCTCGGCCGGATGTTCGAGGCCTACTTCGGCGCCATGGTCGCCGAGGACTACGAGTCCGCGTGGCAGCTGCTCTCCCCGGCGGCGCACACCCAGGCGGGCGGGTACGACGCCTTCACCTCGCTGTATGCCGGGACGACCTTCGCCACGGTGGTCTTCGAGAAGGCGCTGATGACCGACGTCCTCACCGACACCGCCGACGTGTCCTACCGGCTGACCAAGGGCTCTGCCTGCCGGGTGCACCACGTGAAGTACACGCTGCGCCTCGACGCGGGTCACTGGCGGATCGAGGGCTGGACCGATATCGACAAGGCCAAGGCCTGCACCTGACCTCTCGCGGCCGCGGCCGAGACAGCCCGGGGCCACGAGAGGCCAGGTCAGCTGTTGGCGCCCCGCGCGATGAGCGGCCAGGGCGTCATACCGGACGGTGTGACCGCGACCAGCGCATCGGCGAGGTTGACGGCTGCGCAGACGTGGTTCGGCACGACCCGGACCACCGAGCCCAGCGGCGGCAGCGCGCCCCCGGCGAGGTCGACGACCGCGTGGTGCTCGGAGAGGATGACGATCCGCGCCTCCGGGTGGTCGAGCAGCCGCCCGAAGCCGGTCGCATAGCCGGCCCGGTCGGCGCCGAGGACCTTGCTCCCCGCGTCGAGGACCGCCCGCCCCCCAGCGTGGCTGACGACCGTTGCGTATGCCGTCAGGGCGATCCGGTCCGGCCCGATCGTCCCGAGCTCCCACTGCTGAGCGTCACCGAAGACGTAGACGCCCGGGCGCAGCTCGGTGAGCACACCGCCCGAGACGTACTCGGCGCTCGGTGTCGACCCGCCGCTGACCACCCGGGCGGGCACGCCCACCGACGAGAGGGACGCGGTGGCCTCGGCGAGTGCCGCCTGCTCGTCTGCGGCCGCGGCTCGGCGCCCGCCTGCGGCATACGAGTGGCCGGGGAAGGTGAACACCCCGGCGACCGGAAGCCCGGCGTCGACGGCGGCCGACGCAACTGCCCCGGCAGTACCGGGAGCGACCCCCGAGCGGTGATGCCCGCTGTCGACCTCGACGAGGACCTCGGCCGAGGTCCCGGCGAGCTGCCCGGCGAGCCGCCGCACCCCCTCGACGGAGTCCGCCCCGACCTGCAGTGCCACGTCCTCGGCGAGCCGGCGCAGCCGCGCCCCGCGGGCGTCGTCGAGCCAGAGCGGGTAGGCGATGAAGAGGTCGGCAGCCCCGTGCGCGGCGAAGGCCTCGGCCTCGGTCAGCGTCGCGACGGTCAGCCCGGTCGCGCCGGCGCCCTGCTGGAGCCTGGCGACCTCGGCGGACTTGTGGGTCTTGGCGTGCGGTCGCAGGGCCACACCGAGTGATCTGGCGTGGGCCGCCATGGAGTCGATATTGGCCTCGAGGACCGCGGTGTCGACGGCGAGGAAGGGGGTGAGGGCGGGGGCCGACGTGGGCACGCTCGCGACACTACCCCCGCGCGCCGGGGGCGCAGGAGCCGTGGCTAGGGTCGAGCTGGAGGTGACGACCATGAAGTATGTCGAGAACAAGGTCGTCCTCATCGGCACCGGTGCGGTGGGGATGGCATACGCCTTCGCGGCGGTCAACCAGAGCGTCTGCGACGAGCTCGTCCTCATCGACCTCAACGAGGTGAAGTCCCGCGCGGATGTCACCGACCTCAACCACGGGGAGGCGTGGGCCCCGTCGCCGGTGACGGTCACCTTCGGCTCGTATGCCGAGTGCGCCAACGCCGCCATGGTCGTCATCTGCGCCGGGATCGCCCAGCGCCCGGGGCAGACCCGGCTCGAGCTCATCGCGACGAACATCCGGATCTTCAAGGACATCGTCGGGCAGGTCATGGCCACCGGCTTCGACGGGATCTTCCTCGTCGCGACCAACCCGGTCGACGTCCTCGCCTACGCGACCTGGGTCTTCTCCGGCCTCCCGTCGGCCCAGGTCATCGGGTCGGGTACGGCGCTCGACACGGCCCGGCTGAGGTTCAACCTCGGCCAGTATTTCGAGGTGTCGACGACCAATGTCCACGCGATGGTCATCGGCGAGCACGGCGACTCCGAGCTGCCGGTCTGGTCCGCCGCCTCGATCGCGGGACGCTCGCTGGCCAAGCGGCTGGCCGCCCGGCCGCAGATGCAGGCCGACCTCGACGAGATCTTCGTCCGGACCCGCGATGCGGCATACGACATCATCGAGGCGAAGGGGTCCACCTCCTATGGCATCGGGATGGCGCTGGCCCGGATCACCCGGGCCGTGCTGAGCAACCAGAAGGTGACCTTGCCGGTGTCGGCGCTGCTTCGCGGGGAGTACGGACATGAGGGCGTCTACATCGGGGTGCCGGCGAGCATCGGGCGGCGCGGGATCCGGGAGATCGTCGAGCTCGACCTCGACGAGGCCGAGCAGGCCAAGTTCGACGCATCGGTGGCCACGCTTCAGGGGGTCATCGCCGCAAGCGCGGACGTCCTGCCCGCTCCCGGGTCGACCGCCGGCTGAGCGGTAGCACGGTCAGCCGCCGCTGCCCCGCTGCACGCCGAGGTTGGCCGGGCCGAGGACTGCGGCGAGGGCCGTGTCGGACATGCCCGGCGAGCCGACCTGGGGGTGCCGGCCGGGCGACGATGGGCGCGGAGGACCACACCGCGCGCCCGCCCGTGCCGCCGTACCAGCCGAGCCGGTAGACCGTGATGACCGCGGGAATGGTGTCCCCGCGCAGGGAGATGGCGACGGTTCCGCCGCACTGGACGGAGCCGCGGTCGAGGGAGATGTTGACGCGGGTCGTCGCGGATGTCAGAGCGGTGCGCCAGGCGGTCGTCCCCGGTTGTGCGTTCTCCGCCCGGATCCCTTCGGCACTCAGCGCGGTGGTGTTGGCGGCCAGGCACTCGGGAGTGGACGGCTCGAGGCCCAGCGGCGCCGGCGCGCTGGGGCCGAGAGTCGGCACAGTCGTCGCCGTGGTGGTGCTGTGAGCTCCGGTGGGTGCCGGCGGGGGCTGCGCGTTGGGGGTTTCCGATCCTCGGGTGAAGACCACGGCGGAGATGACCACTGCGCCGAGGCCCCCCGCGACAAGGGCCCTGCGGACGGCATACCGAGCCCTTCCTTCCCCCATGGAGACCAGTATCGGGGCGGGGTCGCGGATCGTGCGAGACGGCGCGGCGGCGGTACCTGCGGACGCAGTACTCTCGGTGCCGCCCCCGTTGCCCGTGGTCGTCACGCGGCGGCCGGTCCCCAAGGTGGTTCCCGTATGACGACACACCCCCTCACCGTGGCGCTGGACTCCGGCGACACCGCCTGGCTGCTCGTCTCGGCCGCCCTCGTGCTGCTCATGGCCCCCGGGCTCGCGCTCTTCTACGGCGGGATGGTCCGGGCCAAGAGCGTCCTCAACATGATGATGATGACCGTCGGCGCCCTCGGGGTGGTCATCGTCGCCTGGACGCTTGTCGGGTACTCGCTGGCGTTCGGCGACGACGTGGGCGGCGGGCTGATCGGCAACCCCGTCCAGTACCTTGGGCTCGAGTCGCTGGTCCGCCCGGACGCGGATGGCACCTTCGGCATACCGACGATCCTCTTCGCCGTCTTCCAAGGGTTGTTCTGTGTCATCACCGGGGCGCTGATCTCCGGCGCGATCGCGGACCGAGCCAAGTTCGGGGCCTGGCTGGTCTTCGTCACGGTGTGGACCCTCGTCGTCTACGCGCCGGTCGCGCACTGGGTCTTCGACGTCTCCTCTGGCAGCCACGTCGGCGGGTGGCTGGTCAACCGGGTCGGGCTGGTCGACTTCGCCGGCGGGACCGCGGTGGAGATCTGCTCGGGAGCCTCCGCGCTGGCTGTCGCACTCGTCGTCGGCCGCCGGGTGGGCTTCGGCAAGGAGCCGATGCGGCCGCACAATCTCACCCTCGTCATGATCGGCGCCGGGCTGCTGTGGTTCGGCTGGTTCGGGTTCAACGCCGGCTCGGCGCTGGCCTCCGGGCACAAGGCTGCGGTGGTCTTCGCGGCGACCCTGCTGGCCGGCGCGGCGGGCATCCTCGGCTGGCTCGGCGTCGAGCGGGTCCGCGACGGGCACGCCACCTCCCTCGGCGCCGCCTCGGGTGCGGTCGCGGGCCTGGTCGCCATCACCCCGTCATGCGGCTCGGTCACCCCGGTCGGCGCGCTGCTCATGGGGGTCGTCGCCGGCGCCGTCTGCGCGTGGGCGGTGGGCCTGAAGTACCGGTTCGGGTACGACGACTCCCTCGACGTCGTCGGGGTGCACCTGGTCGGTGGCCTCGTCGGCACGCTCGGCATCGGCCTCATCGCCTCGGCGGCCGCACCGACCGCCGTCGCCGGGTTGTTCTACGGCGGTGGCCTCGGCCAGCTCGGACGGCAGACGCTGGGGGTTTTTGGTCGTCCTCGTCTTCGCGTTCACCGTCTCGGGCGCGCTCGCGCTCGGCGTTGACCGGCTCATGGGCTTTCGGATCGATCCCGAGCACGAGGTCTCGGGGATCGACCTCGTCGTCCACGCCGAGACCGCCTACGACCTCAACGCCCTGGTCGGCGGCCGGTCCACCGGCCACAGTCTGCTCGGCCACCTCACCACCCGGGAGCACTCATGAAGCTCGTCACCGCCGTCGTCAAGCCGCACATGTGGGAGGAGGTGCGCCAGGCCCTGGAGACCCTCGGGGTCAAGGGGCTCACCGTCTCGGAGGTGAGCGGCTCGGGCCGGCAGAAGGGGCACACCGAGGTCTACCGCGGCGCGGAGTATGACGTCTCGCTCGTCCCGAAGGTGCGCCTCGAGGTGGTCGCCCACGACGACGACCTTGAGGACATCCTCCGGGTCATGGTCACCGCGGCCCGGACCGGTCGGATCGGTGACGGGAAGATCTGGGTCACGCCGGTCGAGCGGGTCATCCGGGTGCGGACCGGCGAGCTCGACGACGACGCGATCTGAGCCGGGCGGTCTGACCCCGACCAGCGGAGCCGGCCGGTCCGGCGAGGTCCTGCCCGGCGAGGCCCTGCCCGGCTGTGGACTGGGCGGCCGCGATGCTCAGGGCAGTGAGGTGCCGGTGAGATCCTCGGCGACCGCCCAGAGGCTACGCGCCAGGCTCGCCCCACGAGCCGACCGCGGTATGGCGACCCGGGTCGTCGGTCCGACCAGGCCGAACCGCCCGTCGGGTCCGTAGTAGGCCCCGTTGACCGCATCCGGGTCAGCCGCGGCGAAGAGGAGAGGCTCGCTGCCCTGCTCGACCTCCTGGGTGGGCAGGAAGCCACCCGAGGTGAGCAGGGTGCGCTTCGGGGCGCTCCGACCCAGGCTCGCGCCGGCGGTCTGCAGGTTGGTGTTGGTGTAGCCCGGGTGCGCGATCGTGCTGAGCAGCGACCAGCCCCGTTGTGTTGCCACCTCGGCCAGGCGGAGGCCGAGGAGCAGGTTGGCCAGCTTGGACTGGGCGTAGGCCTGCGACGGGGTGTACCGCCGGGTCGAGTCGAGGTCGGCGAAGTCGATCCGTCCGAACGACGCCGTGGCGCTGGACATCGTCACCACGCGCGCCGTGTCGGCGGTGAGCAGCGTCGGCAGCAGGAGGTTGGTCAGCGCGAACGGGCCGAGGACGTTCGTTCCCCACTGCAGCTCGAAGCCGTCGACCGTCGTCATCCGCGAGGGCACCGCCATGACACCGGCGTTGTTGACCAGGACGTTCGGGCGCACCCCGTCCCGCTCCAGTCCGGCAACGAACGCGCGGACCGACCCGAGGTCGGCGAGGTCGAGCGCTCGGACGTCGAGCGACGCGTCGGGGTGTCGACGGGTGATCTCGTCCCGGGCCGCCTCACCCTTGGCCACGGTGCGCACCGCCATGACGACATGGGCTCCCGCCCCGGCCAGCCGGGCCGCGGCCTCCTTACCCAGCCCACTGTTGGCCCCGGTGACGACGAAGGTTCGGCCCTGCTGATCCGGCACGTCATACATGTGCGCAGCCTACGTTGGCCAGCCTTAGCGCGCCGACCCGCCGAGGTGCGGGGTCCAGTTGATCCGCGCGGCGGTCGCCTTGCCCGCCCACTGCCCGGTCTCGTCGAAGAGCAGCGAGATCGCCGTGTTGTCGATGGCGAACCAGCCGCTCATCTGCGGCACGCCCAGCAGCTCGCGCAGAAGGTACTGGTGGAACCAGCCGTGGCTGACCAGCGCAACGACGTCCTCGTCGGCGTGCGTCTGACGCAGGTGGGCGATGACCCGGGCGGCCCGGGCGCGGAAGGCCTCCTCGCCGGACTCGAAGGGCCCGGCCCACCAGCCCCAGTCCTGGGCGGCCCCGTCGAGGACCAGCCGCGGGGTCAGGGCGGCCAGCTCGGACCGTGGGCTGCCCGGGTGGGCCAGGTGCTCGCCGGTCTGCGGGTCAAGGTGGTACGGGCCCCCGCACTCGAAGAGCTCGGGGTGGGAGCGGACCTCGAGGTCGAGCACCTCGGCCAGCGGCGCCGCGGTCTGGATCGCGCGGGCCATGAGGCTCGAGTACAGATGGGTGACCCGCCAGGGCAGCACTCCCGACCCCACGGCGTCGGCCAGCCGGCGCGCCTGGTCGTGGCCGAGCTGGGTCAGCTTCGTGTCCGGGTCGCGTCCGGCAGCCTCGCTGCCGCTGTCGTCATACAAGGCGTTGTTGCCGGACTGACCATGCCGGATGAGGACGAAGCGCACCCCCTCACCGTATGCCGGCGAGGGGTCGGCCCGCGCTCAGCGCTCGCTCAGTGCGTGGGTCAGTACTGGTAGGTGCCGTGGATGATGGCGCGCCCGAGGGTCTTGAAGGCGAGGTTGAAGGACACCACGGCCGCCGACGCGGAGGCGTCCACCCCGAGCGACTCGGGGCCGACCGCGTGGACGACGAAGTAGTACCGGTGCACCTGGTCGCCCTGCGGCGGGGCCGCACCCATGAAGGCGTGCTGGTTCCCGTCGTTGCGGCACATGAAGGCCTTGCCCGGCAGGCTCGCGCCGTCCGCGCCGGCGTCCGCGTCGAGCGAGGTGACCGAGGCGGGCAGGTCGACGAGGACCCAGTGCCAGAAGCCCGAGGGCGTCGGGGCGTCCGGGTCGAAGCAGGTGACGACATAGCTCTGGGTGCCCTCCGGCGCCCCGGACCAGGACAGCTGCGGCGAGATATTGCCCAGGGCCGCGACCTGGTCGTCCTTGAGGGGGGCGCCATCGGTGACATCGTCGCTGGTCACCGTGAAGGATGGGACGGCCGGGAGGAGGCCGTAGGGATCTGGTGTGACGGGCCGCTCGAGGCTCATGTGGTGCTCCCTCGCAGGTGGGTGTGCCGACGTCACCAGGCTAGTCCGCAGCGCCCCCGGAGGGGCAGGTCAGCGGCCGAAGATGCGAGCGAACAGGCCCGTCTTGGGCTCGTCGGCGTGACCCTGGCAGCGCTTCGATTTCGGCACGCCCTGGAGGACCATCTCGACGTGCTGGCCGCAGCCGGCCCAGGTCGGTTTGCCACACTTGCGGCAGACGACGGCACGGCACATGGTTTCCTCCAGGGGTCTGACGATCCGGGTCGTCGTCGAGCATACCCCCATGGGTATCTTCTCGGTCACCTGACCGGTACTGGCGTTGCGCGGTTGACGGGGGTGCGGGGTCGGGGCTGCTACGGCGTCATCCGCCCCACCGGCGTGTTACTCGCCGCCAGGGCAGGGCTCGCAGCCCCGATCCGCCTCGTCGTCAACGCCGCGTGGCGCGGACCTGCGGGCGGCCGGTAGGTGGACTGGTGCCGGGTGACCCGCCACCATGTCACTGCTGCTCTCATGTCACGCTCCTCTCGCGTCGTCGATGCCGGTCAAGAGGGTGCGCGGCTGCCGGTGATACCTGCGGGGCGGTATGCCGGGGGCGGGTCCTATGCTCCCTGTGTGACGCACGCCACCTCGCGGTCGAGCCGCTTCCGCACCTGGTTCTTCGACGCCGGCCAGACCGACCCGGGCGGCTTCTACGAGGACGAGCACGAGGTCGCGGCCCATCACCACACGCAGCCCTGGTGGCGGGTGATGTGCCTGACCGGTGTCGACTACTTCTCGACGCTCGGCTACCAGCCTGGGATCGCGGCCCTGGCCGCGGGTGCGCTCGCCCCGGTGGCCACCGTGGTCCTCGTCCTGGTCACCCTGCTCGGGGCGCTACCGATGTACCGACGCGTCGCCCAGGAGTCGCCGCATGGTGACGGCAGCCTTTCGATGCTCGAGCGGCTGCTGTCGTACTGGCCGAGCAAGCTGCTGGTCCTGTCCCTCATCGGGTTCGTCGCGACCGGCTTCATCATCACCATCACGCTGTCGGCCGCCGATGCCAGCGCCCATCTCATCGAGAACCCCTTCCTCAAGCCGGTCCTCGAGGGGCGCCAGGTGCCGCTCACGCTGGTCCTCCTGGGCCTGCTTGCGGCGATCTTTCTCAAGGGCTTCAAGGAGGCCATCGGGATCGCCGTGGTCCTCGTCGTCGTCTACCTCGGGTTGTCCGCCGTCGTCATCGTCGACGGACTGCTCCATGTCGCGGCGCACGCCTCGCTGGTCCCGGACTGGGTCGATGCGATGACGAGTGCGCACTCGGCGCCCTTCGGGATCATCGGTGCCGCGCTGCTTGTCTTCCCCGCCCTCGCGCTCGGTCTGTCCGGGTTCGAGACCGGCGTCGTCGTCATGCCGCTGGTCGCCGGTGACCCGACAGACACCCAGGAGGCTCCGACCGGGCGGATCCGCAACGCCCGCAAGCTCCTCACCACCGCGGCGCTCATCATGAGCGTGATGCTCATCGGCTCCTCGCTCGTGACGACCCTGCTCATTCCCGCCGAGGCGTTCCAGCCCGGGGGCGAGGCCAACGGCCGGGCGTTGGCCTATCTCGCTCACGACCTGCTCGGGGAGATCTTCGGAACGGCATACGATATTTCGACCATCGGGATCCTCTGGTTCGCCGGAGCATCGGCGATGGCAGGGCTGCTGAATATCGTCCCGCGGTACCTTCCCCGGTACGGTATGGCGCCCGACTGGGCCCGCTCGGCCCGCCCGCTCGTCGTCGTCCTCATCGCCATCGCGGCCCTGGTGACGCTCTTTTTCCGCGCGAGTGTCGACGCGCAGGCCGGCGCCTACGCCACCGGGGTCCTCGCGCTGATGACCTCGGCGGCGATCGCGGTCTTCCTCACCGAGCTGCGGCGGGGGCACCGGCGGGCGGCGACCAGCTTCGCCGTCATCAGCGCGATCTTCATCTATACCGCCGCAGTGACGATCGCCGAGCGGCCCGAGGGCCTGGTCATCGCGTTGGTCTTCGTCGCGATGATCCTCGTCACCAGCGTGGTCTCCCGGATCTCCCGGAGCACCGAGCTCCGCGTCCAGCGGGTTGCCCTCGACGCGGCTGCGCAGCGGTTGCTCGACGCGGCATACCGTGGTCCGCAGCCATTGCGGTTCATCGCGAACCGGCTCGACGCCGGGGACGACTCCGAGTACGACGAGAAGTCCTATGACGTCCGGGTCGACAACCACCTCACCGACGGCGAGGACGCGATCTTCCTCGAGGTTGTCGTCTCCGACGCCAGCGACTTCGCGTCCGCGGTCGAGGTCAGCGCGGCCGAGGTCGGCCGGCACCGGATCCTCCGCGCGGTCGGCACGTCGGTGCCGAATGTCCTCGCGGCCGTCTGCCTCCACGTGCGCAACCAGTGCGGGGTTCCGCCGCACGTGTACTTCGAGTGGAGCGAGAAGGCACCGGGGGTCAACGCCCTGCGCTTCCTCCTCGCGGGGGAGGGTGACATCCCGACGTTGACCCACGAGATCCTGCGGCGCGCGGTGGCCGATCCGGCCCGGCGGCCCGTCGTCCACGTCGGGGGCTGACCGGGTCGCTCGCGGCGGGTGGTGGCCCGTCGGGCCGGGTCAGGTCAGGAGGTGACGGAGGTAGCGCTGCGGCGCGGCGAGGAACCTGCGGTAGTGATCCACGACGTCGAGGTCCGCCCAGCTGCTCTCGTGGAAGCCGTCGCCGTCGAGCTCGAGGATCGTCGCGCCCGGTAGGGCGGTGAGGATCGGCGAGTGGGTCGCGAGGACCACCTGGACGCCGGGGCGGGCCCGCATCTCGTCCAGCTGTGCGAGCAGGTGCAGCTGAGCGGCGAAGGACAGCCCGGCCTCCGGCTCGTCGAGGACGAAGAGGCCCTCCCCGTTGAACCGTCCGGTCTGCAGCATGGCGACGAACGACTCGCCATGACTCAGCGTATGGAAATGCGGCTCGCCCGAGCGGGATGACCCGGGGTTCTGCTCGAGGTAGGTGAACAGTCCGTGGGTGGTCTCGGCTCGCAGGAAGTACCCCCCCCCGCGAGGCCCCCGCTCCCGATGCAGGGTCAGCGCAGTCCACAGCGCCGACTCGGTGGCCGAGGTGCTGTGCCGCGCCCCGGTCGAGCCGCCCTCGGGGGCCATACCGAAGGCCGTCGCGATCGCTTCGACGATGGTCGACTTCCCGGTGCCATTCTCACCGACGAGGATCGTCACCTTGGCGGGCTCGAGCCCGTCGCGGAGCAGCTGGGCGACCGGTGCAAGGGTGGTCGGCCACTCGCCCTCGACGATCTCGCCGAGCTCCTGGGAGAAGATGCGCCGGATGGGCAAGGGCCGGGTCATGGGCTTGGCCTTCGCGGGTGGGGTGTCGGTGCGGCCACGGTTTCACGGTACCGAGCGCGACCGACAGGCCCGTGACTGCGGGACCACAGGTTCGGCATACCTTCGCTGCTCACCGTGAGGGGAGCCAGTGTCCCTTCCCGTCGAAACGGAGCCAGCCATGACCGACGACACGACCCCGCTGTTCCCCCCGCCCCCCGCCGCCGGCCCGACGCCCGGGGCGGCGGGTCCGGCCGAGCCTCCCGAGCCACCCGAGCCTCCCGAGCCGGTCGAGCCTTCCGAGGCGGCGAGCCGTCGCCCCCTCGGCACGTATGTCGCTGCCGGCGTCGTCGCAGCCGCCGCGGTCGGGGTGGGCTTCGCGGGGGTGCATCTGTCCGACAGCCTGCGCGGGTCTGACAATGGGACCGCCGTCCAGCCGGTCGTGGGATCGGATGGGTCGGGCGGTCAGGTGCCCGGCATCGAGGGGTCAGGGTCGGGGTCGGGTGGTTTGGGCTCGGACGGTGCGGTGTCCGGGCAGCAGGGTTCGGGTCAGGGCGGGTCGAACGAGCAGCAGGGCTTGGGTCAGCAGGGCTCTGGCGGGCATGTCGCAGGTCAACCAGGTTCTAGTCAGGAGGGCCGAGTCCCCGGACACGGCGGTCCCGCGGGTCTGGCCCCCGGCGGCTCGGGCGGTCTTACGCCAGGTGGCTCGGGCGGCCCGGTCGCCCAGTCCGGAGGCAGCTGACCCGCGCGGGTGGCTCCGGCGGCCCGGTCGCCCAGTCCGGAGGCAGCTGACCCGCCGTCCGCTCCCCGTCTCGGCACACCAAGGGTGGGAAAGGCACGGTATGACGCCGAGTCTGGCCGCCATACCGTGCTTCTCCCACCTTTGGTTTGTCGTGCGGGGGCGGTTGCGAACGAGACTCGGGTGAGCCCGAGCCCCTGCGCGAGGAGCTACGGGATGAGCAGGGCGGTCAGGCGGCGGCGCAGCTCGGTGCGCAGCTCGGGGTCGGCCAGGGTGGCGGCGCTGAGCTCGACACACGTCCAGCCGCTGGCCTCCAGGCGCAACCGGCGGGCCCGCTCGTAGTCCCACCTGGAGCGGTCTGTTCGGTGCTGGTCGCCGTCGTACTCGGCGACGACCCGGGCGGACCGCCACAGGAAGTCCGGTCGGGCTACCCAGTCGCCATATCGGTCGTAGATATTGATATTGAGTTCCGGCTCCGGCAGCCCCCAGCCGAGGAAGACCAGCCGGGCGCGACTCTCCATCGGTGAGCCCCACCCAGCGCGGACCAGCCGCATCACCTCCTGCAGCTGTCGGCAGCCAGGGACCCCGTTGCGGCGGGAGTCGATGTGCTGCTGTGCCAGGTCGCGCAGTCGCGCCGGGCTCGTCGGCCGGCCCACCCGGCCAGCGCACAGGGCGTCACCGATGATGACTTGGGCGTTCGTCGACACCACTGTCGTGAGGTCGAGCCAGGTGTCGATCCGGCCGACGACGCGGAGTCCGGTGACCTCGGTCACGGCTCTCCGTTCGAGGCCGCGATGGTGCCGACACCCGGCGCGCTCGACCCGTGGGCGCTGGCTCGCTCGCATGACATCGATCGGTGACCACTCGTCGGCGTCCCGAGCCGCTGCGGGCTGTCGCGGCAGCGCGGGCATCCCCCAGAGTCGGGCCGCGGTTACGTGCGAGAACGCGCAGTCCGCCGGGAGGGCGAGAGCGATCGCGCGCATGGTGGCCTGGAAGGAGTCCAGGGTGTCGGTGGATCGCACGCCATGGATCCGCCGGTCCAGGTCCGACCCGCGCAGCCGACCTCGCCCGACACCAAGCTCGCGGGCGTCCGCCACGTCGAACGCTTCGTGGCGCAACCGCTCGGGGAGCGGGGTCGGAGTCCTGCTCATCGCGCCATCGTCGCCCAGCCGACGGCCGCTCTGACCGTTATCCACAGACGGGGTGGGTTATCCACAGGCCGGGTGCTGGGCGCGGTGCCGTCGTCGCGTCACCAAGGGTGGGAAAAGCACGGTATGCCGCGCGGATCCGGGCTGATTCGGTGCTTCTCCCACCCTTGGTTGAGAGGGACGGCACAGGGTTGTCTCGGCGGTGTCGAGGCCCCGGTGTCAGGGCCCGAGGTGTCGGGACCTCGGCGTCAGCGCGCGAGGTGTCAGGGCGCGACGCGTCGGGGCCGCGGTCTTAGGGCCCTACGCGCCGGGGCCGCGGCGTCAGCGCGCGAGGTGTCAGGGGGCGGGTGTCGGGGCGTCCCCGGGTGGGGCCTTTTCCAGCTGGTCAACCGGCTCAGCGTCGACGAAGCCCACCTGTCGGTAGAGCGCGATCGCCATACCTGTGGGTTCTGCGACGATGACGAGCTGACGTGCGCCGAGCTCGGCCAGCCCCCATCTTCCCACGCGATACGCGAGGGTCCCAGCGAGGCCGAGCCGTCGGGCGTCCGGATGGGTGTCGACATTTTGGTACCGCGCTACGCCTGACCCGTCGGTGAACAGCCCCATCGTCGAGAGCAGCCGGCCACCGATGAAGGCGCCCCACCACTGGCCGTGCCCATCGGCGACCATTCGCCGGATACCGCGCACCGACGCCTCGACGAAGACGCGGTACGCCGCCGGTTCGTGGTCGTCATCGTTCGCGCAGCGCAGCTCGACCAGCTGTGCCCAGTCCGCCTCGCTGGCCAGCGGCCGGTATGTCGCCTCAGTGTTGACGTGTAGGGGCTCGCGGACCGACTCGGCGACGAGGACCGAGTCCGACCAGGACGTGAAACCGGCCGACGTCCAAGGAGCCTGCCAGGCGGTGGCGGTGCCGAGGACCGAAGTGGCCGGCCCACCCGCGGGCTCGGGTACCGAGTCGAGCGCGAACGTGCGGTGGGCGGCCGTCGGCAGTTCCGCGGCGAATGTGTCGAGCCAGCCCGACACCTCCTCGGGCTGCGGCGGCCGGGGGAGGGCGAGGAAGTTGCCCCACCAGAACGTCGGGTTGTCCGGGCTGCGCGCAACGACATACTCACCGCGGTCCTCGACCTGACCACCGGCCAAGGTGACGATCATGAGGTTCGTCCGCAGTCCGAGCGAGGTGACGTCCACGTCGGGGATGCTACGCGGCGAGCCGGGGTCGCTAGCCTGGCCTCGGCGCCACGGCCGACCAGGAGGAGCGATGGAGCAGCGGGTCTCGTTCAAGGTGTACTACGAGGACACCGACTCGCTCGGCGTCGTGTACTACGCGAACTACTTCAAGTTCATGGAGCGCGGGCGGACCGAGTTCGTCGGTGCCCACGGGCGGTCGGTCGCGCAGTGGAACGCCGAGGGTGTGCTCGTCGTCGTCCACTCGGTCCAGGCGCAGTTCAAGAAGCCGGCGGTGCTCGGGGACATCATCGATGTCGTCTCGTCGTTCTCGGTCGTCTCCGCCTATCGGGGCCGGTTCACCCAGCGGCTGACCCGCGCGGCGACCGGCGAGCTGTGTGTGGACGCGACGGTCGACATCGTCTGCCTGGACACCAACCAGAACCTCATCGAGCTGCCGGCCGGCCTGCGCGAGCTCGCTTCCTGAGGTGTCGTGGGCTGGCTTCGCTGTTCGCCGCCCCGGTCTCAGACCAGCCGGGTATGCCGCGACTCCAGCTCGAGCAGGTAACGCTTGGCGTCGAGGCCGCCGGCATACCCGGTGAGCGCCCCAGTCGACGCGACGACCCGGTGGCAGGGGAGGACGACGCAGAGCGGGTTCGCGCCGAGCGCGGCGCCGACCGCCCGGGAGGCGCTGGGGCGGCCGAGTGCGGTGGCGAGGGCGCCATACGTCGAGGTCTGCCCGTAGGGGACGCGCGCGGCGAGCTCGCCGAGTACCTCGGACTGGAACCGGCCGACGAGCGACCAGTCGACGTTGACGTCGAAGCGCTCGCGGCGGCCGGCGAGGTAGTCGTCGAACTCGCGGCGGACGCGGTCAACGCGCCGGGGGACGTTGAGGACCCTCGGGGAGGTCGCGGCGGCGATGCGGTCGAGGGCGTGCGACTCGGCCGGGTCGTCCGGGGCGAAGAGGGCGGCGACGAGCGCGCCGGAGTCCGTGACGGCGTAGAGGAGGCGCCCGATCGGGGTGTCGTCCAGGGCGTAGCAGACGTCGGCGGTGTCGAAGACCGGAGGGTGGGCCGTGGCTGGGAGCGGGGTTTCGGTGAGGGCGGCGAGTCGGGCCTCGGCGAGGGCGGTGCGGCGGGCCTCGGCGAGTGGGGCGAGGCGGTCGTCGGTCCTGGGGTTGTCAGTCATCGGTGAGAGCCTTTCGCAGGACGGCAACTCCGTCGCTCACCAGGCGGCGGCTCATGGCAGGGGAGGTGGCGAGCGTGGCGGCGATGGCCGCATGGTCGAGATCGGCGACATAGCGAAGGATGACGGCGTGCCGCTGCCGCTCGGGTAGCGCACGGACGGCCGCCCACAGCTGCGGGTCGGCCAGGGTGCCGGTGAGCTCGAGACCGGACTTGGTGCTACTCGGTGACGGGCTGTTGTGGGGACGGTCGGGGAGGGCGTCGTGCGCGGTCGGCACTGGGCGCCGGGCGTTCGCGCGATGAGCATCCATGGCGCACCGGTGGGTAATGGTGAGCAGCCACCCGCGGAGGTTCCGGGTCGAGGTCAGCGACGGGTATGCCGCGTAGGCCTGCAGCCATGCCTGCTGCGCGACGTCGGGCGCGTCGTCGGGGTGGGCGAGTGCCGCCGCGAGGCGGGCGACGTCGCGCCAGTGTGCATCGACGAGGCGCTGGAAGGGTGGCAGTGGCACGCTCATGGAACGGCTCGGCGCGCCTTTCTGTGAGGACCTCGCGCCCTGCGGTGAGGACGGCTCCGTGCGGAGGTGGTGCGGAGACTGCGTGACATCAGTGTCTGGCATGCCACGATATGGCCCGTGCCGAACTCGCGACCCGCCCCGCTCGTCGTCGCCCACCGAGGGTCGAGTGCGACCTACGCCGAGATGACCCTCGGTGCCTACCGTGCGGCCCTGGCCGAAGGTGCCGACGGGCTCGAGTGCGACCTTCGGCTGACCGTCGACTGGCATCTCGTCGCGGTCCATGACCGCCTCGTCGACCGGACCGCGAATGGCACCGGCTCGGTCAGTGCGATGTCCCTGGCTCAGCTGCGCGCGCTCGACTACGGCGCATGGAAGTATGCCGCCCCCGGCGTCAGCCCCGAGGTCGCGGCGCTCGCGGCCGACCCGGAGAACTCTACCTTGACCACCCTCGCCGACCTCATCGGGCTGGCCGTCGACTCAGGTCGTGAGGTCGCTCTGGTCCTCGAGACCAAACATCCGACCCGCTTCGTCGGTGCCGTCGAACGCGCCGTCGCCGAGCTGCTCGACGAGCACGACATCGGTGGGCGTCCCGGCACCGGCCGGCCGTGGGCGACGGTGATGTCCTTCTCGACCTTGGCGGTGCGCCGGTTCGGTCGGCTGCGTCCGGACATCCCGGTCGTCCAGCTCGTCGATGCGGGGGCGCCATACCGGTATGTGCTCTCGACGACGGACGCGAAAGCCGCGGCCGGGCTCGACATCGCGATCCTGCGCAGCTCGCCCGAGATTGTCGCGGAGCAGCGAGCGCTAGGCCGTCAGGTGTATGTGTGGACCGTCGACGCCGACGCGGACGTCGCACTGTGCCTCGATCTTGGGGTCGACGCGATCATCACCAACCGACCTGGTCCGGTCCGGGAGCTGGTCCGGGCCCACGTGGGCGCGGCCTAGCCCCACCCGTTGGTCTGCCTGGGGGTGCGGCGCGGTGTTGCCCCGGGCCGATCCCCTTCCGGTGGGTGGCGCGTGGGACGCTCGCGCGCCGCATAGGGTGGTCTGTCATGGGTAAGGCATCGCGCAAGCAGGGCTCTCGTCGGGGCGCCCCGTTGGCGAACCGTCCGGCGGCATACGTCGCTCGTCCGTTCGAGGGGCTGCCCTCGGAGACCGACTGGGTCGCGCTGCGGGAGATCCTTCCCGCGGCGACGGCGACCGTGACGCTCTCGGCGACCGCGGCGTCGGCGGGGCTGCCGCAGTCCTTCGTCCTCGCGACCGTGCTGCCGATGGCGTGGCCGGCGCTGCACCGGGCGGACGGGCTGGTCATGGTGAGCACGCAGTCCGGGCCAGTCAGCGGGGACGCCAGCCGCGACCTCGTCATGTCGCTGCTCGCGGCGAGCGCCGCGCCCGAGGGTGAGGCCGTGCCCGTGGTCGCGAGCGCGACGGCTGAGACGCCCCGGCTTCAGGATCTCCTCGCCGAGGGCGCCGGCTTCGAGCTCACGGTGCACGACGGGTTCGACTTCTGGGTCGCCGAGGCGAACCTCGACGACGCGGCCCGCGAGTCGCTCCAGGCTGCGAACGAGTCGGTCATCCCGACCGTCGTGCTCGGGAGCCGGCCGTCGGCATACCTGCAGCGGATCGGGGAGCGGAGCTACCTGCGCTGGGTGCTGCCGCACGACGAGGACGTGGCGCTCGACGCGCTCGCGCGGCTCGTGGCTGCTGGGACGCATCGGCTCGGCGAGGACGACCGGCTGCTCGGTGCCTTCCGGGCGTGCGGGCTGCTCATCCCGGTCTGGGAGGTCGACCCGCAGGCCGACCCGGAGTCCGTCGACCCGGCGTTGGCGGAGCTCGGCGAGCGGCTCGACGCGGCAGTCGCCACGACGGCGCCATTGACCGGCGAGGAGCGGCGGGCGCGCAACGGGTTGCAGACCCGTCAAGTCACCCTCCGCTAACTGTGGATAAACCGCAAAGACACACCTTTAGAAGGCGTCATAAGGTGTGTCTTTGCAGGGTGGTTATCCACAGGGGTATGACGGAGAGGGCGATCGTGGCGAGCGCAGGCGCCCGGCGGTACGGCTACTTCGGCCCGCCGGGGACATTCACCCAGCAGGCGCTGCTCGCCTGGCCACCGGCGAACCCGACGACCGAGCGCGACGGCGCGACGTCAGACGGCTCCGCACCCGCCGCCAACCCCGACGCCACCACGACCGCGGGCGCGCCGTCCGTCGAGCACGTTCCGTTCGCCTCCGTCGACGCGACCCTGTCCGCGGTCCGCGCCGGTGAGGTCGACTACGCGGTCGTCCCGATCGAGAACTCGGTCGAAGGCGGGGTCAGCGCGACCCTGGACAATCTCGCCAACGGAGACCCGCTCGTCATCGTCGGCGAGGTGCTCGTCCCGGTGACCTTCGTCCTCGCCGCCCGGCCGGGGACCGCCCTGAGTGACGTTCACGCGATCGGTACCCACACCCACGCCTGGGCCCAGGTCCGTGGTTGGGTCAGCGCCAACCGCCCGGCCGCCCGTTTCGTGCAGACCCTGTCCACCGCCTCGGCCGCCGCGGCGCTTGACCCCAGCGAGCCGGGCGAGGTGCTCTACCAGGCCTGCGTCTGCGCGCCGATCGCTGCCGCGACCCACGGCCTGACGACCCTCGCCGAGGACATCGGTGACGTCTCCGGCGCGGTCACCCGGTTCGTCGTGGTAACCCCACCCGGCGAGATCCCGCCGCGCACCGGCCGCGACAAGACAACCGTCGTCCTGTACCAGAAGGTCGACCGGGCCGGCGGCCTGCTCGAGCTGCTCGAGCAGTTCGCCACCCGCGGCATCAACATGACCCGCCTCGAGTCCCGCCCGACGGGTGAGTCCATGGGCGACTACTGCTTCTCCATCGACGCCGAGGGCCACCTCCACGACGAGCGGATCCGCGAGGCCCTCATGGGGCTCAAGCGGGTCTGCGCCGACGTCGTCTTCCTCGGCTCGTACGCCCGGGCCGACCGTGGTCGCCCCTCGATCGCCGACGGTATGACGGACGCCGACTTCGCCACGGCCCGCGCCTGGCTCGACGGCCTCCACGACTGAGCCGCGGCAGCGACGCCAGCCGACCGGGCCGGTCCGGGCCGAACCGCCCGGCCGAACCGCCAGATCCGGGCCGCCCGGGCCGAACCGCCCGGTCCGGCATACCGCCGCAGCGCTTCAACCGTGACCCAACCGACACGTCGGCCCCCTCAAGGATCAGGTAAGGTAAGCCTTACCTAAAGTCGACTGATCCCCCCAAGGACGGCCCATGTTCGCCAGCAACGCCCTGATCGGCCTGCGGGAAGGCCTTGAGGCCGCCCTCGTTGTCGTCATCCTCGTGGCCTTCCTCGTGAAGACCGACCGCCGTTGGGCGCTCCGGTACGTCTGGATCGGCGTTGGGGCCGCGGTCGCGCTCTCCGTGGCAGTGGCGGCCGGGCTCACCCTCGGCTCCCGCGAGCTGCCCGAGAGCGTCGAAGAGACGGTCACCGGTGCGGCCTCCCTCATCGCCGTCGGCTTCGTCACCGCGATGATCTTCTGGATGCGCGCCACCGCACGCAGCGTCGCCGGCGACCTCACGGGGCGTCTCGGCCGCGCGGTCGACATCGGTCCGTGGGCCGTCGCGCTCGTGGGCTTCCTCGGCGTGGGGCGCGAGGGCCTCGAGACCGCCCTCTTCGTCTTCGCCTCGGTGCAAGCCGCTGGCGAGGGCAGTTCAGCCCCGCTGCTGGGATGGGCGGTCGGCCTCCTTGCGGCCGTCGCCCTGGGCCTGGCGATCTACCAGGGCGCCGTCCGGATCGACCTGGCCAAGTTCTTCCGCTGGACCGGGGTCGTCCTCGTCTTCGTCGCAGCCGGCATCCTCGCGTATGCCGTCCACGAGCTCCAGGAGGCCGGCTGGCTCCCCGGCGAGGACTCCATGGCCTTCGACGTCACGTCAACCATCGCCGAGGACTCGTGGTTCGCCACGCTCGTCCGCGGGATGTTCAACCTGCGCCCGGCGATGGCGGTGCTCCCCGTTGTCGCCTGGTTCGCCTATGTCGTCCCGGTGCTCGTCCTCTTCCTTCGCCCGAACCGCGTCCAGAACGTGACCCCGGAGGCCTCGGCGGCGGCAGGGCGCGCCGACACCGACGCACCCACGACCCCCGCCCAGGTCAAGTAGCCTCCGCGTGCCCCTCGCTGCCAGGTCTTCTCCGGCGCAGTGTGAGGTCCCACGTCACGGCTGAGCCCGGCGGTGCAGTGCAGTCGACGGTCGCGGTGTCGCCATGTCGGTGAACCGCTCCGTGATGACGTCTGCAAAGCAAGGTGAGGTTCGACAGGGCCGTCACCCCTCCGTCGCTCCAGTGCTCGATGTGATGGGCATCGGTCCACCACGGTGGTGCCGAGCACCCGGGGTAGGTGCAGCCACGGTCCCTGTGCCACAGCGCTCGGCGCTGACCGGGGGTCACTAGGCGGGTGGCGCGTCCCAGGTCGAGCAGCTGTCCGCGCGACCCCAGAACGGCCGGCAGGATGTCGGCATCGCACGCGAGGCGGCGAATGGTCGCCGCAGTCGCGGTGCCCGCCTCGCCCAGAACGCCAACTCGGTGCAGCTCCGAGGCCAAGGCGTCATAGGCGATGGTCACCATCACCTGCGCCGGCGATCGGTTCGGTATGCGCGGGCTGCCCGACCAGGTGCCAGAGGTCGACCCAACCGCCCGAGACACCAGCTCAAGGAGCGCATCCGCCCGGCGGCGAGGCTCCGATCGGGGGTCGCGCCCACCCGTGACCGGATCGGCCTGCGCCGCGCTCAACGGGTCAAGCGCGGCCTCGACGATGGCCGTGGCCTCCGGATCGAGCAACAGCCGGTACTCCGTGAGCCCAGCGATCCGGCCGCGCCAGAACAGTCCGCGCCCGGCCACCAGACGCTCTTCCTCGTCGGCCAGGTCGGGATCGGGGCGGATGGTCACCTCGGCGTGGCGGACAGCGCGAGTGAGCTGTCGGGGCGTGGCCCAGGCCGCCGTCTCGGTGAGCAGGCCGAGTGTCCGGGCCAGCTCACTCTCTTGGCACACCGGCTCCACCGTCCGGGAGAACCGAGCCAGCGCCGCGCCCGCACCGACGGTGACCACTCCCGCCGTCACGGCATCGACGAGCCCGGACCGCACCGGGACAGCGGACGACTGGGCAACCACCGTCAGGTCGGCCAGGTCACGCGGCGCAGCGTCGGGCAGCAGCGAGGCGAGCCAGTCGCGATGAGAGAGCCCCGAGGCGGCCGGGACTCCCCGGAGGTGAGCTTCAGTGACCAGGGATGCGAGGACGGTGTCGACCCGCCGCCGGAGCCGCCCGGCCGACTCGATGGCAGCCTCCAGGCCAGCTGCCGACAGCTGCCAGGTCGCCTCATGGTCGAACACCGCGAGAGCGTCGAGGGCGGTCGCCAGTCCCGGAGGCAGAGGCCCCTCCGGCCTCACCGCCTCCGACATCTCGGCCGCGTTGATCGACATACCGCGAGTGCACCACCGACCACTGACAACCCCACCGGCGACCACGAGCAAGGCCCACCGGGCCGCGGAAGCGGACCAGAACTACCCGCCGATGCGGACCAGCAGCGCGCCCGGCTCGACCCGCGCCGTCACCTTGGTGACCAGCCCGAGCGAGTCGCCGTCGACCTGCGCCTCCTGCGGCTCGCTCGCCGTCACGACGAAGTCGCGCCCGTGGTGGTGGTCGAACTGCTCGTGCCCCTTGTGGTTGTGGGTGACCACGCGCGCGAAGACGTTGACCCACCCGACCGCGCCCTTGGGCGAGATGATCACCGCGTCGAGCACGCCGTCGTCGACCCGGGCCTCAGGCAGCAGGACGAGCCCGCCGTAGATCTTCCCGCAGTTGCCGATGACGACCGACCGGGTGCGTCGCGTCAACGGGTGCTGTCCGTCCACCGAGAACGAGATCTTGAACCGTGGGCTGAGCCAGTTGCGGAAGCCCGACACCGTGTACGCCGCGGACCCGACGACCTTCTTCATCTCGTCGGTCGTCTGCGCCATGACGGCCCCGTCGAAGCCGAAGCCGGCCATGACGAGGAACATCGTCTCGGGCTCGTCGTCGACCGCGATCCAGCCGACGTCGACGCGCTTGTTCTGGCCGGTCAGCGCGACGAAGAGGGCCTTGTCGATGTCGTCATACGGGACGTCGAGGTTACGCGCGAGGAGGTTCGCCGTTCCACCAGGCAGCAGCCCGAGCGGCACCTCGGTGCCGCGCAGCGCCATGGCGACCTGCCGCACCGTCCCGTCGCCGCCGAGCGGACAGACGATCGACGCGCCCTGCTCGACCGCCCACTGCGCCTGCCCGTACCCCGGGTCCGCCGCGGTCGTCTCGAGCCAGATCGGCTCGCCCCAGCCGGCCATCTCGCACGACCGGGAGACCTGCCGCCGCACCGCCGCGATATCGGCGACCTTCGTCGGGTTGACCACGACTCCGATTCGCCGCTTCGGCGGCTCGTCGAGCCGGTCCTCCTGCCGGAAGTGGTCCCGGTGTGGCCGGCGACGGAACCGCCGCCCGTGTGACAGCGCGCCATACGGGGAGTCCTGCTCGCCGCGCCGAAGAACGAGCAGTATGCCGGCCACGACGACGACGCCGAGGGCCACGATGAGCAGCCAGGCGCGAAGGTCGGTGGGCACGGATGCAACCTACCGCCGGGCCGGGCCCAGCCCGAAAACGGAAGCCGCCGGCGTCGCTTGCACGGATAGGCTGAGCGGGTGATCGACATCCGACTCGTGCGTGAGACCCCTGACGCGGTCCGCGCCTCGCAGCGTGCCCGCGGAGAGGACCCGGGGGTCGTCGACGCGATCCTCGCCGCCGACGAGGCCCGCCGCAGCTCCCTGGCCCAGTACGAGGCCGCCCGGGCGCAGCAGAAGGCCTTCGGCAAGCAGGTCGCCGCGGCCCAGGGCGAGGAGAAACGGGCCCTGCTCGCCCAGGTCAAGGAGCTCGCGGAGCAGGTCAAGTCGCTCGACGCCGACGCGGTCGCCGCGCAGGGCCGGCTCGACGCGCTGATGCGCACCGTCGGCAATGTCATCATCGACGGCGTCCCGGCCGGCGGCGAGGAGGACTACCTCGTCCGCCAGACCATCGGCACCCCGCGCGACTTCGCCGCCGAGGGCTTCGAGCCGCTCGACCATGTCACCCTCGGCGAGCGGCTCGGCGCCATCGACCTCGACCGCGGCGCCAAGGTCAGCGGCGCGCGCTTCTACTTCCTCACCGGCCCCGGCGCCCGGCTCGAGCTCGGCCTGCTCCACCTGGCCATCGACCGCGCCGTCGCGCACGGCTTCGTCCCCATGGTCACGCCCACGCTGGTCACTCCGCAGACGATGGCCGGCGCCGGCTTCCTCGACAGCCACGCCGACGAGGTCTACCACCTGCCCGCCGACGACCTCTACCTCACCGGCACCTCCGAGGTCGCCCTCGCGGGGTACCACGCCGACGAGATCGTCGACCTCACCGACGGACCGAAGCGGTATGCCGGCTGGTCGGCCTGCTACCGGCGGGAGGCGGGCAGCCACGGCAAGGACACCAAGGGCATCATCCGGGTCCACCAGTTCCACAAGGTCGAGATGTTCGTCTACTGCCGGGTCGAGGACGCCGCGGCCGAGCACGACCGGCTCCTCGCCATGGAGCAGGACATGCTCACGGCCGTCGAGCTGCCCTACCGGGTCATCGACGTCGCCGCGGGCGACCTCGGCGGCCCCGCCGCGCGCAAGTTCGACTGCGAGGCCTGGGTCCCCACCCAGGGCCGCTACCGCGAGGTCACCTCGACATCGAACTGCACGACCTTCCAGGCCCGCCGGCTCGGCACCCGCGAGCGCGACCCGCAGGACGCCAAGGGCGCCACCCGTGTCGTCGCGACCCTCAACGGCACCCTGGCCACCACCCGCTGGATCGTCGCCATCCTGGAGAACCACCAGCAGGCCGACGGCTCGGTCCGGGTGCCCGAGGCGCTCCGCCCGTATGTCGGCCTCGACGTCATCGCCCCCAGGCGCTGACCCCCCAAGGCCCCCGTGACCGATCCGGCATACCTCGTCGCGCTTGACGTCGACGGGACGATCCTCACCCACGGCGGCGAGCTGTCCCCAGCCGTCGGCGCGGCAATCGCGCGCGCCGCGAGCCTGGGCCACCACGTCGTCATCGCGACCGGCCGGTCCATCGTCGCGACCACGCCCATCGTCGAGATGCTCGGGCTGACCACCGGGTATGCCGTCTGCTCGAATGGCGCGGTGACGATCCGGCTCGACCCAGAGCTACCCAAGGGGTACGAGGTGGTCGAGACGGTCACCTTCGACCCGCGCCGGGTGCTCAGCCTGCTTCGCGAGGAGCTGCCCACCGCCCTCGTCGCCGTCGAAGACCTCGGCGTCGGCTTCCGGGTGTCGTCGCCTTTCCCGGACGGCGAGCTCGGCGGGCAACAGAGCGTCGTCCCCTTCGACGAGCTGCTGGCCCACCCCG
Source organism: Candidatus Lutibacillus vidarii (assembly GCA_016717165.1). GTDB lineage: Bacteria > Actinomycetota > Actinomycetes > Actinomycetales > Dermatophilaceae > Lutibacillus > Lutibacillus vidarii. The sequence goes on from JADKGA010000001.1 coordinate 167,199, forward strand.
CCACGCGCGTCACACTGCGGATGCCGGACGCCTCCCCGGAGGACTTCATGGCCCGGGTCGAGTCGATCGGCCTGCACGAGGTCGCGTATGCCGTCGGCTGGACCGCCTGGCTGGATATCAACCCCGAGGGCGTCTCGAAGGCCTCGGCGCTCGAGCTCGTGCGGCGTCGCCTCGGGGTCGAGCCCTGGGCGACCGTCGCGGTCGGTGACCAGCGCAACGACATCGAGATGCTCCGCTGGGCGGCCCGCGGGGTGGCGATGGGCAATGCCCCGGACGAGGTGAAAGCAGCGGCCAACGAGGTGGCCGCCTCGGTCCAGGCGGACGGGCTCGTGGGGGTCCTCGCGTCGCTGGTCTAGGCCGGCACAGCACGGGTCGGCATACCCTGAGGCGTATGCGAACGCGCCGTACCGCGCTGACCCTCGCCGCCACCGTGTCCCTGGCGACGCTGGCGGGCCTGACCACTGCACCCCAGCCCGCGGCGGCTGCCAGCCCGTGGGTCGCCTGCACGACGGTGCTCGACGGGGTGACCACGCGCGTTTCGGCCACCCAGCACACCGCGACGATCGTCAACCAGAGCGCGACCTCCTGGGCCACCGTCTCGTTCTTCACCCGACAGGCGACCCAGGCGTGCGGCTTCACCAGGGTCTTCGTCACGCCGACCGCGCGGCTGGGCTACAACGGCACCACGGATGGGGCGACGCGCAAGCAGGGCAGCGGGACGACCCCACTCGGGACGTACACGATGAGCCAGTCGTTCGGCCTGGCGGCGCCGCCGGGGACCTTCCTCCCGTACCGGCAGGTGCGGACCGGCGACTACTGGGTCGAGGACAACGACTCGGCGTACTACAACTCCTACCGCGCCAAGTCGCTCGGGGGCTTCCGTTGGTGGCTCCCGCTCAGCGACCCCAACGGCTCGGAGTACCTGCCGAACTACCCCGGCCAGTACGAGTACGCGATCGTCGTCAACTTCAACCGGACCCCCGACGTGCGGATCCCCTATCGGGGTGCCGGGATCTTCGTCCACGTCCTCGGCTCCGGCGCGACCGCCGGGTGCATCGGGGTGACGAAGGGGCAGGTCCTGACGATGATCCGGGCGATCCACCAGGGTGACCGGATCACCATCGTCAGCTGAGCTCGGGTGGGTATCACGTCGCCCCTGCCGGGCTCTGTGGGGTATCGGGGCCGCAGCGGTTTCCGTCGGTATGCCGTGAGAACGGTTGACTCCCGCGGTAACACGTGCTGTGATCCAGATCACAGGCTCGGCAGCAGACCCCTCCCCTTCCTGCTGCCGAGCCGGTCCCGTTCGTCGCGGGCTCCGGGGAGAATGGGCAGATCATGTCCGACCTGGTCATCACCTCCGCCGCGAACCCGCGGCTCAAGGCGGTTCTCGCGCTGCGCCGGCGCCGCGCCCGGGACGTGCGCGGCGCCACCATCGTCGACGGGGCGGAGGAGCTCGCCCTCGCGATGGCTGCCGGGGCGCGCCCCGAGGTCGTCTTCTGGTGCCCCGACCTGTTCAACGCCGACGGCGCTCAGGCCGGGGTCGTCGCACAGGCTCGGGCCGCCAGCGTCGAGACCGTCCAGCTGAGCCGACCCGCCTTCGAGAAGATCGCCTACCGGGACGGCCCCGACGGCATCCTCGCCGTCGTCCCCACCCCCGGGTCCGGGTTGGCCCTCGTACAGTCCTCGCGACCTCCGCTGGTCCTCGTCGCCGAGGGTGTCGAGAAGCCCGGCAACCTCGGTGCCATGCTGCGCACCGCGGACGCGGCCGGGGTCGACCTCGTCGTCGCCGCCGACCCGGTGACCGACTGGGGCAACCCCAATGTCGTCCGGGCCAGCAAGGGGACGGTCTTCGCCCTGCCGTGTGCGGCGGCCTCGACCGCCGAGGTCCTCGAGTGGGTCGCGCAGACCGGGATCACCCTCGTCGCGACCACCCCCGACACCGACCTGCTCTACAGCCAGGTTGACCTCACCAGCCCGGTCGCGGTGGCCGTGGGCTCGGAGAAGCACGGGCTGACCCGGGCGGTCCTCGACGCGGCCGACCACGTGGTCCGGCTCCCCATGGCGGGGCGCGCCGACTCCTTGAACGTCTCGGTCTCGGCCGCGGTGGTGTTGTACGAGGCGGTCCGCCAGCGCCTGGAGGGTGGTCAAGAGCACACCTGAACGTGTGCCACCATGAGTTCATGCGCGTGGACCATGTCTCGTACGCGGCCGAGCATGACGGTCTCGTCCCGACAGCAGAGCGGCTGGCGAAGCAGCTCGGTGTGCCCTATGTGAACGGCGGGGTCCACCCGCGGTTCGGGACCAAGAACCTCATCATTCCGCTGGCGCGAAGCCGGTATGTCGAGGTCATCGAGGCGCTCGACCACCCGGCCGCAGACAAGTGCTCCTTCGGCCAGGTCGTCCGTTCCCGGTCCGAGGCCGGTGGTGGCTGGATCGGCTTCGTCCTCCGGGTCGACGACATCACCACAGTGGAGCAGCGCCTGGGCGTGCCCTCCGCCGAAGGGAACCGGCATCGCCCGGACGGCTTCGAGCTCAAGTGGCGTCAGGTGGGCGTCAAGGGCCTGCAGGCGGACCCGCAGCTGCCCTTCTTCATCCAGTGGGAGACCGACGACGAGCATCACCCCTCACGCTCGGGTGCCAGCGACGTCGAGCTGTGCTGCCTCCAGATCGCCGGTGACCCCGACCGGGTCCGGGCCTGGTGCGGTGTCGGCCCGGACTACACCCCGAGCACGCTGACCTTCGACTTCGTCGCCCCGCACGGCACGCCCGGCCTGCTGTCGTGCACCTTCACCACCCCGACCGGACCGGTCACGATCTGACGCCGGTCTGACGCCGCCACGGGGTCCGGTCAGGCGCCGTCGCTCAGCGGCATCGTCCGCAGCCGCAGGCTGTTGGTCACGACGAAGACCGACGAGAACGCCATCGCCGCCCCGGCAATCATCGGGTTGAGCAGGCCGAGCATGGCCACCGGAAGAGCGAGCAGGTTGTAGCCGAAGGCCCACGCGAGGTTCTGCTTGATGACCCGCAGCGTCTTGCGGGACAGCGCGACCGCGTCGGCGGCCGCCCCGAGGTCGGCCCGCATGAGGACGATGTCGGCCGAGTCGGCCGCGACCGCCGTGCCCGAGCCCATGGCGATTCCCAGGTCCGCCGCCGCCAGCGCGGGCGCGTCGTTGACGCCGTCCCCGACGACGGCCACGGTCCGGCCCGCCTGCTGTAAAGCGGTGACGACCGCGTGCTTGCCGTCCGGGCGTACCCCGGCATACACCCGCTCTCTCGGTATGCCGACCCGGTCCGCGACGGCGTGCGCCGTGCGTTCCTCGTCGCCGGTGAGGAGGTATGCCGTCAGGCCCAGGGCGGCGAGCCGCTCGATCGCGGCGCTCGACGTCGGACGGACCGTGTCGGTCACCGTGAAGGCGGCCCGGGCGGTGTTGTCCCAGCCGACATAGACGGTGCTCCCCTCGCGCGCGCGCAACCGGGTCAGCTCGGTGGGGATGGTGTCGAAGAGGTCGGCCCGGCCCACGGTGACCTCGGTGCCCTTGATCGTCGCGCGGGCCCCGTTGCCCGGCAGTGCGAGGAAGTCGGTGGCCGCGGGGACGTCGACACCCTCACGCGCCGCTGCGGCGACGATGGCCCGGGCGATCGGGTGCTCGCTGCCGGCCTCGACCGCCGCGGCGGCGCGCAGGGCGGCCGAGCCGTCGAGCCGACCGGCCGTCACCACCGCGGCGACGGCGAGGTCGCCGGCGGTGACGGTGCCGGTCTTGTCGAGGACGACGGTGTCGACCCGGCGGGTGTTCTCGAGAACCTGTGGGCCCTTGATGAGCACGCCCATCCGCGCGCCGCGGCCGGTTCCGGCGAGCAGGGCCGTCGGCGTGGCGAGGCCGAGGGCGCATGGGCAGGCGATGACGAGGACGGTGATGGCGACCTTGAGCGCGGTCGCGACGTCGTGACCGGTGACCAGCCAGCCGACGAAGGTCGCGGCCGCGAGGAGAAGGACGACGGGGACGAAGACCGCGCTGACCCGGTCCGCCAGGCGTTGGATCGGGGCCTTCCCGGTCTGGGCGGCCTCGACGAGCGCGGTGAGCTGGGCGAGGACGGTTTGCGCGCCGACCGAGGTGGCCCGGACGACGAGCCGGCCATGGGCGTTGACCGTGCCGCCGGTGACCTGGTCGCCGACCCCGACGTCGACGGGCACCGACTCGCCGGTCACCATCGACCGGTCGAGGGCACTCGCCCCGTCGACGACGACACCGTCGGTGGCGACCCGCTCGCCGGGTCGGACGACGAAACGGTCACCCACCCGCAGCGCGGCGGCCGGGACGACCGTCTCGACCCTGGGACCGCCGGCGAGATCGGGCCGCAGCAGCGCCGCCGTCTGCGGCCGCAGGTCCGCCAGCGACTCGAGGGCATCGCGCCCGGAGGCCTTCGCGCGGGCCTCGAGTACCCGCCCGAGGAGCAGGAAGGTCGTGACGACCGCGGCGGTCTCGAAGTACAGGTGGCCGTGCTCCCCGCCGGCGACGAGCGCCACGAGCGACCACCCGTATGCCGCAAGAACCCCGATCGACACCAGCGTGTCCATCGTCGAGGCGCCATGCCGGGCGGTGACCGCGGCGGCGCGGTGGAACGGCCACGCGCACCACAGCGCCACGGGGGTCGCGAGGACCAGCTGGAGCCACCGCCCGGCCGTCCAGTGTTCGACGCCCATCGCGATGACGACCAGCGGCACGGTGAGGACCGCGGCGACGAGCAGCCGGGGCCGCAGCCCGCGCTCGTCGGTCGGCCGCGTCGCGCGGACGCTTCCCGCCTCGGGCGGCTCGGGCTCGATGACGGAGGCGCCATACCCGGTCTTCTCGACGGTGGTGACGAGGTCACCGACGGTGAGCGGCGCAGCGAACCGGACGTGGGCTTGCTCGGTGGCGAGGTTGACCGTGGCGGCCACCCCGTCGAGCCGGTTGAGCATCCGCTCCACCCGGGCCGAGCACGACGCGCAGGTCATGCCGGTGATGGCCAGGTCGACCTCCTGGCCGGGCGTCGGGGCGGGCGCGGGCCCGACCTCGGGTGGGGCGGTCGTCATGGTGGTCAGGCTCCCGGGACCGACGCGGCGTAGCCGGCCTCGTCGACGGCCGCGACGACCGCCGCCGCGTCGAGGGCGCCGTCGCTGGTGACGGTCACCGGCGAGTCACCACCGGCGACGAGGTCGATCGCGACATCGGTCACCCCGGGGACGGTGAGCAGCTCCTTGGTCACGGCGGCGGTGCAGTGCCCGCAGGTCATCCCGGTCACCGTGATGGTCGTGGTCGTCATGTGCTCTCCTTCGGCTCTGTTGGGGGGTCGTGCTCGTGGCGAAGCTCTCGGTCGTGCTCCCGGTATGCCGGTCAGCTGTGCAGCAGCCGGGCGATCGCGGCGGAGGCCTCGGTGACCTTGGCCGCGGCAGCCTCGTCCGACTCGCGAGCCGCGCCGACCACGCAGTGGGCGAGGTGGTCCTCGAGCAGGCCGAGACCGACGGCGTGCAGCGCCTTGGTCACCGCGCTGATCTGGGTGAGGACGTCGATGCAGTAGACGTCCTCGGCGACCATGCGCTGGATGCCGCGGACCTGGCCTTCGATCCGGCGCAGCCGGGTCAGGTAGGCCGCGGTGGACTCCTGGTAGCCGCTCATGACCCCATGATACCCCCCATGGGTATCTCTTGACAGGGGAGGAGGGGCGGACGGGGCGTCGGGCCCCTAGGCTCGGACCATGTTCTCCGTGGATGCCGCCCACAACGGACCGCCGGCCTCCGGGCATGGCGGGATCTCCGCCGGCCTGCTCTCCTCCTTCGTCGCGGAGCGGGCGAACGGCGTGGTCGTCCGGCTCCAGTCGCCGGTCCCGCTCGCCACCGCCATGGCGGCGGTCACCGGCGACGACGGGTCGGTCACGGCCTATGCCGGGGACACCGCGGTCGCGGTCGCCCGCCCGTTGTCGGAGCCGCTGGTCGTCGAGGCCTTCCCGGTGCTCAGCACCTCAGACGTGGAGGCGGCAGCCGCCGCGTGGTGGCGCGACCGGGACGCCTTCAACCCCTTCCCGACCTGCTTCGGCTGCGGGACCGCCCGCACCGACGGCTGGCGCCTCTCGCCCGGACCGGTCCCGGACGCCGGCCTCAATGCCGCCGCCTGGACCGCCCGCTTCGACGCCGCGGTGCCGGCGTGGGCGCCGTGGGCGGTCCTGGACTGCACCCAGGTCGGCCCGGTCATCGAGGTCTCCACCCCGCCCGCGGGGCTGCTCACCGGCGAGATCGCCTTGCGGTCCGTCCAGCCGGTCATCGACGGAGCGGCCTATGTCGCCGTGAGCCGTCGGACCGGGGTCTCCGGCAAGAAGGTCTTCACCGAGTCGGTGCTGCTCGACGCCGGCAACGAGCCGGTCGCCTACGCGCGGGCGACGTGGTTCGTCCTGCCGTCCTACTGACACGCCTGAGGCGGGCAAGGCCGGGGGCGTGATCCGCCGACGCCTACCGGTCGAGGTGAGCCACGAGCGAGGGCGCGAGACCGACATATGTCGCCGGGGTGAGGGCGAGCAGCCGGGACTCCACGTCGGCGGGCAGTGCTAGCCCGCGGACGAACTCGCGCAGGTCCGCGCCGGTGATCCGGCGTCCTCGGGTGAGCTTTTTGAGCCGCTCATACGGGGCATCCATGCCGGGGACCCCGGCAGCCGCCAGCGCCCGCATCGCGGACTGGACCGCCTCGCCGAGGACCTCCCAGTTCGCGTCGAGGTCCGCGGCCATCGCCTCCGGGACGGCGTCGAGGCCGGCGAGTCCACGGCTGACATTGTCGAGGGCGACCATGGCGTGCCCGAAGGCCGCGCCGATATTGCGCTGCATCGAGGAGTCGGTGAGATCGCGCTGCAGCCGCGAGGTGACCAGCGTCGAGCCGAGGACGTCGAGCAGCGCGCACGACAGCTCGAGGTTGGCCTCGGCGTTCTCGAACCGGATCGGGTTGACCTTGTGCGGCATCGTGCTCGACCCGACCGAGCCCTGACCGCGGACCTGGGCGAAGTAGCCGAGCGAGATATACGTCCACACGTCGGTGCAGAGGTTGTGCAGCACCCGGTTGAAGCGCGCCAGGTCGGCATACAGCTCGGCCTGCCAGTCGTGGCTCTCGATCTGGGTGGTCAGCGGGTTCCACGTCAGCCCGAGGTGCTCGACGAAGGTCCGCGAGACCTCCTGCCAGTCCGCCCCCGGCACCGCGGCAAGGTGCGCGCCGTAGGTGCCGGTCGCGCCGTTGAGCTTGCCGAGGTATGCCGCCCCCGCCACCTTGTCGAGCTGCCGCCGCAGCCGCCAGGCCAGCACCGCCAGCTCCTTGCCGAGGGTGGTCGGCGTCGCGGGCTGCCCGTGCGTGCGCGCCAGCATGGGTATGTCGCCCAGCGACTTGGCCAGCCCGGCGATCTGGTCGGTCAGGGCCGTCGCGGCGGGCAGCCAGACCTCGCGCACCGCGCCGCGGACCATGACGGCATACGAGAGGTTGTTGACATCCTCGGAGGTGCACGCGAAGTGGACCATCTCGGCGAGGCCGGCGTCGGCCGGTTCGGGGCAGATCCGGGCGAGGCGGCGCTTGAGGTAGTACTCGACCGCCTTGACGTCGTGGACGGTCTCGCGCTCGATCGCCGCGAGCTCGGCAACATCCGCCGGGCCGAAGTCCGCGACGACCCGGCGCAGCGCGACGATCTCGTCGGCGGTGAGGGCGCGCACGCCGGGGACGGTGCCCTGTGTCGTGAGGTGGATGAGCCACTCCACCTCGACGTGGACCCGTGAGCGGTTGAGCGCGGCCTCGCTGAGGTGGTCGACCAGGGGGGCGACGGCGCGGCGGTACCGCCCGTCGAGTGCCCCGAGCGGGATCGGGGGGTTGGCATCGGCGAGAGTGCCCATGCCGGTCATCCTCCCAGACCCGGGCCCCTGTTAGGCGCGGGCCGGCTGGGCGGACCAGCCGTCGAGCATGACCCGAAGTGCCCGGTCGTAGACGTCGCGGCGTCCAGCCCGCCTCGGCACACCCTCGGCGATCTCCAGGCTCACCATCCCGTGGGCCACCGACCAGATCGTCCAGGCCACTTCGAGGACGGTGTCCCCTCGGACGACGCCATCGGCGACGAGCCGCTCGACGGCAGAGACCAGCGGGGCGATGCTCGGCACCGGGTCGGCGTCCGGGGCGGTGCGGTCGTTGAGGACCGTCCGACCGCCGAACATCACGGTGTAGAGGTCGGGGTGGTCCAGGGCCCAGTCGCGGTAGGCGTGACCGAGGGCTATCGCGTCCTCCCGGGAGTCTCGGGAGGGGTCGAGGGCGGCGGCCTGTGCCGCGCCGAAGCTGCGCCGGCCCTCGTCGACGACAGCTGCGACGAGTCCAGGCTTACTGCCGAAGAGGGCGTAGATGGCGTTCGTCGAGGTGCCCGCGGCCGCAGCGAGCCGCCGCAGCGATACGGCGTCGGTGCCCGATCGTGCGATCGTGTCCGCGGTCACCGCGACCAGCCGGATGCGCAGCTGTTCGTCGTACGAGGACGGGCGCGCCACACGTCGAACATAGCAGCGGGCCCTTTCAAAACGACGATATATCCATAACAAGACGCACTGAAGCGCATTATGGGAGGTTTGCAACGTCCCCCGCCGAAAGGCCTCCGAGCACCGCTGGCAGTTCCGCCAGGAGCCCGGCGCAGGCGGCGGCGACGTCGTCATAGCAGCGGCGGTAGTCCTCGAGTGTCCCGTGGTAGGGGTCGGCGAGGTCGAGGCAGCCAGCGGCCACCGCGCCCGGATCGAACTCGCGGATCAGACGCACCTGGCCGGGCCGCGCTACCCCGAGGCGTTGAACTCTCCGCTGGTGCCGGGCCTCGGCGCAGAGAATGAGGTCCGAGCGGCCCAGCAGGTCCGGCGGGACGACGCGAGCGCGATGCGTGGTCGCGTCGAGCCCGTGTTCGGCCAGCGCCGCGACGGTCCTGGGGTCGGCCAGCTCGCCGACGTGCCAGTCTCCGGTGCCATAGCTGTCGACGACGACATGCTCGGCGAGCCTGGAGCGGGTGAGTAGTGCCGCCAGGAGCACCTCGGCCATGGGGGACCGGCAGGTGTTGCCACTGCACACGAAGGTCACGGCGAACCGCGCCATGGGCGTATCGCGACGGTCAGGTCGGGTCGGCAAGCGGCGCCGAGATCAGTTCTCGCCGCCGACGTCGAAGGCGTAGACCTCCCAGACGAGGTCGGACCCGCGCTGACGGTGCTTGGCCAGCGTCGCGAGCAGGTGCGTGGCCAGCTCACGCAGCCGAGTGGCGCCGGAGGCGTCGGTGACTCCAGCGTCGATCACGCCGCGGATCTCGGCGAACTGGTCCTGCAACCCCTGGTGTTCGGCGATCAGCCGGTTGACCCGCCGACTGACCCGGGGGGCCGTGGTCTCAAGGTCCCGGTAGAGGCCCTTGGGTCCCTCGGTCACCTCGATGTGGTCGGTGAAGTCCTCCTCGAGCTCCTGCCACGCCCGCGTGACAGCGTCCAGCCAGCGGGACGGATCCTCCCGGATCGGCGCGGCGATAGTGAACTCGACGAGCCCCATGGACTGCCGGAGCTCGGCGCGACGGCGCCGTAGCTCGTCCAGCGGGGCGCTGTGGTCGGTGGGCTGGGACATGCGGCACCTCCGTGGTCGGTGCTTCGATCTTCGCGCGTTTCCGGCCGGGGCGACAGTCGAGGGGCGCACCAAGCTCAGGTATGACGCATCACCCCGGCGGTCTGGGCTCCTGCAGCTCGGTCATGTCGACGACCCGGTCGAAGCCGTCGAGACCGTCGCTGCGATGGCTCACCATGACCACCGTTCGATCGGTGCTCGTGCGGGTGAGGTCCGCGATGACGGCGACCGCGGTCGCATGATCGAGGTGAGCGACGGGCTCGTCGAGCAGGAGTAGCGGACGCCCGGAGAGCAGCGCCCGGGCCAGCGCAATCCGCGCGCGCTCGCCGCCCGAGACGCCCCGGCCACCCGAGCCGAGCCAGGTGTCGAGCCGTTCCGGCAGCCCCGCCAGCCAGACCTGCAGGCCGGCATCCGCCAGCGCGGCCTCGATCTCCTCGTCGGTGGCGGCAGGCCTGGCGAGCCGCAGGTTCTCTCGAAGCGTGCTGGAGAACAGGTGCGGCTCGTCGTCGACCAGTGCGATCGCCCCTCGGGCGGTGACCAGCGGCATATCGAGGACGTCCGTTCCGCCGAGCAGGTACGTGCCGTCCTCCGGATCGATATGCCGCCCCAAGGCCGCGAGCAGGGTGGACTTACCCGAGCCATTGGCCCCGGTGATCGCCAGGTGCTGACCGGCGGCAAGGTCGAAGGTGACGGCGGGCAGGGCGGGTCGGCTCGGGTGCCACCGGGTGACGAGCTGGTCGACCCGGACCGAGCCGCCGAGGCTGGCTGGGGGGCCGCCGTCGTCGGTTGCCGCGCCGTCGTCTCGGCTGGTGGCTCCGGTGGCGTCCTTGACCGCGGGCTCCTGGGAGAGCAGCTCGCTGAGCCGACCGTCTGCGGCACGGGCCCGCGCCCAGGCCCCGATCGCGTCCGGGATCGTCGTCGTCGCGTCGGCGAGAGCCAGCGGGGTGAGGATGAGCAGCGCGGCCACCGGTCCGCTGACCGTGGTGCCGACGGCGGGCGCGACGACGAGCGCCATACCGGCAGTACTTGCAGCCGTGGTGAGCTGCTGCCAGGCCAGCCCCAGCCCGCGGATCCGGCCGGCGGTGCCTGCGGTCCGGCGCACCTCGGAGTGAGCTGCGGCGAGCCAGCGCAGGGCGTCGGCCTCGGCGTCGATCGCCTGGAGGTCGGTGGCGTTCGAGGTGACCAGGGCTCCAACCCGGGAGGCGGCGGCCCGGGCCTCCAGCCCGGCGACCTGGCTGGACGACTCGGCCCGCAGCGCCAGCGCGGCAGACACCACCATCGACGCGACAACCCCGGCGACGACCAGGCCGGCCGCGGGGAGCAGGACGGCGGTGGCGACGATGGCGACCCCTGCTGCCGTCAGGGCCGCGATGAGCGGGACGACGACCCGCACCTGGGCGTCGACAACATCGTCGAGGTCGCGGACCGCCGAGGTGAGGACGTCGGAGCGGCTGCGCCGTCCGAGCCGCGCCGGGGTGAGCGGGACGAGGGCGTCATACATGCGGACCCGACGCTCGGCGAGCGAGGCGAGGGCGGCGTCATGGGAGTGGACCCGTTCGACATACCGCAGCACGGGGCGGGCGATGCCGAAGGTGCGGACGCAGACGATGGCGACAAGCAGCGTGAGGATGGCCGGCATGGTGCTGGCCTGGACGATGAGCCAGCCCGAGGTCGCCGTCAGCGCCACACCTGATGTCGTCGCCAGCCCGCCGATGAGTCCGGAGCGCACCAGGGCCGGGGTCGACAGGTCGCGGATGAGACTCATCGGCTTGCCTTCGCCGGCGCGGGATGGACGGTGACGACGTGCTCCGCCAGGGCGACGAGCTCGGCGCGATGGCTGACCGCGACGACCACCCGGTCCTGCGCAAGCGTGGTGATGAGGGCGTGGACCCGCGCGACGGAGTCCTCGTCGAGGTGGGCGGTTGGTTCGTCGAGGAGGAGCATCGGGGCGGGCGCGAGGAGCGCGCGGGCGAGGGCCAGCCGGGCGCGCTGCCCCGCCGAGAGGCCGAAGCCGGCGTCCCCGAGCTGGGTGTCGAGCTTGTCGGGGAGTGCAGTGACGACCGCTCGTATGTCGACGGCGTCGAGCGCGGCGTCGAGCGCGGCGTCGAGCGCGGCATCGAGCTCGGCGTCGGTGGGCTGGCTTGCGCCGAGGGTGAGGTTCTCGCGGACCGTCCCTGCGGTGAGGAAGGGAGTCTGGGTGACGAGGTGGGCGTGTGGGGCGGTGACCGTGCCGGACGTGGGGTGTCTAAGCCCGGCGAGGATCTCCAGGAGGGTGGACTTCCCCGCGCCGGAGGGGCCGGTGATCACGGTGAGGCCCTGCGGGAAGTCCTCGGTCAGGTCCTCGAGGGTGGGGCGCTCCGCGCCGGGGTAGGTGTAGCCAAGGTGCTCGACCCGGACTCGATACGGGGTGGTCGACGCGGCGCGGGGCGTCTCGCGGACCGTGGGTGATGCGGGCACTGGTCCCGGCGCTGGGTCCAGCTCGGCGAGGATCTGGTCCGCCGCAGCGGCCCCGTCGGCGGCGTTGTGGAACTCGGCGCCGACGCGGCGGATCGGCCAGTAGGCCTCGGGGGAGATGAGGATGGCCAGCAGTCCGGTATGCAGGGCCATCGAGCCGTTGGCGAGCCGAATGCCCACGCTCACGGCGACGACGGCAACGGACAGGGTTGCCAGGAGCTCGAGTGCGGCAGAGGAGAGGAAGGCGATGCGCAGCGTCTCCACGGTGGCGCGACGGTGTCGCTGGCTGACCTCGCCGATCGTTCGCGCCTGCCGCTGCGCCCTGCCATAACCGACCAGGGTGGGCAGACCCCGCACGACGTCGAGGAAGTGACCCGCCAGGGACGCCGAGGTTTTCCACCGGCGGGCGGTCGCGTCCTCAGTGGCCTTCCCGATCAGCGCGGCGAACAGGGGGAGCAGCGGCACGGTCACCACGACGACCAGCGCACTGACCCAGTCGACGAGCAGCAAGGTCCCGACGGCGAGGACCGGCAGCACCACGCCGGCCACGAGGGCGGGCAGATAGCGGGCGACATACGGTTCGACGGTCGTGGCCCCGGTGGTCGCGAGGGTGAGGGCCTGCGCCTGCGCGGGGCGGGCGTCGGCCGGGCGGGTCAGCCAACTGGCGAGGAGCCGCTCCCGCAGCGCCGTCGAGACCCGGGCGCCGGCTCGTGCCGCGACCCACTCGGTCGTGGCGCTCACCAGGGCTCGGCCGGTCAAGACCGCGACGACGGCGAGGAGGGAGGGGCGGACCGGCATACCGCCGACCACGGCGACGACGAGGGAGGTGACGGTGAAGGCCTGGGCGATCGCCAGGCTCCCGGCGATGACCCCGAGAGCCGCCAGGGCGCCCACTCCGCGGCGGGACTCGGGGACTGCCCGGAGCAGTCGTGGGTCGAACGGTCGCACCGACTCAGCCTACGTTCCTCATGTTGTCTGTTCCCTTCCTGTGGATAACCTCCCCCTCCCAACAAAGACACACCTTTAGAAGCGTTCTAAAGGTGTGTCTTTGTCGGAGGAGGGGGGGTTATCCACAGGCGCTGAGGCTCGAGAGCCTCCCCGCTACCCGAGCCTCAGCGGTCTGACGACCGGTCCGTCCGCCCCTCCCGACGACGCGGGCGGACCGGTCCGCTGTGATCAGCCCCGAACCGTTGCAGTGACGTGCTGCTCGTCGGGGATGTGGTGGACGGCGATCCGCTTCCGGAACACCCAGTACGTCCACGCGGTGTAGACCAGGACGACCGGGGTGAACACCACGGCGGCCCAGGTCATGATCGTCAGCGTCTTCGGGGTGCTCGACGCCGCGAGCAGGGTGAGGTCGTTGACCGACCCGAGCGACGACGGCATCGCGTTGGGGAACAACGCGCCGAAGTAGGACACCACGGCGAAGGCGATCGTCGCGAAGGTGCCGACGAAGGCCCAGCCCTCGCGGCCCTTGAGCGCCGCGAACAGCCCGGCGAGCAGGCAGACCGCGGCGAGCACCGCACCGGCCCAACCGATGGTCGAGGAGTGCTTGGTGTTGACCAGGAGGAGCAGGACAACCGCGAGCCCGGCCGCGACCACACCGGTCTTGACCGAGAGGGCGCGCGCCTCGTGCCGGATGTCACCGTCGGTCTTCAGCGCGACGAAGATCGCCCCGTGGGTGAGGAAGAGGGCGACGAAGGTGAGCCCGCCGAGCAGCGGGACCGGCCCCAGCAGGCTGAACAAGGTGCCGTCGAAGATGTAGTTCCCGGTGACCTCGGGGTCAACCTTGACCGGGCTGCCCCAGACGATATTCGTCAGGCCGACGCCCCAGAGCAGGGCAGCGGCATACGACCCGCCGGTGATGCACCAGTCCCACCGCTGCCGCCACAGCGCGGTGTCCCCCTTGCCCCGGTAGTCCAACCCCATGCCGCGCAGGATCAGCGCGACGAGGATGAGCGCGAGGGCGAGGTAGTAGCCGGAGAAAAGCGTGGCGTACCACTGTGGGAAGGCCGCGAAGGTGGCGCCACCCGCGGTGAGCACCCAGACCTCGTTGCCGTCCCAGACCGGGCCGATGGTGTTGATGAGGACGCGCCGACGCCGGTTCGACTCCTCCGGGGTGCGCCCCTTGCCAAGGATCGGCAGGAGCATGCCGACGCCGAAGTCGAAGCCTTCGAGGGTGAGATAGCCGATCCACAGGACGGCGATGAGGGCGAACCAGACGACTTGCAGGGCTGACAGATTGCTCATGATGACGAGAGTCCTTGACTCAGTAGGCGAACAGGAGAGGGGCGTCGGCGTCGCGAGTCGACGGATCCACCGGCTCGGCGACGGGGACGGCGCCACGCTGGGCGTACCTGAGGGTGAGCTTGATCTCGGCCACCGCAAGCGCTCCGTAGAGCAGGGTGAACAGGATCATGGTCAGCGCCACGCTCCACGCACCCACCGACGTCGACACCCCGGCCTCGGTCGACATCATCCCGTTGACGAGGAACGGCTGGCGCCCGATCTCGGTGAAGATCCAGCCGAAGGACATGGCGAAGACGGGCAGCAACGGGGTCCAGATCCCGATGAGCTTCCAGTACTTCTCCATCGGCAGGCCGTCCTTGCGGGTCCGCCACAAGACCATGAGGCCGAAGAGCATCGCGAGGAAGCCGGCACCCATCATCAGCCGGAAGTTCCAGTACGCGAGCCAGATGGTCGGTGTGTATGACGCAGCGGCGGTCAGTGGGTCCTTGCCGTACGTGGCCTGGAGCTGCTTCTCCAGGTCGTTGATGCCTTCGACCGGCTTGGCGACGTCGCCGGTGGCGAGATAGCTGAGCACGCCGGGCACCTCGAGCGAGAAGACCTTCTCCTTGCCGTCGAGCGAGCCGATGGTGAACAGGCTGAACGGGGCGTGCCCGCTGGAGGACTCGTAGAGCGCCTCGGCCGCCGCCATCTTCATCGGCTGGACCTCGGTCATGACCTTGCCCTGCAGGTCGCCGGTCACGACAACGGCCAGGCCGGCGACGACGGCGACCCAGGCCCCCAAGCGCGCGGCCTTGCGGTACATCGGCAGGTCGGCGTGGGTGCGGCTCTCGATCGCGCGCTTGCGCATGAGGTAGAGGGCGACGCCCATGACGAAGGCGCCCGCGGTCATGTACGCACCGGTGATGACGTGCGGGAAGGTGACGAGCTGGACCTTGTTGGTCAGCACGGCGAGGAAGTCGTCGAGCTCTGCCCGGTTCGTCTTGGGGTTGAAGGTGTAGCCCACCGGGTTCTGCATGAACGAGTTCGCGGCAAGGATGAAGTATGCCGACAAGACCGTCCCGATGTGGGTGAGCCAGATCGTCGCGAGGTGGACCTTGCGGGGCAGGCGGTCCCACCCGAAGATCCACAGCCCGAGGAAGGTCGACTCGAGGAAGAAGGCGAGCAGTGCCTCGAACGCCAGCGGCGCACCGAAGATGTCACCGACGAACCGGCTGTAGAGGCTCCAGTTCATGCCGAACTGGAACTCCTGGACGATGCCGGTGACCAGGCCCAGGGCGAAGTTGATCATGAAGAGCTTGCCGAAGAACTTCGTCAACCGGAGCCACTCGGGGTTGCCCGTACGGTGCCAGACGGTCTGCATGACGGCGATCAGTCCGGTCAGGCCGATGGTGATCGGGACGAAGAGGAAGTGATAGACGGTCGTGATGGCGAACTGCCACCGAGCCAGGTCCAGGGCGGTCATCGCGTGATGTCCTTGATTCTCACAGACAGGTGCTGTGTCTCGCAGGGTTGGGATGGGAGCGGGGCAGGGGAGGCTCCCCCCGTCGACCCACATCCCCGCGTTCACGATACGTCTGCGTATTCGACCTTCCTGGGACGAAGGTCCTGGGCCGGACTGCCCATCCGCGTGCTGACGTGCACGTTTATGCACGTGGCGAGGGTGCGCGCGAAGGTAAAGGGCAGGTAAATGTGACCTACATCTACCCTATTCGTCCCACTGAACGGGACGGCCACGCGGCACGGTCGGCCGTACGGAATACCGCTCCGAGCGAGTTCTCGGTCCGCGCCTGCGCTCGCTGCGGCGACCGCTGCTGAGACCGCAGTCGAGCCCGCGGGTGATTCCGCCCTCGGGGAGATCCGGGAGCGGCATACGGAAAATGACGGGAAGGCTACCCGCCGAGAAGGTTGCCGAGCATGCCGCCGCCACTGCTGGACGACCCGCTCTGCTGACCGCCGCCGAAGAGCTGGCCCTCGGAGGGCTGGACGAGGACATAGCCCTGGCCGCCGAAGGCCATCTGGACCATCTCACCGCTGCCACCGCGGAGCATCGACTTGATGCCGCCGGTGTCGATGCGGACGTCCATCGAGACACCCGAGGTCCACAGGACGACCGCCTGCGCGTCGGCGAAGGTCGGTGCGCTCGCGACATCGAGGGCGACCGGGTCCCCGTCGGTGGTCACCGCGACATAGCCCGTGCCGCGCATCGAGACGTTGTAGAGGCCGCCGGCCATCATCCCGCCGCGGGCCTGGATCCGGTGGATGTCCCACTCGATCGAGCCCGAGAAGGCCAGGACGTTCTTGCCGTTGACCGAGATCATGTCGTTCTCCAGGTACATGACCTGGATCTCCTGCGCCTGGTCGGCGACGAAGAGCTCGCCCTGGCCGGTGCACGACATGACGTCGACGCCCTCGCCGGTCACCGCCTGCTTGAGCAGCTTGTTGAGCCCGCCGGCGCCGCGGTTCTCGAACCGCACATCGCCCTGGTAGGCCACCATCGACCCGGTCTTGGCCCACACCTGCCCGTACGCCATGTTGATCTTCAGCAGCTTCTTGTTCTGCAGGAGGAACGGGTCGGAGGCCGGGTTCTCCTTGTAGTCGCTGAAGAGGGAGCCGTGGATCGCCATCGTCGAGTCCTCACCTGGTGCGCGGGGTCGGTAGTGCTGCGTCCAAGTATGTCGCGCCGCGGGTGCCTGGACGATCCCTTCGAGGCCCTTTACCCCGATCTCGTCTAGGGCCACGATGGCGGGTATGGGATTCCTCGACAAGGCGAAGGCCGCGGCCACCGAGCTCGCCGCGAAGGCCGACACTGCGCTTGCCTCCGCCGGTATGGCCGGACCGGGTATGGCGGCCGGGCGGGACGCGGACCGCTACTTCCGTGACCTCGGAGTGCTCGCGTATGCCGAGGCCACCGGTCGACCCTTCGCTGCCGACGAGCGCGAGCGGGTCCTGACCGCCCTGCGGGCGATCGACGCCGCCGGCGGTCTGCCCAGCCTGACCTTGCAGACCGCGCCGCCTCCGCCGCCCGGTGCGGCTGCTGCGGGTGGGTGGTCCGGGTCGGTCGGTGGGGCTGCGGCTCCTGGGGGTGCGGGTGCTCCGAGTGCCCCGCCGCCTCCGCCTCCCGGGGCTGGGGCGCCGCCTCCCCCTCCGGGCGGGGGTTTCGCCCCGCCCCCGCCGCCTCCTGCCGGAGCTCCTGCCGCACCGCCGCCACCTCCTGCCGGAGCTCCCGCCGCCCCGCCTCCGCCTCCTGCCGGAGCTCCCCCGGCACCCCCACCGCCGCCACCACCGTCAGCCGGCTGAGTCCTCCGGCCGGGGATGCCGCCGTCCCTCCGCCCTGCTCTGGAGTCGCACGCCCCTGGGGTTCTTACGTGCCGTCTGTCCAGTCCCCGAGAGATGGGAAATGGCTGGTATGACGGGGGTGCTGGCGCGGCATACCAGCCGTTTGCCATCTCTCGGTGGAGGGAAGGGGAGGGAAGGGGAGGTCGACCACCCCCCGGCCCGACCCTCCGCACCGGCGTCCCGCTCCGTAGCCCGGCCTTGTCAGATCACGTCACCATCTGTTCACCTATGACCCATGCGGAAATCCTGGGCAGAGTTCAAGGCCTTCGCGATGGGCGGCAACATGCTGGACCTCGCGCTGGGCTTCATCATCGGTGCGGCCTTCGCGGCCCTCGTCGAGTCGTTGGCGAACAACGTCCTGCTCCAGCTGGTCGCCGCGATCTTCGGCAAGCCGGACTTCACCGCCCTGGTGCTGACGGTCAACGGCGCGGAGATCAAGTACGGCGCCTTCATCACCGACTTCGTGAGCTTCGTGCTGCTCGGGCTGGTGCTCTTCGGCATCGTCAAGGTGATCAAGCGGGCCGGCATGGGCAACTTCCGGGCTCAGGGTCAGCGCGAGTGCCCGCACTGCAAGGAGTTCGTGGCGATCGACGCCATCAAGTGCAAGTGGTGCACGGCCGACATCGACCCCGAGCTGCTCGACGAGGAGGACATCCCGCTGCTCAAGGCGCGCGGCTGGACCCCGCCGGAGCCCGACGACGCCTGATTCCCAAGGGTCCTCAGTCGGGGTAGCCCGTGGGGTTGGCGCTCTGCCAGCGCCAGGCATCCGCGCACATCTGGTCGATGGTCCGCGTCGCCCGCCACCCCAGCTCGGTGTGGGCAAGGGTCGGGTCAGCGTATGACGCAGCAATGTCCCCGGCGCGGCGACCGACGATCTCGTACGGCAGCGCCCGACCCACCGCGGCCTCGAAGGCGTGCAGCACCTGGAGCACCGAGGTGCCTTCACCGGTGCCGAGGTTCCACGTCGAGACGGGCTCCTCGGCGATCGCCAGCCGTGCCAGCGCGGCGACATGCCCGGCGGCGAGGTCATCGACGTGGATGTAGTCGCGCAGGCAGGTGCCGTCCGGCGTCGGGTAGTCGTCGCCGAAGACCGACAGCTTCTCCCGCCGACCCACCGCCACCTGGGCGATGAACGGCATGAGGTTGTTCGGGATCCCCTGCGGGTCCTCACCCATGGTCCCGGAGGAGTGCGCGCCGACCGGGTTGAAGTAGCGCAGCAGTGCCACCCGCCAGGTCGGGTCGGCCGCGGCGACATCGCGGAGGATCTGCTCCTGCATCACCTTGGTCCAGCCGTACGGGTTGGTCGCCGAGGTCGGCAGGTCCTCGGTCATCGGCAGCGGCGGGGTCGAGCCATACACCGTCGCCGACGACGAGAAGACGAGCCGGCGCACGCCATGCCGGCGCATGGCCCGGACCAGCGAGAAGGTCGTGCCGAGGTTGTTCTCGTAGTACTCCAACGGCTTCTCGACCGACTCGCCGACCGCCTTGAAGCCGGCGAAGTGGACCACCGCGTCGAAGGGCTCGTCGGCGAACAGCCGCTCGGTCTTGTCGACATCGGTGAGGTCGAAGGCATGCAGCGCCAGCACCTGACCGGTCAGCGCCTCGATGCGGCCGACGACCGACGGCTTGCTGTTGGCGAAGGAGTCGACGACGACGACGTCATGCCCGGCCGCCACGAGCTGGACGACCGTATGTGACCCGATGTACCCCGCACCACCGCTGACGAGAACGCGCATGAGGACACCGTATGTCGTCCGCACGCCCGAGGCGGGCCGAAAGCTGACCGAGCCGTCAGCCCTTCGGGCGCTGGTCGACGATCCGGCGCGCCTTGCCCACCGAGCGCTCGATGGCACCCGGGTCGCGGACGTCGACCTTGGCGGTGATCCCGATCGTCGCCTTGATCCGGTGCTGGAGCCGCTTACCGATCTCCGCGCGTGCCTCGGGCGACATGTAGTCGGTCGTCTCCGCGAGCACGGTGAGCTCGACGAGCTTGCCCGGCTGGGTCAGGACGCACTGGAAGTATGGCGCCAGCCCCGGCTCGCGCAGGACGTGCTCCTCGATCTGGGTCGGGAAGACGTTCACCCCGCGGATGATCATCATGTCGTCGGTGCGGCCGGTCACCTTCTCCATCCGTCGGTATGACGGCGCCGCGGTCCCCGGCAGGAGCCGGGTGAGATCCCGGGTGCGGTAGCGGATGATCGGCAGGGCCTGCTTGGTCAGCGAGGTGAAGACCAGCTCACCCTGCTCGCCCTCGGCGACCGGCTCGAGGGTGATCGGGTCGACGACCTCGGGGTAGAAATGGTCCTCCCAGATGTGCAGCCCGTCCTTGGTCGTCCCGGCCTCCTGGGAGACCCCTGGGCCGATTACCTCGGAGAGCCCGTAGATGTCGACCGCGTCGATATCGCAGCGGGCCTCGATCTCCTCGCGCATCTGCTGCGTCCACGGCTCGGCGCCGAAGATCCCGATCTCGAGGGAGGACTCCCGAGGGTCGATGCCGGCGCGTTCCATCTCGTCGAGGATGGAGAGGAAGTAGCTCGGGGTCACCATGATGATCCGCGGCTTGAAGTCGGTGATGAGCTGGACCTGGCGTTCCGTCATACCTCCGGAGACGGGGATGACCGTGCAGCCGAGCCGTTCGACCCCATAGTGCGCACCCAGCCCACCGGTGAACAGGCCGTAGCCATAGGCGACGTGGACGATATCGCCGGGCCGCCCACCAGCGACATTGATCGACCGCGCCATGACATCGGCCCACATCTCGATGTCGGCCTTGGTGTAGCCGACCACCGTCGGCTTGCCCGTCGTGCCCGACGACGCGTGGATCCGGACGACCTCCTCGCGGGGGACCGCGAACATCCCGTAGGGGTAGTTGCGTCGCAGGTCCTCCTTGGTGGTGAAGGGGACCGAGGCGAGGTCGGCCAGCGTCTTGACGTCGTTGGGGTGCAGGCCGACCGCGTCGAAGGCTGCCGTGTAGTGCGGCACGTTCGCGTAGGCACGGGCCAGGGTGTCCTTGAGCCGCCGCAGCTGGACATCCCGCAGGTGGTCGAGGTCCCAGGTCAGAGCGGGGTCGACATACGGAGTCATCGCACGTCCTTCGGCGGTGAGGGGAGGTGTCAGACCGAGCCTGCCCCGCTGCGTGGGCCGACGCAACAGGCAGGAGGTCACACCTGCGCCGGGTGGCCCCAGAGGGACCACCCGGCGCAGGTGGGGGATCGCCGCTCCAGGCGGGACTCGGGACTTATCCGCTCTCATCCTCGGCGAGCACCCGACGGAGGAAGAGCTTGGTCCGCTCGTGCTGCGGGTTGCCGATGACGTCGTTCGGGTGGCCCTCCTCGACGACGACCCCGCCGTCCATGAAGACGACGTGGTCGGAGACCTCCTTGGCGAAGCCCATCTCGTGGGTGACGACGATCATCGTCATGCCAGACGCTGCGAGCTCGCGCATGACGGCGAGGACCTCGCCGACCAGCTCGGGGTCGAGCGCCGAGGTGGGCTCGTCGAAGAGCATGAGCTTGGGTTGCATCGCCAGAGCCCGCGCGATAGCCACCCGCTGCTGCTGGCCACCGGAGAGCTGCCCCGGGTATGCCGCCGGCTTGTCGGCCAGGCCCACCCGTCCGAGCAGGGCGATGGCCCGCTCCTCGACGACCTTGCGGTTCTCGCCCTTGACCTTGATCGGCGCCTCCATGACGTTCTCGAGGACCGTCTTGTGTGGGAAGAGGTTGAACCGCTGGAAGACCATGCCGATGTCACGGCGTTGGGCGGCGATCTCCTTGTCCTTGAGGCGGTGCAGGACCCCGCCCTTGTCGGCATACCCCATGAGCTCGCCGTCGACGAAGATCCGGCCGCCGTCGATTGTCTCGAGCTGGTTGATGCACCGGATGAAGGTCGTCTTGCCGGACCCGGACGGCCCGAGGAGGACGACGACCTGGCCGGGGTAGACATCGAGGTCGATGCCGCGCAGGACGTGGTTGTCGTGGAAGGACTTGCTGACGTTGACCGCGTGGACGAGCGGCTCGCCGGTGCGCAGGGTGGGGGTGCTCATCAGTGGTCCGCTCCCGCCGCGATGATCTTCTGTTCGGCCTTCTTGCGCTTCTTTCCGGTGGGTGCGCCGAAGCCGCGGCCGTAGTACTTCTCGAGGTAGGACTGCCCGACCATGAGGATCGAGCAGACGATGAGGTACCACAGCGTCGCGGCGACGAATCCGGGCATGATCTTGAACGCCTTCGACCCGAACAGCGTCGACTGGTAGTAGAGCTCGGTGATGACATTCGCTGCGATGAACAGCGAGGTGTCCTTGACCATGGCGATCGTCTCGTTGCCGGTCGGCGGCACGATGACGCGCATGGCCTGGGGCAGGACGATCCGGGTCATCGTCATCCCCGGGGACATCCCGAGCGCCTGGGCGGCCTCCGCCTGGCCCTTGTCGACCGAGAGGATGCCGGCTCGGGCGATCTCGGCCATATAGGCCGCCTCGGACAGACCCAGGCCGAGAATGCCGATCCATACCGTGCTCGAGTAGTCGTTCCAGTTGAACTGGAAGAACGTCAGGTCACTGCTCAGACCCAGCGACTTCGCGATCTGCTGTCCAAAGGGCACACCGATATCGAACTTGTTGTAGAGGTACCCGACACCGCTGGCCATGATCGCGAGCAGGACGTATCGGGGCATGGCGCGGAAGAACCACGTGTAGACGAAGGCGACCCCGCGCAGGACGAAGTTGTCGGACAGCCGCATGACGGCGAGGATCACGCCGAGCACGACACCGAGGATCATCGAGCCGACCGTGCCGAGGATCGTGCCCATCCACAGCCCGTTGATGACCGAGGACTGCTGCATGATCTGGAAGGCGTAGCCGAAGTCCCACTTGGGGTTCGTCACCAAGGAGCTGATCATCATCGCGGCGACGATCGCGATGATGGCAACGGCCACCCACCGTCCGGGGTGTCGGACCGGCCGGGCGTTGATCTCGCCCGGCCGGTCCATCGTCTGGGTTGTCATCCCTTAGCTAACCGTGTTGACGCCGAAGTCGGTGATGGCGCCACCCTCGCACTTCCACTTCGTGAGGATGGCCTTGTAGGTGCCGTCCTTCTCCAGTGCCTTGAGGGCGTCAACGATCGCGTTCGCGAACTCGGTCTGGTCCTTGGGCACGGCGTAGCCATACGGGGCCGAGTCGTACTGTGTGCCGAGCAGCTCGACCGTCCCCCCGGTGAGGTCGACCGCCGCGATGGCCGGCGGGAGGTCGACCATCATGGCGTCGGCCTTGCCGGACTGGACCATCGCGGTGACCTTGGCCTGGTCGGCGTCGATGAGCGGCTCGATTGCGGCCTTGCCCGCGTCGGTGCACTTCTTGCTCCGGGCGTTGAGGTCGTCGACCTGGACGGTGGCCTTCTGGACCGCGATCTTCAGGCCGCAGGCGTTCTCGGGATCGATCTTCTTCGGGTTGCCCTTGGCGACGACCCACTGGGTGCCGGCCTTGAAGTAGCTCACCATGTTGACCTGCTTCTCTCGGTCGGGGTTGACCGTGAAGCTGGAGACGCCGACGTCGAACTTGCCGCTCTGAACGCCGAGGATGATCGAGTCGAAGCCGCTCGGCGACCACTCGGTCTTGACGCCGAACTTCGCCATGACCGCGTTGAACAGGTCGACGTCCATGCCGATGACGGTCTTGCCGTCATTGTCGAGGTACTCGTTCGGCTGGTAGGTCGCGTCGGTGCCGATGACGATCTTCCCGGCGGCCTTGATCTTGGCCGGCAGCTTGGCGGCCAGCGCCGGGTCGACCGTCGCGGTCGTCGTCGCGCCGGCGGGCGCGGTGGACTTGTTGTCGGTGGACAGCGAGTTCGAGCCACAGGCACTCAGGGCGAGTCCGGCGGCGACGAGGCTGGTCAAGACCAGTGAGGAGCGGCGGTTCATCAGGTGGTGTCCTTCCCGTTTCGTGGGGTCGATGCCGCCGCAGCACCTGTGCAGCGGGCCCGTTCGGAAGGGTGCCCCATCAGAGTGGTCGGTGTCCACGACTTCGGCCGGATCGGAGTGCACCTGTAACCGATTGGCGGGGTGAATCGGGCTGAACGTGAGGGGAAACGTCGTTATGGCCCGGATGTCGCCGTCGATCGCTGGGCCGAACGCGCGCTCGGGCTGCGGAATCGATGGCGTGGCGGGGTTCTGACGACGAGGTACGCCGTCGGTCAGCGCGAGCGGGTGGGACGGCCGCGGTCAGCCGCGGGGCGGGATGGACCGTGATCGTCCACGCAGCTCGGCGATGAGCGCGCCGTCGCCCTCCCGGGTCACCCGCACGTCGGTCAGCCCGCTGCGCCCGTAGGCCGCCCGCACCCGCGCCTCGGCCACGAGGACGTCCCCGAGCCGGGCCGGGGCGACGAAGGTGATATCGCCGCCGGCCGCCACGGTCGTCTGCCCGCGGGAGTTACAGGCCAGCGCGAAGGCCGAGTCGGCGAGGGTGAAGACATACCCGCCATGACAGATGTCGTGGCCGTTGACCATCGTCGCCGTCACCGGCATCCGCACCACCGCGTGGTCGACCTCGACGACCTCTGCGTCCATCCCGAGGGTGGCTGAGGCGAGGTCGTTAGCCCACATCCGCCGGACGTGGGTGAGGTCGGGGTCGGGGTCGGTCACGGGGGGGCTCCTGAGGTCGTGGTCAGCTGGTGTGCGGATCGGTGGGTCGGCCGGTCAGGGGTGGGCGGGTTTGGCGGGTTTGGTGGGTTTGGCTGTCAGCGCGCGTTGAGCCCGGGGCTGGGTCGGTAGCGACCACCGGGGTATGCCGCAGCCAGCTCGGCGAGCTGGGCGGCGATAACGTCGTACCCGATCTCGGCGCCCCAGGCGATCGGACCCTTGGGATACCTCGTGCCGAGGACCATCGCGATATCCACATCCCCCGCGCTCGCCGTCCCACTGTCCACAAGATCGACGGCCTCGTTGACGAGCATCGCCACGGTGCGCGCCAATGGGTTAGTCCGCAGTGGGCCGGTCAGGAGGGCGGCCACCTGCTTAGGGTCGGCGCTCGCGCCCTCCGGGGAGCCTGCGGCGTCATACCGGTAGACGCCGTGACGACTCTTGCGCCCGAGCCGACCCTGCCCGACGAGGTCCTGCTGGAAGGAGGTTGGTGCATATCGCGGATCGTGACCGGTCTGTTCCCACACCGAGGTGCCGACGGCGAGGTTGACGTCCTGGCCGATGAAGTCGGTGAGCTCGAAGGGTCCCATGGGGAAGCCGCCGGAGCGGATCGCCGCGTCGATGGTCGGCGCGTCGGCGAGACTCTCCTGGAGCATCCGCTGCGCCTCGCCGTAGAACGGTCGGGCGACCCGGTTGACGATGAAGCCGGGCGTCGAGGCGCAGACGACCGGTGTCTTCCCCCAGGCCCGCATGAGCGAGGTGCAGCGCTCGACCAGGGCGGGGTCGGTGGCGCGGCCCCGGACGACCTCGACGAGCCGCATTGCCGGCGGTGGGTTGAAGAAGTGCAGCCCGAGGACCCGCTCCGGGCTGGTCACCGCCTTGGCGATCGCGCCGATGTCGAGGCTGGAGGTATTCGACGCGAGGATCGTCGTCGCGCCCTGCCGACCGGCGACCTCGGCGAAGAGGGTCTGCTTCACGGCGAGGTCCTCGACGACCGCCTCGATGACGAGGTCGCACGCGGGCAGCGCGTCGAGGGTCTCGGCGACGTGGACGCGGGCCTGCGCCGCGGCGACCTGGTCCGCGGTGAGCGTCCCGCGGTCGCCGGCGCGGGCGAGTCCGGAGCGGACCCGCGCGGCGCCCGCCTCGGCTGCACCGGCACACGCGTCATAGAGGTGGACGTCCTCGCCCGCCGCCGCGGCGACCTGGGCGATCCCCGATCCCATGGCGCCAGCTCCGAGGACGGCGACGGTGAGGTCCATGGCCCCCATCGTGGCACCCGCATCGCGCTCGCGGGGTGGGTGGGTCCGAGGTCACCTCGCCCGTGCGGGTCGCGTGGCTACCATCGACGTATGTCGGCACCGGCGCCCCTCTCCCCGTCCGCCCACGAGCTCCTCGACCGCCACGCGGCAACCCTGGCCGCGGCCACCGAGGCCTTGGCCGCGCGGAGCTACTACTCGAAGTACCCCGAGTCCCCGTCACCGCGGGTGTATGGCGAGACCGCGGCCGCGGACGGGGTGGCGGCATACGAGGCTCACCTCGGCCACCGGTATGACGCCCTCGCCGACCAACCCGGGGACGGCACCTGGGTGGGCGCCGAGGTCTCGCCCTACGGGCCGACGCTCGGGACGACCTACCCGCACCTGGACGTCGACGCCGCGGTCGCCGCTGCACAGGCCGCGCTGCCCGCCTGGCGCGACGCCGGGGCGCGGGTCCGGGCGGCGGTCTGCGTCGAGATCGTCGACCGCATCAACGCCCGGTCGTTCGAGATTGCCAATGCGGTCATGCACACCTCCGGCCAGCCCTTCGTCATGGCCTTCCAGGCCGCCGGCCCGCACGCCCAGGACCGGGCGCTGGAGTCGGTCGTCGCCGCGCTCGTCGAGCAGGAGCGCGTGCCTGCCTCGGTCGTCTGGGAGAAGCCGGGCCGGGACGCGCCGCTGCGGATGCAGAAGGACTACCGGGTCGTCCCGCGCGGCCTGGCGCTGGTCGTCTGCTGCAACACCTTCCCGACGTGGAACACCTACCCCGGGCTGTTCGCCTCGCTCGCCTGCGGCAACCCGGTGCTCGTCAAGCCGCACCCGCGGGCGGTGCTTCCGCTGGCCATCTCGGTCGAGATCGCCCGTGCGGTCCTCCGCGACGCGGGCTTCGACCCGGCCGCGGTCCAGCTCCTCCCCGAGGCCGAGGGGGAGGGCCTGGCCAAGACCTTGGCCGAGCGGCCCGAGGTCGCCATCGTCGACTACACCGGCGGCCCGGCCTTCGGACGTTGGCTCGAGCAGGCCGGGGCAGCCCGGGGCGCGCTGGTCTTCACCGAGAAGGCCGGCATCAACTCGGTCGTCGTCGACTCCACCGACAACCTCCGCGGCGTCCTGGGCAATCTTGCCTTCTCGTTCACGCTCTACACCGGCCAGATGTGCACCACCCCGCAAAATGTCTACATCCCCGCGACCGGGGTCGACACCGACGAGGGCCACCTGTCCTTCGACGAGTTCGCCGACCGGTTGGCGGCTGCGGTGACGCGGCTGACCAGCGACGACGCCAAGGCGGTCGAGCTGCTTGGGGCAACGGTCAACGACGGCGTCCGGGCCAATATCGAGGGCCTCGACGAGCTCGCCGCCGAGGCCGGCGGCCGGGTGGTCCTCGCCTCGCGGGAGGTGACCCATCCGGCATACCCGGAGGCGGTGGTTCGCACCCCCGGACTGGTCGCCGTCGACGTGACCCGCGAGGACGTCTACACCCAGGAGTACTTCGGCCCGGTGAGCCTGCTGGTCCGCACCGCCTCGACGGCACAGTCGATCGCCCAGCTGCGCGACACCGTCCGCGAGCACGGCGCGATGACCGCGGCGGTCTACTCCACGTCGGAGCAGACCCTCGACGCCGCGCGGGACGCCGCGGCCGACGCCGGCGTGGCCCTGTCGGAGAATCTCACCGGTGCGGTCTTCGTCAACCAGACCGCGGCCTTCTCGGACTTCCACGGGACCGGCGCCAACCCCGCGGCGAACGCCGCGTACACCGACGCCGCGTTCGTCGCGAACCGGTTCCGGATCGTCACCAGCCGTCGGCACGTATGACGCCCCGGCCGTCCGACGGCGCGACCTCGGCGTCCGGGCCCGAGCCGGAGGTGTGGTTCTCGGCCGTCGAGCCGGGGGTGCTCGCGGTTTCCTGGGCCGCGGATGTCATTGCCACGGACGTCCGGCAGGCCGTCGGTGCGGTACTGGCCGATGGGCAGGCCGAGCGGGTCGTCGCCCGGGTTCCGGTGGCCGACCGACGCGGGGTGAGCATCGCCGGGCGGGCCGGGCTGCGCAAGGAGGGCGTCGAGCGCGGCGTGCCCGGGCTCGGTGACGTCGTCCGCCTGGCCCGGCTGGCCGCCGACCCCGAGCCGACGACCGCCGAGGGCTTCCGCGGCGTCCTCAACGCCGGGCTCAACCGCACCCGGGTCATCGCCCAGGTGCTCGTCACCGACGAGGTGGGCCGGGTGCTGCTCTGCGAGCTGACCTACAAGACGTACTGGGACCTGCCCGGTGGTGTCGTCGACCCGCACGAGTCACCGGCGGCCGGCGCGGCCCGCGAGGTGCTCGAGGAGCTCGGCGTCGAGATCACCGTCGAGGACCTGCTCGTCGTGTCCTGGCTGCCACCCTGGCAGGGCTGGGATGACGCCTGCCTCTTCCTCTTCCGAGCCGTCGCGCCCTCGGATGTCGTCGAGGCGGCCATGCTCGAGCACCGCGAGATCGCCGCCCTGCACTGGTGCCCGCCGGAGGACCTGGACGAGCACGTCGCCGACTACACCGCACGGCTGGTGCGGGCTGCGCTGGGGGCGACCGAGCCGCTCTACCTCGAGGACGCCCGCCCCCGCTGAGCAGGCCCTGCGACGGTCAGGAGTTGTCGCCCGGCAGGATGATGCTGAGGAACCACGAGACCGCGGTGATGACGACCGCGCCCATCACGGCGGACCAGAAGAACTCGGAGATCGAGAACGCCAGGCCGAGCTTGCCGGCGATATACGAGGTCAGCACGAGCATCAGGGCGTTGATGACGAAGATGAACAGCCCGAGGGTGAGGACGAGCGCCGGCAGCGCGAAGAGCTTGGCGATCGGCCGGACGATGGCGTTGACCAGCCCGAAGATCAGCGCCACGAGCAGCACGGTGATGAGGTTGGACCCGAGGTCCTTGCTCTCGCCGAGCGCGATGCCGGGGACGACCGTGGCGGCGACCCAGAGGGCGACGGCGTTGATCCCGATCTTGATGAGGAAGGTCTTCACGGACCGAATCCTCGCACGGCGGACTGTACTGCGCGATGACCGCGCAACGGCTGCGCCTCGGCGCCCGAGGCGTCAGGGTCCGCAGTCGTCATACAGTGGCCGACATGACCGACGTGGCCCCTGACGACCCGCGCGAGCCCTGTCCGCGGGCAGTACTCGACGCGATGCCGTCATACAAGCCGGGCAAGCCGGCCACCCCGACAGGTGGTCTGGCGGCATACAAGATGAGCTCGAACGAGAACCCGTACCCGCCGCTGCCGTCCGTGCTGGCCGTCGTTCAGGCCGCCGCAGGCACGATCAACCGCTACCCCGACATGGCCGTGACCGCGCTGACCGAGGCGCTGGCGGAGAGCCTCGAGGTGCCCGCGGAGTGCATCGCCACCGGCACCGGGTCGGTCGGTGTGCTCGGCCAGGTCGTCCAGGCGATGTGCGAGGCCGGTGACGAGGTCGTCTATGCGTGGCGGTCCTTCGAGGCCTACCCCATCGTCTGCGCCGTGGCGGGGGCGGCCTCCGTGCCGGTGCCGCTCGCGCCGGGCCAGCGGCACGACCTGCCGGCGATGGCCGCCGCGGTGACCGAGCGCACCCGCGTGCTCATCGTCTGCACCCCGAACAACCCGACCGGGACGGTGGTCCGCGCGGACGAGCTCGAGGACCTCCTGGCCGCCGTCCCGCCGTCGGTCCTCGTCGTCATCGACGAGGCCTACTGCGAGTTCGTCACCGACGACTCGGGGCCCGACGCGATGGCGCTCTGGCGCCGGCACGAGAACGTCATGGTGTTGCGGACCTTCTCCAAGGCCTACGGGCTCGCCGGGCTGCGGGTCGGCTATGCCGTCGCCCACCCGCGCGTCGCGGCCGCGCTGCGCAAGACCGCGGTCCCCTTCGGGGTCAACTCGCTCGCCCAGGCGGCCGGGGTCGCCTCACTGGCGGCGTATGACGAGCTCGAGGTGCGGGTCAAGGCGCTCGTGGCGGAGCGGGAGCGGGTCGAGGCCGAGCTGGCCGACCAGGGCTGGCAGCTGGAGCCGAGCTCGGCGAACTTCGTCTGGTTCCCGCTCGGAGCCCGCTCGACCGAGTTCGCGGCCGCCTGCGAGGAGGTGGGCCTGATGGTGCGTCAGTACGGCGACGACGGGGTGCGCGTGACGATCTCCGAACCCGAGGCCAACGACCGGCTGCTCTCGGTCACCGAGCGGTTCCGCACCCGCTGAGCGCCTCGACAACGCCAGGGTTGTTCGGTTCTGCCACCCCTGCAGGTGTGGCAAACCCGAACAACCCTGGCGGAGTCGGGCGCGCGGGTCAGGTCGTCGGCCAGGGGGTCGGCGTGCCCAGGTGCGGTGGGGTGCCGGCCGGCGGCTCGCCATACCGGTCCTCGTACCAGGACACGTATGCCGCAACCGCGGTCGGCAAGGTGGCGTAGACGTGGTGCTCGCCGATCCGGTCGAGGAAGCCGGTGCGGCGCAGATCGTCGGCGACCTCGAACTTCACCCGGGCGAAGGCGAGGGTGACCCCGCGCCGGTCGAGCTCGGTGCGCAGCTCGTCGAGGACGTCGACCGAGGTGAGGTCGACATGGGTGTTCGCCTCGGCGTTGACGAGCAGCCACTCGGTGGGTGTCGACACCCGGTCCAGTGACTCCAGAGCCCGGCGCCGGAAGTTCTCGACATTGGCGAAGTAGAGCGGGGAGTCGTACCGGTAGACGAGCAGGCCGGCGACCTGGGTGGCCTCGGGGTAGTCGTCGACATCGTGCATGCCGGCGCGCCCGGGGACGTACCCGAGGATGCCGTCGTGCGGGCGCGACACCCGACGCAGCAGGTCGAGCACCGACAGCCCGACCGCGACGAGGACCCCGTAGAGGATGTCGACGGTGAGCACGCCGAGCATCGTGACGATCGCCAGCCCGAACTCGGAGCGCCGGAACTCCCATAGCCGCCGGAACTCCGGGATGTCCACCAGCCGCGAGGCGGCCCAGATGACGAGGGCGCCGAGCGCGGCCCGGGGGAAGGACGCCAGCACCCCGCGCCCGCAGAGCAGGGTGACGATGACGGCGAGCAGCGCGACGAGCGAGTAGACCTGGGTGCGCGAGCCGAGCGAGTCCCCGATCGTCGTCCGGGACCCGCTGGAGGAGACCGGGAAGCCCTGCATGGTCGCCGAGGCGACATTGGCCGCACCCAGCGCAAGGAGCTCCTGGTTCGCGTCGACCGAGTAGCCATTGCGGGTCGAGAAGGTCCGCGCGGTGAGGATGTTGTCGGTGTAGCCCACGACGGCGACCCCGAGCGCGGGCAGGACGAGTGAGGACAGGTCGCTCAGCTGGAACTGCGGCAGCCGCGGCACGGGCACACCGGCCGGCACCTCGCCGATGACGGCGATCCCGCGCGCTCTCAAGCCGAAGACCGCAACGGCGCCCGCGGCGAGGAGCATGACGATGAGCGGGACGGGCAGCTTGGGGAAGATCCGGCGGCCGAGGACGAGCAGGGTGACGACGATGACCGAGAGGGTGACCGTCGTGAGGTTGGCGTCGCCGAGGTGGCTGATGGTGTCGCCGAACTGCCCGAAGACCGAGTCGGCCTTGACCTTAATGCCGGTGACCTTGCCGAGCTGGCCGGCCACCATGATGACGGCGACGCCGGCCATGTACCCGACGAGCACCGGCTTGGAGAGCAGCTCGGCGAGGAAGCCGAGCCGGGCGACATATCCGACGAGGCACATCACCCCGACCATGAGCGCGAGGATCGCCGCAAGGCCGGCATACCGACCGGCGTCACCGAGCGCGAGCGGAGCGACGGCGGTCGCCGTCATCAGGGCGGTCGTCGACTCCGGACCGACCGAGAGCTGGCGGGACGAGCCGAAGAAGGCGTAGACCGCCATCGACCCCATGATCGCCCACAGGCCCACGACCGGCTGGAGGCCGGCCACCTCGGCATACGCCATGACCTGCGGGATGAGGTATGCCGCGACCGTGATCCCCGCGACGAGGTCACCGCGGAGCCAGGGCCGTTCATAGGCCGTCATCGAGGCCAGCCCGGGCAACAGGGCGCCTCGTGTCGGGCGGCGTCGGGCAGCAGCCATGGTGGGCAGCATAGGAGCAAGGCTGCTGGGAATGTGAGGGGGCGCGTCGGTGGAGTACGTTGGGCCCTGCCCTCACTGTGAGCGCTGACACACCCAGCGCCGCGGGACCCCTCGCCAGCGGCGCCGCGGAAGACCCCGCGTCGACCCACGGCCCGAGCCGGGCGGGACGTCGCGGTCCCGACCGGGGAGTAGGAGAGCCACGTGACACCGACCGCGCCTCGCCCCGCGACCGAGGGGGGCCCGGACATGATCCAGCTGCTCACCCCTGAGGGACAGCGGATGCATCGCCGGGAGGACCAGCAGTATGCCGATATCGCCGCCGAGCTGAGCGACGAGGACCTGCGCGGGATGTACCGCGACCTCGTCCTCATCCGGCGCATCGACGCCGAGGCGAACGCCCTCCAGCGTCAGGGCGAGCTCGGCATCTGGGTCAGCCTGCTCGGCCAGGAGGCGGCCCAGGTGGGCTGCGGCCGGGCGCTGCGACCCCAGGACTACGCCTTCCCCACCTACCGCGAGCACGGCGTCGCGTGGTGCCGGGGCGTCGACCCGCTCAACCTGCTCGGTCTCTTCCGCGGGGTCAACCACGGGGGCTGGGACCCGAACGAGAAGAACTTCCACCTCTACACCATCGTCATCGGCGCGCAGGCGCTGCACGCGACCGGCTACGCGATGGGGGTGAACCTCGACGGCGCCGTCGCCACTGGCGACCCCGAGCGCGACACCGCCGTCATCGCCTTCTTCGGCGACGGCGCGACCAGCCAGGGCGACGTCAACGAGTCCTTCGTCTTCGCCGCGGTCCACAACGCCCCGGTCGTCTTCTTCTGCCAGAACAACCAGTGGGCGATCTCCGAGCCGAACGACCGGCAGACCCGCATCCCGCTCTACCAGCGGGCCCGAGGCTTCGGCTTCCCGGGTCTGCGGGTCGACGGCAACGACGTCCTCGCGTCATACGCCGTCTCGAAGGCGATGCTCGACCGGGCGCGGGACGGGCAGGGCCCCTCCTTCATCGAGGCGTTCACCTACCGGATGGCTGCGCACACCACCTCCGACGACCCGTCGAAGTACCGCGTCTCGGCCGAGGTCGAGACGTGGAAGCTGCGCGACCCGATCCTGCGCTTCAAGGCCTATCTTGCCCACGAGGGGAAGGCCGACGCGGCATACTTCGCGACGATCGATGCCGAGGCCGACGAGATGGCGACCTACGTGCGCTCCGGCTGCCTGTCCATGCCCGACCCACCGGGAACGCTGATGTTCGACCATGTGTATGCCGAGCAGCACGCCCAGCTCGCGGCGCAGCGGGCCGAGTTCGTCGCCTACCAGGCCGGCTTCGAGGGGGCACACTGACATGGCGACGACGACGATTGCCAAGGCGCTCAACGCCGGCCTGCGCCGGGCCATGGAGGCCGACGCCAAGGTCATCCTCTGCGGTGAGGACATCGGCAAGCTCGGCGGGGTCTTCCGGATCACCGAGGGGCTGCAGAAGGACTTCGGCGAGGAGCGGGTCATGGACTCACCGCTCGCCGAGTCCGGGATCGTGGGAACGGCCATCGGTATGGCGCTGCGCGGGTACCGGCCCGTCGTGGAGATCCAGTTCGACGGCTTCGTCTACCCGGCCTTCGACCACATCGTCAGCCAGGTGGCGAAGATGCGCTCGCGGGCGCTGGGGCACGTCCAGCTGCCCATGGTCATCCGGATCCCCGTCGGTGGCGGGATCGGGGCGGTCGAGCACCACAGCGAGTCGAACGAGGCGTACTTCGCGCACACCGCGGGCCTTCGGGTCGTCGCGATCTCCAACCCGGCCGATGCCTACTGGCTCATCCAGGAGGCCATCGCGGCCGACGATCCGGTGGTCTTCTACGAGCCGAAGCGGCGCTACTGGGACAAGGGCGAGCTGGACGAGACCCACCGCGGCGTCCCGCCGATGTCGCAGGCCAGCGTCGTGCGGACCGGGTCGGATGTCACGGTCGCCTGCTATGGCCCGATGGTGAAGACCTGCCTCCAGGCCGCCCAGGCCGCCGCGGAGGAGGGCACCAGCCTCGAGGTCATCGACCTGCGTTCGCTCTCCCCGCTCGACCTCGACACCGTGGCCGCCTCGGTGGAGCGGACCGGCCGGCTCGTCACCGTGCACGAGGCCTCCGGCTTCCTCGGCATCGGCGCCGAGGTGGCCGCCCAGGTGCAGCAGCGCTGCTTCTACAGCCTCGAGGCGCCGGTCATCCGGGTCACCGGGTACGACGTGCCCTACCCCCCGAGCCGGATCGAGGAGGATTTCCTCCCCGACCTCGACCGGGTGCTCGACGCCGTCGACCGGTCATTGACCTACTGACCTCGCCCTGGAGGAAGGACTGATCCGCTGTGTCCATCGAAGAGTTCCGTCTCCCCGACCCGGGCGAGGGCCTGACCGAGGCCGAGATCGTCACCTGGAAGGTCAAGGTCGGCGACACGGTCAAGGTCAACGACATCGTCGTCGAGATCGAGACGGCCAAGTCGCTGGTCGAGCTGCCGATCCCGTATGCCGGTACGGTCTCGGCGCTGCACGTCGCCGAGGGCCAGGTCGTCGAGGTCGGTACGCCGATCATCGCGGTCGAGACCGGGGTGGCTGGGGCGTCGGCTCTGGCCGCCGGGGCGTCGGCTCCGTCGGCCGAAGCGGCTCAGGCGCCGGCGACGACCTCTGCTGCGGCCCCGGAGGAGGAGGCCATCGAGGAGGGCAAGATCGGCGGGACCACCTCGACCGGTCGCACCGCCGTCCTCGTCGGCTATGGCGTCAAGCAGACCGAGGCGGTGCGTCGGCCCCGCCGCAAGGACGCCATCGTCCGCGATATCGCCGCCCCTCCGGGCGAGCACATCGACACCCCCGCGAACGCCCGGATCGCCACGCTCGTCGCGGCGCATGCGCCCGAGATCCGCCGGGACAACCGCACCCTCGCCGAGCTCGCTGAGCACCCGGCCGAGGCGGGCCACGGGGCGCCCGCGCTGGCCAAGCCCCCGGTCCGCAAGTACGCCAAGGACCGCGGCGTCGACCTCGCCTCGGTACGAGGGACCGGACCGGGCGGTTCGGTCACCCGGGAGGATATCGACGCGGCCCTCGCGCCAGCAGATTCCGGTGCGGCATACGGGATCTCCGGAGGAGCGGCCTCGGTGAGCCGCGGGGAGACCCGCATCCCGATCAAGGGGGTGCGGAAGATGACCGCGGCCGCCATGGTCGGCTCGGCGTTCACCGCCCCGCATGTCACCGAGTGGATCACCGTCGATGTGACCAAGACCGTCGAGCTCGTCGAGGCGCTGCGCGCCGACCGGGAGTTCGCCGACGTCAAGGTCACGCCGCTGACCGTGCTCGCCAAGGCGATGTGCCTGGCGATCCGGCGCCATCCCGGCATCAACGCGTCCTGGGACGAGGCGGCCCAGGAGATCGTCGTCAAGGGCTATGTCAACCTCGGCATCGCGGCGGCGACCCCGCGCGGACTCATCGTGCCCAATGTCAAGGACGCCGACTTGATGACCCTGCACGATCTCGCCGGCGCGATCGGCGCGCTGACGGCCACGGCGCGTGAGGGCCGCACCCAGCCGGCCGAGATGTCCGGTGGCACGATCACCATCACCAATGTCGGGGTCTTCGGCGTCGACACCGGCACGCCGATCCTCAACCCCGGCGAGGCCGCGATCATGGCGCTGGGCGTCATCCGCAAGCAGCCGTGGGTGGTGACGGCGGCCGACGGCTCGGACGAGCTGGCAATCCGCCAGGTCACCTACCTCGGGATGTCCTTCGACCACCGGCTCGTCGACGGCGAGCTCGGGTCGCGCTATCTCGCCGACGTCGCGGCGATCCTCGCGGACCCGGCGCGGGCCTTCGTCTGGGGCTGACCGGAGCTCAGCGGCGGCTGAACGTGGTCCGCGGTACGGCAGACTAGGTCGGTGCCCACCGCTCACCTGCTCGCCTTCGTCGCCGCCTCGGTCGTCGTTGTCGCGGTGCCCGGGCCGAGCGTGCTCTTCACGATCGGCCGGGCGCTCACTGCCGGGGTGCGCGTGGCGCTGCTGACCGTCCTCGGCAATGGCATCGGGCTCGCTGCACAGGTCCTTCTCGTCGCGGCTGGGCTCGGCGGCCTGGTCGCCGCGTCCTCGACGGCGTATGCCGCGGTCAAGTATGTCGGTGCGGCATACCTGATCTGGCTGGGACTCGACGCGATCCGGCATCGCCGCGACGGGCTGACCGGGGCCGACGAGCTGGTTCCAACCGCAGACGCCGGACGGACCACAGGTGACCTCGACGCGCTGCGGACCGGGGTCCTTGTCGGCGTGACCAACCCGAAGAGCATCGTCTTCTTCGCCGCATTGCTGCCGCAGTTCGTCGACCCCGGCGCGGCGGCGCCGCAGTGGGCCCAGCTCGTCATACTCGGCATGGTCTTCGTCCTTATCGCGCTGCTCGGCGACTCGCTCTGGGCGGTGGCCGCGGGCTCGGCACGGGGCTGGTTCGCGAGCTCGCCGCAGCGGTTGGCTCGGCTGCGCGGCATCGGTGGGCTGCTCATCTGCGGGCTGGGCATCGGCGTGGCAGCGAGGTCCGCCCCCTGATGCTCGCGGCCTACGTTCCGCTGTTCCGCATCCCCGGCGCCCCGGCGTTCATGGCCGGGGGCCTCCTCGCGCGTGTCGGCGGCGCGATGTTCGGCGTCTCGATGGTCGTGATGATCTCCTCGCGCCGCGGCTCGTACGCCATGGCCGGCGCGATCACCGCCGTTGCCGTCCTCGTTCTCGCCGTCGCCGGGCCGGTGCTCGGTCGGCTCATCGACCGCCACGGCCAACGCCGGATCGCCATGCCGTTCATCCTCGTCACCGGGGTGTTCGGGGTGGCGACGACGGTGCTGTCCTTCCTCGGCGCGCCGATCTGGACGATCTTCCTCACGTATGCTGCCTCGGCCTTCCTGCCCGAGCTCGGCCCGATGTCCCGCGCCCGCTGGGTGCACATCTTCCGCGACGACCCGGAGAAGCTGCACACGGCGCTGTCCCTGGAACAGATCCTCGACGAGGGCGCCTTCGTCGTCGGCCCGATCCTCGGCGTCATGCTCGGCACGACGTGGTTCCCCGAGGCCGGAGTGCTCCTGGCCCAGCTCTTCTACACCGGGGGCGTCTTCATCTTCCTCGCTGCGCGCGCGACCGAGCCGCCCGTGGTCGCCCGCGCGGACCGACCGCGCGGGCTCGCGGTCGGCCGACCCGGCCTGTTCGTCGTCGCGGGCATCCTCACTATGGTCGGGGTCGTCTTCGGTGCGAACGAGGTGACCATCGTCGCGGTGTGCGAGGCGGCCGGTGACAAGCAGTTCTCGTCGGTGATCCTCGGTCTGCTCGCCCTCGGCTCCACGCTTGCCGGCCTGGTGTATGGCGCCCGGCAGTTCGGCTCCGCGCTGAGCAGCCGGCTGGCCCTGGCCGCCTCGGGGATGTTCCTGCTTGAGGCCCCCGCGCTCGTCGTCACCGACCTGCGCTGGCTCGGGATCGTCATGTTCGTCGCCGGGTCGGCCACGGCCCCGATGCTCATCACCGCGATGACCCTGGCGCAGCGGCTCGTCCCGTCCGCGATGGTGACCGAGGCGATCGCCGTGGCGACGACCGGCATCCTCATCGGCATCTCGATCGGGGCATCCGTCGGCGGCTGGGCGGTCGAGCACCTCGGACCGCATCAGTCCTTCGTCGTCCCGGTCGCGGCGGGAGCTCTGGCCGCCGCGTTGGCGCTGGCCCGCTCCCGCCCGCTCAACCGCGCCGAGCTCGCCGCCGCGTAGCGGTCCCGCAGCTTCTTTGGCTCTAGGTCTCAGCGCCGCAGCGAGGAGCTGTGCCCCAGCCGCGAGGCGCATTGCGTTCAGGTGGGGGCGATGCTCCGGCAGTGGTCCCCTGGCCTTTGAGTCGAGGCGTGTGTTCAGGCCGCAGGGCAGGCGACGTCGGGGAGTGGTTTGGCTCCTTATGCCGTGCTCCGTATCTGGGCGCAGCGGCCCTTTGCTCCGCATCTGGGCGCAGCGGCCCTTTGCTCCGCATGTGGACGCAGCGGCCCTTTGCTCCGCATGTGGGCGCAGCGGCCCTTTGCTCCGCATGTGGACGCAGCGGCCCTTTGCTCCGTATCTCGGTGCGGCGCCTGGAAAGCCCGGACCGTGGTGGGGTTGGGCGTGACGGTGCGGCGCCTTGCTCCTGTACCGAGCCCTCTGCGTCGCCCTGAAGGGCAACGAGGAGTTGCGTCGAATGTGGAGCACGGCATAGGGCGACTGCAGGGGTCCTCGGCGTGGCGTTGGTGCCCCGGGACCAGCTGCGGGTTCCACTGCGGGTTCTGCCGCGGGACCAGCTGCGGGACCAGCTGCGGGTTCAGCGAGAGCAGCCCGATGTCACCAGACGCCGGACCTGGCCCTAGGGCGGCGCACTCCCCTCAGTGGGACCCATCCATGCGAGCCGCACCGCGGGCCGTGCTGGCTGACGTCATGACAGCGCCCGGACTCAGGGCTCGACTGTGGGCTCCGCCCCCGCCGCTTGCGCCTGCAGCCAGGTCGACCACCTCTCGCCGACCTCTGCGGCGAGGCGCGCCGCATCGTCGCCATAGAGATAGCACCACGTGGAGACCCCGAGGACCGGCCCATGCGCCTCGGCCAGCAGCATCGCCGTGCCGGGTGCGGGCTCCTCGAGCAGGACCGCGACGCCCACCGACAACCGGTCAGTGACCGTGCCGACAAGGCGAGGTGTGCCAGGCACTGAGACGACGATGCGGTCGCCGGGCGCGGCATCGGGATCGAGGCCGAGGGCCGCAGCGAGCCTGGGCCACCCGGCGCCCGACGCCGGCGGCCACATCGCCATCGGCATGGCCGACCGGGCCTGTCGACCGGCGAAGTGGGTGAGGTGCAGCCGCAGGTTGACGAAGAACGCCCGCCAGCCCTCGGTCATCGCGTCATACTGCGCGTCCCATTCCTCGCCCGACCCGAACCCGGTGTTGACCAGGCGGACGATGCTCATCCCGCCGTCCCGGCCCTCGACATGCCACTCGAAGGCCAGACCGGCGGCGCCCTCCCCTCCGTCGAAGACCACCCTCGTCGGGGGCTCCCAGGCGGCGACCCGCCCGTTGACCTGCATCTCCGGCCCGGGGCCGAAGCTCGCGGTCATCGCTCCGCCCGCTCGGGGCTCGACCTCGTGTGGGACGTACCACGAGGTGATCCCCGGCCCGGTCGCGATGGCCTCCCATACCTGCTCGGGGGTGCCGGGGACCTCGAG
Organism: Candidatus Lutibacillus vidarii; assembly: GCA_016717165.1. Taxonomy (GTDB): domain Bacteria; phylum Actinomycetota; class Actinomycetes; order Actinomycetales; family Dermatophilaceae; genus Lutibacillus; species Lutibacillus vidarii. Next base: position 206,023 of record JADKGA010000001.1, read on the forward strand.
CTGCATGTCGATGCTGCGCTGGTCGTCGGTCATGTCGGGATCTCCTCAGTCGGGTGTGCCAGGCTCACCGCAGCGGACGGCGGAGCGGGGATGGGGTGGGACGCGACGACGAGCCGGTGCAGTCGACCGCCCGGGGCCTGCCCGGCGTGGTAGCGCCCGACCAGACGGGTGACCGCGTCGGCGAGCTCGGCGGTGAAGGCGGCGCGATCGGCCGCCGAGGCGAAGCACACTTCGGTGTCGATCGTCAGCGTCGGCAGCGGTTTGGCCGCCCGGTCGGCCCGGTGGGCGAGCTCGCCCACCTCGCGCAGCAGCCGCGCGGCCACCGCAACGAGGTATGCCCTGGACAGCCGATCGGTGCGTGCGGGTTCAGGGGTGCTCGGGCCCAGAACGGCCGGCGAGACCACGTAGGAACGTGCCGAGGACTCAAGGAGTCGCTCGGTCAGCCCCCGGCGCTGTCTCGACGTGACCTGGCGGACCAGGCCGACGTTCTCCAGGGCTCGCAGGTGGTAGTTGACCTTCTGGCGCGGCAGGTCCAGCGCAGCGGCCACGGTGGTCGCCGAGCCGGGCACGGTGAGCTCGGCCAGCAACCGGGCCCGTAACGGGTCGAGGATCACCGCCGCAATGTCGGGCTCGTCGATGACGTGGACGTCGCGCATGTCGAGCATCGTCCCTATTGACAAATAGTTTTGTCAATAGGGACGGTCTGGCCAGACTCAGTGCGCGATCGGTGGCGCCGCATCCCCGCCCGAGGCGGCGTGCTCGGCGCGGCTCTTCGCGAAGGCGGCGTTCGAGCGCAGCTCGACGTGGGGAAGGAACCACGAGGCGATGAGCGCGAAGACAAGGACGGCCGAGGCGGTGAGGAAGACCGCGGACATTGCCTCGGCGAAGCCGACGAGGTACGGATGGGACAGGGCGGGGTCGATGAGCTTGACGAACGAGGAGTCGCTCAGCGCCGAGGAGAAGCCTGCCCCTGACCCGGTCTGGGCGGCCTTGAGCTGGCTGAGGAACTGCGCGTTCGCCGTCGGGTCGCCCGAGGGGGAGCGCACCGCGGCCTGGAAGGCAGGCGTGGCGAAGGCCTCCTGGTAGCGGGCCGGGATGTTCTCGGCCGCCTTGGAGAACAGGATCGAGAGGAAGACGGCGGTGCCGATGGTGCCGCCGATCTGCCGGGTGAAGGTGGCCGATGAGGTCGCCACCCCGATGTCCTTGGGCGAGACCGCGTTCTGCACCGCGAGGGTCAGCGGCTGGAAGTTGAACCCGAGCCCGACGCCGAAGAAGACCATGATGATCATCGACGTCCACAGCGGGGTGTCCGCCCCGACGTAGTGGAAGGCGAACATCGCCGCGACGAGCAGCGCCGCGCCGATGATCGGGTACTGCCGGTAGGTCCCCCTCTTGGAGATGAGCAGCCCGGACAGGATCGAGCCGAACATGATCCCGAGCGTCATCGGCAGCAGCTGCAGGCCGGCCTCGGTGGCCGAGGCGCCCTTGACGATCTGGAGGTAGAGCGGCAGCGCGGCGAGTCCGCCGAACATCCCCATCCCGACGAAGACCGAGGTGATCGAGGAGGTCGCGACGGTCCGGTTGGTGAACAGGCGCAACGGGATGAGGGCCTCGTCGCCCATCGCCCGCTCGATGAACCACCCCGCGACGAAGCCGGCCGCGCCGACGGCATAGCACAGCACCGAGATCCCGGAGAGCCACCCCCACTCGCGGCCCTGTTCGGCGACGATGAGCAGCGGGACCAGCGCCACCGTGAGCGCGAGCGCTCCCCAGTAGTCGATCCGGTGGTCCAGCCGGGTGTGGTGCAGGTGCAGGGTGCGGGTCACGACGACCAGGGCAGCCGCCGCGATCGGCACGTTGACGAGGAAGACCCAGCGCCACCCGGTGACCCCGAGGATCGAGTCCTGTCCGGCGAAGAAGCCGCCGATGACCGGCCCGAGCACCGACGACGTCCCGAAGACCGCGAGGAAGTAGCCCTGGTACTTGGCCCGCTCCCGCGGCGGCACGATGTCGCCGATGATCGCCAGCGCCAGCGAGAACAGCCCGCCGGCCCCGAGCCCTTGCACCGCCCGGTACAAGGCAAGCGTCCCGATGGAGGTGGCCAGCGTGCAGAGCATCGACCCGACCGTGAAGATCGAGATCGCCGCGATGAAGAAGGGCTTGCGCCCGTAGATATCGGACAGCTTGCCGTACAGCGGTGTGACGACGGTCGAGGTGATGAGGTAGGCCGTCGTCACCCAAGCCTGCGACGACAGCCCCTTGAGGTCGTCGGCGATGACCCGCATCGCCGACGCGACGATCGTCTGGTCGAGCGCGGCGAGGAACATCCCCATCATCAGCCCGACGAGGATGGTGACGATCTGCCGGTGCGACAGCGCTCCTGGGACTGGCTGGGGTTCCGGATGAGCGGTCATGAGCGGCCTCCGTCGAAGGGCCACTGCCCCCGGTTGTCTGTGGTCCGGGTCAGCCTACAAGCCGGCCCGTGGCGGCGAGGCGCCATACCTCCGGCTCGTCATGGGGACGATGCGGGGCGAGCCGCGGCAGCGGACCTGTTGAACCCGCGCCCCGGACAGGACAGTCTGGTCCCTACTGACCGCCGGTCCGCGGTCGTGATGGGCACGTCGAGTCGAGGGGTTCTTCATGGCGGATGCAGGTCGGTGGGATGTCGGCCGGGTCGGTCGGTCGCTGCGCGGGCTCGCCCTCGGCGCGACCGAGGACGACCCCGGTGTCGCGGACGTCCTCGCCTCGCGCTCGCTCCAGACCGCACTGCAGCGGTATGCCGACGAGCACCATGTGCCCATCACCGACGTCGAGGCCGAGGCGAAACGCCACCTCCAGGACATGGTCGCCTCGCACGCCGACCGGGCCACCGCCTCCTGGGCCCGCTTCGGGGCCTGGCTCATGCGGGCCCACGACGTCCTCGTCGACGAGGAGCAGATGGTCCGGCTCCGCGAGCTCGACCGGGGCCACAGCCTCGCCCTGGTCTTCTCGCACCGTTCGTACCTCGACGGCTGGGTCCTCCCGCACGTCCTCGCGACCCGCCGGTTCTCCCCGACCTTCACCTTCGGCGGTGCGAACCTCGACCTGCCGGTCGTCGGCCCGCTCGCCAGCCACACCGGGGTCATCTTCATCAAGCGGGCCACGAAGGAGCTGCCGGTCTACCGGCTGTCGCTGCGGGGGTATGTCGCCCACCTCATCGCGCGTCGGGCCAATCTCGCCTGGTCGATCGAGGGTGGCCGGACCCGCACCGGCAAGCTGCGCCCGCCGGTCCACGGCATCCTGCGCTATCTCGCCGACGCCGTCGAGGCCGAGCCCGGACCGGACGTCTACGTCGTCCCGATCGCCATCGTCTACGACCAGCTCCACGAGGTCGCCGGCATGACCGCGGAGGCGCGGGGGAGCCGCAAGACTCCCGAGGACCTCACCTGGCTGGTCAAGTTCGCCCGCTCGCAGCGCAACCGGCTCGGCCGCGCCTATGTCTCGGTCGGTGAGGTGATCCCGCTGCGGGACCGGATGAGCCAGCTGCGGGCCGAGGGCTGCGACACCATGGCCGCCGTCGAGCGGGTCGCCATCGACGCCAGCCACCGGATCAACCGGGCCACCCCGGTCACCCCGACCGGCGTGGTCTGCCTCGCCCTTCTCGGCGCCGACCGGGCGCTGACCTTCGACCGGGTCCTCGACACCGTCGAGCCGCTCGCGTCCTATATCGCCTCGCGGAACTGGCCGGTCGCGGGGGCGGCGACCCTGACCGACCGCTCGACGATCCGCCGCAGCCTTCAAGAGCTCGTGGCGTCGGGCGTGCTGTCGGCATACGAGGCAGGGACCGAACCGGTGTGGCGGATCGCCGGCGACCAGCACCTCGTCGCCGCCTTCTACCGCAACACGGTCATCCACATCCTCGTCGAGCGGGCCATCGCCGAGGTGGCGCTGCTCGCGGCGGCCGACGGCGAGGAGTCCGGGGCCGGTGACGTCCAACGGACCGCGTGGGAGCGGTCCAAGGCGATCCGCGACCTGCTGAAGTTCGAGTTCTTCTTTCCCGGCCGCGACGAGTTCGAGAGCGAGCTGCGCGCCGAGCTGGCCCTCATGGACCGGCGGGCCGCGGAGCGGGTCGGGTCGATCACCCCGGACGAGGTCCGTGAGGTGCTCGAAGGGCTCGACCTCATCGTCGCCCACCTGGTGCTGCGGCCCTTCGTCGACGCCTACCTCGTCCTCGCCGACCGCCTCGACGCCCTCGGTGACGCCCCGGTGGTCGAGGAGGACCTGCTCGACGAGGCGCTACGGGTGGGTCAGCAGTGGGTCCTCCAGCGGCGCATCGGCAGTGCCGAGTCAGTCTCCCTCGAGCTTTTCCGTACCGCCCTACGACTGGCCCGGCACCGTGGTCTCGACGGAGCACGCCTCTCCGAGGACGGCGGCGCAGCTCCCGACGGCTCCCTGCGGGCCCGGCGGGCCGCCTTCCGCGCCGAGCTGGAGGCGCTGGCCTCCGACCTCGCCCGCCTCGCCGAGTATGCCGACCAGGTGCGTGGACGCCGTGCAGCTCACTGAGCAGCTGGCCCGGATCGCGGACGGGCCCGCCGGACCGCAGGTCGGCGCCTTTTTCGACCTCGACGGCACCCTCGTCGCCGGGTACACCGCGAGCACCTTCTTCACCGACCGGCTCCGGCACCGCGAGGTCTCCCTGGGCACCGCCTCCCGGACCATCGCTCGGGCCCTCGACGGCGCGTACTTCGGTGGCGAACCGACGGCCGGGGCGGTCGGCGGGTACGGCGCTCTGCGCGGGCAGACCGAGGACCGGCTCGTCGACCTCGGTGAGCGGCTCTTCGCCCAGCAGATCGCCCGGACGATCCGGCCGCAGGCCCGAGCCCTGGTCCACGCCCACAAGCAGGCCGGGCACACCGTCGTCGTCGCCTCGGCGGCCAGCCACTTCCAGATCGACCCGGTCGCCGCAGACCTCGGCATCGAGCATGTCGTGTGCACCGAGCTCGAGGCCGTCGACGGGGTCCTCACCGGCGAGATCCGCGGCAAGCTTCTCTGGGGACCGCAGAAGGCGGCCGGCGTGCGGGCCTTCGCGAAGTCGCACCACGTCGACCTGCGAGCCAGCTATGCCTACGGAAATGGCGACGAGGATGTCGCCTTCCTCGCCGCGGTCGGCAACCCGGTTGCCCTCAATGCCGCCACCGGGCTGCGCCAGGCGGCCGGGCGGTTCGGCTGGCCGGTGCTCGACCTGGAGAACCCGGCCGACAGCGGCCCAGTCGAGCTCGGCCGCACCCTGCTGGCCCTCGGCGGGCTCAACGCGGGCGCGGCGACCGGCATGGCGTGGGGGCTACTGCGCCGCGACCGGCAGGCGGGTCTGTCGCTCGGCGTCGCGATGGCGAAGGAGAGCCTCGGGCTCGCCGGAGTCTCGATCCGGGTCACCGGCGAGGAGCGGCTCCCCGACGGCCCCGCCGTGTATGTCGCCAACCACCAGAGCTCGCTCGACCCGGTCGTCGCGGCAGCCGTCATCCCGGGGGAGTTCACCATCATCGCGAAGAAGGAGGCCCGCTTCGACCCGCGCAGCGTCGCGGCGAGCCTGCTCGTCGACCCGGCCTATATCGACCGCAGCGACTCGGCCCAGGCCCGGGCCACCCTCGACGCGCTCGTCGAGCGGATCCACGGTGGCACGTCTCTGCTCATCTTCCCCGAGGGCACCCGATCGGCGACCCCGACCCTCGGCAGGTTCCGGAAGGGCGGTTTCCACGTGGCCATCCAGGCCCAGGTCCCGGTCGTCCCGCTCGTCCTGCGCAACACCGGCGAGATCCTTCCCCGGCACGGTCGGGTGCTCCGCCCCGGGGTCGTCGACGTGGCGGTCCTCGACCCGGTCGAGAACCTCCGCGCCGAGGATCTCGACGGTGAGGTCGCCGCGCTGCGGGACCGGTTCACTGCCGCGCTCAACGACTGGCCGGGTGCCTGATGGCCGGCCCGGTGCTCGGAGCCGGCGCGGACCGGTGGGCCGCCGACGACTCGATGAACGAGCTGGAGACCGCGATGTGGCGCGCTGAGCGTCACCCGCAGCGGTCCTCGACGCTGTGCAGCCTGCTCATCCTCGACCAGGCCCCCGACTGGGACCGGCTCGTCGCCGCCCACGAGTGGGCGACGAGCCTGATCGGCCGGGCTCGGCAGCGCGTTGTGGAGCCCCTCCTCCCGGTCGGAACCCCGGTATGGCGTGCCGACCCTCACTTCAAGCTCGACTACCACCTGCGCCGGCTCCATCTCGGACCGCGCAAGTCCATGGCCGACCTGCTCACCCTCGCGCAGACCATCGCCCAGGTGCCCTTCGACCGGACCCGGCCGCTGTGGGAGGCGACCCTGATCGAGGGACTGGAGGGCGGCCGGGCGGCATACCTGCTCAAGCTGCACCACAGCCTCACCGACGGGCTGGGCGCGGTCCAGCTGCTCGCCCTCGTGCAGAGCCCGACCCGGGAGCACACCGCCGACAAGCCGACCCGAGCCACGGCAGCGACCGAGGAGCCGGCCGACCCGGTCGAGGTGACCCTCGACGCGGCCCGACGCACCCTCGCCCACGGCACCGGGCTGCTCGGCGCGGCCGTCGACACCGCCCGGCACTGGCTGGCCAACCCCGGCGATGTCACGTCCGAGACCCTGCGCTTCGGGGCCTCGCTGCGTCGGGTGCTCTCGCCGCCGCCGGCTCCCCCATCGCCGCTGCTGCGGCCCCGGGATGGCCGCGCGTGGGTCTTCAGGACCCTGGAGTGCCAGCTGGCCGACCTGCGTCGGGCGGGACGGGCCGCTGGCGGGTCGGTCAACGACGCCTACCTGGCCGCTCTGCTGGGCGGGCTGCGGCGCTACCACGAGGTCCACGGGGTGCCGGTCGACGAGCTGCCCGTCACGGTGCCGGTCTCGCTTCGGCGGGCCGACGACCCGATGGGCGGCAACGCCTTCGCGGGGGCGATGTTCGCGGCGCCGGTCGGCATCGTCGACCCGGCGGACCGGATCGCGGCGATGCGGGGCATCGTCATGTCCTCGCTGACCGAGCCCGCCCTGGACGCCCTGTCCATCGTCACGCCGGTCGTCAACCGGCTCCCCTCGGCCGTGGGCGCGACGGTGGTCGAGTTCGCCGCCAACACCGACCTGTCCGCCTCGAATGTCCCCGGGCTGACCGAGGACGCCTACATGGCCGGGGCGCGGATCGAGCGGATCTTCCCGTTCGGACCCTTGCCCGGGGTGGCGGTCATGGCCGCGATGGTCACCCATGTCGGCACCTGCTGCATCGGGCTCAATATCGACGGGTCAGGGGTCAAGGACGTCCCGGTGCTCGCCGAGTGCTTCGAGGCCGGGCTGGCCGAGGTGCTCGCGCTGGGTCGGCCGCGCTCCTGAGTCCGGGCGTTCGCCGGGTTCGGTGCTGGTCGCCGGTGCGGGTCGCCGGTGCGGTCCGGCAGGGTCAGCGGCCGCTGGGCTCCTGGCCCGGGTCGAGGTCGCTCGTCGGCGGGAGCAACCGGGTGCGGATCGCGTCTTCGCGGGCCAGGCGCTGCTGGTCGCGGTTGCGACGTTCCGCCACCAATGCGGCCAGCACGGTCTCGGCATGGAACCCGGGTGGGGGGGCCGGGGCGACATACGGGAGCATCTCGCCGAGGAGGCGGGCACCGACGGTGAGCCGGGCGTGGGGGGTGAGCTCGGCGCGCCCGGCGAGGAAGGTCCGGACGCCGGCCTGCAGCCCCTCCGGGGCGGTGCCGAGGTCCGCGGCGGCGGCCCAGGCGGCGAGCTCGCGCGGCATGGCGACCGGCGGCGGGATGCGGACTGCCACCCGTTCCCGGATGACATAGGTGCCGGCCGCGATATCACCGAGCCGCTTGCTCTTGAGGGTCACGAGCGCGGCGATAAGGGCCGGGATGCCTTGGAAGAGGTAGATCTCGACGACCCCGACCAGGCCGCGGGCCATGGCGTGACGGAAGGTGATCGGACCGGCGTCGTCGCGGACGGTGCGCAGGCCGACGAGCTTCTTGCCGAGGGTGCGCCCGCGGGTGAGCGTCTCGCTGGTGACCGGTATGCCGATGAGGACGAGGACGGCGACCAGCACGCTGACGGCACGCAGCAGCGCGACATCGGTTCCCGCACCGATCCGGCTCAGGCCCGCGGTCCAGACCGCCCAGAGGAGCAGGAGAGCGATGGCACCGACGAGCAGGTCGATCAGGCCCGAGCCGACCCGGGAGCCGATCGAGGCGGGGGGCAGCTCAAGGGCGACCGCTTCGCCGGTGACGAGGTCGTCGGTGTGGACCCAGGTGGCGTCGTTGGTGGGGCCGGTAGCCGCGCCCGCACCGCTGGCCGCACCAGTGGCTGCCCCCGGCTGCGTCCCCGTGTCCGCCATACCGGCAGGGTAGTCGGTTAGGTTGAGCAGGTGGATGTCGACGCATATGTCGCCGCGCACCGCCACCAGTGGGAGCGGCTCGAGACGCTCAACGGGCGGCGGCGCCTCAGCGGTGCCGAGTCGGACGAGATCCTCGACCTGTACCAACGCGTGTCCACCCATCTGTCCCGGCTGCGCTCCAGCGCGCCGGACCCCTCCCTGGTCGCCCACCTGTCGGTGCTCCTGGCCCGGGCTCGCACCAGGACGGTCGGGAGCCGGACGTCGTCCTGGCGCGACGTCAGCGCCTTCTTCACCGCGACCTTCCCGGCGATGCTCTACCGGTCGAGGTGGTGGTGGCTCGGGACGATGGCGGTCAATCTCGGTGCGGCATACGTGATGACCTGGTGGTTCCTGCGCAACCCGGCCGTGGAGTCCACCCTGCTGACGCCGGAGGAGGTCGACCAGCTGGTCAACTCGGACTTCGCCGGGTACTACTCCGAGCACGCGGCGACCAGCTTCGCCGCCTCGGTGTGGACGAACAACGCCCTGGTGGCGGCGCTGTGCATCGCCTTCGGGGTGCTCGGGTTTCCGGTGCTCTCGGTGTTGTACTCGAACATCCTCAACCTCGCGATCATCGCGTCGATCATGATCCGGCACGGGCGGGCGGACGTCTTTTTCGGGCTGATCCTGCCGCACGGCATGCTCGAGCTGACGGCGGTCTTCGTCGCCGCGGGGGTGGGGCTGCGGGTCTTCTGGGCGTGGATCGAGCCCGGCAACCGATCTCGACCGCAGGCGGTTGCGGTGGCCTTCCGGTCCTCGGTGGTCGTGGCGCTCGGGCTGGTGGTCGTGCTGCTCGTGAGCGGGGCGATCGAGGCATTCGTCACGCCCTCGCCGCTGCCGACCTGGGCCCGGGTCGGCGTCGGGGCGCTCGCCGAGGTGGTCTTCTTCGCGTACGTCTTCGTCGTGGGTCGGCGCGCTGCGCTCGCGGGGGTGACCGGCGATCTCAGCGAGGCCGAGCGTGGCGACGACCTCCCGACAACGTCAACCCCCGCCTGACCCCCCTGTGGATAACCCGCAAAGACACACCTTTAGAAGCGTTCTAAAGGTGTGTCTTTGCGGGGCGGGGGAGGTTATCCACAGGGTTGGGGTGCTGTGGGGCTAGAGGAGGCCGCGGCTCTTGAGCATGAGGTAGTGGTCCGCGAGCGCCGGCGGGAGCTGCTCGGGGGGCGCGTCGACCACCGTCACCCCGAGGCGGCCCAGGGCCTCGACAACTCTGTCCTTGCTTGCCTGGGAACGCTCGGCCGCCGCCGCGTCGTAGACCTCCCGGGTGCTCGACCGCGTCGCCGCCATCGCCGCGACGGTCGGATCCGCCACGGAGGCGATGACCACCCGGTGGTGCCGGGTCAGGGCCGCCAGCGTGGGCAGCAGGGTCTCCTCGACCACCACCGGCTCGACCGTCGTCAGCAGGACGACCAGCGCCCGCCGCCTGGTCACCTGGGCGACTCCGGCGGCCAGCCGGGTCCAGTCCGCCTCGACGAGGGTGGGCTCAAGCGGGGCCATCGCCGTGACCAGTTCGGCGAGCAGCCGGGTCCGGTCCACGCCGCTCACCCGGGCCCGGACCCGCCGGTCGCCGGCGACGAGGTCGACCCGGTCGCCGGCCCGGGACGCGAGAGCCGCGAGCAGCAGCGCCGCATCCATCGACGCGTCGAGCCTGGGCATGTCGAGAACGCGCCCCGCCGAGAGCCGCGAGGTGTCGAGGACCAGCACCACCCGGCGGTCCCGTTCTGGCTGCCAGGTGCGCACCACCGGCGCGCGCCGCCGAGCCGTCGCCCGCCAGTCGATCGACCGGACGTCGTCGCCGTCGACATAGTCGCGCAGCGAGTCGAACTCGGTCCCGGCGCCCCGGATCCGGACCGCGCTGCGCCCGTCGATCTGGCGCAGCACCGCCAGCCGCGACGGCAGGTGCTTGCGCGAGTGGAAGGGCGGCAGCGCCCGCACCACCCCCGGCACCGGGACCGACCGCTGCCGCGCCGCGACCCCCAGCGGCCCGAACGCGCGCAGCGTGACATGGTCGGCCGGCCGGTCACCGCGCCGCACCGGTCGTAGCCCCGTCGTCAGTGCCCGCCGCTCACCCACCGGCACATCGACGGTATGCCGCTCCCCGCTCGACCCCGCCGAGGGCAGCCAGGCGTCGCGGACCACCCCGCGCAGGTGCCGCCTCGAGCCGTTGGTGACGTACAGGGTCGTCGACGCCGCCTCCCCCAGCCGCACCTGGCTGCCCGGCCCCCGCGCGAAGGACACCCCCCGTGGGTCGGCGCTCAGCAGCATGTCGACGCCCGCGACGACGACGCAGAGCCCCACCCACGCCCAGGCGGTCGCAGCCGAGGGCGCCGCGAGCACGGCGAACACCCCGGCCAGGACCAGCACGGGGAAGCGACGGCTGAGCGCCATACCGACCTACCGCGGAACCGGCACCGAGGCGACCGCCGCGGCCAGGACCGACCCGGTCGACACACCCTCCATCTCCGCCTCCGGCCGCAGACCGAGGCGGTGCGCGAGCGTCGCGTGAGCGAGCGCCTTGACGTCGTCGGGCGTGACGAAGCCGCGGCCGTTGAGCCAGGCCCACGCCCGCGCCGTCGCCATGAGCGCCGTCGCACCACGTGGTGAGACTCCCAGGGTCAGCGAAGGTGACACGCGGGTCGCCCGGGCGATGTCGACGATGTATGACGCCACCTCGTCCGACACCGCGACGCCCTTCACCGCCGCGGTCCCGGCGGCCAGGTCGGCAGCCGACGCCACCGGCCGGACCCCAGCGGCGGCGAGGTCACGCGGGTCGAAACCGGACGCGTGCCGGCGGACGACGGCGATCTCGTGATCGCGGGGCGGCACGTCGAGGACGGCCTTGACGAGGAAGCGGTCGAGCTGGGCCTCGGGCAGCGGGTAGGTGCCCTCGTACTCCACCGGGTTCTGGGTTGCCGCGACGAGAAAGGGGACCGGAAGGGGCCGCGGCCGCCCGTCGACCGACACCTGTCGTTCTTCCATCGCCTCCAGAAGCGCGGACTGGGTCTTCGGCGGCGTGCGGTTGATCTCGTCGGCGAGGAGCAGGTTGGTGAAGACCGGCCCCTCGCGGAAGGTGAACTGGGAGGCTCCGGCGTCGAAGATGAGCGATCCGGTGATATCGCCCGGCATGAGGTCGGGGGTGAACTGGACCCGGGTGGTCTCGACGTCGAGCGCGGCGGCCAGGGCTCGGACGAGCAGGGTCTTGGCTACGCCGGGAACGCCTTCGAGGAGGATGTGGCCCTTGGCCAGCAGGGCGATGAGCAGGCCGGAGACGGCCGCATCCTGCCCGACGACGACCTTCGCCACCTCAAGGCGGACCGCGTGCAGAGCGGCCCGGGCACGCTCGGCGGCCTCGGGACCGGCGCCAGGACCGGGACCGGGGCCAGATCCGGGACCAGGGCCGTGACCGGGGCCGTCGGTCGGTGGGAACGCGGTGGTCGTCATGACGGGCCTTCCGTTCGGGGCGGGGAGGAGAGGAGGTCCTCGAGGGCGGTCAGGTCTCGGGCCAGTGCGCCGAGGGCGGCCTCGTCGGCCGGGAGCGGGCCGGTGAGCACAGCAGCCACGGCGTCCTGCGAGCGCCCGGTCACCGCGGCCAGCCGCTCGGCGACGACATCCGCAGGCGCGTGAGAGGGCAGGCCGAGCCGGCGACGGAGCCGGGCCAACGTGGCAGAGCGCAGGATCGCGCCGGCCCGCCGGGTGTCCCGGGACCGGCGGTACAGCGCTCCGCGGGCTCGGGTGGTCTCGATCGCGCGGACCACGACCGGGAGGGGCTCGCGGACCAGCCGGCCCAGACGGCGCCCACGCACCAGTGCGAGCCCGGCCAGAGCGGCGGCGGCGAGCCACAGGCTGGGGGTGAACCAGCGCGGCAGCGCGGCCCGGATCACCCGCGCCCCCGATCCCTGGAGGTCGTCGAGCGTCGGGACATACCAGACCACTCGACTCGTGTGCCCCATCGCCCGCAGCGCCAGTGCGCCGGTGTCCCCGTCGAGGATCCGCTCGTTCGTCCAGGCCGGCGGGTCGGCGAAGACGGCCAGCGTCGGCTCCCCGCTGCGTTCGGTCACGACATAGGCCGCCACCCCGTCGCTAACAAAGCAGGGAAGGACTGTCGGCGAGGCCGAGACGAGGAAGCCCCGGTCCATCACCCCGAGGCGCTCGCCCGCCCGGACGTCGGTGGTCCCGCAGTCCACTGCGACCGGGTCAGCCGAGGCGGGGTAGCCGACGACCGGCCAGTCGAGCCCGAACAGGTCGAGCGCCACGGGGTCGTCGGTCGTGACGACGACCCGGGCTGCCGAGGAGATCGCGTCGTCAATGTCAGGCATGAGGAGTGGGTCGAGGAACCGGGTCGCCGTGACGACGACCGTGGTGTCCGCGTCGACCCCGGCATCGGCGAGGGCGTCGACTCCCCTCGCGATGTCGACGCTCACGCCGTGGTCGGCGAGCACCCGAGCCAGCGCCCGGGACCCGGTGGGTCCGGCACTGTCCGGGTCGAGGGCGTCGGTCGTCGTGGACGTGAGCAGCGCGGCGACGAGCACGAAGCCGAGAGCGGCCAGGGCGAGGGTCCCGACGAGGACGGCCACGAGCCGGCGCCGGCGTCGGCGCCGCCCGGGCCCGCCCGCCGGTGCCTCCTGGCCGGCGTCGGTGGCCGGCTCCGCGGGGCCGTCGCCAGGGGTGCGGACCACCTCGGTCGTCTCCGGTATGACGCTCACGACGCCACCCCGACAAGGTCGGGCAGCGACCGAGGTCGAGCTGAACGCAGGGCGGCGTCGAGGTCCCGGACCTCCTCGGCCTCGGCGCGCCCGACCTGGAGCTTGCCGTAGAGGACCACGTCGAAGACGTCACCCGATCGGGCCAGCGCGGCGGCGTGGTCCGGGAAGAGCGGCGCCAGGCGCAGGGCCACCTCATGGGCGGTGAGGCCAGCCGAGGGGCCGAGCAGGGTTCGGTCGGCGGCCTCGCGGGCCAGGGCGCGGAACCACGCGACCACTGCGTCCCCGTAGCGTGCTTCGGCATACGCCTCGTCGGCGATGGTGCGCCACTGCGCGGGCGTGACCTCACCCTGGGGAAGCACCCCAGGGCGGGTTCGCCCGACCCGCACGCGGTCACCACGGACCCGCAGCAGCATGGCGAGGACCGCCACGACGAGAGCCACGGCGAGGACGGCCCCGAGGATCGACATCGACCCCCCGGAACCCCCTCCCACCGTCCCGAAGAGCGAGCCCAACCGGTCCGCGAGCCAACCCAGTACTGCCTGGAGTGGGTTGGGACCCTGGTGGTACTCCGGCCGGGCGAGCTCGTCGGTGAGCCACTGGTGCGCCGTCGCCCCGTCCGGGTCGAGGTCGCGCAGGAGCAGTGGGAGCACGTCAGTGCCAGCCGGGGTTGGTCGCGCGAAGCAGCACCTGGTCGAAGCCCTCGCTGCGGATTCGCGCGTCGATATAGAGCAGCGAGATGACCCCCGAGACGAAGGGGGCAGTCACCGCGGACGCGAGCAGTGCGGCCAGGACCTCGGCGACCAGGGTGGCCGTGGGGCTGCTCGCGGGCATGGTGAGGCCGATGACCACACCTGAAGCGAAGCCCAGGCCGACCTCGAGCACCTGGTTGATGATGGAGATGACGATCCCGCTCAGCAGGAGGACGCCGAGGGTGCGCCACCACCGGCCCTTCGTCAAGGTCATGCTCCGACGGATCGCCGCCATGACCCGCAGGTCCTCGAGGACGAGCGCGGGCGTGGCGAAGGTCAGCCTGACGTACACCCAGACTCCGACGACGAACAAGACGAGGATGAGCAGGACCGCGAGCCCCTCGAGCTGCTTCACGCTCGCGATCAGCGCGATGACGACCATGGCCACCAGCCAGGAAGCGGCGAGAAGCAGCACCAGGAGGATCGCTCGCCCCAGCTTCCCCCTCGCCGCCGCCCAGATCTGGCTGAGGGTCACGGTGCGCCCGAGCACTGCTTCCCCCACGGCGTGGGACACGAAGACCGGCAAGGTGACGCTGACCAGGAGGGAGACGATGGCGACCCCGCCCAGGGCGAGTGCCCCGACGGCCCAGTCTTTGCCCAGAGTGACCTCGTCGCCGTCGATGACAAGCAACCGGGACGTCCCGATGAGGGCGAGGATCGTCGTCGGGATCGCGGCGATGAGGTTGACGATGAGCGAGATGGCGAGGAGGGAGCCCTGGCTGCGGCGGAAGGCCCGGAAGGCGCCATCGAGGATCTCCCCGACGCCGAGCGGGCGCAGCGGCACGATCCCGGGCTTGGTCGTGTACCCCGGTCGGTCACCGACCTGGGCTGCGGCCGGTGGTGGCGGGACCGCGACCGGCGGGGTCGGCAGCGCCGCAGTCGGCGTGGGGACCGGAACCGGCGCGGTCGGTGCGTCAGTGATCGGCCCCTGGTGGCTGGGTCCGGGACCGGGGTACGCGGGAGTCGGTGGCGGGTTGCCCTGCCCAGGAGCCGGGTATGCCGGTCCGGGAGCCGGGTAGCCCGGCCCAGGTGCCGGGTAGTCCCGCCCAGGAGCCGGGTATGCCGAACCCGGGTATGCCGGACCGGAGTCTGCCGGACCCGGGTCTGCCGGACCGGAGTCAGCAGCCGGACCCACCGGTCCGCTCTGGTCTGCGTCGCTCACGGCCCCCCCTGCGAAGGTGTGTTCTCGGACGTCTGAACGCTACCAAGGGCGGGGCCTTGGCGGGGTCTACGGCGTGACCGGGAGCGCCTCGACAACTCGACGCGCCACCTGCGGATCGCCGGAGACGGCATACCGACAGTCCTGCGCGCTGACCCGACCGGCCCCGCGACGGGTGAACGAGCGGGTGTCCATGACCAGGCGAGTTGCCGCGGCGTCGGCGGTGGGGTCGACGACGACCCCCGTCGGGCGACCGTCGGCGCCGACCTCGACCCGCACCGCGCGCACCGCGTGGACCGGCCCGGTGACCTCGACGACCACCGTGGTCCCCGGGTCGATGCCGGCGCCGCGGGAGACGATCCTCGGCAGCGAGTCGAGCACGACATGGACGAAGCCGGCCGATCCGACCGAGTCGAGCCCACCGGGCCGCCCGAGCGCCTCGCGGACATCCTGCTCATGGCACCACACGTCGGTCAGGCGCATCCGCATGACGTCCTTGGCCGGGGCCGGCGTGCCAAGCAGGCCGGTGATCACGGCGTCATCGTCGAGGGCCCGCAGCGCCGCCACACGCCGGGGGAGCACCGCCTCGAGCTCATCGAGCACCTCGTCAGCGGTGCGCCCACGGCGTGCCTCGACGCCCTGTTCGATGAAGGCGCCCACCGGCGAGCGCAGCCAGGGATGGTCCGGGACGTCGACCTGAGGCTGCGGGTCTCCGGCGAGGAGGGACTCCACCGCCGCGACATGCGCGAGCTGGTCCTGGACGGTCCAGCCCGGGCACGCGGTCGCTCGGCCCAGCTCGTCCGGGGTCGCGGCCCGCCCCAGCGCGAGGAGAGCCCGGACCGAGGCCTCGAAGCCGTCAACTCGCTCGGCCATGGTGGTCGGTGGGTGGACGTCTGGCAGGTCACCTTGTGCCACGGTCATGGGCCACTGTACCTAGGCTGGTCCTGTGGTCACCCGCCTCGAGTCCAACCCCCGTCCAGGTCGCGGTTCCGCGACACCGCTTGCCCTCGTCCCCGCCGCGCTCGCTGCGGCGACCGCGCTCCTGGCCGTTCTCCTCGCGACACGCACGACCGGCCAGCTGGTGCCACCACCACCGGGCCTGACCGACCCCGGCGACCTGGTCCGCTACGGCCAACCGGTCGTCCGCGTGGTCCATGACCTCGCGGCCGCCATGACCCTCGGCCTGATCCTCCTCGCGGTAGGGATCGTCCCCGGGACCAGCTTCGGGCGTCGTTTGCACCGGATCCGTCGGCTGGCCGTCTGGTCCGGGTCGGTCTGGGCGCTCGCGGGGCTGGTCGGGGTCGTCCTCACCTTCTCGGACATCTCCGGAACCGCCGTGGGGGGCCCCGGCTTCCTGTCGCAGCTCCAGACCTTCGTGTGGTCGGTCGACGTCACCCGGATCGGCCTGGTCAGCGTCGCCCTCGTCTGGGTCGCGGTGACCTTCCTCGTCATCGCGACGTCCCGGGTCGGTGTGACCGCTGCGGGCGTCTTTGCCGCCCTGGGTCTGCTCGAGCTCGCCCTCGCCGGGCACTCCTCAGGGGCGGTCGACCATGAGACGGCAGTCAACACGATCGGCTTCCACCTCCTCGGCGCGGCGGTCTGGGTCGGCGGGCTGATGGCGCTGGCCGTCATACGCCCGATGGTGGGCAAGGACCTGCCTGTCGCCGTCCGGCGGTACTCCGTCGTGGCCGGGTGGTGCTTCCTCACCGTCCTGCTCTCGGGGGCGGTCAACGGCTGGGTGCGGCTGGGCTCGCTGGCCGGCTTCTCGACCACGTATGGCGCCGTCCTGCTCACCAAGGTGGTCGCGCTCGGTCTGCTGGGGCTCGCCGGGTTCGCGATGCGGGCCCGGGTGGTCCACGCGCTCGGCCTGTCGCCGGCCTCGGGGCGGCTGTTCGCCCGGCTTGCCCTGGTCGAGATGGCCCTGATGGGGGTCGCCTTCGGCGCGGCCGTGGCGCTGACCCGGGCGGCCCCGCCGGTCCCCGACACCCCGCAGGCGCAGCCGACCATCGTCGACGCCTTCACCGGCTTCGCGGCCCCGCCGGCACCGGAGTCACTGACCTGGCTGACCGCCTGGCGGTGGGACTGGCTCTGGGGAACCGCCGGGGTCGTCGCGGCCCTGCTCTACCTCGGCGCGGTCGTCCGGCTCTGGCGCCGCGGTGACCGCTGGCCGATCGGGCGGACCATCTCCTGGCTCCTCGGCTGCCTCGTCTTCGTCTGGGCCTCGAGCGGGTCGCCGGGCATCTACGGCCGGGTCTCCTTCGCCTGGCACATGATCGAGCACATGTTCATGGCGATGGTCTCGCCGATCCTGCTCGTGCTGGGGACCCCGATCCTCCTGGTCATCCGGGTGCTGCACCCGCGGACGGATGGCACGCTCGGTCCGCGCGAGATCCTCCTCGGGTTCGTCCATTCGCGCTATATGACCATCCTCGCCAACCCCATCGTCGCCAGCTGTCTGTTCTTCTTCAGCATGGTCGTCTTCTACTACACGCCGCTGTTCGAGCTGGCGCTGCGCGCGCACGTGGGGCACGTCGCGATGGTCATCCACTTCGTCATGAGCGGCTACCTCTTCGCCTGGGTCCTCATCGGGGCGGACCCCGGCCCGCCGAAGTGGCCGGCGTCATACCGGCTGTTGATGCTCTTCGCGACGATCGGCTTCCACGCCTTCTTCGGAGTGGCGCTGACCGGGTCGTCGACCCTGCTCGTGCCCTCCTTCTTCGAGCCGCTGAACATCCCGTGGATCCCCAACCCGCTCGACGACCAGCATCAGGCCGGCGCGATCGCGTGGGGCGTCGGGGAGGTGCCCTCGCTCTTCCTCGCCCTGCTCGTCACGCTGTCGTGGATGCGCAGCGACGAGGCAGAGGCGCGACGGCACGACCGTCAGGCCGACCGGGACGGCGATGCGGACCTGGCCGCCTATAACGCCGAGCTGGCGCGGCTGGCCGCAGAGGATGCCCGGGTGGCGGCCTACGAGGCCGAGCAGGCCCAGGCGGTGCGGGATGCTCGGGACGCCCGGATGTCGGGGTCGCGGACCTCCTCGGGTGAGAGCTCGGGTTCCGGGGGTGCCGGCGGCGGCGTGGGTGGCCGTGGCGGTGGCGGCGGCGTGGGTGGCCGTGGCGGCGGTGCGTCGTCGTGAGGGTTGCGCTGATCCAACTCGGGTATGACGACGCCGAGCCGGTCGCAGAACGGGTCGAGCGGGCGGGTGCCCTGGTGCGCGACCAGGCCGGCGCCGATGTCGTCGTGTTGCCGGAGCTGTGGGCGCCAGGCGGCTTCGCGTACCCGAGCTGGCTGGACCGCGCCGAGCCGGTCGACGGACCGACCATGTCCGCCATGGCGGCGGCGGCCCGGTCGGCCGGGGTCTTCCTCCACGCCGGGTCGATCGTCGAGCGGCCGGCCTCCGGTGAGCTCGGCCTCGAGGGCCGCGGGCTGTGGAACACCTCGGTGCTCTTCGCCGCGGACGGGAGCCCGGCAGCGACATACCGCAAGATCCACCGGTTCGGGTTCGGCGCGGGGGAGCCCGCGCTGATGGACGCCGGGACCGACCTGGTGACCGTGGACCTGCCGGATCGAGGCGCGGGGGTGTCGATGCGGGCTGGGGTCTCGACGTGTTATGACCTGCGCTTCCCCGAGCTCTACCGGGCCCAGCTCGACCTTGGGGTCTCGGCCTTCCTGCTGTGCTCGTGCTGGCCGGCGGCTAGGGTCGCGCACTGGTCGCTGCTCGGGCGGGCCCGGGCGGTCGAGAACCAGTGTTTCGTCATCGCGTGCAACACCGCCGGCGAGCACGCCGGGGGGCGCATGGGCGGTCGCTCGCAGGTCGTTGCGCCGGACGGCACGGTGCTCGGTGAGGCCGGCGAGGCCGAGGAGGTTCTCGTCGTCGACCTCGACGTCGCCCAGGTCGCCGCCTGGCGAGCGGCCTTCCCCGTCCTCGCCGACCGCCGGTTATCCACACCCCCTCCTGCAAAGACACACCTTTAGAACGGTTCTAAAGGTGTGTCTTTGCAGAAAGGTGGGGGGTTATCCACAGGAGGAGGGTTGACCCTTGCGCGCAGTGATCTACTCGGAGTACGGCGCCCTGCCGACCCTGCAGGAGGTCCCCGAACCGCGCTGTCCGGCTGACGGCGTCGTCGTCGCCGTCGAGGCGACCGGGGTCTGCCGCAGCGACTGGCACGCCTGGATGGGCCACGACCCGGTCGCCCTCCCGCACGTCCCCGGTCATGAGCTGGCCGGCTCGATCGCCGAGGTCGGCCCCGATGTCACCAGGTGGCGGGTCGGCGACCGGGTCACCGTCCCCTTCGCCTGTGGTTGCGGCACCTGCCTCGTATGCCGCGCCGGGAACTCCCAGGTCTGCCCGAACCAGACACAGCCCGGGTTCACCCACTGGGGCTCCTTCGCTGACCGGGTGGCCCTGCACGCCGCGGACTCGAACCTCATCGCCCTCCCGGGCACGGTCACCGCGGTCGACGCGGCCGCGCTCGGCTGCCGGTTCGCCACCGCCTTCGGCGCCCTCGTCGGGCGGGGACGCCTGACCAGCGGAGAGTGGCTCGTCGTCCACGGCGCGGGCGGCGTAGGTCTGTCGGCGGTGATGATCGGTATGGCGCTCGGCGCTCGAGTTGTTGCCGTCGACGTCTCCCAAGCCGCCCTCGACCAGGCCGGCGACCTCGGCGCGGAGGTCATCATACGGACAACCGATAAAGACGACCCGACCCTGGTCGCACGCCGGGTCATCGACGCAACCGAGGGCGGCGCCCACGTCAGCATCGACGCCTTCGGGTCCACCGCCACAGCGCTCGCCTCGATCGGCGGACTCCGACAGCGCGGTCGGCACGTCCAGGTCGGCCTGCTCCTCGCCGCCGACGCGGTCCTGCCGGTCGCCATGGGGCCGGTGGTGGCGCGTGAGCTCGAGATCCTCGGATCGCACGGCCTCGCGGCCGCCGGCTACCCCCCGATGATGGACCTGCTCGCCTCCGGCGCACTCGACCCCGGCCGGCTCGTCGGCCGTGTCATCAGTCTCGACGAGGCGGGCCGGGCGCTGGCCGAGCTCGGCTCACGCGGTGGCGCGCCTGGCCTTCACGTGGTCCGACTGCGCTAGCCCGTATCAAGCGGGCCAGCGCAGCCGGACGACCACGGCGTCGAGTCCTCAGAGCCCGTTGAGGCCCTTCGGCGAGCCCAGACCCGAGGGGGCGTCATACCCCTTGAGGCCGGTGCAGAGGTAGTCGCCCCCGCAGAAGCCGTTCGAGCCACCGATGACGTCGTAGAACGCCCACGGCTTCTTGTACGCCTGGCCCGGCCGGTACGTCGAGCCATTGCCCTTGGACCCGATCATGCCGGCGATCAGGGGCGCCGAGGCGCTCGTCCCACCGAGGACCAGCCAGCCCGGCGGGATGCCGAAGGGGTTGGGGTAGCTGTCGTAGACCGCGACGCCAGTGGCGGGGTCGGCAACGGCAGACAGGTCCGAGACAGTGCGCATCTGACAGTTCGGGTCGGTCTGGTGGGCAGGTTTGGCGACATAAGCCGAGCAGGAGCTGCCTGCCCCGGACCACACGTCCTCGGTCCAGCCCCGCACGTTCGGGGCACGGAACAAGCTGGTTCCGCCGACCCCGAGGACGCCGGGCAGGACGGCCGGAGCCAAGGCCGCGGTGAAACCGTAGTCGCCGGAGGACGCCACCGAGATGGCGCCGGGCTGGTTATAGACCGACGCGAAGGACCACATGCCGCCCCACTCATTGCCGCCATAGCTGTGCGAGATGACGGTGGCGCCCAGCCGGGTCGCGGTGCGGGTGGCCGCGGCGAGATCGACGAAGTTGTTGGTCTGCGCGGTGACGAGCAGGATCGTGCAGGACGGGCATCCGGCGGAGACCATCTGCAGGTCCAAGGATCCTTCCAGGGCCCAGCCACCGTCGGGGGCCGGATAGGGGCCGGGGTCGCCGTTCTGGTTGACCTTGCGGAAGCAGCCGTTCGCTGAGGTGCACGCGGGCAGGCCAAAGGTCGAGCGGTAGGTCGCGAGGTCGGCTTCGGCGTTGGGGACGTCGAAGGCGATGACGACCGCGACCAGCGATCTCGCGCCTACTGCCGGGAGCTTGTATGCCGCGCGAAGTTCGGCCGGGCCATAGCCGCTCGGCGTGGTCAGGGTCCCCGCGGCCGTGCGGATCTGGCGTGGTGCGGCGGCAGCGTCGGTACGGACCTTGGCCAGGCACCGGGCCTTCCCGATCGTGGTGGCCCCGCACACGTCCTGAGTCCTCGGGCCAGCCGTGGTCGGGGCGGCGGAGACCGGCTGGGCCGCGGTGAGCGCGGGTGAGCCGCTAGCCCTCGATGTCTCCGCGGCGACCGCGGGTCCGGGCAGCAGTGGTGTGACCGCGAGCGCGATCAGCGTGAACAGGCTGAGTGTGGTCCGGCGAACGGACAGTGCCATGAGCGCGTTCCCTTTCGGAGCAGATGAGTGCGCCATCGGTCAGCGGACCGTGAAGGCGGCGGTGACGAGTTCGGTGAAGTGCCCACCGACAGCGTCGCTGATGGAGACCTTGAACCTCGCCGGTTTCGTCGTCGGTGAGGCTGGTGGGGTCGTGAACGTGACAGTGAAGTTGCCCGACCCTTCGGAGATGACGCCGGTCCGCTGCCAGGTTCCACCGCCGTCGAAGGAGACGAACATCGCGGGGGTGGAGACCGTGATCGGTTGGGCGGCGTTGACATGGCTGACGAGCAGCCGAGCACGGGTCGTCCCAGCAGCGAGCCGCCCGGAGAGGTCGGTCGGTATCTGGTAGCGGACTGTCATCAGGGGAAGTACCCGGCACCCGGCAGGATCTGCGCCCATCTGTGCCGCGCACTGCCAGTCGAACGGGGCGGGCTTGGTGGCCGCGGTGAGCGGGGTATCCCAGTGGGTCACGGTGTGGCTAGGAGTCTTGGCGCCGCTGACCCGCCCATCGGTCGTGTAGTCGATCGACACCGTGGATGCCGTGGAGGCCCCACCCATGGTCGCGGCGAGCTGCCCATCCCCGGACCCGACAACGAACCCGTCGAAGGCCACCTTCCAGGACGCGACCGCACGCGGACTGTCGTTGATTGGGTCTGGTGCGCCGATATGGGTGGGTTCGGCGTCGCTGAACGGGTGGGCCACCACGGTGAGCTCGTCGCCGACGACGCACGCTGGGCACAGAGTCGGGCCGAACACCGAGGCCACCTCCGAGAGCCGGGGTGTCAGAGGTGCCTTGTTCCACGTCTGGGCCCTGCTGGTCCCAGGCTGTGGTGTCCACGGCCCAGCGCTGAGGTAGCCGTAGAACGCGAAGGTGTCGGGATCGATCTCGGCGAAGTAGTCGTCGGCGACCACGGTGCCCGGAGGGGCGGCGACATACTCGGTTCGCTCCAGCGGTACGGGCACCGACATCGCGAACCCGCCCCCGCCGTAGCTCCCGATGAACGCGCGACCTGGCATGCCAAGGGCGGGTGCCGGCGAGGAGTACGACGCTCTCACTGCCGTGAGGTCCGCAGCGCGGGTGAGGAAGGTCAGTGAGCCGGGGATCCCCCCGGTGCCGATTCGCGCCACGTCATAGGTGTAGGGCGCAGCGCCGGTGGGTGAGTCCAGATGGGCCAGCGCAGACCAGTCCAGGCTTCCGACCCGCGGCGGAGCGACTGGGCTGACGCGCAAGTCGATATCGCCGAAGCCGAAGACCGTGGCACCGAAGGTGTCGAGCTGAGCGGCGTCGGTCAGGGTCGCGCTATAGGCGAGGGCACCGAGCGTCGCGGGTCGGGGCGTGGAAAGACGCACCGGGACGGTCGCGGTCCTCGCGTCGACGGTGGCCGAGGTGGCTCCCGCGACCGGGACGTCGGTGCGAACGGCCAGTTGCACGCGGTTGGGTGTGACCGGATCCGGGGCACTGGCCACCAGGGCATAGGTGCCGGCCGGGACACTCACCCTGGCGACGCCCCTGGAGACGAAGGCTATGCCGACATACCTCGCCATCTCCTCCATGTTGACGACGGCGACGATGCCGTTGTTCATGGCCTTACCGTTGGCGGCGGTGGCGTTGACGGTGAGAGTGAACATCGGGAACTGGGGCTGCACGCCACCGCTCGACGCTGCGGTGATCTTGGCGACCGAGCCGAAAAGGGTGGTGGCCGACGCCGTCCGCAGTGCCACCCCGAGCGCGGCACTGCTGGACGGCGTGACCCGACCCGTGGCGATGAGCCCCGAGCGGCTGAGGATCTCCACACCGGGTACGGCCGTGGGTGCGGAGGTGCTGGTGTAGGTCACCGTGACGGGAAGGCCGGACGGCCCGGCGGAGGTCAGCGCAAACACGTCGAACAGCGAGGGGTCGAGCCGCACGCCGAGGACCGTGGTCAGCGCCAGGGGGAAGGCGAAGGTCGTCGTCGGGGTGGTGATGACGGTCACGGCCGACCCGCTGATGCTGCTGACCCGGGGGGCCGCCCGCCCGGTGGGGGTTCGCACGACCGAGACGACATCTCCGCCGAGGATGCGGACCCGTTGCGGGCCGGTCGCGGCGTCGGCTCGGGACGTGGGGTCTGCGGCGACCGCGAGTGCGGCGGGCTGTGCGACGGCGCGCCCCAGGGTCGAGGGACCCGGTGAAGCGGCTCGAGGGGCGGTCAGAGCGGGGGCGGCGACAGCGGGGGCAGTGAGCCCGGCGAGGGCTAGGGCGAGGGACAAGGCAGACAGAGGGGCGACGACATGACGTCGAGACACGACTCAACCTTCCGGCCGGTCAAGCAAGCGCGGGTGGGGAGGGGCCACCCGAGGGGCAGCCGAGACGTCCCCTACCGACCATGACGCCGTTCGCGGCCAAATGGTTGCTTCGCCGGATCCAAGACTTCGTCAACAGTTATCCCCACCCTGTGGATAAACCGCAAAGACACACCTTTACAAGGGTTCTAAAGGTGTGTCTTTGCAGGTTTTCCACAGGTTAGAAGGCGTCCTCCGGCACAACCATGAGGGCGTTGTCGGTCGCCTCGGCGATCGCGCGGTCGGCGGTGATCCGCGGCAGCACGGTCCGGCAGAAGAACGAGGCCGCGGCCACCTTGCCGGTGTAGAAGCTCGTGTCGGCCGCGGACATCGACTCGCCGCGGGTGTCCAGCGCCGCCTGGGCGATCTCGGCCTGCCGCATGAGCAGCCACCCGATGATGACGTCACCGGCGGCCAGCAGCAGCCGGCTGGTGTTCTGCCCGACTTTGTAGAGGTTGGTCACCTCGCCGCCCATCCGCGGGTCGGACTGCATCAGCGTCCCGACCATGAAGCCGAGCATGCCCTGGACGTCCTCGAGGCCCTGCCCGAGCAGCTCACGCTCGCGCTGCAAGGACGACGGCGAGCCGTCGCCGCCCTTGACGAACTCGGTGATCTGGCCCGCGATATAGGTCAGCGCAGCGCCCTTGTCCTTGACGATCTTGCGGAAGAAGAAGTCCAGGCCCTGGATCGCCGTCGTGCCCTCGTAGAGCGTGTCGATCTTCGCGTCCCGGACGTACTGCTCGATCGGGTAGTCCCGGAGGAATCCGGACCCGCCGAAGGTCTGCAGCGACTCGGTGCCCAGCAGCGTCCAGGCCCGCTCGGACCCGAAGCCCTTGACGATCGGCAGCAGCAGGTCGTTGACCTTCTCGGCCATCGCCGCCGGCGAGGACGGGTCGAGGTGCGCCCACCCGTTCGCGGCCTGGGCCATCGCGACGGCGTCCTGCTGGGTCGCGGTGTAGCAGACCAGCGCGCGCAGGCCCTCGGCATACGCCTTCTGGAGCATGAGCGAGCGGCGCACGTCCGGGTGGTGGGTGATCGTCACGCGCGGCGCGTCCTTGGCCGGGGTCGTGAGGTCGGCGCCCTGGACCCGCTCTTTGGCGTACGCGAGCGCGTTGAGGTAGCCGGTCGAGAGGGTCGCCATGGCCTTGGTGCCGACCATCATCCGGGCGCCCTCGATGATGTGGAACATCTGGGCGATGCCGTCGTGGACGTCGCCGAGCAGGGTGCCGACGGCTGGGTGCTTCTCGCCGAAGCGGACCTCGCAGGTCGTCGAGACCTTGATGCCCATCTTGTCCTCGACATTGGTGACATAGGCACCGTTGCGCTCGCCGAGCTCACCGGTGGCGAGGTCGACGTGGTATTTCGGTACGACAAAGAGCGACAGTCCCTTGGTGCCGGGGCCGGCGCCCTCGGGACGGGCCAACACCATGTGGATGACGTTCTCGACCATGTCCGACTCGGCCGAGGTGATGAACCGTTTGACGCCGGTGATGTGCCACGTCCCGTCGGGCTGCTGCACTGCCTTGGTGCGCCCCGAGCCGACGTCCGAGCCCGCGTCGGGCTCGGTCAGCACCATCGTCGCGCCCCAGTTCTTCTCGGCGAGGTATGCCGCCATCGTCTTCTGGTCGGCGTTGCCGAGCCGGTAGAGCACCTGGCCCATGGCGAAGGACGAGCCGTAAAGGTGGATCGCCGGGTTCGCGCCGAGGATCATCTCGAGCAGCGCCCACCTCAGCGACATCGGGGCGGCGATGCCACCGATCTCGGTCGGGATGTCGATGCGCCAGACCTCGGAGTCGAGGAAGGCCTTGTAGGACTTCTTGAAGGCCGCCGGGATGACCACGGTGTTGGTCTCCGGGTCGAACTTCGGCGGCTGGCGGTCGGCCTCGACGAAGGAGTCGGCCAGCGGCCCCTCGGCGAGCTCCTTGATCTGGTGGAGCATGTCCCGCGCGGCCTCTTCGTCGAGGTCCTCGTAGATGCCCTTGCCGAGGATCTCCTGGCGGTTGAAGACCTCGAAGAGGTTGAACTCGAGGTCACGGACGTTGCTCTTGTAGTGGCCCATGAGTGCCCCTTCAGTCGTCTGCCGGGCAGGCGTCGTCGCCTGCGTTACTCGCCGGTAACTTCCATGGTCCTACCCGCGAGTAGCCAAATGCAACCGGCGAACGTCCCGCCGAGGTATGCCGTGCCTCTCGTCCGCCCATCCAGGTGGCTCTGACTCCCGGGTCGACGCCCGCCGACCCGCCGTGGCATGAGTTATCCACAGGGGCTGTGGATAGCGAGTTGAGCGCGGCCCGCCGCGGTGCGATGCTCGGCGCGACGACGCTCGGGAGGAGGGCAAGGCCCATGTATGCCGTGGACATCGACACCGCTGGGGTCCGTTCGGTGGGACGCAGTGTCGCCGCGCTGTCGGCGGCGGCCCGTGAGGTGGACCGCCAGCTCGACCCGGTCCGGCTGCCACGTACGGCGATCACCGTGGCGCCGGCCCTGGAGCAGTTCGTCGCCCTCTGGCACGACACCGCGCGCTCCCTGGCCGCCGAGCTGGTCTCGCTCGGGGGGGCCTTGGACGCCTCCGCCGAGGCGATGGACCGGGCCGACGAGCTCGCCGAGCAGCGGGCCCGCCGAGGGCTCGGGGCGGGGACGATCTGATGCCGGGCCATTACCGGTTCACCGCCGACCAGCCCGGCTCGGTCCTGGCGCTGTGCACCGAGCTGGCCGCCGTGGGCCGCACCGCCGACGGACTCGCCCGCGACGTCGGCCGCTTGCTGCCCACGCTCCGCTCGGCCTGGTCGCGCGGCGGTGCGGGCGACGCCGCGAGCACCGACGCGGCGAAGGTCCACGCCGCTGTCGCGACGATCGACCCGTCGCTGACCCGCGCCTCAGGGGCGTTCGACACCTACGCCCAGCGGCTGCGCGCCGCCTCGGCCCAGATCGACGACCTCAACGACGCCTATGACGCGCTGTCCTCGGCGCTGGCCGCGGTTCGCGAGTATGCCGAACCCGACACCCCACGGATGGCGATCGCCTACGACCGGGCGTACTCCCAGTACCGCAGCGTCGCGGCCCGGGTCGGGTTCACCTCGCTGCGGGATATCGACGCGGCATACACGATGGTGATCCGGCGGCTCTGCAACGACGCCGACCACTGCTCCACCGCGCTGCGGGCCATCGTCGCGCCCTATCTGGTCGCGTCCGACGCCCGCCCGGGCGACACCCTCTTCGGCGCCTCGGTCCTCGGTGCGAGCCTGGCCCTGCTGCCGCCCGCCGGGCTCACCGCGGCCCTGGCCCGCCTCGGGTACTCGTCGATGCCGACCGACCCGGCGGCCGTGGCGCGGCTGTGGGCCGGGCTGTCCGCGGCCGAGCGGGCTGCGCTGCTGCGCCAGGACCCTGCCCGCTTCGGGAGCCTCGGCGGCATACCGGCCGGGGACCGGGACACGGCGAACCGCGAGCTGCTCGGCCGCGACCTCGCCGCCTGGCGGGCGTACTGCATTGGCCACGGCGTCATCCCGCCGCCGACCGACTACCGCTCGCTGACGCTGGACCAGAAGATCTCCCTGGGCATCTACACCGTCGACGACAGTGCCGGGCTCGTGTTCAACCCGACGGTCGACAAGGACCTCGAGGTGTACGCCGATGCGCTGTCCGTCGCGGCCACTCTCGACCTGCACCGCGACGACAGCTACCTGCTCGCCTACGACGCCACGGCATACGGGCACGAGGGGCGCGCCGCGATCTCCTTCGGCAACCCCGACCTGGCCGACAATGTCGCCATCTGTGTCCCGGGGCTGGAGTCGCGCGTGTCGAAGATGGACCAGATCGGTGCCGACGCGTCGAACCTCTACTCCAGCGCCGGCGCACTCGACCCGAATGCGCGCACCGCGGTCATCGCCTGGCAGGGGTATGACGCCCCCGAGTGGCTCACCGTGCCCTTCCAGATCAAGGCCGAGGCCGGGGCGCAGCTGCTGACCGGCGATGTCGCCGCGCTGCGGGCCACCTCGGTGACCGACTCCGGCGCCCGCCTGACCGTCGTCGCCCACTCGTACGGCTCGACGACCGCCGGCCTGGCGCTGCAGGACAAGGGCCTGGCCCCCCTCGTCGACCAGGTCATCCTCCTCGGCTCACCCGGCGTGGGTGGCGGGGCCGTCACCTATGCGGACCTCCACCTGCGTGAGAACCAGGTGTATGTCGGCAGCGCCAGCGGCGACCTCGTCGCGACCGAGTTCGACACGCTGGGGACCAACCCGGCCGAGGAGGGCTTCGGCGGCACGCGCTTCCACGCTGAGCACCCGGACCGGGCCTGGCGCAGTGCCGACGACCACTCCCGGTACTACAGCACCGACCCTGGCGCCGAGTCGTTGGGCAATATCGCGACGATCGTCGTCGGGGACGGCGGCTCGCTTCAGGGGAGCGGTCAGGTCGCTGCCCCGAAGCATGTCGTCCATCTGCCCGGTCTGGTGCGCGGGAACACGCTGATCCTCAACGACCCGGAGACCAGCCGACCCGTCCCGACCGCGTGACGCGACGCGGCACGGTCCGACGATCGTGACGGGGTGTACACGGTGTGTACGCAGGCCAGGCGCCGCGACGTCTGCGCAGGTCAGGGTGGAGCGGGTGACGAGAATCGAACTCGCACTGTCAGCTTGGGAAGCTGATGTTCTGCCATTGAACTACACCCGCGTGCGCCTCACGGCGCGCAGACGAGTCTAGCCGAATCCGGTCCGTGCATCGCACTCCAGCGCCATCCGCCGCTCACGCTCATTGCGCTGACGGACGGCTCGCTACAGGTTCTGGTGCGGCAGCCGCAGTGACGGCGCGTCGGTCGGCGCGGATCTGGCCGCTCAGCGTTGCCGTGATGTAGGAGGCGCTCGCGACCGCGGCGACCGCCATGATGAGGAAGATCACCCGGTAGCTGACGATCGCCACCAGAGCCGCCCCGATGGCCATCGAGAGGGCCTGAGGCGTGCTCATGACGACCTCGACAGCCATCGACGCTCGGCCCATGACCTCCTGCGGGGTGCGCTTCTGGAGCAAGGTGGTGAACCCGACGAAGAGCGGGGGCAGGGCCAGGCCGATGACCGCGCAGCCGGCGAGCATGACCCACAATGCCCCGGTCGCGGCGACGACACCGAGCCCGGCGGCGAGGACGACAAAGCCGACGACCATGGTGGCGACCTCGCCGATCGCCCCGATGATGCGGCTCGACAGCAGACCCGCGGCGACGGCCCCGACACCCTGGATCGTCGAGACCACGGCAACGAAGGTCGGCGGCTTGCCATAGGCGTCGAGGACGGCATACAGGGAGGTCTCGGCGAAGCCGATGACGACCAAGGTGAGGACGAAGCCGACGAGCACGTGGCGCATCACCAGGTCCTGGGCCAGCGAGCGGACCCCGGCGGTGAGCTCGTGCCAGAGGTGG
Source organism: Candidatus Lutibacillus vidarii (assembly GCA_016717165.1). GTDB lineage: Bacteria > Actinomycetota > Actinomycetes > Actinomycetales > Dermatophilaceae > Lutibacillus > Lutibacillus vidarii. The sequence goes on from JADKGA010000001.1 coordinate 235,170, forward strand.
CTGGCCCCGCGGACCGGCGCGGCTTCGGTGACCCGAACTCCCGCGATGAGCGCAGCCCCGACGACGAAGGAGACGATGTCGATGAGGACCACCGGCCACGCGCCGAGCCAGGCGAACAGGATCGCCCCGAGCAGCGGCCCGCCGAGACGGAAGCTCTCTCGGGTCGCCTGCATGGCGCCGTTCGCCTCGGCGAGCAGGTCCTCCGGCAGCAGCTCCTTGAGCAGCCCGTTGAGCGCCGCCGGCAAGACGATGAAGGACACCCCGTAGAGGAAGGCGACCGCCCAGATCAGCCAGACGTGCGAGGCGTCGGTGACGAAGAACAGCGGCACGACGATGAGCGCGGAGGCCACGTGCCCCCAGACGAGCATCGGGCGGCGGCGGACCCGGTCCACCCAGACGCCAAGCGCCGGGGCGAAGAGCGAGGCGGCGAGCATGAAGAAGAAGGTGATGCCGGCCGCGGCGTTCGACCCGGTCAGTGTCTTCACCCAGATGCTGAGGACGAGCAGCATGACCGAGTCGCCGAAGGCGGACACGGTGATGCCGACGAAGAGCCGGGTGAAGCCGGGGTAGCCGAATGCCTTACGCACGGTCCCCCCTCGGCGCATCGGCCAACGTGACGTCACCGCTGCCGACCTGGGCGCGCAGCTCGACATGACCTTGCCCGTCTTGTGGCGTCCCGCGCGGGGTGAGCCGGTTGGTCACGTCACCGAGCGCGCTCACCTGCGTCCATACCGGTATGCCGTCCTGGACCGCGACGCGCAGGTCGCCCGAGCCGGCGCGGACCCGGACCCGGCCGCCGGCCACGCTGGCCAGGGTCACATCGCCAGAGCCGGTCCCCACGTCGAGGTCCGCGGCCGAGCCGTGGACGAGGACGTCGCCGGAGCCCGCTTTGACCTGGCATGGCTGGTCGGCGCTGGCGATCGTGACGTCGCCGGAGCCGGTCGTCGCCGAGAGCGAGACGGTGTACGCCTCGATCGAGAGGTCGCCGGACCCGGAGAGGAGGGTGAGCGCGCCGGGGCGACCGGTCGTGACGATATCGCCCGAGGCGCTGCGGACGTCGATGGACCGCAGGTCTCCAGCCAGGGTGCAGTCGGCGGACGCGGTACGGATGACGGCGCTGCTGGTCGCCGGGACGGTCGCCCGGATGGTGGCACCGACAGTGCGGCGGAAGAAGCCGAGGCCGCTGACCTTCGGGCCGATGACGCGGACAGCGGACCCATCGTGCTCGACCCGGATGTCGGTCTCGTCGCCGACCACCTCGATCGTGGTGGTGCGGGTGTCGGACGCCCGGACGGTGATGTCGCCGTTGTGGATCTCGACGAACAGGTCGACCGGCTCGGGGGTGTCGAAGGTGCGGATCATGGCTGCCTCCTCGGGCATGGCGCGATGACGTCACCTGGCAGTGACGGTGGGGTGGTGACGTGTGGGTCAGAGCCAGCCGGAGAGCTGGCGGCCGGTGGCGCGGCCTTGGTCGGTGGTGCGCCCGAACCGGCCGAGGTCGATGTCGAACTCGAAGTGTGGCCCACTGCGCTCGCGGGTCGCGGCGCGCAGGGCCGTGACGATCCAGGCGTTGAGGCTGCGGCCGCTCTTCGCGGCGAGCTCCTCCGCCCGAACCTTGACCGACTCAGGTATCCGGACGGTGATCCGAACGACGTCGCTGTCTGTCTCGCCCTCTGGCAGGTCGGACGCGTCGACGGCGTCCTCCGGGCCGGGAGTGCTGAACTGCGCCGTCGGCGGTGGGACGTCGACGACGAACTCGGCGTCGCGGCCCCGGAGCCGGACGTCGACCGAGCCGCTCGGGACCAGGGTGGTGATCTCGGCAGCGGCCTGGGAGAGCAGCTCGAGCATCGTCATGCGAACCGCCGGGTCGAGGGCCATCGTGACCCGTTCGGCGGCAGCTCGGACCTCGGGTGCCGCGGCGTCGGTGACCGCCATGAGCTCTTGGCGAAGCCGGTCGACATACGGGGTGAGGTCCATGCGCACCACTATGACGTCAAAGTGACGTCACTGTCAACACCAGTATGACGTCACGAGTGTCTCAGCCGCCGGCGGCGGCCGTCCCGCCGCGGTCCTGCCGGGCGCTAACCTGAGTCCGTGCTGCTCTCCGACAGGGACATCCGAGCCGAGATCGCCTCAGGACGGGTCGTCCTCGACCCCTGGGACGCCTCGATGGTGCAGCCGTCGAGCATCGACGTCCGGCTGGACAAGTACTTCCGGCTCTTCGACAACCACCGGTATCCCTATATCGACCCGGCCCAGGAGCAGCCGGACCTCACCCGTCTGGTCGAGGTGGGCAGCGACGACGAGGGCTTCGTCCTGCACCCGGGGGAGTTCGTCCTCGGCTCGACCCTCGAGGCGGTCAGCCTGCCGGACGACCTCGCCGCTCGGGTCGAAGGGAAGTCGAGCCTGGGCCGGCTCGGGCTGCTCACCCACGCGACGGCCGGCTTCGTCGACCCCGGGTTCTCGGGGCATGTCACCTTAGAGCTGTCCAATGTCGCGACGCTGCCGATCATGCTCTACCCCGGGATGAAGATCGGGCAGCTGTGCTTCTTCCGCCTCTCCTCGGCGGCGGAGAACCCCTACGGGTCGAAGGCCTACGGATCCCATTACCAGGGCCAGCGCGGACCGACCGCCAGCAGGTCGTTCCAGAACTTCCACAAGACCCCGCTCTAAGGGGTTCCGGGCCACTCGTGCCCTCGCGCGGCTCGGCCCGAGGGGGCCCCGAACCGCAACCAGTCATCAGGCGGCCCGCGTCATGACGTAGTGCGTGGTGTGCTGGTCGCTCGGGTCGAAGAACTCAGCCATGGACTCCCGCCACCGGAGCACGCTGCGGTCCGTGGACCCGTCCACGAGGGTGGCGGTGTCGGCATATGTCGCGGCGTCGTGAGCGACGAGGAAGTCACCTGAGCCGCCGACCGAACCGTCCCCGCCCGCAAGGTCACGGCGCACGGTGACCCAGGCCGCCGAGTCCTCGTTGCGCCGCCCGTCGAGCATCGGCACGACATCCTGTTCGTGCTCCAGCGAGAGCACCGTGACCGAGGCCGGGACGTCGATCCGCGCGATCGGGGAGCCGGCCGTCACCACGCTCGTCACGTGGAACCTCGAGGTGAACCCGGTGTCGGCGGCCAGGCTGGCCGCGGCGATGCCGCCCAGGCTGTGCCCGGTGAGCATGACGTCCTCCGCCGGCCCCGCGCCGGCCGCCTCCAGGGCCGCCGCGACGCAGTCGAGCAGCTGGGAGTGGTCGTGCGCCATGAGCCGCGCCGAGCTGGTGAGGTCGAGCGCGGAGGTGCCGCGGACCGGTGACCAGTCCTGGGTGCCTGGGATCTGGACGACCCACGAGCGAGTGCCATCCGGATGGCGCACCTCACGAACTGTGAGCAGTCCGTCGTGCCCGTCCGAGCCGAGGTAGACCTGCTCCCCGAGCAGCTCAGCGAGCGTGTCGACGGGACCGTCCCCGGTCTCAGATCTGGCGCGCCCCTCCCGCACCGGGCGGACGACGAACCGCCCGCTGTCGACCAAGAGCCCGCCGACCGAGGCCAGCCCCAGCAGGGCGTCGAGGAAGCCGTCGAAACCGTCCGAGGGCCAACCCGCCGGCCCGAGCAGATCGGAACCGTGGGGGCCAAAGACGCCGGTCAGCATCCCGTCGAGCACCGCGGGGGTGGCGCCGACGAGCTGCTCGGTCACCCACGGATGGTCGTAGAGCTGCGTCAGCAGCCCCTCGTGGACGGCGCCGTCGGTGAGCAGGTCGGCGGCGCCCAAACCGAGCCCGACGCTGACGACGATCGGGAAACCCTCCGTGGTCACCCACACCCCCACGGCCCGGCCAGCGGTCCACCGGACCGACTCGACGGCCTGCGTGGCGAGCCGGTCCGCCTCCCGATAGGTCGCCACGGACTCGCGGACCACCAGCCCGATGGCCTCGGTCCCGAGCGCGACGACACCGGCACCGGATGGGCCGAGCGCGCTCGCGCCTACAGCCGTCTCGGCTCGAAACGCCTCGACCGGGCAGATCAGTGCCGCCTGGGCCACCTCGGGCCGTACCGCGAAAGCGGCGGTCCGACCGGCGACCGCGCGCAGGTCGTCGCCCACCCGGTCCAGCAGGGCCGCCGCGGCGACCAGGTCGTCGAGGGCGGCCGCGACCGAGCCGGCGCCGCCGCTGATGCTCAGCCCGTCAGCCATGGTGGCCTCGGACGTGCACCGAGGCGGCCACGTCGAGCCACTCGGGTGACCCCCGGAGCGGCGGACGCCCGACCCGGTCGACGACCTCGTGCGCCGTCGCGAGGCGGTGACGGTCGGCCTCGGAGAGCTCCTCATGCGAGATCCCCACGAGGGACTCGATGGTGTCCCGAGCATGGGCGAGCAGGCCCAGGACTGCGTGCTCGGCTGCCGCAATGGCCGCCTGCCGCTGGCGCAGCGCGTCCGCCAAGGCCGCGAAGGCGGCGGCCGCGTCGAGCACCTCGTCCCGGCAGCTCAGCACCCAGCGCCCGTGGGACCTCAGCCGGTCGCGGAAGCTCTCGGCCGCGGTGCTCGCCCAGGCGACGCCCTCGCCCGTGGCAATGCGCTCAGCCGCCTGGGCCACCTCCGCGCCGAGGGCGCGCAGCTGCCGGGCCAGGTCGTCCAGGTGGGTGGGGTCGCCGCCGATCATGCCCGCGACGGTATGCCGAACCGGCATACGGAATCATGTCGGCGACCCGGCCCTGTGGAGGACGGGACGACGCGCGCGAACCCTGTGGACGACCCGGGGGAGACGAGGCTGCGACCGACCGCCTCAACCGACGATGGGGACGGCCGTGCCGGGGTTACTCCGCGGCAGCGCCCACCGGAGCGGCGTCGGCTTCGGGCCGGACTGCGGCGAGCAGCATCTGGGCGATGTCGACGACCTCGACCGCACCCTCGACCGCGGCGCCCTCCTGGACCTTGGCGTTGACGCCGTCGGTCAGCATGACCTTGCAGAACGGGCAGCCCACGGCGATCCGCTGGGCGCCGGTGGCGAGGGCCTCCTCGGTGCGGTTGATATTGATCCGCGTCCCGAGCTTCTCCTCCATCCACATCCGTGCCCCGCCGGCGCCGCAGCAGAACGAGCGGATGCCGGAGCGGTCCATCTCCTTGTACGCCACCCCGGGCAGTGAGCCGAGCAGCTCACGCGGCGGGGCGTACACGTGGTTGTGCCGGCCGAGATAGCACGGGTCGTGGTAGGTCACCGAGGCGGCCATCGACGCGGCGTCCTTCGTCGTCGACACCTGGTCGGGGCGCCGGACCGGGACGAGCTTGCCGGCCTTGACGAGGGAGTTGAGCAGCTCGGTGTGGTGGACGACCTCGTAGTGGCCGCCGAGCTGGGGGTACTCGTTGCGCAAGGTGTTGAAGCAGTGCGCGCAGGTGACGACGATCTTCGTCGCGCCGATCTCGTTGAGCATCTCGACATTGCCCTGCGCGAGCATCTGGAAGAGCATCTCGTTGCCTGAGCGGCGGGCCGAGTCACCCGTGCACGCCTCGGAGTCGCCGAGCACGGCGAAAGTGACCCCCGCCGTGTGAAGCAGCTCGGCGACCGCCCGGGAGGTCTTTTTCGCGCGGTCCTCGAAGGCCCCGGCACAGCCGACCCAGAAGAGGTAGTCGACCTCGGCCATGTCCTCGACGTCGGCGCCGAAGACCGGGACCTCGAAGGGCAGGCCCTTGGCCCAGTCCATCCGGGCGCGCGGCGCCATACCCCAGGGGTTCTGCTTCTGCTCGAGGTTGCGGAACAGGCCGTTGAGCTCGCTGGGGAAGGCCGACTCGAGGAGCACCTGGTAGCGGCGCATGTCGACGATGTGGTCGACGTGCTCGATGTCGACCGGGCACTGTTCGACACAGGCGCCGCAGGTGGTGCAGGACCACAGGACGTCGGCGTCGATGACCGCCTCGGGCCCCATCGCGTCGTACGCCCGCAGCGGGTGGTCGTGGTCGTAGCCGGTGTCACCGATGAGCGGGATGTCGGCGAGCTTGACGACGTGCGCGGGCAGGTCCTCGCGCTCCTCCGCGGTCGCCATGAGGTATGGCGCCTTGGCGTGCGCGTGGTCGCGCAGCGTCATCATGAGCAGCTTCGGGGACAGCGGCTTGTCGGTGTTCCAGGCCGGGCATTGGCTCTGGCAGCGACCGCACTCGGTGCAGGTCGTGACGTCGAGGAGGTCCTTCCAGGAGAAATGCTCGGCCTTGCCCACGCCGAGGGCGGCGCTCTCGTCGAGCTCGTCGAGCTTTTCGAAGTCGAGCGGCTCGCCACCGATGGTCATCGGCTTGAGCGCGCCGAGCGCGGTGCGGCCGTCCGCGTTGCGCTTGAACCAGATGTTGACGAAGGCGAGGAAGCGGTGCCACGCGACGCCCATCGTCGGCTGGAGCGAGACGGTGATCATCCAGGCGAACGAGGTGAGGATCTTCACCGCGGCGACGACATAGATCGACTCGCGCAGCCACTGCTCCGACAGCCCGCCCCAGATGCCCCGGGCCCAGCCGGTCAGCGGGAAGTGCAGCCCGATATTCGTCCCTGGCTCGATCCGCTGGATGAGCGCGGCCTCCTGGGTGCGCAACGAGATGATGCAGATCATGACGACGAGGATGGTGAACTCGACGTAGTACGCCTGCCACCAGGTCGACCCGTAGAACCGGCTGCGCCGCCCGCGGGCACCCTCCGCGCTGCGGGGGTGGTTGAGCTGGCGGACGATGATGAGCACGACGATGCCGATGAACCCCATCACGGCGAAGAGCTCGATGAGCCACTCGAAGGGCGCGAAGTGCCCGATGACCGGGAGTCGGAAGTCGGCCCAGATCAGCTGGAAGAAGGCGTTGACCAAGGTGGCGAAGAGCAGGAAGAAGCCCAGGGCCGTGAACCAGTGGGCGACCGCCACCAGCGGAAGCCGGGCCATCCGGGTGTGCCCGAGGAACTCCCGCACCACCGTCCAGGTGCGCGTGCCGGGGTCGTTGGACCGGCTGGGGTCGGGCTGGCCGACCCGGAAGACCTTCGAGAATCGGACCACCTGGCGGGCCAAGAGCGCCCAGCCGAGGAGGGGGATGGTGAAGCACAGGGCGATCGCAGTGATCTGCAGTGCCGACATACGCCGATCTTAGGGCTGGGGGGTGACCCGCAGCAGGGGCCGTGGTGGGCGAGGGGGTGTGACGCGGGTCGCCCGAGACGAGCGCCGACGATGTCCGATTCGGCTCCGGGCGGGCCCGACATATAACGTTGCGTTGGAATACGCATAAGGCGAGGAGGGTTGTCGCCCTCACGAGCCCACGATCGGGAAAGGTCCCCCAGTGCCCATCTACGACGACGTCACCACGCTCATCGGCAACACCCCGCTGGTGCGGATCAACCGGATCATCGACAGCGGCGCCACGGTGGCGGCCAAGCTTGAGTTCTACAACCCGGCCAACTCCGTCAAGGACCGGATCGGCGTCTCGATCGTCGACGCCGCCGAGGCCTCGGGCGCGTTGTCGGCCGGGGGGACGATCGTCGAAGCCACCTCGGGCAACACCGGGATCGCCTTGGCCATGGTCGGGGCGGCCCGGGGTTACCACGTCGTGCTCACCATGCCGGCCTCGATGTCCAAGGAGCGCCGCGCGCTGCTGCGGGCCTTCGGTGCCGAGCTCGTCCTCACCGATGCCTCCACCGGCATGAAGGGCGCCGTCGAGGCCGCCGAGCAGATCGCCGCCGAGCGGCCCGGCGCGGTCCTGGCCCGCCAGTTCGCCAACGCCGCCAACCCGGAGATCCACCGCCGCACCACCGCCGAGGAGATCTGGCGGGACACCGACGGCGCCGTCGACATCGTCATCGCGGGCATCGGCACCGGCGGGACGATCACCGGCGTCGGGCAGGTGCTCAAGTCGCGCAAGCCGTCGGTCCAGATCATCGCCGTCGAGCCGCAGGAGTCGGCGATCCTCAACGGCGGCCAGCCCGGCCCGCACAAGATCCAGGGGATCGGCGCGAACTTCGTGCCCGAGATCCTCGACACGACGATCTACGACGAGGTGCTCGACATCTCCGCCGACCAGGCCGTGGAGTGGGCCCGCAAGGCGGCCACCCAGGAGGGCCTGCTCGTGGGGCTCTCCTCCGGCGCCGCCCTGGCCGCCGCCGATATCGTCGCCCGCCGGCCGGAGAACGCCGGCAAGACCATCGTCGTCATCATCCCCTCGTTCGGCGAGCGGTACCTCTCGACGGTCCTCTTCGAGGGCCTGGTGGACTGATGGCGATGGTCAACCTCGTCTCGCCCGAGTCAGCGTCACGACGCGGTATGACGGCCGTCCCCTCCAGCGCCGCCGCCTCCGGACGCGGGGCGATCGATGCGCTGCGGGCGGCATACCGGGTCATGCGTGAGGACGTGGAGGCGGCCATGGGCCGCGACCCGGCCGCCCACTCGCGGCTGGAGATGTTCCTCGCCAGCTCGGGGCTGCACGCGATCTGGGCGTACCGCGTCGCGCACCTCATCTGGCAGCGGCCCTCGGGGAAGCTCCTCGGCCGGGTCATCTCCCAGGTCGTCCGCGCCGCGACCGGCGTGGAGATCCACCCCGGAGCGACCATCGGGCGGCGCTTCTTCATCGACCACGGGATGGGTGTGGTCATCGGCGAGACCGCCGAGATCGGCGACGACGTCATGCTCTACCACGGGGTGACCCTGGGTGGGCGGTCCATGGCGAAGACGAAGCGGCACCCCACGCTCGGCGACCGGGTCACCGTCGGCGCCGGGGCGAAGATCCTCGGGCCGGTGCTCATCGGCTCGGACGCGCAGATCGGCGCCAACTCCGTCGTCGTCAAGGACGTGCCGGCGGGCGCCGTCGCCACCGGCATCCCCGCGGTCGTACGGATGCCCAGGACCCCGGGTGAGGACCCCTATGAGGCGCTCTTCCGGGAGCCGGCCCTCTTCATCTGAATCCGGGTATATCGGACAACAGATTTTTTCTCTAGGGTGGCGTATCACAGACCTCGCTCACTCCTCTGCATGGGTGTCAGACCTTCGCGCCTGGTTGAACCGGCCGAGGCGCCCACGCAGGGGGTGGGCGCGCCGGGGTTCCGTGGGGAGCAGGGTTGGTGAACGCCGCCGACGTGGATCAGGGCCCACGTCGGTCGGGGATGGTGGTTCGGCCACCATCGCGGCCGGGGTGTTTTCTGACCCCGGTTGAGTCGGCCCGCCCCGCCCTCCGTCCTCCCTTGGGCCACGACGTCCCCGCCCCGCAAACTAGGATGGGCCTGCTGTCGGCCCGGCTCCCACGAGCCGTATGCCGCCGGGAGGGCTCGCATAGTGGACTAGTGCGGCGGTCTTGAAAACCGCTAAGGCGAAAGCCTTCGTGGGTTCGAATCCCACGCCCTCCGCTCGCTGACGCTCGCGGTGGCCGTAGGACCCACCACGCCCTCCGCTCGCTGACGCTCAGGTCTTCCGGGTCGGGTGAGCGGGATCGACGTCAGGGTGTCGATTCCGCTCACCTGAGCAACGGCTGACGTGTCGACGCGGTCGCGGCGCCGGTCGAGCGCCCTACGAACCAGCGGCGGCGCGTTCGAGCGCGGCGATGTCGAGCTTGACCATGGCGAGCATCGCCGTCATACAGCGCTGCGAAGCAGCAGGGTCCGGCGAGCCGAGCAGCTCACCCAGCCGGGTCGGGACCACCTGCCAGGACACCCCGAACCGGTCCTTGAGCCAGCCGCACTGCACCGGCTGACCGCCATCGGCCAGGAGGGCGTCCCAGTAGTAGTCGACCTCGGCCTGGTTGGCGCACGAGATCGAGAAGGACACCGCGTCGTTGAAGGTGTGGTGTGGGCCGCCGTTCAACATCTGGTATGGCCGGCCGAGAAGTTCCATCGTGGCCATGAGCAGCGAGCCGGCCGGGAGCGGCGCGCCCTCCCCGTAGCGCGACTCGTCGAGCACACGCGAGCCCTCGAAGACGGACAGGTAGAAGGGCACCGCCTCGTCGAGCCCGGACTCGAACCACAGGCAGGGGGTGATCGTTGGCATGGCGGCCTCCTCGTCGGGTGAAGGGGCCACGGTAACCGATGCTCTCCGGGCAGCAGCCCGCTCCCTTGGGCCACCAAGGGTGGGAAAAGCACGCTAAGGCCCGGATTCCTGGGCCCATACGGTGCTTCTCCCACCTTTGGTTCTCGGACCAGCGGCCGGGGGAGGTGGAGGAGGCGTCTGCGGTGGCGCGGCTGCGGTGGCGCGGCTGCGGTGGCGCGGCTGCGGCGGCGGCGGCAGAGGCGGGCTGTGGGAGGCGGCGGAGGCGCAGCGGGGGTGGCACTGCCGAAGGGCGCGGAGGATCGGGGTCTCGCGAGGTCAGTGCAGCGCGCGGGTCAACCGCCGCAGGGTGGCGATCTGCGCGACGACATACGACAGCGCCAGAACCACGACGACGACCCCCACCCATGGGGTGCCGCTGTTCTGCGTACAGGTCGTCTCGGCCACCCCGCCGCCGGGCACGCTCGTCGACGTGCAGACGGAGGAAACCATCGTGGCCAGCAGCCCGGCACCGACGAGGCTGCCCAAGAACACGGGTAGCCCCGTCGCCACGAAGGCCCAGGCGAGCACCCGGTCGCGGCCCTGCCAGGCCGTGGCCAACGCCAGACAGACCAGCCCAGCGACCCACAGCGGCGCCGACAACGGCAGGAACAGGGCGATGAGCTCAGCGGCAACGAGGAGGATCAGCGCGGCCTGCTCGATCCGGTGGGTCGGCCTAGCCGGCTGGGTTGGCTGGGTTGGCGGGGCCAACGGGCCCGCCGGGGCCAGTAGCCCACCTGACGTGCCCGGTCCGGCATACGACATCGGTGGTATGCCGACCCCACCCGAGGCCGAGCCGAGGGCTGCGGCGACCACCTCGTCCGGCGAGCCGAGCCGGTCGATCGCGCTGCGGACCGTCGCCTCGTCGGCCGTCCCGCCGTCCGTGGCCGTGTCGAGGTGCTCGGTGATATCGGCGAGGAGGTCCTCGGCCTGACCCTTCGGCAGCGCGGCGACCGCCGTGGCGTGCAGGCGACTGAGGTACTCGTGGACGAGGGGGTGTGACGACACGGTCATCATGACCTGGCCTTTCCATCGACGATGTGGTCGACGCTCTCCCGGAAGCCGCGCCAGGACTGGCGGAAGGCCTCGAGTGACGCGCGCCCTTGGGGGGTGAGCGTGTAGTAGCGCCGCGGCGGACCGGACGGCGACTCGCGCCATACGGTGTCCACGAGCCCGTCCCGACGCAGCCGGCTGAGCAGGGGGTAGACCGTCCCCTCACTCGCAACCAGGCCTGCTGCGGCGAGGTCGTTGACGAGGTCGTAGGCGTAGCGAGCCTCATGCTCGGTCAGCGCCAGGACGCAGTGCTCCAGCACGCCGCGTCGCAGCTGGGCGACGACATTGCTCGAGCTGTCCATGACTCGAAGGTACCGCCGGGTACCTTGCTACGCAAGATACCCGGCGGAGAAAGGCAGTGGCGCACTTCACCCGCCTCGGTGCCACCTGGCGGAAGGAAGGACTTGCGGCGGGAGTTATGGTCTGTGTCAACGGCTTGCGGCACAGGCGCCGCATCGCAAGGGAGGCCCTCATGGCACGGTACGACGCCGACACGACCACGCTCGGCACGCTTCTCGACGACCCGGATGTCGTCGCCATCCTCGACAAGCACGCCCCGGGTCTGTCGACCAACCCGATGATCGGGATGGCGAAGGCGATGCCGGCCAGCCAGGCCATCGGCATGGCCAGCGGCATGATCGGCGCCGACAAGGCCGAGGCCATCCGCGCCGAGGTCGAAGCCCTGGAGTGACCGCTCCGGCCGACGGTGTGCCGTCGGACCGCTTGTAGCTCACCTTGTGGGGGCCGCCGACGCGGCCCCCACAAGCATGTCCGGTTCCCTCAAGACCTCGAGGTATGCCGGCCCCGTCGCTCAGGGTTCGCCGCACCCGGATAGCGGCGGGCGCCGCTCAGGGTCCGCCACTCCGGTATGCCGGTGCCGTCTTCGGCGTCAGCCGATCCGCTCGGTGGTGACGGTGAAGCCCTGACCCCGCAGCCGCTCCGCCAGCACCGCCCCGATGCCGGTGGCGGGGGTCAGCACGCCGGCCCGGTCCGGGAGCAGGCTGGGGTCGCCCGCCAGCGCCAGCGCCGACTGGCCGAACATCACCGCGGTGCCGTCATACCCAGGGTCGAGGTGAGCGCCGACGACGGTGCGGTACCTCGCTCCGGTGACCGTCGACGCGAGGAGCTCGACGAGGAAGCGTCCGCTGCGCCGGGTCTGCTCGGACGGGCCCTCGCCAGGGGCGGGCAGCCATCGGTCGACCACGGGGCGCAGCAGGTCGCTGCCCATTGCTGTGAAGACGCCGCCCATCGCCGCAGCCATGCCGGTGCCGATCAACGGGGCGGTGGGGGAGCTGCCGAGGTCGAGGACCTCACGATATGAGAGGTCGCGGCCGTACGACCATCCGGTGAGGGAGTTGCTGCGGCGGACCAGCCGGGTGTTGAAGGGGGCCATGACGAAGGGGCCGTACCAGTGCCCGTCGGAGGCGTCCCGGCTGACCGGCACCATCGACCGGGCCACCTTGGCCGACCGGGTGAGCACCCCGAGTACTGCGCCGACCGAGGAACCGCTCGCCGCTCCGGACCCGGACCCAGAACCCGACCGCGTCCTGCGCCTCGGCTCGTGATCGCGGTCGGCGCTGAGCGCGTACGGGTCGGTGAGCACCTTCTTCGCCCACGGGTCCTCGGCCATGGCGATGGCCTGTTGGCGGGCCGAGTCGACGGTGCCGCCGCTGAAGCCCGCCCGGAGCTTGCGGACGTAGAGCGTCGCGTCGGTCAGGCCGCCGTCATGCGCCTCCAGCGCCGCGGTCGCGGTGAGGAGGACCGCGAGGTCGGAGGGGACCGAGTCGAAGCCGCACGAGTTGACGATCCGCGCTCCGGAGCGTCGGGCCTCCTCGTGGAGCATGTCCGCGCAGCGCCGGACGAAGAGCACCTCGCCGGTGAGGTCCGCATAGTGCGTCCCGCGCAGCGCACACGCGGCCGCGAGCGGCATACCGAGCTTGTGGTACGGCCCTACCGTCGTCGCGACGACGCGGGTGCGTGCGGCGAGCGCCCGCAGCCCATCGCTGTCGTGCGCGTCGACCTCGATGATCGGCCAGTCGGCGGCCGCTGCGCCGAGCTCGTCGCGGACGGCGGTGAGCCGGGCCGTCGAGCGCCCGGCCAGGGCGATCCTGGCCGACCCTGCCTCCGCGGCGAGGTGGGCGGCGGTGAGCTGACCGACGAAGCCGCTGGCCCCGACGAGGACGACGTCAAGCTCCCGATCGGTTCGCGCCGGGGGGGTCGTGCTCATGGTGTCGCCTCCAAGGTCGGGTCGAGCATGCGGGCCAGGGCTGGGACGACTCCCCAGCTGGTGGACAGGGCGTCATCGGCGGCGACCTGCGCGGGATCGGGGGTGGCGCCGGTGCGCCGGGCGCGGATCATCGCATTTCGCGGGGTATGCCGTGAGTCGACGAACTCGACCACATCGACACGGTAGCCGTGCCGACGCAGGACGGCAGCCCGCAGGGCGTCGGTGAGGACGTCGGCGAAGCGTTCCCGCAGGATCGGGTGGGTGGTGATGCTGCGGTACTCGGGAGGCCCAGGTGGCCCGGGCGGCCCAGGTCGCCCGGCCGTGGCGGGCGAGGTGGTGAGCTGGCGCTGGATGTCGTGATGGCAGCACGGCGCCGCGAGGACGACTGGGGCCTGCCAGCGGACCGCCCGGGCCAGCGCCTCGTCGGTGGCGGTGTCGCACGCGTGCAGGGCGAGGACGACGTCGACTCCGTCAAGCCCGGCGTCAGCGGCTGCGATGGTCCCGGAGACGAAGGTCAGCCCGTCCAGCCCTGCGTGGTCCGCGCGTGCAGCGGACCGGTCGACGAGGTCGCCGCGCAGCTCGACCCCGACGGTGACGGTGCCCGGGCGCTGGGCGCACAGGTACCGGTGGGCCGCCATCGTCAGATAGGCGTTGCCGCACCCGAGGTCGACGACCCGCAGCGGCCGACCCGCCGGGAAGGCCTTGTCGACGACCGGGGCCATGAGCCGCAGGAAGGCGTCGACCTGGCGCCTCTTGTCCGCATCGGCGCCCGCGCCGAGGACGTCGTAGAGCGGATCGTCCGGGTCGATGAGCCGCGCCTTGACCCGGTCGTGGCTGCGGCTGGCGACACCGCGTCGGCTGGTGGCGGCTTCATGCACCTGTGCTTGGCCGCGCTTGGTCACCCGCAGCTGGACGGTTGTCGACTCGGTTTCGACATGCCAGCTCCGCAGCGGCAGCGCGACCAGCCCGGCGACGAGATCGGCCCACCCAGCGGTGTCGCCGAGGGCGACATTGCGGGTGTCGACCCGAGGGCCGGTGCGCCATACACACTGCACGTGTGGCCCGGACTTGAGGTCAACGACCCGCAGCTCCACCCGATCCACCCGCTCTGCCGGCGGCGGCTCCGTGCCGCGGACCGGTCGCGAACCGGCGGTGCCGACCGCCCGGACCAGCGCGGCGGGGTCGAGCAGCAGCGCCCGGACCCGGGCCAGCCCCTGCTCGAGCGGTTCCGGCATACCGCTCATCTTGGCACCGCGTACGCTGCGGAGGTGACCAGCGTCCCTGTCAGCGAGCCGAGCCCGCCGGTCCTGCCCGCGCCCGCCGCGCTCGTCCTGCGCGGTCGGCGGTATGACGCGGCCCGCCCCGCGGTGATGGCGATCATCAACCGCACCCGCGACTCGTTCTGGCCGGGCAACCGGCATGCCGACGACGACTCGGCCCGGGCCGCACTGGCCCGCGCTGTCGAGCTCGGCGCGGATATCGTCGACGTCGGCGGGGTCCGGGCCGGCCAGGAGGGTGAGTGGGTCGACGCGGCCGAGGAGATCCGCCGGGTCATCCCCTTCCTCACGTATGCGCGGGAGACCTACCCCGACCTGCTCATCAGCCTCGACACCTGGCGCGCCGAGGTGGCTGCAGCGGCGCCGGACGGGGTCGTCGACATCGTCAACGACACCTGGGCCGGCGCCGACCCCGAGCTGGTCCACTGCGCCGCCGAGCGCGGCGCGGCGATCGTCTGCTCGCACAGCGGCGGCCTTCCGCCGCGCACCGACCCCATCGCTATCACGTATGGCGACGACCCGCTCGACGTCGTCCGGCACGTCCTGCGGACCCTCGCCGACGGGGCAGAGCGTGCGTTGGCGGCCGGCATCCCGCCGGAGCGGATCCTCGTCGACCCGACCCTCGACTTCGGCAAGACGACTCGGCACTCGCTGACCGTGCTGCGGCATACCGCCGATGTCACCGCGCTGGGGTTTCCGGTGCTCCAGGCTCTTTCGCGCAAGGACTTCATCGGCGAGTCGCTCGACCTGCCCGCGGACGACCGGCTCGAGGGCACCCTGGCCGCGACCGCGGTGGCGGCGTGGCTCGGCGCCACCGTCTTCCGGGCGCACGACGTCCGAGCGACGCGACGGGTCATCGACATGGTGGCCGTGATCCGCGGCGACCGCCCGCCGGCCCTGTCGGTGCGCGGGGTCCCGACCGGGGCGGCGACCCAGGGGCCGGGTGCGTCCGCTGCTGTCTTGGCGGGTGCGCCGGCGGGTGGGGGTGCGGGTGCGGTGGCGGGCGGGGGTGCAGCCGGGGGCGCGGCCAGGGGTGCGGCCGGGGGTGCAGCCGGGGGTGCGTCCTCGTCGGGCGCGCGAGATCCGGAGGTGAGGCGAACCTGACCGTTCACCGCTCCAAAGGCGACATTGGTGCCGGTACCTGGTAGCGTCATACCTGGTTGCAATTGCAGTTCCCGCAGTCGCTATGCGCTCGCTGTGGTACTACGCAGCGGGCGCTTCGCTCTATCGGGGCCTCCTCGGTGGTGTGGGGTGTGCGGCAGCTAGGGAGTCATGACGTGTGTCTCCCTTCGCTTAGACAGACAAGGAAAAACCCCATGGCACAGGGAACCGTGAAGTGGTTCAACGCGGAGAAGGGCTTCGGCTTCATCGCCCAGGATGGCGGCGGGCCGGACGTGTTCGTCCACTACTCGGCCATCCAGATGAATGGGTACCGGGTTCTCGAAGAGGCGCAGCGCGTCGAGTTCGAGATCGTCCAGGGCCCTAAGGGTGCACAGGCCGACGCTGTTCGCCCGATCTGACTAGACGTCGTTCAACGACCCCCGAGCCTGCAGGCTCGGGGGTCGTTGTCGTTCAAGGGGCTACGGTGGGGTGAGCGCGGCGCGGCGGCGCCGGTTCACTCGTGCTCGACGCCCGTCTCCCTCCTGCTCGCCGCCAGTCCACTCCCGCTCGACGATCGTCTCCCTCCCTCGCCTCGCCGCCTGTCTCCCTGGGGCTCGACGCCTGTACCACTCCTGCTTGACGCCCGTCTCCCTCCGGCCCGCCGCAGGCCTCCCTCCTGCCCGCTGCCGAGAGATGGGAAATGGCTGGTATGGCGGGGGTGTTGGGGCGGCATACCGTGCTTTTGCCATCTCTCGATGAGGGGGTGGGGAGGTCCCGCGGGGCCGCCGCCGGTCGGTCCTGCACGCCACCGGTCAGGCTCGTTGGCCTCGGTCGACCAGGGCTCGCCGCCGGTCCACTCTGGCTCGACGCCCGTCTCCCTCCTGCTCGCCGCCAGTCCAGTCCTGTTGGCCGCCGGTTCACTCCGGCCCGCCGCATGTCTCCCTCCTGCCCGCTGCCGAGAGATGGGAAATGGCTGGTATGACGGGGTGTTGGGGCGGCATACCGTGCTTTTACCATCTCTCGATGGGATCAGGGCAGGGCGCGCGTGAGCTAACGGCGATGTAAGGCAGCCGGGGGCCCGCGCCTGTCCCCGGGGGCGGCCCGCCGGGGGCTGAGCGTGCTGGTGGTCGCTCAGACGGAGTCGTCAGCAGGCGGCGCCGAGGTCGACCGCAGTGCCGGGGTCGACCGAGGTGGACGGCGACGACGTCGGCTTGGAGGTCGCCGTCCCCGACGGAGTGTTTGATGGGGACGTCGTGGTCCCGGTCGGGGTTGACGTCGGAGCGGCGAGGGCGTCGGCGACCATCCGTCTGATGGCGGCGAAGTCGGGGCGGACGACGGAGATATTGTCCGGGGTCAACGCGAGCGAGCGCACCGAGGCCTTCTGCACCTTCAACACCAGATCCGCCCAGTCCGACAGGGCACCCACGGGGATGTCGGTGCTGACGTTCTCCTTCACCGCGCCGGCGATCTCGGGGTAACGGCGCAGCAGGTTGCCGGGGTTGGCCTGCTTGAGGAAGGCGTTGACGACGCACCGCTGGCGCTTCATCCGGTCGAAGTCAGAGCCTTTCGAGTAGACGCGGGACCGCGCGTACCAGAGAGCGTGGTAGCCGTCGAGAGTCTGCCGTCCGGCACGGATCCACGAGGTGATCGGGTAGTTCGGCGGCGGGCCGTAGATCGCGATGTCCTCGACCACGTTGATCTCGACGCCACCCATCGCGTCGACGAGCTGGCGGAAGCCGGCGAGGTCGGCGATGACGGTGTAGTCGATGCGTATGCCGAGGACCTCCTCGAGGACCCCGCGGATCGTCGTCAGGCCCGGGTTCGGGTCGCCGACGAAGAGCTCCTTGTGGTCCTCCGCCTCGACCCACAGGGCGTTGATGAGGCACTTGTCGCCGCAGTCGTAGCCATTGGGCCAGATCTTGATCAGCGGGTTGTCCTTGGGGATCGGCACGCGCTCGAGATTGCGCGGTAT
This sequence comes from Candidatus Lutibacillus vidarii, assembly GCA_016717165.1. GTDB lineage: Bacteria > Actinomycetota > Actinomycetes > Actinomycetales > Dermatophilaceae > Lutibacillus > Lutibacillus vidarii. Next base: position 252,807 of record JADKGA010000001.1, read on the forward strand.
GCCGATGAGCACGGTGTCGCCGGTGCGAGTGTCGATCGAGGCGATGATCATCGAGTCGGTGCGGACGCCGGTGCGGTCCGGTCCGGCGTCGGAGCCGAGGAGGAAGACGTTGACCCGGGGGGTGTTGGCCCAGGGGGAGGCCTCCGGCGAAGGCGTCGGCTGGGGTTTCTGGACCAGGCTGCCGCCGAAGACCCCGCCGAGGGTGTCCCGAGTGATCAGCGCGTAGCGGACCACCTGAGCCGACGGGGCGAGGACGACGAGGCACAGCGCGGCGGTCACGAGCCGCAAGAGCCCCCGGTGAGAGTGGGGCAGACCCCGGGGGCGGGTCACCCGATGCGTGACGACGATGGCGAGGACCCACACGGTCGCCGCGATGGTGGTGACGACAGCGAGGATGAGGAGGAGGCCCTGGCTGGTACCCAGGGCCACCGCCGCCTTGAGCGGCCCGCTGTGGACCACGACGAAGGCGATCCCGGCGACCAGAAGGGCAGCGAAGAGCCCGAGGAGCACCTTGCCGAGCGCCCGTCGGGTCGTGGCGAGCAGGCCGGACCCCGGTGCCACCGTGCTGGCCAGGGTGAGCACCAGCGAGCGACGAGCCCTGCGGGAGCCCTCCTCTCGGCGGGCGGACCTGCTGGTTCGTGAGGCGACCGCAGCCGTCGGCGCATGCTCCGACGTCATCGCGGCTCCTTGTCGGTCTCGCTGGTCTCCGGGGGTGGCGTCGGGCGCCGTGCCTGCCGCCGACCACCGTGGGTGTCGGAGGCCATTGTGCACCGTCGCGCTGGGGCTCGCCTGAGCCCTTCGGCTCCCGACGAATTGGCTTGCACGCACCCCGGGCCGGTAACCTATCGGCGCTGGCCGCCCCGTGCGGTCATGGAGGCGTCGCCTAGCCCGGTCTATGGCGCCCGCCTGCTAAGCGGGTTGAGGCCTACAAGCCTCTCGAGGGTTCAAATCCCTCCGCCTCCGCGCATGTGATGTCGGTGGACATCGGGACTCCCCGAGCCGGGTTCGGCTCGGGGAGTTCGCGGTCTCAGGCGGCCTTGAAGACCCAGTACCTCATCGCGAGGAAGCGCAGCACCATCGAGATCCCCGTGGCAACGGTGAGGGCGACGAGGTTGAGCAGGGTGCCAGCGTTCGGGCGGATCTGGTGGAGGACGGCGAGCCCGCCGGCGGTTGCCGCCCAGGTGATGAGGAAGAGGACGAAGCCCTGCAGCTGGTGTCTGGCGACACCCTCCCGGCCGGTGACCCCGAAGGTCCACGAGCGGTTCGCGGCGGTGTTCGCCACCGTCGAGAGCACCAACGCGGCGATATTGGCCGCCTGGGCGTTGCCCCACCACAGGTCGAGCAGGCTGAAGATGACGAAGTGCAGGCCGGTGCTCAGGGTCCCGACGACGGCGAACCGCATGGCCTGACCGACGACCGGAGCGGCGGGGTCGGCGCCGTCCGACGCCGTCAGTGATGGCGACGATATCGGCGTCGGCGTCGGCGTCGGCGTTGGCGTCGCGTCCGCGGGCACGGGTGCGCTCATCGGCGTGCTCAGGCCGACTGCGCGGAGCCGGAGCGCGACAGCGGCGCGGTGAGGTCGTAGAAGGTCATCGACCCTATTGTCACCTGGGTGTAGGTCTCCTGCACCCAGGCGGTGATCTGCGCGGCGGTGCCATTCGTGCCCAGGCCGGGTCCGGGCCCGCCGCGACCGCCTCCGCCCGAGGCGAGGTAGTAGTGGATCTGCCCGGCGGCGACATACTCCTTGAACTCGGCGAGGGTCGGTGACGGGTCGGACCCGTTGAAGCCGCCGATCGACATGACCGGCTCACCCGAGCCGAGCTGCAGGCCGGCCGCATTCTGGGAGCCCACTGCGGCGGCAACCCAGCGGTATGTCGACGCGTCCTGCTGCAGGGCCTGGACGACCTCGGCGCTTGGCGTCGTCGCGTTGAGCAGGCCCCCGAGTCCGCCTCCGCCGCCGGGCAGCTGGCCGCCCGGGAAAACTCCGCCGCCGGGCAGCTGGCCGCCGGGGAACTGACCGCCGGGGAACTGACCGCGCCCACCCAAGCCTCCTGGCCCGCCGCCGCCTGGCCCGAACCCGGTCGAGGGTCCAGCGGTGACGATCGACCCGGTGTGCGGCGTCGCGATGGTGTTGACCGTGTATGCCGCCGGCCCCGCGAGCACGGCGACGACCGCCGCGGCGCCGGCTGCGCGCGATGTCCACGCCGGCAGCCAGGTGGCATTGGCCAGGCCGAACGCCCCAAGCGCGCCGGCTCCGAGGACCACCCAGGTCAGGCCGGGGCGAAACCGGTCGCGCGGTGCAGGAGGATCGCCGCCCACAGCGCCGAACCGGCGACGACCAGCGAGAGCGTCGCCGCGGCCCACGGGCTCTCCCGTCGGCGCCACAGGTCGGCCGCGCCCATCCCCACCAGAGCGGCGATCGCCGGGGCGAGCGCGACCGTGTAGTACTCGTGGAAGATGCCGGCCATCAGCGAGAAGGTCAGCGCGGTGACGACGAGCCACGAACCCCAGACGAGGTATGCCGCCCGCGCCAGGTCGGTGCGGGGCGTTCGAGCGCGCAACGCCATACCGACAAGAAGGAGGACGAGCGCGGCGGGAAGCAGCCACGAGGCCTGACCACCCAGGGCCCCGTCGAAGAGCCGGGTCAGCCCCGTCGCGCCCCACCCGCGACCACCGCCGACCGAGCCGGTCTCCTCGCCGTTGAGCCGGCCGAGGCCGTTGTAGCCGAGGGTCAGCTCGAGGATGGAGTTGGTCTGGGAACCGCCGATGTACGGGCGGGCCGAGGCGGGGATGAGCTCGACGATGGCGATCCACCAGCCCGCCCCGAGGACCATGCCGGCGACCCCGGCGCCGAGATGACTCAGGCGGGCGCGCAGGGTGGCGGGGGAGGCGATGAGGTACGCGAGGCCGAAGCCGGGCACGACGAGGAGCACCTGGAGCATCTTGGCGAGGAAGCCGAAGCCGATGAGCAGCCCGACGGCGAGGAACCACCGCCAGGACGCCTTCTCGATGGCCGTCAGGGTGGCCCAGGCGGCCAGCGCCATGAGCAGGGTGAGCAGGGCGTCCGGGTTGTTGAACCGGAACATCAGCGCGGCGACTGGGGTCAGGGCGAGGACGGCACCGGCGAGCAACCCGGCCCCGGCGCCGAAGGACCGCTTGACGCTGGCGTAGACCACCGCGACCGAGGCGACGCCCATGAGCGCCTGCGGCATGAGGATCGCGAAGGAGTTGAGCCCGAACAGACGCACCGACAGGGCCATGACCCATAGCGCCGCCGGAGGCTTGTCGACGGTGATGGCGTTCGCGGCGTCGAAGGAGCCGAAGAAGAAGGCGCTCCAGCTCTGGCTGCCGGCCTGGACCGCGGCGGAGTAGAAGGCGTTCGCCCAGCCACTTGCCGAAAGATCCCAGAGGTATGCCGCTGCCGTCGCCACGAGCAGGGCGGCCAGGGCGGGGCGGGCCCACCGGGGGTCGGCGGTCGCCGCTGGTGCTGGGACGTCGTTCGGGACCGACGGCGTGACCGACCCCGCGACGCGACCGGCTCGGCACCTGGCTCGGCACCCGGCTCCGTCGCCGACAGCGGCTCGGGCTCACGTTGCGGACCCCCAGCAGCCCGCTCGGACGGCTCAGGGACAGCGGGCGTCTTCGGCCATTCGGTCACAGTGGTGGTCGGCGGCGTGGAGCTCATGGTCCCCACGGTCGGGTGCTCGCCTTTGACCCCGCTGTGAGTCGGGTGTGCTTCGGCCGTGGAAGTTGTGGGGTCAACTGGTCGGTTCGGCATACCGGAAATGTCCTCGGGGCTGCGAGGGTCTCGGTTCGGCATACCGGAAGGGGGTTGTCACAAGGCGACCGCACCGGTGGGGAGGAGGACCGAGAAGGTGGTCTCTCCAGGGGTGCCGCTGGCGGGGTCGGCCGTGCGGGTGTGCAGCTCGACATGGCCGCCATGGGCGGCGACGACGGCCGAGACGATGCTCAGGCCCAAGCCCGTCGAGCCACCGGCCCGGTTGCGGGAGGTGTCGCCGCGGGCAAAGCGCTCGAAGACGTGCGGGCGCAGCTCAGTGGGCACGCCGGGCCCGTTGTCGCTGACGGTGAGCTTGACCCAGCCCGCGTCGCGGGCCAGGCCGGTGCGGATCCGGGTGCCGGCGGGGGTGTGCGCGCGGGCGTTGCCGAGGAGGTTGACGACGACCTGGTGCAGGCGGCCGCGGTCGCCGACGACCTCGACGGGCTCGTCGGGCAGGTCGAGCTCCCAGTGGTGCTCTGGGGCGGCGGCGTGGGCGTCGCTCACCGCGTCGACGACCATCTGAGAGAGGTCGACCGCCGTGCGTTCCAACGGGCGGCCCGAGTCGAGCCGGGCGAGGAGGAGCAGGTCCTCGACAAGGCTGCCCATCCGTTTGGCCTCCGACTCGATGCGGCCCATCGCGTGGCTGACCGACTCCGGCACCGGGTCGCGCTCGCGGCGGGAGAGCTCGGCATACCCGCGGATCGAGGCGAGCGGAGTACGTAGCTCGTGGCTGGCGTCGGCGACGAACTGGCGGACCCGCTGCTCGCTACGGTGCCGCGCGGTGAGGGCGTTGTCGACGTGGTCGAGCAGGCCGTTGAGGGCGGCGCCGACCTGACCGACCTCGGTGCGCGGGTCGGTGTCGACCGCGGCAACCCGCTCGGGGAGGGCGACCTCGCCGGAGGACAGCGGCAGCGTGGAGACCCGAACGGCCGTCTCGGCGACCCGCTGGAGCGGGCGGAGGTTGCGGCGGACGAGCCACATGCCGAGCAGCCACATGACGACCAGGCCGGCGATCGTCCCGACGAGGATGACCACGGTCAGCGCGCCGATGGTGCGCTGCTGTGGACCGACGGCCAGGCCGACGACCCGCAGGTCACCGTCGAGCTCGCGCCCGGCCATGACCCGGTAGTCGCCGAGAGTGCCGCCGAGGTCGATGTCGACCGCCTCCTGGTCATCGCGGACCGTGGCGAGGACGGCGAGCTGGTCGGCCGTGAGGGCAACTCGAGCGCCGTCCGGGCCGGTCGCCGCCCCGGCGCCGGCGCCGGAGACGATCCGGGCCGAGAGACCGGCGTCGCCGGGGGCGCCCTGGAAGCCGCCGCCATTGTCGAGGCCGCCGCGCCCGCCTCCGGGCGGGGTGCGCTGGAGCGCGGTGCGCAGGTTCTGGTCGGTGGTGGTCGTGAGGTACCGGTTGAGGGTGACGACGGTGGCGGTCCCGATGGCTCCGGCGATGAGGGCGAAGAGCAGCAGCATCGAGACGATCAGCTTGGCGCGCAGCGTCCATCCGGCCGGGTGCCGCCAGGTGGACACGGTGGTCGTCATACCGGGGTGGCCCGTCATACCGGTGCTGGTCGTCATACCGGTCGAGCTCGTCATGCCGGGCTCACTCGGCGGGCTTGAGGACGTAACCCACGCCGCGGACCGTGTGGATCATCGGCGCGCGGCCGGCGTCGATCTTCTTGCGGAGGTAGGAGATATAGAGCTCGACGACATTGGCCTGGCCGCCGAAGTCGTAGTTCCAGACCCGGTCGAGGATCTGCGACTTGGAGAGCACCCGCTTGGGGTTGCGCATGAGGTAGCGGAGCAGCTCGAACTCGGTGGCGGTCAGGCCGATCTCGGCGTCGCCGCGCTTGACCTCGTGGCTGTCCTCGTCGAGGGAGAGGTCGCCGACGATGAGGCGCGAGTCGGTCTCGTCCTGGGCGGTGATGGTGCTGCGGCGCATGAGCGCGCGGACCCGGGCGACGACCTCCTCGAGGCTGAACGGCTTGGTGACATAGTCGTCGCCGCCCGCGGTGAGGCCGGCGACGCGGTCCTCGACGGCGTCGCGGGCGGTGAGGAAGAGGACCGGGATGCGCGGGTCGTGCTCCCGCATGCGGCGCAGGACGCCGAGGCCGTCGACGTCGGGGAGCATCCAGTCGAGGATGACGACATCGGGGCTGAACTCGCGAGCCTCGCGGACCGCGGTCATGCCGGTCATGGCGGTCTTGACGTCCCAGCCCTCGTAGCGCAGCGCCATGCTCAGCAGCTCGGTGAGGTTCCGCTCGTCGTCGACGACGAGGACTCGGGGCGCGGTGCCATCGGGGCGGGTCAGCGTGGGGCCGGTGCTCATGGGTCCAGTCTGGCCCGCGACCGCTGTGCAGATGCCTTTGCCTTCCTGTGCCCTTCCTGTGAACCCCACAAAGACACACCTTTAGAACGCTTCTAAAGGTGTGTCTTTGCAATAGGGGTATGGGAGTAGACCAATCAATCCCCCGAGGGGTGGGTCAGGGGGACTTGGCGAGGGTGGTCCCGTGCTGCTCGTAGGCGTCGGTCAACAGCTCGAGGAAGCGTATGACGACGTCGACCTCCTCGGGCGTGAAGGCGTCGAGCACCTCGGCGGTGAGCATGCCCAGCGGCGCGAAGAACTCCTGCCCGACCTCGCGGGCCTCCTCGCTGTGGTGCAGGTGCACCTTGCGCCGGTCCGCGCTGTCCCGGCTACGTGTCGCGTGGTTGAGCCGCTCGAGCCGGTCGATCACCGCCGTCGTCGCGCCCGAGGTGAGGTTGAGCCGGTCCTGCAGCTCGCTCGCGGTCAGCGGAGCCCCCTGCGCCTCGGCGTCCATGATGTGGATCAGTGCGCTGAGGTCGGTGTGGTGCACGCCGTGTGTCGAGGCGAAGACGCTAACGATGTGGTCGCCGTGCACCTGGAGCCGGCGGAGCAGCGTCCCGATGGCTCGCTGCTGCTCCGACCGGCCCGGCAGGCCCGGCCGGGCCGGCTGGCCCGGCCGACCCTGCTGGTCTGGCCGGCCCTGCTGGTCTGGCCGGCCCTGCTCGTCTGGCCGACCCTGAAGACCCTGCGTCACGGTGACATGATGCCGCATCGCATTTGACTTGACAATCAAGATACTGAAGTATCGAGACACTCTGCTGTGAAGAGACCGAGGAGTGTCCAATGTCAGACCGTGCGTTCGCCCACGCAGTGACCGGCCGGTGGGGAGCCCGGATCACCGCCTTGGCCTTCGTCGTGCTCGCCGGAGTCCTCCTCGGCGGGTCCTTCGCGGCCACCAAGGCCGATCCGGGTCAGGGCGCGCTGCCGGACACTGTCCAGTCGGTCCGCGCCAAGGCCCTCGCCGCGCAGCTGCCGGGCGCCAAGGTCAACCCCGCGATCGTGGTCATCTCCAAGGGTGGCGCCGTCATCTCCCCGACGGAGGTGGCTGCGCTAGCCGAGGTGGGTGCCAAGCTCACCACCGAGTTCGGTATGTCGGCCGACGCCCCCAGTGGTTCCGCGGGTGCCGGCGGTACCGGGAGTGCCGGTGGCGCCGGTGGCGCAACGGGCGGGGCAGCAGGGACAGGCGGCCCCGGCGCAGGCGGGCCTCCTGGCGCCATACCGTCGCAGGACGGCAAGGCCGTCCTCCTCGCCGTACCGCTGGACTCGGCACTGGCGGTCGACAAGCTGGCCCAGACCGTCGAGTCGATGCGCGACCGGCTCGCCGAGCAGCTCCCCGACGGCATGACCGCCGAGGTCACCGGGGGTGCGGGCTTCGTCGCGGATATCTCCCGCGTCTTCGAGGGGGCCAACACCCGACTGCTCGCCGCAACCGCAGGCATCGTGGCCATCCTCCTCATCGTCACGTACCGCTCGCCGATCCTGTGGCTCGTGCCGCTCTTCGTCATCGGGTCCGCCGACCAGATGGGTGCCCAGCTGACCAAGATCGTCTCCGGGGCGACCGGCTGGCAGATCAGCGAGCAGACCACCGGCATCGCCAGCGTCCTGGTCTTCGGTGCCGGCACGAACTACGCCCTGCTCCTCATCGCCCGCTACCGCGAGGAGCTGCGCCGCAACCCCGACCACCGCGCGGCGATGCGCCGGGCCGTCACCAGGGCGGCCGAGCCGATCATCGGCAGCGCCCTGACCGTCGCGGTCTCCCTGCTCACCCTCAGCCTGGCCATCGACGGCGGCATCCGGTCTATCGGCTGGACCAGCGCCCTCGGAGTGCTCGTCGTCCTCGTCGCGGTCCTCGTCGTCCTCCCGGCGGCGATGGTCCTCTTCGGTCGGCGGCTGTTCTGGCCGTTCATCCCGCGGCTCGGCGACCCCGACCCGACCGAGCAGGGCATCTGGAGCAAGGTCGCCGGCGCCGTCGTCCGGCGCCCGCACGTCATCGGCATCGCCGCGACCCTCGTCCTGGTCGCCATGGCGTCGGGCCTGTTCGGCGCCCGGGTGGGCCTGAGCCAGACCGAGCAGTTCCGGGTCGACGCCGAGTCGGTCCGTGGGTTGGAGACCATCGCGGCGCACTTCCCCGCCGGGTCGGCCTCGCCGGTCCAGGTCATCGTCTCCGAGGCGGCCGGCGCCGAGACCGCTCGGGTCGTCGGTGCCGTGCCCGGCGTGGAGTCGGCGCGAGTCGTCGACTCCGGGTCCGGCCTGGCCCGCGTCGACGCCGTCCTCACCGACGTCGGTGGGACCTCGGCGAGCGAGGACGCGGTGCGCGCGATCCGGACCGCCGTGGCCGGCATACCGGGTGCGGACGCCGCCGTGGGAGGTGACGTGGCCGCCCTCGTCGACCAGCAGGACGCCGCCCAGCGGGACCAGCGGGTCATCGCCCCGCTGATCCTCGTCATCGTCTTCCTCATCCTCGTCGGGCTGCTGCGGGCCCTCGTCGCGCCGGTCATCCTCATCGCGACGGTCGTCCTCAGCTACTTCGCCGCGCTCGGCGCGTCATACGTGGCGTTCGTCCGCGTCCTGGGCTTCCCGGCGCTGGACACCTCGGTGCCGCTGCTCGCGTTCCTCTTCCTCGTCGCGCTCGGGGTCGACTACAACATCTTCATCATGACCCGCGCGCGGGAGGAGGCCGGCGTCATCGGTACGACCCCGGCATCGTCCGAGCGATCGCGGTCACCGGTGGCGTCATCACCAGCGCGGGCGTCCTCCTGGCCGCCGTCTTCACCGTGCTCGGGGTGCTCCCGCTGGTCGCCCTCGGCCAGATCGGTGTCATCGTCGGCTTTGGCGTGCTCCTCGACACCCTGCTGGTCCGCACCATCCTCGTCCCGGCGCTGGTGCGCCTCGCCGGCGACCGGGTGTGGTGGCCGAGCCGGCTGCGCAGCCCGGACCACGCGAACGAGGGTCCCAGCGCAAGCGCCGAGACCCCCGTTCGGGTATGACGGTCGGGCCAGCCGGTCAAGCCATCCGACCGGCTGGCCGACCGGTCAGGCCAGCCGGGCCTTGAGGCCTTCGAGCTCGGCCCGCAGCTGCTCGGGGAGTCGGTCGCCGATCTTGGCGAACCACTCCTCGATCAGCGGCAGCTCGGCGCGCCACTCGTCGACGTCCACGGCGACCGCCTTGGCGATATCGTCCGGCGCCATGTCGAGGCCCTCGGTGTCGATCGCGCCAGGGGCCGGGACCAGCCCGACCGGCGTCTCCACCGCGTCGGCCTCGCCCTCGAGCCGCTCGACGACCCACTTGAGGACGCGGCTGTTGTCACCGAAGCCGGGCCACAGCCAGTGGCCGTCCTTGTCCTTGCGGAACCAGTTGACCTGGTAGATCTTCGGCAGCTTCGACTCGTCGGCCTGCTTGCCGATGGTGATCCAGTGGCCCATGTAGTCACCGGCGTGGTAGCCGATGAACGGGAGCATGGCCATCGGGTCGCGGCGCACGACGCCGACCGCACCGGTCGCCGCGGCGGTCGTCTCCGAGGACAGGGTCGCCCCGACGAAGGTGCCGTGCACCCAGTTGCGCGACTCGTAGACCAGCGGCACCGTCGACGCGCGACGCCCACCGAAGAGGATCGCGGAGATCGGGACACCGTCGGGGTTGTCGTACTCGGCCGCGATCATCGGGCACTGCTTGGCCGGGGTGGTGAACCGGCTGTTCGGGTGCGACGACAGCTCCCCGTTGTCCGGGGTCCAGTCGCGGTTCTTCCAGTCGGTCAGGTGCGCCGGCTTCTCCTTGGAGATGCCCTCCCACCACACGTCGCCGTCGTCGGTGCGGGCGACATTGGTGAAGATCGAGTTGCCCTTCTCGATCGTCCGCATCGCCATGGGGTTGGTCGACATACCGGTGCCGGGGGCGACGCCGAAGAGACCGAACTCGGGGTTGACGGCATACAGCCGACCGTCGGGACCGAAGCGCATCCAGGAGATGTCGTCGCCGATCATTTCGGCTTTCCAACCGGGAATGGTCGGCTCGAGCATCGCGAGGTTGGTCTTGCCGCACTGGCTCGGGAAGGCGCCGGCGATGTAGTGGACCTTCCCCTTCGGGGAGGTCAGCTTGAGGATGAGCATGTGCTCGGCCATCCAGCCGTCGTCGCGGGCCATGGCCGAGGCGATGCGCAGCGCGTAGCACTTCTTGCCCAGCAGCGCGTTGCCGCCATACCCCGAACCGAATGACCAGATCTCGCGGGTCTCCGGGAAGTGGGCGATGTACTTGGTGTCATTGCACGGCCACGGCACGTCCGCCTCGCCGTCGGCGAGCGGGGCGCCGACCGAGTGCAGCCCCTTGACGTAGTCCGCGTCGATCTCCTCCATCTTGGCCAGGACCGGGGTGCCGATGCGGGCCATGATGTTCATGTTGACGACGACATACGCCGAGTCGGTGAGCTCGACACCGAACATCGGGACGGTCGCGTTGAGGTGACCCATGACGAAGGGGATGACGTACATGACGCGACCCTTCATGCAGCCGCGGTAGAGGTCGGTCATCGTCGCCTTGAGCGCGGCCGGGTCGATCCAGTTGTTCGTCGGGCCGGCGTCCTCCTCCTTCTCGGAGGCGATATAGGTGCGGTCCTCGACGCGGGCGACGTCGCTCGGGGAGGACGCGCACCAGAACGAGTTCGGCTTCAGCTCGTCGTTGAGGCGCACGAAGGTGCCGCTGTTGACGAGGGCCTGGTTGAGGGAGTCGATCTCCTCAGGAGACCCGGTGACCCAGTGCACCGAGTCGGGCTGGCACAGCTCGGCGACCTCGGCGACCCAGGCCGCCAGAGCCGCGTGCGTGGTGGGGGCTGACATGGTGATAGATCATCCCTTTCCCGCAACGCGCGACCGCGGAGCGCGTGCGGTTCGTCGGTCGCTCCAGGACGGGCTGGAACTCGGCGCGGCCTCCGAGGTGCCCACTGTCAGAGCGGGTGGATCTGATGCCTCTACCGTACGCGGCGCGCCATCGGCCGCGACAGCGGGCCTAGGTCCTGGGAGCCCCCCGGGGGCCGGTTGTGCGGAACGTCATACGGTCGCTGGTTGGTGGGGGGTGGGCTGGGGGGTGCGCCGACGTCGCCCCCTTCTCCGGTATGCCGGTCCGCGGTGCATGGCGACGGTCGCCGTCGACGCTGCGCCGGTATGCCGACCCGGCGATTTCCGCGGGCCCGCAGGCACGCGGTAAGGTGGTGCGCTGTTGCGAGCGGCGATCCCGAGCGCAACACCTGCGCCCGTAGCTCAACGGATAGAGCATCTGACTACGGATCAGAAGGTTAGGGGTTCGAATCCCTTCGGGCGCGCTCTGTGTTGAGACAGAAGAGAAACGGCCTCTGACCAGCGGAAATGTGGTCAGGGGCCGTCATCGTCCGGGGTCTCAGAGAGGTTCCTCAGGGGCCGTCTGAGAGGCCGCGTCGGGGTGTTGGGGAAGGAACGGGGAAGGAACCGCGCCAGGCGAGGGTCGCAAGGCCCCGGCGATCTGCTCGGCCGCACGCTGGCCCAGCTGGACGCTGACATGCGAGTACAGGTCGGCGGTGACCGACATCTGCGAGTGCCCGAGCCGGTCGGAGACGACCTTCATGTCCACCCCGGCGGCCAGGGCGATGCTGGCGTTGGTGTGGCGCAGGTCGTGCAGGCGGATGGGTGGTAGCCCGGCGTCGGCGGCCAGGGCCTGGAAGTGTCGGGTGACGTACTCGGGCCGGAGCGCGGTGCCGTCCTCGCGGGTGAAGACCAGCCCGGTGTCCGTCCAGCCTTGGCCCCAGGTGTGGCGCTCGACATCCTGGGCGTCCCGGTGTCGGCGCAGCAGTGCGGTGGTGTCGGCGTCCAGCGGGACGACTCGGGCGCCCCGCTTCGTCTTCGGGGTGCCCAGCACGGAACGCCCGCGGACCTCGGTGATCTGTTGGGTGACGACCAGGAAGCCCGAGGCCATGTCGACGTCCTCCCAGCGCAGGCCCATCGCCGGGGCTGTCCGCCGAACGGTGTTTCCGGCCTGACACGCCAGCGTGGCTGGTGAGGAAGGTTGGTCACTGATGACCGAGACAATGTCGAGTGTGAGCTCGATGCCCAAGGAAGCTAGGAAGGTGCGGTCGTCCACGGCGACGGCCAGCGAGCGTGCCGCGATCGGTCAGCTGGTCCGTGCGGCCCGGGAACGGGGTGAGGACATCACCGGCCCGGACGGGTTGCTCAAATCTATCACCGCGACCGTGTTGGAGGCGGCGTTGGAGGAGGAGATGACCGACCATCTCGGGCACGCCAAGCACAAGGCGCCTGAGGGTGGGGCGGCCAACATCCGCAACGGACCCGGTCCAAGACGGTGCTCACGGACGCTGCTGGTCAGGTGCGGATCGAGGTGCCCCGGGACCGGGCCGGTACGTTCGAACCGGTCATCGTGGCCAAGCGTCAGAAGCGCCTGTCGGACGTGGATGCGGTCGCGATCTCGCTGTTCGCCAAGGGTCTGACCACCGGGGAGATATCGGCGCACTTCCGGGAGGTGTATGGCGCGTCGATCGGGAAGGACACGATCAGTCGGATCACCGACACGGTCGTCGAGGAGATGCAGTCGTGGACCTCGCGGCCATTGCAGGCGGTGTACGCGGCGGTGTTCATCGACGCGATCTACGTCAAGGTCCGTGACGGCCAGGTGGGTAACCACCCGTTCTACGCGGCGATCGGGGTTGATCTGAACGGCCGCCGGGACGTGCTGGGCCTGTGGGCCGGCCACGGCGGCGGGGAGAGCGCGAAGCTCTGGATGAGCGTGCTCACCGATCTGCGTAACCGAGGCGTCCGGGACATCTTCTTCGTCGTCTGTCCTGAGTTGGGTCACATCGTGCCATCTTGCACAGCGGCAGGGCTGTGACCTGCGGTGATATGGTCCCGGAGTGTGTCGCCAAGGCACTAATTGGGCTCGGTAGGATGCGTCGGTGGCGTGGGTTCGTCGGGTGCGGACCGCCTCGGGTGCGACGGCGGTTCAGATCGCTGAGTCCGTAGCCGGGCGGCGGCGGATTGTGCGGCATGTCGGCTCGGCCCGCGATGAGGGCGAGCTGGGATTGCTCATCGCGGAGGCGAATCGGCTGCTGGCCCGGGATGCCCAGCACGAGCTTGATCTCGGCCTGACGCCGGTGGCCCCGAAAGCGGTGATGGCCCCCGCGCCGGCCCAGGAGTTGTTCCCCGGACAGCCGCAAGAGCGTCGGTGGGTGCGCCGGGCCCACGTGCTCAAGACCTCCTCCGGGCTGCTGTACGAGGCCTTGGCCGGGGTGTACACCGGTTTGGGGTTCGACGCAGTGGGCGATGAGGTTTTCCGGGATCTGGTGATCGCCCGGGTCGTGGAGCCGACCAGCCTGCTGGACCTCGATCGGGTCCTGGCCGAGCTGGGCCGGTCCTCGGCGAGCCTGTCGACGCGCAAACGGACCCTGCGACGCGCCTGCGCCGGCGGCTACCGCGACACCCTCGCCGCGGCCTGTTTGACCCATGCCGCCACCCACGGTGACGTGACTCTGGTGCTGTACGACGTGACCACGTTGTATTTCGAGGCCGAGCACGAGGACGAGCTGCGCAAGGTTGGCTACTCCAAGGAACGGCGCGTCGACCCACAGATCGTCGTTGGTCTGCTGGTCGACCGGCGCGGCTTTCCCCTGGAGGTCGGCTGCTTCGAGGGCAACAAGGCCGAGACGGCCACGATCGTGCCGATCATCCGTCAGTTCCAGGAACGCCACGGCATCGAGGGCATGGTCATCGTCGCCGACGCCGGCATGCTCTCCGCCTCGAACTTGAAGGCCCTCGATGAAGCCGGGTTGCGGTTCATTGTCGGCTCCCGCGTCACCAAAGCTCCCGCGGACTTGGCCTCGCATTTCCGCTGGCACGGCGACGCGTTCACCGACGGGCAGGTCATCGACACCATCACCCCACGCGTGGCGACCAAGAAGGCGGCCGCGGTCAACGACGACCACAAGCGGGCCGAACCGGTGTGGGACCCAGCCATGCACGAGAGGTCGTGGCGGGCGGTGTGGGCCTACTCAAGCAAGCGCGCGGCCCGCGACGGCAAGACATTGACCTTGCAGGAGAACCGGGCCAAGGCCGTCATCGCCGGCGAGCAGGCCGCCCGCACCCCCAGGTTCGTCACGATGAAGAGCGGCAGCCGATCGCTCGATGAGGCGTCGCTGGCGCGGGCCCGCCGCCTGGTCGGGCTCAAGGGGTACGTAACCAACATCCCCGCCTCGCTGATGCCCCCAGCCGAGGTCATCACCTCCTACCACGACCTGTGGCACGTCGAGCAGTCCTTCCGGATGTCCAAGACCGACCTGGCAGCCAGGCCCATCTTTGCCCGCACCCGCGAGGCCATCGACGCTCACCTGACCGTCGTCTTCGCCGCACTCGCGCTCTCGCGCACCATCCAAGACCGCACCGGCCTGTCCCTGCGCCGATTCCTGCGCACCCTCAAACCCCTGCGCTCGGCCACGATCGAGATCAACGGCGTCATCAACACCTACCCGCCATCCATCGAACCCGAAATCCAGCCCATCCTCACCGCCCTCCAACAGCCGCCACCAAGGCACTAACCTCGATCTTTCATCGGGCCTCTGGGTGGGGGTGGGCGGCGCCGGGATGGCCCGTGGGGCCTGATTCTCTAGTGGGGGTGTGACAGGGGCCGGGATGTCGGTCCCCGGTGGTCGTCGTCTTCCACGTGACGAGGGGTGCTGCTCGGGCTCGGTCGGTCAGGCACGTGCGGGCCTGGGGTCAGGGCGGTGCCGCGGCGAGCCGGGCGTGCCCGGTGACGACCAGGTCCGCCCAGGGGGCGGTGGTCTTGATGTGGAGCAGGAGGCGCCGACCCCGCCTGGCGAGGGTCGCGGCGATGGAGAACACGCGTAGCCGCAGCCGCTTGGGTTCCCACCGTCGAGCGTCGGTGTCGTGCAGCGCGATCAGCTGGGTCCAGGCGGTCAGGTCCAGGGCGAGCTGGACGATCACCAGCCAGACCCGGTTCTGGTCGAACCCTTGCAGTGGGAGGTTGGCCAGCCCGGTGTCCTTGGCGATCCGGATCCGGTCCTCACAGCGGGCGCGCCGGCGGTGGCGCAGCTCAAGTTCGGCGAGTTGGCCGCGGGCCGTGTTGGTCGCGAACGCGGTGAGCCGGTAGCCGTCGACGTCGTCGAAGCGGAGCTGGGCGCCGGGGTGGGGCCGTTCCCGGCGGACGATGACCCGCATCCGTGGCGGGTACCCCTTCAGCAGGCCGGCGCCGGCGAGGAGGTCGGTGATCTCGACCAGCGCGGCCCCTTCCCGGATGTCGCCGTCGGCGTCGAGCGCGGCCTGCCAGCACGACTCGGGGACCAGGGCGTACAGCTCGGGCATCGTTGCGGGGAGGGTGAACCCGACCGAGTACTGCACGCCGCGGGCGTGGAGCCAGTCCAGGAAGCCGTGGGTGCCTCCGGCGCCGTCGGTGCGGACCAACACCTTCTTCCCCGGCCGGGACGCGTCCACACCGGGCAACGCCTTCAGGGCCGTCCGGGCGACAGTGATGTGGTCGGCCGCCGTGTTCGACCCGGCGTTGCCCTTGCGCAGCAGCATCGTCAACGGCTCCCCGGCGCCGCCGGGGCCGTGGTCGACGAACGCGACCAACGGATGGAACCCGTAGGTCTTCTTGAACGTCGGCGCCGCGGCCTCCTTCTGGCTGTGCGCGAGGATGATCGTCGCGTCGATGTCCACGACCACCGGGTTCGTCGCTGAGATCTCGTGGTTCGGGGCGTCGGTTCCCGCCCGTTGCCACGCGGCCTGCCGCGCGGCCTTCCGGGCCGCGGCGACCGCACGCTCCACCTTCCTGGCGTTCTTGGCCAGCGCCGCGATCGTCCGCGAGATCGTCGCCTCCGACGCCACCGGCCCGTACACACCCGGTTCGCTGCGGACGACCGCCGCGTCGGCCAGCGCGTCGCCACCCAACGCGACCGCCACCGCCAGATCGAGGATCACCTTGGCCGGGTCGTGCACCGCCAACGGCCTACGCCACGGCGCCAGCGCTGTGCGCAACCCCCGCGCCAACCCGGTGGCCTCCGCGGCGGCCGTCAGCAGGACCCCGCCCGCTTGACCGGCCGCACCGACCGGCGCCGCGTCGACGTGGAGACGGGGATACAAGGCGGTAGGCTTGTTCACCTGGAAGGTGCTCCTCGAGCTGGATGAGATGACGACGTCGCAATCGCCATCTTCCCAGTTCAGGGGCACCTTTCACGTCACCGGCACACCCCCCACCAGCCCGGTACCGTGAAATCTCGAGGCTAAGCCCAATGACCCAACTCAGGTCTGTGACGGGCTCAAGGGGCTCCCCGACGCGGTCGGGGCGGCGTTCCCGGCCACGATCGTGCAGGCATGTGTCATCCATCTGATCCGGGCCACGTTCCGGTATGCCTCACGCAGGTACTGGGACCAGCTCGCCAAAGACCTGCGGGCGATCTACACCGCGGTCAACGCTGACGCGGCATGGGCCGCGTTCGAAGAGCTCGAGGAGAAGTGGGGCAGGACCTACCCGGCGATCCCAGACTCTGGCGAGCGGCCTGGGAGGAGTTCACCCCGTTCCTGGCCTACGACGTGGAGATCCGTCGGGTCCTGTTCAGCACGAACGCGATCGAAAGCCTGAACTCCCGGTACCGGCGTGCGGTCACTGTCCGCGGGCACTTCCCCACCGAGCAGGCCGCCCTCAAGACCCTGTACCTGGTCACCCGGGGCATGGACCCAAGGGCACCGGTCAGGCACGATGGATCACACGATGGAAGCCAGCGTTGAACGCCTTCGCCATCACCTTCGCCGACCGCATGCCCGCGGCGGAGAACCTCTAGAAATGAACGCCGGAAACACCGTTCGTCGGACACCCCAGTGCTTGGCGTGACCGACATGGTCAGTCATCTCCTCTCCCAGGGCTGCCTTGACCGGCTGCGCGATCGCCGCCCGCTCCGACGGCGTCGCCGTCGACGACGACGAGGAGCGACGCTTCATGGCATCCTTGGGCATCGAGCACGCCCGTGATTGTCTCGGTCATCAGTGACCAGCCTTCCCCGCCAGCCACGCTGGCATGTCAGGCCAGAAACGCCGCTCATCGGACAGCCCCCTTCAAGACGCGGCCTCCCAAGTGGTAGGGTCCTCCTGTCCCGATGTGATGTGGTCCAATAGCCGTCGAGCGCTCCGTCTCCCCATGGTGTAGCGTTCGACTACTGGCGGGCGACAGCACAGCGGGCCGCTTGAGTCCGTGAAGCCCTTGGGCTGAGCGTCGCCTGTAATCTGAATATCAGTCTCACGAGGAGGCAGAAGTTGAGTACCACAAGCAAAAGCTCAGCCAAGCGGCTGCGCACGGTCGGCGTGGGGGGGATGGCTGCGCTGATCGGTTTCGCTGGCGTCGCGGCTGCTTCCCCGTCCTTCGCCGCGTTGGCCACGTCCGGAGGCGACATTCGCGTCACGCCCACGGACGCCACGGTCGACGCGTTGATCCAACCTGCCCAATGGGGTAAGGCTGGCTCGACATCGTCCGCCGCAAGTATGCAGGTCTCGCTACCGAACGCGTTCGCTGCTGGGGACCGTGTCCTCGTCCAACTGTTCGACAACGCCGACAGCAACTGCACCGACGTCGCTCACGCGATTGCCTACGCCGCTACCCCGACGGTCAAGGTCCAGGACCAGGTGCTCGCGGCCGGGCAGTTGAAGGACAACGCCTCTCCGGGTCCTGACGGAACAACCGCAGGCGCCAGCGGCGACGTGAAGCCCGAAATCGGTGCCGCTCTCATCTCGTCCTCCACCGCTTGCGAAGCCGTTGGCGTCAAAGACGCTGTGGCAATCACGTTCAAGAACGCCAGCGCGGGTACCGCGACTGACATTTGGGTCATCGACATCTCTGATGTCAAGATCTCCCTTGGTGCGAGCGTGCCCGTCGGTCCCGTCCGTGCGGTTCCGATCGCCCAGGACGCCGTCCCAGCCTCCACTCCTCCTTCGTGGAATCCGAATCCCGCTATGTTTGCCGGCAATGAGAACGGCTACAAGTCGGGTACACAGGCGGTTACACTTTGGACGAATCCCCTGATCGTTCAGCCCGCTGACCTTACCCTCGGCTCCCCTGGCCAGATCGTTGCGGACGGAACTTGCCAGACCATTGGCGATGTGACGTTGAGCGAACTCGCTGTCGACTCGATGCCGGCAGGCAGTTACGTTGTTCATCTGTCCAATGGCACGTTTGACCCCGGGACTCCCTACGCGACAAAGTCAGGCTTCGCGGCGGGCGATACGCTGGCTGTCAACTCGTCGTACCTGGAGGTCACCCTGGCTGCTCCGAGCGCAACGGCCAAGGAGAACTATGTGATCAAGGGTCTTCGTGTCTGTGCTTCTCCTTCGGACGCTGGGCCGATCGCCCTGCAGTTGGACTCGTCACCGTTCAATGGGCCTGACGACCTGACCAGTGCGACGTTGATTTCGCACGTGGACATGCCCGAGTACATTCTCAGCAATTCCATCACTGCCGTCGCATTGCCGAACCGGATCGGTGGGAACGACCGCTACGAGACCGCAGCGAAGATCGCAACCAACAGCGGATGTGGGCGCGAGGAGATGCAGTCTGGCCGGTACGCCGTTCTGGCCAGTGGGGAGAACTTCCCCGACGCTCTGTCCGCCAACTTCCTCGCGGGACGGCTTGCGGAATACAGCCATGTTTACAATGTGCCGGTCCTTCTTACTACGAAGAACTCGGTTCCCGCCGCAACGATGGTAGCGCTTCGAAACTTGGGTATCCGCCACGTGTACATCGTTGGCGGCACGGGCGCTGTGAGTAGCGCGGTCCAGGGTGCGCTGGAAGGCACCCGCGCTTACTACTGCGGCGGCGAGGCGCTTGACAACAACCAGAACCTTGAGGTTGTTCGTCTCGGAGGCGCGGACCGTTACTCCACGAACCGTGTTTCGATTCAGGCAGCGACTCAGTTGTACCCGAATTGGAACGGATACCAGTGGCAGTGGCGAGTTGGCGAGGCGAGCAAGAAGACGGCCGTCGTGGCTGCTGGAGATGACATGCTTGGCGGAGCCGACGCCCTGTCGGCCGGCCCAGTCGCCTACGCCTACTTCCCTCTGGTTCTAACCCCTAGTTCTGGCCTTGGTTCGGACGCACTCGAGGTGTTCGACAATTTGGGGATCCAGACCGCGGTGCTTATGGGCGGAACCGGAGCGGTGTCCTCTGCGACCGAAGCGTCAATGAACGCGTCAGGCGTGTCGACTTTGGCGCGCCTCGCGGGTGCCGATCGGTGGGAGACGTCTACTCTTCTCGCAGGGTGGGAGATGACTGGCTCCCCCACCGCTAACGCTATCGGCGGGCTGAGCTGGGGTTGGGAAGACTCCTCGGGTATCTCACACAGTTCAACCTACTTCCTCGCCAACGGTTCGCGCTTCCCCGACGCTCTTGCTGGGGGTGCGCTAGCTGGATCGCATCGAGTTCCGGTGCTCCTCAGCCCGCAGGCGCCGTTGCCCACCTCGACCACGGCATTCCTGAAGGCGCATGCCGATGGTGGGTCGAACGTCATCGCGCTCGGGCTCACAAGCGCTGTCGCTCAGAGCACGCTCTCGGCCGCCCAGGCGGCTGTGACCCCGGCCCCTTAGGGACGCAATTGGTACTCCACTGATGGTGGGTGGGGAGGCGGGTTAGGCGCAAGCCTGGCCCGCCTCCTCCTTCGTTCAGGAGTGTTCGGGTTCGGCCGCTGACTTGGGTCCAGATTGCGGCATCTAGTGTCCCGCGATTGGTTGACTTACGCTTGAGTGGTTGGGGGCGGCTCATAACGTCCTGAGGTTCCCTCCGGATCGTGAAGGCATCGGCTATAGGGAGAGCCATGCCAGAGAAGAGACGGAAGGTCGATCGGGAGTTCCGCGAGGGCGCGGTCCGGATCGTTCGGGAGTCGAGCAAACCCCTCGCCCAGGTCGCCCGCGACCTGGGCGTGAACGAGGGCACGCTGGGTAACTGGGTGAAGCTGGACCGTCAGGCTCGGGAGGGCACGGCCGAGCTGTCGACCAACGACATCGCTGAGCTGAAGCGGCTGCGGGCCGAGGTCGCCGAGCTGCGGATGGAGCGTGATGTCCTCAAGCGCTCCGTGGTCCTGCCGGTGTTGGACGCGACGAAGTGAGCGTGGCACGCTTCATCGCCGACCAGAGGACCTTGTACCGGGTGCCCGTCGCGTTCTGCTGCGCCCTGCTGGGGGTGAGCGTGTCCTGGTTCTACAAGTGGGCCAGCCGGCAGCCGACCAAGACGGCGCGGCGGCGAGCCAAGGTCGACGCCGCGGTCGCGACGGAGTTCACCGCCCGGCGCGGGCTGCACGGGTCGCCCGGGCTGTTCGTGGACCTGCGTGAGCAGGGCTGGACGGTGTCGGAGCGGACGGTCGCGGACTCGATGCGCCGCCCGGGTTTGGTCGCGCGAAAGATGAAACGCCGCAACGGTTTGACCCGGCAGGACAAGACCAAGGCGAAGTTCCCGGACCTGCTGCGGCGCGACTTCACCGCCTCGGCGGTCAACACCCGGTGGGTCGGGGACATCACCGAGATCCCTACCGCGGCCGGGAAGTTGTACCTGGCCACTGTCATCGACCTGTACTCCAGGCGGCTCCTCGGGGCGGCGACCTCCAGGCACCCCGACGCTGACCTGGCGTGTGCCGCGATCGAGATGGCGATCGCGGCCCGTGGCGGCCTCGACGCGATCCACGGGGTCATCTTTCACACCGATCGCGGCTCGACCTACACGGCGGACGCGTTCACAAGACTGTGCCGCGACAGCGGGATCCGGCAGTCGATGGGCCGCGTCGGGTCATGTTTCGACAATGCCGCCGCGGAGGCGTTCCTCTCCACCCTGGAGTGGGAGGTCTTGTCCCGGCACGAGTTCACCGACCCCGACCACGCCCAGCGGGTCGTTGTCAACGTCGGCTGAAAGGCTGACCAGGTTTCGACGGTTGAAGTCTGACCAGTCTGGTCTGGTTTTCATGCTTCGTCGGGGGTGGCCGCGGGGACGCGGCCGAGGTCTCGGTCTTTGAGTTGGTAGGAGTCCTGACTCGTGCCATCTGAGCTGAGATGGGCGCTCTGGGTGACCCAACTCAGGTTCGAGCCTCGATGATCCTCAGCAGCGCCTTGGGCTGCGAGTTTGGTCTGTGCAGGGCACCAGAAGCTCGTGGTCGACCGGCTCATGGGGCGGCAGTTGCCCCTTCCGCCTGGGAGTCGGTGCCGAAGGATAGACCGAGACAGGCCCGTGACCTGCGACGACGCCGACGAGTTCGTCACTGATCGCCGTGCCGCAAGGCACTAAGCCGAATGACCCAACTCAGGAGTTCACCGACCCCGACCACGCCCAGCGGGTCGTTGTCAACGTCGGCTGAAAGGCTGACCAGGTTTCGACGGTTGAAGTCTGACCAGTCTGGTCTGGTTTTCATGCTTCGTCGGGGGTGGCCGCGGGGACGCGGCCGAGGTCTCGGTCTTTGAGTTGGTAGGAGTCCTGACTCGTGCCATCTGAGCTGAGATGGGCGCTCTGGTTGACGTTTGTGCTGGTCAGCGGCGTGGGCGTCGTTGGACTGACACACCCCGCTGATCGGTAGGCCTGCTGTTCGTGGTGTTCGTGCGGAAGGTCCCGGGCCGGTCCTGACTCGTCCCATCTGAGCTGAGATGCGCGCTCTGGTTGACGTTTGTGCGGGTCAGCGGCGTGGGCGTCGTTGGACTGACACACCCCGCTGATCGGTAGGCTTGCTGTTCGTGGTGTTCGTGCGGAAGGTCCAGGGCCGGTCGGACAGCACGAAGGTTCAGGTCGCGGAGCGTCGGGCGGGTCGTGACGTCGTCTTTGGAGCATGTCGGGACGGCCCGGTCCGACGGGGAACTCGCGATCCTGGTGGCCGAGGCGCGACGTCGGGTGCGGCCGGGTCAACAGGCACTGGATCTCCAGGTCGACGGCGAGCCTGTGCTGACCCGCTCGGGTGTGATTACTGGCAAGCGCCACGCGGTGCTGTGGCAGGTCTTGACCGACGCCTATGCCCGGCTCGGGTTCGACGCCGTCGGCGATGCCGTGTTCGAGCAGCTTGTGTTGGCACGGATCATCGAGCCGACGTCGAAGGCGGACTCGATGCGGGTGCTGGACGAGCTGGGCATCGAGCATGCGTCGCTGCGGACGGTATTCCGTACGTTGAAACGTGCCGGCGCTGGCGGGTATCGGGACCAGGTCGCGGCCGCCTGCTTCACCCACGCCGCCAGCAGCGGGGACGTCAGCTTGTGCCTCTATGACGTGACTACGCTGTACTTCGAGGCAGAGACCGAGGACGACCCGCGTAAGGTCGGCTACTCCAAGGAACGCCGGGTTGACCCGCAGGTCGTCGTCGAGCTCCTGGTGGACCGGAGCGGGTTCCCGTTGGAGATCGGCTGCTTCGAGGGCAACAAGGCCGAGACGGCCACGATCCTGCCGATCATCGTGGGCTTCCAGGAACGACACGGCCTGGCGGACATGGTCGTCGTCGCTGACGCCGGGATGCTTTCCGCGGCCAACCTCAAAGCCCTCGATGAGGCGGGCCTGCGGTTCATCGTCGGCTCCCGCGTCACCAAGGCCCCGAACGATCTTGCCTCGCATTTCCGTTGGCACGGGGACGCGTTCACCGATGGGCAGGTCATCGACACCATCACCCCACGCGTGGCAACCAAGACCGCGAACTGAATCGCCCCGGGTTTGTTATACAGTCAGTTCTGCCGGGAGCGGTTGCTCGACGGCGTTGAGATGACGGTAGTACTCGGCCTCGATCTCTGCCGGGGTGCGGCGAGGGCGTTGTCGTACGAGTCGCCTATCGTCCCGATTGAGGCGTTCAGGCCGGCTTCGACGAGGCGGTCGGTGTACCGGATCGAGGTGTACTGGCTGGGTTCAACCGGTCGATGCAACACCGGCTTGTTGGACCAACAGTAGATGCTCGTTGAACGCCTCGGCAGGGGTCTTCCAATCGAGGCTCTTGCGGGGGCGAGTGTTGAGGGCGTGAGCAACGGCCTTAACCTCCTCGGCCTACCAGCGGGACAGGTCGGTCCCTTTCGGGAAGTACTGGCGCAGCAGGCCGTTGGTGTTCTCATTGGTGCCGCGCTGCCACGGCGAGTGGGGTCGGCGAAGAAGACCGGGATGCCGGTTTCGATGGTGAACGCGGCGTGGGCGGACATCTCTTTTCCGCGGTCCCAGGTCAGCGACCGCGCCAACTGGGCCGGCAGGGTCGACATGGTGTTCGTTAGGGCGTTCTTCATGGTGAGCGCGCCGTAGCCGGCCAGCGCCGGACCGTTCTTGATGGTCTCTTTGTACCGGTAGCCGGCCTCGCGGGGCAGGTGGACCAAGATCGTGTACTTGGTCGTGTGGTCGACGACGGTGCCGATCGCGGAGCGCTCCAGCCCGATCAGCAGGTCACCCTCCCAGTGCCCCGGGACGGCGCGGTCCTCGGCCTCGGCCGGGCGTTCGCTGATCAGGGTTCCGGGGGTGACGTGCGCCCAGGTCTTGCGGCGGGCGCGTTCCCGCGGTGCGCGTAGGGCACGGCCGGTGCGCAGGCACCACACCAGCTCGCGTTTGAGCGCGCCACGTCCCTCGATGTACAGCGACTGGTAGATCGCCTCGTGGCTGATCCGCATGGACTCATCCTCGGGGAAGTCGACCTTGAGCCGGTTGCTGATCTGCTCAGGACTCCACGCCGCGGACCACCCGCGATGCTTGCGGTGCGGCTTGTTGATGCCGGTGAATCGGGGCGGCTGCGGGCCGCGGATGACCTTGCCGTCAGCAGTCGTGATCTGTCCGGCCAACCGCTCGTGGACGTAGTCGTGCAGCCGGGGATTGGTGACGAGCTTCGCGGCCTTGGGGCGCTTGGCCGCCATGTCGGCCTTCCACTGCGCCACCGACGCCCGGTACTCCAGCTTCCCGCCGCGGGTCGCGGCGTTGCGGCGCAGCTCACGCGACACCGTCCCAGGGTCACGGCCGATGGCACGAGCGATCTCGCGTACGCCCTTGCCCTGCACCCAGAGCAGCGCGATCTCCTCCCGCTCAGCGAACGATAGGTACCGCCCGGAGGGCTTGAACGTCACGTCGAAGGGCGGCATGCCGCCAGCGTGACGGAACCACCGCTGACCAACCGCGGGCGCCACGCCGGCCACAGCCGCAGCCTCGATGGGCAGCAGGCCCTTGGCGATCCCGACCCAGAACGCCGCCTCGACATGACGCTGGAACTTCGGATGCCCCGGGGACCGCAACTTCGGGCGGATCGCCCGATCGGCTGCCTGTTGACGACGAGCCACTCAACACCTCCATCACGGGGTGTTGCGACGACCAGTTGAATCCGCCCTGCGATCCGGCGTCGGAGTGATGCACCAGCCCGTCGACGTCGTGACCTGCGCGGGCCCGGTTCCACAGTGCCATCTCCAGGGCGTCCAGGGGTAGGTCGGTCTTCATCGACCTGGCGGCGCGCCAACCCACGATCATCCGGGAGAACACGTCGATCGCGAACGCGACGTACACGAACCCCGCGAACGTGGCCACGTAGGTGAAATCCACCACCTACAGCTGATTGGGGGCGGTGGCGGTGAAGTCCCGCTTGACCAGGTCCGCCGGTCGTGGCGAGAGCTCGTCCGGGACCGTGGTCCGGACCCGCCGGGAACGACGAACACCCTGCAGTGCAGCGGATCTCATCAACCGCTCCACGGTGCACCGAGCAATCGGGGACCCGTCCACCGTGACGCCCTCACGGCGCAGCTGGTGGTAAACCTTGCGGGCCCCGTACAACCCGCCACGCGAGGCCTTGTGGACCCGGTGGATCTCGTTCAGGACCAACTCATCGCGAACTGCTCGGGCGCTGAGCGCCCGGTTACGCCCGGCGTAGTAGGTGCTCGGGGCGATCGGGCAACCGTGCTGTGTGAGCACCCTGCGGATCGGCACGACCCCGAACTCCTCGCGGTGAGCCTCGATGAACGCGCTCACCACGGCAGGCGCGGGTCGAGATCCCGCGCGAAGAAGCTTGAGGCCGCCAACAAGATGTCGTTAGCCCTCTTAAGCTCTCGAACCTCGGCCTGCAACTTCTTGATCGAGGCCGCGTCCTCACTCGTGGTCCCCGGCCGGCGACCCGAGTCGATCCCCGCCCGACGCACCCACCCGCGCAACGTGTCAGGCACCACCCCAACCTTCGGCGCGATCCTCCTCACCGCAGCGTTCAACGACAACGAGGGATCCTCACTCATCGCCTCCGCGACCAACCGTTGCGCCCGATCACGCAGCTCGTCCGGATACTTCCTTGGTGCTGGCACAACTCCACCCTTCCGTGGAATCAGACCGTCCACCAAACCCGGGGCGATTCACCCGTCAGGGTCAAGTCCGCTGGGGTGGTGTACGAGGTTGATCCTTCGGTTGGGCGTGTCGCTCAGGCCGTGATGGCCTGGAGCGGGAGGTCGGTGGGCACCTCCTTGGTGGTGTTGACTGCCTGGGCGCGGGCGAGGACGTCGAGTCCGAGATAGCGGCGGCCTTCGGCCCATTCGTCGTGTTGTTCGGCCAGGACGGCGCCGACGAGGCGGATGATGCTGGTGCGGTCGGGGAAGATGCCGACGACGTCGGTGCGCCTGCGGATCTCGCGGTTGAGTCGCTCGTTGGGGTTGTTGGACCAGATCTGTCGCCAGATCTCTTTGGGGAACGTGGTGAACGCGAGGATGTCGGCGCGGGCCTGCTCGAGGTGGTCGGCGACGGTTGGCAGCTTCTCGGCCAGGGCGTCGACGACACGGTCGAACTGGGCGTGCACCGCCTCGGCGTCGGGCTGGTCATAGATCGAGTGCAGCAGCGCCTTGACCCAGCCCCAGGACGACTTGGGCGTCGCACTCATGAGGTTGGCGGCGTAGTGGGTGCGGCAGCGCTGCCAGGCCGCACCGGGCAGCGTGGCGCCGATCGCGGACACCAGCCCGGCGTGGGCATCGGAGGTGACGAGCTTGACCCCGGCCAGGCCGCGGGCGGTCAGGTCGCGGAAGAACGCGAGCCAGCCAGCGCCGTCCTCGCTGGTGGTGACCTGCACCCCCAGGATCTCGCGGTGTCCATCAGCGTTGACACCTGTCGCGACGAGCACGTGCACGGGTACCACGCGGCCGCCTTCGCGGACCTTGAGGACCAAGGCGTCGGCGGCCACGAACGTGAACGGACCGGCGTCCTGCAGTCGGCGGGTGCGGAACTGCTCGACGTGCTCCCCCGCAAGCGGGGGCACCCCCAGTCGAGTTCCTTGGCCATCACCGAGACCTGGGACTTGGACAGGCCAGTGATCCCCAACGCCTGCACGAGTTTGTCCATCCGCCGCGTGGAGACCCCGAGCAGGTAGCAGGTCGCCACCACGCTGGTCAGAGCCCGCTCGGCACGCTTGCGCCGCTCCAGCAGCCAGTCCGGGTACAGGCTCCCCTGCCGCAGCTTGGGCACCGCCACATCCAAGGTGCCGACCCGGGTGTCCAGGTCGCGGTGGCAGTAGCCGTTGCGGGAGTTGACCCGCTCGCTGGAGCGTTCGCCGTAGCCGGCGCCGCACACCGCGTCGGCCTGCGCGGACAGCAACGCGTTGACGAACGTCGTCAGCAGGTTCCGCATCAAGTCCGGGCTCGCCTGATCCAGCTGCTCGGTGAGGAACTGGGCAGGGTCGATACTGGGTCCAGCGGTCATCGTCGTGTCCTTCTTCGAGTCGGTTGTGAGAGATCACTCGAAGCATCCACCCGGTGGCCGCGCCTACGTCGCAGGCACGCGCTCACTCAGGTCCGTCGTACACCACTCTGCTGGACTCCACTCCCGTCAGAACCATCCCGACCGGGGACGACCCGCCCCGGCCGACCAGCCGGCACCCACCCCGCACCGCTGAGCAGGAACACACCCCCAACACCCCGGAGCGAGAGCGCCTCCAGGGCCGCGAGACGCGGAATCTCGACCGCGACCCTCATAGGCTCCTCGGTGGAGCGTGGCGGCCCGCTCCAACGACGCCCTCGTGGCGCTGCGTGTCGACGGGAGCACCGCCTGGACCTCACCGACGTCACGAGAGGCCCTCGCCGGCGGGCGTAGCCGCGTCATCGCACTGTGTGCCGAAGGGGGACTCTGCGCCGTCGACCGGGTGACCGGCCAGCGCATCTGGTGCCGCGCCGACTTCACCCCGACCCGAGCGATCATCATCGGAGCCGGCCTCCTGGTCGTCAACTACGTGTCACCTGACCATGCGGTGCCCGGAGCAACTGAGAAGTCCCAGCACCATTCGGCCAGCTCCTGAGCGACGATGACCCGTCTCGCCACGAACACACCCAGGTGTACTCGATCTGCGGCCCTCTTGGCGTGGGCCCCATCGAAGATCTTGCGGCGCCGTTGCCGCGGGACAGTTCAAGGCATCATTGCCCAGCGATCGCGGTCAACGACCACCCCGCCTTGATCCCGGTCGAGATCTCACCACGATCCGACGCCGTCAACACCCGCCCCCTTGCTGCCACCGCGCCACCCTCCCACCAGCAAGGCCAACCCCAGTCAGGCCAACCGACGCTTGGACGCTCTGACGCCGCCCACCCTCGTGCTTGACGTGGCGGGTTATGGCCTATTCCAGATCCTCGGTTCCGCCGTCAAGGAATCTGCTTCTTTCCCTCAACCTGGACGCTCGTCACTACAGGATCGTTGGCGACGATGTCGAACTCGTTCCTGTCGCGGACAGCCAGCAGCATGAGCGGAAGTTGGTCGTAGTCCTGCAACAGCCGGACGTTCTCGCCCAGCCGGGCGAGGAGCTCGATCTTCAGCGCGGCGTATGGGCCCGGTTTGATGCCCGTGGCCGTGCTTGTCGGCCCTGACGCCGTTCCGGCTTGCAGAACCACCACGACTCGCAGCCACGCGGGAGTCGTGGCGCGCTCTCCGCTCGATCTCCCTGGAGTTCCCCCGCTCGGGGTCCGCGGAGTAGTGTCTGGCCCAAGCGACTGACACGAGGCAAGAGTCGCGGCGACAACCGCCATGACAACCAGCCGCCAAGGCGTCAGGAGATTCCATGGCCGCATGTGTTCATGATGCAGCCAGACATCGGCGGCAGGAAGTCTCGTTTGCTTGGGTGGGTGACAGGCCGCACTGGACGGGGTGGTTCGAATGAGTCTGTACGAGTCCTTGAGGAAGAGGCCCTGGGCTTTGGGTTTCGTTGCCGCAGCGGCCGTCATCGTCGCGGGTGCCCAGCCATCGGTTGCCGATCCCGTGACAGAGTCGTCTCCCGCCGCGACGCGGAGCGACACCAAGCCGGCCGGCTGGGCCGTCGCTGCCAGTGTCGGTAGCGACGTTCGGGCGGCCGTGGCCAAGGGCGGGGCGGACGTTATCGTGGGATACGACCCGTCGGAGGGTCTGGCCAAGGCGCAGGCCCAAATCCAACGCGCGAACACAAAGGCGCAGCGAACGGCGGCCGCGCGTGAGGCATTCTCTGCCTTCAGCGCGACCAAGCGTGCCGTGACCGGAAAGATCGGTCGCGGATTCGGCGTGAAGCGCGACTTCGACCACCTCCCGGTCCAGCTTGTCCACGTGGACTCCCCCGCTGGCCTGAACGTCCTGGCGGCATCCCCGGGGATCGTTTCAATCCAGCTTCCCCAGCAGCGGACGATCGACGCGGTCCCCACCAATCTCTCGCTGATCAAGCAGCCGGAGGCCGCGGCCGCAGGCTACACGGGTAGCGGTGTCACGGTGGCGGTACTGGATTCAGGCATCGACTGGACCCTGCCCGGCGTGAACGGCGCTTTCGGCGACTGCTCGAACGGCCCGGGCACGCCCGGCTGCCGCATCGCAAACTTCGCGACGACCGTTCGGTGGCCAGATGGCGTGCCGATCTGCACGGACGAACTGTTCAATAACGACGTTGACGTCAACAACCACCACGGCACAAACGTCTCCGGCGTCGTCGCCGAGGTCGCCCCCGGGGCGAGGCTCGACGTCATCAAGGTGTTTAGAATAGACGACTGCCAGACGGGCCACGTCACAGCCGACGACGGTGACGTCCTGGCCGCGCTAAATTCGGTGATCATCGATGCGGCAGCGCACAACACCCGGGCCGTCAACCTCAGCCTTGGCAATAGTCAGACTTACTACAACACCCACTGCTCGGACTCGGCCTACGCCCAGGCGTTCCAGAGCCTTCGTGCCGTGGGAGTCGTCCCGGTAGTCGCGGCGGGCAATGATGCCTTCCAGAACGGCACCTTCCAACCCGGCGGCGGAATCTCCGACCCGGCGTGCGCGTCTGGTGCCCTGAGCGTCGGTGCCGTCTACTCATGGAACCTCCCTGGCCCGCATTCGTGGCAGGGGGGATGCCGGGACGAGGACCCGACAGCCGACACCATCGCGTGCTTCTCGCAAACGAGCCAACTGCTCGGCCTGCTCGCGCCCGGGGTGCTTGTGAGGGCAGCGGGTGTCGTGTTGAGCGGCACGTCCCAGGCAGCCCCCCACGTCGCGGGCGCCGTGGCCGACCTCGTCAGTGCCAACCCGCACGCCACGAGCCAGCAGATCGTGCGGGCGCTGACCAGCACCGGTCCGCTCGTCACCGATCCCAGGGACGCGAGCGTCACGAAGCACCGGCTCGACATCGCGGCTGCCGCCGCGGAGGTCCAGAAGCCGCAGGCAGAGGTCGACGACGTAGCGTGCACAACGACGCCGATCCCGGCCAACGACGACGGTTCGTCCCCGGCCGTGGCGCTGCCGTTCGTCGCCGACTTCTTCGGCACGAGCTACTCGCAGGCCTACGTCAACAACAACGGGAACGTCACTTTCCAGGGCCCACAGGCGACGTTCACGCCGTTCACCCTCAACGCGAGCGTGCCGCCGATCATCGCGCCGTTCTTCGCGGACGTTGACACCCGGGGCGCCGGCAGCGGGTTGGTGACCTACGGCGTCACAACATACGGCAGTCGTCCCGCGCTCTGTGTCGATTGGAACAACGTTGGCTACTACGCGGCCCACACGGACCAACTGAACTCGTTCCAGCTGCTCCTCGTGGACCGCGGCGACGTCGGTGCCGGTGACTTCGACATCATCATGAACTACGACACCCTGAACTGGGAGACCGGCGACGCCTCCGGCGGTGCCGGCGGCATGGGTGGCACCCCCGCCGGTGCGGGCTACTCCGCTGGCGACAGTGACGCCGCGCACTTCCTGCAACTCCCCGGAAGCCTCATCTCCAACGGGCTGCTGGATACGAACGCCGACGTGCCGAACACGGCGCTCGTCAACGGTAGCCGGGGCAGCCTCCAGCGAGGCCGGTACATCTTCCCGGTCCGCAACGGAGCCCCGCCCGGTGCAGCCACCATAACCGGATCCGTCCGCAGCGTGGGAGGTCAGCAACTGAGCGGCGCGCCAGTTCAGGCCTGCCCAACGGCCGGCGGGTCCTGCGTCGTAGGCTTCACCGCCTCCGACGGGCACTACACCATCGTTGGCCTGAGCCCGCGCTCCTACCTGCTCACGGCGCTGCCTCCTGCAGGCTCCACAGCGCTGTCGGCCCAGGCCGGACCAATCGTGGTGAGCACGGGATCGACCGTGACCGTCGACCTGGTCCTCCCCGGGCCGACCCCGCCACCCGCCGACACCACCATTACTTCGCACGGCACGACCGGGGACGGCATCCCCGTCCTGCTCTGGACAGACCCGATTTCACTCGACACCGCAGCCTGCACCGGTGGTACGGCTGACTACGCGATCACCCTGGGCGGTAGTGTCGTCCGCTCCGGGGAGCTCGTGGGGACCCCGGCCGGCTCGGGACGCTTCCACGCGGACGTCGCGTCCTTCTACCCGTTGCACGGAGACGCGTCGGTGCGGATCATTGAGACCTGCCCCGGGCAGGAGCCGACCACGATCGACTTCTCCATCTACATCGACCCGTCCGGCAACGTGGTGAACACCCTGGGCCAGCCCGTCGATGGTGCCACCGTCACCCTCCTTCGGGCTGACACCTCCAGCGGACCGTTCGAGGCGGTGCCCGACGGCTCGGCGATCCTGAGCCCAAGTGCCAGGTCCAACCCGGAGACGACGGGGACGGACGGCGTGTTCCACTGGGACGTCCTGGCGGGCTTCTACCGAGTGCAGGCACTCAAGCCGGGGTGTGTCGTGCCAGGTACTGACGACACCACTATGACAAGCGCCACCTACGAGGTCCCGCCGCCAGCACTGGGGATCACCCTGGTGCTCGACTGCGGTGAGAACGCGACGACGCCCATCACGACGTTGACCGCAACCCCAGGCACGGCCGTGGTCGGGCAGCCCGTTCTGCTCACAGCGACTGTTTCTGCTCCTGGTGCCTTACCCACCGGCAGCATCGCCTTCGCAGGGGCCGATGCTTCCGTCTCGGGTTGCTCCGCTCAGCCGTTGAACAGCGGCGTCGCGACCTGCTCGGTGACGTTCGCCCACGCCACTGCGACTCCGCACGATCTGACCGCCGCGTACTCGGGCGATTCCACGCACCCGCCGTCCACAGGGCATCTCTCGTTGGCGGTGTCGCCGGCCACGCCGGTGATCACCTGGGCGGCTCCCGCGGACATCAACTACCCGACACCGCTGGGACCAACCCAACTCAACGCTACTGCTGACGTATCAGGTTCGTTCGTCTATACCCTGCACTCCGGCGGCAGTGCCAACGGTGGAGTGCTGCACGCCGGCAGCGGGCAACTGATCGACGCGGTGTTCACCCCGCAGAACCCAATCGACTACACGACCGCGACGGCGCAGGTGTCGATCACGGTCAGGCCGGGGAACCAGGTAATCGTCGTCGATCCGGTCGAGCCCGCGACGCTGGGGTCGGGTACGACAACGGTGACCGCGCACGGGGGTGAGTCTGGCCTTCCGGTGGTTCTGGCCAGCAGCACCTCGGCGGTCTGCACGGTGACGTCGGCGACCGGGGCTCCCACTACCACCGCCACGGTGAGCATCCTCTCGGTGGGCACGTGCACGCTCACGGCATCGCAGGCTGGCAACACCGACTGGGCAGCCGCGCCGGACGTAAGCGTGTCCTTCGCAGTGGTCGCGCCCGCGAACTCCCCGACCGTCGACGTGACCGTCTCGCGTGACATGTCGGGCAGTGGCAGCCTCACCTCGCCGGCGTTCACGACGAGCGGGTCCGGTGAGCTGATCCTGGCGTTCGTCTCGATCGACGGGCCGAAGTCCGCCGGTGCTCAGCGTGTCACCTCGGTGACGGGTGGGGGCCTCGCCTGGAGCCTGGCCACCCGGTCGACGAACGGCTACGGCGCGGCCGAGGTCTGGCAGGCATACGCCACGGCCAAGCTGAGCAGCGTCAAAGTCGTGGCGAAACTGCACAAGAGCGGGTACGACGGCTCCATCACCGTGACCGCCTTCACCGGGGCCGCGGCCCGAGTCGGCTCCACCGCTTCGCGGACCGCCACCAAGGGTGCCGCGTCGGTCACCCTCACTCCCGGCGTCACCGACAGCCGAATCTGGGCAGCAGGCCACAACTGGAACAGCACAAGCTCCGTGACCACGCCGACATCTCAGACCGTCGTCCACCAGTGGGTCGACCGCAAGGTGAAGGACGTCTTCTGGTCGCAGGCGGTCACCGACGCCAGTGCGGCGGGAACGCCGGTCACCGTTCGGGTCCTGACACCGGCCAGCGGGCCGTGGCAGCTCGCGGCCGTCGAGGTGCCCTCGGCCGGAACGCGATGACGCCGAAGTCGCTGGCAGTCGATCGGGCTATCCCGATGAGGGGTGGTCCCTCATCGGGAGAGCCCGGCTGGTTTGGGGGTTGAGGAGTCGTCGCTGAGCATTGGCTACCAGGGGATGCCATTGCCGTAGTAGAGACGAAAGCCCGACGCTCCTTTACGGTCGACTGGCACGGGGCCGACGGTTGAGTTGGGCCATTTCGGATCCCACCTCTCTCGGTACGTCGTTCTGAACCGCAAAGGAGCGTCAACGGACCTTTGCACGCACGAACTATCGAAGCGCTAGGTAGACCACCCCAGCGACGAGCGCTCCGACAACTGCGCCGACGAGGACTTGCCGCCAGGTATGTCGGCCCACGGTCGTGCGAGCCCATCCCACTAGACCGTATGGAGTGACCGCTCGTGGTGTCGGCGGCACGTGAAGACTGACCCCCTGACGGCAGCCGAAAGTTGACCCCCTGCCGGATCCTGAATCTCTGTTCGAGGTCAGGAGGAAGCGGGTGTTGGACGTGGAGGACTGGGCGGAGATCCGTCGGTTGCACCGGTCGGAGAAGATGCCGATCAAGGTGATCGCGCGGGTTGTGGGGTGCTCGAAGAACACGGTGAAGGCGGCGTTGCGGTCTTCGGGGCCGCCGGAGTATCACCGGAAGGCACCGGGCTCAATCGTTGATGAGGTCGAGCCGAGGATTCGTGAGCTGCTCGCGGCGTGCCCGACGATGCCGGCGACGGTGGTGGCCGAGCGGATCGGGTGGACTCGCTCGATTCGGGTGCTGCGCACTCGGGTCTCGGAGTTGCGGCCGGTGTACCTGCCGCCGGACCCGGCTTCACGGACGACGTACCGGCCGGGTGAGGTGGCCCAGTTCGACTTCTGGTTCCCGCCGACCACGGTCCCGGTCGGTGCTGGGCAGGAGCGGATGGCCACGCAATTGCCGGTGTTGACGATGGCGTTGGGTTACTCGAGGTGGCGGGACGGGATCCTGATTCCGTCCCGGTCGGCCGAGGACTTGTTCGCTGGCTGGTGGACCCTGCTTGAGGGCTCTTCGAACTTAGCCGGGCATCTCGTTGAGGGCTGTTGACGCCCGTCGGTGTTGGCGGGTGCAGGCCCAGCGTATGCGGCGGCGGTGGTTGTCGACGTTGCGGAAGCCGAAGGCGTTGCGTCCTTGGTGTTTCGCGAGCCGGTTGTAGCCCTCGGATCGGGCGTTGGAGTAGCCGGTGGTGATGGCTGCTTCGACGGCGGGCCACCAGGTCTCGATGGTCGCGGCGAGCCGGTGGACCTCGGGGATCTCGCAGGCAGCGGCCTGGGCATAGAACCGCCACAGTCGGTGGGAGATGACCGACCGGTCCGGGACGGCGCTGCCGGGGGTCGGTGCGAGGGCCAGGAGCTGGCGCAGGTTCTCCTTGACGGTGTAGGCGTGCAGGATCTCGATGCCGGGGTCACCGGCGTCGATCAGCTCGTTCCACATCCGGGCGAACGAGGCGGGGGCGAGCCGTTCGTGGGCGGTCAGCAGCCGGCGCCGGCGGGCCCACTCGGGGTCGGTCTTGCGGCCGCGGCGGCCGCGGTACTCGCGGGTGGCTCGCTGCCGGACGTCGGTGAGCATGTCGTTGGCGAGCTGGATCAGGTGGAACCTGTCGGCGACCACGACCGCGTGCGGGAGTGCGTCGGTGGCGGCCTTGAGGTAGGAGGCGGACAGGTCGATCGTGATGTGGCTGATCCCGGCCCGCCAGGCCTCGGGCTGCTCGCCCAGCCACCCAGTCACGGCGGCGGCCGTGCGCCCGTCGACGTGGGCGAGCAGCCCGCCGGTGCCGGCGGCGTCGACGATCCCGGTGTGCCACCGGTCCGCGGCGACGGTCCACCGGCTCGTGACGGGGTCCTGGACCCACTTCGGTTTGCCGCGGCGGGTCTCATCGACCCCCAGCACCCTGATCGGCGGCAGTGGCTGGGCCAGCACGCCCTGCACGTGCGCGACGAACGCGGCGTGGGCGACCGGCCACGACACCCGGTAGTGCTCCGCGCCGGCCTGCACACACGAGAACCGTTCCGCAACACCGGCCCCGCACTCCTGCCGGAGCCGGGTCGTGACCCGGGCCCGGGCCGGGACCGCCGGAATCGATTCGGTGAACGACCCCCGCGGACACGCGCCCTCCCGACACCTCCACCGCCGCTTGCGCCACTGCAGCCGGACCGGCCCCGCACCGTAGGGGATGTCCCGCGGCCAGGTCACCACGTTGCCCTTCACCGACGAGGAGAACACCCCACAGGTCGGGCACGCCGTCGCCGACTCATCAACGGTGACGACGTACGCCACCCGACCCCCGGCGTCGCCGTCCGGCACGACATCGACGACGGCCAGCCCCTCAATCCCCAACAACAACGACGCCGGACGCGACCGCCGGACAGCCTGAACGTGCGTACCCTGAACCAAGCCCGTGACCTCGCATCGTGACCATGAACTGCTTCGACAACAGCCATGATCACCTGGGGGTGCCCCCTCTGGGGGAGGTCACGGGCCCTACCGCGTCACCGCGAAGGACCGGCGTGCCCGGCTAAGTTCGAAGAGCCTGCTTGAGCGGCTCGGGCGGGTGCCGCGGGTGTTGGTGTGGGACGGAGAGGGCGCGGTCGGGAAGTACCGTCCGGGGGAGCCGTTGCTGACCGAGGCTACCCACGCTTTCCGGGGACTGCTCGGGACGAAGGTGATCATCTGTCGCCCCGGGGACCCGGAGGCCAAGGGGCTGCTGGAGCGGACCCACGACCATTACGAGAAGAGCTTCCTGCCCGGCCGCAGGTTCGCCTCGCCGAAGGACTTCAACACCCAGTTCGGCTCGTGGGTCGCCGGGTCGAACGAGCGCACGATGCGCGTGCTGGGGTGCCGTCCGGTCGAGCGGGTCGCCGCTGACCGGGCGGGCATGTTGCCGTTGCCGCCGGTGCCTGCGGTGACCGGGTGGCGGTGGTCGACTCGGCTGCCCCGGGACCACTACGTCCGTCTCGACGGCAACGACTACTCGATCCACCCGGCCGTGATCGGGCGCCGGATCGAGGTCGTCGCCGACCTTGAGCACGTGAGGGTGTCCTGTGACGGGCAGCCCGTCGCCTGCCACGACCGGTCCTGGGCCAAGCACCAGACGTTCACCGACCCATCCCACGCGGCCGCGGCCGACCTGTTGCGTCGCAAGCGCTGGCAACTACCGCGTCCGCTCGGCGTCGACGAGGTCGAGCAGCGGGACCTTTCGGTGTACGACGACCTCTGCGGTGAGGTGGCGATCTGATGGCCACCCCGAAGACGACAAGCCGAGACGTGACCAGCGAGCTGGAGTTCCTCACCCGCGCATTGAAGACGCCCTCACTGCGTGAAGCAGTCCCACGGCTGGCCGACCGGGCCCGGGATGCCTCTTGGACATTTGAGGAGTTCCTCGCCGCATGCCTGCAACGGGAGGTGGCCGCACGCGAGTCTCACGGCGGTGAAGGCCGAATCCGCGCTGCACGTTTTCCGCCCCGCAAGTCGTTGGAGGACTTCGACTTCGACCACGCCCGCGGCCTCAAACGCCAGTCCATCGCCCACCTCGGTGGCCTGGACTTCATCACCGCGAAAGAGAACGTCGTGTTTCTCGGCCCGCCCGGCACCGGCAAGACCCATTTGGCGACCGGGATCGCGATCCGTGCCTGCCAAGCCGGGCACCGAGTCCAGTTCGCCACCGCCTCAGAATGGGTCGACCGGCTCGCCAGCGCTCACCACGACGGTCGACTCCAGGACGAACTGCGCCGCCTACTGCGCTACCCGCTGCTCGTGATCGACGAGGTCGGATACATCCCCTTCGAGCCCGAAGCGGCGAACCTGTTCTTCCAACTCGTCTCCTCCCGATACGAACGCGCGAGCCTCATTGTCACCTCCAACAAGCCGTTCGGACGGTGGGGCGAAGTCTTCGGCGACGACGTCGTCGCCGCCGCCATGATCGACCGGCTCGTACACCACGCCGACGTCATCAACCTCCGAGGCGACTCCTACCGCCTCAAAGACCGAGACCTCGGCCGCATCCCCGCGGCCACCACCGAAGAGAACTAGCCTCGAGATTTCACGGTACCGGGCTGGTGGGGGGTGTGCCGGTGACGTGAAAGGTGCCCCTGAACTGGGAAGATGGCGATTGCGACGTCGTCATCTCATCCAGCTCGAGGAGCACCTTCCAGGTGAACAAGCCTACCGCCTTGTATCCCCGTCTCCACGTCGACGCGGCGCCGGTCGGTGCGGCCGGTCAAGCGGGCGGGGTCCTGCTGACGGCCGCCGCGGAGGCCACCGGGTTGGCGCGGGGTTGCGCACAGCGCTGGCGCCGTGGCGTAGGCCGTTGGCGGTGCACGACCCGGCCAAGGTGATCCTCGATCTGGCGGTGGCGGTCGCGTTGGGTGGCGACGCGCTGGCCGACGCGGCGGTCGTCCGCAGCGAACCGGGTGTGTACGGGCCGGTGGCGTCGGAGGCGACGATCTCGCGGACGATCGCGGCGCTGGCCAAGAACGCCAGGAAGGTGGAGCGTGCGGTCGCCGCGGCCCGGAAGGCCGCGCGGCAGGCCGCGTGGCAACGGGCGGGAACCGACGCCCCGAACCACGAGATCTCAGCGACGAACCCGGTGGTCGTGGACATCGACGCGACGATCATCCTCGCGCACAGCCAGAAGGAGGCCGCGGCGCCGACGTTCAAGAAGACCTACGGGTTCCATCCGTTGGTCGCGTTCGTCGACCACGGCCCCGGCGGCGCCGGGGAGCCGTTGACGATGCTGCTGCGCAAGGGCAACGCCGGGTCGAACACGGCGGCCGACCACATCACTGTCGCCCGGACGGCCCTGAAGGCGTTGCCCGGTGTGGACGCGTCCCGGCCGGGGAAGAAGGTGTTGGTCCGCACCGACGGCGCCGGAGGCACCCACGGCTTCCTGGACTGGCTCCACGCCCGCGGCGTGCAGTACTCGGTCGGGTTCACCCTCCCCGCAACGATGCCCGAGCTGTACGCCCTGGTCCCCGAGTCGTGCTGGCAGGCCGCGCTCGACGCCGACGGCGACATCCGGGAAGGGGCCGCGCTGGTCGAGATCACCGACCTCCTCGCCGGCGCCGGCCTGCTGAAGGGGTACCCGCCACGGATGCGGGTCATCGTCCGCCGGGAACGGCCCCACCCCGGCGCCCAGCTCCGCTTCGACGACGTCGACGGCTACCGGCTCACCGCGTTCGCGACCAACACGGCCCGCGGCCAACTCGCCGAACTTGAGCTGCGCCACCGCCGGCGCGCCCGCTGTGAGGACCGGATCCGGATCGCCAAGGACACCGGGCTGGCCAACCTCCCACTGCAAGGGTTCGACCAGAACCGGGTCTGGCTGGTGATCGTCCAGCTCGCCCTGGACCTGACCGCCTGGACCCAGCTGATCGCGCTGCACGACACCGACGCTCGACGGTGGGAACCCAAGCGGCTGCGGCTACGCGTGTTCTCCATCGCCGCGACCCTCGCCAGGCGGGGTCGGCGCCTCCTGCTCCACATCAAGACCACCGCCCCCTGGGCGGACCTGGTCGTCACCGGGCACGCCCGGCTCGCCGCGGCACCGCCCTGACCCCAGGCCCGCACGTGCCTGACCGACCGAGCCCGAGCAGCACCCCTCGTCACGTGGAAGACGACGACCACCGGGGACCGACATCCCGGCCCCTGTCACACCCCCACTAGAGAATCAGGCCCCACGGGCCATCCCGGCGCCGCCCACCCCCACCCAGAGGCCCGATGAAAGATCGAGGCTAGCCACTCAGGGGGTCAACATTCTGATGCCGCAAAGGGGTCAGTTTCCGCTTGCCGTTGACACGTGGTGGGTGGTTGCGGGCCGGGGCCTCACTCACAAACACTCGTGGGTTACCGAGCAGGGGCTGCCTGCTCGGCCTATCCGAGGGGCTGTCCGCCGAACGGTGTTTCCGGCCTGACACGCCAGCGTGGCTGGTGAGGAAGGTTGGTCACTGATGACCGAGACAATGTCGAGTGTGAGCTCGATGCCCAAGGAAGCTAGGAAGGTGCGGTCGTCCACGGCGACGGCCAGCGAGCGTGCCGCGATCGGTCAGCTGGTCCGTGCGGCCCGGGAACGGGGTGAGGACATCACCGGCCCGGACGGGTTGCTCAAATCGATCACCGCGACCGTGTTGGAGGAGGAGATGACCGACCATCTCGGGCACGCCAAGCACAAGGCGCCTGAGGGTGGGGCGGCCAACATCCGCAACGGGACCCGGTCCAAGACCGTGCTCACGGACGCTGCTGGTCAGGTGCGGATCGAGGTGCCCCGGGACCGGTGGTTCTGACAGCCTGAGTTGGCCCCACCGTGACGGTCCGGGGTGGCCCCACCTGGTCGGCGTGTCGGGTGGTGTGACGGTCTGATCTGGCCCCACCCCGCGCCAGCGTTGCGACCATGGCGACGAATACGCGGGTGGTGGTGTCTGGGACGGGGTCTCGGGTGGAGTTGTTCGCGGCGATCCGTCGGGATGGCCGGGTCGGGGAGTATTCGATCCGGGAGCTCGCGCGCCGGCATGGGGTGCACCGCCGGACGGTGCGGCAGGCGTTGGCGTCGGCGGACCGCCGGCGCGGAAGACTCCGGACCGTGTCGCACCGAAACTCGGCCCATACGCCGGCGTGGTCGACACGATGCTCGTCGCTGACCTGGACGCGCCGCGCAAGCAACGGCACACAGCCCGCCGGGTCCATGCCCGTCTCCTGGACGAGCATCAGGCGGTTGTGTCGTATTCGACGGTGCGCGACTACGTCCGCCGACGCCGCCCGGAGATCGCGGTCGAGTACGGCAAGGTCGCCGCGGTGGCGATGGTCCCGCAAGAACACGCGCCGGGGGTGGAGGCGGAGGTCGACTTCGGCGAGGTGTGGGTGATCGTGGACGGGGTGAAGACCAAGTGCCACCTGTTCGTGTACCGCCTGTCCCACTCCGGGGCCGCGGTCCACCGGGTCTATCCGACGTGCGGGCAGGAAGCATTCCTGCAAGACCACATCGAAGCGTTTGAGACCTTCGGTGGGGTCCCGACCGGGCACATCCGCTACGACAACCTCACCTCCGCCGTGTCGCAGGTCCTGTTCGGGTCTGGGCGTCGACGGACGGAGAACCCACGCTGGGTGCTGTTCCGCTCCCACTACGGCTTCGACGCGTTCTACTGCCATCCCGGGATCGAGGGGGCGCACGAGAAGGGCGGTGTGGAAGGCGAGGTCGGACGGTTCCGCCGCACCTGGCTCACCCCGATGCCGCAGGTGAAGACCCTCGATGAGCTGAACGAGAGGATCATCGGCTGGGAAGCCCGAGACCTGCACCGTCGCATCGACGGTCGCCTGCACACGGTCGGTCACGATCTGGACATCGAGAAGCCGATGCTGGCGTCGTTTGCCGTTCGACGCGTTCGACCCCGGCTTGGTGCTGAACCCGCGCGTCGACCGATCCGCGCTGGTGACGGTGCGGATGGTGAAGTACTCCGTCCCCGCCCGGCTCATCGGCCGCCGGGTCCGCGTGTCACTACAGGCATCCCGGGTGAAGGTCTTCGAGGGCCGCAAGCTCGTCGCCGACCACCCCCGCCGGATCGCCCGTACCGGGTCCGTGGTCGACCTCGACCACTACCTCGAGGTCCTCGCGTACAAGCCCGGCGCCCTCCCCGAATCCACCGCGTTGGCCCAAGCGAGAGCGGTCGGCGTGTTCACGACCGCGCATGAGGACTTCGGGATCGCGAGCCGCCGCGTCAACGGCGACGCCGACGGCACCCGGCAGCTGATCGACGTCCTGCTGCTGCACCGATCCCATCGCGCTGAGGACGTCATCGCCGGGATCCGGGTTGCTCTGTCGGTCGGGGCGGTCACCGCCGAAGTGGTCGCGGTCGAGACCCGCCGTCACGCCACCGCGACGGCGGGTGGGGCCAACCTAGGCCGTCACCACGTCGATCACCACCACGCACGTGAGCAGCGGGACGGACAACCCGAGCGGGTGGTGTCCCTGACCATGCGGCGGCTGCTCGACCCGACCGCGGTGATCGCCGGCCTGCCACCGGACACCCGGCCCCTACCCGACCTCAGCGTCTATGACCGACACCTCCTTGGCCGAGCAACAGGCACCGACCACCCCTCACCCGCCACGATCCCCGGAGCACCCTGATGACCGCAGCCACCAGCACCACGACACCGACGTTGGGCCGTCGCCGGGGGCTCACCGAGGAAGCCGCCGCCGCAGCGGTCGACACCGCCTGCCGCCGCCTACGCCTCCCAACGATCCGACCCGTCGTCGACGACGCGGTTGCCGCCGCGACCAAAGACCAGCTCACCTACACCGGGTTACTCGCCGAACTCCTCCTGGCCGAGGTCGACGACCGCGACCGCCGCTCCACCCTCCGACGGGTCAAAGCCGCCGGATTCCCCCGGGAGAAATACCTCGAGGACTTCGACCACGACGCCAACCCGAACATCAACCCCGCCACCATCCACACCCTCGCCACCGGACAATGGATCCGCCGCGGCGAACCCCTTTGCCTGATCGGGGACTCCGGCACCGGCAAGACCCACTGTGAGACTCCCGGTGGGGTGCATCTCGCCTCGAAGCGGCGCCGGCGTGTCAGTGTCGGTGCTGGTGACCGCGACTGACCCGAAACAACCCACTGACTCGCTCGCGATGTCTTGGCTGTGGATCTGTCGTCGTGGTCGCCGGCACCGGCCTGGCCCACCATCGTTGGCCTGATCAGAAGCCTGGCCAACCTTTGGTTGTGCCTCATCACAGTCCTGCCACGCGGTGACCTCTCCCAGGCCGGTGCCGACCATGCACGGCACTCCAACGGAAGGGGAGCACCATGACAGCCATGTTGGCAGGCACGGTCGAGTTCGTCATCGGGGTGGACACCCACCGTGATAGCCATACCGCAGCGATCGTGCAGGCGGCCACCGGGGGTGTGGTCGACCAGCTCACGGTGGCCACCGATGCGTTCGGCTACCGCAAACTGCAGGCGTTCGCCGACCAGTA
This sequence comes from Candidatus Lutibacillus vidarii, assembly GCA_016717165.1. Classification (GTDB taxonomy): domain Bacteria; phylum Actinomycetota; class Actinomycetes; order Actinomycetales; family Dermatophilaceae; genus Lutibacillus; species Lutibacillus vidarii. Next base: position 294,592 of record JADKGA010000001.1, read on the forward strand.
CGCCCCCGGCCGGCGGGTGTGGGCGATCGAGGGCACCGGCAGCTACGGCGCCGGCCTGACCACCTCACTTCTGGAACACGGGCAGTGGGTCGTGGAGATCGACCGGCCCGCCCGCCCAGCCCGCCGTGACGGCGCCAAGTCCGATGACCTGGATGCGGTGCGCGCGGCCCGCGAAGCACTCGCTCGTGACTACTTGGCCGCCCCGCGGGCCCGTGGCGACCGGGAAGCACTGCGGGTGCTGACCACCGCACGTTCGGGCGCGATCGTGGCTCGCACCAAAGCGATCGGCCAACTCAAAGCCCTCATCGTCAACGCACCCCAGTCGCTGCGCGACCAGCTACGCCGCGGCACCACCGACCCGCAACTGCAACGGTGCGCCCGGCTGCGCACCCTGCCTGGCCACACCACCGAGCACCGGGCGACCATCCGCGCGATCCGCGGCACGGCCCGCCGGGCCCTGGCCTTGGAGGCCGAAGCCAGCGAATACGAGACCGAACTCGAGCAACTCGTCGTCGCCATCTGTCCCGCACTGCTCGAGCGACCCGGGATCGGCACCATCACCGCAGCCCAGTTCCTCATCAGCTGGTCGCATTCCGGCCGGATCCGCAACGAAGCCGCCTTCGCTGCCCTCGCTGGCGCCGCACCGATCCCGGCCAGCAGCGGCACCATCAGCCGCCACCGGCTCAACCGCGCCGGCGACCGGCAACTCAACCGCGCCCTACATACCGTCGCCCTGAGCAGGCTCCCCATCCACGAACCGACCAAGGCCTACGCGGACCGACGCACCGCCGAAGGCAAGAGCGCCCGAGAAATCATGCGCTGCCTGAAACGAGCCATCGCCCGCGAAGTCTTCCGGCTCATGACCCACCACGCCAAGGGCCCCATGGCGGCCTAACCGACCGGGCAGGAACGGGAGTCAATGCTCGGGCGAAGCCCGACCGCGCAGCGGCCGAAGGGCCTTGACACCCGCGAGTGGCCGGGCGACCATCACCAGCCCGGGCCCCTTGACAGGACATAGAAGGATCCTCGCGACCGGGCTCGCGGTCCGCGCATGCCAGGCCGGGCACCGGGTCCTGTTCGCCACCGCCTCGCAATGGGTCGACCGGCTCGCCGACGCCCACCACGCCGGCCGGCTCCAAGACGAGCTGCGCCGCCTGGCCCGCTACCCCGTCCTGGTCACCGACGAGGTCGGCTACATCCCGTTCGAACCTGAAGCGGCCAACCTGTTCTTCCAGCTCGTCTCCTCCCGCTACGAACGCGCCAGCCTGATCGTCACCTCCAACAAGACCTTCGCCCGCTGGGGCGAGGTCTTCGGCGACGACACCGTCGCCGCCGCCATGATCGACCGGCTCGTCCACCACGCCGAGGTCATCGCCCTCAAGGGCGACTCCTACCGGCTGAAGAACCGAGACCTCGGCCGCGTCCCCGCAGCCGTCACCGAAGAGAACTAGCCACCGAGAGGGTCAATCTTCAACCGACGGAAAGGGGTCAGATTTCGACCGTCGTTGACACGGCTATGGGTGGGAAGAGGAGGAGACCGCGTGGGCCCCGGACGCCGACGCGTTGTTCGCCGAGGTCGGGGAGGTCTTCGTTGGCGGTGACCTCGCCGCGGCACGGGCGGCATACGAGCGTCTGCTGGCGCCCTTCGGACTGGCGGGCGGCGACGGCGGGTCTCTGGAACTGTGGCAGCTGGATTCCACAGACGTGCCCGAGGCGCTGGCCAGGTACGTGCGCTGTGTCTTCGAGACGACGCCGACGGCCCACCGGGTCCAGGCCGTCCACCAGGTCTTTCGTGACCTTGCCGGAGTGCGGGCCTTGAGCCTGGCGGAGGTGTCCACCACGCGGGTTGACCCGCTGCCCGACCTGGGCGCCTTCGTGCCCGGGTGGATCGACGCGTTGGTGGCCGAGAACGACGTGCTGTTGTTGCGTGATCGGGTCCGGCTCCTCGTCGAGGCCGCCAACCTGCGCGGCGGGGTGGACGCGCTGGCCGATGTTGCCGGGCGCCCTGGCCCCCACCAAGGCGGTGTCGGCCTGGCCTGGATCGATTCCTTGACCGAGCGGGGCCGCCTCGTCGAGGCGCGGGCAGCGGCCGAGCTGACTCTGGACCTGCCCGGGGCCGACGGGGCCCACCGGGCTAGGGCCGGCGACCGGCTCGCCGACCTGCACGCCCGCGCGGGTGACACCGGGGAAGCGGTGGCGGCCCGGCGCCGCGCCTGGAGTCTCCAACCGACGCGCGCCCGACTGCTCGCCCTGGCCGGCACGAGCGGGGACGCGGGGGTACTGCTCGAGACCCTTGCTGCGGAGGCCGACGCGCTGGTTCCCGCTGGTCGGGCTGGCAGGGACCGGCTCGGCTGCGAGCTGCTCCTGCTGGCTGGTCGCCTCGACGAGGCGGTCGCCGCGCTGACCGGGTCACCCCCCCTCGGCTGGCACCGCGCCGATCACCCTGGCCAGGTGGTTTTGCCGTTCCTGTGGGCCGCGGCCATGGGCACGGCGCCGCCCGCAGGCTCTGGTCACCTCGGCCGGCTATACGCGGAGATCGACGTTGATCCGGATGCTCTGCCCCAGTTCGAGGGATGGTCCGGCTGGGATGGTATGCCGGGTGTGACGCCGGACCCGGGCCGGTTGCCGTCGACCGGCCCGTCGGCTGGCCCGTCGGCGACCGGTCCGCTGCTGACCGGTCTGCTCGCTGACGCCATCGGCCGGCTCTCGCCCGACCCCGGCACCCGCGAGCAGTGGCTGGTCATCGCCGGCGGGGTGGCCGACGCACGGATCGACGCCATCGTCTCCGGCAAGCACCGGGGCGCGTACGCCCGCGCGGCATCTCTGGCGTATGCCCATGCCGAGGCCGTCGCCGGGGTTGGCCGAACGGCGCATGCGCGTGACTATCTTGCCGCCGTGCGGGCCCGGTTCCCCCGGCATACCGCTTTCCGCGGTGAGTTCGACGCTGCCGCGACCACCTCGACCCTGCGCGGCAAGGGCAGGTGAGCCCCCGCACGGCGGGATGCGGAACGGCGGCCGTGCCACTTGCCCAACGAGTCTTGCCGATGACCCGGACTTTGCGTTCGTTCGACACCTGACGTACAGTTTTCCGTACAGGAGGTCCCTATGAAGACGATGAGCTACACCGAGTCCCGTGCTCGCTATGCCGAGGTGCTTGACGGTGTTGCCAACGACCGGGAGGAAGTCATCATCACCCGGGCCGGGCACGAGCCGGTGGTCATCGTCTCTCTCGAAGACTACGAGTCACTGCGCGAGACGGCATACCTGATGCGTTCGCCGGCCAACGCGCGTCGGCTGTTGGATGCCATGGAGCGACTGGAGGCCGGTCGCGGCGAGCCGCACGACATGATCGACGCCGACTGACGTGCTCCTCGTCTGGGACGAGAACGCGTGGCAGGACTACCTGTGGTGGCAGACCCAGGACCGCAGAGTCCTCAAACGGATCAACCTGCTGCTGACCGACATCCAGCGCAACGGCAACGAGGGAATCGGTAAGCCGGAGGCGCTCAAGCACGACTTCGCCGGCTACTGGTCCCGGCGCATCACGGATGAGCACCGCCTCGTGTACAAGCTGGTGGACGATGAGATCCGGATCGCCGCCTGCCGGTACCACTACGGCTAGAACCGCCAGGCGACGCCACAAGCCAAGGGCACTGTCCGTGGCAGATGGGCGTTCGGTCACGGCCACGTCGATGTGGGCTCCGTCCTCCCTTCTTTGCTGGATGCCCCGTTGAGACTGTGGGCAAAGCCGGGATCGGCGGAGATGCGGGGGGCGACTCATCCCCTACCTAGGGGGTGATCAGCAGGTCGATGGCGCGACGCTGCGCTTCCAGGACGCTGGCGCACCTGCAACCGACGGTCACCAGGTCGCCGGCCGGGAGTGGGCGTCGGACCAGCCCGTAACCGCGTTGGCCGTCGCCCTTGGCTGAGCGGACGGGGGCACGCACAGTCGGGCCATGCGCGTGCAGGTGCTGGGTCCCTCCACGTGGCAGGCAGGGTGGACGTGTAGCAGCGCGATCGGTCAGTGCTTGCGGCACTGGTCGTGCGCTTGCCGTTGACGACCGGCGGGTCGGCGGAGGCACTGTGGGGCGATGAGCCGCCGGCGTCGTACCGCAAAGTGATTCAGGCACCCAACTCCCCTGGTGGGGGGCGATCCTCTGAAGGAGGGCGAAGGAGAGCGGTCGGGGCCGGCGCGAGCCCCGTCCCCAGCGGTGTTCGAGATCCGGGCCCGCGCCGGCGGACCCGATGCGGCCCGACCGGCCGGCAACGCGCGGTGGTCGTGCGCGGCACTCGGGCCGAGGCCGTCCTGGCGGCGTGACCGCCGCGGTTCGCGAGGCTGCCGCGGGCTCACTGACCTGAGACGCATCCATTCGACTGCGAAATGCATGATTCACGTACTGCGAACTGTCTGATTCAGGCCCTGCTCGTTGTATGGGTACAGCATGGAAGGCACACCGATCGGCCCCCAAGCCGGCACCCTGCTCGGTCATCTCCTCGAGTCCCTCGCCACCGTGTGCGTGCGCGTTCCTGCGCAAGCAGCCGACACCACAAACTCTGAGCAAGAGGCCGCTTGGCCATCGCGGCCGAGCAGTCGGCGCGACGGAGCGCCCGGCCGCCAGGGAAAAGGTCTCGTTCACGCTGGACCCGCTGACCGGGGCCTCGGCCACCGCCAGCAAGGCGGCCGGCCGGACGGTACTCGGTCGCGCCCCGGGAAACATGTCGTTCCCAGAGGGCGCCCGACGGTCAGCGGAAGGCCGGAATCCCGGTGAGCGCCTGTCCCACGACGAGCGTGTGCATCTCGACCGTGCCCTCGTAGGTCAGCACGGACTCGAGGTTGTTCATGTGCCGGATCACCGGGAACTCCAGCGAGATCCCATTGCCGCCGAGAATCGTCCGAGCGGTCCGGCAGATCTCCAATGCCGCTCGCGGGTTGTTGAGCTTGCCCAGGCTGACCTGCTCAGGACGCAGGGTGTGGGTGTCCTTGCGCCGGCCGAGATGCAGGGCCAGCAGCAGACCCTTGGTGTACTCCAGCGACATCTCGGCGAGCTTGGCCTGGGTGAGCTGGAAGGAGGCGATGGGACGGCCGAACTGCTCCCGCTGGAGGGTGTAGCGCACGGCCGACTCCAACGCGGACCGGGCCGCCCCCATCGCCCCCACACGATGCCGTAGCGCGCCTCGTTGAGACAGGACAGCGGTCCCTTGAGGCCACGGACCTCGGGGAAGACGGCCGACTCGGGCAGCCGCACCTCGTCGAGGACGAGCTCGCTGGTCACCGACGCGCGCAGCGAGAGCTTGTGCTTGATCAGTGGCGCCGAGAAGCCCGGCGCGTCCGTGGGCACGACAAAGCCGCGTATGCCGTCGTCAGTCTGCGCCCAGACGACAGCGACGTCGGCCACCGTGCCATTGGTGATCCACATCTTGCGACCGGTGAGGACCCAGTCCGAGCCGTCCCGCCGAGCGTGCGTCTGCATGCTGCCCGGATCGGACCCGGCGTCCGGCTCGGTCAGCCCGAAGCAACCGATCGCCTCGCCGGCCGCCATCTGGGGCAGCCACTCCCGCTTCTGCTCCTCGGTGCCCCAGCGCCAGATGGCGAACATCGCCAAGGACCCCTGGACGGAGACCAGCGAGCGGATCCCCGAGTCGGAGGCCTCCAGCTCCAGGCACGCGAGGCCATAGGACACCGCGGACATCCCCGCGCAGCCGTAGCCGTCCAGGTGCATCCCGAGCAGGCCAAGGTCCCCCAGCGCCTTGGTCAGCCCACGGATGTCGTCGATCTCGCCGCGCTCGAACCAGTCGGCCACGAACGGGTCGACATGCTCCTCGCACAGCGCGCGGACCGAGCTGCGGACGAGCCTCTCGTCGACGGTGAGCAGGTCGTCGATGCCGGCCAGCTCGACACCGGTAGTGACCTGGAGGGACTGCGTGCTCATGGGTGGCTCCTTGACGGGCTGGGGGGCATCGGAAGGGCGGCGTGTCCGGCGAGCCAGTCCCGTACGAGGGCGTCGTGCTCGCCGAGGTCGGGGGGCGGCATACTCCGGTCGGGGGTGTGCTCGGAAAGCCGGATCGGGTTGCGGACCTGAGCGGCGCGGCCCGGACCGACCTCGTAGCTCGGCTCCAGACCGAGCGAGGCGGCCCGGCGGAAGGCTCCGGCGATATCGCTGACCGGGCCGACCGCGATCCCCGCGGCACTAAGAATGTCCTCCCAGTAGCCCGCGGGTCGCTCCACCAGGCGGGACTCGAGGTCCGCGGCGAGGCTCTCGCGGTTGGCGACCCGGTCGGCGTTGGTCGCGTACTCGGGGCGGGACGCCAGCGCGGGCAGCCCCAGGGCGGTGACCAGCCGGCGGAACTGGGCGTCGTTCCCGCAGGCCACCGCCAGGTATCCGTCGGCGCACTGGAGCAGCTCGTAGGGCGCGATCGAGGGATGCTGGTTGCCCATCCGGCCGGGCGAGCGCCCGGTGGTGAGATAGCCCGCGCTCTGGTTGGCCAACGACCCGAGCAGGCTGGAGAGCAGGTCGACCTCGACCCGCTGTCCGCGGCCGGTGCGGTTGCGGGCGGCAAGGGCGGCGAGTATGCCGATGACCGCGTCCTTGCCGGTGAGCACGTCGACGAGGGCGACGCCGACCTTCTGCGGCGGCCCGTCTGCGCGTCCGGTGATGCTCATCAGCCCACCGACGGCCTGGACGACGAAGTCGTAGCCGGGCAGGTGCGCCCCGGCAGCGCTGCCGAAGCCCGTGATCGACACGTAGACCACCCCGGGGTTGGCCTGCGCGACCTGGGCGTACCCCAGGCCGTACCGCTCCATCGTCCCGGTGCGGAAGTTCTCCACGACCACATCGGCACGCCGGGCCAGGTCCTGCGCCAGGGCGAGGTCACCCGCGTCGCGCAGGTCGAGGGTGACGCTGAGCTTGGATCGGTTGACCGACTCGAAATAGGAGCTGGACCGCCCGGTCCAGGGTGGTCCCCAGCTCCGGGTGTCGTCACCGATGCCGGGGCGCTCCACCTTGACGACCGTGGCCCCGAGGTCCGCGAGGTACATCGTGGCGAACGGTCCGGCGAGGACGCGGCTGAAGTCGGCGACGAGCAGGCCCGCCAAGGGTGCGGTCACGGGGCCCTCTTCTTGCCGGGGCGACCCGGTACGGGGACGAACCGGCCGTCGACCCTGCGGGGGAGCCGCCAGGGGTTGGCGTCCGCGAGCGCGGGTGGCAGCGCTGTCGGCGGGGTGTTCTGGAAGGCCACCGGTCGGGTGAAACGAGCCAGCGCGGCGGCGCCCACCGACGTCGCGGCAGGGACGGTCGTCGACGGCCACGGGCCTCCGTGCTGCTGGGCCCAGGTGGTGGCCACACCGGTCGGCCAGGCGTCGACGGCCACCCGGCCGACGAATCGGGCGAGCGAGGTCACCACGGCGGGAGCATCGGGGTCGTCCGCCCCAGCCGTCATCACGCAGCCGACGAGGGCGCCCTGGAGGCGATCCAGGATGGCGGTGAGCTCGGCGTCATCGGCATACTCCACGACGAGGATGGCCGGGCCGAAGCACTCGGCCAGCAGCGGCGAGCCCGGCACCAGCCGCGCCGCCGGGGCAGTGAGCACGGTGGCGCAGACGCCCCAGCCGGCACCCGGCTCGGCCACCGCCCCGACGAGAGTGGCCCCGGAGAGCTGCAAGGTGCGGACCCCCTCGGCATACGAGCGGGCCATCCCGGCGGTGAGCAGCGGCCCGCGCGGGGACGCCGCCTCGAGCTCCGCCGCCACGGCCGGGGCGACCCCGGCACCGGCGGGGACGAGGAGCAGCCCCGGTTTGGTGCAGAACTGCCCCATGCCGAGGGTGAACGACTGAACGCTTCCCTTGGCCAGGGTGGCCAGGGCGTCCGGCTGCGCGACGGCGGCGGGCGTGACGACGACGGGGTTGACCGTCCCCATCTCGGCGAAGACCGGGATGACCCGCGGTCGGCTCTGCGCCAGGCTCCACAGGCTCAGCCCTGCGGCTTGGGAACCGGTGAAGGCGACCGCGCTGATCGCGTCGTCGAGCACCAGGGCGCGACCGTTGTCCAGACCGGTCACGGCGCCGAAGGTGCCGGCAGGGGCGCCGAGCTCGGCGAGGGTCGACGCCGCCAGGTCGGCGAGCGCCGCATGGGTGAGCGGGTGCGCCGGGTGGCCCTTGACGATGACCGGGCAGCCGGCCGCCAGCGCTGATCCGGTGTCATTGCCCAAGGTGCCGAAGCCGAACGGGAAGTTGCTCGCCCCGAAGACAGCCACCGGTCCCAGGGGCACGGCGACCCTGCGCAGGTCGGGCGTGTCCGATGTGGCGTGGTCGATCGTGGCGCCGAGCCAGGAGCCCTCGCGGCATACCGCGGCGTAGAAGCGCAGCTGGTTGGCGCACCGGGCCACTTCCGCGGTGAGCCGGGCTGTGCCGAGCCCGGTCTCCCGGTCGGCGGTCGGGACGAGGGTGTCGACGGCGCCGGCGACGGCGTTGGCGAGACCCTCGAGCCAGCCAGCCCGAGCCGCGGGGCTCACCGATCCGACGGCTGTTGTCGCCAAGACCGCGGCCGCCACCGTCTCGGCGAGGTGCTGGGGTGTCGACACCGGCATGGCGGCGACGACCTCGCCGGTGCGGGGGTCCAGAGCCAGATCACTCACCATGGTGATGGCGGTCATCCCAAGGCCTCCACCAGCACACCGAGGGCTTCGGTGAGCAGCTCGTCGCTCATCACCAGAGGGGGCAGCAGCCGCAGGACGTTGCCATATGTGCCCGCCTGCAGGACCAGGACGCCGGCCCGGTGGCAGTATGCCGCGACCGCCGTAGCGAGGTCCGGCGCCGGGGTCTTCGTCCCCGGCACTACCAGCTCCAGCGCGACCATGGCCCCGCGGCCGCGGACCTCTCCGATGATGGGGTTGACCGCGGCGACCGGGTCGAGGGCCGCGCGGATGATGGCCTCGATGTGGCGCGCCCGGGCGACCAGCCCCTCGCTCTCGATCGTCTCGAAGACACCGAGAGCAGCGGCGCAGGCCACCGGGTTGCCGGCGAAGGTGCCGCCGAGCCCGCCCGGCGAGACCGCGTCCATGAGGTCCGCGCGACCGGTGACGGCGCCAAGCGGCAGCCCGCCGGCCAGGCCCTTGGCCGTCGTCATGAGGTCCGGGACCAGGCCCTCGAGCTCGGAGGCGAAGATCGCTCCAGTCCGGGCGATCCCGGTCTGTACCTCGTCGGCGATGAGGACGATCTCGTGCGCCCGGGCCAGCTCGGCCACGCCCTGCAGGTACCCCGGTGGGGGGACGATCACGCCGCCTTCGCCCTGGATCGGCTCGATGACGATGGCGGCGCAGTGCCGGGCACCGATCTGCTTGACGACGAGGTCCTCCAGCGCCGCCAGGGCCTCGGCCGCGCAGCGCTCGGGGCCGCTGTCCCAGCGGTAGGGATAGGCCAACGGGGCGCGGTAGACCTCGGGGGCGAACGGGCCGAAGCCGTCCTTGTAGGGGGCGTTCTTGGCCGTCATCGTCATGGTCAGAAGGGTGCGTCCGTGATAGGCGTGGCCGAAGGTGACCACCGCTGGGCGACCGGTGGCGGCCCGGGCGATCTTCACCGCGTTCTCGACGGCCTCCGAACCGGTGGAGAACAGGGCCGACTTCTTCGGCTGGTCTCCGGGGGCGAGCCGGTTGAGGGTGTCGCAGACCTCGACATAGCCGTCGTACTCGGTGACGAGGAAGCAGGTGTGCGTCAGCTTGGCGACCTGCTCCTGGACGCGGTGAACGACCGCGGGTGCGCTGGCCCCGACCGTCGTCACGGCGATCCCCGAAGCGAGGTCGATGAGGTGGTTCCCGTCGACGTCCACGAGGATCCCGCCGCCGCCGCGCTCGATGAAGACCGGCAGCACCGTGCCCAGGCCGGCCGAGAGGACGGACGTCCGATGCGCGTGCCGGGCCTGCGAGGCCGGGCCGGGAATGGCGGTGACGAGCTTGCGAACCTGCTCGACAGGAGCCAGGGTCATCGGGGCGGCGCTGGGCGCGGGCGGGGCGGTGATATCGACGTGGAGTGACATGTGGTTCTCCCCTGCAGCTCAGGTGATGGGTCGGGACCGACATGGTCTCGGTGGCCAACAGACCGAGGACCGATGTCGCAACGGTAGGTGAGCCGACTCTGCAGCACCTTGGATGTTCTATCCAGAGATGGGACACTCTGAGATGAAATGACCAGGACCGGTTCGGAGTCGACGCCCACCCTGCGCCATCTGTGCGCCCGGGTTCCCGACGCCTTGGTCCCGCTCGTCCCCCGACCTGCACCGGACCTTCCGCTCACCGCAGTCCACATCAGCGAGCTCACCGACCCGACGCCCTATCTCGACGGTGGCGAGCTCTTGCTCACCACCGGCCTCACCCTGCCGCGCCGCGACGACGGATGTCGCCGGTATGTCGACCGCCTCGTCGACGCGGGTCTGGCCGGCATCGCCTTGGGCCTGGGTCCGGTCCACCACCGCGCGCCGGCGGCACTGGAACGCGCCTGCCGTTCGGCGGGCCTGCCGCTACTCGTCGTCCCGGACGAGGTCCCCTTCCTCGCCGTCACCCGCGGCTTCTGGGAGGCGGTGGGGGAGGAGCACAAACGGCTGCTGTATGCCGCCCTCGACGCCGACCGCCGGATCGTCGCCGCCGCCACGTCGACCGATCCGGTGCCGGCGGTCGTCCGCGCGCTGGCCGAGGCGGTGCACGGGTGGGCCGTCCTCGTGGACGTGCACGGCGCCGCCCTTCAGTCGTGGCCGCCCGAGCGCGCCGCCCCCCACGACGCCCGACCGCACGGCGTGCCGTGCTCGTCGCGCTCGCTCTGCTGGGTTCCGAAGCGGTGCGCCGCCGGCAGGCCCAGTCGGTCGACGCGGTGCGCCGGGCCGCCGTCGCCCATCTCGTCGACGCCAGGCAGCTGCGGGCCGGACGCCTGCTCGCCGGCGCGCTCGGCGTCGAGTTCCCCCCGACGAAGGTCCGGGTGGTCGTCGCCCTCGGCGCGGACGGCCGGGGGGGACCCGAGGTCCTCGCCGCCCTCGTCGACGCGCTGGCGCGGCAGCGGCCAGAGCACGCCAACCGCTGGGTCGGGGACACCGAGCCGGAGGCCGCGTGGATCGTCGTCCCGGGTGCCCTGCCGCCACCGGACGGCCCCTCGCTCGCGGCGGACATGGTCGGTTTGGGGGCCGAGTCCAGCCGGCGGTCCCGGGTGCTCGTCGGTCCGGTGGGCGATATCGCCGACGTGCCCACGGTCCGGGCACACCTGGCCGCTCGACTGGCCGACGCGTCGAGCCCGAGCACACCGGGCTGGCTCCCGGCTGCAGCGGTCGACCCCCCAGGTTGGGCTCGTGCGCTCCTCGAACCGCTGTCGCGCCACCACCGCGCTGACCTCGTCGGGGCGGTTGCGGCATACCTGCGTCACCGGGGGCACTGGGAGGCGGCCTCACGCGAGCTCGACGTGCACCGCAACACCCTCCGAGCCCGGATCGCGCGGGCCGAGGCGCTGTTGGGCGCCTCCCTGGAAGACCCCGATCTCGCATCACGGGTCTGGCTGGCGCTGCGCTCCAGCGGCTTGGCGTGATTCCATGGGCCGAGGCCGGGGCGCACCGACTCGGCCCGACAGTTCGAGCAGAGGCGACGAGCGAGAACGACGGGAGGCCCCGTGTCGATCACCGTGTCCCGACTGTGCGCCGACCCGACCCTCGGTCTGACCGTCGTCGCGGGGGCGGCGGGAGCTCACCGCGTGATCAGCTGGGCGCACACCAGCGAGCTTGCCGACCCCACCCCCTGGTTGGAGGGTGGCGAGCTGCTCATGACCCTGGCGCTCAACCTCGACCTCACTGCGGCGTCGCAGTACGCCTACGTCGAACGCCTCGCGGGGGCAGGAGTCGCAGCGTTGGCGGTCGACACCGGGATGATCCATCCCGTCGTCCCCGCAGGTCTGCTCAGTGCCGGTGACACCTTCGGCCTCCCGGTGCTCGCCGTCCCGGCCGCCACACCCTTCCTGGCCATCTCGCGTGCCGTGATCTCTGCGGTCACGGCGGCCCAGATTCGCGCGTTCCAGCAGACCTCCAAGGACCAGGAACGGCTGGCCAGCGCGGCCTTGCTCACCGGCAAGTCCGGTGTCGTCGAGACCCTCGCGAAGGTCCTCGGCGGCAGCGTCCTGCTCCTCGATGCCAAGGGGCGGACACTGGTGTCGGCCGGCCCGGACCGGGTGCAGCTCGCGACCCGGGTCACCAACCGGCTCCAGGCGTATGCCGCCCGCCAGGCCGGCAGCGCGCGCCAGGCCGGTTTCACCCATGTCGACGACGATGGCCACCTCGTCGTCCATGCCCTCGACGCGCCGGCCACCTCCCGGGGCTACCTCGCCCTGGGAACGGCCGACGCGCTGACCAGCAGCGAACGGCTGCTCATCAGCCACGCGATCACCTTGTTGTCGATCGTCCTGGACCGGCCGACCCAGCTGCGCCGGACCGAGACGCGGCTGCGTCGGGCCGTCTTCCGGTCGCTGCTGCGGCAGGGCGCGGACACCGATCTCGCTCTGGTGAAGTTCTTCGGCTTCACCCGGACCGCGCCGGTCGCCGTGAGCGTCATCGTCGAGACCGGCTCCCCGCGGTTCAGCGAGACGCTCGTCGTCGACGGCCTCGACGAGCACCAGCTGCCCTTCCTCACCAGCGCGCTCGCCGACGGCATCGCCATCCTGCTCCCGGCGGACGTCATCGACGAGCGGACCGCGGAGCTGCAGGAGCTCTTCTACCGGGCCCTGGGCCGCCGGGTCAGCGCCGGGGTGGGCAAACCGGTCGACCTGACCCGCGCGGTCGAGAGCCTGCGCCAGGCTCGGGCCGCCGCCCGGGTGGGCATGACCGAGCCGGGCCGCAAGGTGGGATTCGCCGAGCTCGACGTCTTCGAGCTGCTGCTGGGGACCCAGCCGCGGGACACCCTCGAGGCGATTGCCTCGGCGGTCCTGCATCCCCTGGAGACCCTCGGCGGCGCCGAGCTGCTCCGCACGACGGCGGAGTTCCTCCTGCGCAACGGCCACTGGGAGAGCACTGCGGCCGCCCTCGGGGTCCACCGGCATACCCTGCGCAACCGGATCGACCGGATCTCCACTCTGTTAGGACGGGACCTCAGCTCCGCCCCAGCCCGGGCCGAGGTGTGGATGGCCCTCAAGGCGCGCGAGCTGCTCTCGATGAGCGGCCAGGACTCCTCCCAGTGGTTCGGCCTGGACGAGGGCGATCTCAGCGAGACGGGCGAGGTGGACCAGCTCGGCCCCGAGACGGGCACCAGCGGCTGGAGCGGTTGGGCCGGCTGAAGGCTCCGACCGGCCGATCCGCTCCAGTCTGGCAGGTCAGAGCGCTGAGGCTCCGAGGATCGTCGGAGGAACCGGAGGGGCCACCCCGACCGACGACGTGACGTACTGCGAGCGCAGGCCCGCGATGATGCTCCGGCACCGGTCGGTGAGGGCCTTAGGGTCGTCGGTCTGCATCCGCGCCTTGGTCACGACGATGCCCAGGTCAGCCCCCTTGAAGAGGTAGTCACCGGCGCCGTAGACCCGCATGAAGAAGAGCTCGTTCTCGTCCTGGAGGCCGTGCCAGTCCGAGGACAGCCGACGGTACTCGAGCCGACCGCCGGGCAGCACGCCCCACGTCCCGGTCCGCGGGGCAGCGGCGATGAGCCCGACCTGGTCCTCGGGCTGCTTCATGATGAGCTGGCTCCAGATGTCGATCGCCGCCAGCTCGCTCCAGCGCTCGTTGATCTCGTCGACGTCCAGCTCATAGTCGACGTCCATGTACTCGAGCAGATGGAAGAGGAAGAGCGGCAGGTCGGCGTACGCGCCGGCGGTGACATTGGTGATCGGGGAGGCACCGGAGATCCGGGGGTTGAGCTCACCAAGGTAGACCTCGTCGGTGTCGAGGTCGATGAGGACGTCGACCTCGAAGAAGCCCTGGTAGCCCTCCTGGGCCAACCGGTCCCCAAGACGGCGGACCAGGGTCGTCGCGGCCGCCCGCTGCTTGGTCGTCATGGCGTCGGGGAACATGTCGTTGCCGCACCAGCCGCCCTTGTATGGCGTCAGCTCGGTGTAGCCGGTGAGGTCGACCATGAAGGGGCCCACGATGGTCCCGTGTCGGGTGATGACCGCCTCGACCGCGAGGGCGGTGTTGCGGATCCGTTTCATGATCTTGCTCTCGCGGTTGGCGAGGTTGATCGCGTGCTTGGTCCAGTCCGACTCGTCGGCCACGAAGAAGGTCGTCTTGCCCGAGTCGCCATAGGGCAGCTGGATGACCAGGTCGGTGCCGAGCCCGGCCGCTTCGGACATCGAGACCAGCGTGGCGTAGTCGGTCGGCGTGCCGAGGATGTTCGGGACGCTGGGTGCCCCGGCCTCGTTGCCCAGGCGCGTGGTCTCCAGCTTGGAGTCCAGCCGGGAGCGCAGCGCGTATGGCGGCAGGGTCAGCCGGTAGCCCAGGTCACGACAGATGGCCTCGGTCTCTTCGTCGAAGAAGACCGCCATGACGCGAGGAGTGCCTGGGCGTGCGGCGATCCGGGCCCTGATCTCGTCATTGCGCAGGAGCCAGTTGGTCACCTCCTCCGCGCTGGTGAAGGTCTCGGTGCCCTTCCGGACGGGGGACATCACCCGCGGGTGCATCCCGTCCCACGGGTCGTAGTAGGACACATAGGTGAAGCTGCGAACCCACCGGTCCAGCCCGAGCAGGTTGAAGGCGGTCGGACCGAAGAAGTAGATCGGGTCCTCATTCGTCCGGAAGAAGGTCCGGATCTCGGAGATATTGCGCAGTCCGTGGGTAGGCTTCACCGGAGCTCCTGGTGGTGGGTGACGGGGTGCTGGTGGGTGTAGCGGTCCAGGGCGGCTGAGATCGACTCGAAGGCCCCGAGGGTGTCGTAGAACAAGGCGCCGTTCTGCGCCGTCGGCCAGGTCGAGAGCTTGACGCCGACGACCCCCGACTGCTGGTTGACGTAGACCATCTGGCCGTGGATGCCCAGGGCGAGGAAGACGCTCCGGTCGGGGAAGGGCACCCAGACCTGGTTGCGGTAGTGGCCACCCGGCATACCGGTCGGGCTGTTGGTGGCCGCGAAGGCGTCCCGTGAGTCCTCGGCCGCCACCAGCGTGTCGACGACGAACCACGGCGGGGCGACCTGCGCGCCCGAGCGGGCGATCCCGTTGCGCGCGAGCATGTCGGCCAACCGGCCCACGTCCCTTAGGGTCGCGCTCAGCCCACCGTCGCCGACGGCGACGCCGGTCGGGTCGACGGTGATGTGAGCCGGGAACTCGGCCCCGATCTGCGCCCAGACCCACTCGTGGATGAGGGTGGCTAGGTCCTGGCCCGAGGCCACCTCGCAGATCCACGAGAGGACGTTGGTCTCGCTCGATCGGTACCGGAACCGGCCGCCGTGCTCCTCGTCGCGGGGCAGCTGGGCGAGGAACTCCCGCAGCGACCCAGGGACGTCCTCTCGCGGGGACCGCCAGCCACAGGCGTGCTCCATGAGATAGACGTCCGCGTCTGGGTCGTGGTACGTCTCGTTGAAGCGGACGCCGGTGCGCATGTCGAGGACGTCGCGCACCGTCGCTCCCGCGAAGCCCGACCCGGCGAGGGCCGGGATGATCGCCTCGACGCGGTCGTCCAGGGCCAGGACGCCGTCCTCGACCAGGGCGCACGCGATGACCCCCACGACGGTCTTGGTCACCGACATGAGCAGGTGCCTGGTCGAGGGCGCCATCGACGGGGCGTACCACTCGGCGGCGATGCGCCCGTGGTGCATGACCAGGAAGCCGTCGGTGTGGCTCTCGGCGAGGAGCTGCTCGACGCTGGTGTGATCGACGATGCGGGCCGTGACGTCATAGCGCGGCGTGATGACGTCGAGGACCGGGATCGGAGCCACCTCCAGGGTGACCGGTGCCGCGGACGCGGCGATCGGCGCCGTCGCCAGCACCTCATCGAGGTGCAGGAAGCTCCAGCGCAGCCCGGGGGGCTCGGCCCAGTTGTCTCGGGTGACGGACCAGGGCGCCGACTGGTCCGTCCCCGCGTCGAGCACGTTCATAGATCAGGCGCCCCCGCCGCTGCGGGTCTCGACCGGATCGACCAGGTGTGGGTGCGCCAGGTCCGGCAGGCCGGGGCGACCCACGACGCTGTAGACCGGGATACACAGGCTCTCGCGGGCCTGGGCAACGACGTCGTTGGGCACGAGCATCTGGGAGTCCTCGGAGTTGCGCACCACGAGGATCGAGTCCGGTCGGAAGGTGCCGACGCCCTCCTCGAGGGCGATGGCCGGGGAGAAGTCCCCGAGACTGCCCTCGGTCGGGACACCGGCCTGGCGCAGAGTGCGGACCATCTCGTCGAGTCGTGCCTGGGCCACCTCGATCGTGGCGGCCCGGATCGATGCGGCTCGGGCGAACTCCGCAGTCCCCGTGTCGATCGGGTTCTTGGGCACGACGACATAGGCCTCGACGTAGCGCTCCGAGCTGAGCAGGTGCACCTGCGCGAGCAAGGCGGCCGGCTCCAGCTCGTCGTTGGCGAGGACGAGCAGCCGATGGGCCGCGACGGGCGTCGGCTCGCCGTCGACCTCCACGGCGTCGACGACCTTTTCGCGGTAGCCCTTGATGAGCCGGAAGACGACGAGCAGGAAGGCCCACGAGGCAAGGCCCAAGGTGATCTGCGATCTGGTGTCCTCGCGGACCGCCATGGAGATGAGGACGGCGAGCATCGCGAGGATCGTCGCGATGGTGAGCCAGGGGAACAGCCACATTCGGAACTTCAGAGTCTGACCTGCCGCGTCGGCTCGGCGCCGCAGGACGAGCTGGGAGCCCGCGATGAGGATGTAGGCGAAGAGGATGACCGCGCCGGAGGAGTTGAGCAAGAAGGAGAAGACGCCCGACGGCGAGATATACGCCGCGATGACGCAGAGGAAACCGACCACCGTCGACAGGAGGATGGCGTAGGTGGGAACGCCCCGGCGGTTGACCCAGAGGACCTGGGGCGGAGCTTCGCGGCGACCGGCCAAGACGAAGAGCATCCGCGACGCGGTGTAGAGCCCGGAGTTGAGGCAGGACAGCACGGAGGTGAGCACGACCGCGTTCATGATCGAGGCGGCATACGGGATGCCGATGACCTCGAAGGCGCTCACATACGGGGACTTGCCCAGCTCGTTGGAGTTCCACGGCAGGATGACGGCAAGGAGGAAGACCGAGCCGATGAAGAAGAGCGAAATGCGCCATACGACGGAGCGGGTCGCCCGGGTGACGGCGCGCTCGGGGTCGTCCGACTCGGCGCCGGCGATCGTCGCGATCTCGGCCCCGACCATGGAGAAGATGACGACGACGATGCTCGACAGCAGGATCGACGGGCCCTTGGGGAAGAAGCCGCCGTGCTCGGTGAGATTGCTGAAGTCCAGCGTCGACCCCGGCCAGGCGCCGAGGACGAAGAGGGACCCGATGCTGAGGAAGACCAGGATCGTGGCGACCTTGATGCCGGCGAACCAGTACTCGAACTCACCGAAGGACCGCACCGAGTACAGGTTCGTCGCCGTCATCAGCACCATGAGGATGAGCGACAGGATCCACAGGGGCGCATCGATCCAGTAGGTGATGATCTTGGCGCCGGCGACCGCCTCGAAACCGACGACGATGACCCAGAAGTACCAGTACAGCCAGGCCACCGAGAAGCCCGCCCACGGGCCCATGGCGTCGCGGGCGTACTCCGCGAAGGAGCCGGTGCTCGGTTTGGCGACCGCCATCTCGCCGAGCATCTGCATCACCATGATGATGAGCACGCCGGCTAGGCCGTAGGTGAGGAACGCGCCGGGCCCGGCTTCGTTGATCACCACGCCGGAGCCGACGAACAGACCGGCTCCGATGACACCACCGATCGCGATCATCGTCAGGTGTCGCTGTTTCAGCCCCTGATGCAGTCCTGTGGTTGCCATGGGTCCTCCGGGAGAGTTGGTCCCACGCCATGAGTGGGATATCCGGAGTATCTGGACCCGAGAACCCGGAGGAATATGGACGAGCTGTCCACCTGCGGGGGTGGGAATCGCCAGAACGTCCACTTGACGGGAGATGAACAGCCGGTGAGCGGACACCTCCACGCCCTCGTGTGGACGCCAAACGTCCTGGCGTCCGGCCCACGGCCGCCTCAGCTCAGGGGGAAGACGGCGGCCCGCGCCAGCGCGCGCTGCGTCGGCGTGGTCACACCGAGCAGGTGGCCCTGCCACGAGCCCGTCGCCCAGACCAGCCGGTCGATGACGTGGAACGCGGTGCGCCATACCTGGGCTGAGGTCACGGGCTGACCCAGGTCGGTGCGCCACCCCGCGCGGGTGAGGACCTGCGCGATCTCGACCCACACCGCCTCACCCACCCGCGACCCCGCCGCCGTGTGCAGGAGGGTGAGGATGCAGACGTCCCGTTCGAATGAGTCCGCTCCCGCGGGTACCAGACCACGCGCCACGACCAACCAGAGCGCGGCCGCGTCCCCGTCGGCCGCCCGCCCTGCAGGAGTTCGGACCAGCCGTCCCTTGTGCTTGCGGAGCAGGCGGTCGGCCACGACGATCTGACGCAGCTCGGCCACGGGGTGTGTCTGGTCCTCCCTGTTGCCCTTGCCGAACCAGGTCGCGTCGAGCCGCAGGGCGACGAACGCGTCCCGCACGGCGGCCGGCCGCATCCACCCGGCCGCCGTCAACGGTATGCCGTCCTTGCCCGCCATCGAGAGGAGCACCTGCCAGGGGCGGACCGCCGCCCTGGTGTCGAGAGCGCCGACCTCGCGCGGGCCGAGCTGCTCCGAGTCGGACGTCTCGCGGGCCCGGTCCCCGGTCATCGCCGCGTGGGTGAGCTCGGCAATGGCCGTGACGTCGCGCAGGTCGAGCCGTTCGACGAGTTCGGTCACCGCGTCATGGGTCCGTACCGCGCCGCGCTCTGACTCCCAGAGGCCCATCAGCTCCTCGGTCGTCATCGACCCGATCCGCAGCGCGTTAGTGGTCCCGTCGACGTCGAACTCGCTCGGGTCCCACTCCGGTGGCACCCAGGTGTCCAGGGGCTCTGCGAGGGGGGTGCCGGCGGTCAACGCCGCGACGATCTCGTTGTGCCCGCCGGGTCCGCCGCAGTCTTCGAGGGGACAGGCCCGACGTCCGTCGAGACAGACCGCGGGCGGGTCGTCGTCGGTGGCCGACCGCACCGACTCGACCTTGATGGAGTGGTCCCACCCGTCGCCGAAGTCGTAGGTGTAGAACAGCCGGTCGCCGGGCCTCCGGAGCAGCTGGTCGACCTCGACCGCGTCCTCGTGTCCGGCGACGCGGCTCGCATCGTCGTCCCACTCGTGCTCGTCGAGGTCGTTGACCAGGTGCGGCCCGGTCCACAGCCGCTTCGCCGGCCCGACCCAGAACCGGTGCAGATGGCCGTCGCTCCACCCCATCGCCGCCTGGAGGATGCCGTGGAGCTCCGTCGCGGTGAGGTCGCTACGGATCGCCAGGCGCCGCCAGACGATGGGCTTGGTGCCGTCGAGGTCGACCCGGACGGTGAGGACGCTTGCCTCGTCGCGCGCCTCGGGGAGCTGCTGGGCCAGCCCTCGTCGCGCCGGGCGGGGGGCCGCGTCGTCCGCGAGGACGCCCGCGGTCACTGCTCGGCCCAGGTCCTCGATGGAGGGCATCCTGTTGGCAGCCAGCCACTGGTCGATCGCGTCACGTCCCGGGCCGGTCGGGGGCGTCTTGGGCATGAACCGACAATGCCAGCGGTATGCCGGTCCCGTCACCCCGGCGAGCGGCGGATCGCTCACGACCTCGACTTTCGCGGCGACAGACAACCGTGGGCGTGCACACGAACGTGCAGTAGTCCCCTTTCGTGTCCGTTTTGCGGTGGTATGCCGCCCCGGATTCTGACTACTGCACGTTTGAGTGCGCGGTGAGCGATCGTCTGGTGGCCGGCCTGGACGCTCCGACGGCATCGCGGCCAGCGGCCCAGCCGCAGTAGCACGTCGCGGCGAAGGCAGCAGAGGACGACGGCGGCGCACAACGCAGAAGGTCGTGCGGTGTGTCGGGTGCAGCGACTGCCGTGCTCGACAGGTTGCCCGGACCGAGGCCGTTCGTACCATGGAGGCATGGCTGATTCGGGGCACCAGACACAGCGCATCGGACACGCCGATCGCGAAGCCGCCGAGCGCGAGCTCGCACTGCACACGAACGCGGGCCGGTTGACCGAGCAGGAACGGGTCGAACGCGTCGACGCCGCGCGGGCGGCGGTCACCCGGGCGGACCTCGACGCCGTCTTCGCGGACCTTCCCCGTCCCGACGCTCCGCCCTACCTTCAGGTGTCGGACGCACCGGCCTGGCCCGGTCCGACGGTCTCGGGTCCACCGCCCGCGCCGATGTCCGACTCGGCCCCACCACCGGCCCCAACGCCTCAACCGACCGGCTCGACGACGTCGTCGAGGATGCTGGCAGTCAGCGGCAGTGTTGCGACCTTCCTTTTCCTCGCCTGCGGTATGGCGTTCGACGGCTGGGCCTGGGCCTGGGTGTTCTTCCTCGTGCCGGGGATCGTCGCCACGTGGTACGGCGACGACGACTGAGGCCGACCCCCGGTCGTTGTCAGGACAGTAGTACCGCCCGCGCCGCCGAGCCGGGCTCCTCAGGGCTGAGGAAGGAGATGCCGGCGTCATGCCCCTCCATGAAGACTGCATCACCAGCGAGGGCGAGGTGGAAGCCGGCGGGCGCGCCAGCTGCGCGACGAGCGACGGCCCCACGGAACCGTTCGCCCGGCGCGAAGACACTCGGACGGCCGTCGAGCACCCGCAGGTACGCCTCGGCGGTCGCCAGTTCGTGGACCGGTACGGATAGCACGTAGTCGCGGACGTTCCGCCGGTCCGGCCACCAGCGCAGACCTCGCGGAGGCGGCAATGCCATGGCTGGATCGATGGGCCATCAACGGTTGCCCCGTCACCGCCGAGGACCTGCGCCGGCAGCTCCGGCGGATGCCGCCACGATGGCGGCGCTGGACCACGCCGTTGCGGCGGCCGGGGTCCGCGATGACATCTGGCACCCTGGACTCTCGGCCACGACCTTGGTACCCCGTGCCACCGCCCTGGCGCATCACTTCGGGCATTGGGCCGACGCGCACACCTGACACCGCCCCGTGTCTTGGGACGCTCGGAGGTCCGGGCTCTTCGCCTTCGACCCTCGCGCGCGGCGGAGTTCGACGCGGGCCGTCGGGTCGGTGTGGCGGCTACGCCGCGTCGCTCGCCTCGCCGCCGGAGGAGTCAGCACCGGTGTGGGGCCCGTCCACCGCGGCGAGGGCGGCGCCGTTCAGAGACGTGCGGGCTTGCATGAGCAGCCGGTTCAAAGAGGTCTGGAGCTTATCCGCGTCGCGGTCGATGTGTTCGGCGTTGGTTCGGATCGTCCCGGCCCGCTTCCGGATGCCGTCGATGCTGGGCAGCACGTCGAGGGCCTCGGCGATGC
The DNA here is from genome assembly GCA_016717165.1 of Candidatus Lutibacillus vidarii. Classification (GTDB taxonomy): domain Bacteria; phylum Actinomycetota; class Actinomycetes; order Actinomycetales; family Dermatophilaceae; genus Lutibacillus; species Lutibacillus vidarii. The sequence continues at coordinate 316,018 of JADKGA010000001.1, forward strand.
GCTCGACCGCGGCCTGGACATCGGTGTCGTCCTGCCGCACGGTGGCGGCGACGGCTGCCATCCGCAGCACCTGGATCACCGAGCGGAGCAGCCCTTGGTCGTCCGTGGCGGGGTCGAGGACCATGACGATCCGCCGCGGCCCCAGCACCCGCAGGCCCTGGCCGCCGTTCTGGTCGGCGTGCGGAACCAGCCCGAGCGATGCGGTGGCCTGGCGGTTCCGCTCGGCCTCGTCGAGGTAGTCGCCCCAATCCCGGCGCTCGGAGTCGGTCATCTCGAGCACGACGCGGGCCGGGCCGCCGGCGACGACGAGAACGCCGTCGCCCTTCTTGTTGCGGCCGTTGATGGCGCCGCCTGTGGTGCCGGTCTCGAGGTACTCGTCGCCGAGCCCGACGGCGATGGTGTGCATGGCGGCGTGGACGGTGTCCTCGTAGGTGGCTCCCTTGAGCGGGGTCACGCTGGCCGTGGCCTTGGCGGCCTCGGCCGCGGAGCGCTGGACCTGGATGGCGGTGGTGAGCTCGGCGACCTTGCCGGCGAGGTCGCTGTGGTGCTCGTCCCACCGCTTGGCCAGCTCTCCCTGGCGCTTGTCCAGGGCCGCCAGGTGCTTGGCCATGGGGGAGGTGGGGTCGTCGGCATCCAGTGCGCGGGTGGCCCGCTCGAACAGGGCGCTGGTGTGCGCGTCAGCGCGGCGGGTCAAGGTGGCGCCGAACTCCTCGAGGACCGGTTTGAGACGGGCGAGGAGTTCGGGGTCGTCGCCGCCGAGGAGCTGGCCGATGCGCTCGCGCAGGTTCCTCTCGGCCTGCGAAACGGACTCGCCGAACGCCTTCCGGCCGGCCTCCCCGGCCTCTGCGATCGCCTTGCGGGCCTCGGTCGAGGCCTCGGCCATGGCCTTGGCCGCGTCGCCGACGATCCGGCTTGTCGTCTCTGCCGCGCGGGTGGTCGACTCCGTCGTGCGGGTGCCGACATCGTGGACGAGCCGCTCAAGGTTGAACGTGTCCTGGGTGCCTCCGGCCACGGCGATCGCCTGGGCGCCGACCGCGACCGCCTGCTCGAGGTATGCCGTGAGGTCGGCCCCGTCGAGGTCTGCGGCGGCGACGGCGGGTCCCCGAGCTCCGGTGCTCCACCGCAGCGCCTCGGTGGTCACGGTGGGATGGGTGAGCTTCACGTCGGTGACGACGACTGCAGGGATGCGTGCGTCGAAGCGGGCGCCTCCAGAGGCGGTGGGGTTCATGGTGGCCTCCTGGCTGTCACGGGCCGCGGCTCTCGCGACCCACGGCAACCGTGGACCCCCATGGACGGCTTCACCCAGCCGGGCAGCGATAAGAGGGATTATCAGTGGTTCCATGACTTAGTTGTCCACCTCGACGTAGGGTGCTGACACCGCCCCACAGAGACGGAGAGCCATGACGACCGCGGCCGGCACCATGACGATGAGCGACATCGCCGCTCTCGCCGGCGTGCGCCGTCCGGTGGTCTCCGTCTGGCGCAAGCGCCCGGTCGTGGCAGGCGAGACGGTCCCGTTCCCGGACCCTGTGACTGCCCGGGGCGGGGTCGAGGAGTTCGCCGGTGACGAGATCGTCGCCTGGCTCGAGCGCACCGGGCGGGGCAACAACCCCGAGGTCCGCGCCGACGCCGCGGCACACCTCCGCCTCCCCACGCTGACGACGGCGAAGGTCTCCGTCGAGGACGCCATCACCGCGCTGCTCTGTCTCAAGGCACGGACAGGCGCGACCCTGGCCGCCCTCGACCCAGACGGCCTCCTCGACCTCGCTGACGAGGCCGACCCCGACGACGAGGTCCTCTTCCGCGAGGTCGAGGCACTGGGGGATCACCTGCCGATGCTGGCGAGCTACGTCGACCACCTCACCGACGCGGCATACGACGTCGTCGGTGCCCTGGACCGGGTGCAGGCGCGTCGCGCGCCCACCACCGCGGCGGCCCGGTTGGCGCTGACGGGCCCGGCGCGTGCCCTCGTCGGCGAGGCCGGCGCCGCCCTCGTCCTCGACCTGGGCGCCGACGCGGTCGGCGTCCTCGATCCCACGGGCGCCTGCCCCGACCTCGTCGACGCCATCCTGCGGACCCTGGGCGAACGGCTCGACGCGACCGCCTCGGTCCGGGGCGACCATCCGCTCGCCCGCGCCGCCCGGCGCAGCCATCTCATCCGGGGCTGGCCCCTGACGTCGGGTGGGAGCCAGCCCGGGCCCGCGGTCGTTGTCACGAGGTTCCCGAACGCCGCCGAGCCCACCCGGACCCCGGCCGAGATCCTCACCGCCGTCGACGACCTCCAGCTCGAGCTCCAAGTCGGGCAGCGGGCCCTGGTGCTCGGTCCGGCATCGGTCCTGTGCGACGAATTGGCGGACCCCGCGCTCGAGAAGCAGCGCGACCTCCTCCTGCGCCTGGGACGGCTGCGGGCCGCAGTGCGGCTGCCCGCGGGCCTGGTGACAGGGCGCTCGCGCCAGCGGCTCGGTCTGTGGGTCATCACCGGTCAGCCGGTGGACGACCGCCCTGGCGACCGCTGGATGGCCACCGCGGACCTGGCCGACCAGCGGCCCGAGGCGCGGATGTGGCAGGACCTGGTTGGAGACCTCGTCGCCGCGGTGGCGCCGACCGGGGTGGCCCGGGCCCACTCCTTCCGATACGCCCGGATGGTGCGCACCGCGCAGCTCCTCGCCCAGAGCGGCGCCCTGGTGGCTCCCGGAGCCGCGCCCTCCGGGCCCGTGTTCGTGCGGCCGGCCACCCAGGTCCTGGCGATTCGCGAGCTGGCCGAGGACCTCGAGCGGACCGCCCGGCCCGAGGGGCGGCTCGGCTCCCTCGTCGTGCGGGTCGGGGACCGGCCCGGCGGGATGCCGTCCGCCGCCCTCGGCGACCTCGTCGCCGACGGACGGATCCGGCTCCTGCCCGGCTCCCGCCTCGACGACGACCTGCTCGGCCGCGAGGGCAGCGTGCGCATCATCGGCCCTCCTGAGCTCGTCGCGATGTCCCTGGAGGCGGGCACGCGGGTCGACCCGATCGCCCTGGAAGAGCGCCACCCCCGGGCGCACCGGACCGAGCCGGGCGATGTGGTCTTCGCTGCCGCACCCCGGCCGCGTGCCGTCGTGGACCACGAGGGGATGGCGGTGGCGCGCTACCCCGCCCGAATCCTGCGCTGTCGGCCGGGGACCGGCCTGGTGCCCGAGGCCGTCGCCGCGGCTCTGGTCGCCCTGCCCGATGCCGCCCGCGCGTGGCGCACCTGGCAGGTCCCTCTCGTCGACCCTGCCGACGCCGCGGCGCTGGGTGCTGCCCTCCGGGGGATCGAGGAGGAGCGCGAAGCGGCGCAGCGCCGCCTCGCGCTCCTGGACGCTCTGGCCACCCGGCTCATCGACGCCACGGCCACCCGAGCGGTCGCCCTCGAGCCGGCGAAGGCGCTCTGAACTATGCGCAACGTTACGCATTGTGTGACAATACGCATCATGGAGAGATGCTCATGGTGACAGCGACGGTGCGGGCACCGAACGCCTCCGACTGGGCCCTCTCTCGCGGGGTCAACGCCCTGACGACCACCGAACTGGCCGACGTGCTCGGCGTTCCCCCGGGGCAGGTGCGCCAGCGGCTGCAGGCCCCCACCCGGCGCGGCGAGTGGACCAGCCCCGCGCGCGGGCTGTGGCTGCCCGTGCCGCCGGAGTACCGCACCTGGGGCGCGCCCCCGGGCCTCGACGTCATCGACCGGCTCGCCGACCACCTCGGGGTTGACTACTACATCGGCTGGCTGTCCGCGGCCGAGCTGCATGGGGTGGCGCACCACGCCCCCCAGGTCTTCCAGGTCGCCGTGTCCCGGCAGATCCGTGGCCGGCAGGTGGGGCGGACCCGGTTCGAGTTTTACCACCGTGCCGCAGTGGGGTCCCTGCCCGTCGTCGAGCACCCGACGAGGTCGGGCGTGGCCCGGGTCTCGACGCTGACCGTGACGGCGCTCGATGTAGCCACCGACGCGACGGTGGCCGGCGGGATCGACAACGCGGCCACTGTCCTGGTCGAGCTGTCCGAGCAGCCCGGCTTCGACCCCGAAGAAGTCGCGGCGCTCGCCGGCCGCTACCCCACCTCGACGCTGCGGCGGCTGGGGTGGATCCTCGAGCGCTTCGCCGACCGGGCCGACCTCGACGCGGTCCGCGCTGCAGCGGTGGCCGGCCCGGCCACCCCGGCCCGAGTCGACCCGGCTGGCGACCTCGTCGGCCCGATCGACCACCGGTGGAACGTCCGCATCAACCGCGACGTGGAGGTCGACCTGTGATCCCCTACGACGCGGTCACCGCGTGGGGTGTCGGGCACCCCTGGCCGACCCGCGAACAGGTCGAGCAGGACCTGCTGCTGTCCCGAGCCATCTGCGCGATCGCTGCCGACCCCTATCTCGGCGAGGAGCTCGTCTTCCGCGGGGGCACCGCCTTGCACAAGCTGCTCCTGACCGAGCCGCTGCGATACAGCGAGGATCTCGACTATGTCCGGACCACCGCGTCCGGGATCGGCCCGGTGACCCAGGCCCTCACCCGGCTGGGCGAGAGCCTCGGCTTTGATGTCCGCACCCGGGTGGGCGAGCACCCGAAGGTCCTCTGGCGGACCGCCGCCACGACCGGAGCGCCGCTGCGGCTGAAGGTCGAGGTCAACACCCACGAGCGCTCACCCGCCTTGCCCCTGGTCCGGCGCCCGCACACGGTCGCCTCCACGTGGTGGTCTGGGGAGGCCGACGTCCTGACCTTCCAGCCGCCCGAGCTCGTCGCGACGAAGATCCGCGCTCTCTACCAGCGGTCCAAGGGCCGGGACCTGTTCGACCTCTGGCTCGCCCTGACCCGGCTCGCCCTGGACCCGGAGGAGATCCTCGCGGCGTTCGGGCCCTACCGTCCGCCCGGTCTGACCAGTGCGACCGCGATCGCCAACCTCACCGCCAAGCTGGCCGACCGGACCTTCCGGACCGACATCGAGCCCCTGGTGCGTCGGCCACCGCAGGGGTATGCCGTGGACGTGGCCGCGGCATACGTCGTGGACCGCCTCCTCAGCAGACTCGACCACCCGCTCGCACGATGACTGAGGAAGGACACTGAGCCGCATGCCGCCCAGGACCACGAAGGAGTCGTCGGCGCCATCGACGATGAAGGAGCTCAAGGACACCCTGTGGAAGGCGGCCGACAAGCTCCGCGGATCGATGGACGCCTCGCAGTACAAGGACGTCATTCTCGGGCTGGTCTTCCTCAAGTACGTCTCCGACGCGTATGCCGAGCGCCGCGCCTCGATCCATGACGAGCTCGCGGCCGCCGGGATGGACGAGGACCAGATCAGCCAACTCATCAACGACCCCGAGGAATACCACGGCTACGGGGTCTTCGTCGTCCCACCCACTGCCCGCTGGGACTATCTCGCCGAGCACGGCAAGGGGCTGGCCGCCGCCGAGCGCGGCGGGCCCAAGACCGTCGGGCAGCTGGTCGATGACGCGATGGACCTGGTGATGGGCGCCAACGCGTCCCTGGCCGGCACCCTGCCGCGAATCTTCAACCGCGACAACGTCGATCAGCGTCGCCTCGGTGAGCTGCTCGACCTGTTCAACAGCGCCCGGTTCTCCCGCCAGGGCGACGCACGCGCTCGGGACCTGCTCGGTGAGGTCTACGAGTACTTCCTCGAGAAGTTCGCCCGCGCCGAGGGTAAGCGCGGCGGCGAGTTCTACACCCCCGCCTCCGTCGTCAAGGTTCTCGTCTCCGTCCTCGAACCCACCCACGGCCGGGTCTATGACCCGTGCTGCGGTTCCGGCGGCATGTTCGTCCAGACCGAGCGATTCATCGACGAGCACGACGGCGACCCCACCGACGTGCACGTCTACGGCCAGGAGCTCAACGAACGGACGTGGAAGATGGCCAAGATGAACCTCGCCATCCACGGCATCGACAACAAGGGCCTGCACACCCGGTGGGGCGACACCTTTACCCGCGACTATCACGCCGACGTCCAGATGGACTTCGTCATGGCCAACCCGCCGTTCAATATCAAGGACTGGCACCGCATCGAGAAGGACCCCCGCTGGGTCTACGGCGTCCCGCCTGCCGGGAACGCCAACTACGCCTGGATCCAGCACATCCTCGCCAAGCTCGCCCCCGGCGGACGCGCCGGCGTCGTCATGGCCAACGGCTCCATGTCGACGAACAGCGGGGGAGAGGGCGAGATCCGCGCCCGGATCGTCGAGGCCGATCTCGTCGCGTGCATGGTGGCCTTGCCGACCCAGCTCTTCCGCAGCACCGGGATCCCGGTGTGCCTCTGGTTCTTCGCCAAGGACAAGACCGCCGACGGGCAGGGGTCGACCGATCGGACCGGGCAGGTCCTCTTCATCGACGCCCGGGAGCTGGGGTTCATGGTCGACCGTGCCGAGCGGTCGCTGGCCCCCGAGGACATCGCGAGGATCGCGGACACCTACCACGCCTGGCGCGGCAAACCGTCCGCCGTCGAGAAGGGGCTGTCGTATGCCGATGTGCCCGGCTTCTGCGCCAGCGTCCCCCTCGCCGACATCAAGGCCGCCGACTACGCCCTCACCCCCGGTCGCTATGTCGGCGCCCCCGACGCCGAAGACGACGGCGAACCCATCGACGACAAGATCCAACGTCTCACCAAGGAACTCCTCCATCAGTTCGACGAGTCCGCGCGTCTTGAGGGCGCTGTGCGTCGCGCCTTGAGCAGGTTGACATGACGGCCTCCACCAAGACTGGTGGGCGCGAGGCAACTCGCGGGATCATCCCGGGGCGGTTCGCTCTCAGCGTCGGCAGACCGCCACTTCCGGAGCCCGACGGCTTTCGATGGGTGCCGCTCTCTAGCGTTGCTCGTCTCGAGAGCGGTCACACACCTGCCCGAGGGAGGGACGAGTACTGGGGGGGAGAGGTCCCATGGATCGGTATCCGCGACGCAACGGGCAACCACGGGCGCGTGATCTTCGATACCGAGCAACATGTCACCCAGGCAGGTCTCGACAACTCCTCGGCACGCCTCCTCCCTGCTGGAACGGTGTGCCTCTCACGCACGGCCTCTGTAGGATTCGTCGTCACCATGGGTGTCCCCATGGCCACCAGCCAGGACTTCGTCAACTGGGTTTGTGGCCCCCGGCTCAACCCGCGGTACCTCCACTATGTGTTGCTGGCAGAACAGGACAGCGTTCGACGCTTTGCCCACGGGACCACGCATCAGACCATGTACTACCCCGAAGCGAAGGCCCTTCAGATCCTTGCGCCGGACCGGCCAGGGCAGGACGCCATTGTTGAGGTGCTGGGGGCGCTCGACGACAAGATCGCGGCCAACACCCGCCTAGTCTCAACAACTGACGCCTTGGCCACCGCTCTCATACGCTCGGTGATCACCGAGAAGCGCGTGGCCCTGGCGAGCCTGGCCAATGTGGTGATGGGGTCCTCTCCGCCAGGTGAGAGCTACAACGAGAGCGGCATCGGAACCGTCTTCTACCAGGGAGTCCGAGATTTCGGCGTGCGTTATCCGGCCAACCGAGTTTGGACCACGCAGCCAGTTCGCATGGCTCACCCGAGGGACACCCTGGTCAGTGTCCGCGCCCCCGTGGGTCGGACCAACCTAGCCTCAGAGTCGACGTGCATCGGGCGTGGGCTCGCAGCAGTTCGGTCAACGGCCGACCGGCCGATGACGCTGTTTCACTTGCTCCGCAACGATCCCGAGGCTTGGGGGCCGTATGAGGCCGAAGGTACGGTCTTCGGCTCGATCAACAGACGGCACTTAGAGGCGCTCTTGCTTCCGGCTGTCGATCGCCAGCAGAGCGACGATCTGGAGGTTCAGCTTGCCGCGCTTGAGGAGCGGATCGCGAGCGCCATCACGGAAAGCGGCATTCTGGCGAACACACGAGACACGCTGCTCCCGCTTCTCATGTCTGGCAGGGTGCGGGTGAAGGACGCCGAGACAACGGTCAAGGGAGTGGTCTGACGTGGTCGGCCCGGAGGGGTTCAGTGAGGAGCAGTGGGAACTGCTCACGCGCGAGGCGCTCGCCGAGCAGGACTGGCAGCCGCTCAATGGCGTCGCCATCGCGCCTGGGTCGGGGGAGCGGGTGTCGTGGGGGGATCCCGTCATACCTGGGCGGTTGTTGGACGCGATGCAGCGGCTGAACCCGGAGGTGCCGACGGAGTACCTCAAGCAGGCCCACGCCGACATCCTGTCGCCGAAGTCGCAGGACGCCCTGACCGAGAACCAGCGCATCCACGCATTCCTCGTCGAGGGCTACCGCGGCATCAGTTATGTCGACACCGACGGCACGGAGCAGACCCCGACGATCCGGCTGGTCAGTGCCCAGGATGACGAGAACGAGTGGCTGGCGGTCAACCAGGTCACGGTCCGTGCCGGCGACCAGGAGCGCCGCTTCGACGTGCTGCTGTACTGCAACGGGATGCCGGTGGGGGTCGTCGAACTGAAGAGGGCCGGGTCGGCGAGCGCGGACATCGCGGCCGCGCATGCGCAGGTGCAGACGTACGTTCACGAGCTGCCGATGGCGTTCCGGTTCTGCACCGTCGTCGTGGTCAGCGACGGGATCACCGCGCGCTACGGCACACCGTTCACCTCGCTGAATCACTTCTCCCCGTGGAACGTCGACGACGACGGCGCCCCGGTGACGTTCGGGCAGGCGCTCGACGACGTGCACCTGGGGACCGAACTGGAGTTCCTCGTGGAGGGGGTGTTCAACCCGGCTCGGTTCCTCCAGCTCCAGCGGGACTTCACCGCGTTCGACGAGGGCGCGGAGGGCCTGGTGAAGCGGATCGCGAAGCCGCACCAGTACTTCGCGGTGACCAAGGCGGTCGGTAGCACAGTCCAAGCGGTGCAGAGCAACGGCAAGGCCGGGGTGGTCTGGCACACCCAGGGCTCGGGCAAGTCGATGGAGATGGAGCTCTACACCAACCGGGTCATCCGCCACCCGAAGCTGCTCAACCCGACGATCGTCGTGATCACCGACCGGACCGAGCTCGACGGACAGCTCTTCGGGACCTTCAAGAAGTCCACGCTCCTGCCGGAGAAGCCGGTCCAGATCAAGACCCGCTCACAGTTGCGTGAGCAGCTGACCCAGCGGCGCACCGGCGGGATCTTCTTCACGACCTTGCAGAAGTTCGGCCGCAGCGCCGACGAGCGCGCCGCCGGCTCCGACCACCCGCTGCTGTCGGACCGGCACAACATCATCGTCATCGTCGACGAGGCGCACCGCAGCCACTACGACGACCTCGACGGGTATGCCGCGCACCTGCGCGACGCGCTGCCGAACGCGACGCTCATCGCGTTCACCGGAACTCCGATCTCCCTCGCCGACCGGAACACCCGGCAGGTGTTCGGAGACTACATCGACATCTATGACCTGACCCGGGCCGTGCGCGACGGGGCGACGGTCCCGGTCTATTTCGAGCCGCGGCTGATCACGGTCGGCTTCGCCGCCGACGTCACCGACGACGACATCGACTCCGCCGCCGACGAGGCCGCGGTCGGTCTAGACCTGGCCGAACGGGAGCGGATCGAGAAGTCGGTCGCGGTGATCAACGCCGTCTACGGTGCTCCCGAGCGGCTGCAAGCGCTGGCGTGCGACATCGTGACGCACTGGGAGAACCGCCGGGCCCAGATGGCCCCCTTCATCGACGCGCCCGGCAAGGCGATGATCGTCGGCGCCACCCGCGAGATCTGCGCCCGGCTCTACGACGAGATCGTCGCCCTGCGCCCCGACTGGCACTCCGAGGCCCTCGACAAGGGGATCATCAAGGTCGTCTACTCCGGCGGCCCCCAGGACCAGCCGCCCATCTCGACCCACGTCCGCCGCGAGTCGGAGAACAAGACCATCAAGGAGCGGCTCACCCAGGTCGACGACGAGCTCGAGATCGTCATCGTCAAGGACATGATGCTCACCGGCTTCGACGCGCCCCCGCTGCACACCCTCTACCTCGACCGGCCGCTCAGGGGCGCCCTGCTCATGCAGACCCTGGCCCGGGTCAACCGCACCTTCCGCGGCAAGCCGGACGGCCTGCTCACGGCATACGCGCCCCTGGCGGACAACCTCCACCGGGCGCTCGCGGAGTACACCCAGGAGGACCAGTCCACCCGGCCCGTCGGCCGGGACATCGACGAGGCCGCCACCCTCGCCGAGCAGCTCATCGATCAGCTCGGTGAGGCCTGCTCGGGCTACCGCTGGAAGGCCAGGCTCGGCCCGGATCAGAAGTCGTGGCTCAAGGCCGCGGTCGGCCTGACCAGCTATCTTCGCGACCCCGCCACACCCGGCAACCAGGTGGACGACGGCGAGGAGAGCCTCGGGAGCCGGTTCCGCCGGCTCTCCGCTCAGCTAGCCCGAGCGTGGGCCCTGGCCTCGGGCAGCGCCACCTTGGACCACCGTCGAGCCGACGCACGGTTCTACGAAGAGGTCCGGGTGTGGATGGCCAAGCTCGACGCCCAGGAACGCCAGGCCCGTGGCGAACCCGTGCCCGAGGACATCCAACGGCTCCTGCGCCAGCTCGTCGCCGAGGTCGTCGTCGACGGTGGCATCGTCGACATCTACGACGTGGCCGGTATGCCGAAGCCCAGCCTGAGCGACCTGACCCCCGAGTTCGGACACCGAGCCCTGCAAGCCCCGAACTCGTACTTGGCGATCGAGGCACTGCGCGACCTGCTCATGGGGGAGGCGGGCCACGTCACGCGTCACAACCTCGTCCGCCAACGCGCCTTCTCGGACCGGCTCACCGAGCTGATGACCAAGTACACCAACCAACAGCTCACCTCCGCCGAGGTCATCGCCGCGCTCATCGAGCTTGCCCAGGAGGTCGCCGCCGAGAGCGACCGGGGGCGGCGCTTCGACCCACCGCTGTCCGAGGACGAGCTCGCGTTCTATGACGCGGTCAGCCAGAACGAGTCCGCCGTCGAGCTGCAGGGCGAGGAGGTGCTCGCCACGATCGCTCGCGACCTGGTCGAGGTGATGCGGCGAGACATCAAGACCGACTGGACGGTCCGCGACGACGTCCGCGCCAAGCTCCGCTCGTCTATCAAGCGGCTTCTCGTCAAGCACCGCTACCCACCCGACCAACAGCCCGAGGCCATCCGGTTGGTGATCGAGCAGATGGAGTCCCTGGCCATGCGGTACGCCGGCTGAGCAACGTCACATTCTCTGGCCAGTCTGGGTCCTGGGGGCCTTGGCTCACTGAGCCCCGGTTATGGGCGAGCCGGGCGCGTCAGGTGCCGAGCCGCTCGTCGAGGAGTCGGATCATCGGCCAGGCACCTTCGGACCAGTTGGCCAGGATCGTGTACGTGATGGCCGTCGACGGTTGATGCAGGCTGAGGAAGGAGACGCCGGCGTCATACCCCTCCATGTAGACCGCATCACCAGCGGGGGCGAGGTGGAAGCCGAGCCCGTACCGCCGACTCTCCTCCGGCCAGTCACTGCACGGGCGCACCAGTTCCGCGACAAGCGAGGGCGCGACGATCTGCCCGGCGAAGAGCGCCGACCACAGCGCGTGCAGATCGGCAAGCGTCGAGTAGGTCCCGCCGTCGCCGCTGCCTCGGACTGGTAGGTGCAGGACATTGGTGCGCAGCCCGGTGGCGTCGAGGTAGCCCACGGCGGCGCGCCCGGGCAAGGAGTCGGTGCGCAGGAAGGCGGTGTCCGGCATGCCGGCGGGGTCGCAGACCAGGTCCGAGACCAAGGTGGGAAGGTTGGTTCCCGCAGCGCGCTCGGCGAGGACTGCGAGCAGCACATAGCCGGAGTTGGTGTAGGTGAACCGTTCGCCGGGCGCGAAGACACTCGGACGGCCGTCGAGTACCCGCAGGTACGCCTCGGAGGTCGTCAGCTCGTGGACCGGCACGGCTAGGGCGTAGTCGCGGACGTTGCCGCCGGAGCTCTCGTCCAGGTAGTCATCGATGCCCGAGCGGTGCGCGAGCAGATGCTCGACCGTGACACCGTCGCCGACCAGCGGCAGGTCCTCGCCCAGCAGCGACCGGGCGGTGGTGTCCAGGCGGAGCGTGCCCTGCTCGACGAGCGCCATGACGGTCACGGCGGTGAGGCTCTTCGTCCCACTCGCCATGGCGAACTGCGTGTCGACGGTCGCCGGGATGCCGTGCGCTCGGTCGGCCAGCCCGTATGCCGCACAGACCACGGTGTCACCCTCGCGGTCGACCCGGACCGCCCCGGAGAAGCCGGTGCGCTCGGCGACCTCGGCCACCTCGGTCTGCAGGGTCGTCATAGCCGGTCAGGCTAGCCCGCACCCGGGGGCACGCGCCTGCGAGTTATGCGACCAGGGCGGCGCCGGCATCCGGCGGGCTGGGACCGTCTGCACCCACTGGTATGCCGCGCGCCGCCCCTCGCGGACGGGATGGTTCAGCGGCCGAAGGCAGCCTCGAAGTGGTCCTGAAGCTGCTGGGACCATTCGCCGCTCGCACTGCAGGGCGCCACGCTTCCGCCCGAGGCGACCACGAGGTACCTCTTGCCCATCTCGGGGTTGACCGTGCCGAGTAGCGCGGTCTCCGTGCCCGTCGGGGCCTGGAGCCGCACGGTCGTCGCGCCGTTGCCCCCGGCATACCACGTGGTCACCGAAAGGGTGGCGACGCCATCCGTCACATCCGTGACCGTGCCGTCGAAGGCGACCTCGGCCTGCTTCGTCGTCGCGACGTCGATGGCCAGGCACATCGCCGAAGCGTCTGTCGCGGCGACCGACAAGGTCAGTGGTGCGGTGGGCTTCGGGCCGTTGGTCGCGATGCCGACGCCGACGCCGCCCACGAGCAGGGCGGCAGCCGCGGCGGCAGGCCACCACCGGCGTCGGGGTGGGGCCTGGGTCGTTGTGGAGATCTGGGTCATGACGTCCTCCAGTGCTGACGGGTCGACACCGGGGGCGATCCCCGGTGCGGCGGGATCGGCGGCGCGGAGCATGGCCCGTAGAACCTCGTCCTCCTGGCCGACCGGCCAGCGGAACAGGCCTTCGTCGTTCGGGGTCGTGCGGTCATGTGCTGTCATGTCGCGAATCCCTCCTCCCTCACTGGTTCTCTGTCCGCCACCTCGGTCAACCTTTCCCGGAGCCGCTTCTTGGCGCGGTGGAGGCGGATGCGCACGGCATTGGCGGAGATCCCGAGGACCTTGGCGATCTCGGCCGGTTCGAGCTGCTCCCACGCCCACAGCTGCAGCACCTCCCGATCGTCGGCGCGTAGTCCGGACAGCGCGGCGCGGACGCTGTCGGCACCGAGCCCGCTGTCGTCGAGGAGTTCGCTCGCCGGGTCGGGGGCCGTCGGGGGTGGCGGGTCAAGCATGGCGATCCGGTGGGCCAGCGCGCGCTGTCTGCGCGCCCCGCGGGTCGCATTGGCGAGGCACCCTCGGGCCACGGCGTAGCACCAGGGGAGCGGCTCGAGAGTCGGGACGTCGTCGAGCCGGCGCCAGATGACGACGAGGACGTCGTTGAGGACCTCCGCCGCCGTGTCGCGGTCCGTGCGGCGCAGCAGGAAGCGCCATACCGGGTCGTGCACGGCGGCGACGACGGCAGCGAACCGGTCGGCGCGCGCCGGGGAGTCCTCCACGACTACCTCCTGTCCGGCAGGGGCCTGAATCTTTCCACGCCGCTCCGCCGGGGCCGCTTCGATGGAGGCCAACCCCCGCGCGATGGCAGAGTCTCAGATCTCCCAGCTGGCCTCGGCGCGGTCGATCGAGGCGGCGTGGGCGACGAAGCGGGCGCCCTCGTCGGTGCGCAGCCAGCCGCGGACGGCAAACGCCCACTGCGCAGCCATCCCGAGGAAGACCGACGTGGTGAGCACGACGGGGGAGGCGCCGACCGCCGCAAGCACCGCGGCGAGGGCAATGACGCCGAGCCCGGCGCGGGTGGCCGGGCGGTACATGGGGGCCAGGGCGGACCAGTCGCGCAGCAGGCGGGCCGCCGCACCGGCACTGAGCAGTGCCAGCGCAACGAACACCGCGAAGGCCCACGACGGGCCGGCGAGGTCGTCGGAGTGGGAGCGCTCGATGAGGCTGACGGTCACGCCTCCGACGCCGGTGATGGCCAGGGCCAGCGGCAGCTGGACGAGGTTGAACAGGTACCGGGCGCCCAGGGTCGGAGCGGGCTCACGGCGCCCGATGAGGTCGAAGTAGGTCCACCAGAAGGCCATCGCCACCGCCAGGCCGGCGAAGCCGGTGGCGAAGACGGTCGGGGTGAGCACCTCGACCGAGCCGAGGCCCGCGACCACCCCGGCAACGACCTCGCCGAGGACGATGATGACGAAGAGCCCGAAGCGTTCGAGCAGCGACTCGGTCGCCAGCGGGCTGCCCTGCTCGGTGTCCACCGCTGGCTCCGGCGCCCCCTGCGTCGTCCGCTGCGGCACCTCCTCGGTGGTCGTCGACATCGCCCCCTGCGCCGAAGCCGCACGAGGGGAGCGGACAACCTGCAACGCCATACCGACGACATAGGCGAAGGTGAAGGCCGCCCACATCCACAACCGCGCCGGCCCTGACACGACGATGGACAGCCCGATCCACGCCGTCATCACCGCCATGGTGACGGTGTAGCGGGTCGCGACCGGGCCGTACAGCGGGTCACCGCGTTCCATCCGGGCCACGACGACCCACTGCCCGACCAGAACGACGAGGACGACAAGATAGCTCGCCGCGAAACCCACGCCACCGGCGCCCGCGGCGTCCGGCGCGAAGACCGCCATCGAGGCCAGCGCGAACATCTGGAGGAAGGTCAGCAGCCGGGTCCGCACGTCCGGGCGCCCATGGGCGTCGTGGAGGACCGAGCCGTTGTACCAGCCGACCCACAGCAGCCCGAAGAGCACGCAGAAGGTCGCCAGCGCCCCGAGGGTGATCTCGCCGTGCAGCCCCTGCGCCACCCGGGCGATGAGGGCGACATAGACGAGGTCGTAGAACAGCTCCAGCGAGCTGACCACCCGGTCCGGGACCCGCTCGCGGTGGGTGCGCGGCCGCTGCCAGAAGTAGCCCAGGGTCGTCCTGCTCACATCGGCCCCTTCAGTCGTGGTCGGCGCCAGTCCCGCACGTGCCAGAAGGGTATGCCGTCCCCCGCGTACGGCGCCCCCACGGCTCGCCTGCACGCCTGGCCGGGTTGTGCCTGCGGGTGGTGAGCCGGCGGCCCCACAGGCCCCGTCGCGAGATCCGGGATGGGCGAATTCAGTTCGGGGGCAATGGATCAGGACGAAGGGCACCGTACAGCGCCCAGCCGTCGTGACACCCTGGAACTGGGGACACCCACCTCACGCGAATCGCGGAGGGGAGGTCAGCCATGTCCCGCAGGTTGCACGCCCTGGCCGTCGATCTCGACGGCACCTTGACCCACAACGGCCTCATCGCGCCGGCCACCCTCGACGCCCTGCGCCAGATCCGCGGCGAGGGGGTCGCGACGATCCTCGTCACGGGGCGCTCCCGCGAGGACCTGGGCCGCTACTTCCCCCGCCTGACCGAGCACTTCGACGCCGTCGTCACCGACAACGGGTGCGTCCTCGCGGTCGGCGGGGTGAGCCAGTACCTGGCAGAGCCCGTCGATGAGCGGCTCCGCTGGGCGATGGTCGGAGCGGGCATCGAGCTCGAGGTCGGCGACTGTCTGCTCTCCTGCGATGGCGCGCACCGGCATCTGGTGGTGGAGCTGATCGAGCACTTCGGCCTGGACGCCCAGCTGCTGCTCAACCGCGGCCGGCTCATGGTGCTGCCGGCCGGGGTGACTAAGGCCACCGGCCTGCTCGCTGCCCTGCACCGGCTCGGCCTCTCCCGGCACAATGCCATGGCGGTCGGCGACGCCGAGAACGACCTCGCCATGCTCACCACGGCGCAGATGGGCGTCGCGGTCGCCAACGCGGCCCCGAGTGTCAAGGCGGTGGCCGACCTCGTCCTCGAGGCCCCGGACGGCGAGGGGGTGCGCCGCCTCCTCACCCAGGACTGGCAGGGCACCTGGGCCGCCCGGCAGAAGCACACGCGCGACGACCTGACGATCGGCCGGTTCGAGGACGGGGAGGCGGCGTGTGTGCCGGCGACGACACCGAACATCCTCATCAGCGGGGAGAGTGGGAGCGGCAAGTCCTATCTCGCCGGCCTGCTCGTCGAGGCGCTGAGCGCCCTCGACTTCCGGGTCCTCGTCGTCGACATCGAGGGCGACTACCTCGGGCTGCGCCATCTGCCCGATGTCGTCGTCTTCAGCGGCCACGAGCCGCCGGACGAGCTGGTCCTTGAGTCGATCATGCGCTGGGGCGGGCAGTCGGTCGTCGTCGACCTGTCCGTGGTAGACCGCGCGGTCGCCGCGGCATATCTCGCCCGGCTCCCGGGCCTCATCGCCTCCTTGCGAGAACTCAGCGGTATGCCGCACTGGGTCATCCTCGACGAGGCGCATTCGTCGCTGGGGTCCGGCGGGACGATGGAGGGCGCGCTGGGCAGCGCCGACGAGGGCTTCGTCTTCGTCACCTACCGTCCGGGCGACCTGCCCCGCGCGGACGTCCCGCTCGTCGGTGCCGTCATCTCGGTCCATGGTGTGCCGCCCGGCGCGGACCACTCCGATGCGACGCTGCGCCTGGGGGATGGACCGGCCCGCACCTTCGTCGCCGACCCCAGGCAGACCTCGCATGCTCGGCACTGGCACAAGTACACCGCGCTGCCGATGACGGCCAGTCACTGGTTCACCTTCACCGACACCGACGGACGCGAGGTCGCCGTCGCGCACAGCGTCGCCGAGTTCGCGCACCTGCTCCGCGAGCTGCCGTATGCCGTCGTGCGTCGGCATGTCCACCGCGGGGACGTCTCCCGGTGGATCGCCGACCTCGGGTCTCGCGAGCTGGAGGTGGCCGTCCGTGAGGTTGCTGACCCGCCGAGGTGGCCCGCCGATGGCGACCCCGAGTCGGGAGCGGGCTTGGCCGACACCATCTCGTCGCGGCTGGTCGACGGACTGATCGACCGTCGTTCGCCGCCCACCGCTGACGCGCCGGATCGCACCCCCAGCGACGCGCCCGACGACGCAGCGCCAGGGATCAGCTGATCCGGACCTTGGCGTCCAGACGGGGCAGCTCGACAAAGGTCTGGCCCGGCGCCATCTGCAGCGGTGAGCCGTCGTCGAGGACGAGCTCGAAGAGCGTCTCGACGGCGCCCTTGGACCACGTCCCGGTGACGTACTTGCCGCCGTGCGCGTACACGAAGGTCCCGGAGGCCTTGATGATGTCGTGGACCGGCTCCTCGTGACCCTTGCCGGCGTAGAGCTTGGCGAACCGCTGGCCGGCCCGGATGACCAGGACGTTGTCGGTGGCGACCCGTGTGCCGTTGGCCAGGATGTGCGGCCCCCAGGGCATGCTCCGCAGGTACCGACGGCTCGGTGCGTCATACGAATATGACATGTCGTAGCTCTCACCGGGTTTCCAGGGGACGGCCACCTTGGTGGCCGGGCGGCCGGTCACGGTGCTGACCGCGGTGGGGTCACCGGTGAACGGCAGATAGGGTCGGCTCGGCCCCGAGGTGAAGGACCGGGCCCGCTTGGCGAGGACGTCGGGGCGGCAGACGACCGCCCGGTCGTAGTACGTGACGCCGCCGATCGAGCGGACTCTGGACCCGTCGATCGAGTAGGACCCGGTGCCCTGCGTCGCCAGATAGGTCAGGTTGCCGTCGACATACTGACCGAAGCTCTTGATGTAGTCCACGACCCACGGCGCCGCCCCGGTGCTGCCGATGGTGACCCCGATCGGGGCGAGCAGCGGGACGTCGACCGGCCGCATCGAGCGCACCGGTGCCGCCGCGTGCGGCAGCGTCGAATGGAACAGCGGCATGAGCCGGGTGCTGCTGTTGCCCGCCGCGTCGACATACCCCTCGAGCTCGACGAAGACGATGTCGGCAGCGTCGAGCCCGACCTGGGGATGCTCACCCTTGTTGTCGGGCACCTTCACCGCGATGGGCGTATGCCGCCCTGCGGCCGGGTCCTCCATGAGGACCCCGGTCAGCGGCCACCGGGGCCGCGGGTCGACCGACGGCGTGGCGCTCGTCGTGGTGGTCGAGGGCGGCAGGGACGTCGGACCTGCGCTGGTCGGTGCGGGACCTGGGGTGGTCGAGGTGCAGCCGGCGGCAGTGAGCCCGGCCGCCCCGACCATGCCGAGGATGAGCGACCGGCGGTCGATCTGGGTCATCGTGAGTCTTCCCCCTGGTTGGCGTGGGACGGGTTGGCCGTCGGTGGCACTGGCCGGCCGCCTAGGCCGAGGTCTCCCCGCCCTCTGCGGCGTTCGCCGAGTCACCCTGCACGGCAGAGATATTGACCATCCACTCGATGCCGTACTTGTACGTCATCGCCTCGCGGGTGTTGCCGGCGAAGTTGAGGTACGGGTTCACCGTGATGGCCATGGGGGCTCCTTCGGGTGGGGGCGGCCGGGTGTCCGCCGTCGGTCAGGGGGTGCGGTGGCTCGTACCGGAGGCATCCGCGACCCATGATGACGCACCGACCTGGTCACAGCGCCGGGTGGGTGTCGGCCCAGGGATGCGCGCGCTCGAGCTGCCCCGCGGCGGCGAAGATCGTGTCCTCCCGCCCCGGCGCCGCGACCAGCTGGATGGCCAGCGGCAGACCGGTGGCGTCGTCGAAGCCCGCCGGCACGGACGCGGCCGGGTTTCCGGTGAGATTCCACAGCGAGGTGTAGGAGATCATCGGCACCGACGCGAGCTGAGCGGCCATGCTCGACCGCCCGGTGAGCCGCCCGATCGGCGGGGCGACGGTGGTCATCGTCGGCATGAGGAAGAGGTCGCAGTCGTCGAACTGGGCGACGACGGCTGCCTCGAGATCGCCTGCGGCACGCTCGGCGGCGGCCACCCGGGACGGCGTCGCGACGTACCGGCCGATCGCCATGGTCTGCTGTGTCCGCCGCTCAAGCAGCTCGGGGCGGGAGACATAGGCCCGTTCGGCCCGCACCGAGGCGTAGAAGAGCACCGGGAAGGCCCAGGGGTTGCTCGGGACCCGGACTCGGCCGGGCGCGACGTCATGGCCGAGCGCGGCCAGCTTGTGGGCCGTCGCCTCGACCGCGGCCGCGACCTCGGGGCTGGGGTGCTGGCCCGGGACCAGCGGCCGGGTGGTCCACCGGATCCGCAGCCGCGGCGGGTCCGTGGTCGCCGCAGCGACATACGAGCCGGTGGGGGGAGCGGCCCGGAAGCGGTCCAGCGGGGTGGCCCCGTGGAGGACGTCGTGGACCAGCGCGCTGTCGAGAACGGTCCGGGTCAGTGGCCCGGTCGTGCCGAGGATGCCCCACAGGTCCGGGCTGGGCGAGGTCGACACCCGGCCGCGCTGGGCCTTGAGGCCGAAGAGCCCGCACGCGGCGGCCGGGATCCGGATCGACCCGCCGCCGTCGCCGCCGATCGCGACCGGGACCATCCCGCTGGCGACCGCGACGGCCGAGCCGCCGCTCGACCCGCCCGGTGACCGCCGCCGGTCCCACGGGTTCGCCGTCATGCCCCAGTCGCCCTCGGTGAACGGGAACTGGCCGAACTCGGGCATGTTCGTCTTGCCGATGACGATCGCTCCGGCCGCCCGCAGCCGGCGGACCACCTCCGCGTCGGCAGCGGCGGGGGCCGGGTTGGCCCGCCCGCCGTAGGTTGTCGGCAGGCCGGTGACGGCGACCTCTTCCTTGATCGCCACCGGTATGCCGTGCAGCGGCCGGTCCGGGCTCGGTCCCTCGGCGTCGGCCGCCTCGGCTTCACGCAGGGCAGCCTCGCGGCGGACAACGCTGAAGGCCCGCAGCCCAGCGTCGAAGGCGTCGATCCGGTGCAGCGCCGCCTCGACGGCGTCGACGGCGGTGAGCTCACCGCGGCGGATGTGCTCGGCGAGCTCGGCCGCGGGGAGATAGTCGAAAGCAGGGTCGGTCACAGACGTACCGTATGCCGCTCCAGGCGCGCAACGAGCTCGGGTGGGACGACCGAGTCGGGGTCGCGCAGCCGGCCGAGGCCCTCGCGGACGCCGACCAGACCGGCATACAGGGGAGGGCAGGTGGGGCACTGGCCGAGGTGACGTTCCAGGACGGCCCGTTCGTCGCTGCCCAGCTCGCCGTCGAGGTAGTCGCCGACCTTTGCGCGGGCCGACCAGCAGCGCATCGGGACGCCCTTGAGGGCCTCGCGGCGCTCGGTCGCGCCGGCGAGGGCGGAGACGAGCATCATCCGTCCCCGCCGGACTCGTTGCTTGGCCGCAGCGAGGGAGACCTCCTGGACCGCGCCGACCTGGGCCGCAGTCCACCCCTCGACGTCGTGGAGGACGACCGCGGAGCGGTAGGTCGCCGGCAGCCGGACCAGGGCGTCGCGCAGCTCGTCGGCCAGCTCGGAGCGCTCGACGACGGTCTGGGCGTCGACGGTGTACTCGTCCAGACGCCAGCGGGCCTCGACCGCATCCGCGAGGGTGTCGTCGTCGACCGGCTGGTCATGCCGGGCTCGGACGATGTCGACGAAGCGGTGGTGCATGAGCCGGTGCAGCCAGGTGGCCAGGGAGGACTCGCCGCGGAAGCCTCGCCGCGTTCGAGGGCGCGCACGACGGTGTCCTGGACGAGGTCCTGGGCTTCGTCGGCATTGTGGGTCAGCGCCCTGGCGTAGCGCAGCAGCCCCGGCACCTCCGCAGCGATGAGCTCTGCCGTGACGCGCATAGGGCCACGGTACCGGGGGCGGCACCGTGGCCCTATGCGTTGGGGGGACGGGGAGGGGCGAGGTGAGGACGACTACTTCTTCGTCGTGATGCCGAAGATGCGGTAGAGCGGGCAGAAGCTGACGACGGAGGTCAGCGCCATGATGGCGGCCACGACGAGCAGGACGATGCCGAGCGGCTTGCCGAGGCCGACGACGAAGGCCGCGATGAGGGCGAGAGGGGCGATGACGAACAGGCGCAGCTTCTTGTCTGCGGCTCCCATGTTGGGGGTCATGACGGCGGTCTCCTTGGTGAGTGGTGCGACACCGCATGGACGGGCGACGGGCCCTGCGGGATACCGGTCTCGGGTGTGACCTGTGTCTCGGCCAGGGTCGGCCCTCGGAGTTCAGGTGACGAACGACCTGTTGCGACATACGCGTCGATCCGTTGGACTGTGCCAGGTATGCACCGGTGCTGACCTTCGGAGGACCAATGACGACCCAGCCAGCCCTGTCCCACGCCATCGCGGAGACCACGCCCGCGCTCCTCGACGAGACCATCGGTGACAACTTCGACGCGACGGTGGCGCGGGTGCCGGACCGGGACGCGATGGTCGAGTTCGAGAGTGGGCGGCGCTGGACGTATGCCGAGCTGCGCCGCGACGTCGACCTGCTGGCCCGCGCGCTGCTCGCCGACGGGGTGGCCAAGGGCGACCGGGTCGGGATCTGGGCGCCGAACTGCGCCGAGTGGACGCTGGTCCAGTACGCGACGGCGAAGATCGGCGCGATCCTCGTCAATATCAACCCGGCCTACCGCACCCACGAGCTGAAGTACGTGATGAACCAGGCGGGCATCTCCTATCTCGTCAGCGCCGCCGCCTTCAAGACGAGCAACTATGTCGCGATGATCGAGGAGATCCGCTCGGAGTGCTTCGACCTGCGCCAGGTCGTCATCATCGGGCAGGCGTCGTGGGACGAGCTGGTCGCCAAGGCCTCGTCGGTCAGCGCCGAGGAGCTCGCCCGGGTGCAAGCCGAGCTGCGGCCCTCCGACGCGATCAACATCCAGTACACCTCCGGCACCACGGGGTTCCCCAAGGGCGCGACCCTGTCGCACCACAACATCCTCAACAACGGCTACCTGGTCGGCGAGGTCTGCCGCTACACCGAGGCCGACCGGATCTGCATCCCGGTGCCCTTCTACCACTGCTTCGGGATGGTCATGGGCAATCTCGCGGCCACCTCGCACGGCTCGTGCATGGTCATCCCCGCTCCCGGGTTCGACCCCGCGATCACCTTGGCCGCGACGGCGGCGGAGAAGTGCACCTCGCTGTATGGCGTGCCGACGATGTTCATCGCCGAGTGGGCCCTGCCAACCATCGGCGACTACGACCTGTCGACCGTGCGCACCGGCATCATGGCCGGCTCGCCGTGCCCTGCCTCGATGATGACCAAGCTCATCGACGCCGGGATCGACGAGATGACGATCTGCTACGGCATGACCGAGACCTCACCGGTGTCGACGCAGACCCGCACCGACGACTCCTTCGACCAGAAGGTCAACACCGTCGGTCGGGCCGGCCCGCACCTCGAGATCAAGATCGTCGACCCGGTCTCCGGCGAGACGCTGCCGCGCGCGGGTGCCCGGGGAGTTCATGACCTCGGGGTACTCGGTCATGCTCGGCTACTGGAACGAGCCGGACAAGACCGCCGAGGCGCTCGTCGACGGCTGGATGAAGACCGGTGACCTCGCCGTGATGCACGAGGACGGTTATGTCGAGATCACCGGCCGGATCAAGGACATGGTCATCCGCGGTGGCGAGAATATCTACCCCCGCGAGATCGAGGAGTTCCTCTACACCCACCCCGACATCCTCGACGCGCAGGTGATCGGTGTGCCGGACGAGAAGTATGGCGAGGAGCTGTGCGCGTGGATCCGGATGCGTGAGGGCGCCGAGCCGCTCGACGCCGCCGCCATTAGGGCCTTCGCCACCGGCAAGCTCGCCCACTACAAGATCCCGCGGTACGTCCAGATCGTCGAGGAGTTCCCGATGACGGTCACCGGGAAGGTCCGCAAGATCGAGATGCGCGAGAAGACCATCGCCGCACTCCACCTCGGGACGGGCCACGGAGCCGGGGACACCCCCGTCTGACCCTGACCTGGCTGCGCTGTTCCCGGTTCGTCGTATGACGGGCCCGGGCCCTCGGCCTCGCCGCGCTATCGGCGGAAGGCGAGGGCGTCGAGGATGAGGAGGGGTCGCCCGCTCGTCCCGAGGTTGGTCACGGTGATGGTATGTCTGCCGTAGGGGACGGTGATGGTGGCCAGGGTTTGCCGGTATGCCGCGGTGGCACCGTACGCGTCGATGGTGGCTTGGAGGACCCCGTCGATGGTGACCGTGGCCTTCCCGCACGTGCTGGCCCGAACGCCGACGACACTGACCTGGTCGGTCCAGGCGGCCACGGTGACCTTGGCTCCGGCGGCGGAGGTGAGCCGGTACGTGCCGCTGTAGTAGCGACTGTCCGATTCCGCCGTCCAGCTGCCGGTGTAGCCGAAGCTGGTGGCGCGGTCGTCAACCGGCATGGTGACGGTGAACCACGGCGACCAGGCCCCGACGGTGCCATAGCTGTCGGTGGCTCGCGCCTGGACCTGGTACACGCCGCTGACTGATCCTGTGAGCGTGGCGGACGTGGTCGTGGTCTTCGTGAACCAGGTCGTGGGGGTGGTGTAGCCGCGGACCCCGGTCGGGGACAAGGTGACCGAGCGGAACTGGACGTCATACGTGATCGCGGTCCCGGAAGGGGCTCCGGGGGTGGCCCATGTGAGGGGTGGCTTGAGGGGCGGTCCAGGTCGGGGTCGACAAGGGGGGCACCGGCCACTGTCGCGGAGCATGCGGTGCTGGTGAAACTGAGGGTCCAGGAGGCCGGGCCGGTGAGGACGTACCCGGTCTTCGCCCGGGCCGTGACGAGGACTGTGCCCACACCGGCGTAGGTGCCGGCCCTCTTGACGAGACCGCCGACGAGGTAGTCCACCCCGGTCACCGACGGGATCGTGTAGGTGTCCTTGACCGTCCCGCACCCGTCGGCTCGGCCGGGAGGCGTCGGCATCGCACCGAGGAAGAGCTGGCCGAGGGTCGTCAGGCCGGTGGTGGACGGGGCCCAGGCTCCCGTGAAGGCGAGCCACTTGTGGGCCAGCGCTCCGGAGGTCGTCACGGCAAACATGGCCAGGTAGGCGGGGGCAGCGCCATACGGCGGACGGACCACCACGAAGGGTGGGCTGAACAGTCCGGACCCGAGGATCTCGGTCCCGGTCCCCAATGGGGCCCAGGTCCCGCTCAGCGGGAACCACTTGTGGCCGAGTCCGCCGGAGGTGGTCCGGTAGAGGACCTCCATCGTCGCCGGCTCCCCACCGTATGGCGGTCGTAGCGCCGCCGCCGGCACGCCGGCCACGCCGGAGGCCAGCACCTCGAAGCCGGTCGCCGAGGGGGCCCACGAGCCGCCGAAGGGGAGCCACTTGTGGAGCAGTGCGCCAGTGCTGCTGGTGGCGAAGACATCGAGGTATGCCGTTGCAGCGCCATACGCCGGTCGGACCACCGCAGACGGCGAGCTGAGCACGCCGGTCCCCAGGAGCTCAGTTCCGGTGGCAGACGGCAACCAGGTCCCGGTGAGGGGAAGCCACTTTGGCCCAGCGCGCCAGTGGTGGTGCGGTAGAAAACATCCATGGTCGCCGGTGCGCCGGCAAACGTGGGGCGGAGCACTGCGGTCGGCTTCCCGACCACCCCTGACGCCAGCACCTCGACACCGGTCCCCGAGGGTGTCCACGCTCCCGTGAGCGGGAGCCACTTGTGGATGAGCTGCCCCGAGGTGGTGGTGGCGTAGACGTCGAGAACCGCGGGGCTGTCGCCATCCGCCGGCCTGACCACCGCTGCGGGGTCACTGGCGAGCCCGCTGCCAAGAAGCTCGGTGCCGGTGACGGACGGCTGCCAGGCCCCGCCCAGGGGGAGCCACTGGTGGCCCAGCCCGCCCGAGGTGGTGCGGTAGAAGACGTCAACGGCGGGGGGTGCGCTGCCCGAGGCGGGGCGCAGCACGGTTGTCGGCGTTCCGGCGACGGCAGAGCCCAGCGACTCCACACCGCTGACCGGGGAGCCACCCCCCGCTGAGGGGGGAGCCACTTGTGGACGAGCTGGCTTGTGGCGTTCGTGGCGTAGACGTCCATCGTCGGCGGGTCCGCGCCATATGCCGTTCTGATGACGGCGGAGGTGGACTCGCCGGCCAAGACCGGGCACCCGCCGGAGCCGACCGGCCCGGCCTGCGCTGGGCAGGCGTCGCCCCCCGTCCGGGACGGTGTCTGCGTCCCGGTCGCCGCTGCTCGGGCCGGTGGTTGCGCCGTCGACGGCGTCGTTGTCGATATTGATCGTCACCCCGCCGTAGCTCTCGGTGTGGTCTCCCCGGTACTGGTGGACCCGCCGATGGGGCCAGAGCGCGTCGGGGATGTCGGGTCACCGACGGTCGTGTTCCGCCCGTCCCAGTGGGCGTTCCAGATGCCGTCAGGCAGGTGGAAGGAGCTGTCGGCGCTCCACTGGACGAGGTTGGTCATCAGGGATCCAGCCGAGCCGTAGACACCCGACACATATCCGCGCGCGTGCAGTCGGACGGTCCAGGCGTTGACGAATGTCTTGACCGCGAGCACGCACCCGGAGTTGGTGATGTCGTAGCCCTCCATGTCGTAGTAGACGGGGTGGCCCGCGTTGGCGGCCAGCCCGGAGGCTGGCCATGATGTTCGCCGCGTCATCGGCGGCGGCGGTCCCCTGGGTCGCGGCCGTGGCCGGGTCGATCCGACGGGAGAATGGGGCGCAGCTGGCCTGCAGGCCGACATATGTCGGGATGAGCCGCCAGCCTTGGGTGTGGACGGCGGTGACCCAGGCCGCGGAGAGGTTCGCCTGGGCGCAGCCTCGGTTGATGCCGCCAATGTAGACATTCGCGGAGCGGTAGGGCGAGGCCAGCCAGGACCTCATCTGGCTCGTGCTTGGTGCCGCGCAGGTGTCGAAGCCGCCCCCGGTCGTCGTGATCGCCGGGGGCGGGGCGGCCTGGGTCGGGGCGTCGGACGCGGGCTCCTGCGGCATGGAGGGCAGTGTCGGGGGCGCGACGGCGAGGCTGGCTTCGATCGCGGCGGCGGACACGGGGTCAGCGCCCTCGGTCACGGCCACGAGCCGGTCGCCGTTGAGGAGGATCTCGCGGTCGGATCCGCCCGCCGGCCTCGTGGACCCTGCGATCGCGTCGGCTCTGCTTCGGGTGACTCGAGTGATCTGGACCGTCTCGGTGTGGCCGACGAGGTGGGCCGGGCAGGTCGAGGTTGTCGGGGTCCCGAGGTAGACGGCGTGCTGGTCGTAGCGGACGCACCCGGCCACACCGTCGAGTCGGATGACCGGCCATGAAGCCGGGACCTGCACCGCGACACCGTCATACGTGACGGTCTGGAGCGTGCGATCGGACGTCGGCCCTGCGCTCGCCCCAGCGGCTGGGACGGTGCTGCACACCAGGACCGCCACCGCAAGAGCGGTGGTGCCGATGGTTTGCCGTCTGGTCATCCTGGCGAGAGTCAACGTGGCGGTCACCCCCTGCATCTTGCCCCCTGCGGCCGGAATGGGCCGCGTTATCGGCGGAAGGCGAGGGCGTCGAGGATGAGGCGGGGCCGGGCGTGCAGCGGCTGCCGTGCGCCTGACCCCCCGCTTACGCAGCCCGGATGGCGAGCGTCAACGCGAAGGAGGACCCGGAGTCGGTCCACTGCCGGGCTGGTCGTAGCCCGACGGCGAGCAGCTCCTCGGCAATGAGCTCGGTACGGAACTTCGTGGAGATCTCGACCCTGATCTCTCCCCGCGGCGAAGTCCAGGTCGATCCCGACGCCAGGGATACGGACCGACTGGGGCAGCTCAGAGCGCAGCCGAAGGTCCATCCGCTCCATCCGGCCGTCCCAGAAGGGCACGTAGGAGAAGGCCTCGGGGTCGGAAGTCGGCGCCGAGGTCACGGTTGAGGACCACCAGGGAGTTGCGGATGAACTCCTCGGTGACGCCACCGGCGTCGTCATACGCCGCCACCAGCCGGTCAGCGGACTTGACCAGGTCGGTCCCAAGGAGCAGCGAGTCCCCGACGGCCAAGGTATCCGCCAGGGCGCCCAGGAAGGCGCCGCGCTCCTCGACATAGAAGTTGCGCGATCGTAGCTACCGAGGAAGGCGATCATCCGCCGTCCGCCGCGGGAAGGTGGCGCAGGTGGCGGGTGAAATCGCCGACCAAGGCCTCGACCTGAACCCCCGGGGTAGGCCGCTGAGATCTGCTGGGCGGCCGAGCGCAGCGACGTCCTCCGAGACGTCGACCGGGACGAAACGCTCGAGCTGCCCCGTCGCGGTGAAGGCGTCGAGCAGCAGCCGGTCTTCCGAGGTGCCGCTGCCCAGCTCGACCAATGTCGTCGCGCCACTCTCCCTGGCGATCGCGGCGGCGTGGGTCGCGAGGATCTCCCGTTCGCTGTTGGTGAGGTGGTACTCAGGCAGCCGGGTGATCGCGTCGAAGAGCTCGGATCCGCGGTCGTCATACAGCCACTTGGGCGGGAGGCTCCGCGGCTGGGCGCCGAGGCCGCGGCGAACGTCCTCGACCAGGCTGGCGTGCGCCCAGTCAGAGCTGAGCCGGACGTCGACGACCGGCTGCCTCGGCGTGCTCATCGTTGCCCCCCGTGCCCGGCTCAACGGTGTCGGCCAGCCGCACCCCGGTCAGCGCCCACGCGCGCGGCGTGCGGGAAGAAGTTGCGGTAGGTCGCGCGCACGTGGTTGTCGGGGTGAGAGCGCACCCGCCGCGCAGCACCATCTGGTTCGACATGAACTTGCCGTTGTACTCCCCTGATCGCCCCAGGTGCCGCCGGAACCCGGGATAGGATGGTATGCCGAGGAGGTCCACTCCCAGCAGTCGCCGTAGACCTGCCGAAGTCGACCGTCCGGATCGCCGGCGGGCCGAGGGTGGAAGGTCTGCGGGTCCCTCGAGGTTGCCCGCCGCCGTCGATCCATGGGTGCGGGCGGCGTGCTCCCACTCGGCTTCAGCTCGGGCAGTCGCGCGCCGGCCCATGTCGCAGGCGTCGGCCTCGTAGAAGCTCACGTGGCTGACCGGCAGCGGGGGGTCGAGCGGCCAGGTGCCGTTGAGGCTGTGCTCCAGCCAGCTGCCGTCCTGGTCCACCCAGCAGGGCGCCCGCCACCCTTGCCCGTTCACGAGCGCCCAGCCGTCGGAGAGCCACAGCTCGTGTCGGCGGTAGCCGCCGTCGGCGACGAACTCCAGCCACTCACCGTTGGTCACGAGCCGGTCGGCCAGGCGGAACGGCTCGAGCCACACCGGTGCCGGGCTCCCTCGTTGTCGAACCGGAACCCGGGCCGCCGTGGCCGAGCTCCACGAGCCCACCCTCGACGTCGACCCAGCCCTATCGGGTCAGGGCGGCCGCTGGCGGACGGGCGGCCGGCATACACCGGTCGTTGGGGTTGCGGGACAGGACGTGCTTGATGTCCATCAGCAGCAGCTCCTGGTGCTGCTGCTCGTGGTGAAGCCCAGCTGGAGCACCGGAGCGAGGTCTCGATGGTGCCGCCGTCGAGCGAGCCGGAGGGAGGGAGGTCGAGCCGGGCGTCGACGGCGGCGCGATAGCGGCCCACCTCCCTCGGCGCCGGGACGACTTGACCAGGCCCCGCTCCGGGGCGGGTAGCGAGGGCCGACGCTCTCGTAGTAGCTGCTGAAGAGGTACGCGTACTCCGCCAGGTAGGGCGTGAAGCCGGGCTCGTGGTGGGCCAGGACGAAGGTCTCGAAGAACCACGTCACGTGGGCCCGATGCCACTTCGTCGGCGACACGTCGGCATCGACTGGACGATCTGGTCCTCGGGCGAGAGGGGCCGCGAGCCACTCGGTGTGCGCTCGGACCTCCGCGAACCTTGCCCGAAGGGTGTCGCTGGTCCACTCTCCTGGCTGCATGACTGTCTCCTTCCGTCCGGCACCATGCCGTCTGGCCCGGTGCGGCCAGGGCTTCGCAGTCTGGTCGTGCCGTCTGACAGCGCACCGCTGCAGGTCCGTCAGTCGGGGTATGCCGAGGGCGCCCACGAGTGAAGGTGTCAGGGCGGAAATTCGTTACACGACGGGGCGTTCGGGCCGCACCGGCCGGGGACCCGCGTCGGTCGCCGCGGCAGACCCTCCGGGCGGTCAGCGCAGCGGGTCGGAGAACGCGCGCAGCAGGGTGTCACGGCCTCCTCGGACAGCGTCTCGACAGGCACATAGCCAAGCGCCGCGATCGTCGCCCGCATCTGGTCGAGGTAGGCCCCGCACCCTGGGCATGCCGTGAGGTGCGCCCTCGACCGCGGCGGCTTCGCCGGGGGAGGACCCCCTCGAGATGGTCGGTCAGCAGCTCAACGAGCTCCTGGCAGGCAACGTCCCGCGGGTGGTGCGGGTCACCATGTCGCCTCCTCCATGATCGCCCGAAGCCGGGCCCGCCCGCGATGCAGGAGCACGCGCTGGTTCGCCGGACTGAGGTCAGAGCACCTCCACCACCCCAGTGGCGTCGAGCCCGTGGACGTCCTGGAGCTCCACGACCGCGCGCTGCCGGTCGGGGAGCTGGGCGAGTTCCCAGCCAGCGCGGCCGGAACTCCGCGGTGAGTGCCATCGCCTCGGGACCGACGGACGCTGCGGCCGTTGGCGCCGCTCCGGCGCGCCAGTGACGGTGTCGTCGTCCGGCCCACGGAACCGGCTCGGGTCGACGGTCGGACCGGTCGAGCTCGGCCATCAACCGGGCTCGCCCCCGCCCGCGCCTCCGCGCGGTGTTGACCAGGATGCGGGAAGACCCAGGTGCGCAGCTGAGCCCCTCCTTCGAACAGGTGCAGGCCGCGCACGACTCCCAGCCACGCTTCCTGGACGACCTCTTCGGCGCTGGCGATGCGAGCGCACATGGGAGCGCGCGACGCGCAACATCGCCGGCGACCAGGCTCGACCACTGCCGCGAACGCCTCCTGGTCCCGCTGCGTAGTCGATCGACGAGGTCGACCTCCTCGGAGAGCACACGGGCAACCTAGCTCCGCGGGGCCCGCTCCGTCGGGGCACGCCGAGCCGGACGCCATCACACCAGGTCGGCATCGGCGTGGACGTGCAGCAGGGCCGGGCCGGCGGTCGAAGCTCTTCCATGGCCGGGTCGAGGCTGTCCATCCGGTGACGAACGGTGATCCCCGTCGCCCCACACAGCTCGGCATATGTGGCGAAGTCGGGTTGACCAACGAGGTTCACACACACCGGAGGCCGACTGGCGAGCTGCTCCTTGGCGATCTTGCCGAGCGCTCGGTTGTCGGAGGAGGATGCTTGACGGGAATCGCGTACTTCACCGCCGTCGCCGGCTCGGCGAGGAGCTGGCCGAGCCGCCGTCGCCGGTCACGCGGACGACGGACGATCCCGGGTATGCCGCCCAGGCGCCGAGCGCAGCAGGGTAGCCGAAACCGATCGAGCCGAGGTAGCCCGACACGAGGACCGGCTGTCCGCGGCTCTCGGAGTACCGCCCGAAGGAGTACGCGGGTTGCCGACGTCGACGGTGACCACCGCGTCGGTCGGGCACCGGACGAGAGCGCAGCGAAAACGGCTGCGCTGCTGACGCCGTGGCCGCGGTCGTCGGCTGCGCGGCGGACTTCTCGGCACGCCAGATCGCCACCGCGCGGCGATACGGGCCGCTGGACGGCCGGCCCTCCGGCGGTTCGTCAGTGAGCGCCGCGTCGGGCCTGGAGGGTCACGGCCGCGTCAATGAGCACCGCCACGGTCACCGGGTCGAACCGGCCGATGGCGCTCGGCGCCGCGTCCACCTGACGGATCGGGTTTGGTAGGTGCGATCCTGCGGTTGGTGAAGGACGCGCCTAATGACAAGGAGGGCGTCGGACCTGTTCATGAGCCA
The DNA here is from genome assembly GCA_016717165.1 of Candidatus Lutibacillus vidarii. Lineage (GTDB taxonomy): Bacteria > Actinomycetota > Actinomycetes > Actinomycetales > Dermatophilaceae > Lutibacillus > Lutibacillus vidarii. Next base: position 346,518 of record JADKGA010000001.1, read on the forward strand.
CGAGGCGACCGCGTCCTGACCGGCCGTGGAGGATCGCCCCCGCGCGAGCGGCGGATCGTCGGGCAGCAGGCCCTTGGCGCGGAAGGTCGTCAGCACCGGAGCCCCCGAGCCGGCCGGCCAGCGCGCGCATTCGCCACGGCCCCCGCGCTTCCGTGCCTGACGACGATGACCGGCCGTCGGGCTCCGCGCAGGAGGGCCACGGCAGCAGCCAGGCTGTGGGAGTCGGAGGGGGCGACGGCGAGGTCAGCCTGACGGCCCTCCGGCGCCTCTTCGCCGGCAGCCTGCGACTGGAGATCCTGCAACTTTGTCGGGCAGGACGATGGGCCACGCCACGCCCGTCGACGGTTTGCTTCTACCGCCGCGCCAGCAAGCTCGGTGCAGCGAATCCGACCCGGCGGGGACGGTCACTGCTGACAGAGGGCGACGCCGTCCCGAAGACCGCGGACAGGTCGACGTCCTGAAAGGCCCTCGCCGAGGACCCGCGGAGGGCACCTGGCCGGAGATCGCGACCACCGGCGCTCCGTCGAGCTGGGCGTCATAGAGCCCGGTGAGCAGGTTCGTCGAGCCCGCCCGGCTATGGCGACGCAGGCCGTCGGCTGCCGGCAGCTTGAGTCAGGCCGACGCGGCGGAAGGCTCGGCCCCCGTGGCGGATCCGGACATAGCGCAGCTCCCTGCGGGGTCCTTCGGCTGCGCGCAGCGCCCGGCGAACCCGAGGTTGCTATGGCCCACCATCCCGAAGGTGTTGACCGTAGTCGACCCCCACGCGACGAGGTCTCGACGAGGACGTCGGAGACGGTCCGCGCCCGCGTGCCGGGTCGGCAGCTCCACCCACACCCCGTCATCGCCTCTTCCACGGGTAGCGCCCAGGCATCCGAGAAGCCCGGGGCGGCATACCGGAGACCGGGTCGTAGTCGTAACCGTGCCAGGGGCAGCGCAGCCAACCACCCTCGATGGAGCCCCTCCCCGCGGGCCACCCTGGTGAGGGCAGTGGTTGTCGAGAGCCCTGACCCGGCCTGGCAACGGCTCAGCGCGATGGTCCGGACTCGTCGACGACTGCGGTAGGTAACTCGGCCTTCGTCCGGTATGGCGCCAGACCCGGTGCCATCACGTCATCGCGATATTCGGTATAGCGCACGCCGACGAGGTCGGCGACATCGCGTCTCTAGCTCGTGAGGTCCCTGCAGGGGTGAAGCGGCTCAGCGAGTCGTGGCCGCAGCCCGGGCGAGGACGACCATGAGCTCGGTGATCGCGCCGAGTGTAGCGGGTCAGCTGCTCGGCGGCCCGCTGCACGCAGCCGGGATCGCAGGTGCGGCTTCGCGGCGATGCCGACCGGGTAGCGGCGTCCTAGTGGCACGCCCGCATCCCTTATCGCAGCCGGACGCCTGAAGGGGCGACATTGGAGACGGCGACCGTGTCGGCGCCGAGGGCCAGTGCCTTGACGATGTCCTGCGGCCGGCGCAGACCACCGGTCGCGATGAGGGTCACCTGTCGGGCCCGGCGGAGCCGAGGTGGCGGCGGCCTGGGCGAGGCGGCCATCGTCGGCACGCTGATGGTGGGGCAGTCCTGAAGATCGTCGGCGCGGTTCCGGTGCCGCCCCACGCCCGTCGAGG
>JADKGA010000002.1 GCA_016717165.1 Candidatus Lutibacillus vidarii
GGCGTATGTCGACCAGGCCCGCCCGAGCACCGGATGCCGAGCGTGCAGCGATCGCCTGGCGAGGTGGGGATCAGGGCGATCTGAAGTACGCCGACCGCAACCATCGATCGCACGACAGCAGTACGTCTTCGACCTGGACCGGATACTGGCGCTCACCGAGACACCGGCCCGTACCTCAGTACGCGACGGCCAGGTCCGCTCGATCTTCCGGTCCGTGGGTGGGGACCCCGATGCTCCGGTATGGCGCGCCGCCCATCGTCGTCGCGGACCCCTCAGGCGAGCGCTGGCGCTGCTGCTGCTCGGCTGCAGGTCCGTGGTCTCTCAGAGGTGGGGGCGGCATACGAGAGCCGCATCGGCTCTGCGGGTACCTCTTCGGGGTGGCCTCGGCGTTCTCGGCGTTCTACAGAGAGGCGTGCCCGGTGCTCAAGGCCGAGACCGACGACGTCAGGCGTCCCCGGATGGCGCTGGGCGCGCTGACCCTGCGGGTCCTCGTCGAGGAGCCTGTCCTTACTCGGAGTCGAGTCTCTGTCCAGATGTAGGCCCTCCCCTGTGGATAACCTGCAAAGACACACCTTTGAAGACGTTCTAAAGATTGTGTCTTTAAAAATAAATGGGGACAGGAGGGGGCACAGCAGGCCCAAAGGGTAAGTCCGGAAGTCATGGGCATCAACAGTTCCGGCCAGGAGAAGAGACCATGACCACCAACCCCAGCCCCACCCACAGAGCCCAGCCCGCAGCGCCCGGCCGAGCGCCCGCCACCGCGGCGCCAGCGGATCACCCAGGCCACCGCGGCCCTCGGCGGGATCGCCGTCGCTGTGACAGCGCCGCCATCACCCTCGCAGCCCAGCACGTCCATGGACACCACCTCAGCAGCGTCCTCGACGACCTCCACCACGGGGACGACAACCGTCGACACGACGTCCAGGCTCCACCGGCTCCAGCAACGGTGCCGTCCAGGTCACCGCCAGCAGCGGCACGGCCCGAGCGCAGACCAGCGGGTCATGATGTCCGCGCATCAGGAGTGGAGCCGGTGTTCAAGCGACCATGCGCCTGGTCACCCCCCCAGGCCGCGGACCTGTCCGCCGCCGCGAGATCGTCGACGCGGTCCTCGACGGCAATCGAGGCTCGCGCCAGCCGGTTTCCGCCCCGGACGGCGAGATCCTCCAGATCCAGCACCAGCGCCCCGGTCGGTCAGCCAGACGCTCACCAAGTACACTCGCGCCGCTCTCGACGCCGCCCGGGTGACCGGCAGGGCGGTCGACCACCGTCGGCTCCATGCTCGCGTCGACCTCGGCTACGACCGCGATATCGACGCGCGGTCCGCCAGGGGCCAGGCCCGGGTCGAGATCGCCATGACGGCGACGACCTGGCGCGACATACCGCTCGACGAAGCAACCGGACCGTCACCCTTCCCGGGGGTGGTCCTCGACCTCGGCGCGACCGCCAAGGCGTGGGCCGCCGACCGTTGCGCCCAGGCAGTCGCCATGGAACTCGGGATCGCGGTCCTGGTCAGCCTCGGCGGCGATGTCGCCACCGTCGGCCCGACCCCAGCCCGCTGGCCGGCCCCACCGCCGCGCCGCTGGGCTGGGACGTCCTGGTCCGCGACCGGGACGGACCCGGCGCCATGAATTGCACCTACCCGATGGGCTCGCCGTCGCCACCTCAGAGCACTGAGCAGCGCACCTGGCGTGGGTCCGGGCATGCCAGGCTGCTTCACATCATCGACCCCTCACGGGTATGCCGGCCCAGCGCTACTGGCGCGCAGCGTCACCGTCGTGGCCGCAGGACTGCGTCTGCGAACATCCTGAATTGCCGCGGCCCTGGTCCGCGGCGGGGACGCAGTCCGGGTGCTGCGCCGGCCCAGGCCTGCCGGCCCGACTGGTGACGATGGCCGGCCAGAGTGCGGCTGCTTGGTGGCCCTGGCCGGCGGCGGCGAAGGCCCAGGCGGTGCGGGCATGAACGAGGCCCTCTGGCTGCTCGGACGTGGCCTCGGCGTCTCCTCCCTCGTCCTGCTGACGATCTCGATGGTCGCCAGCATCATCACGTGGCAACGATCGGCCCGCTGCAGACCCCGCGGTTCGCGGTGGCGAGATCCACCGCCGCGCGCCACCGCTGGTCGCCTCAGGCTGCTCGTCCCCCACATCCTCAGCCTGGTCCTCGACCAGGAGGCTCCAAGCGGTAGGTCGACACCGTCGTGCCCTTCCTCAACGCCCGCAACCCGCTGTGGTGGGGCCTGGGGACCTTCAGCCTCGACATCCTTCTCGTCGTCGTCGTGACCAGCTGGTCAGAAGCCCGGATCAGCCACCAGGTCTGGCGCGGCATCCACTGGATTCAGGCTATCTCGCCTGGCCGGTCGCGGTGCTCCACGCCTTCGGCGGCGGCGCCGAAACACTGACGACGGTGTGGTTCCGCCTCATCGCCTTCCCGTGCATCGCCGCGGTGGGGCAGCGGTCGGCATCCGCCTCAGCGCCGCCCCGCGACGGCCATCGGCGATCCGGGCGACCCGCAGCCCGGCCTAAGGCTCCAGCGCCACCAGTCCTCGCCGACCGGGATCAGGGCGGTGTCCTCGGCCTTGGTGCCTCGAGGTCGGCACTGCGAGGCCGCAACGTCTCCCCGCCGGTATGTCGCTGCGTCCTCGGACGCTGCGACCCAGGGGCTCGGCTGCGGGGAGTCGGTCGCAACGCGCGCCCCTGGGCGAGTCAGCCAGGGCGGTCCAGGTCGGCGGGCAGGAACGCCATACGTGCGGGGCGACAGGCCACTGCTCGGCGACAGGCGACGGAAGGGTTCCTGAAACCGCGGCGTCCAGCCCTGGAACTGCGGGCGAAAGCGGGCCGCCCGAGTCGCCGCCGCGGCCACCGCTGCAGCCGCCAGTCGCGTCACACCACTCCCGCGGCCACCACCGCCAGGCCTCCGCCCGTCATCCCGCCGCGCCCCCCGGTGTCGGGGCCTAAAATGGCTCGTCATCAGCGCACCCAGGCATGGTCGTTGACCTTGAAGACCTCGGAGACCAGCTCGCGGTAAGGTCAGGTGTTCGAGCGCGAGGACGGCGTTGATCGTCCACAGCGCCTGGTCTGGCCAGCCGACTCCAGGACAAGAACATCCGTAGCCGAGCGCAACCAGGCCAGGATGCTCCGCCGGTAGATGAGGTCGGTGACGGCCAGCGACATCATCAGCACATCGCGGTCCCAGAACCCGTGGATGAGCATGATCCTTGTTCGTCACGACGAGGCGGTCCCGGAAGACCCACTCCATGCCAGTGCCACAGCGCGGACCACGAAGCCAGGACCATCACCCAGAAGAGGGGACATCCGCGAGATGGGCCTTGGCCGCCGCAGCGGAAGATAGAGCGAACAGCCAGCCCCGGCGAGCAGCGCGACGACCGCGGTGGTGACGGGCTCCCACCAGCGCCATCAGGTGCTTGGCGAAGACCAGGCGCTCGCCGTCGGACAGCGTAACGCTCCAGGCTCAGGGTCGGCGCGGTGTCGGGAGCCGGCGGTCGGCGATCGTGGTAGCGCCAGGCGCCACGGACTAGGCTCCCCCGGGAGAGTGTCGAAGACTCCGACGATCCGCGGAAGAGCATCCCCGATGATCTGGAAGAGGTCCGCACGATGCCGGCAGCCGCCTCCGGGTGACTTGACGACAGCATAGACGAAGTGGGTCCAGCAAAGACCAGCGGAAGACACTCCAGAACTTCTTCACGGTCCTCCTCCTTGATTGCTCTGTCCAGGGTGCGCACGGTCAGGCGACACTGATGGCCTTCAGTGTGACAGAAGGTGCCAATGTGACTGTTGAGACAGCATGAGGGTATGCCGGGAGAGCAGTGTCAGGACCTGCAGTGTCAGGACCTGCAGGTCAGGACCTGCAGAGGTCAGGACACTGAGGTCAGGACCTGCTGGGGTCAGGACCTGTGGCGTCAGGACCTGCAGGGTCGGGACCTGGAGCAGTCGGGTCCCGCCGGTACCCGATGACGGTCAGCACCGTGAACACCGCGCAAGCCCCGGCAACCCAGGCCACGTGGATGCCCGGGCCCGACCAGCCCCCGGGAAAACGGTGATATCGGTTTCCGGGCGACCTGTCCCCGGGGTGAGGAAGCCGTAGTGGTAGGTCGGCAAGTAAGGCGCGATGGTCCCGGAACAGGCTCGGGCGAGCGCGAGGCAACTGGAAGAAGCCCGAGCAGGGTGAACTATATGGCGGACAGAAGATGAGGTTCCACGGCGGCGGCGGCCAGGAGGTGAACCAGTACGCGATGGCGAAGCCAGCGAAGGTGCAGAAGGCGCACCGTCCCGACCATCAACGCGAGCAGCCGGAGCAGGGTCGGCCACGGGGTGACCAGGTGCGCCGCGAAGACCCGACGAGGACTGGCCAAACCAGATGAGCACGGTGAACGCCAGCGCCGAGACCACCTTCGCGCCAGTAGGCCCACCTCGGGCATCGGCGTGGCCCGCCTACCAGCGCAGCCACCCCTGGCCGCGCTCCGGGCGAAAGCGTCCCCCGAAATTGAAGATCGCCTGGCTGCGGATCCCATACGCCCCGAACAGGGGGAAACGGCAGCATGGGGCGACGTCGGTCCCGCCAGGCGGCCGCTCGCCTGCGGTGGGCAGCCGAGACATCAAGTGAGGATGACCGGGACCCCGACGACGCCGATGGCGTACTCAGGTGCGCGGACCCAGGCCGGAGGAACTCCGCCTTGACCTGCGCGGCAAGCACGCCGAGACGTCCGGGCATCAACCGCGCCGTCAGGCGCTCGTGCACGGGCCGCCGATCAGTCATCCCGGGACGCTGGACGTGGCGGCGGGAACCGGCCGGAGTGGCGGACGGGTATGGCGTTCATCGGACGCTCTCCATGGGTACCCGGGACGCGAGGGTGGGTAGAGTCGGCTGCGACAAAGGTGGGAAGGCGGTCTCGAGGTCAGCCTCGGCGACGCGCAGGCCTACAGCATACCCCTGCTGGAAGGGTGACGGAGCAGGCTCTTCGGGAGCAGCTGCTCCATGACCCGTAATACCGGTCAGGCCGCCCGTCCCGGACCGCTCCGGTACCGAGCACCGAGAGCGCACCCGGGAGGGCCCCGACCGTCGCGAGGAGGCGTCGGTGCTAAGGTCGACCGTGGCACCCGCGACGAGGGACTTGATGTGCGCGGGGTGCCGTCGACGAGGACCCGGCCCGCGGGAGATAACTTGATGACCGCGCTCGGCCAAGGCGTCCGCCTCGGCGAGGTTGGCGAGGTCGAAGAGAGGACCGTCTTGCCCAGGTCCGCGAGCCCGCGGACCTGCTCCCCCAGAAAGGTATGCCAGTGCCTCGACGTCGGGGCCGCGGTCCGGTTCGTCGAGGAAGAGCAGGTCGGGGTCGCCGCAGATGGCCAGCGCGAAGGAGAGCCGCTGGCGCTGGCCGCCGGAGGTCCGGCTGACCCGGCTGGAGCGCTTCTCGGTCAGGGTCGGCCCGGGCGAGGAGACCTCGTCGACCGGCAGAGCCACCGGGTAGTAGTTGGCGCACGAGGTCGATCGTCTCGGTGACAGTCAGGCCCTCAGGGACGTCGCTGTCCTGGAGCACATCGCGCCGGTCCGCGCCAGGTCGCTGCCGCGCCGGGTCGGCCGAACAGGCAGCTCACCGAGCCAGCCGTGGGGTGGCCTCCCGAGAAACAGGCTCGATGGTGGTCGTCTTGCCGGCGCCATTCGGGCCAAGGATAGCGACCCGCTCCCCGCGGCGAATCGTCAGGTCGGTGGTCGACCGCGACGAGTCGCCATGGCGCTTGGTGAGGCCGCGGGCCTCGATGATCGTCGTCATACCCGTCGACGGTAGGCTCTCGTCCAGCTGGCCCCGCTGGTGCCTGTGGTCCACGACCGCCGCAATGACTTGTGGCATGGGTCGTCATCCATGGTCCGCCCTACGCTGGGCGCGTGAGGAGCACCTTCGACCGGGTCAGGCTGGCCAGCGCGGGCCTCGCCTGGCTCGCGGTCGGGCTCACGACGCTGACCGCGACCGCTGGCGTCAGAACTGGCCCGCTGTGGTTGTGGTGAGTCTGCTATCTCGCCTTCGGCATCACGTATGTCGCTACAGATGTGCTGACCGACGGAACTCGCCATGGGTCGTCCCGATCATCTGGCTGCAGATCCTCCTCGGCCTCGGGTCGGTCGTGCTCGAGCCTTCCTCGGGATCGGCGGCGTGCTGCTCGTGCTCACCGCCGTGACGATCTCTGCAGCATTCCCATCCCGGCGGGCGCTGGCACTGATCGTCGCTCAGTCGGTGGTGGCGGCGATCGGCGGATGGCTTGTCGAGGGCGGAGGGGCGGTCATGCCCTATGTCGTCCTTGCCCTGGCCTCTCGGCACTCGAACTGCTCTTCGCCTTCCTCATGGTGGTGTCGATGCGCGAGGCCGAGGCGGCCCCGCGCCGAGATCGCCTCCGCCCACGCCGAGCTCAGGCTGCTCAGGAGCGGCTGGCCGAGTCAAGCCGGACTGCCGAGCGGTTACGGATCGCCCGCGACCTCCATGACGCCATCGGACATCAGGCTCACCGCCCTGGCGGTCAACCTCGACGTTGCGGCCCGCACCGTGTCCGGACCGGGCGCGGACCAGGTGCAGCTCTCCGGCAGGCGGCCAGGACCTGCTCGGAGACGTCCGCGATGTCGTCGGCCAGGCCTGCGCGAGTTCCCGGAGGACCTGAAGCGGACGCTCATCGCGCTGGCTCGGTCGGTCGCCCGGCCGGTGGTCGCGTTGGATATCGACGACCCCCTGGTCGTCACCGACCCGCGCCGGCGTGAGGCGCTGGTGCGGTGCGTCAGGAGGTGGTGACCAATGCCGCGCGTCACTCAGCGGCCCAGCACCCCATGATCAGCGTCGAGGAGGCTCGACGGGGGTCGTTACGGTCACGGCTCGGGATGACGGGCAGGGTAGCCTCGCGGTGAGCCCCGGGCATGGGCTGCGGGATGGCGGAGCGGTTCGCGGTCCCTGGGCGGTCAGGTCACCTGGTTCTCCCGACCGGGCGCGGGGTTCACCCTCGAGGCGTCGATGCCGTTGACCTCGGACGTGTCCTCATGACCCCGGCGCGCGTGGTGGTCGTCGATGACCAGACCCTGGTCCGGATGGGGATCACCAGTCTGCTGGGCCTGTCCACGGACATCGAGGTCGTCGGGGAGGCGGCCGATGGCGTCGAGGCGCTCGCGGCCATCGACCGGCTCAGGCCCGATGTCGTCCTCCTCGACCTGCGGATGCCGGTGCTCGACGGCCTCGGTGTGCTCCGCGAGCCTCGACCGCCGGGGACGGCATACGCCGGTTCTCGTCTTGACGACCTTCGCCGACGACGACGCGGTCCTCGAGGCGCTGCGAGCCGGGGCCCAGGGGTACCTGCTCAAGGACGTCTCGCTGGAGCGACTCGTCGAGGCGATCCGGCTGCTCGCCTCCGGGGGGAGCCTGGTGCAGCCCGCCGTCACCGACGCGATGGCCCCGGCGGTATGCCGCGACGCCAGGCGCTGTGCCCCTCGAGGTGGACCATGCGCCGGACTCGCTGGAGCCCCGCGACTGGAGATCCTGCGGCTGCTGGCGGGCGGCTACTCGAACAAAGAGATCGCCGCGGCCATCCACCTGTCGACGGGCACGGTGAAGAACAATGTCTCCGCCATCCTCCTCAAGCTCGGCGTCCGGGACCGCACCCGGGCCGTGCTCAGAGCCCTCGAGCTCGGGCTGATCACCCGCTGAGGCGACGCCGACCGCCTCGTCTGCGGAGGCGACCAGGAAACTGTCGACCCCGTGCAGGGAGGGGTCGCGCCTAGTGGACCACTCCGTAGAGCCGGTCGCCGGCGTCACCCAAGCCGGGGACGATGTACCCACGGTCGTTGAGGTGGTCGTCGATCGCTCCGGTGACCAGCGAGATCGGCGCGCCGACGTCGGCGAGGCTCCTCCTCAGGGTGCTTGATGCCCTCGGGGGCGGCGAGCAGGCAGATGGCAGTGACGTCATCCGCGCCGCGGTCGACGAGATAGCGAATCGCCATCGCGAGCGTTCCACCGGTGGCGAGCATGGGGTCCAGGACGTAGCACTGCCGCCCGGACAGGTCCTCGGGCAGCCTGTTGGCGTAGGTCGTCGCCTCGAGAGTCTCCTCGTTGCGGATCATCCCCAGAAAGCCGACCTCGGCACTCGGCAGCAGCCGGACCATGCCCTCGAGCATGCCCAGACCGGCGCGCAGGATCGGCACGACCAATGGCTTGGGGTTGGCGAGCTTGATGCCGGTGGTCGGCCCGACAGGCGTGGTGATGTGGATCGGCTCGACTCGAACATCCCGGGTGGCCTCATACGCCAGAAGGGTGACCAGGCTCCTCGGCGAGCCTGCGGAAGGTGGGGCTGTCCGTGCGCTCGTCGCGCAGGTAGGTCAGCTTGTGGGCGATGAGCTGGTGGTCGGCGACGTGGACGCGCATGGGCCAAACTTAGCGTGTGTACGCCCCCGGGGAACCCCCTGCTTCCAGCCCGTGGCTGGGGCCGATGGAGCGCGCGCTCGAGCTGGCCGAGGGGGCGGGTCGCCTGGGCGAGGTCCCGGTGGGGGCCGTGGTCCTCGATGCATCCTTGGCCGTCGTCGGCGAGGGTTCCAATGCTCGGGTGGGCCGGTCGGATCCTACGGCTCACGCCGAGATCGAGGCGCTGCGGGCTGCCGGCGCGAGGCTGGGGTCGTCCCGGCTGGCCGGCTGCGCTCTGGTGGTGACTCTGGAGCCGTGCGCGATGTGCGCCGGCGCCGCCGTCGCGGCGCGCCTCGACCGGGTCGTCTTCGGGGCGTGGGACGCGAAGGCCGGCGCGTGCGGCTCGGTCTGGGACCTCACCCGCGACCGGATGTCGCTGCACGTCGTCGAGGTCGTCCCCGGGGTGTATGCCGACCGCGCCGCCGACCAGTTGCGCGACTTCTTCGCTGCCCGCCGGTAGCCCTCCAGGTGTGCCCCGACCGAGCCCCAATCCACGGGGTGCACCTGAGTCCCTATGCCGTGCGCCGCATCTCGACGCAACATCTCGCTGCGCCGCATGCGGACGCAACATCTCGCTGCGCCGCATCTCGAAGCAGAGGGCTGTTGCGTCCGATGCTGGGGCAGGGGTGCGGTGCGTCGAGATGTGGAGCAGTGGGTTGTTGCGTCCGATGCTGGGGCAGGGGGTTGCGGTGCGTCGAGATGTGGAGCAGTGGGTTGTTGCGTCCGATGCTGGGGCAGGGGTGCGGTGCGTCGAGATGTGGAGCAGTGGGTTGTTGCGTCCGTTGCTGGGGCAGGGGGTTGCGGTGCGTCGAGATGTGGAGCACGGCATAGGGCGCCGAGAGGACCCTGCCGACTGCCGACTGCCGACTGCTGCCTGCCGACGCGCGGGGCGCGGGGCGCGGGCCAAGGGCGTGGGCGCGGGGCGCCGTGCTCCAGCTGCGTTCCCGTGGACCTGCACTGACGGGGCCTCGCTGCTGCCTCGACCAGGGATTTCGCCCCACGTCAGCGCCTCTAGTACCCTCGGCGGCGGTGGCGTGTCCGAGTGGCCTAAGGAGCGCGCCTCGAAAGCGCGTGTGGGCGCAAGTCCACCCAGGGTTCGAATCCCTGCGCCACCGCCAAGGTTCTACGGCCGCACAGTCCGCCGACGTGTGCCACTGCACACGTCGGTTGTCCGGTAACGCCACGGGGGCGAGCGCGTCTACATAGCGTGGAGACCATGCTTCCCCGACGCGTCCTCGCCGTCCTTGCCCTCACACTGGCCACCCTCGCGGCGGCGGTGACCGGCGCCGGAGCAGCCCAGGCGGTCGACGCCACGCCTGCCCCGGCGACGCCCGCCGTGAAGATCAGCTACATCCGGTATGACTCGCCCGGCAGTGACACCGGGACGAACGTCAGCCTCAACGCCGAGTACGTCATCATCACGAACACCACGACGACTGCTCGCGTGATCACCGGCTGGACGCTGCGCGACACGAGCGGGTACACGTTCAGGTTCCCCCACCTTCACGCTGAAGGCGGGCGCCAGCGTCACCGTCCACACGGGCAAGGGCACGCCCTCGACCACGCACCAGTACTACGGCCGGACGTGGTACGTCTGGAACAACACCGGCGACTCTGCCTACCTGCGCAATGCCGCCGGAACCCTGGTCCACTCGTGCACCTGGAGCGCCCTCGGTGTCGGCGCCAAGTCCTGCTGAGCCTCCCGGAGCCCCGGCCGTCTCGTCGCCGTGCACGTCCCAGTGACGTCCGAGTCAGACCGCCACGCGCGGGTGCAGGCGGGCTAGGGTCCAGGTCCGCTGTCGCCGGGCCGCAAGGACGCTGACGCACAGTCCCCCCGCGAGCCACAACAGGAGGACGACCACGTCATGGCCGACGCCCAAGCCCGATCCGGCGATGACATGGCGGAAGGCGTCAACGGCATACGTCAAGGGCAGGACGCCGTGCAGCCACTGGAAGATCTCGGGCGCGGTCTGGACGGCATACGTACCGCCGGCCGAGGTGAGCTGGAGCCCGGCGAGGATCACCGCGAGGAAGCGCCCCGGCGTCCCGAAGAGCGCGACCAGCGCCTGGTTCATCGCCGTGAAGGTGAGCCCGGCCAGGGCGGCGAGCGCGATGAGTGCACCCACCGAGGCGGCCGAGATGCCGACGGCATACTGCAGCAGGAGGGCGAGCGCGATCCCCTGGAGGGCACCGAGCAGCGCGCCGGGGAGGTACCCCGCCAGGGCGACCCGGGTCGCCGACGCCGAGGAGGCAAGCGCGCGGGCCGAGAGCGGCCGCAGCAGCAGGTAGATCGCCATCGAGCCGACCCAGAGGGCCAAGGCCGCAAAGTATGGCGCCAGGCCACTCCCGTTGTTCTTGACCGGGTTGAGCCGGACGGCGTCCGCGAGGACCGGGGCCGAGGCTGCGGCAGCGAGCTGCTTCTTTTCGGTATCGGTGTATGACGGAATCTTCGCGACACCCTCACGTAGTCCGTCGCCGAGGTCCTGAGCACCGGAGGCCAACCTCGTCGCCCCGCTGTCGAGCTGGTCCAGCCCGTCCGCGAGCCGGCTTGCGCCGCCGGCCGCCTGGTACGCCCCGGTCGCGAGCGACGCGCTGCCGGTGGACACCTTGCTCGCCCCACTGGTGAGGGCCGGGAGCTTGGTCGCCAGCGCGAGTGCTCCGGCGGCGGACTGGTGGATCCCGGCGCTGACGGCCGGGATGCCGTCGGCCAGCTGGTCGGCCCCGGTGGCCAGGGCGCTCGTGCCGTCGGCGGCCTTCGTCGCTCCCGCGGCCAGGTCTGCGGCGCCCGCGGCGCTGCGCTGCGCTCCGGCGGCGAGACGCGCCAGACCCGCGGCGAACTTGCTCACCCCGTCACCGAGCGAGGTTGCGCCGGAGGCGAGGTCGGTGGCGGCGGTGCCGAGCGACGCGGCGGAGCTGCCGAGCCGGGTCGCGGCGGACCGCAGCCCCGACACCCCGTCGGCGACCTGCGCCGCGCCAGCGCCGCGCTCGCCGCCCCGGTGCGCAGCCCGCCGCTCTGGGCGACCAGCCGCTGCAGACCCGCGCAGAAGGCCGGCGCCGCCCCGGAGCCCGGGCACGATGCGGCCAGCGCGTCGAGCGAGCCGGTGTATGACGCGACCCCGGTCGACAGGGCCGCCGCGCCGGTGGCGGACTGGGCCGCCCCGGTGGCCAGCGGGCCGACCGAGCCGGCGAAGGTGGCCGCTCCGGCGGCGAACTGGGTGGCGCCGGCGCTCAGCTGCGCGGCCCCCGTCGTGAACGCGTCGGCGCCTGACACCAAGGGCGCCACCCCGGCCGCAAGCTGCCCGGCCCCGTCGGACACCGCAGCGGTACCAGTGGCCAGGGCGGCCGCCCCGGCGGACACCGCGGAGACGCCCGAGGCGGCCGCCGAGGCTCCTTCCGCGAGTCGGCGGGTCTGCGTCGGAAGGGTGGACGTGGCGGTGTCGAGTCTTGCCAGTCCGGACGACAGCGCTGCTGCCCCGCCGGCCGCCTGACCCGACCCAGTGGCCAGCGCCGCCGCGCCAGCAGCGAGCGTGTCGGCGCCCTCGGCGAGGGAAGCGACCCCGGAGGCGAGGCGCTGAGCACCGGTACCGCTTCGAGCCGTCCCGTCGGCCAGCGTTGCCGCCCCGGTCGACAGGTCGCCGGCGCCGGTCGCCGCCTGGCCGAGCTGGTCCTTCAGGGTCGCGGTGCCGTCATACAGCGCGGTGAGATAGCTCGAGGTGAGCTCCCGGGCGAGCTGGGCGCTCGCCGCGGTGGCGATGGACGTGCCGAGCGTGCCGGAGAGGTAGTTGACCGCGTCGTCGGTCTCGATCCGGACCCGCGCGGACTCGGCCAGTGCGGGGTCGCCGGCTGTCGAGGTGGCGGCGGCCGAGAAGCCGGCGGGGATCGTGAGGACGGCGGCATACCGACCGGACGCGAGCCCGTCCGCGGCGGAGGGGCGTCCGCGAGAACCCAGTGGAAGGCTCGACGGCGAGGTCGAGGTGGTGAGCTTGCCGGTGAGGCTGCGCCCGAGCGGGACCAGCTGCTTGGTGCCGTCCGGATGGGTGAGGGTGACGGGCTGGTCGAGGTTGACGACGGCGCCGGTCAGCTGGTCGAGCCGGGTCTGCGGGCTCTGGTTCGCCCAGGTGTAGAGCCCGCCGTAGATGAGCGGGACGAGGACGATCGCGATGAGGGCCACGAGCGAGCGGCGGTTGCCGGTGAACCGGCGCAGCTCGGCCGCGGGCAGGGTGGGCAGGCGGGACATCAGTGCACCTTCTCGGCGGTCAGCTCGGTCAGGGGGTCGGTCGGGTCGGCCAGGGGTCGGCCGGGTCGAGTTCGGTGGGCCCGGTCAACGCCCAGGCCGGGCCGGTGCGTCCAGCTCCGAGGTCGACGACCCGCATGGGTATGCCGTCCAGGGCCTCGACGTCATGAGGCAGGTCGTGGCACGAGGCGATGACCGTGACGACGCGGTCCCTTGATAGCGAGGCCAGGAGCGACCACGCCGCCACCCGGTCGGCCGCGCTCGGCAAGGCGTCGACATCATCGGTCACGAGGATCGCCGGGTCCCCGACCAGGGCCAGGCCGAGGGCGAGGACCCACCGTTGGATGGCGGTGAGCTCGCGGACCCGGAGTCGGGGCTCCAGCGTCGCGGTGAGGTGGGCGTCCGGACGGGCCGCGGCGGCTGCCGCGGCGAGGGTGTCGAGACGCCGCAGGGCCTCGGTCCGGTCCCGCCCGGAGACCCAGGGATGCCAGGTTGTCGTGGCGAGGCGTTCGTCGACGTGGTCGGCGACGGTGAGCAGCGGGTCGAGGTCGTTGACGCCGGCGATCTCGGTCAGCGAGACCTCGCGACGGACCGCCGTCGCGGCGTCGGGGAGGAGGTGCCCGTTGACCTCGAGCCGGCCGGCGCTGGGCGTCATACGGCCGGCCAGGGTGAGCAGCAGCGCGGTCTTGCCCGCACCGGAGCCGCCCCGCACCACGACCATCGCAGCGCGGGGGGCATCGAGGTCGACACCGGCATACACGGTGCCCGCGCCATCGGAGCGGCTGAGGTCTCGAGCCAGCACGGCGGCCGGTGCCGTCCCGCCTCGAGCCGCCGCGAGGGCGAGCCGGCGGTGCAGGCTCTCACCCTCGATGTCGAGGACCGGAAGGCGCCGGTCCAGCCACGCCGGGAGCCACCAGGCCCGGGCACCGAGCAGCCGCATCACCGCCGGGATGAGCGTCATCCGGACGAGAAAGGCGTCGACGAAGACCCCGACGGCCAGGCCCAGCGCGATCGGCTTGATGTAGACCGCGCCGTGCGGGACGAAGGCGGCGAAGACCGAAACCATGATGACCGCGGCGGCGGTGACCACTCGGGCGGAGTCGACGAAGCCGGCGTTGACCGCGCGCTGGGCGTCGCCCTCGTGGACGAAGCGCGCACGCATGCTCGAGACGAGGAAGACCTGGTAGTCCATCGCCAGGCCGAAGAGCACCCCCATGACGATGATCGGCATGAACGAGATAACCGGTCCGGGCTCGTTCAGGCCCATGAGCGAGCTCGCCCAGCCCCACCGGAAGACCGCGGCGACGACACCGAAGGCGGCGCCGACGGACAGGACGTACCCGAGGGCCGCGGTGATCGGGACCAATATCGACCGGAACACCAGGGTGAGCAGGATGAGCGAGATCCCGACGACGACCAGGCCGAACGGGAGCAGGGCGTCATACAGCCGCTGCGAGACGTCGACCTGGGCGGCGGTCTGCCCGGTGACCGCCATGTCGGCGCCGTACTCGGCCTTGATGGCGGGGGCGAGTGCCCGGACGTGCTCGAGGGTCGCCTTGGTCCGTTCGGTGTCCGCCGCGGCATCCGGTATGGCGATGATGACGCCGGTGTCGGCGGCGCGGTTCGGGGTGGCGACGGTGGTCGAGACGATGCCGTCGGTAGCGAGGACCCGCTTCTCGACGGCGGCGACCAGTCCGAGCGGGTCGGTGGAGGCGACGATGTCGAGGGTGACGACGAAGGGGCGTTCGCGCCGGGGCCGAACTTCTCCGCGACGAGGTCGTAGGCCTTGCGCTGCGTCGACGTCGGCGCCGAGGTGCCATTGTGCGGGAGCGCGAAGGTGAGATCCCGGGCCGGGAGTGCGAGCAGGGTCAGCCCGGCGATGACGAGCAGGGCCGTGAGCAGGGGGACCTTGGTGACGGTGCGGACCCAGCCGGCCCAGACGCCGGTGTGGTGCCGGGCGTGGTGGTCGTCGGCGACCTTGCGGGGCATGAGCCTGCTCCCGCCGAGGCCGAGCAGGGCCGGGAGCAAGGTGAGCGAGACGAGGACGGCGGCGGCGACGGACCCCGCGGCCGCCATACCCATGGTGGAGAGGAAGGGGATGCCCGCGACGCCCAGCGCGGCCAGCGCGACGGCGACGGTGGCGCCGGCGAAGACGACCGCGGACCCGGCCGTCCCGGTGGCCTGGGCGGCGGCCTCGTCCGGTGCGAGGCCCTCGGCAAGGAGGTCCCGGTGCCGGGAGAGGATGAACAGGGCGTAGTCGATGCCGACGGCCAGCCCGATCATCAGGGCGAGGAAGGGCGCGGTCGAGGTCACGTCGGTGAACCGGGTGGCGGCGAAGATCGCCGCCACGGATGCGGCCACCCCCGCGGTCGCGGTGAGCAGCGGTATGCCGGCCGCGAGCGCCGAGCCGAAGGTCATGACGAGGACGATGAGCGCCACGAGGACGCCGATGCCTTCGCTGATGGTCACGGCCGGTGGGGTGGGCATGAAGAGCGACCCGCCGACCTCGGCGCGCAGGCCGTGCTGGGTCGACGCGGTGGTGATCGCGACGATCGGGGCCCGGATGGCGTCGGTGACCTCGACGGAGGGGACGTCGAGCTGGACGGAGATGATCGCGGCGTGGCCGTCGCTCGACACCGCGCCCTTGATGTGCTCGTCGAACGGGCCGATCGCTGCGTCGACATACGGAGCAGTGGCGTACTGCTTCGTGAGCGCGTCGATGCGCGCTCGGACGTCTGGGTCGCGGACCGACATACCGTCCGGGGCCTGGACGACGACCTGCCCGCTGGCGCCGGCGAACTCGGGGAAGCGCGCCGTGAGCGAGTCGAGGGCCTGCTGCGACTGGGTGCCGGGGATCTCGAAGACGTCGACGACACCGCGCTGCAGGGCGGCGGCGGTCGCGCCGGCGAGGAGGAGCCCGACGAGCCAGAGGACCACGACCAGGCGGCGACGGCGGACGGCCCAGTGGCCGAGACGGTAGAGCGTGGTCGACATACGGGGATCTCCGGGGCGTGGTCTCGGATGGGTGGGCGGCGTGAGAGGCGGCTTGCTGCTACGTTGTTCGATACATTAGCGTACTCAATACGGAAACGTATTCAAACTCGAACGTGAGAAGGCGCCGTGACCCGTGCCACGATGAGGGTGATGACGACCCCACCCTCTGCCGAGCCCTCGATCGCGCCCTCTGCCGAGGCCGCCGCCGGTCCGGTCGACGTGGAACCAGCCCCGGCGAAGCGGCGACGCAGCGTGACCCGCGAGCGGCTGCTCGACGCCGCCTCGCGCGTCTTCGCCCAGCGGGGCATCGAGGGTGCGACCGTCGAGGAGATCTGCGACCGGGCCGGATTCACCCGGGGGGCGTTCTACTCGAACTTCGCGCATAAGAACGAGCTCGTCGTCGCCCTGCTCGACCGCGAGGAGGCGGCGCTGTTCGAGCGGCTCGGCGGCGTCGTCGAGTCGGCGCTGGGGTACCCGAACCCGATCGAGGCACTCTCCCAGCTGCTCTTCGAGATCGCACCCTTCGGTGTCGACAACCATCTGCTGCGGTCGGAGCTGTCCCTGCTGGCGGTGCGGGACCCGGAGCTCGCGGCGTCATACCTCGCCTCGCAGCGGACTTTCCGGGAGCGCTTCGGACCCTTCCTGGAGAGCGGGCTGGCAGCTGCCGGGCTGCGGCTCACCGTTCCGGCCGGCGACGCGATCGACACCCTCGAGGCGGTCTTCGAGGCGTCGATGCGAGCGAGCATCGTCGCGGGGCGGGGGCCCAACCCCGCGGACACCCTGGCGCGCCGGATGCTCCCCGTGCTCCTGGCCGCCATCTCCCGCCCGGCCCCCTGACCTGTGGACAACCAACAAAGACACACCTTTAGAGTCGTTCTAAAGGTGTGTCTTTGTTGGAGGAGGGGGTGGGCTGTGGATAACCGGGGGCCGAAGAGCGTGTATGGCGTCGGCGAGGAGCCGGACCCCAGGTTCTCGATGGCCAACGAACGGACCACCTTGGCCTGGCTGCGAACCGCCATGGCCCTCGTCGGCGGCGCGATCGCCCTGCTCTCGGTCACCGCCGCCCTGCCCGAGCTGCCCCGCTGGGCGCCCGCCATCGCCGGCATCTCCTGCCTGGGCGGCGCCGCCCTCGCAGTCCGGGCGGTCCGTCGCTGGGCTCAGGTCGAACGGGCGATGCGCCAACGTCAGCCGCTGCCGGCGCCTCGAGCGCTGGTCTGGCTCGCCTCCGGCATCGGAGCCCTCGCCATCCTCGTCCTCGCCCTCGTCGTGGTCGAGCTGGCCCGATGACGGTCCCCGCCGACCACAGCCCTCCGCCCGACGAGGGCCTGCCGCGCGAACGCACCGCCCTGGCCTGGTCGCGGACCATCCTCGTCGCCAACGGCCTGTGGCTCCCCCTGCTCGCCCTCCAGGTCCACCGCCAGCTCTGGGTGCTCGCCGCCGCCTCCGCCGTGGCCGCCGGCGCCGTCGCCTGGCGCAGCACCATAGCGACCCGGCACGCCGAGCTGCGCGCCGAGCGGGCCGGGTCGGCCTACCCGCTGCTCGTCGGGCTGGCGACCGCGGTGGTTGCGGCCGCACTCGGCGGTATGGCGACCGCGGCCGCCGTCCTCATCGGCTGACCGAGGGCGACCCGCCGACCCAGGGGCGGACGTAGACCGTCGTCGTCGTCCCGGGCCGACCGCGGGCGGCGGTGCGGGTGAACAGGCTGAGCATCCGGGCCAGCGGCGGCGCCGAGCGCCAGCCGTCGGCGAGCGCACCGGTCAGCCGCTCGAGGGCGTCGGTCGGCTCGCCCCGCGAGGCCTGCCAGGTGAGCACCCGGTCGAGCAGCTCGCGTCGGCCCACGAGCGGGGCCGGGAAGGCGGCGGCGGTCGTCACCTCGGTCACCTCACCGGTCGACCGGTCGACCCGCAGCGCGATCCCGGCCCGGCGCCGGACCTCGGTGCTCGCCCGAAGCACCCCGGGGATCGTCGGCGCGAGCTCGCCGACCTCGGTGTCCAGGCCCGCGGCCGCGAGGACGCCCGCGAGGACATCAGGGCGCCACCGGTCGAGCTCGGAGTACACCTTCAGGCCCCACCGCCCGTCGGTGCCCAGCCCGACGCCGACCTCGTGCCCCCACCCGCCCGCATCGAGGCGGCTCAGCACCTCGGTGACCGGTGATCCCGCCGGGACGCCGGCCGCCACGAGCGCCCGGTCCCGGCGGCCCGACCCGCCCGGGACGTCGCCAGTGTGCTGGCTGAGGTAGACCTTGAGCACCGGACCGCGGTCGTCGGCGAGGTCGACACCGGCCCAGAGCCAGAACCGGCAGCCCGCAGGGACCGGCAGGGACCCGTCAGCGAGTACCCCGACCGCGTCGGACGCCTCCGCCCACGCCGACCCCACCCCGAGCAGTGCCGCGGTCCGGCCCACCGCGGCGAGCCCGGA
Organism: Candidatus Lutibacillus vidarii; assembly: GCA_016717165.1. GTDB lineage: Bacteria > Actinomycetota > Actinomycetes > Actinomycetales > Dermatophilaceae > Lutibacillus > Lutibacillus vidarii. The sequence continues at coordinate 18,087 of JADKGA010000002.1, forward strand.
CGCCAGCCGCGCCGCCGGTGGCAACCGGGGGTCTCCGACGTCGGTGGTCAGCCGGAGCCCGCGGGTCGCCGAGGCGGAGAACTCCACCGGCTGCCCGCCCGCGAGGCTGGACAGCTGGGCGCTCGGCCATGGTGCGGGGGCGGCCAGGCTCTCCTTAGTGAGGGCGCGGAAGGTGGCGGCGGCGCGGCCCGGCTCGGCGAGCGTCGCGGCGGCGACAGAGTTCACGACCGCGTCCCAGCGCTCGTCGCGCGGGAGCGGGCCGGGCCTAGAGCGAGAACCGGCAGTATGCCGGGGCACCCGCCCTGCGGGCCGCCCACCTGCTCCGACCGCCTCGAGCCCACCGAGGGCGACACACGCATGCAGGACGGTGGCGGTGGTGAAGACGCCCCGCGCGTCGACCGTCTCCAGCGGCGGGTCGCCCCCACCCTGTGGCGGGACGAGCACCACGGTGTCGCCGGCCCACCCCCCGAGTGGGTGGCGCCGCTCCCACAACCGTCCCAGGGCAGTCGCATCAACGGCCCCGTATGCCGCCCCCGCCCACACCGCCGCCGCGAGCCCCGCCGTCCCGCCCCGAGCGAGCGACGCCGGATCGAGCAAGGCCGCCCGCGGCATCGCGAGCCCAGCGGCGGCTCGGGCGGCGCTGACCAGCGCGGTCGGATGGGCGACCCCCGGCCACCACAGGCTGGTCCAGCCCGCGGGCGCTGAGTCCGTCCTGTCCCCCGGGCCCCCATCGGGCGTCGCGAGATCGGCTGCCGGAGCGCACCAGCGCTCCAAGCCCCCTCGGAGGTCCGCACGGCTGATCCGCCCCGCCTCGTACTGGGCGAGCAGAGCGATGGCGCTGACCTCCGGGCTCGGCGCGGTCCAGGTGCCCAGGGCCGGGTCGCGGTAGGTGCGGTACCCGCCCTCGGTGCGGTGCGCGTCGAGAAACGCCCAGGCTCGATCGGGGACCGGCGCCGACGCGCTCGCGAGCAGCCGGATCACCCAGGCGGTGGAGTCGACATCGGGGCGGGTCGACGCGGACCACCCCCAGCTCCCGTCGCGCGACTGGCCCCGGACCGCGGCCACCGCACCCTCGACCGCCGCACCCGCAACCTCCCGAAGCTCACCCGGCAGCCAGGGACTCGTCCCGGCCTGCGCGAGCGCCACACCGGCATACGCCGTCACCCAGGAGGACGACGGGCCGGCGGCGACCCAGAAGTCGGTCCACCCGCCGCCGGGATGGGCCAAGGCAGCGAGGTGTCGGACCGCCTCCTCGGCGAGATCCGCGGAGCCGGGGTGGCCCATGGCCGCGGGTCAGTCGCCCTCGGGCGGGTTGGGGTAGGCGATGAGGTCCGAGCCGGAGCTCTGCCGGGTCTCGCCCCACCGGCCCTGGTGGTCGAGGTAGTTGTTGCGGACCCGGTAGTCGACGGTGGTGATGCCGCCCGGTGCTCCGGTGGCCACGGCGAGCAGCGATACCCCGGCGGCCACGGTCTTCGTCCCCGAGGTCGGGCTGAGGACCACCGAGGCGGGCGTGCCACCCGGGGCGGTGACCTCGACCTCGATGCTCGCGAGGCTCGCCCACTTCTCCGGCAGCGTGGCGGTGCTGAAGACGGGGAGCTGACGGTGATATCCCGGCTCACCTCGGAGCTGCCGGCGAGCTCGTGCACGTGCGTGAGCATCACTTGGGGCGTCGCCGCCATCTTCTTGTCGAGCAGCTCGACGAGCATGGCGTTCCAGAGGAAGCCGACCGCCGACTCGTCCCCGGCCGGAGCCTCGACAGCGACCGCGAGGTCGACGCTCGCACCAGGAGCGATGGTGACCGGGAAGGTCGTCGTGCAGCGGCCGGGGAAGGTATCGACCGGCACCGACGAGCTCTCGTCGGTCTGGAGCAGGGTGACGGCGGCTCCGCCGATCGTCAGCTCGGCCCCGGAGGCATTGGTCACGGTGACCGTCGACGGGGACGGGTCGTCGGGCAAGGTGATCGTGCACGGCAGGTCGTCGACCCGGTCCAGCCGCAGGCCGACCTCGACCTGGGTGGTCTGCGGGGTCGGTGTGGCCCCCTCGGTGGCGGGGGGTGTGGCGAGGACGACGCTGACCTGGCCCGGCACGCCGATCGGTGAGGCGATCTGCTGGCAGAACAGCTGGTAGTACGCCAGCGACAGGTCGAGGACGAGGTCGACCCCGGTGAGCGGTGCCGGCGCGCCGACGTCTCCGACGACGGCGAGCTCTTCGGGAAAGGACCCGGCGAGCTTGAGCGTGCTGCCCTGCACCTCGCCGATGACGACGGTGGCCGCCGGCATACCGACGACCTTGCGGGCGAGCACCCGCTGGCGGGGGTCGTGGAAGGGAGCCAGCCGCAGCAGCAGGCGCACGCGCGGCGTACCGTCCTGGGTGCGGTGCAGGGTCGGCACCATGTGCGGGCCGCCGAGCTCGGGGTTCCAGGCGATCCGCATCGCGTCGGGGAGCCGGTTGACGGTGTTGGGAAAGACCGACTCGCAGAGCCAGCCGGCCTCGCCATGCGCCCAGTCCTCGGAGAGGTTCGCCGCGCCGTGCAGCGAGCGGTAGATCGGCCCGTTCTGCTCGTCCGACGGCTCGAAGACGAACGGGACGGTCCGGACCACTGTCTGGGTGCGCGCCTCGGGACGGGTGACCTGGCCGGCGACGATCGCCTCCAACGAGCTGGCGAGGATCGCCTCCTGGAGCGCCGGCGAGATCCGACGCTTGATCATGACCCGTTCGTTCACCACCGGGAGATCCTCGGTCCCAGTGATGGACTCGGTCGCCAGGGACGCGGCCGCCAGGGACGCGACCGAGGGCGTCACGGCCGCGAACTGCGGCACCACCTTGAGCTCGGAGAGGTGCCGATGGTCCCGGATGATGACGTCCCCCACCGGCGGGAGGTGGAAGCCGCCGCCGGACGGTGGGTCGGCCGGCGGAGGGGTGTCGGGCGTCGCTTCGACGACATTGATCGTATAGCTGTACGAGTATGTGACCACGAGCCGGCAGGCCGACTCGTGGTGGTTCATCGCCGCTTCCAGCGTCGCCGCCTCCTCCCGGGTCAGCTGGGCGCCGCCATGGATGAGGTATGCCGGTTGGTCGGCCGCGTGGCCTTCGACCGGGTCCAGCCCGGGCGCCTCGAAGACGCGGGAACCGCCGTCCCACTCCAGCGTCACCGCGGAGATCGTGATCGGCAGCGGGAGCGCCCCAGCCGGCTGGCCGCCGAAGGGCACGGTCTCCAGGGTCCAGGTCAACGTGATGACGCCGTCGTCGTCCTTGAGGAACCACACGTCAGGCCCCGGGCGACGCCCCGGGGGCCGACCCGCGACCGCGAGCTGGGGCCGGTAGTAGGCCGCGCCCGAGGTGTCGGTGTAGGCCACCCCGTCCTGAAGCGGCTCCTGGTCGGCCGCGAAGGTCGGTCCGCCGCCGGCCACCGCGAGGACGACCGACTGGAGCCGGTTGAGTCGCAGCCCGGTCGCGAGCGTCTGGTTGCGCAGCATCGTCACGGTCGTCGGCTCGACCGCCTGGACGGTCATCGTGTTGAGGTCGCTCATCGCGGGGTCATCCGTTCGGGGTCGCCGGGGTGGGCGGGGTCGCAGGTGGGGTCGGGGGCGCCGGGTCGGTCGGTGGAGAGGGTGGGGTGACCGGTGGGGTCGGAGGTGCCGGGTCGGTCGGTGGAGAGGGTGGGGTGACCGGTGGCGTCGGTGGAGTGGGTGGGGTGACCGGTGGCGTCGGCGGAGTGGGTGGGGTGACCGGTGGCGTCGGCGGAGTGGGTGGGGTGACCGGTGGCGTCGGCTGCCCGGCGGCCGGGTCGGGCCGGACCAGCAGGACCGTGTCGGTCGCATCCCGCCACCCGGAGTCCCAACCGGCGAAGGTCGCCGTGGCGAGCAGCTGGATTCGGTACCGGTAGGTGCGCGCGTTCGGGTCGCGCAGCAGCACCCGGAAGGTGGTCGGCTGGTCCTGCCACCCGATCGTGTAGTTCTGGTTCTGGTGGACCCCTGAGGCGGCATCGTCATACGCGAGCTGGACGACGGCGCTGGGGTGGGCCGCGTCGAGGTTGGGGACGAGCATGACCTCCAGCGCCGAGCTCGCCCCGACCCCGACGGGCACGGTCGTGCCGAGCGTGCCGGGCTTGGACTCCTGGGTCTCGCTCGACCCGTTCTTGTACAGGACCAGGGTCGTGTACGTGAACCCGGTCTTCGTGGGGTCACGCAGCGCCACCGACCACGTGTCGGAGGCGCCATTGCTTGCCAGCTCGGCGTGGTGGGTCAGCCGCAGGTCGTGGCTCTCGTCGGCATAGGTCGCGTCGAGGATGATCTTGTCGACGACGGAGAAGTCCGCCTGGGCGACGAAGGTCGCGGTGATCCGGCTCTCGAACGGGCTGCCCACGGTGAGCGACTCGGCTCGTCCGGTGACCGGCGGCAGGTCCATCTGCTGGCCGTCGGTGAGGACATAGGTCAGCTGGTAGGTGTACGGGTCGGGTTCGCCGCTGTGCCCGACATACGTGAAGTATGTCGCCGTGGGGCTCGCCGTCGACAGCTCGAAGCTCTGCGTCGCCGAGGCCGCGGTGGACCGCGGATAGGTGAAGGCAACCTTGACCGAGGCGACCTCGGGCGGCTGCGGGGCCAAGGTGGCGATGACCTTGACGAAGCCCAGCGAGCGGTACGAGATGACCAGCTCGGTGCCCTTCCCGGGCAGCGTGCCGGTGGCGGGGACGCGGATGGTCTGGCCGGTCTCCTTGTAGATGATCTCGGACCAGTACCGGTACTCGTCCTTCGTCGCCCCGTCGCTGCCGCGGGCGAGGATCTGCCGGAAGGTCTGGACCTGGTCGGCGGAGGTGAAGAGCATCGACCTCGAGCCCTTGACGACCCGGTTCATCTGCTCGTCCTGCTGCTCGTACTCGACGTTGACCTTGAGCCCGAAGACGGGGTCGGTGGCGAAGTTGACATTCGCGTGGACCCGGAGGAAGAGCTCCTTGAAGTAGGGGTCGGACAGGTCGAGGTACTGGACCGCCTTGGTGATCTGCTCGGGGGTGAGATCCCGGGCAAGCGCACCATTGGGGCTCTTCTTCAGCTGGACGACCGCGCTCTTGCTCAGGGTGATATCCACCGTGCCGGTGATCGTCGACGTGAGGTGCTGGACCGACGTCGGCGGTGCCGGCTTGTCCTCCGGGCCGGCGAGGGCCTTGCGGGCGGCCTCGAACTGCGCGGAGACGTCGTTCATGATCGTCGGCACGACATTCTCGGTGAAGATCTTCAGCGCCATGTCCTCGAACTTGGCGCGCATCGCGACGTACTCCGGCTCGGTCCGGTAGTCGTTGTCCTCGATCTCGATAGTGATCGACTGGGTGTCCTTACGGAAGGCCTCCAGCGACGTGTGGTTCTCGGTCCACTGGGTCCAGTACTCGTACGTCCAGGAGATGAGCCCGAGGTCGACCTCCTCCCGGTGCACCGTCGTGTGGGTGATCTGGTAGCGCTGGATGGTCTCCTCGAGGAAGGCCGAGCGGTCGCCGTGGATCCGGATGGTGATCGCGGGGATCCGCGCGACGAAGGCAAGGTCGAGATAGCTCACCGCGAGCGGCAGCCCGCCCTTGAGGACCGCCTGCCGCAGCAGCTCGCTGGAGTCCTGGCTGAGGTCGCCGGACAGGGTCGCGACATTGGTGCTGATGAGCGAGGGCTTGGAGGTGCTGATCGTGCTCGTCCCGCCGGGTGTCGGCATGGACAGCTGGACGTCACCGGAGATCCACTCCGGCGGCAGGGTGATCTTCGGTTCGACGTTCTGCTCGCGGAGCCGGAAGAAGCGCGCGAACCACAGGTGGTTGCCGGCGGTGATGACGGTCTTGAGGTAGTCCCGGACCGTCTTCTCCTCCTCGTCGGTCAGCCGCAGCTCGACCGACGCGGCGATCCAGCCGCGCTGCGCCTCGAGCTGGTCCGGCGGGAGGTTCGCGACATCGCGGGCGTAGATCATCAGCTGGAAGAGCAGCTCACCGCCGTCGTCCTTGGCCAGCCGCGGCGTGGACGGCATGACGTAGAACCGGTACGCGTCCTCGTCGTCGCGGTAGACGGTGACCTTCTCGAGTCCGGGAACGGTGAGGCTGTCGAAGAAGCTCAGCACGGCCCTGTCCTTTCGGGGTGGGATGTCGCGGTATGCCGCATGCGCGGGCGAGGTCTAGGGACCGGGGGTCGGGGCCGGTCCGGGCGGAGCCGGGGGCGTCGGTGGTGTCGGCGTCGGTGGTGCCGGTGGTGTCGGTGGTGTCGGTGGTGCCGGCGTCGGCGCGGGAGCGGGAGGAGGCGTCGGCGTCGGTGGTGTCGGTGTCGGTGTCGGTGTCGGTGGTGTCGGCGCGGGGGTCACCGGGACGGGTGTCCCGGCGAGCGCCGGGGGCCGGACGAAGAGCTGCTCCTGGGTTGCCGGGACCGGCGTGGTCGACTCCTGCGTGCCGTCCGCCCTCAGGGTGGTGATGCCCCACGTGTAGGAGCGGGCCGCCCGGTCCTTGAGCTTGGCCCGCCACTCCTGCGGCGTCCCGGCGCCCGCGTCGTCGAAGAACAGCGAGGTGTTTTGGGCGTACGCGGCGTCACCACCGGGGTCGGCATACGCGAGGTCGACGACGACCCCGGCAAGCCCGGCCGCGGACGGGAGCGGACCGACATATCTGACTTGGACGGTGAGGACACCCTCGGCGGGGACGCCCGCCACCAGCGCGGTCGAGGCGGCCGGCGCCCAGTCGAGCTGCTCGAGACCGCCGTCGGCATACGCGATCCGCTGGCGCCAGCGCAGTGCGGCAGGCTTGTCGCGCTCGGGGAGGCGCACCGACCAGGTGAGCCGGCTTGCAGCCCCCGCGATCTCGACGCTGCGGTTGTCGACGACGGCGCCCTGCTGAGAGACCTCGAGGTCGACGACCGCCTTGGCCACCTCGCCGAGCGCGTCGACGAGGATGATGTCGCCGTCGAGCCGGCCGGCCTTGGGGACGCCGACGGCCAAGGCGTCCTGCGCCTGGGAGTTCGGCAGCACCAAGGGAGCCAGCGTCTCGCTCGCCCCATCGGAGTAGAAGACCGTCGGGGTGAAGCTCACCTGGTCGCCGGCCTTCGCCAGGCGCAGCGGGACCACCTCGGAGCGGTGGTCGGGGCGCAGCGCGACGGTCGTCCCGTCGTCGACTCCGGCGGCGGCGTTCTGGTAGCGCACCGCGACCCGCACCTCGGTCACGTCGTCCGGGGTGTTCGGCGCCAGCGACAGCTGCGCGGGGACCATGACGCCGAGCCAGCGCGGGTGGACCGAGAGGGTGCGCAGCTCGGTGGGCGTCCACGGCCCCTCGACGTGGGTCGCCGTGACCCCGACGCCGAAGTCGGCCTTGTAGTCGATGATGAGGCGGTACTCGTAGCCGAGGTTCTGGGTGTGGTCGACGAAGAACTCCAGCTCGACGGCGTCGCTCGGGGTCCGCAGCAGGGCCGACCCGGTGTCCTTGGGTCCAGTCCCATCGGGCCGTATGCCGTAGCGCACCTCGACGGTCATCTCGCCGACACCCTCGGCGGCGAAGTCGACGTCGGGGCAGTCGATCCGGATCTTGACCCGCTGGAAGAGCGGGTTGTTGAGGTCGATGACGTGGACCCGCTGGGCGAGCTCGTCGGGGCTGCACATCATCAGCAAGGTGGCCTGCGGGTTGGCCGGGACGCTCTGGGCGGTCGACTGCTCGAGCGAGTAGGTGATCGTCTTGCGCTCCTCCTGGCTGACGCTCTTCATCGCGAAGGCGACCTGCGGGCGGCCGAGGTCGTCCCACACCTTCGTCGCGCCGGTCGCCTGGGCCTGACCGCCGGCCCCGGTGCCGGTGCCGGTTCCGGTTCCCGTGCCGCTCGCTGCCCCGGTCCCGGTGCCCGTCCCGGTGCCCGTCCCGGTCTTGCCGGTCCCGGTCGCGCCGGTGCCTGTCCCGGTCGTGCCTGTTCCGGTAGCGCCGGTTCCGGTTCCGGTTCCGGTTCCGGTGCCTGTTCCGGTTGCCCCGGTGCCTGTTCCGGTCGTGCCTGTTCCGGTCCCGGTTCCAGTGCCTCCCGTCCCGGTTCCGGTGCCGGTTGCGCCTGTTCCGGTCCCACTTGCCCCGGTCCCGCCGCTCGGTGGCGCGGTCTGGCCGGAGGGCGGCGGCTCATGGGGCGGGGGCGGCATACCGCCGGCGGGCTTGGGCTGCGGCTGCCCACCCGCAGGCGGAGTCTGCCCCCCTGTGGCGGGGGTGGCCGTTGGCGGAACCCCGGTCGGGACGGTCGCTGTCGGGAGGTTGCCGGCGATCTTCGGCTGGCCGGGGACCAGGGTGGGCTGGAAGAGTGCGCCGCTGGCCAAGGTGGTGACGAGGTCGTTGAGGGACTTCGTCCGGCCGGCGATCGCTTCTGGGGTCGACAGCTCGAGGAGCTGGGCCTTCTCCTTGATGGTGATGTGGTTCTCGCTCTTGAGCTTCTCGGTGATGCTGTCGATATCGGCCTTGAAGAAGAGCGTCCCGACGCTGAACCGGCTCTCCATGAAGTCGAAGCTCGACTTGGTGTCGATGGAGATCTCCACCCCGTAAGCCGGGAGCAGGCCGACATACTCAAGGTTGTAGACGACCCCGAGCGGACGGGCGTTCGCCGTGCCCTGGAGGATCCCGAGGAAGAAGGCGACCCCATCCTCGCTGAGGGTGAGCGAGAAGATCGCCCGGTTGCTCGCGTCGAGTGAGGGCACCCCCGCGCCGAGCACCTGCTCGACGAACCGGGGGCCAGCGGCGACGCCGGGCACCGAACCGGTCGCCGGTGCGCCGTCGTCGAGGGCGATGAGCTTCACCGTGCCGCTGCGGTAGGGCACGCTGGTCAGCGAGATCTCCTGCTCGGCTCGGGCGGCGAGCTTGCCCTTGACCGCGTCGTAGAGCGGCCCGAGGGCGCAGTCGACGGTCATCGTGAGGAAGCCGCCCGCCGTGGCGGTCCCGGCGACCCCGCCCTTGCGGAAGGCGAAGAGGTCGAACATCGGACCGCCGGCGTCCCGGCTGATCCGCGGGGTCGAGTGGACGTAGTAGTAGCGCGACGGGTCGTCGGAGTCCCGGTAGGTCGTGATGCCGAGGATCTCCATCCGGGTCTGCAGGTCGAGCATGGCGGTCCTTTCCCGAGCTCAGACGGTGCGGGTCGACACGACGATGAGGGGCTGGGCCGAGGCGGCCCAGGCGGCGACGTGCTGGGTGCCGTCGGCCTTGAAGGCGGTGGTCTGGTAGCGGAACCCGGGCGGCGCGTCGGGTGCGGCCGGGAGCGACAAGGTCTGGCTCGGCCCGCCGGTGCCGTCGAAGAAGGCGCTCGCCGCGTCGGTGTCCGAGCCGCCGGTGATGCCGACCCGCACCTGGATCGCGTCGAGCCCGACCTCAGCCAAGGGTGGCCCGACGAGCCGGATCTCCACGCTGCGGCTGCGGTGTCCGAGGTCGCCGACGAGGATCGACGGGTCGGTCGTGGGGGCCCACTCTCCGGCGTCGACGACGCCCCCGGCGGCGGTCGTCACGCGGTAGTCGATGGACTGTTTCGCCGGGTCGAGGATCGGCCAGGTCACGGTCACCGGCGCCCAGGTCGGCGCGCCCGGCGCGCCGCCGTCCGGGCCGGCCGGCGCGGGTGTCGGGGTGAGCACCTCGAGGAACTGCCGGGCGTAGCCGGCCGCGGCGTCGACATACCGGATCTCGACGCTCATCGAGGTGACATCGGCACTGGTGACATTCGGCTGGACGAGCAGGCTGCGGGTGGCCCGGAAGGGCGCGTCGACGCGCAGCAGCGGCTCGCTTGACGTCACCGGGGGGAGGGCGAAGACCGCGCCGTCGGTGAAGGTCAGCGTGCTGCTGGCCCGGTATGCCGAGGTGGACGCGGACGCCGTCCGGACCTGCCAGGTGCGCTGCTCCCGAGGGGTCGGGGTGGTCGGGCTGAGCCGCAGCTGCTGCCGCGCGGCGAACCCGGTCGTCGGGTCGTCGAACTCCAAGACGGTGTCGACATCGCGCACCCCGGCGTCGAGCCGGCCGAGGTCGACCTCGACGTCGAGGACGGCGACATCGTCATACGGGCGGATGGCCAGGGTGCGGCCGGTGTGCGGGCGGGCCGGCACGGCGTAGGTGAGGGCGTCGGCGTCGACCGACCCGGACCGCTCGAACTCGTAGGTCACCGCGGCCGTGTAGCCCAGGGTGCGCCGGCCCTTGCGCCGCACCGCCCAGGTCAGGTCGGTGGCTCCGCCGGGGCGGAAGACCAGCGTGCCGGTCTCGGCCGGGTGGCCCGAGCTGGCCTCCTCACCGGCGCCGTAGCCGAGGTCGACGGTGACCGAGCGCAACCCCAGCGCCGTGAACTCCTCCGCGCTCGGGCCGGAGACGAGCACTTCGAGCAGCTCGAAGAAGTCGTTGGCGAGGTCGACGTGGTGGATCCGGGCGGCCAGCTCGTCGGCGCTGAGCATCGTCGCGACGAAGGCCTGCGGGGCGTGGCTGCGGACCTCCGGCGAGCGTTCGGAGAAGTCGTAGTCGACCGTGCGCAGCTCCTCGTCCTTCTTCGCCTTGAGGCTGAGCGTGACGATCGAGGGCGGGGTCTGACCGCCACCGCCGGGCAGGCCCGGGATCGACGAGGCGAGCGCGGCGAGGTTGGGTGCCGGGTTGAACAGGTCCTGGATGATCTTGTCCTTGAAGATCGACAGCGCCCGGTCCTTGGCGGCGTCGGCCTCGGGCCCGACCGCCTGCGAGGTGAGGGTGATCGTCACCGCACCCTTCTGCTCCAAGGTGGTGAGCAGCCCCTCGACCTCGGCTCGGGCGTAGACGCACCCCACCGAGGCCTTGCCGCCGAGCTCGGTGTAGATCCGCGAGACGTCGGCGTGGATGTGGGCGTCGACGGCGGGACGCAGCCCGAGATAGCTCAGCGAGTAGACCACCCCGATCGGGGCCGCCCCATCGGCATACAGGCCTTCGAGGAAGGTGACCCCCTGCTGGCTCAGGGCGAGGGAGAAGATCGCGCGGAGGTCACCGACGAGCGACGGTATGCCGGTGCCGACGACCGCCTCGACGAACCGTGGCCGGCCGTCGACGGGGGGTGGGGCGGAGGCAGCGGCCGCCCCGGAGGCGGCGTCGAGGGCGAGGACCGAGACCGACCCGGCCGTGTAGGGGACCAGGGTGAGCGAGAGGGTGGCCGGGTCGCGCCCCAGTGTGGTTGCCAGGGACTGCAGCGCGGCCGCGTGCTCGCCCGGGGTGAGTGCGCAGTCGACCCCCATGGTGAGGAAGCCGGCGCCCAGCTCGGCGGGGATCGTCGTCCCGGCCAGGGGGGAGTTCTTCAGCTCGACGGCATAGGTGAACAGGTCGAGCATCGGCTGGCCGTGGCTGACGACGAGGCGGGGGTGTGGTGCGGCGTAGTAGTAGACCGAGTCGTCGGCGTGGTCGGCGTAGACGGTCAGGCCGGCCGCGCTGAGGGCGGGCTTCTCCAGGCTCAGCACGACATCACCCCGTCACTGTCAAGGAGCGCAGGTCGACGACGAGCAGGTCCGAGCCGCCGTGCCCCCAGGGCGCGGCTGCCGGGAACCCGTTCGCGTCGACGGTGCTCAGCTGCCACCACACCTCACTGAGGGGTGGGTCGCCGAGCAGATACGAGAACGGGGCGACCGATGCGCCCTCGGCGCCGGGGGTGACGACGACGTCGGTGTGCGCCCGGACCGTCGTGCCGTCGGCCTCGCGGGCCTCGACCCGCAGGGTGGCCCGGACGAGGTGGCGCTCGGCGAGGGTGCCGAGGACCTTGATCCGCACCTGCCGGTCGTCGACCAGCCTCCGGTCGACGATGACCCGGTCGTCGGTGGCCTCGCGCCACGACCCGTCGACCAGCCCGCCATCGGAGCGCTGGATGGTCAGCCGGTACTCCAGCGCCCGAGAACCACCCGAGGCGATCGAGTACGTCCGGGTCAGGTGCGTGGTCGTCGCATCGAGGGTGACGGTCTCCTCGGCATACCGGATGCCGTTCGCGGGGTCGGCATACCGCAGGGCGAGCAGGGCGAGCGAGATCTGCGGCCAGGGGAGGTCGACGAAGAAGGCGACGGTGAGCTTCTCCGGCATCGGGTCGGGCAGGGACAGGAAGGGCTCGACGGCGCCGGCCCAGGCGCCGACGACCGGGCCGCCGGCCTCCACCGGCCGGTGGAAGGTTGGGCGGTACGAGTAGGAGAGGTCGCCGGGCAGCGAGGAGAAGACCCAGTGCTGCAGCGGCGTGGCCGCGTCGAGCTGGACCCGGGCGGTCCCCGGTTGGCCGTCGGTGTGCGGGCCGGGGTGCAGCTCGACGGTCACCGCGGGGAAGAGGTCGAAGGAGAACAGCGGCGCGACGGTGACCGAGACGTCGGTGACGGCATAGGCCTCGCGGGGGTCGACGAGCAGGTCGGTCGCGCGCCGCTGCGCCCACGGCGAGGCGACCTCTGCGCCCGGCCGCAGCGCGGACGAGGGGTCGAAGCGGGCGACGACGCGGTAGAGATAGGGCCGCTTCCACACCGCGTCGCGGGCTGCCTCGTCGAGGAGGTTGACGACCCACGACTGCGGCGCGGCCCCTGCGGCGAAGGCCAGCGCGGTGACCTCGGCCGGGGCGGGCTCGCCACCGCCGAGCGGGGCGCGGGCGAGCTCGACGTCGACGCTGCGCAGCCCGTCCGAGGCGAACCGGTCGACGAGTGAGACGGCCACCTCCAGCCGCGGGAAACCGGACAGCTCGACCCGGTGGAGCATGCCGTCGCGGATCGCCGGCCAGTCCGGGTTCGGGGTGCCATCCGGACGAGTGCGCAGCGACCGCAGCAGCGCGTCGATAGTCCCTTGCGGGCGGACCTCGCGCAGCTCGGCCACTCGCTCGGTGGCGCGGATGTCCATCCGGCGCACCTGGGTCTCGTCGAGGGTGCGCAGCCGGTATGACGCCCCCGGGATGACGGCCCGGGCCAACGACCACACGGTGTCGTCGACGACCTGGGAGACCGTGTTCGCGGTGCTCGTCGGCGGCACCATCGGCTCGAACATCCGGTCCATGACCCAGTCGAGCAGCTGCGCCTGGGTGCGCTCGGCCGCGCTCCGGTCGCCGGCTGCCGTGCCCAGGACGTCGGTCGTCACGGTGACGCCGGACTCCTCCAGGGCGCTCTTGACAGTGGCCTGGACGTCGGCGGCGACGAACCACGCGTTCGCCGTCATCCGGCTCTGCAGGAAGTGGTAGATCTTCGTCCAGTCGACCGCGAGGGTGATGTCGTACGCGGGCCGCAGCCCGGCATACGACATGACATAGGTGACCAGGACCGGCTCGGCGCCCTCGTCGAGGCAGGCCGCGATCGCTTCGGCGGCCCGCTCGTCGAGGATGAGCTGGAAGTCCGCCTCGTTCGTCCCCGCGAGGGTGGGTCGTCCGCCGGCGACGAAGGTCACCTCGAAGGGCCCACCGGGGGCCGCCGAGCCCGCGGTGGGCGGCGCGGAGGTGCGGCCGAGGACGGCGAGCTCGACGGTGCCGGACTCGAAGGCCACCGGGACGACCCGGGGCGTGCCGGTGAGGCGCCGGGCCGCCTGGATCCGCCCCGGGAGCGAGTCGAGAACGTCCTGAGGTATGGCGAGGTCGACGGCCAGCCCGAGGATGCCCCCGGAGACGGCGGCGCTGCCGGCGGCATTGTCCGCATAGAGCGTGAGGTCCAGCCCGGGGTGCCCGTCCCGGAGCACCAGGGCGGGCCGTGACGGCATGACGTGCCACAGCAAGGGCTCCGCGTGGTCGGGGAGCACTGGGTAGCCGTCGAGCACGAGGAAGGGCGGCTCCAACGAGATCACGGCGCCGACCTACGGCTGGGGTGGGGCAGGGGGTGCCGGCGTCGGCGGCGCGGGCGGAGCCGGAGGAACCGGCGTGGGCGGGGTCGGCGGCGCGGGCGGAGCCGGAGGAACCGGCGTGGGCGGAGCCGGAGGAGCCGGTGTGGGCGGGGTCGGCGGCGCGGGCGGAGCCGGAGGAACCGGCGTGGGCGGCGTCGGGTCGGCGTCGGCGGGGTCGGTGGCGCAGGTGGCGTGGGTGTGGGCGGGGTCGGCGTGGCCGGGGTCGGCATCGCGGGGAGGAAGAGGAAGTCGCTGTCGGCACCCATGGTCCCGCTCAGCCCGGTCAGCGAGACCGGCTCGCCCGTCGCGGGGACGTACTGGACGTCATAGGTGTATGCCGATGCGGACTTGTCCGCCCGGGCGACCGACCACACCTGAGGTGTCGCGTCCGAGAAGACGAGGGTCTTGTTGTCCTGCACCCCGTGCGTGGGGTCGACATACGAGAGCCGGACGACGACCCGGCGCACGGCCGAGCCGATGCCGGTGTCGGCGGGGTCGACGGAGATCTTGACGACCCCGCCGACGGCGTCGCCGAGGACCAAGGTGCCGGAGTCGGTGGGGACCGGTGTCCAGTCCCCGGAGACCACCGAGCCGTCCTCGCGGATCGTCTTGGTGCTGTAGCGGAAGTCCCGGACGTTGGGGTCGCGGAGCAGGAAGCGCCACTGCGGCGGCGCGAGAGCGGCGACCGTCGCCTCGGAGAAGCTGAGCGTGCGGGCCTGCCGGTAGTCGTGCGCGGCGTCGACATACTCGAGGTCGACGATGAGGCTCTGGACCTCGGACCAGTCCACCGACGGCACGACCGAGAGGTGGAAGCCGTCGTCGAACGGGGTGGAGACCGAGAGGTAGCCGGACTGGGCGTTGTCGTCGTGGTCGCCGGTGAGCCACTCGCCGGTGATCCGCTGGCTGCCGGCGACGTCGTCGGTCGTCACATAGGTCACGCGGTACTGGTAGGGCTGGTCCCAGGGGGCGTAGATGACCCGCTTGTAGGTGACCTCGGGCGCGGCCTTGGTGAGGATGACCGTGTCGACCACCTCGGGGACCTTGCGGGCCGGGTCGGCGTACTTGATCTCGACCTCGATCGAGGACAGCTTCTGGCTGTCGAAGGCGTTGACGTCATTCGCCGCGACCCGCAGGTTCATCACCCCGGGGTTCGGCACGCGCAGGGTGTAGTTGCGGACGTTCGAGGTGTCCGAGTACAGCGTCGCGGTCGTCACCGGACCGGAGCTGTAGTTGACCTCGACCTCGACCGAGTAGGTGTCCTGGCCGACCGCGGCGAGCCGGGTGGTGAAGGTCTTCGGGGAGCGGTCGGCCTTGGTGAAGGCGAAGCTCTCCCGCTTGGTGATGTTCTGCCCGTCCTTGACGCCTTCGTAGCTGAGGTGGCCGACGACGCTGTGGACGATGTCGCCATAGGTGTCGAAGTCGAGGTTGGTGTCGACCGTGACGGTGAGGGTGTTGAAGTACCACTCCGCCGTGCCGAGGTCGATGTCGAGGACGACCTTGTCGACATCGGAGCCGAGGAAGGTCGAGTCGAGCGTCGCGCTGGGGTTGTACTGCCGGATGACGACATCGCGCTGGACGAGGTCGAGGTTGAACACCTGGTGGATGTCCTCGTGGATGAAGCTCATCCACTGGCTCTCGCGGTCCTTGTCGGTGGCGATGCTGCCGCCCTGGAGGAAGTGGTCCTTGAGCCACCCGTCGAGCTTGCTGAACGCGAACCCGCGTAGCGCCTCGACGTCCTCGTCCTTGATCTGGCTGGAGCCCTTGTCGATATTGAGGGTGATCAGGCCCTGGGACTCCATCGTCTCACTGATCGAGGTGCGGTGCGCCTCGGTCGTCGTCGTCTCGTTGCCCCAGGTGTCCTCGTCGTGGATCTGGCTCGTCGTGTACGTCATGACGACGTCCTTGACCTCCTTGCTGTCGCAGTGCGCGTAGACATGCACCGCGGGCAGCCGGGTCTCGAACCCGAGGTCGTACTCGACGACGGCCACGCCGCCGCCCTTCTTCATCGCCTGGTAGAGCAGCTCGGCGCCGAGGTCCTTCAGCTCGACGGCGAAGGACGCGCTGTTGTCGGCGAACATGCTCGGCTTGCCGGCCTGGACCGTCCCGACGAACTTGTCGTCCTTCATGATGAGCAGCCGCACCTCGCCGGTGACGAAGTCGATCGCGGTGAGCTTCGGCGGCGGCAGCTGGGGGTCGTTGGGTCGCTCGGCCCGCATCCGGTCGGCGAGCTTGGGCTTGACCTTGGTCTCGAGGAAGTCGCCGTCCTCGACGAGCTGGGTGGTGAAGACGAGGTAGCCGCCGCCCTTGTCGTCCTCGGTCTCCCGCTCGACGGGCAGCTGGTACTTGAGGAAGGTGAACATCGGCTTGCCGTCGCTGCCCTTGGCGACGCGCAGGGTGCGCGGCAGGTAGAAGAAGTGGGCGTAGTCGTCGTCGTCACGGAAGACCGTCAGGCCTTCGATGGTGTCGAACACCGGGATCGACTGCATGCGGGCGCCTCCAAGGTCCCGGCCGCACGTCAGTCCGGAGGGGAGGTCCGGCGTGCGGCCGTCACGACGACGGTAGTGGGCCGAGTGTGACCCACGCCATACTGAGGTCGTCCGGTGTGGTTTGATACATCGGGACAAACAGTGGTGACTGGCCTCGTGCGCACAGACCGGACCGGACCCCCGGAACGGCGCTTCGACCTGCTCGTCCTCGCGGACGGTTTCGCCGTCGACCGGTTCCCTCAGTTCGTAGCCGCGTATGCCGGCCTCCGCCGGGAGCTGTACGCGACCGCCCCCTTCGGCACGCTGCGCGGTCTGGTCAACCTCGCTCGTGCGGTCTCGTCCGAACGGCTCGTCACCGGGGCCACACTGTCCGACCACCGGATGCTGGTCCTCGACGAGGATGCCGCGTGGTCGGTCGCCCGCTCGGTCGACCCCGACACCGACGCCGTCCTCGTCGTCGTGGACTCGCCGGCATACGCCGGGGTGTCCGGTCATCTCGTCGCGGCGGTGACCTGCCACGAGCAGGCGCCGCGGGTGGCCCTGCACGAGCTGGGGCACGCGGTCTTCGGGCTCGCCGACGAGTACGAGGGTCCCGGCTCCGCCCCGGGGGCGAGCGGGCCGGGTGAGCCGGCGGCTCCGAATCTCTCCCTCGTGGGCGACCCGGCGCTGGTCAAGTGGCGTGACCTCGTCACCGCCGACGGGTCGGTGGGCTGCTACGAGGGCGCGGACCGGGTCTCCACGGGGGTCTACCGGCCGTCGCCGCGGTGCCTCATGCGGTCGGTCCACGACCCCTTCTGTCCGGTATGCCGTATGGCGATCACCCGCACACTGGTATCTTTCCGGCACGCACGGCCTCTGTGGTGCTGAGCGGTGCCGGACCTCGGCACCGACCGTTCGCTGGCGCTTGCCAGATCCACACTCCTTTCCTCCCAAGGAGCCCAGATGACGGCCAAACGGGTGTACTTCTTCTCCGGAGCCGAGTACGTGCGCTTCGACCACCCCCTCGACGGGGTGCTGCCGCTGGTCTACCCGCGCGGTATCGCGGGTGCGTGGCCCGGGCTGACCAGTCCCATCGACGCCGCGGTCAACTGGGGGAATGGGAAGGTCTACTTCTTCTCCGGCTCCCAGTACTGGCGGTGGGACACCCGGCTGGACGCTGCTGACCCGTTCTACCCCCGGCCCATCCTGCTCGCCTGGACCGACGCCGCCTCGGCGCACTTCGGGTCGGGGATCGACGCCGCGGTCAACTGGGGTAACGGGAAGGCCTACCTGTTCAAGGGTGCCGAGTACATCCGCCACGACATCGCCTCCGGGAGTATCGACCCCGGCTATCCCAAGCCGATCGCCGGCAACTGGGGTGGGGTCGCCGGGACGATCTTCGAGCGGGACCTCGACGCGGCCGTCAACTGGGGCAATGGCAAGGTCTACTGGTTCAAGGGCGACCAGTACGGCCGACTCGATGTCGGGACGAAGGCGCTCGACCCGGGCTACCCGCGGGCCATCTCGGCCGGCTGGCCCGGCGTCTTCCCCACCGGGGTCAGTGGCGCCGTCGAGTGGCCGATGGCAGCGGTTGCTGCGGGTGGGTTCAACGTCCCGGCCAACCGCTCCGGCGCGCAGGCCGTTCCCTTCGCGGGGGGCACCCGGTTCGTCGAGTCGTTCGAGATGAATATCGACTTCGACGGGGCGGCCGCCTACCCGACGACGTGTGCCGTCGGGGAGTACCGCCAGTACGTGCGCGGCGAGTTCCGCAAGAACGGTGTCGTCAAGACACACCTGCTCGCCGATCCCGGCGGCGGGCCTGCGCCGGCGATGCTGCCCATCCCTGCCGCCGGCGCGACGGGCGACAACTTCCGCGAGGACGGCCTCGATAAGGCCGGCCCACCGCGTCAGCTCTTCTTCTACGGACACCGAGCCCTTGGGGAGGCCTTCGGCAACGACGGCTGGGTCCCTGACCGGGACACCGGCTGCCAGTACCGGGGCAAGGACGGCCCGGGTTCTGGGGGAACCACCGGCCAGGTCGTCTCGGTCCGGCTCGACTTCCGCGGCCAGGCGATCGACGCCGCCAGCGGCGGCGAGGTACTCGACACGGCCAACTGGTCGGTTATCGCAGGAGGGACGGCCTGATGACGACATCCCAGCTCATCGCCGGCCGGTGGGTGCTGCCCACGGTCGAGAGCAACCAGGACGGCACGGTGCGCATGCACGTCAGCGTCTCGGTGGACTCCGCCGACGCGCTGGCGGACATCCCCGTCGAGGTGGGCCTGTCCGCCGCCGGCCAGCCGCTGGACCTCGCGGAGGCGCCGTCCTCGTGGTACTACCTCGAGACCCTCGCCATCACCGCGGTGTCCGACCTCGCCTTCGCCAACCCTGCTGGTGCCGACCCGGACGCCTGCACGGTGACGATGCAGGGGGAGTCGGCCACCTTCGAGGTGACCGTGCGTCCCGCCGAACCCGAGATCCCGATGGTGTGAGGCAGCCATGACCAGACTCGTCGGTTTCGTCGCCCCGGGCGGCGCCCGCGCCTACTTCTTCAGTGGGGACCAGTACGTCCGGTATGACGTTGCGGCCGATGCCGTCGACGCCGGCTATCCCAAGCCGATCGCCGGCAACTGGCCGGGCCTGTTCGACCGGGATATCGACGCGGCAGCGGTCTTCCCCAACGGGAAGCTCTACGTCTTCCGCGGCTCGGAGTACATCCGCTTCGACTGGGACGCCTCGGCCGCCGACCCGGGATATCCCAAGCCGATCGACGGCAACTGGCCCGGGCTCTTCCCCAGCGTCGATGCCGTCGTCACCTGGACGAATGGGAAGGTCTACTTCTTCCAGGGGCAGCACTACTCGCGGTACGACCCGGACGCCGGACGGGTCGAGGACGCCTACCCCCGCGAGATCGCCGGCAGCTGGCCGGGCCTGTTCACCGAGGGCATCGAGTCGGCCATGCTCTGGCCCTCGGGCAGTGCCTACTTCTTCTCTGGCGACCAGTACGTCAAGTACGACCCGGCGACCGACACGGTACCGGCGGGCTATCCCGCCGCGATCGCGGGGGCCTGGCCGGGTCTGCCGTTCGCGGCGGTGCCGGCGCCGCCCGGCGGCCAGCCGGTGCAACCCTCCGGCGGCGCCGCGAGTGCACTGGACGGCATACCGGCGCGGGCCCTCACGCTGGACCAGGCGCGCGGCGAGCTGACCCGGTGGGAGAGCGAAGGCTCGATCAAGCTCGAGGCCTCCTCGATGGCGGGCAAGGTCAGCCTCGACGGGCTCGACCCCGCGACCGGCCAGAGCGCGGCCGGCAATGTCGGTGGCGTCGTCATCCGGTACTGGGGCTCCGGGTCGAAGTCCGGGGCCGCTGCGTCCGGCGGCAGTGCCCCGGACAACCTCGACCCGCGCCAGGCGGTCGCCCTGGTTCGCTTCTGCCGCTGGCTGAGCGCCACCTGGGGGGTCACCGAGCTCTACCACGCGGGCGCCGGCGGCGACTCGAGCGGGGCGCGCACCGACTGCCACGGCCAGGGTCGAGCGCTGGACTTCGTCGGGATCAAGGGCACCTCGGGCGGGACCGACTACACCCTCACCGTCTTCGACGACTGGGGGCGGGTCTCGACGCCGTCCACCCCAGGTGGGGCCTGGATCCCGGCCGGGACGGACGCGACACACTTCCGGCTCGATGACGCGCCAGGCTTCGAGTTCCAGCGCGATATCTACCGCTCCATCTACGAGTTCGCGGCGGGCCAGTGGCAGGACACCTCGTCCGGTCCGGACCCGGCCGGGACGCCGATCAGCACCATCGGCGGTCGCAGCTTCATCATGCATCCCGACACGCACACCTCGGCGCCCGGGACTCCGCACGGCCGGGAGGCCCACCAGGGTCACCTGCACCTCCAGATCGGCGTCACCGGTACCGCGTGACGCCTCAGGCTTGGAAAGGTCGACGATGAGCAAGCTGACCGGCTTCGTCATGCCCGCGGGTGACCGCGCCTACTTCTTCTCCGGAGACTCCTACGTCCGGTATGACGTCGCCGCGGATGCCGTCGATGCCGGCTATCCCAAGCCGATCTCGGGCAACTGGACGGGCCTCTGGGCCGACGGGATCGACGCGGTCGTCGTCCTGCCGACCAACGGCAAGGCGTACTTCTTCCGGGGCGCCGAGTACCTCCGCTACGACCTCGACGCAGACCGCGCAGACGACGGCTACCCCCGGCCGATCGACGGAAACTGGCCAGGCCTGTCCGGACCAGTCGACGCGGCCATCGCGTGGAACACCGGCAAGGTGTACTTCTTTTCCGGTTCGACATACTGCCGCTACGACCCGACGAGCGACGCGGTCGACGAGGGCTACCCGAGGGCCATCGCCGACGGCTGGCCCGGGGTTTTCACCAGTGGCATCGAGGCGGCGCTGTGGTGGCCGTCGGGGCGCGTCTACTTCTTCTCGGGCGGGCAGTACGTCCGCTTCGACCCTGCGGCGGGCGCCGCGGACGCCGGTTATCCGCTCCCGATCGCCGGCGCGTGGTCCGGACTGCCGTTCGGGTCGGCGGGTTCAGGAGCGGGCTCGGGGGTCGGCCGGTCGGTGATGCTGCGGGACTACTTCCCGGAGTTCAGCAAGCCCCTGGAGGGTCGGATTCCGTACATGTACCAGGACATCTTGGGCCTGGTCACCGTGGCCGTCGGCAACCTCATCGACACTCCGGAGGCGGCCGCCGCGCTGCCCTTCGTCCACAAGGACTCCGGGGTTGCGGCGACCCATGACGAGATCGTTGCCGAGTGGCAGAGGATCAAGTCCGACCCGTCGCTGGCCGCCGCCGGTCACACTGCTGCGCGCAAGATCGCCACGCTCGTCCTCACCGAGTCGGCCATGGACGACCTCGTCAAGCGGGTGTATGACGGCCACGAGACGATGCTCGCGGGCTTCTATGCCGACTGGGCCACCTGGCCGCTGGACGCCCGGCTCGGGGCGCACAGCATCGCGTGGGCCGGCGCGAACTACCCCAAGGGCTGGCCGAAGCTCAACGCCGCCGCCGCCGCGGGCGACTGGGCGACGGTCGCAGCCGAGTCCAAGCTGAAGGAGGAGGGCAACCCCGGCGTCGTGCCGCGGAACCAGGCCAATGCCACGCTCTTCCGCAACGCCGGCGCCGTGCTGGCCCAAGGCCTGGACCGCTCGCTCCTGTACTACCCGACGGCGCTCTAGCAGTCAGGCCGCCGACCGCTGTGGGCGGCGAGGCGGCGGGACGGCATACACCCGGCCCTGCTCCGCGGGCCGCACCGCGGCCGAGGAGGGAGGGAGCAGGACCGGGCGGCCGTGCTCAGGAACGCGTCCAGCGGTACCCGGTGGGGTCGCCGGTCCCGAGGTCGACGATCGCCGCGACCGGGCCGCCGCCGTCCGGGCCCTGGTGAGCCGCCGAGACGGAGACGAAGGCGGCCGGGTCGCCGGTCACCGACGCGGTCACGCCGCCGACGCACGACTTGATCTGACGGTGCCAGTGCACGTCGGAGTCGTCGAGCATGGCGTTGCGGCGGCCGTGGACCTGGCCGTCGCCGGAGGCCTCGCACTTGAGGAAGACGTTGACGAGGCGGCCCTGCAGGTCGGTCCAGTGCGGGCGGTCGGGCAGCTCGAGCCCGGCGTCCTTGATGGCCTCCCAGATGCCGTCGGCGTCGAGCGCGTCGCGCATGACCGAGTGCCCGATCCGGTACCGGCCCCCGACCCCGCGGGCGTTGCCGACGACGACGACCTGGGCCTGGTCGAGCTCGACGCCTGAGGAGCAGGAGGAGACCGAGGAGTAGATCGACCGGTCGTGCAGGACCTGGGAGTCCTCGGGCATCTGGATCTCGCCCAGCGCGACGGCGATGCCGAGCGCGGTGCAGCCGTTCGACAGGTCCATCGACTCGTGGGTGCCCTCGGTCCAGACCTTCTTCCCGCGGGACTTCGCGTCGCGGATGGTGTGGATAGTCAGCAGCGGGGTCTTCGTCTGGACGTAGTGGACGTCCTTCGGGTCGGTGATGCCGGCCCGCTCCATGGCGACGCGGACGGCGGCGGCGACCTTCTCGATCATCGGTCGGTAGCCGATCTCCTCGGGGAGGAGGTGCTCGCTCATGGCGAAGCCGACGGTGAGGCGCGGTTCGTCTGTCTGCTCGGCCTTCTCGGGCGCGAGAGTGGCGAAGATTGTCGCGTGCGGGCTGATGACGCCGTCGGTGCCGCCGGACCAGACGATCGGCACCTGCGAGACCTTCTCGGGGTCAGCGCCCTTGGCGATGAGGACCTCACGGAACGCCCGGTCGGCGATGATCCGGGTGTAGTCGTTGACGCCGCCGTTGCCCTCGGTCTTGCCGATGACGGCGATGACGCGGCTGGCCTCCATGACCCCGTCGTCGATGAGCTTGGCGAGCTCGCTCGCGTCGGACACGGTGTGCAGCGGGACCTTGCGGACCTCGATCGGCTCTGGCACTTGAGTCACCCTTCTGGTGTCGGTTGGGTCTGGCGGGTCAAGCAGGTATGGCGCTCAGCTCTCGATGCACGTGCCGTATGCGCCGGTCACGGCTTCCGCGATATGGGCTAGCGAGGTGATGACGCTGCGGTGCCCGCCGGACTCGACGAAGCGGACGGCCGCCTCGACCTTGGGGCCCATCGAGCCCGAGGCGAAGTGGCCGGCAGCGGCATACTCGCGCATCTGCGCGGGGGTGACCACGCCGAGGGGCTGGGCGTCGGCGGTTCCGTACCCCACGATGGCGTGGTCGACGTCGGTCGCGATGACGAGGACGTCCGCGTCCAGGGAGCGCGCCAGGATGGCAGCGGTGAGGTCCTTGTCGATGACCGCCTCGACGCCACGGAGCTGCCCGTCGGCGTCCCGGACGACCGGTATGCCGCCACCGCCGGCGGCCGTCACGACATAGCCGGCGGCGAGGAGAGTCCGGACTGTGTGGGTGTCGATGACTTCGAGCGGCTCGGGTGAGGCGACGACGCGGCGCCAGCCCTTCTCGCCGCGGTCCTCCCAGATCTGGCCGTGCTCGATGAGCGGCCGGGCATCCTCGTAGGGCAGGAACCGCCCGACCGGCTTGGTCGGGTGGGTGAACCCGGGGTCGTCGCCGTTGACGAGGGTCCTAGTCACGACGGCTGCGGTCGGGCGCGGGCAGCCGCGGCGGATGAGGGCCGGCTCGAGGGTGTTCATGACGGTGAAGCCGATGGTGCCCTGGGTCTGGGCGCCGTTCCAGTCCAGCGGGACCGGGGGGACGACGTTCGCGGCGAGCTCGTTCTTGACCAGCAGGTTGCCGACCTGGGGGCCGTTGCCGTGGGTGATGACGACCTCGTGCCCGGCGGCGACGAGATCGGCCACGCACTCCATGGCGCCGGCGATGGCGGTGCGCTGGGCCTCAGGGGTGGCTGAGCCCTCCGGGCTGGTCATGGCGTTGCCGCCCAAGGCCACCAGGACCCGCATCGGCCTACTCCTTCGCGCTTCGTCGCGTCATCGCTCGCCGCCCCGTGGTTCGTCACGTCGCGGTCCGTCGCGTCATTGTCCAACGGCGTGGCGGCGGGTCCTCTGTCGGGGTCCGGCCGCTCTGCGAGCCTAGTTCCGGCGTCTCCGGCCTTTCGTTGGCGAACCCTGCCCAAAGACGCCTGCCCCGTTGTCAGGTTCGAGGCCGCCCTTCCCTTGCGCAGGCCGCGCCACCCGTGCGCGGGCCGTGCGAATGGCACGTGTTGGGCGGGCCGCCTGCGGGTCGGATGGTGTGCGGGTCGGGGTGGTCTCCGGGTCGAGTGATCGGCCGCACGCTGGGTCGTCCGAGGCCTGGCCGGATCGTTTGAGGCCCCTGCCGGATCGTCAGGGCCTGGCTGGATCGTCCGAGTGCCTGGCTGAATCGTCCGAGGGCCTGGCTGGATCGTCCGAGGGCCTGGCCGGATCGTCCGAGGGCCTGGGCGGCTGGGTGGCCGGGTGGCCGGCTCACCTGTCGGCTGGCTCCGGTGGGCACCACCTTCGGGGTGAGAGGTCCTCTTGCAGCACTTATGCCGTGCTCCACATTTCGGTGCAGTGGCCCTCTGCTTCACGGGCTGGAGCAGTGACTCTTTGCTTCACCAGCGGGAGCAGTGGCCCTCTGCTTCACGGGCTGGAGCAGTGGCTCTTTGCTTCGCCGGCTGGAGCAGTAGCCCTCTGCTTCACCGGCCGGAGCAGCGGCTCTTTGCTTCACCAGCGGGCGCAAGGGGCTGTTGCGTCAAGATGTGGAGCACGGCATAGGGCCGCCGGAGGGTGCTGCAGGGCGGCGGCCGGGTGGGTTGGTTGGCCGTGGTGGTAGGTGGAGAGGGACAGCCGGGTAGCGCTTGGCAGGGTGGCGGCCGGGTAGGGCTTGGCAGGGTGGGGCTGGGCACACCGGCGGCGGCTGTGTGCGGGTAGGTAGCGGCCGGGTGGGCTGGTTGGCCGTGGTGGTGGGTCGAGAGGGCGGCCGGGTGGGGCTGGGCAGAGCGGCGGCGGCTGTGTGCGGCTGGGCAGCGGCCAGGTTGGCCGCCTCGTTGTGGGCCATCCAGGCCCGCTCGCGCGCGCGGCGCTCGCGTCGCCGGCGGTCCTACTCCCAGAACGGGGGAACGTCCAAGACCTCGGCGCGGGCGACGACGGCTGCCGACAGGTGCGCCGCCTCCGCCTCCGCGATGAACGAGGGCTCGGGCAGCAAGGTCCGCGACCAGTAGGTCCGAGCGGTGGCGAGGTCGTTGAGCGTCCCCAGGTGTTCCTGCATCGACTGGAGGGCAACGATCAGCGCATCGTGTTCCAGGGTCTTCTTGGGGTACAGGGAGCCGAGGAACTCCGCGCCATACCTCAGCTTCTTGCCCTCGATGCGCACCTGGTGGCGTTCGGCGGGGGTTCGCTCGGCGAGGTCGGTGCCAAGCGAGTCGACCCGGTCGCGCAGCCGCCCGAGTGAGCGACGCGCCTGGTACTTCGCCGACCGGTCCCGCGCGGGGTTCTTCTTGGCGCGCGACCAGCTGCCCTGCTGCACCCAGTGGGTCAGCTCGGAGACGAGCCGCTTCCAGGCCACACTCTCGAGGTTGCTCGCCGCCTGTTCGCTGGCCACTGCCTGCTCGCGGATCAGCTGCTCGCGCATCGCGCGCAGAGCCGGGTCGCTGGCCGCAGTCTCCTCGTGGAAAACGGACTCGAGCAGAACATCGAGGTCTCGAAGCGTCCCGAACGGGAGCGCCCGGGCGCGCAGGTCGGCCTTCAGTCGCCCACCAGCGGGGTCCATCCGCCATACCGGCCGGAAAACCGAAAAGTCCGAGCGGAGCCGCCGCGCCGCCACCCGCAGCTGGTGGAGAGCCTCAGGGTCGCGGGTGCTGAGAAAGACGGCCTCGTTGTGCGCCAGGTGGTTCAGGCAGGACCAGGCGACCGTGACGAAGGCCTCGCCCGCGGTCGCGCCCTTCGCGATGACGATCGCGGGCGCTTTCATGGGGCGGTCGAGGCTGGCGGACTGGTCGGGCACCCTCGAACGCTAGCCGAGGTGGCGATAGCGCGCGAGCCTGACCGCCAGTCGGTCCTGGGGATCCTGGGTCAGCAGCTTGGCCAGCTCGTACTGGAGGACATGAGAAAGCCTGCGGCAGAAAGCCTCCGGCTCGTCTGCCGCATCGGGCTGCTCGGCCACCACCCGGTCGACGATGCCGTTGTTGAGCAGGTCGACCGACCGTACCCCCTGGGCGGCGGCGAGCTCCGGCGCCCGGGTCGGGTCGCGGTAGAGGATGGCGGCGGCACCCTCGGGCGGCAGCGGCGACAGCCACGAATGCTGTGCGCAGATCACCTTGTCCGCTGGGAGCAGCGCCAGGGCTCCGCCGCCGGTCCCCTCACCGAGGAGGACGCAAATCGTTGGGGCGTCGAGCATGACCAGCTCGGAGAGGCATCGGGCGATCTCTCCGGCCAGCCCACCCTCCTCGGCCTCCTTGGACAGGGCCGCGCCCGCCGTGTCGATGACGCTGACGAGTGGCAGCTTGAGCTCGTGGGCCAGCCGGATGCCCCGTCGGGCGGCCCGCAGCCCGGACGGCGTCAGCGGACGCTCGACGCTCTGACCGCGCCGGTTCTGGCCGAGGACCACGCAGGCTGCGCCGCCGAAGCGGGCGAGCGCGAGCATCAGGGCCGGGTCGTACTCGCCCTGGTTGGTCCCATGCAGCGGTATGACGTCCGTCGCTCCGAGCTTGAGCAGCGCCCGGACGCTGGGGCGCTCGGCCCGGCGCGACCGGGTGATCGACTCCCACGCGGGGATGTCGGGCAGCGGTTCTCGAGGCAGCTCGAAGACCTCGGGGTGTTCCTCGCGCGGAGCAACGAGCAGGTTCAACGTCGTGTGGGCGATATCGCGCAGCCCCTCGACGGGCAGGACGGCGTCGATGAGCCCGTGCTCGTGGAGGTTCTCGGAGGTCTGGACGCCCTCGGGGAAGGGGTGGCCGTACAGCGCCTCGAAGACCCGAGGCCCGAGGAAGCCGACGAGCGCCCCCGGCTCGGCGACCGTGACGTGGCCGAGCGACCCCCAGGACGCGAAGACGCCTCCGGTCGTCGGGTGCCGTAGGTAGACGACATACGGCAGGCCGGCCTCCTTGAAGGCCGAGACCGCCGCCGAGATCTTCACCATGCCGAGGAAGGCGAGCGTGCCCTCCTGCATCCGGGTCCCGCCCGAGCTCGGCGCCGCGAAGACCGGCAGGCCCTCACGCTGGGCCCGCTCGAAGGCCAGGACGATCCGCTCTGCCGCGACCACCCCGATCGACCCGGCGAGGAAGCGGAACTCCCCGGCAACGACCGCGATCCGGCGTCCCTTGAGGGTCGCCTCGCCGGTGATGATCGCCTCGTCGGTGCCAGAGCGTATGGCGGCCTCGGCCAGCTCTGCGGCATACGCGCTGCCTGGCGCAGCCACCTCGGCAGGCGGGCCGTCCCACCCGACCCAGCTCCCTGGGTCGACGACGGTCTGGATGAGCTCGAGCGCTCCGTACCGCCGGGGCTTCGAGCCAGGCTCAGCCATCCGAGTCGCCAAGCCCTCGTCCGCCCAGACCATCGACACCGTCGAGGTCGTCGAGCCAAGCCCGGACCGAGTCGTTGTGCTCGCCCAACCGAGGCGGGGCCAGGTGCCGCTCGCGGCCCCCGGCGTACGGGTTGTCGTCGAAGCGCAGCGGCGGGCCCGGGAGCTCGATGGTGCCGAGCACCGGGTGGTCGACCTCGATGACGAGGTGCTGGCTGCGGGTCTGGTCCCAGTCGTACACCCGGTCGATGCTGCGGACCTCCCCCCCTGGCACGCCGGCTGCATTGAGCAACGCGAGGACCTCGTCGACATCCCGCTCCGACAGCAGCGCGTCGATCCGTTCGGCGAGTCGGACCCGGTTGACGACGCGCTCGGCGTTGGTCGCAAAGCCCTCCTCGGCCGGATCCATGCCGAGCGACGCGGCGAGCTTGACCCACAGGCCCTCGGCGCCACAGGCGATCTGGACCATCCCGCCCTTGCAGTGGAACAGGCCGTATGGCGCGATCGCCGGGTGGTGGTTGCCCTGGGCGCGCGGCACCTGCTTGGCCACCGTGTAGGCCGTCCCCTGGAAGGCGTGGACACCGATGACCCCGGCGAGCAGCGAGGTCCGGACCAGGCGGCCGCGGCCGGTCCGGGTCCGCTCGTGCAGGGCGGCGAGGGTGCCGATGACGGCGTTATGGCCGGAGACGAGGTCGGCGATGGCGACGCCGACGCGCTGCGGGTCGTTCGGCCCGCTGCCGGTCAGCGACATCAGGCCGGCCTCACCCTGGGCGATCTGGTCGTAGCCGGCGCGACCGCCCTGGGGCCCGTCCTCGCCGAAGCCGCTGATCTTGACGATGACCAGGCGCGGGTTGATCTCGTGCAGCCGCTCGACGGTGAAGCCGAGCCGGTCGAGCACGCCCGGGCGGAAGTTCTCGACGAGGACATCGCCGTGACGCACCAGCCGGGTGAGGACGTCCTGACCATCCGGCGCCTTGAGGTCGAGGGTGATCGACTCCTTGTTGCGGTTGGCGCTGAGGTAGTACGTCGAGACCGGCTCGTCGTCCGGGCCGACGAAGGGCGGGCCGTAGCCGCGGGTGTCGTCCCCGCCGCCGGGGCTCTCGACCTTGATGACCCGCGCCCCGAGGTCGCCCAGCATCATGGCGGCGTGCGGGCCTGCGAGTGCACGGGAGAGATCGACGACGACGATGCCGTCCAGCGGTCCGCTCACGGTGGCTCCTCCTGACGACGGTGTACGGGATGCCAGGTAACAGTCTCAGGGTTGATGGGGGACTACGTCGTCAGGTGGTGACGGAGGTGTCCGTCACCACTCGTGTCCTCCTGCCAGCCCACATACCCCCTGGGGTATAATCCACGGTATGTCGACCCGTCGCCTCGCCGGCCTCGCCGCTGCCGTCGTTCTCGTCCTCGCCCCCGCCTCGGCCCTGGTGTCCGGATGCTCCTCGTCCTCGGGGGGCTCGGGTACCCCGGCCGTTGCTCCGGCGACCGCGCTGCCCGCCTCGGGCTCGACCGTCGACGGGGCCACCTTCGCGGCCGCCCTGGCGATGAAGAAGGCCGTGCTCGTCGACGTCCGGACCCCCGCCGAGTTCGCCGCCGGCCATATCGCCGGGGCGACGAATATCGACGTCGAGGCGGCCGACTTCGCGACGAAGATCGGGGCGCTCGACAAGGGGGCGGCATACGCGCTGTACTGCCGCAGCGGCAACCGGTCCGGCGTGGCCATGCAGGCGATGCTCAGCTCCGGGTTCACCCACGTCTTCCACCTCGGCGGCGGGATCGGCGCCTGGCAGAGCGCCGGGCAGCCCGTCGTCCAGTGACCGCTCAGATCATCGTGAGGATCTGACAGACGAGGATCTTCGTCACCATCGCGACGGGGTAGACCAGCGCGTACCCGAGCGACACTCGGGCGTCGAAGCGGGTCGTGTCGTTGGCGTAGGCGAGGATCGCGGGTTGGGTTTGCGAACCGGCCATGATGCCGGCCAGGCGTGGCCCGAGGCTGGACATGAGGTACCGGCCGCCGAGCAGCAGGGCAAGTGCGTGCAGCCCGGTGATGACGATCCCCGCGGCGAGGAGCTTGAGCCCGAGGGGACTCTTCACCGCGGTGATGAACTGCGACCCGGCCCGCCCACCGGCATACGCGAGGAAGAGGAGCAGGCCGAGCTGGGTGAGGGTCTCCGACGCCTGGTGCGGCAGGGTCCAGACGACCGGACCGCTGCGCCCGATCCGGCCGAGGGCCAACCCAACGATGAGCGGTCCGGCGGCCGAGCCGAGGGTGAGATTGCCCAGCGCCGGGATGGCGATCGGAACCAGCCCGAGCAGCAGGCCCGCCGCGAGCCCGATGGCCAGGCCAAGCGGGTTGATATCGGAGGTGCCGTGCTCGGAGTCGCCGAGGTACTTCGCGACATCGCCCATCCGGTCCCGGGGGGCCGCGACGCGGATCCGGTCGCCGGCCTGGAGCACGAAGTCGTCGGTGGCGAGGAAGTCCTGGTCGGCCCGGCGGACCCGGGTCGGCCGGGCGCTGAACCGTTCCCACAGGCCGAGGTCCTTGACGGTGCGGCCGAAGAGCGCCTTGCGGGACAGGACGATCCGGCGGTAGTCGAGCTCGGTCCGCTCGAGGTGCAGCGCCATCTTGGACCGGCGGCCGAGCTGCTTGGTGATATGCCGCACCGCCTCGTCGGGTCCGATGGCAAGGACCCGGTCCCCGGGGCGCAGCACGGTGGCACCGTCGGTCATCCGGACGACCCCGTCCTCCCCTTGGTACCGGGAGAAGATCACCCGCCCGTATGGCGTGTAGGTCAGCTCGCGGACCGACATGACGTTGTCATGCTGGACCTTGATCGTCGCATTGTGGATCTCGGTGGGTGCCTCGGCCTCCGAGACCGTGGGGTCGTCCGAGTCTCGCCGCAGGGTCCACGCGGCCGCCATGAGCATGATGACGACCCCGCCGATATAGCTGATGGAGTACCCGACGGTCGGCTCCGGTGACCCCCCGAGCCGGACCACCGCGGCGGCCAGGCCCGGGGTGTTGGTGCCCGCACCGGCATACAGGCCGGCCGCGGTGCCGGCGTCGAGGCCGAGCAGCGTGGCCAGGGCCACGGTGACCCCGCCGAGGATGACCAGGGTCGCGGCCACCGTTGCGACCGGCCGGGCGCCGCGGCGCAGCGAGGTGAAGAAGGAGGGCCCGGCAGTGACGCCGATGCTGTAGGCGAAGACCGCGAGCCCGAAGGTCCCCAGAGCCTCGGGCAACGCCATTTTCGTATTGACCGCCGAGAAGGCGAGGGCGCAGAAGAGGACCGCGGCCGGGCCGACCGCGACGCCCCTGATCCGGATCGAGCCGAGCGCCGTTCCCACGGCGAGGAGGACGAACAGCAGCAGGACCGGGCTGTCGATCAGCGGGTTCACGTAACGGAAGTCTAACCCTGTCCAGCGCATCAATTTTCGGTGGGCAGTCCGGGAACGCGGACCCCTTTGTGTGCGGGTCGGTCAGTCCTCGACGCCGATGTCCTCGTTCCACAGCGCGGGGTTGGCGGCGATGAAGTCGGTCATCAGCTGGACGCACTCGGCCGAGTCGAGGTTGACGACCTCGACGCCATTGGCCCGCAGCAGGTCCTCCGCGCCGAGGAAGGTGCGGTTCTCCCCGATAACGACTCGAGGTATGCCGTAGAGGAGGATCGCGCCGGTGCACATGTGGCAGGGCGAGAGCGTCGTGTACATCGTCGACCGCGCATACACCGCTGCCGGGAGTCGGCCGGCCCGCTCGAGGGCGTCGGTCTCGCCGTGCCGGATCGCGCTGCCGAGCTGGACCCTGCGGTTGTGGCCGACCCCGAGCACGGTGCCGTCATCCCCCACCAGCGCCGCGCCGATGGGGATGCCGCCCTCGGCGAGCCCTTCCCGGGCCTGGGCGATGGCCAGCTCGAGGAGGCGAGAGTCGTCGTGCACGGGCTTCTCCTGTCGTGCGGGTCGGATCGAGCAGATGACGGTCACGAGGTCGGGGCGCCGGGCACTCGACCGGGCGCGGGGGCGCTGGGGTCAGATGCGTCGATAGGGCTTGAGATAGGCCCCGGGATAGCGCAGTCCCTCCCCGGCCAGCGCCAGGGCGGCGATGACGACGAGATAGGGCAGAGCGATGAGCAGCTCGCGGGGGACGTGGGCGAAGGCGGGCATGATCGCCAGCTGGAGCTGCCCCGCGTCGATGACCGCGAAGAGCAGGCCACCGAGCACCGCCGGCCCGATCCGCCACCGGGCGAAGATGACCAGGGCGATCGCCACCCAGCCGCGCCCGTTGGTGATATTGAGCGTGAACGTCCCGAGCACCGCGAGGGTGAGGAAGGCCCCGCCGACCGCCATCAGCGCGCCGCCGACGACGAGGGCGGCATACCTCGTTCGGGAGACATTGATCCCGGCCGCATCCGCCGCCTCGGGGTTCTCCCCGACCGCCCGCAGCCGCAGCCCCGCCCCGGTCGAGCGGAGCACCCACCAGGTCAGCGGGGCGACGACGGCGAAGGCGACGAGGGTGAGGGCGTACATCTCGAGGAAGGGCACGCCGGGGAAGAGCAGGTCCATCTTTGGGACCTGGGTCAGCGTGCCACCCCCGAACCGGAGCCGGTTGACGAACTCGGACAGGCCGATGAGCAGCAGGGTCGTCCCGATCCCGGCGACATGCTGGTTGACCCCGAGCGAGACCGTGAGCAGCCCCATGAGCAGGCCGGCCAGGGCTCCGGCGACCACGGCCGCGAGCAGCCCGACGCCGATCGACCCCGTCGCCGCGGTGATGGCGAAGCCGACGAAGGCACCGGCATACATCGTTCCTTCGATGCCGAGGTTGAGCACCCCGGCGCGCTCGCAGAGGATCTCGCCGATCGTCGCGTAGAGCAGCGGCGTGACGGTGACCAGGGTGGCCGCGAAGAGGGCGATGAGGTTCATGACGCTCCCCCCGCCGCGCGGGCCCCGCGTCGCCGGCCCCGGAGGGCGAGGGTGTAGTGCCGGAAGACGAGGACCCCGACCGAGCAGAGCAGCAGGGTGGCGGTGACGACCTTGCCCATCTGCGGCGGCAGCTGGAGGGCCCGGGCCGCCGACTCCGCGCCGACGGTGATATCGGCGAGCAGGGTGGCGACGGCGATCGCGGCGGGCACCGACAAGGCGGCGAGGGTGGCGACGACGATGCCGGTGTACCCGAAGCCGGTCGACACCTCGGCGGTGAGCCGGTGTTGCAGGCCGAGGACCTGGACCGCGCCACCGGCGCCGGCCAGCGCGGCGCTGGCGAGGGCGGCACCGAGGAGGGTCCGCCGGATCGGGATGCCGGAGAAGGCGGCACCCTTGGGGGCCAGGCCGACGGCGCGGCTGGTTAGCCCGACCCGGGTCTGGGTGAGGACGACCCAGGCGAGGACCGCGAGGACCAGCGCGACGACATACCCGAGGTGGAGGCGGGACCCGCCGACGATCCGGGGCAGCTCCCACCCGGCCCCGACCGGGGCGGACTCGGGGAACTGGTTGGTGGGGTTGCGCCACGGGCCGTTGAGCAGCCCTTGGAGCAGGAGCAGGGCGACCGGGTTGAGCAGCAGGGTTGTCACGACCTCGTCGATGCCGCGGCGGACCCGCAGCACGGCGGGGATGAGCCCCCACGCCGCGCCCGCGACCGCGCCGGCGACCAGACCGAGCGGCAGTGACACGACCAGCGGGAGCGCCGGGAAGGCCAGGGTCACGGCGGTCACCGCGATCGCTCCGGCGATGAACTGCCCCTCGCCGCCGATGTTGTAGTAGCCGGACCGGAAGGCGACCAGCGCGGCCAGCCCGGTGAAGATCAGTGGCGTGCTCGCCAGGAGTACCTCAAGCACGGTGTATGACGTGGTCAGCGGCCGGACCAGGTAGTACGTGAAGGCTGCGCCTGGGCTGGCGCCGCCGAGCCGGATGGGTCCGGCGGTCAGGGCCAGGGTGAGGACGGCCGCGAGGGCGACGAGGGCGGGGGTGAGCCACCTGGGGGCGGTGCCGCGCAGGAGCATTCTCATGCGGCACCGCCGAGGGCCTGCTGGGGGGTGCCGGCCATCATCAGGCCGAGCTCGGCGCGCGTCGTCGTCGCGGCGTCGACGATGCCCATGATCGCGCCGTCGAAGATCACCGCGACCCGGTCGGCGAGGGCGAGGATCTCGTCGAGGTCCTCGCTGATGAGCAGGATCGCGGCCCCGTCCGCCCGGCGGGCGAGGAGCTGCTGGTGGACGTAC
Source organism: Candidatus Lutibacillus vidarii (assembly GCA_016717165.1). Taxonomy (GTDB): domain Bacteria; phylum Actinomycetota; class Actinomycetes; order Actinomycetales; family Dermatophilaceae; genus Lutibacillus; species Lutibacillus vidarii. Next base: position 51,521 of record JADKGA010000002.1, read on the forward strand.
TCGCCGGCGCCGACGTCGAGTCCCCGGGTCGGTTGGGCCACGAGGATCGCCCGGGGGTCCTTCGCGAGGACCCGAGCCAGGAGGACCTTCTGCATGTTCCCGCCGGAGAGGCCGCCGATGCGGTCGGTCGGCGCCGCCTTGATGGCGAACCGGGCGATGAGCTCCTCGGCTCGGCGCCGGATGGCCCGCTTGTCGAGGAAGGGCCCGCGCCGGAACTGTCCGAGGTCCTCCAGGACGAGGTTCTCCTCGACCGAGAGGTCGTCGACGACGCTGCCGTGCCGGTCCTCGGGGATCCGCCCGAGCCCGCACGCCACGACCTGCGTCGGTGTCGCGCCGGTGATGTCCTGACGGCCGACCCGCACGTGGCCGCTGGACGGCATACGCATCCCGGAGAGGATGTCGGCGAGCTCGCGCTGGCCGTTGCCGGACACTCCGGCGATGGCGAGGATCTCGCCGCGGTGGACCCGCAGGTCGACATCGTCGAGGAGCCTCTTGCCGGTCGAGCCGTCGAGGCTGACGTGCTCGACGGCGATGACGACCGCCTCGTCGTTGCTCGGACCGGGGCCGACCCGGCGCTCGTCGCGGAGCACCGCGGCGACGCTACGGCCGACCATGAGCTCGGCCAGCTCGGCGGGGGTGGAGCTGCCGGTGGGGCGAGTGTCGACGATCCGGCCCTGACGCAGCACCGAGACCCGGTGGCTGATCTCGGCGACCTCGTGGAGCTTGTGGCTGATGAAGAGCACCCCGAGACCTGAGGCGGTGAGCCGCCGCAGGGCGTCGAAGAGCGCGCGGGCGTCCTGGGGGACCAGCACCGCCGTCGGCTCGTCGAGGATGAGCACCCGGGCGCCCTGGTAGAGCGTCTTGGCGATCTCGACCCGCTGCTGCTCGCCGACCGAGAGGTCCTCGATGCGGACGTCGGGGTCGATGTCGACCCCGAGCAGCTCGGTCGCCTCGGCGAACCGGCGCCGGGCGCCCTCGGTGTCGGGGGGCCCGAGCCCGGCGCTGGAGAGCAGGACGTTCTCCAGCACTGTCATCGGGCGGACCAGGGCGAAGTGCTGGGTGACCATCCCGATCCCCGCGGCGATGGCATCGCGCGGGCTGGCGATCGACACCGGCGCGCCGCCGACCTCGATGCGTCCGGCGTCGGGGGTGGTCAGGCCGTAGATGACCCGCATGAGGGTGGTCTTGCCGGCGCCATTCTCCCCGAGGATGGCATGGATCTCCCCAGGGCGAACGTCAAGGTCGACGCCGTCGTTGACCAGCAGGTCGCCATACGACTTCCTGATCCCGTGCAGCGCGACGAGAGGGGTCGTGCCCACAGGTGGTGTGCTCGTCACATCCCGCCGACCGAGCCGGCCGGGGTCTTCTCGTCCACCGGCGTGGTGAAGGCGCCCGAGGTGAGCTCGGCCTTCTTGGCGTCGATCTTGGCGATGAGGTCGGCCGGGATGCCGCCCTTGACGGCGGTGTTGAGGTCCGTGAGCGCCGACCCACCGTTCTTCATGAACGAGTAGTCCTTGAGGTTCGAGGCCGCGAAGGACTTCTTCTGGACCGCCGCGATGACGGCCCGGACGGTCGGCTCCATGGTCCACGTGACACTGGCCATGACCGACTCCGGCGCGGTGGACTTCTGGTCACCCATGCAGCCGATCGACAGCAGACCCTTCTCCTTGGCGGCCTCGATGACGCCGGCGCGCTCGGCGAAGAGGACGTCGGCGCCGGCCGCGACCTGGGCCAGCGCGGCCTGCTTGGCCTTCGCCGGGTCGAACCACGAGTTGATGAAGGCGACCTTGACGACGACCTTCGGGTTGGTCGACTGGGCCCCCGCGATGAAGGCGTTGATGATCCGGTTGACCTCCGGGACCGGCATACCGCCGACGACCCCGACGGTGTTGGACCTGGTCGTGCCGCCCGCGAGCATGCCCGCGAGGTAGGCCGGGTCGTGGATCCAGTTGTCGAAGACCGAGAAGTTGGGTGCGACCTCGGCCTCGCCGGAGCCGAAGGCGAAGGCGATATCTGGGAAGTCCTTGGCAACCGCGCGGACCGGAGCCTCGTTGCCGAAGGCGTCGCCGATGATGATGTCGGGCTTGTCGGTGGTGGCGATCTCGCGCAGGGTGCGCTCCATGCCGCCGTCGTAGCCGATGTTGTCGGCGTGCTTGTAGTCGATGACGCCCTCGGTGGCCAGCTTCTGCAGGGCCTGGTGGATCACGCCGTCCCAGGGCTCCTCGATCGGGGTGGCGAAGGCGCCGAAGACCTTGACCTTGGCGGCAGCGGCCGACGACCCGGTGCCGGACGGGGTGCTCGCCGCCGGCTCGGGTGAGCCGGTGTTCCCGCCGCAGGCGGCGAGGGCGACGGCGGTGGCGCCGGCGAGCAACGAGAGGGCGGCGCGGCGGGTGAAATGGCGGGCGAAGGACATGCGGACCTCCAACGACTGGGTGCCCCGTAGGGCGGTGTGGCTCCATTGGACCGGCGGGTGACCTGGGCCACAAGAGGCATGGAATACGACAGTGCTGTGCCGCTTCTGGACACTCTGTCAACTAAGGGTCACCATGGGGCCCATGCTCACCGTCGTGGACGTCCTTGCGGTGCCGGTCGTCCGGTCTGCCGCTCCGGTGCTGCTGACGCCCGCGTCGACCGGGCTGCGCCTGGTCCGGTGGGTGCACACGTCGGAGATCTACGAGATCGGCCCGCTGCTCCAGGGTCAGGAGCTCCTGCTCACCACTGGGCTGGGTCTGGTCGGCCAGTCCCCGGAGCGGCTCCGGCGGTATGTCGACTCCCTCGCCGACAAGGGGGTGGCCGGGGTCTGCCTGGAGCTGGGGCGGACCTTCGACCACGTGCCACCGGCGCTGGTCGAGCGGGCCTCGGAGCGGGATATCGCGGTGGTCGCCTTCCACGCTGTGGTGCCCTTCGTCGCGATGACCGAGGCGGTCCACGAGCTGCTCCTCGACAGCGAGGTCGCCTCGCTGCGGGCCGGGGAGCGGCTCACCGACAGCTTGCTGCGCGCCATGTCCGACGGGGTCGGGCTCGACGGTCTGCTCGCCGAGATCGCCTCGGTCGTCGGGGCGCCGGTCCGGCTCACCGACACCGCCGGCGGGATGGTCGCCGAGAGTGCGGGCGCCCCGCCGGACCTGCCCGCCGCCGCCGACATCGTCGTGGCCGGCCGGGTCTGGGGCCGGCTGTGCTGCGAGGCGACCACCGAGTCGGGGCGCGTTGCGCTGCTGCGCGCGGTCGGCATACTCGCGGTCGTCGTCGGACGCGCGGACGCGACCATCGGCTCGCGTGCCATCGCCCGGCGCGTGCTCGCGCGGGCGCTCACCGGGCCGGCGCCGGTGGACGAGGCGGCGGTCGCTCGCGCGGCGGGGCGGGTGGGCCTGTCGCCGGGGTCTGGTCGGGTGCTCGTCCCGCTTGCCGTGGAGGTGTCCTCGGTGGACCTGGCCGCGGCAGTGGCGCCCGTCGAAGACGCGGCGCGGCGGGAGTTCGGGGCGGCGGTGGCCGGCGACATCCCGGGTGCCGTGCTCGTCGTGGTGCCGGTTCCTTTGGGAGCGGCGCGGTCCGGCGCGGCGCTCGGGAGCCGCCTGTTGGCCGCGGTCGACCGGCCGCTCTCCCGGCGCGGAGCCGGCGCGGTTCGTGGGGTGGTGGTGGGGGAGCCTGCCGCTGACCTGGTCGCGGTGCGGGACCGGGTCGCCGAGGTGCGCGCGACGGTGGCCCTGGTCGGCCAGGTCCGGGTGCCGGGGGAGGCCGGCTTCGTCCTGCTGACCCGGGAGGTTGCACTCGAGCGGCTCCTCGTCAGCGCCTTGGGGTCGCCGGAGCTCTCTGCCTTCGTCGACTCCCAGCTCGGTGCAGTCCTGGAGTATGACGCCCGGCGCCGACGCGGGCTGCTCCCGACGATCGAGGCGTACCTCGGTACCGGCGGCAACAAGCTCGCCACCGCCGCGGCGCTGGGCGTGCAGCGGCAGACGCTCTACGACCGGCTGGCCCGGCTGGAGTCGCTGCTCGGGCTCGACCTGGACTCCCCGGTGGCGCGGACGGCGCTGCACGTGGCCGTGATCGCGTGGCGGCTCCGCGGCGGGGCGGCCGGTTTCGCCCCCGCCCACCGGTAGCCCTGCGCCTCGTTCTCGCCTTGCGCCTCGCTCTGTCGCCGGAACCCACCCCCTTTGACCGTCCTCGCGCATTCAAACGTGCAATAGTCCCGATCCGCGCCCGAATTGCCCCAGTATGCCGGGCGCGGATCGGCGTACTGCACGTTTGAATGCCCGGGTTGGGGGCGCGGACGTGAGGCGGGAGCAGGACCCGGTTCTCCTTGCCGGGCCAGCTCCCGCGCGGCGCCCCGCCCCGCGCTGGACTCCCCCGCGCTGGAACCCGCCCCGCGCTGGTCACCGCCCCGCGCTGGACCCCGCCTCGCGCATTCAAACGTGCAATAGTCCCGATCCGCGCCCGAATTGCCCCAGTATGCCGGGCGCGGATCGGCGTACTGCACGTTTGAACGCCGGGTTGGGGGCGCGGACGTGAGGCGGGAGCAGGACCCGGTTCTCCTTGCCGGGCCAGCTCCCGCCCTGCGCCTCGCCCTGCACGTCGCTCCCGCCTTGCGCCTCGTTCCCGCCCTGCGCCTCGCCCCGCCGCCGGAACCTGCACCGCGCGGAACCAGCCACGCGCTGGAGCCCCCGCACTGTGTTGGAACCAGCCACGCGGTGGAACCCGCCCCGCCGCTGGAACCCACCCCGCGCATTCAAACGTGCAATAGTCCCGTTTCGCGCCCGAATTGTCCCAGTATGCCGGGCGCAGATCGGCATACTGCACGTTTGAGTGCACGCCGAGCGACCCTGGAAGCCAGCCAGGCGCCGCCGCATGACGAGGATCAGGAATCCGACCCTGGCTGCGGCCGCAACATCGGCGCGTGCAGGACGCGCACCGCCCCCGCGCGGTACAACGTCGCGGTGCGCCGCCGTCGAGCCGGAGGAGGCGTCGTCTACCTCGGCGTCCGGGAGCCAGCCGGGTCACCTCGAGCGAGCGCTGCAGGCGGCGGTCCGGATCGGGGATGACACCGACACCGTGGCGGCGATCGCCGGTGCCCTCCTCGGAGCGCGATATGGCATCGAGGCAATCCCGGCGGTATGGCGCGCCAACGACCACGGCTGGCCGGGCCTGCGGGCCGACGATCTCATCGACCTCGCGGTGCGAACCGCCGAGTCCGGGCGCCGCTGACCCTGCCTCGAGGCCGCGGCAGCCTCACGGCCGCGGCCGCCCCGGGCGCCGCGGCCCCGGGCGCCGCGGCTTCACGGCGGCCGCGGCAGCTTCACGGCTCTTGCGGCCCCGGGCTCTCGGCGGCCACGCAGGAGCGACAGGCGACGCGGGCTTGTTGACCGTCGACAACGACGGCGTTCGCGCGCCAGGACGTCTCAAGCCTCCACGGCCAGGACCAGCGGGAGCACTCCGTCGGCCCCCGCCTCCCGCAACGTCCGCGCCGCGACGGCCAAGGTCCAGCGGGAGGCGGCCAGGTCGTCGACGAGGAGGACCGGCCCCCGCAGGTCCGCGAGAGCGGCCCGCAGCTCGGCGCCGACCTCGAGCCGCCCCCACACCCCGGCGAGCCGGAAGGCGCTATTCCCACCAGGCTCTCCGGTTGGGCCACCCTCGACGAGCGAGAGCTCGCCGGCATACGGGAGTCGACCGATCGAGGCGACCCCCGAGGCGACGGACCGGACCAGCGCAGGCCGGGTCCGGGAGGGCATCGAGACCACAGCCACCGGCCGCTGCGCCCATGGCCACGACCGCAGCACGTCGACGATGGCGGTGAGTACCGGCTCGGGGGCGGGGGCGTCGGGGGAGCGCAGCAGCTCACGGAGCCGCCCACCCCACCCGAGGTCGGTCAGCCGGGCCAGGGCACGTCCGGTCTCGGCTCGCGAATCGGGTGCGATCCGCCCGCGAACCGGTATGCCGAACCGGTCCATCCCCGTCGGCCACTGGACCCGGGGCTCGAGCTCGACGCCGACCCGGGCGAGGGTGGCCGCAGCGAGACGCACGGCCCCGGGCGGCAGCTCGGTCGCGAACCACGGACCGGCACAGATATCGCAGCGCCCGCAGTCCGCGGCGGTCGGGTCGTCGAGGGCCTCCTGCAGGACCCGCATCCGGCATACCGTCGAGTTCTCGTACCCGACCATGAGATCTTGCTCGCGCCGGCGCGCGGCAGCGACCCGCTCGTACCGAGCCGTGTCGTAGACCCACGGCTGACCCGTCGCGACCCAGCCGCCGGAGACCCGCTGGACCGCTCCGTCGACATCGAGCACCTTGAGGAGCAGCTCAAGCCGGGTGCGGCGGATGTCGACGGCGGCCTCCAGTGCGGGGGTGGACAACGCTGCCCCGTCCGCAGCGGCGAGCGCAGAGAGCACCGCCTCGGCCTGGTCGCGCCGGGGCATCGACGCCGACGCGAAGTAGGCCCAGATGTCGCGGTCCTCGGTGCCCGGCAGGAGGATGACGTCCGCGCGGTCGGTGGCCCGGCCGGCCCGGCCGACCTGCTGGTAGTACGCCACCGGCGACGACGGGGCGCCGAGGTGGACGACGAAGCCGAGGTCCGGCTTGTCGAAGCCCATCCCGAGCGCCGAGGTCGCGACGAGGGCCTTGACCGAGTTGTCGCGCAGCGCCTCCTCGAGCTGCTCGCGCTCGGCGGGGTCGGTGCGGCCGGTGTAGGCCCGCACGTCGTGCCCGGCCTCACGCAGCGCCGACGCGGTGTCCTCGGCGGCCGCGACGGTGAGCGCATAGACGATCCCGCTGCCGGGCAGGTCGGGCAGGTGGGCGACGAGCCAGGCAAGACGCTGCTCGGGCGTCCCCATCGGCAGGACCCCCAGCCGCAGCGAGTCCCGCGCGAGCCCTCCGCGCTGGGTCGAGACCGCGTGCCCGCCCGCGCCGAGCTGTTCAACGACGTCGTCCACCACCCGGGCGTTGGCGGTGGCGGTCGTCGCGAGCACCGGGGTGCGCTCGGGCAAGGTGGTGAGCAGGTCGCGGATCCGCCGGTAGTCCGGGCGGAAGTCGTGCCCCCAGTCGCTGATGCAGTGGGCCTCGTCGACGACGAGCAGGCCGCAGCGCGCCGCGAGGTCGGGCAGCTGCTCGTCGCGGAACCTCGGGTTGTTGAGCCGCTCCGGGCTGACCAGGAGGACGTCGACGGAGTCGGCGAGCAGCTCGGCCCGGACCCTCCCCCAGTCCTCCGGGTTGGCCGAGGAGATCGACTCGGCCCGGATGCCCGCCCGCGCCGCCGCGCCAACTTGGTCGCGCATCAGGGCCAGCAGCGGTGAGACGAGCAGAGTCGGGCCGGCGCCCCGCGCCCTAAGCAGCGCGGTCGCGACGAAGTACACCGCCGACTTCCCCCATCCGGTCCGCTGGACGACCAGCACCCGTTCGCGCCGCTGCACCAAACCCTCGATCGCGTCGAGCTGCCCGTCGCGGAAGTCGGCGTCCGCCCGCCCGACCAGGGCCCGCAGCGCAGCCCTGGCCTCGTCGGCGAGCGGAGTCGTCATACCGGTGAACCTACGGGACGCAACCGACAGCGGTGGTGCGCGGTGATGATGGACCCATGCGCCCGCTCACCCTCCCTGGCACCCTCACCGATGCCGCGGGCACCGTTGCGGTGGCCTGGCAGGTCAGTCCTCTGGTCGGGCCGGGCGGCGAACGCACGTATGCCGTGTCTGGTGTCGTCCGAGGGGTGGAGTGCAGCGGGCCGGGGTTCGAGGCGCTCGGGCTGGTCGACTGCGTCATCACGGCCACCTTGCCCGGGTTGGTGACCTCCGACGCGGGGACCGTGCCGGAGCGCCTGGTCATGCGGATGACGATCACCTGGTATGCCGAGTGCACGGTCGAGGTCGGCGGTTCCTCGACCGGCGAGGGTGTTGCGGGCTCTTCGGCGGGCCGGACCTCCCTGGCTGAGGCGCTGGCCTTCCTGGATGCGGGCCGGCCGGGGCGGTACGTCCGGGGCTGCGCGACCTGTCGGCTCGCTGGGCCTGCTCCGGGTGGCCCGCGAGTCATGGGCCTGGCGTGCTATCGGGACGCGGCGGCGGCATACCTCGTCGGTTCGGCGGCAGAGCGGGCCGCCGTGCCGGTGACCGAGGTGGTACCGGACTTCTGGTGGTGCGACGAGTACGAGGCGTCCCGCGTCGGGCGTGCGGACTCCTTCTGACCGCTGACGGCGTCTGCCGTTGAGGTGTCGATCCCCGGTCGAGTGAGAGATGTCGACGTCAGGGTGTCGATTGCTCGACCGGGCGTGCCGCTTGGGCCTGGGGCGCCAGTTGGGTTCGGCTGAGAGGTATCGACGTCAGGGTGTCGGTTGCTCTCACCCGACCGCGCGGGGAGGAGGTGGCTCAGACCCAGTCGTACTCGTTGGCGGTCGCGCCCCCAGACAGCCGGGCGTACCCGGGGCCGCGGTCGAAGAAGGGCTCGGCGTCTGGCCGCTCCGCCCGCATCCTGGCCCGCAGCTCGTCCGACCCCGGGATATCGATGACCGGGTCGTCTGCCGGACCGGTGGCGATGACGCCGTAGTCCGCCCGAGCCCCTTCGAAGGACACCTTGCCCCACCGCAGGTCCCGCTCCACCTCGTCGTAGGGCCGGGTGAGCGGGTCTCCCCAGCCGCCGCCACCGGTGGTGCGGATCCTGATGACCTGGCCGGCATACACCGGTTCGTCATCGGCGAGAGCGTCCACATCACGCTCGGTCGGCCCACCGAGGTCGATGGTGACCTGGAAGGGCCGGCCGGCCTTGCCGCCCTTGACCCCCCAGCAGGCGAGGATCGACCGGTCGGCGATCGACATGAAGTGGGCGTCCTTGAGCATGCGGATGTGCTTCTCGTAGCCCAGCCCACCGCGGTAGCGCCCCGCGCCGCCGGAGTCGACCGCGAGCCCGAGCCGCTCGACCCGGAACGGGAAGCGGGACTCGGTGAACTCGGTCGGGAGGTTCCGCGAGTCGGGGACGACGTGGATCGTGTCCTCGCCGTCGGAGTAGTAGCGCCCGCCCGACCCACCGCCGAGCACCTCGCGCATGAGGTAGTCGTTGCCGTCGAGGTCCTTGCCCCAGACGCCGGTGTACCGGATCGTCTCCTGGTCCGCGGGCATCCGGCCGTCGACCGCCTTGGCCACGGCGCCGGCGAGCACGCCGAGGAGGCGGAGGATGACGAAGGTCCGCGCGTTCGTCGGCGCCGGGAAGATCGGCGTGAGCAGCGTCCCCTTCTCCGGGAAGCGCATCTCCAGCAGCGGGACCACGCCCTCGTTGACGTCGAGCTCGGCCATCCGCTCCGGGGTGTCGGCGAGGTTGCGCAGGATCGGGGCGATCCACTTCGCGAGGAAGTTGCCTCCGGCGTAGTCGCCACAGTGGTTGATCGGGCCCTTGGCCTGCGGGGCGGTGCCGGTGAAGTCGATGATGAGCTTGGGGCCGCCGTCCCCGGGGCCGGGGCCGCCGGTCGAGGTCTTCGTCAAGGTGATCCGCTGGGTGTGCAGCTTGGGGTCGTCGACGCCGTCGTGCTCGGCGTAGTCCTCCCACACGTAGACCCCGTCGGGGATCTTCGCGAGGATCTCCCGCCGGTACGTCTGGGTGGTCTGCTCAAGGATCGCGTCGAAGGCCGCCTCGACGGTCGCGCGCCCGTACCGGGTGAACAGCTCGGCCAGCCGACGCGCACCCATGAGGCAGGCCGAGCACTCGGCGTCGAGGTCCGCGGCGAGGGAGTCCGGCATCCGCGAGTTGCGGGTCATGATCTTCAGCGCCGACTCGTTGGGCACGCCCTGGTCCCACAGCTTGATCGGCGGCACCATGAGGCCTTCCTCGTAGACGCTCGTCGCGCCGGACGGCATCGACCCGGGGCAGGCCCCGCCGATGTCGTCGTGGTGCCCGAAGGCCTGGACGAAGGCGACGACCTCACCCTCGTGGAAGACCGGCACGGTGACGCAGAGGTCGGGCAGGTGCCCGATGCCGCCCTCGGAGGCGTAGACGTCGTTGTGGAAGAAGACGTCGCCCTCCTTCATCGTCTCGATCGGGTAGTCGCGGGCGACCGGGTGGACCAGCGCCGAGTAGGACCGTCCGGTCAGCTTGCGCAGGTGCCGGTCGTGGATGCCGGCGCGGAAGTCGTGCGCGTCGCGGATCATCGGTGACCTCGACGTCCGCCCGATGGCCGTCTCGACCTCCATCTCGACGCTGGCCAGCGACCCTTGGACGATCTCGACGACGATCGGGTCGACGACAGTCCCGTCGGGGGTCAGTCTCCCGCCATAGTGGTATGACGGACCGGCCGTCGACGCCGCGGGCACCGGTGCGTGGGAGTGCGTGTGCGCGCTCATGAGGCGCTCCTTTCCCCGAGGCCGGGTCGGCCGGCACCATTGTCGGCACGGGAGATGACGAGGTTGCCGTAGGTGTCGACGAGGACGGCGAAGCCGGGGTGGACCGGCACGGTCGACCCGAACTCCTCGATGATGGCCGGCCCGACGAGGCGGTCGCCAGGGCTCAGCAGGTCGCGCGCATAGACCGGGGTGTCGACATACCCGATCTCGGTGTCGAAGCACACTGGCCGGATGGCGGTACGACAACGGGAGGTGACATCGGAGCCGTCGCCCTCGGGCAGGTGGGCCAGCGACGGCCGGGTGATCGGGCCGACGCCGGTGACCCGGAGGTTGACCCACTCGACCTGCTGGCGCGGGTCGCCGGCGAAGTCGTACCCGTATAGCGCGCGGTGCTCGCGGTGGAAGGTGGCCGCCACCTCGTCGGCGACCGCGGAGTCGAGCTCGCCGTCGGGGACCGGGACCCGCACCTCGAAGGCCTGCCCGAAGTACCGCAGGTCCGCAGTCCGGGAGAAGAGGTGTTCGGCGGCCGGGAAGCCCTCGCGGTCCAGCGCGGCGGCGGCCCTGGCCTGCAGGTCGTCATACGTGGCTTGGACGTGGGGGAGGTCCAGCGCGGCGTGCTTGGCGACGGCAGTCTGGACGTAGTCGTTCTTGACGTCCACGGTGAGCAGCCCGAAGGCGGACACCGTGCCCGGTGAGCGGGGGACGACGACGCCGGCGAGGTCGAGGATGTCCATGAGCCGGCAGGCCAGGAGCGAGCCGGAGCCACCGAAGGTCGTCAGGGTGAAGTCACGGACGTCAAGGCCGCGCTTGACCGAGACCTGGCGCAGCGCGTTCGCCTGGTTCCAGGCGGAGATCTCGAGGATGCCCACCGCGCACGCGGTCGGGTCGAGGCCGAGCCGGTCGGCCAGCTCGGTCACCCCCGCGCGGGCGGCCGAGACGTCGAGGGGGATCTCGCCACCGAGCAGGTGCGGGGGGATCCGGCCGAGGATGACGTGGGCGTCGGTGATGGTCGGCTCGGTGCCGCCCTTGGTGTAGCAGATCGGGCCGGGGTCGGCGCCCGCGGACCTCGGTCCGACCTTGAGCGTCCCCTCCGGTGAGATCCACGCGATCGAGCCGCCGCCGGCGCCGACGGTGACGACGTCGATCATCGGGATCTTGCTCGGGAAGGCTCCGACATTGCCTTCGGTGGTCAGGGTCGGTTCACCGTCGAGGACGACCGAGACGTCGGTCGACGTGCCGCCGCCGTCGCAGGTGAGGACCTTGTCGAAGCCGGCCTTGTGGGCGACCAGCGCCGCACCGAGCGCGCCGGCGGCCGGTCCGCTGAGGACGGTGGTGATCGGCTGGTGGACCACCTCGTCCGCGGAGAGCACTCCGCCGTTGCTCTTCATGACATAGAACGGGAGGTCGGTCCGCTCGGTCCGCGCCTCGTCGAGGAACTGGTCGAGCCGGTCGTGGATATTCCTGACATAGCGCGCGACCCGGGGCTTGACCGCGGCGTCGACCAGGGTCGTCATACTGCGCTCGTACTCGCGGTACTCGCGCAGAACGTCGGAGGAAATCGAGACGACCGCGTCCGGGTGCTCGCGGCGGAGCACCTCGCGCATGGCCAGCTCGTGCTCGGGGTTGGCGTACGAGTGGAGGAAACAGACCCCCAAGGTGTCGATGCCCCGGTCACGGAACCACCGCGCCACCTCGACCGCGCGGGACTCGTCGAAGGGCCGGACCTCGGCTCCGGTGACGTCGAGCCGACCGCCGACGGTCTTGACGAGGTCGGCGGGGACGATTCTCGGTGGCTTGACCCAGAAGTAGGAGTTGCCGTACCCGTCGGGCACGGCCTGCCGGGCGATCTCGAGGATGAACTCGTAGCCCTCGGTGGTGATGAACCCGAGCCGCTCGACCTTCCCCTCGAGCAGCTGGTTCGTCGCGACCGTGGTCCCGTGGCTGACCGCCGTGACGTCGGCGCCGGTTGCTCCCATCAGCGCGAGGACTCGGTGCATCCCGTCGATGAAGCCGTCGGCCGGGTTCGACGGTGTCGAGGGGGTCTTCGTCGTGACCAGCTCGCCGCTGTCCTCGTCAAGGGCGACGACGTCGGTGAAGGTGCCACCGGTGTCGATGCCGATGCGAATCCGTCGGGTCGTCATGGGGCTCCTCCTCGGGCGTCGCTGTCGGCGGGGGTGGGCCGACGCTTCGATTCAACCGGGGCGGGACTGCCGCTGTCTCGTCAAGAACTGCCAAGTATGCCGGGGGCACCCCCCCGTGTGACCACCGTCGCGGCCCAGTGGCATGGTGGCGCTGCCGATGAGGACCATGCTGGGATGACGAACCCGACAAGGAGGACGACCCACCCATGACCGAGACAGCCGGCATTCCCGAGAAGGCCCCCGACGTCGTCATCGCGCACCACGGCGGCGACCGCTTCGGGGCCTCGATCCGCGGTCACGAGGTGCTTGCCGACCAGCCCGTGGCGGCCGGCGGCGAGGACACCGCACCCACCCCGACCGAGCTCTTCGTCGCCAGCCTCGCAACCTGTGTCGGCTTCTATGCCCGGCGCTATCTCGCCCGGCACGACCTCCCGACCGAAGGCCTGTCGGTCGACGCGTGGTTCGAGCTGGGCGGGCGTCCCGCGCAGGTGACCACGTTCGTCGTCCGGCTGCACGTGCCTCCGGGCGTCCCGGAGGAGCGGCGGGCACCGCTGCTCGCGATGGCATCGCACTGCACGATCCACAACACGCTGCTCAACCCGCCGCACGTCGACATCGCCCTGGTCTGAGGCGCCACGGCCGGCATACCCAGCGTCGTCGCCGACCCGCCCCGGGGGGCGAGCGGCGGCAGACAAGCGGCGGACCCCCGAGTTGCACACCCGGGGGCCCGCCGCGATCGGGGAGGGCAGGTCAGCCCTTGACGGCTCCGGCCATGACACCGGCGACGAGCTGACGACCGGCGAACATGAAGACGACGATGAGCGGCAGGGCCGCGATCGTCACCCCGGCGAGGATCAGCGAGTAGTCCTTGAAGTAGGACGCCTGGAGCAGCTGGATCGCCACGGGCAGCGAAGGGTTCGACGACCCGAGGACGATGAACGGCCAGAAGAAGGCCGTCCATGACCCGATGAAGGTGAACAGGCCGAGCATCGCGGCCGCTGGTCGCGCCGCCGGGAGGGCGACGTGCCAGAACGTCCGGATCATCGAGCAGCCGTCGACGCGGGCCGCCTCGACCAGCTCGAAGGGCAGTGCCGTCTCGAGGTACTGGGTCATCCAGAACACCCCGAACGCGGTGACCATGCCGGGCACGATGACGGCCTCGAGCTTGCCGGTCCAGCCGAGCTTGGACATGACGATGAACATCGGGACGATGCTCAGCTGGGTCGGCACGGCCATCGTTGCGACGACGAAGACGAGCAGCGGGCCGCGACCGCGGAAGCGGAGCTTGGAGAAGGAGTACCCCGCGAGCGTCGAGAAGAAGACCACCGACAGGGACGTGATGACGGCGATGATCGCGCTATTGGCCACGGCCTTCCAGAAGTGGATATCCGCCGAGATGACCCGGGCCACGTTGGTGCCGAAGTTCCCCTGCGGGATCAGCGATGGCACCGGGGTCCGGGCGATCGTCGTCGCGTCGGACGACCCCAGGAGGAAGGAGTAGTACAGCGGGTATGCCGACAGCACCAGGACGAAACCGAGGATGGCGTAGGTGACCCATCCCGGACGACCGACCCGGGCTTTGCGGTTGGCGCGACGGGCCTTGTGCTTGGCCGCACCGGAGCCGGCCAGACCGAGGGCGAGCGGGTCCGAGCTCATGACGGGGCTCCTTCCGAAGCTGAGCCAACGCCCCGGCGTGCTCTGGGTGCCGACGCGGTGGCGGAGGTGACGGCGTCAGCAGGAGTGCTGGCGGCGCTGGCGCTGGTGGGGGTGCTCGCTGCCGTGCTGGCGGGGACCACCTTGGGCTGTTTGGGCCCGTCCGAGGCGATCCGCTTGGTGATGAGGAAGTTGAGGATCCCCACGGCGATGATGATGAGGAAGAGCAGCCAGGAGACTGCGGCAGCTCGACCGAAGTTCTTCTGCGGACCCCAACCGAGCTCGTAGATGTACATGGTGATGGTCATCCACTGCCGGTCCGAGCCGCCCTGACCGGTCTGGTCGAAGACTCGGGGCTCGTCGAAGATCTGCAGGCCACCGATGGTGTTGGTGATGACGACGAAGATGATCGTCGGCCGCAGCATCGGCACGGTGACGGAGAAGAACTGCCGCGCCCGGCTGGCGCCGTCGAGCAGCGCTGCCTCGTAGACCTCGCGCGGGATGGCCTGCATCGCCGCGAGGAAGATCAAGGTGATATAGCCGGTCCAGCGGAAGTTGACCATCGTCGCGATGGCGATATGGCTGGGGATGACCTCGGCGTGCCAGGCGATCGGGCCCAGGCCGACCTTGTCGAGGAGGGCGTTGATGAGCCCGGACTGGTCGGCGAACATCTTGCTGAAGATGACACCGACGGCGACTGGGGCGACGACATACGGGAGAAGCACACCCATCCGCCAGAAGGTCTTGGCGCGGATGTTCTGGTCGAGAACGGCAGCCAGGAGCAGCGCGGTCAGCGTCTGGGTGACGCCGGAGAGCAGGAAGATGCTGAAGGTGTTGCGCAGCCCGGTCCAGAACTGCGGCTGGCCGATGACATAGGTGTAGTTGTCGAGGCCGAGGAACTTGCCCTGCCCGCCGATGAGGTTCCACTGGTGGACCGACACCCAGAACGTGTAGGCGAGGGGGAAGAGGCCGACGACAGCGAAGAGGATGAAGAACGGGGAGATGTACAGGTACGGAGAGAGTTGGACGTCCCACCGCCCGAGCTTCTGCCGGAAGGCGATCCGCTTGGGGTCGGGCGCGTCTGGCGCCGCCCCCTTCGGGGGCAGGGAGATGGTCACGCTCATCGGTGCTCCCTAGCTAAATGTGGTGGGTGGGGGTGGTGTCCGGGCCGGTGACCCGGCCCGGACACCAAGACCTGCTAGCCGAGCGCCTTGACGGCGGTGACGAACTTGTCCCACGACGCGGCGGGGGTGTCCGTCTTGTCGATGTCGACCCGGGAGATCGCCTGCTGGATGGCGTCGTTGATGCCGGAGTACTTCGGACCCTTGAAGGGGACGACGGTCACGGCCTTGGCCCGGTTGGCGAGGATCTCACCGGTGGGCGCGTTGTTGAAGAAGGCGTTCTTCACCCCGAGCAGGTCGGGGCTGCTCAGCGCGGCGACCTGGCTGGGGAAGGTGCCCTTGGACTTGAACGCCTTGATCTGCTGCTCAGGGGCGGTCAGCCAGTCGGCCAGCGCCTTCGCGTCAGCAGTGTGCGCACCCTGGGCGGGGACGGTGAGGAAGGAGCCGCCCCAGTTGCCGCCGCCACCGGGGAAGGTGTCGGCGATGTCCCAGCCCTTGACCTTCGCAGCGTTGCCCTCGATGACGCCGAGCATCCAGCCCGGGCAGACCATCGTGGCGAAGCCGTCGCGCTGGAAGGAGCCGGTCCAGTCGTCGCTCCACTGAGCCAGGTGGGCCGTGAGGCCGTCAGCGGAGGCCTTGAGGACGGTGTCGTACATGGCCCTGACCTCGGGGTTCTCGGTCGCGATGACCGTCCCGTCGTCCTTCTCGTAGGCGTTCTTCACCTGGTTGACCATGGCCTGGTAGAGCGCGCCGGAGGACTCGGTCCACGGCACCTTCGACTTGGCCTGGAACTGGCGGCCGGCGGCGAAGTAGCTGTCCCAGGTGGTGCCGAGCAGCTGGGCGACGGCGGCGCGGTCGGTCGGCAGGCCGGCGGCGGCGAACAGGTCGGAGCGGTAGCAGATGGCCTCCGGGCCCACGTCCGTGCCGTAGCCGATGAGCTTGCCATCGGCGGTGGTGGCTTGGGCTTCCTTCCACGGCAGCCAGCGGCCCTTGACCGAGTCGGACTTCAGGTCGACGAACTTGTCGGGGTACTGGAGCAGCTCGGGGAGCCAGTCAACCTCGACGGCCTCGATGTCGGACAGGCCCGAGCCGGCGGCCAGGCGGGTGTTCATGTTCTCGCGGGCCTCGTTGGAGGTCGCGGCCTTCTTCATCTGGATCGTGATATTCGGGTGGGCCGCCATGTACTCCTTGACGAGGTCCTCGTACCCGAACTCGTTGAAGGTGGCGAGGGTCAGGGTGACCTTCTCGTTGGCTGCCGCCGTCTTGCCGCCGTCGGCTGCGGGGGTGGTCCCGCCGGACGAGCAGCTCGTCAGCGCGATACCGACCGCCGCGACCGCAGCCAGCCGGGTGGTCGATCGCCACGGGCTTCGCGTGAGCATATAGGTTCCTCCAGCTTGGTCTGCCCGTACCGGCGGGTCAGAGCGGGGATGGTTGAGTGGGTCCGGCAACCTGAGAGAGCGCTCTCTCACAGAGTGGCGCGACGGATGGTGCCGTGTCAAGAGTCCCCCGACCGGGAGCTTCGCGCGACATTGCGTGATGCGGGACACCGTGCCATTCTCGTGGGAGAGCGCTCTCCCATGCTCGGATCAGCCCTTCGGATTGGAGGCCCGATGACCGGCCCTCGACCGTCCGCCGCCTCGGGTGTCCGAGGTGACCTCGTCGACCTCGATGGCGACCGGTGCTACCGGATCGACGCCGCGGACCAGATGCCCCCCTTCCTCATGACGGTGACCGGGGCAAGCGACATGTGGTGCTTCCTCTCCAGCGCGGGCGGCATCACCGCCGGACGCCGCAACGCGAGCTCGGCGCTCTTTCCCTACTACACCGAGGACAAGCTCACCGACCACGTGGCCGCGACGGGCGGGGCGACGGTGCTGCGCCTCGCCGACACGGCGACGGGGGCGCTGCGGGTGTGGGACGTCTTCGGGTGCGGGGTCCCGGACCCCGCGGTGTCCGCGCGCCTGTACAAGAGCGTCCTCGGCGATGTCGTGACGGTCGAACGGGAGCACGAGGAGCTCAAGATCGTCGTCCGCTGCACCTGGCGGACCAGCCAGCGCTTCGGTCTGCTCCGGACCACCACCATCTCGACGAATGCCGACCAGGACCTCCGGGTCGAGGTGCTCGACGGGCTGCGCAACCTCCTGCCGCCGGGCGTGACGCCTCAGGTGCAGAACCGGCTCAGCGTGCTTCTTGACGCGTACAAGCGCTGCGAGCTCGACGCGTCGACCGGGCTCGGCCTCGCCTCGCTCAGCTCCCAGCTCACCGACCTCGCCGAGCCCAGCGAGGCGCTCGCGGCGACGGTGGTCTGGCACAGCGGCCTGCCCGGTGCCGACCACCTCCTCAGCGTCGTCCAGCTCTCGGCCTACCTTCGCGGCGAGGCGGTGCACGCCGAGGCTGACGTCCGGGGGCGCCGGGCGGCATACCTGCTCCATGACGAGGTGACCCTGCGTCCAGGCGAGCCTCAGACGTGGACCGTTGTCGCCGACGTCGACCACGACGCCGCGCAGGTCGCCGACCTGCGTGCGTGGTTGTCGAGGGCCGACCGGGCCGATGAGCTACGCGCCGACGCCGCGGCCAGCCGCGCGGCGCTGGCCGCCGTCGTTGCCGCCGGGGACGGCATCCAGGAGACCGGCGACGAGATCGCCTGCGTGCACCACAGCGCGAATGTGCTCTTCAACGCGATGCGTGGCGGGATTCCCGGATCGGCATACGAGATCACGCGGGAGGACGTGCGAGGCTTTCTCGCGCAACGCAACCGCGAGGTGGCGGCCCGGCACGAGCGAGCCCTCGACGGGCTGCCGGACCGGCTCACCGTGACCGACCTCGTCGGGTGGGCGGACGGCACCGGCGACCTCGACCTGCGCCGGATCGCCCGCGAGCTGCTGCCGCTGACGTTCAGCCGCCGGCACGGCGACCCGAGCCGGCCGTGGAACGAGTTCGACATCCAGATCGGCTCCGGCGGTCGGCCGCGGATCGGCTACCAGGGCAACTGGCGCGACATCTTCCAGAACTGGGAGGCGCTGGCCTGGTCCTACCCCGAGCTGGTCGACTCGATGGTGCTGACCTTTCTCAACGCGACCACCGTCGACGGTTACAACCCCTACCGGATCTCGCACGAGGGCATCGACTGGGAAGTGCCCGAGCCGGACGACCCGTGGTCGAATATCGGCTACTGGAGCGACCACCAGATCGTCTACCTTCAGCGGCTCCTCGACCTCTCCGAACGCTTTCACCCGGGCCGGCTCGGGGCCCTCCTCGACGTGCCCCTGTGCACCTTCGGTGACGTCCCCTACCGGATCGACGGGTATGACGACATCGTCGCCGACCCCTACGACACGATCACCTTCGACGCCTCTGCCGACGCTCGGGCCCGACGCCGGGCCGCGACCCTCGGCGGCGACGGCCGCCTGGTCCACGACCGCAGCGGTGGGCTGCTCCGGGCCACCCCGGCCGAGAAGCTTCTCCTGCTGCTGGCGGCGAAGGTGGTCAACCTCGTCCCCGGCGGCGGGATCTGGATGACCACCCAGCGCCCGGAGTGGAATGACGCCAACAACGCCCTCGTGGGTCGGGGCCTGTCCGTCGTCACGGTCGCCCAGCTGCGCCGGTACGTCACCCAGCTCGCCGACCTGCTCGACCGGGATGTCGAGGTCGGTTCGGAGCTCGGCGACCTTCTTCTCGGTCTGACCGCGGACCTCACGGCGTATGCGGGTGGGCTCGAGTCGAGCGCCGGCTGGGACGACGGCACCCGGCGGGCTGCGCTGGACGCCTTCGGGCGCCGCGGGACGGCATACCGCGCCGCGGCATACCGCGGGCTGGGGGGAGGGCGACGGACCCTCACGGCCGAGCAGGTGCGCACCCTCCTCGCGCTCGTCCGCCGGTATGCCGACGACGTCATCACCGGCAACCGGCGCTCGGACGGGCTGTACCACTCGTACAACACGCTGACCCTGACACCCGGTCGCGCCCGGGTCGGGCATCTCGCCCCGATGCTCGAGGGGCAGGTCGCGGTCCTCGGCTGCGGGCTGCTCGACGGGGCGCGTTCCGCGGAGCTGCTCGCGGCGCTGCGGGGGAGCGAGCTGTACCGGGCCGACCAAGGCAGCTACCAGCTCTACCCGGACAAGGACCTGCCGGGCTTCCTCGACCGCAACACCGTCGCGCCCGCCGCGGCCGCCGCCGCTCCGCTGCTGGACCGGCTCGCCGACGCCGGCGACCGCAGCCTCGTCGTGCGCGACAGCGCCGGCGCCCATCACTTCTCCCCCGCCGTGCGCAATGCCCGCGACGTGCGGCGGACCCTTGAGGAGCTGGCTACCGACCCGCGGTTCAGTGCCCACGTGGCGCAGGACCGCGGGTCGGTGCTGGACCTGTTCGAGCGGACCTTCCGGCACGCCGAGTTCACCGGCCGCTCGGGCACCTTCTTCGCGTACGAGGGGCTCGGCAGCGTCTACTGGCACATGGTGGCCAAGCTGCTCCTCGCCACGCAGGAGCGTTCGCGCGCTGCTCGCTTGGCGGGGGAGCCGGCGGCTGTCGTCGAGGCGCTGGAGGCGGCATACCGCGAGATCCAGGCGGGCCTGGGGTACCGCCGGACGCCGGCCGAGTACGGCGCCTTTCCCACCGACCCGTACTCGCACACGCCCGCGGGGCAGGGGGCACGCCAGCCCGGGATGACCGGCCAGGTGAAGGAGGAGGTCATCACCCGGTGGGGCGAGCTCGGTGTCGAGGTCTCCTCGGGTCGGGTGGCCTTCGACCCCTCAGTGGTCTCGGAGGGTGAGTGGCGCTCCGATGGGACGCTGCGGTTCACCTTCTGCGGGGTCCCCGTCGAGTATGCGCGGGGCGAGGTCGGCGCGGCTGGGGCTTCTCGGGGGCCGGGTGCGGTCGTCACCGCCGAGGTTCTGCTGGCCTCGGGCGAACGGGTGTCCGTGGCCGGGGGTCGCCTCGACGCCGCGTTGAGTGAGCTGGTGTTCACCCGCTCCGGAGCGGTTCTTCAGATCCGCGTCGCCTCGGTCTAGACGCGCCAACGGCATCGACCGGCTGGGACGTCCGATACCACCCACGCCCCCCAGCCGCCAGCCCCCACCCCACCCCCTGTGGATAACCCGCAAAGACACACCTTTAGAAGCGTTCTAAAGGTGTGTCTTTGCGGGGAGGGGGTGGGGATAACGGGGCGGTCAGGGGGCGAGCTCCACGGAACCGCTGTCCGGGCCGGCTCCTTGAGGCCTGGTCACCCCGCGCTGGTCCATCGCACCGGCCGCCGCCGGGTCTCCGCCGTCCACCGCTGGGCTACCGACAGCCGGCAGATGCGTCCAGGTCGGCCCGCCATTGTCCGCGAGCGGCCCGAGCATCGGGTCTGCGGCGGTCCGGTCCCCGGTCGCAGGCGCGCCACACGTGCCGTCACCGACGACATTGTGACCACCTGAGGTGAGGCTGACCGGGCCCGCGCCATACGGGGCAAGGAAGCACTGCTCGCCGGTGTTGCCCGCGACGATCGACGAGGTGACCACCAGGCTCGCGGCGGAGTCGCCGAAGGTGCCGACGAACAACCCTCCGGACGTGCCGCCCGGGGAGGAGTTGAGGGTCACCGTCGACGCGGTCACGGTCATGACCCCGTCGGTCTGGAACAGCCCACCGCCATGCCAGCCGGTGGCGGAGTTGCCGCTGACCGTGCTGTTGATGAGCGTCGTCGTCCCGAGGCTGCGCATGCCACCGCCGACGTCGGTCGCGGAGTTGCCGCTGATCGTCGAGCGCTCGATCGTCGTGGTCGTTCCCACACGGGAGTACAGCCCGCCGCCAGGCCCGCCATCGACGGCATTGCCGCGGATGGTGCTGTCGCGCAGCGTCAGGGTCGCGCCCTCACCGGAGTAGATCCCGGCACCGCCCTTCCACCAGTCATTCCCGCTGGTGCTCACCCGGCTGTCGCTCACCGTGACGTGGTCGAGGGTGAGCTGGCCGTTGTTGAGCACGGCCCCGCCGAGCTCGTACCCGTACCCCTTGGTCAGCACCAGGCCCTTGACCGTGAGCCGGCCCGAGGCCGCGACCTCGAGCACCCGCACCGCGCCGCGCCCGCTCAGTGCGGCACCGGGGGCGGCCGAGCCGTCCAGGGTCACCGTGCCGCCGACCGAGAGCGGGGTCGCCAGCTCCAGGGTCGTCCCGGCCAGCGAGGGCGCCAGCGAGACGGTGCCTCCGCTGCAGACCGCACCGAGCGCCTCACGCAGGCTCCCAGCGCCGGAGTCGGTGGCCGAGGACACCGTGATGCTGGGGGAGCAGGCGAGCCGGATCTGGTCGAGCAGCATCGGCAGGGACGCCGGCTCGACCGTCGCGAACGACATACCGGAGATCCGGCTGGCGTCCACCGCGCGACCGGTGGGGTCGAGGAACTGGGCGAGCGGGAGGGTGACCAGTCGCCACCCGCGCGAGCTGTCCTTGAAGGACGTCGTGTATGACGCCGTCGTGGTCTTGGGCCGGTAGACCCGGACGTAGTCGACCTTCATCTTCTGCGGGAAGGTCGTGTCGGCCCCGACCGTGCCACCGAAGTTCCCGCCCACGGCGACATTGAGCAGCAGCGAGAAGGGGTGGTTGAAGACCCAGTCGTTCGGAGCGACGTTCGCTGGGGTGGCCCGGTGGTACTCGATGCCGTCGACCTTCCAGACGATGAGGTCGGGCGACCAGTCGACGCTGTAGACATGGTAGGCGTCGGCGACCTCACCGGAGAAGTCGTAGGTGCCACCGAAGGAGGTGCCACCTGAGTAGCCCGGTCCGTGGATGGTCCCGAAGACCCGCTGGGGCAGCCGACCGACGTGCTCCATGATGTCGATCTCACCCGAGCGCGGCCACGGGTTCTCGCCGATGTCGGTGCCGAGCGACCAGAACGCGGGCCAGAGCCCGGCGCCCCGAGGCACGAGGATCCGCGACTCGATCCGACCGTAGGCGAACTCCGCCTTCTTCGCCGTGGCGAGCCGGGCCGAGGTGTAGGCGCACGGGCCGTAGTAGCACGTCAGGGTCGTGCCGGGGTCGGTCTTGCGGGTCGTGAGGACCAGGTGACCGGCTCCGTCGGTCGAGGCGTTGAGCGGGCTCGACGTGTAGTACTCCAGCTCGTCGTTCCCCCAGCCTGGGGCGCCGATGATCGTCCCGTCGCCGAGCTCGGTGGTCCAGATCGAGGGGTTGGGCCGGGTGCCCGCGGCGGTGCTGAACTCGTCGGCCCAGGCCACGGTGCTCGGGGCGCCCGCCGCCGGAGCCGCGGTGTTCTGCAGCCCGACCCGGACCGGCTGACCGGTGCCCCGGCCGTAGTACATGAAGCTCAGCGCCGCATGGCTGCTCCAGTCCTGGGGCTGGGCGAACGCACGATTGGTACTGACCCATGTCCCGACCGGATCGGCCGACAGCACTCGCTCGGGTGCGGACTGCCCCGGCAGGGCGAAGGGCGAGCCCACGGTGACCTGCCGGGAGAGCAACGACGTGCCGCGGTTGGCACTCCAGAGGTAGGGGTGCGACTCGAAGTCCTCGACGAGGGTCGGGTCGAGCGCGTCGTCGTCGGTGATGAGCAGCCGGGTGACCGGTGGGCGCCCGAGCGCCGCCCCGGTGGGTGAGCTCAGCTCGAGGACGACGGCGCGGTCACCTTGGTGCTTCGCATCGCCGTATGTCGGAACGGCAACGCTCGCCCGGGTCTGGTTCGGGGGGAAGGTGACGGTGGTCGACACCGGGGCGTAGTCGACCTTCGGGGTGGCCGTGCGGACCACCGAGGTCGAGACGGTCACCGTCACTGGGTCGGCCGACGGTTTGCTCAGCGCGAGCCCGACCGACGCCGTCGCCCCCTCGACGACGTGGGTGTCGGCCGTGGCGAAGCCGACCGTGAGCGGCTTGGGTGTCGCGACGCCGTAGAGGGCGACGTCGTCGAGGTAGAAGGATGCGGCGCCATCGGTCGTCAGGGACCCGAAGGCCCAGCCGTGGACCTCGGTGAGCCCGAAGCCGTCGTTGGGAGCACCATTGCCGACCTCCTTGCGCGTCATCGCGTCGAAGGGCAGCTGGACCAGCCGCCATCCCGCGGTGTCGTCGACGAAGCTCGCCGTCCACCGCTCGGCGTCGTCCTTGGTCGACCCGGGGTTGCGGTTGTCGATGACGTCGACGAACAGGCCCGTCCCCGAGCCGGTGCCGTACAGCCAGAACTGCAGGCCGGCATACGTGCTCCAGTCCTGGGTGACCCAATGGCTGGCGGAGGCGTCCTCGAAGGCGTGGACGACAACCGCCCAGGAGGTGACGGTGACATCGGTGCGCAGGACGGTGTTCGGTGTCGCGGCGCCTGGGACAGGCGCGGGGGGCGTGTCGGTCCTGGCGAAGCCGGCGATGCTGCTCGGGTCCTGGGCCGCGAACCAGCCCACCGGCACCGAGCCGTCGGCTCCGGTCGCCAGCGGTGCCTCGAAGTCGTCCACGCCTGGCGTGGTGGCGTCCGCCGACGGGAGGACGGCCCCGACCGCGGCGGCGTGCAGGGCCGGGGAGGAACCCCCGGCGAAGGCGGGGGCGGTGGTCGGAGCAAGGGCCAGGGCCGCTGTCACGGCGGCGGTCACCGCGGCGAGGTATCGAGGGCGGCGAAGCGTGGGCATACGAGGTCCTCTCTGGGCGAGCGTGTGGGAGAGCGCTCTCTCACGAGAGTAGAGCCGGCTCGGGCTCGCCACAAGAGGCGAGTCAGAACAGCTGGTGGGACGGGTGGGGCAGCGCTCAGGCGCTCTCGCGGCTGACCAGCTCGACCGGCAGCACGATCGACGAGCCCGGGGTTGGGGCCGGGGGCAGGCCGGCATCATCCGTGGCCGGGGCGCGGTCGATGAGCGAGAAGAGCAGGCGGACCATCATCCGGCCCTGGTCGACGGTCCGCTGACGGATCGTCGTCAGCCCGGGCACCGCCACCGACGCCAGGTCGATGTCGTCGAAGCCGATGACCGCGACATCGTCGGGCACCCGTCGCCCGGAGCGCTGGACCGCGGCGATCGCGCCGAGCGCCATGAGGTCTGAGGCGACGAAGACGCCGTCGAGGTCCGGCGAGCGGTCGAGCAGGTGGGCCATGGCGGCCGCCCCGCCGTCCATTGTGAAGTCCCCGTGCTCGACCAGCTCCGGCCGGTATGCCGCCCCCAGACCACGGACGAAGCCCTCGAGACGGTCGGTTCCGGCGGACATGTCGAGCGGTCCGGTGACCGTCCCGACGCAGGTCCGTCCGATGCGCAGCAGGTGCTGAGCCGCGAGCTCGCCGCCGTGGACGTTGTCGTTGTCGACATAGGCCACCGCCAGCTCGGTGTCCAGCGGTCGGCCACCGACGACGACCGGGATATTGGCTGCGGTCAGTGACGCGGTGAGCCGGTGCTGGCCGTGCTCGGAGATGAGCAGAACCCCGTCGACGTGGTTGCCCAGCAGGTAGGTCTCGACCCGGCCCATGTCCTCGTGCGACTGGACCATGGCGACGACGAGCTGCAGGCCGGCGCCGTTGAGCTCCTGGCTGACGCCGCGGACGATCGCGCTGAAGAAGGGGTCGCCGAACACCCTGGTGTCCGGCTCGAGGGCGACGAGGGCGACGGTGTCGGTGCGCCGGGTCATGAGGGTCCGCGCGGCCGGATTGGGGACGTACCGCAGCGCCGCCACGGACCGGGTGACCCGCTCGACAATGGTCGGGTCGACCGTGGCGACACCGTTGACCACCCGCGACACGGTGGCACGCGAAACCCCCGCGTGTGCGGCGACTTCCTCGAGGGTGGGTCGGTGTGGCCCACGGGGCGTCATCGGTCCTGCCCGTCCTCACCTGGCTGGGACACCTGTCGCGATGATGCTAGTACCGTCGTCCTGGACCGCCTCGTCCGGCCATGGTCAGCGGGCCGTCGAGGACGCTCGGCACGGCGCATGACGAGGCAATGCTGCGGGCGGGTTCGCACTGGTCGGGTGTCAGGGGGCCGTGGCACCATGTCGGGCATGGCTCTCCACGCACTTTCCGCGCGCCTTCGTCGGCGTCGGCTCGCCGGGTCGATCGTCGCCGCCTGCGCCGCCGTACTCCTGGGGTCGACCTCGGCGGGTGCGGCCGGGCCCGACCTCCCCCGGTCGCCCGGGCGCGAGGGCGCCGGCCCCGCCGGCGCGCTGTCCTGGTCGCTGACGACGACGGGCACGACCTCGCGGCTGCGTGGGCTGGCGGCGGTCTCCCGGTCGGTCGCCTGGGCCAGTGGGTATGACGGCACTGTCATCCGGACCGTCGACGGTGGCCGGACCTGGGCGTCTGTCGGCCCCGCAGGCACCGCTGACCTGCAGTTCCGTGACGTGGAGGCCTTCGATGCCCAGCACGCGGTCGCGATGGCAGCCGGCGAGGGCGAGAGCTCACGGATCTACACGACGACCGACGGCGGCCACAGCTGGGTCGAGGCCTTCCGCAACACCGAGCCAGCCGCCTTCTACGACTGCATGGCCTTCACCTCCGCCTCGGTCGGTTATGCGGTCTCCGACCCGGTCGACGGTCGCTTCCGCATCATCACGACGACCGACGGAGGGCTCAGCTGGGATGTCCTGGACCCCTCCGGTATGCCGGCCGCGCTCCCGGGTGAGTTCGGTTTCGCCGCGAGCGGCACGTGTCTGACCGCCGACGTCTCTGGACGGCTCCACCTCGGGTCCGGCGGCGCCGACCCCGGCCGGGTCTTCGAGAGCGAGGACGGCGGCGCGACCTGGGATGTCACGCTGACCCCGGTCGCCGGCAGTGGTAGCAGCGGGATCTTCTCGGTCTCCTTCCGCGGCCCGCGCGACGGCGTCCTCGTCGGCGGCGACTTCTTCAACCCCACCGGTTCGGTCGGCACTGCGGCGTGGACCTCCGATGGTGGCCTCACCTGGAATGCGCCGACCGGCGCCTCGCCCGGCGGCTACCGGTCCGGGTCCGCCTGGGTCAACCGCGGTTGGGGTGGGCAGGGCTGGGTCATCGCGGTCGGTCCGACCGGCTCCGACGTCAGCCGGGACGGTGGGCGCAGCTGGACGGCCTTCGACACCGGCAGCTTCGACGCGGTCCAGTGCACCCGGGACGGGGCCTGTTGGGCCAGCGGCGAGCAGGGTCGAGTTGCCCTCCTCACCGGGCTGAGGTAGCCCGGTCGCCGGTCAGCCGGTCAGCCGGTCAGCCGGTCAGCCGGTCAGCCGTTCTCCGGGCCGGGCCCGGTGTGTCCTTCGAGCTCGTGGCGGTACGCCCGGATGAGGTCGAGGTTCCGGTCCCGGACGTGGTGGAAGCCCTGCCGAATGTTCGACCCCGGCGTCAGCGAGGCGAAGTCCCGCTCGTAGTCCAGCTGCGCACTGACCCACCCCTCGTGCGTCGCCGCCTTGGCTACGATGTGGCCGATCGGGGTGACGATGTGCGAGTTGCCGAAGTAGAGCACTCCGGCCGGGTCCGCCCCGGTGGCGTTGGCGCCGACGACATACACATGGTTGTCGTAGGCCCGGGCCCGCGAGGTGAGCTCCCAGATGTCGGCCGAGCGGAGCAGGGCAGAGGGCCGGCAGATGACCTCGGCGCCCTGGACGGCTTGGATCCTGGACAGCTCGGGGTAGTCCCCGTCGAAGCAGATGATCATGCCGATCCGCCCCAGCGGGGTGTCGCACACCGTGACCGAGTCGCCCCGGGTCACCCAGCCACCGAGCCGGGCGTCCTCGGCCGCGAAGGGGTGCGTCTTGCGGTAGATCCCGAGCACCCCTCCGGTCGGGCCGATGAGTACGGCGGCGTTGTAGACGATCCCGCGCTGCGGGCCGCGCTCGTAGCTCCCGACGCACAGGTGGATCCCGAGGTCCCGGGCGACCTCCTGCAGCGGTGCCACGACCGGGCCGGGGATCTCCGAGACGAGATCCCACAGCTCCTCCGCCGAACACCCCGGGGTGAAGCCGGTGGTGGCCGACTCGGGCAGCACGACGAGCTCGGCGCCGGTCGCCTCGACGCACTGCCGCACCAGCGCGGCGCACCGGGCGAGGTTGCCCGCCACCACCTCCGCGGAGAGCGGTCCGGGCAGCGGAGCCACCTGGACCGCTGCCGCGGTGAAGGGGCGCATCAGTGCCGCCGGGCGATCCGAGCCCCCAAGGCGACGCCGGCGAGCGCGAGCGCGCCACCGACCAGAGCCCCGATGAGGTATGCCGCCCCCTGGTTGAGCCCTAGGCCGGCGCCGGCTCCACCGCCGGCCGGCGCGGCGGCCTTGCCGGGGAAGACCCGGGCGCCGGAAGAGTCGACCGTCACCGGTGCCGCGCCGGAGGCCGCGGACACCGCCGCCCCCGCGCCGACGAGGTCGCCGTCGGGGACGACGATCGCGCCTCCGGAGGCGATATCGGCGTCGACCGCAGCGAAGAACTGGCCGGCCATCTTCTTGGCCACGCCATTGAGCATCCGCTGTCCGACCCCGCCGATGGTCCCGCCGACGACGGCGTCGGCGTCATACGTGAGGTCGGTCCCACCGGCCGCGGAGGGCGCGAGCCGCATGAGGACATCCGCGCTGACCGTGCCCGGGCCTCCCGCACCGGAGGCCTTGAGGGTGAAGGACGACGGCGGCGTCCCGTCGACGAGCGCGACCTCACCCTCATAGGTGCCCTTGATTGCGGCGACGCCTGCGGTGATCGTCATCTTGTAGTGGCTCGGCCCGATCTCGGTGAGCTTCTCGCAGCCCGGCATGCATCGGGCCAGCACCGCGGGGTCGTTGAAGGCGGCGTAGACGGCCTCGGGGTTGGCCTGCATCGTCGCGGCGCCGGACAGCTTCATGGGGTCTCCTGGGTCGGGCGGGTGGGCGGTCGGGTCGGCGGGTCGGGTGGCGGTTCGGGTCAGGACGTCGCAGCGGTATGCCGGCGCAGGCTGGGCAGCTCGCCGGCCGCGTGGCGGCGGCGCAGCTCCCACAGCTCGACGGGCGAGATCGGCATGGAGCGGATCGGGAAGCCCTCGGCGTCCTCGATCGCCGAGGCGATGACGGCTGTGACGGGGATGCAGCCGGCCTCGCCGGCGCCCTTGACGCCGAGCGGGTTCAGCGGCGAGGGGGTCATGAGGTGGTCGGTCTCCACGTGCGGCACCTCGGAGGCGTACGGCATGAGGAAGTCCATGAAGGACGCGTTGAGCAGCTGGCCGGCGTCGTCGTAGACCATCCGCTCATAGAGGGCGCCGCCGACGCCCTGGCCCACGCCCCCGTGGACCTGGCCCTCGACGATCATCGGGTTGATGAGGTTGCCGCAGTCGTGGATGACGCAGTACCGCAAGATCGTGATCTCGGCCGTGACCGGGTCGGTCTCGACGATCGCGGCGTGCATCCCGTTAGCGAAGGTCGACTGGGTCGGCGAGAAGAAGTCCCGCCCCTCCAGGCCCGGCTCCTCGTCGTCGGCGACGGGCGGCTTGGAGAAGTCGGCCGCCCCGGCGAACTGGGTCGCCGCCTTGGCCGCCTCGTCGAAGGCGTAGCGCAGCGGGTTCGACAGCACCGACAGCGTGCCCAGCGGGATCGCGGACTCGGGCGAGCCGACGACCCGGACGATGCCGTCGACGATCTCCAGGTCCGCCTCGTCGACCTCCAGGGCGTTGGCGGCCAGCCGCAGCGCCTTGGCGCGGACCGCTCGGGCGGCCAGCGCGACAGCATTTCCGCTGACGACGGCGGCCCGGGACGCGAAGGTCCCCACGGCATACGCCATCTTCCTGGTGTCGCCGGTGGTGACGTACACGTCGTCGATGGGCACACCGAGCTCGTCGGCGACGATCTGAGCGAAGGCGGTCTGGTGCCCCTGGCCCTGGGTGGTCAGGCCGGTGGCGACATTGACCCGGCCGCTGGTCTCGACCTGGACGTGGCCGCCCTCGTACGGGCCGACGCCGGTGCCCTCGACATAGCAGCCGATGCCGAGCCCGACCCGGCGGCCCTCGGCCTCCGCGGCGGCGCGGTAGTCCGCCCACTCGTCCCAGCCGACCAGCGCCTTGAGCTTGGCCAGCGAGCCGGGGAAGTCGCCGGAGTCGTACTTGTAGGGCCGGCCGTCCTGGAAGAGCAGGCCGTGGTCGTAGGGCATCTCCTCGGGGAGGATGAAGTTCGCCGAGCGGACGTCGGCCCGGTCCTTGCCGAGGTAGTCGGCGATGGCGTCCATGGTCCGCTCCATCGCGTAGACGCCCTGGGGTCGGCCGGCGCCGCGGTAGGGCGTGACGATGACCGTCGTGGTGTAGAGGCTGAAGAACTCGACCCGGTAGGCGCCCGGCTTGTAGGGGCCGAGCAGCTGGGTCGAGGTGATGATCGGGACGATGATCCCGTATGGCGTGTAGGCCCCGTTGTCGTGCCAGAAGGTGACATCGAGCCCGAGCACCCGGCCGTCGTCGTCGAAGCCGACCTCGACGTGCTGCACCTGGCTGCGCTCGTGCGTGCTGGAGATGAAGTGCTCCCGGCGGTCCTCGACCCACTTGACGTCCCGGTTGAGCCGGCGCGCCGCCCAGGGGACGAGCACCTCCTCGGCCCAGGGGTGCATGATCTTCGCGCCGAAGCCGCCGCCGATGTCCGGGGCGATGCACTCGACCTTGGCCAGCGGCAGCCCGAGCTTGGCGGCCACCGAGGCCCGCACGCCGGTCGCGGTCTGCGTCGAGGAGTAGATCCGCATCATCTGGTCGTCGGCGTTCCACTGCGCGAGGACGCCCTTGCCCTCCATCGGCATCGACGCCGACCGGTCGATGAACAGGTCCAGCTCAAGTCGGTGCGGAGCCGCGGCGACGGCGGCGCGGGCGTCCCCGACCTCCTGGACCAGGTGCGCGGCGACATTGCCGGGGGCTTCCTCGTGGACAAGATGCGTCGCGGCCCGGGCCGCCTCGACCCCGACGACCGGCGGCAGCTGCTCGTAGTCGACCCGGATCCGCCCGCAGGCGTCCTCGGCGACATACCGGTCCGCAGCGACGACCATGACGACCGGCTCGCCGACGTGCTTCACGTGGGTGGGGGCCAGTGGGTAGGCGACCATCGGTGCGGTGAGCGCAGGGTGCGGGATGAGCAGCGGCAGCCGGTCGGCGACCGCGCCGTCGAGGTCCTCGTGGGTATAGATCGCCACGACGCCCTCGACGTCGAGGGCCCCTGAGACGTCGATGTCGACGATCCGGGCGTGGGCATACGGAGAGCGGACGAAGGCCGCCGCCAGCGCCCCCGCGCCGAGGTCGTCGAGGTACTTGCCGTTGCCGCTGACCAGGCGCGGGTCCTCGCGCCGGGTGATCGGGGCCCCGAAGAGCTTGGTCGTCATATCCCACGCTCCTCGATGAGCTCGGCGGCCCGGCAGACCGCGGTGACGATGTTCTGGTAGCCGGTGCAGCGGCACAGGTTGCCCGAGATCGCCTCGCGCGCCTCGTCCGGCGTCGGGTCGGGGTTGCTCTCGAGGTATGCCGTGACCGTGGTGAGGAAGCCGGGGGTACAGAAGCCGCACTGCAGCCCGTGGCTGTCGATGAAGGCCTGCTGGACCGGCCCCAGATCGCCCTCGGCGGCCCCGGAGCGGGCGGCCAGGCCCTCGACCGTGGTGATCTCGTGGCCCTCCGCGCTGACGGCGAACATCAGGCAGGAGCGCATCGGGGCGCCGTCGACGAGCACCGTGCACGCGCCGCAGACCCCGTGCTCGCAGCCGACATGCGTGCCGGTCAGGCCCAGGTCGTGCCGGAGGAAGTCGCTGAGCAGACGCCGCGCCGGCACCTGCGCGGTGCGCAGCCCGCCGTTGACGACGACGCTGACGGTGTGCAGGGCCTCGCCCGTGGCCGGGTGGGTCGTCATGCCGTCGCCTCCTGCTCACTGCGTTGACGTATGCCGCGCCGCGCCGCGACGGGCAGCAGGCGTTCGGCGATGGCGCCGGCAAGCATCCGGCGGTACTCGGCGCTCGCGTGGATGTCGGCGTCGGGGTCGACGTGGTCGCGGACCAGCGCCGCGGCGGCGGCATAGTCGGCGTCCTCCGGCGTGGCCCCGGCCAAAGCCGCGCTGAGGTCGAGGATGTCCGGGGTCGCGGTGAGCGAGACGAAGCTCGCCCCGGCCTCGGTGATGACCCCGTCCCGGACCGTGACGACGGCGGCCATCCCGGCGAGGGCGTAGTCGCCGTGCCGCCGGGCGATCTCCTGGAAGGCCGTCCCGGTGCCCGGCGAGAACCGGCCGAAGCGGACCGCGGTGGCGACCTCGTCCTCGGCCAGGCAGGACTCGAGCGGGCCGAGGAAGAACTCGGCGGCCGGGATCTCCCGCGTCCCGCGCACGCTGGTCGCCTCGACAAC
This sequence comes from Candidatus Lutibacillus vidarii, assembly GCA_016717165.1. GTDB lineage: Bacteria > Actinomycetota > Actinomycetes > Actinomycetales > Dermatophilaceae > Lutibacillus > Lutibacillus vidarii. The sequence goes on from JADKGA010000002.1 coordinate 82,947, forward strand.
CCCGGCGGTGAGCACCAGGACGCTGGGCATCTCTCCGGACGGGTCGGCGTGGGCGATCGAGCCCACCGTCGTGCCGCGGTTGCGGATCACCGGGTGCGCGACGTTGAGCAGCGCCTGGCGCAGCAGCGGCTGAGCGGCATACGCCCCGTCGTGATGTTCGAGCTGGGCATGCCGGACCAGGGCGCCGATCCGGACGTGCTCGGCGGTGACCTCGACCGTGTCCAGGCCGCTGACCCGGTTGATGTCGACGAGGTGGGCCGGCGAGGCCAGGCGCATGTTGAGGATCGGGATGAGGCTCTGTCCGCCGGCGAGGACCTTGCCGTCATGGCCGACCTCGGCGAGCACGGCGACGGCGGCGTCGATGCTGCGCGGCGCGTGGTACTCGAAGGGTGAGGGCTTCACCTTGCCGATCCTGCCTCGCGCGGTGTCCGCGAGGCTAGTGGCACACCCGCAACCTCTGACCAGTTGGTTGGCAAGAGTTGCCCAAAAGGGTCCCCAACAGGACCCGTGCCAGTGGCGGCGTGGGCGGGTGGCCCACTGCCATCCGCCGGTATGACGACCCCGCGCACCCGTGGGATGACGACGAGGACGGGCCGGCCGCCTACGCTCAACACGTGGACGTCGTGACCGAGCCGCGGGGCCTCATCCCGCCCCGGGTGCTCGACGGCGTCATTGTCGCCGTCATCGGCATCAGCGCGCTGGCCAGCGGTGCCACCGGCTCGGCCCTCCTCCCGGTCCTGCCGGCGATCGCCCTCCAGGTGGTGCCGCTGCTCTGGCGGCGCCGGCATCCGCTCGCCGTCGCGCTCGTCGTCGCCGTCGGCTGCCTCGCCTCGGTCCCGGCGCGGCAGTTCACCGGGAGCAGCGAGTTCGCGGTGCCGGTGGTGTTGTACTCCGTGGCCGCCTTCAGCCGTTCCGTGCCCGGTCGTCGGGGAGTGGCCACCCTCGCCGCGATCGGCTGCGTCATCGCCGGCGTCGCCTGGTCGGACCCTGGCGCCGGAGGAGTCATCTGGAGCCGGGTGCCGGTCATCGCCGCGGGCTGCGCGGTCGTCAGCGCCGCGGCCTGGGCCTTCGGCATCGCGACAAGGCGCCGCCGTGAGCTCATGGAGTCACTGGCCGCTCGAGCCGAGGACCTGGCCAGGGAGCAGGAGCAGAAGGCTCGGATCGCCGCTCAGGAGGACCGCGCGAGCATCGCCAGGGAGATGCACGACATCGTCGCCCACTCACTGGCCGTCGTCGTCCTCCATGCCGACGGGGCGTCATACGCTGCGGGGAGGGCGACCGACCCGCGGGCGGCGACCGAGCTGGCGACGGCGGCCCTGGACACCATCGCCGCGACCGCTCGCGACGCACTGGCCCAGACCCGCCGGCTCGTCGCCGTGCTGCGGGACAGCGACACCCCCGCCGATCTCGCCCCGAGCGAGGGGCTCGCCGACCTACCGGCCCTGGTGGCCGGGGTCCAGGGGGCCGGCCTCGATGTCACCGCGGACCTGCCCGGGTCGCCGTCCCCGCCGGGTGGTGCGGCGGATGTCGAGGGGCGGGTCGATGCGGGGACCGGGTTGGTGGCCTACCGGATCGTCCAGGAGGGGCTGACCAATGTCCTCAAGCACGCCGGCCCGAACGCCCGGGCAAGGGTCCGCGTCGCCCTCACCGAGTCCGGGGTCGAGGTGAGCGTCACCGACGACGGTCGCGGCGCCAGCGCCCCCGATGGCGGCGGGCACGGGTTGGCCGGGATGCGCGAACGGGTCGAGGTCGTCGGCGGGTGGTTCCGGGCCGGCCCGGCACCCGGAGGCGGCTTCGCGGTGACCGCGCATCTGCCGATCGCCACGACCGCACCGGCCAGGAAGGACCTCATCCCATGACCGAGCTGCCCCAGCCCGACGAGCCGATCCGGGTCGCCGTCGTCGACGACCAGGCCCTCATCCGCGCGGGGCTCAAGCTCGTCCTCGACGCCGAGCCCGACATGCGGCTGGTCGGGGAGGCGGCCGACGGGCGGGCCGGCATCGAGCTGGCCCTGCGCGGCGACGTCGACGTGGTCCTCATGGACATCCGGATGCCGGTCCTGGACGGGGTCGCGGCGACCCGCGAGATCGTCGCCGCCGCGCCGCAGCGGCCCCGGGTCATCGTCCTGACCACCTTCGACCTCGACGAGTACGCCTATGCTGCCCTGGCCGCAGGGGCGTCCGGCTTCCTGCTCAAGGACGCCGGGCCGCCGGAGCTGCTCAGCGGGATCCGGGCGGTGCATCACGGGGACGCCGTCGTCGCGCCGTCGACGACCCGCCGACTGCTCGAGCGGCTTACTCCAGCGCTCGAGGCCGGCCCGGGCGCGGCCGACCCGGAACGCCTCGCGGTGCTCACCGAACGAGAGCGCGAGGTCATGTCGGCGGTCGCCAGGGGCCTGAGCAACACCGAGATCGCCGCGACGCTTTATCTCGCCGAGGCGACGGTGAAGACCCACGTCGGCCGCATCCTCGCCAAGCTCGACCTGCGCGACCGGGTGCAGATCGTCGTCCTCGCCTACGAGACCGGTCTGGTCCGGGTCGGCGACGTCGGCTGAGCCTCCCCGCGCATACGACTGAGGTATGACGCGAGGTCCAGCCCGCAGGTCGACGCGAGTGCAGCGCCGGGCCCGGAACAGTCGTTGGTATGACGACACCACTGCCCGAAGTCTCCTACGCTCCGTTTACCACCACCGCCGCTCTCGCCACGCCTTCCGGCGGTGACGCCGTGCGGACCGCGCTGAGCGCCCGCGGGCTGACCAAGACCTTCGGCCTGGGGTCCGCGCAGGTCCACGCCTTGCGCGGGGTCGACATCGATATCACCGCGCGGGCGTTCACCGCGATCATGGGCCCGTCGGGGTCGGGCAAGTCGACCCTCATGCACTGCCTGGCCGGGCTCGACCAGCCGACCTCGGGCAGCGTCCGGCTCGGCGCGACCGATCTCACCGGGCTGGACGACACCCGACTCACCGTGCTGCGGCGGGAGCGGGTCGGCTTCGTCTTCCAGAGCTTCAACCTGCTCCCGACCCTGTCGGCGAAGGACAACATCCTCCTTCCGCTGCAGCTGGCCGGCCGGCGCCCGGACCAGCAGTGGGTCGACGATGTCGTCGGCATCCTCGGCATCGCCGACCGGCTCGGCCACCGGCCGGCCGAGCTGTCCGGCGGCGAGCAGCAGCGGGTCGCCGTGGCTCGGGCGCTGGTCACCCGCCCGGAGGTCGTCTTCGCCGACGAGCCGACCGGCGCTCTCGACACCCAGACCGGCGCCGAGCTGCTCGCCTTCCTGCGTCGCTGCGTCCGCGAGCTGGGCCAGACCGTCGTCATGGTGACCCACGACCCGGTGGCCGCGACCTATGCCGACCGGGTCGTCGTCCTCGTCGACGGGGCGATCGCCCGCGAGGTCCACCAGCCGACGACCGACACGGTCCTCGCCGCGCTGCGGACGATGGGGGCCTGAGCCATGCTCCGCCTCGCCTGGTCCAATCTCACCAGCGCCAACCGCCGCCTCATTGCACCGGTGCTCGCGGTCGCGCTCGGCGTCGGCTTCGTCGCGGCCACCTTCATCGCCATGGCGACGATGAGCTCCTCGATCGTGCGCGTCGTCGCCGACGACCTCCGCGGCTATGACGTCGTCGTCACCCCGAACGGTCCCGGCGCCAACGGCCGCGGAGGTGACCTGCTCACCCCCGCGCAGCTCGCCGCGATGTCCTCGACGCCTGGGGTCCGTCGGGTCGACCCCCAGCTGGAGGTCCACCTCGAGGCCCGCAACGGGGCGGCCGGCGCGCTCGTCGTCGCAGCAACCGCACCCCGGTCGGACCGCTGGGTCGTCACCTCGGGCGTCGGGACGGTCGACGGTGTCGGGGTGCTCGTCTCCGACGACCTGGCTCAGTCCCTGGGCCTTCGGGTCGGCCGTAGCCTCGAGCTCTCCCTCCCGGTCGGGGGGACCGCCAGCGTGCAGGTCCTCGGGATCGGCCATGTCTCAGGATTCAGCGAGGCGGGTCGGCTCTACGCGGCGAACGCCCTCCTCGCGACGTGGACCGCGCCGCCGTCATACGCCGCCGCCTATGTGCTGACCGACGGTGACCCCGTGGCGGTCGCCGCCGCCCTCGGCACTGCCGGTGGGAAAGACGGGCCGGTCCTGCGCGCCGAAACCACGCAGCAGTATGCCGACCGGCTGGTCCAGAGCCTCAGCCGCGGCACCGACGTCCTCGGCGGGGTGTTGATGGCCTTCGCTGGGGTGGCGCTCTTCGTCTCCTGCCTGGTCATCGGCAACACCTTCACCATCCTCATGGCCCAGCGGGCCCGCCAGGTGGCGCTGCTGAGGTGTCTCGGCGCGACCCGACGCCAGGTGGCCCGGGCGGCGCTGGTCGAGGCGACCCTCGTGGGGGTCGTCGCCTCGGTCGTCGGGGTGCTCCTCGGCATCGGGGTCGTCGCCCTGATGCTCGAGGCCGCGCGGCGGATCTGGTCGCTGGATGCCTACCTCGGGTCGATGACGGTGCCGACGCATGCCCTGGTCATCCCGGTCGTCATCGGCACGCTCGCGACGGTCGTCGCGGCCCTGGTGCCGGTTCGTCGGGGCGCGGCGGTGTCCCCGCTGGCCGCGCTGCGTCCGGAGGCCGCCCTGACCGTGCGCTCGCGCTCCGGGGCGCTGCGGCTCGTGCTCGGGCTTCTGCTCTTCGTCGCCGGCACCGGCGCCATGGTTATCGGGGTGCGGCGCCTCGACCTCGCCCTGGCCATGCCTGCGGGGATGCTCTCCTTCGTCGGGGTGCTCATGGTGGCGCCCTGGTTCATCCCCGCTGTGGCCCGGGCGGTCGGCTGGGTGCTGCGCCGGTTCGGTGGCCCGACCGTCTCGCTCGCGGTCGGCAACTCGGTCCGCAACCCGCGGCGGGCGGCGGCCACGGCCAGCGCGCTACTTGTCGGGACGACCCTCATCACGCTGATGACCGTCGGTGCCGGGTCGGCTCGGGTGGCCGCCTTCGCCGCGGTCGACCGGGGCTTCCCCGTCGATATCGCCGTTGCGGGGGGCTCGGTCCCGGCGGACGTGGCGCGCCAGGTCGCCGCGGTGCCGGGAGTGGCGACGGTCGCCCCCGCCCGGATCGCCTCGGTCGAGGTCCGTGCCGGGTCGCAGTCGCTGCCGGTGCAGGTCATCCAGGTCGATGCTGCGGTCCGCTCAGTCCTGCGCCTGCCGGCGGAGCTGGGCCCGGTCGCGGACGGCACCGTCGTCATCACCCCCGACCTCGCCGCCGAGCTCGGGGTCGCCGACGGCGGACGCACGCAGCTGGGCGACGGGCGGCATACCGTCGAGGTCACCGTGCGCACCGCGGAGGTGACCTCCGGGACGGCGTATGTCGCACCGGCGACCTTCGACCGGCTGGGCGTCGAGGCGATGGCGACCCTGTTCGTCGCGTTGCGGGACGGTGCCGACGCCGCCGTGGCCGTGCAGGAGGTCACCCGGATCGCCGCGCCGGCGGGTCTGCAGGTCGAGGGCGCCGCGCAGATGCGCGAGGCAGTGACGACGGTCCTCAACGTCATGCTCTCGGTCGTCGTGGCGCTGCTCGCGATCTCGGTGCTCATCGCGGTCATCGGCATCGCCAACACGCTGAGCCTGTCGGTGCTCGAGCGGTCCCGGGAGTCGGCGATCCTGCGGGCGCTGGGGCTCACCCGGGCCCAGCTGCGGCGGACCTTCGCGATCGAGGCGGTGCTCCTCGGCGGGGTGGCCGCCGTCGTCGGCCTCCTTCTCGGTGTCGGATACGGGTATGCCGGTGCCCGCACGATCCTCGGGTCGGTGGTCCGGACCGTGCCGCTCGAGGTGCCCTGGGGCCAGCTCGGGCTGCTCGTCCTGGCGGCCTGTCTGGCCGGTCTGCTCGCCTCGGTGCTGCCGGGGCGGCGGGCCGCGATGACCCCACCGGTCGCGGCGCTCGCGGCCGAGTGAGGGTGTCGCGCCGAGGGTCGCCCGCCGTCTCGTGTCGTCGCAGGTGAAAGCTCGGGACACACCATGGCTCCGCGCCTCGGGCCTGACCCGAAGCGCGGAGCCATGTGCTGGTGTCGTCAGCCCACTGGCGTCCCGTGGGCCCTGACGGTCAGTGCGAGTGCGGGTGGGTGTGCGGGTGTGAATGGGGTCCGGTGTCGTCCTTGCCGGCCACCTCGACCGTCGGGATGGACATCATCGCGCCGAAGTGGCGCTCCTTGAGCTCCGGCGTCGCGAGTGCCACAGCCAGGTGGTAGGCCGCGATCGTCACGATGGTGCCGAGCGCGATGCCCTCGAGGCTGAAGCTGTCGGAGAAGACCAGCTTGGTGTTGCCGATGGCGATGATGATGCCGGCGGCGACAGGGATGAGGTTGATCGGGTTGCTGAAGTCGACCTGGTTCTCCTTCCAGATCTTCGCGCCGAGCAGACCGATCATGCCGTAGAGGACCACGGTGATCCCACCGAGCACCCCACCGGGCACCGAGGCGACGAGCGCGCCGAACTTCGGCGAGAAGCCGAAGAGGATCGCGAAGCATGCGGCGGCGTAGTACGCGGCCGTCGAGTACACCCGGGTGGCCGCCATGACGCCGATATTCTCGGCATAGGTCGTCGTGGGGAGCCGCCGACCGAGCTGGCGATCATCGTGCCGACACCGTCGGCGGCGATGGCCCGGCCCATGACGTCGTCGAGGTCCGCCCCGGTCATCTCGGCGACCGCCTTGACGTGGCCGGTGTTCTCCGCGATGAGGGCGATGACGGCCGGGATGACGAGCAGCACCGCAGCCATCGAGATCGACGGGGCGTGCCAGCCGACCTGTGCCTTGCCGTCGGCGCCGAGGGTGCCGGTCGACGGCGGGAGGCCGAACCACGACGACGCGGCGACATTGTCGAAGTTGGTGCGGAAGTGCGTCGTGATCTTGCCGACGCCCGGGTCCAGCGAGGTGATCTGGCCGAAGACCTTGTCGAAGATCCACGACAGCACATAGCCGAAGATCAGGGACAGGAAGATCGCGATCCTTCCCGCGAAGCCGCGCAGGGCGACGCCGCAGACGATGGCGAAGATCATGACGAGCAGCGCCACCCACTGGTCCTGGGGCCAGTAGATATTGGCCACGACGGGCGCGAGGTTGAAGCCGATGAGCATGACGACCGCGCCGGTGACGACCGGGGGCAGCACCTTGTGCAGCACGCCGGAGCCGAGGTAGTGGATCGCGAGACCCACCAACGCAAGGATGAGGCCGGCGATGAGGATCGCGCCGGTGACCGTCTGCGAGGTGGCGCCGGGCTGCGCCCGAATGGCGGCGACACCGCCGACGAACGAGGCGGACGTGCCGAGATAGCTCGGGACACGGCCGTTGACGATGAGCAGGAAGCAAATCGTCGCGATGCCGCTCATCATGATCGCGAGCTGGGCGTTCAGGCCCATGATCAGGGGGAAGACGAAGGTCGCACCGAACATCGCGACCACGTGCTGAGCGCCAAGACCGATGGTCTTGCCCCAAGAAAGGCGCTCGTGGGGGGCGACGACATCGTTGGGTCCGACGGTCTTTCCGTCACCGTGGAGAGTCCAACCCAGGGCCATAGGGGTCCTCCTTACGTCCCCGCCAGGAACGGCGGGGTGCCCACGGATCGCGCCATTGCGTCCGTGTGCGCCAAGTCACGTCGGCTGACGTGCTGAGCCGAAACTAGCGGTCGGCACGGCTTCGTCGTTCGGTAATTGCTGATAGTCGCGGTCGTGTCGTTTGGGCAACTTGCCTCCCCCGCAGGCCTCCTGTTGCCGCGAACGGGTCGCTCACGCCGTGACCGAGCCTGTCGAGGAACCCTGGTCAGCCACGGCTGCGTCATACGCGGCGGCCAGAGCGGGCAGGTCGGCGCGGTACTCCGCGATCCGGCAGCCCAGCCCGTTCCGCTTCCAGAGCACCCCCTCCTGCGCCCACCTCGCGCGAGCCTCCTCGCGCAGGTGAGCGGGCAGGTCGCCATACGAGCTAGTCACCCGCCACCAGCAGACCGACCCGCCGTACACCCGCATGACCGAGCCCACCTGTCGCGGTCCGGTCCCCACAAGCTCGGCCAGATCGCCGTATGACGCCACCCGCCCCGGCGGGATGAGCTCGGCGGCGAGGAGGACGGCCTCGACGACCCGCTCGTCCACTCACAGACCCCGCATCTGGATGACCTTGAGGGCCAGGGCAAGGGTGAGCCGCAGCTGGGGGTCGGTGGTGAACGGGCCGAGCATCTTCTCCAGCTTGGTGATCCGGTAGCGCAAGGTGTTGTAGTGAAAGTGCAGGATCCGGGCCGTCTCGGCGACATTGAGGTTGGTGTCGAGCAGGACGGTGAGGGTCTGCCGCAGGTCCGCGTTCTCCCGCGACGAGTCGGTCGCCAGGTCGCCCAGCGCCTCGCTGACGAACCGGCGCAGGTCCGCGCTGTCCGGGACCAGCGCGAGCAGCCGGAAGATCCCCAGGCCGTCGAAGTGGGTCAGCGCCCCCTCGCCGTACATCTGCCGGCCCACCGACACGGCCTTGAGCGCCTCGTCGTATGCCGATGGCAGGTCCGCGGCCGAGCTGATCGGGCGGGAGACGCCGGTGGTGAAGGAGCGCCGGCCGCCGCCGCCGTCGCCGCGCACGATGCGCACGATCTCGCGGACCGCGCGCATGGTCGCCTCGCCCCCGCCGGACCCGCCGCTCCCTGAGCCGCCGGAGCCGGAGCCGCTGGAGGCGGAGCCGCTGGAGCCGGAGCCGCTGGAGGCGGCACCGCCGTCTGGGCCCGCGGGGAGGATGGCGACGACCTCCCGGCTGAAGCCGACGCACGGAGACCGGTCGTCGCGGATCCGCACCGCCTGGGTCCAGGCCCGGGCGAAGCGGTCCTGGACGACGCGGACCTCGTCCCGGCTCAGCCCGGCGGCCTCGTCGTCGGTGTCGATCTCGGCGACGACGACGACCATCGGGCGGGAGAGGTCCCAGCCGAGCGACTCGGCGTGCGCCGCCGTCCGCTGCGCGTCGCCGGCCCGCCCGGCGAGGGCGTCCCGGATGAACTCCGCGCGGTACTTGCTCTCCACCGTGGCGACGGCCTGCTGCTTGGTCACTGCCAGCGCGGCCACGGTGGCAGCCCGCTCGAGCAGATGGACGTCGTCCGCGGTGAGGGTTCGGGTGGACGAGAAGGCCACAAGCCGGCCGTGGTCGGCGGTCCCTGCGACGATCCGGACCATGGCGCGCCGGAACCAGCCGTCGTCGAGGCCGCCCTGCGGGCCCGGGCCGCCGCGGCTGCGGACCCCGACCGGCTCGTGCTCGATGACGAACCGGCCGGTCCGGTCGAAGCACGGCTGGGCGGTCGCCGCGGCGAGCTCCTCGGAGGCCCCGGCGCTGGCCAGGACCCGGCCATCGGTCGTCGTCACCACGGCCGCACCGTCGAGCAGCCCGACGAGCTGCTCGCAGAGGTCGGCGAGGTCCCCGCCGGTGAGGACGACGTGGACCAGCGCCCGGTGCACCTCGTCGGCCCGCGCGAGCAGCTGGGCCTGCTCCCCGTGAACCCGGCTGATGTACTCGTTGACCAGGGCGTCGAGGCTCCCGTGCCCGTCGATGGCGACCAGCGGGAGCTGGTGCGCGGTCGCCGACGCCACTGCCTCGTCCGGGATCGGGACCGCGCTCGAGCGCTGGACCGCCATACCGCTGGCGCCCGCATCGGCGAGCTGCGCGACCAGGTCGCGACCCGCGGCGTGGGCATGGACGAGCGCCTCGCTGGTGGTGAGGACGACGTGGTCGACGATGTCGCGGCCGAGGTCGACGTCGTCGGTCATGAGGGTGACCCGGCGGATCGGTCGGTCCAGCCCGAGGTCGCCGGTCAGCACCTCGACGGCGTCCAGCTGCCGCTGACGGAGCACGCTCGCCAGGGTCGGCAGCGACTCACCGTCGGCCGGCAGGCCCAGCGGCCTGACCTGCGGTCTTGGCAGTTCCAGACCGTCAGGGGGGACATCGTTGGCAACATCGGCCATGAGTGCCACAGTAGCGGCGGGATAGCGTCTCAGCACCCCCTTCCTGCCCGCTGCCCGCCCACCACCGCTGCACCGCTTCCGTCGCACCGCCCGAGGAGCCTCGCCATGACCCGTATGCCGGAGCTGCCCGCGGCGGCCTCGGCCCTGATGGCCCCGGTTGTCACCGGGCCACGGCGCAGCGGCCTGGTCGTCGCCTCCTTCCCCACCTGCGTCTATGCCGTCCTCGACGACCCGGACCTGCCCGCCTCACAGCGGCTCGTCGCGCTGGTGGGGCCTGGGGCGCTGCTCCTGCCCGGGGCCATGCGGCTCGCCACCGCGCGGTCCGCCGGCGGGTGGGCGTCGGGGTCGGTCGGGGACGCGGTGGTCGTCGGCTCGGGAGTGGTGGAGCTGCCGGCGTGGTCGGTGCGGATGGTGCGGGTCTGGCCGCCGCCCCGGGTTCGCTGCCGTGGCTCTGCTGCTACCGGTGACCAGGCCGCCCGCCCCGCCGGGGAGTGGGGGAGCGTTCTCGAGCCGCTGGCTCAGGCCGACGTGGCCCCGCACCTGGTGACCCGCGCCGCGGCCTTCACGGCGGCGGCGCTGCGTGGCGGCTCGGTCGCCGAGACGCTCCGCCCCCTGGTCGGCGCCGGTCCGGGGCTCACCCCGAGCGGGGACGACGCGGTCTGCGGCGCGCTCCTTGTCCTCCATGGGCTTGGTCGGCCCGTGCCGGCCAGCGGGCTCGACTCGGCCGTCGACCGGACCACCTCGCTGTCCGCCGCGCTCCTCGCAGCCGCACATCAGGGGTATGCCGTCCCCGAGGTGGTCCGCCTGGTCGACGCCGTCCTCGACGCTGTGCTCGACGTGCACGCCGACGGAGACGACACGCTTCGCGCCGCCCTCCCGGACGTCCTCGCGATCGGCCACTCGTCGGGCCGGGATCTCGTCGCGGGGGTCGTCGGAGCCCTGCGCGCCTGGACCGCTGCCGGCCTTGCCGCGCCGCCCGCGTCTGATTGTCGTACCGTCATACGGCTCGGGCGTCAGCCCGCGCACCGCTTCACCGAAGGATGTGGACCATGAGCGAGATCGTGCAGATCCGGCACGGTGTGTATGTCGACTCCGTGAGCCTCATGCAGGTCTCCCGGGACGTCGGCGCAACGCCGGGCGTGACCGCCGCCCTCGTCGCGATGGCGACCGAGCTCAACCTCGAGCTGATGCGCGGGATGGGGTTCTCGGCTGACGAACCGACCATCCCGAACGACCTTCTCGTCGCGCTGCGGGCCGACAACGACGACGCGCTGGCCGCTGGCCTGGTCGCCGTCGACAGCACGCTCGCCGCGCTTCGGTCGGCCGGCGCGTCGTCCGGTGGCTTCGGGGCTCCGCCGCCCCCGCGGACCCTGCGCTCGGCCGTACGAGCCGGCGGAGCGAACCTCGCCCTCATCTCGGTGCCAGGCTCCAGCGCCACCGCCGAGGCCTTCGATGCCCTCGATGCCGGGGTCTCGGTCATGCTCTTCAGCGACAACGTCCCGGTGGCGGACGAGGTCGCCCTGAAGACTGCGGCGGGCGAGCGCGACCTGCTCGTCATGGGGCCGGACTGCGGGACGGCTGTCGTCGGTGGGGTCGCCCTCGGTTTCGCGAACGCGGTCCGCCGCGGGTCGGTGGGTCTGGTCGCCGCCTCGGGGACTGGGGCACAGCAGGTGATGTGCCTGCTCGACGCCGCCGGGGTCGGCATGAGCCACTGCCTCGGGGTGGGCGGCCGCGACCTCTCGGCGGCGGTCGGCGGGCGCTCGACGCTCCAGGCGCTCGACGCCCTTGCTGCCGACGAGGCGACGACGTCGATCGTCGTGGTCTCGAAGCCCCCGGCTGCGGAGGTCCTCGCCGCCGTCGAGGCGCACGCCGCGACCCTGGGCCGCCCGGTGCACTGGGCCATCCTCGGCCCGGGCCGACCGGACCTCACCGCCTCGACCGAGGCGGCGCTGACCGCGGACGGACACTCGGTGCCGAGATGGCCGGCCTGGCGGGGCGTCGACGCGGACGCGCCGGTGCCCGGGGCGCTGCGGGGCCTGTTCTGCGGCGGCACCCTCGCCGACGAGGCAATGCTCGTGGCCGCCGAGGCGCTCGGGGATATCGCGTCCAACATCCCCCTGCGCCCCGAGCTCGCCTTGGGCGCCGACCTGCGCAGCCCGGGCCATGTCGTCATCGACTTCGGTGACGACGCGCTGACCCAAGGCCGGGCCCACCCGATGATCGACCCCACGCTGCGGATGGAGCGAATCGCCGCCGAGGCCGCCGACCCGACTTGTGGGGTGCTCCTGCTCGACCTCGTCCTCGGGTACGGCTCGCATCCCGACCCGGCCGCGGAGCTCGCCGCCGCCATCGGCGCGGCCCGGGCCAGCGCCGCCGCGGAGGGCCGGGAGCTGCCCGTCGTCGTCTCGCTCACCGGCGTCGAGGGCGACCCGCAGGGGCTCACCACCTGCGCCGAGGCCCTCGCGGCCGCGGGTGCCTCGGTCTTCGTGTCCAATGCAGCGGCCACCCGGCACGCCATACGACAACTGGCTGTGGCCGGGAAGGAGAGCTGACATGGCTGACGCACCCCTGCGCGGACTGCTCACCGCGGACCCCTCGGTGGCGACGGCGGGCGTGTCGCTGTTCGCCGACGCGTTGCGCGCCCAGGCCGTCCCGGTCACCGAGGTCGACTGGCGGCCGCCGCTGGCCGGCACCGAGGCCGCTCTTGCGCGGGTCCTGGCCGACCCGCGCCGCGAGGCCGCGAACGCCCTCGCCTTCGAACGGCTGACCACCGCGGGGTCGGACCTCGTCGACGTCCGTCCCGCGAGCGAGGTGCTGGGTCTGGAGAAGGGACAGTTCCTCCACGCCGGGCCGCCGCTGGAGTGGGACCGCGCGAGCGGGCCGATGAAGGGCGGGCTCATCGGGGCCATGCTCTTCGAGGGGCTGGCGCAGACACCGGAGGAGGCCGAGGCCGCGCTCGCCGCCGGGCGTGGGATCTCGCTGGAGCCGTGCCACCACCATGGCGCCGTCGGCCCGATGGCCGGGGTGGTCAGCCCGTCGATGTGGATGTTCGTCCTGCGCGACGAGGCGCACGACGGCACCGCCTACTGCTCGCTCAACGAGGGGCTCGGCAAGGTGCTGCGGTATGGCGCCTACGGACCTGAGGTCATCGAGCGGCTGCGGTGGATGACCGCCGTCCTCGGGCCCCTGCTGCAGCAGGCCGTCCGCGCCGCGGGGCCGGTCGACATCCGGGCGATCATCGCGCAGATGCTCCAGATGGGCGACGAGGGCCACAACCGCAACCGCGCGGGGACGCTGATGTTCCTCCGCGAGATCCTCCCCGCGCTCATCGCGGCGGACGCCCCGTCCAGCGATATCGCCGAGGCGGTGCGTTTCGTCGGGGCCAACGACCACTTCTTCCTCAACCTCGACATGCCGGCGTGCAAGCTCGCGACGCAGGCGGCGGCCGGCATACCTGGGTCGACGATGGTGACGACGATGGCGCGCAACGGGACCGACTTCGGGATCCGCGTCTCGGGGACCGGCGACCAGTGGTTCACCGGTCCGGCGAACACGCCGGAGGGGCTTTTCCTCGGGTCCTTCGGGCCGGAGGACGCCAACCCCGATATCGGCGACTCGGCGATCACCGAGACTGGTGGCATCGGCGGCTTCGCGATGGCGGCGGCGCCGGCGATCGTCCGTTTCGTCGGTGGGGATGTGCCCTTTGCGCTGCGGACCACGGCGACGATGTACGAGATCACGCTCGGGGAGCACCCCGCCTTCCAGGTGCCGATCCTGGAGTTCCGGGGGACCCCGGCGGGCATCGACGTCGTCAAGGTGGTCCGGACCGGGGTGCTCCCGCAGATCAACACCGGGATGGCGGGGGCGGTCGCCGGTGTCGGTCAGGTCGGGGCCGGGCTCGTCAACCCGCCGGAGCAGTGCTTCACCTCAGCCGTCAAGGCCCTCGCCGCCACCTGTGGATAACCCGCAAAGACACACCTTTAGAACCGTTCTAAAGGTGTGTCTTTGCAGGGGGGTTATCCACAGGTTGAGGTGCTGGCAGAGGAGGTCGCCGTCGCCGTCGGGGCGGCCACGGCGGTGAAGGCCTCACCGAGGACGACGTCGACCACCGAGGTGTTCCGCTTGTCCAGGACGAGCACGGACTTCGGCACATAGGTCGCGACGAGCTTGGCGGCGTCGGCACCCTTGGCGCCATACCGGATCTCCGCCGTACCCGCGATGGTCTTCTTCAGCGGGTCGTTCGCGACCGTCGCGACGAGGAAGCCGATGCCCTTCAGCGTCGTGCTCGTCTTGCCGGCCAGCCCGTTGCGCTTCGTCGCGTTGAGGACGTTGATGGTGATCGTCGCGGGCCGCAGCCCCCCGACGGCCGCCGACGTGGTCGGACACGGAGTCCGCCCGCTCGTCTCGTCCTTCCAGTACGTCGAGAAGTAGTAGATCGCCGCGGCGAGCAGGGCCAGCAGCACGAGCAGAGTGATCGCTGTCCGACGTCGCTTCGAGGCCCGCCAGGACGGCTCGGCCGTTTCGGTATAGCTCACGTCCACTCCTCCTCGCGCCGGCTGCGGCGGCCCTTGGGCCTAGTCAAGCACGAGGACGCGCGCGTGCAGCGTAGGCCGCTGCTGCAACGCCGCACGAAGTGCCCGATGCAGCCCGTCCTCGAGATACAGCTCGCCGCCCCACTGGACCACGTGCGCGAAGAGGTCGCCGTAGAAGGTCGAATCCTCGGAGAGCAGGTGCGCGAGGTCGAGGGTCCGCTTCGTGGTGATGAGATCCTGCAGGCGCACCTGCCGCGGCGGGACGTCGGCCCAGTCGCGCACGCGCTCGCGCCCATGGTCCGGGTACGGCCGTGACTCGCCGATCGCCTTGAAGATCACGCCCCGAGTCTAAGTGCGCAGGTGGTATGCCGGATCAGCGGCTCGGCGTCGTAGGCTGCGATCCGTGACCGATGCAACCACCACACCCCCCGCCACGCCCAGCGTTCCCGGCGGCGGCGACCAGGCCCAGCTCGACGCGATCCGGGCGGGTTATGCCTTCTCCGGCGCGGCGCTCGACTTCGGCGCCGCTGTCATCAACGGCCAGGCGGCCATGGATGCCCACGTCAAGATCCCCCTCGCCGTCTTCAACCGGCACGGCCTGGTCGCAGGCGCGACCGGCACCGGCAAGACCAAGACCTTGCAGCTCATGGCCGAGCAGCTCAGCGCCCAGGGCGTCCCGGTCTTCCTCGCCGACATGAAGGGCGACCTCTCCGGTATGGCGAGCCCGGGCGTCGCCAACGACCGGATCACCGCCCGGGCGAAGGACATCGGCGAGGACTGGGTGCCGACGGCATACCCCGCTGAGTTCTACTCCCTCGGCGGACAGGGGAAGGGCATCCCGATCCGGGCCGCGGTCTCCTCGTTCGGTCCCACCCTGCTCGCCAAGGTCCTCGGCCTCAACGACACCCAGGAGTCCAGCCTCGGCCTGGTCTTCCACTACGCCGACAGCAAGGGGCTGTGGCTCGACGACATCAAGGACCTGCGGGCGGTGGTCTCGCACCTGACCTCCGACGAGGGCAAGGAGGACCTCAAGACCCTCGGCGGGCTCTCCTCGGCGACGGCCGGAGTCATCCTCCGCGAGCTCATCACCTTCTCCGACCAGGGGGCCGACGCCTTCTTCGGGCTGCCTGAGTTCGACACGGCCGACCTGCTGCGCACCGCATCGGACGGGCGCGGGATGGTCTCGATCCTCGAGCTGCCCTCTGTCCAGGACCGCCCCCAGCTGTTCTCGACCTTCCTCATGTGGCTGCTCGCCGACCTCTTCCACGACCTGCCCGAGGTGGGCGACCTCGACAAGCCCAAGCTGGTCTTCTTCTTCGACGAGGCGCACCTGCTGTTCAGCGACGCGAGCAAGGACTTCCTCGATGCGATCCAGCAGACCGTGCGGCTCATCCGGTCCAAGGGCGTCGGGGTCTTCTTCGTCACCCAGTCCCCCAAGGACGTCCCGGCCGACGTGCTCGCCCAGCTCGGCAACCGCGTCCAGCACGCGCTGCGGGCGTTCACCCCGGACGACGCGAAGGCGCTCAAGGCGGCCGTGTCGACCTACCCGAAGAGCGGCTACGACCTCACCGAGCTGCTCACCGCCCTCGGCACCGGCGAGGCCGTTATCACGGTTCTGTCCGAGCGTGGCGCGCCGACGCCCGTCGCGTGGACCCGGATGCGCGCCCCGCAGTCGCTCATGGGACCGTCCGCCGATGCGCTGCTCGACTCGACGGTGGCCGCGTCGCCGCTAGCCGGCAAGTACGCCACTGCGACCGACCGCGAGTCGGCCTTCGAGATGCTCGCTAGGGCGGACGCTGCTCAGGCGGCCGCAGCCCAACAGCAGCAGGCCGCCCCGCCGCAGGCGGCCGCGCCGGCCCCCCGGAGCCAGGCTGCGCCCCGTGAGGAGCCCGGTGTCATCGGTCAGGTCGTCAAGTCCAGCGCCTTCAAGTCGATGCTCCGCTCGGCTGGAACGGTCATCGGGCGCGAGATCACCCGGTCGATCTTCGGCACCTCTCGGCGGCGATAGGTCGAATCGCCATATGAGAACGACGAAGGCCGGCCCCCCTGGGGAGCCGGCCTTCGCCGATTTTTCGGATCACCTACCGGTCCAGGCGAGATCCGGTATGCCGATCCGGGATGTCGCGACCGCCGATCACCACGGTCAGGCCACCGAGCAGCTCTGCGCGCCGGCCTTGACATTGATTGCGCTGAACGCAGCCGCCACGGAGGAGCACTCGGCGCTGCCGACGCCGTAGAGGTCCTTGGCGGCGCGGATCGAGGCCTCCCGGGCCGCGGCGTAGTTGCTGCTCGAGGTCAGGTAGACCGAGAGCGCGCGGTACCAGACCCTCTCGGCCTTGAGGTGGCCGATACCGGTCACCGTCGAGGCGTTGCAGGTGGGGCTGTTGTACGAGACGCCGTTGATCGTCTTGGCACCCGAGCCCTCGGAGGCCAGGTAGTACCAGTGGTTCAGCGGGCCCGACGAGTAGTGGACATTGAGCGACCCGACTGTCGAGCTCCAGCAGTCCGCGCTCTTGCCGTCCTTGCTCGGCCGGTCCATGTACCGCAGCGGAGTGCCATTGCCGTTGAGGTTGATCATCTCGCCGATGAGGTAGTCGGGGGTGTCGACCGCGTTCCCGGCATACCACTCCACCGCGGTGCCAAAGATGTCGCTCGTCGCCTCGTTGAGCCCACCGGACTCACCGCTGTAGATCAGCCCCGCGGTGTTCTCGGTGACGCCGTGACTCATCTCGTGCCCGGCGACGTCGAGCTCGGTCAACGGGTGGAGGTTGCTCGCCCCGTCGCCATAGGTCATCTGGGTGCCATCCCAGAAGGCGTTGACATAGTTGCGGCCGTAGTGGACCCGCGAGCGGGCGCCGGTGCCGTTGTTCCAGATCCCGGCCCGGCCGAGGGTGTTGAGGTAGTAGCTGTACGTCGTCTCGGCGCCGTAGTGGGCGTCGACGCCGGCCGAGGCGCGGTCGGAGACGGTGAAGCTGCCCCAGATGTCGTCGGCGTCGGTGAAGGTCGTGCCCGAGCCGTTCGTCCGGTTCCTCAGGTCCGTCGTGTAGTTGCCGATCGAGTCGCGCATCGTGTACGCGCCGGCGCTGCCGGAGGTCCCGATCGAGACGGTACCGACGAAGATGCCCTTGCCGGTGCCGGTCTGGATGTCGTCCCAGCTGGCCAGGGTGGCACCGCTGGCGGCGTCGACGATCGTGTGCAGCCGCGACGGCGTCTGGTCGGCGCCGATGCCGGAGCGCACGGCGTCATAGGCCAGGCGCGGGCCGGAGGCAGTGACGAAGACGACCAGCTCGGCCGCCGAACCGCCCGACTTGGCCAGCGCGGCTGCCGGAGCGACCTTGGCGACCGTGGAGGCGACGGCGACCTTGCCGCCGAGGTTCCACGAGACGTCGCGGCGGCCCGCCGCCGTGGTGTGCGTGACGAAGTCCCCACCGATGACCCGCAGTCCCGCAAAGGTCCGGGCGTAGCGAACATGCGTCGTGCCATTGGCGTCCTTGCTGACCGAGCGGACCACCAGCCGCTCGCTCGAGCCCAGGCCGAGTGCCAGAGCGACAGATCCGGCCCGCGCCTGCTCGGCGGCGACCGTTGCGGCCGCTGCCGCCGCCGACCCCGTCCGTGCGACGGGTGCCAACCCCTGGGCCATGCTCGGTGCGAGCGTAGCCGCGATGGTGCACGCCGCTGCGGCAGCCACCAACCTCGTTCGTTTCACGAAACCTCCTGAGTGTGGGCCCTGGGTACGGGCTCCGACATGGCCCTCCCGAGTCGAGGACGGCCGGTGCGGACGATTCCCCGTCCCGGTGTTCACAGTCAAGAGGCAGCCGACGTTCCTGGCGAATTCGGGAGAAACCATTACCTTTCCGCGCAGGGCGCGCGGTCGAGCAGGGCGGTCAGCGGCCGGTCCGCCACCCGGTCAACGGCCGGGTCCACCGGCCGGTCAACGGCCGGTCCGCCACCCGGTCAACGGCCGGTCCGCCACCCGCCCTGTGCGTCGAGCTCGTCCTCGAGGTCGAGGTCGTCGCCCAGCTCGTCCCCCGGCCCCAGGTCGGCGAAATGGGAGATCACCGTGACATCGGGGTCGTCCGGACTGGTGAGGACGAGCTGGCGCAGGCTGATGACCTGCCCCCCGAGGCGCACCTGCTTGACCCCGCTGCGTCGCGGCGGGGGACTCTCCAGCGAGGACTGCGCCCACCATCTCGCCACCTCGGGAGTGCCGTCGAGGATCCGCGCGAGCAGCCGCTCGAAGCCGGGGTCGCCCGGGAACCGGGCGTGGTGGGTGCGGAAGTGCCGCAGCTGGGCCCGCACCTCGCCCGGCCAGTCGACGAAGAGCTCGCGCGCCCGCGGGTCGCGGCAGTAGAACCACAGCAGGTTCCGCTGCTCCCGGGCGACCCGGCTCCACGGCGCGAAGATCCGTTCCGCTGAGGGGTTGGCGTGCAGGATGTCCCAGCGCGCGCCGACGACATAGGTCGGGTTCGGCTCGAGCGTCGCGACGAGCTCGGCCAGGTCCTCCGGAAGGTCCTCA
This sequence comes from Candidatus Lutibacillus vidarii, assembly GCA_016717165.1. Classification (GTDB taxonomy): domain Bacteria; phylum Actinomycetota; class Actinomycetes; order Actinomycetales; family Dermatophilaceae; genus Lutibacillus; species Lutibacillus vidarii. Next base: position 101,943 of record JADKGA010000002.1, read on the forward strand.
CGGCGCCACCGGGCGCCGGGTGTGGGGGAGGGGGCCGTCATACCGGCCATCCTTCCACTGGCCTGCGGCCCGACGGTATGCCGGTCAGCCGACCCCAGTCCGGTATGCCGGTCAGGCGGCCGACTCCTGACGGCGCACCCGGCCCGCGCACAGCAGGTAGTAGCCGGCGAAGCCGACGACGATGGCGACGAGGACGCCGAGGTTCGCGTACGCCCAGCCGCCCTCACGGCCGCCCAGGCCGATCGGGTCGAGGAGGTAGCCGAGCCAGCCGAAGCCCTCGGTCGCATTGGTCACCAGGCCCCAGCCGAGGAAGGTGCCGACGAGGACGAGGGCGATCGAGACCCAGTTGACCGAGCCGTACCGGCCGCGGGGGTCGTAGAGGGCGGTCTCGTCATACGCCTGGTGGCGCAGCGCGAGGTCGGCGAGGAAGACGCCGCACCAGGCGGCGACCGGGACGCCGACGACGATGAGGAAGGCCATGAAGGTCCACAGGAAGTTCTCGGCGATCCACACGACGTAGACCGTGCCGAGGATGCAGATCACGCCGTCGAGCCCCGCAGCACTCCACCGGGGGATCTTCAGCCCGAGGGTGAGCAGGGTCAGGCCGGAGGAGTAGATGTCGAGGACGGCCCCGCCGACCAGGCCGAGGATCGCGACGATGGCGAACGGGATGAGGTACCACGTCGGCAGGATCGTCGTCAGCGCCCCGATCGGGTCGCTGCCGATCTTCGCGGACAGGTCGGGGTCCGAGGCCGCCAGCGGCACGCCGAAGAGGACGAGCAGGATCGGGGCGACGCTGGCGCCGAAGGTCGTCCACCCGACCACGCCGGCGCCCGACGCCGAGCGCGGCAGGTAGCGGGAGTAGTCGGCGGCCGAGTTGACCCAGCCGAGGCCGAAGGCGGTGATGCCGAGGACGAGGGCGCCGAGGACGCCCTGCAACGACCCGCTCGGAACCGCCGAGACCGCCGACCACGAGATGTGGTCCCACGTCAGCACCACATAGCCGACGGTCAGGACGACGGTGGCATAGGTGATCCACGTCTGGACCTTCATGATGACGTCGAAGCCGAGCATCCCGGCCGCCATGACGATGGCGATGACGACGAGGAAGGCGACGATCTTCAGCCCGTCGCCCGACCCCCAGCCGAGCCGCGCGGCGACGGTGGCCACTGCCAGGGTCGCCAGCGCGACGAGGATGATCTCCCAGCCGACGAGGAGGATGTAGGACAGCGCCGTCGGCAGGGCCCCCCCGCGGACCCCGAACGAGGACCGGGTGAGGATCATCGTCGGCGCCGAGCCGCGCTTGCCGGCCAACGAGGCGAAGCCGACGAGGAGGAAGGACAGGACGGTCCCGATCAGACCGGCGACGAGAGCCTGGACGGCCGAGATCCCGAACCCGAGGAAGTACGCGCCATAGCTGAGCCCGAAGACCGAGACGTTCGCGGCGCACCACGGCCAGAAGAGGTCCTTCGGTGAACCCTTGCGCTCGGCCTCGGTGATGACATTGATCCCGTTGGTCTCGAGGGTGAACCCGCCCGCTTGGGTGGGGGGCGAGGCGGGGGTGGTGGTCGACATTCGCGCTCCTTGGTCGGCGACGGGTCGGTGCGGTAGACGAGGGATGACGCTCAGGGCAGCTCGGCGATGAACCTGGCGATGGTCGGTCCGAGCGTAGTGGCGCTAGCCTCCGCGGCGGCGACCACCTCGTCCGGGTCGATCGGAGTGTCGGCCAGCTCCAACGCGGTGACGACCGAGATGCCGAGCAGCTCCATGCCGCGCTCGCGGGCGGCGATGGCCTCCAGCACGGTCGACATCCCGACGACATCGGCGCCGAGGTCCCGCAGCATCAGCGCCTCGGCGCGGGTCTCGTAGTGCGGCCCGGGGAGGATGACGTAGACCCCCTCGGTGAACCGGTCGTCGAGGGAGCGGGCCAGCTCGCGCAGCCGGGGGCTCCACGCGCCGGTGAGGTCGACGAAGCGGGCCCCCTCGAGCGGGGTCGCGGCGGCGAGGTTGAGATGGTCGCGGATGAGCATCGGGGTGCCGGCGGTCCAGTCGCTGCGGAACGACCCGTTCGCATTGGTGAGTATGGCGCTCCGGCATCCGGCGGCCGCGGCGGTCCGGATCGGGTGGGCGACCGGGCCGGGCCCGTGCCCCTCGTAGAGATGGGTCCGGCCGAGGAAGCAGAGGACTCGACGCCCGGCAACGACATACGAGCGGACGAGCCCGGCGTGACCCACGGCGACAGGAGGGAGGAAGTGCGGCAGCGACGCGACGGGCAGCTCGGCCACCGGCTCACCGAAGGCGTCCGCGGCGGCTCCCCAGCCGGACCCGAGGACGACCGCGACGTCGTGCTGCTCGACCCCGGTCGCTTCGGCGAGCGCGGCGGCGGCGGCCTCTGCCCGCGCGTACCAGTCCATGTCCACCTCCGTTGGTGACGCCACCGATGCTACGACTGCGCCGGGGCCGGTGGGGCTACCGCATGCCCGCCGGCCCGGACGGCGCAGTGTCGGCGGTGGCGGCGGCCCGGTCGGGCCACGGGATCTCGGCGAAGACCGGCCGGCCGCTGGTGGGGTCGGTGAGCAGCCGCTCGAAGTCGCTGGTGTTGCGGGAGATCGAGACGAGCAGCCGGCCCGACGCCAACGCGATCTCTGGGTGGGCCAGTGGGGCGTACCGGAGGATGCCCGAGCTGTCCTCGAAGGGCGCGGCGATGCCCCGGTGCGGGGTCCACGGGCCGACCGGAGACGGCGCGGTCCAGGTGAAGACGAAGTCCCCGAGGTCGCCGTCGCGCTTGGACACCGCGAGGAAGTGCCCGTCGGCCACGTCGACCGACAGGGTCTGGGAGACCCCTCCCTTCGCCTCGATCACTGGCGCGGCGAGCGCCCGGTCGCTCTGCCATCGGGTGCCGTCCCAGAACCGCCACCCGGCGCGGGTCTGCGGGTCGGCGACGGGCGCCCGGGCGACATACAGGGCGCGTCCGAACGAGCCGGGCGGCAGGCGGGTGCCGTACACGTACAGCCAGTCGCCCGCGATGACGCTCGCTGCGCCCCAGTCGACCTGATGGGCGTCGCTGGCGTCCGAGGTGAGGTCCATGACCTCGCGCAGCTGGGGGGCGGCGCCGGTGCCGACGGCGAAGATCGCTGCCGACGAGCCGAGGTAGGTGAAGTCGAAGGAGTCCGACGTCCCGCGGTGGATCCGGGCGCAGAGAACGACGACCACGTCGACTCCCGGGCGCCGGATCACGGCCAGCGACATCGGCCAGAAGACGGTCCCGTCGGCCCGGTCGGGGATCGCCGGACCTCGCGTGGGGGTGACCAGCTGGGCCGCGCACCTCCCCGAGGACACGAGGATGGAGTTGGCGACGACGAGGGGCCGCCAGCCGGCCTCCCGGACGGTGTCCCCGAAGACCCAGACGAGGCGCCCGTCGGTGAGCCGGGCGCTCGCGCCGATGTCGGCGGACTGCCACCCGGGCAGGTCGACGCGGGCCACCAGGGTGTTGAGCTCCGCCACGGTCACCGGGGGTCGCGCGGCAGGGTCCGGAGGGGCGGGGCAGGAGGGGGTCAGGGTGTTGGCTGGTCCGGCTTGGCGGGCGGCGCTGCCGTTGGGGAGGCCCGGGGCGCCCGGGGTGGCTGTCGAACAGGCGGTCAGGGTGCCCAGGGCGATCGCCACCGCGGCGCCGACCGCCGCGACATCCCTGCTGTTCACCGCGGCGCCCACGGCCCCATTCTCCCTCTGTGGGCGACTGGCCCGTGGCGGTGGCGGGTCGGTAGCGTGACAGCGGCCGCATCTGAGGGCCACCCGCTCGAGCTGGGAGGGGCCGTGCCGCTGGCTGCCGACGCCGCGCCGGGCTCGACCGTGTCCGGCGCCCTGGACCGAGCGCATGGGGCCCTGCTGGGCCTGGCGATCGGTGATGCGCTCGGGATGCCGACGCAGATGCTCTCGCGGTCTCGAGTACGCGAGCTGTGGGGCCGGATCGAGGGCTTCGAGGCCGCGCCGCTGGAGAACGAGATCGCCTCCGGGACGCCCGCGGGCCGGGTCACCGATGACACCGACCAGGCGGTGATCCTCGGTCGCCTCCTGCTCGCCGGTCGCGGTGTCGTCGACCTCGATGCGTATGCCGCCCAGCTGCTCGCCTGGCAGGACCGCATGGTGCGGCTGGGCTCTCTCGACCTGCTCGGGCCGTCGACCCTCAAGGCGCTGACGGCGTACCGCGCGGGTGTCCCGGCGACCGAGACCGGGCGATGCGGCGACACGAACGGGGCGGCGATGCGGGTGGCGCCGGTGGGCGTCCTCATGCCGGCGGACCCGTTGGTGGGCCTGGTCGAGGCGGTCGCCCAGGTCGATGTCATGACGCATAACACCGGCATCGCCAACGCCGGGGCCGCCGCCGTGGCGGCCGCGGTGAGCGTCGGAGTCGGTGGGGGATCGGTGGCGGAGTCGCTCGAGGTGGCGGGCCTCGCAGCAGAACTCGGCTCGACATACGGGTGTTTCGTCCCGGGGGCGGATGTCGCGGCGCGGATCCTTTGGGCGCGCGGGCTGGTGGCTGCGGCGGGTTCTGACGATGCGGCGGTCGACGCCGTCGCGACCCTCGTCGGGACGGGGGTGGCGACCCAGGAGGCGGTGCCTGCGGCGCTGGCCTTGGCGGAGCGTTTCGGTGCCGACCCGTGGCGGGCCTGCTGTGCGGCGGCCAGCCTCGGCGGCGACAGCGACACCATCGCCGCGATGGTCGGGGCGGTGCTCGGGGCGTGTCACGGGGTGGCCGCCTTCCCTTCCGCCGCGCGGGCGGCTGTCGCGGCGGCGAACCCGGGACTGGGGCCTCAGCTGGCCGAGCTCGCGGCCGGGCTACTCGGGCTGCGGGGGTCGTTGTGAGTGCGGCGGCCCTCGGCTCTCCGCCCGCTGCTCGGGTCCCGGAGCTGACCCGGCTGGTCCTCGTCGGCAGCGTCATCGCCGACCTCATGATGACCGTGCCTGCCCTGCCGGAGCGCGGCGGTGACATCCTCGCGGGCGCCGCGCGGGCCCAAGCCGGTGGTGGTTTCAACGTCCTCGCGGCCGCGGCCCGGCTCGGGCTGAGGGGGGCGCTGCTCGGGCACGTCGGTACGGGGGCGCTGGGGTCGATGGTCGGGGCTGCGCTGGCCGCCGAGGGGGTCGTCGAGCTGCTTCCTCGGGTGTCGGGCGCGGACACCGGACTGTGCGTCGGCTTCGTCGAACCGGATGCCGAGCGCACCTTCGTCACCTCGGTCGGCTGTGAGGCCGAGGTTGGTCTCGCTGAGCTCCGATCGTCGCCGGTGGGGGTGTCCGACGCTGTTTACGTCTCTGGGTACGACTTGTGCTACCCCGTGACCGGCCCCGCCGTGGCTGAGTGGCTCTCCGGTATGTCTTCCGTGCCATTCGTGGTCGTCGACCCGGGGCCGCTGGCCGCCTCGATCCCTGGCGAGGTGCTCGATGGCGTGCTCCGGCATACCTCCGTGCTCACCCTCAACGCGCGGGAGGTGCGGCTCCTGGGTGGCTCGGCGCCGGCGCTCTTGGCGCGGCTGCGCGCCGGTGGTTTCGTCCTCGAGCGGGACGGGGCTCGTGGGTGCACGGTGTGGTGGGGTGGGCCTGGCGGAGCGGTGCGTTCTGAGCACGTGGGTGCGCCATCCGTTGCCGCGGTCGACAGCACGGGGGCGGGGGACGCTCATACCGGGGCGTTCCTCGCGGCGCTGGCGTCGAGTCCTGGTGACGGCGGTGCGGGTGGCGTGGTCGGTGCGGGAGGGTTAGTTGGTGCGGGTGGGCTGGTCGGTGCGGGTGGGTTGGTCGGTGCGGGTGGGCTGGTCGGTGCCGTTCGGGTCGCCAATGCTGCTGCCGCGTACGCCGTGACCCAGGTCGGCTCCGCGACCGGCCCGACACGTCCGGAGCTTGAGGCGTTCGTGGCTTGGGGGGGGGGGGGGGGGGGCCCGGTCGGCCGACGACGGCTCCTGGGCCTGACCCGCTCGACACGGCCACCAAAGGTGGGAAAAGCACCAAATGGACCCCCGGATCGGCCGTTTAAGGTGCTTCTCCCACCCTTGGTGCGGATGCCTGGGGCTCCAGGGCGCTCGATCGCCCGGCGTGGGCGTCGTTCGTGGGGCCGTCGAGGGCGGATTCAACGTCGCGGGGGTGCGTCGGGTACCCTGCTCGGCGGAGGATTCGCATAGTGGCCTAGTGCGCACGATTGGAAATCGTGTTGGGGATGAAACCCCTCGCGGGTTCAAATCCCGCATCCTCCGCCATCGTGTGGGGTCAGGACGTGCCGAGCTCCGAGGCCTCGCCGACCCGAGTCTCCCCGGGCGCACGGCTCGACGCGCACAGTCCGGACATGACGCCCGCCACGAACCGCCTGCCCCGGTCGAGGACTGACGGTTCGGGTGAGAGGGATCGACGCCTGGGCGTCGGTTTCTCTCACCTGAGGCCGAGGCCCGCACCCAGAGACTCCGTGGGCCGCTCAGGGCGCCCGCCGCCCCGAGATGCGGCGGCCTCTGAACCACCCGCCTCGCTCTACGGCTGAGGGTTCGGGTGAGAGGGATCGACGCCTGGGCGTCGGTTTCTCTCACCTAGGCCGAGCGTGGCGCGGGGCCTGTGGATAACCTGAGCGGCGATCCGCTGATTCGGGGCATCGTGGTGACATGCAGTTCCCCGACGGGCCGCGCGACCTCGGTCTGCTGACCACCACCGAGGCGCTGCTCCCTCGCGCCCAAGGGGGTCTGGGCCTGACCCATCGTGCCCTGCGCTGGCGGGTCGACAGCGGCCGATGGCAGCGTCTGCACAGCGGCGTGTACCTGATGAGCAGCGGACCGGTGGACTGGATCACCCGTGCCGGTGCCGCGCTGCTGGCTTATGGAGATGCCGCGGCCCTGTGTGACCGCAGCGCCGGGTACCTCCACGGGCTGGTCGACGACCCCGGAGCGGTCGTCCATGTGCTCGTCCCGCGCGCCGCTCGGCCGCACGAGCACGCGGGCACCCAGCTGCATCGGTCAGGCCGGCGTCCGATCATCCCGGCCTGGCCGGCCCGGACGTCATACGAGGCAACCGTCGTGGACCTGGCCACGAGCTCACGGGTCGATGACCTGGCCAGCCTGTTGGCGTCGGCCCTGCGGACCCGGCGGACCACCGAGGCTCGAATCGGTATGGCGTTGCGGCGCCTGCGTACCCACCCGCAGCGGCTGCTGCTCCTGGACCTGCTGGGGGCGTCATCGGCGGGCGCGGTTGGGGCGCTGGAGCTCCGGTTCGTCCGCGATGTGCTACGTCGGCATGCGCTCCCGGTGGGCGTGGGGCAGTTCCCGGCCGCTGGGTTGGGGGTTGCCTCTCGCCCGCATGAGCCGGGTATGGCGCGGGCGGTCCTTGCTGGCGGGGCGCCCGATGCCGGTGTCTCGGATCGGCGCCGTTTCGACCGGGCGCTCCCCGGGTATCGGGTGCTCTTCGAGCTGGATGGGGCCTTGTACCACCAGGGGGCGCGGCGGGTGGCCGATCGACGGAAGGCCATCCTGGCGTCTCGGCACGACTGGCTCCTGTTGCGCTACGGCTGGACCGAGACCGTGGACGAGCCCTGCCGCAGTGCCGCGGAGATCCTCGAGGTCCTGCAGGAGCGGGGGTGGCGCGGGGCGGCCAGGGGTTGTGGGCCGGGCGCCCCGGGGCGTCGGGTGGGAGGATTCGACGCCTGGGTGTCGATTGCTCTCACACGAGGGGGGCTGGGTTGTCGGGTGCGGTGGATCTTGACGCAGGGCCCGCTCTGGGGCGCCAGCCGCTGAGAGGCCTGGCGGTCTCGACACGTACGGGGACCTCGGGTGAGGGGTTTCGACAGGGCGAGGTGTCCGGCGGCGTCGGGTGAGAGGTTTGGACACGCGTCGAGGTGTCCGGGGGCGTCGGGTGAGAGGTTTCGACGGCTGGGTGTCGATTGCTCTCACCCGAGCGCGGACGGTGGGTCGTCGGGTGCTGCGGGTCCGGACGCCGCACCCGTTCTGGGGCTCAGGGCCCGACGCCGCCCAGGCCCCGACGCCGCCAAGGCCCGACGCCGCCAGGCCCGACACCCTCAACCCGCTCAAGACCGCTGCACAGATGCCGCCCGCCCCCATCGAGGGGACGGGCGGCATACCGGAGAGGCTGGTCAGCTGGGCTTGGGCGCACCCGGCCGGGCGTACCGCATCCAGGTGATCACGATGCACATCAGCGCGAAGGCAACGCCGATCCAGTAGAAGGTCGTCGGCGACATCAGGGTGAGCCCAACGCCGAAGAGGAACGGACCGAAGGCCGCAATGGCCGCCGTCCACCCAATGACCCCGCCGGCCTGGCGCCGCTCGAAGATCATCGGCATCTGCTTGAAGGTCGAGGCGTTACCGATCCCGGCGAACAGGAAGATCGCGAGCATCCCCCAGAGGAACCGGCTGAACCCGCTCTGCAGCGCCGCCGCGGAGGAGGTGTCCGGCACGAGCGCCCCGATGGTGTAGATGATCGACCCCACCAGGCCGAGCCCGGACACCACGGTCCACCGGGCCCCGCCCATCCGGTCGGTCAGGGGGGAGAAGAGCACCCGCGCACCGGCGCCGACGAGCGGGCCGAGGAAGACGTACTTGGCGGCGTCCGGGACGGAGTACCCCGCGACGAGCATCTGTGCGGTCGCCCCGGTGCCCTTGACGATCGCGGAGTTCCCGGTGCCGTAGAGGTTCGTCATGAGCAGGCCGAACTGCGCCGATAACCCCGAGAAGGTCCCGAAGGTCATGACATAGAGCAGCGTCATCCACCACGTGTCCGGGGTCCGGAAGATGTCGAACTGCTGACGGATGTTGGCCTTGACCGGCACCGACTTGAGCATCGTCCAGGCGAGGATCGCGCCGAGGATGATGAACGGGATGTAGAAGAAGGCCGCGTTCTGGTACCACACGGTCGCATTCGGCTTGCCCGCCACCTTGATCTGCTGCGAGGCGCCGAGGAAGCCGATCATCCCGAAGCCGACGAGCCACGGGGTGAGCAGCTGGACGAGCGAGACGCCGAAGTTGCCGATGCCCGCCTGCAGCCCGAGCGCCGTGCCCTGCAGCCGGCGCGGGAAGAAGTAGGACGTTGACGGCATGAAGCCGGAGAAGGCGCCACCGCCGATGCCCGCGAGGAAGGCCAGCACGAGCAGCTCCCAGTATGGCGCGGTCGGGCTCTGCACCCGCACGCCCCAGCCGAGGACGGGGAAGAAGAGCAGCCCGGTGGTCAGCGCGACCATCTTGCGGGTGCCGACGATCGGCGGCAGGGTCATCCAGACGATCCGCAGCAGACCGCCGGACAGACCCGGGATCGCCGCGAGCCAGTAGAGCTGCTCCTTGCTGAAGCTGTAGCCGAGCGCATTGAGCTTGGGCACGATCGCGCTGGGCAGGAACCAGGCGACGAAGGCCATGGTCAGGGTGAAGGTCGTGATCCACAGGGTCTTCCACGCCAGGGCCTTGTCCCAGGACGCCTCGTTCTCGGGGTCCCAGGCGGTCAGCCACTCGCGCGAGCGCTGGGTGGGGGTGGTGGCGCTCATGTGCGGTTCTCCAGTTCGGTTCGGCGGTGATGGTTCACGTGTGGTGCGCTTTCCCGCAGGTCAGGTATGCCGGTGCCGGGCCCGAGCAGGCCCGAGCGAGCAGGCCAGGCCAGCCCGGCCCTGGTTCAGGCCCGGGTGCTGACGTGCTCGGTGTCGAAGTGGTTGGCCAGCTGGGGCGAGTGGTGGTTGAGCAGGTGGACGACGGTCAGGTGCATCCACACCGCGCAGATGGCGGTGACGACGAAGAGGCAGGCGAAGGTGCTCGACGGGAGTCCACTCCAGGCCTTCGAGTAGGCGAACATCGGCGGGAGGAAGAAGCCGCCGAGGCCGCCGAGCATGCCGACCAGGCCACCGACCGAGCCGACATTGTCGGGGAAGTACTCGGGGATGTGCTTGTAGACGGCGGCCTTGCCGATGCCCATGGCCACGCCGAGGAAGAAGACGAGGATCACGAAGGGCACCAGGCCCATGTGGTAGCCGAGGTGCTCGGTCTGCGCGCCGCTGGGGTGGGCCAGGACGATATAGCCGTTCGGCATCATGAGGATGCCGGAGGTGAGGAGCATGACCGCGAAGGTCCAGTACATGACCCGGCGGGCGCCGATCCGGTCGGAGACCCAGCCGCCGACCGGCCGCAGCAGCGAGGCGGGGAAGATGAAGGTGGCGGTGAGCAGGGCGGCCGTCCCGAGCTCGACGCCGAAGTTGTCGATGTAGTACTTCGGCAGCCAGGCCGAGAGGGCGACATAGGCGCCGAAGACGGCGACGTAGTAGAGGCTGAACCGCCAGACCCGCACCTGCTTGAGCGGCAGCAACATCTCGCGGATCGGCTTGGTCGCCCCGGGCATCCGGTCCCGACGGGGCACGACGACATACGTGAGGACGGCCAGCGCCAGGAGCAGGACCGAGTAGATGACCGGGACGAGCCGCCACCCGCCCTGGACGCCGAGGACGAACGAGCTGCCGGCGGTCCCGACGATGATCGGAGGGCCGATGAACTTAGTGACCGAGGCGCCGACATTTCCGGCCCCGAAGACCCCGAGCGCGAAGCCCTGCCGCTCCCGGCCGAACCATGCGGCGTTCCACGCGATCCCGACCGAGAAGAGGTTGCCGGCGAAGCCGACGAGGAAGGCCAGGACGAGGAGCATGCCGTAGCTGCTGGCCTTGGAGATGAAGAAGGCCGGGACGGCGGTGGTCGCGAGCATGACGATGGTGACCTTGCGCCCGCCGATCCGGTCGGCGAGCATCCCGGCCGGCAGCCGCCACATCGAGCCGTTGAGGACCGCGACCGCGGTGATCCAGGACAGCTCGACGTCGCTGAGCCTGAACTCCTTCTGGATCGACGGGCCGAGGATCCCGAACATCAGCCACACCGCGAACATCGCGGTGAAGGCCGCGGTGGACATGACCATGACCCGGGTCGCGCCGCGCCCGGTGTCGTGGATGGGAGCGACGACCTCGCCTGCGAGAGCGCCTGGGTGCTGCACGTCAACCACGTCCTCGAACCATCCTCTAAATTCGGAACTGTCGCCCGGCAAAAGAGCGCGAGGATGACGCTACTCCGGTCCGGAGTCCTCTTAATCAGGACCCGCTCCGCTAAACTGAGTCACCCTCATCACACCCCTGACCTGGCCAAATATTCACCTTGAGCCGGGCCCCACGCCAGCCGGAGTGTGCTTTGATAGGTCACACACCCGGAGTCCTCTAAATCAAGGAGACCTGGCCACCCGTGAGCCCCGAGCACCTCCCGGTCCTCTCCTCGGACGTCCGCCGGCGCATCCTCGACCACCTCAACGTCGTCGCCGACCGGGCCGCCCCCGGCGAGTCGATGGGTCGCAGCGCCGCCGACCTCGCCGAGTTCCTCGGCCTGCATGTCACGACGGTCCGCTTCCACCTCGACCAGCTCGTCACCGCGGGCTTCCTCGTCACCGCCTTCGAGCGCACCCCGCGGGTCGGTCGCCCCCGGAAGCTGTATGCCGCCCCGCGCCTCGACGCCGGCGCCGAGGCCGAGACCCAGCGGCACTACCAGGTGCTCGCCGCCCTGCTGGCGCAGAGCTGGCCCGCGGACGGGAGCGAGCCGCTCAGCCCCGAGGAGGCCGGGCGCCGCTGGGCCGCCGCGCACACCGACCCCGAGCGCGCCACCACGCCCCCCGCGACGACACCGGGTCGCTGGCTGGCCAAGGTCGGCGACATGGTCGACCAGCTCGAGCACTGGGGCTACACCCCGGAGCTGGCGACCTCCAACGGTGGTCGCACCGTGACCATCGCCCTGCACAACTGCCCCTTCCTCGCGCTGGCCAGGGTGCGTCCCGACGTCGTGTGCGGGGTCCACCAGGGCCTCATCGTCGGCGCGCTCGGCAGCGTCGGCGAGCGAGACGTCCGCATCGAGGTGCGTCCCTTCGTCGCGCCGACCCGGTGCCTGGTCAAGGTCAGCACCGACACCCCCTTCATCACCACCGCCTCCGCTCTCGAAGGAGAGATCCGATGACCATCGAGGTCGAGCGCCCCGACGCAGCGCAGCCCGCCGGACTCGACGGGCCGGTCGCGCAGGCCCTCGTCAACACTCGTCGCTTCTTCACCAAGGCCACCGGCGCGACGGTCTCCGCCGACGGGCGCACCCTGCACAAGATCGGCGGCCGCGAAGGCGACAGCTTCTACCGGGACCGGTGGGCGCACGACAAGGTCGTCCGCTCGACCCACGGGGTCAACTGCACCGGCTCGTGCTCGTGGAAGGTCTACGTCAAGGACGGGATCATCACCTGGGAGGCCCAGCAGACCGACTACCCGTCCGCCGGCCCGGACCGCCCCGAGTACGAGCCCCGTGGCTGCCCCCGCGGCGCGGCCTTCTCCTGGTACACCTACTCCCCGACCCGGGTCCGCTATCCCTATGTCCGCGGGGTGCTGCTCGAACAGTTCCGCGCCGCCAAGGCCGTCGTCGGGGACCCGGTCGTCGCGTGGGCGGCGATCCAGCAGGACCCGGCCGCGCGGGCGGCATACACCAGTGCTCGTGGCAAGGGTGGGCTGGTCCGCGCGAGCTGGGACGAGGTCGTCGAGCTCGTCGCCGCGGCGCACGTCTACACGGTCAAGCGCTGGGGGCCGGACCGGATCGCCGGCTTCTCCCCGATCCCGGCGATGTCGCCGGTGTCCTATGCCTCGGGCGCGCGCTTCCTCGAGCTCATCGGCGCGCCGATGCTCTCCTTCTACGACTGGTATGCCGACCTGCCCAACGCCTCCCCGCAGATGTTCGGCGACCAGACCGACGTGCCCGAGTCGGGCGACTGGTGGGACGCCGGCTACCTCATGATGTGGGGCTCGAACGTCCCGATGACCCGCACCCCGGACGCGCACTGGATGACCGAGGCCCGCTACCGCGGCCAGAAGGTCGTCGCCGTGGCGCCGGACTACGCCGAGAACGTCAAGTTCGCCGACGAGTGGGTGCCCTGCCGGCCCGGGGTCGACGGGGCCCTGGCCATGGGCATGGGCCACGTCATCCTCAAGGAGTTCTTCGCCGACCGACAGGTCGACTTCTTCGAGGACTACAACCGGCGGTACACCGACCTGCCCTTCCTCATCTCCCTCGAGCAGGGCCCGGATGCGGCATACACGACCGGCAAGTTCGTCGTCGCCGGTGACCTCGACGTCCCCGAGAAGGACTCCGAGAACGCGATGTGGAAGCCGGTCGTCCTCGACGGACGGACCGGTCAGGTCGCCGTCCCCAATGGCTCGGTCGGTTTCCGGTATGGCGACGAGGGCCTCGGCAAGTGGAACCTCGACCTCGGCGAGATCGAGCCGCGGCTGAGCCTGCTCGGGGCGCACGACGGCACCGCGCTGGTGCGCTTCCCGCGGTTCGACGCCGAGGGCGGGCTGGTCGCCTACGAGACCCGCGGCGTCCCGGTCCGCACCATCGGCGGCCGGTTGGTCACGACGGTGCTCGACCTGCTCCTGGCCCACTACGGGGTGGCTCGCCCCGGTCTGCCCGGCACGTGGCCGACCGGGTATGCCGACGCCTCGGTCCCGGCCACCCCTGCGTGGGCGGCCGAGATCACCGGTGTGCCCGCCGAGCAGATCACCCGGCTGGCCCGCGAGTGGGCGCAGAACGCGATCGACACCCAGGGCCGCGGGATGATCCTCATGGGCGCGGGGACCAACCACTGGTTCCACTCCGACCAGATCTACCGGGCGATGCTGCTGCTGACGACGATCACCGGGTGCCAGGGCCGCAACGGCGGCGGGTGGGCGCACTATGTCGGGCAGGAGAAGATCCGCCCGATCATGGGCTTCCAGCACCTCGCCTTCGCCCTGGACTGGCACCGGCCGCCGCGGCACATGAACCAGACGGCGTACTGGTACGTCAACACCAGCCAGTACCGCTATGACACCTTCACCGCCGACGACCTCGACGCCGGGACCGGGGTCTTCGCCGGCAAGGGCGTCATGGACCTGCTCGCCCAGTCGGTGCGGCTGGGCTGGACGCCGAGCTATCCCACCTTCAACCGCAGCAGCCTCACCCTGGCCGACGAGGCGAAGGCGGCCGGGATGGAGCCGGCGGCTTATGTCGTCGAGCAGCTGAAGTCCGGGGCGCTGAAGTTCGCGGTCGAGGACCCGGAGGCGCCGGAGAACCACCCGCGGCTGCTCAGCCTGTGGCGCTCCAACCTGCTCGGCTCGAGCGCGAAGGGCAACGAGTACTTCCTCAAGCACCTCCTCGGCACCGACCACGCGGTGACCGCGGCCGAGGCCCCGCCGGAGCAGCGGCCGAACGGCATCGAGTGGCCCGAGCACGCCGCCGAGGCCAAGCTCGACTTGCTGACGACGATCGACTTCCGGATGACCAGCTCGACGCTCTTCTCCGATGTGGTCCTCCCGGCGGCGACGTGGTACGAGAAGCACGACCTGTCGACCACCGACATGCACCCCTTCGTCCACTCCTTCAGCCCGGCCATCGCACCGCCCTGGGAGGCCCGGACCGACTGGGGCATCTGGAAGGCGATCGCCAAGAAGTTCTCCTCGCTCGCGGTCGACCACCTGGGCACCCGGACCGATGTCGTCGCCAAGCCGCTATGGCATGACACGCCCGAGGCGCTGGCCACGGTCCACGGGGTCGTCAAGGACTGGCGCACCGGCGAGGTCGAGCCGGTGCCCGGGCGGACCATGCCGGTGCTCGCGGTGGCCGAGCGCGACTACCCGGCGACCTTCCAGAAGATGACCTCGATCGGTCCGCTCATGGAGAAGGTCGGCATGCTCACCAAGGGCGTGCCGTATGACGTCAAGCGCGAGATCAAGCTGCTGCGCCGACGCAACGGGGTGGCCAAGACCGGCGCGGGTGCCGGCCAGCCCAGGCTCAAGAGCGACGTCCATGTCGCCGACGCCATCCTCCACCTGTCGGCGACGACGAACGGGCACCTGTCGACCCACGGCTTCAAGAATGTCGAGAAGCGGACCGGCACCCAGCTGCACGACCTCGCGGCCGAGCACCAGGGCAAGCAGGTGACCTTCGCCGACACCCAGGTCGCCCCCGTCCCGGTCATCACCTCCCCGGAGTGGTCCGGCTCGGAGTCCGGCGGGCGGCGGTACAGCCCGTTCACCATCAATATCGAGCGGCTCAAGCCCTTCCACACCCTCACCGGTCGACAGCAGTTCTACCTCGACCACGACTGGGTCATCGGCATGGGCGAGGCCCTCCCGGTGCACCGACCGCCGCTCAACATGACCACGCTGTTCGGCGAGACCCCGATCGGGGGTCAGTCGGAGTCCCACGGGCAGCGCAGCGTGTCGGTCCGGTACCTCACCCCGCACAACAAGTGGTCGATCCACAGCGAGTACCAGGACAACCTCTACATGCTCTCGCTCTCGCGCGGTGGGCAGACGATCTGGATGTCCGACGCCGACGCCGACAAGGTCGGGATCAAGGACAACGACTGGGTCGAGCTGGTCAACCGCAATGGCGTCGTCGCGTGTCGCGCCATCGTCACCCACCGGATGCCCGAGGGGACGATCTACATGCCGCACGCGCAGGACCGGATGGTCGACGTGCCGCTCACCGAGACCAACAACCGCCGGGGCGGCATCCACAACTCGCTGACCCGGATCATGATCAAGCCGACCCACATCATCGGCGGCTACGCGCAGCTCGCCTACTTCTTCAACTACATCGGCCCGACGGGGAACAACCGCGACGAAGTGACGATGATCCGCCGCCGCGCGAACCAGGAGGTGCAGTACTGATGCGCATCATGGCCCAGCTGGCGATGGTGATGAACCTCGACAAGTGCATCGGCTGCCACACCTGCTCGGTCACCTGCAAGCAGGCCTGGACCAACCGCGCCGGCACCGAGTACGTCTGGTTCAACAATGTCGAGACCCGGCCGGGCCTCGGCTACCCCCGCGGGTACGAGGACCAGGAGGAGTGGAAGGGCGGCTGGGTCCGGACGGCCACCGGCCGGTTGAAGCTGCGCGCCGGCGGCCGGTTCTCCAAGCTCTTCTCGATCTTCTCCAACCCGAAGATGCCGTCCCTGCAGGACTACTACGAGCCATGGACCTACGACTACGACATCCTGCTCAAGGCCCCGGCGCAGAAGAACTTCCCGGTCGCCCGACCGTATTCGATCATCAGCGGCAAGCCGATGAATGTCTCCTGGTCGGCGAACTGGGACGACGACCTCGGCGGGTCCCGCACCCACGCGGTCAAGGACCCGATGCTCAAGGGCATCGAGGACAAGGTCACCTTCGAGTTCGAGAAGACCTTCATGTTCTACCTCCCGCGGATCTGCGAGCACTGCCTCAACCCGTCGTGCGCCGCATCGTGCCCGTCCGGGGCGATCTACAAGCGCACCGAGGACGGCATCGTCCTGGTCGACCAGGACCGCTGCCGCGGCTGGCGGATGTGCATTTCCGGTTGCCCATACAAGAAGGTCTACTTCAACCACAAGACCGGTAAGGCCGAGAAGTGCACCTTCTGCTACCCGCGCGTCGAGGTCGGCCTGCCGACGGTGTGTGCGGAGACCTGCGTCGGGCGGCTTCGGTACATCGGGCTGGTCTTCTATGACGCCGACAAGGTCCTCGAGGCCGCGTCGGTGGAGAAGGACACCGACCTGTATGCCGCCCAGCGGGCCTGCTTCCTCGACCCTGACGACCTGGAGGTCCAGCAGGCCGCCCGCGACGCCGGCATCCCGCAGGAGTGGGTCCGGGCCGCCGAGCGGTCGCCGGTGTGGAAGCTCATCAGCAAGTACGAGGTGGCCCTGCCGTTGCACCCGGAGTACCGCACCATGCCGATGGTCTGGTACATCCCGCCGCTGTCCCCGGTCGTCGACGTCATCCGCGACACCGGGCACGACGCCGAGGACGCCGGCAACCTCTTCGCCGCGATCGACACCCTGCGGATCCCGGTCGAGTACCTCGCCAACCTCTTCGCCGCCGGCGACACCGGCCCGGTCGACACGTCGCTGCGGCGGCTGGCGGCCATGCGGTCCTATATGCGGGAGCGGACCATCGGCCGCGAGCCCGGCCCGGCGATGGCCGAAGCGGTGGGGATGTCCGAGGAGGACCTCTACGAGATGTTCCGGCTGCTCGCCATCGCGAAGTATGCCGACCGCTATGTCATCCCCACCGCCCACGCCGAGCAGGCGCACGCCCTCGAGGAGCTCGCCACCGAGTGCGCGCTCGACGGGGACGGCGGGGTCGGCATGGGCGGCTCCGGGCCGGTCGGGGAGGGCTCCGGCCCGCTCACGCCGGTCGCGATCGAGAACCTGCGGGTCCTCAAGGCCCGCGCGGCGGAGACCTCCGACGGCGAGCTGGTCGGCGGGGGCAGCAAGAGCGGCCGGGTCAACCTGTTGACCTGGGACGGCAAGGGCATCCCCCAGGGCATGTTCCCGACCGAGCGGAGGGACGGCTGATGTTCGGCCGCCGGAAGCGCACGGCCGCCCAGGACCGGTTCCCCGACGAGCAGCTGCGCATCGCCTGGCAGGTCTGCTCGCTGCTCCTGGACTACCCGAGCCCCACCCTGGTGGCCCAGCTGGACCTGGCGCGGCGGGCGGCAGGGAGCTGCCGGAATACCTCGCCGAGCCGGTGAACCGGCTCACCGACCATCTCGCGGCCACCCCGCTGACCGAGCTGCAGCGGGAGTATGTCGAGACCTTCGACCACACCCGCCGCGGCTGTCTCTACCTGACGTACTTCACCACCGGAGACACCCGCAAGCGGGGCCTGGCCCTGGTCCAGCTCAAGCAGGCCTACCGGCGCGCGGGCGTCGAGCTGACCAGCGGCGAGCTGCCCGACCACCTCGGGGTCGTCCTCGAGTTCGGGGCGACGGCTGACGTCGACACCGCGTGGACGATCCTCAACGGCTACCGGGCCAGCCTGGAGGTCCTGCGGATGGCGCTGCAGGACAAGGGGTCACCGTGGGCCGACGCGGTCGTCGCGATCAGCCGCACCCTGCCCGAGCTGGTCGGCGAGGACGCCGAGGCGGTGGCCAGGCTCATCGAGCAAGGGCCGCCCTCCGAGGACGTCGGCCTGGCCCCCTACGCGATGGACCCACGGCTCAACCCGCTGCCCGACTATCTGGACCCCGCGGGGCCGCCCTCCGTGCTCTCCCCACTCGACGCCTACTCAGCAGCTGGAGCCGACCGATGACGACCTTCCTGTGGGTCATCTTCCCGTACATGTGCCTGACCACCTTCGTCGTCGGGCACTACTGGCGCTACCACTACGACAAGTTCGGCTGGACCACCCGGTCCAGCCAGCTCTATGAGGACCGGCTGCTGCGGATCGGGTCGCCGCTGTTCCACTTCGGGATGCTCGGGGTCGTGGGGGGTCACCTCATCGGGCTGGTCCTCCCGCAGGGGTGGACCGACGCGATCGGGCTGAGCCGGCATACCTATCACGTGATTGCGCTGGCCGCGGGCATCCCCGCGGGGGTGGCCGCCGTGGTGGGGCTGCTCATCCTCATCTACCGTCGGCGGATGACCGGACCGGTCTTCAGCGCGACGACGACCAACGACAAGGCGATGTATGCCGTCCTCGGCGCCGTCATCATCCTCGGCATCTGGAACACCGTGGCGGGGTCGCTGCTGCAGTTCGGCGGCGAGTACAACTACCGCGACGGGGTCTCGCCATACTTCCGCAGCATCTTCGCCTTCGGGCCCAAGCCGGCCCTGATGGTCGGCGCGCCGCTGGGCTTCCAGCTGCACGCCCTGCTCGCCTTCCTGCTCTTCGCCATGTGGCCGTTCACCCGGCTGGTCCACGTCTTCTCGGCGCCGGTGGGCTACCTCACCCGGCCGTACATCGTCTACCGGTCCCGGGAGCCGCGCGCCGTGCGGGTCATGGGCACCCGGGCGCCGCAGCGTGGCTGGGAGCGCGTGGGGTGATCCGCCACGACGCGATCGTCCTGGCCGGGGGCCGCGGCTCCCGGCTGGGTGGCGTGGACAAGGGCGCCGTCCCGGTGGCCGGACGCGCCCTGCTCGACCGGGTCCTCGACGCCGTGTCGGGGGCCGAGCAGGTAGTCGTCGTCGGCGACGGGCCGGTGCCCGCCGGGGTGCTTCTCACCCGTGAGGAGCCCGCCTACGGTGGGCCCGCCGCCGGGGTGGTCGCCGGGGTTCGCGCCCTGCGGGCCGCGTCCGGCCCCGAAGATCCGTCCGGGGGTATGCCGGCGCCCGCGCCCGTGGTGCTCGTCCTGGCCTGCGACCTCCCCTTCGCTGCGGCGGGGGTGGCCCTGCTGCGGGCGGCCGCCGAAGGCGACGGCGAGCTCGCGGACGTCGACGGGTGGAGCCTGGCCGAGCCCGAGGGCCGGCTCCAGTGGCTCTTCGGGCTCTACCGCGTCAGCGCGCTGGACCGGGCCGCGGCTGTCCTCGGCGATCCGACCGACCGGTCCATGGGCGCCCTACTCGGCGGCCTGCGGCTGCGCGCCGTTCCCGCCCCCGCCAGCATCACCACCGATATCGACACCCCGGAGGACCTGGACCGATGGACACCATGAGCCCCACCGACGAGCGCAGAGCCACCCACGACCTGGACGCTGAGCAGCGTCAGTGGCAGAGCTGGATCGACGCCGTCTGCGCGGACCTCGGCGTGCCGGCCGCGCTGGTCGACGTCGCCGCGATCCACGACCTGTCCCGCCAGGTCGCCCACGGGCTGGCCCGGCCGCTGGCGCCGGTGAGCACCTTCATCCTCGGGGTGGCCCTTGGCCGTGCCCTGTGCGACTCGCAGCGGGCATCGGACCCGGCGGCGCCCCTCGCGTCGGACCTGGCGTCGTCGCCGGCGTCGGGCTTGGCGTCGGTCCGGACCGATGAGCTGTCCCGGAGGATCACCGCGCACGTCTGAGCGTCCTCTCGTCTAGACTTGGCCGCAGCCCCCCGCGTGGTGGTACCTCACCGAACTCCCCCAGGGCAGGAATGCAGCAAGGGTAGGCGAGCTCTTCCAGGTACGCGGGGGGTCTTCCTCTGCCCCGGAGGGGGTCGTCCCCGCCCCGGCATGCCGTGGCTTGTGCCTGGGGTCAGAGCCGCGCCGGTGCCTCGTCGAGCCCGAGGCTGTAGCCGACGCCCGGGGTCGACCGGGCCAGCCGAGGGCCGCCGGCGCGGACGACCTTCGAGCGCAGCCGGCTGAGATGCACCTCCAGGACGTGGTCGTCGCCGGCCCACTGGCCCCAGACGGCGGTGACCAGCTCGCGGCGGTTCATCACCCGCTGGCGGTTCTCGACGAGCAGCTTCAACAGCTCGAACTCGATGCGGGTCAGCGACAGCACGGTGTCCCCGACAACGACCCGGCGCTGGCCGAGGTCGACCGACATACCGCCGAAGGTGTAGGTCGAGAGCGCCTTGCGACACCTCTCCACGCGACGGATCACCGCGTCGACGCGGGCCTGCACCAAGGAGCCCGACAGCGGTAGGTCGAGGACTCCGTCCGCCCCGCAGGTCAGCGCGAGAATCTCGTCGGCCTCGTCGCGCCGACTCACCGCCACCAGGCCGATCTCGCCGACCGACTGGACCGCCTGACGCCAGGTGAGGAGCTCGGCATGGTCCGTCGAGACGACGACGACGAGGTCCGGCAGGGGGTCCCGGGGAGCTGTTCTCGCTGCGCAGCGGTCAAGGTCGAGGTGTGGTGGCCGAGCGTCTTCAGACACGCTTCGACCTGTTGTGCGAGCGGCGACTCGTGGCCTGCGATGACAATCCTGCCCATAGCTCCCCTGTTCGTTCGGCCCCACCATAGGGGAGGGTCAGCCACCTCAGTGTCCATTTCGTCGCGCTCCTCACACGCGCTTGTCCCCAGAAATGGGGACATTCGACGCGGGGACCAGGAGATCGTGCGACGGAACGCCCGGCAGGTGCGATGGACGTTCACGTCGACGTGAGGTCACGGGATACGTCGGTCCGGGTCGTTCAACTTCGGACAATTCGTGAGCACATTGTGAGCGGATTCCAGGGTCAAGGGGGGCTTAAGTACGGCAAGGTGTGATGTGGCTCGGGGAGTCTGTCCGTGCACGACTGAAGTAGGGGCCCCCGCCATGCTTGCAGCAGAGATCTCGACCACCCGTCCGACCCGCACCCTGTGGGTCCGCGCAGCAGTGGTGGCGGTGATCAGCCTCATCGCGGCCATGCTCGGCTTTGCCAGCCCGACGTATGCCGCCAGCGGGCCTGCAACCTTCGTCTCCGATCAGGCGGACTACCCGCCGGGTGGCACCGTGGTGCTCACCGGTGACAACTGGGCGGCCGGGGAGTCCGTCCACATCACCGTCAACGACGACGCCGGCCAGACCTGGTCGCTGTCGTCGGGGACCGGCACGGCGCCGGCAGACCCGGTGGCAAACGACACTGGGTCGTTCCGCTACACCTTCAGCCTGCCCGCCTGGTTCGTCGCGAACTACACCGCGACCGCGACCGGCGCGACGACCGGGACGCTGACGACGACCTTCACCGACTCGGCAATCCAGAAGTTTGACCAGTGCGCCAACAACTTCGGCGACGGCTATCCGGCCACGAACGCCGATCCCGGCTGTCAGTGGATCAACGGGAACCTCAACGAAGGCAACGCGAACAACCCGAACGCCACCTACAACGAGGGCGACTCAACGATCCAGCGAATCGCCCTTGATGGCCTTGCGGCAGGGCAGAGCTACACCTTGATCTTCACCTACGACACGACCAAGAGTTCGAAGCACGCCTACGACTATCTGACCACCTACAACGCCTCCGAAACATGGGTGACGGGACCCGATCTTTGTCAGAGCATCACTGGCGGGTGCTCGCTCAGTGGTGCCTCGACCTTCCCCATCCCGGATGACCCGAACCAGACCTTCGACTCCGGAACCCGGAACTACACGATGTCCGGCGGCACCCTCACTGCAGCCTCCGGGGTTTTCCCGAGCGCCTATGCGGGTGACACCGTCGCGTCGATGAGTGTGACCTTCACCGCAACGAACGCCACGAGTGTCCTGTGGTTCGGGGCCCACGTGGCCAGTCAGCTCGACTGGGGCAATGGCAATGGTGCTGGCAGCGTCTCGGGCTCGCCATACCACGTCAGTGTCAAGTCATTGAATGGCGCCTCCCTGGGCAACCAGGACAACCAGATGTCCGTCGGTGCTGTGCTCACAGCCGGAACCGTCACCATCATCAAGGATGCGGTGCCGAACAGTGCCCAGGACTTCTCGTTCACGCTGACGAACGGGGCCACCTCCAGCAAGACGTTCTCGCTCGATGACGACAGTGACGCCACATTGCCGAATACCGTCACCTACAACGTGGCTCCTGGCACATGGACGCTAACCGAGAACGCAACCGTGAGCCCGTGGTCGATGACGAACCTCACGTGTACGGGCGGGACCTACGCGGTTAGCGGATCGACGGCGACCCTTACAGTTCTGTCCGGCAAGACCATCACCTGCACGTACACGAACAACTTCATCTATAAGAACCTCGAGGTCACGAAGACCGCGGTGGCGTCATACGACCGCAGCTACACGTGGACGATCGCGAAGTCCGTCGACAAGACGACGGTGAACACGACCTCCGGCAGCCCGGCGACCTTCAACTACGTGGTCACCGCGACCCCGACGGCGCACGACTCGAACTTCAAGGTTTCGGGCACGATCACCGTGACCAACCCCAACACCGTCCCGGTCCCGGCCGTCACGCTCGCCGACTCGATGACCGACGGCACCTGCTCGATCACCGGCACGACCTCGAATATCACCGTCGCCGCGGGCGGCACGGTGACCTTCCCCTACAACTGCACCTTCACCTCGAAGCCGACCGGCACCCAGACGAACACCGCCACGGCCACGTGGACCGCGGGCTCGCCCTTCGGCACGAGTGGCAGCGCCTCAGGCACCGCGACCGCCAACTTCGCCAACGCCACCGTGACCGTCTCGGGCAAGACTGTCCAGGTCACCGACGACAAGACCGACCCGGCCCACCCGGTGGTGCTCGGGACCGCCGACGCGACCATCCCGACGTCGCAGTCCTTCACCTACTCCCTCGCCAAGTCCGCGCCGCAGGGCGGCTGCGCCGACTACACGAACAACGCCTGGCTCGCCACCGACCCGACCCACCCGGCCTCCCAGACCGTCAGGGTCTGCGGCGGCGCAGCCCTCTCGATCTCGAAGACCGCCACTCCGGCGTACACCAGGACGTGGACCTGGACGGTCGACAAGGTCGGTCCGACGACCCAGCTCATCGCCGACCCGTCGAACGGTGACGTCACCGCGCACTACACGGTGACCGCGAGCGCCACGTCGACCGACTCCGATTGGACGGTGTCCGGCACGATCCACATCGCCAACCCCAACAGCGTTGCCGTCCCGATCACGAGCGTCACCGACGCCATAAGCGGCGGAAGTGCGACGCCGAACTGCGTCATCACCGACCCGGTGCCCAGCTCGCTCGCAGCGAACGACTCGGTCGACCTGGCATACACCTGCACGTATGCCACGAACCCCGGCACCGGCACGCTGACGAACACCGCCACGGTGAACTACGGTGCGAGCGGCTTCGTGGCCGCGGGCTCGGCGTCCGTCTCGGTGACCACCACGTTCGGCGGACTCCTGCCGGCGACGCAGACGGGCGACACGACGACGGTCTCCGACCCGAACGCCCCCGAGGGTACCTTCCCGGCCTCCGTGGCGGCTCCCGGCGGTAGCTGGTCCTACGACGTCACGTGGAACGTCGGCACGGCCGGCACCTGCCAGCCCTTCACGAACACCGCGACCCTCGGCACCGGGGCGTCGGACTCGGCCGACGTCACTGCCTGCCGCGCTGCGGACCTCGCTGTGACCAAGACGGCGACCGGCTCCTATGACACGACGTACCTGTGGGACGTCTCCAAGACGCTCGACGCGTCGGTCCCGGGGTCGGCTCCTGCCGGCACCACCGTCCCGCTGCCCTACGCAGTGGTCGCGACGAAGATCGGCCAGACGGACGCCGCCTGGGTCATCAAGGGCACGATTACGGTGACCAACCCCAACACCTGGGAGCCCGTCACCCTCCAGTCGGTGAGCGACTCGCTCAGCGTCGACGGGGCGACGTGCACGATCTCCGGTGACCAGACGGCCACGATCGCGGCCGGTGCCACTGCCATCTTCGACTACACCTGCTCGTATGCCTCGAAACCGGCGTCGTACTCGGGTACGAACACGGCGACAGTGACATGGGACAAGCCGGCGGCGCACACGGCCACCGGCTCGGCCAGCGGGGCGGCGGACTACACGATGGCCTTGACCAAGGAGACGGACAAGACCGTCACGGTCGTCGACACCTTCAACGGCGGCGACCCGGTGCAGGTGGGGACGGCGGACATCTCGGAGTCCCCGAAGACCCTCCCGGTCGACCGCTCGATCGCCCTGCCCTCCGGGACCTGCGTGAAGGTCACCAATATCGCGACGATCACCGGTGACGCCGGCACGACTTTGGACACCGCCTCGGTCGACAAGACTATTTGTGGTGGCGCGAACCTCACCGTGACCAAGACGGCGGACGCTGGGTACACCCAGACCTACCCGTGGTCCATCAAGAAGTCGGTCGACAAGACCTCGATCGTCGTGGCCGAAGCCGGCGACACGACGGTGCGCTACACCGTCGACGTCACACGGGGCACCCCGGCGCTGACAGCGTGGACGCTCACCGGTGAGATCACCGTGACCAATCCGAACGACTGGCAGGACGTCACGGTCGACATCACCGACGCGGTGGGCATCGATGGCCTCACCTGCACCGTCGCTGGTGGCGAGGGCGTCGTTGTCCCGAGGGCGACCGACGCGACTGCTGGTACCGCCAAGGTGTCGTACTCGTGCACGGTGGCCGATGGCGCGAACCCGGGGACCCTGTCCGGGACGAACACGGCCAAGGCCACGTGGGACAAGGGCGCCGCCTCGACCTCGGAAGGCTCGGCGACCGGTCAGGCCGACGTCGTCGGCGAGCTCACGGGCTCGGTCAACGCGTCCATCGATGTCACCGACCCGATGGCTCCGGCGGGCACGTTCACCACCTTCACCGACTCCGGCAGCGTCAGCTACGACGTCGTCCTCGAGGGCACGCCCGGACAGTGTGAGCAGGTCGGTAACACGGCGACGATCACCCAGACCGGCCAGTCGGCCGGGGCCAGCGTCAACCTCTGCATCGTCAAGCCGCTCACGGCGTCGAAGTCGGGTGCGGGGACCTTCACCCGGACCTACCCGTGGACGATCGAGAAGTCGGTTGACAAGACGCGGGTTGACATCGCTCCGGACGGGGAGGCCACCTTCACGTACACGGTGACCGCGACGCAGGGCACCCCGGTCGACTCGGCCTGGGCTTTGACCGGCACCATCACGGTGGCGAACCCGAACGCCTTCGCAGCATCGGCGACGGTGACCGACACGCTGACGGGCTGCACGCTCAATGGCACCGGAAGCGACACCGCCACGGTGGACGTGCCCGGCTCCGGGTCCACGGAGATCAACTACACCTGCACGGGGCTGTCCTCCGCGGTGACCAGCAACTCCGCCACCGTGACGTGGACGGCGACCACGGACGCCGGCGCGCTGAAGGGCAATACCTCGGCCGACGGGTCGGGCTTTGCGTACACCGAGAACAAGTGGGTGGACAAGGACATCCAGGTCTACGACAACATGACCGGCACGAGCTCGAACTTGCTCGGCACGGCCGTCTGGGGCGACGGGACCACCCCGGTCACCTTCGAGTACGACGTGACGAAGTCCGGCGGCGACATCACGCGTGGCCAGTGCAAGACCTACGACAACAAGGCGTGGGTGGACACGGCCGCGAACAACTCGTCGGACACCCAGCAGGTGAAGGTCTGTGTCGGTGCTGACCTGCAGGTCACCAAGACCGCGACGACGTCGTTCACGCGGCACTACGCGTGGACGATCGACAAGACGGTCGACGACGCCAACCCGAAGATCCCGGCCGGCTCGAGCGTCACGTCGACATACAACATCGCCGTGACCAAGGCCGGCTACACCGACTCCGCGTGGACGGTGAAGGGCACGATCACGGTCAAGAACCCCAACGACTGGCAGGCCATCACGGCCGATGTCACCGACGCGCTCGACAACGGTGGCGGTGGGTCATGTGTCATCACCTCCACCGGCGGTGGCGTGGGCGTTGTCATCCTGGCGGGCTCCTCGGTGGACCTCAACTACGAGTGCACCTTCACGAGCCAGCCGGACTACTCCGGGACCAACACCGCGACTGCCACATGGGACAATGACGCGGCCCACACGGCCAACGGCTCGGCCATGGGCACCGCCGCCGCGAATTTCGTGACGCCGACGGAGGAGCTCGACCGCACCATCACGGTCAAGGACACCCCGAAGGACGGCACGACGACGACCCTCGGCGAGCTCGACTACCTGTATGCACCCGACACGACCAACTACGGGGTCGAGCAGAACTACCAGGGCGTGGCCGGCACGTGCACGACGTACTCGAACACCGCGGACATCGTCGAGACGAACCAGTCCGACACCCAGGACGTCACGGTGTGTGTGGGCACGGACCTCACGGTGACCAAGGAGGTGACGGCCTCCTACAAGACCGAGTACTTCTGGTCGATCCTCAAGTCGGTCGACCCGGCGAGCCAGACCGTCCCGGCCGGCACCCCCGGTGCCTTCGGCTACGACATCACCGTCTCCCCTGACGGCAAGCGCGACTACGACTGGTCGTTGACCGGCACGATCACCGTGACGAACCCCAACGACTGGGAGGACATCACCGCTGATGTCACCGACCAGCTGTCGCTCGGTGTCGGCGGGATGTGCACCGTCGAGGGTGGCGTCGCCGCGACGATCCCGGCCGGCGAGTCGAAGTCGTTCACTTACACCTGCGGCTTCACCGGCACACCGGACCTGAGCGGAAAGAACACCGCGTACGCGACCTGGTCCGAGACCACGGCGGCGACGCCGACAGGCACGGCCTTCGGTGACGCGGACGTGACGATGGAGCAGATCCAACGCACCAACGACACCGTCACGGTGACGGACTCGCTCACCGGCGAGACCTACGGATCCTTCGACTGGACTAAGGGTGTGCAGCACATCACCTACACGCTCCACCCGACGGGCACGCCGGGCAGCTGCACCTCCTACAACAACACGGCACGGATCGTCGAGACGACCGGCGACGAGGCCTCGGCCACGGCCGAGCTCTGCGTCGGATCTGACGTCAAGGTGACCAAGAAGGCCTCCGGCAGCTACGACCGGACCTACCTCTGGTCGCTCGACAAGTCCGTCGACAGCGCCGCGCAGAACATCGGCGCGGGTGAGACCGCGACCTTCTCGTACTCGGTCACGGCCACGCCGCAGGGGTATGCCGACTCCAACTGGACGATGGGCGGCACCATCACGGTGACCAACCCGAACGACTTCCAGGCCGTCACCGTGGACGTCACCGACGTCCCGGGTGTCGGTGGCGGAGCGACCTGCACCGTCGCCAATGGCACCGGTGTCGTCATCGAGGCCGGCGGCCAGATCGACCTCGACTACACCTGCACGGTCCCGAGCCAGCCGACGTCATACACCGACGGCTCGAACTCGGCCACCGCGACGGTGACCTCGGGGGTGGTCCCGACCACTGAGGTGGCCGTCACTGCCGACGTCACGTTCGCCCTGGCGAACGAGACCGACAAGACGGTTGTGGTGACCGACGACAAGACCGAGCCCGGGGCCTCGTATGAGCTCGGAACGGCCACCTGGAACGCCGCCGGCACCACGACGACCTTCCCGTACTCGCTGGAGAAGTCCGGCACGGTCGGGAAGTGCGAGACGTACACCAACACGGCAGTCCTGCAGCTCACCGGCGACGACCTCACCGACGAGCAGAAGGTCCAGCTGTGCGTCGGCGCCGACCTCACCGTCTCCAAGACCGTCGTCGCGACCTACGACCGCGACTACAACTGGTCGATTACGAAGTCGGTCACCAATGGCGCCGACATCACCACTGCCGACCCCACCTGGACCAGCCGGTACGCCGTCACCGTCAAGGCCGACGCTCCGGTCGACTCCAACTGGAAGGTCGTCGGCACGATCACGGTCACGAACACCAACGACTGGCCGGTCGAGGTGAACCTCACCGACGTGATCGACAACGGTGGAGTCTGCACGGTCGAGGGCGACGGCACCCACGCGGTGACCGCGCCCGCGAACAGTACGGTCTCGGCAGACTACGAGTGCACCTACTCGTCTGCTCCGACCACGTACACGGACGGGACGAACACCGTCACCGCCACGTGGGACAAGGCCAAGGCCCGCACAGCCACCGACAAGGCCACCTTCGAGGCGGATGTCGACTTCGCGATCGCGAACGAGACGGACCGCACGGTCACCGTCGACGACCCGCAGGCCGGGAACGAGCTGCCGGTGACCCTCGACGCCGTCGAGTCCGTCCTGCCGGCGACGATCACGTATGGCGTCGTGCGGACCACGCCGGCCGGCACCTGCGAGACCTACCCGAACACGGCGACCCTGTCGACCGACAACGGGACGGTTGAGAAGGCCGACGCGTCAGTCACGATCTGTGTGGGCAAGGACCTCACCGCGGAGAAGACCGCCACGGCCGGCTACAACCGCACCTATGCCTGGACCGTCGACAAGACGGCCGGACCGGCACGCCAGGTCGTCCGCGAGGGCGAGCAGGGGTCGTTCGACTACACCGTGACGGCCAAGCCGACCGGCTACACCGACTCCGGGTGGACGATGGGCGGCACCATCACGGTGACCAACCCCAACCTCTGGCAGGACGTCGAGGTCAGCGTCGCCGACGTGACCACCCTGGGTGCCACCTGCACGATCGACGGGAATGTTCCCACGGTCACGGTCCCCAAAAACGACAAGGTCGTCCTTGGCTACACCTGCGTCTTCGGGGCCGAGCCGAAGTACACGGGCACGAACACCGCCACCGTGACGTGGGATGCCACAGCTGCTCACACGCCCACGGCGTCGGCCTCCGACACCGTTGACTTCACGGCGGCGGTCAAGACCGAGACGAACAAGACCGTGACCGTGACCGACTCTCGGTACGGCACGCTCGGCGAGGTCACCTACCCCGACACGCTGACGAAGAGCTACTCGCTGCTCTTCGACGGCACTGCAGGGAAGTGCGACACCTACGACAACACCGCCTCGGTCGAGTCCGACGGGTCAACTCTGGCCTCCGACAGCGCGAGCGTCGAGCTCTGCGTCGCCAAGGATCTGACGGTGGCCAAGGCCGTCGACACCTCGTTCACCCGCACCTACGGGTGGACGGTGACGAAGTCGGCGGATGACACGACGGTCGAGGTCGCGCCGGATGGCTCGGTGGACGTCCACTACACCGTGACCGCCACCCCGGACGGCTACACCGACTCCAGGTGGACGATGACGGGCACCGTGACGGTCACCAACCCGAACGAGTTCACCGCCCTGACGGCAACCGTCAGCGACCTGCCGAGTATCGGAGGCGGTGCGGTCTGCACCGTCGCCTACCCCGCTGGCGGCGACTCGGTCACCGTGCCGGCGGGCCAGAGCGTGCCGGTGAACTACACCTGCACCTTCGACTCGCAGCCGACATACACCGGTGGCGACAACAGCGCGACCGTGACCTGGACGCTGCCGACCACGGTCGGCGGGACCGACACGGTGACCGACACGGTGCCGGTGGTCTTCTCGGCGCCGACCTTGGTCAACGACGTCGTCAAGGTCTACGACGACTGGACCGTCCCCGGCGAGAGCCACTACATCGGCGACGCGACCTGGGCCGACGGTCCGGCGAAGCTCACCTACGCCCTGCCCCTGCCCGCTGGCACCGCCGGCACCTGCCAGGACTTCACCAACACGGCAGTCGTCGACGTGGCCGGGTCGACCGACCCCACCGCGACCGAGACGGTGAC
Organism: Candidatus Lutibacillus vidarii; assembly: GCA_016717165.1. Taxonomy (GTDB): domain Bacteria; phylum Actinomycetota; class Actinomycetes; order Actinomycetales; family Dermatophilaceae; genus Lutibacillus; species Lutibacillus vidarii. Next base: position 131,791 of record JADKGA010000002.1, read on the forward strand.
CGTCTGCACTGGTGCAGACCTCACCGTGGAGAAGACGGCGACGGCGACCTTCACGCGTGACTACAACTGGACCATCACGAAGACGGTCGAGGAGGCCGATGTCAAGACGTCCTCGGAGTCGGTGACCAGCCAGTACACGGTGGTCGTCGACGCCGCGCCGGCGGTCGACTCGGCCTGGGTCGTCACTGGCACGATCACGGTGCACAACCCCAACGGGTGGGACATCGAGGCCGAGGTCACTGACGCAGTCGGCCTGGGCGGCTCCTGCCTCGTCGGCGGCACGGCGGCCACGACGGTGACCGTCCCCGCCAACGACCAGGCATCGGTTGACTACAGGTGCACCTTCGCGTCGAAGCCCACGAGCTACACCGGCCGCAACACTGCGGTCGTCACGTGGGATGCCGCGGCGGCTCACACCGCCTCGGGCACGGCCGAGGGGTACGCGGACTTCGCGTTCGCCCTCACCAAGGAGATCGACCGCTCTGTCACCGTTGCTGACGCGCAGGCGGGCGCTACCCTTCCGGTCACCCTCGACGCGGTGACGTCGACCCTGCCGGCGACCTTCGAGTATGGCGTCGAGCGGGTCACCCCGGCCGGCACCTGCAAGACCTACCCGAACACCGCGACGGTGACCGCCTCCGATGGTGAGGCGCACTCGGCGGGCGCGTCTGTGACGGTGTGCGTCGGCGCGGACCTCACGGTGAAGAAGACCGCTGATGGCAGCTTCCACCGCACCTACAAGTGGACCGTCGACAAGACCGTCGTCGGTGACGCGACCAAGACGGTCGGCGAGGGCACGACGGGGATGTTCGACTACTCCGTCACGGTCAAGCCGGATGGGTATGTCGACTCCGCGTGGGAGCTCTCGGGCACCATCACCGTGACCAACCCGAACACGTGGGAGGACATCGACGCGACGGTGGCCGACCTGGTGAACATCGGCGGCAACGCGAGCTGTGTCGTCGACGGTGAGGGCGCGGTGACCATCAAGGCCGGCACGTCCGTCGAACTGCCGTACACGTGCACCATCCCGAACCAGCCCAACTACTCCGGGCTGAACACCGCTACGGCGACCTGGGATGGCGCGAAGTACTTCACTCCGACGGGCACGGCAGTCGGCACCGCGAATGTCGAGATCGCGCTTTCGGGCACGACCAACGAGACGGTGTACGTCACCGACTCGCGGTATGGCGACCTCGGGTCCGTGACCTGGCCGAACACCCTGACGAAGGCCTACAGCCTCACCTTCAGCGGTGTCCCCGGGACGTGCACGACATACCCGAACACGGCGACGATCACCGAGACCCAGCAGTCCGACTCGGCCGAGGTCACCCTCTGCGTCGGCAAGGACGTCACGATCGCCAAGACGGCGGCCGGGACGTACACGACGACATACCCGTGGACGGTGACGAAGAAGGCTGACAAGACCCGGATCACCACCAAGCCGGACGGGACGGCGACCTTCACCTACACGGTCGTCGCCACCCCGGGCACCCCGGTCGACTCGGCCTGGGCCCTGACCGGCACGATCACGGTGACCAACCCGAACGACTTCCAGCCCGTGACGGTCGACGTGACCGATGTGGCTGGAGTCGGCGGCGGGGCCGTGTGCACGGTGGCCGGAGGGACGGGCGTCACGCTCGCTGCGAACGAGACGAAGAAGCTCGACTACTCCTGCACCTTCACCAGTCAGCCGGGCTACACCAAGTCGAACACGGCGACGGCGAAGGTTGTCTCGGGCACAACGGCGTCCACCTCGGTCAGCTCGACCGTCCCAGCGCCGTTCTCCGTCACCCGTGAGATCGACAAAACCGTCGCGGTGTATGACGACCTCGCGCAGCCCGGCTCGTGGGTCAAGATCGGCGACGCCACGGGCTCGACGCCGGTGACCTTCACCTACCCGGTGGACCACCCGGCCGCGACTCCGGGCACCTGCCAGGCGTACACCAACACCGCTCGGGTCGACCTCGAGCTGGCGACGGACCCGATCGCGAAGGCGACCGTCGAGGTGTGCACCGGTGCTCCGCTGACCGTGACCAAGACGGCGACGGCGACCTACACCCGGACCTACCTGTGGGCCATCGCGAAGACGACGCCGACCCCGTCGCCGGCTGCGACGCTCAACAGCACGCTGGGTGTGCCGTACACCGTCACGGTGACCCCGAACGGGTATAAGGACTCGGCGTTCACGACCATCGGCACGATCACCGTGACCAACCCCAACGACTGGCAGAGCGTGACCGTCAAGTCCGTGACCGACACGCTCGACTCGTCGCTAGGCGGCACCTGCACGGTGACGGGTCTGACGGGGACGAACGCGGTGCTCGCGAAGAGCGGCGGTTCCGTGACGCTGGACTACTCGTGCACCTACGCAGACCCGCCGAGTTCCTACACCGGGACCAACACGGCGACGGCGACGTGGGACGCGGCAGCGGCATACACCGCGTCGGGTTCGGCCAGCGGGACCGCCCCGGTCAACTTCGCCCTGACCAAGGAGGTCAACAAGACCGTTAGCGTGACCGACAAGGCGGTCATCACCGGCACGGCAACCACCGCGAGCGGTCTGAAAACGCTTGGTACGGCGACGTGGAACGCGACCGGAACGCCGACGGTGTTCACCTACACGAACACCTACACGGTGCCCAAGAATGGGTGCACGTCATACAGCAACACGGCGACGATCAAGGAGACCTACCAGAAGTCGTCCGTGACGGTGCAGGTGTGTGGCCCGCCATGGCTCGGTGACGGGACGATCGGGTTCTGGCAGAACACCAACGGTCAGTCGATCATCAAGAAGACCGGTGTCGTCCCCGGGACGACGACGTGTCTGCTCACCCCGTGGCTCAGGACCTTCAAGCCGTTCCAGGACCTGAGCGCGACGGCAACCTGCACGGCTGCGGCCACGTACGTCTACAACGTCATCAAGGCGGCCAACGCCTCGGGTGCCAGTATGAACGCGATGCTCAAGGCCCAGATGCTGGCGGCCGCGCTGAACTACTACTTCACGGAGGTCGACCCACGGCGGTCTGCGCCCTCAGGCTCCCTGGGCGACATGGTCTTCGACATCCGTCCGTGGAGCGGAGCGTTCGGTGGGGCCACGTCGATGACGCTGCTGCAGATGCTCCAGTACGCCTCTGGCCAGTCCAACGCCGGTGGCTCGGTCTGGTATGGCCAGGTCAAGGCGACCCAGACGCTGGCTAAGGATGCCTTCGCGGCGGTCAACATGAGCCGGATCCTCTTGGCTCCCTAGCCGTCAACAGGGGCACGGGTGGGGTCTCGCCGTCGGGCGGGGCCCCACTCCGTTTAGCCCCGTCAGCCCGAGGGAACTCGGGGCGCCCGCCGCGGGGCCGGTGCACCGCATCCGCGCCCGCGCGCTCCCGCGCGGGGGTCCGGCGCTCCATGAGGGAGGTGGCACGGCATAGGTAGCCGAAGAGCTCTATGCATCGGGGCGATCCGGACCTCGGCGGCGACCCTTGAACTCGGCGGCAAACCTGACACCTAGGGTTCCGGAGCCCGATGGGGAGTCGGGGGTCCCGACAGAGACGTCGGTAACTTGTTATCCCGACATAAGTGTCGGTAAAATCAGATCCACGCTTGCGCTCGCCATTGTCCTCATCACCTCCGCCCTCATCGCCTACACGGTGGGGGTCTGGGCCGAACACCGTCGCCGCATGCTGCTCACGTGGCATGTGGTGGCCTTCGCCATCGGCCTCACCTTCGACGGCACCGGAACCTTCGCCATGAACCGCATCGCCGCCATCGGCCGAGGGGCCGGACAGCGGTCTCACTGCCGTCATGGCGGTCACCGGCGCCGCCGCACTTCTCCTGATGGCCGCGCACCTGACCTGGGCCGTCGTCGTCCTGGTCCGCGACCGCGCGGTCGACCGCCAGCGTTTCCACGCGCTCTCCCTGGGCGTCTGGCTGGTGTGGCTCGTCCCCTATGTCACCGGGATGACCCCGGCCTTCGGGTAACTGACTGGTCGCCCCGTAGAGAAACTGCGTTAGCCGATTCCGCGTGGCGGCGTTCGCGACTGCCTCGCTCAGTGCAACAGTCGCGAGGTCCTTCCCGGTCGCGGCGGCCCGCTTGGTGCGTGTTTTCGGTTACCGGGTCGAGATAGCGCCCTGCTCGGTCTGCGGCATCACTCATCGCTGCGAGAATCGCTGCAGCACAGTGGGATCGTGCGCTCGAGCCCCGGCTTATCACCTCTCCATGCGAGGGGGTCACGGCCGAAGCCGGAACCATTTTCGGCATTGCTAACCGGAAAACACGACTCCTATCGGCGTAGGACATCCGCTTCCTAGCCTGCGGGCCGGGCATCCGCTGGAAGTCGTCCCCGGGTCAGCCAATCCCCTCCAGGTCAGCCGCCGAGGCGATACGGCGCCAAGGCGGCGGTAACCGCTGCAGCGGTATCCCCTAACGACGACTCGTGGCCACCGAAGGCCCACAGGCGCTCAGCCCGGTCGGGGCCGACGGCCGCCCGCGCCTCGCGCTGAGCGGCCCGCAGGTCCCCTTCCATCGGCTCGTCGCCACCGTCTGGGCTGGGGGAGAGTGACTGGGCCGCGGCGAAGAGCCGCACCGAGCGCTCTGGATCGCCGGCGCGTAGCGACAGGTGCGCGGCAACTCGGGCGCACTGCGCCACACCGAGGGGGTGGCCGAGCGAGCGTGCCAAGGCAAGTGCGGCATAGAGTTCCTCTGCTGCCCGCTGGTTGTCCCCATCAAGAACGCTCACCCGGGCGCCAGTGATCAGAGCATCCCGACGTTCGATGGGCCGGTCGGTGCCGGCAAGGCGCAAGGCTTCGTCGCTGTGCTCGCGGGCTGCGGGAAGGTCCGGCTCGTCAAGGGCGATCTCGGCGAGGGTGTTGAGCGTGTCCCCGACCCGCGACCGGTCGCCGCGCGCCCGGGCGAGCGCAAGCCGCTCCTCGTATCTGCGTTGTTCCAGGGCGAACTCGCCCCGCACGGCGGCAACGATTGCGAGCACGGAGAGCGCCACCGCGGCGGTGTCATAAACGCCGGCCTCAGTGGCTGCCGCGTGTGCCCGATGCGCGTGTGTCTCGGCGTCCGCCACCTTTCCCTGCGCGACCAGCGCGGCAGCCAGGTAGCACTCTGCGGTTGCCTCGGTGGCTGGAACCACGCCGGGCAGGTTGAGGGCGGAGCGGCTCAACGTCTCGGCCTGGTCATGGCGTCCTACGTGGTAGGCCGCACGGGCCATTGCCACGGCCAAGTCGGGCGCCTGCGTCGAAGAAATGGCACCGGTGGGCACTCTCGCTGCGAGCGAGAGCAGTTCTCCGGCCCTACCCGAGGCGATGTGGAGACGGTGGCTCGCATGGACGAGTGCCGCCGCTAGTGGAGCCCTCCCCGTGGCAACGGACCAGTCGATGAGCCCGTCTATGTCGGGCCGTTCATCCGCGAACCGGCCAAGAGCCAGGTCACCGCCTGGCGTGGACAGCTCGTCGGACCACTCGGCGGCGCTCGCCGCCAGGTCTACGGCAAGCCGTTCGCGCCACCTGTCCCGCTGGGCCTGGAAGTGTGTTTGTGCCTCTGCGCTGGCTCGTACGTGCGCAGCAAGGGGTCCGAGGAGGCGGTATCGCAGCTGCACCCGCGTGGTCGTCATCCGGACCAGTCCGGCGTCGACAAGGGCGGCCAGGTCGTCGACCGGGTCGGGCCAGCGTGCCGTTTCTGGGTCCTGCCGGCGGACCTCGCCCAGCAGATCGAGGGCACGGATGCCGATGTCCCCGGGCATAAGCGCGATCGAATGGAGAAGGCTGTGCGCCGACGGGGGGAGATGGTCGACGCTCCACGCGATCGTGGCGACAAGGCTGTCCGGGCCGTCGTTTCGCCCTCCGGGCCTGACGCTGCGCCTCACCCGGTCGACGACATCCTCGATCCGCATCGTGCGTAACCAGGCGGCCGCCAGCTCGATCGCTAGCGGCACCCCATCGAGGGCCCGGACAAGCTCCACGGCAGCCTGTGTGGTCGTGCCGTCCAGCGTGAAACCCAATGTTGCACGCTCGGCCCGGTCCGCCAGCAGCGCCAGCGCCGGATTCTCCAACGGGTCAGCCCCCGGCGCCCAATCCGACTCAGGTATCGGGAGGGGAGGTACGGGCAGCTCCAGCGAGCCGTCGACCCGCAGAGGCAGGCGGCTCGTGGCGAGGACAGTGATCGAGGGAGCCAGCTCCAGCAGCAGCTCGATCGCGGCCGATAGATCTGGAACTTCCTCGACACCGTCGAGGACCACGAGCGCCGCCTGCTGGCCCACAGCGTCGGCGACGGCGCTGGCCGCAGCGGACATGGAGTTATCGCTCGGTGCCCGGCCACCCGCCGCCAGAGCCGTCTCACTCAGCAAGTCAACCGCCAGCTGACCGGGCTCGGCCACGACTGCGAGGCTGGTCCGGCCGGCGTCACCCAAGGCAGTGGCAACTGCCCAGGCGACCCTCGTCTTGCCGGTGCCGCCGGGACCTACGAGAGTCACCGCCCGGACGGTGCCCCTGCGGAGGCGACGGACGATGCTGTCGACGAGCTCGGACCGCCCGATCAGAGGTGTGGGCACGTGAGGGATCCGGCCCTCCCGCCGAGGACGCACGGCTACCCGGGACTGCGTGGGGACAGTGGTCGCGGGGTGGTCGGTGGCTGCGGCGCTCATCGGCACCGGCGCAGCAAGTTGGGGGTCGTGGCGGAGAATGCCTGCTTCGAGATGCTGAAGCGCCTCGCCTGGGTCGAGGCCGAGCTCGTCGGCGAGGCGATCGCGCGCCCGCGCGTAGGTCGCCAGGGCATCCACCTGTCGGTCGCACCGGTAGAGCGCGATCATCAGCTGCCCCCAGAGCCGCTCCCGCGTTGGGTGGATGGCGGTCAGCTCCTCGAGCTCGGTGGCGAGCTCGACGTGCTCTCCGCATGCGAGGCGAAGGTCCACGAGGTCCTCAGTCGCGGCAAGGCGCATCTCATCGAGACGGGCGGCAGGGGCTTGCGCGAAAGCCATGCCGCGCAGGTCCGCCAGTGCCATGCCCCGCCAAAGCCCAAGGCCCCGCACCAGGGCGTCCCGGGCTGACGACTGGTCACCTTGCTCGGCCTGACTGCGCGCCTGCCGCCAGAGCGTCTCGAACTGCCCGAGGTCGGTGTCCGATGGATCCAGGAGCAGCCGGTAGCCCGGAGCCTGGCTCGCGAGCAGCGACCGTTCTGCGCCCGCTTCCTCGAGGGCCTTGCGCAGCCCATGGACGTAGACCTGGATCGACGCCTCCGGACGTCCGGGGAGATCCTCCCCCCAAATGCCATCGACGAGACTGTCTCGGGGTACGACCCGGCCCGGGGACAGGGCCAGGATCGCCAGCACGGCGCGCTGCCGAGGGGCGCCGAGCTGCACGGGGGTGCCGTCGTGGTTGGCCGTCACATGGCCGAGAAGGTCGACGTGCACCGGCTTAGGCTATTCGGCCTCGCACCATCACCACGAGTCCCTATGCTTCGTCCACACTCGCTACGTGAAGGAGACTCCCATGGACAGGAACTCCCGAACGGGTTTGTCCAGGTTTGTTGGCATCATCGTTGTGGTTGCTTCGTCCTTGATTCCCGCCGTGCCCTCATCGGGAGCCGCCTGGGGCTACTGTGCGGCCCCAGCGAGCGGGTTGACGACCTTCACCTTCACGGGGGCGGTGAGCACGAGCTGGAAGAATGCGGCGAACTGGACGATGTCGCCGCCCGGCGTGGCACATTACCCCGGACCTGGCGACGGTGCGACGGGATATGTGTGCATTCCAGCGGGGAAGTCGGTGACCCTTCTGGGCACCGGCAACCTGTCCGGCTGGGTGCATGTCCAGATGATTGATGTGGCTGGAGCTCTCACTGTCGGCGAGGGTGGACGAATTTATGTTCACGGCGACCCGGCGACGCGGGTCTCGTACTTGCGGTCGGGCACGAATACCAAGCTCGTTAACGGCTCCGTGCTGGGGGGTGAGGGCCGCTACGAGCTCGAGGGCACGATCACCGTGACGAGTCCGAAGGACTTCGCCAGCGCTTTCACCACCCGAAACTGCGCGATCTACAGCATCCCGCACCCCAGCGGGCAAGACTGTGTCAGCCTCAATGAGTCCTTCCCGCCTCAGGCCGGTGAGCTGCTCGTCGCGGACACCGGCAAGGTGATCCTCAACCACCCGATCAACGTCTTCGACCAGTACCGCATCACTGTCCGTGGGCTGGTCAAGGTCCAAGGGGCCAGTTCACTCGGTACCCCGACCCTCATCGCCGCCGACCCGGGCACCAGTTTCGAGCTCCTGCCCCGCCTGACGACCGGTCGTGGCACTTTCCAGATCGCCAACGATGGCGGCTATTACGTCGGCCGGCTCGGTCGCAGCATTGACCCGACAACCCTCTCCGTGTTCATCAATGGCGGCTTGGTACAGAAGACCGCCGGCCCGGGCACGGCGGTTATCGATGCGGCGTACTCAAGGGTCGGCAGCGGATCGGTCACCGTGCAAAGCGGCACGCTGTCGTTGCCGACGTCGGCGACGGCCCCAGTGACCGTGGGCTCGGCCGACGGCTACGGCTTCGGCACCTGCGCCGATGGTGCGCTGCCACCTTGCATGCCGGTTGTCTCCGGTCAGGAGGCCCAGACCGGTCAGCTGACCATCCCGGCCGGTGACACTAACGGGTCTACCGGCGTGGTCCTCAGCCTCGACGGCGCTGGCGCGTCCGGTCAGCTCGGGCAGGCGGTCCTCGCGATGGCGCCAGGGCTCTCCCCCTTGCCCGCGGACCCGGCAACCCTCACCATCCGCTTCGACTCAACGATCGCCGGGGGGAAGACAGCTTCGACGGTCAGTGTTCAACGCCAGGACACCAACCCAGGCCCGTTCCTTCCCATCCCGGACTGTGTGGCCGGTGCCTTGCCGACCGGAATCACCAGCTGCCTGGACCGCGCGGCCAGTGCCACCGCGTCGTCGGCCGCGGGCGGGGACCTCGTTGTCGTCGTGCGCACCACTCACTTCAGCCGTTGGGTCGCCCTCTGACATGGGTATGCCGCCCCCGGGTCGACCCGGGGGCGGCATACCCCTCCATGGTCCGCCCGGGAACGACCCCGAGCGAACGGCTCACCAGTAGTACACGGCGTTCGAGACGCTGATCCGAGTGCGGACGAGGCCGTTGCGGGAGTCGGTCACCGCCGTGCCGCGGCGGTTGAGGGCGAGGAACACGTCCTGGACCGTCGAGCTGGGCCGGGACTGCCGCATGACCGCGTAGGCGCCGGCGACCTGTGGGGCCGCCATCGACGTGCCGATGTAGCCACACGCCAGGCCGTCCGCCGTGCCGTCGTTGTCGAGGTAGGTCGGCACGGCCGAGCAGATGTCGGTGCCGGGGGCGAGCAGGTCGACCTGGGGGCCTGAGTTCGAACCGCTCGAGACGTTGCCGTAGACGGCATCGGCGGAGCTCGTCGCCGACTGCAGCGTCGTGTTGCCGACGGTGATCGCGGTGCTGATGCAGGCCGGGAAGGAGACCCCGTTGTAGAAGTTGGCGTTTCCGCTGGCGATGATCGTCGCGGTGCGGTAGTCCCGGCTCAGCGCGGCGATGCCGTCCGCCATCGGCTTCATCGCGGGGGCACCGTCACAGTAGCCCGTGGTGCCATTGTCCGTCCCGAGGCTCATGTTGACTGAGGCCGGCGTGTACGGGAGCGGACCGTAGACGAACCACAGGGCGTCGGCTACGTCGCTCCATGAGTACATCGGCTCATAGCCTCTGGTCTTGGTACTCCACTCCTTGTGCGACGCACGGATCGCGATGATCCGCGCCCCAGGGGCGACGCCATACTGACCGGCTGCAATGTGGGCGACGTGGGTACCGTGGGCACAACCCCAGCTGTATGTGCACGGCGCGGCAGACCCGGTGACATTGGTCTGGGACCTCTGACCGTTGGGGCAGCCGCCGGAGCCGTCCGTGTTGGTCGAGAAGCACGCCTCGTAGATGACCCGGCCGGCAAGGTAGGGGTGGTTGCGTTCGACGCCGCTGTCGATGATGACGACGGTCTGGCCGGTGCCGATCCAGCCGCTCTTCGTCGTCCAGTCCAGGCCGATCCGGTTGTAGTGCCACCAGCTGGGAAGCTGCGCCGACGCGCCATAGGAGGACGTGCTCGACTGAGAGAACGGCTCGTCGCGGAAGATCGCCTTGACCCCAGGAGCGTGCGCGAGCGCCTTGACCTCGGCCTCGGTCGCCTTGAGCGAGATGTAGGGGGACCCCGCCAGCGCACGCAGGCCCTTACCGGGCATTCCCTTGATCGTTGCGAGGACCTTGTCGCGGACCCGGACCGCGCGCTCGTCGGCGACGCTGGAAGCGGCATCGGCGCGAGCCGCGGCCGCCTTGTCCTGACCGAACTGGCCCTTGTTCCGGGGGGTCGGGGCCCCGGTGTCGAGGACGACCGCCAGAGGAACCGTGCCAGCTGCGTGCGCCTCGGCGACCAGAGCGCTGACGTCCGTGGAGGCGAAGGACGACCTGGGGGTGGGGACGTCAGACGAAGCAGACGCCGTCGTCGTGGTGGAGGAGAAGATGGCGGCCGACAGGCTGAGCGCGACGACGGTACGGGTGATGCGGCGAGAAGCGGCGGTGTTCATCGTGACTCCTTCATCGTGTGGTCCCTGGAGGTTGGGATGACTCGATCGTTGGGGTCGTCGCTAAAGGGTCACTAAAGGCCGCTCTTAAGGACGCCCGGGCAGCGGTGCTTGGGCGGCATACCGCGTTGTCGGGACGGACGACTACCCTCGGAACGTGACCACCGCCTTGTACCGGCGCTACCGCCCCGAGACGTTCGAGGACGTCATCGGGCAGGAGCACGTCACCGTGCCCCTCATGCAGGCGCTGCGCACCGGGAGGGTCAACCATGCCTACCTGTTCAGCGGTCCGCGGGGGTGCGGCAAGACCACCTCGGCGCGCATCCTGGCCCGCTGTCTCAACTGCGAGCAGGGCCCGACCGCGACTCCGTGCGGGGTGTGCGACTCGTGCGTCGCCCTGGCTCGGGGCGGCCCCGGAAGCGTCGACGTCATCGAGATCGACGCGGCCAGCCACGGCGGCGTCGACGATGCCCGTGACCTGCGCGAACGCGCGTCATACGGGCCGGCGCAGAGTCGCTACAAGGTCTACATCATCGACGAGGCCCACATGGTCACCCCGCAGGGCTTCAACGCCCTGCTGAAGATCGTCGAGGAGCCTCCGGAGCACGTGAAGTTCGTCTTCGCGACAACCGAGCCGGAGAAGGTCATCGGGACGATTCGCTCCCGGACCCACCACTACCCGTTCCGGCTCGTTCCGCCGGCCCGGCTGGCCAGCTATCTGGAGCAGATCTGTGACTCCGAGGGCGTGCCGGTCGCGGCGGGGGTGCTCTCCTTCGTCGTCCGGGCCGGCGGTGGGTCGGTGCGTGACTCGCTGTCCGTGCTCGACCAGCTCATCGCCGGGTCGGGTCCGGAGGGTCTGACGTATGACGGTGCCGCAGCGCTGCTCGGGTTCACCGACGCGGAGCTGCTCGACGCGACCGTGGACGCGCTTGCTGCCGGGGACGGCGCCGGCGTCTTCCGCCAGGTCGACCGGGTCATCGAGTCCGGTCACGATCCTCGGCGCTTCGTCGAGGATCTGCTCGAGCGGCTCCGCGACCTCATCATCGTCGCCGCGACCGCCGAGGGGGCCTCGGCGGTGCTGCGCGGCATCCCCGCCGACCAGCTCGACCGGATGCGGGTGCAGCAGGCCGCCTTCGGACCCGGAGCCTTGTCGCGGGCGGCCGATATCGTCAACGCCGGGCTGACCGAGATGACCGGCGCGACCTCGCCGCGGCTCCATCTGGAGCTGATCTGCGCCCGGGTGTTGCTGCCCGGGGCATCGGGGGTCAGCGGGTATGCCGCCCGCCTGGACCGGATCGAGCGGCGGCTGGAACTGTCCGGGTCGACGCCTCCGCCCGCTCGGACGCGTGAGACATCGAGACCTGACGTGTCGACGCCTGAGGGGTCGAGCGCTGAGGTATCGACGCCTGCTCCGGCGCCGACACCCGAGGTGTCGAGCCCGGACGTGTCGACGGCTGCTCCGGCGCCGACACCCGAGGTGTTGACGCCCGCAGCCGGCCAGGTGCCGGAGCACGGGGCGGCGGTCGACGTCTCGAATCACGATGTATCGGTACCCGAGGTATCGTCACCGCCCCCCGTGTCGACCCCCGAGGTGTCGACACCCAGGCAGGCGCCGGCACCTGTTGCCTCCGCCGGCGGGCTCGACACCGATGCGGTTCGCCGGGCCTGGCCGGACGTGCTCTCCCGGGTGTTCACCATGCGCCGGGCGACCTGGACCTTCCTCTCCGCGCACGCCCAGGTCCGCGACCTGTCCGGCGAGCGGCTGGTCCTCACCATCGCGACGACCGGGCTCGCCTCGGCCTTCCGGGCCGGCAACCATTCCGAGATCGTCCGGCAGGCGCTGATCGACGAGATCGGGCTCGAGGTCCGCGTCGAGGGGGTGCCGGCCGGGGAGGGCGACGACTCCGGCCCCGGCTCAGGCCCCATCTCAGGCCCCGGCTCAGGCTCAGGCTCCGCCTCCGGCTCCGGCTCAGGCTCGGGTGGTTTCGGCCCGCCCAGCGCGGATCTTTCGGCATCCGGGTCGGCAACCCGCTCCCTAGCAGCTCCCCGTTCCGGCCCGACGATCCGCTCCGGTGCGGGTACCTCCACTGATTCGGCTACGGTGCCCTCCGTTCCCTCAGGCGCCGAGGGGCGTACGTCGACGGCGGCTGGCCCCGGAACGGTCGCCCCAGCCGAGCCCACCAACGGCGCGGAACTGCCTCGCGCCTCGGGGCCATCCAGTGCGGCGTCGACCGCTGCGCCGGTCCGCAGTGCGTCGCCGGCATACGACGAGCACGACATACCGCCGCCGGACGACATACCGCCGCCGGAGGACGCACCCCCGGCCCGCCCGGCCCGGCGGCTTTGGGATGCCGACCCGGCCGACCCACGGCGCGCGCCCAATGCCTCGTCTCCGGCCGCCGCGTCGCCCACCCGGCCCACCCTGCGAGCCGTGCCGCCACTGGGTGCCGCCTTCGGCGCTTCGGACGATGCCGACCCCGACCTGGACGAGGACGTCAGCGACGCCGGAGCGGTCGGCCAGGCCGTCATCGAGGACCTCCTCGGCGGCCGGGTCATCGAGGAGCACGACGGGTGAGCGGCCTGTACCACCTCGGCGTCGGCGTGCTCAAACCGCTGACCCACCTGCTCTACCGGCCGACCATCCTCGGAGCGCACAATGTGCCGCCCACCGGAGGGGTGATCCTCGCCAGCAACCACCTGTCGTTCATCGACTCCTTCGCGATCCCGCTGGCGGCGCCGCGGCACGTCCGGTTCATCGCCAAGCAGGAGTACTTCACCGGCACCGGCATCGGCGGCTCGCTGCAGCGCGGCTTCTTCGAGGGCATCGGTGCGATCCCGGTCGACCGCCACTCCTCCCGCGCGGCGCAGGAGTCCCTCGACCTCGCCCTGGAGGTCCTCCACGGTGGCGGCGCCTTCGGGATCTACCCCGAGGGCACCCGCTCCCGTGACGGCCGGCTCTACCGCGGCCGCACCGGCGTCGCCTGGCTCGCGCTCACCGCGAAGGTGCCGGTGGTTCCGGTGGCACTTCGCGGCACCGATGCGATCCAGCCGGTCGGGGCCCGGCTGCCGACCATCGCCTCGGTCAGCGTCACCTTCGGCGCGCCGCTCGATATCGCCGGCCGGTATGGCGCCCTGCCGGCCGGCAAGGGGCGACGCCTGGCCACCGACGCGGTCATGGATGCCATCGCGGCGTTGTCCGGGCAGGAACGCGCTGACACCTACAACGACCTACCGCCCGATGCCGACCCAGATCGCCCCGACCCCGACTCCGGCCCCGGCACCTAACCACGCCAGGCCGCCGCCGCCGCCGTCCCGAGGGCGATGGCGAAGCCGGCGTAGGCCGTGGGGGCCGCCGTCAACCCGGTGAGCACCCCGACCACAACCAGCGCTGCCGCCGCGGCTGCCCCGAGCCGCAGCACCCGCTGCGAGGGGACGGCGCCGGCATACGCGACGAGTGCGAGCGAGCCCATGACGACGGCAAGGGGACCGGCGAGCAGCGCTGTCGCTCCATCGGCCTGGGTGAGGGAATCCGACCCGACGACGAGCTTGGCCAGTCCCACCGCCAGACCGAGGAGGCCCACGTGCAGCGGGAGGTGGGCGGCCACCTGCACCCGCCGGGAGCCCCGACTGGAGGACCGGGACCGGTCGCCCGTCACGAAGTAGGCCCACCAGATCGCCGACAGGATGCCGAAGCTGGGGACGAGGGCCACCAGGCTGACCGACCACAAGGTCTCTTCGCCCACGGTGAGGACCATCTTCACAAGGATCTCGCCGAGGACGATGATCGTCAGCTCGCCGAGTCGATGGCGGAGCCGGTGCTGGTCGATGCGAGGGTCGGAGGTCACCGCCCAGGCGGCCCAGGCCACAAGAGCGAGCGCCAGGCACCACACGAGCAGGCTCAGCCGAGCGTCCAGGAACCACGAGCCGACCAAGGTGAGGGTGGCCAGGCCCGCGAGGACGGGGATCCGCCGCGCGCCGCCGAGACCATGGCGGCGCGCGCGGACGGCGAGGATCGCCACGATCAGCAGTGCCACGCCCAGGAGGATGTCGAAGACCTCGGCCGACGCGTCGACGGAGTCGGTCGCCGCGATGGCGAGCAGCAGCATCGCACCCATCTGAGCAACAAGAAGGGAGACCGACCAGACCGTATGGGTGGCTCCCTCGGCGGTGAACGATCCGGTCGCCGAACTGGTGAGCAGCCACGTACACCAGAGCAGCGCGTAGGCCAGCGCGAACCAGAAGGTGCCGACGGGAGAGTGGTCATAGGCATAGGCCCCCGAGAGGGCGATGATTCCGGCGGCAACGGCGAGGTCGTAGAACAGGTCGACCCACTGTCGAGCCGGGAGGGCGAAGAGCCCGGCGGGTGCCTGCTCCGGTGCGTCGATCACGATATGACGATACGAGATCCTCGACGCGCTCTCGACCTGATCCTCGACCGCGCTCTCGACCTGACCATCGAAAGCGCATCCCCTGTGGATGTGCCCACTCAACCGCACGGCTCCCAGGGCAGTGCCGGGACCTTCCGGCGCGTACCGCGCCGCTGTCGCCGCCCCCAGGTAGGCTCGCCAGCGTGTACGAAGGTGTCGTCCAGGACCTCATCGACGAGCTGGGCAGACTCCCAGGCGTCGGTCCCAAGGGCGCGCAACGGATCGCCTTCCACCTCCTGGCCGCCGACCCGGCGGACGTGACCCGGCTGTCCGAGATCCTCGCGCGGGTCAAGGACACCGTCCGGTTCTGCCAGACCTGCGGGAATGTCGCCGAGGCCGACCAGTGCCGGATCTGTCTCGACACCCGCCGCGACCGCACCATCATCTGCGTCGTCGAGGAGCCCAAGGACGTCCTCGCCGTCGAGCGCACCCGCGAGTTCCGCGGCCTTTACCACGTCCTCGGTGGCGCGATCAGCCCGATGGACGGCATCGGCCCGGGCGACCTGCGGATCCGCGAGCTCGTCGCCCGGCTCGCCGACGGCACGGTCACCGAGGTCATCCTCGCGACCGACCCCAACGTCCAGGGCGAGGCCACGGCGACCTACCTGTCCCGGCTGCTCAAGGACCTCGGCCTGACCATCAGCCGGTTGGCGTCCGGCCTGCCTGTCGGGGGCGACCTGGAATACGCTGACGAGGTGACCCTGGGTCGGGCGTTCGAGGGAAGGCGGTCTGTCCATGGCTGACAACGCACCGGAGGCGCCAGCCGGCTCGGTCGCCACGGCGGACTCCGACCTCGACATTCTGGCCCGGCAGACCGCGGTCGAGGCGCGCGAGTTCCTCGCCACGGTCACCGAGGTCGCCACGGGTGAGTCACCCGGCACCGCCATACCGCTGCTGCTCCTGGCCACCTCCCAGCTGTTGCTCGCTGGGGCCCGGCTCGGCGCCATCGAGGACGTCGTCCCGGAGGAGCGCTTCGAGCCCGACCCCGGCCCGGACGCCGACCTCGACCCGTTGCGGACGAACCTCGCCAACCTGCTCGAAGGGCTCGACGAGTATGCCGATGTCGTCGACCCGGTCACCACGCCCGAGCTGGCCCAGGGGTCGCTGAGCAACGACCTGGCCGATATCGCCCTCGACCTCAGCCACGGGCTGCGCCATGTCGACGCCGGGCGGACCATCGAGGGCCTGTGGTGGTGGCAGTTCAGCTATCTCTCGTCCTGGGGCGAGCGGGCCGCCGCCTCGCTGCGCGTCCTTCAGTCGGTGCTCAAGCACCTGCGCTGCGACGCCGACGAGGAGACCGTCGCCTCCGCGGAGTTCGACGCCCTCCACCCCTGACCCGGCCACCGGCCGAACCGCCTGACGGCGTCAGGTGGAGGTCTCGGCATACGGGCGTTGGGTCTCACCAGGAGAGACGTCACTACACTTGGGCGGCGAAGTCCCAGTCCTGTCGGGAGTATGCCGTGACCGTGGTCGTCCAGAAGTATGGCGGGTCCTCCGTCGCCGATGCCGACGGCATCAAGCGCGTCGCGCAACGGATCATCGACACGAAGAAGTCCGGCCACGAGGTCGTCGTCGTCGTGTCTGCCATGGGGGACACCACCGACGACCTACGCGACCTCGCCGAGCAGGTGTCGCCGGCCCCGCCGGCCCGAGAGCTCGACATGTTGCTCACCGCGGGCGAGCGCATCTCGATGGCACTGCTCGCCATGGCGATCCACGACCGCGGCTTCAAGGCCCGCTCGTACACCGGCAGCCAGGCTGGGGTCATCACCGACGCCGCCCACGGCGACGCGCGGATCATCGACATCACCCCCGGCCGGATCCGCTCGGCCATCGACGAGGGCGACATCGTCATCGTCGCCGGCTTTCAGGGCGTCAGCCAGAGCACCAAGGAGATCACCACCCTCGGTCGCGGCGCCTCCGACACCACCGCGGTGGCCCTCGCGGCGGCCCTGGGGGCGCAGTTCTGCGAGATCTTCACCGATGTCGACGGCGTCTTCACCGCCGACCCTCGGGTGGTGCCCAAGGCGCGCAAGGTGGGGACGATCTCCAGCGAGGAGATGCTCGAGCTCGCGGCGAACGGCGCCAAGGTCCTGCACCTGCGATGCGTCGAGTACGCGCGCCGCTTCGACATCCCCATCCACGTCCGGTCGTCCTTCTCGGCCAAGGACGGCACCTGGGTCGTCCAGCACCCCTACGGCGAAGGAGAGTCCATGGAAGCCCCGATCGTCAGCGGCGTGGCGCACGACCGTAGCGAGGCCAAGATCACCGTGGTCGGTGTTCCCGACCAGGCGGGCAAGGCCGCCGAGATCTTCACCGCGGTGGCGCAGGCCAGCATCAATATCGACATGATCGTCCAGAATGTCTCCGCGGTGGAGACCGGGTTGACCGATATCTCGTTCACCCTGCCGAAGGCGGACGGCCAACGCGCCCTCGAGTCGCTGCGCGCCATCAAGGAACGGTCCGGCTATGCCTCCTTGCAGTATGACGACGGGGTGGGCAAGCTCTCGCTCGTCGGTGCCGGGATGCGCTCGCACCCCGGGGTGTCGGCCACCTTCTTCCAGGCGCTCGCCGACGCCGGCGTCAATATCGAGATGATCTCGACCTCCGAGATCCGCATCTCAGTGGTGACCCGGGCGGAGTGCCTCGACGACGCGGTCCGGGCCGTGCATACCGCGTTCGGGCTGGACGCCGAGGGCGAGGCAGTCGTCTACGGCGGCACCGGCCGCTGACCTGGGCGGAATCCTTTGGCCCCGCCCCCTGTCTGCCGACGCCTCGGGTGCCTACAGTAAGGGCCGTGCCATCGACGCCACTTCCTTCTGACCTCGACATCGCCCGCGGGGCGCCGATCACTCCCATCGTGGAGATCGCCGCTGCATCGGGGGTGTCGGATGACTACCTCGAGCCCTATGGCCGCTTCATCGCCAAGGTCACCCTGGACGCCATACCGGCCCTGCACGACCGACCCGAGGCGAGCTGCGTCGTCGTCACCGCGATCACGCCCACCCCGCTCGGCGAGGGCAAGACGACCACGGCGGTCGGCCTGGCGCAGGGACTGGCCAAACGCGGCAAGCGGCCCGTCCTCACCTTGCGACAGCCCTCGATGGGCCCGACCTTCGGCATCAAGGGCGGTGCCGCGGGCGCGGGGTACTCGCAGGTCATCCCGATGGAGTCGCTCAACCTCCACCTCACCGGCGACTTCCACGCCGTGACGGCCGCGCACAACCTGCTCGCCGCGATCGTCGACAACATGCTCCACCACGGCAACCCGTTGCGGCTCGACCCGCGCAATATCTCCTGGCGCCGGGTGCTCGACGTCAACGACCGGTCGCTGCGCAATATCGTCCTCGGCTTGGGCGCCCGGATGGACGGCGTCCCGCGCCAGGCGGGCTTCGATATCACCGCCGCGAGCGAGGTCATGGTCATCCTCTCGCTGTCCACCTCCTTGGCGGACCTGCGCGCTCGGCTGGGTCGCATCGTTGTCGGTTATACGTATGACGGTTCGCCGGTCACCGCCGAGGACCTCAAGGCCGCCGGCGCGATGGCCGTGCTGCTGCGCGACGCGCTCAAGCCCAACCTGCTGCAGACCCTCGAGCACACCCCGGTGCTCGTCCACACCGGGCCCTTCGGCAATATCGCGACCGGCAACTCCTCGGTCGTCGCCGACCGGGTCGGGGCCCGGATGGGCGACTACCTCGTCACCGAGGCCGGCTTCGGCTCCGACATGGGCATGGAGCGCTTCTTCAACGTCAAGTGCCGGGTCTCCGGGGTCTACCCACGGGCTGCGGTCATCGTCACCACGGTGCGGGCGCTGAAGATGCACTCCGGCCGGTTCAAGGTCGTCGCCGGCAAGCCACTGCCGTGGGAGCTGCTCGCCGAGGACGTCGATGCGGTGCTGGCCGGCGCCGAGAACCTCCGCAAGCACATCGCGATCGTCCGCTCCTTCGGGGTGACCCCGGTCGTCGCGATCAACGCCTTCCCGACCGACCACGCCTCCGAGCACGCCGCGATCGCCGAGGTCGCCGCCGAGGGCGGGGCCAAGTCCGCGGTCGGCACCTATGTCGCCCATGGCGGCGACGGGGCGGTCGATCTCGCCGACCTTGTCATCGAGGCGTGCGAGCAGCCGTCGAAGCACACGCACACCTACGACCTGGACGACTCGCTGACCGACAAGATCCACGCGGTGGCGACGAAGATCTACGGCGCGGACGGTGTCGACTACCTGCCGGAGGCCGCCCGAGCGCTGGCGCGTTTCGAAGAGCTCGGCTATGGCAACCTCCCGGTCGTCATCGCCAAGACGCACCTGTCGGTGTCCTCGGACCCGCGGCTGCGTGGGGCACCCACCGGCTGGCGGCTGCCGGTGCGCGAGGTCCGGGCGGCCGTCGGCGCCGGGTACATCTACGCCATCTGCGGTGAGATGCGGACCATGCCGGGGCTGTCGGCGACGCCGGCCGCGAACACCATCGATATCGATGCCGACGGCAATGTCGTCGGTCTCTTCTGACCGCGGTACTGACGTTCGGGCGGTGTCTGACTCGGCTCCGACCGCGGTACTACGGCTCGGTTCGGACCGGTCCGACTCGGTTCTGACTCGGTTCTGCGGGAACGGACGACTCGACAACCGCCATACCGGCGGGAGAGGACACCATGACACGTCTGGGCTACCAGATCCCGAACTTCACCTACCCTGACACCGGCAGCGACCGGCTCTTCGAGGCCATCGCCGCACAGGCGGTCGAGGCCGAGAGCAGCGGTTTCGACACCGTCCTGCTCATGGACCACTTCTACCAGCTGCCCATGCTCGGGGACCCGACGAACGAGATGCTCGAGTGCTACACCGTGCTGGCCGCCCTGGCGCAGCGCACCTCGCGGGTCCGGCTGTCCTCGCTCGTCACGGGCAACACCTACCGCAACCCGACCCTGCTGGCGAAGACCGTCACGGCGCTCGACATCGTCTCCGGCGGACGCGCCCAGCTCGGCATCGGCGCCGGCTGGTACGAGCTGGAGCACGCCTCCCTCGGCTTCGAGTTCGGCACCTTCACCGACCGCTTCGAGCGACTGGAGGAGGCGCTGCAGATCATCCTGCCGATGCTCCGCGGGGAGCGGCCCACCGTCGACGGCTCGTGGTACTCGGTGCGCGACGCCGTGAACTCCCCGGCCCCGGTCGGGCGGATCCCGGTGATGATCGGCGGCGGCGGTGAGCGCAAGACGCTGCGGATGGTCGCCCAGTATGCCGACGAGTCGAATATCATCTGCGGGCTCGACGAGATCCCGCGCAAGCTCGCGGCCCTGGCCGAGCACTGCGAGCGGCTCGGGCGGGACCGCTCCGAGATCACCGTGAGCTACCAGACCAGCGCGTGCATCGCGCCGACCCACGAGCAGGCGGTCGCCGAGATGGACGCGACCATCGAGCGGATCCCGCAGCTCGGGGCCCGGCGCGCCACGGCGATCGTCGGCTCGCCGGAGGAGGTCGCTGCGGTGTACGAGCAGATCCTCGCCACGGGGGTCGACGGCGTGACGGTCAACCTCCCCTGCAATGGTCACATCGAGGGGCGCGTCGCCCTGCTCGGGGAGACGCTGGCGCCGCTCATCGCCCGCTGATGCGCCTGTCGATCCTCGACCTCGCCCTGGTCCGGCACGGCCAGCCGGTCCGTGAGGCGCTGCTCGAGACGGTCGCCCTGGCGCGGCGGGCCGAGGCGCTGGGTCGCTTCGAGCGCATCTGGTATGCCGAGCACCACAACATGTCCGCGATCGCCAGCGCGGCCACCTCGGTCCTCATCGCGCACATCGCGGCGGCGACCTCGACGATCCGGGTCGGCGCGGGCGGGATCATGCTGCCGAACCACTCCCCGCTCGTCATCGCCGAGCAGTTCGGCACCCTCGCCGAGCTGCACCCGGGCCGGATCGACCTGGGCCTGGGTCGCGCCCCCGGCACCGACCAGCGCACCCTGCTCGCGCTGCGCCGGGACCCGCGCGCCTCGGAGTACTTCCCGCAGGACATCCTCGAGCTGCAGGGCTACCTCGGCGACGAGAGCCGCATCGAGGGGATCGCGGCCACCCCTGGTCGCGGAACGCACGTCCCGCTCTACATCCTCGGCTCGTCCCTGTATGGCGCCCAGCTCGCCGCTGCGCTGGGGCTGCCCTATGCCTTCGCCAGCCACTTCGCCCCGGACGCCCTCGAGCAGGCGGTCGAGGCGTACCGCGCCGGCTTCCGGCCGAGCGACCAGCTCGATCGGCCCTATGTCATCGCGGCGTGCAATGTCGTGGCGGTCGACGACCCGGCCGAGGCCGGTTCGATGTACGAAAAAGTGCTGCGCTCCCGAGCCCGGCGGATGGTCACGGCCCCCGGGCCGCTGAGCGAGTCCGATGTCGACGCTTTGATGGCCGGGCCGGCCGGCGCGCAGGCTCGGCACATGCTGCGCTACTGCGCGGTGGGCGACGGGCCGGCGGTGGCGGCATACCTGTCGTCCTTCGCGGAGCGGGTCCACGCGGACGAGGTGATGGTGACCAACCAGGCCCTCGGACTGGACGCCCGGCTGCGCGCCCTGGAGATCCTCGCCACCGCTTGCCCGTGACCCGGCGCGCGCGTCCCCTCAGTGGCCTCGCGCCGGCCGTCTCGCCCCTCCCGCCCGGTCACCAAGGGTGGTAAAAGCACCGTATGACGCCCTGACGCCGCGCCATTGCGTGCCTTTCCCACCCTTGGTGGACGCGAACGCTCAGCGACCGCCGCGGTAGCCGCTGCCCATCCCGGCGCCATCGCCCATGCCGAACCCCATGCCCATGCCCGGGCCTGAGCCGGAGTCCATGCACGAGCCGTCGGCCGGCATACCGGTCGTGGAGGTGTTGGCGACGGCGGCCGTGAAGGCGCGCAGGTGGTGCTCCGAGGCGGCAGCGAGGCTGCCGAGGACGCGCTGGATGTCGGTCTGGGTGACCCCGACGAGCGCAGCCGTGAGGTCGGCGATATCGCGGGTCTCCAGGTCGACGCCGACCTGCTCTGCGGCCTCGACTGACACCCGCCCAGCGGCCTTCCACTGGTCGTAGACGGCCTGGATCGCCGGGGTCGCGTAGGTCCCGGCGGGCAGCGTGGTGGTCGGGTCCGCGATCCCGTATGTCGCCAGCAGGTTCCGAACAGCGGCCGTGTGCTGGGTCTCGCTGCGGACGATCATGCTGAACGGTCTGGCGCCGTCGTAGCGGTCGGAGAAGAGCTGGTAGAGGTCATGCGCCATCCGCTCCTCGTCCACGAGCGCCACGAGCTTGGCGGCCAGGGCCGGGTCGAGAGACGTTGACGCAGCTGACGCGCCGGCGGCGGAGGTCAGGGTGGTGACGGCCGGCGTGGCCGTCGCCTGGCTGGCGTAGAAGGCGCCGCCGGCGACGAGCGCTGCGGCGAGGCCGAGGGCGGTGCGGGTCCGGGTCGACATGTCGTGCTCCTGGGTCGGTCGAGGTCTGACGTGCGCTGATATCCGACTCAACGCGGCGCCTGTGAAGCCCCGAGGCGTCGAAGTGTGAAGGTTCCGAGAAGCCGCCGCCGGGGCCGCGTCGGCGGCGGGGCGGCCCGCCTACCCTGGAGGCAGACCCCAGGAGGAGGCACGCGATGCCGCGGCGAGTGCTCGTCGTCGACGACGAGATGCAGATCCGAGAGATCCTGCGCGCCTACCTGGCCGCCGAGGGCTTTCTCGTCCAGGAGGCGGCGACCGGCGCCCAGGCGCTCCACCTGCTGGCGACCGAGCCGGCCGACCTGGTCCTGCTCGACATCGGGCTCCCCGACATTGACGGCCTGGAGGTGCTGCGGACCCTGCGGAAGACCTCGGACGTCTACGTGGTCCTGGTCACCGCACGCGCCGAGGAGATCGACACGATCCTCGGTCTCGGTGTCGGGGCGGACGACTATGTGACCAAGCCGTTCAGCCCGCGGGAGGTCGTCGCGCGGGTCAAGGCCGTGCTGCGGCGGGGTCGTTCGGACGCCCCGACCCGCTCGGTCGCAGGGGCCGCAGGGTCCGCGGCGGCCGGAGCGGGAGGGGCTGGTCGATCGACCGCCGACCCGGACGTCCTACTCTTCGACGGGGTCAGCGTCGACATCGCCCGGCGTGAGGCTCGGGTGGGCGGCATACCGGCTGTGCTCACCGCACTGGAGTTCGACCTGCTCGTCGCGCTCGCCGGCTCGCCGGGGCGGGTGTTCTCGCGCGCCCAGCTGCTGGAGAAGGTCTGGGGGTACGACTTCTTCGGCGACGAACGGGTCGTCGACGTCCACATCCGGGGGATGCGCAAGGCCCTGGGCGACGACGCGGCCGCGCCACGGATCATCGGGACGGTGCGCAGCGTGGGTTACAAGTTCCTCCTCGACCCGATCGAGGGGCCGGGGCCCGGCGGCGGCGCGTCATGAACCGGCTCGTCGTCCGTATGGTTCTCTCCCACCTTCTCGTCGCCGTCGTTGCCGCCCTCGCGACCTTCCTCGTGGTCCGCCAGCTCGCACCGGCCCTGTTCGACGAGAGCCTGCGGATGGGCCCGGGCGGCGGCATGGGGCCGGGGCCAGGCTCCGGGATGGGTTCGGGGATGGTGCTGCGGCAACAGTTCGGCGACGCGGTCGACCGCGCGCTGCTCGTCGGGACCGTTTGTGGGGCCGTCGCGGCGGCGCTGGTGGGCGCCTTTGCGGCATACCGGCTGGTGCGTCCGTTGGATGCCCTGCGGACGGCGACGCGGGCCATGGCGCAGGGAAGGTATGACGGCCCGCTCCCGACGCCCGGCACGACCGAGCTCGCCGAGCTGACCGACGACGTTCAGCGGCTCGGGCAGCAGCTGCATGAGACCGAGGCCCGCCGGGTCCGGCTGCTCGGCGAGGTGGCCCACGAGATGCGGACCCCGCTCACCGTCATCGACGGCACCGTCGAGGCGATGATCGACGGCGTCATGCCGGTCGAGCCGGAGCGGCTGGCGCTGGTCAGCGACGAGGTCCGCCGGCTGCGTCGGCTCTCCGACGACCTGTCCGCCCTCTCGCGGACCGACGAGGGGCGGCTGACGCTCGTGCTGGTCGACGTCGACCTGCGTGAGTTCGTCGAGCGAGCGGCCGGGCGGCTGCGCGCGCAGGCGGTCGATGCGGGCCTGGCGCTCGACATCGACTGTGGTTCCGTACCGGTGCCGGTGCGCGTCGACCCGGAGCGGATCGGCCAGGTGGTGACGAACCTTGTCGGCAATGCGGTGCGGGCCACGCCGCCGGGCGGTCGGGTGACGGTGCGCTGCGCCATGTCCGGCTCTTCGGCCTGCGTCGGTGTCACCGACACCGGGGAGGGGCTGGCGGCGCCGGACCTGGAGCGGGTCTTCGAGCGGTTCTACCGCGTGCCCGGTCGGCGGTCGGTCGAGGGCGAGAGCGGGTCGGGGATCGGGCTGACTATCGCCCGTAGCCTCGTCGCCGCGCATGGCGGGCGATTGTCTGCCGAGTCCCCTGGCGTGGGACTCGGGGCGACCTTCACCGCTGTCCTCCCGTTGCGCGACGGGCCCGACGCCTGATCTGGGGCTTGACGTCAGCCCGCGGGCGTCGTCGTCCGGCCGTGACTCTCCAACGCCCAGATGGCGATGAATGCTCCAGCGGACGCGGTGTCCGCAGCGGCACGTTTGGTGGCAACGATGACGTCGATCCTCTCGTCGTCCGCCTGCTCGGGTCCCCCGATCTGCCGTATGCCGATGCAGGTCGCCGCGGCGTCAAGGGTCGCCTTCACCAGGTTGTCGAGATCGGAGTCACCACGGGAGTTGGCCGAGGAGGAGGACGGTGGGGCTAGCGGCCACCGAGGCGAGGAAGGCGGTACGGCCCCGGGCCTCGTCCGGGCGCAGGATGGTCGGGTTGATCGGTCTGCCGATCCGTTCCTGCACGGCGTCGCAGGCGTGGTGAACGGAGTCGACGTCGGGGGAGCCGACGACCATGACATCGACGTCCTGCGGGGGAGGGCCGGGGACGCCGGTCATGCGGGCGGCGAAGGAGCCGTAGAGGAAAGCCGAGGTGATGCCCCCGATGTCGCGCAGCGCTTCGGTGAGCAGGACCTTTGGGCCGGTGCTGACGAGGAGGATTTGGCGCAGGGGGTCGACGACCGGACTGTCGGGGTTGGCGCTGATGAGGCGCGAGCGCCCGACCTGACGCTCGCGAAGGATGCCGGCGTCCAGCAGCCGCTCGGCCTCGCGGTGCACCGTGGCGTAGGCGAGGTCGATCCGCTTTGCCAGATCGGTGAGGCTGAGCTCGTCGCCGGTGAGCAACAGTTCGGCCAGCAGGCGCGCCTGGCCGTCCGATCGGAAGATCGGAGCGAGGAGCGGCGCCTCTGTTCGCATATAGTGGATGTTATTATCCGTTGAAGCGATAGTCAATGCAAGGCGTCGCGATGCCTCCGGGAGCGTCAGAGGGCTTCGGACACCAAGGCCCCCTCGGGTGAGAGCAATCGACACCCGGGCGTCGAAACCTCTCACCCGACGCGATGGAGACCCTGACCGGCGTCGAAACCTCTCCTCCGACGTCGCCGGCGGCGTCATACGGACTCACACCACGGAAACCAGCAGGGCCCTGACCGCGTTTGCGCTGGTCAGAGCCCCAAAGCCAACTGGTCGGGGTGACAGGATTTGAACCTGCGGCCTCTTCGTCCCGAACGAAGCGCGCTACCAAGCTGCGCCACACCCCGGTGCTGGTCGGCCGCCCGAAGACGGCTGGCACCGAGGGGACACGATACCGGAGCAGCCGGGCCAACTCCCAATCGCTTGCCGACGGTCTCACCGGGGCCGCAGCAGCCCCCGCCACGACGATCCCGAAAGACCCGCGGCCTGCCAAGGCCACTTGTCGACCACACACGTCCTGGCTAGCGTCCAGCGGGTGACCGAACCCGCGCTGGTCGTCCGCAATGCCACCCTCCGGGGCCGCCCCGGCACCTGGACGATCGTCCTCGACCAGGACGCGATCCGCGCCGTCGAGCGGCAACAAGCGACCACACCGGTTCCCACCCACGAAGTCCCCACCGAAGCCCCCACGGAGATCGACGCCGAGGGCAACCTCGTCACCATCCCCTTCGTCGACGCTCACCTGCACCTCTGCAAGGTCCACACCCTCGACGCGGCCGGCGACAACCCCCTGGCCGAGTACACCTCCGGCACCATGGGCGGCGCCCTCACCGCCATCGAGGGCGCCGCGGCGGTCAAGCGCGGCCAGACCGCCGACGATGTGTACGCCCGCGCCCGGCAGACCCTGCACGCCTCGGTCGCGAACGGGGTCCGGGTCGTCCAGGCCTTCGCCGATGTCGACCCGCTCGCGGGCCTGACCGGTGTCGAGGGGCTGCTCCGGGCGCGGGAGGAGTTCCGGGGGCGGGTCGACGTCCAGGTCGTCGCCTTCCCGCAGGACGGACTGCTCAAGGCCCCGGGCACCGAGGAGCTCGTCACCGAGGCGATCCGCCGCGGCGCCGACGTCGTGGGCGGCATACCGTGGATCGAGCACACCGACGCCGACGCGAAGGCGCACGTCGACGCGATGGTGACCCTCGCGCAGCGGACCAACCGGCGCGTCGCCATGCTCGTCGACGACGCGGGCGACCCGAGTCTGCGGACCACCGAGATGCTCGCCGCGGCCCTGCTCGGGCGGGGGATGGTCGGCCGCGGGTCGGCCCAGCACGCGCGAGCGATGGCGACCTACCCCGAGCCGACGGTCCGCCGGCTGGCCGGGCTGGCCAAGGCGGCCGGGCTCGGCTTCGTCACCGACCCGCACACCGGTCCGCTGCACCTGCGGGTGACCGACCTGCTCGCCGCCGGTGTGCCGGTCGCGCTCGGCCAGGACGACATCGAGGACGCCTACTACCCGTTCGGGCGGCACAACCTCCTCGAGGTCGCCTTCGTCGCCGCGCACGTCCTCGGCTACCTCGCCGACCCGCGGCTGGAGACGCTGCTCGACATGGTCACCACGCAGGGCTACCGCGTTCTCGGTATGCCGCCGCGCGCGATCGAGCCCGGCGCGCCCGCGGACCTGCTCGTCCTGGACGGCCGGACGGCTCGTGAGGTGCTCACTCGGCACAGCGCGCCGCTCGCGGTGGTCACCGGTGGGCGGGTGGTCGCCTCGACCCGGACGGTCACCGAGCTGTTCTAGGCGGTATGCCGAGGGCGCCCCTCGGCCGGCGTCAGCCTCGCGGGGTCAAGGTGAGCAGCGACGCGGACGGCTTGCAGGCGAAGCGCACCGGAGCGAACGGGGAGGTCCCCAGCCCCGCGGAGACCTCGAGGTAGGCGGCATCGGGCGGCGCCGCGGACGACGGCGCCGAACCCGCTCCCGGCCACCAGCGCGACAGGCCGGAGGCCCGCCGCCGGTCGAGGTCGCAGTTGGTCACCAGGGCGCCGAACCCCGGGAGGCAGAGCTGGCCGCCGTGGGTGTGCCCGGCGATGAGCAGCCGCGCCCCGTCCGCGGCCATCGCGTCGAGCACCCGCTGGTAGGGCGCATGCATGACCCCGACGGTCAGATCGGTGGTGGGGTCGGCCGGCCCGGCGACGGCGGCATACCGGTCGTACTCCAGGTGCGGGTCGTCGACCCCGACCACCTCGAGCTGCGCGCCGCCGGCCCGGATGCGGCCGCGCGCATTGCGCAGGTGCTGCCAGCCCCCGGCGGACAGCGCGGCCACGAAGTCCGCGGTCGGCAGCCGCGGGGTCGAGGCCAGCCCGCGCTTGTGGTCCGGAGTGAGGTAGAGCGCGGGGTTCTTCAGCTTCGGCGCGAAGTAGTCGTTGGACCCGAGGACGAAGACGCCGGGCCGGTCGAGCAACGGCCCGAACGCCCGCACCGCCGCCTCGATGCTGTCCGGGTGGGCGATGACGTCACCGGTGTGGACCACGAGATCAGGCTGGTGCTCGGCCAGGCCGGTGATCCACGAGATCTTGCGGCGCTGCCACGGCAGGAGGTGCATGTCGGTCAGGTGCAGCACAGTGACCGGTCGGGCGCCCGCAGGCAGCACGGGGACGGCATACCGGCGGAGGGTGAACTGGAAGCGCTCGACCAGGCTGGCGTACCCGACCCCGGCGACCCCCATGGCCGCCAGGCCCGCGACCCCACGCGTGATCGGCTGCATCCCCCCACCCTATGTGGCGCCGCGGACAACTCGGTTGCCCCGGTGAGGACAATGGACGGTATGACGACCAGCCTCAAGCAGACCCTGCAGCACGACCTCACCGAGTCGATCCGGGCCCGGGACGCCGTGCGGTCGGCGACCCTGCGGATGGCCCTGACCGCGGTGACCACAGCGGAGACCGCGGGCACGACGCACCGGACGCTGAGCGACGCCGAGGTGCTGCAGGTGCTGACCAAGGAGGCCAAGAAGCGCAAGGAGGCCTCGGTCGCCTTCACCGGCGCCGGTCGGGCCGAGCTGGCCGCCAAGGAGGACGCCGAGCTCGTCATCCTCGAGGGCTACCTCCCGGCCGCGCTGACCCCCGACGAGCTGGCGCAGCTCGTGGCGGAGGCGATCGCCGAGACCGGAGCGAGCGCACCGGGCCAGATGGGGCAGGTCATGAAGGTGCTCCAGCCGCAGACCACCGGACGCGCTGACGGCGCCGCGGTGGCCGCTGCCGTCCGTGCCGCCCTGGCGGCGCACTGACCTGACGGTCCGGGCGGCACCGACCGCCGGCGCGCGCCCGGCGGGGCCGGCTAACGGCGCCGGGGAGGCTTGACCGTCCCGGTGGGTTTGCCGCCCGGCTTCGTCGTGGTCGTCGTCGGTTTTGGCGCCGTCCCGTTCGAGACGATGACAGCGACGGCGGTTCCCTTGGGGGCGCGGTAAGCCGGGTCGGTGCCGATGACCGTGCCCTTCGGCGCGTTCGACGGCTTCTCGATGACCGCACCTGTGGCGAAGCCTGCCGCCTCAAGCCTGGCCTTGGCCTCGTTGACGGTCAGCCCGGTCACCGACGGGACTGCGACGGTGACGCCGTTCATGACCCGGTCACTGGGGTCGGGGAAGTTGCGGAACGGCTGCCCGGCGAGCGTGCCGTCCATGATCTTCTTCCAGATCGGCGCGGACAGCTCGCTGCCCCACCCGCTGACGTAGCCAATGCTCGGCAGGTACTTCCCACGCAGCGAGGTGAGCCCGTCCCAGGGCGTGCCGACCCAGACCGCGGTCGACAGCTGCGGGGTATAGCCGACGAACCAGGCCTCGGTGCGACCCTCGGCGGTGCCGGTCTTGCCGGCGGCCTCACGGCCCCCGGCCAGGCCGCTGCGCGAGGCGGTGCCGCCACTGCGCAGCGGGCCGCGGAGCAGGTAGGTCACCCCGCGGGCGATATCCGGCTCGACCACCTGCTGGCACGGAGGCAGCTGGAGGTTGACCGGCTTGCCATCGGGGCCGGTGATGGCGATGACCGGGTGCGGCTCGCAGCGCTTGCCGTCGTTGGCCAGGACGCCATACACGCTGGCGACCGTGAGCGGTGAGACCGAGTCGGAGCCGAGGATGATCGCCGACGGCCCCTTGGTGATCGGGTTGCCCTGGCCGGTGTGCATGCCGAGCCGGCCCTCGGTGGCGTGGATATTGCACGGCCCGATCCGCTCCGCGAGGGCGACGAAGGCGGTGTTGATCGAGCGCGCCGTAGCCGTCGCGAGGGTCATGTTCCCGGCCCGGACCGACTCGTCGTTCTCCGGGGACCAGCCGGGGTAGCCGATCTGGCCGCAGGCGTCGCCGAAGTCGGACGACTGGAGTGCGGGCTTGATCCCGCGCCCGGGGCCGGCCGCTTCGGTGTAGACCGATGACCGGACCGCCCAGCCTTTCTCCAGCGCGGTGACCAGGGCGAGCGCCTTCATCGTCGAGCCGAGGCTGAAGCCGATCGAGCCGCCATACTTCTTGTCGACCGCGAAGTTGATCGTCGTGTTGCCGGGCGCCTTCTCCAGGCTGTAGGTGGTGTTCTGGGCCATCGCGAGAACCTTGCCCGTGGACGGCTCGACGACGACGGCGGCCGCACCGATGCTGGCCTTGTTGGCGACCGGGACCCGCTCGTCGACGGCCGCCTTGGCCCTGGCCATGATCGTCGGGTCGAGGGTGGTCTGGATGGTCAGGCCGCCGGTGTTGATCCTCTTGATCCGCTCCGCCACGGTCTTGCCGAGGGCGGGCTGCTCCTTGAGCCAGGCGATGACGTAGTCGCAGAAGTAGGCGTAGTTCGGGGTGGGCGCATTGGCGCAGGACCCCCGGTCGGGCTGCACCTTGAGCATCGTCTTGAGGGTGACCGCCTTGGCGGCCGCATAGTCCTTCGAGGTGATGAGCCCGAGCTCAAGCATCCGGGCAAGGACGATGTCGCGTCGCTCCATCGAGGCTTCTGGGAAGCCGACCGGGTCGGTGGCGCTCGGGTTCTGCACCAGGCCGGCCAGCAGCGCCGCCTCGGACAGAGTGAGCGTGGCCGACGGGTGGTTGAAGTAGTGCCGGGAGGCCGCCTCCACGCCATACGCACCGTCGCCGTAGTAGGCGAGGTTGAGGTAGCCGGAGAGGATCTCGTCCTTGGACATGGCCTTCTCGACCTGCGTGGCGTACTTGAGCTCTTGGAGCTTGCGCATCAGGGTGCGCGAGGTCGCCTCGTCCGCGGCCGCCTTGTCACCGACCTGGTTGGCCTGGTCGGTCAGGGTCATCTTGACGAACTGCTGGGTGATCGAGGAGCCACCGCGGACCTGCTCGCCGAGCAGCGGGGCGATGAGGCCACGGAAGGTGCCCTTGGCGTCGAAGCCGGCGTGCTCGTAGAAGCGGCTGTCCTCGATGGCCACCTGAGCGACCCGCATGATCGGGGCGACGGCCTTGAGTGGCACGATGATGCGGTTCTGGTCGAACGGGGTGGCGATGACCTTGCCGTCGGCGGCGAGGATGCGGGACTGCTGGTAGGGCGTGGTCTGACGGAACTCGGTCGGCAGCGAGTCGTAGGTATCGACGCCGGCGCGTGCGACCGAGCCGACCGCGCCGACCATCGGCATGAACAGCCCGGCGGTGACGACGCCCATCACGGCGGCGGTGGCGACGAAGCCCCCGAGCAGCCCGAAGAGACCGCCGGGGGAGCGCAGACGCGAGGTCATGAGGGCCAGAGTAACCGGCGGGGCTGACAAGTCCGTGGAACCGGATCGTTCCTGACGAGGTATCACCGGTGCTCGGCGGGCACTCCTCACGGGATGAGGTCGGGCCAGCCAGCCCCACTCGCCGGGACTAGTCCGAAGTAACTAGGTGTGAATCCCTCGAAATCCCCCATGTTGCCCATAGGTGACTTGAGGTTTGCTTAATATGCTCTTGGTGCTTAACTGGAACAAACTTGGTGAACAGCATACCTTTGGACCGCTGTGGGGGCAGTCGAAGGACAGGGGGGAAGGACGAACGATGTCACAGATTGCACACCGTGCCACTGGGATGGTCGACGGGTGGGCGAGCGTCGCAAAGTGTCGGGGTGGGGACCCCGACGCCTTGTTCGTGCGCGGTGCCGCACAGCAGAGCGCCAAGCAGGTCTGTCAGGGCTGCCCGGTGGTGGCCGAGTGCCTCGCCGATGCCTTGGACAGCCGGATCGAGTTCGGCGTCTGGGGCGGCAAGACCGAGCGGGAACGGCGGGCCCTGCTACGGCAGAACCCGTCGGTCGCCTCGTGGTGGAACCTCTTCGCCGAGGGTCGTGCCCGCCAGGCGAGCTGAGCCAGGGAACGTGGGGGACCTACCGGTTCCCGCCCTGTGCTATGACGACGCGAGGGCGTGACCGACCTCGCGCAGCGACTCGAGGTCGTGCACGTCGTGGCTCAGGGCGGGAACCCGCACCATCGGCACGCCGGGATGCCCAGCACTGAACGCCGTTGTCGCCCGGTCCTGCCGGGCGGCCAGCTCGGCGAGCGAGGCGTGCACTGTGAGCAGCCCGGCCGCGAGGGCGGCCGCGGCGTTGCCCCTCCCGGGTGGGTCCTCAGCCGTGCTCGGGCTCCCAGCCTCGTCCGGGCTCCCTGCGCCCTCCTGAGCCTCCTCGGGTATGCCGATCAGCTCGGCCCCAGCCAGGGCCCTACCCCGGCTCAGCTCGGGAACTGCGAGCCGCTGGAGCCGGTTGACGACCACCCCGGCCAGCGGCATGTCGTCGGCAGCGAGCCGCTCGACGAAGAAGGCGGCCTCCCGCAGTGCGTCCCGTTCCGGAGTCGCGACGACGACGAAGGCCGTCCCGCGGTCCTTGAGCAGTCCGTAGGTGAGGTCGGCGCGCTCGCGGAAGCCGCCGAACATCGAGTCGAGGGCGGCGACAAAGGTCTGGACGTCGGAGAGCATCTGCCCGCCGAGCACCTTGGTCAGCACGGTGCTCGCCATACCGATGCCAGCACCGAGCACCTTGAGATAGACGCGACCGCTGGCCCGAGCGGGCGCCGAGATCAGCCTGATGAACCGGCCGTCGAGGAAGAGCCCGAGCCGGTTCGGCGCGTCGAGGAAGTCCAGGGCGGACCGGGACGGCGGGGTGTCGACGACGATGAGGTCCCAGCGGCCCTCGCGGTCGGCCTGGGCACGCAGCTGGCCCAGCTTTTCCATCGCCATGTACTCCTGGGTCCCGGCGAACGAGGTCGACAGGGCCTGATAGAAGGGGTTGGCGAGGATCTGCTGGGCCTTGTCCGGCGTGGAGTGGGCCAGGACGACGTCGTCGAAGGTCCGCTTCATGTCGAGCATCATCGCGTCGAGGCTGCCGGCTGAGGCGGTGTGGACCCCGATGACAGGGCGGGGCGTGTTGTCGAGGTCGACCAGTCCGAGCGACTGCGCCAGCCGCCGCGCGGGGTCGATGGTGAGAACGACGACCCGTCGGCCCCGGTCGGCGGCCCGCAGTGCCATCGCGGCAGCGGCGGTCGTCTTCCCGACCCCGCCGGAGCCACAGCAGACGAGGATCTTGGTGTGGGGGTCGTCGACGAGGGCGTCGACGTCGAGGCGCTCGGCCGTGCGGCGGGTCGCCATCACACCATCCCTTGGTCGGTGAGGATCTCGGCCAGCTCGGCCACCGCGGTCGAGTCGACCCCGTCCGAAAGATAGGGCAGGAGCAGCACCGGACGTCCGGTGTCCTCGACCAGGGCGAGCTGCTCGGCCTCGAGTGCGACCCGTTCGGCGTGCCCGCGGGCCTCGGCGAGCAGCCCAGCGACGGCTGTCGGGTCCAGTCGGAGCCCGCTGCGGGCCAGCGGCGTAGCCAGGGCCGCGGTGTCGACTCGCTCGTCGAGGAGCTCCTCGACCGCCCAGTCCGGCAGGACCTGGTCGCGGACCTGGTTGACGACGACCGCACCCACCCGGAAGCCCCCCTTGGCCAGCTCGTCGATGGCGTCGAGCGTCTCCTGCACCGGCATCTCCTCCAGGAGCGTGACGAGGTGGACGACCGTCTGCGAGGAGGTGAGCAGTCTGGTGATCGAGTCCGCCTGCGAGCGGATCGGGCCGACCTTGGCCAGCCCGGCGACCTCAGCGTTGACCGAGAGGAAGTGGACCACCCGGCCGGTCGGCGGGGCGTCGAGGACGACGGCGTCATACATTCGCGGGCCCCGGCGGTGCTTGTCGGCCGGGTCGAGCGGACGCCGGTTCGCCTCGAAGACCTTGCCGATGAGCAGGACGTCACGGACTCCGGGCGCGATCGTCGTCGCGAAGTCGATCGCGCCGACCCGCTCGAGTGCCCCGCCCGCCCGGCCGAGCCGGTAGAAGATCTGGAGGTACTCGAGCAAAGCGGCCTTGGCGTCGACGGCCAGCCCGATCACCTCGCCCCCGCGTGCGGTCGAGAGGACCCGACGCTCGACCGGGGCGAGCGGCGCGACATCGAGGGTCTGGCTGATCCCCTGCCGGCCCTCGACCTCGGCGAGCAGGACCCGCTGGCCCTGCGCCGCCAGCGCCACCGCGAGAGCGGCGGCGACGGTGGTCTTGCCCGTGCCGCCCTTGCCGGTCACGACGTGGAGCCGAGCACCGGGCCAGCTCTGCGCGGGGCGGGACGACCCCCGCACGGGACTCGGCGGAGTCGTCATGCCCCCACCTTAGGACCCCCTACGCTAACGCCATGACCAAGTGGGAGTACGCGACCGTGCCGCTCATCGTCCATGCGACCAAGCAGATCCTCGACAACTGGGGAACCGACGGGTGGGAGCTCGTCCAGGTGGTCCAGGGGCCCGACGGGCAGGGCCTGGTCGCCTATCTCAAGCGACCGGTGCAGTCATGAGCGCGACTGGTCGCCTCGCCGAGCTCGGGCTGACCCTGCCTTCAGTGGTCCCCCCGGTGGCCGCCTACCAGCCGGCAGTCCGCGATGGACGCTACGTCTATGTCTCCGGCCAGCTGCCGGTCGTCGACGGGGTGATGCGGGCGGTCGGCCGGGTCGGTGTCGGCCCCGGACTGGTTGCGCCCGAGGTCGCCCAGGAGTGCGCGCGCATCAGCGCTCTCAACGCCCTGGCCGCCGCGGCCGCGGTGGCTGGGGGCCTGGACGCGATCGAGCGGATCGTCAAGGTCGTCGGTTTCGTCGCCAGCGACCCGTCCTTCATCGGCCAGCCCGTTGTGGTCAACGGCGCGAGCGAGCTCTTCCTGCAGGTCTTCGGCGACGGCGGGCGGCACGCGCGGTCCGCGGTGGGGGTGCTCGCGCTGCCGCTCGACGCCCCCGTGGAGATCGAGCTCGTCGCCGCCATACGGGACTAGCTCACCGGACCGCCGGAGGACGAGCTGCTCGCTCCTGGCTTGCCCTCGGACGTTGCGCCCGCGGCGGTATGCCGTTCCCGGAGCTGCATCCGCAAGGTCTCGGTGAGCACGATGCCGAGATAGGCCGCCGCGTCCCGTCGGGCGTCCTCGTCGTCCTTGTCCGGGCAGAGGCGGTCCGCCAGGTCGAGCAGCCGCTGGCCGGCGTGGGCCGCTTCGACCGTCGCGGTCATGATGTCATCGCCGCCGACCCGCCGGGCGAGCAGCTCGTTGGCGACGGCGACCGACAGAGCCGACACATGGAGGGTCTGGCCACTCTCGCGGAGGAGTCCGAGCGCGCGCAGCGCGGCGAAGGCCTCGGGTGAGGACCGCCGCAGGGCGTCGAGCTCGGGGGAGTCGACGGCGATGCGGAGCTTGCTGATGACGTCGTCCCCTGGGCTGAGCCACTCGAGGATCCGGAAGACCGCGATCCGGCCCCGGCCGGTGGCCATGAGGTCGGCGATGACCCGCTGTGGGAAGCCACGGTCGGCCAGCAGCTGAACCAGGCGCAGCTGGAGGACGTGATGGCGCCGGAAGTAGCCGACCCGGCCACGCAGCGTCGGCGGGTCGAGGACCTTCTTGGACCGGTAGAGCCGCAGGGCGCGGACCGGTATGCCGGTCAGCCTCGACAGCTCCTCGAGGGTGAAGTCCTCTTCCACGTCGGTCGTGTCGAAGGTGAGCCGGAACTGACGCTGCCGAGGCGGTGGCATGGCTGATCGCTCCTTCGGTGGTCCCACCACGACGACCTCGGCCGTGTCCCCGACCGTGGGCGCCCTTCCTGGAGTGGATGATCCGATCCTCGCAGCGCGACCGATCTCGCGGGGGCGGTTTGCCGGAACTGGTGACTACCATCGAGTCCCATGGAGCGTGGCTATCCCGGGCCCGGCGTCATCGAGCGTGACTTCCCCGTCGATGTCCTGCCGGACCGCGGTGGTCAGGCCCGCGCCTGGCTCGACTCGGCCGAGCGGGGAGAGGTCCCACCGGCCGGCCCGGTCCGCTTGGCGGCGACCGTCATGCTGCTGCGTGACGGACCCGGCGGCGTCGAGGTCTTCATGATGCGTCGGGCGGCCACGATGGTCTTCGCCGCGCAGATGATGGTCTTCCCCGGCGGAGCGGTCGACCCGGCCGACACCGACGCGTGCGCGGCCTTGCCCGACGAGGCGGTTGCGGCATGGGCGGCGCGGCATGGCGTCGACGCCACCTTGGCCAGGGCGGTGCTCGTCGCGGCCGTCCGCGAGGTCTACGAGGAGGTCGGCGTGCTCCTGGCCCATCCGACGACGGCCGGGGCCGACGCCGGGGGGCGTTCCGGTGCCTGGTCGGGCGATGCCGAGACGCGGACCGCGCTCGCCTCCGGTGCGCGCTCCTTGCCCGAGGTGCTCGACGGGGCCGGGCTGCAGTTGGCACCCGACGACCTCGTCGTTCGGGCCCACTGGGTCACGCCGCTGTTCGAGCGGCGCCGGTTCGACACGTGGATCCTCGCGGCCGCGCTGCCGCCCGGTCAGCAGGTCGCCGACGTCAGCGGTGAGGCGGACCAGTCCGCCTGGGTGCGCCCCCAGGACGTCCTCGACGCGATGGCTTCCGGGACGGCATACCTTCTGCCCCCGACGATGGTGTGCCTGGAGGAGCTGGCGAGCGCGGGCAGTGCCGCGGCTTACCTGAGCGGCACCGGGTCGGTGCCGTGCATCATGCCCGTCCTGGTCCGCGGAGCGGCATCGGAGGTCATCCTCCGCACCGCCACCTGCCCGGAGCCGGTATGACGACGCCGCCCTGGCGCGGCGGCGCGGGCTCGACCCGGGCCCGGTGCGTATTGGCCCCCAACCCGGGGCCGATGACCCTCGACGGGACGAACACCTGGGTGCTGCGCGAGCCCGGATCGGCCCGGACCGTGGTCGTCGACCCTGGGCCGCTCGACGACCGCCATCTCACCGCGGTCGCGCGGCTGGCCCGGGCCGAGGACGGTCGGGCCGACGCGGTCCTGCTCACCCACAGCCATCTCGACCACGCCGAGGGCGCCGTCGAGCTCGCCCGCCGCCTCGACGTGCCCGTCCTCGCTCCCGGCCCCGGCGGCCGGCTGCACGACGGCCAGGTCATGGACATCGGCGGGCTCACCGTCGAGGTCGTCGCCACCCCGGGGCACACCTCCGACTCGGTGAGCTTCCTCGTTCCCGCCGATGGCGCGCTGCTCACCGGCGACACCGTGCTCGGCCGGGGGACGACGGTGGTCGCGTGGCCGGACGGCGCTCTGGCGTCATACCTCGAGTCCTTGGAGCTCATCGCGGCCCGCACCGGCGACGGGACGGTGGCGACGATCCTCCCCGGACACGGCCCGGTCGTCGGGGATCCCGCGGCGTGGCTGCGGTTCTACCTCGACCACCGCCATGAGCGGCTCGCGCAGGTCCGTCAGGCGGTTGC
Organism: Candidatus Lutibacillus vidarii; assembly: GCA_016717165.1. Lineage (GTDB taxonomy): Bacteria > Actinomycetota > Actinomycetes > Actinomycetales > Dermatophilaceae > Lutibacillus > Lutibacillus vidarii. Next base: position 168,839 of record JADKGA010000002.1, read on the forward strand.
CGACGGTGCCGCGGATGCCCGGGCGGTCGTCGAGACGGTGTATGCCGAGGTGCCTCGCGAGCTGTGGGACGCCGCGGAGCTGTCGGTCCGGGCCCAGCTGGAGTACCTCGGGGCCTGACCGCCAGGTCGGTGAGTCCGGCCGCCGCGGCGAAGGGTCAGCGGGCTCGCCGACGGAGCCGCTCGACGTCGAGCAGCAGGACGGCCCGGGCCTCCAGCTTGATCCAGCCGCGGGTGGCGAAGTCGGCCAGGGCCTTGTTGACCGTCTCGCGGGACGCTCCGACGAGCTGGGCGAGCTCCTCCTGGGTGAGGTCGTGGGCGACGAGGAGGCCACCGTCGACCGGACGCCCGAAGCGGTCGGACAGCTCGAGCAGCGCCTTGGCGACCCGGCCCGGGACGTCGGTGAAGACGAGGTCGGCCAGGTGCTCGTTGGTCCGGCGCAGTCGCTTGGCCAGGGCGGCGAGGAGTGCCTTGGGCACCTCCGGGCTGCCGCCGAGGATGCGGCTGAGCGAGTCGTTGCCCAGGCCGAGGACCTCGGACTCGGCGACGGCCGTGGCCGTCATGGTCCGCGGGCCCGGGTCGAACAGGCTCAGCTCGCCGAACATCTCTCCCGGGCCGAGGATCGCCACGAGGTTCTCGCGACCGTCTGCGCTGGTGCGGCCGAGCTTGATCTTGCCCTCGGCAATGACATAGAGGCTGTCGCCACGGTCGCCTTCGCGGAACAGGATGTCGCCGCGCTCCATGCGGTGCGGGGTCATCTGGGCGAGGAGCGCCTCGGCGTCCTCGTCATTGAGGGCAGCCATCAGCGGTGCGCGCCGCACAACGTCGTGTTCCACGGGGGACAGTCTGCCATGTGGCGCAGATCGCTTCACCCGGACGAAGTGCCCTATTCGCGTTCGCCAACCGATCGGTCCGGGTCGTTGTCGGGTAGGGGACTTAGTCTGTTCGCGTGCTCACCCAGGACAGCGATCTGGCCCGGACCCGCCGGGCCCGTCGGATCTACCGGCTCCTGCTCGAGCGCTACCCGTATGCGCACTGTGAGCTCGACTTCGCGTCCCCCTTCGAGCTGCTCGTCGCGACCATCCTCTCGGCCCAGACCACCGACGTCCGGGTCAACGCCGTCACCCCCGCGCTCTTCGCCCGGTACCCCACCGCGCAGGCGCTCGCCGCGGCCGACCGCGCCGAGCTGGAGGAGCTCATCCGCTCGACCGGCTTCTTCCGCGCGAAGTCCCAGTCGCTGCTCGGGCTGGGTGCCGCACTCGTCGAGAGGTATGCCGGCCAGGTCCCCGGCACCCTCGCCGAGCTCGTGACGCTGCCCGGTGTCGGGCGCAAGACCGCCAATGTCGTCCTCGGCAACGCCTTCGGGGTCCCCGGGATCACCGTCGACACCCACGTCGGTCGGCTGGCCCGGCGGTTCGGGTGGACCGATGAGGAGGACCCGGTCAAGGTCGAGCACCAGCTCGGTGCGCTCTTCCCACGCCGGGACTGGACCATGCTCAGCCACCTGCTGATCTTCCACGGCCGACGCACCTGTCATGCGAGGCGCCCGGCCTGCGGCGCCTGCCCCGTGGCGAGGCTCTGCCCGGCATACGGCGAAGGGGAGACCGACCCGACCCGCGCCGCCGCCCTGCTTGCCTACGAGCTCGCGCCCGGAGCGACCCCGTGAGCGACCCCGTGAGCGCCGCGCGGCCGGCCTGGCTGGGGACTGTTGTCGGCGCACTCGACGGGTTGGACCCGCTGTGGCTCAGCCGGTTCCAACCCCCTCCGGGCGGCGGGCGGGACTCGGCCGTGCTCATCCTCGTCGGGCCGCATCACGGTGACGAGCTCGGCACGGTGGTTCTGACCGAGAGGGCCGCGTCGATGCGTTCGCATGCCGGTCAGGTGTCCTTCCCCGGTGGGGTCCAGGACCCCGGCGACGACGGGCCGGTCGCTGCGGCGCTGCGCGAGGGGCATGAGGAGGTCGAGCTCGACCCATCCAGCGTTGACATCGTCACGACCTTGCCGCCGCTCTTCCTGCCGGTGAGCGACCATGTCGTCACCCCGGTCGTCGGGTGGTGGCGCGAGCCGCACCCGGTCCACGCGCGTAACCCGGCGGAGGTGGCCCGCACCGTCATCGCCCCGGTGTCCGCCCTGGTCGACCCGGCGAACCGGTTCACCGTCACCCACCCGAGCGGTTTCGTCGGGCCTGGGTTCTCCGTCGACGGCCTCTTCGTCTGGGGCTTCACCGCGGGGCTGCTCAGCAAGCTCTTCGAGCTCGGCGGCGTGGCCCGGCCGTGGGACGAGTCGGTGCGAGTGCCCTTCGACACGCCGGGGCGACGGTGATGCTCGACCTCCTGCTCGTCCTGATCCTCGGCGCCTATGCCGTCTCGGGGTACCGCTCCGGCGCGATCGTCAGCGTCCTGTCCGTCATCGGCTTCCTCGCCGGGGGGGCCGTAGGGCTCTGGCTCGGACCGGCAGTGCTGCGCTCCACCGGCTGGCTCTCCGGCGGCGGGCCGAGCCTGGTCGTCGTCCTCGTCGGCATCGTCGTCTTCTGCGCCTCGCTCGGTCAGGGCGCCATGGGCGTGGTCGCCCGCCGCGCCAGGCCCCCACAGAGCCGAACCGCGGCGCACCGGGTCGACTCCGTCCTCGGTGCGGTCGCCACGGTGTGTGCCGCCACCCTGCTGCTCTGGTATGCCGGTGACCTCGCGCGGATCAGCGGTCCGGCGGCGCTGAGCCGGGCCGTGTCGACCTCCAGGGTCATACGGCTCATCGACTCCCTGGTGCCCAGCCAGGCCGCCGGCTTCTTCGCCACGGTTCGTGAGCTCGCCCAGGAGGGCTTCCCCCGGGTCTTCAACGACCTCGGGCCCGAGCCGATCCTCCAGGTCGACCCGCCGGAGACCGGGTCGGTGACGGCCGCGGCCAAGGCCGTAAGCTCGCGCTCGGTCGTCAAGGTGACCGGGGTGGCGCCCAGCTGCGGGAAGGCGCTGGAGGGCAGCGGCTGGGTGGTGGCCCCAGAGCGGGTCGTGACGAATGCCCACGTCGTCGCGGGGGTGGACGAGCCGTCGGTCCAGCCCGGTGGGGTCGGCCCGACCTTCCACGCGCTCGTCGTCGTCTTCGACCCGGCCCGCGATCTCGCGGTCCTCGCCGTGCCTGGCCTCAAGGCGCCGGCGATCCCGCTCGGCACGGAGCTGTCCTCCGCCGACCCGGCCGTGGTCGCCGGCTTCCCCGGGGACGGCTCGCTGCGGCTCGGCGCTGCGCGGGTCCGCTCGGTCTTCACCGCAGTCGGGGCGGACATCTACGGCCAGCCCGGCGTCCGCCGGCAGATCTACTCGCTGTTCACCACGGTGCGCCCGGGCAGCTCGGGCGGCCCGCTGCTCGACGTCACCGGCCATGTCGTGGGGGTCGTCTTCGCCCGTTCACTGGAGGACGAGACGACCGGCTACGCGCTCACCCTCACGGAGGCGGCTCCGGTGCTCGAGCGGGCGTCGACAGGTGTCGCGGTGACGACCGGGCGCTGCCTGGCCTGACCGCCGGCCCCGCTCACCGCTGGCCGGGCGCGCTCAGGCCAGTCGCTTGACCCAGTCCACGAGCAGGGAGCTCACCCGCTCGGGGGCCTCCTCGGTGAGGAAGTGGCCCGCGTCGTCGACGACATAGTTCTCGTATGTCGACACGACATACTGGTCCGAGCCGGAGGTGACCGAGGGGAGGACGCACCCGTCGGCGCCGCCCTGGAGGTGGAGCACCGGGACGTGGATCGGCGGCTTGAGCCGGTGGGCGAACAGCGGTCCGTCCTGGCGCAGCTGGCTGCGACCGAGCCACCGGTAGTGCTCTGCGGCGGAGTGCGCGACGAACGGAAGGGCCATCGCGGCGGCATACCGCTCGACATCCGCGGGAGTCGGGTAGGAGCCGCCGGGGGCCGCCCAGGCGCGCAGGACCTCCTCGACATACTGATGGTCCCGGGTCATGGCACGCTCCGGAACGAAGGGCACCTGGAGGCCGAGGATGTACGAGTTCGCGGCCAGCTGACGCCGGTCTGACAGGCTGGCCGAGCGCATCACCCGGGGGTGCGGCATCGACAACGAACCGATGGCCCGGGTCACCCCGGCCTGGAGGGTGGGCATGCTCCAGGTGATCCAGCCGCCGAGGCCCTGCCCGACGACCACCGCCTCCTGCTCCCCGAGCGCGCGGATGATCGCGGCCGTGTCCGCGCACCCGGTGTAGGTGTCATAGCCGCGGGGCGGTTTGTCGGAGGCGCCATACCCGCGCAGGTCGACCGCGACGGCACGGAATCCGGCGGAGGCGAGAGCGAGCATCTGGTGCCGCCAGGTGAACCAGAACTGGGGGAACCCGTGGAGAAGGACGACCAGCGGACCCTCGCCGATATCGGCGAGGTGGAAGCGCGCACCGTTCGCCGGAACGAAGCGATGCTCCCAAGGGCCGTCGAGGAGGACCGACGAGGCGTCCTGAGTCACCGCTTGAGCGTGGCGATCGTCTGCTGGGCCGAGGTGATCGCCTTCTGTGGCACAGGGGAGGCCGAGGACAGCGCCTTCTTCCCGACCAGCGCGAGGATGGCGGTGAGGAGGAGCAGTACGACGGCGACGATGAGATAGCCGGCCCAGACCGGCAGCCCGGCGGCGACCAGGCCGTAGGCGGCGGACTGAAGCAGCAGGATGAGCGCGAGCAGCGAAAGGAAGCCGGCCGCACCGAGCAGCCCGACACCCTTGCCCATGACCTTGGCGCCGGTGGTCACCTCGGCCTTGGCGAGGGCGATCTCCGTGCGCAGGATGGTGGAGAGGTCCTCCGAGGCCGACGCGACGAGCTGTCCGAGCGTCCGCTCCTCGCCAGGGCCACCCGTGGGCGTGCTCATGGTCATCGGATCCCTTCCTCTGTCAGGTCCGTTCGAGATGAGGCTACCCCTGGGAGTAGACGTCGGGTACACCGTCCGCGTCGCTGTCCAGATCTTCGGCCTCGACGAGGCGCCGGTAGACGGTGTTGCGGCGGCGCAGGATGACCGCCGCGGCAAGGGCGGCGAGGGCGGAGCCGAGGAGCACGGCGAGCTTGACCGCCCCGTCGAGCTGCGAGCCCGGCCCGAAGGCGAGCTCGCCGATGAGCAGGCTGACGGTGAACCCGATCCCGGCGAGGAAGGACAGCCCGAGCACGTCCGACCAGGCGAGGTCGTCGTCGAGGCTGGCGCGGGTGAACCGGTGGACGAGGTAGGTGCCACCGAAGACTCCGACAGCCTTGCCCACGACGAGGGCGGCGACGATGGCGATGACGACCGGGTGGCTGAGACTGCTCGCCAGCCCGCCGCTCACGGTCACCCCAGCGGCGAAGAAGGCGAAGACTGGCACGGCGAAGCCGGCGGAGACCGGCCGCAGGGCGTGTTCGATGCGCTCGGCCAGGCTGTCCAGATCCGCGTCGGCGGGGTCATGACCTGCCGGAACGAGCAGGCCGAGGACCACGCCTGCGACGGTCGCGTGGACTCCGGAGGCATGGACCAGGGTCCACGCGAGCACCGCTGGTATGGCGAGCAGCACCGGGTGAGTCCATCCCTTGCGGAGCAGGCCGGCCCAGATCCCGAGCGGGACCAGGGCGAGGGCCAGCCACTGCAGCGCGAGATCGGAGGAGTAGAAGACCGCGATGATCGTGATCGCGATGAGGTCGTCGACCACGGCCAGGGTCAGCAGGAAGGACCGCAGCGCGGACGGCAGGTGGGTCCCCAGGACCGCGAGCACGGCTAGAGCGAAGGCGATATCGGTCGCCGTGGGCACGGCCCAGCCGCGGAGCTGGTCGCTCCCCATCCCGGTGACGACTCCGACATAGACCAGCACGGGAACGATGACGCCACCGACCGCTGCGGCCACCGGCACGGCCGCCTTGACCCGGTCGGAGAGGTCACCGTCAACGAGCTCGCGCTTCAGCTCGATCCCGGCGACGAGGAAGAAGATCGCGAGGAGCCCGTCGGCGGCCCAGTGGCCGAGGGTGAGCCGAAGGTGCAGCGCCTCGACGCCGATATAGGTGTCCCGCACCTGGTGGTACCACTGGCTCCACGGGCTGTTGGCGACCACGAGGGCCAGGACGGCGGCGCCGAGGAGCAGGGCGCCACCGACGGTCTCCTGATGGAGTACGCGGGCGACATACCTGGCATTGCGCCAGCTGGACCGGGCGAACAGGCGGGCGGCAGCGGCAGGGGTGCTCATGGGCTCCTCAGCGAGGGGGAAGGGCCCATTTTCGCATCATCGTGGCCGGGCCGCTGCGTCGGCGGCCAGGCCACGAGTGCCCTCAGGCCGTTGCTGGGGCTGCGGGGATCGCGCCGACCAGACGCTCGGCCATGGCGGTGAAGCGAGCCGGCAGGTCACGCGATGCCTCCGGGTCCCAGACGCCCTGGACGCTCAGCTCGCCGCCGAACTGGAGCTGGACGCCCTCGACCTCGACGAGCTTGACGTTGGCGAGCACGGGCGTCAGGGCCGTCATGACGCGGCGCCCGCCGTGCCAGCCGTAGGCGACGACCGCTACCGGCTTGCCCTGCCACTGCGCGTAGAGGAAGTCGATGGCGTTCTTGAGCACGGCGGGGTAGCCCGCGTTGTACTCGGGGGTGACGATGACGACGGCGTCGAGGGGCTCGACCCGGCGGCCCCAAGCCTTGGTGTGCTCGTGGACCGGCTCGCCGGCGGCGGCCGGCTTCGGCTCGTCGTAGAACGGCAGATCCACCTCGGCAAGGTCGATGAGGTCGATCTCGCCATATGCCGAGAGCTGCTCGACCACACTCGCCGCGACGGTCGCAGAGATGCGGTTCGGCCTGGTGCTGCCGAGGACGACGCCGATTCGGGGCATGGAGGCTCCTGATGGAAGTGGTTGACAGATCAACGACACAACGCCGCAGGGGCGGGCGGGTATTCCCCGCCCGCCCCCGCAACCGTCGCGGTCAGCCCGACTGGAGGTTGGTCTTGATGAAGTCCATGACCGTGGAGTCGGCCAGCGTCGTGACGTCGCCGACCTCACGTTTCTCGGCGACATCGCGCAGCAGGCGCCGCATGATCTTGCCGGACCTTGTCTTGGGCAGCTCCTTGACGAGCATGATCGACTTCGGCTTGGCGATCGGGCCGATCTCCTTGGCCACGTGGTTGCGCAGCGCGGTGATGATGTCGCCCGAGGTGTCGGCCCCCTCGCGGAGGATGACGAAGGCGGCGACGGCCTGACCGGTCATCTCGTCGGATGCCCCGACGACCGCGGCCTCGGCGACCGCCGGGTGGGAGACCAGGGCGGACTCGATCTCGGTGGTCGAGAGCCGGTGGCCCGAGACGTTCATGACGTCATCGACCCGGCCGAGCAGCCAGATATTGCCCTCCTCGTCCTTCTTCGCGCCGTCACCGGCGAAGTAGACGCCCTCGAACCGGGACCAGTACGTGTCGCGGTAGCGCTGCGGGTCGCCCCAGATGCCGCGCAGCATCGCCGGCCACGGCTTGTTGAGGACGAGGTAGCCGCCGCCACCGTTGGGCACTGCGTGGCCGGCGTCGTCGACGACCTCGGCGCCGATGCCAGGGATCGGCCGCTGCGCCGAGCCGGGCTTGAGCGCGGTGACGCCCGGCAGCGGGCTGATCATGATGCCGCCGGTCTCGGTCTGCCACCAGGTGTCCACGATCGGGCAGCGCCCGCCGCCGATGTGGTCGCGGTACCACATCCAGGCCTCCGGGTTGATCGGCTCGCCGACCGACCCGAGCACCCGCAGCGAGGACAGGTCGAAGCCCGCCGGAATGGCGTCACCCCACTTCATGAAGGTGCGGATCGCCGTCGGCGCGGTGTAGAGGACGGTCACGCCATACTGCTGGACGATCTCCCACCACCGGCCCTGGTGCGGCGTGTCCGGGGTGCCTTCGTACATGACCTGGGTCGCGCCCAGGGCCATCGGGCCGTAGACGATATAGGAGTGCCCGGTCACCCAGCCGATGTCGGCGGTGCACCAGTAGACATCGGTGTCGGGGTGGACGTCGTGGACGACGGCGTTGGTGTAGGCGGCCTGGGTGAGATAGCCGCCAGTGGTGTGGAAGATGCCCTTCGGCTTCCCGGTCGTGCCCGAGGTGTAGAGGATGAACAGTGGGTGTTCGGCCTCCATTGGCTGGGCCTCGTGGGTGTCCGCGGCAGCGGCGAGCGCGTCGTCCCACCAGATGTCGCGGCCCTGCGTCCACGGGGTGTCCTGCCCGGTGCGGCGGATGACGAGGACCTTCTCGACGCTGGACTCGCCCGCAGCGAGGGCGTCGTCGACGGCCGGCTTGAGCGCGCTCGGCGTGCCGCGTCGATAGCCGCCGTCGGAGGTGATGACGACCTTGGCCTGGGCGTCGGCGATCCGGGTGAGCAAGGCCTCGGCGGAGAAGCCGCCGAAGACGACCGAGTGGGGTGCGCCGATCCGGGCGCAGGCCAGCAATGCGACGACGGCCTCGGGGATCATCGGCAGGTAGATCATCACCGTGTCGCCTTTGCCGATGCCGAGGTCGGTCAACGCATTGGCGGCCTTCTGCACCTCGCGGTGCAGGTCGGCATAGGTGACGGTGCGCGTGTCGCCGGGTTCGCCGACGAAGTGGATGGCCACCTTGTCGCCGCGCCCCGCCGCGACGTGCCGGTCCAGGCAGTTGTATGACGCATTGAGCGTGCCGTCGGCGAACCATGTCGCGAAGGGGGCATTCGACCAGTCGAGGACCTGGCTGAACGGGGTCGCCCAGCTGACATACCGGCGGGCCTGGTCGGCCCAGAAGCCCTCGTGGTCGGCATCGGCGGCCGCATAGAGCTCGGCCTGGCCGTTAGCGGCCGCGCTGAAGGCCGGGTCGGGTGGGAACGAGCGGTCCTCGTGGAGCAGGTTCTCAAGGGCTTCGTTGGACACAGGTCCTCCTGCGGTGCGCGGCAGCGGGTTCGTCCACTCTGGCCGGGCTGTGACCTGTGCGACAAGTGCTGCGTGGAGCACCCGCGGCGGGCGGCGCGTTCGGCCTGCCGAACGGCTGGGCGCCCGATCCGTGAGCGGTAGGCGTCTGCGCGGCTCAGGACTTCGGGACGATGACCGGGTAGATGTGTTCGAAGGAGATCGTCTTGCCCAGGCCGGAGGCGACGACATACGTGATCCCGACGACGACCCCGGCGAGGACGAGACCGAAGCACAGGACCGCGAGGAGCCGACCGAGGGGATGGGCGCGGGAGCGGCTCACCTCGGCGTCACCGCCGACGCCGTATGCCGCAGCACGGATCCCGAGGGCGAAGACCGCCGGGAGTCCGGCGCCGAGGACGAGCCCGACGAGCAGCACTCGCCAGGCGCCGCTGAGGGCGAACCCGATGTTGGTCATGACCGACCTTTCAGTGGACTGGGACGGGGGTTGTCGCGGCGGCCGGATCCGGCGCCGTCCAGTCGGCGTTGACATTGGTGTGGTCGACCGGAGCGCGCCGCGAACGCCGCCACATCCAGGACGCGAGGCCGATGAGGATCGCGCAGACCGTGAAGGCGCCGGCGAGCCCTCCGACCGCGTGGCCGACATACCAGGTGATGGCGCCGACCAGACCGGCGGCCGGGAAGGTGACGAACCAGGCCAGGACCATCCGCCCGGCGACACCCCACCGGACCGTGGCACCCCGGCCGATCCCCGTGCCGAGGATGGAGCCGGTGGCCACGTGGGTGGTCGACAAGGCGAAGCCGAGGTGACTCGAAGCGAGGATGACCGCGGCCGACGAGCTCTCGGCGGCCATGCCCTGGGGGGAGTCGATCTCGACCAGGCCCTTGCCGAGGGTGCGGATGATCCGCCAGCCCCCGAGATAGGTGCCCAGGGCGATGGCCAGTGCGCAGGTCAGCTTGACCCAGAACGGGACGGACTTCGTGTCCGACCAGCTGCCGCTGGCGATGAGCGCGAGGGTGATGACGCCCATCGTCTTCTGGGCGTCGTTGGTGCCATGGGCGAGCGACACCAGCGAGGCGGACCCGATCTGGCCCCAGCGGAAGCCGCGCTCCTGGAACCGGCGCTCGACCCCAGCCGTGATGCGGTAGATCAGCCACGTGCCGACGCCGGCGATGGCGACGGCGATGAGCGGCGAGAGCAGGGCCGGCATGACGACCTTGCCGATGACGCCGTCGAGCTTGGTGCCATTCCCCACCCAGTTGACCCCGCTCATCCCCAGCCCGGCAATGGTCGCCCCGACCAGTCCGCCGAACAGGGCGTGCGAGGAGGACGAGGGCAGGCCGAGCAGCCAGGTCAGCAGGTTCCAGATGATGCCGCCGACCAGGCCGGCGAGGACGATGAGCAGCAGGCCCTGCCCCTGGTCGACCAGCAGTGCCTGAGCGGGCGCTCCAGTGGAGTCCTGCAGCTTGACCACAGCATTCGTCACCGTGACGGCGACCTCGACGGAGAGGAAGGCGCCGACGAGGTTGAGGACGGCGGAGAGGGCGACTGCGGCCTTGGGGCGCAGCGCACCTGTGGCGATCGAGGTCGCCATCGCGTTGGCCGTGTCATGGAAGCCGTTGGTGAAGTCGAAGGTCAACGCCACGACGACCACGAGCGCCAAGATCACTGCGGCTGAGCTCATGTCTCCATGGTGCGACCCTCGAGAGGGTGCTCTCTCCCGGCGGGGAGCCAGTTTGCCGTAACGTCAACCGTTGTTCTCGGCCCGGTACTCTGGCTCCCCACCGAAGGTTCACCAGGTGTGCGCGACGTCGATGACCAGCCGCGACCCGTCACCTGGGCCGGCGAGGGTGAAGACGCGGAACGGTAGCCGGGCTCGGACGCCGAGACCGACCGTCGTGCGACCCTCGAAGCTGCCCGCCCACGCGACCTGGCGGAAGGTACGGTAGCCCGTCACGTTGGTCAGCTCCCTGACGTTGACCGGGCGGTATGTCGGCTGGCCAGCAGAGTCGTATGCCGGTACGAGAACGACGACGGCGAGACGGGCTCCACCGCGGAGCGGGATCGGCGTGCCGCTGCCGTCGGCCCGCACGGTGTCGACATAGCGGACGTCATACCCGACGATCGGGCCGCGGAGGTCGATGACGAGCCGGTCGTAGCACGCGTGCTGACCCGAGCGGACCCCGGTGAGGACCGCACTGGAGCTGCGCGAGGAGCCTTTGGGCAGCGATCCCCAGGTCACCGAGCAGGTCGACGAGGTCACCGCGGTGCTCAGGGTCGTGGCGAGCTTGGGTGCGGGAGTGGGCGTCGCCGCCGCAACGGCGGCGGTTGGGACGAGGACGGCGAGGGAGACAGTGGCGAGGGTGGTGAGAGTGCGTGACATGACGTCCTCCGGTGTGGCTGGTCGGCGGATGCCGACACCATCCAGACGCGCAGCGGGCCGCCGGGGTTGACCCGGCTGGGGCGCACGGCCTCCGGACACCCGCAGGGCCCGGACCGGCAACGGTCCGGGCCCTGCGCTGTCAAGGCGCGCAAACTCAGTGCTTGAGCGCGGCCTTCTCGGCGCCCGCGCCGGTGAGGGAGCGGACCTCCATCTCGGCGAACTTGGCGTCATTGACCTCGTTCTTGCTGGTCACCGAGCCGAGCCAGCCGAGGAAGAAGGCCAGCGGCACGGAGATCAGGCCAGGGTTGTCCAGCGGGAACCAGTGGAAGTCCACGCCCTGGATCATCGAGGCCGACACCCCTGTCGCCTTGTCGACCGGCTTCCCGCTGACGACCGGGCTGAAGATGATCAGCGTCAGCGAGGCGATGAGGCCGCCATACATGCTCCACAGCGCGCCCCGGGTGGTGAAGTTCTTCCAGAACAGCGAGTAGAGGATCGTCGGCAGGTTGGCGCTCGCCGCCACGGCGAAGGCCAGGGCCACGAGGAAGGCAATATTCTGGCCGTTGGCGAAGATGCCGCCAATGATGGCCACGATGCCGATGACGACGGCGGTGCGCCGGGCCACCCGGACCTCGGAGTCGGCGTCGATCTCGCCCTTCTTGATGACGTGGGCGTAGATGTCGTGCGCGAAGGAGGCCGACGCGGTGATGGTCAGACCGGCAACCACGGCAAGGATCGTCGCGAACGCCACGGCCGAGATGACGCCGAGGAGGATCTCCCCGCCGAGGTGGTAGGCGAGCAGCGGAGCCGCCGAGTTCTGCTTGCCCGGTGCCGCCTTGATGGCGTCGGGGCCGACGAGCGCCGCGGCGCCATACCCGAGAACCAGGGTGAGCAGGTAGAACAGGCCGATGAGCCAGATGGCCCAGACGACCGAACGACGGGCCTCCTTGCTCGTTGGCACCGTGTAGAACCGCATGAGGACGTGCGGCAGACCGGCGGTGCCGAGGACCAGGGCGATGGACAGCGAGATGAAGTCGATCGGGTTCTTGTACTGCAGACCCGGCTGGAGGATCTTGTCGCTGCCGCCGGAGTTCTTGATGGCGTCGTCGAACAGGCCGGAGAGGTTGAAGCCGTACTTCACCCCGACCATGACGGTGATGACGATGGCGCCGATGATGAGCAGACTCGCCTTGATGATCTGCACCCAGGTCGTGCCCTTCATGCCGCCGATGAGGACGTAGACGATCATCAGCGCGCCGACGACCGCGATGACCAGGCTCTGGCCGGTGCGGTCGGTGATGCCGAGGAGCAACGCGACCAGGCCGCCGGCACCGGCCATCTGGGCGAGCAGGTAGAAGGCGGACACGGCCAGGGTCGAGACGGCGGCCGCGGTGCGCACCGGGCGCTGGCGCAGCCGGAACGAGAGGACATCGGCCATGGTGAACCGGCCGGTGTTCCGCAGCAGCTCAGCCACGAGGAGCAGGGCGACGAGCCACGCGACGAGGAAGCCGATGGAGTAGAGGAAGCCGTCATACCCGTTGACCGCGATCGCGCCGGCGATGCCGAGGAAGGACGCGGCCGAGAGGTAGTCACCGGTGATGGCGATGCCGTTCTGGCGCCCGGAGAAGGCGCGGCCACCGGCGTAGTAGTCGGCGGCGGTCTGGTTCTGCCGGGAAACCCGGATGACGATGGCCAAGGTGACCACGACGAACAGTCCGAAGATGACGATATTGAGGGTCGTGTTGCCGACCTGGGTCGCCATGGGCGCGAGGGTGGTCATGAGAGCGAACCCCCTTCCATGTGCTCGGCGAGCTTGGCGGCGGCGGGGTCGAGCTCACGGTCGGCCCACCGGGCGTAGATCATCGTGATGGCGAAGGTGGAGGCGAACTGCAGCAGCCCGAGGATCAGGCCAATGGTGATATTGCCGAGGACCTTGGTCGCCATGAAGCTCGGGGCGTATGTCGCAAGCACGACGTAGAGGAAGTACCACGCGAGGAAGAGCGCGGTCATGGGGAAGACGAACCGGCGGAACTTGGCCCGCAGCTCGCCGAACTCTGCGGACTGCTGCACCTCGATATATCGCTGGGTGCGGGCCTCGTCGATGTCCTGTGCCACCGACGCACCTCCTTCAGGGTGTGGGGGCAGGTGCCACCGGCACCTGCGGACGGTCCCAGTGGGCCCGGTCACGTCCGCGACCTACAGTGACGGGACGCCCAGGGCTTGCCAAGGTGCGCCGCGCCGTGCGGAGGGGTCCATCTGTGACCGGCGTCATAGCGGTCGCTCAACGGTCGGCGTATGCCGCCCAGCGGTCCGCGCGGCTCAGGCCACCGGGTCGGCGGCGCCGGTCAATGCCTCCGGGGCGTGCAGCCGCACCATGGTCCGCAGTGCCCCCGCTGGCACCCGGGAGGGGGTGGCCAGCGAGACGATGACCGAGACGGCGAAGGCGATCGGGATGGTCCACGCTGCGGGCTGAGCCAACAGCGCTCCTGCCCACCCGGAGCCGCCCACGCCGAACATCGTCGCGATGGCGGCGGCTGAGGCGAGAAGGCCGCCGGTGAGCATCCCCGCCGCGGCACCGGGAACCGAGAGCCGAGGCCACCACACGCCGAGGAGCAGCAACGGGCAGAAGGTGGACGCGGCGACGGCGAAGGCCAGGCCGACGATATCGGCGAGGGGGACCTCTGGGGTGACCGAGGAGGCGACATACGGGACGGCAACGGCGACGACCGAGGCGATCCGGAACTGCTGGATGCGGGTGGTGTCCCCGCCGATGTGCCGGCTGAGCAAGGGGTCGATGAGGTCCTGGTCGATGACCCCGGTGACCGAGACGGTCAGGCCCGAGGCGGTGGACAGGAAGGCCGCGAAGGCACCTCCGGCGAGGACGGCGCCCAGCACGTCACCGAGGACCCCCGGCACCACCGCCTGGGGGAGCAGCAGGGTGACCGAGTCGGCCCGAACGCCGGCCCCCAGGCTCGGCAGGTAGATCCGCCCGAGGACCCCGTAGACCGGCGTGAAGATGTAGAAGGCGCCGAGCAGGGCGATCACGGTGACGGTCGTCCGGCGGGCGGCGCGCCCGTCGGGGTTGGTGTAGAAGCGAACGAGGACGTGCGGCAGGCCCATCGTCCCCAGACACAAGGCCAGCAACGTCGAGTAGGTCGTATAGGTCGCGTGCTGGCGGGGGCCGTGGTCGACGAGGGGCCGGGACCACTCGGCGAGGGTGCCACCGCCGGCATCCCAGGGCGCCGGCTGCCCCCCGCGGGCCCAGGCCCACAGCAGGATGAAGGCCGGGATGGAGATGGCGGTGAGCTTGATCCAGTACTGGACCGCCTGGACGAAGGTGATCGAGCGCATCCCGCCGGCGCCGACCGCGGCGAGGACGATCGCGGCGACGACGGTCCGGCCGACCCAGGGTGGGGCACCGGCAACGGTGGCCAGGGTGAGGCCGGCCCCCTGGAACTGGGGGAGGAGGTAGAGCCAGCCGATCCCGACGACGAGCAGGCTCGCCATCAACCGGACCGCCCGGGACTCCAGCCGCGCCTCGGCGAAGTCGGGCAGGGTGTAGGCCCCGCTGCGTCGAAGCGGCGCGGCGACGAGGACGAGCAGGACGAGGTACCCGACGGTATAGCCGACGGGGTACCAGAGCATGTCGACACCATTGGTGTAGACCAGCCCGGCGACGCCGAGGAAGGAGGCCGCTGAGAGGTACTCACCGCAGATCGCCGCGGCATTCCAGCCGGGGGAGACGACCCGGCTCGCCACATAGAAGTCGCTGGTCGTCCGGGACAGCCGCAGCCCCACCGCGCCGATGACCAGCGTGGCCAGACAGACCAGGGTGACCGCGGACACGGCATACGCGGAGTTCACTGCTGGGACACCAGCTCGACGAAGTCCCGCTCGAGCCGCTCGCACTGGGCGACGTAGAAGCGGGCGCCAAAGGCGACGACGGGATAGACGGCGAGCCCGACGACCACCCACGGCAGGGGGGCGGGGCCGATCCGCGTGGTCGCCACCTGGGGGACGAGGAGGAAGAGCAGAGGTATGCCGGCGAGCACCACGGCCGCGACGGAGAGGACGGCGAGGCCGAGCCGGAGCTGGGCGCGCAGCAGGGCCGCGAGGTAGATCTCGCCGAGGGCGGTCTGCTGGGCGAGCTCGGCGCTTCGGGACGGCCGGTCGGCGCGGCGGCGCGCGTCGCGTTGCGGGGCGGTGACGCGGACCCGGTGGGGGACCTCGCCCGGACCTGGCTCGGGGCCGGCGCCGGTCCCCCGACCTGGGGTCATGCGCGGGGGCTGAGCCGAGCCAGCCGCTCGCGGAGGTGGCGGGTATGACGCCGGCTGACCTGGAGGACGACGTCGTCGAGAGTGACCGTGCACCGTCCATGAGACATCGTCACCGCGGTGATATGGGCCATCGAGGCCAAGGTGCTGCGGTGGATGCGCACAAAGCCGTACTGGCCCCAGCGCTCCTCGAGGGCGTTGAGCGAGACCCGGACGAGGTGCGAGTCGGTGGCGGTGTGCAGTCGGGCGTAGTCGCCTTGGGCCTGGGCGAAGCGGATGTGGCTGCGCTGGACGAAGGTCGTCACGCCGGCCAGTTCGACGGGGATGACCTCGTCGGGGACCGGGACGGGGGCCTGCGGCGTGCTGAGTCGGGCCCCCTGCCCGGTGGTGGGGTCGACGCTGTCGACGGTGGGCACCGACTTCTCGGTCTGCCGGTCGAGGACCCGGCGCACCGCCTCGGCGAGGCGTTCTGGGCGCACCGGCTTCATGACGTAGTCGGTCGCGTCGAGGTCGAAGGCGTCGACGGCATACCCGTCGTAGGCGGTGACGAAGACGACCTGCGGCCGGTCGGCGAAGCGGGCCAGCACCCGGGCCAGATCCATCCCGTCGAGGCCGGGCATCGAGATGTCCGAGAAGACGACATCGACCGGGGTGTCGTCGAGGGCGCGCAGCGCCTCGGTCGCGGACGCAGCGGTGCGGATCGAGCCGACCCGGGGGTCCTCGCCGAGGAGGAAGGCCAGCTCGGACAGGGTCGGAGCCTCGTCGTCGACCAGCAGCGCCCGCAGGCCCGGGCTCGCCCCGGGCCCGTCGGCGCCGCGGGTCGGCTCGACGGATGGCTCCGTTGTCACAGGGGGAAGGGTAACGACCACGACCGGGCCACGTCACCAGGCTGGGCCGTCGTCCCGCGGGCGGTCACTGGCCGGCCCGGATGCCAGGGGCGAACTTCGGCACCCGGAAGCTCACCTTGGTCCCGGCGCCCGGGGCGGTCTCGACGACGAGGCCGTGCTGGTCGCCGAAGGCCTGGCGGAGCCGGGCGTCGACATTGCCCATGCCGACGCTGTCGGTTGCATTCTCGCCGGCGAGGACCGCGCGGATCACCTCGGGGTCGGAGCCGACGCCATTGTCCTCGATGACGATCTCGGCGTTCTGCCCGACGTCGGCGGCGGTGATCGTCACCTGCCCCCGACCGCTGCCGGACTGCAGCCCGTGACGTACGGCGTTCTCGACGAGGGGCTGGACGGCAAGGAAGGGAACCGACACCTGGAGCACCTCGGGGGCGATGGTCAAGGTCACGGTGAGCCGATCCCCGAAGCGGGCCTGCTCGAGGGCGAGATAGCGCTCGATATTGCGCAGCTCGTCCGCGAGGGTGGTGTATGCGCCACCCCTTCTGAAGGAGTACCTCGTGAAGTCCGCGAACTCCAGGAGCAGCTCGCGGGCGCGGTCCGGGTCGGTCCGGACGAAGGAGGCGATCGCGGCGAGGCAGTTGTAGACGAAGTGCGGGCTGATCTGGGCCCGCAGGGCGCGCAGCTCGGCCTCCATCGCGCGGGTCCGCTCTCGGCCGAGGTCGGCGAGCTCGGCCTGGGTGGCTAGCCACACGGCGAGCTCCTCGGTGGCCCTGACCAGTCCCGGCGAGCTCGACGGTCCATAGGCGGCCAGCGCCGCGACGACGCGGTCACGCGCGACGACCGGGGCGATGACGGCGAAGCGCAGCTCGCAGTCCGGGTCGCCGCAGGCCACCTCTGACGGGCCGAGGACGACAGTGCGGCTCCCGACCAGGGCGGCCTGGGCGTGCCCAACGACGTCCCTGCGGTGGTGCTCGCCCGGCCCGTCCCAGGCGAGGACGCCGCTGGGGTCGGTCACGGCGATCGACGGCGCGGCGAGGAGGGTCCGTAGGTGCTTGGCGGCCTTTCCCACGCCCGCGGGGGTGAGTCCCTCACGCAGGGTCGCCGCCGCCCGTGAGGCCGTATGCAGGGTCCGGTATGTCGCCTCGTCGACGTCGCTGCCGAAGCGCCTGCGCCTCGAGGCGCCGACGAGGGCCAGCGTCCCCAGCGCCGCGAGCGCTGCGGCGACGAGGACGACCAGCGCCTCGGATGCCCTCACGGCGGTCACTCTACGCAGCGCAGGGTCCGGGGCGGCAGACGTCCGGGGCGGCATACGCTGACCGGGTGAGCACCCGGCCCGGCACCCACCCCGCGCATACCGCCCTGCTCCGGCTGGCTGCCGACCCAGCCGTCGCCGACGCGGCCCAGCAGGCCCGGGACGCCTGCGCGCAGCTGCGCTGGCACCAGGCGCTGCGGCGGCGGATCCCCGAGGCGGCGGCCGAGTCGCGGGTCCGGGGGGCCCATGCCTCGGCGGCGCTCGACGGTGCTGAGCTGCCGGTCGACCTGGTCCGGGCCATGGTCGTCGGGGTGCGTGAGCTGTCCGGCGCGGACCTCGACCCGGTCGACAAGGTGGTGGCCGGGGCGGTCCGGGCGACCGCGGAGAGCGAGCATGTCGCCACCCTTGTGGCGTCCGCGCCGCTGCAGGCCCTGGCCCGGCTGCATGTCGCGGCGGCGACCGGGCTGGTCCCGGCCGAGCAGCTCGGACGCCCCCGGCAGGCCGGTGAGGGGTGCACCGAGGCGCGTGACCTGGGTCCGGCGCCGGACGCTGCCGAGGTGGCTGACCGGCTCGGGTCGCTGGTGCTGATGCTGCAGGCCCCGAGCGACGTCCCGGCCCTGGTCGTCGCCGGCCTGGCGCACGCCGAGGTCGCGGTGCTCCGGCCGTTCACCGCCGGCAACGCCCTCGTGGCGCGGGCGTTGGAGCGGGCCATCATCGTCGGCCGCGGGCTCGACGCGACGGGGGTGGTCGTCCCGGAGGCGGGGCACCGGCGGGTTGCTGGTGACCTGGCGTACCGTGCGGCGCTCGGCGGGTACGCGTCGGGGTCCGTTCGTGGTGTCGTCGGCTGGCTGGAGCGGTGCGGTCGGGCTGTCGTCGCCGGGGCCGCGGCGGGCACCGAGGTCGCCGACGCGGTCCTCGTGGGTCGCACCTCCTAGGACAGCTCGCCCGGTGGGGGGCGAAGGCCGCCAGCAGAGCGAATTTCCTCGCGGAGTCGTTTGCGTTTCACGCTCCTGGGACGGACAATGAGATGTGTCGCTCCCCCTCTGGGGTTGAGCGCACGCACTGGCCCCTCCCCCCCGGAGCCAGCGCGGAGGACGGCCCCCGTTGTCCCCCCGACGGGGGCCGTCGCATGTCCGGACGCGGTCCGGCGCCGGGATCTCCACGAAGCTCTGCCTGTGCCGCGGTGCCGCACGCCCCAGGTTGTCCACAGTCACCGGGTCGCTTGTCCCACCGTCCACAGGGCGGGCGCCGGCCCTGGCGCGGGCCGCTCCCTCGGGCGAGCCTGGGCCTCATGGGTGAGCTTGTCGTCGTGACCGGAGCCAGCGGGGGCCTGGGCGTGTCGACTGTGGCGGTCGCGATCGCGGTGCGGGCCGCTCGCCGTGGCCTGTCCGCGGTCGTGGTGGACACCGACCCCGAGGGCGGTGGCCTCGACCTCGTCGCGGGGCTGGAGGACGAGCCAGGGGTGCGCTGGGAGGACCTCGACGGGCTCTCCGGCGAC
Organism: Candidatus Lutibacillus vidarii; assembly: GCA_016717165.1. Taxonomy (GTDB): domain Bacteria; phylum Actinomycetota; class Actinomycetes; order Actinomycetales; family Dermatophilaceae; genus Lutibacillus; species Lutibacillus vidarii. Next base: position 187,940 of record JADKGA010000002.1, read on the forward strand.
GTGGACGGGCCGGCCCTGGCGGCCGACCTCCCTCAGCACGAGGGCGTGGCGGTGCTGTCCTTCTCTGGTGCTCGCGCCGTCGCCCGTTCGGACCCGGTGGGCGACCGGCTGGACGCGGTGGTGGCGGCGTTGCGGGGCGTTGTCGATGTCGTCGTGGTCGACGCGACCCGGTCGACGCGGCGCCGGTGGCAGGGGCTGGGCGGTCGCGGGGACCATGTCGTCGTGGTGGTCGGTGTCGGGGTGCGGTCGGTGGCCGCCGCTCGGGATCTCGTCGACGAGCTTGCTCGCGGCTCCGCCGAGGTCTGCGCGGTGGTCCGGGCCCGCCGGCCCAGCCGTGGGCTGTGCGACGCAGTCGCCGAGGTCCTCGAGGTGCCGGTGCTTGGGGGGCTCGCCCACGACGCTCGGGTCCACACCGCAGAGGAGCGCGGCACGCTGCCCGGACGCGGACGGGGCGTCATCGGTGGCCTGGCCGATACGGTCCTCGACCACTGCCTCTCGGCCGGTGACTCGGCGGGTGCGCTCCGTCCGCGACCGGTGGCGGGCTCTGGTGAGGCACCCGCCCGGGCGGCGCGCGACGAGGTGGGCTCGGAGGATCGGGTCGAGCTGCCGTGGGCGGTCGTGACGGTCCCGAGTGGCGGTGGAGACGACCGGGCGGGCCCGTCAGGTGATCGGTCCGGTCCTCCGGGCCGGGGACGAAGTGCGCCGCGGCCGCCCGCGCGCCACCGGGCGGCATGAGCGTCGAGCGCGCCCGGCTCCGCTCGGTCCTTGCGGGTGTGCCTCCCACCGAGGCGTCCGTCGGCGCCCTCGCGGCCGCCGAGGCGGCCCGGTTGGGCTCGGAGGGAGTCAGGCGGCGCCGCTCCGAGCTGCGCTCGGAGCTGCTGGGCCTTGGACCGCTCGACGATCTCGTCCACGATCCTGCCGTCTCCGATGTCGCCGTCAACGGGGACGGCTCGGTGTGGTGCGACGACGGCGGCGGTATGTCGCCCCGCGGGTTCCTTCCGGGAGGCAGCCAGGACGTCCGCCGACTGGCGGTCCGCCTCGCCGCGATGGCCGGGCGGCGGCTGGACGACGCCGCGCCATATGTCGACGGCCTGCTCCCCGGTGGGGTACGGCTGCACGCGGTCCTGCCCCCACTGGTGGCCGACGGGGCACACGTGACCTTGCGGGTCCCCGCCCGCCGCGAGCTCAGCCTGGCCGACCTCGCAGCCCTCGGGTCGTTCCCGAGGGAGTGGGTGCCGCTGCTGGTCGCGCTGGTCCGTCGGCGGGTGGCCTTCCTTGTCTCGGGCGGCACCGGCGCAGGGAAGACGACCCTGCTGGCCGCGCTGCTCGGCGCCGGCGACTCGGGTGACCGGGTGGTCGTGGTGGAGGACGTCCGCGAGCTGCTCGTCGATCGCCCGCATGTCGTGCGGATGGAGGCCCGCCCGCCGAATGTCGAGGGGGTCGGCGCGGTGACCCTGTCCGTCCTGGTCCGGCAGGCGCTGCGGATGCGACCCGACCGGCTCGTCGTCGGCGAGGTCCGCGGGCCCGAGGTGCGCGAGCTGCTCACCGCTCTCAACACTGGGCACGAGGGTGGGTGCGGCACGCTTCACGCGAACGCCGCCGAGGATGTTGTCACCCGGCTGGTCGCGCTCGGCGCGCTGGCCGACCTGACTCCGGCCGCCGTGCACGCCCAGGTGGCCAGTGCCGTTCAGGTCGTCCTGCATCTGCGACGGGAGGGCGCCGCCCGGGTGCTGGACGCCTGGGGCATCGTGACCGGCGAGGACCCGCCTCGGGTGCATCGGGCCCTGGACCGCGATGGCCCTGGGCCGACGTGGCCGCGCCTGGCCGAGCTGCTCGGGGTCTCGACGTGCTGACCTTCTCGGCGGCGGTGTGCGCGCTCGGTGCCGTTCTGTCGTGGCCGGGCCCGGCTCGCTGGAGTGCGCGGCCGCAGAGGCCGCGCTCCGGTGGAGGTGGCGCGCCATCGGGCCGGGTCCCGCGGGGTGCTGTGGCGAGGCTCGTCGACTGGGTGGGGGAGCGTGCGGCACCGGGGCGCTGGCCGGCATACCGCGGGGTGGGGGGTATTGCTGCCGGCAAGATCTCGGGGAGGGGCGGCTCCGCCGCCGGTGCCGAGGTGGCGGCTTCCGTCGCGGCGCTGGCTGCGGGGCTGCGGGCCGGGCTGCCGACCGTGGCGGCAGCGCGGGCGGCCCTAGGCGGCGCGACTGCTCCGGGCGCGGGCGCGACCTTCCTGGCGGTCGTGGCCGCAGCGGCGAGCAGCGGTGACCCGGTGGGGCCTCGGCTCATCGCGCTGGCGCGGGAGCGTCCTGAGCTGGCCTTCCTCGCACAGGCCTGGGTGGTCGCCGAGAATACGGGCGCGCCGCTCGCCCCCACGCTGAGCTCGGCGGCCCGGGAGACCCGCGCGCGCCTGGCCCGGCAGCGGCGCATGGCCGCCTTGGCGGCCGGGCCCCGTGCGACCATGCACCTGCTCACGGTGCTGCCGATTCTCGGGCCCCTGGCCATGGTGGGGCTCGCCGGCCTCGACCCTCCTTGGGCCACCCCGGCGGCCCGGGCGGCGGTCCTTGTCGGGGTCCTGCTCCTGTGGCTGGGCCGCCGGTGGTCGGCCTGGCTGATCCGTCGGGCGCTGCGAGCGCCCGGCGTGCCGCCCCCGTCAGGAGCGCCGCAGTGACCCCGCTCATCGGGGCGGTTCTCGCCCTGGCGTCGGTCCTGACCTGGCCGGATCCGCGGCCATCTCTCGCCCCTGCCACTGCGGGTCCATGGCGTGGTCGAGGGGTGGGGCATTGGGCGGGGCGTCGGGCGGGGCGTCGGGCGGGGGACGCATGGGCCGCCCGGACGGCCGGCTCCGCTCGTGCGCTGGGAGAGGTAGGGCGGCCCACGGTCGACCATGTCGTCGACGCGATGTCGCTGGTTGCCATGGCGCTGTCCGGCGGCTGCGCCCCGATCGACGCGATCGAGGTGGTGACCGACGTGAGCCCAGCCTGGGTGGCTCAACAGCTGCGTACCGTGACCACAGGGTTGCGCTGGGGCCTGGGCCCGGACCAGTGCTGGGCGCAGGTGTCGCCGGCGTGGAACGGGCTGGCCCGGGCGATCGACCTGGCCACTGAGGCGGGCGTCCCAGCGGCCGGCCTGATCCTCGACGCGGCCGAGGAGCTCCGTGCGCGGTCCGACGGTGATCTCGATGCGCGGGTCTCGGCGCTCGGCGTGCACCTGGTGCTGCCCCTCGGCTTGGCCTTCCTCCCGGCTTTCGTCCTCACCACCGTCGTTCCCTTCGTCCTGGCCCTGGTGGCGTCGGTGTTCGGGTAGGCCGTCCACAGGGGGCACCGGCGAACCTCACCGTCCACAGGCCCAGAACTCGGCCTGGTCCGGCACTCGGTCGCGGCATGGACTGGGGTGGTCAGGTTCCATCGGAAGGAGAGAGTCGATGACCACGTGGTTGAGTCGGTGGGGACGCATCCTTGCCATCGCTGTTCGCAGGGTGCGCCGCGGCGCCGAGGCCGGGATGACCACGGCGGAGTATGCCGTTGGGACGATCGCGGCCGTCGCGTTCGCTGGGTTGCTCCTCGCCATCGTCCGGTCGCCGACCGTCCGGTCGGCGCTCATGCACATCATCACGACTGCGCTGGGCACCCGGGGATGAGCAGGTCCAGTGGGGAGGCCGGGATGGTGACGGCCGAGTCCGCAGTCGTCATCCCGGTCCTCCTCCTGGTCCTGGCCGTCGTGCTCAGCGCGCTCAGCGTGGGCGTGGACCAGCTGCGGTGCGTCGACGCGGCGAGGGTCGGGGCGCGATCGGCCGCACGAGGGGACTCCACCGCCAAGTCCACCGACCTCGCCCGGGCGAGTGCACCGACGGGCGCGCGGGTCGGCGTCCAGGTCGGCGGTGAGCTCGCCGTCGTGTCGGTTGCGGTGCATCGGCAGGTCGCCTGGCTCGTCGGGGTCGACGTGGCGTCCACGGCGACCGCCCCGGTCGAACAGTGAGCCCTCCACGCCCGTGGCGAGGGGTTCGGGCGCGCAGTGGCGGCCGTCGCGAGCGGGGTTCGGCGACGGTGCTGGGCATCGGTATCGCGGTCGCGGTGCTCGCCGTCGCCGTCGGGGGGATGCTCGTCGTCTCGGCGGTGCTCGGTGCGCATCGGGCCGCAAGTGCTGCCGACCTCGCTGCCCTGGCGGCTGCTGGGGCGGCGGCTCGTGCCGAAGGGGAGCGCGTCGCCTGCGCTGCCGCGGCCGGGCTGGCTCGGCGGAACGGGGCCGTGCTCGAGCGCTGCCGGGTCGGGACCGACGGGTCGGCGACGGTCGAGGTCGTGGTGGCGGTCGCCGGCCTGGGCGGCGCACGGGCAACCGCCCGCGCCGGTCCGGTCAGCGCCAGACTCCCAGCGGTCTGGGAGTCAGCGGTGGGGTCTGGTGCTCAGGACGGTACGCAACAGGGCCAGGGCGCCGGGCTTGTCCAGCGGCTCGTTGCCGTTGCCGCACTTGGGGGACTGGACACACGACGGGCACCCGCGCTCGCACCGGCACGCCTCGATCGCGTCGGCCGTCGCCTCGAGCCAGGTCGCGGCGGCGCGATAGCCGCGGTGGGCGAAGCCCGCACCGCCGGGGTATCCGTCATACACGAGGATCGTCGGCAGCCCGGTGTCCGGATGCAGCGCGGTCGACACCCCGCCGATGTCCCATCGGTCGGCGGTGGCGACCAGGGGGAGCAGCCCGATCGCGGCGTGCTCGGCGGCGTGGGCGGCCCCGGGGATCGCCGCCTCGGCGACCCCGGCCGCGACCAGGAGGTCGGGCGGCATCGTCCACCACACGCCCTCGGTCACCAGTCGGTGCTGGGGCAGGTCGAGCGGGTGCTCGCCGAGCACCTCGCCGGAGTGCAGCCGGCGCCGGAAGGAGACCACCTGGCTGGTCACTTCGACCGAGCCCACCGAGAGCCGCACCGACCCCCACCGCTGGTGCTCGCGTTCGGTGACGAGGGTGAACTCGCTGACCGACTGGGCCTGGGTCGACCAGCCGGGGTCGCCCTCGACCACCAGGGCCGTGCGCGCCTCAAGGTCGAGCGCGGAGACGACATACGTCCGGCCCTGGTGGAGGTGGACTGCGCCCGCGTGGACGTGCGCGGGCGCGCGACCCTCGTCAACGGTCCCGATGACCCGCCCGGTGCCGCGGTCGACGATGGCGACCGCCTCACCAACCCCGCGCAACCGGACGTGGTCGGCCGCCCGGTCGTCCCGGGCCCAGTACCACCCGGTCGGCCGCCGCCGCAGCACTCCAGCCCGCGTCAGGGCTCCGGCGAGCGGGACGGTCTGCGCACCGAAGTAGCCGCTGTCCGCCTCGGTCAGCGGCAGCTCGGCGGCGGCCGCGGCGAGGTGCGGGGCGAGGATGTTCGGGTTCTCCGGGTCGATGACGCTCGCCTCCACCGGAGCGCCGAAGACCGCCTCGGGGTGGCTGACCAGGTACGTGTCGAGCGGGTCGTCCGCGGCGATGAGCAGCGCGCTCGCCGGGCTCTGGTCGCGACCGGCGCGCCCCACCTGCTGCCAGAACGAGGCCCGCCGCCCCGGCCAGCCCGCGACGAGGACCGCGTCGAGACCGGAGATGTCGATGCCTAGCTCGAGGGCCGTCGTCGCGGCCATCCCGAGGATGCGTCGCTCCCGCAGGGCCCGCTCCAGCAGGCGCCGCTCCTCGGGTAGGTACCCCCCGCGGTATGCCGCCACGGCGTCGTCGAGCCCCCGGGAGGTCAGCCGGCCCCTGGCCGCGGACGCGAGAACCTCGACCCCACCGCGCGACCGGGCGAAGGCGACCGTCTGGACGTCCGAGCGGACCAGCTCGGCCAGCAGGTCCGCGGCCTCGGCGACCGCGCTGCGCCTGCCCCCGTCGACCGGCAGCGGCTCCCACAGGCCGACCGTCACCGGCGCCCGGCGCGACCCGTCGTCGACGACCGCCCGAACCGACCGACCGGTCAGCGCGGCCGCATGCCCGGAGGGATCCGCCACGGTGGCGGAGGCCAGGACGACAGCGGGGCGGGCGCCATACCGCGCAGCAACCCGCAGGAGGCGACGCAAGACGAGGGCGACGTGCGAGCCGAAGACCCCGCGGTAGGCGTGGCACTCGTCGACGACGACGACGCGAAGGGCGCGCAGGAAGGGCGACCACCGCTCGTGCCCGGGCAGCAGGGAGAAGTGGACGAGGTCGGGGTTGGTGAGGACGTAGCCGGCGTGCTCGCGGATCCACCGTCGCTCGTCAGGCGGGGTGTCCCCGTCATAGGTGGCCACCCGCAGCCCAGGCAGGGTCAGCGCGTCGACCCTGGCCCGTTGGTCCTCCGCCAAGGCCTTGGTCGGCGCGAGGTAGAGGGCGGTCGCGCCCCGCCCAGACGGCGCCGAGGTGCCGTCGAGCACCGCCGTGAGCAGGGGCAGGAGGTAGCCCAGGCTCTTGCCCGACGCTGTCCCGGTCGCCAGGACGACATCCTCGCCTCGGCGGACCGCCTCGGCGGCCTCGACCTGGTGGCTCCAGGGTCGGCCGATCCCCGCCCCGACCAGCGCGGCGACCAGCGCGGGGGCTGTCCAGGCCGGCCACTCACTATGACGTCCGTCACGCCCCGGGAGGTGCTCGACGTGGCGCAGCGCGCTGTCCGGACGGGTGGCAGCCAGCGCTTGGAGCAGGTCGGCGTGGGGGAGCGCGCCTGCGACCGGGTCGTTTGCAGGCGGTTCCGTGCTCGGCTCGGCACCTCCCATGGTCCCCCCACGGTACGGGCCTGGGCCCTCCTTCCCTTTGAGCCCACCCCGTTCCGTCGATAAGGTTCCCGCGACACCGCTCGACCACCGTGCCCCCACCGGAGGGTGCAGGTCAGCCCGTCATCGCTCGACGAAGAGCACCGGCGGGCCGTCTAGGAGGATCACATGCCAGGTTCGATCCGCGCTGTATCGGCCATCACGCTCGCCGGCAGCAACTACTCACTCGTGCTCGTCGTCGCCGCCATCGCGGTGGTCGCGCTGGTCATGGGTCTGCAGTTCCGTCGTGAGGTGCTGGCCGCCGACGCCGGGACCCCCAACATGCAGACCATCGGCGCCGCCGTCGAGGAGGGCGCCCAGGCGTACCTCCAGCGCCAGTTCAAGACGCTGGGCGGCTTCGTCGTCCTCGTCTTCTTCCTGCTCCTGCTGCTGCCCGCCGACACGGGGGTCAAGGTCGGCCGCTCCGTCTTCTTCGTCGTCGGCGCGCTCTTCTCCGCCTCGATCGGCTACCTGGGAATGTCACTGGCGGTCAAGGCCAACGTCCGGGTCGCCTCGGCGGCGCGCCGCGGAGACCGCGATGCGGGCATGCGGATCGCCTTCCGCACCGGCGGTGTCGTCGGTATGGCGACGGTCGGCCTGGGCCTGCTCGGGGCCTCGGTTGTCGTTCTGCTCTACAAGGCCGAGGCGCCCAAGGTGCTCGAGGGCTTTGGCTTCGGGGCCGCACTGCTCGCGATGTTCATGCGTGTCGGCGGCGGCATCTTCACCAAGGCGGCCGACGTCGGTGCCGACCTCGTCGGCAAGGTTGAGGCCGGCATACCTGAGGACGACCCCCGCAACGCGGCCACCATCGCCGACAATGTCGGTGACAACGTCGGTGACTGCGCCGGTATGGCGGCCGACCTCTTCGAGTCATATGCCGTCACCCTCGTCGCCGCGCTCATCCTCGGCTCGGTCGCCTTCGGCAGCCATGGCCTGGTCTTCCCGCTCCTCGTCCCGGCCATCGGGGCCGTCACGGCGATCATCGGCGTCTTCATCACCAAGGTCCGCCCCGGCGAGAACGCCCTCAAGGCGATCAACCGCGGGTTCTACACCTCGGCCGCCATCTCGGCGGTCCTCGCGGCCATCGCGGCCTTCGTCTACCTGCCCGACACCTTCGCCAAGCTCGACGGGGTGGGCCCGGAGATCGCCGCCGTCGGCGGCAACCCGCGCCTCATCGCGATCGCCGCGGTCATCATCGGCATCGTCCTCGCCGGCGTCATCCTCTGGCTCACCGGCCACTTCACCGGCACCCATGCCCGGCCCACCCGCGACGTCGCCCGCACCTCGCTGACCGGCCCGGCGACTGTGGTCCTCTCCGGCATCGGCGTCGGCCTGGAGTCCGCGGTCTACACCGCGGCGATCATCGGGCTGGCCGTCTACCTCGCCTTCCTCCTCGGCGGCGGCTCGCTCGCGGTCGCGCTCTTCCTCGTCGCGCTCGCCGGGTGCGGCCTGCTCACCACCGTTGGCGTCATCGTTGCGATGGACACCTTCGGCCCGGTCTCCGACAACGCCCAGGGCATCGCCGAGATGTCCGGCGATGTCGACGGCGAGGGCGCGAAGATCCTCACCGACCTCGACGCGGTCGGCAACACGACCAAGGCGATCACCAAGGGCATTGCGATCGCGACCGCCGTCCTGGCCGCCACGGCCCTGTTCGGCTCCTACCAGGACGCGGTGAGTACGGGCCTGGCCCAGGCGACCGGCGTCAGCCCGGCCGAGCTGGGCGACCTCAACCAGCGCTTCCTCGTCTTCCACCCGGCCGCCCTCGTCGGTCTCATCCTCGGTGCCGCGACGGTCTTCCTCTTCTCGGGCCTGGCGATCAACGCGGTCACCCGGGCCGCCGGCGCCATCGTCTTCGAGGTGCGCCGCCAGTTCCGCGAGATCCCCGGGATCATGGAGGGCACCGCGCGTCCCGAGTACGGCAAGGTCGTCGACATCTGCACGCGGGACTCGCTGCGTGAGCTGGCCACCCCCGGTCTGCTCGCCGCTCTCATGCCGATCGTCGTCGGCTTCGGGCTCGGGGTCGGCGCGCTCGCCGGATTCCTCGGTGGGGCGATCAGCTCCGGCGCCCTCATGGCGGTCTTCCTGGCCAACTCCGGTGGGTCGTGGGACAACGCCAAGAAGCTCGTCGAGGATGGCCTGCACGGCGGCAAGGGCTCGCCCGCGCATGCCGCGACGGTCATCGGTGACACCGTCGGTGACCCGTTCAAGGACACCGCCGGCCCGGCGATCAACCCGCTGATCAAGGTGATGAACCTCGTCTCGGTGCTCATCGCCCCGGCGATCATCACGACGAGCCTCGGCTCTGGCTCCAGCGCACTGCGCTATGTCATCGCCCTCGTCGCCTTCGCCGTCGTCATCGGCGCGGTCTACGTCTCGAAGAAGCGGGACCTCGCCGTCGGCGGACCTGCGGAGTCGGCGGTCGAGCGCGTCGGCTAGCCCTTCTGCTCGACCGCCGAAAGGCCGGCGCCTCAATGGAGGCGTCGGCCTTTCGGTTCGTGACGTCGATGTCGTTCTTTCGGTTCGTCTTCGGCTCGTGCGGCCCCACCCTGAGGGCGGCGTCACCCGGGTCTCAGAACCGGATGTACCGGACCACGGCAGTGATCTGGGCGCCAGCGGCAAGGGTCCCGATCTGGAACTGCTGGGTGTTGCCGAAGTCGCCGTGGGCCGGTAGCGAGATGACCTGCGTGCTCGCCGTGCAGGTCGAGTCGAGGATATTGCCGGTGACCTTGGCGAAGTGACCCTTGGCGAAGTTGCCCGCGTACTGGAGCATCATCGCGTGCGCCTCGGAGCCGGCCGGAGCCAACGACGGGTCGTTGAACGCGAACGAGCTCGTGTGGGTGTCATTGGCGTGCCAGTTGGCGAAGTCCGCCCACCCGTTCGCCCCGCCGGTGTCGACGTCGAAGTCGACCTGCCGCCGGAGGATGATGCCGCCGATCGAGGCGGCGGTGTTGTTCTTCACCGTCATGTCGACATTGATCGCCCGGTTCGGACCGTCGAAGGTGAACAGCTGAGTCATCGTCAGCCGGCCGTCGGCTGTGCTCCGGACGACACGTGACGAGGTGGCGCTGAGGCTGGTGAAGGTCGGCGTGCCCCAGCCGCTCATCGCGACCCCGGTGTCGTAGGTGTTCACCTGGCCGGCCGGGGTGTTGTAGCACAGGACGTATCCTTCGCCCTCAGCCCCGACTCCGATGTGCTCGTAGACGGCACCGGCCTTGTCGGGCCCGCGGTAGGACACGATATTGCCGTCCGAGCTCAGGCTGATGGTCGTGCTACCACCGGCCGCCGAGTGGTAGGTGACGACCTCGATCTCGGACAGCGCGCTGGCGGCCCGGTCGGCCGACCGTTGCGATGTCCCGGATGCGGCTGCGCCCCCGTCGGACGAGGTTCCGTGGGCAGCGATAGCCGGAGTGGCGACGATCAGACCCGCCGCGGCCAGTGCGCCGATGAGGTTTCGTGCGTTCATCTGTCGTTCCCCCTTGCGAGACGGACCGCCACAGCTGCGGGCTGGGCGGCCGGAGAGTCGGGCGCCCAGAGGCGGGATGCCCATGCTGGAGAGAGCAGTCGCCCCAGCCGGTGATACCGCTGCCGGGGCCTGACTTACGCTCGGGGAGTGGTTCATGACCCCGCTCTCGTCGCATCCCTTCGCGACGACCTCGCGGCTGCCTTCACGCTCGACCTGGTCGCAGACCTGCTCGGAGGTATGGCGGCCAGCGCACTGGGCCGGGAGCAGAACCTCCCCGCCGACCGGGCGACCCGAGGCCGTACCGACCCCACCGCCACCCTGGTCCGCCTGTTCACCCTAGGGCTGCCCGTCGCCCGCCCGGCCGTCGACCACGCGCTGCCGCGGACCGGCGCGGCTGGGCTGGGCGAGCTGGGGCTGGCTCGGCACCGGCAGGTCGGCGACGAGGTCGTCGCGGAGGTCGACGTGCGGCCCTATGGCGACGACGCCGGACACCAGTGGTGGCTCGTCTCGGACTTCGGGGAGCCGGTGCGGCGGGCACCGCTGGCGACCGACCACGTCCTCGGGGCCGGCGGCGCGTCGCTCACCCTGGCCTCGTGGACGCCGAGGCGGCCGGTCGGCACGGCCCTCGACGTCGGCACCGGGTGCGGCGTCCAGACCCTGCACCTGGCCACGCACGCCCGAACCCTGGTGGCCACGGATCTGTCTGTTCGGGCGCTGCAGATGGCCGCCCTCACCGCGGCGCTCGCGGGCGTCGAGGTCGACCTGCGCCACGGCGACCTGCTGGACCCGGTCGCCGGGCAGCGTTTCGACCTCGTCGTGTCGAACCCCCCGTTCGTCATCACGCCGCGACGTCGTGGCCTACCGCGGTACGAGTATCGCGACGGTGGACTGGCGGGGGACGCCGTCGTCGAACGGCTGATCCGCTCGGTCGGTGACCATCTGGAACCGGGCGGGGTCGCACAGCTGCTCGGCAACTGGGAGATCCCGGCCGGCGGGCGCTGGACCGACCGGGTCGGTGAGTGGGTGGCCGGGTCCGGCCTGGACGCCTGGGTGGTCCAGCGCGAGGAGCAGGACATCGCCGAGTATGCCGAGACCTGGGCCCGGGACGGCGGAGCGCATCCGGGCACCGACGACCACGACCGGCTCTACAACGCCTGGCTGGACGACTTCGAGCAACGCGGCATCGAACGGGTCGGCTTCGGGGTGGTGACCCTGCGCCGTCCTGGCACCGCCGCGCCCTCTCGTCGGCCCTGGACCCACCTGGAAGAGCTCCGCGGCCCGGTCGCCCCAGCCCTGGGCGAGACCGTGGCCACCACCCTCGACGCCTGGACCGCCCTCGCCGACACCCGTGCCGAGGGCAGGCTCGAGCAGGCCCTCCTCGACACCGCGTGGGTCGTCGCCGCCGATGTCACCGAGGAACGGCACTTCCGGCCCGGCGCCGACGACCCCGCGGCGATCCTGCTGCGACAGGGCTCTGGCCTGCGCCGGACCCGGGTCGTCGACACGGCAACGGCCGCGCTGGTCGGGGTGTGTGACGGGTCGCTCCCCGCCGGCGCCGCGATCGACGCCATCGCGGCCCTGCTCGACCGAGCGCCCGGCGACGTCCGCCGCGAGGTCCTCCCGACCCTCGAAGCTCTCGTCGCTGAAGGCTTCGTCGGTGCCGGTGCCCCCCAGGGAACACCCCGGGCGCGGGATTAGGACAAGCGGGTGCCGCTGTGCGACCGCTCGCGACTGGGTCGCGTCCCCGTTCTCGCCAACCAAGGGTGGGAAAAGCACGCTATGTCGCCGGTCCGGGGCGCCATACGGTGCTTTTCCCACCCTTGGTGGGAGGCGAAGGCGTCGCAGCGGGGGAGCGAGGACAGGTATGCCGCCAGCGGCCTCGGTCGAACAACTTGTGAGTGAGTGCTCACTCACTTAGAGTAGCCGCATGTGTGCTCGCGCCCCGTCGCTACCCCCGGAGCAGCGCCGCCAGGCCGTCCTCGACGCCGTGCTCCCGCTCGTCCTCGAGAAGGGCTTCCTTGCCTCGACCCGCGAGCTCGCCGCCACTGCGTGCGTCGCCGAGGGCACCCTGTTCCGGGTCTTCGAGAGCAAGGACGCTCTCGTCGTCGCCGCGGCGCGCAGCGCCTTCCGGCGGACCGACCACCTGGACGAGCTCGCCGCCATCGACCCCGGCCTGCCCCTGGACCAGCGGCTCGAGGCCGCCGTACGGATCTGGCAGGACGTCGCGCGCCGGATGATCCAGGTCTTCGGGGTGCTCCACGCCGCTCCTGAGGGTGAGCGCCCGCACGACCCGAGGACCCTCATCGACCACACCGTCGTCGCCCGTGCCGAGGAGCTGCTTGCCGACCTCCTCCGGCCGGACGCGGACCGCCTCCGACTCCCGGTCCCCGAGGTGATCCGGGTGCTCGGCAGCCTCGTCCTCGCCAGCGTCCACCCCGCCCAGATCGGCCTGCCGCTCACCCCCGAGGGACTGGTCGACCTGCTCCTCCACGGCGTTCTCACCGATCCTGCAGAGCTAGCCCACCCGATAACCCCTTGACCCTTACGCGGGGTGACGGTCCACCCTGGGCCGGCATACCGAACCGATCCCAAGGAGCCCCATGCTCTGGCGACTCATCCGATCCGGACTGGCCCCGCACCGCCGGGCCCTCTCGGTCATCGTCGTGCTGCAGCTGGTCAGCACGATCGCCTCGCTGTACCTGCCGAACCTCAACGCCGACATCATCGACCACGGGGTGGCCAAGGGCGATACCGGCTACATCATGGCTGTCGGTGCGGTCATGCTGGCGATCAGCGTGGTCCAGATCGCGGCGAGTGTGTATGCCGTCTACCTCGCGGCCCGGATCGCCATGGCCTATGGGCGGGACACCCGGGCCGCGGTCTTCCACCGGGTGGGCGAGTTCTCGGCCCGCGAGGTCGCCCAGTTCGGCCCGCCGACGCTGATCAGCCGCAGCACCAACGACGTCCAGCAGATCCAGATGGTCGTCTTCATGGCGCTGTCGATGATGGTGGGCGCCCCGATCATGATGGTCGGCGGGGTCATCATGGCGCTGCGGACCGACGTGGGGCTGTCCTGGCTCGTCGCGGTCGCGGTGCCGCTGCTTGCCATCGCGGTCGGCCTCATCCTGCGACGCATGCTGCCGCAGTTCCGGATCATGCAGACCTCGGTCGACTCGGTCAACCGGATCCTCCGCGAGCAGATCACCGGCATCCGGGTGGTCCGGGCCTTCGTCCGGGAGCGTTTCGAGGAGGACCGCTTCGCCCAGGCCAACCAGAGCCTCACCGGCGCGGCGCTGAGCGTCGGACGCCTCATGTCGGTCGTCTTCCCCATTGTCATGCTCATCCTCAACCTGTCGATGGTCGCCGTCCTGTGGTTCGGCGCGCACCGCATCGACGCCGGCGACATGCAGGTCGGGGCCCTGACGGCCTATATGGCCTACCTCATCCAGATCCTCATGTCCGTGATGATGGCGACGATGATGTCGATGATGATCCCGCGCGCCTCGGTGTCCGCGGAGCGCATCGGCGCCGTCCTCGACACCGAGTCCTCGGTCATCCCCCCGACGGGGAGCACCCCCGAGCCGAGCACGCCGGCGCAGGTCACCTTCGAGAATGTCGAGTTCCGCTACCCCGGAGCCGAGCACAGCGTCCTCAGCGGCATCTCGTTCACCGCCGAGCCGGGCCGGACCACGGCCATCGTCGGCTCGACCGGCGCCGGCAAGACGACCCTCATCGGGCTTATCCCGCGACTCTTCGACGCCGACGGTGGTCGGGTCGTCGTCGGCGGTCAGGACGTCCGCGACGTCGAGCCTGCCCGCCTCTGGGCGCACCTTGGCCTGGTGCCGCAGAAGCCCTACCTCTTCTCCGGGACCATCGCGTCGAACCTGCGGTACGGCAAGCCCGACGCGACCGACGACGAGCTGTGGGAGGCGCTGCGGATCGCGCAGGCGGACGAGTTCGTCGGCGCCCTCGACGGCGGGCTCGAGGCGCACGTCGCCCAGGGCGGGACGAATGTCTCCGGCGGGCAGCGCCAGCGCCTGGCCATCGCGCGCGCCATCGTCCGGCGCCCGGATATCTACCTCTTCGACGACGCCTTCTCGGCGCTCGATACCGCAACCGATGCTCGGCTCCGCGCCGCGCTGCGACCGGTGACCCGGGAGGCCACCGTCATCGTGGTCGCCCAGCGGGTCTCGACGATCATCGACGCCGACCAGATCGTCGTCCTCGAGGACGGTGAGATCGTCGGGCTCGGCCGACATGACGAGCTGCTCGAGAGCTGTCCGACATACCAGGAGATCGTCGTGTCCCAGCGCGCGGCGCAGGAGGTGACGACCCGATGAGTGGCGAGGGAGTGGTGACGGCCGAGGAGAAGGCCGCCGCACAGCGTCGTGGCCCGGGTGCGCGCCGCCCAGGCGGGCCGCCGCACATGCAGCTCGGTATGCCGGGCGAGAAGTCGATGAGCTTCGGCCCCTCGGCCAAACGGCTGCTCGGCTGGCTCGCGCCGGACCGGGCGCGGGTGCTGCTCATCCTCGCGTTGACGGTCGTCGCGGTGGGGCTGGCCTCGGTCGGCCCCAAGGTGCTGGGCAAGGCGACCGACTCGATCTTCGCGGGGCTGCTCGGGGGGCAGTTTGCCGGGCGGGTCCCCGCGGGGACGACCCGCCAGGAGGTCATCGACCAGCTCCGGTCTCAGGGCCAGGGCAATATCGCCGACCTGCTCAGCGGGGTCGACTTCGTCCCCGGCCAGGGCATCGACTTCTCCGCCGTGGGCCGGGTGCTGCTCGCTGTGCTCCTCATCTATGTCGCGTCGGCCCTGTTCATGTGGGCCAGTGGCTGGGTGCTGACCGGGGTCGTGCAACGGACGATGTTCCGCATGCGGGAGGCGGTCGAGGCCAAGCTCAACCGGCTGCCGCTGTCCTACTTCGACGGCCAGCCCCGCGGCGAGCTGCTGAGCCGGGTGACCAATGACATCGACAACGTCTCGATGTCGCTGCAGCAGACCCTGTCGCAGCTGCTCAACTCCCTGCTCACCGTCCTGGCCGTCCTCGGGATGATGTTCTGGATCTCCTGGCTGCTCGCGCTCGTCGCCCTGGTGTCCATCCCGATCTCGGTGCTGGTCACCGCGGCGATCGGCAAACGCAGCCAGAAGCTCTTCGTGCGGCAGTGGGCGGCCACCGGTGAGCTCAACGGGATCATCGAGGAGACCTTCACCGGCCACCAGCTCGTCAAGGTCTTCGGCCGGCAGGCCGAGGTCGAGCGGACCTTCGCGGCGAAGAACGACGAGCTCTACACCGCCGCCTTCGGGGCCCAGTTCGTCAGCGGCATCATCATGCCGACGATGATGTTCGTCGGGAACCTCAACTACGTGCTCGTCGCCGTCATCGGTGGTCTCAAGGTCGCCTCCGGGCAGATCTCGCTCGGCGACGTCCAGGCCTTCATCCAGTACTCGCGCCAGTTCACCCAGCCGCTGACACAGGTGGCCTCGATGGCGAACCTCCTGCAGTCCGGGGTCGCCTCGGCGGAGCGGGTCTTCGAGGTGCTCGACGCGCCCGAGCAGACGCCGGATGCCGTCGCGCCGGTCGCGGACGCAGACGGTGCCGGGCACCGCGGCGAGGTGCGTTTCGAGGACGTCTCGTTCTCGTATGACGAGACCAAACCGCTCATCCAGCACCTCGACCTCGTCGTCCAGCCGGGGCAAACCGTCGCCATCGTCGGGCCGACCGGGGCGGGGAAGACCACGCTGGTCAACCTCGTCATGCGCTTCTACGAGCTCAACGGTGGCCGGATCACCCTCGACGGGGTCGATATCACCGCGATGACCCGACACGACCTCCGCGACCGGATCGGGATGGTCCTCCAGGACACCTGGCTGTTCGCAGGGACGATCCGGGACAATATTGCGTACGGCCGACCGGGTTCCTCCCACGAGGAGGTCGTCGCGGCGGCGCGGGCGACCTATGTCGACCGCTTCGTCCATGCCTTGCCCGAGGGATACGACACGAAGCTCGACGACGAGGGGTCGAATATCTCCGCGGGGGAGAAACAGCTCATCACCATCGCCCGGGCCTTCCTCTCCGACCCGGACCTGCTCATCCTCGACGAGGCGACGTCCTCGGTCGACACCCGGACCGAGCTGCTGGTCCAGCACGCAATGGCCGCGCTGCGCACCGACCGCACCTCGTTCGTCATCGCGCACCGGCTCTCCACCATTCGGGACGCCGATGTCATCCTCGTCATGGAGAACGGGCGGATCGTCGAGCAAGGTTCGCACGACGTCCTCCTTGCCGCCGGCGGCGCCTACGCCCGCCTGTATGCCGCGCAGTACTCCGGCGCCGCCGTGGACGAGGAGACATCGAGCACCCCGATCGGCGCGAGCCCCGCGCGGACCTGAGTCGACGACCGGGCCACCTCGCCGCGGCCGACCCTCCCCGGGGGTGCCGGTCAGCCGAGCTGCCAGGACCGCTTGGACAGCCCGTACCAGAAGCCGTCGATGACGCTCTGCGCGCTCATCGCGCCCTTGGTGGCGTGGGCCGCGCCGAGCGCGACATAGAGCGGCGCCCAGTGCTCGGTGCGGGGGTGGGCGAGCGCCGCACTGGGTGCGGACGAGGCGAACCGGAGCAGGGCCTCGATGTCTCCGGCGGCCATCGCCTCGGCGGCCCAGGCGTCGAACTCCTGGGACCACCCCGGGGCCGCCCCGGCGGTGTCGCCCCAGACCGCCAGCCGGAGGTTATGCGTGGTGAAGCCGGACCCGACGATGAGGACGTCGTCCTCGCGCAGCGGCGCCAGTCGCCGGCCGATGTCGAACAGACGGCTCGGGTCCAGTGTGGGCAGCGAGAGCTGCAGGACCGGGATCTCGGCGTCGGGGTACATCTCGACGAGGGGGACATACGCTCCGTGGTCGAGGCCTCGGGACTCGACGCGCTGGACCGAGGTGGCAGGCGTGCTCAGCATCGCCACGACCGACTCGGCGAGGGCAGGAGCCGGCGGGGCGTCATACCTGACCTGGTAGTAGTGCTCGGGGAACCCCCAGAAGTCGTAGACGAGGGGTGCGCCGGTCGTCGACGAGACGGCGATCGGAGCGTCCTCCCAGTGCGCCGAGACCATGAGGATCGCCTCGGGGCGTGTGAGCGAGGCCGACCAGCGCGCCAGCTCGCCGGGCCAGATCGGGTCGTCGGCCAGGGGTGGCGCGCCGTGGCTGAGATAGAGCGTAGGGAAGGTCACCTCCGGTGAACACGCCCGGGCTCGCGGCTCTTCCGGGGCTCCGCTGGCGCGTGACGGCACGGGAGGCGCTACGGTGTCCCACGGCTCACCGTGTCGAGGCAGCGACGAATCCGCTGCACACGCTCGGGCCGGAAAGGCAAGGGACCACCATGGCCGCAGGCAAGGGGCGCAAGCTCGTCATCGTCGAGTCGCCGCCCAAGGCGCGCACCATCGCCGGATATCTCGGTGGGGAGTACGACGTCGAGGCCTCGATCGGCCACATCCGCGACCTGCCCACACCTTCGGAGCTGCCCGCCGACATGAAGAAGGGGCCCTTCGGCAAGTTCGCCATCGACGTCGACAACGACTTCATCCCCTACTACGTCGTCGACGCGGACAAGCGGAAGAAGGTCGCCGAGCTCAAGCGGTACCTCAAGGACGCCGACGAGCTCTATCTCGCCACCGATGAGGACCGCGAGGGCGAGGCGATCGCCTGGCACCTGCTGGAGACGCTCAAGCCACGCATTCCGGTCAAACGTATGGTATTCCACGAGATCACCCGCGAGGCGATCACCCGGGCCCTGCACGAGACCCGCGATATCGACACGCGGCTGGTCGACGCCCAGGAGACCCGGCGGATTCTCGATCGGCTGTACGGATATGAGGTCAGTCCGGTCCTGTGGCGCAAGGTGCGTCCGGGGCTGTCGGCCGGCCGGGTGCAGTCCGTGGCGATGCGGATGGTCGTCGAGCGGGAGCGCGAGCGGATGGCCTTCCGAGCGGCGTCCTACTGGGACGTCGAGGCCGAGTTCGCCACCGATGCCGCGACCGGTCGGGACGCCTTCACTGCCCGGCTGACCGGGGTCGACGGGCATCGAGTCGCCACGGGCAAGGACTTCGCCGACACCGGCGAGCTCACCGCGCACAAGGTCGTCCACCTCGACGAGGCGGCGGCGCGGGCGATCGCCGACGGCGTCACGGCGGCCGGCCGGGCCACCGTCGGCCAGGTCAAGGAGAAGCCCTACCGGCGCAGCCCCTCGGCGCCCTTCACCACCTCGACGCTGCAGCAGGAGGCGTCCCGCAAGCTGCGGATGTCCTCCAAGACCGCGATGCGGGTCGCCCAGCGGCTCTACGAGAACGGTTACATCACCTATATGCGGACCGACTCGACGACGCTGTCCGAGTCCGCCCTCACCGCCGCGCGGACCCAGGCCCGCGACCTGTATGGCGCCGCCTATGTCCCGGACGCGCCCCGCCGCTACGCCACCAAGGTCAAGAACGCCCAGGAGGCGCACGAGGCGATCCGCCCCGCGGGCGACACGTTCCGCACGCCCGCCCAGGTCGCCGGCCAGCTCCGCGGCGAGGACATGGCGCTCTACGAGCTGATCTGGAAGCGCACCGTCGCCTCCCAGATGGCCGACGCGGTCGGGTCAACGGCGACGGTGAAGATCGTCGCCACCCTCGACGGCGTCGAGGCCGCCCGCGAGGTCGAGTTCTCCGCCTCCGGGACGGTCATCACCTTCCGCGGCTTCCTGGCGGCATACGAGGAGGGTCGTGACGAGGTCCAGGCGCGCCGCAAGCGCGACCTGGCCGAGGAGGAGCGGCGACTGCCCACCCTCGGCGAGGGCATCGGGCTCGCGGTGACCCAGGCCGAGGCGGACGGCCACACGACGAACCCCCCGCCGCGGTACACCGAGGCGACCCTGGTCAAGGCGATGGAGGAGCGCGAGATCGGGCGCCCGTCGACCTATGCCGCAACCGTCGGGACGATCCAGGACCGCGGGTACGTGACGACTCGCGCCCAGGCCCTCGTGCCGACCTGGCTCGCGTTCGCGGTGACCCGGCTGCTCGAGGAACACTTCGGCACCCTCGTCGACTATGACTTCACCGCCTCGATGGAAGAGGACCTCGACCGGATCGCCAATGGCGACGAGGAGCGGGTCGCCTGGCTGCGGCGGTTCTACTTCGGCGACGAGGCACAGTCGCTCGAGGGGCTGCGGCATCTTGTCGACGACCACGGCGAGATCGACGCGCGGGAGATCTCGACGATCCCCATCGGGGAGGGCATCGTCCTGCGCGTCGGCCGCTACGGCCCGTATGTCGAAGAGGTCGCCGACGCCGACGGCGTCCCGCTGGCCGAACCGCGCCGGGCGACCATCGGCGACGATATCGCCCCCGACGAGCTCACCCCGGCGATCGCCCGGGCCGCCCTGGAGGCCAGCGCCGACGACGGCCGGGTGCTCGGCACGCACCCCGACAGCGGCAACTCCGTCGTCGCCAAGGCCGGGCGGTACGGCCCTTATGTCACCGAGGTCCTCCCTGAGGGGTCGAAGGCCAAGGCCCGCAGCGCCTCGCTGTTCAAGGACATGGAGCTCGCCTCGATCGACCTGGACACGGCGGTCCGGCTGCTGTCTCTGCCTCGGGTGGTCGGTGTCGACCCCGCATCCCAGGAGGAGATCACGGCGCAGAACGGGCGGTACGGCCCCTACCTCAAGAAGGGCTCGGACTCCCGGTCACTCACCTCGGAGTCGGCCCTCTTCGAGATCACCCTCGACGAGGCGCTGGCCATCTACGCCCAGCCGAAGACCCGCGGCCGATCGGCGGCAGCCCCGCCGCTGCGTGAGCTCGGTCCCGACCCGGTGTCGGGAAAGCCGGTCGTCGTCAAGGACGGGCGCTTCGGCCCCTATGTCACCGACGGGGAGACCAATGCGACGCTGCGCAAGGACGACGACCCCGCAACGATGACGCCCGAGCGGGGCTTCGAGCTGCTCGCCGACAAGCGCGCCCGGGGACCGGTGACCCGCAAACGGGCCGCCCCGGCGAAGAAGGCCGCGGCGCCGCGGCGAGCCACTGCAACTCGGGCCAGTACTACGCGGGCCACTGCGGCTGCGCCGCGCAAGGCAGCGGCCCCGAGGCGGCGTCCCACCTCGTAGTGGCGCACGGCTCGCCTGGCACAAGGGCGAGCCGTGCGCGGGGCGGTGCGGCCGGATCTGCGGGCGGCATACGGCCGGATGGGCGCACCTGGTCCTACGACCAAAGCCCAATGGTGGCTGCCCGCGGCCCGGACACAGGGTTGACCCGAGGGACCCACCGGGGGTCCCCGACAACCCAAGGAGACCCACCATGTCCGCCATCCGCACCCTCGCCACCGGCTCCGCCCTCGCCGCTCTCGTCGCCGTCGGCGTGACCGCCGCCCCCGCCGCCTCGGCCAAGGGCCTCGAGGTCCGTTCCGCCGGCTCCTGCTCGATCGCCTCGACATGGAAGCTCAAGGCCAAGGCCGACAACGGCCGGATCCAGGTCGAGTACGAGGTCGACAGCAACCGGGTCGGCCAGACATGGGCGGTGCGGATCCTCGACAACGGCGTCCGGGTGGCCGCCGGCACCGCGACCACCGTCGCTCCGAGCGGGTCGTTCACCTTCTCGCGGATCATCCCCAATGTCGCCGGGACCGACACCATCGTCGGCGTCGCGACCAATGCCGCCACGGGCGAGACCTGCCGCGGCCGCGTCGTCTTTGCCGGCTGACCCGGCCACCCCTGGCCCCGAAAGGTGATGACGATGATGAGGCGCATCCTCTGGCCACTGGCCTCGGCCGTGGCCCTGCTCCCGGCAACGATCGGGCTGGTCGGCAACCCGAGCCTGTCCCAGAGCGTCCCGCTGCAGATCCCGGCCCACGCCCAGCTGGCCACCTCCTCGGAGTCGTCGAGCCCCACCTCGCGACCCACCGACGCCTCGACCGAACCCGGTGACGACAACAGCGCCGATCACGGCACGGACGACAATGGCACCGACCCTGTCGACATCGGCGACGACCACGGCGGAACTCGAGGTGGCCACGGAGCCGACGACCCGACGCCGACCGCGACGGCGAGTGCCACGACGGAGGACAATGGCGGCTCGGGCCACGGCTCGGACAACTCGACCTCCGGGTCAGGTTCGGGCTCGGGCCACGGGTCGGACGACTCGACGTCCTCCGGGTCAGGCTCGGGCTCGGGCCACGGGTCGGACGACTCGAGTGGTTCCGGGCATCAAGGCTCCCACCACTGAAGAACGGACGACACAGCCGATGAGCCAGCACCCCATGGATGGCGTACCCGAGGCCGACTCGGGTACGCCGTCCGGGCTGCCCGGCTTCGTCACCCTCACCTCCGGCTCGGCGGCCGATCCGGCGGCCGACATCCCCTCATCCGGTCGGATCCTCGGCCAGCTGCTCTTCATCGCGGCGGCGTTGGTCCTCCTCGTCACCGTCGGAGCGACGGTGGCGACCTCGCGACTGGCCGAGCACGAGGCGATCAACGACGCGGCCAACACTGCCGACCTGCTCGCCCGCTCGGTCGTCACCCCCGCGCTGACCGACTCGCTCGTCGATGCCGACCCAGCCGCCATCGCGAGCCTGGACCAAGCAGTCCGCCGCTCGGTCCTGCCCAACAACATCGTCCGGGTGAAGGTCTGGCGCCCCGACGGAACAGTCGTGTATGCCGACGACCACCGCCTCATCGGGCGCACCTTCGTCCTCGACGTCGAGCAGCAGGAGACCCTGTCCAGCCCGCAGACCCGCGCCGAGGTCTCCGATCTCAGCCGCGCGGAGAACGAGTTCGAGCGCCTGCAGGGGCGTCTCCTCGAGGTGTACCGGCCGGTGTGGACCCCCGACGGGCACCAGCTGATGTTCGAGGTCTACGGCGACTACGCCCCGGTAGAGGCGCGAGCCGCGGAGCTGCGGCGCGGCCTGGCCGGGCTCCTCGTCAGCACCGTGCTGCTCCTGGTCACCTTGATGGCCCCGCTGCTGTGGCGCCTCGTCACCCGCCTGCGCAGTGCCTCCCGCCAACGCGAGGCGCTCCTCCAACGCGCCGTCGACGCCTCCGAGGAAGAGCGGCGCCGGATCGCCGTGAACCTCCACGACGGCCCCGTCCAGGAGCTGGTCGCCAGCGCGTATGCCGTTGCAGGTGCTGCGGAGCGGGCCGACTCCCGCGGGGAGGCCGAGGTCGCGCGCGCGGTCCGGGCCGCCGAAGGATCGGTCCGCGGCACCGTCGGCAGCCTGCGTTCGCTCCTCGTCGACCTCTACCCGGCGAGCCTGGCCGCCGCCGGGCTCACCCAGGCGGTGACCGATCTGGCCGCTCCGCTGCGCTCTCGTGGCATCGACGTCGAGGTCTCGGTGCCCGAGGGGTTGGCGGAGACACTCGACCCGGTGGACCAGCGGCTCATCTACCGCACGGCCCGCGAGTGCCTGCGCAATGTCGCCACCCACTCCCAGGCGGGGTGGGCCCAGGTGAGCGTGCGCGTCGAGCCGGACCAGGTCGTCCTCGATGTCGTCGACGACGGGGTCGGCTTCGACGTCCCGATGACGCTTCGAGCGCTCGAGGCCGGGCACCTCGGGTTACGCAGCCTCATCGACACCGCCCACTCGCGGGGCGCGACCCTCGAGGTCGCCTCAGCACCCGACGCCGGCACGCACTGGCGCCTCGCCGTTCCGCTTCGCACCGGAGGTCCCACCCCGTGATCACCATCCTTCTGGTCGACGACCACCAGCTCGTCCGAGCCGGGCTGCGCGCCCTACTGGAGTCCGTCGACGACCTGCGGGTCGTCGGTGAGGCCGGCGACGGCGATGCCGCGGTCGACCTGGCCGTGGCCGAGCGTCCCGACGTCGTGCTCATGGACCTGTCGATGCCTCGGGTCGACGGTGTCGAGGCCACCCGGCGGCTCGCGGCGGCCGGGGTCGACACCCGGGTCGTCGTGCTCACCTCGTTTGCAGACCAGCCCCGCGTCCAGGCCGCGCTCGCTGCGGGCGCGGTGGGGTACCTCCTCAAGGACAGCGACCCCCGGGACGTCATCTCCGCGGTCCGTCAGGCGGCCGCCGGACATGTCCCGATCGACGCGCGGGTGGCGCAGGCCCTCCTGCCGGGGTCCCAGACCCCCGCGGCCGGGCACACCCTCAGCGGGCGCGAGGCGGAGGTGCTCAGCCTCGTCGCGCAGGGGATGGCGAACAAGCAGATCGCCCGGCAGCTGGGGATCAGCGAGCGCACCGTCAAGGCCCACCTCGGCAAGGTCTTCCGGCAGATCGGGGTCGCCGACCGGACCAGCGCGGCGCTCTGGGCCCGAGAGCATCTCGGCACCTCCGGCGTAGGGATGTCCTAAGAGCGGGAGCATGCCGAGTTCAGCCTCGGAAATGTGTGTGGGCCTCGGAAATAGCCGAGGCCCACACACATTTCCGAGGCAGGCGACGCAAAGGCGAAGCCGGCAACCCGAGGGGGGCCCCCGGCCCGGCGGCGCCTACGCGGTAGCCAGCGCCTGATCGAGGTCGGCCTGCAGGTCGGTGAGAGCCTCGAGCCCGACCGAGATCCGCAACAGCGCCGCGGACGGCCGGGCCTCGGGCGCGACCGGTCGATGGGTCAGCGCCGCGGGGTGGCACAGCAAGGTGTCGACGCCGCCGAGCGAGACGGCGTGGGTGACGAGTCGACAGGCCGCGGCGACCCGGGCGGCAGCGGCATACCCTCCGCGCACCTCGATGGCGAGGATCGCCCCCGGACGGGACATCTGCCGCCCGACCAGGCCCAGGGGGTCGCACCCGGGCGCGCCGGGGTAGTGAACCGTCGCGACCGCGGGGTGAGCTCCGAGCCAGTCGGCCAGGGCGGCGGCGGTGCTGGTCTGAGCGTGCACCCGGACCGGCAGCGTCTGCAGCCCGCGGTGCAGCTGGTAGGCCGAGGTCGGCGCGAGCAGACCGCCGGTGATCGCCCGGATCGCCCTCAGCCGGGCGGCCCACTCCGGGGTGGTCGCGACGACGCCGCCGAGGAGGTCACCGTGACCGCCGATGAACTTCGTCGCCGAGTTCAGGACCAGGGTCGCGCCGAAGCGGGCCGGCTGCTGGAGGACCGGCGTGGCGAAGGTGTTGTCGACGAGCACGGGCACGTCCCCGGCGGCCGCGGCGACGGCCGCGATGTCGACGAGGTCGAGGCTCGGGTTGCCCGGCGTCTCGATGATGACCAGACCGGTGTCCGGCCGAAGGTGGCGTCCGATGTCGGCCGGCGCCGCCCAGCTGACCTTGCTCCCGAGCAGCCCCGTGGCGAGGAGATGGTCGGTGCCGCCATACAGGGGGCGGACGGCGACCACGTGGGGACGTCCGGCGGCGACCGTGGCGAGCAGGGTCGCGCTGACCGCGGCCATGCCGGAGGCGAAGGCGACCGCCTCCGCGCACTGCTCGAGGACGGCGACGGCTTGCTCGAAGCGGTCGACATTGGGGTTCCACAGCCGCTGGTAGACCAGGGGGTCGCCCGGCCGGGGCCGGCCGCCGACCGCCATGGTCTCGTATGCCGCACCGCCGGCCTCGATGCTGGCCATCGGGTAGGTGCTGGACAGGTCGATCGTCGGGACGTGCGACCCGCCGAGGTCGTCTCGACCGGCGTGCACCGCTGCCGAAGCGGGGGTCAGGGGCTGCGTCACCATACCGTCAATGGTCGATGATCCTGCGGCAATCGGGGAGCGGGACAGTGGAAACCTTCCATGAGGCCAGCAAGTCCGTAGGATCCACAGGTATGCCGACCCCACCCCCGAGGCCACCGAAGGTTCTGCGGACGCCGCGGCCCACGGACCGTCCCGCGCCGAGCCTGGACGACGTCGACCGCGCCATCGTCGCCGCGCTCCAGGCCGACGGCCGGATGCCGAACTCCGAGCTGGCCCGCCGCGTCGGTGTGGCCGAGTCAACGTGCAGCGCCCGGCTGCGCGCCCTGCGCGAGCGCGGCGTCATCCGGGGGATCCACGCCGACGTCGACCTCACCGCGTTGGGTCGGCCGATCCAGGCCATGGTCGCGCTGCGCTTCGCCGGGCACGTCCGGGCCAACCTCGAGGCCTTCCGCGCGGCGGTCGTCGAGGTGCCGGGGGTCATCGCGGCGTACCACGTCAGCGGCGCGACCGACTATCTCGTGCACGTCAGCGCCGAGTCCGCCGACGCCCTGCGCGACCTCGTCCTCGACGAGCTGACCAGCCGGGGCGGCGTCGTCCACGCCGAGACCTCGCTGATCTTCGACTCGGTCCGCGCCGCCCGCGGCTGACCGAGGCGGCCGAATGGCCTAGTCCCCATTCCGTATGGCGCACCGGCGCCACCGGTGCCCACAGTTGGGGGCAAGGGCGGCGATCGACGTCGGTGACCTGCGATGATCGGGGCATGATGGGAGCTCGACCATGAAGCGCGTCGCGGTGGTTCTCGCCGCCGTGCTCTCGTTCGTGCCCGCCGTGCTCGGGGTGTGGGGCAACGAGTCCTTCTCCGAGGACGTCCCCGTCGTCCTCCCAGCGTCGAGCGTGCAGATCGTCGCCGAGACCGAGGTCCCCACGTCGCACCCGACCACGTCGAGGGAGGACGACGAGGAGGAGGTCGACGACTCCGGCACCACGGGCGGCTCGGCCGGCGGGGGCACCCCCTCGCATCACCCGACCTCGCCGAGCGAGGACCACAGCGCCGAACCGGCGCACGAGAGCCCCGGCGGGGAAGACGCCTCGGACGGATCAGGTGGCTCGGAGTCCTCGGACAGGTCCGACGACGCTGAGGCGCCGAATAGGCCGGCCGAGACGGAGGCCGAGTCCCCTGAGCACTGAGGCGCCGACGGTGCTCGTCTGGGACGGCACCGAGGTGTCCACGCCGTCGCTCGACGACGTGCCCTCGGCGCGCCGGGTCATCCTCCGGATGGCGGCCACGGCCCTGGTCGTCCTCGTCCTAGTGGCGCTCGGTGGTGTGGTGGCAGCCTCACGTCTGGCCGAGCGCGACGCGATCCACAGTGGCGCTGACATCGTCGGTCTGCTGGCCGACGCGGTCGTCCAGCCCCATGTCACCGACGCCGTGGTCGCGGGCGACCCAGCGGCACTCGCCGAGCTCGACGCGGCGGTCCGTCGCGGCGTCCTCCCGCGGGATATCGTCCGGGTCAAGCTGTGGACCCCGAGTGGGGTCATCGTGTACTCCGACGAGCCGCAGCTCATCGGCCAGTCCTTTCCCCTTGACCCGGAGAAGCGGGCCGCGCTGGCCCACCCCTCGACCAGGGCGGTTGTCACCGACTCGGTCGGTCCCGAGAACCGTTTTGAGAAGGACATGGGCAAGCTCCTGGAGGCCTACCGCCCGGTGTGGACCTCGTCCGGGACCGAGCTGCTCTTCGAGGTCTACAGCAAGTACGAGCCCGTCGCCGAGCGCACCGAACAGCTATGGCGCGCCATCGCCGGGCTGCTCGCGACAACGCTCATCCTCTTCGGGGTGCTCCTCGCCCCCGTTCTGTGGCGCCTGGTCAGCCAGCTGCGCCACGCCGCTGCCCAGCGCGAGGTCCTGCTCCGCAAGACCGTCACCGCCTCGGAGGACGAGCGGCGCCGGATCGCCGGCAGCCTGCACGACGGCCCCGTGCAAGAGCTCGTCGCCACCTCGTATGCCGTCTCCCGCGTGGCCTCCCTCGCCGCCGCCGACGGGCGCACCGATCTCGCGGCCCAGATCCGCGAGGCCGTGGGCACGGTCCGCTCGACGGTCGGCTCGCTGCGCTCGCTTCTGGTGGACCTCTACCCACCGTCGCTGGACCGGGCGGGCCTGTCCTCGGCCCTGTCCGACCTCGCCGACGGGGTGCGGGCCCGCGGGCTGCGCGTCCAGGTCGACCTCGACCCCGGTGCGCTGGCGCTGCTCGACGACAGCGACGAACGCCACCTCTACCGGGTCACCCAGGAGGCGCTGCGCAATGTCGTCAGCCATGCCCAGGCCACGGCGGTCGAGATCAGCGTGCGCCGCGGGGTCGCCGACGGCGCCGTGGTGCTCGACATCGCCGACGACGGCGTGGGCTTCGACGCGGCCGCGGTGCTCGACAGCCCGCCGCAGGGACACCTGGGCCTTCGGGTGCTGCGCGACCAGGCCGCGGAGGCGCACGGTCGGCTCGAGGTGACGACCGCCCCGGGCTGCGGAACACGGTGGAGCCTTACCCTCTTCAACCGGACGGAGAAACCGGTATGACGATCCGAGTTGTCCTCGTCGACGACCACCAGCTGGTCCGGGCCGGGCTACGCGCCCTGCTCGACCTTGCCGACGACGTCGAGGTGGTCGGTGAGGCCGGCAATGGCGCGGATGCCCTGCCGGTGGTGGCGAGCCTGACCCCGGACGTTGTCCTCATGGACCTGTCGATGCCGGTCATGGACGGCATCGAGGCGACCCGACGGATCCGCGAGCAGACCCCGGACGCCCACGTCGTCGTCCTGACGTCCTTCACCGAGGAGGACCGCTTCGCCGCCGCCCTGGCCGCGGGGGCGATCGGCTATCTCATCAAGGACAGCGACCCCGAGGATGTCATCGACGCGGTCCGCGCGGCCGCCGTCGGTCACGCACCGATCGACCCGCGGATGGCTCGGGCATTGCTCCCCGGGGGCTCGACCGACCCCCGGCTCGGTGCCCCTGCCGCCGCGGCCCCCGCCGTCGCCGAAGGGCGGATCGACGGCCTGAGCCTGCGGGAACGGGAGGTCCTCTCCCTCGTCGCCGGGGGACTGGCGAACAAGCAGATCGCCCGGGCCCTGGGCATCAGCGACCGGACGGTGAAGACCCACCTGGCGAATATCTTCCGCAATATCGGGGTGGCCGACCGCACCAGCGCCGCGATGTGGGCCCGCGACCACGGGATCGTCTGAGTCAGTACCGGCCGGCCAGGGTCGACGTCGGGCACGGCATACCGGGAGGGCGGCATACCGGCTTGACCCTCACCCGACGTGAGGCCGCACGGTAGGTGACATGACCGCGACGACGACCCACACTGGCGCCGTGGAGCTCACGGTGGGGCAGGTGGCCGAGCAGCTCGGCGTGACGGTGCGGACCTTGCACCACTACGACGAGGTCGGCCTGCTGACCCCCAGTACCCGCACGTATGCCGGCTACCGGCTCTACACCGGTGCCGACCTCGAGCGGCTGCGGACCATCGTCGTGTACCGGCGGCTGGGCTTCGGGCTCGACGAGGTGCGTGAGCTCCTCGACGGCGACGTGCCGGTCGTCGAGCACCTGCGGCGCCAGCGGGCGGCGGTCCTCACCAGGCTGGACGAGCTCGGCGGGCTCGTCGCGGCAATCGACCGAGCATTGGAGCACGCCATGGCAGAACAGCCCGCGACGACCGAGGACCTCAAGGAGCTCTTCGGCGACGGATTCTCCGAGGACTACCAGCAGGAGGCCGAGCAGCGCTGGGGCGCGACCGACGCCTGGAAGCAGTCGGCGGCCCGGACGACGCGCTACACCAAGGCCGACTGGGCGCTCGTCAAGGCCGAGCAGGAGGCCGTCGGGGCGGCCTTCGTCGCGGCGATGGACGCCGGGCTGCCGGCGACCTCGGAGGCGGCGATGGAGGCGGCCGAGGCGCACCGGCGGTCGATCCACGACCGGTTCTACGACTGTTCGACGGCGATGCACCGGGGTCTGGCCGACCTGTACCTCGCCGACCCGAGGTTCACCCGGACGTACGAGACGATCAAGGCCGGTATGGCGCAGTACGTCCACGACGCCATCCACGCCAATGCCGACCGCGCTGAGCGACGCGCGGGCACCGCGTAGGCTCTGGACCCGCTCGAGCGCCTCGGTGGGCCGCCCGGCCGCTACTTGCCGATGGTGAGGCCCTTGTCGAAGGCACCGAGCATCCCGACCGCCTTGATGACGTCCGCCCGGACGGCCTGGTAGCGGGCCTTGAGCGAGGCGGAGACGTCCGGGTCGGCGAGCACCCGGCCGAGGTCGACATACCGTATGGGCGGCTGGAAACCCATCGCGCCGGGGAGCACCTCAGCGAGGGAGACCTCGAAGCGGCCGGGAGCGGTCTCGGTGAAGGTGAACCGCGCCATCGCCTCACCGCGGGTGAACTCGCGCTTCCCGGCCTGGGCCTGGTCGGCGACGGTGTTGCCCAGGCCGTAGGCGACCCATTTGCCGTTGACCCGGTCGAACGGCTGGACGACGTGGACGTGGTGCCCGTAGACGAGGTCGACGTCGGGCGAGGCGGTCAGGGCCTGGGCGACCTGCCTCTGCTCCTCGGAGGGGAGCCGGCCGTACTCGTCGCCGGCGTGGACCGCGGCGAGGACGATATCGGCCCCGGCGGCCTTCGCCGCGTGGGCGGCCTTGAGCATCGCCGGGATGTCGATGAGGTTGATCGCCCACGGCTTGCCCTCCGGCACCGGGATCCCGTTCGTCCCGTAGGCGAAGTTGATCAGCCCGACCTTGACTCCACCGGCGTCGATGACCAGCGGTGTCGCGGCCTCCGCCGCGGTGCGGAAAGTGCCGGTGTGGGCGAGCCCGTAGGCGTCGAGCGCGTCCGCCGTCCGGACGATCGCGGCGAAGCCCCCGTCGAGGGAGTGGTTCGAGGCGGACGTGCAGGCGTCATACCCGATGTCCTTGAGGGTGCCAAGGACGTCCTGGGGGACCTGGAAGACGGGGTAGGACGTGTAGGGGCCGCCGGGCGGGGCGAACGGGGTCTCGAGCTGGCAGATCGCCAGGTCCGCGGCGCTGACCGCCGCCTTCTGGTCGGCGAAGATCGGGCCGAAGGTGAGCCCGTGCGGCTCCTTGGCGGCGGTCGCGGCTGCGTCGCGCTGGGCCTGCCAGACCACGGTGTTGTGGAGCAGGACGTCCCCGGTCATGACGACGGTGACCGTGCGCGGCACGAAGGTGGAGGTCGACGGGCTCGGGGTGGCGGTGGACGTCACCGAGGCGGCGATACCGGTCGTCGACGTCCGGGCCGGGCCGGCCGCCGGGGCCTGGGTGCACGCGGCCAGGGCGAGGCCGACGAGGACAGCGTCAAGCACGGCGGGTGCCCGCAACGGGGTGCGCCGGGGGCTGCGCGGGAGATTGGGACGGGGGGGACCAAGGGTCGAACGGGGCACCCATCCAGCGTACGGGGCGGCGGGCGTCATACCGCTGTCCTAGAGTTCGGACATGACCGCCGCGCAGCCCGCCCACCGCGGGCTGTTCGTCGCCTTCGAGGGCGGCGACGGGGCCGGCAAGTCCACCCAGGTCGCCTTCCTCAGGGACTGGCTCACCGACCAGGGGTATGCCGTCCTCGTCACCCGCCAGCCGGGCGGCACCGAGCTGGGGCGGCAGATCCGCGAGCTGGTCCTGCACGGCGACCACGTCAGCCCGCGGGCCGAGGCGCTGCTCTTCGCCGCCGACAAGGCCCATCACGTCGACACCCTCGTGCGTCCGGCGCTCGAGCGCGGCGAGGTGGTCGTCACCGACCGCTACGCCGACTCCTCGATCGCTTACCAGGGGGCCGGCCGCGACCTCGGCGTGGCCGAGATCACCTCGCTGCAGCACTGGGCCGTCGGTGGGCTGCTCCCCGACCTCACCGTCGTCCTCGATGTCACCCCGCAGCTCGGCCGCGACCGGCGGGGCCTGGTCCACGACCGGCTGGAGCGCGAGCAGGATGCCTTCCACGCCCGGGTGAGGCAACACTTCCTCGATATCGCCGCCGCCGACCCCCAGCGCTATCTCGTCCTCGACGCCGGCGAGCGGCGGACCGTGCTTCGGGCCGCAGTCCGCGAGCGGGTCGCTGCGCTGCTGGCGGACCGGGCTCCCGTGCAGGTTCTCGCGCCGAGCCGGGCACCGGTGCAGCCATGACCGTCTGGGACGACGTCATCGGGCAGGAGCAGGTCGTCACCACCTTGGACCGGGCGGCCCGGACCGGCGAGGGGATGACCCACGCCTGGCTCTTCACCGGGCCACCGGGCAGCGGCCGGTCGGTTGCGGCGCGGGCCTTCGCGGCGGCGCTGCAGTGCCCCTTAAGTGGGTGCGGGGAGTGCCGCGAATGCCGGACCGCGCTGGAGGGCTCGCACGCCGACGTCCGGGTTCTGGCGACCGAGGGCCTGTCGATCAAGGTGGAGCAGGCCCGCGAGCTGGTCCAGGAGGGTGGGCTGCGACCCTCGGTCGGGCGCTGGCGGGTCATCCTCGTCGAAGACGCCGACCGGCTCACCGAGCGCGCCGCCGATGCGCTGCTCAAGGCCCTCGAGGAGCCGACCGCGCGGACGGTCTGGCTGCTCTGCGCCCCATCGACCGAGGACGTCATCATCACCATCCGCTCGCGCACCCGGCACGTGCGGCTCCGTACGCCGCCCGTCGAGGCGGTCGCGGACCTGCTCGTCCGGCGCGACGGCGTCGACCCCGCCATGGCCGGGTATGCCGCCCGCGCCGCCCAGAGCCACGTGGGTCTGGCCCGGCGGCTCGCCCGCGACGAGGGGGCCCGGATCCGGCGCCGGGACGTCATCGTCATGGCCGGCGCGATCCGGTCGGTCGGTGACGCGATCGGGGCCGCCCATGACCTCGCGACGATCGCCGAGGAGGAGTCCGGGGCGGCCTCGGCCGAGCGCGATGCCGCCGAGCGGGCCCGCCTCATGGAGCTGCTCGGCGCCGATGCCGCGGCGCGTACCCAGCCGCCGCACGTCCGCGCTCAGCTCAGCTCCTTGGAGCGCGAGCAGAAGGCCCGCGCGACCCGGTTCGGGCGCGATGTCATCGACCGCGCGCTGCTCGACCTGCTGTCGGTCTACCGCGACGCGCTCCTGGTCCACCTGGGGACGCCGGTCGCGCTGGTCAACCAGGACGCGGTGGAGTCGGTGCAGACCGTGGCCCGGGCGTTCCGGCCCGAGGGCCTGCTTGCCTGCATGGACGCGATCGGGCTGGCCCGCGAGCGGATCAACGCCAATGTCGCTCCACTGCTTGCCCTCGAGGCGATGGCGCTGTCGCTGCGCGTCGAGCCCAGGTCCGCGGGGTAGGTTGCCGCCATGGTCTGGTCTGGTGTGCCGGAGGCGGCCCCGCCGCCGCGACGTGGGGGTGGCGTGCGCCGGGCGCTCGCGGTCGTCGCGGTCCTCGCCCTGGCTATCGGCCTAGGGTTCGCCTTGACGGGCACCCTGCGCGACCGCGGGGTCCTCGGGGGCGGGACGCCGAGCGGGCGCGTCACCCCGACGACGCCCTTGCCGGTGCCGTCCGGCGCCGAGGAGCTGGCCACGTTCTACTCCCAGACGCTGAGCTGGCAGAAGTGCACCGGCGGCGAGTGCGCCGCGTTGACGGTGCCGCTTGATTACGCCGCACCGACGGGCAAGACGATCGCCATCGCGCTGCTCCGGGTGCCCGCGCGCTCCGGGTCCGCGAGAGGCTCGATCGTCGTCAACCCGGGCGGACCGGGTGGGTCTGGTGTCGACTTCGCCAAGCTCGCCAACACCATCGTCGGGCGGTCGGTGCGCGACGACGTCGACATCGTCGGCTTCGACCCGCGCGGCGTTGCCCGCAGCGCCCCCATCCGGTGCCTCGACGACGCGCAGATGGACACCTACCTCGGCGGCGAGCCCACACCCGACACTCCGGCGGAGGAGCTGGCCTTCCTCGACTCGGCTCGCGCCTTCGGGCAGGCCTGCGCGCAGCGCAACCCGGACGTCATCGGCCACGTCTCGACGGTCGAGGTGGCCAAGGACATGGACGTCCTGCGAGCGGCCCTGCGCGAGGAGAAGCTCAGCTATCTCGGCATGTCCTACGGGACCTTACTGGGGGCGACATACGCGGGGCTCTTTCCCACCCGGGTCGGCCGAATGGTCCTCGACGGGGTCGTCGCACCGGACCTCACCTCCGCGGAGGTCGCCAAGGGTCAGGCGGTCGGCTTCGACCGGGCCACCCGGGCGTATGTCGAGAGCTGCGTCTCCGAGGGCAAGTGCCCGCTGGGAGAGTCGGTCGACGCCGCTCTCACGGCGATCCAGGACTTCCTTGCCCGAGTGGATGCCACCCCGCTGCCGGTGAGCGGCGACCCGCGGGTCACGGAGCTCACCGAGGGCTGGGCCTCCATGGGCATTGCGGTCGCGATGTACGACCAGACCTCCTGGCCCGTGCTCACGGACGCGTTGGCCTCGGCCCTGCGCGGTGACGGGACCGCGCTGCAGCGGCTGGCCAACTACTACGCCGACCGCAGCACGAGCGGCACGTACTCCGGCAACATGCTCCAGGCCATCAGCGCGGTGAACTGCCTCGACCAGTCCGACACCGCCGATCTCGCCGCCATCCACGCGCATGCCGTGGAGTACGCGGCCGCTGCGCCGCTGTGGGGGCGCTTCCTCGCCTGGGGCGAGGCGATCTGCGGGGTCTGGCCGGTGCCCGCGACCTCGAAGCCCGCGCCGGTCCACGCACCTGGCAGCGCCCCGATTGTCGTCGTCGGCACGACCCGTGACCCCGCCACGATCTACGAGTGGGCGGTGCAGCTGCGCAAGCAGCTCGACAACGCCGTCCTGCTCACCTTCGAGGGCGATGGGCACACGGCATACCAACGCGGGTCGTCGTGCATCAACAGCGCCATCGACGACTACTTCGTGGACGGCACGGTCCCCAAGGACGGGTTGCGCTGCACTCCGGACTGACCTGCGCACCTCACCCGATGGCGTAGGTCGCGGTCACCACGACGACGACATCCTGGCTGCCGCTCTTGATCGGGACGGCCCCGATGGACTTGTCCGCGCCGGCCGCGGTCGCCTCGGCATAGTACGGCTGGGGGGTCGGCTGGTTGACGGTCTCGGTGAGGTCGATGAGGTTGCCGAGGGGCCGACCCGCGGCGTCGGCATACTGCTGGGCCTTGGTCTTGGCGTTCGCGACGGCGGTGGCTCGCGCCGAGGTGAGCAGCGAGCTGGTGTCGTCGATGTCCAGGCCGATGGAGTTGACCCGCGCGTCGCTGCCACCGGCGGCGACCACGGCGGAGATCGTCGCGCCAGCCGTCTTGAGGTCACGCAAGGTGACCACGAGGCTCTCGGTGACGACATAGCCGGTGATGCTCGACCCGGAGCTGTTGTACTGCGGGTAGATCGACATGCCGGAGGTCTGCTGGTCCTTGTCGTCGACCCCGGCCTTCTTCAGCGCCTCGAAGACTCGCGCGGCGGCGCTATTGGCGGCGGCCAGGGCGTCGCCGACCGTTCCGCGGGTCGTGCTGACGCCCATCTGCAGCCGCAGCGTGTCCGGGGTGCCCTGGACGGTGCCGGTGCCGACGACGGTGATGCCCTGGGGGTTGCCGGTGGCCGAGGCGGCGAGCTGAGCCATCGAGGTCGTCGGCGCGGCCACGGCCGCTCCGCCTCGGCCGGAGACGAGCAGGCCGACGCTGAAGGCGAGCGCGACGGCGAGGGCCGCGGCACCGAGTGCGAGCGGCCTGGTCCGCGGCCGGGCGTTGTGAGCTGGGGCGGAGGGGGTGGGGGTGCTGGGGCCGGGCTGGGTCGAGGTGGTCTCCATGCCGCTTGGACGGAGGCGGGCGAACGTCGGTTCCATGAGTGGTCCCGGGTTCTCGTATGGCGCCGCGCCCCAGCGAGAGATGGCAAATGGCTGGTATGGCGAGCCCACACTGGCCCGATTCCAGCCATTTACCATCTCTCGGTGGAGAGGCGGCTCCGGCTCACGCCGAGGCACCGGCTGCCGTGCCAGGTCCGTTGGTCGTTGCTCGACCGGGGCGGCAGGGGTGGGGTGGTGCGCGGTTTCCTGCTGGAGCATGCGGACACGTATACTTCACAGCCGTGCCCCAGGGGGCACCCGCCGCCTTAGCTCAGTCGGCAGAGCGATTCACTCGTAATGAATAGGTCTGGGGTTCGACTCCCCAAGGCGGCTCAGATGACGCCCTCCGGTCCGCCGGAGGGCGTTGTATCGTCCCGGGGTTCGGCGCGTGGATCCTGGGCTGGTCACTTGAACGGATTCATGGTGACCCGGCCGTCGACGCCCGCGAGGTAACTGACGTGGCGCGTGGGACAGGCTGTGGCCGTGGCAACGTCTCGGCAAGGCGCTCAAGAGCGGCGCCCACCTCGTCTCCTGATCCTGGCCGCGACGACTGGGCCCCGATCGTCGTTATCAATTCGTTATGAACGCCGGATGCGTCATACGGATGATCGAAGACGGCGCGCGACCCGTGGAAAAACACGGCTGTCATTTATCGAAATACAGTTGTGTAATTCGCTGACCTGCGGAAACGTCCCTGTGAATGGCGTGACTGCTGTTTCCTGTGTGACGAAATCTCCATAGTCTCGGGGCAGGAAATGGTGGGTCGCCCGTCGGCCTGCCCGGTGACGAGAGGACGTGATGGTGGTCGGCGAACCTAGGTCCGTGCGCACGCTCACCATCCGGCGTCGCACCGTCGCCGTCGTCCTCGCAGCCCTGCTGGGGCTGGCCATCGTCCCTGCGTATGCCGACCAGGCCTATCCCTCCGCCGACGACGTCCAGCGCGCCCAGGCCGCCGTGACGACCGCCGAGGGACAGGTCGCGGCACTCGACGCCCAGCTCGCTGCGCTGCGGATCCACCTCGTCGACGTCCAGAACGCTGCCGGCGTCGCCGCCGAGGCCTACAACGGCGCCAGGCTCGCCGCGGACGAGGCGGATGCGGCCGCGGCCGACGCCATTGCCAAGGCCGATGGCGCACGCAGCGCGGCCGACCAGGCATCCCTCCTGCTCTCCCAGTACGCGGCGGGCGTCTACGAGGACTCCGGCTCGCTCGGGCAGCTCGGCATCTTCCTTTCCGACAGTGGCCCCCAGACCGTGCTCGACCGCGCCGCAGGCATCGAGGCCGTCGGCACCGAGCGCGACCGCGTGCTCCGTGAGGCCCAGTCCTCCGCCATGCTCCTGGCCACCCTCCAGCGGGCGGCCGACGAGGCCCGCGCCCGTGCGGTGGCCGCCGCAGAGGTGGCCCGGAAGGCGGCCGACGAGGCCAAGGCCACGGTCGCCGCCGCCGAGGCCGAGGCCGCCGCAGTCGCCCAGCAGGAGGCGGCCCTGGTCGCCCAGGTCGCTGCTCTGCGGAAGACCTCCGTGGAGCTGGAGCAGCAGCGTCAGCAGGGCCTGGCCGCCGAGGAGCAGCGCCGCCGCGAGGAGGCCGAGCGGCTCCGCTTGGAACGGCTCCGCGAGGAAGAGGCGCACAGGCCAAAGCCCACGACGGCGTCGTCGTCGAGCTCCTCGTCGTCATCGAGCTCGTCGTCCTCGAGCTCGTCATCGAGCAGCACCCCGACCTCGACCGAGACGACCGGGCCCGGTCACGGTGGCGCGTCGAGCGCCGTCGCCTACGCCTACGCCCAGCTCGGCAAGCCCTATGTCTGGGCGGCCGCCGGACCGGACGCCTTCGACTGTTCGGGCCTGACGATGATGGCGTGGCGGCAGGCCGGCGTGTACCTCGGCCACTACACCGGGACCCAGTGGAACCAGACGCAGCGTGTCGCCATCGCGGACCTGCGCCCCGGTGACCTCGTCTTCTACGGCAGCTCCGGCCCGTCGAGCTTCCACGTCGGTCTCTACATCGGCGGCGGCAAGATGATCCACGCGCCCCACCCCGGGGATGTCGTGAAGATCTCCTCGATCTACTACATGTCCGGCCTTCTCTCTTACGGCGGTCGCCCCTGACGGGCCACCGGCCCTCAACGCGTTCGCCTCGACCGGCCAGGTGCTGATCGGCTCACAGCTGCGCCCGGCGGAGTCGTCCCGGCTGCCCAGCCGGACCCCCGATGCCGAGGTCGGCCTGACCCTGCAGGGCTCAATGGAGCCCTATCGGTGGGGGATCAATGGCGCCCCATACGGCCGCAACGAACCCTTGACGGTCAGGGCCGGGCAGCGGCTGCGGCTCAACGCGGTCAATATGTCGATGATGACCCACCCCCTGCACCTGCACGGGCACACCTTCGCCCTGCCGTCGGGCCTGCGCAAGGACACCGTTCTCATGGCACCGATGCAGTCCTTGGCGATCGTGCTCGACGCGGACAACGCCGGGGACTGGATGGTCCACTGCCACAACATGTACCACGCCGAGGCGGGCATGATGATCGCCCTCAGCTACGTCGGTCGACCTCAGGCCTGACGGTGTCGGCCCCGGCCCGTGCCGGGTTGACCCTCCGCCCAGGGGCGGCATGCGCCCGTCGCCACGACCGATCAGTCCGCGGCCCTCGCGATCGCGGTCTGGATGCTGGGAATCGCGAGGGGGTCAGCCATGGTCAGGCCCTCGAGCTCGGCCGGTGTGAACCACCGGAGGTCATCGTGCTCATCTGGGGCGCAGTTGGCCGGCTCGCCCTCCCAGCTCGTGACGAGGAACGCGTGCAGCTCCAGCGTTGGATCGCTGAAGGGCATCGGGAACGGCGTGGGGGAGTGCGCTCGGACGCCAAGCTCCTCGAGACACTCCCGGACGACGGCCTCCACCGGCAGTTCGCCCCGTTCGACATGTCCGCCCACGAGATCCCAGCAGTCGGGGTACCACCGGCGGAGCGGATGTCGATGCGCGAGAAGCACCAAGCCGTCGCGGACCAGCACGGCGACGGCGATCGGGATCCTCGTGCCCATCCAGCCACCCTAGGTCGAACGAGCCTCGGACGCTGCACGGGTGTGAGCCCCAAGGACGCATGGACGATTGTCAATGTGAGGAAGTACGGTGGGGCCCATGTCGACGACCCGCATCCAGGTGACTCCGGTGGAGGCCGACCTCTGCTGCGCCGGGGCGGACTGCGAGCTGCTCCCGGCGACCGAGGCCGACGTGCTCGCCGACGTCTTCAAGGCCCTCGCCGACCCCACCCGGGTCCGTCTGCTCCGCTATCTCGCCGAGTCGGAGGCCGGGACGGCGTGCGCCTGCCATCTTCCCGACGCCCTCGGCATCACCCAGCCCACGCTGTCCTTCCACATGCGCAAGCTCCACGACGCCGGCCTGGTGGCACGCGACAAGCGCGGCCGCTGGGTGCACTGGACCGTCCGGCCCGAGTCGCTCGCGGCCGTCCGTGCCTTCCTCGACCTGCCCGCGACCTCCGGCACCTGCTGCTGACCGCGGACACGACGAACACGCCGCGGCATACCGACGCCATGTCCGAACCGACCCACCCGGTGCTGCGCCGGGCCACCGCCGAGGGGATCGGCACGGCGACGCTGGTCGCAACCGTCGTGGGCTCGGGGATCATGGCCACCCGGCTCAGCGCAGACATCGGGCTCCAGCTGCTCATCAACGCGCTCGCGACTGTCGCTGCCCTGGCCGTCCTCATCTGGTCCCTCGGCCCGGTCTCTGGGGCCCACTTCAACCCTGCGGTCACCTTGGTCGCGGCCTCCCGGCGGGAGCTGGCCTGGGCCGAGGCGGGTCTGTATGTCGCCGCCCAGGTGCTCGGGGCGGTGGCGGGCACGGTGGTGGCGCACCTGATGTACGGCCTGCCGGCGATCACCGCGTCGACGCATGTGCGCACCGGTGCCGGCCAGTGGCTCGGCGAGGTCGTCGCCACCGCCGGCCTGCTCTCCCTCATCGGCGCCCTGACCCGCACCGGGAACGGTCGCCTCGGTCCGGCTCTGGTGCCCGCGTGGATCGGCGCCGCGTACTTCTTCACGTCGTCCACCTCGTTCGCCAATCCCGCGGTGACCATCGGGCGCTCGGTGACCGACAGCTTCTCCGGCATCGCTCCCGGCAGTGTGCTGGGGTTCGTCGCCG
Source organism: Candidatus Lutibacillus vidarii (assembly GCA_016717165.1). Taxonomy (GTDB): domain Bacteria; phylum Actinomycetota; class Actinomycetes; order Actinomycetales; family Dermatophilaceae; genus Lutibacillus; species Lutibacillus vidarii. The sequence continues at coordinate 226,735 of JADKGA010000002.1, forward strand.
CCCAGCTCGTCGGCGCCGCCCTCGGCGCAGCCCTGACGGAGCTCTTCCACCCCCGCACCGGCATCCCCGAGCCGCTCGACCTGCCGGCCCCGGTCCACGAGCGCTGAACGCCGCGTCGGCGTACCGTGGAAGGGTCGGTCAGGCAAGGAGCACGGACATGACCCGAACAGCAGATGCAGCACGAACCTTCCTCGGCTACAGGCGGATTGCCGTCACGGGGGTCTCGCATGCCCCTCGCGGCCACGGCAGCAATGCCGTCTACGGGTGGCTCAAGGAGAACGGCTATCTCGCCTTTGCGGTGAACCCAACGGTCGCGCAGGTCGAGGGCGACCCGGCGTATGCCGACCTCCGCTCGATCCCCGGGGGTGTCGATGCGGTCGTCATCGGGACCCGCCCGGAGCATGCCGAAGCGACGATGCGCGAGGTCGTCGACCTGGGCATCCCGATGGTGTGGATGCACCGTGCGTTCGGAGCGGGCAGCGTGTCGGCCGCTGCAACGGCATACGGGCGGGAGCACGGGGTCACCGTCATCGACGGAGGCTGCCCGCTGATGTTCGCCGAGAACGCCGACAGAGGCCACAAGTTCATGTGCCGGCTGCTGCGGCTGACCGGCGCCGTGCCCCGCACCGTCTGAACCGGTTGGTCGGCTCGCCCGCCGCTGCAGTCCGTCTGCGTGCGGTGGACCCGATATCCCGGCGCGCCATACGAGATAGCGTGCCGACGGGCCTCAGTGGTTGTCGGGGAAGCGCCAGCGCGCGGTCGTCATCCCGGCGGCCTTGGCCCGCTCGATGGCCTCGATGACGACCCGCTCCGCGACCACTCGACCGAACCAGCGTGACGAGTCGACCGACTTGCCCGGTTCGAGGTCCTTGTAGGTGTTGAAGAAGTGGCCGATCGCCGCGGTCTCGAACTTGTTGACCTGGTCGAGCTCGGTGATATGCGCCTGGCGCGGGTCGCCCGCCGGGATGCAGAGGATCTTGTCGTCGCCGCCGGCCTCGTCGGTCATCTGGAAGACGCCGATCGGGCGGGCCCGGATGACGCACCCCGGGAAGGTCGGCTCGTCGAGCAGCACGCAGGCGTCGAGCGGGTCGCCGTCCTCGCCGAGCGTGTCCTCGATGTAGCCGTAGTCGGACGGATAGCTCATCGAGGTGAAGAGCATGCGGTCCAGCCGGATCCGCCCGCTGGCGTGGTCCACCTCGTACTTGTTGCGGTGCCCCCGGGGAATCTCGATCGTGACGTCGAACTCCACGCTGCAGCCCTCCATCGCTGTCGTCGCGATGACCTAGGCTCGCTGCCAGGTCTCGTGGACCGAGCCTATTGCGTCGGGAGGGGGAGTGGTGCGCCGGGTTCTCGTCGCGGTCCTCACGCTGCTCGGGGTGGTGCTCGGGTATGCCGCCCTCGATATCGCCGACATCGCCCCCGGCCTGCTGACGACCAAGCCGGTAGCGGCGCCCCGCCCGGCCCCGACCCCTGGTGGCGCGACGACCCTGGGCTGGCAGCTGGCCGACCCGACCGCGCCACTCGATGCGGTCGCGACCGCGGCGCCGCAGCCGGCGCCGAAGAAGCTCGCCGCCCTCCTCGCCCCGCTGGCGGGCTCGGGCGCCCTCGGGTCGACCTCCGTCGTCGTCCGTGATGCGCTGACCGGCACTGTGCTCCTGGACCGCGACGGCGCGACGCCGCGGATCCCCGCCTCCACCGTCAAGCTGCTCACCGCCGCGGCCATCGAGTCGACGACGACACCGACAACGACCTTCCTCACCACCGTGGTCGACGGGCCCGGGCCAGGACATATCACCCTCGTCGCGGGCGGGGACACCCTGCTCGCCCCTGGCTCCGGAGACCCGGACGCCGTCGCCGGGCGCGCCGGGCTGAAGGACCTCGCCGCCCAGGTCGCGGCGGCGCTCAAGGCGGCGGGACGCACCTCGGTCGTCCTCGGGCTCGACCTCAGCTTCGGCCGGGGCCCCGCGACGGCACCGACCTGGCCATCGGCATACCGCCCGCAGGGGACCACCAGCGCGGTGGCCATGCTCGGGCTGGCGACCCAGCGCGCGACCCTGGCCCATCCCGGGCCGGCCGACCCACCTGCACAGGCGCTCGCTGCCTTCGCCACCGCGCTGCGGGCGGCCGGCGTAACGGTCAAGGTGGCCGGCTCCGCCGCCCCGCCCGCACCTGGCCAGGAGGTGCTCGGGTCGGTCGCGTCGGCGCCGGTTCGAGAGCAGCTCGGGCTCGCCCTGCTGGAGTCCGACAACGGGCTCACCGAGTCGCTGGCCCGGGCGGCGGCGGCGCGTGCCGGCGCAAAGACCGACTTCGCCGGAGCGGCCGCCTGGGTCAGGGCGACGGTGGGCAGGCTGGGGGTGGATGTCACGGCGGTTCGGCTCGTGGACACCTCCGGGCTCTCCCGGGAGAACCAGGTGCCGGCCCGGGTGATCAGCGACGTCATTCAGCTCGGGGCCGACGGCTCGCAGCCCGGCGTCGCGCAGGCGCTGACCGACCTCCCTGTCGCTGGTCTGTCCGGCACGCTCGCGGAGCGCTTCTCCGCGTCTGCCGCGGCGGCCGCGATCGGCGCGGTCCGGGCGAAGACCGGGACCCTGACCGGGGTGCAGGGGCTGGCCGGGACGGTCCTCACCGCCGACGGCCGGGTGCTCACCCTCGTCGTGCTCGCGGAGGGGAGCGCGCCGGGGCAAGGTACGGTGGCGGCACGTGCGGTTCTCGACCGGATCGCCGCCACGCTCGCGGCGTGCGGGTGCCGCTGAAAGGGGCGAGATGACCAGCGACGTCACCAATGAGGTCGAGCCCGCCTCCACTGTCGGCGCCAGCTCGAGGTATGTCGACTGGGAGTTCGCCAAGGCCACCGGTGCCCGGCTCAGCCCTCCGGGGCCGAAGGTGAGCCGCCGCGAGGTCGCTGCGGTCGTCGCCGACCTCAAGGCTGCCGCCGCCTATGCGCGGGAGCCGGTCGCCGCCACAGCGCAGCTCACCTCACCCGACGACCGCCCGGCGCTCGTCGTGGACCGGGCCACCTGGGTCGCGGCCAATGTCGAGACCTTCGCCGCCGTCATGGACCCGGTCGTCGCCACGATGGACCGGGCCACCGGTCCGGCCGCCTTGCGCGCCGTGGGTGCGAAGGTCTCCGCGGCCGAGGCCGGGGCACTGCTGGCCTTCCTGTCGAGCAAGGTGCTGGGGCAGTACGACCTCGCGCCCTCTGGCTCCCCGCGGCTCATGCTCGTGGCACCGAATATCGTCGAGGCCGAGCGCGAGCTCGACGTCGACCCCACCGACTTCCGCCGGTGGGTCGCCATGCACGAGGAGACCCACCGCGTGCAGTTCACCGCCGTGCCCTGGCTGCGTCAGCACCTCCTCGACCTCATGGCGGACCTCACCGGGTCGATCGCGCCCTCGCCGGAGGAGCTGACCGAGCGGCTCGCCCAGGCGTCGAAGAACCTCCGTCAGGCGCTGACCTCCGGCGGGACCGGCCTGGCCGGGGTCTTTCTCACCGCCGAGGACCGCGCCAAGGTCGCCGCCGCCACCGCCGTCATGTCGCTGCTGGAGGGGCACGCCGATGTCGTCATGGACGAGGTCGGTCCGCAGGTCATCCCCTCGGTCAGCGTGATCCGGGACCGGTTCACCGCGCGCCGTCAAGGCCGCGGGACGCTCGACAACCTGCTCCGGCGGCTGCTCGGGCTCGAGGCGAAGATGGCGCAGTATGTCGAGGGCGCCACGTTCGTCCGCTCGGTCACCTCGGTTGTCGGCGTCGACGGTTTCAACGCGGTCTGGACCTCCCCGGAGACGCTGCCCACGCCGGACGAGATCGCCGCGCCCGGACTGTGGGTCGGCCGCGTCCACGGCTGAGCGGCGGAGCTCGCGACCGTGACCGGGCCACCGCCGGGGATCGCCGCCACCCGGCTGGCGGTCCGGCCGGTGCTTGCCGACCTGGGCGCCGGGTCACGGGTCGTCGTTGCGGTCTCGGGAGGAGCCGACTCGCTGGCGCTCGCAGCGGCAGTCGCGGATGAGGCCGGTGCGGCCGGTGTGGTGGCCGTCGGCGTGGTCGTCGACCACGGTCTGCAGGCTGGGTCCGCCGCCGTGGCCGAGGAGGCCGCGGGTAGGTGCATGGCCGTCGGGCTCTCCCGCGTGGAGGTGGTTCCAGTGTCGGTTGCCGCCGCCGGGTCAGGGCCCGAGGCCGACGCGCGGGCGGCTCGGTATGCGGCGCTCGATGCCGCCGCTGAGCGGGTGGGTGCGACGGTGGTCCTGTTGGGCCACACCCTCGACGACCAGGCGGAGCAGGTGCTGCTGGGTCTGCTGCGCGGGTCGGGTTCGCGGTCCCTGTCCGGTATGCCGCCCCGACGCGGGCGCTACGCCCGGCCCTTCCTCGCGCTACGGCGCGCCGAAACCCGTGCTGCGTGTCGAGAACGCGGTCTCACATGGTGGGAGGACCCGCACAATGCGGACCCGGCATACGCCCGGGTTCGAGTGCGGGAGCTGCTCGCCCAGGTGAGCGCCACCCTCGGGGAGGATGTCGCCCCAGCGCTGGCACGCACGGCGGCGCTGCTGCGCGTGGACGCCGACCACCTGGACGCTGCCGCGGCGGCGGCCCGGGCCGACCTCGGCGCGGGCGCGCTTGCCGCCGCCGCGTTGGCGGCGGTTCCGCAGGCCCTGCGCACCCGGGTGTGGCGGCTGTTGGCGGTGGAGGCGGGCGTTCCGGCCGGGGCTCTGACGGCCGCGCACGTGGCGGCGCTCGATGCGCTGGTGACCTCGTGGCGCGGCCAGGGTCCGGTCTGGCTCCCCGGCGGGGTCGCGGTGGCCCGCTCGGCGGGGCCGGACGGGTCGGTGGTCTTCCTCCCGCCCGCTGCTGGCGTCAGCCCCTGACCGACGTGGCCTCCGGTTCCTGACAGAACCGGGCCCTGTGCGGCTCGCAGGGCCGTTCGTCGAAACCCCTTGAGAAGCGGAGGACACCGGCATACCGTCGTCGGTACACGCGAGAGGAGGTGGTCAGATAGTGAGTTCCTATCGGACTCGTGAGGTGGCTGCGCGCTAGCGCAGCGTCCCGAACCTGGGACGCCGATGCGACCGCAATCCCAGCAGTCGCCGCGGCCCGTGGGCAGGCACGTCTCGTCCAGCGTGCGCGTCGGACCTCCTTCGCCGGAGCCGGCTCCCCACGGGCCGTTCCCATGTCCGCACCTTGGAGAACGCGATGCAGACGTACGACGTCAAGCGGGACCGCAGGTTCCTCTATGCGCCGACGGCCGATGACTTCTCGATGGTGGACGTGCCGGAGATCGGCTTCCTCATGGTCGACGGTCATGGCGACCCGAACGCGGCACCGGCCTACCGTGAGGCGGTCGAGGCGCTCTATGGCAGTTCGTATGCCGTTCGCGCCCTCGCCAAGGCCGAGCTCGGCAGAGCGCACACCGTGGCCCCCTTGGAAGGGCTGTGGTCCGCCGAGGATCTGGGGGTGTTCCGCACCCGTGACAAGGGTGCGTGGGACTGGACGATGATGATCGCCCAACCTGACTGGATCACCCCCGCGCTGGTCGACGAGGCAGTGGTCGTCGCGCGGAGGAAACGCCTTCCTGCCCTGGACCTGTTGCGTTTCGAGCGTCTCACCGAAGGGCGCTGCGTCCAGATCCTCCATTGCGGGTCATATGACGACGAAGGCCCAACGCTCGCCCGGCTGCATGACGTGTTCCTCCCGGCCCAGGGACTGGTGCCCACGGGGCGTCATCACGAGATCTACCTCTCCGACCCCCGAAAGACGCCCCCGGCGCGACTGAGAACCGTCCTGCGGCAGCCAGTCCGCCCCGCCTCGTAGCCGTCCCCGGGGGCGATCGGGCAGGCCTTGGCCGGGCCGTGGCCCTGCTCACGCCGCCCACCTGGCCCGGCCGGCGGTCGGCACGGTTGAATGGGGGACGTCACTCGTCCGCCCCGAAGCCCATCGCCCCCTTCGCCCCCACCTTCCGCACCGTGACCAGCCGCGTCGACCGACGATCGCCGGGTCGGCATACCGAGGAGTTTGTAGTGGACGCTCAAGCCATGGGTGACGACGTCGCCTCCGTGCTCTACACCGAGGACCAGATCCACGCCCGACTGGAGGAGCTCGCCGAGCAGATCTGGTCGGACTACCAGGGCAAGGACCTTCTGCTCGTTGGCATCCTCAAGGGGGCGGTCCTCGTGATGGCCGACCTCATGCGGGCGCTGCCCGGCTCGGTGCCGATGGACTGGATGGCCGTCTCGTCATACGGGTCGGGGACCAAGTCCTCAGGCGTGGTCCGGATCATCAAGGACCTCGACGCCGATATCACCGGGCGGCACGTCCTCATCGTCGAGGACATCATCGACTCCGGGCTCACCCTGTCGTGGATCCGGGCCAACCTCGAGTCTCGCTCGCCCGCCTCGGTGGAGATCTGCGCGCTGCTGCGCAAGCCCGAGGTTGCCAAGGTCGAGGTGCCGGTGCGGTACATCGGCTTCGACATCCCCAACGAATTTGTCGTCGGGTACGGCCTCGACTACGCCGAGCGGTACCGGAACCTTCGCGAGATCGTCACGCTCGCCCCGCACGTCTACGCCTGACTTTGCCTCTGGGCCGGGCTGGGTCCGGCCGGTATGCCGGCGTGCGGCCGCACGGGTCGGCCAGGCGAACGGCCGGCGGATAAGGGGGATAAGCGGGTGCGTGTCGCTGGTGCGGCGGCATACGGTCGGTCCATGGAGCTGACCTTCCACACCGACCCAGCTGCCTTCCTCGCCGACGCGGAGGAGTACCTCGCCGCGGACCCCGTCGTGTCGACCGTGGTGTCCTCGCTGGCGCGGCGGGCAGCGGCCGGAACCTCGGTGGAGGGACCCGAGGGCTCCGTCGCCCCGTGGTGGCTGGTCGTCCGGGAGGACGGCGCGGGGGGTGGCGGAGGCGCGGCTGGGTCTGCCCGGGGGCTCGTGGTCGGGGCCGGGATGCGGACGATGGGCTTCCCGACCTACCTCCTGCCGATGCCGGACTCCGCGGCCCGCGCCCTGGGGTCGATGCTGCTGGCGCGCGACGAGCCGGTCGAGGCAGCCAACGGTGCCGTCGAGGCCTGCCGGGCGCTGCTGGAGACGGTCGCCTCGGTTCGTGGCGGCGAGGTGGCCCTCAGCACGCCGACCCGCCTCTATCGGCTCGGCATACTGAAATACCCGGTTGGAGTACCGGGAAAGGGTCGACTCGCGGTGCCGTCCGACGTAGAGCTGCTCGCCGCGTGGCGGGTCGCCTTCGGCGAGGAGGTGCACGATGTGGTCGCCGCTCCTCGGGGCGAGGATGTCGCGGCGCAGCTGGCGTCCGCCCGTGCGGCGGTCGACGAGGGCATCGCGGAGCGCACCCTGTGGGTCTGGGAGGCACCGGACGGCGAGGTGGTCTCGATGGTGGGGGCGCGGCTCCCGGCATACGGGGTCTCGCGAATCGGACCGGTCTACACCCCGCCGACCCACCGCGGGCGAGGGTACGCGGGGGCGGCGACGGCGCTGGCCTCAGCGGGCGTGCGCGAGCTGGGGGCGACGGAGGTCTGCCTCTTCACCGACCTGGACAACCCCACGTCGAACGGGGTCTACCGGCGGATCGGGTATGTCCCGGTGCTCGACACGGGCAACTTCCGACTCGTTGCGCAATGACGGGTGGCCGTCTCCATGGCTCGTTCGCGGGTCCGAGATCGTGACCGCATCGTGACCTTTGCCCGGCTCCGTGGGGCCTCCTGACGGGGTGGGTTGTCAGTGCTCGATGATCCGATGTGGGTATGTCGACACCGGCTCTGAGCAGCACCGATGCACTGGGCGAGCGCCCGGTCCTCGGCGTGCTGCGCGCCGTGGCGGCCGCGCTCGCGTCGGCGACCCAGGGCCCGGACGGCGGTGGGCGGCTGTGGGCGTTGAGCGAGGACGAGCTCGGCGAGTGCCTCGCCCTGGCCGCCCAGGTCGTCTCAGCCGCCCAGGCGGTGACCGCCGCCGTGGTGATCGAGGCCGACGAGCGGGGCACCGGCGTCCAGAGCGCGCTGTCGCGCACCGACTGGGTGCTCGGCGCGGCCGGGTCGATGGAGGCCGCCGAGGCGGCCCGGCTCGCTCGGCTGGCTCGCGCCTGCCGCGAACCGGCTCTCGCGGGGCTCCGAGACGCCGTGACCTCCGGGGCGGTCGGCGTCGTCAAGGGGGCGCTCATCGGCGACTTTGCGCAGGAGGCCAGGCCGCTGGCCGACGCCGGAGCGCTGGACGAGACGGTGGCCACCCTGGTGCGCTCGGCACCCGCGCTGACCGTGCCTCAGCTGCGCACCGCGGTGCGCTATGCCCTCAACCACCTTCGTCCCGCCGCAGATCTTGAGCGCGAGGCCGATGTGCAGCGAGCCAGCCGTGCTTTCCACCGCACCGGGGTCGCCGGCACCGGCATGTGCGAGTACCGCCTCGTCCTCGACCCTGAGGCCGCCGCGATCGTCGACGCCGCGGTGGCGGGCCTGTCCCGGCCGCAGCCCGACCCGGTCACCGGCGCGCGTGACCCCCGGCCGGCGGCCACCCGTCGCGCCGATGCCCTCGTCGAGCTGGTTCAGCGGGCTCTGTCCGGTCCACCGACCCGGCCCGGTATGGCGCAGACGCAGCTCGTCGTGACGATGGGCTTCGACGCGCTGGCGGGGGCGGTCCGCGGCGCCGGTCTGACGCCCGCCGGCGCCGTGGTCACGACTGAGACGGTGCGTCGACTGGCCTGTGACGCCGAGATCATCCCGGCTGTCCTCGGCAGCAGCCGCCAGGTGGTGGACCTCGGCCGGTCTCGGCGCCTGGTGTCCCGGGGCCAACGGATCAAGCTCTGGCTCAGGGATGGCCACTGCACCTACCCCGGGTGCACCATTCCGGCCGCGTGGACCCAGGCGCACCACAACCGACATTGGTCCGACGGCGGTCCCACCGACGAGGGCAACCTCGCGCTCCTCTGCGCTCGACACCACACCGTGGTCCATCGGCGGGGCCTCACGGCGAGCATCACGCCGGGCGCTCCACCGGGCGCCGCAGTGACCTGGCAGCTTTCGGTGGCCGGGCCCACCTGAGGTCCCCGCCCCGGGTCCCCTGGCCTGCCCGGCGGGCGGGCCAGGGGTCCCCGGTCTGCCCGGCAGGCGGGCCAGGGGTCCCCGGTCTGCCGTCCGCCGGACGGTGAGGCCAGATGGGGAGCGCTACTCCCGCTCGAGAGGCTGCCGTGTTCTCAGGTGAGGGATCGGCACGCGCACACCGGCAGTGTTGCGCCCTGGCTGGGGCTGCCGCAGGTCGGGGCGGGGCGGCATACCGCGTGAGAAGATTGTTAGGTGCCCGCCGCGCGGCGGAACACGACCGCGGGACCAGACGTTGACCAGCGCAGCAGGCGTCCGTTCCTGCCGACAGTCCATCGCTGAGCAGTTCACCGCTGATCATCGTCACTACCGAGCACTCCGTACTGAACCGAGCACTCCCTACTGAGCAGGAGGACCGGGGCCCACCCCCGAAGCCCATGAACGTCAAGCGTTTTGGTCGAGCCCCGGTCCTTGCCATCTTCGGCGTCCTGTTCGTTGGGATGGTCGTGCTGTCGATGCTGAGCAGCTCCGGCTACCAGCGGATCGACACCTCGGCCGCCGAGCAGCTCATCTCCACGGGCAAGGTCGACCAGGTCCGGCTGCTCAACAACGAGCGGATGGAGCTCGACCTCAAGTCCGGCGTGACCTATTCATCGAGTACCGATGGGGTCCAAGAGGCCTCGAAGGTCTTCGCGTACTACGTCACCGCCCGTGGTCCGCAGATCGTCGCCTTGCTCGACAAGTACCCGCCGAGCAAGGGGTTCACCGACCAGATCGACCAGCCGAGCTGGTTCGGCACCCTGCTCGTCAACGTCCTCCCGGTGCTGCTCCTCATCGTCTTGTTCTGGTTCCTCATGGGGCAGATGCAAGGCGGCGGCAACAGGGTCATGCAGTTCGGTAAGTCCCGCGCCAAGCTCGCGACCAAGGACATGCCGAAGGTGACCTTCCAGGATGTCGCGGGCTGCGACGAGGCTGTCGAGGAGCTCCACGAGATCAAGGAGTTCCTCCAGGAGCCGGCGAAGTTCCTCGCCGTCGGGGCGAAGATCCCCAAGGGTGTGCTGCTCTACGGCCCACCCGGAACCGGGAAGACCCTGCTCGCGCGGGCCGTCGCCGGCGAGGCCGGGGTGCCCTTCTACTCGATCTCGGGGTCCGACTTCGTCGAGATGTTCGTCGGTGTCGGCGCCTCCCGCGTCCGTGACCTCTTCGAGCAGGCCAAGGCCAATGCCCCCGCGATCGTCTTCGTCGACGAGATCGACGCCGTCGGCCGGCACCGCGGCGCGGGGCTGGGCGGGGGGCACGACGAGCGGGAGCAGACCCTCAACCAGCTGCTCGTCGAGATGGACGGCTTCGACGTCAAGACCAATGTCATCCTCATCGCCGCAACGAACCGGCCCGACATCCTCGACCCGGCGCTGCTGCGCCCGGGCCGCTTCGACCGGCAGATCGCCGTCGAGGCGCCCGACATGATCGGGCGGCACCGCATCCTCCAGGTGCACGCCAAGGGCAAGCCCATGGCCCCCACGGTCGACCTGCTCGCCGTCGCTCGGCGCACCCCGGGATTCACCGGCGCGGACCTGGCGAACGTCCTCAACGAGGCCGCCCTGCTCACCGCGCGCGGCAACCAGCAGTTCATCGACGACAAAGCGCTTGACGAGGCCATCGACCGGGTCATCGCCGGCCCGCAGCGCCGGACCCGCCTGATGAGTGCCAAGGAGCGCAAGATCACGGCCTACCACGAGGGCGGGCACGCCCTGGCCGCCGCGGCGCTGCACCACACCGACCCGGTGACCAAGGTGACGATCCTGCCGCGCGGCCGCGCCCTCGGCTACACCATGGTCCTGCCCCAGGACGACAAGTACTCGACCACGCGCAACGAGATCCTCGACCAGCTCGTCTACGCCCTCGGCGGCCGCGTCGCCGAAGAGGTCATCTTCCACGACCCGACGACCGGCGCGGCCAACGACATCGAGAAGGCCACGGCGATGGCCCGCAAGATGGTCACCGAGTACGGCATGTCCGAGCGGGTCGGTGCGGTCAAGCTCGGCCAGAGCCAGGGCGAGGTCTTCCTCGGCCGCGACTACGGCCACCAGCGCGACTACTCCGAGTCGGTGGCCGGTGTCATCGACGAGGAGGTCCGCACCCTCATCGACAACGCCCACGACGAGGCCTGGGCCATCATCACTCAGAACCGGGACATCCTCGACGCGCTGGTCCTCGAGCTGCTCGAGAAGGAGACCCTCAACGCCGCTCAGCTCGCCGCCATCTTCGAGCCGGTGCGCAAGAGTGCCGAGCGCCCGGTCTGGCTCAGCGCCGAAGGGCGGACGGTGAGCTCGGTCCCGCCGGTGCTCACTCCTGCCGAACGCGCGGCGTCCAACGGCCATGGTGGGCCGCAGCTGCCGCCGCCCAGCGGTGCCTCCGCGTATGGCGCTCAGCCCTCGAGCGCGCAGCCGATGGACTCCCCAGTCGTGGCGGCACCCGCCTCGAGCGAGGTGACCCAGCTGACTCCCACGGACAGCGCCGCGCCGGTCAGCGTGGACCCGACCCAGCGCATCGACCTGCCCGGTGGCTCGGCGACTCCGCTGTCGGCCTCTGGTGACGAGACGATCTCCGGACCAGGACACTGACCCCGTGGCCGTCGATGTGGAGCGCGCCCAGCGCGCGATCCGTGAGCTGCTGCTCGCCGTCGGGGAGGACCCCGACCGCGAGGGGCTGACCGACACCCCGGCGCGGGTCGCCCGCTCGTTCTCGGAGCTCTTCGCCGGGCTCGACGCCGACCCCGCCCAGGTCTTGGCGACGACCTTCGACATCGACCACTCCGAGATGATCATCGTCCGGGATATCGCGGTGTACTCCACGTGCGAGCACCATCTGGTGCCCTTCCACGGGTCGGCCCACGTGGGGTATATCCCCGGGCCGGACGGCAAGGTCACCGGGCTGTCCAAGATCGCCCGGCTCGTGGACCTCTACGCGCGCCGTCCGCAGGTCCAGGAGCGGATGACCACCCAGATCGCCGAGGCCCTCGAGGCGCACCTCCAGGTTGCCGGTGTCATCGTCGTTGTTGAGTGCGAACATCTGTGTATGTCGATGCGCGGGGTCCGCAAGCCCGGAACTCGGACCATCACCTCGGCCGTCCGCGGACAGCTGCGAGACGCCGCGACGAGGGCGGAGGCCATGGCCCTGATCATGGCCCCTCGCCACTGAGGGCGCTCGTGTCGACCTCGCCTGGGCGGCGCCCCCTGCCCGCCCGGCCCTCCTGGCGCCCGGTTGTCATGGGGGTCGTCAATGTCACCCCTGACTCGTTCAGCGACGGCGGCCAGTGGCTCGACCCGGACGCGGCCGTCCAGCGCGGGATGCTCCTGCTCGCCGAAGGGGCGGACGTCCTCGACGTCGGCGGTGAGTCGACCCGTCCCGGGGCGACCCGACCGGTCGAGACCGAGGAGCTGCGCCGAGTCATCCCCGTCATCACCGCGCTCGCCGACGCCGGGGCGACGGTCTCCGTCGATACGATGCGGACCCCGGTCGCCGAGGCGGCCGTCCGGGCCGGCGCATCGATCGTCAACGACGTCAGCGGCGGCCTGGCGGACCCGCAGATGGCGGCCCTGGTCGCCGGGCTCGGGGTCGGCTTTATCGCCATGCACTGGCGCGGTCACAGCGTCGACATGCAACGCCGGGCCCGGTATGACGATGTCGTTCGCGACGTCATGGCCGAGCTGGGGAGCCGCCGCGACGAGCTGCTGGCCGCAGGCATCCACCCGGACTCCCTGGTCCTCGACCCCGGGCTGGGCTTCGCCAAGCTTCCAGAGCACAACTGGCGTCTGCTGGCCCACCTCGGCGAGCTCGAGTCGCTCGGCCATCGGGTGCTCGTCGGCGCGTCCCGCAAGACCTTCCTCGGCACGGTGGGGCGCACCGAGGCCGAAGGCCCGAGAACCATGGACGACCGGGATGTCGCCACGGCCGCGACGAGCGTGCTGTGTGCCCGGGCCGGCGTCTGGGGCCTGCGGGTCCATGACGTCCGGTCCACGATCGACGCGCTCCAGGTTCTCGACGCGTGGGAGCGTGCCCGATGAGCGACGAGATCCGCCTGATCGGGCTGCGAGCCGTCGGCCATCACGGCGTCTTCCCGGACGAGAAGCGCAACGGCCAGGAGTTCATCGTCGACGTCGTCCTGCACACCGACCTCCGGGCCGCGGGTGCAACTGACGACCTGTCGGAGACCATCCACTACGGCGAAGTTGCGGACGATGTCGTCGCGCGAATTACCGGACCGTCATACGACTTGATTGAGGCGCTCGCCGAACGCATCGCCGAGGACGCGCTGGCGCGCGACCGCGTCGCCGCGGTCGAGGTGACCGTCCACAAGCCGAGCGCACCCATCCCGCACCACTTCTCTGACGTGCTCGTCCACGTCCGGCGCGAGCGCGATGTCCCCGTCGTGATCGCCCTGGGCGCTAACCTCGGTGACCCCGCGCGGACTCTGGCCGCAGCGGTCCACGACCTGCGCGAGGTCTCTGGGCTCACCCCTGTTGCGGTCTCTCCGCTCGTCGAGACGGACCCCGTCGGTGGGCCGGACCAGCCGGTCTACCTCAACGCCGTGCTCCTCGCCAGGACCTCGCTGGCCCCCGGACCGCTGCTGGCGGCCCTGCATGCGGTCGAAGGGCGGCACGGCCGGGTGCGGGACATCCGGTGGGGGGCGCGAACCCTCGACCTCGACCTCGTCCAGTACGGCACCCCGGGGTCGTCCTCGGAGGTGCTCGGCGACGAGCCCGAGCTGCGCCTGCCGCACCCGCGGGCCCATGAGCGTGCCTTCGTGCTGCGGCCCTGGCACGCCGTCGACCCCGCGGCGGTCCTGCGGGTGCCCGGCACCGCCGTCGGCCAGGGGGACCAAGCACCCGCCTCGTTCGCCGGGGGTCCCGTCCGACGGGTCAGCGACGTGCTTGCCGACCTCGACGAGGCCGGGGTCCGCGTTGGCCCGGCGTGGGATCCACTGAGGTGACCACGTGCTGAACGACCCTCGCGGCGTGCGCCCCGCTGTTCTGGTCATGGTCGGGCTGGTCGTCGGTGGCGTCGGCTGGCTCGTCCTTCGGCTGCTCTCGGCGCAGGGCAGCTCGGTACCGTCCGTGGGCTGGTTCTCCTCCGTCGTCATCCTGCTCGCCTCCGGCGTCGTCCTCGCCGAGGGCTACCAGGTCAAGAAGCTCCAGTCGGGCACGGCCGGCCCCCGACCGGTGAGCATGGTCCGTGCCGCCCGCACTGTCGTCCTCGCCCAGGCGGCGGCCCTCACCGGCGCCGCGGTTGTCGGCTGGTATGCCGCCCAGGTCCTCTTCTACCTGCCGGACCTCGACGTGACGTCGGTCCGGGAGCGGATGTGGCCGATCCTTGCGACCATGGCCGCTGGGTTCGGACTTGCCATCGCGGGCCTGGTTGCTCAGCGGTGGTGCCGGATCGACGACTCCGACCGCAAACCGCCCACGATCGAGACCGCCGCGGGCGCGGTGTAGGCGCGACGCGCGAGGTGGGCGGCCCGGCGGTCGGGCCTTGACGGTCCCCCGGGTGGTCGCAGTCGCGCTAGCCGCCGAGGTGAACAGGGCGCGAACTCCACGAGACGCCGCGGGGTCGACGCGGTATCTTCGGGCCTGACGCGGTGCCCGACCCCGTCGGCTGACCGAAGGAGGCGAAGTGGCGAAGAAGAAGCCCAGTCCGACGTCCCCAGGTCCAGTCGACGCACCCGACGAGGCGACGCCGCCAGCCAGCCCGGCGGCCACGGTGTCAGCGAGCGCGGGGGCCAGGTCGTCAGCAGCGCGCAAGGCACCGACGCCTGGGGCCGGCGCGACAACGACGGCGGCGCCGGCTCCCGATGCGGACCCCACCGGAGGGATCCCGGACGACGGTGCGGGCGAGCCCGACGACGAGGAGCCCTCGGTCCTCCAGCGCCGCCCTGCCATCGAGTACCAGAGCGTCCCGAAGAACGACCTCTTCCTCGTCAAGGCCTTCCTTGCCGCGACCCCCGGTCTGAAGACCTTGCAGAGCTACCGTCGTCCCTGGCTGCGGGCTGACCTGCTCGCCGGGGTTGCCGTGGCGGCATACATGGTTCCGCAGTGCATGGCCTACTCCGCGATGGTGGGCGTACCCGCGGTCGTCGGTTTGTGGACCGCGCTGGCCGCCCTGCTCGCCTATGCCTTCATGGGGGGGTCGCGGCTGCTCTCGGTCGGGCCGGAGTCCACCGTGGCGCTGATGGCCGGGACTGCCATCGGCCCGATGTCCAATGGCGACCCGCAGCGGGCCATCGCGCTCGGCGCGGCGCTCAGCCTCATCGTCGCGATGTGGTGTTTCGTCGCTCGGCTGGCCCGGCTCGGGGTGATCGCCGAGCTGCTGAGCCAGCCGCTGCTCATCGGCTACCTCCTCGGCGCTGCCGTCCTCATGGTGGTGGGCCAGCTCGGCAAGTTCACCGGCACCAAGGTCGAGGGCGAGAGCATCGTTCTGCAGATCCAGTCGTTCATCCACGTCGTCGGCCAGGCGCACCTCAACACGGTGCTCGTCGGTCTGGCGACGCTCGTGGTGATCTTCGGGATCCACTTCGTCCGGCACAACTGGCCCGCGCCCCTCATTGCCGTGACCCTGGCGACCATCGCGGCGACTGTGCTCCAGCTCAAGGACTTCGGCGTCAAGGTGGTAGGAGCGGTCCCCACCGGACTGCCCTTCCCGGCCATGCCTGCGGTGTCCTGGTCGGACGTGCAGTCGCTGCTCGTGGCGGGCATCGGCGTTGCCATCGTCGCCTATGGTGACAACACCTTGGTCGCCAGGGCCTTCCCGGCACCTTTGGACGAGGGCGAGGACCGCTCGGTCAACACCATCGACCCGCAGCAGGAGCTCGTCGCTCTCGGCGGCTCGCACGTGCTGGCGGGCCTTTTCGGGGGCTACCCCGTGTCCTCCTCCGGATCCCGGACTGCGCTCGCCGTCGCCTCGGGCGCGCGAACCCAGGTGTACTCCCTCGCTGCGGCGGCCTGCGTCGTCATCGTCCTCTTCATTGCCGGGCCGCTCGTCGCCAACTTGCCGGCGACCTCGCTCGCCGCCGTCGTCATCTACGCGGCGACCAAGCTAGTCAAGATCGGCGAGCTGAAACGGCTGGCGAAGTTCCGTCGTCGCGAGCTCCTCCTCGCCGCCGCCGCGACCCTGGGCACGATGTTCTTCGGCATCCTTGCCGGCGTCGGCATCGCGATCGCCCTCAGCGTTCTTGAGATGGCCCAGCGCCTCGCCCGTCCCAACGACGGCGTCCTGGGCCGGGTCCCCGGCGTCCCAGGCATGCACGATGTCGCGGACTATGCCAACGCCGAGACTCTCCCCGGTCTGGTCGTCTTCCGGTACGACGCCCCGCTCTTCTTCGCCAATGTCGGAGATCTCCAGCGCCGGGCACTGCGCGTGGTGGACCAGGAGAATGCCGCCTTCCCGGACACTCCTACGCGCTGGTTCGTCCTCAACGTCGAGGCCAATGTCGAGGTGGACATCACCGCGGCCGACGGTCTTCGGGAGCTCCATGCCGACCTCGCCGGGCGCGGGGTCCGGCTCGGGTTGGCTCGGGTGAAGCACACGTTGTTCCTCGCGCTGAGCCGAGCCGGGCTCACCGACCTCATCGGGACGGACATGCTCTTCCCGACGTTGCCTGTGGCCGAAGAGGCCTATCTGGAGTGGGCGGCGGCCAACCCCGCCCCGAAACCGAGGGCCATCGAGGCGGGTCCGACCCCGGCTCCTGCGCCCACGTGGCTACCGGCCGAGGAGCACCCAGCGGGGAACGGCCACCACGGGGACCACGCCGGGCATGCGAGCGCGCCGACACGAACGCAGCGGGTGGTTGTCCATCAGCCGACCTCGGTCATCGACCCCGAGCACCGGGACTGACTCCGGGTCGCACCGGGACTGACGGCCGGGTCCTCGGCGAGCGCTACTTGTCGACGTCCCCGACGACGAAGAACATCGACCCGAGGATCGAGACCATGTCGGAGAGCAGCTGACCTGGCAGCATCTCGGAGAGCACCTGGACGTTGCCGAAGGAGGCCGAGCGCAGCTTGAGTCGCCACGGGGTCTTGTCGCCCAGCGACGCGAGGTAGTAGCCGTTGAAGCCCAGCGGGTTCTCGGTCGCGAAGTAGGACTCACCCTCGGGCACCTTGAGCACCTTGGGCAGCCGCTGGTTGACCGGCCCTCTCGGCAGCGCTGCGAGCCGCTGCACGCACGCGTGGGCGACGTCGAGGCTCACCTTGGTCTGCTCGAGGAGGACCTCGAGGCGCGCCATACCGTCGCCCTCCTGCCGGGTGACCACCTTGCCCGGTCCGCCGGGGACGAACAGCTCGCCATACGAGAGGTATGGCGCATCCCGGCGCAGGTCCACGTCGACGCCGCTCGCGCGGGCGATCGGGCCGGAGACGCCGTACGCCTTGATGAGGTCCTGGGAGAGGACGCCGACCCCGCGGGTGCGGGCGAGCAGGATCGGGTTGCCGAGCATCAGGTCGTCGATGTCCTTCATCCGCGGCTTGATCGTCTCGATGACCCGCTCGCACCGTCCCGTCCAGCCGGCGGGGAGATCGGCGCGAAGTCCGCCGACCCGGTTGAACATGTAGTGCAGCCGGCCGCCGGAGAGCTCCTCGAGGACCGTCTGGATGTCCTCGCGCTCGCGGAAGGCGAAGAACATCGGGGTGATCGCGCCGAGCTCGAGCGCATAGGAGCCGAGGAACATCAGGTGGCTGAGCACCCGCTGGAGCTCGGTGACCAGAGTGCGGGTCCAGGTGGCGCGCTCGGGCACCTCCATGCCGAGCATCGCCTCCACGGCGAGGACGACGCCGACCTCGTTGGCGAAGGCCGACAGCCAGTCGTGCCGGTTGGCCAGGACGAGGATCTGCCGGTAGTCGCGCACCTCGAAGAGCTTCTCGGCGCCCCGGTGCATGTAGCCGATGACCGGTTCGGCGGAGACGATCCGCTCGCCGTCGAGGACGATGCGCAGCCGGAGCACCCCGTGGGTGGCCGGGTGCTGGGGGCCGATGTTCAAGGTCATGTCCGCGGTCGCAAGACCTGCGGCACCGACTCCGACAGTGAGCTCGCGCTGGGAGGCCGTGACGGTCATGCCCCCGAGTCTGCCGTATGTTGCCCGGCTCGCGGCACCCGACGAAGGGCCCAAAGAAAGCCGCCATAGCCGGAGGGGTCCATGAGGGTCGTGGCATGGCTCGCCTCGGCGAGTCCCCGCAGGTATGCCGATGGGTCGGTCGACGCCTGCGCCAGCGGTGGCGTGGCGCCTCGAAGCCCCAGGGAGCGCAGCGCGTCACGCTGGGTGTGCAGCTCGTCATGGCTGAGGGAGTCCATGGCCACGTGGGCGGTGAGATCGCACGAGCCGTCCGGGACGGGTGCGACCTGGCCGCCGTCGGCGTAGCCGGTGAGGGTGCCCCCGCCCGGCCGGTCTGCGGCGACATGACCGTAGTCGACGGCGAGGGCGCAGCCGTTGCTCAAACGATCGACGAGCCGGGACCACGCGAGATCCCGGGCCAGCCCGACCTCGACGCGCTCGCCCGGGGTGCCGGCCGGCCAATGGGCCAGCGCCCAGCTCAGCTCGGGCCCGACGAGCGGGTCGCCCAGCCGCTCCTGACCGGAGGCCGGGTCGACGAGCACCTGCCGCAGCGTCCCACTGTCGTCGACCTCGGCGATCTCGCACGGGACGACGTCGAGCCACTCGTGGGCGATGACGAGCGTGTCGTTCAGTCCGGCCAGCTCGTCCGGGAGCTCGGCGCCGCCGGGGGAGCGGAGCCAGGTGATCGAGTCGTCCACGTCGCTCGGCCGGTCCACGACATCGAGCCCGGTGAGCGGCATACCTGCGTCGAGGCTGCGCAGGGCGGTGAGCAGCTCGCCGCGGCCGGCCCCGACGTCGACGATGGCCTGGGCACCCTCCCGCTCCGCGAGCGTGAGCAGCGCACGGGCCAGCACCACCCCCGTCGGTGGGTGAGTCGCCGTGGCGAAGTGTCCGGCCGGTCCGATGCCACGGTAGAAGCCGGCCCGCCCGTACAAGGCCTGCTGCCAGGCGACCGGCCAGGGGAGGAGGCTCACACGCGGCAGCCTACAAACCTGCGGGCGCTCCGGTGGACGGCGACCGTGCGACCGGGTCAAGGGCAGGCGGATTCCTCGGCGATGGCCCGGGCAACCCAACGCCAGGCCCAGGGTCCAGCGGCGGACCGAGCAGCCCGCCCGGCTCGATACCCTTGACCGTGTGACCGAGAGCCCCACGCCCCCCGCCCCCACCGAGCCCGACCTGCCCGAGCAGATGCGGGTCCGGCGGGACAAGCGGGCGGCGATGATCGCCCAGGGGCTGGCGCCATACCCGGTCGCGGTCGACCGCACGCACACCCTCGGCGAGGTCCGCGCGGGCTGGTCCCACCTCGAGGTCGGCGCGGAGACTGAGGACGTCGTCACCGTCGCCGGCCGGGTGATGTTCGTCAGGAACACCGGCAAGCTGTGCTTCGCCACCCTCCAGGAGGGCGTCGGGACCCGACTGCAGGTCATGCTCTCGCTCGGCGAGGTCGGCGAGGACGCCCTGGCGTCGTGGAAGTCCCTCGTCGACCTCGGTGACCACGTCGCGGTGACCGGGCGCGTGGTGAGCAGCCGCCGCGGCGAGCTCTCGGTCCTGGCGACCTCGTGGGTGATGGCCAGCAAGGCGCTGCGTCCGCTCCCCACGCTGCACAAGGACCTGTCCGAGGAGACCCGCGTCAGGCAGCGGTATGCCGACCTCGTCGTCCGCCAGGAGGCTCGCGACATGGTCCGGCTCCGGGCCGCCGTGACCGGGGCGATCCGCCGCGAGCTCGACCGGCAGGGCTTTGTCGAGGTGGAGAGCTCAGTGCTCCAGCTCGTCCATGGCGGGGCCAATGCTCGGCCGTTCCGCACCCACATGAACGCCTTCGACATCGAGATGACCCTGCGCATCGCGTTGGAGCTCAGCCTCAAGAAGGCCGTGGTCGGGGGCGTCGACAAGGTGTACGAGCTCGGCCGGATCTTCCGGAACGAGGGCTCGGACTCCACCCACAGCCCCGAGTTCACGATGCTCGAGGTCTACCAGGCATATGGCGACCAGACCTCGATCGCCGCCGTGATCCGGGACTGCTATCTCGCCGCAGCGGACGCCGTGGGGACCCGCCAGTTCAGCACCCCGATGGGGGTCGTCGACCTCGACGGCCCGTGGCGCTGGCTGCGGGTCTATGACGCGCTCACCGAGGCCGTGGGCGAACCGGTCTCCATCGAGACGCCGCTGGAGCGGTGGCGCGAGCTCGCGGTGGCGCACGACGTCTCGATCGACGACGGGTGGGGGGCCGAGAAGGTCGCTCTGGAGATCCTCAGTGAGCTCGTCGAGCCGCACCTGCTCCAGCCGACCTTCCTCTGCGACTTCCCGGCCTCGGCCCAACCGCTCGCCCGCCGCCATCGCAGCGAGCCAGGCCTGATCGAGGCATGGGACCTCATCATCGCCGGGGTCGAGCGCGGCACCGGCTTCTCCGAGCTCATCGACCCGGTGGTCCAGCGGGAGATCCTCACCGCCCAGTCCCTGCTCGCCGCCGGTGGTGACCTGGAGGCGATGCAGCTCGACGAGGACTTCCTTCGCGCCCTCGAGTATGGCGCCCCGCCGATGGGCGGGCTCGGCCTGGGTATCGACCGCCTCGTCATGCTTTTCACCGGCGCCAACATCCGGGAGACGATCCTGTTTCCGCTGCTCAAGCCCGAGGAGTGACATGGGTAGGTTCTTCGAAACCGCAATGCCTTACGTCGCAGCGCTGCTCCCGACGATCGGTGTCGCTTTTCTTTTCTACTACGTCATGAAGTACATCCTCGAGGGTGACCGCCGCGAGCGGCTTGCTCAGGCCCGCTGGGAGCGCGCCGAGCACAGCGGGTCGACCGCAGCAGTGCCCGAGGCGCCCGAAGGGCGCGAGGCCGCAGAGGGCGGGGCCGCGAGCGAGGCGCGCGTGAGCCCCGGGCCCGCGAGCGAGGCGCACGTGAGCCCCGGGCCCGCGAGCGAGGTGCACGTGAGCCCCGGGGCCGCTGGCGAGAGCACGACGACACCTCCCTCAGGCTCGGCGGAATAGCGCCCCGCTGCACCGAAGGGCACCCGGGGACACACCGGGCGCGACGCCCCCGGAGCCGGGCCCGCGCGGGCGACCCGTTTTCAGGCCGTTGACCTGCACCGATACATTCCACGGTTTGTCGACACCATTGATGGAAACTTAATTCGCTGCGGGATTCCATGATCCGCCGTCAGCGTGTGTACGATGTCACACATCTTCTCCTGGGAGATAGCAGGTGTGGCGGTCGGCAGGGGGTTCGACAGGGGATAGCCGCCATACCGCTGAAGAACGTTTCATCATCAATCACCACTGACAGTGCAGGAGCACATTTTATGGCTCAGCGAATCCAGGTCGTCCTCGAGGACGACATCGACGGTTCGGTCGCCTCCGAGACCGTTCACTTCGCTCTCGACGGCGTCACGTACGAGATCGACCTTTCCGAAGAGAACGCCACCAGCCTGCGGGACGCCTTCGCTCCGTGGGTCGGCGGCGCGCGGCGCTCCGGTGGCCGCAAGACGGTCTCCCGTCGGAGCTCCGGCCCGGCCAAGGCGAATGTCTCCGACGTCCGCACCTGGGCCCGCGACAACGGGTACACGGTCAACGAGCGCGGTCGCATCCCCGCCTCGATCCAGGAAGCCTACGACCGGGCGCACTGACTCGAGCGGTCGGGAGGACGGCGCGCGCGTCAGCGCGCCGTCCGCCCGGACCAGGTGAGGGGCGGGTCCACCATGGGCCCGCCCCTCACCTGTGCTGCACCACCTCACGCGTTGGCGGCATCGCGGTCATGAGGGGGCTGGCCCGGCTGGCCCGGCTGGCCCGTCCGCGGGGCGCAGACCAGCCGCCAGGTCGCCGAGGCGGTCGAAACGGGCCAGCGCGTCGTCGAGCATCAGCTGGTCCAGGGCGCCGTCCGTGGCCGCGCCGGCCTCGACCTCGTCCCACGTCCGCGGGGCAGCGACCCAGGGCAGCTCCCGCCCGCGCAGGCTGTACGGGCTGATCGTGGTCTTGGCCGCGGTGTTCTGGCTCCAGTCGAGGAGCACCTTCCCGGGCCGCAGCGACTTGGTCATCTTCCACACGACGAGGTCCGGATGGGCCGCGGTGAGGTCCTGGGCCAGCTGCTGGGCGACGGCACGGATGTCGTCGCTGGAGTGGACGCCGGGGAGGGCGGCATACAGCTGCATGCCCTTGGACCCTGAGGTGACCGGGACGAGGACCAGACCGATCGCGCTGAGCCGTTCCCGGACGAGCAGGGCGACGCGGGAGCACTCGCGCAGGCCGGCGCCAGGGCCCGGGTCGAGGTCGATGACCATCCGATCGGGGTTGCGCGGCTCACCCTCGGCGTCGAGGCGCCACTGCGGGACGTGCAGCTCGAGCGAGCCGAGGTTGGCCAGATAGGCCAGGGCGGCCCGGTCGGGGACGAGCGGAAAGGTCACCGTGTCGTGGCCGACGGCCTCGGGGGAGCTCCGCCGCGACCCGGTCGAGGAGACCACCTGCCGGGGCAGCCAGCCCGGGGCCCCGGAGGGCAGGTTCTTCTCGAAGAAGCTGATGCCGCCGACGCCCTCCGGCCACCGGACCCGGGTGACCGGTCGGCCGGCGAGGAGCGGCAGGAGCAGGTCGGCGACCCGCATGTAGTAGTTGAGGACCTCCCCTTTGGTGGTCTCGGTCGCCGGGTAGAGCACCTTGTCGAGGTTGCTCAAGGCCAGGGTGCGACCGGCTACGTCGACCCGCACCGTCGTCGCCGGGTCAGCCATGGTCCCCACCCTTCGGTATGTCGGTCAGGTCGCCCCATCCCGCAGTGCCCTCGCCCGGGCCGTCGGCGAGGTCGGCTGGCGTGCGGTCGAGCCGGCGGCCTCGGTAGCTGGGCTGTCGCAGCCGACCCGAGCTGTTGACCCCGAGGGAGTTGACGTCGACAACGAGCTCTGGCCGCACCCAGGTCGTCCCCGCGGCGTCGACCCCGGGGACCTCGGTCGCGAACGGGGAGGCGGCCGTCGTCAGCGGCCGCAGATCCGCCAGCAGCGCCGCGCCCGCGCGACCGGACAGCCCGCTGCCGACCCGCCCCCGGTAGACGAGCCCGTCCGGCCCGGGGACCCCGACGAGCACCGCGCCGAGGGTGTCGGTCCGCCCCTCCTCGACCCGCCAGCCACCGACGACGACCGAGAGGGTGCCCCGGTGCGGGGTCTTCAGCCACGCGTCGCTGCGCCGACCGGGACGGTAGGGGGCGTCGAGGCGTTTGCTCACCACTCCCTCGAGCCCCTGCTCGGCGGTCGCCGCCAGCAGCGTCGCGCCGTCGGTGAAGGTTGGCGGCACCTGCCAGTGCGGGCCTGCGAGCCCGAGCGCCTCGAGCGACGCTCGGCGCTGCGCGAACGGCCGCCCGATGAGGTCGGTGCCATCGAGGCGGAGCAGGTCGAAGACCAGGTAGCTCGCCGGGCGACGCGCGGCCAAAGTGGCCGCCTTGCGTCGGTCTTGGACGTGCAGCCGTTCGGCGAGGGCCTCGAACGAGGGCACCGAGTCGACCATGACGACGACCTCGCCGTCGAGGAGGACGTCATGGCCGAGGTCGGCCAGGGCAGCGAGCTCGGGGAAGGCGACGGTGACCTCGCGTTCGGTGCGCGACCACAGCCGCAGCCGGCCGCCGACCACCTCGGCGAGGATGCGCATGCCATCCCACTTGACCTCGTGGACCCACTCCGGCCCGGCCGGTATGCCGGTCGCCGTCGCGGCAAGCATGGGACGCATGGAGGCATTGTGCCTGCCCCGGGGGCTGAGGGCGGTCGGGACCGGGCGTCATACTGTGGCATGCGCGCGATCTGGAAGGGTGCCGTCTCCTTCGGCCTGGTCAATGTGCCCGTGCGGCTCTACTCGGCCACCGAGAACCATGACGTGCAGTTCCGGCAGGTGCACCGCGAGGACGGCGGACGCATCCGGTACAAGCGGATCTGCAGCGTCGACGGGGCCGAGGTCTCCTTCGACGATATCGCCAAGGGCTTTGAGACCGAGGACGGCCAGATGGTCGTCCTGACCGACGACGACTTCGCCCACCTGCCCGCCCAGTCGAGCAAGGAGATCGCGGTCGAGAAGTTCGTCCCGGGCGACCAGATCGACCCGATGCTCCTCGACAAGTCCTACTACCTTGAGCCGGACAAGTCCGCGGCCAAGGCCTATGCGCTGCTGCGTGATGCGCTGGTCCAGACCGAGCGGATGGCCGTGGTCACGGTGTCGATCCGGACCCGGATGACGATGGCGGTCCTGCGCGTGCGCGATGGCGTCATCGTCATGCAGACGATGCTCTGGCCGGACGAGGTGCGCTCGCCGGAGTTCGCCAACCTCGGCGACGAGGTGCACGCCACCGAGAAGGAGCTCGCCATGGCGCACCTGCTCGTGGACTCCCTCGCCGGCGACTACGACCCGGACGACTACGAGGACGACTACGCCGCCGCCGTCCAGGCCGTCGTGGAGGCCAAGGTCTCCGGCGGCGAGGTCACCGAGGTCCCGACCGCCGGCGACTCCTCAGGCGAGGTCGTCGACCTGCTCGAGGCGCTCCAGCGCAGCGTGGACCGGGCCAAGGCCGCCCGCGGCGAGGCCGCCGCGAGCTGACCCGCACGGACCGTGCCGTGCCGTCCGGGCCGCCGCCCAGCCGGGGCCGGCGTCCTGCCAGCGGCTCCGCCCTACGAAGGGATCCGCCCCGCCCGCTGCCCCCTATTGTCGCGCCATGCCCGAAGGCCACCACCTGCACCGGCTCGCCGCCGCGCTCGACGAGGCGTTCGCAGGGACCACCCCCGAGGTGTCGAGCCCGCAGGGCCGGTTCACCGGCGGCGCCGCACTGCTGGACGGGCACCCGGTCGTGGAGGCCTTCGCCGCGGGGAAGCACCTCTTCGTCGAGTTCGCCGGGGCGGCATACCTCCATGTCCACCTCGGGCTCATCGGGCAGTTCGACATCACGCCGCTCGTCGCGCCGGACACGGTGCCCCCGGCCGTGGGTGCGGTGCGGGTCCGGCTGCGCAACGAGGGGTATGTTGCCGACCTGCGTGGGGCGACCCTGTGCGAGACCGCGACCGCTGGGGACGTCGAGCAGGTCCTCGGGCGGCTCGGCCCGGACCCGCTCCGGCCCGGCGTCGACCCGGCGCCGGCCTGGGCGCGGATAGCCAAGAGCCCGCGGACCATCGCCGACCTGCTCATGGACCAGTCCGTCCTCGCAGGCGTCGGCAATGTCTACCGCTCCGAGACGCTTTTCCGGCATCGGGTCGACCCCTTCCGGCCGGGCAGGGAGATCCGTCGGGCGACCTTCGACGCGATCTGGCGCGACCTGCTCCTCCTCATGCCGATCGGCGTCCGGCTCGGCCAGATCGTCACCATGGCCGACCAGGTCGAGGACGTCCTCGGCGAGGGGGTGGACACGTCGTTGGTTCCTCCGCTGGGCGGCACCGTGTCGGCGTGGCGGCGCGGGGTTGTCGGCGGGGCGGTGGAACGTCGCTACTACGTCTACAAGCGTCAGGGCGAGCCCTGCCTGGTCTGCGGCTCGCGGATCCGGACGGCCGTCGTGGCCGGCCGGAACCTGTTCTGGTGCGGCCGCTGCCAGCGACGCCGGTGACCGCTACCAGCCGGCACGAGCGCCGTTGCGGCCGCGTCGTGCTGGCTCGCGCGGTCCGCCTCCCCTTCGCCGGGTAACGTCGGGG
This sequence comes from Candidatus Lutibacillus vidarii, assembly GCA_016717165.1. Classification (GTDB taxonomy): domain Bacteria; phylum Actinomycetota; class Actinomycetes; order Actinomycetales; family Dermatophilaceae; genus Lutibacillus; species Lutibacillus vidarii. The sequence goes on from JADKGA010000002.1 coordinate 252,508, forward strand.
TATGACGTCCCCGGCCTTACCTTCCGAGCCCGGCCCGCCCTCGGTCTCACCCGAGGCCATGGTCTCGGCCGAGGCGGTCGCCGTGGCCGAGGTGGATGCGGCGCCGGACGGCGAGCGGTCCGGGCGTCGAGCCCGGTGGATGCTGCTGGCCAGCCTGCCGTGCTGGCTGGGCCTCGTTGGGACCATGGTGGCCGTCGCCATCCGAGGCGGCACGACCATGCCGATGGCGGCGGAGGTGCTTCAGGCACCCGCGGCCCTGCTCAGTGCACTCGGGCTGCTCTTCGCCGCCGACGGGATCGGCGGTCGGCTCGACCCAGACGGCCCCGGCGCGGACCTGTCATCGGGGCTGGCCAGGCTCCGCATCGTCCTCGACCTCGGTCGCCCGCCCAGGTGGGGGAGCTGGGCGGCATACCTCGTTCCGGGGCTCTTGCTGGCGACCCTGCTCGCAGCGGGGCTAAGCGAGTTCCCTGACCCCGGGCCGCTCGCCAGGCTGGCCGTTCCCATCCTCGCCGTGGCCACCCTCGCCTTCTGGACGGTGCTCGTGGTCGGCGTTCGCCGGGTGATCGGGCCGGTCGAGCCGCAGGTGAGCCAGGTCGCGGCCGCCTCGGACAGTGACGTCGACACCCGTCCTCGGGCAGGGTGGGTGAGCGCCCCCGATCCTGATCTGCCGCGCATCCGGATCGTCCAGCTCGACCCGGCGACTCTCGCCGCGCTCGCCGACGGTGACCTGGCCGCCGCGTCGGCCACCTCGCCGGTGCCCTTGACGCCCTACTGCGTCGCCGAGGACTGGCGCTGGACCTGGCGGTACCGGGCCGGGCAGGTCCTGGAGGACCCGTCGAGCCAGGCGTGGGTCACCGGCCTGGTGTGGGCGGAGGACCTGGGCCAGGTCGTCGGCCGGGCCGGCTTCCACGGCCCGCCGGACGCGGAGGGGATGGTGGAGGTCGGATATGCCGTCGACCCCGATTTCCGACGCCGTGGGTACGCGACTGCCGCGCTCTCGACCCTGCTCGACCGAGCCGCGGCGGATCCGGCGGTCAGCGTCGTGCGCGCCAGCATCAGCCCCGGGAACCTGGCCTCCGAGCGGCTTGCCGCGCGCTACGGGTTCGTCCAGGTGGGGGAGCACTGGGACGAGGAGGACGGGCTCGAGCTCGTCTACGAGCGGGCCGCGCGCCCCATCGGGTAGCCCGTCGCAGTAGGTCAGAGGCGCGCAGCCTCCGGTGTCCGCTCTGAGCGAACCGCATCCGTCGCGCCGAGCAGCGGGAACAGGTCGGCTCACGCCGTCGTTGGCACGGGCAAGGATCGGAGCGCTGCGGTATGCCGTCCACGCCATCGCCGGGCCCTCGGCGAATGGCATGGTTACGATCGAAGGACGCAGCGGTCCCGCGTAGGTAGGAGTGGAAGCAATGTTCGAACGGTTCACGGACCGCGCCCGGCGAGTCGTCGTGCTCGCGCAGGAAGAGGCGCGCATGCTCAACCACAACTACATCGGGACCGAGCACATCCTCCTCGGCCTGATCCACGAGGGTGAGGGCCTGGCCGCCAAAGCCCTGGAGAACCTCGACATCTCGCTGGCCGCCGTGCGCGAGCAGGTCACCGACATCATCGGCAAGGGCCAGAGCGCCCCGACCGGGCACATCCCGTTCACCCCGCGCGCCAAGAAGGTCCTCGAGTACTCTCTGCGCGAGGGCCTCCAGCTTGGGCACACCTATATCGGGACCGAGCACATCCTCCTCGGCCTCATCCGCGAGGGTGAGGGCGTGGCCGCGCAGGTGCTCGTCAAGCTCGGCGCCGACCTCAACAAGGTCCGCCAGCAGGTCATCCAGCTGCTCGCCGGCTACCAGGGCCAGCCGGGCGAGAAGTCCGCGGCGGGCGTCGGCCCCAGTCAGGGCCCGGCAGAGGGGACGCCGGCGGGCTCGCTCGTCCTCGACCAGTTCGGCCGCAATCTCACCCAGGCGGCCCGCGAGGGCAAGCTCGACCCAGTCATCGGGCGCGAAAGAGAGATCGAGCGGGTCATGCAGGTGCTGTCCCGCCGCACCAAGAACAACCCGGTTCTCATCGGGGAGCCCGGCGTCGGCAAGACCGCCGTCGTGGAGGGGTTGGCCCAGGACATCGTCCGCGGGACCGTGCCGGAGACCCTCAAGGACAAGCAGCTGTACACCCTCGACCTCGGCGCCTTGGTGGCCGGGTCGCGCTACCGCGGTGACTTCGAGGAGCGCCTCCGCAAGGTGCTCAAGGAGATCCGGACCCGGGGCGACATCATCATCTTCATCGACGAGATCCACACCCTCGTCGGTGCCGGAGCGGCCGAGGGCGCGATCGACGCCGCCTCCATCCTCAAGCCGATGCTCGCCCGCGGTGAGCTGCAGACCATCGGTGCGACGACCCTCGACGAGTACCGCAAGCACATCGAGAAGGACTCGGCGCTGGAGCGGCGGTTCCAACCCATCCAGGTTGCCGAGCCGACCCTGAAACACACCATCGAGATCCTCAAGGGTCTGCGGGACCGCTACGAGGCACACCACCGGGTCACCATCACCGATGGCGCACTCGTCGCGGCGGCGACGATGGCCGATCGCTATGTCAACGACCGCTTCCTCCCGGACAAGGCCATCGACCTCATCGACGAGGCGGGTGCTCGGCTCCGGATCCGGCGGATGACCGCACCACCGGACCTGCGCGAGTTCGACGAGCGGATCGCCGCCGTGCGCCGGCAGAAGGAGGCCGCCATCGACGGCCAGGACTTCGAGAAGGCCGCCCGGCTGCGGGACGACGAGAAGCAGCTCATGCTCGCCAAGCACGAGCGCGAGGCTGCCTGGAAGTCCGGTGACATGGATGTCGTCGCCGAGGTCGACGAGGAGCTCATCGCCGAGGTGCTCGCAGCGTCCACCGGCATACCGGTGTTCAAGCTGACCGAGGAGGAGTCCTCGCGCCTGCTCAACATGGAGTCCGAGCTGCACAAGCGCATCGTCGGGATGGACGACGCCATCAAGGCGCTCTCCCAGGCCATCCGACGCACCCGTGCTGGTCTGAAGGACCCCCGCCGCCCCGGTGGGTCGTTCATCTTCGCCGGGCCGACCGGCGTCGGCAAGACCGAGCTCGCCAAGACCTTGGCCGAGTTCCTCTTCGGCGACGAGGACGCCCTCATCCAGCTCGACATGTCGGAGTACTCCGAGAAGCACACCGTCTCGCGGTTGTTCGGGTCACCCCCTGGGTATGTCGGCTACGAGGAGGGCGGCCAGCTCACCGAGAAGGTGCGGCGTCGTCCGTTCTCGGTCGTTCTCTTCGACGAGGTCGAGAAGGCGCACCCGGACATCTTCAACTCACTGCTCCAGGTCCTCGAGGACGGCCGGCTCACCGACAGCCAGGGCCGGGTCGTCGACTTCAAGAACACCGTCATCATCATGACAACCAACCTCGGCACCCGGGATATCACCAAGGGCAGCCTGGGCTTCTCTGCAGGCCCGGACAGCCGCTCCGAGTACGACCGGATGAAGAACAAGGTGACCGACGAGCTGAAGAACCACTTCCGTCCCGAGTTCCTCAACCGGGTTGACGACGTCATTGTCTTCCCGCAGCTGACCAAGGACGAGATCGTCGCGATCGTCGACCTGGAGATCGCCAAGCTCGACGTCCGGCTCCGCGACAAGGACATGGGGATGGAGCTGACGACGGCGGCCAAGGAGCTGTTGGCGAAGAAGGGCTACGACCCCGTTCTCGGCGCCCGGCCGCTGCGCCGGACGATCCAGCGCGAGATCGAGGACGTGCTCTCCGAGAAGATCCTCTACGGCCAGCTCAAGCCGGGCGAGTTCGTCCTCGTGGGGACGAGCGGCGAGGGCGCGGAGGAGATCTTTACCTTCGAGGGTTCCGCGCGCTCGATGACTCTTCCCGAGATCCCCGACACGCCCCCGGTCGACGCCGTCGCAGACCAGGTCACGGACCTCGCCGCGGACTGACTCCCACTCATAACGTGGCGTTGAGGGACGAGTGAAGCGACCTCAGGCCCTCACGGCATACCATGGCGGGCATGGCCGTGGACCAGTCTGAGCGCTTGCGCGAGGCGGCCGACGACGTCATTCTTCCGCTGGCCGGCGGGACGGTTGACCAGATCTGCGTCGACTTTGCCTTCACCTTGGTCATCGACGGCATGCACACGGTGCAGATCGCCCGCCCCGGACAGTTCCACGACGGCGCCACCGAGCACGTGATCGACCCTGCCGTCCCCGCCTCGGTGCTCCCGCTGCTCGGGCTCCACCAGAGCGTGGTCAGGGACGCTCGCGCGGACAAGAACGGCACGCTCCGGCTCCACTTCACCGCGGGGAGCTCGATCGTGGTCGCCCCCGACGACGAGTATGAGGCGTGGGAGGTCTGCGGCGGTATGCCCCCGGTGACCCCCGACTTCAGGCTGGTCTGCCTGCCCGGCGGGCGAGTCGAGTCGTTCTGACCCGTGCCGGTTCGGTGGCCCCCGATCCGCCCGTTCGCCTGAGTATCGCCCGGCACCTGAGCGTCCCGGCACACCGTGCGTCCATCTCGCGTTCAACCCGGGTCTAGTCGTGCGCGGGCGTGAGTGAAAGGATTCCGGGCATGGCGAAACGGACCGCGAGCGGCACCCTCCGGATGGACAAGGCTCTTTACGAGGCCGAGCTGGCGAAGCTACAGACCGAGCTCGTGACGATGCTCGAATGGGTGCGGGCGACCGGCACGAGGGTTGTCTGCCTGTTCGAGGGGCGCGACGCCGCGGGCAAAGGGTCGGCGATCAAGCGGGTCGCCGAGTACCTCAACCCCCGCTCCGCGCGGATCGTGGCGCTCCCCGCGCCGAGCGACCGGGAGAAGACCCAGTGGTACTTCCAGCGGTATGTCCCACACCTGCCGGCCGCCGGTGAGGTCGTGCTGCTCGACCGGTCCTGGTACAACCGGGCCGGGGTCGAGCGGGTCATGGGGTTCTGCAGCGACGAGCAGTACTGGCGTTTCCTTCGTCAGGCGCCGGTCTTCGAGCAGATGCTCATCGACGACGGCATTTTGCTGCGCAAGTACTGGTTCTCGGTGTCCGATGTCGAGCAGGAGGCGCGTTTCCGCTCCCGCGCCGAGGACCCGATGCGGCGGTGGAAGCTCTCGCCGATGGATATGCAGTCGATCACCCGCTGGGAGGACTACTCGCGGGCCAAGGACGTCATGATGCAGTTCACCGACACCGAGTTCGCCCCCTGGTATGTCGTCGAGTCCGAGGACAAGAAGGCCTCCCGGCTCAATGTCATCGCGCACCTGCTCTCGAGCATTCCCTACGAGCAGCTCAACCCGCCGACGGTGGAGATCCCGCACCGCCCGCCGGCCGTCGGGTACACGCGTCCGCCTCGGGAGAGCCAGCGGTACGTCCCGGACTATGCGGCGGGGGTGACCCTGGCCGCACCGGCGAAGAAAGCCAAGAACGGCAAGTCCGACCACGACGACTCGGGTGGCGGGAAGGACGGCGGCTCCGGCAAGGGCAAACACGGCCGCGGCCAGGTCCACGGCAACGGACACGGTGAGCACGCGGCAGCGACCGAGGACCCGGCAGCCGACAACGGAGCGCCATCCTGAGCCAGCACGCCGAGGTCGTCGTCCGGCGGGCCAGCACCGCTGACGTCCGCTCGATCCGTGAGGTTGTTGCGCCTTTGGTGGTCCGCCGGGTGCTGGTCGCCAAGGACGCCGTCGCCTACTTCGAGTCGATCCAACAGTTTCGCGTCGCCGAGTCGAGGACGGGGCAGTTCGGCGGGTGCGGCGCGCTGCACGTCATGTGGGATGACCTCGCCGAGATCCGCACCCTGGCCGTCGCCCCCGGCTTCGAGGGCAAAGGGGTGGGTTCGGCGTTGCTGCGCGCCCTCCTCGACGACGCCCGGGAGCTCGGCGTCGCCAAGGTCTTCTGCCTCACCTTCGAGACGGAGTTCTTCGCCCGCCACGGATTCGTCCCGATCGAGGGCCAGGCGGTGACGCCCGAGGTCTTCGCCGAGCTCTTGCGCTCGTATGACGAGGGCGTCGCCGAGTTCCTCGATCTCGAACGGGTCAAGCCCAATACCCTGGGCAATACCCGCATGCTCTGCACCCTCTGAGGTCAGCCGTCCCGCTGCTGGGCGAGGTAGACCCGGCGGACGACGTCCTCCACGTCCGGTTCCTCGATGGCCAGGTCGACGACGGCCACCCGAGCGGACACCTGCGCGAGCAGGGCCGCCGCCGTGGTCGCTGTCGCGTCGAAGGCCAGCCGCTGGCGCAGGCCCTCACCCTCTGAGCCCAGGTGCCGCGACCCCGGCAGCCCGGTGAGGTCCGGGTGCGGCTCGGCGAGGTCGACGACGAGCACCCGCTCGGCACCCACCTGGGCGGCCAGGCCGTCGAGGGTGCCGTCATACGCCATCTCGCCGTGGTCGACCAGGACGACCCGGGAGCACAGCCGGGCGACGTCACCCATGTCGTGGGTGGTCAGCAGCAAGGTGGTGCCGTGCTCGAGGCGCTGCTCGATGAGGAACTCGCGGAGCCGCTGTTTGCTCAGCACGTCCAGGCCGATGGTCGGCTCGTCGAGGATGACCAGCTCGGGTCGGTGGAGCAGGGCCGCGGCCACCTCGCCGCGCATCCGCTGGCCGAGCGAGAGCTGGCGCACCGGCGTGCCGAGGGTGGGCCCCATCTCCAGCCGCTCGACCAGGTCGGCGGTGCGCGCCGACGCCTCCGCGGCGGGGATCCGATGGATCGCGGTGAGCAGCTCGAAGGAGTCGCGCAATGGCAGGTCCCACCACAGCGCCGAGCGTTGGCCGAAGACGACCCCGACCCGGCCGGCCAAGGTGCGCCGCTGCCGGACCGGCTCCAGCCCACAGGTCCGGACGGTGCCCGACGTCGGGACGAGGATGCCGACGAGCATCTTGATCGTCGTCGACTTCCCGGCGCCGTTCGCGCCGATATAGCCGACCGACTCGCCGGCCTCGACCGTCAGGGTCAGGCCGTCGACCGCAGTCAGCTGCTCTGGCCGGGCGAGGGGATGGCGCCTGGTCCCCTTTCGGGCGAAGCTGCGGGTGAGCTCCTCCGTGCGTATGACGGTCACCCGCCACCTCCTTGGTAGTGCCGGACACCGGTGCGCCACAGCAGCAGCGCGATCCCCCACACCGAGACCACGGCGAGCGGGAGGCCCCACGCGAGCGGCTGCGCGAGCACGCCGACGCCGGGCAGGTCGAGGATGACGAGGGCGGGCAGGTACCCGGTGAAGGCCACCGGCGCCACGAAGCCGAAGAAGATCCGCAGCGGCCCCGGCCAGACCGAGGCGGGCGTGACCGCGGCATACCGGCCGCCGTAGGTGAAGGCGTTCGGCATCTCCGGTGCGTTGACCGTGAAGAACTGCACGCCCGCGGCACAGACGAAGAGGGCCGCGTAGATGAGTGGTGAGCAGACCAGCGCGAGGACGAGCATGGCGGCTCGCGGGATGGTCCACATGATCGCGTTGGTCCACAGCGCCACGCCGAGGATGACGACACCGACGGCCGCCCGGGCGAGCCGCCGCAGCGAGATGTCGCTGGTCACCAGCTGCGCCAGGAGCGGCTGGGGCCGTAGGTAGAAGATGTCGAGGGTGCCGGCCCGGAGGTACTCGGGGAGGCTGTCGAGGTGGCCGAAGGCGAGGTCCCCGAGGCAGAAGCCGATCTCCGCGAGGGCGAAGACGAGCAGGATGGCGTGGACGTCGAAACCCCCGATGGCGCCGGTCGCCGAGAAGACGAGGAAGGTCTCGACGAACTCGACGATGCCGACCAGTCCGGCGCCGAGGCTGTCGGTGATGAACGGGATGCGGTAGCTCGCCCGGGCGCGAACCCGCGAGCCGAGAACGGCCCGGTATGCCGCCCAGGCCGTCGGTCGCGGACCGGCCGGGTCCGGCGCTGAGGCCATCGAGCCGCCGGAGGCTGCTATCGGGACTCGAGGCGTTACCTCGTCAGCCACCTTGGATCTCCAGCCGACGCGCGCCCGCACGGGTGAGGACCGCCCCGAGTGCCCACGCGGCGATGAGCCAGAGGCCCTGGTGGGCAAGGACGGCATACGCGGCAGGGCCGGTGACCCGACCCGAGATGACGTCGACCGGCGCCATGAGCAAGGAGGGGAATGGAGTCGCAGCGGCGAGCGCCTGCAGCCAGTGCGGCATGAGCGGCAGCGGGACGAAGAGGCCCGCGAGGAAAGAACCCACGACCATGTAGAGCGTCTGCAGACCCCGGGCGTCGACGACCCAGAAGCCGAGCACCCCGAGGGCGTACCGGCAGGCCGAGGAGAGCACCACCGCCAGCAGTGCCGAGCCGACGCCGAGGACATAGGGGGCAAGGGCGTGGGGGAGGAAGAGTCCCGTGGTCAGGGCCCCCACGGCGAGGGTGGGCAGGGTGCGCGGGAGGACGCCGAACAGGCCCCGCCCGACGTCGTCAGCGATATGTGCGCCCTGCACGTCGAGTGGACGGACCAGCTCCACGGCGACCTGCCCCGAGCGGGTCGATGCGGCGATCTGCGAGCCACCCCAGGGCTGCACGAGCCCGATCAGGGCCTGGGACACCCAGACGTAGGCCGCCATCGTGGCGGCGTCGTAGCCGCGAAGCGCTCCGCCGGCCGAGGCCACCGCGGCCAGCAGGATCGATGCCTTGATGAGTCCGAACATCGCGTTCGCCGCGACCCCTGCGACGGCGGCGAGCGGGTAGGCCGACTGGGTCCGCAGACCCACCCGGACCAGCCTGAGGTATACCGCCAGCGTCGAACGCACAAGCTCAGGACCCTACCCGTCCGGGGCCGCGGACGCCTCACGAGGCGGGGTGCCGTGGCTCCGGGAGCTCCGCGGGGAGCCGGACCCGGCCGCCGTCGAGGGGCTCGGCCAGCCCATCAGCCACCAGAGCGTCGAGGCAGCGCATCCGCTGCGGCTCGTCGGGCCACGCCGCGGCCAGGGTCGCGCTGTCGACCGGGCCGGGGGAGTCACGCAGGGTCTGGAGGAGCACGCCGCGGCACTGCCGGTCGGTCCCCTCCCAGGGCTGGCCTCGTCGCGGCGGTCCGTCGTATGCCGGATAGCCTGCCCGGCGCCAGGCGCAGAGCTCGGCGACCGGACACTGCTCACAGCGCGGCGCCCGAGCGGTACAGACCAGCGCGCCGAGCTCCATCGCCGCGACATTCCACACCACCGCGTCGGCCGTCAGCGTCGGCCGAGCCTGCTCGGCGAGGGCCCGCTCTGCCGCGGTCGGGTGCGGCGGCGGGAGCGCGCGGCCGGTGACGAGTCGGGCGAGGACCCGGCGGACGTTGGTGTCGACCACTGTCGTGGGGTGGCCGAAGGCGAAACAGGCCACGGCCGCGGCGGTGTACTCACCCACGCCGGGCAGGGCGAGCAGCGCCTCGACGTCGGAGGGGACCGTGCCGTCGTGTCGGGCGAGGATGACCCCGGCGGCCTCGTGCAGCCGAAGCGCCCGACGGGGGTACCCCAGCCGGCCCCACGCGCGGACCGCCTCCCCGGACGGCTCGGCGGCCAAGGCCGCCGGCGTCGGCCATCGCTCCAGCCAGGTCCGCCAGACCGGCTCGACCCGGGCGACAGGCGTCTGCTGGGCCATGACCTCGGAGACGAGGACGCCCCAGGGCGTGGTGCCGGGAGCACGCCACGGCAGCGGCCGGGCGGCGTCGGCATACCAGTCGAGCACCCGCTCATGGACCGTGCGGAGGTCGCCCGCCCTGGGGCGGGCCCCCGCTGAGCGGGCGTCGGCCCGCACGGCTGAGCGACCGCCGACGAAGGCACCTGAGCGGCCGCTGGGCGACCTAGACGTAGCGCTCCAGGATGCTCGACTCGGCCAACCGAGACAGACCCTCGCGCACCGCCCGGGCCCGACCCTCGCCGACACCGTCGACGTCCATGAGGTCCTCGAGGTTGGCCGCCAGCAGTCGCTGGAGCGAGTCGAAGTGGTCGACGAGACGGTCGATGATCGTGCCCGGCAAGCGCGGCACCTTGGAGAGGAGGCGGTACCCGCGCGGGCTCACCGCCGAGTCCAGCCCGTCGCCGGTCGAACCGAAGCCCACAGCGCGGGCGCCGGCGCCGAGGTCGAGCAGCTCGGAGTCGGGCAGCGCGACCAGCTCGCTCAGCGCGTCGGCGACGGTCTTGCCCGAGCGGGTCTCGCTGATGTAGTCGCGGATGATCAGCTCGCGGTCGTTGCCGAGTCCGCCGACGAGCTCCTCGAGCTGCAGCGAGAGCAGCCGGCCGTCGGTTCCGAGCTCGACGACATAGCCCTGGATCTCGGCGCTGATCCGACGGACCATCTCCAGCCGCTGGAGCACGCTGGCCACATCGCGGACCGTGACGAGGTCCTCGATCTCCAAAGCGGAGAGGGTGCCGGTTACCTCGTCGAGGCGGGCCTTGTACCGCTCCAAGGTCTGCAGCGCCTGGTCGGCCCGGGAGAGGATCGCGGCGGAGCCCTCGAGGACATGCCGTCGGCCCGCGACATACAAGGCGACGATCCGCATCGACTGGCTCACCGACACCACGGGCATCCCGGTCTGGATCGCCACCCGCTCAGCGGTCCGGTGGCGGGTGCCGGCCTCACTGGTCTCGATCGTCGGGTCGGGGACCAGCTGCGTGGCCGCGCGGAGGATCTTCGTACAGTCCTTGTCGACGATGATCGCGCCGTCCATCTTCGCCAGCTCGCGCAGCCGGGTGGCGGAGAAGTCGACGTCGAGCGGGAATCCCCCGGTGCAGATCTGGTCGACGGTCCGGTCGTTGCCGAGGACGATCAAGGCCCCGGTCCGACCTCGGAGGATGCGCTCCAGCCCGTCGCGAAGGTCGGTGCCCGGCGCCATCGCGGCCAGGGTGGCGCGCAGGACGTCGTCGGGGCTACGTTCCACGGCGGGGCTCCTCGGGTCGGATCGGTCGGACCATCCGGGCGCTGCGAGTGGGGCGGGGCGTATGGCTGGCTGGGCTCACCCGGCCCGACCAGCACGAACGCCGACCCGAGGCCCGTCGCGATCATCGTAGACCGCAGCGGGCGAAAGGGCGCACCGCTTGGGCAGCCGAGGTGGTCAGGGCCGCCGCCCTCCGGTGGAGGCCGGACCCGACCCGGGTGGGATCCGCCCGGCTCAATGGGGCCCGACCCCGAGCACCCGGGCAACCGCGGTGGCCAGGTCGGGGACCTCGACCACCTGCAGTCCCTGCGGGAGGGCGCCGGAGCCGAGGACCCCGGGGGGGACATATGCCGTGCCGAACCCGAGCCGGGCGGCCTCGGCCAGGCGGCGCAGCGCCCCGGAGACCGGGCGGATCTCCCCGGCCAGGCCCACCTCGCCGATCGCGACGACGTCGGCCCCGACCGGTCGGTCGATGATCGCCGAGGCCAGTGCCAGCGCCAGCGCGAGGTCGGCCGCGGGCTCACCGATGCGGACCCCGCCAACCGTCGACACGTAGGCGTCCGAGGCGCCGATCGGTGCCCGGGCGCGCCGTTCCAATGCGGCGACGATCATCGCCACGCGGGAGGCGTCGACACCGTGGGTGGTCCGGCGCGGCGCGGGTCCATGGGCCTTGGCGACGAGGGCCTGGACCTCGGCGAGCAGCGGCCGGCGGCCCTCGAGCGTCACCGTGACGCAGGTGCCGGGAACCACCGCGTCGCGCTGGGACAGGAAGAGCCCACTGGGATCGGCCAGCCCGACGATGCCCCCGTCGGACAGGTCGAAGCAGCCCACCTCATCGGTCGGGCCGAACCGGTTCTTCACCGCACGGGCCAGCCGGAGCCGTGAGTGCCGGTCGCCCTCGAAGGCGACGACGACGTCGACGAGATGCTCGAGGATCCGCGGGCCGGCAATCGAGCCGTCCTTGGTCACGTGACCGACCAGAAGCACCGACATACCGCGCTGCTTGGCGACCTGGATGACCGCGGCGGCGACCTCGCGCACCTGGGTGACCCCGCCGGCCGATCCTTCGACCTGCGGGCTGGCCAGGGTCTGGACCGAGTCGACTACGAGGACGTGCGGCTCCAGCGTCGCGACGTGCCCGAGCACCGTCGCGAGGTCGGTCTCGGCGGCGAGGTAGAGGTCGGCTGCCATCGCCTCGATCCGCTCCGCACGCAGCCGGACCTGTGCCGCGGACTCCTCACCGGTGACATAGAGGGCGGGCCGACCGCTGCGGGCGGTCCGTGCGGCGACCTCGAGGAGGAGCGTCGACTTGCCGATGCCGGGCTCGCCCGCGACGAGGACGACCCCACCTGGCACGAGCCCGCCGCCGAGGACCCGGTCCAGCTCGGACAGGCCGGTCGGCACCACCCCGGCACGGGCGACGTCGACCTCGCCGATCCGCAGCGCCGGGCGGGCTGGAGCGGTGGCGACGGTCCGTGGCCCGGCGACGGCACCGACCTCGTCCACCGACCCCCAGGTCTGGCACTCCCCGCACCGCCCGAGCCATTTCACCGTGCTCCAGCCGCACTCGCGGCAGCGGTACGTGGGCCGGGCCGCCTTCCGGGTCGCGCTCACCGAGGTCATGCTCGTGACGGTATGACGCAGCACCGACAACCCACGCCGGGGTTACCGACACCATGGGGGTGCCACCGGCCGGCGGTCGTTGACGCATCCGGCTCAGAACCGGCGCCACCACACCGTCGCGCCGTAGTCGACACCGGTCGCGGCGGGGGCCTCCCGGACGGCTGACGCGACGACTGCCGGCGGCAGCTCCAGCCCCAGCACGGCCACGAAGTCCTCGTGGCTCGAGAAGGCCCAGCGCAGCGTGACGTCTGTCGGCGTCCACCCCCGGCGCAGCCAGAACCGGCGGACCGCGGCGGCGTCATACGACGGATAGGCGGACCGGAACCACCCGCCGAAGGTGGACCGCGACGGGTCGATGTCGACGACGACCGCGCCCCCACCGGGGCGCACCACACGGGCCAGCTCGGCCAGCCCGGGCTCGCAGCCCGGCCCGAAGAAGTAGGCCCAGCGGGCGTGCGCCAGGTCGACCGAGCCCGCCCCGAGGGGCAGCGCCTGCGCGCCGCCTTGGACCACCGCGATGGGGGCCAGCCCGGGGTCGCCGGCCCGGGCCCGGGCCGCACGGTCCCGCGCGGCTCGGACCAGCGGCGGGTGCGGCTCGACCCCGAGCACACGCGCGGCCCGCTGCGCGAACCCGGGCAGATGGAAGCCGGTTCCACAACCGATATCCAGGACGCTCGATCCGGAGAGGTCTGCGACGGACCCGATCGCCGCGTCGACGATCCCGTCCGGGTCGACGCCGAGGTTCTCGATTTCGTAGGTCCGCGCATCCCCCCAGATGTTCGGGCTCGGGATCGCGGTCACCCCACCCACGCGCGTCACGTCCGTGCGTCGCCGCTGGACTTCGGCTCTCGTGTGGTCGCGGGCTTTCGCTTCGGTGCCGCGGCGGCCTCGGCGGTCGCCGGGTGGAGGTAGAGCCGACGCAGCGCGCGCCCCGCCTCACTAGAGGGGCGGACGAGCCGCAGGTGCGCATCGCAGCGCACCGCGAGCTCCTCGTAGGCAGCCTGTCCCATGAGCTCGATGAGCTCGACCCGACAGGACCGGAAGACCGGTTCGCGGGCGGTGTGCGCGGCCGGGTTGCTCGAGCAGTACCAATCGAGGTCGTGGCCGCCGGCCCCCCAGGCCCGCCGGTCGTACTCGGTGATGCTCACCTCGAGGTATGACGTCCCGTCGGGCAGCTCGACGGTGCGGTACGAGCGGCGGGTGGGCAGCTGCCAGCAGACGTCGGGCTTGAGCCGGTGCGGCTCCGCACCGGAGCGGATTGCGGCCGCGTGCAGGGCGCAGCCGGCGCCCCCCGTAAAGCCGGGCTGGTTGAGAAAGACGCAGCCCCCGTCGACGACGCGAGTCTTCCGAGAGCCGTCGGCGTCGTACTCCAGCCACACGGTGCGGTCCGACGCCTTACCCGGGTGGCGCTGCCAGTCGCGGGGGGTCAGCGCATCGACCGCAGCAGCGACCCGCTCGACGTCATCGTCGTCGGTGAAGTGCGCGCCCAGGGTGCAGCAGCCGTCGTGCGGACGGTCCGCGTAGATGCCTGCACATCCGCCGCCGAAGGTGCACCGCCAGTTCGACGTCAGCCAGGTGAGGTCACAGCGGAACCGTTGCCCCGGCGTCGCTGGGTCGTCGAACTCGACCCAGACCCGGGCGATGTGCAGGGGCGTCTCGACCACGAGGACCAGGGTAGGGGCCACGTGGCCGAGGCTCCACCCGCGCCTCCTGGAGGAGTCTTGGCGCCCACTTGACGATCACTTAGTGAAACCCGACCTCGTTGTTGTTTGACCGGATGCTGTCATAGAGGGAGGGCAAGGCCGCCTGATTGGCGTCCCCAACCGGTCGATGCTCGTCCCCAGGCATCGACACCCGAGTAAGAACGAGGTGGCCCGATGCTCGTGCTCCTCCTCGCAGTTCCCGCTCTCCTCCTCGTCGTCGCGATTGTCTCGATGGTCGCGTCGTGGCAGACGACCGGTAACGAGATGGACCGGCTGTTCGCAACCCTGGCCCCTGCTCCGAGCGGCGTGTCCCCCGCCGTGTCGGCTCGGCAGACGGTTCTGGGCTGACGTCAAGGCGCCCCCATCGGGGCGCCTTGACGGAACCCATCGCCGCCAGGGCGACCGCGCCCGACCTGGGCCGATCTCCCTGCAGCGCCTCGGCACCGCTGGCCGACGCGGTCGTCACCCGGGAACCCCGAGGTCGCGCCTGACCCTTCCCTCCTCTCGCGGCTAGTCTTCAGCCATGCCCTCGGGTGCTCAGCCACGCACCTCGCGCGTCATCATGTCGACCGCGTCGGCATTCCCCCTGGGGTGCGAGCCCGCCTTCGAGCTCGCCGCTGGACTGGGGTATGACGGTGTCGAGGTCATGGTCTGGACCGACCCGGTCAGCCAGGACCCGACCGCGCTCGCAGCGCTCAGCGCCCGCTACGACATACCCGTGCTTGCCGTTCATGCCCCGACTTTGCTGCTCACCCAACGGGTGTGGGGGACCGCCGACCCGTGGACCAAGGTCGACCGCTCGGTGGACCTCGCCGAGCAGCTCGGTGCTGGCACGGTCGTCGTCCATCCCCCCTTCCGGTGGCAGCGGGACTATGCGGGCGGCTTCGTCGACGGCGTGGCGCGACGCGAGGCCGAGCGCGGCGTGCCGATCGCCGTGGAGAACATGTACCCGTGGCGGGCCAGGGGCCGCGAGCTGATGGCTTACCTGCCTGGCTGGGACCCGGTCCCACACGGTTACGACCATGTGACCCTCGACCTCTCCCACGCGGCCTCGGCCGGTTCGGATGCCCTCGTCATGGCCGAGGAGCTCGGCCCGCGGCTGCACCACATCCACCTCGCCGACGGCTCTGGCAGCCCGCGCGACGAGCACCTCGTCCCGGGGCTGGGGAACCAACCCTGCGGGGAGCTGCTCGAGTCGCTCGCAGGCTCGGGCTTCACCGGTCTGGTCACCGTGGAGGTCTCGACCCGCAAGTCCGGCGAGACCGAGCGGGTCGACGCGCTCGCCCAGTCGTTGGCCTTCGCCCGGCTCCACCTGGCGCCCGTCGTCGGCGCGGGCCGGGTCTGACGTCCAGCGGCCCGGCGCGACCCGATAGCCTGGGCGGTGACGGCGCCGTCGCGACGCCGCCGTTGTCGGTCAGAAAGGACCAGCGCCGTGGGTGCCAGCGACCTGTTGCGGACCTCGCTGCTCAAGCTCTCCACCCAGCATGTCGTGCGGGACACGATCGAGAAGGCCCCGGTGAGCCGCTCCGTGGTCCGCCGCTTCGTGCCGGGCTCGCGTACCGAGGACGCGGTCGATGCGGTTGGCGCCCTGCGCGGCACCGGTCGCCTCGCGACGATCGACTATCTCGGCGAGGACACCCTCGACCTCGCCCAGGCCCGGGCGACCCGGGACGCCTACCTCAACCTGCTGGCCCAGCTGTCCGCCCGTGAGTACACCGAGGGCGGCGCTGCGGAGGTCTCGGTCAAGCTCAGCGCCCTGGGGGCCGCCCTGCCCGGCGACGGGCCGGCGATCGCCCTCGAGCATGCCCGGGAGATCTGCCAGAGTGCCACGCTCGTCGGGACCACGGTCACCGTCGACATGGAGGACCACACGACGACCGACGCGACCCTGGAGGCGGTCCGCGAGCTGCGGCGGGACTTCCCCACCACCGGTGTCGTCCTCCAGGCGTACCTGCACCGCACCGAGGCGGACTGCCGCGACGTGGCCGGGCCGGGTTCTCGGGTCCGGCTGTGCAAGGGCGCGTATGCCGAGCCGGCCTCGGTCGCCTTCCAGAGCGCCTCCGAGGTGGACCGGTCCTATGTCCGCTGCCTCAAGGTGCTCATGGCCGGCCAGGGCTACCCGATGATCGCCTCCCACGACCCGCGGCTCATCGAGATCGCCGGCGCCCTCGCGGCAAAGGCCGGTCGGGACCCGCACTCCTTCGAATACCAGATGCTCTATGGCATCCGCCCCGAGGAGCAGAAACGCATCGCGGACCGCGGCGACCAGATGCGGGTCTACGTCCCCTATGGCGACCAGTGGTATGGCTACCTCATGCGCCGGATGGCCGAGCGCCCGGCGAATGTCACCTTCTTCCTCCGCGGGCTGGCGACCAAGGGCTGACCGGCATACTTGGGGTCGTGACTGAGGCGACCACCGGCATCACCGCCATCTTCGGAGCAGGCGTCATGGGCGAGACGCTGCTCTCCGGGCTGCTCCGCAGCGGCCGCGACCCGGGCTCGCTCGTCGTGGCCGAGCGGCGCGCGGACCATGCCGCGATGCTGCGCGACAAGTACGGCGTGGCCGTCCTGAGCAATGTCGAGGCCGCCCAGCAGGCCGACACCGTCGTCCTGGTCGTCAAGCCGCAGGACATGGACGGGCTGCTCGACGAGATCCGCGACCATATCGCGCCGGGCAACCTCGTCGTCTCGCTCGCCGCGGGGATCACCACGGCCTTTCTGCAGAGCCGGCTGCCCGAGGGGTCCTCGGTCGTGCGGGTCATGCCGAACACCCCGGCCCTGGTCGACCAGGGGATGGCCGCGATCTCGCCCGGCACACACTGCTCCCCGGAGCATCTCGCCGAGGCCGACGCCCTGCTCGCCTCGTGCGGCCTGGTCGTCACGGTCCCGGAGAAGTACCAGGACGCGGTGACCGCGATCTCCGGCAGCGGGCCGGCCTACATCTTCTATGTCGTCGAGGCGATGATCGAGGCCGGCGTGGTCCTGGGCCTGCCTCGGGCGACCTCGACCGAGCTCGTCGTCCAGACGCTCTACGGCGCAGCCACCATGCTCAAGGAGACCCGGCAGCACCCGACCGTGCTGCGCGAGCAGGTCTCCTCACCCGGCGGCACGACCGTCGCTGCGCTGCGTCAGCTCGACGACCACAAGGTGCGCGCCGCCTTCGTCACGGCGATGGAGGCCGCCGCCGCGCGGAGCAAGCAGCTCGCGTCGGGCCATGGGGACTGACCCGCGCGCTGAGGTTGTGACCGATCTGCTCCCCACCCGCGCTGTCGCGGTCCGGGGAGCAGCGATAGCGTCATCGGTATGACGCGACCGACCGCCCGGGTTGTCTGGGACCCGGCGTTCACCGCGTACAACTTCGGGCCGGAGCACCCGATGGCGCCGATCCGGCTCGATCTCACCGCTCGCCTGTGCGATGCCCTCGGCCTGTTCGCGGCGGACGACGTCGAGGTCCACCTCCCCGGCGTCGCCTCGGACGAGGTCCTCCACACCGTGCACGACCCCGAGTTCGTCGAGGCCGTCCAGCGCGCCTCGTCCGACCCGACGCAGACCGACCTCGCCCGGGGTCTGGGCACCGAGGACGTCCCGACCTTCGAGGGCATGCACGAGTCCAGCGCCCGGATCGTCGCGGGCTCGCTGGAGATGGCCCAGGCGGTATGGCGCGGCGAGATCGCGCACGGGGTGAACTTCTGCGGTGGGTTGCACCACGCGATGAGCGGCAAGGCGTCCGGCTTCTGCGTCTACAACGACATCGCCGTAGCGATCCAGTGGCTTCTCGACGCCGGGGTCGAGCGGGTCGCCTATATCGACATCGACGTCCACCACGGCGACGGAGTCGAGGCGATCTTCTGGAACGACCCACGAGTGCTCACCGCGTCGATTCACGAGACCGGCCGGGCGCTCTTCCCGGGCACCGGGTGGCCCAGCGACATCGGTGGCGCAGGCGCCCCGGGGTCATCGGTCAACGTCGCGCTGCCGCCGGGGGTGACCGACGGGCCCTGGCTGCGCGCGCTCAACGCCGCGATCCTCCCGGTCGTCAAGGCCTTCCGGCCGCAGATCATCATCAGCCAGCACGGGGCCGACTCACACGCCGAGGACCCGCTGGCTCACCTCGCCCTGTCCGTCGACGCGCAGCGTGAGGCCGCCGACCAGATCCACCGGCTCGCCCACCAGCTCTGCGAGGGCCGTTGGGTCGCCCTCGGCGGTGGTGGCTATGAGGTCGTCGACGTCGTGCCGCGTACCTGGGCTCACCTCACCGCGATCGCCAGCCACCGGCCGGTCGACCCGCGCAGCGCCGTCCCGCAGGAGTGGCGCGACCACGTCGAGTCGCTCTTCGGGCGCTCCGGACCCGCGCGGATGAGCGACCTCGCGCCGGGGTCGGGGCTGTGGTGGCGGTCCTGGGACATGGGCTACGACCCGGCCAGCCCGGTTGACCGTGCCGTCATGGCCAGCCGTCAGGCGGTCTTCCCGCACCACGGCCTGGACGTCTGGTTCGACTAAGACCGCAGGGTCGTGGTCGCCGTGCGAAGCCCGCGCGGGGGCGGCATACCGGTGGGTTGTCGGGTGGGAATGCCAACCTGTGATGGTCCACCATCTTCCCACGAGTTAACTCCTGCCCCTAAGGTTTCGTACTGGCACGCATGTGGAGGTCCGCCGACGGGGAAGTTGGCGCTGCACGCGTGAAGCAAGGGATCGAGGAGAACATGTCGAACGAGCGTCAGCTCGCCCAGGTGCGGTTCCTGACCGTCGCCGAGGTCGCCTCGATCATGCGCGTGTCGAAGATGACGGTGTACCGCCTCGTCCACGCTGGGGACCTCCCGGCGGTGCGGGTGGGCCGCTCGTTCCGAGTTCCCGAGGACGCCGTACACACCTACCTCCAGGGGTCCTTCATCGACACCGCGTGACGAACCGACGACCACTGAACTGCCTTCGTGGGGCGGCCTCCTGACCGGGGGCCGCCCCACGGTGTCTGTGCCGGTCCGGTCGGTGACGGGTACGCCGGGCCGGGACGTGACCGGGTAGGCTGCGCCCAGCAGGTTGGCGCACCGCGGGAGCGGTGCCGGAGAAGACATCGAGGACGACATGGGTTCGGTCATCAAGAAGCGTCGCAAGCGGATGGCGAAGAAGAAGCACCGCAAGCTGCTCCGCAAGACGCGTCACCAGCGCCGCAACCGCAAGTAGGGCCGCAGCGGCCCTCGACCTGCCGTCGGCGGGTCGAGCCGGCCGAGGTTACTCACCGGTAGCATGACTGTGTGGAGCGCCTGGCTCCGTCATCGGCGATGGGAGGCTGCTTGTGACTGAGGTCGTCCTCATCACCGGCGTGTCCCGCTATCTCGGCGGGCTCTTCGCCACGCGCCTGAGTGCCGACCCGTCCATCGGGCGGATCATCGGCGTCGACGTCATCCCCCCGACGCACCCGATCGGCCGCGCCGAGTTCATCCGTGCCGACATCCGTGGGCCGATGCTCGGCCGGATCATCGCGCAGTCCGGCGTGGACACGGTCGTCCACATGAATGTCATCGCGACGCCGACCACCGCGGGCGGGCGGGTCACCCAGAAAGAGACCAACGTCATCGGGACGATGCAGCTGCTCGCGGCCTGCCAGAAGGCCGACAGCGTGCGCCGCCTCGTCGTGAAGTCCTCTGCGGCGGTCTACGGGTCGAGCTCGCGTGACCCCGCGATGTTCAGCGAGGACATGGGGCCCAAGGTCATGCCTCGCAGCGGCTTCGGCAAGGACTCGGTCGAGGTCGAGGGATATGTCCGCGGCTTCTCGCGCCGTCGCCCGGACGTCGAGATCACCATGCTGCGCCTGGCGAATGTCATCGGCCCGGGCATCCGGACCGCGATGACCGACTACTTCTCGCTGCCCGTCGTCCCTGTGCCCTTCGGCTTCGACGCGCGGCTGCAGTTCCTCCACGAGGCCGACGCGATCGAGGCGATCTACCTCGCGACGACCGGCCCATCCGTCGGCATCGTCAATGTCTCCGGTGACGGGGTGATCACCGTCCTGCAGGCCGCGGCGCTCGCGAAGCGCCCGGTCGCCTTCATCCCGATGATTGGCTCCGACCTCATGGGGTCGGTCGTCAAGCGTGCCGGGCTGGCCGACTTCTCGCCCGACCAGCTGGCCCTGCTCGCGCACGGCCGGGGTCTGGACACCACCCGGATGCGGGCCGTCCTCGGGTTCTCGCCGACCCTGACCACCCGCGAGGCCTTTCTCACGTACGCAGAGAACCTCTCGCCGGTCATCCCGGGGGCCGAGCAGGCGCTCGACACCGCGCTGCATGTCGCCGCCTCCGGCGCCGGAGTCGTCGGCGAGGTCATGGGCAAGGTCACCGCGCTGCTCCGCTCGGGTGCCACCGGTTTTCCGGGCCGGCTCGACCTGCCGTTCACCGGCCGGCCAGCATCCCCCGCTGAGCGGGTGAACGTCGCCCCCCGGCCTGCCGCCGCCGCTCCGGCGGGTGGTCAGGGCGGAGGCGCGACTGACAGCACCGGCGGAGCTGGCGGAGCAACTGCCGCGGTGACCGGACGTCGTCCGTCCCGCCGGGCCATCTCCGACGCGGTCCGGACCCCGCAGCGCACCAGCGAGCTGGCCCGGCGAGAGCGGTCCGCGCTGCGGGTCGTGGAGGGTGAGGACCGATGACCGATCTGCCCACACCAGCGCGCTCCACCAGCGCCGCATCGGCGCTGGCCAGGGGCGCCGCCCGGGCCGGTGGCGAGCGGGCCCGTCGGGTCAGCACGCCGTTGCTGGGGTCCTCGGCCGCAGTCCCAACCCGTCCCACGGTTGCTCCTGCGCCGGCGCCCGCCCCCACGTCGCGCACGCCTCGCCCCATGAAGGTCCAGGCACCGCCCTCGGTCACCCCGACCGAGCCGGTCCTCCGTGCGGAACCGCCGACGGCCGCGCCTCTCACCTCGGCGGCAGCGTCGGCCACGCCGGCCGCACCTCACACCCCGCCGGCAGCGCCGGCCTCGCCGACGGCGTCCGCGACCCGGCGCCGGCCGAGAGCGTCAAGCGACCCGGCACGGGCCTTGGTGTCCCAGGCGGCGGCCCGCTCCGCGGCCCCGCGTCGGCCCTCGGCACCGCAGGCGCCCGGCGTCAGCGGGACCCGCCCCACTGCCCCCATCCGCCCGACCGTGCCGCCCCGGCATCGCCCCCAGCCGGTGGCCAAGGTCGCCCCACTCGGGCCCGCCCCCGTCCCCGGACCGATCCGGCCGGCAGACACCGAGCCGTCGTCCCAGATGCGTGCGACCGCCGGGCTCGACCTCGCCGAGCTGCTCGAGATGGCCATCGCGCTGCTCCGCTCGGTCGGCAGCGCCGCAGGCCTGTCACCGGACGAGGTGGAAAAGCAGGTCGCCGCGACGCTGGCCTTCGTGCGTCGCCGGCTCGTCGGCGACTACTCGGTGGACGCCTTCGGCTTCGACGAGGACTTCACCGACAATGTCTACCTCCCACTGCTTCGCCCGCTGTACTCGAAGTGGTTCCGCGTTGAGGTCAGTGGCATCGAGAACCTCCCCCGTGAGGGCGGCGCGCTGCTCGTCGCCAACCACTCCGGGACGGTCGCGCTCGACTCGCTGATGACCCAGGTGGCCGTCCACGACGAGCACCCGGCGCATCGGCACCTGCGGATGCTCGGGGCCGACCTCGTCTTCGAGACCCCGCTCATCGGCGAGGTTGCCCGCAAGTCCGGATCGACCCTGGCCACCCAGTCCGACGCCGAGCGGTTGCTCAGCTCCGGCGAGCTCGTGGGTGTCTGGCCCGAGGGCTTCAAGGGCATCGGCAAGCCGTTCAGCGAGCGCTACCGGCTGCAGCGCTTCGGCCGGGGCGGCTTCGTCTCCGCCGCGGTCCGCACCGGGGTGCCGATCATCCCGTGCTCGATCGTCGGCGCCGAGGAGATCTACCCGATCATCGGCAACATGAAGACCGTCGCCCGGCTCCTCGGGGTGCCCTTCGCCCCGGTCACGCCCACCTGGCCGCTGCTCGGACCGCTCGGGCTGATCCCGTTGCCGAGCAAGTGGCTCATCGAGTTCGGCGAGCCGGTCCACACCGGTCACCTCGGGCCGGCTGCCGCCGAGGACCCGATGCTCGTCTTCGACCTCACCGACCGGATCCGTGAGTCGATCCAGCAGACCCTCCACTCCCTGCTCCGGCAGCGCCGCAGCGCCTTCTTCTAGGACGAGCCCATGCCAGCCCGGATCACCGTGATCGGCAAGCCCTCGTGCCACCTCTGCGATCTCGCCAAGGAGGTCGTCGACCGGGTCGACGCGGACCTCCACGTGGGCGTCGAGGTCCTCTCCATCGACGACGATGACGCGCTGCGGGAGAAGTACTGGGAACAGATCCCGGTCATCCTCGTCGACGGTCGCCAGCACACCTTCTGGCGGGTCGACGAGGCCCGGCTGCGCGCGGCGCTCACCACCGGCTCCCGCTGACCCTGACCAGGGCCGCTCCGGCATACCCCCGAGGGTGAAAAGGTTCGTTTACAGACCTTGTCCGAGCCCCGTTGTGCGACTAGCGTCGCCGTGACGGCGGTATGCCGCCCCACCATCGACGACGACGGAGGCGCCGGATGCTCATCGCGCGGGTCAAGGGCTCGGCCGTGTCGACGGTCAAGGACCCCAGCCTCACCGGGTCCAAGCTGCTCCTCGTCCAGCAGACCGACCCGTCCGGCGAGAGCTCGGGGCCGATCTTCGTGGCCGTGGACGGCGTCGGCGCCGGGACCGGCGAGCTGGTCCTCGTCGTCACCGGCAGCGCGGCCCGGCACGGGCAGCACACCCGCGACCAGAGCAGCGACGCGCTCGTCGTGGGCATTCTCGACTCCATGGACGTCGACGGCGCCGTGAGCTTCCGGAAGAGCTGACGCGCCCGTGCCCGGCCCCAGCCGCGACGTCCTCAGTGTGGGGATCGACGTCGGGACCACGACGACCCAGATCGTCTTCTCTCGGCTGTCCTTGCACAATGTCGCGCGCCCGGGCCAGGTCCCGCGGATCCAGGTCGACGAGAAGTCGGTGCTCCACCGCAGCGAGGTCCACCAGACCCCGCTGACCAGCCCGGACGAGGTCGACGCCGCCGCGCTGGCCCGGATCGTCCGCCGTGAGTACGATCTCGCCGGCATCGAACCCGCGGCGATCGAGACCGGCGCGGTCATCATCACCGGGGAGACGGCGCGCACCACGAACGCCGATGCGATCCTCGCCGCCCTGTCGGCCGAGGCGGGTGACTTCGTTGTCACCGTGGCCGGGCCGAGCGCCGAGAGCCAGATCGCCGGCCGTGGCTCGGGTGTGGCGCGCTGGTCGGCCGACCACTACGAACAGGTGACGACGGTCGACGTCGGTGGCGGCACCTCGAACGCCGCGGTCTTCTCGATGGGTCGGCATCTGTCCTCGGCCGCGCTCGCCGTCGGCGGCCGCCAGGTCGAGCTGGACCCCTCTGGTCGGGTCCGCCGCCTCGCTCCGCCGGGACGGGTCATCGCCGACGCGCTGCACCTGGACCTGCGTGAGGGTGAGCCGGCCAGCCTGCCGACGCTGCGGCGGTTCTGCGACGCGATGGCCGACCTCGTCGCGGACCTCGCCACGGGCACCCCGGTCACCCTCGGCCCGGGGATCGCCATCACCGCCCCCTTGGCTCACACCAGCGGGTCGACCTCGGTCTTCTTCACCGGTGGCGTCGGTGCGTGCTACTACGACCAGACTCCGGCGGGCACGATCGCCGAGGTGGCGGCATATGGCGATGTCGGTCCGCTCCTCGCGGCGGCGATGCGCGCCAACGAGCGGATCGCCCACCTCAAGGTGCGCCAGCCGCCGGAGACGATCCGGGCCACGGTGCTCGGGGCGGCCGGCCAGACGGTCACCCTCAGCGGCTCGACGATCTGGGCCGACGCCGACCTGCTGCCGCTGCGCAACCTGCCCGTCGTGCGGCCCGCGACCGTCGGGGCCGGGCAGTTCGCCGAGGCGGTCGGGGTGGCGCTGGCCCGCTGGGACCTCGAGCGGGATGCTCTGGTCGCCATCGTCGTCGACCTGCCGAGCGGCGTGGCGTATGCCGAGCTCACCGCCGTCGCATCGGACATCGTCGCCTACCACGACTCGACGTCGCGGACCCAGCCGCTCGTGCTCGTCATGACCCAGGACTACGCCCAGGTGCTCGGCCAGACCATCCAGGCCATCCGCCCCGGCCTCCCGCTGCTCGTCATCGACCAGGTGGGCCTCGGCGAAGGCGACTTCGTCGACATCGGCCTGCCGATGCTCGGCGGCCGGGCCGTCCCGTTGTCGATCAAGACGCTGGTGTTCTATGACTGACGGCATCCTCGCGGCCACTCTTTTCGGTCACCGGTACGAGTTCCGCGACATCAAGGACCTCCTCGCCAAGGCGAACGAGGAGAAGTCCGGCGACCGGCTGGCCGGCATCGCCGCGGAGTCTGCCGCCGAGCGGATGGCGGCCAAGTTCGTCCTCGCTGAGGTCACCCTCGAGACGCTGCGGGCCAACCCCGCCGTCCCGTACGACGAGGACGAGGTCACCCGGGTCATCGACGACGCCGTGAACGAGGCGGCCTACGGGCAGATCAAGGGCTGGGCGGTCGGTGAGCTGCGCGAGTGGCTGCTCGCCGACACCACGACGAACGAGATGATCCGGCAGGCGGCCGGCGGGATGACCGCGGAGATGGTCGCCGCCGTGACCAAGCTGATGAGCAACCTCGACCTCATGCTCGCCGCGAGCAAGATCCGCAATGTCAAGCACTGCAACAACACCATCGGCCTAGCCGGCACGCTCGGCTCGCGGTGCCAGCCGAACCACCAGACCGACTCGGTCGAGGGCATCCGGGCCGCCGTCTACGAGGGGCTGAGCTTCGGCTCGGGCGACTCGGTCATCGGCATCAACCCCTCGGACGACTCGGTGGGCAGCGTCTCGCGGCTGCTCGAGATGACCCATGAGGTCATCACCCGATGGGAGATCCCGACCCAGAACTGCGTCCTGGCCCACGTGTCGACCCAGATGGAGGCGATGCGGCACGGTGCCCCGCTGGGCCTGGTCTTCCAGAGCCTGTCGGGCTCGCAGAAGGGGTGCGAGTCGTTCGGCATCAACGTCGGGATGCTCGACGAGGCCTACGCCCTGGCCAAGCGGTATGCCGTGGCGACCGGTCCGAACTACATGTACTTCGAGACCGGCCAGGGCGCCGAGCTGTCCGCCGACGCCCACCACGGCGCCGACCAGCTCGTCATGGAGGCACGCTGTTACGGGTTGGCGAAACGATATGACCCCTTCCAGGTCAACACCGTCGTCGGCTTTATCGGTCCCGAGTATCTCTACGACTCGACCCAGATCGCCCGCGCCGGGCTCGAGGACCACTTCATGGGCAAGCTGACCGGCCTGTCGATGGGCTGCGACGTCTGCTACACCAACCACGCCCGCTCGACCCAGAACGAGAACGAGAACCTCGCCGTGCTCCTCGGTGCCGCGGGGGTCAACTTCATCATGGGCATCCCGATGGGCGACGACTCGATGCTCAGCTACCAGAGCACCAGCTATCACGACGCGCCGAGCCTGCGGGCGCTGCTGCGGATGCGACCCCTGCCCGAGTTCGAGGCGTGGATGGAGGGACTCGGCCTCATGCGCGACGGCCGGCTCACCGACCGCGCCGGCGACGCGTCCTTCTTCCTGGCCCGGTGACGCGATGGCCGACCTGACCCCTGCCGAGGTCCGCTCGCTCGTCGCGGACATCCTCACCGAGCTCTCCGGCGCCGGTATGCCGACCCCGAGCGCCCCGCCGCCGCGCATCCCGACACCGAGCGCCCCGACACCGAGTGTCCCGACACCGAGTGTCCCGACACCGGCCGGCGCAGGTACCCCCGCGGCCGCCCCGACCGCGGCCGCGGCCCAGGCCCTGATGGCTGGGGCCTCCCCGCGGCCGCAGACCGGACCCACCCCGAGGGTCGAGGTCGCCGACCCGACGGCGGACCGGCATACCCTCGGCGTTCTCGACCCGGCCAACCCCACCGGCCTGACCAATCTCGCCGCCTCCACCGGAGCGCGCATCGGGGTGGGACGGGCCGGGAGCCGCCCGCGGACCTGGTCGATGCTGCTCTTCCACGCCGACCACGCGGTGACCCAGGACGCGATCTTCGGCACCGTCCCGCAGTCGGTGCTCGACGAGTTCGGGCTGTTCGCGGTGCAGACCCAGGTGGCGAACCGGGACGAGTACCTCCTGCGGCCCGACCTCGGCCGGCTGCTCAGCGAGGAGGCCAAGGCGACGCTGGACCAGCGCTGCGCCAAGCGCCCGAACGTCCAGATCGTCGTCGGCGATGGCCTCTCGGCGGCGGCGGTGACGAACAACCTCGGCAAGATCTACCCGGTCCTCGACAGTGGCCTCAAGGCGGCCGGGCTCACCGTCGGCACGCCTTTCTTCGTCACCTTCGCCCGGGTGGGCGTCATGAACGATGTCAACGCCGTCATCGGTGCGGACGTCGTCGTGCTGCTCATCGGCGAGCGGCCGGGCCTCGGTGTGGCCGACGCGCTCAGCGTCTACTCCGGCTGGCGGCCCGGCCCGGGCAAGACCGACGCCCACCGCGATGTCGTCTGCATGATCACCGAGAATGGCGGGACGAACCCCATGGAGGCCGGTGCCTTCGTCGTCGAGCACGTCCGCGCGGTCGTCGCCGCCCAGGCCAGCGGTATCGACCTGCGGCTTCTCCAGGCGGGTGAGCGCTGATGGCCATCCTCGACCCGATCCGGGCGACGATCCTCGCGACCAGGGTCATCCCCCGGGTGGACCGCCGGCTCGCGGCGAAGTTCGACCTCACCGACGACCAGCGCAGCATCGCCATCGTCACCGCGGATATCGACGACGTCCTCTATGCCTCGCTCGACGAGGCGACGAAGAAGGCGGACTGTTCGGTGGTTTACGCCCGGTCCTTCTACGCCGGCTCCGGGCACGCCAGTGGCCCGCTGTCCGGAGAGATCATCGGTGTCCTCGCCGCCCCGGACCCTGAGGAGGCCCGGGCCGGGCTGGCCGCCTGCGTCGACTACGCCCAGACGAAGGCGTGGTTCGAGTCGGCCAACGAGGAGGGGACGCACGCCTTCTTCGCCCACCCGATCGCCCGCACCGGCAGCTTCCTCAGCCGCGAGGCCGGCGTCCCGCTCGGCACCTCGCTGGGGTACGTCATCGCCCCGCCGCTCGAGGCCACCTTCGCGCTCGACGCGGCCCTCAAGGCGGCCGAGGTCGACCTCGCCGTGTGGTTCGCGCCGCCGTCGGAGACGAACTTCTCCGGGGGCTACCTCGTCGGCGAGCAGAGCGCGGTCGTCGCCGCGACCTCGGCCTTCCGCGATGCCGTCCTGTCCGTCGCCGCCGCACCGAGGGAGGGCTGAGATGGCCGAGCTCGACGCCGACCTGGTCTCGATCCAGGAGGCCCGCTCGCTCGCGGTGGCCGCCAAGGCCGCCCAGAAGCAGTTCATGGCCGCCGACCAGGCCCAGGTTGACCGGGTCTGCCAGGCCATGGTCGACGCGATCATGCGGGACTCGGCAAGGCTGGCTCAGCTGGCCCACGACGAGACCGGCTACGGCGTCGCGGCGCACAAGACGCTGAAGATCGAGTTCGCCGCCAAGGGCGTCTGGGACTCGATCAAGGACACCCCCACCGTGGGCGTGCTCCGCCGGGACGAGGCCCGCGGCATCATCGAGATCGGCTGGCCGGTCGGGGTGGTCGTCGGATTGACCCCGTCGACGAACCCGAACTCGACGGCGATCTTCAAGGTGCTCATCAGCGTCAAGGCCCGCAACGCGATCATCGTCGCCCCACACCCCTCCGCCGCCAGGGCGACCTACGAGGCGGTCCGGCTCATGGCCGAGGCGGGGGAGCGGGCCGGGATGCCCAAGGGCCTGGTCTCCTGCATGCAGAACTCCACCCTCCAGGGCAGCCAGGAGCTGATGAAGCACCACGCCACCTCGCTCATCCTCGCCACGGGCGGCACGCCGATGGTCCGCGCGGCCCACTCCACCGGTAAGCCCGCCCTGGGCGTCGGGCCGGGCAATGTCCCGGTGTATGTCGACCGCAGCGCCGACGTCCGCGCCGCCGCCGAGGCGATCGTCAACAGCAAGTCCTTCGACTGCTCGGTCATCTGCGCCACCGAACAGGCCGTCGTCGCCGACGCCCCGATCGCCGCGCAGCTGCGCTCGGAGATGGCCGCCCTCGGCGCGTACTGGGTGCCGCCCGTCGACAAGCCCGCCCTGGAACGGCTGCTCTTCACCAGCTCCGGCGGCATGAACCCGGCTGCGGTCGGGCGCACCCCGCAGGCCCTCGCCGCCGCGGCGGGCATCAAGGTCCCCCAGGAGGCCCGGATCCTCGTCGTCGACCTCGCGTCGGTGGGCCGGGACGAGCCCTTGTCGGGGGAGAAGCTCACTACCGTTCTCGGCTTCTATGTCGCCGACGGGTGGCGGGCCGGCTGCGAGCGGTCCCTCGAGCTGCTCCGCTATGGCGGCGACGGCCACTCCCTGGTCATCCACGCCCGCGAGGAGGACGTCATCCTCGCCTTCGGCCTGGAGAAGCCGGCCTTCCGGATCCTCGTCAACACCTGGGGCACCCTGGGCGCCATCGGCGCGACCACCGGGGTCATGCCCTCGCTCACCCTCGGCCCGGGCGGGGTCGGCGGCGCCGTCGTCGGCGACAACATCACGGTGACCCACCTGCTCAATATCAAGCGGGTCGCCTACCCGCTGCGGCCACCGCCGGCCGTCGCCTATGCGCTGGCCCCGGACGTCCGCCGGGGCGGGCTGCCCGGCGGCGCCCCGACGGCCGGAGCGGGCGCGCCCCCCACCGACGAGCAGCTCGAACGGATCATCGCCAGAGTGCTCGCGCAGATGCAGAACGCGCCCTGACACCGACCCCCGGCCCGTGACCCGCGGACCGGCATACCCACCAGTCACGCTTGCTTGTGCACCACCCAACCGAAAGGAACCCACCAGTGGCCAACCCCCAGTTCATCGCCCTCGGGATGATCGAGACGCGAGGTCTTGTCGGCGCCATCGAGGCGGCCGACGCCATGGTCAAGGCGGCCAATGTCACCCTCATCGGCAAGGAGCAGATCGGTGGCGGCTATGTCACCGTCATGGTCCGCGGCGATGTCGGTGCCGTGAAGGCCGCGACCGACGCCGGGGCCGCAGCGGCCCAGCGGGTCGGCGACCTCGTCAGCGTGCACGTCATCCCGCGGCCGCACGGCGACGTCGAGTCGATCCTGCCCGCGACCGGGGTGACCTCGGTCAAGTGAGCCGCGGTCCACTCACGCACCCTTCGGGGCGCGCGTGAGTGACCGGCCGGTCCAGCGGCGCACCTTCACGTCCGACGACGTGCTGCGTGTCGCCGCGTCGGGTGCGACGACGCTCGTCGTCGGCCCGCACGACCGGCTGACCCCACTTGCCCGCGACCTGGCCCGCGAACGCGGCGTGGACGTCGTCGTCGAGTCCTCGGCGGCGGCGCCCTTCGGCCTGCCCGCGGGCGGCCCCGGGTCACCCTCGGCTGACGGGTCGCCCTCGGCTGTCGGGTCGCCCTGGGGCGGTATGCCGCGCCGCGCCCCGGCGGGCCGGCTCACCCATGTCGCCGGCGTGGACCGGATCGCGCTGGACCCCTTCCCGGCAGAGCTCAACCGGCCGCAGATGGACGTCCGCGTGCGCGATGTCGTCACCGGACGCGACGGCGTGCCGATGGCGGCCGGGGTGCTCAGCCTGCGCGAGGGGTCCTTCCCGTGGCATCTGGACTACGACGAGATCGAGTACGTCATCGAGGGCGAGCTGCACATCACCCTCGGGTCGCAGCGGGTCGTCGGGCGGCCGGGCGACGTCATCGCGGTCCCCAAGGGCAGCTCGATCACCTTCGGCACCCCGTCGTGGACGAAGTTCCTCTACGTGACCTACCCCGCGGACTGGTCGGGGTGAGCGCCATGACGGAGACACTGGACCGGGCCGCCCTCGATGCGACGATGGCCGAGCTTGCCGCGGTCATGGGGGCCGGGGCCCGGCTCGAGGACGGCGCGGCTGAGCTGGTCAAGGTCGGCGTCGACCTGGGGACGGCATACACCGTCGTCGTCGCGCTCGACGAGCACGACCGACCGCTCGCCGGCGCCGCGGAGTTCGCCGACGTCGTCCGCGACGGTGTCGTCACCGACTTCATCGGGGCGGTCGACCTCGTCCGGCGGCTCAAGGCCCGGGTCGAGGAGCGGCTCGGCTGCACCCTCACCGCGGCGCACGGGGCGTACCCGCCCGGCGTGCCGCGCAGCGACGTCCGGGCGGTCCAGCACGTCATCGAGTCGGCCGACCTGGAGTGCACCGGCCTGGTCGACGAGCCGAGCGCGGCCAACGAGGTGCTCCGGCTGCGCGACGGCGTCGTCGTCGACGTGGGGGGCGGGACGACCGGGGTGGCCGTCGTCCGCGGGGGCGAGGTCGTCCACACCGCCGACGAGCCGACCGGCGGCACGCATCTGACCCTCGTCATCGCCGGGGCGCTCGGCATCCCCGTGGAGGAGGCCGAGCGGCTCAAGACCGACCCGGCGCAGCAGCAACGGCTGCTCCCGCTGGTCCGGCCGGTCATGGAGAAGGTCGCCTCGATCGTCGTCACCTCGACCGCGGGCTGGCCGGTCCCGATGGTCTATCTCGTCGGCGGGTCGGTCGCCTTCCCCGGCTTTGCCGAGGCCGTCAGCGAGGCCAGCGGCCTGCCTGCCGTCGTCCCCGTCCACCCGCTCTATGTCACCCCGCTCGGCATCGCCCGAGCGGCCACCCCACGTCCCCGCGGCACCACCGCGGCCTACCGCATCTGACCCAAGGAGAGACCGACCATGGCCGACACCCTCGAGCTGCGGGCCTACAGCTATATCGACCGGATGCAGCCGCAGTACGCCTCCTTCGTCGGCACCGTGACCCAGGGCGACCTGCCCACCGAGGGGATGGCCGCGCTCTACGTCGAGATGGCTCCCGGCAACCACGTCTTCCGGGTCGTCGACGTCGCCGTCAAGGCCACCGAGGCCCGCCCCGGCGCACAGATCGTCGAGCGGCAGTACGGCATGTTCGAGCTGCACTCGCACAGCCAGGCCGAGGTGCTCCAGGCCGGCGAGGTCGTCCTCCAGGAGCTCGGCCTCACCCAGGCCGACCGGCTGCGGCCCAAGATCGCGTCGCTGCAGGTCATCACCAATGTCAGCCCGTACCAGTCCCAGCTGCTCAACCGGTTCACCCGCGGCATGATGCTCGTCGCCGGCCAGACGATGCTCGTCGTCGAGTGCACGCCGGCGGCCTATATCAACTATGCGGCGAACGAGGCGGAGAAGGCCGCGACGGTCAACCTCATGCATATCTCCTCGGTCGGGGTCTACGGCCGGCTCTGGATGGCCGGCACCGAGGCCGATATCGTCACCGCCCGGGACGCGGTCGTCGCCGCACTGGAGGGCATCGATGGCCGCGACTGAGTTCACCAGGCGCCGGTTCGTCACCCGGGCCATGGTCGAGGACGCCCACCGCGCCGGCCAGTCGCTCACCCTCGGCCCGCGCGATGTCATCACCGACGAGGCGGGCACGCGCGCGCGCGACCTTGGGGTAAGGGTCGTGCGCGAGGGCGGCGGTCCCGGTCGACCCTCCGGTATGCCGGTGTCGCGTCCGGCGACCGGGTCGGCACCGACCGGTGGGACTGGCGTCGGGGCGACGTCGGGCGGCGCCTCGGCCACTGCGGTCAAGGCCGCGATCCGGGCCGCCGTCGTCGCCGAGCTCGGCACCGACGACCCCCGAATCGACGCCGCGATCGACCGCGTCTTCGCCCGGCGAGGGCTCTGACCAGCCCGCCTCCCGCGCGCCCGCTCCCGTTCACCGGTCGGGAGTTGGCCCCCCTCCCCGCGACGTCGTAATCTGGTCGGACGGGTGGGGCCGAACCTCCTCCAACGCCCCTGCTCGGACGTCAAGGAAGGACCGGTGACCTAGGCCCGTGTGCGCGCAGCCCATCGGGCGCGGGGGCGTGGTGGACTCCTCCGAGGGACGGGCGAGCATCCGCTCCCCGCTCGGATCCGTCGTCTTCGTCGGTGCAGGCCCCGGTGATCCCGGCCTACTGACCCGTCGCGGCTGGGACCTGCTCGGCCGCGCCGACGTCGTCGTCGCCGACGAGCTCGCCGCGGTGACCTTCGCCGGTGCTCTCGGCGCGCAGACCCGGCTCGTCGAGAGCGGTGCCGCCGCCCATGGTGAGCACGGCGAGGAGCTCACCGCCGCGCTGCGCACCCACCACCTCGTCCGCCAAGCTCAGGCCCTCCCTCCCGGTGGCCTCCTCGTCCGGCTCATCGACGGCGACCCGAGCTTCTTCGGCGGCTTCGCCGAGGAGGCCACCGCCCTTGCCGAGGCGTCGATCGCCTTCTCCGTCGTGCCCGGGGTGTCGGCCGTCTCCGCCGTCCCGGCCCACGCCGGGGTCCCCTTGGTCTCCAGCCTCGCCGGGGCCCCGTCCCGCGGGGTGTATGTCGTCAGCGTCTGTGGCGGCGCCATCCCCGGACTGGTCTCCGGCGCTCGCCCCGGACGTGACCACCGTCGTCCTCGGCGTGCCGGAACGGCTCGAAGCCGCCTTGGCGGACCTGCTCGGCGCCGGGCTCGACCCGCAGACCCCGGTGGCCCTGGTCCAGGACGGTACGACCGGCTCGCAGGCGACGCGGGTCATCCGGCTCGACGAGGTTGCGAGCATCTTCGACTCCAGCTCCGCGCCGGCCTTTCCCACCCTCGCCGTCGTCGGTGCCACCGTTGCGCTGCAACCGAGCCTGACCTGGTTCGAGGAGCGCCCGATGCACGGCTGGCGGGTGCTCGCTCCGCTGACCCGCGGTGTGGCGGATCCGCTGGTCGATCGGTTGTCGGCATACGGGGCATCGGTCGAGACGGTGCGCACCATCGCAGTGGAGCCGCCGCGGACCCCGCACGCGATGGACCGGGCGGTGACCGGACTGGTGACCGGACGGTACGAGTGGATCGGGTTCACCTCCGCCAATGCGGTCCGGGCGATCCGCGAGCGGATCGCCGCGGTCGGGCTGGACGCCCGGGCGATGGCCGGGCTCAAGGTCGCCGCCGCCGGCGCCGAGGCGCTGGCTGCCTTGCGCGCCTGGGGCATCGAGCCGGACCTGCACGCCAGCGTCGACCAGTCCTGCAAGGCGCTGCTCGAGGAGTGGCCCGACTACGACCCGGTCATCGACCCGATCAACCGGGTCCTGCTGCCCCGGGCCGATATCGCGACCGACACCCTGTCCGAGGGCCTGGTCGAGCTCGGCTGGGAGGTCGACGATGTCACGGCCTACCGGACCGTTCGTGCCGCGCCGCCGCCCGCCGCGGTCCGTGAGGCGATCAAGGGCGGGGCCTTCGACGCGGTCGTCTTCACCTCCAGCTCGACCGTCCGAAATCTCGTCGGCATCGCCGGGAAGCCGCCGGCCGCCACCCTCGTCGCCTGCATCGGCCCGGCCACGGCGAAGACGGCAGAGGAGCACGGGCTCCGCGTCGACGTCGTCGCCCCGGAGCCCACTGTCGAGCACCTCGTCGACGCCCTCGCCGACCTGGCGGCCGCCCGGTCGGCCCGGCCCAGCCAGGCCCGGGCGCGTCGGCGGATGACCTGAAGCGAGGCCGCCGATGACCTCAGGCACCGAACCCCGCTGGCTCGACGACGCCGAGCAACACGCATGGCGGGAGTTCCTCTGGGGCGGCCGGCTCCTCATGGCCGCGATCGACCACGACCTGCGCGTCGCGGGAGTCCAGGCCAGCGAGTACGAGATCCTCTCGATGCTCTCCGAGGCGCCGGGTCGCTCGATGCGGATGTCCGAGCTGGCCACCCTCGTCGTCCAGTCCCGCAGCCGCCTCACTCACGCAGCCTCCCGGCTCGAGGAGCGCGGCTGGGTGCTGCGCCAGCCATGCGAGGAGGACCGGCGGGGTGTGCTGCTCACCTTGACCGAGGACGGCCTGCAGACCCTGGTCGACCTTGCCCCGCTGCACGTCGAGAGCGTGCGTCGGCACATCGTCGACCTGCTGACGCCCGAGCAGTTCGCCCGGCTCGGCGAGCTCATGAGCGTGGTCCGGCTCGCCGCGTCGGCCGACGGTGCCGGGCACCCGGACGGGCCTGCGACAATCGACCCATGAGCCCCAGCCCCCCTCCGCCGAGGCCTGCCCGAGAGCAGGTCGGCCGGCCCAGGAGTGGCGTCGGACGGGGCAGTGTCGGGGGGCGGCCATGACGGTCCGCACCACCGTGCACCTCATGCGCCACGGTGAGGTCTTCAACCCGCAAGGGGTCCTCTACGGCCGCTTGCCTGGCTTCCACCTCTCCGAGCTCGGCATCCGGATGGCCGAGATCGTCGCGAGGGAGCTCGCCACCCACGACATCACCGTCGTTGTCGCCTCGCCACTGGAACGCGCCCAGGAGACCGCTGCGCCCATCGCGGAGTCGCATGGCGTGCCGGTCGACCGGGACGAACGGGTCATCGAGGCGGCCAACGACTTCGAGGGCCGCCCGTTCGGTCGTGGGCCCGGGGCGCTCTGGCGACCTGCCAACCTCGCCCTGCTCCGCAACCCGTTCGCCCCCTCGTGGGGGGAGCCCTTCGGGGTCGTCGTCGCACGGATGCACGCCGCCGTCCTCGACGCCCGCGACCGGGCCCGCGGGCACGAGGCCGTCATCGTCTCGCACCAGGCGCCGATCTGGACCCTGCGCCGCCACCTGGAGGGGAAACCGCTGTGGCACAACCCGCGGTCCCGCCAGTGCGCCCTCGCGTCGCTGACCACCTTGACCTTCAGCGACGACGTGCTCGTCCGGCTCAGCTACAGCGAGCCGGCCGGCGAGCTCGCCGCGCACGGCAAGGGGGTGGGGGCATGAGGGCGTCTGCGCCGCGGCGCCGGGTCGTGGCTCCCGCCGTCGCGCTGGCCACCGCTCTGGCGGTGTCCGTGGGGGTGTCGGCGTGCACCCCGGACCCGAACTCGGTCGCCGGGCAGGCCGCCTCCGGCGACCGCAAGGGCTACGTTTCCGGCGACGGCACCGTGACCCAGATCGAGCCGGCCCGGCGTGGCGACCCGATCGCGCTCAAGGGCACGCTCCTCGACGGGACCCCCTGGTCGGTCGAGGAGGCCAGGGGCAAGGTCGTCGTCCTCAACGTCTGGGGGCAGTGGTGTCCGCCCTGCGTCGCCGAGATGCCCATCCTGCAGAAGTCCTGGGCGTCGCTCAGCGCGGCCGGCAAGCCGGTGGTCTTCGTCGGGCTCGACGTCCGCGACTCCCCGGAGACGGCCGCGTCCTTCCTCACCAAGGCGCAGGTCACCTTCCCGTCGCTGCGGTATGACGGCGGGGTCCCGCTGCTCGCCCTCAAGGGCAAGGCCCCGACGATCCCGGCCACCGTGGTCCTCGACGCCCAAGGCCGGATCGCCGCGCGCATCCTCGGTCCGGTGACGGAGGCCACCCTCGGGGGAGTCGTCGACGACGCTCTCAAGGAGCTGCGGTGACCGCAGTCGCGCTGCTCGACGGCACCACGGTCGCCGGTGGCGCGCTCCCGCTGGCCATCCTTGTTGCGCTCGCCGCGGGCTTCGTCTCGTTCGCCTCGCCGTGCGTGCTTCCGCTGGTCCCCGGCTTCCTCGGCTATGTCACCGGGCTGTCCGACGACGCCGGCCGGCGCCGAACCGTCCTTGGAGCCCTGCTCTTCGTCGCGGGTTTCACGGTCGTCTTCGTCACCGGTATGGCGGCCGCGGGCGCGGTCAACCAGCTGCTCGTCGAGCACCGCACGACGATCTCGAGGGTCAGCGGCGTGGTCGTCATACTCCTGGCTCTGGTCTTTCTTGGTGTGGGCACTCAGCGGCAGGTGAAGCCGAGCTGGCGACCCGCCACGGGCCTGGCCGGGGCTCCGCTGCTCGGGGTGGTCTTCGCGGTCGGGTGGACGCCGTGCACCGGCCCAACCCTCGCGGCGATCTGGGCGCTGCTGCTCACCGACGGCGGCGGCAGCACGGTGACCCGCGGGATCGTCCTTGCGGTGGCCTACAGCATCGGGCTCGGCGTGCCCTTCCTCCTTGTCGCGGCCGGGGTGGCCCGCTTCGCGGGCGCCAACGGGTGGCTGCGGCGGCACCAGCGCGGCGTCCAGCGGCTCGGTGGGGCCCTGCTCCTGGTCGTCGGGGTGCTGCTGCTCACCGGTCTGTGGGACTCGATGGTGGCCTGGCTGCAGGGGACGATCGTCGGCTTCGAGGTGCCGCTGTGACCGCGACGGCCTCGACCACGCCTACCCCGCCCGCTCCGCCGTCGGCGGCATCCGGTGGCGGCCCCCGGCTCGGTCCGGTCGGGTGGCTGCGGTGGGGGTGGCGCCAGCTCACCAGCATGCGGACTGCGCTCTTCCTCCTCATGCTGCTCGCGGTCGGGGCCGTCCCCGGCTCGATCTTCCCGCAGCGCTCGATCGACCCCGGACGCGTGGCGGACTACATCGCGGCCAACCCGACCGTCGCGCCCTGGCTGGACCGGCTGTCCTTCTTCGACGTCTTCGCCTCGCCGTGGTTCTCGGCGATCTACCTGCTGCTCGTTGTCTCGCTGCTCGGGTGCATCGTGCCCCGGGTCCGGGCGCACTGGGCTGCGGTGCGCACGCAGCCGCCGCGCGCGCCCGCACGCCTGGACCGGCTGTCGGCCTATGCCGAGGGCGAGTCCGCGACCGCCGATCCCGCCGAGGTGCTCGACCGGGCCGAGGCGGTCCTGCGGCGCCGGGGGTACCGCGTGGCGCGCCACGACCAGACCTCGCTCAGCGCCGAGACCGGGTACCTCCGGGAGACCGGCAACCTCGTCTTCCACATCGGCATCTGCGCCATCATTATCGGCGTTGCCTACGGATACCTGCTCGGCTGGCGGGGGGATGTCATCGTCCCGGCGGGCTCCTCGTTCGCCTCGACGGTGTCGACCTACGACACGATCACGGCCGGGCCGCTCGTCGACACCGAGGCGATCCCGCCCTTCCAGCTGACCCTGGACGACCTCCGGGTCGCCTTCGAGGAGAAGATCGCCAGCCAGCTGGGAGCGCCCCGGGCCTTCCAGGCCACCGTCACCACGGTCGAACGGCCGGGCGCGGCACCCGTGACGCAGCCACTCAACCTCAACGCCCCGGTCGTCATCGACGGCGCGGATGTCTACCTCCTCGGCAACGGGTATGCCCCGGTCGTCACGGTCCGCGACAGCGCGGGCACCGTGCTCTACCGCGAGGCGACGCCCTTCCTGCCCCAGGACGGGTCGTACCGGTCGGTCGGGACGGTCAAGGTCGTCGCGGCGGCGCCGAAGGAGCTGGGCCTGTCCGGCCTCTTCCTCCCCACGGCCGACCCACGAACCGACGCCCCGGTCGCCTCGATCTTCCCCGACCTGCGCAACCCCGAGCTGGTCCTCGCCGTCTTCGAGGGCACCCTCTTCCCCGGGGTCGGGCCCAGTCGGTCTACACGCTCAACACCGCCGAGATGACGCCGG
The DNA here is from genome assembly GCA_016717165.1 of Candidatus Lutibacillus vidarii. Taxonomy (GTDB): domain Bacteria; phylum Actinomycetota; class Actinomycetes; order Actinomycetales; family Dermatophilaceae; genus Lutibacillus; species Lutibacillus vidarii. Next base: position 290,115 of record JADKGA010000002.1, read on the forward strand.
TGAAGAACTCCGACGGCTCGACGCTGGTCCTGCGGATGCGTCCCGGTGACACGATGACCCTTCCCGGCGGACGGGGCTCGGTCACCTTCGAGAAGGTCATCCGCTGGGCCGGCATCTCGGTCCGGGAGGACCCGGGCAAGCCGGTGACCTTCGTCGCCGCGCTGACGACGGTCGCCGCGCTCTTCGCCATGCTGCTCGTGCGGCGGCGCCGGGTCTTCGTCCGGGTCGGCCCGCGCGGCAGTATGCCGTCCCCCGCGGGCGCGGCGGTGCCGTCACCGACGTCGCGGCTGTCACGTTCGTCGCCGTCCTCGCCGGATGGCATTACCGTGGTCCGTGTCGGCGCGATCGCCAAGACCGCCGACGCTGCTTTGGAGGCGCTCGTCACGAGCCTGCGTGACGACCTGACGCGACGGGAGCCGAAGGCGTGAACTCGACGACATTGGCCAGCTACGCCAACCTGGCGCTGTACTCCTCGATGGCGGTCTTCGCCCTCGCCATGCTCGCCTACACCGGTCACCTCGCCTCGCTGCGGCCGCTGACCCGAGCGGACGCGGCCGCGCTGGCCCGCACGCCGGTCCTCGTCGGCGCCGACGGGGCGGCCGAGCATGACGGCGGTGAGCCGCCGGCCGACGCGGCGAGCGAGGCCGCGGCAGCTGCGAGCGAAGCGGACTTCGAGCCGTCCCCGCGGTCCAGGCGACTCGCCGCGGTCGGACTGCGGCTCACCTGGCTCGCCACGATGCTCCTGGCGGCCTCGGTGCTCATGCGGGGGCTGTCGGTCATGCGCCCGCCCTGGGGCAATATGTTCGAGTTCGCCACGGCAGCGGCCTGTGTCGCGGCGATCGCCTTCTCCGTCCTGGCCCGGCAGAACAGGTGGGACTGGCTCGGTCTGTTCGTCGTCGGGCCGGTGCTGCTCACCCTGGGGCTGGCGGTCCGAGCCCTGTATGTCGAAGCCACCGAGCTCATGCCGATCCTCGACAGTGTCTGGCTGGTCATCCACGTCAGCGTCGCGATCCTCGCCGTCGGGGCGTTCACCATCTCGGCCGCGCTCGCCGTGGTCTATCTCCTGAAGTCCTGGCGGCTCGGGCGCGCCGACACCTCCCGGTCCTTCCTCGACTCGCTGCCGTCCACGGACGCGATCGAGCGGGGCGTCTACGCGGTGACGATGGTCGGCTTCATCCTGTGGACCTTCACCCTGGTCGCCGGGGCCATCTGGGCGCAGAAGGCCTGGGGCTCGTACTGGACGTGGGACCCCAAGGAGGTCTGGACCTTCGTCGTCTGGTGCGTCTATGCGGCATACATGCATGCGCGGGCGACGGCCGGCTGGGAGCACAAGAAGGCGACCATCATCTCTCTGGTCGGCTATGCCGCCATCATCGTCAACTTTGCCGTCGTCAATATCTACTTCGTCGGCAAGCACTCCTACTCAGGGAAGTGACGTGGCTCGTTACACCGTCATGCGGTTGCTCATCTTCTTCGGCTGTCTGGTCGCCTTCTGGCTGGTCTTCTACCTGCTGCACATCGAGCGCCAGGAGTTTGCCATGGTCGCCGGGGCCGCCCTCGTCTCCGCGGCGCTGTCGTGGTTCGTCCTCAAGGAGCCACGGGAGCAGATGAGCCGCACCCTCGAGGGCAAGGTCGAGGCGCGTCGCCAGCGGCGTGCCCAGGACGACGTCGCCGAGGACGTGGAGGACGCGTCCTCGTAGTCGGTCAGGGCACCGCCCCCGCGAGAGCACCCGCGCGTGTCGGCCGATGCCACCTCTCGGCGGACACTCCCTGGGCCGGGTTTGCCGGTGTGCCGGACGGTCTCGGACGCCCAGTTCCGGGTGCCTGGGTGGCGTGTTGACGTTGGTGGGTGCAGGATCTGCAACGACGGCCGGGACAGGGAGGTGTGGGTGCGTCGATCGGGAGGTTTTGGGAGTGTCCTGCCGGCGGATGCGGTGCCGGCGGCATACGTCGATGTGTCGCTGCTCGTGGGAATGGTAGCCAGCGGGGAGGCGCCAAGCTCGGCCAGGGGGTTGGTTGGTGGAATCATTCGGCTCTCGGCGGATGAAGTGGCGATGGGGACACGGCTAGCGCGATTGCATCCGGAACGAACGTTCAGCGAGAGTCAGCACGTCGGTGCTGAGTTCGTCGACGACCTGGGCCGCTCTTACGACGCGCTCGGCGCTCCTGCGGCTTCGCAGTATTGGAATGAGCCGCAGTTCTTGAGGTCGATTGATACTCACTTGCTTAAGTCGAACGATTTCACAGTTATTGATCTCACGGGTTTCACTTCGAGTCAAGTCTCGACGGTCAGGTCCTATTTGAGTGGGCTCAGCTCCGCTCAGCCTGCAGCGATCATCCGGGTCGGGTACTAGAGGTGGCTGCGATTGTAGTGCCGTCGCGCGCACCGCGAATCCTCGCGCGGTGGGCCTTTGCGGAAATCGTGAACAGAGCGATGGAGACGCTGTCCGATACGCGAGACCGTGAGGCCTTGACGGTTAGCTACCATATGGAGGGCATCCACTTCGACCTCCTTCCGGCAGAACAAGGGAGGCGTATAGCTGTGAGCATCCAAGCAGCCTGTCACGGTATTCGATCCGAGATTATGGGGAGTAAGGACCCGGGTCTCACGGGTCTTGAGTTTGCCGCGGCCTGTGAGGACATTGCCTTGATGCTATCTGAGCTCGCAAATCCGCCAGGCGAAGGCGACGGAGTCTGACGCATAATTCTCGTTGCGTGTCTCCCGACTTCGGCTGTTGTTGGCCGCTCTCATTGCAGTCCTGGATGGTCGGAGCGTCGTCAGTGCGGCAGACGCAACCACGATTGCCACCAATGCTGCTCTGCCGGTGGAAGCCCTCGCCTACACCTGGGACGTACCGCTTTGCTCTGCGTCCGATCGCGACGCCACTGCCAAGCACGGGGCGCCAAGTTTGCCCGCAACGCCGATCACGCCGTCGACCATTCCCTGCACGGGGTTGCCGCGCGGCACGCCCAAGCGCCCGCTCCGCCTACGCTCACTGGCCACATCCGCGCGTGAAGCCTCTCACAATGCGTATGGGGTACGGCCAGCACGACCCCCTCGCTGTGGTCGCTGACGCGGGGCTTTCGTCGCATGATCGGCGGGCTGTTGCCGCAAACACCGGTACTCGTTTCGCGCCACACGACCCTTGCGACAGGCGATGGCCCGGTACGCGGACCTACCGTGTCGATAACGCGAGGGCTCCGGCGAGCAGGACGCCATACCCGAGCAGGAGCACGTTCGTCCCCGCGAGCACGGCGATGAGCTCGCGACCGGTCGCCCCGCCCCTGACCAGACGCACCGGCCGCACAGCCAAGGCGAAGGCCGCGACGGTCAGCCAGCACCACGGGTGGGCCACCGCGATGGCCGCCGCAGCCAGCGCGGCTCCGGCGAGCATCGCGACATAGAGCCGGCGGGTCGCGGGGTCGCCGAGCCGGACGGCGAGGGTGTGCTTGCCGGTCACCGAGTCGGTGGGTATGTCGCGCAGGTTGTTCGCGACGAGGATGGCCGAGGCGAGCAGCCCGACGCCGACCGCGCCCGCGAGCCCGACCCAGGTGACGGCGAGGGTGAGGAGGTACTCGGTGCCCAGGGTCGCCACCAGGCCGAAGAAGACGAAGACGAAGAGCTCACCGAGGCCGCGGTAGCCATAGGGGTTCGACCCGCCGGTGTAGAACCAGGCGGCGGCGATCGCGGCCAGCCCGAGCGGCAGCAGCCACCAGGCCTTCGCTGCGAGAACCAGGCCAAGACCGAGGGCGGCGGCGACGCCGAAGCAGGTGAAGGCGGCGGCCTTGACCTGACCGGGGCGCGCGAGCTGCTGCCCCACGAGGCGGACCGGACCGACCCGCCGGACGTCGGTGCCGCGGATGCCGTCGGAGTAGTCGTTGGCGTAGTTGACCCCCACCTGGAGGAGCACCGAGAAGACGAGCGTGAGGATCAGCACCAACGGGGCGACCCGGTGTCCGAGGCCGGCCGCACCGGCGCCGACGAGAACGGGGGCGACGGCGGCGGCGAGGGTGCGTGGGCGGGCACCCTCGACCCACTGGGTGATCGTGGCCATCGGGTCGGGCTACAGCCTGCCGAGGAAGTCGGGGTCGTCCTCCGGGCCGCGCGGGCCGGAGGTGCCGCGTCCCGACGAGCCGGAGGAGCCGGGCCAGCCGCCCGGCGGGAGGATCGAGCGCGGCCGCCCCGCGATGAGCCACGCGACCGGCCCGACGATGGGGGCGATGGCGATGAGGAAGATCCAGATGACCTTCTGCAGGTTGCGGACCTGCTCGTCAGGGGTCTGGATCGCGTCGACCAGGCAGTAGATCGTCAGCAGGATCGGGCCCACGACGCTGAGGACACGCAACATGTGCGTCAGCCCTCCTCGTGCCGAACGGGTGTGTACCTCTCGATTGTCTCACTGTCGGCGAGCAGCGCTGCCGCGCCAGTGCGGTCCGGCTTGCCAAGCCCCGTCAGCGGTATGCCGGCCACGGCGCGCAGCACCCGGGGGAGCTCATGGCCGGCCAGCCGGGCACGCAGGACATCTCTCAGCGCGGGCAGTCTCAGCGCGTCAGCGGGGTCGGTCCAGGCGACGAGCAGGCCGACGGCCTGGCCCCACTCGGGGTCTTCGAGCCCGACGACGAGGGCGTCCGCGGCGCCGGTGAGGTCGAGCACGGCCGCCCGGACCCGCTCCGGGTCGACGGTATGGCCGCCGGTGAGGATCGCCGCATCCGCGCGCCCGAGGACCTCCAGGCGTCCGTCGCCGGCCCACCGGCCGAGGTCGTCGGTGCGGAACCACGTCGACCCGTCGGGGTCCGTCACGAAGGCGGCCGCGCTTCGCTCCGGGTCGCCGAGGTATCCGCTGGCCAGGGTGCGACCGCCGAGGAGCACTCGGCCGTCCTCGCCCAGCCGGACCTGGGTCACCGGGAGCGGGCGGCCGTCATACACACAGCCTCCGCTGGTTTCGGACATGCCGTAGGTGCGGACCAGGCGCACCCCGGCCGCTGTGGCGGACCTGGCCAGCTCTGGCGGGGTGCGGGCGCCGCCGACGAGGACGGCGTCGAAGCGGGCCAGGGTGCGGGTCGCCTCGGGGTCGCGCAGGACCCGTCCCAGCTGGGTGGGGACGAGCGCGGTGTATGCCGGCCCGGGGCCGTCGAGGGTCGCCTGCGCCGCGTGGCGGAAGTCCGACGCGCGGAAGCCGCTCGTGGCGTCCATGGCGACCGGCGTCGTTCCCGCTCGGAGCGAGCGGACGAGCACCTGGACCCCGGCGATATGGTCGACCGGCAGGGCCAGCAGCCACCGGCCGGGGCCCCCCGAGCACCTCGTGGGTGGCGTCGGCCGACGCGGTAAGCGCGTCGGCGGTGAGCATGGTCTGCTTCGGGGCCCCGCTCGACCCCGAGGTCGACACGACGAGGGCCAGCCCTTCGGGAAGGAAGACCTCGTGGTCGTGGTCGCGGCCCGCTCCGGCCGCGCCGAGGATGGGGCGCACAGCCGGACCGCTGCTGTCCAGGGCCCGCCGGAGCGGGTCGAAGAGCGCCAGCGGGTCGGGGCCGACGGGGAGATCGCGCAGGGGCGGCATACCGGTCATGCGACCAAGCTGGACAGGGCGACGGCGACGGTCGCGCCGACCTCACCCAGGCCGATCTGCTTCGGCGAGGGCGCGGGGGTGAGCCGAGGGACCGCCACGGCGCGCGCGGCGAGGAGGGCCAAGACGGCGACGACGAGCCAGCTGAGGCCGGTGCCGGTGGCGGGCTGGGCGCGGGTGACCAGGGCGACGGCCGCGACGGCGACCACGGCGAGGTGGTAGCCGATGCTGGCGCGGAGGAAGGTGGCGCTGCCGCGCTCGCGGATCAGCGACTTGACGTAGAAGACGGTGCCGGCGAAGTACGCCGCCTGGACCGCGGCGAGAGTCCACGCGCGCAGCCACGAGGTGCCACCGCCGGCGTCGTAGGCGACGACGGCCATCATCGCCGAGCCGACCGTGGTCGCCAGCCCGCTGACCAGGGCGCGGTCGTTGTGGGTGGCGGAGGACCACAGGCCGATGCCGAGCGGGACCGCGAACGCCGGGGCCCAGCGCAGCAGGCCGGGGCCGGCGGCGAGCGTGGCGGCGCCGAGGACGGCGGCGAGGGCGACATACACCTGGACTGGGCGCAGGTGACGGGGCCGCCGACCCGACTTCAACCAGACCGAGGCGGCGAAGAAGGCGAAGTACCCCGCGAACCAGAACGCACCGAGCAGGAGGTGGACCGGCCGCAGTCCGGCGGCGAGCGCGCCGACGAGCAGGGGGCTGGCGAGCATCGCCCAGGCTCCGTGCTGGTTCGGGACCCAGCCCGGGGCTCGCCTACCGCTCACCACCCCAGGGTATGCCGCCCCCCCACGCCACCGGCCCGCGACCGCCGCCCAACCACCGCGGCCCGGCCGGCGGCCTGGGCGTTGGGAACCTCACATGCGCCGGCCGCCGGAAGTGGGGCGAGCGCTGCGGGCACTCGCGGCGTGCGTTGTCCGGAATCAGGAGAGGAGGTCGAGGTACTTCTTGCGTGCCGTCATGGCGTGGATGACCATCTCGTCTCCGTTCTCGAAGACGATCACGACGGTCTCCAAGAGGCGCGCCGCGGCGTCGAACCCGAGCCGCAACTCTCGATCCGGTGGCCCGTCGACACCGAGCGGTTCGATCCACAGCGGCCATTCGGCTGCGTGGACGGCGTCCTCGGCTGAGATGCCGTGTTTCAGGGCCGCTGGGTGAACCCTCACGCGGCGAAGTGGGCGAGTGCGGCGCGGATGGCCTCGGCCGGCCTGTCGTCTTCTGCCCAGCGTCCGGGGCGTCAAGTTCTTCGGCGGTGGCGGCCGCCCACCGCGGCCGGCTCAGCGGCACCGCCCGCGTCGTTTCAGCCCCTCGACGGCCGGCCTCGGCCTCGTCTGCCCAGTGCCGGACCCGCCCCCCCGGGACCCCGGGGCTTCCCGAAAAAAAAAACCCCCCCCGGGGGGGGGGGGGGGCGCCGCTGTGCTGGCTGCGAGTCGGGTTCGAGGCCAAAGTTGCTGAAGAGCGCTCAGAAGTACCAGGGGAAGGGGGACCAGTCGGGGGTGCGCTTCTGCAGGAAGGAGTCGCGGCCCTCGACCGCCTCGTCGGTCATATAGGCGAGCCGGGTCGCCTCCCCGGCGAAGACCTGCTGGCCGACGAGCCCGTCGTCGACGAGGTTGAACGCGAACTTGAGCATCCGCTGGGCGGTCGGCGACTTGCCCATGATCTCGCCGGCAACCTCGAGCGCGACGGCCTCGAGCTCGGCGTGGTCAGCGACGATATTGACCGCGCCCATCCGCTGCATGGCCTCGGCTCCATACGCCCGACCGAGAAAGAAGATCTCCCGGGCGAACTTCTGCCCGACCTGCCGGGCGAGGTATGCCGACCCGTAGCCGGCGTCGAAGGAGCCCACGTCGGCGTCGGTCTGCTTGAACCGCGCATGCTCGCGGCTGGCGATGGTGAGGTCGCAGACCACGTGGAGTGAGTGCCCGCCGCCCGCCGCCCAGCCGTTGACGACGGCGATGACGACCTTCGGCATGGTCCGGATGAGCCGCTGGACCTCAAGGATGTGCAGCCGGCCGCCCTGCGCGCGGACCCGGGCCTGGTCGACGGAGTCGGCGGTCTCGCCCTCGGCATACTGGTAGCCGCTGCGGCCGCGGATCCGCTGGTCGCCGCCGGAGCAGAACGCCCAGCCGCCGTCCTTCGGGCCAGGCCCGTTGCCGGTGAGCAGGACCACGCCGACGTCGGGGGTCATCCGGGCGTGGTCGAGGACGCGGTAGAGCTCGTCGACGGTGTGCGGCCGGAAGGCGTTGCGCACCTCGGGCCGGTTGAAGGCGACCCGCACTGCGCCACGGGCCGGGCCGGGGCGGACGCACCGGTGGTAGGTGATATCGGTGAGGTCGAAGCCCTCGACCTCCTCCCACACGCTCGGGTCGAAGGTCTCGCTGACGGTCTGCGGCGGGGTGCTCACCCTCGCGAGGATAGTCGTCCTCGGTGCCCTCCCGCCGGGTCCGGGGGCAGGGCCGCAGGGCCGGGTCGCGAGCTCAGGGCGAAAGTCAGCCCAGCCCGAGGAAACGGTCGAACCAGCGCCGGCGCCAGATGGTCCGCAGCGCGAAGAACCACACCGGCAGGACGGCGGCCAGGACGAGGAGCTCGGGGCCACCAGGGGTGAGCAGCCCGAAGTAGTTTGCGGTTCTGGGTACGAGAAGCACGACGAGATAGGTGACGAAGAGGCCGGCGGCGAGCCACCCCGGCCGCTTGTCCGGGCTCACCGGCGCCCAGCCCGAGAAGAACCGGGTCGGCGGCTCGATGAGGAGCAGCAGCAGGAAGGCGGCGAAGGAGGTGAACGACGACATCGCCGTCTGCGCGACGATCGTGCCGGCCGCGTTGGCGAAGTCGCTCGAGGTGATGTCCACCCCGGTGTATGCCGACCACCGCTCCGCGGCGCGCAGCGGGATGTCGCGCGAGGCCAGCCCCCGACCGACGAACTGGTAGAAGAAGGTGTAGATCGAGGTCGCGGCAACCCCGGTGACGATCGCCGCGGGGACCGAGAAGCTGATGACCCGGCGCAGCAGATGCCCCGGTGGCCGGTCGGGGCGGGCCCACAGGGTGAGCGCGAGGCTCGGGATGCCGACGGTGAACAGGGTGAGGGCGACCTGGGCGGGGGAGTAGGGGAAGCCGAGCCCGAGCATCGTCACGAAGACGATGACGAGGATCGAGGTCAGCACGCGGGGGATGAAGAGGAAGAGCGACTTCGTCAGCCCGTCGACGATCCGTCGCCCCTCGACCAGCGCGGGCGCGACGGCCGCGAAGGAGTCCGCCAGCAGGACCATGTCGGCGACATTGCGGGTCACCGGCGACCCGGACTCCATCGCGATCCCCAGGTCGGCCTTCTTGAGCGACAGGGCGTCGTTCGTCCCGTCGCCGACCATCGCGACATACCGGCCGGACGCCCGCAGGGCGGTGACCAGGCGCTCCTTGTGTGCCGGCGTGGCCCGCCCGAAGACGGTCCCGGTCCGGGCCGCCTCGGCGAGCTCGCGGTCGGACATCGCGTCGAGCTCCGGCCCGGTGACCAGCTGCAGGGTCGGCCCGAGCCCGGCCTGCAGGGCCAGGGCGGCAACGGTCCGCGGGTCGTCGCCGGAGATGATCTTCAGGTCGATCCCCGCGTCGGCGAGGGTCCGCAGCGTGGCCAGGGCGTGCGGTCGGAGCTCGTCGCGCATCGCCACCAGAGCCAGCGGGGTCAGATCCTCCGGTGTGTATGACGGTGCCGACGTCGGGTCCGCCGGTGGGCTGACCGGGACCGGTGATGCGGCGAGGAGGAGCACCCGCAGCCCGCCGGCGGCCCAGACGCGCTGCTGCTCGGCAGCGACGCCTCCCGGCGCGAAGGCCTCCGCGCCGGGGCCGAGCGCGGCCGCGAGCAGCTCCGGCGCCCCGAGCACGAGGGTGGCCCACTGCGCTGCATGCTCACCGAGCGCCGCCTCGGGCAGTGACTGCGCGGACCACTTCGTCGTGGACGAGAAGGCGACCTCGAGGTGCGGCGTCACGGGCTCGCCGGGCAGTCCAGCGGCCAGCGCGGTCGTCGTGGCATTGGGGTTCTGGGTCGACCTGGCGAAGGTGCCGAGGAGGCGGCATACCTCGTCGTGGAAGGGCGAGTCCGCGGGGACCGGCGCCGACCCCGAGAAGGCGACCACCTCGGCGACCTCGAGCCGGTTCGCGGTGAGCGTGCCGGTCTTGTCGAGGCACACCGTGTCGACATTGGCCAGGCTCTCCACGGCGTTGGTCTGCTGGACCAGCGCGCCACGCTTGGCCAGGGTCGCGGCGCCGGTGGCGTAGGCGAGGGCGACGATGAAGAAGAGCCCGTAGGGGATCTGTCCGGACAGGACCGCGGAGACCTGGACGATGCGGGTCAGGGCGAACGACTCGAGGAGGGCCTGGAAGAGGATGGCGAAGCTCATCAGCGCGACGACCAGCGTGACGGCGCGGACGACGAGGTCGACCTGGCGCTGCAGCGGGGTCCGGCTCGGGGCGAAGGCTCGCACGGTGGCGGTGAGCCGGTGCGCGTACGAGTGCTCGCCGACGGCGGTGGCCTCGTAGTAGCCGCGTCCGTTGGCGACGACGCTGCCGGACAGGACGGTGTCGCCGGGGACCTTGGTGAGGACATCGGCCTCGCCGGTGAGCAGCGACTCGTCGATCCCGAGCGGGTCGGTCCCGACGACGACACCGTCGACGACGACCTGGTCGCCGGGGGTCGCCACGACCACGTCACCGCGGACGATCTCGTCGGGGTCCACCCGTGCCTCGGCGCCCTCCCGCAGGACGCTGACCTGGGTCCGGGCGAGCACGGTGATGGCGTCGAGGGTCCGCTTGGCCCGCAGCTCGGAGATCATCCCGATGAGCGCGTTGACCAGCCCCAGCCCCACGGTGGTCACCGCGTCGTTCCACTGACCGAGAACGATGAGGGCCGCGCCGATGACGAAGAGGAGGTTGTTGAAGAAGGTGAACAGGTTGGCCCTGACGATGTCCCACACCGGGCGGGTCGTGGAGTGCTCGGCCCGGTTCGTCTCCCCGGCGGCGGTGCGCTCGCGGACCTGGGCCGCGGTCAGGCCCTGGGGCGGTCCGGCGGAGCCGGGGTGGGGGGCCATGCCCGGAGGATATCGGCGCAGGGTGTGGCGCGCCCTAGTGCGCCAGCGGCCCGCCGGCCAGGTCTAGTGCGCCAGCGGCCCGCCGGCGAGGGCGACGACAACGCCCAGTGCGGCGCAGACGCCGAGGGTGAGCACTGGCCCGCGGCGGACGGCGAGGAGCAGGACCGCTGCGGCGAGCAGGACGGCGAGCTGCCAGGGCTGGGTCAGGGCACGAGCCAGCGGTATGGCGCTGCCGAGGATCGCCCCGATCGCGGCCGGGCCGGCCCCGTCGAGGAACGACCGCGCCGCTGAGGTCCGCAGCCGGTCGAAGCGGCGAGCCCCGCCGAGGATGAGCAGCACCGAGGGGGCGAAGGCCACGACCGAGGCGAGCACCCCGCCGAGCACGCCGGCCGCCGCGAAGCCCACGACGGCGACGGTCTGGGTCACCGGACCGGGGGTGACCTGGCCGAGGGCGACCGCGTTGAGGAACTGGGTGGGGGTCATCCAGCCGTGCACCGAGACGGCATCGGCCTGCATGAGCGGGACGATGACGAAGCCGCCGCCGTAGGACAAGGCGCCGACCTTGAACGCCGTCCATGCCACCGCGGCCAGCCCCGTCAGCCCGACCGCCGAGGCCGTCACGGCCAGGGCGGCAGCGGATGCCCGCCCGATCGAGTCCCTTCCCGAGCCGAGAACCGCCGGCCCTGCCACGATGACCGCGGACCGGGGGCCGGGGCCGGTATACCTGAGCATGAGCTCGACCCCGCCGCAGGCGAGCAGGGCCAGGACGACCCACGGACCTGCCGTCGCCGCGGCGGCCGCGCCGACCGCCGCGTACAGGGCCCAGCGAGCGTGGGAGCGGGCCCGACCCCAGCTGGGGCGGACCAGTGCCCACCCGGCCTGGACCGCGACGGCAGCGACCGCCGCCCCGGCACCGGCGCCCGCACCGAGCACCCACCGCGGCGGCGAGTCGGCGAGGAAGACCGCGGCGAGGGCGAGGATGGCGACCAGGCCCGGGACGATGAAACCGAGCGCCCCGATGACCCCGCCGCGCCAGCCACCGACCCGCCAGGCGCAGTAGATGGCCAGCTGGGTGGAGGCCGGGCCGGGCAGGACGTTGCAGGTGGCCAGGGCGTCCTCGAACTCGGTGGCATCGAGCCAGCCGCGGCGCTCGACGCAGAGCTCCCGGAGCATCCGGATGTGGGTGGGCGGCCCGCCGAAGCCGAGCAGGCCGAGCCTGGTCCACTCGCGGGCGATCTCGCCCGGGCCGACGGCGCCGAGGGTCACGGCCCGACGGGAGCCGGGCCCGGGAACCGGCGCCGGAGCCACAGGCTCACGTAGACCAGGCCCACCAGCGCCGGCACCTCGATGAGCGGCCCGACGACGCCGGCGAGGGCCTGACCCGAGGAGACCCCGAAGGTCGCGATCGCGACGGCGATGGCGAGCTCGAAGTTGTTGCCCGCAGCCGTGAACGCCAAGGTTGTCGTGCGTTCGTACGACAAACCGAGCGCGCGGCCGAGGACGTGCCCCGCGCCCCACATCAGGGCGAAGTACACCAGCAGCGGTATGGCGATCCGCGCCACGTCGAGCGGGCGGGAGGTGATCTGGGCGCCCTGCAGCGCGAAGAGGACGACGATGGTGAAGAGCAGGCCGTAGAGCGCCCAGGGCCCGATCCGGGGGAGGAAGGCCGTCTCGTACCACTGCCGCCCACGGAGCCGTTCGCCATACCGGCGGGTGGCCCACCCGGCGAGCAGCGGGATGCCGAGGAAGATGAGGACCGACTTGGCGATCTGCCCGGGCGAGACGTCCAGGGCCGCCTGCGAGGCGCCGAACCAGCTCGGCACCACGGTGAGATAGAACCAGCCGAGCCCGGCGAAGGCGATGACCTGGAAGACCGAGTTGAGCGCCACCAGCACCGCCGCGGCCTCCCGGTCGCCGCAGGCCAGGTCGTTCCAGATGATGACCATGGCGATGCACCGCGCCAGCCCGACGATGACCAGCCCGGTGCGGTAGGCGGGCAGGTCGGCGAGGAAGAGCCAGGCGAGCCCGGTCATCAGGGCCGGACCGATGAGCCAGTTGAGGACGAGCGAGGGCACCAGGAGGCGCCGGTCCCGGGTCACCGAGTCGAGGGCGTCATACCGGACCTTGGCGAGGACGGGGTACATCATGACGAGCAGCCCGAGGGCGATCGGCAACGAGATGCCGTCCACCTCCACCGCGGACAGCCAGCCGCCCAGCCCGGGGACGAGGCGGCCGAGGAGCAGCCCGGCGACCATGGCCAGACCGATCCACACCGGGAGGAACCGGTCGAGGGTCGACAGCCGTGCGGCGACGTGCGTCTCAGGGGGGAGCGTGGGGGTGTCCATGCGGTGCCTCGCGTCATATCGACAGGTGTCTATTCAAGCCTAGCGGGTTGGGGCGCTCCGGTGGCAGTGGTCGGGCGGGGCCGGGAGGGCCGGGTGGGATCGGGAGGGAGCCTCGGATGCCGACGGTACGCTGACGCCGTGACCGGCCCGCCCAGCGCTGCCGAGGTCCTCGCGGACCTGCGCGTGGTCGCCATACCGCTGCGGGTGCCCTTCCGCGGGGTGACCACTCGCGAGGTCGCGCTGGTCCGCGGACCTGTCGGGTGGGCCGAGTTCGCCCCCTTCCTCGAGTATGCCGACCACGAGTCGAGCCGCTGGCTGGCCGCTGCGGTGGAGGCCGCGTGGCACGGCTGGCCGGCTCCGGTCCGGGCGGACGTCCCGGTCAACGCGACGGTGCCCGCGGTCGCGGCGGCTGAGGTCGCAGCGGTGCTGGACCGCTTCGACGGGTGCACGACGGCCAAGGTCAAGGTCGCCCAGCGCGGCCAGCGGCTGAGCGACGACCTCGACCGGGTGGCCGCGGTCCGGGAGCGCCTCGGGCCGACCGGCCGGATCCGGGTCGACGCCAATGGCGCCTGGTCGCTCGACGACGCCGTCAGCGCGCTCACCGCCTTGGCGGCCTATCGGCTCGAGTACGCCGAGCAGCCCTGCGCCGAGGTCGACGACCTGGCCCGGCTGCGGGTGCGGCTCGCCGCCCTCGGGGTTGACGTGCTGATCGCCGCGGACGAGTCGATCCGGCGAGCCGAGGACCCGCTGCGGGTTGCCCGGGAGGAGGCCGCCGACCTCGTCGTCATCAAGGTCGCCCCACTCGGCGGGGTGCGCCGGGCGCTGCAGGTCGTCGCCGAGTGTGGGCTGCCCGCCGTGGTGTCGTCCGCCCTGGACACCTCCATTGGTATGTCGGCGGGCGTGGCTCTGGCCGCCGCGCTCCCGGAGCTGCCCTATGCCTGCGGCCTCGGCACGGTCGAGCTGCTCGCCGGTGACGTCGTCGGCCGATCCCTGCGCCCGCGCGGCGGCCACATCGCCGTCCCAACGGCTGCGCCCGAGGTCGACGCCGAGCTGGTCGAGCGGTGGAGGGCCGCCCCGGACCGGGTCGCGTGGTGGCGGGCCCGTGTCGAACGCTGCCTCGACCTGCTGGACGACCGCACCTGACCCAGCCCGGCGGGCCGGCATCCCGTCACAGGCTGCGCAGCACCGGCAGCCGACGCGCGAACGGGGCGAGGATGTCGAGCACCGGGCGGATCTGCAGGACGTAGACGAGTAACAGGTAGGCGGCGGAGAAGAAGAGCCCGCCGACCGCGGCGACGAGGAGGTTGCCCGGCCGGGTGTCGGGCAACCAGCGGGCCGCGCCGAGCGTGGCCGGCCAGGCGATGAGCCCGGCGAGCAGGCTTGCGGTGAGGATCCGGGCCAGGGTGCGGAAGATGGCGCGCCCGCCGAGCAGCCCGAGCCGGTGCCGGACCAGCCAGGCCCCGACCGAGGAGCTGGTGAGATTGCTGACGACCAGCCCGGCGGCGGCGATCGGCACCGTGAGCGAGGGCGCCGCGAGCAGCGCCCCGAGGTTGACCAGGGTGGCCACCCCGGTGAGGACCAGCTGCACCCGGAAGGCAGTGCGGCCGTCCTCGAGGGCGTAGAAGACCCGCTGGTTGAGCACGTCCACCCCGAACGGCACGACGCCGAGGAGCATGATCGCCGCGGCCAGGGCGGTGGCCTCCTGCTGACGCTGCGAGACGTCGAAGAGGACCGTCACTGCGGGGACCGCGACGATCGACCAGCCGACCATCGCCGGGATGGTGAAGGCCGCCGGGAGGACGATCCCGCGGCCGTAGTCGCTGCGGACCGCTCGGGAGTCCCCGTCGCGGATCGCCGCGGACATCCGCGGGTAGAGCGCGGTGATGAGGGAGAGCGCCGCGAGCGAGTGCGGCAGCATGAAGATGAGCATCGCGCTGGACTGGACCGAGGATGCCGGCTCGCCCGCGTCGGTGGCCCGGGAGAGCACGTTGGTGAGGATCGCGTACCCGGCCTGCGAGACGAGAAGCGCGGCGAACGCCCAGCCGGCGACGGTCGAGGTGGCGCGCAGCCCGACGCCGCGGAAGCCCCACACCGGGCGGTACCGGAACCCGGTGCGCCATAGCGCCGCGACGACGACGGCCCCCTGGACCATGACCGACAGCGTCGAGCTCCCGGCAAGCAGCCAGACCATGTCCATGGTCCACGCCGACGGCGGCTGCTGGACGGCATACCGCAGCGGGAAGACGACCAGAGCGGCGATGGCGACGACATTGGCCGCGGCGGGAGCCCAGCCGAAGGCGAGCAGCCGGCCGCGGGCGTTGAGCACCTGACCGAGCAACGCGTAGATGCCGTAGAAGAAGATCTGCGGCAGGCAGATGACCGCGAACGAGACGGCCAGGGTGTAGGTGCTGCCGGCGAAGCGGTTGGCGAAGAGGGTGACGAAGACCCCGGCCAGCGCCGTCGCGAGGACGGTGATGACGAGCATGGCCGAGATGGTGATGGTGAGCAGCCGGTTGGTGAACTCCGCGCCGCCGTCGGGGTTCTTGGCGGCCTTGACCAGCTGCGGGACGAGCACCGAGTTGAGCACGCCACCGGCGATGACGAGGTAGATGACATTCGGCAAGGTGTTGGCGACGGTGAAGGCGTCTCCGGACGCACCGAGCCCGACCACCGAGGCGAGCAGCGCGGCCCGGACCACCCCGAGCACCCGCGAGGCGATCGTCCCGGAGGCCATGGCCACGCTGCTGCGCGCGATGCTCATGGGGCTCCTTCGTCGAGGCCCGCCCCGTCGACCACCGCTGCGGCCAGTGCGGCCAGGGCGGCGGCGTCGGCTCGGCGGGTGCCGCGCGGGACGCGGACCTCGGTCACCTCGATGCCCCGGGCGGGGCGGTTCAGTGTCGCACGCAGCTCAGGCAGGTCCAGGACGCGGCGGTATGTCGTGCCGGGCGTTGCCCCGACCAGGGCGGCCAGGTCGGTGCCGGTCGGGGTGGCGAAGACCCGCTCGAAGGCCGCCGCGTAGTCCGGTCCACCCTGCTCGAGGAGGCTGAAGATCGACCCGCCATCGTCGTTGACGACGACCAGGTGCAGGTCGGGGCGGGGTTCGTCGGGTCCGAGGCGCAGCGCGTTCGCGTCGTGGAGGAAGGTGAGATCACCCATGACCGCGAGCCGTCGGCTGGCGCTCGGGCGGGCCAGAGCCACTCCGATGGCGGTCGAGACGACGCCGTCGATGCCGGCCAGGCCCCGGTTGGCGACGACGAACCGACGCCCCAGCGGCTCGAACGGGGTGGCCATGACGTCGAGATCGCGGATCGGGTTCGACGACCCGACGACGAGCGTGGCGCGTGGGGTGACCGCGGCACCGATCTCGGCGGCGACCGCGAGCGGGTGCAGCTCGCCAGGTGGCAGGTCCTGCTGCCAGGACCGGACCTGGGCGTCGATGGCGGCGGACAGGGCGCGGTCGGCGGCGCGCCAGCGCCCCAGCCACCGCTCCTCGTCCGGCTCGGGATCGCCGTCGACGCGGGGGACCTGGTCGAGGACCTGGGCCACCCGGCCGGGGTCGGTGGCGACGCCGACGCGGGTCCGGACCGCGAGGATCTCCAGCTCGGGGTCGCTGATCAGGGCGGTGACCGGCCGGGAGAGCGTGGGGTGGCCGACGACGACGACCCGCTCGACCCCCGCGCGCAGCGAGGTGCCGAGCAGCAGGCGCGCGGTCCGGACGGCGTTGGCGCCGGCGCGCGCGCCCGAGGTGGGCTCGGCGAGGAGGGGCCAGCCGGCCCGTTCGGCGAGGATCCGGGCGGCCGGTCCGGCGTCGTCGCCGGCGACGACGAGGGTGCGCGGCCCGCGGCCCAATGTCGTCGGTCGGCTCCGGTCGCGGGTCGCCGCGGTGTCGTCGTCCTCCGGTATGCCGGTGTCCGCTCCGTCCTCCCCGCCGACGGGCCACCACGGGGTGGCTGGGTCGGGGACGAGCAGTCCGTCGAGCTGGAGGTTGAGGTGGACCGGAGCGTCGGCACGGCATACCGCTGCGGTGGTCTCGCGGACCTGGCTGGGCGGCGCGGAGGTGCGGATGTCGGTGGTCGCCGCGAACCGGCCGAAGAGGCCGACCTGGTCGGTGGTCTGGTTCGCGCCGGTGCCGCGGAGGTGGTCGGGGCGGTCGGCGCTGACGACGACCAGCGGGCGCCCCGCGTGATGGGCCTCCATGACGGCGGGCAGGAGGTTGCCGACGGCGGTCCCGGAGGTCGTGACGACGGCGACCGGGGCGTGGCCGCCCATCGCCAGCCCCAGGGCGAGAAAGCCGGCGCTGCGCTCATCGATGCGCACGTGGACCCGCAGGTCACCAGCGCGGTCGGCGGCCCAGGCGGCCAGGGCGAGCGGGGTCGACCGGGACCCTGGGGCGAGGACGACCTCTCGGACTCCGGCGTCGCGCAGGCCCTGCAGCACGGCCACCGCCGTCTCAGACGCCCTCACGGTGTCGAGTATCCACGCCCTGACCGAGCGCGTGCGTCACCCGCGCGGCGCGGTCGGTGATTCGGGGTGCGCGGCGGGCTCGGGGCCTAGCGGCGCGGGGACGGCTCCGGGCTGAGGGCGTCGCGCATCGGGACCAGCTTGGAGTCCGACTCGGCGACCTCGGCCGCGGGGTCGGACCCGGCGACGATGCCGCACCCGGCGAAGAGCCGCAGGGAGGCAGCGTCGGCGTCGTCATACCGGCCGCATCGCAAGGCGATGCCCCACTCACCGTCGCCGGACGCGTCGGTCCAGCCGACGGGACCGGCATACCGGCCGCGGTCCATGTGCTCGAGGTCGGCGATGACCTCGGCGGCGACCGGTGTCGGTGTGCCGCAGACCGCGGCGGAAGGATGCAGGGAGGCGGCGAGGGCGAGCGAGGAGACCGGGTCCGAGACGTGCCCGGTGACATCGGTCGCCAGGTGCATGACGTTGGCAAGGTGAAGCACCGAGGGCGTCTCGGGGACGTTCATCGACGAGCAGTGCGGGGCCAGCGCATCGGCGACCGAGCGGACGGCGTACTCGTGCTCCTCGAGGTCCTTGCTCGACCGGGCCAGCGAGGCGGCGAGCGCGAGGTCTTTGGCGTCGTCGCCGGTGCGACGGATCGTCCCGGCGAGCACCCGCGAGGTGACCAGGCCCTTGTCGCGGCGCACCAGCATCTCCGGCGTCGCGCCGAGCAGACCGCCGACGGTGAAGACCCACGTCGTGGGGTACCGCTCGGCCAGTCGCTCCAGGACCCAGCGCGGGTCGAGGGGGGCGGGGGAGCGGACGAGCAGGTCCCGAGCGAGCACCACCTTGTCGAGCTGACCTGCGGCGATGCGCTCGACCGCTGCGGCCACCGCGAGCTCCCACTGGGCGGCGGACTGCGCACCGTCGGCGAAGGCGACCTCCGGCGGAGCGGTGGGCGGGGCCGCCTGGGCCGGGAACCGGGTGGTCGGGACCGCCGCAACCTCACCGTCGACGTGCGAGGCGGTGGTCAGCCAGGTGCGGTCGCCGCGCCGGCCGATGAGGACCTCAGGGACGACGAGCAGCGACTCATCGGCGGAGTCGTCGGCGAAGGCGAAGGAGCCGAAGGCGACCGGCCCGGTGCCCGGCACCCGGACCTCGTCGCGGACGATGGCGCGGGCCGACACCTGCTCCCACCAGGTCGCTGCGGCGTCGAAGCGCTCCGCGCCGGTGGTGGTGAAGCGCGCCACGGCGCCCCAGCCGACGAGGCCGTCGCCGCGCCGGACCCACGAGACGTACTCGCCGGGGTCGGCGCTGGGCGGCAAGAGAGCGAGGAGCGAGGCGACATCCGGGCCCGGCACGGTGCGGAAGACCAGGGACGGTGACGCGGCCGAGGTCTCGGCCGGGGCGACGAGGTCGTCGTCGACGAGAGGTCGTGTCGCCATAGCGACTCAAGGGTACGCCGCCGGGCCCCTCGGTGGCGCGGGCGAGGGTCCCGCGAGCCTCCTGCCGGGCATTCAAACGTGCAATACCCAGGTATGCCGGTCCTGATATCGGGACAAACCCCATCCAAATACCTGGGGTGTCGGGACTATTGCACGTTTGACTGCGCGCGACGTCGGGCGGGAGGGGTGTCGTGGCCCCGGAGCGTGGTCTCCACCACCGGCGGCGCCGCGAGAGGATAGAGCCCATGAGCCGAGCCAGCCTCGACAAGCAGCCAGCCGATGTCGCCTCGATGTTCGACACCGTGGCGTCCCGCTACGACCTGACCAACGACGTGCTCTCGCTCGGCCAGGACCGGCTCTGGCGCAAGGCCACCGTCGCGGCGTGTGCCGCCCTGCCCGGGCAGCGGGTCCTCGATATCGCTGCGGGCACCGGCACCTCAAGCGAGCCCTTCGCGGACCGCGGCGTCGACGTCGTGCCGGCCGACTTCTCGTTGGGGATGCTCCGGGTCGGGAAGCGTCGGCGTCCGGACCTGACCTTCACCGCGTCCGACGCGCTGCGGCTGCCCTTCGCCGACGGCTCCTTCGACGTCGTCACGATCTCCTTCGGACTGCGCAATGTGTCGGACACCGGCGCGGCCCTGCAGGAGTTCCATCGGGTGACCAAGCCCGGTGGCCGCCTCGTCGTCTGCGAGTTCAGCCGCCCGACGAACCCGGTCTTCGCCAGGATCTACTCGACATACCTCATGGGGTCCTTGCCGGCGATCGCCCGGCGCACCTCGTCCAACCCCGAGTCCTATGTCTATCTCGCCGAGTCGATCCAGGCGTGGCCGGACCAGCGGGCCTTGGCGCAGACCATCGCCGACGCGGGCTGGGGCGACGTCTCCTGGCGCAACCTCAGCGGCGGGATCGTTGCCCTGCACCGCGCCACCGCCACCACCGCGACCACCGCGAGCTGACCGAGGGGCCAGGCGGGCGGCCCGTGGGGCAGCCCGTAGACTGACTCGGTTCCTGACATCCCCACCCGTGACGAGCGCGACGAGCGAGGACGAGAGACGGTGACGAGCGCAGCACAGCGCCCGGGCAGCGACGGCACGGCGGCAGCCGAGGCCAACGAGTCCGCCGAGACCGCCACGGTCGATCCTCCCGTCCAGAGCGCCGATGTCGTCGTCGTCGGCGCGGGCCCAGGGGGCTCGGCCACCGCGGCCTATCTCGCCGCTCACGGCGTCGACGTCCTCCTCCTCGAGAAGGCGACCTTCCCTCGGGACAAGATCTGCGGTGACGGGCTGACCCCCCGGGCGGTCAAGGAGCTGGTCCACCTCGGCATCGACACCACCGGCTGGCAGCGCACCAAGGGGCTACGGATCCTCGGCGGCGGTCACCACTTCACCCTTGACTGGCCGGACACCGCGACCTTCCCGAGCTACGGCCTGGTCCGCACCCGGCGCCAGCTCGACGAGACCCTCGCCCGGCACGCCGTGGCCCGCGGGGCCAGGCTGCAGGAGCGGACCTCGGTCACCGACCCGGTGACCGACGGCCGAGGCCGGGTCGTCGGCGTCCGAGCCAAGCTGCTCGACGACCAGGGCAGGGCGACCGGGCAGACCCAGGAGATCCGCGCCAAGGTCGTCGTCGCCGCCGACGGGGTCTCCTCCCGGCTGGCCACCGCGGTCGGGCGGCCCAAGCGCGAGGACCGGGTCATGGGCGTCGCGGTCCGGGCGTACTACACGACGCCGCAGCGCGACGAGTACCTCGAGAGCCACCTCGAGCTGTGGACCACCGACGAGGCCGGCAACCGGATGCTAATGCCCGGCTACGGCTGGCTCTTCCCGCTCGAGGACGGCCGGACCAATGTCGGCCTCGGCATCCTCGACACCTCCAGCGCCTTCGGCCAGACCGACTACCGCGACGTCATGCGCCGCTGGGTCGACGGGCTCGGGGACCGCTGGCAGCTCGAGCACGACGCCACCGCGGGCCCGATCCGCGGCGCGGCCCTTCCGATGGGCTTCAACCGCACCCCCCTGTATGCCGACGGGCTGCTCCTCGTCGGGGACGCCGGCGGCATGGTCAACCCGTTCAACGGCGAGGGCATCGACTACGCCCTCGAGGCCGCGCGGGTCGGGGCGGACATCATCGCCCAGGCGCTCTCCCGCAGCACTGACCCGGCGCGCGAGCGCGTCCTGGCGTCATACCCAAAGGTCATGAAGGCCGAGCTGGGAGGCTACTTCACGCTGGGACGGTGGTTCGCGCACGCCATCGGCAACCCGGAGGTCATGCGCCTGGCCACCAAGTACGGACTGCCGCGCACCACGCTGATGAGGTTCCTCCTCAAGATCATGGCGAACCTCCCCGAGGCCCGCGGCGGGCGGGTCGACGACCGGATCATCCACGCCCTCTCGAGCCTGGCTCCGGACGCATGAGCGGGCACCTCGTCCGTGCGGTGAGACCCGCACGTCATCCTCGGTATGCCGGGCAGGCCAGCGCCAGCAGGTCCCCCCTAGGATGGGGGAGACCTGGCTCGGTCCGTTCTCGAAAGGGGATCGACGCACGATGACCAACCCATACGTGCCGATCATCATCATGGTCGCCCTGGGGGCGGCTTTCGCCCTGATCTCGGTGGGAACGAGCCTGATCGTCGGCCCCAAGCGCTACAACCGGGCCAAGATGGAGGCCTACGAGTGCGGGATCCAGCCGACCCCGCACGCGTCCGGCGGCGGCAAGGTGCCGATCAAGTACTACCTCACCGCCATGCTCTTCATCATCTTCGACATCGAGTCGGTCTTCCTCTACCCGTTCGCGGTCGCCTTCGATCGGCTCGGCCTGTTCGCCCTCGTCGAGATGGTCCTGTTCATCGTCACCGTGTTCGTCGCCTACGCCTATGTATGGCGCCGCGGCGGCCTCGACTGGGACTACTGAGGAAGGAGGCGACATGGGACTCGAAGAACAGCTCCCCTCAGGGATCCTCCTCTCGACGATCGAGGGCCTGGCCGGGTACATGCGCAAGGCCTCGATGTGGCCGGCGACCTTCGGGCTGGCCTGCTGCGCGATCGAGATGATGGCCGTCGGGACCCCCGACTACGACATCGCCCGGTTCGGCATGGAGCGCTTCTCGGCCACGCCGCGCCAGGCCGACCTGATGATCGTCGCCGGGCGCGTCTCGCAGAAGATGGCTCCGGTCGTCCGCCAGGTCTACGACCAGATGCCGAACCCCAAGTGGGTCATCGCCATGGGCGTCTGCGCGAGCAGCGGGGGGATGTTCAACAACTATGCGATCGTCCAGGGCGTCGACCACATCGTGCCCGTCGACATCTACCTGCCCGGCTGCCCGCCGCGGCCGGAAATGCTCCTCAACGCGATCATCACGCTGCACAAGGAGATCGTGAAGATGCCGCTCGGGGCCAACCGGGTCGCAGCCGCCCGCGCCGCGGAGGAGGCCGCCCTCGCCGCGACGCCCACCCACCAGATGAAGGGGCTGCTGGCATGACCGAGGTGGACCAGCACGCCAACCTCCCCGCCAACGAAGGCGCGCTCGGTGACCCGGTCGTCATCGGCGTCCGGACCGGGATGTTCGGGGCGACCACGGGGCACGACACGACCGGCTACGGCGGCCTGGTCACCCCGATCGTCCTCCCGGGCGCGTCACCGCGGCCCTACGGCGGCTACTTCGACGAGGTCGCCGACGCGCTCGCGGCTCGCCTGGGCCAGCAGGGCTATGCCGCGGCCATCGAGAAGGTCGTCGTCGACCGGGGCGAGATGACCCTGGTCGTCAGGCGTGAGCACATTGTCCAGGTCATGCAGACCCTGCGCGACGACCCGGCGCTGCGCTTCGAGATGTGCCTGGGGGTCTCGGGTGTGCACTACCCGGGCGAGGCAGGCCGCGAGCTGCACGCGGCATACCCGCTGCTGTCCATCACCCATGGGAGCCGCCGGCTGCGCGTGGAGGTGACCTGCCCGGACGCCGACCCGCACATCCCGTCGGTCGTCTCGGTCTACCCCGCGAACACCTGGCACGAGCGCGAGACGTGGGACATGTTCGGCATCATCTTCGACGGCCACCCGGCCCTGACCCGGATCCTCATGCCGGACGACTGGCCGGGCCACCCGCAGCGCAAGGACTACCCCCTCGGCGGCATCCCCGTGGAGTACAAGGGCGCCACCGTCCCACCGCCGGACCAGCGGAGGTCCTACTCCTGATGAGCACGACGACCATGGGCGCAGGCCGAGACCCATACGCCACGACCGCCGCCGACGAGGCCGCCGCCGACGGTGCGACCGTCTACTCCTCCGGGGGCGGCGACTGGGACGACCTCGCCGACGAGGTGACCTCGCTCCACGAGGAGCGCGTCGTCGTCAACATGGGGCCCCAGCACCCCTCGACGCACGGCGTCCTCCGGCTCATCCTCGAGCTCGACGGCGAGACCGTCACCGAGGCGCGCGCCGGTATTGGATATCTCCACACCGGTATTGAGAAGAACATGGAGTTCCGCACCTGGGTCCAGGGCGTGACCTTCTGCACCCGGATGGACTACCTCACCCCGATGTTCCAGGAGACCGCCTACTGCCTCGCGGTGGAGAAGCTCCTCGGCATCACCGACGACGTGCCGGCCCGGGCGAGCATCATCCGGGTCCTCATGATGGAGCTCACCCGGATCTCGTCGCACCTGGTCTGCCTCGGCACCGGTGGCATGGAGATGGGCGCGACGACCGTGATGACGGTCGGCTTCCGCGAGCGGGAGCGGGTCTTCAAGGTCATCGAGGCGGTCACCGGCCTGCGGATGAACAACGCCTTCATCCGTCCTGGCGGGGTCGCGCAGGACGTGCTCCCCGAGCACATCGCGCTCTGCCGCGAGCAGGTGCCGCTGATCCGTCGCGGCCTCGGTGAGCTCGAGCGGCTCATCAACGAGAACCCGATCGTCAAGGGCCGCATGGTCGACGTCGGCATCCTCGACCTCACCGGCTGTGTGGCGCTGGGCATCACCGGCCCGATGCTGCGCTCGACCGGACTGCCGCACGACCTGCGTCGCGCCGCGCCCTACTGCGGGTACGAGGGCTACGACTTCGACGTCGTCACCTGGGACAGCTCCGACGCCTACGGTCGGCTGCGGGTCCGCATGGAGGAGATGTACCAGTCGCTGCGGATCATCGAGCAGGCCTGCGACAAGCTCGAGGCGACGCCCGGGCCGGTCATGGTGGCCGACCCGCGGATCGCCTGGCCGGCCCAGCTCGCCGTCGGCAGCGACGGCATGGGCAACTCGCTGGACCACATCCGGCACATCATGGGCGAGTCGATGGAGTCGCTCATCCACCATTTCAAGCTCGTCACCGAGGGCTTCCGGGTGCCTCCGGGCCAGGTGTATGTCGCTGTCGAGTCCGCCAAGGGCGAGCTCGGCTGCCACGCCGTCTCCGATGGCGCGACCAGGCCCTACCGGGTGCACTTCCGTGACCCGAGCTTCAACAACCTGCAGGCGACCTCGCTGGTGTGCGAAGGCGGCCAGGTCGCTGACGTCATCGTCGCGGTCGCCTCGATTGACCCCGTTATGGGAGGTGTGGACCGCTGATGTCCACCGGCAACGCCTCTGGCCACCTGCACGTAGCCGCCGAGTCCAAGGCGCCGTATGACGACCAGACGCTGGAGTCGCTGCGCGCCGATGCCCTGGCCATCATCGCCCGGTACCCTCAGCCGCGCTCGGCGCTGCTGCCGATGCTGCACCTGGTCCAGTCCGTCGACGGATATGTCACCGGGCGCGGGATCGCCTTGTGCGCTGAGCTGCTCGGGCTGTCCACCGCAGAGGTCAGTGGGGTCGCGACCTTCTACACCCAGTTCAAGCGGCACCCCAACGGGGAGTACACCGTCGGGGTCTGCACGAACACGCTGTGCGCCATCATGGGCGGCGACATCATCTGGGAGCACATCAGCGAGTACCTCGGCGTCGGGCACGACGAGACCACCCTCGACGGCAAGATCACCTTGGAGAAGGTCGAGTGCAATGCGGCCTGCGACTATGCGCCGGTCGTCATGGTCAACTGGGAGTTCTACGACAACCAGACGCCGGAGTCGACCCGTGAGCTCGTCGACTCGCTGCGCGATGGTGACGATGTGCGTCCGTCCCGTGGGCCGAACCGCCAGTGCACCTTCAAGGAGATGTCCCGGGTCCTCGCCGGCTTCCACGACGGCTTGGCCGACGAGGGTGTCGGTGCCGGCGAGGCGTCGCTGCTCGGCCTGAGGATCGCCAAGGAGCGCGGCTGGACCGCGCCCGCCGGGGCTGCGCCGCTGGAGCCGGTTATCGTGTCGGTTCCCGAGGCCAAGCCCGCCACTGCTCCCCCCGCGGAAGCAGTGGCCGTTGCGTCGCCCGCTGAAGCAGCGGCTGTTGCGTCGGTTGCTGAAGCAGCGGCTGGTGCTCCGGTTGGCAGTGCGCGCCGCCGGGTCGTCCGGCGCCGTGGCGGCGAGGCTGCGCCGCAGCAGGACGTGGCGCCGAGTGCACCGGCCG
Source organism: Candidatus Lutibacillus vidarii (assembly GCA_016717165.1). Taxonomy (GTDB): domain Bacteria; phylum Actinomycetota; class Actinomycetes; order Actinomycetales; family Dermatophilaceae; genus Lutibacillus; species Lutibacillus vidarii. Next base: position 315,472 of record JADKGA010000002.1, read on the forward strand.
CCGAGTCAGCACCGGTAGCCACGGAGAGCGTGGCGCCCGCAGCGCTGGTCGACATACCGGCGGGTTCGTCCGGGACCCACGCCCAGGGCAGGTTCGGTGCGGACTCGGCCGTTCCCGCGGCCGACGGCAGCGGACCCGCGGGCTGGGACATCAAGGGCAACGCCGACTCGATGCTCTTCCACACCCCGCAGTCGCCGTGGTACCGGCGGACCAAGGCCGAGGTGTGGTTCCGCAGCGAGGAGGCGGCGCTCGCCGCCGGTTTCACCAACGCGCTGGACCGTCGACGTGGTGCGAAGGAGGAGTCATGACGACCGCCCTCACCCCGATCCTCACCGCGTTCTGGGACCACCCGCAGTCGTGGAAGCTGGCGACCTACGAGGCCCATGACGGCTACCGCGCCTGGCGCAAGGCCCTCGGTATGGCGCCCGCCGACATCATCACCGCGGTCAAGGACAGCAGCATCCGGGGTCGAGGCGGCGCCGGCTTCCCGACCGGCATGAAGTGGTCCTTCATGAGCCCGCCCGACGGTGGCGCGCGCTACCTGGTCGTCAACGCCGACGAGTCCGAGCCGGGCACCTGCAAGGACATCCCGCTCATGATGGCCAACCCGCATGTCCTCATCGAGGGCGTCGCGATCTCCGCCTACGCGATCGGCTGCTCGCACGCCTTCGTCTACCTGCGCGGCGAGGTCGTCCATGTCTACCGGCGGCTGCTTCGCGCCGTCGAGGAGGCCCGCACCGCCGGGCATATCGGCCGCAATGTGCACGGCAGCGGCGTCGACATGGAGATCACCATCCACGCCGGCGCGGGCGCCTACATCTGCGGCGAGGAGACCGCGCTGCTGGACTCCCTGGAGGGGCGCCGCGGCCAGCCTCGCCTCAAGCCGCCGTTCCCCGGCGCCGCGGGCCTGTACGCCCGGCCGACCTCGGTCAACAATGTCGAGTCGATCGCCTCGGTGCCCGGGATCGTCCTGCACGGCGCGGACTGGTTCAAGTCGATGGGGACCGAGAAGTCGACCGGCTTCGGCATCTTCAGCCTCTCCGGCCACGTCCGCAACCCGGGCCAGTTCGAGGCCCCGCTCGGCATCACGATGCGCGAGCTGATCGAGCTGGCCGGCGGGATGCGCGACCCGAGCAAGAAGATCAAGTTCTGGACCCCGGGTGGCTCCTCCACCCCGCTGTTCACCGACCAGCACCTCGACGTGCCGCTGGACTTCGAGTCGGTCGGCGCGGCCGGGTCGATGCTCGGCACCCGCGCCCTGCAGGTCTTCGACGAGACCACCTGCGTGGTCCGAGCCGTCGACCGGTGGACCGACTTCTACAAGCACGAGTCGTGCGGCAAGTGCACCCCCTGCCGGGAGGGCACCTGGTGGCTCAAGCAGATCCTCGGCCGCCTCGAGCGCGGCGAGGGCTCCGAGGAGGACCTCGGCAAGCTCCTGGACATCTGCGACAACATCCTCGGCCGCAGCTTCTGCCCGCTCGGTGACGGCGCGACCTCGTGCATCACCAGCTCGATCCAGTACTTCCGCGACGAGTACCTCGCCCACCTCACTCACGGGGGCTGCCCGTTCGACCGCGACGCCTCGTCGCTGTTCGCCAAGGAAGGCGCATCCGTATGACCGCCACCGCGACCCCGCCGGCCGGCGCCGCGACCCCTGCGCCGCCCGACCTGGTCACGCTGACCATCGACGGGACCTCCGTCAGCGTGCCCAAGGGCACCCTGGTCATCCGGGCCGCCGAGCAGCTCGGCATCCAGATCCCGCGGTTCTGCGACCACCCGCTGCTCGACCCGGTCGGGGCCTGCCGGCAGTGTCTCGTCGAGGTCGCCCTCCCCGGCCGGGACGGCCAGCTGTCGAAGATGCCCAAGCCGCAGGCGTCGTGCACGATGACCTGCTCGGAGGGTATGTCGATCACCACCCACCTGGCCTCGCCGGTGGTCGACAAGGCCCAGCGCGGGGTCATGGAGCTCCTCCTCATCAACCACCCGCTCGACTGCCCGGTGTGCGACAAGGGCGGCGAGTGCCCGCTGCAGAACCAGGCGATGGAGCACGGCCGCGGGACGTCCCGGTTCGAGGACGTCAAGCGGACCTACCCCAAGCCGGTCTCCATCTCCAGCCAGGTCCTCCTGGACCGGGAGCGCTGCGTTCTGTGCGCCCGCTGCACCCGGTTCTCCGACCAGATCGCCGGCGACCCGTTCATCGCCCTCGTCGAGCGCGGCGCCCTCCAGCAGGTCGGCATCTACGAGGAGCACCCGTTCGAGTCGTACTTCTCCGGCAACACCGTCCAGATCTGCCCCGTCGGTGCGTTGACCGGCGCGCGGTACCGGTTCCGGTCCCGCCCGTTCGACCTCGTCTCCACCCCGAGCGTCTGTGAGCACTGCGCGAGCGGCTGCTCGTTGCGCGTTGACCACCGCCGCGGCGTCGTCCTGCGCCGGATGGCCGCGCCAAACATGGCCGTCAACGAGGAGTGGAACTGCGACAAGGGCCGCTGGGCGTTCGCCTATGCGACCGAGCCGGACCGGCTCACCACCCCGCTGGTCCGCGGCGCCGACGGCGTGCTGCGTCCCGCCGGGTGGCCGGAGGCGCTCGCCGCCGCGGCCGCCGGACTACGCTCCGCCAAGGCGGCTGCAGTCCTCACCGGCGGCCGGGTCACCGCCGAGGACGCCTATGCCTACGGCAAGTTCGCCCGCGCCGTTCTGCGGACCAATGACGTCGACTTCCGCGCCCGGCCGCACTCGGCCGAGGAGGCGGACTTCCTCGCCTCGTCGGTGGTCACCACCTCGCCGGAGTCCGGCGGGCTCTCCTATGCCGACCTCGGCGCCGCCTCGACCGTGCTCCTCGTCGGCTTCGAGCCCGAGGAGGAGTCGCCGATCGTCTTCCTCCGGTTGCGCCGCGCCGTCCGCAAGGCCCGCACCGCGGTGTATGCCGTGGCGCCATACCCGACCCGGGGTCTGGCCAAGCTGGCCGGCCGGCTGGTCCCTGCCGCCCCCGGGACCGAGGCCGAGATCCTCGCCGCCCTGGTCGCCGGCGACGCTCCGGGCGAGCAGATGGCCGCCCTTGGCACCGCCCTGCGTGAGCCCGGCGCCGCCATCCTCGTCGGGGAGCGGCTCGCGACCGTGCCCGGCGCACTCTCCCAGGCCGCGGCGCTGGCCGCTGCCACCGGCGCTCGGCTCGCCTGGGTGCCCCGGCGTGCCGGTGAGCGCGGCGCTCTCGAGTCCGGTGCGCTGCCGACCCTGCTGCCCGGGGGTCGGCCCGTCGCCGAGCCGGCCGCGCGCGCCGAGGTCGCCGCGGTGTGGGGCGTGAGCGACCTGCCGTCCGTCGCGGGTCGCGACACCGCCGGCATCCTCGCCGGTGTGGCCACCGGAGCGGTCGACGCACTCGTTGTCGGCGGCGTTGAGGCAGCCGACCTGGGTCTGACCGACCCGTCCGTCCTGCGGCGCGCCTTCGTCGTCTCGCTCGAGGTCCGCGAGGGGCCGCTCACCGCGGTCGCCGACGTCGTCCTCCCGGTGGCTCCCCACCAGGAGAAGACCGGCACCTTCGTCGACTGGGAGGGCCGCCTGCGGCCGTTCTCCCTCGCCCTGTCGACCCAGGCGGTCAGTGACCACCGGGCGCTGCACATGCTCGCCGATGAGCTCGGGGTCCGGCTCAGCAGCCGTACCCTCGCCGAGATCCACGACGAGTGGCAGCGGCTCTCCGCCTGGTCTGGCGCCCGCGCGGACGCGCCGTCCGTCGTCCCCGCCGGGGTCCCGAGCCCCGCCGGCGGCGAGGCCGTCCTCGCGACCTGGCATCACCTCCTCGACGCCGGCCGCCTTCAGGACGGCGAGCCCTTCCTCGCCGGCACCGCACCCACGGCAGTGGCGCGGATGTCGGCGGTGACCGCCGCCGGCGCCGGCCTGGCCGATGGCGACACGGTGAAGGTGTCGAGCGCCGCCGGCTCGGTCGAGGTGCCGCTCGTCGTCACCGACGGCATGGTCGACCACGTGGTCTGGCTGCCGACCAACTCGGCGGGCTGCCAGGTCCGGACCCAGCTTCGAGCCGGTGCCGGCTCGGTCGTCTCGCTGAGCAAGGGAGGTGCAGCATGAGTGCGTTCCTCGCGGTCCCGGCGCTGCTGCCGGGGGTCCTCCCCGGCGCGGAGAACCCGGTCGCCGACTTCAGCGACACCCCGTTCTGGCTGTCCATCGTCAAGGGTGTCCTGATCTTCGTCTACCTGCTGCTGTCGACGCTGCTCGTCATCTGGTTCGAGCGGCGCGTCATCGGCCGGATGCAGCAGCGTCCCGGCCCGAACCGCAACGGCCCCTTCGGCCTGCTCCAGACCCTCGCCGACGGCATGAAGTCGATGTTCAAGGAGGACGTCCGCCCGGCGAATGCCGACAAGTGGGTGTTCACCATCGCGCCGCTCATCGCCGCCACGATGTGCGTTGTCTCCTTCTCGATCATCCCGCTCGGCCCGGACGTCTACTTGTTCGGCCACCGCACCCCGCTGCAGCTGACCGACGTCCCGGTCGCCGTCCTGCTCGTCCTCGCGGTCGCCAGCGTCGGTGCCTACGGCATCATCCTCGCTGGCTGGTCGTCGGGGTCGACATACCCGCTCATGGGTGGGCTGCGCTCGACCGCCCAGGTGATCTCCTACGAGATCGCCATGGGGCTCTCGCTCGTCGCCGTCTTCCTCTTCAGTGGGTCGATGTCGACCTCCTCCATCGTCGGCTCGCAGGCCTCGATGTGGTATGTCGTCCCCGCGTTCTTCTCCTTCGCCGTCTACCTCGTGACGATGGTCGGGGAGACCAACCGGCTCCCGTTCGACCTCGCCGAGGGCGAGGGTGAGATCGTCGGTGGCTTCCACACCGAGTACGGGTCGATGCGCTTCGCGATGTTCTTCCTCGCCGAGTACATCAACATGTTCACGGTCTCGGCCCTGGCCACGACGATGTTCCTCGGCGGCTGGCAGGCACCGCCAATCATCTCCCTCATCAACGACAACGTCGTCGGGGGCGGCTGGTGGGGGCTGCTGTGGTTCACCACGAAGCTGTGGCTCTTCATGTTCTTCTTCGTCTGGCTCCGTGGCACCCTGCCCCGGGTCCGGTACGACCAGTTCATGCACTTCGGCTGGAAGTTTCTCATCCCCGTCACCGTGACCTGGGTTGTCGCCGTCGCGTTCATCCGCGGCGCCCAGCCACCGCTGAACTACTTCGGCAAGGGTGCTCTCACCATCGGTAACAAGGCCGTCTCGATCCCGCTGCTGGTCATCATCAGCGTGATCGCCGTCATCGCCCTGGCCGCCACCTGGGTCTGGGACGAACGCGCCAATGCGGCGGCCATGGCGGCCGCGCCGGAGGCCGAGGAGGAGATCGACCCCTTCGCGGGCGGCTTCCCCGTCCCCCCGATGCCCGGCCAGCGGCTCAAGGAACCGGCGTATGCCGGTCCGCGCTCGACCGCGGCGGTCGTGACCGACGGCGACGCGGTGAGCGAGGCGACCGACGGCGACTCAGGCACCCCCGACCCGGGCGCCGCCTGGTTCACCACCTCCGAGGAGGAGCCCCGTGGCTGACGACAAGGCACTGGCCACCCCGGCGCCGGACGGGGACGTCGCCGTGCCGACGACCGCAGCGCGCAAGCGCGACGAGGCCGCCGCGAGGGGCGCCCTGTCCCAGGTCCTCGACACCGTCGCCGGCTTCGGCGTCTCCTTCGGGACGATCTTCCGCAAGCTCGAGACCGAGGAGTACCCGGAGGAGAAGCGCCCGACCGCCAAGCGCTTCCACGGGCGCCACCAGCTCAACCGGCACCCGGACGGCCTGGAGAAGTGCGTTGGCTGCGAGCTGTGCGCCTGGGCCTGCCCGGCCGACGCGATCCTCGTCGAGGGCGCCGACAATGACGACACCCCGCTCGACGAGGGTGGCCAGGGCCGGTTCTCCCCCGGGGAACGCTATGGCCGCGTCTACCAGATCAACTACCTGCGGTGCATCTTCTGCGGGTTGTGCATCGAGGCCTGCCCCACTCGGGCGCTGACGATGACGAACGAGTACGAGCTCGCCGACAACTCCCGCGAGAAGCTCATCTTCACGAAGGAGCAGCTGCTCGCCCCGCTGCAGGAGGGCATGGCGGCGCCCCCGCACGCCATGGCCCCGCACATGGAGGAGCGCGACTACTTCCTCGGCAAGGTCCACTCGGCCACCCCCGAGCAGCACGCCGAGGCCGACCAGCTCACCGAAGGTGGTGCTCACTGATGACCAGCGGCTCGGAGGCCGTCCTCTTCTGGATCCTCGCCCCGATCACCGTCGCGGGTGCGCTCGGGCTGCTCTTCGCCCGCAAGGCGGTGTATGCCGCCTTGGGTATCGCCCTCGCGATGGTCAACCTCGGCGTCCTCTACCTCGCCCTCGGCGCCCCCTTCCTCGGCGTCGTCCAGGTGGTCGTCTACACCGGTGCGGTGATGATGCTCTTCCTCTTCGTCCTCATGCTCGTGGGTGTCGACTCCTCCGACTCGATCGTCGAGACGATCAAGGGCCAGCGGGTCGTCTCCTTGGCTTTGGGTCTCGGGCTGGTCGGGTTGCTCGGCTCGGTCATCGGGCAGGTGAGCGTGGGCGCCCTCCCCGGGGAGCCGAAGAGCGTGACCGACAACGGCCACATCAACGCGATGGCCGACCTCATCTTCGGCAAGTACGTCTGGGTCTTCGAGGTCACCTCGGCGCTGCTCATCACCGCCGCCCTCGGGGCGATGGTGCTGGCGCACCGGGAGCGGATCGGCGAGCGGCCCACGCAGCGTGCCTGGGCGGCCCGCCGGGTCCGCACCGGCGAGCACGTCGCCGGTCTCCCGGCGCCCGGCGTCTACGCCCGCCACAACGCCGTCGACACCCCGGCGCTGCTGCCCGACGGGACCGCGTCAGAGCTGTCGATCTCCCGCGTCCTGGCCGCCCGCGACCAGATCGAGGCGCCCCAGGGGTACGCCGAGATCAGCCGCGAGATGGAGCAGGAGATCACCGAGGGGAGCACGCGATGAGCCTGATGAACTACCTCTACCTCGCGAGCATCCTCTTCGCGATCGGTGCGACGGCGGTGCTCACCCGGCGCAACGCGATCATCGTCTTCATGGGCGTCGAGCTCATGCTCAACGCGACCAACCTCGCGTTCGTCACCTTCGCCCGGATGCACGGGTCGCTCGACGGACAGGTCATCGCCTTGTTCGTCATGGTCGTCGCCGCGGCCGAGGTCGTCGTCGGCCTCGCCATCATCATGACGATCTTCCGTGCCCGCCGGTCGGCCTCGGTCGACGACGCGAACCTGCTGAAGCTGTAAGGGAGACTCGAGTGATCCAGCTGCTCACCCCAGCGGCGCTGACCGCCGGGCTGGCGTCGGGTGACACCGACCAGATCCTCCATGCGGCGGAAGGCATCTCGGCATACGGGTGGTTGCTCGTCGCCTTGCCGATGCTCGGCGCGGCCGTGCTCCTCCTCGGCGGACGCCGGACGAACTCGTGGGGTCCGCTGTTCGCCGTGGCGATGTCCTCGGGCGCCTTCGTCGTCGCGCTCGGCATCCTCGTCCAGATGCTCGGCTACGACGACGCCTCGCGCCGGCGGATGGTCCACCTCTTCTCCTGGGTGCCCGCGGGGCAGTTCCAGCTCGACGCGGGCCTGCAGCTGGACCAGCTCTCGCTCTCGTTCGTCCTGCTCGTCACCTTCGTCGGCTCGCTCATCCACGTCTACTCGCTGGGGTACATGGAGCACGACCCGGACAAGCGGCGCTTCTTCGGCTACCTCAACCTCTTCGTCGCGGCGATGCTCCTGCTCGTCCTCGCCGACTCCTACCTGCTGCTGTATGTCGGCTGGGAGGGCGTGGGCCTGGCGTCATACCTGCTCATCGGGTTCTGGAACCACAACCCGGCCTACGCGACCGCGGCGAACAAGGCGTTCGTCGCCAACCGGGTCGGCGACTTCGGGCTGGGCCTGGCGATCATGCTGATGTTCGCCACCTTCGGCCGGGTCGACTTCGCCGGTGTCGCGGGCGGGGTCTCCGGGGCGAGCCAGGGCGTGCTCACGGCGATGGGGCTCTTCCTCCTGCTCGGTGCGTGCGGCAAGTCCGCGCAGTTCCCGCTGCAGAGCTGGCTCGGTGACGCCATGGCTGGTCCGACGCCGGTCTCGGCGCTGATCCACGCCGCGACGATGGTCACCGCCGGCGTCTACCTCGTCGTGCGCAGCCACTGGATCTTCGAGGCCGCCCCCACCGCCCAGCTCGCCGTCGTCATCGTCGGGGCGATCACGCTGCTCTTCGGGGCGATCGTCGGGTGCGCCAAGGACGACATCAAGAAGGCGCTCGCGGCCTCGACGATGAGCCAGATCGGCTACATGATGCTCGCCGCGGGTCTCGGCCCGGTCGGCGCGGTCTTCGCGATCTTCCACCTGCTCACCCACGGCTTCTTCAAGGCCGGGATGTTCCTCGGTGCCGGCTCGGTCATGCACGGCATGGACGACCAGGTCGACATGCGCGGCTTCGGCGCGCTCAACACGGCGATGAAGACGACCTGGGTGACCTTCGGCCTCGGCTGGCTCGCCATCCTCGGCATCCCGCCGTTCTCCGGCTTCTGGAGCAAGGACAAGATCATCGAGGCCGCCTTCGTCGGCGAGGGCTGGCGCCCCTGGGTCTTCGGCTTCGTGACGATGATCGGCGCCGGGATCACCGCCTTCTACATGTCCCGGCTCTTCTTCATGACCTTCCACGGCCGCAAACGCTGGCCGAAGAAGGCCCACCCGCACGAGTCGCCATCGCTGATGACCGTGCCGATGATCATCCTCTCGGTCGGCTCCGGCCTGCTCGGCATGGCCCTGACCTGGCTCGGTTTCGCCGGTTGGCTCGCGCCGGTCGTCGGTGAGCACGAGGAGGGTCACCCGGTGCTCGCGCCGCTGACCATCACCCTCCTCACCCTCGCGATCGTCCTCTTCGGTGTCTGGCTGGCCTGGTCGAGGTATGCCGCCCGGTCCGTTCCGCGGACCGCGCCCGAGGGCAGCCTGCTCACCCGGGCAGCGCGCCAGGACCTCTACCAGGACGCCGTCAACGAGGGCGCCTTCATGCGCCCCGGGATCCACGTCATGCGGGCGTTGGTCTTCACCGACAACCAGGGTGTCGACGGTGCTGCACGCGGGCTCGCTGCACTGATCGGCGGTGCGTCGTCGAGGCTGCGTCGGATCCAGAACGGGTATGCCCGGTCCTATGCCATGACGATGCTCATCGGTGTCGTCGCCATCCTCGGTGCCGTGTGGGTGATGCAGTGATGTTTCCCTGGCTGAGCGTCCTCGCCGCCATACCTCTGTTCGGGGCGATCGTCGTCCTTCTCCTGCCCAACCGGCCCACCGTGCCGAGCAAGCAGGTGGCCCTGGGCTTCTCGCTGCTCACCCTCGTCGTCGCGGTCGCCGCGGCGACCCGGTTCGACACGACCGCGCTGACCCAGTTCCAGCTCGTCGAGCGGCACACCTGGATCCCCCAGCTGGGCGCCACCTACGCGCTCGGCGTCGACGGGATGGCGCTCGCGCTCATCCTCATGTCGGTCATCCTCACCCCGGTCTGCCTGCTCGCCGCCTGGCACGACGTGCCGGACGAGCAGCCGCAGCGGCAGCAGAACTACCTCGCCCTCATCCTCGTCCTCGAGACCTTCATGATCGGGGTCTTCGCGGCCACCGACGTGCTGCTCTTCTACGTGATCTTCGAGGCGATGCTCATCCCGGTGTACTTCCTCATCGGGTCCTTCGGCACCGGCGCGCGGCGCCAGTACGCGGCGACGAAGTTCCTCCTGTTCTCCCTGCTCGGCGGGCTCGTCATGCTCGTCGCCGTCATCGGGGTGTACTTCCAGGGCCCCGGCGGCGCGGACGGCTTCCTCCTCGACAAGCTCACCGGGCTGACGATGGACCCGACGACGGAGCACCTGCTCTTCCTCGGCTTCTTCTTCGCCTTCGCGGTCAAGGCGCCGATGTTCCCGGTGCACACCTGGCTGCCCGACGCCGCCTCCGAGGCGACTCCGGCGACGGCGACCCTGCTCGTCGGGGTGCTCGACAAGGTCGGCACCTTCGGGATGATCCGGTTCTGCCTCCAGATGTTCCCCAACGCCAGCCAGTGGGCCACCCCGGTCATCATCGTCCTCGCGGTCGTCTCGGTGCTCTATGGCGCCTTCGTCGCGATCGGCCAGCGGGACATGATGCGCCTGGTCGCGTACACCTCGGTCAGCCACTTCGGCTTCATCGTCCTGGGGATCTTCGCCCTGACGACCACGGCCGGCTCCGGCTCGGTCCTCTACATGATCAACCACGGGTTCTCGACGGCCGCACTCTTCCTCGTCGTGGGGATGCTCATCCGGCGGCGGGGGAGCAAGGACATCGACGCCTATGGCGGGTGGCAGCGGGTCACCCCCGTCCTCGCCGGTGTCTTCCTCGTCTCGGGTCTGTCGGCGCTGGCGCTGCCGGGTCTCGGGTCCTTCCTCTCCGAGTTCCTCGTGCTCGCCGGGACCTTCCAGCGGTACCAGGTGGCCGCGGCCGTCGCGACGGCCGGCATCATCCTCGCCGCGCTGTACGTCCTGTGGATGTACAAGCGGACGATGACCGGGGCCCGGCCCGAGGACGTCGAGGGCGTCGGCCCGTCGAGCGGCATCCTCGACCTCAGCCTGCGGGAGAAGCTCGTCGTCGCGCCGCTCATCGCGGCCTTCCTCGTCCTCGGCTTCTACCCCAAGCCCACGCTGGACGCCATCAACCCCGCGGTGAAAGCCACCCTCAGCCATGTCGGGGTGAGCGATCCGGCCCCGACGGCGCCGGTCGCCGGTGAAGGGAGCACGAAGTGACCACCGTGTCGACCGTCGTCATGGCGGACACGTTCACCTCGGCGTCGATCAGCTACTCGGCGCTCATGCCGATGCTCATCGTCTTCGTGGTCGCCCTGGCCGAGGTCCTCGTCGCCGGCTTCGCGACCCGGGAGTCCCGGCATGCGCTGCAGGTCGGTCTGAGCCTCATCGGCCTGCTGGGCGCGCTGGCCGCGCTGCTCCTCGGCGCTCGTTTCCACCAGGGGGTCACCGCCTCGGTGGCCGACGCGGCGGGCTCTCGGCAGCTCGGGGCAGTCGTTGTCGACGGGCCGACGATCTTCCTCCAGGCCGGTGTCCTCGTCCTGGCGCTGCTCGCCGTGCTCATCATGAGCGAGCGTCTGGGCGGCATCGGGGCGGACGCCTTCACGCCCATGGGCGCGGCCAACCCCGGGTCGGTCCAGGAGCGCGCCGCCCAGCGGGCCGGGCTCACCACCTCCGAGGCGTTCCCGCTGATGATGCTCGCCGTCGGCGGCATGATGCTCTTTGTTGCTGCGGGTGACCTGCTGACCCTGTTTGTCGGCCTCGAGGTGCTCTCCCTGCCGCTGTACATCCTCACCGGGTTGGCTCGGCGGCGTCGGCTGCTGTCGCAGGAAGCGGCCCTTAAGTACTTCCTCCTCGGTGCGTTCTCCTCGGCCTTCCTCCTCTTCGGCGCGGCCTTGCTCTACGGGTATGCCGGGTCGGTCTACCTCAGCGAGATTGCCTCGGCGATCAGCGCCGGCCAGCCCGACCGCGAGGTGCTCCTCGTTCCCGGGGTGCTGCTCGTGCTCGTTGGACTGCTCTTCAAGGTCGGCGCGGTGCCCTTCCACTCGTGGACCCCCGACGTGTACCAGGGCGCTCCGACGCCGGTGACCGGGTTCATGGCCGCCTGCACGAAGCTGGCCGCCTTCGGGGCGATGCTCCGGGTCGTTTACGTCGGCGCGGCCGGGGACCGGTGGAACTGGTCCGTCGTCGTGGTCGTCATCGCGGCCCTGACGATGATCGTCGGCGCGGTGATGTCGGTGACGCAGACCGACGTCAAGCGGCTGCTGGCCTACTCGTCGATCGCCCACGCCGGCTTCATCCTCACCGGGGTGCTCGCCTTCGATGTCACGGGCGTCTCCGCGGTGATGTTCTATCTCGTCACCTACGGCCTGACGACCATCGCCGCCTTCGGGATTGTCTACCTCGTCCGGGACGTCCAGAGCGGCTCCGAGGCGACGCATCTGTCCCAGTGGGCCGGGCTGGGTCGAAAGCACCCCGTGGCGGCCGCGACCTTCGCCTTCCTCATGCTGGCCTTCGCCGGCATACCGCTGACCTCGGGCTTCGTCGCCAAGCTGGGGGCCTTCGGCGCGGCGGTCGGTCACGGGGGCGCCTCCGGTGCCGTCCTCGCCGTGATCGGTGTCCTGTCCAGCGCGATCACGGTCTTCGTCTACGTGCGCATCATCGTCATGATGTACTTCACCGAGCCGGCCGAGAACGCGGTCGAGGTCGTGAGCCCGTCGATCCTCGCGAAGGTGGCGATCGGCTTCTGCGCGGTCCTCACGCTCGCATTGGGCATCGCTCCGAAGCTCCTCCTCGACTGGGCCGCGAACGCGTCGCTCTTCCTGTCGTGACCTCGGTGCCCGGGCTGCCGGCTGGCGCCCCTGCAGGTGGCGGTTCCGTGTCGGTCGCAGCTGCCGGCTCTGCTGCTGTCGGCACTGCGGCCGTGGGCTCTGCGGCTGTCCGCACTGCAGCCGTGGGTACTGCGGCTGTCGGCTCGGCGGTCTTCGCGCTGCCCGGGGCCAGCCCCGAGCTCACCGCCCGGCTGGCCGCCGGGCTGGCCGCGGTCGAGGCACGGCTCCGGGCCGTGGTCGACCACGACGACCCCTTCGTCGCCGCGGCCTCGGACCACCTCGTTGCTGCGGGTGGCAAGCGGTTCCGGCCGCTGCTCACCCTGCTCGCGGCCGAGCTCGGGTCCGGGTGGGACGAGTCGGTCGTCACCGCCGCGACCGGCGTCGAGCTGACCCACCTCGCCTCGCTCTACCACGACGACGTCATGGACGAGGCGCTCGTGCGCCGCGGGGTGCCGAGCGCCAATGCGGCATACGGGAATGCCACGGCGATCCTCGTCGGGGACCTGCTCTTCGGGCAGGCCTCCTCCCTCATCGCCGACCTCGGCGCCGACGCGGTGCGGATCCAGGCCGACACCTTCGTCCGGCTCTGCGCGGGGCAGATCCGTGACGACCGGCCGTGCCCCGAGGGGGTGGACCCGGTCGAGTACTACCTGTCGGTCCTGCGGGACAAGACCGGTTCACTCATCGCGACCGCCGCCCGGTATGGCGCGATCTTCGCCGGCTGCGATGCCACGACGGTCGAGGTCATGGCCGAGTACGGGGAGCGGCTGGGGATCACCTTCCAGCTCGTCGACGACCTCATCGATATCACCTCCGACGGGACGGTCTCCGGAAAGACCCCCGGCACCGACCTCCGCGAGGGTGTCGACACCCTCGCCGTGCTGTACGCGAAGGCGTCGACCGACCCTGATCAGGCCCGGCTGCGCGAGCTGCTCGCCACCGACCTGCGCCATGACGACGCGGCCCTCGGCGAGGCCCTCGCGCTGCTCCGGGGCAGCCGCTCGCTGACCCGGGCACGGGAGCACACCATGGCGGTCGCGGAGGGCGCCCGCGAGCTGCTCACCCGGCTGCCGGCCTCGCCAGCGGTTCCCGCCCTCGACGCCCTGGTCACCGGGGTCCTCGAGCGCGTCGCCTGATCGCTCGGCGCCGCGACCGACGGTCGAGGCAGACGCTCGCGGCCAGGGAGATCGTCGGGTCACCGCGATGGTTGGACCTCGGAGCGGTCCCCCTCCCGCGCCTTCCTCCGGCGCGGGCCTGGACGACCTACGGGGTCGCCTCGGTGAGCTCGGGCTCGACGTGTGCCGGCCGGCGGCGCCTCGAGGCCCGCAGCGAGTCGACGGTGAGGACGAGCAACGCGATCCAGACGATCCCAAAACCCACCCACCGGGTCGGCGTCATGTGCTCCCCGAGGAAGAGCACCCCACTGGCCAGCTGCAGCCCCGGCGTCAGGAACTGCAACAGACCGATGGTCACCAACGGGATACGCCGGGCCGCGGCGGCGAAGAAGAGCAGCGGGATCGCCGTCGCCACCCCGGCCAGGCTCAGCAGCGCGGTGTGCCAGGCGCCATGGCCGACATACGTCGACTGGTTCGTCGAGGTGACCCACACGAGCAGGCCGACCGCCGCTGGGGCGAGGATGACCGTCTCCATGGTCAGCCCGTGCAGTGCGGGCAAGGTGGCGCCGAGCCGCTTCTTCGTCAGTCCGTACAGCGCAAAGGTCACCGCGAGGGTCAAGGTGATGGCCGGCATGCTGCCGCCGGTCAGGGACAGGTATGCCGCACCGACCGCGCCGATGAGCACCGCGACGGCTTGCATCGGTCGCAGCGTCTCCCGCAGGACCACGACGCCGAGCGCGACCGTGACGAGGGGGTTGAGGAAGTAGCCGAGCGAGGCGTCGGTCACGTGCCCGGCCGTCACGGCGGCGACATAGACCAGCCAGTTGACCGCGATGAGCAGCGCCGCGACCGTGATCCCGGCGAGCATGCGGCGCCGCGCGAGAAGCGGTCGCAGCCACCCGACGTCCCGCCGCACCGCAATGACGAGGACGCAGAAGAGCAGCGTCCAGGCGATCCGGTGGGCGAGGATCTCCCACGCCCCGGCCGGCTTCAGCGCGGCGAAGTAGAGGGGGAACATCCCCCATATTCCGTATGCCGCTACGCCATACCAGACCCCCCGGTCCGCCCCGGCGGGTGTCGACGTCAGGTCGCCGTCACCGGGCCGCGGAGGCGTCCCGGTCATGAGCGGTCACTGTGGCGTTGGGTGATTCCGGGACGCGTCACGACTCCCCGACGGTCCACGTGTCGCCACCGGCGAGGAGCTTCTCCATCGCGGCGTCGTCGACCGGGCCGGCGGCCGACCGGGCGGCGTCGACCTGAGCCCGCACCCCGTCGTCATACGCGGGGGCACTGACCTGACGGAAGATGCCCATGGCGATGTGGGACAGCGCCGGGTCGTCGAGCCGGGAGAGCGCGAACGCCTGGGACGGGTCGGCGGCTGCAGGGTCGTGGTGGAGGATCAGCGCCGGCTCGGCCTCAGAGCGGGGGATGAGGTTGATGCCGGACCCGCCGCTCCACACCGCCACGGTCTCCTTCTCCGCGCCGACCGTGACCTCCTCGCCGGCCTCGAGCCAGAGGATCCGCGACTGCGCCGACGTGCGGTCCTTGAGGACGTCATACGCGCCGTCGTTGAAGATCGGGCAGTTCTGGAGGATCTCGATGAGCGCGGTGCCGCGGTGTGCCGCGGCGGCCCGCAGGACCTCGGTGAAGTGCTTGCGGTCCGAGTCCATCGTCCGCGCGACGAAGGTCGCCTCCGACCCCAGCGCGAGCGACACTGGGTTGAACGGCCGGTCCACCGAACCGGTAGGCGTCGACTTCGTCACCGTGCCGGTCGGTGAGGTTGGCGAGTACTGGCCCTTGGTCAGGCCGTAGATCTCGTTGTTGAACAGCAGGATCTTGAGGTTGACATTGCGCCGCATCGCGTGGATGAGGTGGTTGCCACCGATCGACAGCGCGTCGCCGTCACCGGTCGCGACCCAGACGGACAGGTCCGGCCGAGCCACGGCGACTCCGGTCGCGATGGCCGGAGCGCGCCCGTGGATCGAGTGCATGCCGTAGGTGTCGACGTAGTAGGGGAAGCGCGACGAGCAGCCGATCCCCGACACGACGACGACATTCTCCGGAGCAACCCCGAGCTCGGGCAGGAAGCTCTGGACGGCCGAGAGGATGGCGTAGTCGCCGCACCCCGGACACCAGCGCACCTCCTGGTCGGAGGTGAAGCTCTTCCGGTTGAGCGGTGCCGCCCCCTCCGGGAGGCGGGGGACGAGGTCGAGGCCGTGGGGCATCCCGATGTCGGTGAGGGTCACTTCGACAGCTCCTTCGTCGCCGCGACGATGACCTCGGCGAGCTCGCTGGACCGGAACGGTAGGCCGCGGACGGCCGTGTGGGAGGTGACGTCGACGAGGTACTTCGCGCGGAGCAGCAGGGCCAGCTGCCCGAGGTTCATCTCGGGGACGACGACCTTGGCGTAGGACCGCAGGACCTCGCCGGTGTTCGCCGGGAAGGGGTTGAGGTGGCGCAGGTGGGCGCGGGCCACTTTGGCACCCTCCTTGCGGGCCTCGGCAACGGCGGCCGCGATGGGCCCGTAGGTCGAGCCCCAGCCGAGGATGAGGACCTCGGCGTCGCCGTCGGGGTCGTCCACGTCGAGGGGGGTGATGGAGGCGGCGATGCCGTCGACCTTGGCCTGGCGCAGCCGAACCATCTTCTCGTGGTTGTCCGGCTCGTAGTTGATCTCGCCGGTGATATCGGCCTTCTCGATCCCGCCGATGCGGTGTTGCAGGCCTGGGGTGCCGGGGATCGTCCAGGGCCGGGCGAGGGTGACCGGGTCGCGCTTGTAGGGCGCGAGCATCGGCGTCCCGTCCGTCTTCGTGTGGTTCGGCTCGGTGGTGAAGGCCGGGACCAGCTCGGGCAGCTCGGCCATCGTCGGGAGCCTCCACGGCTCGGACCCGTTGGCGAGGTAACCGTCGGTGAGCAGGATGACCGGGGTGCGGTAGGTCACCGCGATCCGGCACGCCTCGAAGGCCGCCGAGAAGCAGTCCGCAGGCGACTGCGCGGCGATGATGGCCACCGGGCTCTCGCCGTTCCGGCCGAACATCGCCTGGAGCAGGTCGGCCTGCTCGGTCTTGGTCGGCAGACCGGTGGATGGCCCGCCACGCTGGACGTCGACGACGACCAGCGGCAGCTCGAGGGTCACTGCAAGCCCGACCGTCTCGGTCTTGAGGGCCAGGCCCGGGCCGGACGTCGTCGTCACGCCAAGTGCGCCCGCGTATGACGCGCCCAGCGCCACGCCGATGCCGGCGATCTCGTCCTCGGCCTGGACCGTGGTCACCCCGACCCGCTTCATCGCGGCGAGGTTGTGCAGAATCTCGGACGCGGGCGTGATCGGGTACGAGCCAAGGACCAACCGCAGCCCGCCCTTGTACGCCGCGGTCGCCAGCCCGTATGCCGTGGCGGCGTTCCCGGTGACATTGCGGTACGTGCCCGCGCGCATCGGAGCGGCCGCGACCTCGTAGTGGACCGCGAAGTCCTCGCTGGTCTCGCCGTAGTTGTAGCCGGCCTTGAGGGCGGCCAGGTTCGCGGCGAGCACCTCGGGCTTCTTCCCGAACTTGCTGGTGAGGAAGCGCTCGGTCGAGTCGGTCGGCCGGCTGTACAGCCACAGCAGCAGGCCGAGGGCGAACATATTCTTCGCCCGTTCCTTCTCCTTGCGGGTGATCTCCGCGTCGGCGAGTGCCTCCACCGTCAGCGAGGTCAGTCCCAGCGCATGGACGTGGTATGACGACAGGCTGCCGTCCGCCAACGGGTTGGCGGCATACCCGACCTTGCCGAGGTTGCGCGTCGAGAACTCGTCGGTGTCCGCGATGATCATCGCGCCCCGCGGCAGGTCACCAAGGTTGGCCTTGAGCGCGGCGGGGTTCATCGCGACGAGGACGTTCGGGGCGTCGCCGGGAGTTTGGATGTGGTGGTCGGCGATGTGCAGCTGGAAGCTCGACACGCCAAGGATGGTGCCCTGGGGCGCGCGAATCTCCGCGGGATAGTTGGGCAGGGTCGCGAGATCGTTGCCGAACACGGCGGCGTCGGAGGTGAACCGGTCTCCGGTCAGCTGCATCCCGTCCCCGGAGTCCCCAGCGAACCGGATGACGACCTGGTCGAGCTGTTGCGTGGGTTTGGACATCGTTGTCTTCTGGTTCGTCGAGGTCGTCGGCCCGTGCCGACGGCGCACCCCAGGCGCGCTGGGGCACCGCCTCACAGTCTATGGACGTCCAGGCGTCTGCTCGCCATCAGTACCTCAGATGCTGGTCACCATTTCGACACAAGCGGGGATCACTGCGCCCAACGGTCCCTTCCGGCTGCCACCGAGCGACCAGGAAGCGATGGGCGGTCCTTTTCGCTGCACTCCAACGACGCGCCGTGGCAGCCGAGCCAGCGACGATGGCAAGAACGCACCAACAGGTCGGCCCGACTCGCCTCGCCTCGGCTGGGCTCAACTCGGCTCGCCTCGGCTGGGCTCAACTCGGCTTGCCTCGGCTGGGCTGGGCTGGGCTCAACTCGGCTCGCCTCGGCTGGGCTCAACTCGGCTTGCCTCGGCTGGGCTGGGCTGGGCTGGGCTGGGCTGGGCTCGGCTCGGCTGGGCTCAGCTCCACTCGAGCGGGCGCGCCCTCGCGCGGTGGCGGGTCTACCCGGTGTCGAGGTACGGCGGGGTAGGCAGCGTGGGTGGCGCCGGTCCTCCCTCCTCATCCCTCAAGGAGTCCGACAGCGGTGTCGCCGAGGTACCGGGCGGCGGCCAGGAACCCGAAGGGTCCCGCTCGTCAACGAGGCGAACCGCGACGGGCCCCGCTCGCCCGGTGTCGTACGAACCCGGTGAGGCGTCCCACTCGACCCCGTCGGGCCGCACGACGGCCGTCAGCCGGTCGCGGTGGACCACGGTGTGATGCCGCGCGCACAACAACGTGCCATTGCTCAGGTCGGTGCGGCCGAAGTCGGCCCAGTGCCGGATGTGGTGGGCATCGCACCAATGGGCTGGCGCATCGCAACCGGGGAAGGTGCAGTGCCGGTCCCGGAGCCAGAGGGCCTTGAGCTGAGCGGGCGTGAAGGTCCGGACCGTGTCGCCGAGCTCGAGGAGCTCCCCGCGACCGCCCAGCAGCGCAGGGATGATCCCGGCCTCGCAGGCGAGCTTGCGGACCGTCTCCGGCGCGAGGATCGACCCGCGGTCGACCGAGCCGAGGGTGACCCCGAACCCGGCAGCACGCTCAACGCTCTCCTTGCCTTCGCGGTGGTTGCCCCCGCGGTGGTTGCCTCCGCAGTGGTTGCCTCCGCGGTGGTTGCCACCGTGGTCGTTGGCCTCGTGGTCGTTGCCTGCGTGGTCGTCCCCGGGGAGTACGCCCGCCAGGCGAGCCGTGAGGTCGGCATACGACATCGTCACGTAGACGCAGGTCTTGAGCCCGGCGCCGGGAGCCGACCCGGCGGACGAGGCGCGGCGGCATACCGCAACGAGGGCCTCCCCGCGGCGGCGCCGCGGCTCGCGAGGGTCCGGCGAGCCGTCGTCGGCGGGGCGCGGGCGAGCGTACGGACCGATGGCGGCCTCGAGGATGGCGCGCCCCTCGGGGTCCAGGACCAGCGAGTAGGTGGCCAGGTCGCCGTCCATCACCGGGTGGGAGAGCGACACGTGCGCGGCGGCCAGCTCCTCGTCGTGGCGCAGCTGACCGGCTCGCCCGTACGCGGCGACGAGCCGCTGCCGCAGCTCGCGGACCGCGCGGGGCCCGTGCGTGCCACCGAGGTCGACCATGGCGTCGAGCACGGTCGGCCGGGCGGCTTCGTGGAGCTGGGGTCGGAGCCGTTCGAACTCCGTGGCGATGGCCAGTGCGGCTCCGGGCTGGACACGGCCGTCGAGCACCGCGCGCCGTAGCGCGGCGAGTTCGGGGGAGCGGCATACCTCAACGGTCTTGGCGACCTGCGCGGCGCCCAGACCGGCGAGCGACGGGGCGTGCTGGCGGACCCACGCGGTGACCGAGCCCGCCTGCGACTTCTCGACCGTCCGCGTCGACACGGCCCGCTCCACCAGCGCCAGGCGGGCGGCCGCCGCCGCGGCGGTGAGGGCGTCGAGCTCGGTGAGCCAGGCGGGCAGCTCGGCCTCGGCGACCGCGTCGAGGAGGTCGGTCAGGCCGCCGAGGGCCGCGCGGGCAGCCGCGATCGCCGTCCGGCGACCGACGAGCTCGGCCAACGCCCCCTGCGTCATACCGACAGCCTGTCACCGACCACTGACAACCCTTCCGGGGCGCTCCCAGCTGCCGGTTGTCCACAGGGCGGCGGGGGAGGAGGTGCGTTCGTCGGATCGGTGGGTCAGACTGGTCCCCAGGATTGGCGCAGGGGAGAGGTATGCCGGTGAGTGCTCGGAAGCCAGCGGCCGCGGTGCTGCGGCCTGGTCGCTATCGCAGACCCGAGCGGCGGGGGCTGACCCACGCGGTCGCCGCCGCATTCGTCGCGGGGTCTGTGCTGCTGGCGGGATGCACCGGGTCGACCGCGCCACCGGCGCCGACTTCGACGTGGCCGGGGACGGCCAGCTCGACGTCGAGTCCGCCAACGACACCGACGACCACGACCTCGACGACTACCGCGGCGTCCGATCTGGCGGTGAAGTTCCCGAAGACAAAGCGCGGCGCGGAAGACTTCGTGCGATTCGCGATGGCGCAGGTGTCGAAGGCGTATGCGACGGCGGATCCCACGCTCATTCAGCCGCTCGTCGACGTCAAGACCTGCCCGGACTGCAGCCGCTGGGTCAGGGCCACCACGGAGATGAAGCAGAAGTCCCAGCATTACGAAGGCGTATTCGTCAACATGCAAAGCGTCCACTCACTGACGGTCAAAGGTGACGCAGTTGGCGTCATAACCCAGGTGGTTGCCCCCGCGGGCAAGACGGTCGACAGCCAAGGCCGCACAGTTCACGCGCGCAGCGCGGAGGGCCCGTTCCGGACGGACTTCTTCCTCCAGTTCAGAGAACACTGGTTCGTGACTAACACGGAGATTGTCCGATGAAACGAGCTATTCCGATTGGCGTCCTGCTCCTCGGGATCCTCTTGGGACCGTTGCCCTCGGCGTGGGCGGCATGCTCGTCCGATGGGGCTTTCTGCAACGGCGGGAACGGTGCTCAGGTGGGCATGACCCGCGGCGAGCTCTTGTCGCTCCCGAAGTACCCGGGCCAGACCGGCGGGCCGGCCCAGCAGAACCCGACCGTGTGGTTCGAGTACGGCATGACCACCGCATGCACGGGGGCTCCTCCAGAAAGCCCAACCGCCGACGTCCTCTGCATGCACGCCGTCACCTCCTGTTCGCGCAGTGGTGCCCTCGGCCCCCTCATGCTCGTCTGGCGACGCCAGCAGGGCCCGGCCGCCACCGACACGACCTGGCACGACATCGGGGAGACGTGCGTCACGGACGTCATACCGGGTGGACCGCCCAAGCCCACCATCGCCGACATCAAGCGGGCCTTCTCGCTGACGCCATGGTCCAAACCAACCGTCGCCATGCAGCCCCCGAACGGCCAGACCCTCATCGGTATGCCGACCTACTACTCGGTCGACTTCCCGGCTGCGGGTTTCGGGCCCGCGGAGATCAACCGCGTCACCCTGTTGGGGTATCGGGTCGAGGTGCGCCCGGTCCTCGTGGGGTATATCTACACCTTCGGCGACGGGACTACTTTCGGTCCGACGCTCTCCCCCGGGGGCCCATATCCGGATGGCGATATCCGGCACCCCTACACCCGGACCGGGACGATGCACCCCAGCGTGACCGTTCGCTACACCGGTGAGTTCCGCATCGGGACCGAGCCCTGGGCCCGGATCCCCGGAACGGTGGACGTCTCCGGCCCTGCGGCGTCGATCGTGGTGCGTGAGGCACGGGCCGTCCTGGTCAACCAGCCCCTGGGATAGCGACGACCTTGACGGGGGGAACAGGTCAGTGTCCATGAGGAGTGCCTGGCGTGCCGCCCGACCGCGGGTCTCACGACGGGAGCGCGGTCGGGTCGCCTCTCAAGCTGTTCGAGTATGCGCGGCAGCCGTGCTCTGGGCGACATCCGTAGCTCTCGTCGCCGGGTGCGGCAGCCCGTCGGCCACTCCGACGGCGACGGCCGGCCGGCCCTCTGCGAACCGGGTGCCGACCAGCGGTCCCCCAAGTTTGGCAGCCGTGACTGCAGAGGCCAGCCCTACACCGACGTCGCCGACGTCCTCCACCGACGTGACGTCCGACCTCGCCGTTCGCTTCCCCAAGACCCAGCAGGGCGCCGAGGACTTCGTGCGCTTCGTCATGGCGCAGGTGTCGAAGGCCTACGCGACCAGCGACCCGTCGTTGATCCGGCCCCTGGTCGACGTGACGACGTGCCCGGACTGCAGCCGATGGATCTCAGCCACCGTGGAGATGAAGCAGAACTCCCGGCATTACGAAGGCGTCTTCGTGACGATGCAAAGCGTCCACTCATTGACGGTCCAAGGTGACGCAGCTGGCGTCATCACCCAGGTTGTTGCCCCGGCGGGAAAGACGGTCGACAGCCAAGGCCGCACAGTTCACGCACGCAGCGCGGAGGGCCCGTTCCGGACGGACTTCTTCCTCCAGTTCAGGGAACACTGGTTCGTGACGAACACCGAGATCGTCCGATGAACGGGGGCCGATCGAGGGCGGTCGCATTGTTCGCCGCCGCGGGACTGTTTTCGGCGTGCTCCGCGTCGACCGCACCCCTGCCTGGACCGTCGGTCGCGTCCGGGGCGAGCAAGCGGACTGGGGCGTCGCCAGCGATCTCCCCGTCGTCGGCGGCCCCAACGGGAACGACGACGCCAAGCTCCGGGCCACGCTCCACGACGCCCACCGTGGTGTCGGACCTCGCGGTGCGCTTCCCCAAGACCCAGCAGGGCGCCGAGGACTTCGTGCGCTTCGTCATGGCGCAGGTGTCGAAGGCCTACGCGACCGGCGACCCGTCGTTGATCCGGCCCCTGGTCGACGTGACAAGGTGCCCGGACTGTGGCCGGTGGATCTCAATCACGACCGACATGGGCCAGAAGGATGAGCGGTTTGTGGGCATCTTCGTGGAGTTGCAGAGTGTGCGTGCCGTGACCCTGAAGGACGACGCCTGCGGTGTCATCACGCAAGTGCTTGTCCCGGCCGGGAAGACGGTCGACAGCACGGGGCGGACGGTTGAGCCTCGCCAGGCTGCCGGTCCCTTTCGGACGGACTTCTTCCTCCAGTTCAGGGACCACTGGGTCGTGACGAACACCGAGATCGTCCGATGAACGGGGGCCGATCGACGGCGGTCGCATTGTTAGCCGCCGCGGGACTGTTTTCGGCGTGCTCCGCGTCGCCGGCGCCTCCGTCCGGAACGTCGGTCGCGTCCGGAGCGAGCAACCCGACACCGACGTCGCTGGCCATCTCACCGTCGTCGGCGGCCCCAACGGGAACAACGATGCCAAGCTCCGGACCACGCTCGTCAACGCCCACCGTGGCGGACCTGGCGGTGCGCTTCCCCAAGACCAAGCAAGGCGCCGAGGACTTCGTGCGCTTCGTGATGGCGCAGGTGTCTAAGGCCTACGCCACCGCAGACCCCACGCTGATCCAGCCGCTCGTCGACGTCGCGACGTGCCCGGACTGCGCCCGCTGGGTTTCGGCCACTACAAACATGAAGAAGATGAGAGAGCATTTCGAAGGCGTCTTCGTGGAGCCCCAGAGCGTGCATGCGTTGACCCTGAAGGGCGACGCAGCGGGTGTCATCACGCAGGTACTCGTCCCGGCAGGCAAGATCGTCGACAGCCGGGGGAGAGTCGTCGATCCCCGGAGTGCTTCGGGTCCGCTGCGATCGGACTTCTTTCTCCAGTTCAGGGACCACTGGGTCGTGACGAACGCCGAGATCGTCCGATGAACTGGGCCCAATCGGGGGTCGCATTGTTCGCCGCCGCGGGACTGTTTTCGGGGTGCTCCGCGTCGACCGCGCCCCAGCCTGGACCGTCGCTCGGGTTAGGCGCGAGCAACTCGACACCGACGTCCATGGCCATTTCACCGTCGTCGGCGGTCCCAACGGGAACGACGACGCCAAGCTCCGGGCCGCGTTCCACGACGCCCACCGTGGTGTCGGACCTCGCGGTGCGCTTCCCTAAGACCCAGCGGGGCGCCGAGGACTTCGTGCGCTTCGTCATGGCGCAGGTGTCGAAGGCCTACGCGACCAGCGACCCGTCGTTGATCCGCCCGCTGGTCGACGTGACGACGTGCCCGGACTGCAGCCGATGGATCTCAGCCACCGCGGAGATGAAGCAGAAGTCACAGCACTACGAGGGCGAGTTTGTTGACATACAGTCCTTGCGCTCGCTGACCGTCAAGGATGACGCGGTAGGGGTCATCACCCAGTTGCTCGCCCCGGCAGGCAGGACCGTCGACAGCCGGGGGAGAGTCGTCGATCCCCGCAGCGCCTCCGGCCCCTTGAGGACGGACTTCTTCCTTCAGTTCAGGGACCACTGGCTCGTCGTCAATCTGGAGGTCGTCCGATGAGGATGGTCCGGACTGCGGAACTGGCCCTGATCGCCGCTGTTGGACTGTTTTCGGCGTGCTCCGCGTCGCCAGCGCCTCCGTCCGGAACGTCGGTCGCATCCTTAGCGAGCAACCCGACACCGACGTCCATGGCCATTTCACCGTCGTCGGCGGTCCCAACGGGAACGACGACGCCAAGCTCCGGGCACCCCTCCTCGACGCCCACCCTGGTGTCGGACCTGGCGGTGCGCTTCCCCAAGACCCAGCAGGGGGCCGAGGACTTCGTCCGCTTCCTCATGGCCAGCGTGTCGAAGGCGTACGCGACCGGCGACCCGTCGTTGATCCGCCCCCTAGTCGACGTAACGACGTGCCCGGACTGCGCCCGCTGGGTCACCGCCACGACCGAGATGGGCCGAAAGAGCCAGCGATATGAGGGTGTCTTCGTTGACCTCCGAAGCATCCAGGCGCTGCCACTGCAGGGTGACGCCGTCGGAGTCATTACTCAGGTTCTCGTCCCGGCAGGCAAGATCGTCGACAGCACAGGGCGCACGGTGCGCCTGCGCAAGGCCTCGGGCCCGTTCCGAACAGACCTCTTCACCTCCAGTTTCGGGACCATTGGGTCGTGGTCCGAGGCGAGTTGGTCCGATGATCTGGGCCCGGGTCGCCACGGTTGTTCGGGTTTGACGCCGGTACAACGGAGGCACACCCGAACAACCGTGGCGCACTGAGGCCGAGGGCACTCCGCGGGCACCAGCCGGGCCGCGCATACCGCACCACCCCGCGCATACCGAGAAACGCGGACCCAACCACGACCAAACACCCGCCGAACACCCCTGGAACAGCCGCCCAAGCCCACCGACCACGCCGACAAGAACCACCGCGACACCTTGAGGACCGGACCTACGCCCCATGTGGCACAGACCGCCCACATGGCTAGGGTGTGACCGTGGCTGGTTACATCGTGCTCGGGGGCGTCATCGTCCTTGGGATCCTCGTGTTCGTGGCCGCGGCGGTCGTCCGCTGGCTGCTGGCGCCGAAGGCACCCACCTACGCGAAGCTGAAGACCTACGAGTCGGGCATGGACCCGATCGGCGAGGGCTGGGCGCAGACCAATGTGCGGTACTTCGTCTACGCCTTCCTCTACGTGATCTTCGCCGTCGACGCGGTCTACCTCTTCCCGTGGGCCAATGTCATCCGGGACCAGAACCTCGGCGTCCCTGCCCTCGTCGAGATGGCCATCTTCATCGGAATCATCGTCCTCGGCCTGGCCCACGCGGCCCGTCGGGGCTTGCTGAGGTGGGTGTGATGGGTCGCGCGACGAAGCTGCCGACGCCCACGGTCGGGGCCCTGAACGAGCACGCCCCCACCCCGATCAAGGTCGTCCTCAACTGGGGCCGCCGCTACAGCCTCTGGGTCTTCAACTTCGGGCTGGCCTGCTGCGCCATCGAGTTCATCGCCGGGTCGATGGCCCGCAACGACTTCATGCGCCTCGGCGTCATCCCGTTCGCGCCGACCCCGCGCCAGGCCGACCTCATGATCATCTCCGGCACGGTGACCGACAAGATGGCCCCGGCCCTGCGCCGGCTCTACGACCAGATGGCCGACCCGAAGTACGTCATCTCCTTCGGTGCCTGCGCCAACTCCGGCGGCCCCTACTGGGACTCCTACTGCGTGATGAAGGGCGTCGACCAGATCATGCCGGTCGACGTCTATGTCCCCGGCTGCCCGCCCCGCCCGGAGGCGCTGCTCCAGGGTGTGCTCAAGCTCCAGGAGAAGATCTCCGGTGAGTCCATGAGCGCGGCCCACCTCATCGAGAAGCGCCGGTATGCCGGCCACCGCACCGCCACCGCAGGCGAGGTCACCCGCCCGGTTCTGCGCAAGCCCGAGCCGGTGGACGCCTGATGCGCACCGTCGCCCACGAGGACGTCGCCCTCGGTGACTGGGTCGCCGCCGTCAGTGCGGCCAAGGACCAGGGGTACGACACCTTCGACTGGCTCAGTGCCGTCGACCGGATGTATGTCGCCCCGGCGGCCGAGCCTGCGCCCGCCCCAGCCGCCGACCAGAGCACCGGCGAGGACGCCACCGGCGTGGACGCCCCCGCCCACGGCTCGCCGCTGCAGGGCCCGGGCTTCGACATCGTCGTCCACCTCATCAAGGTCAGCGGCGAGCCCGGCCCCGGCCACGTCGAGGGCCGGCTGCTCCGCACCCGCGTGACCGACGGGCAGCCCGCCCCGAGCCTCACCAGTGTCTTCGCCGGCGCCGCGTGGTACGAGCGCGAGACCTTCGAGATGTTCGGCATCGACTTCGCCGGCTACCACGACCGCGTCGGGGCCCCGATCCGCCCGCTGCTGCTGCCCGAGGGCTTCGAGGGCAACCCGCTGAAGAAGTCCTTCATGCTCGCCGCCCGGGCCTCCAAAGCCTGGCCGGGCGCCAAGGAGCCGGGCGAGGGGCACGCCGCCCCCGGCGCCGGCACCGGCCGCCGCCGCGTCCAGGCCCCCGGCGTCCCGGACCCGGTCACCTGGGGTCCGCGGGATCCCCGCGAGGTCCCCGCCGAGGAGCCGGGCGAAGGCGCGGCCGGCATACCGTCCGCTGCGAAGCCCGCGGAGGGTGAGGCATGAGCGTTCTGGAAGCAGTGATCAGGAGCGTGGCCGTCGTCGCCGCCTTCCTCGTCCTCCCGCTGCTCGTCGGCCAGACCGAGCACAAGTTCATGGCGCACATGCAGGGCCGGCTCGGCCCGATGTATGCCGGTGGCTGGCACGGCTGGGCCCAGCTCATCGCCGACGCGGCGAAGTTCGTCCAGAAGGAGGACGTCATCCCGGCCGCCGCCGACCGCGGCGTCTTCCGGATCGCACCGGCCGTCGCGCTCATCCCGTACATGGCCGGCCTGGCGTTCATCCCCATCGGTGACGGGATCGTCGGTGCGGACGTCCCGGCGAGCGCCTTCGCCGTCCTGGCCGCCCTCGGCGTCGGCATCCTCGGTCACCTCATGGGCGGCTGGGCCAGCGCCAACAAGTACTCGATGATCGGCGCGATGCGCGGTGCGGCCCAGCTCGTCGCCTACGAGCTGCCCATGGTCCTCGCGGTCGCCTCGGTCGCCCTGGCCGCCGGCACCTTGTCGCTGTCGGGCATCGTCGAGCAGTGGCAGCCCTGGTGGCTGCTGTGGCAGCTGCCCGGCGCCATCGTCTTCTTCATCGCCGCGCTCGCCGAGATCAACCGGACGCCCTTCGACATGCCGATCGCGGACTCCGAGATCGTCTTCGGCGCCTTCACCGAGTACACCGGCCTGCGCTTCGCCTTCTTCCTGCTCGCCGAGTATGCCGGCATCGTCGTCATGGCCCTGCTCTTCACCGTCCTCTACCTCGGGGGATGGGCCGGCCCGCTGGCGGCCAGCCTCGGCGTGGTGTGGACCCTGCTCAAGGCCTGGATCATCGCGGCGATCATCGTCTGGATGCGCGTGTCCTGGCCCCGTCTGCGGGAGGACCAGCTGCACCGGCTCGCCTGGGTGTGGCTCATCCCGATCGCCCTCTTCCAGCTCGCCCTGACCGCAGTCGTGGTGGTGATGACCCGATGAGCCAAGGACCGTTCGCCTTCGTCGCCGGTCTGGCCGGTGGTCTGCGCACCACCGCGCGGACCATGCGGCGTACCGCGATCACCCAGGAGTACCCCGACGTCCTGCCCGACCTGCCGCCGCGCTCGCGCGGGGTCATCGCGCTGGTCGAGGAGAACTGCACCTCGTGCATGCTCTGCGCGCGCGAGTGCCCGGACTGGTGCATCTATATCGACTCTCACAAGGAGACGATCCCGGCCACGACCCCCGGCGGGCGGGACCGGCAGCGCAACGTCCTCGACCGCTTCGCGATCGACTTCGCCCTGTGCATGTACTGCGGGATCTGCATCGAGGCCTGCCCCTTCGACGCCCTGCACTGGAGCCCGGTCTTCGAGCTGGCCGAGACCGACATCCGCGACCTGCTCCACGAGCGGGACCGGCTGGCCAAGTGGGCCCAGACCATCCCGCCGCCGCAGCCGCTCGATCCCGCCGCCCCCGACCCCGCCGAGCTTGCCGCGTCCCGCAAACCGGCCCGCCCGGCCCGGCCCGCCGCCGATGGCGCCGCTGCCGCGGAGCGACCCGCTCGTCCGGAGCGCCCGGAGCGTCCGGCCCGTGCCGAACGCCCGGACCGACCGCCGCGCGCCGAACGCCCGGCCGGCGAAGAGCGCCCGGAGCGTCCGGCCCGGCCCCCACGGGTCGAGCCCGCCGAGCGCTCGATGCCGCTGCCGCGCCCGCAGACCGACGACCATGGTGCTGAGGCCCCCCGCGCCGCCGCGCCGGAAGCCCCGGCAGCGCCGGAAGCCCCGGCGGCGCCGGAAGCCGCAGCGGCGCCGGAAGCCCCGGCAACGGCCGGCGAGGACGCCACGACCCAGGTCCTGCCGACCGTCGCCTCAGACCCGGTTGCCACCGACGGACCCGGAGCGCAGGCATGACCACCCGCGACATCGTGTTCATCTGCTTCGCCGTGCTCGCGGCCGGCTGCGCCCTGCTCGCCGTGACGACCAAGCAGGTCGTCCACGCGGCGCTGTGGCTCGTCGCGACCCTCGGCACCATCGCCGGGTGCTACTTCGTCCTCGGTGCCGAGCTGGTCGGCCTCGTCCAGCTGCTCATCTACGTCGGGGCGGTCATCATCCTGGTGATCTTCGCGCTGATGCTCACCCGCGCCCCGATCGGCAAGCACGACGACCTCGCCACCCCCGGGTGGCAGCGCGCCATCGCCGCCGTCGTCGGTGCCTCGCTCACCGCGCTGATCGCCGCGGTCGTCCTCCCCGTCGTCACCGACGCCGCGGTCGACATACCGGCATCGACCAACAAGGGGGTCTCCGCCGCGATCTTCGGCGTGTGGGTGTGGCCCTTCGAGCTCCTCTCGGTCCTGCTCCTCTCCGCCTTGATCGGAGCCTTCATCGTGTCCCAGGTCGTCCGCGCCGCCGGTCGTCCCACCGGGGGTGAGGGCCGATGATGCACCTCACCGCACCGGTCCTGCTCTCCGCGGTGCTCGCCGGCATCGGCGCGTATGGCGTCCTCGCCCGGCGCAACGCGGTCCTCGTCCTCATCGGTGTCGAGCTGCTCCTCAGCTCCGCGAACGTCCTGCTCGTCGCCATGAGCACCCAGGAACGCCCGTACGTCCTGTCCGAGACGACCAGCGTCGCCATGTATGGCGGCCAGGTCATGACGATCTTCATCATCACGCTGGCGGCGGCCGAGATCGTCGTCGCGCTGGCGATCGTCCTGGCGATGTTCCGGGTCATCGGACATATCGACGTCACCGCCGCTCCCGAGGGCGAGATCGAGCCGGCCACCGACGAACCTGTCGCCGCGGCCGCCTCCGCCGGTGATCCCGGCAGCCCGGCCCAGGGGGTGAGCGGCCCATGACCTCCTCGACGGCCAGCACCTTCGCCCAGCTCCTCGTCGCGGTTCCCGTCCTCGCCGCCGTGGTCTCGCTCATCCTGGCCCGCTCGGCCCCGGGCGCGTCCCGGGCGGTCAGCGCGGTCACCGCCGTCCTCGGCTTCCTCGTCTCGGTCGGCCTGCTCGTCAATGTCCCCGCGGAGGGCTTCGCCGCCGCGACGACGGTCGGGCCGCTCCAGGTGGGCGAGCTCAAGGTCCCGCTCGAGCTGCTCGTCGACCGGCCGTTCGCGGTCGTCGCCCTCGCCGTGGCCTTCGTCGTCGCGTGCATCCAGCTCTACAGCGTCTGGTACATGGCGACCGACCCCCGCGGGGCGGTCTTCCAGGCCATCGTGTCGATGTTCGGCGCGGCGATGCTCCTCGTCGTCCTCTCCGGCGACCTGCTCCTCACCCTCATCGGGTGGGAGGTCATGGGCTGGGGCTCGTACCTGCTCATCGGCCACCACACCTTCCGCCGCTCGGCCCGCCGCGCCGCGATGAAGGCCTTCCTGCTCACCCGGTTCGCCGACATCGGCTTCGTCCTCGGCATCGTCGCCCTCGCGGCGCAGACCGGCACCACCAGGCTGGCCGTGATCTTCGAGCACTTCGGCGAGGGCGCCGCCGCACCGACGGCCGCTCTGGTCCTCATGCTCATCGGCATCGCCGGCAAGTCCGGGCTCATCCCCTTCCACGACTGGCTCCCCGACGCCATGGAGGGCCCGACCCCGGCGTCGGCGCTCATCCACGGCGCCACCATGGTCGCGGCGGGCACCGTCGTCGTCGGACGGCTCTTCCCGCTCTACGCCGAGAGCACCGACGCCCGACTCGTTCTGGCCGTCCTCGCCGCCGCGACGACCGTCTACACCGCGGTGATGGCGTTCACCCAGAACGACGTCAAGAAGCTCCTCGCCTACTCGACGATGAGCCAGGTCGCCCTCATGCTGGGCGCCCTTGCCGCTGCCCCCGCGGAGGAGCACGGCGCCGCCGGCCTGGACCACCTCGTCTCGCACGCCGTCTTCAAGGCCCTGCTCTTCCTCGGTGCCGGCTGGCTCGCCGCGATCGGTGGCGGCACCGCCTTCGCCCTGCTCCGCGGCCGGATGAAGGGCTGGGGCGTCCTGCCCGTCTCGTTCGGGCTGGGCCTGGCCGCCCTGGCCGGCATACCACCGACCATCGGCTTCGTGAGCAAGGACGGCGTCGTCGCCGCGGCGAGGGAGGGGACCACGACGGGCGCGCACATCGTCCTCTACGCCACCTACCTCACCGTCTTCCTCACCGCCATGTACGCGACCCGCGCATACCTCGTGCTCGTCAGTGGCGACCCGGAGGAGCCGGACCATCACGACGACAGCCACACCCCACCCC
Source organism: Candidatus Lutibacillus vidarii (assembly GCA_016717165.1). Classification (GTDB taxonomy): domain Bacteria; phylum Actinomycetota; class Actinomycetes; order Actinomycetales; family Dermatophilaceae; genus Lutibacillus; species Lutibacillus vidarii. The sequence goes on from JADKGA010000002.1 coordinate 346,232, forward strand.
CGACCGGGTCGTCGTACACCCTGGTCGCCGGGGTCATCGGCACCCTCGGTCTGCTCAGCCTGGTCGGTGGGGCCGCCTTCCTCGTCCAGGGAGCGCACATCGACCCGACCGTCGCCGCCGTCTCAGTAGGCATCGCGCTGCTCGGCGTCCTCGTCTCGTGGGCGCTCTCGCGGCGCCCCGGCGGTGACCCGGCCACCGTGCTCTCCGAGTCGTGGGCCCGCGCCACCCAGGTCAACCTCGGCACCGACCGGGTCTACGCCGGCTTCGCCGCCGGGGTCGTCGCCCTGGCCCGGGTCGTCGTCCGGCTCGACAATGCCGTGGTCGACGCTCTGCCCCGTGGCCTCGCCTCCGGTGCGACCGCGACCGGCGGAGCCGCCGACCGAGCCCATCGCGGCGTCCCGTCCACCGGTCTGCTGGCTGTGCTCTCCGGCGGACTCATCGTCCTCGTCCTGGGGGTGGCGCTGTGGCGCTGAGCCTGCTCCTCGTGCCGCCGCTCATCGGCGGCGTCCTGCTCCTGCTCGTCCTGCGCGGTACCCCGGCCCGTCTCTGCGGCGCCGTGGCGGCGCTCGCGGCGGCGCTCAGCCTGGTCGGGGCGGTCCTCGTCAGCACCGGCCGGCCGCGCATCGACACCGCCTGGGTGCCCTCGCTGGGCCTGCGCTGGAGCTTCGCCGTCGACGGCATCGCCATCCCGCTCATCCTGCTCACCGCGGCGCTGACCCTGCTCGTCGTGCTGCACTCCCGCGGCGTCGAGCCCCCCGGTGGCACACCGGCGACCTTCTACGGCGCGATCCTGCTCACCTCCTTCGGTGCGCTGGCCACCTTCACGGTCCGCGACGCGATCGGCTTCTATATCGCCTTCGAGCTGGTCCTGGTCCCGATGTGGGTGCTCATCGGCCGCTTCGGCGACGAGCACGCCCCCGCAGCCGTGCGCACCGACGCAGCCAACCGCTTCCTGCTCTTCACCGTCACCGGCTCGGCCTTCCTCCTCGTCGGACTGATCCTCCTGGTCACCCTCACGGGCACGTCGAACCTCGACCAGCTCGCGGCCGCCGCCGGCAGCTCGCTCAGCCACGGCCAGCAGGTGCTCCTCGCCGTCCTCCTCGTCGCCGGTATGGCGATCAAGGTGCCGCTGTGGCCGGTCCACACCTGGCTCCCACCGGCGCACTCGACCGCCCCCACGGCCGGTTCGGTGCTGCTGGCCGCGATCCTGCTGAAGATGGGCACCTACGGCCTGGTCCGGGTCGCCATCCCGGTGGTCCCGGACGGCTTCGCGACGATCGCCCCCTATCTGGCCGTGCTGGCCGTCGTCGGCATCATCTGGGCCGGCCTGGCCTGCCTGGTCGAGCGTGACCTCAAGCGCCTGGTCGCCTACTCGTCCGTGGCGCACATGGGCTTCGTCGTCCTCGGGCTCAGCTCGGGCACCCAGACCGGCATGCAGGCCGCGCTCTTCGGCAATATCGCCCACGGCGTCGTCTCGGGCCTGCTCTTCATGGTCGTCGGCCGGCTGAAGTCCCAGTGGCACACCGCCGACCTCGAGTCCGTGCCGCGGGCGCTGCGCGAGCTCTCGCCGCGGTACGGCTTCGCCCTCGTCGTCGGCTTCGCCGCCGCACTCGGGCTGCCCGGCCTCATCGGCTTCTGGGGCGAGGTCCTCTCCGTGTACTCCGCGTGGACCGCCGCCGCCTCCCGGCCGAGCGGGCTCTTCCAGGTCTGCGCCGTCGTCGCCGCCATCGGTATGGCGCTCGCCGCCGGGTACTCCCTGCGCGTCCTGCGCCAGGTGTGGGCCGGCGAGGCCGCGTCGACCGAGGGCTCGGCCGCCGACCCGGCGCGGGATGTCTCCGGTGTCGAGTGGGCCGTCGTCGCCGCGATGGTCGCCGCGATCGTCCTCGGTGGTCTGCTCCCGGCTCCGGTGCTCGCCACGACCGGCGACGATGTCGCCCGACTACTCACCGCTTCGTCGACGGCTGGAGGAATGCCGTGAGCGTCTCCGTCGACTTCGTCGTCCTCCTCGGCGTCCTCGCGCCGCTGGTCGGGGCGCTCGTCGTCCTCGTCGCCGACGTCATCTGGCCGCGTCAGCAGCGCCTGCCGTACGTCCTGGCCTTCGTCTCCCTCCTCGTGGCGGTCTGGGCGCCATACCAGGCACTGGCCCAGGGTCGCGGCGACACGACCTCGACGCTGTGCCTACCGAGCCAGCCCACCGCGGTCTGCCTCTACTCGGTCAGCTCGGCGTCGGCGCTGCTCCAGGTCGTCGCGATCCTCGGGGCCTTCCTCGCCCTGCTGCTGGCCTGGCCGTCCGAGGAGCACACACCGGCCGACCGGACCAGCGTCATGGTGATGCTCGTCCTGGCCGCGACCGGTGGCGCCGTGGGCGTCGCCGGTGCCCACGACATCGCCTCCTGGATCATCGCCTTGGAGATCGCGACCGTCCCGATCATCGTCCTGGTCGCCCTGCCCGGCACCAAGGCAGCCCTGTCCGGGGCGGTCCAGCTGCTCACGACCTCACTCATCTCGGTCGGTCTGCTCGCCCTCGCCGCGGCGATGTGGTTCGTCGCCACGGGGTCGCTGCTCATCTCCGCCGACACCGTGCTCCGCTCTGCGGCCTCCGGTCCGACCCGGGCCCTGCTCACCTTGTCGGTCGTCCTCTTCCTCGCCGGAATCGGCTTCAAGCTCTCCCTCGCCCCCTTCCACGCGTGGACCCCCACGGCGTATGCCGGGGCGCCGCTGCCGATCGCCACCTTCCTCTCCGGAGTCTCCAAGGTGGCCGCCTTGGCGGCGCTCATCGTCATCATCCAGGCCCTCAGCAGCCTCGGTGCGGCCGGCGTCGCCGCCGTCGCCGTGCTCTCGGTGCTGAGCATGACCTTGGGCAACCTCGTCGCGCTGCGCCAGAACGACGTCGTCCGGCTGCTCGCCTGGTCGACGATCGCCCAGGCCGGCTGGATCGCCCTGCCCCTGGTCAGCCCGTCGTCGGCAGCCACCCGCGCCGCGGTCGTCTACCTCAGCGCATATGTCGTCGCGACGGTCCTCGCCTTCTCCGTCGTCGTCGCGGTCGTCGCTCGGTACGGTCAGGTCCGCTCGGGCGCTGCCGCCCAGATACCCGGCGCCGGCATCGCCGACCTCTCCGGTGGGCTGGCCTCGGGCCGGATGATCGGGTCGTACTCGGGCCTGCTGCGTCGCTCGGCCTTCCTCGGTGGCGGGCTCGCCCTGGCCCTGACCTCGCTGGCCGGCATACCGCCGGGGCTGCTCGGGCTGGTCGCCAAGGTCGGGGCGCTGCGCCCGGTCCTTGCCGAGGGCTGGTGGGTGCTCGCCGTCCTCGTCGCGGTCAACGTCGTCCTCGGGGTCGCGGTGTACTTCCGGTGGTTCCGGGTCCTCCTCGCCGACGACCCGGCCGGCTTCACCCCGGGCCCGGAGCGGGCCCACCCGAGCGTCGCTCTGGCGGTCGCGATCGGGTCGGCGCTGCTGCTCGTGCTGTCGGTCATGCCGGCGTGGCTGACGAACCTGCTCGGCTGATTCTGAGAGCTTTCTGCGGGTCAGCACGGTCGGGAACGAGAGCGTTCACTGTGGCGTTGGACCGGACATGCACCAGCACTTCAACGGCCTGAAGACCGCCCTGCTCCTCGGCGGGATCTTCGGCCTCCTCCTCGCCATCGGTGGCCTCATCGCGGGCAGCACCCGCAACAGCACCTTCATCTGGGTCTTCGCGTTGATCGGGATCGGCACCACGGCATACGGGTACTGGAACTCCGACAAGCTCGCGATCCGCGCCATGCAGGCCTATCCGGTCAGCGAGGCCCAGGCGCCGCAGCTCTACCGGATCGTCCGTGAGCTCTCGACCCGGGCCGGCAAGCCGATGCCCCGCCTCTATATCTCCCCGACCCAGGCACCCAACGCCTTCGCGACCGGCCGCAACCCCGAGAACGCCGCCGTCTGCTGCACCGAGGGCATCCTCGGGCTGCTCGACGAGCGCGAGCTGCGCGGCGTCCTCGGCCACGAGCTCATGCACGTCTACAACCGCGACATCCTCACCGGCTCGGTTGCCGCCGCGGTCGCCGGTGTCATCACCTCGGTGGCGCAGATGCTGATGTTCGCCGGCATGTTCGGCGGGGGCGGCAACTCCGACGAGAACCGCGGCAACCCGCTCGGCCTGCTGGTGCTCTCCTTCCTCGCTCCGCTCGCGGCCTCGATCATCCAGATGGCGATCTCCAGAACCCGGGAGTATGACGCGGACGAGGACGGCTCCACCCTGACCGGCGACCCGCTGGCGCTCGCGTCAGCGCTGCGCAAGCTCGAGGTCGGGGTGTCCCGGGCCCCGCTGGCCCCGCAGCAGCAGATTGTCAACGCCAGCCACCTGTTCATCGCGAACCCGTTCCGGATGCAGGACGTCTCGCGGCTGTTCTCCACCCACCCGCCGATGGCGGACCGGATCGCTCGCCTCGAGGGCATGGCCGGCGGGGGCTACCGCGCCTGAGCGCCGGTCGGCTCCTCCTGGCGTCGGGCCCGACGGGTCACTCCGGCCCGACCGTCAGCGGGGGCGCCCCACGGGAGCACGGGTTAGGGTGGCGGCGTGCCGAGCCTGACCTACGACGAAGCCGTCGCCCGCGCCGCGCTCATCGCGGTGACGTCATACACGGTCGACCTCGACCTGACTTCGGGCGACGACGAGACGGCGCCGACCTACCGGTCCTACACCGTCATCCGGTTCACCTGCCGCCGGCCGGGGGAGGGCACCTTCGCCGACCTGCACGCCACCGAGGTCGTCTCGATGCGGCTCAACGGCCGGCCCCTCCCGCCGGAGGCGTGGACGGCCGGCCGCCTCACCCTCGATGACCTCGCCGCCGACAATGTCCTCGTCGTCGAGGCGCAGATGCCCTGGCGGCGCGACGGTCAGGGCCTGCACCGGGCCTTCGACCCCGCCGACGGAGCGGCCTATGTCTTCGGCCACTTCTTCCTCGACGCCGCGCCTTCGGTGACGGTGTGCTTCGACCAGCCAGACCTCAAGGCGCCGTGGACGGTGTCGGTGAGCACGCCGCGGGCCTGGCAGGTCATCGGCAACGGGATCTCCGCCCCGACCTCGCTCGGACGTTTCGAGCTGACCCCCACCGCGGCACTGTCGACCTACTTCGTCACCGTCTGCGCCGGGCCGTATGTCTCGGTCCGGGGCCACCACGACGGCATCCCCCTGGCGGTGCACGCGCGGGCGTCCCTGCGAGCCGAGCTGGAGCGGGACGCGAGCCGGCTGCTCGAGGTGACCGGCATCTTCCTCGACGCCTTCCACGACCTCTTCGGCATCCGGTACCCCTTCGGCGGCTACGACCAGGTCTTCGTCCCGGAGTTCAACGCCCTGGCGATGGAGAACCCGGGCTGCGTCGTTCTTCGCGACGAGCTGCTCTTCCGGGGCCGAGCCACCGACGACGAGGTGCTCCGCCGGGACTCCACCATTGCCCACGAGATGGCGCACATGTGGTTCGGCGACCTCGTGACGATGCAGTGGTGGGACGACCTGTGGCTCAACGAGTCCTTCGCCGAGTACCTCGCCGCCCGGGTGCTTGTCTCGACCGGTGTCCACCCGGACGCCTGGGTCAACGTGACGATGGAGCGTCGGCCGTGGGGCTATGCGGCCGAGCGGGCGCCGTCGACGCACCCGGTCGCCGGTCGCCCCGCCGTCGACGCGATGACGGCGCTGCACGACTTCGACGGGATCTCCTACGCCAAGGGTGCCGCCGCCTTGCGGCAGCTCATCGAGTATGTCGGTGACGACGCCTTCGTCGCCGGGGTCCGGGCGCACCTGACCCGGCACGCCTTCGGGAACGCGACGATGGCGGACTTCCTCGGGGCGATCGCGGCGGCGTCCGGCCGCGACCTCGGTCCGTGGGGCGACGGGTGGCTCATGACGGCGGGGCGGGACACCCTCTCGGCCCGGATCCGGGACACGTCGCTCGAAGTGGTCCGTCGCCAACCGGTGGCCGCGGAGGTACCTGCGGTCGTCGACTGCTCCGCGCAGCGTCCGCACAGCACCGATGTGGCCGGCTACGCGGAGGGCGCCGAGGTCTTCCGGCTCTCGGTCACCCTCGGCGCGGAGCCGGTTGTGGTCCCGCTGCCGTTCGCAGCGGTCGGGGCGGTCGGGGCGGGGGCGCGGGTCGTCATACCGAACGCCTCCGACCTCACCTGGGCCGCCGTCGACCTCGACCCCGACACCATTGCCGCGCTGCCTGACGAGCTGCCCTGCATTGTGGACGCGCAGGTCCGCGCGTCCGTCTGGGTCGCGGTCCTCGACGCGGTCGCCCGGGGTGCGCTCACCCCGATCGCGTATGTCGACCTGTTCTGCGCCGCCTGGGGCGTCGAGGAGGAGACGGCGATCCTCTCACCGGTCGCCGACCGGATCGCCAAGGTCATCCGGGCGTTCATCCCCGGCGACCTGCAGGAGGTCCAGCTCGCTCGGGTGGCCGACACCGCGGCCGCGGCTTTGCGCGAGGCGGTTCCGGGCAGTGGGCGGGCCTTGGCGGCGGCCCGGGTCGTGGCCGCGCTGAGCGCCGACATCCGGCTGCTGCGCGAGTGGGCCCTCGGGCTGGGTTTGCCGGCCGGACTGGCCGGGGACTCGGACTTCCTGTGGATCGTGGTCGAGAACCTCGCGGCGCGCGGCGAGCTGAGCGCCGCGGACCTCGAGCGGTTCGCCCACGACGACCAGACCCTGCAGGGGCGGCTCAACTCGCTCAAGGCGCGGGCCAGCCTGCCCGACGCGGCGGCGAAGGAATGGGCCTGGGAGCAGCTGACCTCCCGGGAGGCCGACCACTCCAACTACGAGCTCAACTACCTGGCGTCGGGCTTCTGGCGGGCGCCGGACGAGACGGACTTGCGGCCGTATGTCGAGCGCTTCTTCGACGTCGTGCCCACCCTGCACGAGTGGATCGGGGAGGACGCCCTCTCGACGGTCGTCCTCACCGCCTTCCCCGAGGTGGTCGAGGAGCGCACCCTCGAGCTGTCAGCACAGACCCTGACCCGCACCGACCTGACGCCCGCGACCCGCCGGGCTCTCGTCGACGGGGACTGGGCGCTGCGTGAGGCCTTGGTGTCGCGGCGGCGGTTCTTCCCCAAGGACCCGGCCTAGGCCCTGCGCGTCGGGGTGCTTGGCTCGGGACCATGCCATGGTCGGCGGCTGGACCGACATACCCGGCATTTCGCTGACCAAGGCGTGCGGACGTCGCCGGGGCCGACCCCGAACCAGGCTCCTGAGGCTTCGGAACGTGCCTTGGTCGGCGGACGGGACCGGCATACCCGGCGTTTCGCTGACCAAGGCATGCGGAGGTCGCCGGGGCCGACCCCGAACCAGGCTCCTGAGGCTTCGGACGTGCCGTGGTCGGCGGCTGGACCGGCATACCCGGCATTTCGCTGACCAAGGCGTGCGGAGGTCGCCGGGCCGACCCCGAACGGAGCTCCTGAGGCTTTCGGAACGTGCCTAGGTCGGCGGCTGGACCGGCATACCCGGCATTTCGCTGACCAAGGCGTGCGGAGTTCGCCGGGGCCGACCCCGAACCAGGCTCCTGAGGCTTCGGACGTGCCTTGGTCGGCGGCTGGACCGACATACCCGGCATTTCGCTGACCAAGGCATGCGGAGTGCGCCGGGGGCCGACCCCGAACCGGGCTACGGAATGTGACTCTGACTGGTTCGGCTGGGACGTGACGCTTAGCTGTGGGCGTGGGTCAGCGGTAGTTCGTGAACTGGACCGCGAAGTCGAGGTCGGCGTCGCGGAGCAGCCGCTGGACCGCCTGCAGGTCGTCCCGGGACTTGCTGGTGACGCGGAGCTCGTCGCCCATGATCTGGGTCTTGACCGTTTTCGGGCCCTCGTCGCGGATGAGCTTGGCGACCTTCTTGGCGTTGTCCTGGCTGATGCCCTGCTGGAGCGAAGCGTCGAGGCGGTACTCCTTGCCCGAGGCCCGCGGCGTGCCGTCGTTGGACAGGCTGAGCGCCTTGAGCGAGACATTGCGCTTCACCAGCTTGGTCTGGAAGACGTCGAGCACGGCCCGGCAGCGGTCCTCGCTGTTGGCCTTCATGACGATGTCGTCGCCGGAGAACTCCAGCGACGCGCCGACGCCCTTGAAGTCGTAGCGCTGGGCGATCTCCTTCTGCGCCTGGGTGAGGGCGTTGGCGACCTCCTGGCGGTCGACCTTGCTGACGACGTCGAACGAGCTGTCGGCCACGGCATGTTCCCTTCTGTGGCTCCGCGGGGCTTCGGTGCCCGCATTCCCGGGATGCTGGAGCAGTCCCTCCCGGGATGGTAGAGCAGTCCTTCCCGGGGCGGCGGTGCAGGTCTGCCCGGGATGGCGGTGCGGGACTGCCCGGGTTGGCGGTGCGGGACTACCCGGGACCGGATTCCTTCAATCCGGGGACCCAGTGTAGGTCCCTATGCCGTGCTTCAACCGGCGACGCAACAGCCCTCTGCTCCGGCCTGCGACGCAACAGCCCTCTGCTCCAGCCTGCGAAGCAACAGCCCTCTGCTCCGAGATAGGGAGCAGAGGCTCATTGCTCCCAGTCGTGGAGCAGAGGCCCATTGCTCCGAGATCTGGCGCCGCGGGCCTGATCGACCATGATGGACCGGCCGCTGTAGCCAACCGGTGGTCGATGCTCCGACGCATGCGTTGGTCGTCGACTGGCCCGGAATACCGGACATTTCGCGTACCAACGCATGCCGGGCCGCCGGGGGCTGACCCCAGACCAGGTTGCCGAAGCTCTGGAGCATGCGGTGGTCGTCGACTGGCCCGGGATACCGGACATTTCGCGTACCAACGCATGCCGGGCGTCCGGGTAGGGGCTTACTGCGCCGGGTGGTGGGGCAGTGGCTCACTGCTTCGAGATGTGGAGCACGGCATAGGGGGCCTGAGCGCCTTCTCGGTTGGCGATGGTCGAGGGACCAACACGGGCGCAGGCTGCAGGGGTGGGGCAGGCACCTCGGATGTGGCGGCCTGGGCCCGGACGGCTTCTCGGGCGGGGCGGACCGCACTGCCCCGGATTTGCCGCCCGGCCCGCTTCGCCGCCCCGCACGGCTTCGCGGCCCCGCATCGCTTCGCTTCCCGGCCCGCTTAGCCGCCCCGCATTGCGCCCCGCTGCGCTGTTCGGTTTCGCCGCCCGGGACGGCTTCTCCGCCCGGCACGCATCGCCGCCCGGCGCGGACCCGGTGAGCGCGAACTCACGACCTCCGGCCCGGGCGCTCACCCCGGGCCGGGCGTAGGTTGGACGATGTCGACCCGTTGTCGTGTCTGAACCGGTTGGAGGCCCCCATGTCCGATGCCCTCTTCGCCCTCACTGACGAGCAGCGGATGATCCGCGATGTCGTCCGGCAGATCTGTGAGGACCAGATCCAGCCCCACGCGGCGGATGTCGACGAGAACGAACGCTTCCCCGTCGAGGCGCTCAAGGCGCTCAACGAGGGCGGTTTCTCGGCCGTCCACGTGCCCGAGGAGTATGGCGGTGCCGGCGCTGACCCCGTCTCGGTCTGCATCGTCATCGAAGAGGTCGCCCGTGTCTGCGCCTCCAGCTCGCTGATCCCCGCGGTGAACAAGCTCGGCACCATGGGCCTGATCCTCGCCGGCTCCGAGGAGCTCAAGCACAAGGTCCTCCCCTCCATCGCTAGCGGCGAGGCGATGGCGTCATACGCGCTGAGTGAGCGGGAGGCGGGTTCCGACGCAGGGGCGATGACGACGGCAGCCGTCCGTGACGGCGAGGACTGGGTCCTCAACGGCAGCAAGTGCTGGATCACCAACGGCGGCTGGTCGACGTGGTACACCGTCATGGCCGTGACCGACCCCTCCAAGGGCCCGCGCGGGATCAGCGCCTTCATGGTCCACAAGGACGACCCCGGCTTCGTCGTCGGCTCCCACGAGAAGAAGCTCGGCATCCGTGGCTCGTCGACCACTGAGCTGCACTTCGAGGACTGCCGCATCCCCGGCGACCGGATCATCGGCGCCGAGGGTACCGGCTTCAAGACCGCCCTGCAGACCCTCGACCACACCCGTCCGACGATCGGTGCGCAGGCGCTCGGCATCGCTCAGGGCGCGCTCGACGCGGCGGTCGCGTACGCCAAGGAGCGCAGCCAGTTCGGCAAGCGGATCGCCGACTTCCAGGCCATCCAGTTCATGCTCGCCGACATGGCGATGAAGGTCGAAGGCGCCCGGCTCATGGTCTACGCCGCGGCCGCGATGGGGGAGCGGGCGGTCCACGGCCAGGCTCGAGCCCAAGCTCGGCTTCATGGCCAGCGCGTCGAAGTGCTACGCCTCCGATATCGCCATGGAGGTGACGACGGACGCGGTGCAGGTGCTCGGTGGGTACGGCTACACCCGCGACTTCCCGGTCGAGCGGATGATGCGCGACGCGAAGATCACCCAGATCTACGAGGGCACCAACCAGATCCAGCGCCTCGTCATGGCTCGGTCGCTGCTGACCTGAGTACCGGTCAGCGCGTCGGGGCGCTGAGGGTCAGTTCGGCGGGTCGAAGTCGCCGGCGTCGCCGACCGGCTGACGCAGCGCGTCCTCGACCCATGCCGGGATCACGAATAGCCCCTCGGCGTCGGCCGTCGTCGTCGTCCGGCGCGGCGGACCGCGGCCCGGCCCTTGCGCCCCCTCGACCGACCTCCAGGCCTCGGCGTGCAGCGGCCCGAGCGGGGTGAGCCGCCGGTATGTCGTGGTGAGGTATGCGGTGAACCCAGGCTTGCCGATGACGGCGGGCAGCGTGCCGAGCACCTGGTCGAGGACGAGGGCGACGACCCCGCCGTGGACATGCCCGGGCGGACCCTCGTACGCCGCGCCGAGCACGAAGTCGCACCAGGTCCGCTGAGCTGCCCGGTCCTTGCCGATGACCAGGGGCGGGGCGATCGGGTTCCGCGACCCGACCGCGGGGTTCCCGTGGTCTCGGAGCCGACCATCTGAGCACGTGACCAGACCGAGCGGACCGGGCTGCGCCGTGGCGAGGAGCTCCTGAGTGATCGCCCGCACGTCGGCGGCGACCGTCCCGGCATCGGCGAAGGCGATCCGGGTGCGGACGGTCGCGTCGATCAGCTCTCGGACCGCGTCGGCCAGGTCGGCATACGCGCGTTCGTGCTCCGCGAGGCTGAGTGGGTCGGCGACAGGGGAAGGGGAGAGGAACGAGCCGTCGGTCATGGTGCCTGGCTTCTTCGCGTCCGGGTATGACAGCTCCAACCTACGCCTGCGGCGGGGCGATCGAGCGACGCGACGGCATACGAGCGGGGTGACAGAGCGGTTGACAAACACGTGCAGAAAACTGCACTATTGGCGCGAGGGGAGTACCAGTACCCGCACCGTCGTCAGTTCGGTCCGTCCATACGGGCCCGGCGTGCGGGGTCGGCGCCGCCGACATGGGAGACCTCCGAGCAGACGGTGGCTGGGCCACGCGTCTCCCGCACGGAGGTTGGTTGTGTCTGTCCCCACCTGGGCCTGGTTCGCGGTTCTCGCGCTGATCGTCGCGATGCTCGCCGTCGACCTGTTCGCCCATCGCCGAGCCAGCGTCATCTCGGGCCGCGAAGCACTGGTCTGGTCCGCGGTCTGGCTCGCCATCGGCGTCGGCTTCGGTGCCGTGATCTGGGCGTATGCCGGTGCTGAGCTCGGCCAGCAGTACTTCACCGGGTACCTCATCGAGAAGTCGCTGGCCGTCGACAATGTCTTCGTCTGGGCGATGATCTTCGGCTACTTCGCGGTGCCACCGGCATACCAGCACCGCGTTCTCTTCCTCGGGGTGATCGGTGCGCTGGTGCTCCGCGGCGGGATGATCGCCGCCGGCGCCGCGGTGATCGAGCGGGCGCAGTGGGTGCTCTACGTCTTCGCCGCGATCCTGCTGCTCACCGGGTGGCGGATGCTGCGGACCCGGGACGAGCACTTCGACCCGGCGTCCTCGCGGATGTACCTCTGGCTGGCCCGCCGGATCCCGACGACACCGGCGCTCGAGGGTGACCGCTTTTTCGTCCGGCAAACCGGAAAGAACGGCGCCAAGGGTGCCCTCGTCGCGACGCCGCTGCTGCTCGTCCTGCTGCTCGTCGAGGGGACCGACGTCGTCTTCGCCCTCGACTCGATCCCGGCGATCTTCGCGGTGACCTCGGAGCCCTTCCTCGTCTTCACCGCCAACGCCTTCGCGCTGCTCGGGATGCGGGCGCTGTACTTCCTGCTCGCCGACCTCATCGACCGCTTCGTCTACCTCAAGGTGGGGCTGGCGCTGGTCATGCTCTGGGTCGGGGTGAAGATGGTTCTCCAGGTCGACCTCTACCACGTGCCGACGACGGTCTCGCTGGCCGTGGTGGTGCTCATCCTCGGGGCCTCGGTGGTGGCGAGCCTGCGGGCCACGCGGCCTTCGGGGCTGGCCAGCGCTGCTGTCGCAGACGAGGATGAGGCCGTGGGTGGCGACGGCGATCGGGCGGGCCAGGCGGGTCGGGTGGGCTGAGGCGATGTCCAACCGGCTGGCCTCGTGGACCTACCTGTCCAACCACGGGCACGTCCTGCTCGCCGTCGCGCGGCGCCCGGACATCCGGGTCGTCGACCTCGCGGCGTCGGTGGGGCTGAGCGTGCGGGCGGTCCAGTCGATCCTCGCGGACCTGGTGGCCGACGGGAGCGTGGAGCGCCACCACGAGGGTCGCCGGACGGCCTACCGCGTGCACGGGGAGAAGCACTTCCGGCATCCGTCGCTGATGGACCACGAGGTGGGGGAGCTGCTCGAGCTCTTCGCCCCGCAGCCCCCGGCCGCGGCTCCGTGAGGTGCCGCCGCGTCGATTCGGTGCCACGGCCGGTGGCTTGGTAAGGTGGTCCGCGCACCACGGCAGGTTGCCCGAGTGGCCAATGGGAGCGGACTGTAAATCCGTCGCGAAAGCTTCCAAGGTTCGAATCCTTGACCTGCCACCCAGCGTGATCGAAGGGCCTCTGACCAGCGCGTATGCCGGTCAGAGGCCCTTCGGCATGTGTCCGGCCCCGTCCGGCCGAATCCGGCCCTCTACGGGGTTCGTGTCCTATACGTGTCCAGGTTCCGTCCAGTGCATCGGATACTCGGCGGCGCGGTGCACATAGCAGCAGCGCGATCATCTACCGCGGCCGTTACCCGATCGCTACATTGGCCGCAGGCCGCGCTACAGGGTTGGCCCGTGCGGCACCGCGAGGTGGCGCGCTCAGGGGAACGATGCTCCGGAAGGGGCAACCGCATGAAACGTCTAACCATTGAATTTCTACTTGTTCTGACTTCGCTCGCTGCAGGCGGCCTATCGCCTGCAGCCAACGCTGCCCCGCAGCCCGCGGCCGCAGCAACCGCCGACAGCTCGGCACCCGCGCCCCGCCCGGGAGGGGCCGGACAGACCCAATCACGGGCCGTCACACCCGGAGCCATCCACATCTCCAAGACGGAGGCCGACTGCGACAAGGTCGTCGCGGCCGCGAAGGCACTCCGAGCCGCCGGCAAGTCCCTGGCAGGGACACCGAAGACCTGCGTCTCGGGCCGTCTCGTCAACGGCACCGCGCCCGGCACGGCGCAAGACGCCGGCGTGGACACGCTCGCCGCCGCCGTTCCCGCAGAGTGCAACTCCGGCTCCGACCCGTCCGGGACCTGGTGGGCCCAGTCACGTCGCAGCGCCTGCCAGCACACCACCTTCGGCCTCGTCGTCACAGAGGTTCCCACCGGGAGGATCCTCGGCACCGCCAACTTCCACGCCATCAACACGATGACCTCCTCGACCACGTTGGCCCGATGGTCTTCAACCACGTCCGTTTGGGTGTGGTCATGGACCGGCGCAGGGTTCCCTGAGAGCAGCCGCGGACTGCTGTTTGGATGCCCGGGCGACTGCCTCGCCGCAGCCGGCTCGTACACCCACCCCGCGTTCGACGAGTGGTACGGGTCGTCGTACTTCAACGTCAACAACCTCACCGCCGGGCGGATCATCAACTCCGTCAGCGGCGAGTGGCAGATCACGATGAGCTCGACCAAGTACGGCAACTCCGTCACGTTCACTCTGCCCCTGGCCGACTCCCGCTGCGACAACACGATCGGCAACCGGGCAGCCGGGTGCGTCCTCCCCGGCATCCCCGGCGTGATGGGCTACAGCCAGTCGCTTAACCCGGCGTTCGTCGACCACGTATATAAAGCTCAGCTCTCCGGCTTGCCCGGCAGGCTCGGCACTGGCACCTATCTGAAAAAGCTGTCGAACGCCACAAAAGTGGCAGCCAACGGGACGAAGGCCTGCCCGTCATCGCTGGTGAGGCCCACCGGGTACTCGTGCGATGAGTACCCCTTCCGCAGTACGTACCAGGGCGCGTCGACCTCTGGCGCCACGCTGGCCCGGAGCTTCCCGGGATGTCGCATGCCCGATCCTCAGCGGACCGGTTCCACCGGGTGGAGCAGGTGCTTCATCCCGACCACGCAGAACTCGTCAGCTGGAGGTCTACTCTCAGCGTTCTACAGCAACGAGCGCATGTTGGACGGCGACCTTTACCAGGTCGGCTACCTGCCCTGACTCGTAGGAGAGACCAGAACGTGAACACGCACCGGATCCTCGTCGCGTGGCACCAGCTCTACCTGGTGCCGTTCGATGTCAGCCCCCAGTTCGTCGGAGACGGCGTCGGCACACTGATCGCCGCAGCCGCCGAACCCGGCCACCTGATCGTGCGCACCGGCTGCGCAACAGGACCGGTGCGTGTCACGCTCACGTCGCTTCCTACCCCCCAGTGGCGGTCTCCGACGCGCCCGCGGGTGGGGCCGTTGATGCCGAAGACCCATGGGAGGCCATCGAGGAGGTCAGCCTCCCCGTGTGCGAGCCTCTGTTCTGGTCGAGCCCGGACCCTGGCTTCGACCTCCCCGCGGAGGCCGCGTTCACGCCGCAGAGCCCCGGGCCGCACCGGTTCAGGGTGAGCGCTCGTGGGCGTCTCACCGCTTACGACGAGGCCATCGTCGACCCGGTCGAGGAGTACCTCGTGCAGGTGTGGCCCGAGCCGGCACTGCGCGCAGCGGTCGCCGAGCGATCCGACGGAGCGCCCATCTAGTGTCGCTTCGAGCCGACTATGAACGAGCGGGAACCAGCACGGCATAGCCCTGGCGAACGACCCCCCGCTCTACCACCTCGAGCACCACCGGGCGGGCGAACGTGCCTACCAACGTACGACTCGTCTGGCCGTCGCACACCACGGTTGCACCCGCCATAGTCAGGCCCGCGTCGGCAGCGTTGACACCAGCACCGCTTGCCGTGCCTGCCGCCCTGATCACGACGAGCACGCGAGAGCCGGCAGCGCCCGCGCATGCGCCGACGACTTCGTACTCCACACCCGGCACGGGAACCTGTCCGTTCCCCCCGCTCGCAACGCCTGTGCCCGCACCGATACCGAGCTGCTTTCGTGCCAGCTCACCCTCCGTTGCCGACGGTGCCACGAGAACGCCGGCAGACGCAGTGCCGCCCGTCCCAGTCGCGGCATCGCCTGCGGTCGGCCGTGAGCGAACCGGTTTCACGTTCACCGGAGGCTGAGGCGCGGCGGCCGCGGAAACGCTCGACATCTGGTACGCGGCGGAACCGGACGGGCTTCCCGCTGTCCCGCAGCCGGCGGCCAGCGCGACCAAGGCGAGGGAACTCGCTGCCGCCCCCAAGCGACCCACCCGCCAGTCGCGCGCTTTAGCCCCGTGGCAGAGCCAACCTCTCGCAGCGACGTGGACCTGCTCAGCCTTCTCTAGCACCATGCCCCCCGACGTGAAGCTGCCTCGCCTGCGCTCTTGTGAGCACCGGTTCATTGCGTCGGTCCAAGGCTAGCGACCTCCGAGGACTTCCGGAGGCTTCTCGCACTGGGTGCGCGCTAGGTCGCCAGCGCCCACGGCAGGTTCCTACCCTTGCCCGTGAGTGTGCCAGGGGCAGATTCCAGTGACCGTCTCAACGGGTGAGGTTGCAGACTACTGGTGTGAGCGGGATGCCGGGGATGGACGTCGCCAGAGTTGAACGGTCGTGTCGAGCCAGGGTGCCCGACCGTGTGCGAAATCAGATGCGGATCGCCGTCGGGTCACTCGCCCGCTCCGGCCGGGGCGTCGGACGCAAGGGCAACCCACACCACCCACCACATCGGCCGAAGATCGTGCCGTCTGAGCATCACCTGGCGTGGTGTCAAGCCTCCTGGACCCCGGCGGGATTCCGACCGCGGACCGAGTCCTCGTAGCGGTTCTCCTTCGCCCAGGACCTGATCGAGGCCAGTTGCGTCTTGTCGTCGCCTCCCCGGCTGCCGGTCCGTGTTCGGTGTCCGCCCACGTGAAGCGCGTGGGCGACTTACACGGCGACCGACTTGTCAAAGGCGGTGGCCTCTTTGACCGTGAGGTAGATCTTCGACGGCGCCCCCACGGACGGAGAGAGGGAGGGTGTCCCCCCGCAGATGATCTCGTCGCCGGACAACTCGCCGATGAGCACGGGACCCC
Source organism: Candidatus Lutibacillus vidarii (assembly GCA_016717165.1). Taxonomy (GTDB): domain Bacteria; phylum Actinomycetota; class Actinomycetes; order Actinomycetales; family Dermatophilaceae; genus Lutibacillus; species Lutibacillus vidarii. The sequence continues at coordinate 362,647 of JADKGA010000002.1, forward strand.
CTTCTGGGCCACGTTGTCTCCTCGGGTCATTGTTTCGGTGAGCGATAGTCTGGCTGGGCCACCTGCCCAGGTGAACGAACCTTGGCCCGTGGCGGCCCAGTCCGGCTTGCGCGAACAGCTGCCGCCCGCGTGTCAACGGACAGCGGGACTTCCTTGTGTGCGGACAGGTGGCTTCCCTGTCGGCGGCAGGTGATCTCCCTGTCCGGGGTTAGGTCAGGGGCATCACTCCTCGTCCTGCGGTGGCGTCGCTCAACCGGAGGCTGGTGCCTTCAGTGACGATGACGTGGGCGTGGTGCAGGAGCCGGTCGACGGTGGCGGTGGCCAGGGTCTTGGGCATGAGGGTGTCGAAGCCGGAGGGGTGGATGTTGGAGGTGACGGCCACGGATAGTCGTTCGTAGGCGGCGTCGATGACGCGATAGAGGGCTTCGGCGGCGGTTTGTCCGGCGGGGAGCATGCCGATGTCGTCGATGACGATCAGGTCGGCGCGGGTGATCCTGGCGACGGCCCTGGCGACGGAGCCGTCGACGGCGGCTTTGCCGAGGGTGGCGGTCAGGGACTCGAGAGTGAACCAGGCCACCCGCATGCCGTGGTCGATGACCTTGTGGGCGAGGGCTTCGACGAAGTGGGTCTTGCCGGTTCCCGACGGTCCGGCGATGGCCAGATTCTCGTGCCGGCCGATCCACTCAAGGGTGGCCAGCCCGGTTTGAGTGGCGGGCGGGATGGAGGAGTCGGCTTCGCGCCAGGAGTCGAAGGTCTTGCCGGCGGGTAGGCCGGCGGCTTTGCGGCGCATCCGCCGGGTGGCTTCGTCACGGCCGCGGATCTCCTCGGCGATCAGCACCCTGAGGACTTCGGCGGGGTCCCAGCGTTGAGCGCGGGCGGTGGCCAGGACCTCCGGAGCCAGAGCGCGCAGGTAGGGCAACCGCATCCGGGTCAGCACCGCGGTCAGCTCCTCCGGTAGCGGCGGCGCGGCCTTGGTTCGCACGCTCACCGCTGGCCCCTGATGGTGTGGCCGATATTGGCCCAGGCGCTGGTGCCGGGCTGGGCCGAGTGGCTCTCGTCGGCGATGACCAGTTGCGCGAGGGGGGTGCCGGCGTCGTGGTACTCGATGATCGAGAGCAGGTCCTTATCCCCGAACCGGCCTGCCGCGGCAGCCGCGCCGAGGGCGGCGTCGACGCGGGCGACCCCGACCAAGGCGGCCAGCTCGACCGCCTCGGTCATCTTCGAGCGGACTCGTTGGGCACCGACGGCGGCGGCCTCGACCAGCCACGCCTTGGCACCCTCACCAATGGCCAGGAAGGCCTCCTCGGCCTCGGTGCGGGCTCTTGGTGTAGGGGTGCGCGGTGCCCCGGTGGGGTCTTGCGGATGCCCCGGATAGTGGGCCAGGTTGATGCGTGGGCATCCCGGGGTGGACAGGGCGTGCCGGGCGATCTCGACCAGCCCGGTACGGGCGTGGGCGACGATGACTAGCTCCTCACCGTCCACGCGGACCCACACCTCGGTGCCGACGTGACCGGGTGGGGTGGAGTAGCGCACCGACCCGTACCGCACCGTCTGATCGGTGTTCACGACGCGGGTCACCCCCAAAGCGGCGGTGAACGGGGTGACCGGGACCGGATGCAGCCGGGCCTGTTCCTGGGTGAGCATCTCGGCCGGCACCCGAGCCGTCTCCCGGTGCACGCGCTGGTTGACCTTGTCCTCGAACACGACACACGCCTGCTGCAGCGCACCGAAGGAGAGGTACTGCTCGCCCAGGTTGACCTCGGTGGGCAGCACGTCCGCCTTCGCGATCCGCACGCTGGCCTCCGAGCCGCCCTTGGACTGCGGGTCGTACGGCACGCAGGTGATGACCTGGGCGCCGTAATGGCGGGAGGCGGCCACGATCACCGGATGCCGGACCGCGACCCCAGCAACGTGCTCGACCGTGACCGTCTTCTCGTTATCGGTCAGCAGGTACGCCGGCACCCCGCCCAGGCGGCGGACCGTAGCGTCCAGGCAGGTCAGCAGTGTCTCCAGCTTCCGGTCCCAGGTCGGGATCACCACCCGAAACCTCGACCACGCCAGCCACGCACAGAACAGCGACGTCGAGCGGGCCCGCCCGTCCGGTCCGGGCACTAACGGGCCGGTGGCCCAGTCGAACTGAAGCCACATCCCCGGCTCGGTGATCCACGGCCGATACCTGCGCCGGTGTCCGGCCCACCAGGCCGCCCGCGCCGCGCGCACCGCCCTCCTGGTGGTGCGGTCAGCACCGGTGAACCCCAACGCGACCAGCCGCTCATGGACCACATCGGCGCGGACCTTGCCCTTCGATGTCTCGATCAGCTCCTCGATCTTCGGCACGAACGGATCGATCACCTTCGACCGCGCCACCGGCGCCGTCACCGGTACCCCGGACTCACGGGCGGCGACATACCGGCGGACCGTCTTCGGGTCAACCCCCGCCAACGCCGCCGCCGAGTGCGCACACCCGGTCGCATCGAACGCTTCAAGAATCTCCATGATCTCCCTGTCAGACTTCTTCACAGTCCCTCCGTACGGGTTGCTCGTGCGTGGTCAGAGACCACGAGCGTTACCGCCGGAGGGACACCCAAATCGGGACCGACACGAACAGACAGCTGTCCACTGACAGGGAGATCAACTGTCCGCGGAAAGGGACACCACGTGTCCGCCTACAAGGAGACTGACATGTCCGCCGTCACCGCGCGTGTGTACCGTGCGAAGCAGTTCTCGGGTGGCTGGGGAGGAGGCACGGTCGTGTCGGGTGATCTGATGATCCGGTCCGGTGTCGTGGTGCCGCATCGTGAGTTGACGTGGCGGTTCTCCCGCTCCAGCGGCCCGGGCGGGCAGGGCGTCAACGCCACGGACAGCCGGGTCGAGCTCAGCCTGGACGTGGCGCACACGGCCGCGTTGAACGAGGTCCTCCGGGCACGCGCGACGGCGCGTCTCGCCGGGCGCCTGGTCGACGGCGTCCTCACGGTGACGGCCTCTCAGCACCGGTCGCAGCTGCGTAACCGTGAGGCCGCGCAGGCGCGCCTCGCCCAACTACTGTCGGAGGCGATCGCCCCCGGCCCAGCGGCACGCCGACCGACCCGGCCCAGCCGCGCGTCGCAGTCCCGCCGGCTCGAGGACAAAGCCAGGCGTGGTGAGGTCAAACGCCTGCGCCGGGACCCGGGCACCGACTGACCAGCTCACGCTCCAGTTGCGTGATGGAGTGATTGCAGCAGCCCTGAAGGCGCTCTTCACTGTGCAGGAAGCCGGCCGCTCTGCTTCGCGGATTGGAACGCGGGTGGGCGCAGACGCGGCTGTGCGGCATACCTCAAAAGGACTACGAGGTATGCCGCACAGCGGGTCGTGACCAGAAGGGCCTGGCCGCGCGTCACTTCGAGGGGAGCAGCACCCCGTCGATGACGTGGATGACGCCATTGCTGGCGGTCACATCGGTCTTGACGACCTTGACCGAGGCGCCGGTGGCGTCCATCAGCATGACGTCGGAGCCGGAGACCTTGATGGTCAGCTCGGCGCCGTTGACGGTCTTGACCTTGGCGCCGTCCATCTTCAGGACGTCGGCGGCCATGACCTTCCCGGGGATGACGTGGTAGGTGAGGATCTTCGTCAGGGCGCCCTTGGGGTCGGCGAGCAGGGTGTCCAGGGTGCCGGCGGACGGCTTTGCGAAGGCGTCGGAGTTGCGGAACTCGGCTCCGCTGACGTCGGCCCGACTTCGACGTGGGACCGCGTCCGTGTCCGGCCGACGACCCCAAACGCTCAGGAGCCTCCGGCCCGATGTCGGGGCGTATACGCGGCGGCTCGTGCCCAATCGCGATATTGGGTCCACGTTATCGCCCCGAAGCCAGCGAGCATTACCCACGGCATCCACAGGCCAGCGTGTGCCCAAATCCCGACATGAACGATGTTGTTCACGTCATCGCCCATCAATCCACCCGGGTGGTAAGCGGCACGCACGGTTTCGCCCTGGCCAACCGAACCGTCCAAGTTGATGTCGTCCTTGACGATCGAGCCGTCGTCGCTGACCCAGGTGCCTTTGCTGAGGCAGGTGCTCCGGGGACCTGGCGGGTCACACGTGGTCGAGGTTTCGGTGAACGTTCCCCAGTACGTGGGCAGGTCTCGGTCGGCGAAGGTGATCAGCCAGATGACGAGGAGCACGAGGATACTCCGCCCATCGTCGCGTAGAAGAGGCCATGACCGGCTGCTCGGACTCCCCTCCAGGCCCTCGACCCACCCTGCATGACCACAGGGTCTCAGACGGGAAAGCACCAGAATCGCCCCGACACGTCGGAACCTTCTGCTGCCGGTCCAGGTCCACATGGATGAAAGGGGCGGACATGAGGTGCTGTCGGGACTCGCCCGGCCGCCCTCCTGCCGTGTGCCCGGGTGCCGATCCCCTGAACGCCGGCTGAGCTCGGTCTGCCGAGGAATGCGTATTGCTGGTCGTGGCAGAGGCCGTCGCGGCGGCGTCGACAGCGTCGAAAGGAGTCGGGCCTACCATGAGCAGCGCCAGGCACACTCCAGCGGCCAGCCACGCCTGCGAGGATCGGCCCGCGGCCTACGTGCCGGGCGGCGACTCGATCACATTCTGGTTGTGCTTTGACGCCTCCTGGTTGATCTTCGAGTTGAGGCGGACCGCGTACAGGACGATGGCGAGACAAGTGAGCGCAACGAGAACCAGTGAGACGAGCTTGATGAGGTCCCGATCGACACCCCGGGCGGCGAGCTGGTAGGTGACGATGAAGTAGGTCACCACGGCAGCCAGAGGTGCGAAACGAAACACCCGATTCCGCCTGCCGCCTGCCCCCTGATGGCGGGTCGCGGGCCTGCTTGGCGAGCCCGCCACCGCCAGACGACGCGGAGCAGTCGACGGCACCTCGTCACGTCTCCTCAAAGCACCCGCCAAACCCAGGGAGTCCCGCAACAGGATGAACGTGAGACGGAGCATGTAAAGCAGCCAGACCGCGACGAGAGGGACGCTGAGCCAACTGGGCCACGAGCCAGCGGCAACGAACACGACGCAAATCGCGACCATGCCAACAAGCATTTGACGCAGCCAGGAACGCTGGGCCGCGTTCAAGAGGCGACCGTCTACCGCGCGCCCTGACTCGGACTCGCGCAAATCCATCCCTGCCGCCTAGGAGTGTGTCGGTCTTCGCGCCGAGGAGCCCGGAGCCATTGAGGTCTGGCAACTACGCCAAGCACGTCACTCACGAGCGGCGCAGCCAAGGCCGCGCAACCCACAACGACCGTACCAGCAACGGCTGCAGCCCCCTTCGCATGGCGCAGACGCGGCTGTGCGGCATACCTCAAAGGACTGCGAGGTATGCCGCACAGCGGGTCGTGACCAGTAGGAGCTGGCCGTGGGTCACTTCGAGGGAAGCAGCACCCCGTCGATGACGTGGATGACGCCATTGCTGGCGGTCACATCGGTCTTGACGACCTTGACCGAGGCACCGGTGGCGTCCATCAGCATGACGTCCGAGCCGGAGACCTTGATGGTCAGCTCGGCGCCGTTGACGGTCTTGACCTTGGCGCCGTCCATCTTGACGACGTCGGCGGCCATGACCTTCCCGGGGACGACGTGATAGGTGAGGATCTTCGTCAGTGCGCCCTTGGGGTCGGCGAGCAGGGTGTCCAGCGTGCCGGCGGGGAGCTTGGCGAAGGCGTCGTCGGTCGGGGCGAAGACGGTGAACGGTCCGGCGCCCTTGAGGGTGTCGACCAGGCCCGCGGCGGTCAGTGCCGTCGCCAGCGTGGTGAACTGGCCGGCTCCGACGGCGGTGTCGACGATGTCCTTCGCGGCGGGCATCGGCTCCTCGGACGTGGGCGCGGCGCTGGAGGTGGTCGCCGATGGGGTCGGCGTCGCGGCGGGCTCGCTGCTGCTGCCGCAGGCGGCGAGGGTCAGGGCTGCGGCGGCGAGGGCCGCGACGGAGGCGAGCTTGGTGCGTCGCACGGGGGGTCCTTTCGTCGGTTTCGGTGGGTGACACCCCTTCTTCCGGGCCGCGAGGCCGCTTGGATGCAGCCCAGCCAAGAATCTTTCCGACAAGCCTCAGAAGATTCCGGCGGAGGACTGCATCCAGACCGCGCCGGCCACCGGAAGTAGGGGGCAGAGGGTCGCACCGGCGGCCCCATGAGGAGAGGACTCCCGATGACCCCACGCCGACTCGCCGCCGCCACCGCAGCGGCCGCCGCCGCGCTCTCGCTCGCCCTCGCCAGTCCCGCGTCGGCGGCAACTGCCCCGTCCGGCACGAAAAGCCTCGCCGCGGTGCTGACCGCCGACGGCGACCAGTTCGACCGGAACTGGTACGACTACGACATCGTCACCGAGGCCGTCCTGGCCGTCCTCAAGGCCAAGCCATCCAGCCCGGTCGGCATCCTGGCCGACGGGACGAAGCCGCTGACCGCCTTCATCCCCAACGACCGCGCCTTCCAGGTCCTCGTCGCCGACCTCACCCACAAGTGGGTGCCCTCCGAGAAGGCCGTCTTCGGCGCGGTGGCGGGCCTTGGCATCGACACCGTCGAGACCGTGTTGCTCTACCACGTCGTCCCCGGCGCGACGATCACCAAGGCCATGGCGGTCAAGTCCAATGGCGCCCAGCTGACCACGGCGCTCGGCTCGACCATCGGCGTTCGCGTCTTCGATGCGCGCTACCCGATCGTCATGCTCAAGGACCAGGACCCCGACGACATCAACCCCTTCCTCAACCCGCGGGCTCTCGACATCAACAAGGGCAACAAGCAGATCGCCCACGGGATCCTCTTCGTCCTGCGGCCGGCCAACCTCTGACCGAAGGGCGATGCGTGGGTGAGCTGGGGACGAGGCAGTTCCGTGGCCGCGACGGGGAGCCGGTATGCCGCCGGCTCCCCGGTCGCGGCGCGCGCGGTGGGGTACGGTGACTCGGTGGTGACCGACGACCTGGACGCCGAGGTCCGCGAGCTCGCCATACGCCTGCGCGACGGCGACCGAACCGCGTTCGCCGAGGCCTACCGCCGCTGGAGCCCTCTGGTGCACACCCTCGCGCTGCGCTCGCTCGGCAACCACCACGACGCCGAGGACGCCACCCAACAGGTCTTCGTCTCGGCGTGGCGGGGGCGGCATACCCTCGACCCGGACCGCGGCAGCCCAGCCGCGTGGCTGGTCGGCATCACCCGCCGACGCTGCGCCGACCTCCACGCAACCCGGGCGCGCCACCCGGTCGCGACCAGCGAGGATGCCGACGTCCGGGTCGCGGCGCCGAGCCCGGCCGTCGACCTCGACGAACGCCTGGTCCTGGCCGGCCTGGTCGAGGGGATGGGGGAGCCGCGCCGCACCGTCGTGCGGATGGCCTTCTACGACGACCAGACCCACGAGGTCATCGCCACCACCCTCGGTATGCCGCTGGGCACCGTCAAGTCACACATCCGCCGCGGGCTGGTCCAGCTGCGCACCCATGTTGAGGAGGTCCGCCATGGAGCATCCTGACGCCGAGATTCTTGCCGCCGTGGCGATGGGCCAGTCGGCGGACGAGGCGACCTTCGCTCACCTCAAGCAGTGCGAGGTATGCCGCACCGAGGTCGCCGAGCTGACGTCTCTCGCCGCCGCGCTTCCCGCCGCCACGGCCGACCTCGTCGCGCCTCCGGACGCGGTCTGGGACCGGATCACCGCCGAGCTCGACCAGCACGACTCCGCCGTCCCCGCCCCCACTACTTCGACCCCGGCTGCCGCCGCCGCCCCTGCCCCCACTGTCCCGGCCACCGCCCCCCCTGTCCCCGCCCCGACTGCCCCTGCCCCCACCGCTCCCGCCGCAGCCGAGGTCATCCCGCTGGGCCGCGCGGCCGCCCGACCCAGCGGCCTCCGCCGCTACCTCCCCGTCGCCGCCGCGGCGGCCGTCGCGGGCCTGGTCGTCGGCGGTCTCCTCGGCCGCTGGTCCGCCCAGGAGCCGGTGCCGGCCGCGACCGTGGTCAGCCGGGCCAGCCTCGACACCCTGGACACCAAGACCGTCCGGGGCGAGGCCGACCTCGTCAAGGTCGGCAGCGACCTCTCGCTGCGGATCAGCGCCGCGCCGATGTCACCCGACACCGGCGGGTATCTCGAGGTGTGGCTCATCAACAAGGACCTCACCCGGATGGTGTCCATCGGCGTGATGAGCCCCGGCCGCAACGACCAGTCATTCGAGATCGCCCCAGACCTCATCGCCGCCGGTTATGTCATCGTTGACATCTCCCGCGAGAAGCTCGACGACAAGCCCCAGCACTCCGGCGACTCGCTCGTCCGCGGCGTCTTGGCGTAGCCCCACGAGAGCGGAGCGGTCCACCCGAGCCAGCGCGGGGGCGGCATACTCGGGTAGGTGACCGAACCCAACGCCGCGCAGGTCTACCACCAGCTCACGTCCTACGACACGCAGCGGGAGTGGACCGACCCGGTCGCCGACCCGCGGATCGTCGCCGGCTTCACGCCGATGGACCCAGGCCGCTTCCCGCCGAGCATGAAGCGCTACCCCGGCGACCTGCCGCGCACGCCGCTGCCCCGCGAGCTCGCCCCGTGCGAGGTCTCGGCCGCCGACGCCCTCGCCGGCAAGGTGCCGGCGCCGCGATCTGACCACGCGGTCACCCTCAGCGAGCTGGCTACGGTGCTCTACCTCGCCGCCGGCGTCGTCCGCACCATCGAGCGCAATGGCACCCTGCTGCCCTTCCGCGCCGCCGGGTCGGCCGGCGGGCGCTTCCCGCTCGAGCTCTACGTCAGCACCCACGGCCTCGACGGGGTCGCCGACGGCGTCCACTGGTACGACCCGCTCGACCATGCCCTCGTCCAGGTCGCCCCCGCGGCGGAGGGGGAGGCGACCACGGTCATCGTCACCGGGGTGCCCTGGCGGACCGGCTGGAAGTATGCCGAGCGCGGCTTCCGGCATATCTACTGGGACGCCGGGACCACGCTCTCCCAGGCGCTCGCGGTCGCCGCTTCGCTCGGCGTGCAGCACCGCCTCGTCACCGGCTTCCCCGACGCCGAGGTGGCCGAGCTCGTCGGGGCCGACGGCGTCCACGAGTCCCCGCTCGCTGCCGTCGTCCTCGGGTCCGGCGCCCCGGCCGCCACCCCGACCGGACCTGCGACGCCTGGGTCGGTCGACGACGCCCCGACCGAGTTTCCGCTGGTCACAACGACGCAACGGGCCGGCGACCAGGCGCACTGGGCCGCGGCGTGGCCGGTCGGCGACGCGCTCCCGGCCGCGCCGCAGAGCCGGTCCCTGGCCGACGTCATCCTCCAGCGCGGCTCGACCCGGCTCATGCGCCGGGACGCCTCGCTGCCCCGAGAACAACTGGAGTTCGCGATGGCCGCGGCTACCCGCGGCATTACGGACCCGCAGTTCGTGGCGGTGCACGGCGTCGACGGCGTGGCCCCCGGGCTCTACCGCTGGCCCGACCTCGACTCCCCGGTGCAGGCCGGCGACCTACGCGACGAGGTCGAGCGGATCTGCCTGGACCAGGCCCTCGGCGGCGACGCCGCCTACGTCGTCCTCTCCTGCGCGGACGTCAGCGCGCTCGACGCCCACGCCTACCGCGAGGCGCTCCTCGCCGCCGGCCTGGTCGAGGGTCGCCTTCACCTCGCGGCCTACGCCCTCGGCTACGGAGCCAGCGGTATGACGTACCTCGACTCCGAGATCGCCGGCTTCGTCGGAGCCCCGCTCGACGCCCTGCTGTTCACCTGCGTTGGCGTACCGGCATACCGGAACCGCGCGGGCGGCAAGCCGGGGGAGCCGAACGCGGTGCGTGGCGTCCAGCCGCGCTGAACCTCATTGGGGCCACCCTTGCCGTGCTGGCCCGCCTTGCGCGCCGGTGACCAGGAACCGCCGCGAAGTGGGGTGAGCATGGCGCGCCGGTCGCGGGTTGGGGCGTGGATGGGTCAAGATCCTTGCGGATCGGGGGACTTCGACCTCATAGAATCGACAATCGTGCGACGCCTTTTCCCCCTGGTGGTGACGGCTGCCACACTCTCGGCCTGCAGCGTTTCCCCATCGCCCGACGGGTCACCGCCACGTGACGGGGGTGTCGCGTCCTCGTCACTGAGTGGCCCGTCCTTCCAGTTGACCGGCAGCTGTCCCGATGCCTTGTCGGTGAGCAAGGCCCTCGGCGTCGAGGTCGAGCAGGTCACGCCGGAAGAGGGCGTCGCCTGCAGTTACCGGGCTGAGGACATCGGCGTGCACTTGTGGGCGACTGACAACCTCGACGCCGCCATTTCGTCGGTTCAGTCCGGGGTGAAGCCGACCAAGGAAACGCTGGCCTCTGGCGCGGTGCGCTCATACGGCGAGGGAAACCTGTACAACACGTGCTCTCTTGCCGCTTCGAGTGGGGGCGCGGCGGGCTTGGTGGCAGAGACGAAGGACGCGCGTTCAACACCATTGCCCGCGAAGGACCTCTGCGCGGCGACGGAGCTGCTGTTCTTGCAGGGGACCCGGGCTGGCGCCCCCTCGGCGAGCGTCGGTCCCACGGGCGAAGCGCCAGCGGTCACCGTGTCGCCGACCCCGACCGCCGCGGGCACCCTCGAGGGTGGTCCGAGCCTGACGACGGAGGACTTCAACGGTTACACGATTCTTCTCCCGCCGGGTTCGGTCAAGGGCAAGACCGTGACGGGGGAGTACGGCGAGGTGAGGCGCAGCTATGAGACCCCGGATGGGACTTTGACGACGATCGCCTTCTCCAGCAACTTCGGATGGTCGGAGTTCTCGGAGGAGATTACGGGTGATTGTCCGCAGGCGTCCGAGGGGAAGCAGGTGCCCATCGACTGGGGCGGCTCCTACCATGGCGGGTACACGGTCTGGGATCGCTCATCATGCAACAAGGAGCCGCTCAGCACCTTCGTCACGTTCAGTGACGTCGAACAGGTCGCGGTCACACTCGACGGTGCGCGAACCCCACCCGCTTGGCTTATCGACGCAGTCGGCTCCGCGGATTGGTCCGAGTAGTCGCGTTGGCCCGACCACCCCGGAGCCGCGGTTTCGCGGGCAAGCGTCACAAGGGGCTACGGTTGCGTGAGTGACGATCTCTCGTGCATCAGCCGCCTGTGCCCTCGTCCTTCTGCTGGTGGGTTGTGGCAACGGAGGGCCGACCGACGCCGGGGCCAGTCCGCGCACGTCCGACGCGGCCTCTCTCTCAAGCGCGACCGGCGTTCCAACTACCCCCAACCAAGTCGAGGAGGAGGTCACCGCTGACGGTGTCGAGGCGGCGCTGGGCAATCAGCCCTATCTGGGCGGCTTCAAAGTTGCTGCGCCTCATGCCGACACCTTCGCGATGAGGGCCGGCGCCGCCAAGTCGTTCTACAGTGCCTGTGGCTTCAACGAGGCCCTTCTTGGGAGTGCCGAATTGCCAGGTGTCGAGTACGAATTGGCAGGATCGCCAGCGGGCGGCATAACGCTCGCATACCCCACTACGGCCGAAGCCGAAGCAGCGCGAGCGCGCTTCTTGTCGGCCGCGGGCACAGGCTGCGATGGCCAGCAGGTGCTGAGTTCAGGGCTGTCTTTTGCCCTCATTGGGCTGCAAGACGAGCCGAAGGTGGCGCGGCACCTCATCATCGGCCACGCCAACACTGTGACCTGGCTCTACGGCTTCCGCGAGGTAGACGCCGAGGCGACCGCACGGAGCGTCAAGGCCGCACTCACTCTCCCCTGAGCACCGGCCCCGAGCACGTCCGGGGAGTCACCCCACGCGTCAGAGCCCGAGCGCCGCGAGCAGTTCGGCCTTGCGGTCCGGCGACGCGAAGGACGCCCGCACCGAGTTCAACGCGAGCGCGCGCAGGGCGTCGTCCGGCATACCGAGGTCATGGCGCAAGGCGGCGTAGTTGTCGTCGACATACCCACCGAAGTACGCCGGGTCGTCCGAGTTCACCGTGACCATGAGCCCGGCGTCGAGCATCCGGGGCAGCGGGTGGTCGGCCATTCGGTCGACGACGCGGAGCCGGACGTTCGAGGTCGGGCAGACCGTCAGCGGCACCTGGTCGCGGGCCAGCCGCTCGACCAGCGCCGCGTCCTCCAGGCAGCGCACGCCGTGGTCGATCCGCTCCACGCCCAGCACGTCGAGGGCCTCCCAGATGTAGGCCGGCGGCCCCTCCTCGCCGGCGTGCGCGACCCGGTGCAGACCCGCCGCGGCCGCCGCGTCGAACGCCTCCCGGAAGGCCCCGGGCGGGAAGCCGACCTCGGAGGAGTCCAGCCCGATCCCCAGCAGCGGCACCCCGGAGGCCAGCGCGCCGTCGAGCATCGGCAGGGCCTGCGAGGCAGGAAGGTGGCGCAGCACGCAGACGATGATCCCGCTGGTGACATCGAGCTCGGCGGCCGCGCGGTCGAGGGCGTCCTGGACCCCGCCGAGGACGTCGCCGACGGCGATCCCGCGCTCGGTGTGCGCCTGCGGGTCGACGAAGACCTCGGTATGCCGGACCCCGCCCCGATGCGCCCGCACCAGGTATCGCCAGGTCATCTCGGTGAAGTCCGCGCGCGTGCGCAGCGTCGACATGTTCGCGTAGTACAGGTCGAGGAAGGACTGCAGGTCGGTGAACTCGTAGCGGGTGCGCAGGTCGGCCAGGTCGGCATACGGCAAGGTCATGGCGTTGCGCGCGGCGAGCTCGAAGATCGTCTCCGGCTCGAGGGTGCCCTCGATGTGCAGGTGCAGCTCGGCGACGGGGTGGGGGAGTGCGGCGTCCGCGGGGTGGGTCACGGCGGCGGCCTTTCGTCCGGTGATGGCTCCTCGGTGATGGCTCCTCGCGAAGAGTACCGGGGCCGGGCGTACGGTCGAGGTGACCAGTGGGTGAAACGCGGCCATAAGGCCTAACGCGACGTCACCGCCGGGTGCGAGACTCGGTGAGTCGGACGACGGGACCGCGCCACAGTGTCGTGAGCACAGCGGCCACACCGTGGGGCTCCTCCATGCCCGACCGTGAGCTCAACCGACCAACCGAAAGGCGTGCGCAGCCATGGGCGACCTGATGCGGCCGTTGTCGTTCGACCACCTCATGACGTGGGCGAGGACCGAGCTGGAGCGCGAAGGGTCGATCTTCGGCGTGCGCACCGACCAGTTCTGGCGCCCCGCGACGGGTCGGTGGATGACCAACTCCTTCGGTGACCAGCTGGCCAACCCGGTTGGCCCGGCCGCCGGCCCGCAGACCCAGCTGTCGAACAACATCCTCGTCGCCTATCTCGCCGGCGCGCGCTTCATGGAGCTGAAGACGGTCCAGAAGATGGACGGTGAGGAGATCCGCCACGCGGTCGCCAAGCCGTGCATCCAGGCCGAGGACGAGGGCTACAACTGCGAGTGGTCCACCGAGCTGACCGTCCCGGAGGCCTTCGACGAGTACGTCCGCGCCTACTTCGCCCTGGCGGTCTTCGCCAAGGAGCTGGGCCTGGGCACGATCGAGGATGTCGCCTACAACATGTCCGTCGGCTACGACCTCGAGGGCATCAAGGGCGAGAAGGTCGAGACCTACCTGCAGGGCATGGCCGACGCCCGGCCGACCGCCGTCTGGCAGGAGTGCTACTCGTGGGTCGAGCAGCACCTCGGCGACCTCACGAGCTTCACCCGCGCGGATCTGGAGTCGCTCAGCCCCACCCTCAGCGGCTCGGTCACCCTCTCGACCCTGCACGGCTGTCCGGCCGACGAGATCGAGCGCATCGCGTCATACCTCCTGCACGAGAAGGGGCTCAACACCTTCGTCAAGTGCAATCCCACCCTCTTGGGGTATGCCGGAGCCCGCTCCGCGCTGGACCGGCTCGGCTTCGACTATGTCTCCTTCGACGACCACCACTTCACCGCCGACCTGCAGTATGCCGACGCCGTGGCGATGCTGGGCCGGCTGCGTGAGCAGGCCCGTGACCTGGGGCTGGCCTTCGGGGTCAAGCTGACGAACACCTTCCCGGTCCAGGTGCACCGCGCCGAGCTGCCCGCCGACGAGATGTACATGTCCGGGCGTTCGCTGCTGCCGCTCTCGCTCCAGGTGGCCCAGAAGCTCTCCCACGACTTCGACGGCCAGCTGCCGATCTCGTTCTCCGGCGGGGTCGACGCCTTCAATGTCGCCGACCTGCTCGGCACGGGCATCCAGCCGGTCACCGTGGCGACGACGATCCTCAAGCCCGGCGGGGTGATCCGGTTCAACCAGCTCGCCGCCAACGCCGCCGAGGTGATGACCGACTATGCCGGCATCGACGTCGCCAAGCTCGACGCCCTCGTCGAGGGGGTCTTCGAGGACGAGCGCTACCACAAGCGCTACCGCGAGAAGATCCGCTCCCGCAAGACCGCCTCGCCGCTGCCGCTGACCGACTGCTACAAGGCGCCCTGCGAGCACGGCGGCTGCCCCATCGAGCAGCGCATCCCGGAGTACCTCACCCTCACCGCCGCAGGCCGGTATGGCGAGGCCTTCGACGTCATCGCCACCGACAACACCGCCCCGACGATCACCGGGGTGCTCTGCTCGCAGCAGTGCCGAGAGCACTGCACCCGGCTCGACTACGACCTGTCCATCGACATGCGCGGGGTCAAGCTGGTCGCCTCCGACCACGCCCAGGACGACTACACCGCCGCCATCACCCCGCCGCCGCTGCGGACCGCGACGAAGGTCGCCGTCATCGGGGCCGGCCCGGCCGGCATCGCGGCAGGGCTGTACCTGCGGCGCAACGGGATGGAGGTCGACGTCTTCGAGAAGCTCAGCGGCCCCTACGGCATCGTGAAGTACATCATCCCGCACTTCCGGATCGAGCGGGAGCAGATCGAGCGCGACTACGAGATGGCCGTCGCGATGGGGGTGCAGTTCCACTTCAACGCCGACCCGAACTACGACATCGGGGCGCTGTTGACGACCTACGGGCACGTCATCATCGCCACCGGCTCGTGGGGTCGCGGCCAGAACCCGCTCAAGGAGGGCGGCGAGCACGTCATCGACGCGCTCGACCTGCTCTGGGGCGCCTTCAACGAGGAGGGCGGCTTCCCGCTCGGCAAGCGGGTCGCGGTCATCGGTGCCGGCGACGTCGCGATGGACTGCGTCCGGACCGCGGTGCGCACCCCGGGCGTCGAGGAGTCGCTCATCGTCTACCGCCGCAACGAGCCGAACATGCCGGCCACCCAGCACGAGGTCAACACGGTCCGCGCCGAGGGCCTGACGATGCTCGAGCTGCTCGCGCCGATCTCCTTCGACGGGGCGACCCTGCACTGCGAGAAGATGCGCCTCGGCCCGGTCGTCCCCAGCGGTCGGCAGAACATCGAGGGCACCGGTGAGTATGTCGACATGCCCTTCGACACCGTCATCGGTGCGACCGGCGCGACGATCGACACCGCCCCGCTCACCTCGAACGGCATCGCCCTCGACGAGCGGGGTCGGGCGCGGCTCGATGCGACATACCAGTCGAGCGTTCCCAATGTGTATGTCGTCGGTGACGGTCGGCTGGGACCGGACACCATCGTCCGGGCCATGGGCGACGCGAAGATCGCCTGCCGAGCCATCCTCGGCAAGGAGGGCATCACCCCGGACTTTGACGGTCACGCCCCGGTGTCGCACCTGCCGGCCCCGGAGGTCTACCACCGGCGCGGGCTGATGATTGCCGAGATCAACGGCCAGGCCGAGGGCGCCCGCTGCCTGACCTGCGACGACATCTGCGAGATCTGCACCGAGGTCTGCCCGAACCGGGCCAATGTCGCCATTGTCGTACCCGGATATGACGACCCGCGGCAGATCGTCCACATCGACGGGCTCTGCAACGAGTGCGGCAACTGCGGCACCTTCTGCCCGCACGCCGGCCTGCCCTACATGGACAAGATCACCGTCTTCTGGACCCGCGAGGACTTCGACATCTCCACCGACATCGGCTTCCTTCCGCTGCCCGACGGCAGCTATCTGACCCGGGTGCCGGGCGGGGCCACGACCGAGGTCGGCGCCGACCTCGTCGGGATGCCGGAGGACATGAGCCGCGTCCTGCGGGCCATGCGGGACCGCTACGACTACCTCCTGCGCACCCCCGAAGGAGCCCACGCATGATCATCGGCAACGGCCCGGTCATCACCAACGACCCGGCGAACCCCTTCGTCGACTGCGGCGCGGTCCGGGTCGACGGCACGGTCGTCACCGCTGTCGGTCCGCTCGAGGCGGTCCGTGCGGCGCATCCGCACGAGGACTTCCACGATGTCGCGGGCCGGGTCATCATGCCTGGCCTGATCAATGCGCACACCCATGCCTACAGCCACTACGCCCGCGGCATGGGCGTGAGCAACCCGACGCGCGACTTCGTCGAGATCCTCGAGAACCTCTGGTGGCGGCTGGACCGCCTGCTCACCCTCGAGGACGTCGAGATCAACACGACGACGACCTTCATCGAGTGCATCCGCAACGGGGTGACCACGGTCTTCGACCACCACTCCAGCCCGCACGCGGTGGTCGGCTCGCTCCAGCGCCAGGCCGAGGCCGCTCGTCGCCTCGGCATCCGGGCGAGCCTGTGCTACGAGACCTCGGACCGCGACGGTGAGGCCGTCTTCCGCCAGGCCCTGGCCGAGAACGTCGAGTTCATGAAGGCGATGAACACCGCCGACCAGGACATGGTCAAGGGCCTCTTCGGCGTGCACGCCTCCTTCACGATGTCGCAGGCCTCGCTCGAGGCGTGCGTCGAGGCGGCCCAGGGCATCCGCGGCGGCTTCCACGTCCACACCGCCGAGGGCCCCGGCGACGAGCCCGACTCGGTCGCCAAGTACGGCACTCGGATCCTGGAGCGCTTCCACGACCTGGGGATGCTCGGCCCGGAGTCGATCGCCGTCCACTGCGTGCACGCCACCGACGAGGAGCTCGACATCCTCAAGGAGACGGACACGACAATGGTCCACAACCCGCACTCGAACATGGGCAATGCCGTCGGCGCCGCCCCGGTCGTCGAGGCGCTGGGCAAGGGCATCCGCTGCGGGCTCGGGACCGACGCCTACACCGCCGACATGTTCGCCTCGGCATCGGTGGCGAAGATCCTCCAGAGCCACCGGCTCGCCGACCCCAGCGTCGGTTTCGGGCAGGCCCTCGAGATGCTGCTCGGCAACAACCCGAAGATCGCCGCCAAGCACTTCGCCCGTCCGCTCGGGGTCCTCACGCCCGGCGGATATGCCGACCTCATCACGCTCAACTACGACCCGATCACCCCGCTGACCGCCGGCTCGACCGGTGGGCACATCCTCTTCGGGATGAGCGGCTCAATGGTCAACGACGCGTTGGTCAACGGCTCCTGGGTCATGCGGGACCGCGCGATCACCACCCTCGACGAGGCCGAGGTCCACGCCAGGTCGCGGGCGGCCGCGCCGCGCATCTGGGCGCAGATGTAAGGGACGGGCGAGGGATGACGATGCTCCTGCGTGGTGGCACGGTGACGACGGCCGCGGGCTCGTCCCGGGCCGACGTCCGGGTCGACGGCGAACAGGTCGTCGAGGTCGGCGAGCTCACCCCGCGGCCCGGGGAGGATGTCGTCGACGCCACCGGCTGCCTCGTCCTGCCCGGCGGCATCGAGTCGCACTGCCATCTCGACCTCGAGTGCGGGCTGGGGCTGGTCACCGCCGACGACTTCGCCACGGGCACCCGGGCGGCGCTGGCCGGGGGCACGACGACGGTCATCGACTTCGCCACGCAGTTCCACGGCGAGACGCTGGCCCGGGGGCTGGAGCGCTGGCACGAGAAGGCCGCCGGCAAGGCCGTCACCGACTACGCCTTCCACCTGGCGATGACGCAGTGGCAGCCGAGCTTCGCCGCCGAGCTGGCCGACATGGTCGAGGCCGGGGTCACCTCGTTCAAGCTCTATCTCGCCTACCGCCACTCGATGATGGTCGAGGACGACGAGGTGCTCGCGGCCCTGCAGGCCAGCGCGGCCCTGGGGACGACGATCGGCTTCCACTGCGAGAACGGCCGGGTCATCGACGCGCTCGTCCAGGCCGAGCTCGCGGATCGGCATACCGGTGCGTACTACCACCCGCGGACCCGGCCGGCCGAGCTGGAACGTGAGGCCCTCGTCCGGCTCGGGGTCATCGCCGACCTCGCGGACGCCAACCACTACATCGTCCACCTCAGCGCCGCCCAGAGCGCGAGGGAGGTCCGCACCGCCCGGGCCCGGGGCAGCCGGCTGGTCGCCGAGACCTGCCCGCAGTACCTCGTCCTCGACGAGAGCGCGTATGGCGTGCCAGGAGCGACCGGCGACGCCGAGCTCGCTGCGCGGACCGCCGTGATGAGCCCACCGCTACGGCCCGCAGCCGACCAGGACACCCTGTGGGCGGCCCTGGCCGACGGGACGATCCAGTTCGTCGGCACCGACCACTGCTCGTTCACCCTGGAGCAGAAGGCCGCCGCGGACGCCTTCAACACCGTCCCCAATGGCGCGCCCGGCATCGAGCTGCGGCTCGCCCTGCTCTACACCTACGGGGTCGCCGCGGGGCGCCTGACGCCGGCGCGTTTCGCTGCGGTGACCAGCGAGAACGCCGCCCGCTACTTCGGGCTCTACCCCCGCAAGGGCACGATCGCCCCGGGCAGCGACGCCGACCTCGTCGTCTATGACCCGGCGCCGCGGTGGACGGTGCGGCACGAGGACCTCCACGACGGGACCGACCACACGCCATACGCCGGGTTGGCGATCCAGGGGAAGGTGCGCGACGTCTTCCTGCGCGGCGCGCACGTCGTGCGCGCCGGCGAGCCCGTCGCGGACCTGCCCCGCGGGCAGTTCCTGCGGTGCGGGCTGCCCGACCCGACGATCAGCTGATTGACCAGAAGACCTAGACGAAGCAGACGGACGAAGCGAGGATGACGAGATGAGCAAGGTCACAGTCAACGTCAACGGAACCGACTACGAGGTCGACGGCGACGCCATGCTCGTGCATGCGCTCCGTGAGGAGATCGGTGCCCTCTCGGTCAAGGTCGGCTGCGACGACAGCACCTGCGGCACGTGCATGGTCATCGCCGACGGGCGCCTGGTCAAGGCGTGCAACCGGCCGGCGTCGGCCTTCGTCGGGCAGAAGGTGCTCTCCGTCGAGGGCCTGTCCGACCAGGAGAAGGCCGTCTACACCCATGCGTATGCCGAGACCGGCGCCGTGCAGTGCGGCTTCTGCACGCCGGCGATGGTCATGGCGAGCAAGGCGCTGCTCGACAAGACGCCCGACCCGACCCGCGACGATGTCGCCAAGGCGATCCGCACCGACATCTGCCGGTGCACGGGGTACCGCCAGATCGTCGACGCGGTGCTCCTCTCCGGCGAGCTGCTCCGCGCAGGCGAGACCCCCGGGCCCGAGGTGCCGGGCCGGTTGCGGGTGTCCGACTCCCGGCATCGCCCCGACACCGACGAGAAGGTCCTCGGCACCGGCAAGTTCGCCGACGACATCCGGCTGCCCGGCATGGTCTTCGCCAAGGCGCTGCGCTCGCCGACCCCGCGCGGGCTGGTCAAGTCGCTCGGGCTCGACGCCGCCAAGGCGCATCCGGACTGCCTGGCCATCCTCACCAGCGAGGATGTCCCCGAGAACAAGATCGGCCATATCACCCCGGACTGGGATGTCCTCATCCCCGTCGGCAGCCACACGCGGTATGTCGGTGACGCCCTCGCCCTGGTCGCCAGCCGCACCGAGGAGAGCCTCGACGAGATCCTCGGGCTCATCGAGCTGGACTACGAGCCGCTGCCGCCGGTCACCTCCCCGCAGCAGGCGCTGAGCCCGGACGCCCCGCTGATCCACGAGCGCGGCAATATCCTCAGCATCGAGCACGTCAAGCGCGGCACACCCGACGCGGCGATCCGCGAGGCCGCCCACGTCGTCACGCACAAGTTCAAGACGCCGTGGCAGGAGCACGCCTTCATGGAGCCCGAGTGCGCGGTCGCCGCGCCGGATGGCGACGGGGTGATGATGTGGACCTCGGGCCAGTCGGTCTACGACGAGCAGCGCGAGATCTCCCGGATGCTCCAGCTGCCCAAGTCCAAGGTCCGCTCGCAGACCACCCTCGTCGGCGGCGGTTTCGGCGGCAAGGAGGACATGTCCGTCCAGCACCATGCGGCGCTGATGGCCTGGCACCTCAAGGTCCCGGTCAAGGTGAAGTTCTCCCGCACCGAGAGCTTCGCCTACCACACCAAGCGCCACCCGATGGACATGGAGTTCACCGTCGCGTGCGACTCCACCGGCAAGCTCACCGCGGTCAAGGTTGTCATCCTCTCCGACACCGGGGCGTACGCCTCGATCGGCTCCCCGGTGCTCCAGCGGGCCTGCACGCACGCCGGCGGTCCCTATGCGATCCCGAACTTCGAGGTCCTCGGGATGGCGCTGTACACCAACAACCCGGTCGCGGGCGCCTTCCGTGGCTTCGGGGTGGTCCAGAGCCAGTTCGGTATGGAGACCTGCGTCAACGAGCTCGCCGAGATGGTCGGGCTGGACGCGTGGGAGATGCGTTATCTCAACGTCGTCCGTCCCGGCGACGCGCTGCCGAACGGGCAGATCGCCGACGACTCGACCGGTATCGCCCAGGTGCTGGAGAACCTCAAGGGTGACTTCTACGCCACCCCCGGCGCAGGCCTGGCCATCGCCCACAAGAACACCGGCGTCGGCATGGGCCTGAAGGACGTCGGCCGGTGCACCCTGTCGGTGGAGTCCGGCAAGGTCCACATCCGCACCTCCGCGGCCTGCATGGGCCAAGGCGTCGGGCAGGTCGTCACCCGGGTGCTCTCCGAGACGGTCGACTCGCTGCGCTCGGACCAGATCGTCTACGAGCTCGCGGACACGTCACGCACCCCGGACAGTGGTACGTCGACCGGCTCGCGGCAGACGCTCTTCGCCGGCGAGGCGACCCGGCTCGCGGCGGTCCAGCTGCGGGACGCCCTCGCCGAGGCAGGCGGATCGCTCGCGGCTCTGGAGGGCCAGGAGTGGTTCGGGGAGTTCGCCCCCGAGACCGACCCGCTCGACACCACCAAGCCCAACCCGGTCAGCCACGTCGGCTACGGCTATGGCGCGCAGATGATCACCCTGACCGCCTCGGGCGAGGTCGAGAAGGTCCTCGCCGTCTACGACGTCGGCACGGTGATGAACCAGCAGTCCGCCGAGGGCCAGATCGAGGGCGGGGTCATGATGGGGCTCGGCTACGGCCTCACCGAGGAGTTCGTCGTCGAGGACGGTGTGCCGAAGACGCGGTACGGCCAGCTCGGCCTGATCCGGGCCAACAAGATGCCGCCGGTGGAGGTCCGCTTCGTCACCGGGCCGGGCACGCTGCCCTATGCGTATGGCGCCAAGGGGATGGGCGAGATCTGCCTCATCCCGACTGCGCCGGCCGCAGCGCAGGCCTACTACCTGCGGGACGGCAAACGGCGCTACTCGCTCCCGCTGCGGGACACCTACTACAAGCGCGGCTGACCACCGGTATGCCGGAGTACCTCATCGCCTTCAACGACGAGTAGGTTGCCGCGCATACGCCGGAGCAGATCGAGGCGAAGGCGGCCGCTGCTGCGGCCGTCCTCGACCAGATGCGCGCCGCGGGGGTGCTCGTCTACGCCAATGGCGCCATCGACCGGTCGACGGTGGTGTGTTCGGTCGTGGCGGTGGAGGGCGCCCCGGTGGTCAGCGATGGTCCTCATGTCGAGTCCGCGGAGCACCTGGGCGGTTTCACCATCGTCGACGTTGCGGACGACGACGCCGCGCGCGACTGGGCGAGCCGGCTCGCCCAGTCGCTGGACTGGCCCCAGGAGGTCCACCGGTTCCCCGGCCCGGGGCAGCGTCAGGTCACAGCTCCTTGACCCACATCCGGGTCCACTCGACGACCCGGAAGCCGAGCTCGCGGTTGATCGCAAGCATGTGAGTGTTGTCGATGGCCGTCCAGGTCCGCACCGCGGTGATATCGGGCAGCTCCTCGGCGAGGGTGCGCAGGTTGGCGAGCTTGACCGCCAGGCCGAGGCGGTGGCCGCGGTGCTCGTCGAGAACGACGGTGTCGGACTGGCTCGCGACGTGCGGCATCGAGGCGTAGGCGACCAGGTCGGAGAAGGCGACGAGCTGCCCGGTCGCCCGGTCGATCGCGACCGACTCGACCGCCCGGCCGCCGCCGGCCAGCCGGCTCAGCCACAGGGTGCGGACCCGCTCGGCGTCCCAGTGCTCCCCGTCGTGGTCGATCGCAGCGTCCGGCGCCTCGGTGCTCAGCTCGGAGGCCAGGTGGGCGCGGTCGTCCAGCCAGTCCGCGGGGATCTCGTCCCACGCGGTGAGGATCTCGTATGCCGCATCGCTGGCCGAGGTCGCCCGCTCCTGCAGTGGCGTGAGGATCTCGGCTGGCACGGGCAGGTCGAGGCGCAGCCCGAGGACGAGCTGGCTCTGCCGGCACCCCATCTCCACGCAGAACTGCGAGCCGGGCAGGCCGTCCTCGCGGGGGCTGGTCTGGTCGAGGACGACACGGGAGCACCCCAGCTCACGGGCCCGGGCCTCCATTGCGGCGACGACGGCGGAGCCCACGCCGCCGCGCCGGCCCTCGGGCAGCACGCCGACCCACACCTCGGCGTCGGTGTCGCCGGGGCCGCCGGGGAGCAGGAAGGAGCCGGCGCCGACGACCTGCCCGGCGTCGCGGGCCAGATAGAGCTCGCGCACCTGGTCGGAGCGTTGCGCCATCGCCCGGACGATCTCGACGCTGGTCAGCTGGGCGTCGTCCCCGAGCAGGGCAAGGCCCACCTCGTTGCGCACCCGGGTCCACTGCGCAACGTCCGCGTCGACGGCGAGGTCGACCCGGTCGACGCGCAGGCTCGAATCGCTCGAAGCAGGGTTCACGGCGTCCGTCATACCTTTGGACTTTAGCCGGGGACGCGCCGCCGCTACAGGCGTGCGGGACGTGTCAGTCGTCGCTTGCGCGTCACGAGTATCGGAGCACCCGGAGACCGTGGATGCGTGAGAAGTGGCTCTGGTTCGCCGTCAGCAGCGGGGCTCCCTCGTTCAGCGCCACACAGGCGATGAGCAGGTCCATCGTGGCCAGCGGGGTCCCCTGCCGGCGCAGGCTCGCGTGTACCCCGGCATACGTGTCGGCGAGCCGCTCGTCCGGGAGAACCACGGGGAGCTTCCCGATGACTGCTATGAGGCGCCGGCGCTCCTGGAGGGGGTCGGGGTTGAGCTCGGCGCCGACGAGGAGCTCAGCCCGCACGAAATCGCTCATGGCTATACCCTCGGTGGGCTTCACGTTAGGCTGCACGACTGTGGCGGGCGCGTCGGCGCTGTGGCGGGCACCCCGTCAGCAGCTCTCGATCGCGCTGATATGGGGACGGGCGGGAAGGAGTGGGACCCTGTGGACGCTGGGGTTGACCTACGAAGCCTGGGCACTATTCCGTTCGGGCGACTGGCCGCTAACGCAAACCGCACTGCCCGCTACTTGAGCCCGGTGGACTCCTTCTGGGGCGTCGGCGGACTAGAGGACATCTTCCTCGGCGGGTGGGATCAGTGAGCGATAGCAGGAGAGCGCGGAGTCGGGGGAGCGGCGACACGTCGAGTCGCCTCACCCTCCGCCGGAGTATGGTGCGGTTCTCGTTGGCGATTGCCTTCTTCCTCTTAACCTTGATCGTGGGAATGCGGCTTTCGGATCCTGCACGAACGATTCTGGTGTGCGTGGGGATGGCGGTGTACTTTTGGGCGCTATCTAGGGCGCTTGGAGGATCGCAATCACTCCGGTGGCCAGTGGTGCCCGAGGATTTCGCACCAGAGTCGGATAGCCTGCGGTCCGACGGTGCAGTTCCTATCCCTCTGGGGGAGAGCGATCCCGGTCCCCCGCGGGGAAGACGCCGCCTCGTTTCGCTACTGCCCTTCGCGCCGGGGACCTCCCTACTTCTCCTCATTATCGTGCTCTCATTTCCCGCAGTCCCCCCCGGGGTGGCGCAGTATGGCATTCTGGGCGGCTCCCTAATTGCCTGCGTCACAATTATTGTTATGGTCTGGAAAACACTGCCCCGGCGGTAGCGACCGCATGGGCGGGAGGCCGGTGTCACCGTCAACCCCGACCATCTGCGACAGAAAGGGGCACTGCGTCGGGAACCTCCTCACGACCCGTAGGGTGCTTGGAGGTACGTTGCGGATCGGCGTCTCCACTGCCCAGGTGTCACGTCTCTCTCGAAGAGAGAGTCTCGGCGACAGCCTTTGGACTCTAGCCGGGGACGCGCCGGCGCTACAGGCGTGCAGGACGTGTCAGTCGTCGCTTGCGCCGGCTGACGGGTCGTCGAGGTCGCCATAGGCGACCGGGTTCTGGCTGCCGTTCTCGAGCGGGTCGGGCTGGCCGACGAGCGGGTGGCTGGGCAGCGGCCGGCCGATGATCGCCAGGCGTTCGCCGTGCAAGGTGATGCCGTCGATCGTCCCGACCATCCGGACCAGGCCGGAGTTGGCGATGAGGAAGAGCTGCGAGTCGATGACCCGGGCGGCCTGCATCTTCCACACGCCCCGGCCGCGGAGCCAGATCTCGGCGGGGGAGAGGCCGTCGCGGTAGCCGACCCGTTCGCGCCCCAAGGCGTCACCGGTCACGGCCGGGACGTCGGGTCCCAGGCGCACCCGCACCGCCCGCGAGCCGACCGGCAGCGGGTCCGGGAAGGTCACCCCGAGGCGTTCGAGGACGGCGCGCTCCTCGGCCTTCTTCGTCTGGGCCGAGGCGGTGAGCACGGAGGCGATCATCGCCTGGTGCAGCCCGTCGAGGGCCTCCCACCGGGCCCCGAAGGACTCGGTCGACTCCCGCCCGTCCGGGTCGTGGCCGCCGAGGTCCGCGCAGATCCCGAGGAAGGCGCGGTCGCTGGCCGACCAGGGGCCTTCGGCCGCGACCGTGGCGATCGCCGACCAGTCGACATACCGGTCGTCGGCGTCGGTCCCGACATACGCCGCGACCTTCGCCAGCAGCGACGGAGAGCTGGTGAGCAGGGCAATGGCGTCCTCGTCGGCCTGTGGCCTGGGACTGCTCATGGGGTAACCATACCCCGCAAGGAGTCGGTAGACAATGCCAATAGTTGCCCCTACACTATGAGAACTAGAGGCATCACCACCGAAGGTGCTCCGAGATCTGGCAAAGGCGCCACATCTCGCCAGGGTTGGACAACGGACGAGGAGTTGCCGGGATGGACTTCCGGGAGCAGCTGAGCAAGCTCGATGGCCTGGACCTGTCGGGCCTTTTCAACGAAGACTTCCTGCTGACGTGGGACAAGTCGGAGGACGAGATCCGCGGCGTGCTCGCGGTCGCCGACGCCCTGCGCGCCCTGCGGGAGAACAACAAGAGCGCCCGGATCTTCGACTCCGGGCTGGGCATCTCGCTCTTCCGGGACAACTCGACCCGGACCCGGTTCTCGTTCGCCTCCGCGGTCAACCTGCTCGGCCTGGAGCTGATGGACTTCGACGAGGGCAAGTCCCAGGTCGCCCACGGCGAGACGGTCCGCGAGACCGCGAACATGATCTCCTTCATGGCCGATGTCGTCGGCATCCGCGACGACATGTACATCGGCAAGGGCCACACCTACATGGCCGAGTTCGCCCAGTACGTCAAGGAGGGCCACGCGGCCGGCGTGCTCGAGCAGCGGCCGACCCTGGTCAACCTCCAGTGCGATATCGACCACCCGACCCAGTCGACCGCCGACCTGCTCCACCTCATCCACGAGTTCGGTGGGCTGGAGAACCTCCGCGGCAAGAAGCTCGCGATGACCTGGGCCTACAGCCCCAGCTATGGCAAGCCGCTCTCGGTGCCCCAGGGCATGATCGGCCTGATGACCCGGTTCGGCATGGATGTCACCCTCGCCCACCCGCAGGGGTATGACGTCATGGAGCTGACCCGCGATGTGGCCAGCCGTAACGCGGCTGTCTCCGGGGGCAGCTTCCGGGTCACCAACTCGATGGAGGACGCCTTCGAGGGCGCCGACATCGTCTGCCCGAAGAGCTGGGCGCCATACGCCGCGATGGAGGAGCGCACCGAGCTGTACGGCAATGGCGACAGCGACGGCATCAAGGCACTGGAGAAGCGCCTCCTGGCCCAGAACGCCGAGCACCAGGACTGGACCACCACCGAAGAGATGATGGCCCGGACCAAGGACGGCAAGGCGCTCTACATGCACCCGCTGCCGGCCGATATCACCGGGACGAGCTGCGCCCACGGCGAGGTCGAGACCTCGGTCTTCGACCGGTACCGCGACCCGATGTACAAGCAGGCGAGCAACAAGCCCTACTCGATCGCGTCGATGATCTTCCTTCAGAAGGTCAAGGACCCGATCGCCAAGCTCGAGGAGCTGTGGAACCGCCACCAGCCTCGCTGGCAGGGCTGACCGTCTACCGTCGGCGGCGGCACCGCCGCCCGCACGACGAGATGACCGCACGACCACCGCACGACCACTGACCACACCGACGTCTCACACTGAAGACCTTCGAGGAGAAGACACCACCATGACCGCCATCGCCGAGATCGACTACGCCAAGGTCGCCGAAGTCGCCCAGGGGTACCGCAGCGACATGGTCGCCTTCCTGCGCGCGCTCATCCTCAACAAGGGCACGAGCTGCCAGGAGGAGGCCAAGAGCCGCCTCATCGTCGCCGAGATGGAGAAGCTCGGCTACACCCGCACCCGGATCGACGGGCTCGGCAGCGCCATCGGCTACATGGGCGACGGCCCGACCCTGATCGCCTTCGACGGCCACATCGACACCGTGGGCGTCGGCAATATCAACAACTGGAACTTCGACCCCTTCGAGGGCATGGAGGACGACGAGGTGGTCGGCGGCCGCGGTGGCTCCGACCAGCTCGGTGGTGTGGTGTCCGCGGTGTATGGCGGCGCGGTCGCCCGTGACCTCGGCCTGCTCTCCGACAAGTACACCTACATGGTCACCGGCACGGTCCAGGAAGAGGACTGCGACGGCATGTGCTGGCTGTACCTCATCGAGGAGGAGGGCGTGAAGCCTGACTTCATCGTCTCCACCGAGCCCACCGACCACGGCGTCTACCGCGGCCACCGTGGCCGGATGGAGATCCGCGTCGACGTCTCCGGCGTCTCCTGCCACGGCTCGGCCCCCGAGCGCGGCGACAACGCGATCTACAAGATGGCCGAGATCCTCCTCGAGGTCCGCGAGCTCAACGACCGCCTCCACGTCGACGACTTCCTCGGCAAGGGCACCGTCACCACCTCGGAGATCTTCTTCACCTCCCCGTCGCGCTGCGCGGTGGCCGACTCGTGCGCCATCTCGCTGGACCGCCGCCTCACCTGGGGTGAGACCTGGCAGAGCGCCATCAAGGAGATCGAGGACCTCCCCTCGGTCCAGAAGTGGGGTGCCAAGGTCTCCATGTACGAGTACCACGCCACCGCGTGGACCGGTAAGGAGTACGGCCAGGAGTGCTTCTTCCCGACCTGGGTCAACGACGAGTCGGACCCGCACGTCGCCGCCGTCATCGAGGCCCACCGCGGCCTGTATGGCGAGCCGCACGTCGACAAGTGGACCTTCTCGACCAACCTCGTCGCCACGGCCGGCCGCCACGGCATCCCCGGCGTCGGCTTCGGCCCCGGCAAGGAGGCCCAGGCGCACGCGCCGAACGAGCTGCAGTGGAAGGACGACCTGGTGCGCTGCGCCGCGCTCTACGCGGTCGTCCCCACGATCTACTGCGAGCGCACCCAGGCCTGACCCGGTCGCGGTGGTCGGTGGCTCCTCGGCCGTCGACCACCGGCCAGGGCCACCCTGCTGGACCAACCTCTCCAGAAGGACACCGACATGTCTCGAATTCTCGTATCGCTGGGTGGAAACGCCCTGGGCACCGACTTCGACGAGCTCGTCGAGTCCGTCGGTGTGGTCGCCAAGCCGATCGTCGAGCTGGTCGTCGACGGCCATGAGGTCGTCATCTGCCACGGCAACGGCCCCCAGGTCGGGATGATCAAGTCGTCGATCGACCGGGGCAAGAGCGAGGTCCACCAGCCGCTCGTGCCGCTGTCCGAGGCGGTCGCGATGAGCCAGGCCTATATCGGCTACCACCTGCAGAACGCCATCGAGAACCAGCTGCACGCCCACGGGATCGACGTCGAGAAGTCCGTCGTCACCGTGATCACCCGGGCGCTCGTCGACGCCGACGACCCGCGGTTCTCCCGACCCACCAAGCCGATCGGCGCCTTCTTCTCCAAGGAGCAGGCCGACGAGCTCAGCGCCCTCGGTAAGACGATGATCGAGGACTCCGGGCGTGGCTACCGCGAGGTCGTTGCCTCGCCGCTGCCGATCGACATCCTCGAGAAGGACGCGATCCTCGACATGGTCGCCAGCGGCCATATCGTCATCGCCGGGGGCGGGGGCGGCATACCCATCGTCTTCCGCGACAACTGGTACCGCGCCATCGACGCCGTTATCGACAAGGACTGGGTCTCGGTCCTGCTCGCCGGCTACGCCGAGTGCGACACCCTCGCCGTCCTCACCGGCGTCGAGAAGGTCGCCGTCGACTTCAACACCCCGCAGCAGCGCGACCTCGACGAGCTCACCCTCGCCCAGGCCCAGGAGTATGTCGACCAGGGCCAGTTCCCCGAGGGCTCGATGCTGCCCAAGATCGAGGCCGCGATGCGGTTCACCGGCTCCGCCCCGGGCCGGCGCACCCTGGTCACCTCGCTCGACAAGCTCGTCGAGGGGCTGCGCGGCGAGACGGGCACCTGGATCGTGGCCTGATCGGGACCCCGGCACTGAGTGCGCCGACGCCGACCGGACCGACAGTTCGACAGACGACAACGTCATACCGACGACACGAAGGACGATGAGCACCGTGAGCACGAGCACCGACACCCTGCACGCCGCGTTGGAGGACCAGTTCGGTCTGGCCGACCGGGTCGTCGACGAGGCGGCCTTGGCCGCCAGCGTCGAGCGGTTCCGCGAGCGCGGGATCGTCATGCCGACCTTCGCCCAGCTCGCCGACCCCTCGACCTACGCCGCCGACCTCGTCGGCGACGCCGACCCGCAGGGACCGGACGCCCGCAACCTGTGGCGGGTCACCTGGTTCAACGACAAGGACGGCAACCGGGTCGAGGTGCCCGAGCACGTCGTCCTGCCGTCCTCGCTGACCGGCATCGCCAGCCCGGTCGTCGTCGTCTTCGGCAACCGCTTCCCGATGATCACCGCGCACAAGGTGCTCGCGGCCTATGCGTGCCTGGCCCCGCGCCTGGTGACTGGGCAGTTCGACCCGACCAAGCACCGCGCCATCTGGCCCTCGACGGGCAACTATGCCCGGGGCGGCGTCGCGATCAGCCGCCTTATGGGCTGCCGTGGCGTGGCGATCCTCCCGCAGGGGATGAGCAAGGAGCGCTTCGACTGGCTCGACCGCTGGTGCGAGAACCCGGCCGAGGATGTCATCAAGACCGTCGGCACCGAGTCGAACGTCAAGGAGATCTACGACGAGTGCAACCGGCTTGCCCAGGACCCGACGAACTTCATCTTCAACCAGTTCGCCGAGTTCGGTAACCACCTGGCGCACTACACGGTGACCGGTGCGGCGCTGGCCAAGGTCTTCGAGCACGTCAAGGCGAGCTCGGGCAAGGACTACCGGCTGGCCCTCATGACCAGCGCAACGGGCTCGGCGGGCACCATCGCCGCTGGCGAGTACCTCAAGGATGTCTACGGCACCAAGGTCGCCGCGGTCGAGGCGCTGGAGTGCCCGACGCTGCTGGAGAACGGCTTCGGTGAGCACAACATCCAGGGCATCGGCGACAAGCACCTGCCGCTGATCCACAACATCATGAACCACGACCTTGTCTCGGCGATCAGCGACAAGGCGACCGACCAGCTCGAGGTCCTCTTCACCACCGAGGTGGGCAAGCGCTATCTCGCCGGCAAGGGCGTGCCGCAGGACGTCATCGACCAGCTCGTCGACTTCGGCCTCTCCTCGATCTGCAACACCCTCGCCGCGATCTCGTCCGCAAAGGTCCTTGACCTCACCGAGAACGACGTCATCATCACCGTGGCGACCGACGGCTCGCAGATGTACCCCTCCGAGATCGCCAAGATCACCGAGCGCGACTTCGGTGGCGAGTTCACCGAGCTCGACGCGGCCGAGGTCTGGGGGGCGCACCTCGCCAATGTCCCGACCAGCGCCACCCTGGAGCTGACCGAGAAGGACCGCAACCGGATCTTCAACCTCGGCTACTACACCTGGGTCGAGCAGCAGGGCACCCCGTTCGAGCTCTTCGAGCAGCGCCGCTCGCAGGACTTCTGGATCGGGCTGCGCCCGTTCATCGCCCGCTGGGACGCGATGATCGAGGACTTCAACGCCAAGGTCGCGGCGAAGTGACCGGCTCGGCCACGCAGCAGTATGCGCGGGGCCGAGTCACCGGCTACCGCTGCGCGACCTGCGGGACCGCGGTCGGCATCGAGACGGTCCACCCGTTCCGGTGCCCGGCCGCGCCCGTCGGGGACGTGCACCATGTCCTCCACCCGGTCGTGACCGGCCCTGACCCGGAGCCGCTCGAGGGCCGCAACCCGTTTGTCATGTTCGGTCCGTCGCTGGCCTGGTGGGCCTTCGCGCGGGCCAACGGGATGAGCGAGCAGCGCTGCCTGGAGCTGACCGAGGAGGTCGCCGGGGACTTCCGGATGACCCCGATCGGTCCGCACCTCCAGCTCTCCGACGAGCTCGACGCGGAGGTCTGGGTCAAGGACGAGACCGGCAATGTCGGCGGGTCGCACAAGGCTCGGCACCTCGTCGGCATACTGCTGCACCTGCGTGCGGCGGAGGAGCTGGGGCTGACCGACCGGGACGCCCGGCCGCCGCTGGCGATCGCCTCCTGCGGCAATGCCGCGATTGCCGCGGCCACCTTGGCCCAGCGCGCGGGGTGGCCCTTGGAGGTCTACGTTCCCGACACGGTGAGCGACACCGTGGCGCGGACCCTGAGCGACCTCGGCGCCCGGCTCACCCGGTGCGGCCGCGAGCCCGGAGCGCCCGCCGGTGACCCCGCCGTCTTCGCCTTCCGAGAGGCAGTGTCCCGCGGGGCGATCCCGTTCAGCGTCCAGGGGCCGGAAAATGGCCTGTGCCTCGACGGCGGTCGGACGATTGGCTGGGAGATGCGCCGGGTGCTGCCGGTGCCGACTCGGGTGCTGGTCCAGGTCGGCGGCGGGGCGCTCGCAGCCTGCCTCGGCTGGGGCCTGGGGCCGGAGTACCGCATCGACATGGTGCAGACCGAGGGCGGGGCGCCGCTGGCCCGGGCCTGGGAGCGCGCCGGCGAGCTGCCGACCGGCGAGCTGGGTGGCCGGTGGAGCGAGCTGATGACCCCGTGGGCGGACCCGCACTCGCTCGCCGACGGCATCCTCGACGACGAGACCTACGACTGGCAGGCCGATATCGAGGTCATGCGGGCCTGCGGCGGGCAGCCCATCGTCGTCTCGGAGCCGAATGTCGAGGCGGCATACGCGATGGCGACCCGGCTGGGCGCGACGGTGAGCCCGACCGGGACCGCCGGCCTGGCCGCGCTGCTGCCGACGGCCGACGGTCCCGCGGTGCAGCCTTGGGAGCGGGTGGCGATCCTCTTCTCGGGAGTGCGCCGCTGAGCCTTCGGGCGCGACGCAGCGCGTCGGACGTTAATGGCAGACGACGCAGTGACCGGCGGTGGTGTTCTCGACCCACGCGCGCCGGATCACCTCGCCCAGCACCGACAGGTCGACATCCGCGAGCTTGACGATGTTGAGACAGACCTTGCCGGTCGTGTGCTTGCCGAGCCGGTCCAGCAACACGTCGTCCGCTGCGGGCTGGGTGAGCACGTAGAGGACGAGCTGGTTGCTCCGCGGGGAGAAGGCAACACCAGGCGTGCTGCCCTCGCGGCCCGACTCGTACCGGTAGCGGAGATGGCCGAAGCCGATGATCGACGGCCCCCACATGACTGGCGGTTGGCCGGTGATCTCCTGCATGAGGCCGACGAGTACTTCGGCATCCGACCGTCGAACTGGGTTGGGCACCCGCGCGAGGAAGTCCGCGACGGGCACTGTGGTGGGCGCGGTTGCCATGTCCAGACGATGACATCCCCGGCCCAGGTACGGCTACCCCTACCCGACCACCCGCTGGCCGTCGACGAAGACCCCGGCCACATCGGCCGAGCCGGCCAGGGCGAAGTAGGTGCCCAGCGCGTCCTCGACGTCCCCAGCATTCGACGCCGCGACGTCCAGGGTCGAGCCGTCCCGCGGCCGCAGCCACACCGCGTCGAAGCGCTTGCCGACCGACAGGTCACCGACCTCAGGCAGGTCGAGGGCGTCCGCGCCCGCGGCCGTCGCGAGGTGGAGCAGGTGCGCCGCGCTCAGCGGGGTGCGCTGCTCGCCGAGGCACTGCTGGACGAGGTACGCCTGGAGCGCCTCGCGGAGCAGGCTGAAGGTCATCCCGCCGCCGACATCGGTGCCGAGGGCGAAGCGCACGCCACGCTCGAGGTGGCGACGCATCGGGAAGAGCCCGCTGCCCAGCGCCGAGTTGCTCGTCGGGCAGTGTGAGATCGCCGTCCCGCGCGCCGCAAGCAGGTCGAGCTCGGCGTCGGTCGGGTGGACATTGTGGGCCAGTACCGAGCGCCGGGCCAGCAACCCGTGGCGGTCATAGGACTCGCCGTATGACGCACCGAAATCTGCCTCCACGGCCGCGATCTCGGCCGCATTCTCGTTGACGTGCGAGGTGAAGAAGACCCCGGGCACGGCCGTGACGGCGGAGCCGCAGGCCTGGAGCATCGCGTCGGTGCAGGACAGCGAGAAACGCGGGGTCACGGCATACCGCAGCCGACCACCGGCGGCGCCGTGCCACCGCTGCGCGAGCCGCACCGACTCGGCATACGCCGTCTCGGGGCTGACGAGCAGGTCCGGCCGGAGCACCCGGTCGCTGACGACGAGCCCGGCCGTGACCCGTAGCCCGACCCGCGCCGACTCCTCGAAGAGCCGGTCGACCGCACCGGGGAAGTGTGAGCCGAAGACCAGCGCGCTCGTCGTGCCGGCCCGGGTCAGCGCGCCCACGAAGTCGGTGGCGACGCCGGCGGCATAGTCGTCGTCGGCCAGGCGGGCCTCCTCCGGCAGGGCGCGCCGGTCGAGCCACTCGAGCAGCGGCATCCCGAGCCCGCCGATGATGCGCACCTGGGGGTAGTGGACGTGGGTGTCGACGAAGCCGGGGACGACGATGCCGCCGCGGAGGTTGTCGACGGGCTCGTCGGGGTGGGCGTCACGCACCGCCGCGAAGCTGCCTCGGGCGAGGATCGCGCCGTCCCGGACGAGGACGCCGCCGTCCTCCTCGACGCGCAGCTCGCCGCCGTCGAACGGGCTGACGGGGGTGTCGACCACTGTGCCGCGGTAGAGCGTCACGGTCTGGCCTCTCCTCTGGCCGACCCCGCCGACCCCGCCGACCTGGCCGACCCCGCCGCTGCGGTGGTCAGCTGGTCACGCAGGTCGCCTCCCGCGAGCCGCTGGATGAGATCGACGCAGACCGACAGCGCCAGCGTGGCCGGGTCCTTCCCGGTGATCCGCGGGTCGCCGATCGGGGTGGTCACGCGCGCCGTGGTGGCCTCGTCGTGGCCCCACTCACGCAGGACCCGCTCGATCCGGCGCCACTTGGCGCTGGACCCGATCAGCCCGACGAAGGGCAGGTGGCTGCACCGCAGCGCCGCGTCGACGATCGCCGCGTCCTCGCCGTGGTCGTGGGTCATGACCAGGACGAGCGTGCCCGGGGGCAGCTCGCGCAGCAGCGGCTCGGGCCACGGCGTGTGGTGCCAGTGCACGGTCGCCGACCCGTTCGCCAGCTCCGGTATGGCGGCCGGGGTCGCGTACTCCTCGCGGGCGTCGATGAGATGCAGGTCGAGCTCGTGCCGGGCCAGGATGCGGGCGATCTCCTGGCCCACGTGGCCGACCCCGAAGATCGCGACCGACCCGACGACCGGCAGCGGGTCGAGCAGGACCGTCGTCGTCCCGCCGCAGCACTGCCGCCCGTAGGTCGTCTCCGCGTGGTCGGAGAGGTCCTGGTCGAGGGTCCGGGGGGTCGTGGCACCGGTGGCAATCATCTCGCGCGCCGCGGCCACGGCGGTGGCCTCGAGGTTGCCGCCGCCGATGCTGCCCCAGACCTGGTCGACGCCGACGACCATCTTCGCCCCGGCCTCTCGGGGGGCATGGCCGCGGACCGCGACGAGGGTGACGAGCACGCCGGGCCGGCGCAGCTCACGCAGCCGGGCAGCGGCGTCGAGCCAGTTCACGTCGGCCGCCGCAGCGTCGTCACACCGCCGTCGCGCACACCGCCTCGGACGGCCTCGATTGCCCAGTAGGTCGCCTCCGGGGTCGCCGGCAGGCCAAGGTCCACGCTGGCCCCGGACTCGCCGAAGGCGGCCGCGGCGTCGCGGATCGCCTCCCGAACCGCGATGGCGAGCATGAGCGGCGGCTCACCGACGGCCTTGCTGCCGTAGACGACCCCGTCCTCGGTGGCCGCCTCGAGCAGCGAGACGTTGAGCACCGCGGGCATCTCGGACAGGCTCGGCAGCTTGTAGGTGCTCGCCGCCGAGGTGAGCAGCCGGCCCTGGCCCTGCCCGGGGCGCTCGTCCCAGACCAGCTCCTCCATCGTCATCCACCCGGCGCCCTGGACGAAGGCCCCCTCGATCTGGCCGAGGTCGATCATCGGGGACAGCGAGTCGCCGACGTCGAAGACGATGTCGACGCGGCGGGTCACGCTGGCGCCGGTGAACCCGTCGACCTCGACCTCGGCGGCCGCGGCGGCATACACGAAGTACTTGAACGGGACGCCGTGCACGGTGACCGGGTCCCAGTGCAGTCCCTCGGTGCGGTAGAAGCCCATGGCGGAGAGCTGGACCCGCGAGTAGTACGCGGCGTCGACCAGCTCGGCCCAGGTCATCGGCGGCGCCGCCGAGCCCTCGGCCCGGACCGTCCCGCCCTCGAAGCGGACCGCGTCGACCGGCTCGCCGAAGCGCTTGGCGGCGAACTCGGCGAGCCGCTCCCGGATCTGCTCGCAGGCGGCCTTGACCGCCCCCCCGTTGAGGTCTGCGCCCGAGCTCGCGGCGGTGGCCGAGGTGTTCGGGACCTTGTCGGTGCGGGTCGGGGCGACCCGGACGACGTCGAGCGGCACGCCCAGGGCGGTGGCGGCGACCTGGGCCATCTTCGTGTGCAGGCCCTGGCCCATCTCGGTGCCGCCGTGGTTGATGAGCACCGAGCCGTCCTTGTAGACCAGGACGAGCGCGCCCGCCTGGTTGTAGGACGTGAAGTTGAACGAGATGCCGAACTTCACCGGGGTGACCGCCAGTGCCTTTTTCGTATGCCGGTGCGAGGCATTGAACTCGGCGATCTCGGCGGTGCGGCGGTCGACCGTGGCCGAGGTCATCAGCTGGTCCCAGACCCGCGGCATCCGGTCGGCGTGGCGGACCTCCTGACCGTAGGGCGTCTGCTGGCCGGGGGAGTAGAAGTTGCGCTCGCGCACCTGGGCGGCGTCGATCCCGAGCAGTGGCGCGCACCGGCCGATGATGTCCTCGATGACGATCATCCCCTGCGGGCCGCCGAAGCCGCGGAAGGCGGTCTGCGAGGTCTTGTTCGTCTGGGCGATCCGGCCGTGGACGACGATGTCGGGGATCCAGTAGGCATTGTCGATATGGCACAGCGCCCGGGCCAGGACCGGCTCGGACAGGTCCAGGCTCCACCCGCCGTCCGCGGTGAGGGTGGCGTCGAGGGCGACGAACCGGCCGTCGGCGGCGAAGCCGACCTGCCAGGAGGCGTGGTAGCCGTGCCGCTTCCCGGACATCGTCATGTCGAGGGCCCGGTTGAGGCGGAGCCGCACCGGGCGCCCGGTCACCGTGGCGCCGATCGCCGCGATGGCGGCGAAGCCGTGCGGCTGCATCTCCTTGCCGCCGAAACCGCCGCCCATCCGCAGGCACTGGACGGTCACCTCGTGCGCCGGACGGCCGAGGACGTGGGCGACGATGTCCTGGGTCTCGGTCGGGTGCTGGGTGCTCGCGTGGACGAAGACCTGCCCCGACTCGTCGACCAGGGCGATGGAGCAGTGCGTCTCGAGATAGAAGTGCTCCTGCCCCTTCATCGTCGTCTCACCGGAGAAGACGTATGCCGCCCCGGCCATCGCCGCTGCGGCGTCGCCGCGGGTCATCACCGGGCGGGCGCCCTGGAAGCGCTCGGCGGCGATGGCCTCCTCGACGGTCATCAGCGCCGGGAGCATCTCGTAGTCGACCTCGACGGCCGCCGCGCCGAGCCGGGCCGCCTCGAGCGAGTCGGCGAGCACCCAGCACACGGCGTGGCCGCGGAACATGACCTCGGTGGGGAAGAGCGGCTCGTCGTGCTTGACGCCGGCGTCGTTGACGCCCGGGACGTCCGCGCCGGTGAGCACCCTGACCACGCCGGGCACGGCGAGTGCGGGCTCGGTGCGCAGACTGGTCACCCTCGCGTGGGCGTGCGGGGAGCCGACCGGCCAGGCATGGAGCAGCCCGGTGAGCCGTCCGGTGAGGTCGTCGGTGTACAGCGCCGCGCCGGTGACATGGAGGTCGGCGGACTCGTGGACGACCGACTCGCCGACCACGGGGTTGGCGGGGCGCTGGGCCAGGGCGGTCATCGTGCGGCTCCTGTCGTCGCGGGGGCGTGTTCGGCATACAGCTTGCGCAGCGACGTGCCGAGCATGGCCCGGCGGTACGCCTCGCTCGCCCGGTGGTCCCCGAGCGGGGTGCCCTCGCCGGCGAGGACCTCCGCGACCCGGTCGACCTCGGCCTCGGTCCAGGCCGAACCGGTGAGCGCGGCCTCGGTCGCCAGGGCCCGCAGGGGGGTGGCGGCGACCCCGCCGAGGCCGATCCGGGCCCGGGTGACGACCCCGCCCTCGATGTCGATGGCGTAGGCGACCGCGACGCTGGAGATGTCGTCATACCGGCGTTTGGCGATCTTGTGGAAGGCGACCATTCCAGGCTGGGCGACCGGGACGCTGATCGTCGCGATGAGCTCGCCCGGGCGGCGGACGGTCTGGCGGTAGCCGGTGAAGTAGTCCGAGAGGGCGACCTCGCGGGTCCCCTCCGTGCTGGCCAGCGTCAGGGTCGCGTCGAGGGCCAGCAGCGCGGGGGCGCCGTCCCCGATCGGTGAGGCGGTGCCGAGGTTGCCACCGAAGGTCGCCGCGTTACGGATGAGGCGTGAAGCGAACTGGGGGAAGAGCGCGTCGAGCAGCGGCACCCGACCGGCCAGCCAGGACTCCGCCTCGGAGAGCGTGACGGCGGCGCCGATCTCGATGCGCTCGTCCGTTGCCCGCAGGGTGCGCAGCTCGGGGAGGCGGTCGATGGCGACGAGCATCTGGGGCCGGTACATCGCGAGGTTCGTCACGACGCCGAGGTCGGTCGAGCCGGCGACCGGCACGGCGTCCGGGTGCGCCGCGAGGAGGTCCAGGGCCTCCGCGAGAGTTTCCGGTCGGACATACTCATATCCAGCAACGGAAACATGGGCTGGGACCGGCTCGGGCGCTGCCTGCGCGCGCCGGGCGGCGAAGGGGTCGTCCGCTGCGGGCCTGCCGAGCGCGTGCGCGGCGTCCATGATCGGCCGGTACCCAGTGCAGCGGCACAGGTTGCCGCTGAGGGCATGCTCGTCGAAGCCGTTCGGGCCATCGTCATGGCGGTCGTGGTGGTTGTGGTGGTCCTGGTGGTCGTTTCCGACGCCCGACGCCTCGGTGCCCTCGAGTCCGGCGCGGTCCGGCCGGTAGTACTCGGCCGCCATGCTGCACACGAAGCCGGGCGTGCAGTAGCCGCACTGGGAACCGCCGCGGTGGGCCAGCTCGGCCTGGACCGGGTGCAGGTCGCCGGGGGAGCCGAGCCCCTCGGCGGTGACGATCTCCTGACCGGCATACGAGAGGGCGGGGGGCAGGCAGGCGTTGACCGCGACCCACTGCGACCCGCCGTCAGCCGCGGGACGGGCGACGAGCACCGAGCAGGCACCGCACTCACCCTCGGCGCAGCCCTCCTTCGCCCCGGTCAGCCCCTGCGCACGCAGCGCGTCGAGCAGGCTCACCGACGGGGCGACGCCGTCGAGGGGGAGGGGCATGCCGTTGACGGTCACGGACAACTCGGCCATCTGTTCAGCTCCTGTCGGGCAGGGACGTCGACGCTGACGCACCACTCATCGTACGGAGGTCCACCTCGCCGAGACCATGACCAAACGCCCGGGCCAGTGTGGACG
Source organism: Candidatus Lutibacillus vidarii (assembly GCA_016717165.1). Lineage (GTDB taxonomy): Bacteria > Actinomycetota > Actinomycetes > Actinomycetales > Dermatophilaceae > Lutibacillus > Lutibacillus vidarii. The sequence goes on from JADKGA010000002.1 coordinate 400,720, forward strand.
AAAAGGAACACTTCACGGGACTGACGTCCCGGGGCGGTGGACGTGCAGACACTAGCGTCGTTGACCGGGCTGGCGTCCAGGACGTGCCGACGGCCGGGGCCATGCCCTGTGCCGACGACCTGAAGGAGACTCCTGGAACCATGACGACCACTGCGGTACATCCGGTCGACGAGAAGCTGCCTACCGGGCGCCTCGCCGTCCTTGGCCTTCAGCACGTGCTGGTGATGTACGCCGGCGCGGTTGCCGTGCCCCTCATCGTGGGGCGCGCACTCAAGCTCACCCCGGAGCAGGTGGCCCTGCTCATCAGCGCGGACCTCTTCGCCTGCGGCATCGTGACCGTCATCCAGTCGTTCGGCGCGACGCGCTGGTTCGGCATCAAGCTGCCGGTCATGATGGGCGTGACCTTCGCGGCGGTCTCCCCGATGCTCGCCTTCGCGGCGGCCAAGCCTGGGACCGACGGGGCCCGGGCGATCTTCGGCGCGATCATCGGCGCGGGCATCATCTCGATGCTCATCGCGCCGGTCGTCAGCCGGCTGCTCCGCTTCTTCCCTCCGGTGGTCACCGGCAGCATCATCGCCATCATCGGCATCACCTTGATGCGCGTCGGCGTGGGCTGGGCGACGAACGGAGCGGCCAACCTGGCCCAGAATGTCGACCTCGAGAAGGTCGCGGGCGCGGTCGAGAAGGCCAAGTCCAGCGCGGCCCCCGGGACGACACCGGTGCTCAACTCCGTCCCCATGGTCAACAACCCCACGTATGCCGCCATCGGTGACCTGCTGCTCGCCGGCTTCGTCCTGGTCGTCATCCTCGTCCTGGTCAAGTACATGAAGGGCTTCGTCAAGCACATTGCGGTGCTGCTCGGCATCATCGTCGGCTGCGTCGTGGCCGCCGGCCTGGGCAAGATGAGCTTCGACAAGGTCGGCAAGGCCAGCTGGTTCGGTGTCGTCAAGCCGTTCGCCTTCGGCGTTCCGACCTTCGACATCGCGATGATCCTCACGATGAGCCTGGTCATGATCGTTGTCATGATCGAGTCGACCGGCATGTTCCTCGCGCTGTCCGACATGACGGGCAAGACCATCTCGCAGCCCGAGCTCGCCGCCGGCCTGCGGACCGACGGTCTGGGCACCCTCATCGGTGGCGTCTTCAACACCTTCCCCTACACGAGCTTCTCCCAGAATGTCGGGCTCGTCGGCGTGACCGGGATCCGGAGTCGGTTCGTCACGGTCACCGGCGGGATCATCATGATCGTCCTCGGCCTGATCCCGAAGATGGCCGCCTTCGTCGAGTCCATCCCCCAGGTGGTCCTCGGCGGGGCCGGGCTCGTCATGTTCGGCATGGTCGCCGCCACTGGGATCCGGATTCTCAGCTCGGTCGACTTCGCCAAGCAGCACAACAACCTGTATGTCGTGGCCGTTTCGATCGGCTTCGGCCTCATCCCGCTGGTCGCCCCGCGGTGGACCCAGCACATGCCGGAGAACCTGCGTCCGCTGATGGACTCCGGCATCCTCCTGACGGCGCTCTCGGCCGTCGTGCTCAACATCTTCTTCAATGGCGCTCGCGGCGACACCCACGACGCCGTCGAGGCGGCGAAGGCTGCCGAGGCCTGACCGGGGGCCGCTGACGCCACGGTTGTTCTGGGTCGCCATACCTCTACCGGTGGCAATCCGGAACAACCGTGGCGATTCGTCGCCGCCGGACCGCGGAGAGGGTCCCGCGGCTACGGTGTCGACGCGCGTGCAGGCGGACAGGCCGCAGCGACCAGAACCGCGGCCGCCGACCGGGCACTCGCGGCGACCTCGGGGTCGGCGTCGAGCACGCCCGCGGACAGCCCACCGTCGAGGAGGACGGTGAGCTGCCGTGCGAGTCCCTCAGGATCGGCGGCGCCGGCCCGGCGGGCCAGATCGGTGACCCAGGCACGCACGAGCCGCTTGTGGTCGACAGACCGGGCATGCACCTCGCTCCCCGGCGAAGCCTCCGCCGCGGAGTTGATGAACGCGCACCCGTGATAGCCCTCGCGGCGCGCGGCGCTGTGCAGCGCGTCGAACATCCCGACCAGCTGTTCGGCGGGGTGATCGCCGGCGGCACGGGCGCACGCGCGCAGCTGGCCGAGCCAGGTCCGGTCGACCTCGTCGAGATAGGCCAGCACGAGGTCGTCCTTGCGCGGGAAGTGCTTGTAGAACGATGCCTTCGCCACGCCCGCCTCGTCGATGATCGTGTCGACCCCGACCCCGCGGGGGCCTCGGGCGTAGAAGAGCCGGAACGCGGTGTCCACGATGCGCTTCCGGGCCCCCGGTCGGGGTCCGCTGGGCGTCGTCACTGGATCACCTGCTCCATGCGTGCAAGCGTACAGACTGGTATGCCTGCCGACCAGGACAGGCTCCACCGGAGTGGCCCGGTCGCCCCTGATGGGCAGCGGCATTTGCCTCTTGACAGATAGACAGACCTGTCTGTTACGGTCCTTCCATCATCCGGGAGAAGGAGTCACCATGAAGATCGCCGTTCTCGGCACCGGACCCGTCGGCCAGACGATCGCCGCGGCCCTCAGCGCCCTGGGGCATCAGGTGGTTCTCGGCACTCGCGACCCGGCCACCACGATGGCCCGAACCGAGCCGGGCGCCTTCGGCACGCCGGCCTTCCCGACCTGGAAGCAGGACCACCCCGACGTCGACCTCGCGACCCTCGCGGATGCCGTCAGCAGGGCCGAGCTGGTCGTCAACGCCACCAACGGGGCCGGCTCGCTGGCGACTCTCGATGCCGCCGGCGCCGACGCTCTCGCCGACAAGGTCATCCTCGACCTCGCCAACACCTTGGACTTCTCCCAGGGGATGCCCCCCTCGCTCCTGGTGTCCATCACCGACTCACTGGGTGAACAGATCCAGCGCCGGTTCCCGCGGGCCAAGGTCGTCAAGGCTCTCAACACCATGAACGTCTCTCTCATGGTCGACCCCATGCAGCTGGCCGGGGGCGATCACACGTGCTTCGTCTCCGGCGACGACGAGTCGGCCAAGCAGACCGTCGTCGGGCTGCTCACGGCCCTCGGCCACCGCGACATCATCGACCTCGGGGGCATCGCCACCGCCCGGGGAGCCGAGATGTACCTGCCCCTGTGGCTCGGGCTGATGAGCGCCCTCGGCACGCCGACGTTCAGCATCAAGGTCGTCCGCTGAGCCGGACCGACCCCAGCAGCTGAGCCAGAGCGAAGGTCAGCGCAGGTCGAGGGCGATGTCCAAGGTGGGGGCCGAGTGGGTCAGGGCACCAACGGCGAGATAGTCGACCCCGGTGGACGCGACCTCCGCGGCGTTGTCCAGGCGCAGCCCGCCACTGGACTCGGTCCGGGTGCCGAACCTCCGGGCGATCGCCACGCTCTCCCGCGTCGCCTCGAGGGTCATATTGTCGAGCAGGACCAGCGTGGCCCCGTCCGCGCAGGCCTGCTCGACCTGCTCGGGCAGGGTGCACTCGACCTCGCAGGCGATATCCGGCCGCAGCGCCCGGACGGCGCGCAGGGCGGGCACCACGCCACCGGCGGCGACGACGTGGTTGTCCTTGATCAGCGCCTGGTCGCCCAGCCCCATCCGGTGGTTCTGCCCACCGCCGCAGCGGACGGCATACTTCTGCGCTGCTCGTAGTCCCGGCACGGTCTTGCGGGTGTCGCGGATGACGGCGCCGGTGCCGGCGACCGCCTCGACCCAGCGCGCCGTGAGCGTCGCGACCCCCGAGAGCATGCAGAGCAGGTTGAGGGCGCTGCGCTCGCCGGTGAGGATCGAGCGGGTCGACCCGCTCACCGTGGCGATGAGGTCGCCGCGGCGCACTCGGTCGCCGTCGTGCACCCTGGTGCGGAAGTCCAGGTCCGGGTCGACGGCGGCGAAGACCGCGCGAGCGATGTCGAGCCCGCAGAGGGCCCCGTCGGCGCGCGCGACGATCTCGCCGACGTCGGTCGCGTCCTCGGCGACGGTGGCGACGGTCGTGACATCGGCGCCGAGGCTGAGGTCCTCGGTGAGGGCCAGCCGGGCCAGCCGGTCGGCCTCGCCGTCGGGTAGACCGATGACGGTCACGGGGTCTCCTTCGTCGCCTCGGGTGAGGCCGTCGTGGTCAGGTCGATCGAGGGTATGCCGGGGTCCGGCTGTGGTGCAGTTCGGGGGTCGGTGACCGGGTCGCTCCACGCCAGGGCAAGCTCTCCCTGAGCGCCGGTGGTGACGATCCGGCGGCGCAGGTGATCGTCCGGGTGGTCGATATCGCTGCGGCGGTGGCAGCCGCGGCTCTCCTCCCGCAGCCGGGCTGCAGCGACGAGCGCCACGGCGATGGTGTGGAGGTTGGTCATCACCCAGGCGGCATGGCGCAGCTCGGGCCCCTCGGAGCCTGCGAGCTCGGTCAGGGTGGCCTCGAGCGCGGCAAGCTCGTCCGGTCGGCGGACCACGCCCGCGTGCCGGACCATCGCCTGGGTCAGCTCGGCGCGCCGGGCGGGGTCGAGCACCCGGGCGGGCCGGGTGTCCGAAGCCGGCTCCCGCAGCGGCGGCAGGTCCGCGACGAGGAGGGCGCCGAGGCGGCGAGCGACGACGGTCGCCTCGAGCAGCGAGTTCGACGCGAGCCGGTTCGCCCCGTGGACGCCGGTGCAGGCGACCTCGCCGACGACATACAGGCCGCGTAGCGACGTGCGGCCGGTCATGTCCGAGCGGACCCCACCACACGCATAGTGGGCGGCCGGGGCGACCGGGATGGGCATCGTGACCGGGTCGACCCCGGCCTCGCGGCAGCTGGCGACGATGGTCGGGAAGCGGCGCAGCAGGGTCTGCTCGCCGAGCCCGCGCGCATCGAGGTAGAGGTGGTCCACGCCCAGCTCGGCCATCCGCGCGGCCATTGTCGCCGCAACGACATCCCGGGGGGCAAGGTCCTCGCGGGGGTGCTTGCCGGCCATGACCCGCACGCCGTCGGCGTCGATGAGGACGGCGCCCTCGCCGCGGACCGCCTCGGACACCAGCGGCGCCCGACCGGCGGCGTCGGCGACCGACGGGATGGCCAGGACGGTGGGGTGGAACTGGACGAACTCGATGTCGGCCACCTCGGCACCGGCACGGATCGCGGCGGCGAGGCCGTCGCCGGTGGCCACGGCCGGATTGGAGGTCTTGGCGAAGACCTGGCCGAAACCACCGGTGGCCAGGACCGTCGCGCGGGCCCGGATCTCGCCGATCTCGGCTCGCTCGCCGGTCCAGCGGGAGACCCGCGCCCCGACAACGGCGCCGTCGCTCGCCTGGAGCAGGTCGAGGAGGAAGGTCCGCTCGAAGACGTGGATGTCCCCGGCGGCCGAGGTCGCCGACTCCAGCGAGGTCTGGATCTCCAGCCCGGTGGCGTCACCACCGGCGTGGACGATCCGGGGCCGGGAGTGGCCGCCCTCGAGGGTGTACGACAGCGTCCCGTCCGGGGTGCGGTCGAAGTCGGTGCCGTGCTCGATGAGGTAGCGCACCGCCGCGGGACCCTCCTCGACGAGGATCCGGACCGCGTCGGCGTCGCACAGGCCGGCTCCGGCGACGAGGGTGTCGACGAGGTGGTGCTCGGGGTCGTCCCCGGGCGCGTCGGCGGTTGCGACACCGCCCTGGGCCCAGCGGGTGCTCCCGTCACCGAGGTGCTCCTTGGTGACCACCTCGACGTGCAGACCGTGGCCGCTCAGCGTCGTCGCGAGCGAGAGCCCGCCGACCCCGGTGCCGACGACGAGGACGTCGGCGGTGGTGACGAACTCGACCGGCCCGCAGGCCAGCCGCTCGACGACCCGCGGGGCCGACTCGACCCGGCGGGGCAGCGCTGGGCTCACTCGCCACCTCGCGATGGTGAGCCGATGGCGATCATCTTCTCGACGCTGGCGCGGGCGCGATCGGCGATGACCGGGTCGACCTCGATCTCGACGGTGCCGGTCCGCAGCGAGTGGAGCAGCGCGTCGGCGTCGGTCATCTTCATGTACGGGCAGATCGCGTCGTCGTCGACCGGCTCCCAGCGGGTCGTCGGGCTGAGCTTGCGCAGCTGGTGGAGCATCCCCGTCTCGGTCGCGACGAGCACGGTCCGAGTGCCCGGTCGGCCGCCGGCGATGGTCGTCATACCACCGGTTGAGGTGATCCGGACCCGCTCGGAGGCGATCTGACCCGACCCGACGAGCGAGAGCGCGGTGTTGGCGCACGCGCACTCGGGGTGGACCAGGACGTCGGCGTCCGGGTTGTCGGCGAGGGCGCCGAGCAGCTTGGTCGGGGTGATGCCCTCGTGGACGTGGCACTGGCCCTGCCAGAGGTGGATATTGTCCCGCCCGGTCATCCGGCGGACGTGCTCACCGAGGTGCCGGTCGGGCAGGAAGAGGATGTCCTGGTCGGCCGGAATCGTCCGTATGACGTCCGCGGCGTTCGAGGAGGTGCAGCAGATGTCGGTCTCGGCCTTGACCGCCGCGCTGGTGTTGACATAGGCGACGACCGCGGCGCCGGGGTGCTCGGCCTTCCACTCGCGCAGCTGGTCGGCGGTGATCGTGTCGGCCAGGGAGCAGCCGGCCTCGGCGTCCGGGAGGAGCACGCGCTTGTCGGGGGAGAGGATCTTCGCCGTCTCGGCCATGAAGTGCACGCCGCAGAAGACGATCTCGCTGTGCGGCGCGGTCGCGGCGATCCGGGACAGGTAGAGCGAGTCGCCGACGTGGTCGGCGATGTCCTGGATCTGCGGCACCTGGTAGTTGTGGGCGATGATCAGGGCGTCCCGCTCCTTGGCGAGCCGACGCACCTCGTTCGCCCAGGCGGTGTGGTCCACGGCCACGGTTCCTCCTCGGGTGTGGCGCTCGGCGGTCCTCGGTTCGGGTTTCCGCCTACTAGTCGATAACTGCGCTGGAAACGATAGCATTCCTGGTGTGAGCCGGCCACCGCACGCTGCTGAGCACGAGGCGCTGGCCGCGGAGCACGAGGCGCTCGCTGCTGAGCACGAGGTGCTGGCTGCTGAGCACGAGGTGCTGGCTGCGGTTCTGCACGTGCGCGAGGGGTCGCTTCACGTGTTGCTCTGGCAGCGCGCGCTCGGCCCGGACCGCGGCCGTTGGGCCCTTCCCGGTGGACGGCTCGGCGAGGCGGAGAGCCTGGACGCCTCGATCCGCCGCCAGCTCGCCGAGAAGGTCGACGTCCGCGAGCTCAGCCATCTCGAGCAGCTGGAGAGCCGGGGCGAGCCGGCTCGGATGCCGGGGGCCCGGGTCGTCGCCACGGCATACCTCGGGCTGGTCCCTGGCGACGCGCGACCGCAGCTGCCCACGGACACCCGGTGGCACCCCATCGACGAGCTGCCGGAGATGGCCTTCGACCACGCCGCGGTCGTCGAGGCGGCCCGGCAGCGGCTGCGCTCGAAGCTGTCGTACACCAACCTCGGTTTCGCGCTCGTGCCGCCCGTCTTCACCTTGTCCGAGCTGGCCGGCTACTACCGCGCCGCGCTCGGGCACGATGTCGACGGGACGAACCTTCAGCGGATTCTCGTCCGCCGGGAGCAGATCGAGCCGACGGGTGAACGGCTGCCGTCCGGGCCTGGCGGCGGCCGGCCGGCGGCTCTTTTCCGGTTCCGGGTACGAGCGCTTCAGGTCACCGACGAGTTCGCGGTCCTTCACCCGCCCCGGCCGTAGCAGCGCCGGCGCGGGGCCGGGTGGGGTGCCCGGGGCCTCGATCTGGGGATCAGTCCGCGACGCAGTCGGCCCAGAGGTCGACGCCGGAGTCGACGGCGAACTCGTCGATCGCGGCGAGCTCGTCGGCGGTGAACGTCATACCGTCCAAGGCGCCGAGGTTGGCGTCGAGCTGCTCGACACTGCTCGCCCCCATGACCACCGAGGTGACCCGCGGGTCGCGCAGCACCCAGGCCAGGGCCATCTGGGCCAGGGTCTGACCCCGTCCTTCGGCGATCGCGGCTAGCCCGCGCACCCGGGCCAGCGCCGCGTCGGTCACGGTGTGGGCGACCGTCGAGCCCTCCCGCGCCGCTCGACTGTCCGCCGGTATGCCGGTGAGGTACCGGTCCGTGAGCAGGCCCTGGGCGAGCGCGGTGAACGCGATGCAGCCCATGCCCTGGGCGTCGAGCTCGACGAGCAGGCCGCCCTCGACCCAGCGGTTGAGCATCGAGTACGAGGGCTGGTGGATGAGCAGCGGAGTGCCGAGGTCACGGGCGATCGTCGCCGCCTCCTCAGTCTTCCGCGCCGAGTACGACGAGATGCCGACATAGAGGGCGCGCCCGGAGCGGACCGCCTGGTCGAGGGCCATCATGGTCTCCTCGATCGGGGTCTGCGGGTCGAAACGGTGGCTGTAGAAGATGTCGACATAGTCCAGGCCCAGCCGCGCCAGCGACTGGTCGAGCGAGGCGAGGACGTACTTCCGCGAGCCGCCGCCCTGGCCGTAGGGACCCGGCCACATGTCCCAGCCGGCCTTGGTCGAGATGAGCAGCTCGTCACGCAGCCCGGCGAAGTCGGTGCGGAGGAACTCGCCGAAGTTCAGCTCGGCCTGGCCGTACGGCGGTCCGTAGTTGTTCGCCAGGTCGAAATGCGTCACCCCGCGGTCGAAGGCCCGCCGCAGGATCGCCCGCTGGGTCTCCTGCGGCCGGTCGGTGCCGAAGTTCTGCCAGAGGCCGAGGGAGATGACCGGCAGCTGCAGCCCGCTGCGCCCGCAGAAGCGGTACTCCATGGTGCCTGCGTCATAGCGCGCGGGGTTGGGGACGTAGTCGCTCATGCCGCCCATCCTCGCGTACGTCGGGGACTGCCTTGGTCGCCGCTGGTGCACACGGCTGGTCAAGCGCGGCGCCACTTGGGTCGGGCTGGGGTCTTGGCGCGGCTTATGGACTCTGAGCGTGCTCTTGGCATCGGGCTAGGTGCCATAAGCGTCCTGCGAGTCCACCAGCCACCTGGTCCGGGTGCTCGGAGGCCCCGGACCGCAGCCGGGATCGCTCAGGCAGTTTCGACGAGGTAGACGGTGTAGGTGCGCTCGAAGATCGCGCCCGGTCCCTCGTTGCCGGCGCCGCAGATCGTCCCGCTCACGGTGACAGCGGTCATCGAGATCGCCTGGTAGTTGTAGGCCCGCAGGCTGTTCTTCGACTGCTGGTTGTCCCGGACGCTCGTCTCGCTGATGCCAGGGTGGTAGGGGTCGCCCTTGGTCGTGTCGACCACCCAGCCGGCAGCGACGTTGTATGTCGTGTCGACGCTGAGGCACTGGCCGCCGGAGAACAGGCCTCCGTTGCGGGCGTGCTGGCTGACGAGGAAGGACACCGTGCTCGTCCTGGGCACCTTGGGCACGGGGACGAGGATGGGCAGCGCCGCCGCGCCACCGGAGTAGGCGCTGACCGGGCCGGCCTTCCAGCGCAGGACCAGCCGAGGTCCCCGGCTGCGGTCCAGCCCGCCGAAGTCGACCGCCTGGACGTCGACCGACATCTGGTAGTTGGTCGCCACCGAGACGTGCCCCACCCCGGCCATCGCGACGACGTCGCCGTCATACTCGACGTTCGCGGTGAACGCGCTGACCCTTGAGTAGTCCTGGAAGTCGTAGCCGTAGAAGGTGGCGATCGAGGTCTTCCCGGCCTCGACGGCCACCGCCGGGTCGGTCAGGCAGACGACCGGGCGCAGCGCCGGGGCGGGCTTGAGCTCGTTGACCTGGTGGAGCAGCGTCTGCAGGGCGTCGGCGACCCGGTGGCCAAAGAAGTCCATCCCGCACATCGAGGCCCCGGTCGCCTGGCCCAGGGCATGGGTAAAGACGGCCTGGACCTTGTCGGCCAGCGCCGAGCCCTCCTTGCCGAGCTGGCTGACCAGGGTCGACACGGTCGCCTGCCAGTTGCCGGGCGCGGCCTGGACGGCGGCGATGCCCTGTTCGAGGACCTCGACGCCCTTGTCGACGGTGGGGCAGCCGACCAGCGGGAGGATAAGCAGCACGGTCGCAGCGAGCCGGGCCACCCGACCCCTCCGTGATCGATCCGAGTATGCTCGGAAACCGCTGCCGCAGAACATGATTGCCTCCAGCGCCCAGTGCTGCTGAGATCAATCCTCGTCCGCTTTGTGTCGTCTGAAGGTGTTCCGTCCGTCACCCGCCGGGGTGCGGGGCGGCCTCGGTCGTGGCGGCGGCCTCGAGGGTGATCCAGGCCTGGAGCTGGGCCGAGAGCTCGACGGGTGCGCCCACGTGGGCTGTGGCGGGTTCGCCCGGCTCGGGGGAGAAGACCGTCGCCAGTTCTCGTACGCCGGTATGCCGATCCCGGCCCGACACCGGGCGTTCGGCGCGGCCGGCCCAGAGCGCCTCGGCGGTGTCGACGACCAGTCGCCGGGCGGTGCCCCGGGCCGAGGGGGACAGGCGTGGGTCGAGGGCCGCGCCGGCGAGATACCGCGCGGCGATCCCGGTGAACAGGGCGCCGTCACCCCCGCCGTGGCCGCGCAGGACGAACCGTGGCTCTCCCCCGCTCCCGCCCGCGCCCGCGCCCGCGCCCGCGCCCGCGCCCTCGCCCTCCCTCTCGCCTGCGCCCGCGCCCTCGCCTGCGCCCGCGCCCGTGCCGGTGTCGGCGTAGGGTGAGTCGCCGCGCGATCGCCTCGATGAGGTCCTCCGCGCGGGCCAGATCGACGGGCTCGCCCAGGGCGAGCAGCGCGCCCAGGGTCGTGCCCTGGTTGTACGAGTAGTGCTCCGGGTGGACGCGGCCGTCGCGCCCTCGGTGCGATCGGACCCCGTCCATGACCAGGCCGGAGCTAGAATCCTGCAGCGCGAGATAGATCCATTCGACCAGCGAGCGGGCCCGTTCCGGGTCCCCACGCTGGGCCAGGAGCAGGGCGGTCGGCGAGGTCGCGGCCGCGTTGACGAAGTCACGTCTGGTCCGCCAGTACATCCCACCCTCGGGGCGCTCGAGGCGCGAGATCCGGGCCCGCAGCACCTCGACCGCGCGGTCGGCCAGGGCCGCGTCGGGGCCCTCGCCGAGGAAGCGGGCCAGCCGGTGCAGGGCGAGGGCGAGCCAGGCCATGTCGTCGGCATACCCGTTGGTGATCCGGCCGCCATTGCGCAGGACGATCCCACGGTGCAGCGCGGACGCGGTGGCCGTCGCGGCCGAACCACCCTGCGCGTCGCCACCGCGGCGGGCTCGCAGCGCCGCGTCGACGAGGGCGTCGAGATAGTGCGCCTGCCACCAGTAGTTCCACGAGCGCAGCAGCCCGCGCGGCCGCGGCACGGCGACCGCGGCGAGGTGCGTCCCGGGCAGGCCGGCGAGCCGGTGGCCGAAGAGCGTCTCGACGCTGCGGCGGGCGACCTCCGCCCGAGCCGCCTGGCTCACGCCACGCCGGCCCGTTCCTCGTCGGTGGCGCGGCGGACGACGATCCGCGTCCAGGCCCCGACATAGAGCCGGTCGCCGTCCTTGAGCTCGGTCTTCGGCCCGACCGGGATCGGGTCGCTGGGCAGCGGTCCGGAGGCCGGCCCGACGAAGGTGCCATTGGACGACTGGAGGTCCTCGACGAACCACCTCGTGCCGTCGGTGGTCAGCTGGGCATGCCGGCGGCTCACCGCCGAGTCGGTCGCGCAGTCGATGTCCGGGTGGATATTCCGGCTGGTCGAGACTCGGCCGATCAGGGCGGAGGAGACGGTGAGCGGCACGACGACCGGCAGCCCCGGCGAGGGGCACGGGTCGACCGCCTCCTGGTCGGCATACCACTGGGGGTCGACCCACACCTCTGCGACCCACTCCAGCGGTATGGCGGGCGGGACTCCCGTCCCGGTACCGGCCGAAGCACCGGGCGAGGCGGTGGGTGCGCCCGAGGCGGCCGCCGACCTGGGCATGGCGCCGGTGGTGAAGTCATACCCGCAGGCCTCGCAGAAGAGGACGTCCGGGGCGGACGGGGCGCCGCAGTGCGGGCACACCGATGGGCCGGCGCCGGATGCGGGGGCGGTGGAGGCCCCGCCTGGGTCGGGCGACGCGGCCGGGGCCGCCCCGGAGGCCGCCCCGGACGCCGCCCCAGAGGCCGCCCCGGACGCCGCTCCAGCCGAAGCGGCCGATCCCGCGACGGACGCCCCGTTGCCCGAGCCGGGCGCCACCATCGGCGCCCCACAGGTGTCGCAGTAGTCGGTCGCCGCGGACTCGTGGCCGTTCGGGCAGGTGGCGCTCATCGCCGCACCCGCGAGGTCTTCGTCGAGGCGGTGTCCAGGGCCATCTCGTCGAGCTTCTCGACACCCTTCTTGAGCCTGACCGTCCCGGCCTCGGGGTCCTCGATGTCGACGACCTTCTTCAGCCGGGAGGTCATCTCGTCGTCGCCGGCCTGGGTGGCCAGCTGCACGGCCCGGCCGAGCTTGGAGGTCGCCTCGGCGTCGTTCCCGGCGGCCTTGGCGGCCAGGCCATCCTGGATGGCGGCGGCCAGCTCGGCTCGGCCGGTGTAGGCGGCGACCTCGGGGGCGATCCGGGTGGTCAGGGCGTCGTCATTGGACCAGGTCGCCTTGACCAGGGCCTGCGCGACAGTCTGGTCGCCGACAACCAGCTGGACCCGGGAGGCGAGCTGTTCCTGGCCGACCGAGCGGGCCGGCAGCCGCACCGCGACGTGGTAGTCGCGGGACTCGTCCGACCAGGCCCCGGTGGGGTAACCGCCGGTGAGCGCGTTGACCTCGGCGCGGCGGGCGGTGAGCTCCTCGAGGGTGGGCGCGACCTGCCGGACGAAGAGCACCTGGGCCCCCTGCGGCGCCCAGACCCGCAGGTCGGCGTTGGCGATGCCGCGCGCCATCGAGGCCCGCATCATCGCGGCGAACTCGGCGGCCATGTGCTCCGGCGCCGGGATGAGGTCGACCGTGCCGAGCAGCGCGGACGCGATCCGGCGGACCTCGCCGACCTGCCAGCGGTCGCCGACCCCCCGGCAGTCGCACTGGAAGACCCCGGTGGCCGCGGCGATCGCGGCGCTGAGCTGCTCGGGGGTCTCGTGCTCGTTCGCCCCGTCGGTCAGCAAGATGGCGTGCCGCCGGCCGGCCTGCGGGACGGTGGAGAAGACCGCCCGGGCCGCGGAGAGCCAGGTGCCCATCGCGGTGCCGCCGTCGGCGCGGAAGAGCTGGATCGCGGCCAGGGCTTCGGCGCGGGTCCGCGCGTCCATCCGCACCATCGCGGCGACCGGGGAGCGCGGGTAGACGAGACTGCCGACGTGGTTGCCCGCGATGACCGCGAACCATGTCCCGTCGAGGATCTCCTGGATCGCGGCCCCGGCGGCATACACCCCTTGCCGTATGCCGTTGACGCCCATCGACCCGGAGGTGTCGACGATGATGATCTCCGCGGCGTCGGCGCCACCAGCCGACCCGATCGCGGTCGCACCGGCCACCCCCGACGCGGTGTCCCGGGCGGTGAACCGGACGATCGCGTGGACGTCGGTCCCCCCGTCCGGGAGGAACTCGTTCTGGAACGCCTCCGCGGTGAACTCAGCCATGCGTCGTGTCCTTCGTTGGTGGGTGCGCCGATCCTGACCCGTCGATACGGGCGAGTGCAACGGTGATATTGTCCGCGCCGCCCTGCGCGTTGGCGAAGGTCACCAGCGCCTCGGCGGCGGCGACGAGGTCGACGGGGGCCGGGCCGAGCCCGGTGAGCGTCGACGCGAGCAGGTCGCGCAGCGCCATGGCCTCCGAGCAGTAGTTCCAGAGCCCGTCACTACAGACGAGCAGCCAGCCGGGCGTGTCGAGGTCGAGGTCGGCGCAGTGCGGGGTGAGATCGTCGGGCGCGTCGACACCGAGCCACCGGGTGATCGCGTGGGCCCGCGGCCCGGACTCGGCGTCGGCGCGGCTCGCCCCGGCGCGGATCATCTCCCCGGCCCACGAGTCGTCGGTGCTCAGCTGGCGCGGCTCGCCTACGTCGGGCAGCCAGTAGGCGCGGCTGTCCCCGACATTGCCGACAACGGCCAGACCGGCGTCGATGACCACGGCGACGACGGTCGACGACGGCGGGTTCTCGGTGCCCGCGGGGACGGCACCCTCGACGGCGGCGTCCGCGGCCTTGACCGCCTCACCCAGCGCCGAGCTGAGGGCGGCGACCCGGCTCTCCCTCGTCCCCATGCCCTGCGGCAGCGGGGCGGCGAGCACCTCGCGGGCCGCCCGTGCCGCGGCCAGGCTCGCGATATGGGAGTCGGTCGTATTGCTCACCCCGTCGCAGACGACAAGCACGGCGCGAGTCCCCGGGGTGGGGTCGGCGAGCAGCGCCAGCCCATCCTCATTGCGGGTATGCCGCTTCCCGATGTCGCAGGCCCCGGCGACCCATGGCGCAGGGCTCTCGGTGAAGTGGTCGCGTGGGTCGCGCGGCGGCGCCCCGCACACATCGCAGTAGCCGTCGACGAGATGGCCCTGGTGGCAGGCCTGACACTCGGGCCCGGCCGGCTCCGGGGCGGCCATCGGCTCGGCAGCCCCGACGGCCCCGGCGGCCGGCGCTGTGGCAGCGGCGGCCATCGGCTCGGCAGCCCCGACGGCCCCGGCGGTCGGCGTCGCGGGCTCGGTCACCTTAGCCCTGGGAAGCGCGCCGGTCCACCCGACGTCGAGCGGGGACTCGTCGCCGGTCGTGCTCGTCACCGGGGTGGCGGCCGCCGCGACGACCTGGGTCGGCGCCCCGGACGGAGCGCCGGCGGCCGCGGCACCCGGGGTCAGCTCGGCGCCACACGCCTCGCAGAAGGCGGCGTCGGCGGGGGTGCCCGCGCCGCACGAGGGGCAGGCCGTCATGTCATGGACCAGGGCCGGACCGCGTTGGCCTCGTCGACCAGGGCGATCCGTTCCGCCGGGTCGGCGGTCACCGAGGCGAGGTCGCGCAGCGCCCGCTCGAGGCCGCGGCGCATCCCCCGCTCGGAGACGGCCTGCCCGCCGATGGTCTGGCCCGACGAGACCGGCCGTCCCGTGGAGACGAGCTCGAGCCCGCGGCGGTAGACCGCAGCGTCAAGGCGCGCGCGGTCAGCGGCGTCGAAGCCGGCCCGCCCGGCGATGACCAGGGCCTGGTCGAGGTCGGTGGTGTCGGTGCCCGTCGCCGCGAGCAGCGTCGCCGCCTCCTGCTGGGCGGCGGGATAGGCCCGCGACGTCGGCGGGACGAGGTCGAGCGCCCGGACCGCCTCGCGGACCGCCCCACCGGCGGCACGCAGCCGGGCCAGCCCGGTCGCCGCGGTCGGGACATAGGCCGCGTCGGTGCGGGCGCAGGTCGTGTAGAGGCCCTCGGCGATGGCCGTCTCACCGCTGCCCTCGCAGGCCAACGCCAGTCCGAGCTTGGGGGCGAGCTCACCGGGGACCTGACCATAGACGGCGTTGAACGAGCTGCGGGCGATGGTGGCATCCCCGCGCGCGAGCGCATCGAGACCGGCAAGCCAGACCGCCCGCCACTCCCAGGGGTCTGCGGTGAGCATCCGACCGACCGCCGCGTCGACCTCGGCGTGACGGCCGCAGGCCAGGGCGGCATACGCGGTCTCGATCTCGACCTTCCGCCGAGCGGGCGGGGGCGGCCCCCAGCAGCTGGAGCCGAGCGGCGGGGTCGGTGACGGTGACCGTCTGGAGCCAGCCGGCCTGCGGGTCGCCGCTGTCGTGGCGCAGCCGGGGCAGCGACTGCCAGGTCAGGGCCCCACCGACGACCGGCGGGCTCTCGAAGAGCAGCGAGGCGGCCGAGTCGGTCGCCGCGCCGGCGCCACGGTCGATGGCGACGACCTCGCGGAGCACCCCGAGCAGCTGGACGCGGAGCTCGTCGGCGGAGGTGAACCGGTCGTCCGGGGAGGGCGCGCAGGCCTTGGCGACGAGCCGGTAGAAGGAGTCGTAGCGGGCGAAGACCGGGGTGTCGGCGGCCGGGGGCAGCGAGGTGAGATAGGTCGACTGGTACCCGCGGAACTCCGAGGTGAGGACCACCAGGGTCCGCCCGATGGTGTAGATATCGGAGGCCACCGAGACGCCCCGCTCGGCCACCTCGGGTGCCTGGTAGCCGACCGTCCCGAAGATCGCCGAGTCCTCGTCGTCGGCGCGCCGGACCCCGCCGAGGTCGATGAGCCGGACCTCGTCGCCGATCTGGATGATGTTGTCCGGCTTGAAGTCGCAGTAGACCAGGCCGAGGTCGTGGAGGTACTGGAAGGCAGGGAGGATCTCGATGATGTAGGCGAGGGCCTGGTCGACCGGCAGCGGGTCGTACGCCCCCTTGGCCTTCATCCGCTGCTTGAGCAGCGACTTCAGCGAGGTCCCGCCGATGTACTCCATGACGATGTAGCCGGCGTCGTCATGGGTGACGAAGTTGTAGATCTCGACGATATTCGGGTGGCTCACCTGGGCGAGGAAGCGCTGCTCGGCGATGGCGGCGGCCAGCGCGTCCGGGTCGGCCGAGTTGAGCAGGCCCTTGAGGACCACCCACCGGTTCGAGACATTGCGGTCCCGGGCGAGGTAGATCCAGCCGAGCCCGCCGTGGGCCAGGCAGCCGGCCACCTCGTACTGGCCCGCGACAAGGTCGCCCGCCATGAGCTTGGGCTCGAAGGAGAACGGCTGGCGGCACTTGGGGCAGAAGCCGCTGACCCGCCCGGGCGCGCCGTCACGACCGCGCCCGACCGGCTCGCCGCACTTGGGGCAGAACCGCTTGTCCTCCGGGACGCTGGGATCAGTCATCACTGCGGCGGCGGCGTCGATCTCCGGGGCGGGAGGGACGGTCGTCACTCCGCCACCGAGCCGGGCGGTCCGCATCCGGCGCGACGAGCTGGACGCCCGCCGGGTGGAGGTGGTCGACCCGGCGCGCGCGGTCCCCAGCGCGACCGACCCGAGCCGCTCCGAGGAGGAGGTGGCGGTGGACCCGACGCCCGCTGCCGGGCCGGCGCTGCCGGCCGCGCCGCTGGACATCGGGGCGGTGGCCACCGAGGCCGCCGTGGCTCCCGAGGCCGCAGCGCCTGGCGCGGGTCCGGACGAGGCGGGCGGCAGCCCGCACACATCGCAGTAGCCGTCGACGACGGTGCCGGAGCATCCCGGCTGGGTGCACGGTGTCGCGCTCATCCGTCAGGCCTTTCGCGTCGTCGGGGGAATGCTCGACCGAGTGGTCGTGAGGTAGGCCTGCAGCGCCGCGACGAGCGCGCCGGCACGCCGGACGTCGGTGGGGGTGGCGGCGCCGGCCTCGCCGACGAGCCGGGTCAACGCGGCGAGGTCGCCCGCCGCCGCTCCGGTCAGCCGGGTCGTCGCCGCCTCGGCGAGCAGCGCCCCGGCCAGTCCCAGCGCCTCCTCGCGTGCCGCGAGGGCACCGGCATAGGCCGCATGGGCCTGCGCGAGAGCGCGGCTCACCGCGTCGAGCTTCGCCTCATATGCCGCCAGCGCGGCCGGCTCCGTGGGGACCTCGCCGAGGGCGCGGACCTGAGGGATCGCCAGCGTCGGCGCGGCGGTGAGGACCGCGACGCAGCGCGCCTCCAAGCCCGCGACGGCGGCCGCAGTGGCCTCGAGCTGTGCGCGCCGGGCGAGCACCTCGTCGCGGTCGCGGCGCGCCGCGACCCGTGCTGCCGCGGCGACGATGAGGTCACGTTCGGCGGTGGCGACCTCGATCTCGAGCGGGCCGAGCAGGCCACCGACGTCGGCGCCGCGGACCACCCGCCCCTCCAGGTCGAGGGCCCGCTGGTCCAGGCGGGTCATCGACGCCCGGGCGGCATCGCGCTGCGGCCCGGCCGGCACCAGTCCGACCTGGTCGCGGAGCCGCTCGATGCCCGCGCGGACGACGGCGAGGCGGGCGCCGGCCTGGGCCCGGCCGCCGTCGAGGGCGAGCCGGGCGCGCAGCGAGGCGACCATGGCGTCGGACAGGCGGCAGGCCTCGGGCAAGGTGACGGCGAACCCGCCGCGGGCGCTCGCACCGGCCGGCCCGGTGGCCGCACCCGCAACGCCTGAGGACCCGGTCGCCTCAGGGGTCACGTCGAGGCGGCCCCAGATCAGCGTGGAGAGCTGCTGTGCCTCGGTCGGCCCGACCCGCCCGGAGTCGAAGGTGACCTTGAGCAGGGCATACCGGTCCGAGATCGCCTTCCATAGCGCCATCGACGTGACGAGGTCGCCGGTGACGGCGTCGCGGTCAGCGGCCGCGAGCGCCGCGGCGTCGAGGGTGTCGAGGTCGCCCTTGCGCAGGTCCAGCCACGTGCCGAGCGCGTCGAGATAGCGCAGCGCCTCGGGGGCCGCCACGGGCACGCCGAGCCGACCCGGGGGGGTCGGAGCCAGCGTGGGCTCGCTCGACGTCGTGGGCACGCTCACCGTCCGTACACCGAGGCCGGCGGCTTCGGGGCGGGGCCGAGCGGTCCGGCGAGCCAGCGGGTGTAGATCTGGGTCCACCTGCCGTCGGACTTCATCGCGTCGAGCAGGCCGTTGACCGCGCGGACCAGCCCAACCGCGTCGGCCTTGAAGCCCAGCCCGTAGGGCTCGGCGGTCACCGCGGCGGCGGTGGTGACGACGGCATACGGGTCCTGCGCGGCCAGCCCGGCCAGGACGGTGTCGTCCCCGGTGATCGCGTCGATCTTGCCCTGCTGGAGCAGGACGAGGCAGCCGGTGTGGGTGGCCGCGGGGACGGCGACGACGCCGGCATACGTGCGCAGCTTGGTCAGGCTCGACGTGCCCGTCGGAGCGCAGACCCGCTTGCCGGCGAGCTCCTCCAGCCGCACCGCGGTCGCGCCCTTGGTGACGAGGACCTTCTGGCCGGCGCGGTAGTACTCCGCGGAGAAGGCGATCTCCTTCCACCGGTCGCAGGTCATCGTCATGTTCCGGGCGACCATGTCGACCCGGCCGTCCTTGAGGGCCGGGATCCGGTCGGCGGCGGTGATGACGACGAGCTGCACCTTCGTCGGGTCGCCGAGAAGGTAGTCCGCGACGGCGCGCGCGAGGTCGATGTCGAAGCCCTCGATGCCGCCGGTCAGCGGGTTGCGTGCGCCGAAGAGCAGGGTGTCGGCGGACACCCCGACCCTGAGGTAGCCCCGGGCGCGGATCGCGCGGATCGTCGGGTCGTCCGCCTGGCTGGCCAGGCTCGCCGGCGCGTATGACGTCGTCGCGTTCTGGCAGGCGGCCGGGGTGCTCGATGCCGTGGCGGTCGGAGTCGACGTGGTCGTCGTCGTGGCGGAGGGGACCGGCGTCGGGTCGTAGGCCGCGGTGCACCCGCTGACCAGGACGAGGGCGGACGTCATACCGGCGAGCAGGTGACGCACGGGACGCGGTCTCATCGGTACTCCTCGATCCGCTGGGAGACCCCTCGCAGGGCGAGGGCCGCCGCGGTGAGCGCGGCGAGGACGGCGAGGATCAGGCTGGTGCGTAGCCCGTCGCCGGCCGCACCGAGCCGGGCGGTCGCGTCCGCTCCGACGAGGTCGACGGCGTCCGCCGAGGTCGTGTCGAAGGCGGCGAAGGAGCCGTTCGCGGTGGCTGGGCCGGTCGCGCTCGCCTTGGTGACCGCGCTGTCCCACGAGCCGCCGTCGTCGGCTGCGCGGATCGCCTGGTGGGCACCGACATAGGTCGACCATGAGCTGGCGAGCTGGGCGGCCGCGGCCTTGCCGGAGGGGAGGGCGTCGAGATCGGCCAGGGCGGTCTTCACCGTCGTCGCGGCGGCCTGCCACTTGGTCTCGAAGGCAGCGCCGGAGCCGCGCTTGATGAGGGTGAGGCTCTCGTTCGCCTTGGCGTCGTAGGCCGCGGTGCGCGCACCGGCCAGCGCCACGGTGGCGGCGAGCTGGTCGTCGCGGGTGGTCTGGATCGCGTTCCCGGCCGACCAGATGGCCATGAGCCCGGCCCCGAGGGCCACGGCCACCGCGGCGGCCGCGGCCGCGATCGGGACGTTGACATAGCGGTGGGTGCGCTTGGCCAACCAGGCCAGCACGGCGGCGAGGACCCCGAGGGTGAGCAGCCCGGCCAGGGCGAGCGGCCACCACATCCCGGCCCGGTCCAGCTCGCCGGCCGAGCGCGCAGTGTTGGCCTCGACGAGGGCTGCGAGCACCGGCACGGCGTCGGCGCGCAGCCCTTCGCTGGCCAGGGTGAGGTACTGCGCCCCGACCGGCAGGCCCTGGCGGTTGTAGGCCCGGGCCTGCTCGACGAGCTGGCCGTAGCTCTGGACGTGGGTGCTCAGCGCGGCGAGCGCGGTGCCGTCGGCCGGCTGCGCCTGGGCGGCTGCGGCGATCCCGCGGACCACGCGGTCCATGGCCTGCTCGTAGGTCGCCCGCTGCTCGGGCGGTTCGAGCCCCCCGACGAGGAAGCCGTTCGTCGCGGTGGCGTCGGCGAGGAGGAGGTCGGCATACACGCCCTGGACGCGGACGACCTGCGCGGTCGTCTCGGAGGCGCGCGAGGCGGCGGCCCGGTCGGCGAGCAGGGTGACGACGGCGACCGCGCCGAAGAGCAGCGCGGCGAGGGCGGCAAGGGCGCCGAGGAGGCGCATCCGTCCGGGGGTGTCCGAGAAGACGCCGCGGATGACCGCCGCGGCCTTGGGTGCGCCTTGGGCGGTGGGGGCGGGCGGTGGTGCAGCTGCCTGGCTCATCGCGGCTCCTCCGCTGAGGGAACGGGCTCCGGCTCGGACACGATCTCGGGCGCGGGCGGTGGCTCGTCCTCGTGGTCGTCGAAGTCCGCCATGACCAGCTCGCAGAGCTGCTCGCGGGTCGGCTCGGCGACATCGCGCAGCCGCCAGGCGTGCCGGCCGACGGCCTGCTCGAAGAGCGTGCGGACGAACCGCCCGTTGCCGAAGGACTGCCCGCGCGGGGTCGCCGCGAGGATCTCGCGCACCCGGGTCAGCGCGGCCTCGGCGAGCACGAAGTCGCTCTTCGCGGCCAGGCCCTCGAGGATCTCGACGAGCTCGTCGTCGGTGTAGTCCTCGAACTCGATGACCGTGGTGAACCGGCTGGCCAGCCCGGGGTTCTGCGCGATGAAGGCGGCCATCGGCACCGGGTAGCCGGCGACGATGAGGACGAGGTCGTCGCGGCGGTCCTCCATCTCCTTGACGAGGGTGTTGACCGCCTCCTCGCCGTACTGGTCGCCGGTGAGGCCGTAGGCCTCGTCGATGAAGAGCACCCCGCCGGCCGCCTTCGCACAGACCTCGGCGGTCTTCATTGCGGTCTGCCCGAGGTACCCCGCGACGAGCTCGGAGCGGTCCACCTCGACGAGCTGACCGGTCGAGAGCAGCCCCAGCGCCCGGTAGATGCCCGCGACCATCCGCGCCACCGTCGTCTTGCCCGTCCCCGGGTTGCCGACGAAGACCAGATGCCGGGTGATCGTCGCCGGCTTGAGCCCGGCCGCGGTGCGCTTCTGCTCGACGCTGAGCAGGGCGACCTGCCGGTGGATCTCCCGTTTGACCCGGGCCAGCCCGACGAGGGCGTCGAGCTCGGCGAGCAGCTCGGCCAGCGGCCGGGCTGGAGGGAGCGCGGGGGCGGGGGTCTGGGCCGGCGCCTGTCCGGTGGTCTGGGTCAGCGCCGCATCGGCGCCGGTCGCTCCAGCAGGGTCGGCTCCGGGGGGAAGGCCGGGTCGCGTCGGGGTCGGCTGCTCCGGCGTCCGCGGTATGGCGCCCAGCTGTGCCGCCGCGGCCACCGCGGCGTTGCCGGTCACCCGCATGGTCAGCTCACCGAGACTGCACGCGGCCGAGGCGACCTCGGTCAGTGCGGCGGCATAGGCCGGGGCCTGGGACGAGCCCTCGGCGACGAGCCGGCTCAGCAGCGCGGTCGGTGCCTGACGCCACCGGCGCCCGAGCGTGGCCGCGTCGAAGAAGGCCCGGTTGGCGGCGTCGAGCGAGGCATCCGGCATACCGGCCCTGTGGACCCAGTCGGCGGCCGCGCGTGGAGCCGACTCGGCGATGGCGGCGGCGAAGGCGAGGGCCTCGGCCCGAGCCTGGTCGGTGGGCAGGCCGGCGTCGCTGGCCACAGACTCCAGGGCGGCGACGGCGCTGGCGAGGTCGCTCACGCCTGCCTGCCGATCGGCGGCTCGAGCGGGGTCGGCATACCGGTGCTGTCGAGGGAGGGGGCGGCACCGTCGGGCACGGCAGGCGCGGCGGACATCTGGGGGAGCGCGAGCGAGCCGCCCTCGGGGGTGCCGAACTTCTCCTGGAGGAAGCGGCCGTGGACGACCAGGGCGTTGGCGTCGGCCCGGCAGACCGCGTCGAAGACCTGGTCCATGGTCGCCCCGAGCAGGTCGAGCTGGTCGATGAGGACCATGAGCGAGGTCTTCGTCCCGTCGACCGGACGGGAGTTGGCCCAGTCGCGGGGCAGCCGGAGGTACCCCCCGATCGCCTCGGGGAGGTAGTCGGTCGCCGTCGCCATGACGTTGTAGGCCTGCGGGCTGCCCGACCCGAGGGTGTCGAGCCGGGGGATGGTGTCGCGGAGGATCCGGGTCACCCGGGTGAGCCGGGACATGACGGGGGCGGGGACGGCACCGTCGCGAGCCATCGCCTCGACCTCGTCCAAGGCCGCGCGCAGACGCTCGCCGGTGGGCACGGTGCGGACCGGTGCCGGGGCGGGCTCGGCGCGCCGCCCCCACCCGAACCAGTCACCGAGCCCCATCAGCGTCCGAGCTGCGGCAGGTCGAGCGAGCCGGCGGCGATCCGCTGGTCCTGCTGCTGCACCCGGTCGAGGTAGGTCCGGGACTTGGCGACCTCGGTCTCCAGGGTGCCGATGGTGGCGGCCATGGAGTCGAGCGCCTTGACCTTGAAGGTGTCGATGGCGTCCATCGTCTGGTAGACGTTGTCGAAGGCGCGCTGCAGCTGGGCCAGCCCGATCGTCGCCGAGGCGGCCTGCTCCTGGATCTTCACCGAGTTGTCCTTGAGCATCTCCGAGGTCCGCTCGATCAGCCCGGAGGTCGTCTCGTTGAGGGCAGTGATCTGGTCGAGGACGAGCTTCTGGTTGCCGAGGGCCTGGGCGACGATGACCGCCGTGCGCAGCGCCGAGATCGTCGTCGTCGAGGCGCGGTCGACGCCCTTGACCAGCTCGAGGTTGTTCTTGATGACAATGTCGATGGCCAGGTAGTTCTGGATCGAGACGGCCAGCTGGGTGAGCAGGTCCTGGTGCTTCTGCCGGACGTAGAAGAGGACGTCGTCGCGCAGCGACCGCGCCTTGTCCGGCTCGGTCACCTCCAGCGTCGCGATGGTCGCGGCGAGCCGGGCGTCCAGCCGCTCGGCGAGGTAGACGTACTGGTTGAGCATGCCCATGGTGTCCCAGAGCTGCTGCTTCTCCATGTTGAGGGCGGTGTTGTCCTTGCGGAGCTCGTCCTGGCCCTCGCGCAGAGCATGGAGTATGCCGTCCAGGTGGCTCTGCGCCGACTGGTACTTGCGGAAGTAGTCAGTGAGCTTGTCGCCGAAGGGGAACATGCCGAGGACCTTCTTGATCCCGGTCGCCTCGGCGGGGTCGAGGTCCTCGATGGTGCGGCGCAGCTCGAGCAGGGTCGCGCCGACCTTGGAGCCCTCGCTCAGGCCGCCCTCCTGGAGCGCCTTGACCGGCGACTGGAGCAGCCGGTTCGACGTCTCGGCGGCGCGCCGGATGTCGGCATCGCCCATCGTCCGCAGGTCGGAGGCCTTGGCCTCGAACTCCGGGGACTTCGCCGGGGCGGCGAGCAGGTCGGTGAGGTAGGTCTCGACCTTGGCGTCCAGACCTGGAAGTGCGTTCTGCGGCACCTGCGGGGCCATCTTCGGCGCCGCGGTCGTGCCCACCGCGGCCGGCGGCGCCGGGGCGGTGAGGGTCAGGGTCGGGGTTGGCGGCTCCAACGGGGTGACGGCGGCGTCGCTCGTCCCGCTCGGCGGCTGCTCGGTCATGGGGCTCCTCGGCTCGCGGTGACGGCCCGACCGGCTCGGGCGAGCGGCGGCGCGTCTGGTCTGACGTACGGCAAATCTACGCGGTTCCCGGCCCGCGCGAGGGTCGGCCGGGGCGGCATACCGTCCGATCGGTGGTGACCCAGACCTGGACGTTCTCGACAGATCGCGAACTGATCCGCAGAGTGTGTCGAAAACGAGCCGTCTGCGACGTCGTCTGGTTGTCCGAGTCGAACCGATCCAAGGAGCACCGATGAAGTATGTCCTGATGTACACCAGCCGCCCCGATCTCGACGAGGCGGTGCCCGCCGAGCGCCAGGCCGAGGTCTACCAGCAGATCTTCGGCTGGTTCGAGAAGTATGGCGCCACCTTCGTGGACTCCGGCGCAGAGCTCCAGGGCGCGCACACCGCGACGACCGTCAAGGCCCCGGCCGATGGCGGCGGCCCAGTCGTCGTCGACGGCCCGTTCACCGAGGCCAAGGAGATGATCGGCGGGTTCAGCATCGTCGACGTGCCCGACCTCGACGCCGCGCTCGCGATGGCCCGGGAGTGGCCTGCCCTGGTCTTCCCGGGCGTCGCCGTCGAGATCCGTCCCATCGTGGACCACGGCGAGATGTGAGCCACTCACGCGACGACGCCGACGCCCTGCTCGCGGACACCGTCCGCCGCGAGGCGTCGTCGGTCGTCGCCTTCCTGTACCGCCTCACCGGTGACTTCGACGTCGCCGAGGAGGCGGTCCAGGAGGCGCTCGTCAGCGCGCTGCACTCGTGGCGGCGCGACGGCCTGCCCGACGTCCCGGGCGCCTGGCTCACGACGGCGGCGAAACACCGGGCCGTCGACCTGCTCCGCCGGCGCGCCCGGCAACGCCGTCTCGAGGGCGGGCTCGACGGCCCGCTCGACAGCGCGCTGGACGGCCCGCTCGACGGCCCGTCCTGGTCGGACGGCCTGCCGGGCCCCGCCGACGCCGATGACCGCGTGCCCCTGCTCTTCGGCTGCTGCCACCCCGCGCTGGCCGTCGAGGCCCGGCTCGCGCTCACGCTGCGCGCCGTCGTCGGTCTGACGACGGCGCGCATCGCGGCGGCCTTCCTTGTGCCGGAGCCAACGGTCGCGCAGCGGATCGTCCGGGCCAAGCGCAAGATCGGGTCGGCCGGCATCCCGCTGGCCATCCCGGGCCCGGAGGAGCTGCCCGCCAGACTCGACGATGTCCTCACGGTCGTCTGCCTCGCGTACACCGCGGCCTTCCTCGACCCCTCGGCAGCGGGGCAGGGTGGGCTGGCCGCGGACGCGGTGTGGCTCGCCGAGCTGGTCTGCGCGACCCTGCCCGGCGAGCCCGAGGCCTGGGGCCTGCTCGGCCTGCTCACCCTGCAACAGGCCCGCGCGCGCGCTCGCTTCGACGCCGACGGCTCCTTGGTCCTCCTCCCCGACCAGGACCGGTCCCGGTGGGACCACCGCGCCATCGCCTCGGCCGAGCGGTACCTCGAACGGGCCGCAGTCTGGCGCCGCCCTGGTCGCTTCCAGCTGCACGCTGCCATCGCTGCCTGCCACGCCAGCGCGCCCACCTGGGCCGAGACCGACTGGTTGCAGATCCTCACGCTGTATGACGTCCTGGTCCGGTATGACGGGTCTCCGGTGATCCGGCTCAACCGGGCGGTGGCGCTGGCGGAGTATGCCGGCCCGGAACGTGCCCTCCACGAGGTCGACGCGCTCGCTCACCGGCTCAGCGGCTACCACCTGCTGCACGCCACTCGAGCCGAGCTGCTCCGGCGGCTGGGCCGCACCGACGAGGCGACCGCGGCCGACCGGGAGGCGCTCCGGCTGGCGACCGAGCCGGTCGACCGGGACATTCTCAGTGCCCGGCTGGCCGCGGCGCAGGAGCGGTCAGCGGCGGACGCTTGAGGGGTGGTCGACGGATCGGCCGCCCGCCGCCAGTGCGGTCAGCTCGGCCCGGACCCGTGCGATATCGCGATCGCCGCCGGGGACGGCAGGGCGGTGGAATGCTCCGGAGGGCGAGTCGGCGGCCCGCCGGTGGCTTCGCTCGAGCGTGACGACGAGCAGGGCGAGGGCTGCGAGGAGAAGGATGATGACCATGTCGTTAATCCTGCGATAGTAGCAATCAGGCCACCAGTGGCAGATCTGGCGTTCTTCGTTTGTTTTCTGCCATTCTGGTCCGATGGTTCAGGTCGTCGCTGCCCTGCTCGCATCTCGCGCCGCGGCCTTCGAGCTCGGGGTCCTCGCTGAGGTCTTCGGCATCGACCGCACCGACGACGGTGTGCCGGCGTTCGACTTCCGGGTCTGTGCCCTCGACCCGAGTCGACCGGTGCCGACATCGAGCGGCTTCGCAGTCGTCGCCTCCCACGGGCTCGAGGGTGCCGCGGACGCCGATCTTGTCGCCGTACCCGCCGGCCCGGCGGATGGCCCCTTCCCCGAGCCCTTCCTCACCGTTCTGCGCGACGCGGTCGAGCGAGGTGCGCGGGTCATGTCGGTGTGCTCCGGTGCGTTCATGCTCGGGGCGGCCGGCCTCCTTGACGGGCGTCGCTGCGCCACCCATTGGCGGTATGCCGACGCGCTTGCGCGTCGGTACCCGCTCGCCCAGGTCGACCTCGACGTCCTCTATGTCGAGGACGGTCCGGTGCTCACCAGCGCCGGCACCGCCGCCGGTATCGACGCGTGCCTGCACCTGGTCCGCGCGGACCATGGCGCGCAGGTCGCCGCCCGGATCGCCCGGCGCATGGTCGTGCCCCCGCACCGTTCGGGTGGCCAGCGCCAGTATGTCGAGAGCCCGATCCTCGAGCCGAGCTCGACGAGCCTGCAGCCGGTGCTCGACTGGGTCGTGGCACACCTCGACAGGCCGCACAGCGTCGCTGAGCTGGCCGCCCGGGCTCAAGTGTCCGAGCGCACTTTCGCCAGGCGGTTCGCGGCCGAGGTCGGGTCCAGCCCGCACCGGTGGGTCACCGAGCAGCGGGTCGGCCTGGCCCGCCGTCTCCTCGAGGGCACCGACGCGGACGTCGAGTCGATCGCCCACGCCTGCGGCCTGAGCTCAGGGGCGCTGCTCCGCCAGCTCTTCCAGCGTTCGGTCGGGGTGTCGCCGTCGACCTACCGGCGGCAGTTCTCTGCCTCGCCCTAGTCCACCCTGGCCGCGGGGTGTCGACGCGTGCCCCCGTCAGCCCTTCAGCGCCGGGAACTGGTCGTCCCGGTACTCGGTGGCCGGCACCGCACCCTCGGCGTCGCGTCGGTCCTCCTCGGCGCGCAGCTGGACCCGGCGGATCTTCCCGGAGATCGTCTTCGGCAGCTCACCGAACTCGATCCGGCGCACCCGCAGGAAGGGCGCGAGATGCTCCCGCGCATACTTGAGGATCTGGAAGGCGGTCTCCTCGTTGGGCTCCCAGCCCGCGGCGAGCATGACGTACGCCTTCGGCACCGCCAGGCGCACCGGGTCGGGGGCGGGGACCACCGCGGCCTCGGCGACGGCCGGGTGCTCGAGCAGGACCGACTCGACCTCGAAGGGCGAGACCTTGAAGTCCGAGGACTTGAAGACGTCGTCGGTCCGGCCGACATACGTGATGTACCCGTCCTCGTCGCGGGAGGCGACATCGCCGGTGTGGTAGTACCCACCGGCGGTGACCGAGGCGGACTGGTCCGGGTCGTCGAGGTACCCGGTCATGAGGTTGAGCGGACGGCGGGACAGGTCGAGGCAGATCTCGCCCTCACCGGTGGCGCTGGTGATCGGCTCGCCGGTCGCGGCGTCGATGAGGACGATCGGCACGCCGGGCATGGGCCGGCCCATCGAGCCGATGACGACCCGCTGGCCGGGGGAGTTGCCGATCAGGCAGGTCGTCTCGGTCTGGCCGAAACCGTCCCGGATCGTCACGCCCCAGTGCTTCTTCACCTGGTCGATGACCTCGGGGTTGAGCGGCTCACCGGCCCCGATCGCCTCACGCAGCACGCCGGCGCCCCCGGAGAGGTCGGCCTGGATGAGCATCCGCCAGACGGTGGGCGGGGCGCAGAAGGTGGTCACCCCGGCCCGGCGCATCTGCGCCATCAGCGCCATCGCGTCGAAGCGCGAGTAGTTGTAGACGAAGACCGTCGCCTCGGCGATCCACGGGGCGAAGAAGAGGCTCCATGCATGCTTGGCCCAGCCGGGGGAGGAGATCGTCAGGTGGACATCCCCCGGGCGCACGCCGAGCCAGAACATCGTCGACAGGTGCCCCACGGGATAGGACACCTGGGTGTGCTCGACGAGCTTGGGCTTTTTCGTCGTCCCCGAGGTGAAGTAGTAGAGCACCGGGTCACCGGCGGCGGTGACGACCGCACACGGCGGCGCATCGGTCCGCTCCTGTGCGGGGAGGATGTCGTGGAAGACCTGGCCTGCGGCGACCTCGGCGGGGACCGGTCCGATGGCCATCCGCAAGATCGACCCGGGCAGCTCGGCGAGCTTGCCGGCGTCGACCGGGTTGACGATGATCGCCGTCGCCCGGGCCCGGGTCACCCGGTCCATGAGGTCGGCCGTGCCGAGCGCGACCGTCGTCGGCGAGATGACCGCGCCGATCTTCATCAGGGCGAGCATCGAGTCCCACAGCTCGACCTGGTTGCCGAGCATGAGCAGGACCGGGTCGCCCTTCCCGACGCCGAGCTCGCGCAGGTGCGCGGCCAGCTTGTCGGAGCGGGTCACCATCTCGTCGAAGGTGTAGGTCGCCTCCGACCCGTCCTCCTCGACGATCCACAGGGCGCGGGCGGGATTGCCGCGGCCGATCGAGTCGAACCAGTCGATGGCCCAGGAGAAGGTCTGCCCGACGTCGGGCCAGCGAAAGGTACGAACGGTGGTGTCATAGTCGCTGCCGTGCTCGAGCAGGTCGTCGCGGGCGGCGCGGAAGGCGGTGTAGGCGGTCGACATACCCCTTTGCTAGCAGGGTGACGCGCGGCAGTTCCACCGGAGATCGGCCACACTCGGCCCCTGCCTCGCTACTGTCGGGGCACCGGCCGCCCGCCGCGTCTCATCCCGAGAGGACGACCATGACCATCCCGCCGCCCCCGCCGCCCCCGCCGGGGGAGCCCGTCGACCCCACTGCCGACCCGGTGCCCTGGCAGCCCCCTGCCGCTCCCGCCGTCCCTCCCGTGCCGCCCGCCTCGCCCGCCGCGCCGCCGGCCCAGGCCATGCCGGTCCCGCCGCCGCCTCCGGCGATGGCTCCCCCCGCGGATGTCCCGCCTGCCCAGCCCTCGTGGGGTGACAACCCGTATGCCGCCCCGCCGATGCCGCCCGCACCGTCGGCACCACCGATGGGCTTCCCGACCCTGCCGCCCGCTGTTGGAGTCGGCCCGCTCGCACCGTGGAGCCAGCGAGTCGTCGGCTACCTCGTCGACGCCTTGATCGCCGCGCCCGGCACGATTCTCACGAACCTCTACGGCCCGTCCGCCACCCGTGGCATCGGGTTCCTCTACCTCATCGGGTTCGTCTACGTGGTGGCGGTCGCGGTGTGGAACCGCTGGATGAAGGGCGGCCAGGGCCAGACGATCGGCCGCAAGGTCGCCGGGGTCACCGTCCTCAAGGAGTCCACCGGCCAGCCCCTGGGCACTGGCGGGGCCTTCCTGCGCGATGTGGCGCACCTTGCCGACACCTTCTTGTGCCTTGTCGGCTGGTTCTTCCCGCTCTGGGACGCCAAGCGCCAGACCATCGCCGACAAGATCGTCGGCTCGGTGGCGGTGTCGGTCCAGAAGTGAGCACGTCGAGGTGACCCGCTCGCTGACCAGGCTCCCCGGCGCCGAGGTGGTGGCTGCGGCCGCCGCCTTGGGCGCCGGGAGCCTCGTCGGGCTCACCCGGTGCCCGTTGCATGCGACGACCGGGCTGTGGTGCCCCCTGTGTGGCGGGCTGCGCAGCCTGGCGGCCTTGGCCCGTGGTGACCTCGTGGCCGCCCTGCACGCCAATGTCCTCGCGGTGGCATTCGCGGTCACCGGCGGGGTCTGGGCGGTGCGGTGGGCGGGTCGGTCGGTCCGGGCCGGCGCTCCGGTCGCCGGACTGGCGCTCGACGCGCGGGTCTACCGACCGCTGGCGGTGGTCCTGCTCGCCTTCGCCGTCATACGGAACCTCCCGCTGGGAGCAGGGCTGCACCCCTGAGCGGGGGACCGCCGCGCCGCCGCGTGCCGGGCACCCGTTACGGCAGCGCCATCCGGAACACCCGCGCCCACGCCGAGGCGACCTGACGCCACATCGGCCCGGTCGTGTACGGCAGGCCATAGGTGTCGCAGAGCGCCCGGACCCGCGGGGCGATCTCGGCATACCGGTTGCTCGGCAGGTCGGGGAAGAGGTGGTGCTCGACCTGGTGCGAGAGGTTGCCGGTCATGAGGTGCAAGGTCTTCGAGCCGGAGATATTGGCCGAGCCGAGCATCTGCCGGATGTACCAGTCGCCGCGGGACTCACCGATGACCGACTCGGCCGGGAACTGCACGGCGCCGTCGGGGAAGTGGCCGCAGAAGATGACCGAGTGGGCCCAGATGTTGCGCACCGTATTTGCGGTGAAGGTGCCGATCAGCGCGGGCACCGCCGAGCCGGTGACGACCGCGACCGCCGGGGTGGCGAGATAGTCCTTCAGCGCCTGCCGCCAGGTCTTGCGGCCGAGCTTGCGCAGGTCACGGCGCAGCGCCGCCTTGGTCTTGCGGCCGGCGGCCACCTCGTCGAGCTCGAGGTCGTAGAACGCGATGCCCCACTCGAAGAAGGGCGCGAGGACCATGTTGTAGACCGGGTTGCCGAGGTTCCACCACGTCCACGGCTGGTCCTCGCTCATCCGCAGCAGGGCGTAGCCCACGTCGCGGTCCTTGCCGACGACATTGGTCCAGGTGTGGTGGACGTCGTTGTGGGTGTGCTTCCAGCCGTCGGCCGGGGCGACGAAGTCCCACTCCCACTGCGTGGAGTGGATATCCGGGTCGCGCATCCAGTCCCACTGGCCGTGCAGGACGTTGTGGCCGATCTCCATGTTCTCGAGGATCTTCGCCACCGAGAGCATCCCGGTGCCGGCGACCCAGGCGAGCGGGTTGACCGAGAGGAGCAGCATGCCGCGGCCACCGAGCTCGAGGGTCCGCTGGGCCTTGATGACCTTCTTGATGTATGCCGCATCGGCGGCTCCGCGGCTGGCGATGATCTCGTCGCGAAGGGCGTCGAGCTCGCGGCCGAGCGCCTCGACCTGCTCGTCGCTGAGGTGCCGGGCCGCCTCCGGGCGCGGCGCAGTCCGGACGGCGGCGACCTCACGGCGGCCGGAGGGACTGATGAACGAGGGGACCGTGTCCAGGTCGGACGGGTGCGCTGCCGTGGCAGTCATGAATGGGGCTCCTCGAGGGTTCAGATGTCGAGCTGGACGGGGCCGGCGGCGGCGTTGACGCAGGTCTGGATGAGGTCGCCTTCCTCGCCGTGCACCTCGCCGGTGCGCAGGTCGCGCACCTGTCCGGCGCGCAGCGGGGTCAGGCAGGTCCGGCAGATGCCCATCCGGCAGCCGCTGGGCATGACGACCCCCGCGGACTCGCCGACCTCCAGCAGCGTGGTGTCGCCGGGGGCATTGGCCTCCTTGTCCGACTTCTCGAACTGGACGACCCCGCCGACCCCGCCGGCGCCGGGCAGCAGCGCGGGGGCGAAGCGTTCGACGACGAGCTGGTGGTCGAGGTCCTCGCCACGCCAGTGCTCGGTCGCGGCGTCGAGCATCTCGGCGGGACCGCAGAGGTAGGTCGTCCGGGTCCGCCAGTCCGGGCAGACCACGTCGAGGTCACGGGCCTGGCCGAGGTCGATCCGGCCGCGATCGCTGGTGAACCACGAGACCACGGTGAGGCCGTCGTGGCGGTCCGCGAGGTCGAGGAGCTCGTCGAAGAAGAGCGCGTCGGTGCGGTCCCGGGAGGAGTGGATGAGGACGACGTCGGCGTCGGTGCGCTGACGCACCAGGGTGCGGACCATCGACATGACCGGGGTGATGCCCGACCCCGCGGTGATCATCAACAGCGGTCGAGGCCCGGTCGGGAGGACGAAGTCGCCCTGCGGCGGCGCGAGGAAGAGGATGTCGCCGACCCGGGTGCGGTGGACCAGGTGGTCGGAGACCTTGCCGATGGCCGTCACGGTGATGGCGGGTTCCTCGCCGGCGCCGGTGCTCAGCGAGTACGACCGCCAGTGCCGCACGCCGTCGATCTCGACGCCGATCCGGGCCCACTGGCCGGCGTGGTGGGCCTGCCAGCCGCGGCCGGGGCGGAAGGTGATCGTCGCCGAGTCGGTCGTCTCCGCGACGATCCCGGTGACGATGCCGCGCAGCTGACGGCGCGAGGACAGCGGGTTGACCAGCGCGACGAAGTCCTCGACCCCGAGGGGCGTGGTGAGGGGTTTGGTGATGGCCGAGACGACTCGATGGGCAGCACGAGCTGGACGGGTCACCCTTCCAGTATCCCGCTTGGGGCAATAGATCTCTTGTGCCACGCCTCGGACGCCTCACGAGTTTCTTGTCACCGGGTGACAAAGGAGCGGACGCCTCCGCTCGCGGCTTCGTGCGGGCGGCCCCGACCGTCAAACGTGCAGTAGTGGGATTTCGGGGCGGCATACCGGGACAAAAGGGGCGACCAACGGCGGTACTGCACGTTGGAGTGCTCGCCACAAGCCCACCGAGCCGGTATGACGGCGCGCCGGGCCGGAATGGGTATGGACTGCCACGAGGATTCGCCGTCGTGGGACCCCTTTGACGGGGCCCGCCCGGCCGCCATACCGTCAAGCCACACGAGAACTCCATATCGCGCCGCTAGCAGCCCGGGCGGGAGAAGCGGGCCCGACATCGGGCCCCGCCGAAGGAGCAACCACTTCCCGGAATCTCTCAGGTCCACGCACCGCTCGGGTGAGGCGAACTCTGGAAAGCGCGCCGGCCGTCCACCGGCTCGCACCCACGGTGCAAGCCCCGACCTGGCGCCACGCGCGGGTCGCGGGTGAAGCTCTCAGGTCATCCGACAGAGCGGGGAGGCTGCCGACGGCGCCGCCGTCGGCTTCCCCCTGCGCCGCGCAGCGCCGACCTGACAAGGATGAAGCGATGGCCAAGCCAACCGCTCTATATGACGTCCACGCCGCTCTCGGCGCCCAGTTCACCGACTTCGCCGGCTGGTCGATGCCGCTGCGCTATGGCAGCGAGCTGGCCGAGCACCACGCGGTCCGCCAGACCGCCGGGCTCTTCGACCTCTCCCACATGGGTGAGATCGAGGTGACCGGGCCGCAGGCGGGGCAGTTCCTCGACTACGCGGTCGTCTCCGCGATCAGCGTGCTCGCGGTGGGCAAGGCGAAGTACACGATGATCTGCCGCGAGGACGGCGGCATCCTCGACGACCTCATCGTCTACCGGCTCGCCGACGAGCACTTCCTCGTGGTCGCCAATGCGTCCAACGCCCAGGTTGTCCTGCGCGCCCTTCAGGAGCGGGTCGGTGGGTATGACGCCCAGGTCCTCGACCGCTGCGACGACTGGTCGCTGCTGGCGATCCAGGGCCCGAACGCCGCGTCGATCCTCAGCCCGCTGACCGAGGTCGACCTGCCGGGCTTGGCGTACTACACGATCGCCACCGGCACCGTCGCCGGGCGGTCGGCATACCTCGCCCGCACCGGCTACACCGGGGAGGACGGCTTCGAGATCTTCTGCAGCCCCGCCGACGCGCCGGCGATCTGGGCGGCGGTCAGCGCGGCCGGTGCGGACCAGGGGCTGATCCCCTGCGGGCTGGCCTGCCGCGACTCGCTGCGCCTCGAGGCCGCGATGCCGCTCTACGGCAACGAGCTGTCCGTCGAGCTGACGCCCCATGAGGCGGGGCTGGGCCGGATCGTCGGGCTCAAGAAGGCCGGGGACTTCGTCGGCAAGGCCGCCCTCGCCGAGCGGGCCACCCACCCGGTCGCCCGGATCCGGGTCGGGCTGCACCCGGAGGGCCGCCGGGCACCGCGCTCGGGGTACCCCGTCCTCGACGCCGACGGGACGGTCGTCGGCACGGTGACCAGCGGTGCCCCCTCACCCACGCTGGGCCACCCCATCGCGATGGCGTATGTCGACACCGCGCACTCCGAGCCGGGCACCGAGCTGGTCGTCGACGTCCGCGGCACGCGCGTCCCGGCGACGGTGGTCTCGCTTCCGTTCTACGCTCGGACTCGGTGACCGACACCGCGCCCGAGTCGCACCAGTCCGCCCGAACGCCCACCCCGCTTTGACCCTCTCGTCCGCAGACCCACCCCACGAAGGAGCACCCATGTCCGTCCCGACCGAGCTGCTGTACACCGCCGAGCACGAGTGGCTGCGCGTCGACGGCGACAGCGCGACGATCGGCATCACCGACCACGCGGCGTCGGCCCTCGGCGATGTCGTCTATGTCGACCTGCCGTCGGTGGGCTCGGCCGTCACCGCCGGCGAGCCGTGCGGCGAGGTCGAGTCGACCAAGTCGGTCAGCGACCTGTACTCGCCGGTCACCGGCGAGGTCACCGCGGTCAACGAGGCCCTGGCCGACGACCCGTCCGCGGTGAACACGGACCCCTATGGCGCGGGCTGGATGTTCACCGTGGCGGTCACCGCCACCGGCGAGACCATGGACGCCGCCGCCTACTCCGCCCTGATCGAAGGCTGACCGTGGACGTCCTCAACGACCCGCTCGCCATCGTCGACCCCCAGGTCGCCGCCGCACTGGCCGCCGAGCGCGACCGTCAGGAGTCGACCCTGGAGATGATCGCCAGCGAGAACTTCGCGCCGGTCGCGGTGCTCCAGGCCCAGGGCTCGGTG
This sequence comes from Candidatus Lutibacillus vidarii, assembly GCA_016717165.1. Classification (GTDB taxonomy): domain Bacteria; phylum Actinomycetota; class Actinomycetes; order Actinomycetales; family Dermatophilaceae; genus Lutibacillus; species Lutibacillus vidarii. The sequence goes on from JADKGA010000002.1 coordinate 435,135, forward strand.
GCGACCAACAAGTACGCCGAGGGTTACCCGGGCCGGCGGTACTACGGCGGCTGCGAGCACGTCGACGTCATCGAGGCGCTCGCCATCGAGCGCATCTGCTCGTTGTTCGGTTCGGCATACGCCAATGTCCAGCCGCACTCCGGGGCACAGGCCAATACCGCGGTCTTCTTCGCCCTGCTCCAGCCGGGCGACACGATCATGGGCCTGGACCTGGCCAACGGTGGGCACCTCACCCACGGGATGCGGATCAACTACTCGGGCAAGATGTTCACGGTCGTGCCCTACCACGTCGACGGCGCCGGCCTGGTCGACATGGACGAGGTCGCCGCGCTGGCCCGGGAGCACAAGCCGACGATGATCATCGCCGGCTGGTCGGCCTACCCGCGCCAGCTCGACTTCGCCCGGTTCCGTGAGATCGCCGACGAGGTCGGCGCCTACCTCATGGTCGACATGGCGCACTTCGCCGGCCTGGTCGCCGCGGGGCTGCACCCCAACCCGGTGCCGCACGCCCACGTGACGACCTCGACGACGCACAAGACCCTCGGTGGGCCGCGCGGCGGGATCATCCTCACCAACGACGAGGCGCTGGCCAAGAAGATGAACTCGGCGGTCTTCCCCGGCATGCAGGGTGGCCCGCTCGAGCACGTCATCGCCGCCAAGGCGGTGTCCTTCCTCGTCGCTGCGGGTGAGGAGTTCAAGGACCGGCAGCGGCGCACCCTGTCCGGCGCCAAGATCCTCGCCGAGCGGCTCCTCGCCGAGGACGCCCGCGCGGCCGGGGTCAAGGTGCTCTCCGGCGGCACCGACGTCCACCTCGTCCTCGTCGACCTTGTCGACTCGGTGCTCGACGGGCGGCAGGCCGAGGACCGGCTGCACACCATCGGCATCACCGTCAACCGCAACGCCGTCCCCAACGACCCGCGCCCGCCGATGGTCACCTCGGGGCTGCGGATCGGCACCCCGGCGCTGGCGACCCGCGGCTTCCAGGACGAGGACTTCCGCGAGGTTTCCGACGTCATCGCCCTGGCCCTGCAGCCCGAGCTCGACGACGAGGCGGTCGCCGCGCTCAAGGCCCGCACCGCCGCGCTGGCGGCCAAGTACCCCTTGTACGCATCGCTGCGGTGACGCCGACGCCTCGGCGCCATACCCTCGTCTTCTCACCCTCGGCGAGGAGGCCGGTATGGCGCTGAGCGTGTTCGACCTGTTCTCCGTCGGCATCGGCCCGTCGAGCTCGCACACCGTCGGCCCGATGCGCGCCGCGCACCGCTTCGTCGCCGGGCTGGAGCGCGACGGGCTGGTCGACCGGGCCGATGAGGTGATCGTCGACCTCTACGGTTCGCTCGGGGCCACCGGCAAGGGCCATGGCACCGACACCGCGGTCCTCCTCGGTCTGGCTGGTCATGTCCCCGAGACGGTGGACCCGCGCGCGGTCCAGGGGCTGCTCGACGGCATCCGCACCTCCGGTCGGCTCGCCCTCGGCGGTCGGCACGACATCTCGTATGACGAACCGAGACACCTCCGCTGGCACCCGCTGACCCGGCTGCCGGCTCACCCGAACGGGATGACCTTCATCGCCCGCAGCAAGGGCGAGGTGATCCGGGAGCGGGAGTACTACTCGATCGGCGGCGGCTTCGTCGTGGCGTCGGAGGAGACCGTCGACGATGCCGTCGTCCACGACCACACCCCGATCGCCCACCCCTTCCAGACCGGCGACGAGCTGCTCGCGCGGTGTGAGGACAGCGGGAAGTCGATCGCCGGGGTGATGCTCGACAACGAGCTGTCCTGGCGCACCGAGGCCGAGGTCCGTGACGGCCTGCTGCACATCTGGTCGGTCATGGAGGAGTGCATCCACAACGGCCTCTACACCGAGGGCATCCTCCCCGGTCCGCTCCGGGTCCGGCGCCGGGCCCCCGAGCTGGTCCGAAGGCTCGCCGTCGAGGTGGACAGTGGCGACCCGCTGCGTGGGATGGACTGGATCACCCTCTACGCGCTCGCGGTCAACGAGGAGAACGCCGCCGGGGGTCGGGTCGTCACGGCACCGACGAATGGCGCGGCCGGGATCGTCCCTGCTGTGCTGAAGTACTACACCGAGTTCGTTCCCGGGGCGAACGACTTCGGCGTCGTCCGCTTCCTGCTCACCGCGGGGGCGATCGGGGTCATCTACAAGGAGTGCGCGTCGATCTCGGGGGCCGAGGTGGGGTGCCAGGGTGAGGTCGGCTCCGCGTGCTCGATGGCCGCCGGCGCGTACGCCGCGGTCCTCGGCGGCACGCCCGCCCAGGTCGAGAATGCCGCGGAGATCGGGATGGAGCACAACCTGGGGCTGACCTGCGACCCGGTCGGTGGACTCGTCCAGGTGCCCTGCATCGAGCGCAATGCCGTCGCGGCGGTCCAGGCCATCACGGCGGCGCGGACCGCGCTGCGCGGTGACGGCACGCACGTCGTGTCGCTCGACACCGTCGTCAAGACGATGCGCGACACCGGCCGGGACATGAAGTCCAAGTACAAGGAGACCGCCCGGGGCGGCCTGGCCGTCAACGTTATCGAGTGCTGAGCGACGCTCAGGCCTCCCGGGCCTCCCGGGCTGCAGCCTCGTCCGCGTCCGACTCGTCGCCCTCCGGCGGTGCGAAGACCGCGTCGTCGAGCTCGGCCACCTCGTACTTGTTGGCGTAGATGTCGAAGAGCGCGAGCATCAGCGCGGCCATCGGCACCGCCACGAAGGCGCCACCGACCCCGAACAGGGACGCCCCGAACATCACCGCGGCGAAGGAGACCGCGGGGTGGACATCGACCGCAGAGGCGCTGATCCGCGGCTCGAGGGTGACATTCTCGATCTGCTGGTAGACCAGGGCGAAGGCGAGGACGGCGACCCCCTGCCAGGGCTGCGGGCCGACCAGGCCGATGAGCACCGGCAGGGCGATGGCGATATAGGTGCCGACCGTGGGGACGAACTGGGCGACGACGCCGGTCCAGATGCCCAGGGCCAGCCAGTACGGCATCCCGATGATGAGCATGAAGATCGCCGCGGCCCCGCCGCAGACGGCAGCGAGGACGAGGCGGGCTGCGACATACCCGCCGGTCTTGCGCACCGAGAGGGACCAGACGGTGTCGATGATCTCCTGGCGGTCCGGCGGGAAGAGCTGGGCCATCCAGTTCCGCAGCCGGGGCGCGTCGGCGGAGAAGTAGAAGGTGAAGAAGGCGAAGGTCAGCGTCCCGAAGGCGGCCGAGAGCACCTGGATGACGAAGCCGAGCAGCCCGCCGGCGACACTCGTCGCGACGGAGGTGAGCGTCCCGGCGCCCAGGCCGAGCTTGTCGAGGACGTCCTGGTAGCTGATCGACGCGCCGAAGCGCTGGTTAACCCAGGTCACCGCGGACTGGGCGAGATCGGGCAGGGTCGTCGCGAAGGTCGCGATCTGCTCGCCGAGCAGCCGGCCGAAGGCGACGAGGAAGACCAGGCCCGCCAGCCCCACGCCGACCATGACGAGCAGGGCCGCCTTGCCCCGGGACATGTGCTGACTGAGCCAGCCGACGGCCGGCTCCATGGCGACGCTGGCGATGAAGGAGAAGACGAGGGTGAAGATGACATTGCCGCCGTCGGCGAGCACCCAGCGCAGCACTGCGGCCGCCGCGAGGACGCCGACGACGACCCAGCCGGCCCGCCACAGGTCGCCCGGGACGACACGCAGCCGCACGTACTGGTCGGGGTCGGTGGTCACGCGGGTCGATCGGGGTCGGGGGGGCGCCATACCGGACATCATGCCTGCCGCCGGGGCGGCCGACCCGATTTCACCGCGGCCTGCCCGAGCGTGTACCCTCGACGCGGCGCCGGAAGGCCCTGTGCGAAGGCGCAGGACCCCCGCAGGCCAGGCCCCCTTAGCTCAGTCGGCAGAGCGTTTCCATGGTAAGGAAAAGGTCGTCGGTTCGATTCCGACAGGGGGCTCCGACCGAGGTCGCGCACGTTCGTGGCGGCACATCGGTCCACGGCGGGATAGCTCAGCTGGTCAGAGCGCACGACTCATAATCGTGAGGTCGCGGGATCGAGCCCCGCTCCCGCTACGGCTGGGATTCGGCCGCGCCCCAAGCGCTGGCGTATCCTGGACCCTTGTGCCGCCGTACGCTGCGCGCGGCACCCTCCGACCGCCGAGCACGACCCCGAGAGCAGGTAGACCGTGGCCAGCAAGACCACCGACGTCCGTCCGAAGATCACCCTGGCGTGCGTGGACTGCAAGGACCGCAACTACATCACCAAGAAGAACCGGCGCAACGACCCGGACCGTCTGGAGATGAAGAAGTTCTGCCCCAAGTGCGGCAAGCACACCGCCCACCGCGAGACCCGCTGACCGCTCCGCTCGCGCCGACCTCCGGCGCGCCATCCGCCCTGCTCCCCGCCGGTCCGGCTGGGGAGCAGCGCTGTCTTCGGGCGCAGGAGGCTCCCCTTGGGGGAGGCCCGTTAGGGTGGTCACCATGGCTGTGAACCCCGCCTTCGCCGGGCGCACCTTCCCGCCCACGGCCCCGTATGTCGTCTCGGCGGCCAAGATCCGCGAGTTCGCCGAGGCGGTGGGTGCTGCGGACCCGGTCCACGTCGACCCGCAGGTCGCCCGCGAGCGCGGGTACGCCGACGTCATCGCCCCCCCGACCTTCGCCGTGCTCATCGCCCAGCTCTGCGACCACCAGCTCATCGTCGACCCGGACGCCGGCATCGACTTCAGCCGGGTGGTCCACGGCGAGCAGAAGTTCGTCCACCACCGCCCGCTCACCGCTGGCGACGTCGTCGTCGGGACGCTCACCGTGGACTCGATCCGCCAGGCCGGTGGCCACTCCATGGTCGTCACCCGCAGCGAGCTGACCAGCGCCGGCGGCGAACCGCTGACCACCGCGACCTCGACCATCGTCGTCCGGGGGGAGGGGTCATGAGCGTGCGCCGGTTCGCCGAGGTCTCCGTCGGTGAGGCTCTGCCGGCCCTGACCGTCCATGTCGACCGGGCGCGGCTCGTCCAGTACGCCGGGGCCTCGCTGGACCGCAACCGGATCCACTGGGACGAGCGCTTCGCCGTCTCGGTCGGGCTGCCGGACGTCATCGCCCACGGGATGTTCACCATGGGCAGCGCCATCGAGATCGTCAGCGCCTGGGTCGGCGACGCCGGGCGGGTGGTCGAGTACTCCACCCGGTTCACCAAGCCCGTCGTCGTCCCCTATGCCGAGGGCGCCGACCTCGCCGTGACCGGGGTGGTCACCGCCACCGACGAGACGACCCGGCGCGCCACCGTCGAGCTCGGGGTGACCTGCGGGCCGGACAAGGTGCTCGGCCGCTGCCTCGCCGTCGTCCAGCTCGACTAGCCGCGGACCGGACCCGATGACGGTGACCGAGCAGGTCGACGTCCCGCTCGCCCCGCTGACGACCATGCGCGTCGGTGGCCCGGCCGCGCGGCTCGTCACGGTGACGACGACCGACGAGCTGGTCGACGCGGTCCGCGAGGCCGACGACGCGGAGGTGCCCGTCCTGGTCCTCAGCGGCGGCTCGAATGTCGTCATCAGCGATGCCGGCTTCGCGGGAACGGTCGTCAAGGTCGCGACGACGGGCGTGCGGGTCGAGTCCGCCGACCGGTGCAGCGGTGCCTTCGTCCGGGTCGCCGCCGGTGAGAGCTGGGACGACCTCGTCGAGCGGGCCGTCGCGGAGGGCTGGGTGGGGGTCGAGGCGCTGTCCGGCATACCGGGGTGTGCCGGGACCACCCCGGTCCAGAATGTCGGCGCCTACGGCCAGGAGGTCGCGCAGACCATCGCCACCGTTCGGGTCTGGGACCGTCAGGCCCGCGCGGTCCGCAGCGTCGCGGCCGCGGACTGCGGCTTCGGCTACCGCACGTCGACCTTCAAGTCCGCCACCTACGGCGGCACCGGCCGGTATGTCGTCCTCGACGTCGCCTTCCAGCTCTCGCTCGGGGACTTGTCGACCCCGATCCGGTATGCCGACCTCGCGACCGGCCTCGGGGTGGCGCTGGGGGAGCGGGCCCCGCTGAGGCAGGTGCGGGAGGCGGTCCTGGAGCAGCGGCGTCGCCGGGGCATGGTCCTGGACGCCGCAGACCACGACACGTGGAGCTGCGGGTCCTTCTTCACCAACCCGGTGCTCACCCCTGAGCGGCTCGAGGCACTGCAGGCCCGGGTGGCCGGGCAGCTCGGGGACGGCGTCCTCGCTCCGGTCTACCCCGGCGGTCCAGGGCTGGTGAAGACGAGCGCGGCGTGGCTCATCGAGCGGGCCGGGTTCGGGAAGGGCTTCGGCATGCCGGGGCCGGCGACCCTGTCGACCAAGCACACCCTCGCGGTGACCAACCGCGGTGGCGCGACCGCTGCCGACATCCTCGCGCTGGCGCGCACCGTCCGGGACGGCGTGGCCGACCGGTTCGGGGTGGTCCTCGAGAACGAGCCGGTCCTCGTCGGCCTCGACCTCGGCGGCGAATGACCCCAGCCCGGCCAGGAGGCAGTGAACTCGAGCCTTCGTCCGGGTGGACTGGGCACGGACGCAGCTCATGGACGCCCGAGGCCGCTGATGGCATCGCGCTCGATGCCATCAGCGCCACTGGAGTCCACGAGCTGGAGTCCACGAGCGCAGGTCCCGAGCAGCGGTGCGGGCCCCCTGGGTGCCCGGGCAGGTCCGCTCAGGTGAGCGGGACCGTGAAGGTCTTCGCGGGAATGGTCTCCCCGCCGGAGACGACCGTCGTGGGTCGGGTGTAGATGAGGCTGAGCGCCTTGGCGCCGATGGGCTCGATCTTGAAGACCAGCCATCCCGTCGCGGACTTCCCGTAGGGCAGCGTCGCCGGGAGGATCGGCATCGACTCGGCCACGAGGGTGGCATCGATGACCGGGTCGACGAGATTGGGCAGGCGCGCGCCGGAGCCGAGCGTGAACATGTCCGGCGAGAGCGACGCGGTGTATGCCGTGCCCGCCTGCCAGGTCATCTGGACGGCGACGAGCTCGAAGAGCCCCGCGGCAACGGTGTCGCCCTGCGGCCAGGCCCAGCCCCGCTGGACCTGGCGGACCGTGATGACGTGGCCAAGGGCCGGGTCGGTGATCGACGCGCGGACCGCGACCGTCGCCGTCGGGCCCGCCGGGGCGGTCGGTGTGGTCGCCGACGGGGTGCCCGGATCGGTGGGGGCCGAGCTCGACCCCCCAGGCTGCGACGTCGGCGACGTCGGCGACGTCGAGCTGAGGTCACTGGTGGACGTGGCACCGCCGCCCTCAGCCCCGGCGCTGCCGGTGCACCCGGACAGCGCGACCAGGGCGGCAGCGGCGAACGCAGCCAGCACCTGGCGAGCGATGGACATGGCCGTTCCTCCTGGCACCCCGAGCCGGCGGCCCGAACGAGTCGTGAGCGACCCAGCATCCTCGATGCCGGCCGGGTCCGCCAAATCAGCTCCGGTCGCCCAGCCAGCCGTCGATCTCCCGCTCCGCGGCCGCGACGACCTCGGCGGGGGCCCGCGAGCCGCGCAGGCTCGTCCGCGCGAGGTGGGCCAGCTCCACGTCGCTCAGAGCGCCGACGGACCGGGCGGTGGCGTACTGGTCGACCAGCCGGCTCCCGAACAGGAGCGGGTCGTCGGCGCCGAGGGCGACCTTGGCGCCGCGCGCCACGAGCTGGCGCAGCGGCACCTCGGCCGCGGTGCCGAAGACACCGAGGGCGACATTGCTCCCGGGGCACACCTCGAGGGTGACGCCCTGCTCGATGACCGCGTCGAGCACGGCCAGGTCCTCGATGCTGCGGACCCCGTGGCCGATCCGGTCGGGCCGGAGCCGATGGAGCGTCTCGGCGACCGCGTCGGCGCCGAGCAGCTCACCGCCGTGCGGCACGCACGCCAGGCCGGCGCGGCGAGCGATGTCGAAGGCGGGGGCGAAGTCGGCGATGCTGCCCCGGCGCTCGTCGTTGCTCAGGCCGAAGCCGACGACGGTGCCCGGTCCGGTGCCGGCATATCGCGCCGCGAGCCGGGCCAGGGTGCGCGCGTCGAGGGGGTGGCGGACCCGGCTCGCCGCGACGACGAGGGCCACCCCCGTGCCCAGCACGGCGCTCGCGGCGGCCGCCTCGTCGAGGACGATCTCCAGCATCGGGGTCAGCCCCCCGACGGGCCCCGCGTATGACGTCGGGTCGACCTGCAGCTCCAGCCAGCGGCTGCCCTCGGCGGCGTCGTCCTCGGCGGCCTCCCGGACCACCCGGCGCAGGTCGGCCTCGCCGCGCACGCAGGCCCGGGCGGCGTCATACAAGCGTTGGAACCGGAACCACCCGCGCTCGTCGGTGGCACGCAGCTGCGGCGGCCAGTCCTCGAGCAGCGCGGCAGGCAACCGGACGTCGTGCAACGCCGCGAGGTCGAGCAGCGTGCTGTGCCGCATCGACCCGGTGAAGTGCAGGTGCAGGTGGGCCTTCGGCAGGTCGCGCAGCGACCGGCCACTGTCGGGGCGGCTCACCCCTGCGGTCATCGCGCTCCGGTGAGCCGCTCCGCGGCCGCGAGCGCGACGCAGGTGGCGACCCCGGCCATCGCGGTGCGGACGTCCTCGAGCGAGGGGAAGGTCGGCGCGAGCCGGATGTTCCGGTCGTCCGGGTCGTGGCCGTGCGGGAAGGCCGAACCGGCCGGGGTCAGCGCGATGCCCGCCGCCTTGGCCAGCGCGACGACCCGGCTCGCGGTGCCGTCGAGGACGTCGAGGTTGACGAAGTAGCCGCCGGTCGGGCTCGTCCACGTCGCGATCCCGAGCCCGTCGAGCTCCGTGTGCAGGGCGTCGAGGACCGCGGCGAACTTCGGGGCGAGGATCTCTCGGTGCCGGGCCATGTGGTCGCGGACGCCCTGAGCCGAGCCGAGCAGCTCGGCATGCCGGAGCTGGTTGACCTTGTCCGGGCCGATCGTTGCGTACTGCTGGTGGTCGAGGTACCAGGCGATATTCGCCGGCGAGGAGCCGACGAAGGCGACCCCGGCTCCGGCATACGTCACCTTGGAGGTGGAGGCGAAGAGGAAGGCGCGGTCGGGGTTGCCGGAGGCCGCGCACAGGCTGAGCAGGTCGGCGCTCTTGGCCTCCTCGGTGCCGAGGTGGTGCACCGCGTAGGCGTTGTCCCAGAAGATCGTGAAGTCCGGCGCTGCCGTCGGCATGGCGGCGAGTGCGGCGGCGACCTCCTGGGTGCAGACCGCGCCGGTGGGGTTGGCGTAGGTCGGGACGACCCACATCCCCTTGACCGCCGGGTCGGCGGCAACCGCTGCGGCGACGGCGTCGGGGTCAGGACCGTCCGCGGTCATCGGCACCGGGATCATCTCGATGCCGTGGTGAGCCAGCATGGTGAAGTGCCGGTCGTAGCCGGGGACCGGGCAGACGAAGGCGACCCGCTCCTCCTGGGCCCACGGTCGCGGCGAGCCCGCGCGCCCGTGCAGGCGCAGGTGGACGAGCACCTGGTGCATGACCTCGAGGCTGGAGTTGCCCGCCGCGAGCAGCTGCTGCGTCGGCACGCAGAGCAGCTCGGCGAAGATCGAGCGCAGCTCCGGCAGCCCGGCCAGGCCGCCGTAGTTGCGGATGTCCGCACCGGTCGCGTCGAGGGTCCGGGTCGGTAGGGCGAGCAGGCCGTTGCTGAGGTTGAGCTGCTCGGCGGAGGGCTTGCCCCGGGTCAGGTCGAGCGTCAGGCCCAGGTCGCACAACCTCGCGTATGCCGCTTGCCGGTCGGTCAGGAAGGCGGCGAGCTCGGCGGGGGAGCGGTCGGCCAAGGCGGTGTGGTCACGCGTCGTCACGGGGGCCATCCTGTCATCCGGGTGGGGCGGCCTCCGGTGCGGTCCCCATCCTGGGACGGCGGTGCGGCACGTGGCCCGGCTCCGGGCGACCACCCGGCTAGGGGCCGGCGGACCCCGCTCGTCGAGGCTGGATCGGTTCGACGGCCCCCTCGCGGTCGCGTATGCTGGGACGTCGGATGGTTGACAGCCGTCATGCTTTGTCGTGCCGTCAGCCGGGGTTTCCCACCGTGGGTGACCTCCGAAGGGCAGTAGCTCAATTGGTAGAGCACCGGTCTCCAAAACCGGCGGTTGGGGGTTCGAGTCCCTCCTGCCCTGCGTCGCACCACCACCCCGCGCCACCCGGCGCGGACCTGACGATCGGCAACGGCAAGGAAGAGGAACCGTGACGGACACGAGCGCGCAGACCCGGCGTCCCGGTCGCGCCGAGCGTGACGACCGCGAGGTCAAGCGTGGCTGGTTCGCGCGGTTGCGGCTCTTCCTGGCCCAGATCCTTGACGAGCTGCGCAAGGTCGTCCGGCCCACTCAGGCCGAGCTGGTCCGCTACACCATCGTCGTCCTCATCTTCGTCATCATCATCATGGCGCTGGTCTCGGGGCTCGACTGGGCGTTCCAGCACCTCGTCTTCTTCGTCTTCTCCAAGGGCTGACACCAGCCCCATCGCCTCGTCTGCAAGGAAGTAGGTCACCGTGTCCGATCAGCACGCCCTCGAGGCCAACGGCGCCGAGCCGGACTCCGTCGACCCCGTCGCCGAGTTCCGTGCGGCGCTGGCCTCCCGGGTCGGCGACTGGTACGTCGTCCACACGTATGCCGGGTACGAGAACCGGGTCAAGGCGAACCTCGAGACGCGGATCCAGTCCCTCAACATGGAGGACTACATCTTCGAGATCGACGTGCCCATGGAAGAGGTCACCGAGATCAAGAACGGCCAGAAGAAGATCGTCCGCCGGGTCCGGATGCCTGGCTACGTCCTGGTTCGGATGGACATGACCGACGCGAGCTGGGGCGCGGTCCGGCATACCCCGGGTGTCACCGGCTTCGTCGGCAACGCCCACCAGCCCTTCCCGCTGTCCATCGACGAGGTCGTCGCCATGATCGCCCCCGACCTGCACAAGGCCGCGAATGCGGCCGCCGGCGGTCCGGGTTCCGGCTCGACCAGCGCCCCTGCGGCCTCGGAGTTCGAGATCGGCGAGTCGGTCACCGTCATGGAGGGCCCCTTCGAGACCCTCCCGGCGACGATCTCCGAGATCAACCCCGAGTCCCAGAAGCTCAAGGTGCTCGTCTCGATCTTCGGCCGGGAGACCCCGGTCGAGCTGTCCTTCTCCCAGGTCGCCAAGCTCTAGGCGAAGGACGTCCCGCCCTCGGGCACGAGGGCACTGCAACCGGGTCATCGCCCACGGCGTCGGCCCACGACATCAGGAAGTGGAAAAACATGCCCCCCAAGAAGAAGGTCTCCGGCTTCATCAAGCTGCAGATCAACGCCGGCCAGGCCACCCCGGCACCGCCGGTCGGTCCGGCCCTCGGCCAGCACGGCGTCAACATCATGGAGTTCGTCAAGGCCTACAACGCCGCGACCGAGCACCAGCGCGGGAGCGTCATCCCCGTCGAGATCACCGTCTACGAGGACCGCTCGTTCACCTTCGTCACCAAGACCCCGCCGGCTGCCGAGCTGATCAAGAAGGCTGCGGGCGTCGCGAAGGGCTCGTCGACCCCGCACAAGGTCAAGGTCGCCAAGCTGACCGCCGACCAGGTGCGTGAGATCGCCGAGGCGAAGATGGTCGACCTCAACGCCAACGACGTCGAGCACGCGGCCCGGATCATCGCCGGCACCGCCCGCTCGATGGGCATCACCACCGAGGGTTACTGACCCACGGGTCGGTGCCCGCTAGCACGACTCACGGCGGACGTCGTCCGCCGGGTGGGAGAGCCAGCGCGGCTCGCGAACCACATCTCCACCACTGCACCGAAGGAGCAGCAATGAAGCGCAGCAAGAACTACCGGGCCTCCGCGGAGAAGATCGCGGCGGGCGCGGTCTACAGCCCGCTCGACGCGGTCCGCAAGGCCAAGGAGACGTCGACGACGAAGTATGACGCCACCGTCGAGGTGGCCTTCCGGCTCGGTGTCGACCCGCGCAAGGCGGACCAGATGGTCCGTGGCACGGTCAACCTCCCGCACGGCACGGGCAAGACCGCCCGGGTCCTGGTCTTCGCCAACGCCGAGAAGGCCGAGGCTGCTCGTGAGGCCGGCGCCGACTATGTCGGTTCCGACGACCTCATCGAGAAGATCACCGGCGGCTGGCTCGACTTTGACGCCGTCGTCGCGACCCCGGACATGATGGGCAAGGTCGGTCGGCTCGGCAAGGTTCTCGGCCCGCGTGGCCTCATGCCCAACCCGAAGACCGGCACCGTGACGATGGATGTCGCCAAGGCGGTCACCGAGATCAAGGGCGGCAAGATCGAGTTCCGCGTCGACAAGCACGCCAACCTCCACTTCATCATCGGCAAGACCTCCTTCGAGGACCGCGCCCTGGTGGAGAACTACTCGGCCGCCCTCGACGAGGTGCTCCGGCTCAAGCCGTCCGCGGCCAAGGGTCGCTATGTCATCAAGGGCACGATGGCCACGACGATGGGCCCGGGCATCCCGCTCGACGTGGCCCGCACGCGCAACCTCATGGAGGACGACGCCAGCTGACCGAAGGGCGTAAGCCTGCGGCCCGCTTCCGGGGCCGGCATACCTGCGACGGTATGCCGGCCCCGGCGTCGTTCCCGAAGAGTTATCCACCGGGGGCCCCGCTGGGCAGGACCGGGTCGGGATTGCGACGTATCGTTTCTCGAGGAGCCGGCGTTGGGTCGGCGAATGACAAGGGGTGTGCTCATGAAGCTTCGTTCCTGGCTGGTGGCAGCGGCCGCCGGCGCCACACTGCTGGCCGGCTGTGGCTCGTCGTCGACGCCGGCGACCGGGTCGGGGGCCACGGGGGGCAGCTCGGGCACGTCCTCCGCCGCGCCGACCACGGACGCCCCGGGGGACGCCAGCGCGCTCCTGACCGCGGCGCTCGGCAAGGCGGGTGCTCCCGGCCAGACGGCCAAGCTCGCCGTCGATGCTGCCGGCCAGACGATGGCCTTCGACATGGAGACCGGGACGCCGCCGAAGATGTCCGGGACCATGAGCATCGAGGGTAAAGAGCTGAAGATCGTCTTCGTCGACAATGTCATGTACATGGGTGGTATCCCTGGGATGGACAAGCTGCCCGGCGGCAAGACCTGGCTCTCGATCGACCCCAAAGGCGCCGACCCGATGTCCAAGGCCCTGGGCGCGGCGATGAGCGCCTCGATGTCCCAGGTCCAGACCGCGGCGGCCGACATGGTCGCCAAGTCGACGTTGACCGACAAGGGCACCGAGACCGTCGACGGAGTCCAGACCCGGCACATCCAGATGGTCGTCCCGAAGGCGGTCCTGGTCGAGCAGGCCAAGAAGGCCCTCGAGGCCATGTCCGGTGCACTCCCCAAGGACGCGCTCAAGACGGCGCTGGACTCCATCGACAAGTCCTTCGCGGCGGACTCCACCCAGGACTACTACATTGACCCGGCCACCTCGCTCCCGGTCAAGGTCACCCAGCAGACCACCGTCAACGGCAAAGAGGCCCTGATGACGATGAAGTACACCTGGGGGGCCTCGGTCTCGATCGTCAAGCCGGACCCGGCGACGGTGGCCACCTTCGCCGAGCTGATGAGCCAGGCCGGCGGCTGAGCCCCGGCCGACGGTGCAACCCCGGCTCGCCGGGACCTCGGCAGGGCGGGGGGCTACGGCCGCCCCGCCCTGCCGATTTGGTCGGGTCCATCGGCCTCGACTACGCTGACCCTCGACCAATGACCGCCGGTTGTCTCCCTCGGGAGGCTGAAGGTCCCGCCTCGAGGCGGGCGACCAGCGCAGGCCGCCGACAGCTCGACTGCGACGCGCCGAACCGCGAGGTTCGGCATACCGCCTCCGAAGCCCCGTGCGCCTGCGCCGGGGCTTTCCTCGTGACCGGGCCACCGGCTTGCAGCACGAAGGAGGCCGCATGGCCAAGGCCGACAAGACGGCGTCGATCGCCGAGCTCACCGAGAGCTTCCGCACCTCGAACGCCGCCGTCCTCACCGAGTACCGCGGGCTGACCGTCAAGCAGCTCACCACCTTGCGGACCTCGATCCGCGAGCACGCCACGTACACCGTGGTGAAGAACACCTTGACCCGCCGTGCGGCGGCCGAGGCGGGAGTCAGCGCGCTCGACGGGCAGCTCACCGGACCGTCCGCCATCGCCTTCGTCACCGGCGACCCGGTGGAGACGGCCAAGGTGCTGCGCGAGTTCGCCAAGGCGAACCCGCTGCTCGTCATCAAGGGCGGTGTGCTCGACGGTCGGGCGATGACCGCCGACGACATCCGCAAGCTCGCCGACCTCGAGTCGCGCGAGGTGCTTCTCGCCAAGCTCGCCGGGGCCATGCAGGCCTCGCTGAGCAAGGCGGTCTACCTCTTCGCCGCTCCGCTCTCGCAGGCAGCCCGCGTCGTCGACGCGCTGCGCGCGAAGGTGGAGGAGCGGGAGGGCGCGGCCGCTCCGGCCGCAGCGGCTCCGGCCGAGGCATCCGCCTCGGACGCGGCCGACACCGAGGTCTCAGCCGAGGCTTCCACCGACGACGTCGCCACGGGTGGCGACTCGCAGGGCTGACCTGCTCCGCAGGCCGACCCGACACCACCACCGATACGCCACTCACGGCAAGGAACAGGAAGGAACGCCATCATGGCGAAGCTCAGCACCGACGAGCTCCTTGAGGCTTTCAAGGAGATGACCCTGATCGAGCTCTCCGAGTTCGTCAAGCAGTTCGAGGAGACCTTCGGCGTCACCGCCGCCGCTCCGGTGGCCGTCGCCGCCGCTGCCGGCCCGGCCGCCGCCGAGGCCGAGGCTGTCGAGGAGCAGGACGAGTTCGACGTCATCCTCGAGGCCGCCGGCGAGAAGAAGATCGCCGTCATCAAGGAGGTCCGCGCCCTCACCTCGCTCGGCCTCAAGGAGGCCAAGGACCTCGTCGACGGCGCCCCCAAGGCCGTCCTCGAGAAGGTCGACAAGGCCGCGGCCGAGAAGGCCAAGGAGCAGCTCGAGAGCGCCGGCGCCACCGTCTCGCTCAAGTGAGCTCGACCCGGTCCGCCGGGTGACCGACGCGTTGGGCCCGACCGCAGCATGCGGTCGGGCCCTTCGTCTTCCCCTGCGAGGGTGGATCAGTCGGTCCGTCCCAGCCACGGGCTCGCCGGCAGTGGGTCAGGCACGGCGAAGGTATGCCGGTAGAGCCGCACCAGCCACACCAGCACCGCGACGAGGTACAGCGCGATGGGCACCCAGGGCACGGGGAGCCCGGTGCCCTCGATGGTGGCGACGACGGTCTGCCAGGTGGTAACGGTCAGGAGCAGCACGGTCAGCGCGGTGAACCCGCGCAGCGCCCGGGTCATCCGCGCGGCCATCTCGTCCCGGTGCTCCGGCGCGAGCCAGTACTCCGGGTTCGGGACGTTGACCATCCCCGGCGGCAGCCGCATCGCGAGCCGGACCACCAGGGGCATGAGGAGCAGGAAGCCCCCGATGCCGGCCATGGTGAGGAGGAAGGCGGGCCGGCTCGACCAGCCGTCGGCCCGCCCGTCCCCCCCGAAGTGGCTGGCCACCGTGTCGGGCAGCACGGTCGCGGCCCAGCCGAGAACGCCCGCGAACGCGGCCGCGGACCCGGCATACGCCACCGATGCGGTTCGCATGGCTCCACGGTAACCCCGGAGAGCCCATGGGGCCTGGCCGGCCGCGCTCGGCGGTGCGAGGATGGTCGACGTCCGACGTCTCCATGCTGGTGGGGTGGCCCGCCCCGGCCTGGACCGCTCACTCTGCGAGCCTGCGCTGCACGCATCCGCTCGCGGTTGATTGGAGAAGGTCCGTGACCCTCACGCAGGCACTTCGCGCCCCGCACGATGCCATCGCGCTCGCCGACGCGGCCACCAAGGCGGCCGCGCTGATCGAGGCGCTGCCCTGGCTGGAGCGCTTCCGCGGCGCGCTCGTCGTCGTCAAGTACGGCGGCAACGCGATGACGGAAGAGGCGCTCAAGGCCTCCTTCGCTCAGGACGTCGCCTTCTTGCGGTATGTCGGCCTGCGCCCGGTCGTCGTTCACGGTGGCGGCCCGCAGATCGGGTCGATGCTCGATCGGCTCGGGCTGCCCAGCGAGTTCAGGGGAGGCCTGCGCGTGACGACGCCGGAGGTGATGGATGTCGTGCGGATGGTCCTCACCGGTCAGGTGGGCCGCGAGATCGTCGGGCTGGTCAACGCCCACGGCGCGATGGCCGTCGGCCTGTCCGGCGAGGACGGCCGGCTCTTCGAGGGGCGGCGGCGCAAGGCCGTCGTCGGTGACCAGGAGTATGACGTGGGCCTGGTCGGGGAGGTCGTCGGGGTCAACCCCGGTGCGGTGATGGACATCGTCGAGGCGGGCCGGGTGCCGGTCGTCTCGACCGTCGCCCCCGACCCCGACCGGCCGGGCCAGGCTCTCAATGTCAACGCCGACTCGGCGGCGGCCGCACTGGCCGTGGGGCTGTCCGCGCGCAAGCTCGTCGTCCTGACCGACGTCGAGGGGATCTATGCCGGCTGGCCGGACCGCTCCACCCTCATCGCCCGAATGTCGGCCTCCCGTGCCCGTGAGCTGCTGCCCACCGTCTCAGCCGGGATGATCCCCAAGCTCGAGGCCTGCATCCGCGCGGTGGACGGCGGCGTCCCGCAGGCACACGTCATCGACGGGCGGCAGCCGCACTCGATGCTCCTCGAGGTCTTCACCGCCGCGGGGATCGGCACGCAGATCTTCCCCGACCCGGTGGCCGGCTCGTCGGCCGGCCCGGTCGAGTAGCGCAGGCTCGACGCGACGGCTGGTGCGACATACCGGAGGTTCCACGGTCTGGCTATCCAAGGGGCGGAGGATCTCCCGCTCAGGCCCGAGATCAAGGGCACATCTCCTGTGACCTTCCTCATAAAACCGTGTTTGTTACGCCCGTACCAGAAATGATGGAACCAACCGGCCAGGCGTAGGCCCCGACAGTGAACTGGGTGGTCCGGCAAGTGGGGCTGCGCTTCGCCGCTATATGGTACGCAAGTACTACAAGGTTGGCCCACATCCGAACCAGGAACCTGCGGTAGTCGATCCCGCGGGACCGACGGGGAACCGAGATCGGCCTGTGGAAAGGCATATCGATGGCAGCCAGCTTCTTCGGTCGCTCCTTCCTCAAGGAGCTCGACTACACCCCCGCCGAATGGCGCGCACTGCTTGACCTGGCGGTCGAGCTCAAGGCGGCGAAGCGGGAGGGGCGCGAGGTGCAGCACCTCACTGGACGCAATATCGCGCTCATCTTCGAGAAGACCTCGACCCGGACCCGGTGCTCCTTCGAGGTCGCCGCCTTCGACCAGGGCGCTCATGTCACCTACCTCGACCCCTCGGGCAGCCAGATGGGGCACAAAGAGTCGGTGAGCGACACGGCCAAGGTGCTCGGCCGCTACTACGACGGCATCGAGTTCCGCGGCTCGACGCAGGAACACGTCGAAATCCTCGCCCGGGACTCGGGCGTCCCGGTGTGGAACGGTCTGACCGACGACTGGCATCCCACCCAGATGCTCGCCGACCACCTGACGATGCGGGAACACTCGCCTGGCAAGTCCGACCAGGAGATCGCCATCGCCTATGTCGGTGATGCGCGCAACAACGTGGCGAACTCGATCCTCGTCTCCTGCGCGATGCTGGGGATGGACGTGCGGATGGTCGCTCCCAAGGAGCTGCACAATGCGCCCGCGATCGTCGCCAGGGCCGAGGAGCTCGCCGCGGCCGAGGGCGGCAAGGTCCTGGTCACCGACGACATCGACGAGGGCGTTCAGGGCGTCGACTTCATCTACACCGACGTGTGGCTGTCCATGGGGGAGCCGAAGGAGAGGTGGGACTCGCGCATCGCGCTGCTTCGGGACTACGCCGTGACCACCGCGATGATGGCCAAGACGGGGAAGGCGACCAAGTTCCTCCACTGCCTGCCGGCCTTCCACGACACCAAGACCGCCGTCGGCAGGGATATCGCCGAGAAGACCGGGCTGCAGTTCCTCGAGGTCAGCGACGAGGTCTTCTCCTCGCCGGCGTCGATCGTCTTCGACCAGGCCGAGAACCGCATGCACACGATCAAGGCGGTCATGGTCGCGACGCTGGGCCGGTGACGACATGCGGATCGTCATCGCCCTCGGCGGCAACGCGCTGCTCAAGCGCGGCGAGGCGCCGGACGCCGCCACCCAGATCGCCAACGTCGAGGTGGCCTGCGCCGCCCTCGCCCCCCTGGCCGAGGAGCACGAGATCGTCATCACCCACGGCAACGGCCCGCAGGTCGGCGTCCTGGCGCTGGAGTCGGCCAACGACCCGAACCTCACTCGGCCGTACCCCTTCGACACCCTCGGCGCCGAGACCCAGGGGATGATCGGCTACTGGATGCTCCAGTCCCTCCAGAACAACCTGCCGGGCCGCCATGTCGCCGCGATCATCAACCAGACCCTTGTCCTCGCCGGCGACCCCGCCTTCGACAACCCGACCAAGTTCGTCGGTCAGGTGTATCACGAGGCGGCCGCCAAGCAGCTCGCCGCTGAGCGAGGCTGGGTCATGAAGCCGGATGGCCCGTACTGGCGCCGGGTCGTGGGCTCGCCCAAACCGCAGCGGGTCCTCGAGACCCGGCTGATCCGGACCCTGCTCGACTCCGGCGCCGTGGTCGTCTGCGCCGGTGGCGGCGGCATCCCGGTCATCCGCAACGCCGAGGGGCATCGCGAGGGCGTCGAGGCGGTCGTCGACAAGGACCTCACCGCGGCGGTGCTCGCCGAGCATCTCGAGGCCGACTTCCTCATGATCCTCACCGACGTCGAGGCGGTCATCGACGGTTACGGCACCGACGACGCCACGCCGATCCCGAGAGCCACGCCGACCCAGCTGCGCGAGAAGGGCTTTCCCGCCGGGTCGATGGGTCCGAAGGTCGAGGCGGTGTGCCGGTTCGTCGAGCTGACCGGTGATACGGCGGCGATCGGCCGGCTCGAGGACGCCGCCGACATCGTCTATGGCCGGGCTGGGACGGTCGTCACCCCCGGCGGCAACTACGGCGGACCCAACGACATCCCCATCCCGCAACGCCGCGACGAACGGGTCGCCCGCAAGTGACCGTGGCTTAACCATGCGACGGACATCAGCACAGCAGTCGAGCACCGGCTCGACTCGACAGAAGAGGTGAGCAAGGCATGCCGAAGATCGTCAACTCGTGGAACGACTTCGACCCGCTCAAGCGGGTCATCGTCGGCCGCGCGGACAACAGCTGTATCCCCCCGGAGGAGCCGGCCACGTCGGAGAAGGTGCCGATCGACTCCCCGATGCGGGGGATGTGGGGGCCGCGTCCGGTCGCCACCGTGGAGGCTGCCAACGCGCAGCTGGAGAACTACGTCACGGTCCTCGAAGGACTGGGCATCCAAGTCGACCGCCCGACCCCGCTGCAGTGGAACGCACCGGTCATCACCCCGGACTTCCGCACCGACTCGATGATGACCCAGATGCCCCCGCGGGACATCCTGCTCACCATCGGCAACGAGATCATCGCCTCCGCCAACAGCTTCCGGTGCCGGTACTTCGAGTACCTCGCCTACTGGCCGCTGATGCGGGAGTACTTCGAGAACGACCCCGAGTTCAAGTGGAGCCAGGCACCTCGGCCCCGTCTGACCGACAAGTCGTACAAGCACAACTACTACGACGAGCGGATCAGCCTCGAGGAGCGTCTGGTCCGAACCGCCAACAAGGACTTCGTGACCACGGAGTACGAGCCGATGTGGGATGCGGCCGACGTCATGAGGCTCGGCAAGGACCTCTTCATCCAGCACGGTCTGACGACCAACCGGACTGCGATGGAGTGGTTCAAGCGGTACTACCCCGATCTGAGGGTCCACGCGGTCAACTTCCCCGGCGACCCCTACCCGATCCACATCGACGCGACCTTCGTGCCATTGCGGCCAGGCCTGATCATCAACAACCCGCACCGTCGGCTCCCCGAGGAGCAGCGCAAGATCTTCGAGGCCAACGACTGGCAGATCATCGATGCCGCCATGCCGGCGCACGAGGAGCCGCCACCGCTGTGCTACTCGTCCGTCTGGCTCTCGATGAACTGCCTCGTCATCGACCACAAGACAGTCATCGTCGAGGCTTCCGAGGTCCACCAGGCGGAGCAGATGGACAAGCTCGGGATGAACGTCATCCCGGTCCCCTTCCGCGACGTCTACGCCTTCGGCGGCGGCTTGCACTGCGGCACCGCTGACGTCTACCGGGAGGGCACCTGTGAGGACTTCTTCCCGAACCAGGTCGAGGACCCCACGAGGGTCTGAACCGCCGACGCCCGGGTCGTCGATCCGGACCCCGGTACCGAACAGGGGCGCACCACATGAGCCGTCCGATCCGCGGCAGGAGCGGCGTTCTCGACTCGGGAACGCCGGCCTCCCGCCGTGGTCGCGGCCGACCGCAAGGCCACCCTGGCGCACTCGCCGCGGGTGACGTCATACCGCCATGGTCCGGCGGTACACGGACCAGTGCCTGGCGAGCGCCGACGCTCCGCGACCGGCGGCTCTCCAGCCGACAATGGAGAGGTCATGAACAATTCGCCTGAATCGGTGGCCCGCTCTGCGGCCCCAACCCACGAGGAACTGTCCCCCGAGCAGAGGGTCGCCCTGCGCAAGGCTGCCATGGCGAGCTTCATCGGGAACTTCGTCGAGTGGTTCGACTATGCGTCGTACGGCTACTTCGCGACGATCATCGCGCACGTCTTCTTCCCCGACGAGGACGGCAGCTCGGCGCTCATCAAGACGTATGCCGTCTTCGCCATCTCGTTCATCCTGCGCCCCATCGGTGGCATCGTCTGGGGCCACCTCGGCGACCGCCGGGGCCGCCGCTGGGCGCTGTCGTGGTCGATCCTGCTCATGTCGGGGGCGACCTTCTGTATCGGTCTGCTCCCGTCCTACGCTGCGATCGGCCTGCTGGCCCCGCTCGGCCTTCTCGTACTCCGTGCGATCCAGGGCTTCTCGGCCTCCGGTGAGTATGCCGGTGCCTCCGCCTTCCTCGCGGAGTACGCCCCCAAGGGCAAGCGCGGCCTGTACTGCTCGTTCGTCCCGGCCAGCACCTCGGCCGGCCTCCTCGTCGGTTCGCTCTTCGCCTTCGGCATGCACTCCTGGCTGACCGAGGGCGACCAGCAGAGCTGGGGCTGGCGCATCCCGTTCCTGCTCGCCGGCCCGCTCGGCATCATCGGCCGGTACATCCGGGTGCACCTGGAGGACTCGCCGGTCTACCGGGAAATGGCGGCACAGACCGACCTGTCCCACGCCAAGGCCCCCATCTCGGAGCTGTTCAGCAAGCACACGAAGGCCTTCTTTATCGCCCTCGGCGTCGCGAGCCTCAATGCCGTCGCGTTCTACCTCATCCTCAGCTACATGCCGGTCTACCTTGTCGACACCCTCGGGATCGAGCAGTCGACAGCCGACACCGCTTCAACGGTCTCGCTGTTCATCTACATGCTGGCGATCTTCGTCATGGGGGCGATTTCGGACCGGCACGGGCGCAAGAAGATGCTCGTGCTCGCGTCGATCCTGTTCATCGTTCTCACCGTGCCGCTCTTCCTGCTCTTCAAGCAGCCCGGGCTCCCGGTCGCGATGGTCATCGGCATCACCGTCGTCTTCTCGCTGATCCTCACCGTCAACGACGGAACGCTGCCGACCTTCCTCGCGGAGATCTTCCCGACCCAGGTCCGCTACAGCGGCTTCGCGCTGAGCTTCAACGCTGCCAACGCCTTCCTCGGCGGTACGGCGCCGCTGGTCGCGACCTCGCTCATCGCGGCCACGGGGAATGACGCGATCCCGGCGTGGTACCTGACGATGTGGGCGGTCCTTGCGCTCATCGCCATGCTCATGAGCAAGGAGACCGCATTCCTCGACCTCAAGGACGACCACGCGGTCGACAGCGTCGTCCGCTGACCCACGGGGAGGGAGAACCCGGCCGCGTGGCTGCGGCCGGGTCTTCTCGTTCGGTGGCGGGACCGCCGGTGACGCGAGCGGGCGCGGTGCTCAGCAGGCGGACCGGGCGCACAGGGGCAGGTCGACCATGCGCAGCGAGTCGATCACCGCGCCGGTGAGGCTGACGTGCGTGGACCGTGCGACGACGACCATGCCGAGGTGCTCGTAGATGGCGCGGTTGCGCGCTTCGCTGGCGCGCACCGAGCAGGACAGCCCAGCCAGGCCCTCGCCCAGCGCGCGCTCGCGCAACCAGTCCAGGATGCGCGTCGCGACGCCGGCTCCGCGCGCCTCGGGGGCGACGGAGAGCCGGGAGAAGTACAGCGTCTGGGTCGGCTCGTCGACCGCGAACTTCACCATGCCCACGACGGCCTGGCCCTGGACCACCAGGGCGACCCGGGTGGACCGGACCATCTCGGCGCGCAGCGTCTCGGTCGTCTCCCGGGTCGCGCCGGACTCCGCGCCGCGGGCGAGGTACTCCACGAACGCGCGATGCATCACTGCGCAGGCGATCTCGGCCTGGTCCGGCCCGACCTCGCAGATCGCGGTCTCGAGTCGGGAGGCAAGCGCTGTGATGGTCACAGAAAAAAAGTACTACCGTACTAGTTGATTGTCACCCAGGAACCGCGGATCCGGCGCCCGACAGTAGGTCACGGGCCTCCAAGGCCAGCCAGATATGGGCGATCGTCGCGGTCTCGGACAGATCCGACCCAAGGAGGCGTTCCACCTTGTGGATCCGGTAGAGCACGGTCTGCCGATGGACGTTGAGGGCCGACGCGCTCCGCTGCCACGACCGCTGGTTGTCGAGGAAGGCGCGCAGGGTGTCGACGAGCTCACCACCATGCTCCTCGTCGTCGCGCAGCAGTGGGCCCAGCCACTGCTCCACGACCGCGCGGGCGTCGGTGAGGTCGGCGATTCCGGACCAGGCCGTCGCCACGCCATACCGGACGAGTGACTCCCCGGTGCGCTCAGCGATGCCCATGGCCCAGGCCGACTCCCGGTCGGCGTCCGGGCCGCGCGCCACGCGGCCGAGCGGACGGCTGATGCCGACCCGGCCGCCTCGGCCCAAGGAGTCGGTCAGCCGGGCGAGCGAGGCGTCGTCCCCTGGGAGGAGGACGTGAGCGATCGAGGCCCGGACCGCCACCGCGTGTGGGACGCGCCGGCGCCAGAGGGAGACGTGGAGCTCGGCCACCCGGTCGGGGTCGGGCGAGCTGGCGGCGGCGAGTACACAGTGGGACACGTCAAGGCCGCGCGCGGCGAGCTCGCGCCGGATCCGATGCTCGTCGCTGCGGCCGGAGATGACGCGGACGGCGAGGTCAGCGAGGGCGCGACGGTCATCGTCGAGGGCCTGATGGGTGTGCCATAGCTCGAGCGCGACGATGGTGGCGGCGTGGGGGAGCAGGATGGTGTTGATCGGCCGCCCGTCGGGCTGGACCGCCACGAGGACGGCGGTCGGGCAGGTGGGGACCGGCACGATGAAGACGATCTCTCCGGTGGCGGCCTGCACTGACGGCAGGCCGACCCGCAGCGAGCCCTCCGCGGCGCGACGCACCGCCTCGCGAGCGGCCGGTGGGGGGCTCTGGTCTCCGGGGTGGTAGGCGGCGCCGCTCACCCGGTCGCAGACGAAGACCGGGCAGCCGAGCTCCTTGGCGATCGCCGGAGCGGTGTAGGCACGATCGCGCTCGCCGCTCGCCGCCGCCCGGAGGGCTTCGTAGAGCCGCTCGGTGCCCGCGACCCGACGGGACTGCTCGACG
This sequence comes from Candidatus Lutibacillus vidarii, assembly GCA_016717165.1. Lineage (GTDB taxonomy): Bacteria > Actinomycetota > Actinomycetes > Actinomycetales > Dermatophilaceae > Lutibacillus > Lutibacillus vidarii. The sequence continues at coordinate 458,716 of JADKGA010000002.1, forward strand.
AGGGTCGACTCGCCCACTGCCCGCGAGATCGTCACGAAGGGCGTCGGATAGGCCACCCGGAGCACCGGGAAGCCGAGCCGGTCGCTTGCGGCGGCCATCTCCGGAGTGAGCGGCGGGCAGTACATCTGCTCGGCCAGCGCCAGCCCACAGGCACCGACGCGGTCGAGCTCTTCGACCAGATGGACCTGCTCCGAGGCCTCGGTCGGCATCGACATTCCGTTGGTCATGAGCAGGTCGCCCGCGCTCACCCAGGGCCACGGCTCCGGCAGCTCCGAGGTGTGCGTCCAGGTCACCGTCCGGCCGAGCCCGCCGGCCCCCGAATGGAGCCGGAGCCCCAGGTGCGGCATGGCGACCAGCTCGCCGACGGTCACGCTCACCTCTCCATGGTACGCCCGTACCGATCCCGTCGTCTGTGCACCTGCACAAGGACCCACCTCACATCCTGAGCGTCGGCGCCGCGACCGGCAGGCCCGTCCGCGCCAAGACTGGAAGCATCCCGCGAACGCCCCGTCCGGGCCGTCGTCGGTCCCGGCTCGGGCGGTGCGCACCAGCAAGGAGAGCGCCATGACCCTCACCCCGACCCGGACCTCTTCCCGTACCGCGACCCCGCCGCTCATCGATGACGCGCCGCTGTCCGCCTTCCACCGCAAGCTGACCGTCTTCTCCTCGGCCGGCCCGTTCATCGATGGCTACGCGATCTCGATCATCGGGCTGACCTGGCCGACGATGACCCAGGCCGTCCCGATCTCCACGTCCGACCAGGGGCTCATCGCCGCGGCCGTCCTCGTCGGCATCTTCGTGGGGGGTCTGGTCTTCGGCCGGGTCACCGACGCAGTGGGAAGACACCGCCCGTATGTCGCCGTGCCGCTCGCGATCCTGGTCGTCTCGATGCTCTCCTTCGCAGTGTCCAACGTCTGGCAGATCCTCGCCCTGCGCTTCCTCACCGGCCTCGCCATCGGGGCCGACTACCCGATCGCGACCTCGCTGCTTGCCGAGTTCCTCCCGTCGAAGAACCGGGGGCGGATGCTCGGCGCCACCTTCGTCGTGTGGACCGCCGGCGCAGCTGCGGCGCCGGCCATCGCCATGATGTGCACTGCGTGGGGTGGCGCTGCCGCCTGGCGCTGGATGCTCGCCAGCTCGGGCTTCCTCGCGTTGGTCGTCTTCTTCATGCGGCTGCACACGCCGGAGTCGGCCCGCTGGTTGCAGAGCAAGGGCCGTCTCGACGAGGCCGAGCATGTCATCACCACGGTTTTCGGTCCCCAATACGATATCCGCAGTCTCGGCGAGCCGGAGTCCGTGCCGGAGGGCAAGGCGTCATACGGGACGGTCTTCCGCGCCCCATACCTGACCCGCACCCTCTTCGTCGGGATCTTCTGGATGTGCCAGGTCATCCCACTGTTCTCGATCTACTCCTTCTCGTACGACCTGTTGGCGACGGTCTCGATCAAGGGCAATGGCGCGGAGTTCTTCCTCAACGCCCTCTTCGTCGTCGGCGGGGTGGCCGGGCTCCTCCTCGTCGACCGGGTCGGCCGCAAGAACCTCCTCATCTACTCCTTCGGCGTGATCACCGTCGTGTGGTTCCTCGCCGGACTCATCCCCGGCCTCCCCGCGCTAGTCACCCTCGCGGCGGTGTGCATCTTCGCGATCCTCAACGGTGGCTCGAACTTCCTCGAGGTGGTCTACCCCAACGAGCTCTTCCCCACCGAGGTCCGCGCCACGGCGACCGGCATCGGCACTGCGGCCAGCCGGATCGGCGCTGCGGTGGCGGTCTACCTCATGCCCTTCGCCCTGCAGCACGGCGTCAACGTCGTCCTCATCGCCGGCGCCATTGTCTCGCTCGTCGGCCTGGCCGTGACGCTGGCGTGGGGCGTCGAGACGGCGGGCAAGTCGTTGAGTACCGCCGCCGGCTAACCGCGACCTCCGCGCGGCCCGCTCCCTTGTCGCCGAGGGGAACGGGCCGCGGCCATGTCTGGGATCCCCCGCGGCCGGCGGTCGCAGCTCCGACCGCTCCGCATCGTCGGCGGCTCAGGCCTAGTCAGGCGAAAAGTACGGATGTACCATTTTAGTGGCGGGTCCCGAAACCAGGACTACCCAGGGCGTACGGGTGTGTCGGTCTCGTCGGTCGATCTCAGCCATGGAGACAGCGATGGAACCACAGAAGGTCGTCATTCTCGGCGCTGCCGGCCGCGACTTCCACGACTTCAACGTGCTGTACCGGGATAACCCGGCGTACCGGGTGGTGGCGTTCACGGCGACGCAGATCCCGGATATCGCGGGGCGGGCGTATCCGGCGGTCCTGGCCGGGTCGCTCTATCCGGACGGTATCCCGATCGTTGACGAGGCCGAGCTGACCGAGCTGGTCACCCGGGAGTCGGTCGATGTCGCTGCCTTCGCGTACTCCGATGTCACCCACGAGCGGGTCATGCACCTGGCCTCGCAGTGCATCGCCGCGGGCGCGGACTTCGTCCTGCACTCGGCTGCGCACACGATGGTGAGGTCGACCAAGCCGGTCATCTCGATCTGCGCGGTCCGTACCGGGGTGGGGAAGTCACAGACCTCGCGGTATGTCGTGGACATCCTCAAGTCGATGGGCAAGAAGGTCGTCTCGGTGCGCCACCCGATGCCCTATGGCGACCTGGCCAAGCAGGCCGTGCAACGGTTCGCGTCCTACCAGGACCTGGACCGGCACGAGTGCACCATCGAGGAACGCGAGGAGTACGAGCCGCACATCGACCAGGGCTTCGTCATCTACGCCGGGGTCGACTACGAGGCGATCCTGCGCGAGGCCGAGAAGGAAGCCGACGTCATCTTGTGGGACGGCGGGAACAACGACCTGCCGTTCTACCGACCCGACCTGCACATCGTCCTGGCCGACCCGCTGCGCCCGGGCCACGAGGCGACCTACCACCCCGGTGAGGCCAACGTGCGGATGGCCGATGTCGTGGTCATCAACAAGTGCGACTCGGCCCGGCCCGAGGATATCGCCGCGGTCGAGGCGTCCGTGGCCGCGCTGAACCCGAAGGCCCGGATCGTCCTGGCCGACTCCCCGGTCACCGTCGACGATGTCGCCGCCGTCGCCGGCAAACGGGTCGTCGTCATCGAGGACGGCCCGACCCTGACCCACGGGTCGATGTCCTTCGGTGCCGGAGTGGTCGGTGCCCGCGCCGCCGGGGTGGCCCAGATCGTCGACCCCACCCCGTACGCCGTCGGCTCGATCGCGGCGACCTACGCGAAGTACCCCAACGCCCGCGGGATCCTCCCCGCCATGGGGTACGGCGACGCCCAGACCCGCGACCTCGAAGCCACCATCGAAGCCATGGACGTCGACGCCGTCGTCTCCGGCACCCCCATCGACCTCACCCGCGTCCTCTCGGTCTCCAAACCGATGACCCGAGCCCGCTACTCCCTCGCCGAGCGCCAACCCGGCCAGCTCGAGGCGGAGGTCGTCAAGATCCTCAGCTGACGGGCAGCGCGGCTCACGCCGCGCCACGGGCCACGGCCCGTCGGAAGGGGGTCCGGGTGGGTGGGTCGTCAGACCCACCCACCCGGACATCGTTCTCCCCGTGATGTCGAGCCCGGACCCCGCCGGGGCCGCCATACACTGTGGCTGCCCATGGCGTCTGCCGGGGGAGGAGACCGTCGTCGTACCCGTGGATCAGGGGCTGAGCAGATGAGTGGCGCACGTCGGGCCAAGACGCCCAAGGGGCAGGACCGTCGGCAGCAGATCGTCGATGCCGCGGCCGAGATGCTGCGGGTCGGCGGCCCCGGTGTCGTCTCTCACCGTTCGGTGGCGCGCCAGGTCGGCTGCTCCCTGTCCGCGATGACGTACTACTTCTCCGGCCTGGAGGACCTGCTCGAGGAGGCCGGGCGGATCAATATCGCGCGCTGGGCGCGGCGGGCCGAGGGGGTCGCGGAGAGCCTTGAGCTGGGCGAGAAGGTCAGCGACCGCGCCGCAATCGTCGACCACATCCTGGCCGCTACGCTGCCGGTCGACGAGATCCTCCTCGGTCACTACCAGCAGCTGGTGGCGGCCGGCGCCTCGGACCCGGTGTCGCGCGCGTACCGCACCGGCCGGGACCGGCTCAACGCGGCGCTGTCCCGCGTCCTCGACAGCTGCCAGGTCGACTGTGAGCCGGCTCTGGTCATCGGCCTGGTCGACGGGGCGGCGGTCTCGGCACTGAGCGAGGGGCGCGACGTGCGGGCGACTGCGACGACGCTGCTGGAGATGATGCTCGACAAGCTCGAGGCGATGAAGTCCGCCGCCCGCCCCTGACCCGGCGACGGAACCCCGGGAGAGGAACAGTCCCGGGTCAGCACAGACCGAGGGCCGTTGCGAGGCCGGCGACCAGCTCGTCGCCGTCGACCGTGGTCGCCGACGAGAGAGCACCCGACTTGGCCGCCGCTCGGAAGGTCGCCGTGTCCGAGCGAACCTGCTTCGCGTAGGCGACCGCGAAGTCCCCTGCGGCCCGCTCGACCCGGCCGGACCGCCCGAGATAGGCATCCAACGCCAGCACATCGCCGGTCCGGGCGTGCGAGCGGGCCAGGGTGTGGCCGCAGAGCTGGGCGTACTCGACCAGCCCAGCCGAGGTCAGGGTGGTCAGGTCCGGGGCCCACTTCATGTCGCGCAGCTGCCGGACGTAGAAGGGCACCCCGGTGGCGCTCCGGGTCGACCCGAGAAATACGTCCGGGTCCGGCTGGATCAGCGCCGCGGAGGTGACCACGCGGTCGGCATACGAGCCCTCGTCCGGCACCTGGGTGACGCCGGACAGGGCCGACTCCTGGGCCTGCTTGACCTGGAGGATGAGGAGGTCGTCGCGGATCGGCCCGCGGAGCAGCACGATGAAGTCCATCAGCCCGACGCTGCCGACCCCGACGACCTTGTGGCCCACGTCGACGATGAAGTACCGACTCATCGCCTCGCGTCGGGCCGGGGGAGACGCGGCGACATAGTGCTCGACGATGTCGACGACGGCCCGCCCGACCGGGCTGGTCAGCCCGAGCCGGACCACCGTCGGGGCCTTGTCGACGAAGCGCCGCGTCGGCCCGTCCCCCTTCGTCAGCGACGTGACCGCCGACCACGTGGTCAGGCCGCGGGCGGCCGCCCGGTCCTTGCGCAGGTCGGTGCGCATGACCCGGCCGAGCCGGTCGCGCTTCACCCACGCGCCCAGGGCCAGCGCGTCCTCGCGGGCGTACCAGTTGGTGAGCGCGGTGCGGGCCGCGCGCTCCCGGACGGACTGCCGGTATGCCGCCCCGGCCTGCCGGGCCGCGGTCAGCCCGACGCCCTGTGAGGCGCCCATCTCGCGGGCAGCGAGGATGCACGAGGTGGCCAGGCGCAGCAGGTCCCACTCGAACGGCCCGGGCAGTGACTCGTCGAAGTCGTCGAGGTCGAAGACGACCCGGCGGTCCGCAGCGGCGAAGAAGCCGAAGTTCGACAGGTGCGCGTCACCGGAGAGGCGCACGTCCAGACCGGTCGCCGGGCGGCCGGCCAGGTCGGTGGCCATGACGACGGCGCTGCCGCGGTAGAAGGCGAACGGGGTGGCCGCCATCCGGGCGTGCCGCAGTGGCAGCAGAGCCGGGATCCGGGGGGGCTCCTGGGCGAGCAGAGCGGCGACCGGGTCGGGCCGGTCCGGGGCCGGGGACCAGTCCGCCAGGCTGCGGCGGGAGCGGAGCGAGCGGGCCGCGTGACCAGTGGCGACCCGAGCAGGGCCGGTGAGCGGTGGCGCTGTCATTGTCGAACCGTAGTGTCCTGCTTCGGGATCCGGTAGATCGGTGGGCCGGTTGCCGGCGTCGCCGCGACCGGCGTCAGGCGGTGCCGTGGACATCACGAATGCGTGTCGACCCTTGACCACGGGCCCGTGTCGGGTCATTCTCGTGGTGTCCGCGCCGCGAGGTGCCGACGAACGCTGACAGCAACCGAGCCCGGCTCCCGACGACGAGAGCCACTCCGACGATGGACTGCCGTTCCGAGGGACACCCTCCGGCGGTCGCGGAGGTCCGGCTCGTGGCGCAGCGCCGACTGGACAGGGCTGTTCTCGGTCGGTATGCTGTCGCTTTGCGCTGCCTGTGTCCTCTACCTTCCTCATGTCTGGGCGTTCCGAGTGTGTCTGCCTCGGGTGCGTCCGCGTGGGGTGGGGGCGGGTCCAAGGAGCGCCGAACCAAACCGACAGGCCTGTGGAAGGACCACCCTTGGCTGCCTCGCGCACCGCGCCCAAGAACGTGACCACCTCTCGGACGGCCTCCGGTCGTCTGTCGTTCGCCAGGATCCGTGAGCCTCTCGAGGTCCCCGACCTCCTCGCCCTGCAGACCGAGTCCTTCGACTGGCTGCTCGGCAACGAGCGGTGGCAGGCCCGGGTGGCCGAGGCCAAGGCCGCCGGTCGCACCGACGTCCCGGACCGCTCCGGGCTGGAGGAGATCTTCGAGGAGATCTCTCCGATCGAGGACTTCTCCGGGACGATGTCGCTGTCCTTCCGCGACCACCGCTTCGAGGAGACCCGCAAGTCGATCGAGTGGTGCAAGGAGCGCGACCAGACGTATGACGCTCCGCTGTTCGTCACCGCGGAGTTCATGAACAACGTGACCGGCGAGATCAAGAGCCAGACGGTCTTCATGGGCGACTTCCCGCTGATGACCGAGCGCGGCACCTTCATCATCAATGGCACCGAGCGGGTCGTCGTCTCCCAGCTGGTCCGCAGCCCCGGGGTCTACTTCGAGCAGACCCCGGACAAGACCTCGGACAAGGACATCTTCACGGCCAAGGTCATCCCCAGCCGGGGCGCCTGGCTGGAGTTCGAGATCGACAAGCGCGACATGGTCGGCGTCCGCGTCGACCGTAAGCGCAAGCAGAGCGTCACGGTCCTGCTCAAGGCCCTCGGCTGGAGCAGCGAGCGGATCCTCGAGGAGTTCGGCGAGTACGAGTCGATGCGGCTGACCTTGGAGAAGGACCACACCAAGGACCAGGACGAGGCCCTGCTCGACATCTACCGCAAGATGCGCCCGGGCGAGCCCCCGACCAAGGAGGCCGCGCAGACCCTGCTCGACAACCTCTACTTCAACGCCAAGCGCTACGACCTGGCCAAGGTCGGTCGCTACAAGCTGAACAAGAAGCTCGGGCTTGAGCAGGACATCAACGCCTCGACGCTGAACACCGACGACATCGCCGCAGCGATCCGCTATATCGCGGCGCTGCACGCCGGCCAGGCCACCATGCCGGGCCGCCGCAACGGTGAGGACGTCGAGGTCCGCGTCGAGACCGACGACATCGACCACTTCGGCAACCGGCGGCTGCGCAGCGTCGGCGAGCTCATCCAGAACCAGGTCCGCACCGGTCTGTCCCGGATGGAGCGCGTCGTCCGCGAGCGGATGACGACCCAGGACGTCGAGGCGATCACGCCGCAGACCCTGATCAACATCCGGCCGGTCGTGGCCTCGATCAAGGAGTTCTTCGGCACCAGCCAGCTCTCCCAGTTCATGGACCAGAACAACCCGCTCGCGGGCCTGACCCACAAGCGGCGCCTGTCCGCGCTCGGCCCGGGGGGCCTGTCCCGGGACCGCGCCGGCATGGAGGTCCGTGACGTCCACCCGTCGCACTACGGCCGGATGTGCCCGATCGAGACCCCTGAGGGTCCCAACATCGGTCTTATCGGCTCGCTGGCGTCCTACGGGCGGATCAACGCCTTCGGCTTCGTCGAGACGCCCTACCGCAAGGTCAACAACGCCGTCGTCTCCGACGAGGTCCACTACCTCACCGCGGACGAGGAGGACGAGCACGTCATCGCCCAGGCGAACGCGCCGCTCACCCCGGACGGCCGGTTCGCCGAGGAGCGCGTGCTCGTGCGGACCAAGGGCGGCGAGGTCGAGTACATCCCGGCCGAGGACGTCGACTACATGGACGTCTCGGCCCGTCAGATGGTCTCGGCGGCCACCGCGCTGATCCCCTTCCTCGAGCACGACGACGCCAACCGGGCCCTGATGGGCTCGAACATGCAGCGGCAGGCGGTGCCCCTGGTCAAGTCGGAGGCCCCGCTGGTCGGCACCGGCATGGAGTTCCGTGCCGCGCTCGACTCCGGTGACGTCGTGCGGGCCGAGAAGGCCGGTGTCGTCTCCGAGGTCTCCGCCGACCTGGTCACGGTGACCAACGACGACGGGACGTACCAGACCTACCGGATCGCCAAGTTCGCTCGGTCGAACCAGGGCACGTCATACAACCAGGTCGTCGTCGTCGACGAAGGTGACCGGGTCGAGGCGGGCGCCGTGCTCGCCGACGGTCCGGCCACCGACGGTGGCGAGATGGCGCTGGGACGCAACCTGCTCGTCGCCTTCATGTCGTGGGAGGGCCACAACTACGAGGACGCGATCATCCTCAGCCAGCGGCTCGTCCAGGACGACGTCCTCTCCTCGATCCACATCGAGGAGCACGAGGTCGACGCCCGCGACACCAAGCTCGGGCCGGAGGAGATCACCCGGGACATCCCCAATGTCTCCGAGGAGGTCCTCGCCGACCTCGACGACCGCGGCATCATCCGCATCGGTGCCGAGGTCCGCGACGGCGACCTGCTCGTCGGCAAGGTCACGCCCAAGGGTGAGACCGAGCTGACCCCGGAGGAGCGGCTGCTCCGCGCGATCTTCGGTGAGAAGGCCCGCGAGGTCCGCGACACCTCCCTCAAGGTGCCCCACGGCGAGACCGGCACGGTCATCGGCGTCAAGGTCTTCGACAAGGACGAGGGCGACGACCTGCCGCCCGGCGTCAACCAGCTGGTCCGCGTTTATGTCGCGAACAAGCGGAAGATCACCGATGGCGACAAGCTGGCCGGCCGCCATGGCAACAAGGGCGTCATCGCCAAGATCCTGCCCATCGAGGACATGCCCTTCCTCGAGGACGGGACCGCAGTCGACGTCGTCCTCAACCCGATGGGTGTGCCGGGCCGGATGAACCTCGGCCAGATCCTCGAGCTGCACCTCGGCTGGGCCGCCTCGCGCGGCTGGCAGGTCGAGGGCAGCCCGGAGTGGGCCAAGAACCTGCCGCAGGACACCCTCGCCGCCGACCCGGGCACCCGGGTGGCCTCGCCGGTCTTCGACGGGGCCGAGGAGGGCGTCATCACCGGTCTGCTCGACTCGACCCTGCCGACCCGTGACGGGGTCCGGCTGATCGACGCCTCGGGCAAGGCCCGGCTCTTCGACGGCCGCTCCGGCGAGCCCTTCCCGGAGCCGATCTCGGTGGGCTACATGTACATCCTCAAGCTCCACCACCTGGTCGACGACAAGATCCACGCCCGCAGCACCGGCCCGTACTCGATGATCACCCAGCAGCCGCTCGGTGGTAAGGCGCAGTTCGGCGGTCAGCGTTTCGGTGAGATGGAGGTCTGGGCCCTCGAGGCGTATGGCGCTGCCTACACCCTCCAGGAGCTCCTGACGATCAAGTCCGACGACGTGCCGGGCCGGGTCAAGGTGTACGAGGCCATCGTCAAGGGCGACAACATCCCCGACTCGGGCATCCCCGAGTCCTTCAAGGTCCTCCTCAAGGAGATGCAGTCCCTGTGTCTCAACGTCGAGGTCCTCAGCAGCGACGGGACGACGATCGAGATGCGCGAGGCTGACGAGGACGTCTTCCGCGCGGCCGAGGAGCTCGGCATCGACCTGTCCCGGCGTGAGCCGTCCAGCGTCGAAGAGGTCTGACGGGACGCCGGTATGCCGCCCCGGCATACCGGCCCCCAGACCCGACCAGACCCGCACTGACCTGACGTAACAGAGAGAGAGACCCACGTGCTCGACGTCAACTTCTTCGACGAGCTGCGCATCGGCCTGGCCACCGCGGAGGACATCCGCGCCTGGAGCCATGGCGAGGTCAAGAAGCCCGAGACCATCAACTACCGCACCCTCAAGCCGGAGAAGGACGGGCTCTTCTGCGAGAAGATCTTCGGCCCGACCCGGGACTGGGAGTGCAACTGCGGCAAGTACAAGCGGGTCCGCTTCAAGGGCATCATCTGTGAGCGCTGCGGCGTCGAGGTGACCCGCGCGAAGGTCCGCCGTGAGCGGATGGGCCACATCGAGCTCGCCGCCCCGGTCACCCACATCTGGTACTTCAAGGGTGTGCCGAGCCGACTCGGCTACCTGCTCGACCTCGCCCCGAAGGACCTCGAGAAGGTCATCTACTTCGCGGCCTACATGATCACCGGGGTCGACACCGAGCAGCGCCACCAGGACCTGCCCTCCCTCGAGGCCCAGATCGGCGTGGAGAAGAAGGAGGTCGAGAACCGCCGCGATGTCGACATCGACGCTCGCGCCAAGCGGCTCGAGGCCGACCTCGCCGAGCTCGAGGCCGAGGGTGCCAAGGCCGACGCGCGCCGCAAGGTCCGCGAGTCCGCCGAGCGCGAGATGGCCGCGATCCGCCGTCGCGCCGACGCGCAGGTCGAGCGGCTCGACCAGGTCTGGGAGCGCTTCCGCAACCTCAAGGTCCAGGACCTCGAGGGTGACGAGGTGCTCTACCGCGAGATGAAGGAGCGCTTCGGCCTCTACTTCGAGGGCGGGATGGGCGCCGCGGCGATCAAGCGCCGCCTGGAGACCTTCGACCTCGACGCCGAGTCCGAGCTGCTGCGCGAGATCATCGCCACCGGCAAGGGCCAGAAGAAGACCCGGGCGCTCAAGCGGCTCAAGGTCGTCACCGCCTTCCAGACGACGACGAACAGCCCGATGGGCATGGTCCTGGACTGCATCCCGGTCATCCCGCCGGACCTGCGCCCGATGGTGCAGCTCGACGGTGGCCGGTTCGCCACCTCGGACCTCAACGACCTCTACCGCCGGGTCATCAACCGGAACAACCGGCTCAAGCGGCTCCTCGACCTCGGCGCGCCCGAGATCATCGTCAACAACGAGAAGCGGATGCTCCAGGAGGCCGTCGACGCGCTCTTCGACAACGGCCGCCGCGGCCGTCCGGTCACCGGCCCGGGCAACCGACCGCTGAAGTCGATCTCGGACATGCTCAAGGGCAAGCAGGGCCGGTTCCGCCAGAACCTGCTCGGCAAGCGCGTCGACTACTCGGGCCGTTCGGTCATCGTCGTCGGCCCGCAGCTGAAGCTGCACCAGTGCGGTCTGCCCAAGCAGATGGCGCTGGAGCTGTTCAAGCCCTTCGTCATGAAGCGCCTGGTCGACCTCGACCACGCGCAGAACATCAAGTCGGCCAAGCGCATGGTCGAGCGGGCCCGCCCGGTCGTCTGGGATGTCCTCGAAGAGGTCATCACCGAGCACCCGGTGCTGCTCAACCGCGCTCCGACGCTGCACCGTCTCGGCATCCAGGCCTTCGAGCCGCAGCTGGTCGAGGGCAAGGCCATCCAGATCCACCCGCTTGTCTGCACGGCCTTCAACGCCGACTTCGACGGGGACCAGATGGCCGTCCACGTGCCGCTGTCGGCGGAGGCGCAGGCCGAGGCCCGGATCCTCATGCTCTCCTCGAACAACATCCTCAAGCCGGCCGACGGCCGTCCCGTGACGATGCCGACCCAGGACATGGTCATCGGTCTGTTCCACCTCACCTCCGAGGTCGGGCCGGCCGAGGTCTCCGGCGGTGACGGGCAGTCCAAGCTCCGGGCCTTCTCCACCCCCGCCGAGGCGCGGATGGCGTTCGACTCCGGCGACATCGAGCTCGGCTCCCGGGTGCTCATCCGGGTGACCGACGTGGTCCCGCCGCTCGGCACTCCGGTGCCGGAGGGCGCGACGGTCAGCGAGGAGGGCACGGTCGATGCGATGGTCCTGGAGACCACGCTCGGGCGCTGCCTGTTCAACGAGACGCTCCCGGTCGACTACCCCTTCGTCAACGAGTTCGTCGACAAGAAGCGGCTCTCCGCGATCGTCAACGACCTCGCGGAGCGGTACTCCAAGGTCCAGGTCGCCGCGAGCCTCGACGCGCTCAAGGAGGCCGGTTTCCACTGGGCGACCCGCTCGGGCACCACGGTGGCCATCTCCGATGTCGTCACCCCGCCGCGCAAGATCGAGATCCTCGAGGAGTACGAGGCGCGGGCAGCGAAGGTGCAGCGGCTCTACGACCGCGGTGCGATGACCGACAACGAGCGTCGTCAGGACCTGATCGAGATCTGGAACGAGGCGACCAACGAGGTCGCCAAGGAGATGGTCTCGAACATCCCGCCGACGAACACGATCTACCGCATGGTCAGCTCGGGTGCGCGTGGTAACTGGATGCAGCTGCGCCAGATCGCCGGTATGCGCGGGCTGGTGTCGAACCCGAAGGGCGAGATCATCCCGCGGCCGATCCGGTCGAACTTCCGGGAGGGCCTGTCCGTCCTCGAGTTCTTCATCTCCACGCACGGCTCCCGTAAGGGTCTGGCCGACACCGCGCTGCGGACCGCCGACTCCGGGTACCTCACCCGGCGGCTCGTCGACGTCTCGCAGGATGTCATCATCCGTGAGGAGGACTGCGGCACCGACCGTGGCCTCAGCATGCCGATCGCCGCGACCGACCCGACCGGTCAGCGGGTGCTCCACGACGACGTCGAGACCTCGGTCTACGCGCGCACCCTCTCCGAGGATGTCAGCAAGGACGGCGAGGTCCTCGCGACCGCGGGCATCGACCTCGGTGACGTCGTCATCGGGCGGCTCTTCGACGCCGGCGTCGACCAGGTCAAGGTGCGCTCGGTGCTCACCTGCGACAGCCACGTCGGCACCTGCGCGATGTGCTACGGCCGCTCGCTGGCCACCGGCAAGCTCGTCGACATCGGCGAGGCGGTCGGCATCATCGCCGCCCAGTCGATCGGTGAGCCCGGCACCCAGCTGACGATGCGGACCTTCCACACCGGTGGTGTGGCCGGTGACGACATCACCCAGGGTCTGCCGCGTGTCGTCGAGCTCTTCGAGGCCCGGACCCCCAAGGGTGTCGCCCCGGTCGCGGAGGCCACCGGCCGGGTCCGGATCGAGGACTCGGACAAGGCCCGGCGGGTCGTCCTCGTCCCCGACGACGGCAGCGACGAGCACTCCTACCCGGTGAGCAAGCGCGCCCGCCTGCTCGTCGAGGAGGGCCAGCACATCGAGGTCGGCAGCCAGCTCGTCGTCGGCGCCGTCGACCCCAAGCAGGTGCTGCGCATCCTCGGGCCGCGCAAGGTCCAGATGCACCTGGTCGACGAGGTGCAGAGCGTCTACCGCCAGCAGGGTGTGTCGATCCACGACAAGCACATCGAGGTCATCGTCCGGCAGATGCTCCGCCGGGTGACGATCATCGAGTCCGGCGAGGCCGACCTGCTCCCCGGCGACCTCGTCGAGCGGGGCCGGTTCGAGACGGAGAACCGCCGCGTCGTTGACGAGGGTGGCAAGCCCGCCTCCGGTCGTCCCGAGCTCATGGGCATTACCAAGGCCTCGCTCGCGACCGAGTCGTGGCTCTCGGCGGCCTCCTTCCAGGAGACCACCCGGGTGCTCACGGACGCCGCGATCCATGCCAAGTCCGACCCGCTGCAGGGTCTGAAGGAGAATGTCATCCTCGGCAAGCTCATCCCGGCCGGGACGGGGCTGCCGCGGTACCGCAATGTCGTCGTCGACCCGACCGAGGAGGCGAAGGCGGCGATGTACGCGATGCCGAACTACGACACCTTCGACTACGCGTCGTTCGGGTCCGGCACCGGCGAGGCGGTCCGGTTGGACGACCTCAACTTCGGGTTCGACCGCGACTGAGCTCGGGTCATCTCGACCGCCGACGGGCGGGTATGCCGAACCGGCATACCCGCCCGTCGGCGGTTCGGCACCCCCACTGGCGTCGGATGGGCCGTATCAGAGCCGGGAGCGGGAGTAGTCGTGCACCTGGCCGGCGAAGCCGTCGGCCAGCGGCTTCCAGGCCGCGCCGAGCGCCTCGTCAAGGGCCCTCACCTGCGCGTATGCCGCGTCGACGTCGACGCCGGAGGGTGGCGCGAGAGCTCCCCAGGTGCAGAAGTCGGCCACGGTAACCTCGGGGTGGAACTGGACCCCCCAGGCGCGGTCGCCGACACCGAAGACCTGGTTCTCGTATGTCGAACCGGCAACGAGTAGCCGCGCGCCGACCGGAAGCTCGACGACGACGTCGGAATGCCACTGCGCCGCAGGCAGACCGTCACCTGGCAGGTGGCCGACCAGGGGGTCACCGACCGCGGCAGCGGTCGGGCGGACCGTGACGACACCGCACTCCCACCCGGCGGCGCCACGCTCGACCCGACCCCCGAGCGCGAGGGCCATGAGCTGGCCGCCGAGGCACAGGCCCAGGGTCGGGACCCGGTCCTGGACACCGAGCCGGATCAGCGCCCGCGTGGCCGGCAGCCAAGGAGCGACCTCGTCCTCCCACGCTGCGGGGGAGCCGCCGAGGACGACGAGGCCGGCATACCCGGTGAGGTCGGTGGGAAGCGCGTCCCCGGCGGCCGGGCGCCGGATATCGACCGTGCACCCCGCGGCGGTGAGCCAGGGCTGGAACCGTCCCATTGACGCGTCGGCCTCATGCTCGATGACGAGGACCGGCACGGTGCCTCCTAGGCGGGTGGTGTCAGGTGGAGCGGGTTGGAGAACGCCACGATCGTGCCAGACGCATCCCGGACCTCGGTGCGCAGGTAGCTCGGCGTGTTGGCCACCGTGACGCCGAGCGTGCCTCCGGTCACCTGCGCGGCGGGCACCGTCCGCTCCCAGAGCGGCGGAGTCGGCGTGGTGCGCGTCCGGTCGCCGTGGACCGGCACCTGGACGACCCGCAGGCTCCCGGAGCTCGGGAGTGCGTCTGCGGTGAGGACCACATCGACCGTGGTGCCCTTGACCGTTCGTCGGCTACCCATCACCGCGCCCCCAGAGGCGAGGTCGAGCATGCCGTCATACCCCGGACGGAGGCTGACGAACATCCGGCCAGCGGCGAGCAGGGGGACGACCGTGGTCGGGTCGGTCGTCGCGCTGATGACATCGGTGAAGTAGCGGTTCGTCTTCGCCCAGCTGTCGGCCGTGCCCGCATGGTTGTCCGACACTCCGTTGGCCATGACCTTCACCCCAGCGCTGAGCAGGATGTCCCACAGCGCCAGATGCCCGGCCACCGTCATCCCGCCCCGTTGCTCGTACCCCACCTCGAGGAGGTCGGCGCGATGGGCTCGGTTCGCCAGCAGGGCGGCGGCGACAGCCGAGAGGCGCGTCGTGTACGCCGCCCCGGTCAGCGTGGGCCCCGATGCTGTGCCGAACGGGTGGTTGTAGGAGCTCACGCCGCCTGCTGCGGCCACGGCACGGACGAGGGCGGCGCCATACGCATCCGGGCCTGGCCCACCGACGGGTGGTGTCACGGTCAACGCCGTGGGATCGGGGGGGAACCAGTTGACGTGCGAGCCATAGGAGAGCTCGAGTCCCTGAGCGATACCCATGCTCGGGTACCTCGTCCGCAAGGCATCCGCGATGGAACGCTGCAGCGCGAGCCGTCCTGCCGGGTCCGAGCTGCGGAGCAGCTCGACCCTGGTGAACCCGGCGCTGGCGGAGGAGTTCGCAGGGGCGCCGACGCCGAGGACGAGGGACAGCAGCCCGTTGTCCTTGGCGAGGACGCCGAGGTCGGGCAGCGCCGCGACGAGATCGGCGACGGGGTCGAGGACGACCCGCTGCTCCTGGCCGTAGTGGACCGGCTGGACCACGGTGGTGACCAGCCCGGACTGTTTGACCGAGCGCGCTGTCGCCCCTGGCGTGAGCCGGTACTGGACGGCGTACTCGCCGGCCGGTCGTCCTCCGGTGCTCGGGTGGTACGACAGCCGGACCCAGACCTCGGCCCATCCGGTGGACGACCGCGGGGTCAGGGTGACCGCGACCTGCAGATCGGCCACCGTCGCTCGCAGGTCACGGTTCGTCGCCGAAGAGTCCGCCAGCGCGAGATGTGCGGCCCGTGTCGCCCCAGCAGTGACCGTGGCCTCGAGCCCAGTCGAGCCGAAGGCGATGCCCCCCGACAGGGGTGAGCCCGTCCGGTCGGTGGAGTAGGTCCACGCGGGGGATCGAAGGTCCTCCACGGCGCGGAAGCTCTGGGGGGACATCCCGCCGGACTCCAGCGCGATGATGTGGTCATGGTCGGTGAAGAAGCACAGGTCGGCCCCGAGCTGCACGAGGGTGTCGACCTGGGAGTGCATGCTGGCGAAGACGGCCGAGCCGGTGAGCTTCTTCGCGACCCCCGCGCCTTCGGAGAAGGACGAATGCACATGCAGGGCGGTCCGAACCACGCCCGCGCTGCGTGCGACGGCTCGTGATGCCCCGGCGTGGGCCGGGAGGATGACACCGAGAGGAACAAGAAGCCCGGCCGCGAGCACATCCCGCCTCCGTAGACCACCACCGTGGCTGGTGTCGGCAGCTTCGTCGTGGTCGTCGCACATCTCGCCGGTCTCCCCCCGTGCGGGTAGCATTCCCCCGGAAGTCTAGACGCGACATTTCCCCTGGTCAGGACCCTTTCCCCAGGAATTCCCCACAGATCGGTCCGGCTGTCCGATTTGGGGTGTGGCGTTGCCCACGGTGCTCTCCCGCGGGACCGGTTGGGGTGCAGGAGACAGATTTGGTCGGGCCCCCGCCCGGGAGGTATCCTGGTGCACTGTGTCTGGACTCGGTCCGGCCACAACGGTCCACGGCGACCACCCCCCTTCCACCGGGCAGCCCAACTGCGACCAAGCATGGTCGTGGCAAGGCGGTGCAGGTGGGAGCGCGGCGCGCGACGCACCCGAGACTTGGTGTGCCACGTGCCGCATCACTAGGAGCACGACCCGGCTCCGCCGGGGCGCGCAGACGACAGAAGACGGAGAGCTGTTTTGCCGACGATCAACCAGCTGGTGCGCAAGGGCCGCCAGGACAAGACAAGCAAGACGAAGACACCGGCGCTCAAGGGTTCGCCGCAGCGTCGCGGGGTGTGCACCCGCGTCTACACCACCACCCCCAAGAAGCCGAACTCGGCGCTGCGCAAGGTCGCCCGAGTCCGCCTCACCTCGCAGATCGAGGTCACGGCCTATATCCCGGGTGTGGGCCACAACCTTCAGGAGCA
Organism: Candidatus Lutibacillus vidarii; assembly: GCA_016717165.1. GTDB lineage: Bacteria > Actinomycetota > Actinomycetes > Actinomycetales > Dermatophilaceae > Lutibacillus > Lutibacillus vidarii. The sequence goes on from JADKGA010000002.1 coordinate 475,706, forward strand.
CTCGATCGTGCTCGTTCGCGGCGGCCGGGTGAAGGACCTCCCCGGTGTCCGCTACAAGATCGTCCGCGGCGCTCTCGACACCCAGGGTGTGAAGAACCGCAAGCAGGCTCGCAGCCGGTACGGCGCGAAGATGGAGAAGAAGTAATGCCGCGCAAGGGTGCCGCCCCGAAGCGGGTCCTCATGCCGGACCCGGTCTACAACTCGCTCCTGGTGACCCAGCTGGTCAACAAGATCCTCCTCGACGGCAAGAAGTCGATCGCCGAGACGATCGTCTACGGAGCCCTCGAGGGTGCCCGGCAGAAGACCGGCACCGACCCCGTCGTCACCCTCAAGCGGGCTCTCGACAACGTCCGCCCGGCCCTGGAGGTCAAGTCCCGCCGCGTCGGTGGCGCGACCTACCAGGTCCCGGTCGAGGTCAAGCCGGGTCGCGCGACGACCCTGTCGCTTCGCTGGCTCGTCGGCTACTCCCGGCAGCGCCGCGAGAAGACGATGACCGAGCGCCTCATGAACGAGATCCTCGACGCGAGCAACGGCCTCGGTGCCGCCGTGAAGCGTCGCGAGGACACCCACAAGATGGCCGAGTCCAACCGGGCCTTCGCGCACTACCGCTGGTGACCCTCGGCGTATGCCGTTCCACGCGCTGCGTGGGGCGGCATACCGGCCGTTCGACCCAGACCAGACCCAGCCACACGAGATGAGACGAGACGACTGACGTGGCACTCGACGTCCTGACGGACCTGACCAAGGTCCGCAATATCGGCATCATGGCGCACATCGACGCCGGCAAGACGACGACGACCGAGCGCATCCTCTTCTACACCGGCATCACCTACAAGATCGGTGAGGTCCACGACGGCGCAGCCACGATGGACTGGATGGAGCAGGAGCAGGAGCGGGGGATCACCATCACCTCCGCGGCGACGACGACCTTCTGGAAGAACCACCAGATCAACATCATCGACACGCCCGGCCACGTCGACTTCACCGTCGAGGTGGAGCGCTCGCTGCGCGTCCTCGACGGCGCGTGCGCGGTCTTCGACGCCAAGGAGGGTGTCGAGCCCCAGTCCGAGACGGTGTGGCGCCAGGCCGACAAGTACGGCGTGCCGCGGATTTGCTTCGTCAACAAGATGGACAAGCTCGGCGCGGACTTCTACTTCACCGTCAAGACGATGGTCGACCGCCTCGGCGCGACGCCGCTCGTCCTGCAGCTGCCCATCGGTCAGGAGAGCGCCTTCACCGGCGTCGTCGACCTGCTCCGCATGAAGGCCCTCATGTGGCGCGGCGAGACTCAGAAGGGTGAGGACTACACCGTCGAGGACATCCCGGCCGACCTTCAGGAGAAGGCGGAGGAGTACCGCCACGCCCTGGTCGAGACGGTTGCCGAGTCGAACGACGAGCTCATGGAGAAGTACCTCGAGGGTGAGGAGCTCACCATCGACGAGCTCAAGGCCGGCATCCGCGCGCTGACGATCTCGGGCACGGTCAACCCGGTCATCTGCGGCACGGCGTTCAAGAACAAGGGCGTCCAGCCCATGCTCGACGCGGTCGTCGACTTCCTCCCCTCGCCGCTCGAGGTCCCCCCGATGGTCGGCCACAAGCCGAACCACGAGGAGGTCGAGGTCGTCCGGCACTCCGACGCGGCCGAGCCCTTCGCGGCGCTGGCCTTCAAGGTGGTCGCGCACCCCTTCTTCGGGCGGCTCACCTATGTCCGGGTCTACTCGGGCGCGGTGACGCCGGGCACCCAGGTGCTCAACGCCACCAAGGGCAAGAAGGAGCGCATCGGCAAGCTCTTCCAGATGCACTCCAACAAGGAGAACCCGGTCGACAAGGCGTCGGCGGGGCATATCTACGCCTTCATCGGACTCAAGGACACCACGACCGGCGACACCCTCTGCGATATCGCCGCTCCGGTCGTCCTCGAGTCGATGACCTTCCCCGAGCCGGTCATCTCGGTCGCCATCGAGCCGAAGACCAAGGGCGACCAGGAGAAGCTCGGCACCGCAATCCAGAAGCTCGCCGAGGAAGACCCGACCTTCCAGGTCCAGCAGGACGAGGAGACCGGCCAGACGATCATCAAGGGGATGGGCGAGCTCCACCTCGACATCCTCGTCGACCGGATGCGCCGCGAGTTCAAGGTCGAGGCCAACGTCGGCAAGCCCCAGGTGGCCTACCGCGAGACGATCCGCCGGACCGTCGAGAAGGTCGACTACACCCACAAGAAGCAGACCGGTGGGTCCGGGCAGTACGCCAAGGTCCAGGTGACCATCGAGCCGATGGACACCGCCGAGGGCGCGATGTACGAGTTCGACAACAAGGTGACCGGCGGTCGCATCCCGCGCGAGTACATCCCGTCGGTCGACCAGGGCATCCAGGACGCCATGCAGTATGGCGTGCTCGCCGGCTACCCGCTCGTGGGCATCAAGGCGACCCTGCTCGACGGTGCTTACCACGACGTCGACTCCTCCGAGATGGCGTTCAAGATCGCCGGGTCGATGGTGCTCAAGGAGTCGGTGCGACGCGCCGACCCGGTGCTCCTCGAGCCGATGATGGCCGTCGAGGTGCGCACACCCGAGGACTACATGGGTGACGTCATCGGCGACCTCAACTCCCGCCGGGGCCACATCCAGGCCATGGAGGACGTCAGTGGGGCAAAGGTCGTTCGCGCCCTGGTTCCGCTGTCGGAGATGTTCGGGTATGTCGGCGACCTGCGGTCCAAGACCCAGGGTCGGGCGAACTACTCGATGCAGTTCGACTCGTACGCCGAAGTTCCCCGGAACGTGGCCGACGAGATCATCCGGAAGACCCGGGGTGAGTGAGCCGGTAGACTTACCGGCCGAGTACCCCAATCACTCAGCACCACGCCACGTCCTGCCTGGTCGTTCGGCGTCAACAAGAAGAAAGTCCTGAGGAGGACCCGCAGTGGCGAAGGCAAAGTTCGAGCGGACTAAGCCGCACGTCAACATCGGCACCATCGGTCACATCGACCACGGGAAGACGACGCTGACGGCGGCCATCACCAAGGTCCTGCATGACAAGTTCCCGGACCTCAACCCGTTCACCCCGTTCGACCAGATCGACAAGGCGCCCGAAGAGCGCCAGCGTGGTATCACGATCTCGATCGCTCACGTCGAGTACCAGACCGAGGCGCGCCACTACGCGCACGTCGACTGCCCGGGGCACGCTGACTACATCAAGAACATGATCACCGGTGCCGCTCAGATGGACGGCGCGATCCTCGTGGTCGCGGCGACCGACGGCCCGATGCCGCAGACGAAGGAGCACGTCCTCCTGGCCCGCCAGGTCGGCGTCCCCTATATCGTCGTGGCGCTGAACAAGACCGACATGGTCGACGACGAGGAGATCCTCGAGCTGGTCGAGATGGAGGTCCGCGAGCTGCTGGCGTCCTACGACTTCCCGGGCGACGACCTCCCGGTCGTGCGCGTCTCGGCGCTCAAGGCCCTCGAGGGCGACGCGGAGTGGTCGACGACGGTCCAGGAGCTCATGGACGCTGTCGACTCCTACATCCCGGAGCCGGAGCGCGCCACCGACAAGCCCTTCCTCATGCCGATCGAGGACGTCTTCACGATCACCGGTCGTGGCACCGTCGTCACCGGCCGTGTCGAGCGCGGCATCCTCAAGGTCAACGAGGAGGTCGAGATCGTCGGCATCCACGAGAAGTCGACCAAGTCGACCGTCACCGGTGTCGAGATGTTCCGCAAGCTGCTCGACGAGGCGCGCGCCGGCGAGAACGTCGGTCTGCTGCTTCGTGGTGTCAAGCGTGAGGACGTCGAGCGCGGCCAGGTCGTCATCAAGCCCGGCACGATGACCCCGCACACCGAGTTCGAGGCGCAGGTCTACATCCTGTCCAAGGACGAGGGTGGCCGTCACACGCCGTTCTACGACAACTACCGGCCGCAGTTCTACTTCCGCACCACGGACGTGACCGGCGTCGTCAAGTTGCCCGAGGGCACTGAGATGGTCATGCCCGGTGACAACACCGAGATGGTCGTCACGCTGATCCAGCCCATCGCCATGGACGACGGCCAGCCGTTCTCCATCCGCGAGGGTGGCCGCACCGTCGGCTCCGGCCGGGTCACCAAGGTTCTCAAGTAACCTGACTCGCCAGCCAAACGAAGGGCCCGTGCACCCCGTCCGGGGTGCCCGGGCCCTTCGCGCACTTATCCACACCCTCCCTGCAAAGACACACCTTTAGAAGCCTTCTAAAGGTGTGTCTTTGCAGGGGTGGGGTGAGTTATCCACAGGGTGTAGGTCACCTCGCCCTGGTCGGCCCCTTCGATCGGGTGTTCCCAGGACCGCACCTCTGTGCTCGTATGCCGCATTCCCAGCCGCTCCATGACCGCCCGAGACCCGACGTTGACGGCCATCGTCTCGGCCCAGATGCGTTCCAGGCCCTGCTCCTCTGACCCATATCGGACCAGCTCGCGGGCTCCCTCCACGGCCAGGCCCCGACGCCACCACGCCCGCCGGAGGCGATAGCCGAGCTCGGCCTCGGTGACCGGTCCCACGTCCGGGAAGGCGGGGTAGAGGTCCCACCACCCGACGAACTCCTCGCCGAGGAAGCCGACCCAGAAACCGAGCCCGACGCTATCCGGCGTCCGGTCTCGGCAGAGCGGCCCCCAGAACTCGGTCGCCTCCGCGGCGGTGCGGGCTCGGCCGAGGATGTAGCGCAGCACCTCGGGGTCGGAGTCGAGCTCGACGAGCAGCGGCAGGTGTTCCTCATTCATCGGGTCGAGGCGCATCCGGCGCGTGTGCAGGGTCGGGCGTCCGCGCATCAGCCGAGCGGTCATAGGTGCAGTCTGGTCCACGGCGGCCCTGACCGCTCATGACCCCCTCATCAGGGCCTCCTGCTCCGGACCCCCCGATCAGGGCGCGTCGGAGTCAGGGACCGGCCCGGGGTTGCACAGCGCGGCCACGGTCTGCGGGTAGGTCATCGCGGGCCGCCAGGGCTCGAGATGCCACACCTTCTTCGATATGGCGAACTGGGCGTGGCAGAGGAACTGCTCCCACATGCCGGGCTGATCGGCTCGAGGGTCTGCTGCGACGATCGCCTCCCAGGCAGTCCGGGCGGCTTCGGCATCTGCGCTGCGCCGCGGCGGGGGACCGGGGTCGACCTCCAGCGAGGTGCGCCCGCCGAGGGTGATCCACCGGATGGCTCGGATCTCCACCCTGACTGGCGGGACTGTCGACGTCTCGTGGCCTGGCGATGTCGTTGGGGTCGAAATGGTCGGCGTGGTGGGTGACGCGGACGCACTTGTGGGTGCTGGGGGCCCGGCCGGTTCAGGGGAGCCGGCACAGCTCGCGAGCGTCGCGGCGATGGCAGTCATCGTCGCGGCCGCGACTGGGGTCGCCGTCCGGGCCAGAACGCTACGTATGCCGCCCCCGGCCGGGCTGCGGCCGGTGGTGCTGAGGTCGATCACGCTCATGGGCCACCACACGCTTCCCATTGTCCCAACTGGCGCGGCGACTGGCGTGAAGACCTCCACGGGCGGCCTACGCCCTTGCGTCGGATCTCGGAGCACCCCCGGCCCCTGGGTGTCACCTGGTGTGGGCGCGGAGCCAGAGTGGAGGTGCTCTCGGCCGCCTCTGCGGTGAACCGCATCTCGGAGCAGCCCGGCCCCTGTATGTCACGTGGCGTGGGCGCGGAGCCAGAGTGGAGGTGCTCTCGGCCGCCTATGCGGTGAACCGCATCTCGGAGCACCGCATGACCCGCGCCGGAGGCTGGAAACCGGTGAGCGGCGGGGAAGCTGCTGCACTACAGCTCAGCCAGCGCCGCGGAGCCGGAGCCCGGGTGCGGTGGCAGGCGTTGGTCGAGTTCCCGCACGACATACCGGACATTTCTCGGACCAACGCATTCGGGCGGAGGGCCAGGCCCCGCGTTGGCCCGCCCAACGGACCCCGGCGCAGGCGTCGCTGCGTCGAGGTGTGGGGTAGGGGGGTGCTGCGTCGGGGTATGGGGCAGGGGCCTATTGCGTCGGGGTGTGGCGCAGGGGGGTGTTGCGTCGAAATGTGGAGCACGGCATAGGGGCCCCACGCTGCCCTTCGACTCGCCCGGTCGCGCTTGCGGGGCCGCCCGGGTGGGGCTGCGCTGGATGTGGGGCCGCTCGGGTGGAAGTGCGCTGGGCGTGGGGCTGCGCTGGATGTGGGGCCGCGCGGGTGGGGCTGCGCTGGATGTGGGGCCGCTCGGGTGGAAGTGCGCTTGGCGTGGGGCTGGAGGTGCCGGGACGTAGGTCAAGGCGGAGCGCCGCGGGGGGCCGGCCGCGTCGAGTCGGGGCCATCATCGCCGACTAGTTGTACTACCCACGTGCCGAAGGACGCCGCGTCCCGACCGCCTGAGCGAACGACACGTCCCGCCGCCTGGGCCGACCCCGCGCAAACCCCGAGAGTCCGCCAAGGTAGAGCCCATGCCCGTCCGTGACCGCCTGCTCGCCCTCCTCGTGGTGCTCGTCTGGGGGCTGAACTTCGTCGTCATCGACTGGGGGCTCACCGGGGTTCCGCCCCTGCTCTTCGTCGCGATGCGCTTCCTCCTGGTCGTCTTCCCGGCGATTCTCTTCGTCAAGCGGCCGACCGGCCGGTGGCAAGATGTCGCTCTCGTCGGGCTCTTCCTCTCGGTCGGACAGTTCGGTCTGCTCTACTCGAGCATGGCCGCCGGTATGCCGCCCGGCCTGGCCTCCTTGGTCCTGCAGGTCCAGGCGGCCTTCACGATCACCCTCGGGGCACGGATCCTCCACGAACGCCCCCGCGGCACTCAGGTCGCCGGCGTCGTCCTCGGGCTCGCCGGTCTGGTCGTCGTCGGCCTCGGCCGGGGCGGCGCCATACCGCTGGGCGCCTTCCTGCTGTGCGTCGGCGCGGCCGCGTCCTGGGCCGCGGGCAATATCGCCTCGCGCAGGCTCGCCGGCGCCTCCGGCCTCTCGCTCACCGTGTGGTCCGGCCTCATCGTGCCCATCCCGCTCGCGCTGCTCGCCTGCCTGGTCAACGGCCCGGCCGCCGTCGGCTCCGCCCTGACGCATCTCAGCCTGGTCAACTGGGCCTCGACGGCCTACACCGCGGCCTTCGCGTCCCTGTTCGGGTACGGGGTCTGGAACACCCTCCTGGGCCGCCACAAGGTGGCCGAGGTGGCGCCATACACCCTGCTCGTCCCGGTGGTCGGGATCGCGGCCGCAGCGACGCTGCGCGGCGAGCGGCCGACCGCCTGGGCCCTCGCCGGAGGGGCGCTCCTTGTGGCCGGGGTCGCCGTCGCGACCCTGCGCCGACCATCAGGCTCGACCGCGGGGTGACCCCCCGGCCGACGATTTGGCCCCGTGACTGACGCTCTGGCACACTATGGAGGTTGCTTGACGCGCGACACGGGCCGATGCCTGCGTCGCCGCCCCCGCTGGACAAGCCCGGACGACCCACGGTCGACCAGGCGAGGCCGCAGGGAAGCGCAAGCGCCCGGTCCAACCGGCTGCGATCTCCTTGGCTGCGTAGGAGGACGGATTTCCGTCTGCCGCGCGGTCCGCGGGAAGGGCGACACGCCCGACCTCGGGGGTCGGAGGTGATGGATCGGTATCAGAGGTATGACGGCGAGAGAGAGACGTAGCGCAGATGGCGGGACAGAAGATCCGCATCCGGCTGAAGTCGTACGACCACGAGGTCATCGACAGCTCGGCGCGCAAGATCGTGGACACCGTGACCCGGGCGGGTGCGACGGTCGTCGGCCCCGTGCCGCTGCCGACCGAGAAGAACGTCTTTGTGGTCATCCGGTCGCCCCACAAGTACAAGGACAGCCGCGAGCAGTTCGAGATGCGCACGCACAAGCGCCTCATCGACATCATCGACCCCACGCCCAAGGCCGTGGACTCGCTGATGCGTCTCGACCTGCCGGCTGACGTCAACATCGAGATCAAGCTCTGAGGCTCACGATGTCTACCAGTCAGCAGAAGAACGTCAAGGGCGTGCTGGGCGAGAAGCTCGGCATGACCCAGGTGTGGGATGCCGACAACCGGCTCATCCCCGTCACCGTCATCAAGGCCGGCCCGTGCGTGGTCACCCAGGTGCGCGGCGCGAGCGACGGCTACGAGGCCGTGCAGATCGCGTATGGCGCCATCGACCCCCGTAAGGTCAACAAGCCGATGACCGGGCACTTCGAGAAGGCCGGGGTCACCCCGCGGCGCCACCTCGTCGAGCTGCGGACCGCCGACGCGGCGCAGTACGAGGTCGGCCAGGAGGTCACCGTCGAGATCTTCGAGGCCGGCCAGAAGGTCGACGTCTCGGGGACCTCGAAGGGCAAGGGCTTCGCCGGTGTCATGAAGCGTCACGGCTTCCACGGCGTCTCGTCCTCGCACGGCCAGAAGCGCAACCACCGCAAGCCGGGCTCCATCGGTGGGTGCTCCACCCCGGGTCGGGTCTTCAAGGGCATGCGGATGGCCGGCCGGATGGGTGGCGTCCGCCACACCGCCCAGAACCTGATGATCCACGCCGTCGACGTCGAGAAGGGCCTGCTGCTCGTCAAGGGCGCCGTCCCCGGCGCGCGCGGCGGCCTCGTCCTCGTCCGTAACGCCGCGAAGGGGGCCTGACGTCATGACGACCGTCGACCTCATCAGCCCGAAGGGCACCAAGGAAGGCACCGTCGAGCTCCCCGCGGAGATCTTCGACGTCCAGACCAATGTCCCGCTCATCCACCAGGTCGTCGTCGCGCAGCTCGCGGCGGCTCGCCAGGGCACGCACAAGGCCAAGAGCCGTGGTGAGGTCCGTGGTGGTGGCCGCAAGCCGTACAAGCAGAAGGGCACCGGCCGCGCCCGCCAGGGCTCGACCCGCGCGCCGCAGTTCGCCGGCGGCGGCGTCGTCCACGGCCCGGTCCCGCGTGACTACAGCCAGCGCACCCCGAAGAAGATGAAGGCCGCCGCGCTGCGTGGCGCCCTCTCCGACCGGGCCCGCTTCGGCCGCGTCCACGTGCTCTCCGGCATCGTCAGCGGCGACGCCCCGTCGACCAAGGCCGCCGCGAGCCTGCTCGCCGGTCTCAGCCAGCGGCCGAACCTGCTCATCGTGGCCCAGCGCGACGACGAGCTGACGCTCAAGAGCGTCCGCAACCTCGGCAATGTCCACCTCCTGGCCGTCGACCAGCTCAACACGTATGACGTGCTGTGCTCCGACGAGGTCGTCTTCACCCAGGGTGCGCTCGAGGCCTTCCTCGAGTCCGCGCTGGCGAAGGCCCCCAAGGCCGACAAGGCCGCTCCGGTGCAGGACGCTCCGGCGCAGGACGCTCCGGCCAAGGCGGCGAAGGCCGACAAGCCCGCCAAGGCCGACAAGCCCGCCGACGCGGCGGCCGAGGCCCCCGCGGACGCGCCGCTGACCCTGCTCGACGCCTCCGACACCTCCGACGCCCCGGCCCTGCCCGCGGGCGCCGTGGCGCCGCTAGCCGACGGCTCGGCCCCCGAGGGCTACGCCATCAAGGGCAACGCCGACTCCGGCCTGTACCACGCCCCCGGTGGCCGGTGGTATGACGCCACCGTGGCCGAGTTCTGGTTCGCGGACGAGGCGGCAGCCCAGGCAGCCGGCTTCACCAAGGCCGGTAGCCGGGCCAAGAAGACGACCGAAGAGGACAAGTGATGGAGAAGAACCCCCGCGACATCCTCATCGCCCCCGTGGTGTCGGAGAAGTCCTACGGGCTGCTCGACCAGGGCAAGTACACGTTCGTCGTGGACCCCCGGGCGAACAAGACCGAGATCAAGATTGCCGTCGAGAAGGTCTTCGGCGTCAAGGTCGACTCGGTCCACACCCTGAACCGCCAGGGCAAGGTGCGCCGGACCAAGTTCGGTCTCGGTCGTCGCAAGGACACCAAGCGCGCGATCGTCACCTTGAAGTCGGGCTCCATCGACATCTTCGGCCAGGTCGGCTGAGGGCAGAGAAGCTGAGGAACGACATACGCCATGGGTATCCGTAAGTACAAGCCGACCACGCCCGGTCGCCGCGGCAGCTCTGTCGCCGACTTTGTCGAGGTGACTCGCTCCACCCCGGAGAAGTCGCTCGTCAGGCCGCTGAGCAAGACCGGCGGGCGCAACAACGCGGGTCGCATCACGACCCGGCACATCGGCGGTGGGCACAAGAAGGCCTACCGGGTCATCGACTTCCGTCGCCACGACAAGGACGGTGTGCCGGCCAAGGTCGCGCACATCGAGTACGACCCGAACCGCACCGCACGCATCGCGCTGCTGCACTACGCCGACGGCGAGAAGCGGTACATCCTCGCGCCGAACAAGCTCAAGCAGGGTGACCTCATCGAGAACGGGCCGAGCGCGGACATCAAGCCGGGCAACGCCCTGCCGCTGCGCAATATCCCCGTCGGTACGGTCATCCACGCCATCGAGCTCAAGCCCGGTGGCGGCGCGAAGATCGCCCGCTCCGCCGGTGCGCGCGTCCAGCTCGTCGCCAAGGACGGTCCGTTCGCCCAGCTGCGTATGCCGTCCGGCGAGATCCGCAATGTCGACGTCCGCTGCCGCGCGACGGTCGGCGAGGTCGGCAACGCCGAGCAGAGCAATATCAACTGGGGCAAGGCCGGCCGGATGCGGTGGAAGGGCAAGCGCCCGACCGTCCGTGGTGTCGCCATGAACCCGATCGACCACCCGCACGGTGGTGGTGAGGGCAAGACCTCCGGTGGACGCCACCCGGTCACCCCGTGGGGGCAGCCGGAGGGCCGCACCCGCCACCCGCACAAGGAGAGCGACAAGCTCATCGTGCGCCGCCGTCGTACTGGCAAGAAGCGCTGACAGGAGCGATAGAGGATGCCTCGTAGCCTCAAGAAGGGCCCCTTCATCGACGACCACCTTCAGAAGAAGGTGGACGCCCAGAACGATGCGGGTAGCAAGAACGTCATCAAGACCTGGTCTCGTCGGTCGGTCATCAGCCCCGACATGCTCGGTCACACCTTCGCCGTGCACGACGGCCGCAAGCACGTCCCGGTCTTCGTGACCGAGTCGATGGTCGGCCACAAGCTCGGCGAGTTCGCCCCGACCCGTACCTTCCGTGGTCACGTGAAGGACGACAAGAAGGGACGTCGTCGCTGATGGCCACCCAGGACCTCGACGTGCTGACCGCCAAGGCGGTCGCCCGGCACGTCCGTGTCACCCCGCAGAAGGCCCGCCGGGTCATCGACCTCATCCGTGGCAAGAAGGCCACCGACGCGGTCGCCGTGCTGACCTTCGCCCAGCAGTCCGCCTCGGAGCCGGTGCGCAAGGTGCTCGAGAGCGCCATTGCCAACGCCCGGGTCAAGGCCGACCTCGCCTCGGAGCCCTTCGACGAGCGCTCGCTCGTCGTCGCCGAGGCGTATGTCGACGAGGGCCCGACGATGAAGCGCTTCCAGCCGCGGGCCCAGGGCCGCGCATACCGCATCAACAAGCGGACCAGCCACATCACCGTGGCCGTGGCCGCACAGCAGAGCAGCGTCAAGGGAGGCACCCGCTGATGGGGCAGAAAGTCAACCCGCACGGGTTCCGCCTCGGCATCACCACCGAGCACAAGAGCCGGTGGTTCGCCGACAGCACCAAGTCCGGCCAGCGGTACCGCGACTATGTCAAGGAGGACGTCGAGATCCGCAAGATGATGTCCTCCGGCATGGAGCGGGCCGGCATCTCGCGGGTGGAGATCGAGCGCACGCGGGACCGCGTCCGCGTCGACATCCACACCGCCCGTCCGGGCATCGTCATCGGTCGCCGTGGCGCCGAGGCCGACCGGCTCCGCGGTGAGCTGGAGAAGCTCACCGCCAAGCAGGTCCAGCTGAACATCCTCGAGGTCAAGAACCCCGAGACCGACGCCCAGCTCGTCGCCCAGGGCATCGCCGAGCAGCTCTCGGCCCGCGTGTCCTTCCGGCGCGCCATGCGCAAGGGGATGCAGACCGCCCTGCGCGCCGGCGCCAAGGGCATCCGGGTCCAGTGCTCGGGTCGGCTCCAGGGCGCGGAGATGTCCCGCTCGGAGTTCTACCGCGAGGGCCGCGTCCCGCTGCACACGCTGCGCGCGAACATCGACTACGGCTTCTACGAGGCCCGGACGACGTTCGGCCGCATCGGCGTCAAGGTGTGGATCTACAAGGGTGACCTCACCGCGCGCGAGCTGGCTGCGCAGCAGGCCGCCGCGCCGCGCCCGAGCCGCCCGCGTCGCGACGGGGACCGCCCGACGCGCGCTCGCCGTCCCGACCGCCTCGAGGCGTCCTCGGACGCCCCGACCGACTCGGCCGCTGGCGCTCCTGTGCCGGCTGCCGCGACCGAAGAGGCCTGAGATGTTGATTCCTCGGCGCATCAAGCACCGCAAGCAGCACCACCCCGGCCGCTCCGGCGCCTCCAAGGGTGGCAACACCATCGCCTTCGGCGACTTCGGCATCCAGGCCCTGGAGCCGGCCTATGTGACGAACCGGCAGATCGAGTCCGCCCGTATCGCCATGACCCGCTACATCAAGCGTGGCGGCAAGGTGTGGATCAATATCTACCCGGACCGTCCGCTGACCAAGAAGCCGGCCGAGACCCGGATGGGGTCCGGCAAGGGCTCGCCCGAGTGGTGGGTGGCCAATGTCAAGCCCGGCCGGGTCATGTTCGAGCTGGCCGGCGTGTCGGAGCCGGTGGCCCGCGAGGCCATGCGGCTGGCCATGCACAAGCTCCCGATGAAGTGCCGCTTCGTGCGGCGCGAAGGTGGTGACATCTGATGGCAGTCGGTTCGCAGGACCTCGCCCCCGAGCAGCTGCGTGGTCTCGACGACGCCCGTCTTGTCGACGAGCTGCGCAAGGCCAAGGAGGAGCTGTTCAACCTCCGTTTTCAGTCGGCCACCGGCCAGCTGGAGAGCCACGGTCGGCTTCGTGCGGTCAAGAAGGACATCGCCCGGATCTACACGATCATGCGCGAGCGTGAGCTCGGCATCGGCTCGGCTCCTGAGCCCGAGCCGGTCGTGACCTCCGGCAAGAAGGCGAAGGCCAAGTCATGAGCGAGAGCAGTATGGAGAACAGCGTGAACGAGGCCGAGTCGCTGGATCGCAACGACCGCAAGACCCGTCAGGGCTATGTCGTCAGCGACAAGATGGACAAGACCGTTGTCGTCGAGGTGCAGGACCGCGTCAAGCACCCGCTCTACGGCAAGGTCATGCGCCGCACCAGCAAGGTCAAGGCGCACGACGAGCAGAACTCGTGTGGCGTCGGCGACCGCGTCCTGATCATGGAGACCCGCCCGCTGTCGGCGACGAAGCGGTGGCGCGTCGTGGAGATTCTGGAGAGGGCGAAGTGATCCAGCAGGAGACTCGGCTGCGCGTCGCCGACAACACCGGTGCCAAGGAGCTCTTGTGCATCCGGGTTCTCGGCGGCTCGGGCCGGCGGTATGCCGGCATCGGCGACATCATCGTCGCCTCCGTCAAGGACGCCATCCCCGGCGGCAATGTCAAGAAGGGCGATGTCGTCAAGGCCGTCGTCGTGCGCACCGTCAAGGAGCGCCGTCGGCCGGACGGGTCCTACATCAAGTTCGACGAGAACGCCGCGGTGATCCTCAAGAACGACGGTGACCCCCGGGGCACCCGCATCTTCGGCCCGGTCGGGCGCGAGCTGCGTGAGAAGAAGTTCATGAAGATCATCTCGCTGGCGCCGGAGGTGCTCTGAGCCATGGCGAAGATGAAGATCAAGAAGGGTGACCTCGTCCAGGTCATCAGCGGCCGTGCCCAGAAGCACGGCGGCGACCGGGGCAAGCAGGGCAAGGTCATCGCCGTGTACCCGCAGACCCAGCGGGTCCTCGTCGAGGGGATCAACCGGGTCACCAAGCACGTCAAGGCCGGCACGACGACCCGCGGGTCGCGCACCGGTGGCCTCATCCACGCCGAGGCCCCGCTGCACATCAGCAATGTCGCCGTCGTCGACCCCGACACCAAGAAGCCGACCCGGGTCAAGACCCGCGTCGAGACCGTCGAGCGCGACGGCCGTTCCCGGGTGGTTCGCACCCGGGTCGCCGTCCGCTCGGGCAAGGACCTGTGATGACGACCACCGCCACGTCCCCGCGTCTGAAGGCGCGCTACGCCGAGCAGATCAAGCCGGCCATGCAGGAGCAGTTCGGCTACGGCAACATCATGCAGGTGCCGGGCCTGACCAAGGTCGTCGTCAACATGGGTGTCGGCGAGGCGGCTCGGGACAGCAAGCTCATCGAGGGAGCCTTGCGCGACCTCACCGCGATCACGGGGCAGAAGCCCGTGGTCACCCGGGCGCGCAAGTCCATCGCTCAGTTCAAGCTCCGCGAGGGTATGCCGATCGGCGCCCACGTGACCTTGCGCGGCGACCGGATGTGGGAGTTCCTCGACCGGCTCGTCTCCGTGGCGCTGCCGCGGATCCGCGACTTCCGGGGTCTGTCGGGCAAGCAGTTCGACGGCCGCGGCAACTACACCTTCGGTCTCAACGAGCAGTCGATGTTCTACGAGATCGACCAGGACAAGACCGACCGGGTCCGCGGTATGGACATCACGGTGGTCACGACCGCCACCAACGACGACGAGGGTCGCGCGCTGCTCAAGGCGCTCGGCTTCCCGTTCAAGGAGAACTGAGATGGCCAAGACCGCCCTGATCAACAAGGCGAACAAGAAGCCGAAGTTCGCGGTGCGGGCCTACACCCGTTGCCAGCGCTGCGGCCGTCCGCACTCGGTCTACAAGAAGTTCGGGCTGTGCCGGGTGTGCCTTCGCGAGATGGCCCACCGCGGCGAGCTGCCCGGCGTGACCAAGAGCTCCTGGTAAACCACCTCCCCCCAACGAACTACACCGAAGGTCGGCCCGGCATACCTGCCGGCAAAGAAACCGCGGTGAGGAAGGGCACCAGCCCACATGACCATGACAGACCCGATTGCGGACATGCTGACCCGCATCAGGAACGCCAACTCGGCGCACCACGATGACGTCGCCATGCCGTACTCGAAGCTCAAGCAGCACATCGCCGAGATCCTCCAGAAGGAGGGGTACATCGGCAGCTGGTCCGTCGAGGACGCCGAGGTCGGCAAGACCTTGACGATCAACCTCAAGTACGGGCCGAACCGGGAGCGGTCGATCGCTGGCCTGCGTCGGGTGTCCAAGCCCGGTCTGCGGGTCTACGCCAAGTCAACCGCGCTGCCGCGCGTGCTCGGCGGGCTCGGCATCGCCATCCTCTCGACGTCGTCCGGCCTGCTGACCGACAAGCAGGCCCAGAGCAAGGGTGTGGGTGGGGAAGTCCTCGCCTACGTCTGGTGAGGGGGAAGTAGCCATGTCACGCATCGGACGACTTCCAGTCACCATCCCCAGCGGCGTCGACGTCGCCATCGACGGCCAGACGGTCACCGTCAAGGGCCCCAAGGGCCAGCTGTCGCACGTCGTTCCCGAGCCGATCGTCGTCGAGCGCGCTGAGGACGGCGCTCTCGTTGTCGGCCGCCCCAACGACGAGCGCTCCGCTCGGTCGCTGCACGGGCTGACTCGGACCCTCATCAACAACATGGTCGTCGGGGTCACCCAGGGCTATGAGAAGAAGATGGAGATCTACGGCACCGGGTACCGCGTGCTGGCCAAGGGCTCGGACCTCGAGTTCTCCCTCGGCTACAGCCACTCGATCACCGTGGCTGCGCCGCAGGGCATCTCCTTCACCACCGACGGCCCGGTCCGCTTCGCGGTCCTCGGCATCGACAAGCAGCAGGTCGGCGAGGTCGCTGCCAATATCCGCAAGCTGCGCAAGCCCGACCCGTACAAGGGCAAGGGTGTTCGCTACGCCGGCGAGGTCATCCGGCGCAAGGTCGGAAAGGCTGGGAAGTAAGCCATGGCACTGACCGTCAAGCGCGGCAAGAGCAAGACCGCCGCCCGAGTCCGTCGTCAGGTGCGGGCGCGCAAGAAGCTCGTCGGGTCCGCCGAGCGGCCCCGCCTGGTCGTCTTCCGCTCCTCGCGGCACGTCTTCGTCCAGGTCGTCGACGACGCGGCGGGCACCACGCTCGCCTCGGCCTCGACGATGGAGGCGGACCTGCGGGCCCTGGACGGCGACAAGACCGCCAAGGCCAAGCGGGTCGGCGAGCTCGTCGCCGAGCGGGCCAAGGCAGCCGGGATCGACGCCGTCGTCTTCGACCGCGGTGGCAACAAGTACCACGGACGGGTCGCGGCGATCGCCGATGGCGCCCGTGAGGGAGGCCTCGCACTGTGAACCAGAACGGAACGTCTGAGATGAGGAAGATCTGATGCCCGGACCCCAGCGTCGAGGCACCGGAGCCCCGGGTGCCGACCGCTCCTCCGAGCGTGGCGAGCGCCGCGACCGGCGTGACCGCGACGGCCGCGGCCGCGAGCCGCGCGAGCAGGAGAAGAGCCAGTACGTCGAGCGGGTCGTGACGATCAACCGCGTCGCCAAGGTCGTCAAGGGTGGCCGTCGGTTCAGCTTCACCGCCCTGGTCGTCGTCGGCGACGGCGACGGCACGGTGGGCGTCGGCTACGGGAAGGCCAAGGAGGTGCCCGCGGCGATCGCCAAGGGCGTCGAGGAGGCCAAGAAGGCCTTCTTCCGCGTCCCGCGGATCCAGGGCACCATCCCGCACCCCGTCCAGGGTGAGGCCGCTGCCGGTGTCGTCCTGCTGCGTCCGGCCGCCCCCGGTACCGGTGTCATCGCCGGTGGCCCGGTGCGCGCCGTGCTCGAGTGCGCCGGCATCCGCGACGTCTTGAGCAAGTCGCTCGGGTCGGCCAATGCGATCAATATCGTCCACGCGACCGTTGACGCGCTGCACCGCCTGGAGAACCCCGAGGCCGTCGCGGCTCGTCGCGGCCTGCCGCTGGAGGACGTCGCCCCGGCGGCCATGCTCCGTGCGCGCGCCGCCGAGGCCAAGTCGTCCTCGGGTGCTGACAAGGTCGGTGCGTGATGCCGCGGCTCAAGGTCACCCAGACCCGAGGCGTGGTGGGCACCAAGGCGATGCATCGTGAGACGCTGCGCAGCCTGGGCCTGAAGCGCATCGGCGACACCGTCGTCAAGGAGGACCGCCCCGAGATCCGTGGGATGGTCCGGACAGTCGCCCACATGGTGACCGTCGAGGAGGTTGACTGATCATGGCTGACACGGCCAAGACCGAGGGCACCGCGCTCAAGGTCCACCACCTGCGTCCGGCCCCCGGCGCCAAGACCCCCAAGACCCGGGTGGGTCGCGGTGAGGGCTCCAAGGGCAAGACCGCCGGTCGTGGCACCAAGGGCACCAAGGCCCGCTACCAGGTGCCCGAGTCTTTCGAGGGCGGCCAGATGCCGCTGCACATGAGGATGCCGAAGCTGCGCGGGTTCAAGAACCCGTTCCGCGTCGAGTACCAGGTGGTCAACCTCGACCGCCTGGCCGCGCTCTACCCCGAGGGTGGTGAGGTCACCGTCGCGGACCTCGTCGCCAAGGGTGCCGTTCGGGACAGCTGCCTCGTCAAGGTGCTCGGCACCGGCGACCTCGCGGTCGCCCTGCACGTCACCGCCGACAAGGTCTCCGCGGCGGCCAAAGAGAAGATCGAGGCTGCCGGGGGGAGCGTCACGCTCGTCGACTGACGTGGCTGACCTTCGCGCATCGAGGGCTCGGCGGCATACCGGCAGGTATGCCGACCACCCGCAGAGCTGACGTGACGCCCCGGGATCCAGGTGTCCACCTGGTCCCGGGGTGTTATCGTCCCGATAGGCGCCGGGCAATGGCGGCAGCCGTTGCCATGACCAGATCCCGCGGGCAGACCGTGGGCCGAGGAGGAACTCGTGCTAGGGGCATTCGCCCGGGCGTTCCGGACGCCTGACCTTCGCAAGAAGCTGTTGTTCACCCTGGGCATCATCGCGGTGTTCCGAGTGGGCTCGGCCATCCCGACGCCTGGCGTGAGCTACACCAATATCCGCCAGTGTCTCGAGGGCAACACCTCGGGCGGGGGCCTCATCGGTCTGGCGAACATGTTCAGCGGCGGCGCCCTGCTCCAGCTGTCGATCTTCGCGCTGGGCATCATGCCGTATATCACCGCGAGCATCATCATCCAGCTGCTCACCGTCGTCATCCCCCGCTTCGAGGCCCTCAAGCAGGAGGGGCAGAGCGGGACGACCAAGCTGACGCAGTACACCCGGTATCTCACCATCGGCCTGGCGATCCTCCAGTCGGCGACCCTGATCACCTACGCGCGCAATCCCTCGCAGCTGTTCGGGCCGAACTGCACGACGATCATGCCCGACCAGTCCCTGACCACCGTCCTCATCATGGTGCTGACCATGACCGCCGGCACCGGGATGATCATGTGGCTGGGCGAGCTCATCACCGAGCGCGGCATCGGCAACGGGATGTCGATCCTCATCTTCACCTCGATCGCCGCGCGCTTCCCGGCCTCGCTGTGGAATATCAGGGAGTCCCAGGACAGCTGGACCACCTTCTTCTTCATCATCGCGATGGGGGTGCTCACGGTGGCCCTGGTCATCTTCGTCGAGCAGTCCCAGCGCCGGATCCCGGTCCAGTACGCCAAGCGGATGGTCGGCCGACGGATGTATGGCGGGACGTCGACCTATATCCCGATCAAGGTCAACATGGCCGGGGTCATCCCGGTCATCTTCGCGTCGTCGCTGCTGGCCCTTCCGGGCCTGGTGGCGCAGTTCAACACCCATGCCGACGGCAAGAACCCGGCCTGGGTCGACTGGGTCAACGACAACCTGGTCCGCGGCGACCACCCGATCTACATGGCGCTCTACCTCGCGCTGATCATCTTCTTCACCTTCTTCTACGTGTCGATCACGTTCAACCCGCAAGAGGTCGCCGACAACATGAAGAAGTACGGTGGCTTTATCCCGGGCATCCGGGCCGGCCGCCCCACGGCCGACTACCTGTCCTACGTCCTCAACCGGATCACGGTCCCCGGAGCGATCTATCTCGGTGTGATCTCGCTCATTCCGCTCATCGCGTTCGTCCTTGTGCGCGCCAACCAGGACTTCCCCTTCGGTGGCACGTCTATCCTGATCATTGTCGGTGTCGGTCTCGAGACCGTGAAGCAGATCCAGGCACAGCTCCAGCAACGCAACTACGAAGGGTTCTTGCGCTGATGCGACTGCTCATCCTGGGCCCCCCCGGGGCCGGGAAAGGGACGCAGGCGAGCCGAGTCGCCGAGCGTTACGGGATCCCTGCGATCTCGACCGGGGCGATCTTCCGCAGCAATATCAAGAACCAGACCGACCTGGGCAGGCAGGTCGAGGCCATCTTGGCCGCCGGTGACTATGTCCCCGACGAGATGACCAATGCGATCGTCGCGGACCGGCTGCACTGGGCGGACGCCCAGCCGGGCTTCCTTCTCGACGGCTACCCCCGGACGATGGGTCAGGTCGAGGCCCTCGACGAGTTCCTCAGTGTGGACGGGCTCGCCCTCGACGCGGTCCTGGAGCTCACCGTCCAGACCGAGCCGGTCGTGGCGCGCCTGCTCAAGCGGGCCGAGATCGAGGGCCGCGCCGACGACACCGAGGACGTCATACGCAACCGGTTCGCCGTCTACCACAAGCAGACCGCACCCTTGGCAGCGAAGTACCGCGACCGGGGGATCCTCGTCCAGGTCGACGGCATGGGCGAGGTCGACGAGGTGACCGACCGCATCGTGGCGGCCCTCGACGCCGCCACCGGCCGCTGAGGTGCTCGGTCGGCGGCGTCCCGCGCGCAAGAGCCGCGAGGAGATCCTCCTCATGCGCGCGGCGGGCCTGGTCGTGGCCCGTGCCCTCGACCTCGTGGTCGCCTCAGCCCGCCCCGGTATGACGACCGGTGCCCTCGACGCCCTCGCCGAGGAGCTGATCCGCTCCGAGGACGCCCGGCCGTCCTTCCCCGAGGTGCCCGGGTACCGGCATACCCTGTGCACCTCGGTCAACGACGAGGTGGTCCACGGGATCCCCGGCGCCCGGGTGTTGGTCGAGGGCGACCTGCTCTCGGTGGACTGCGGCGCGATCTACCAGGGCTGGCACGGCGACGCGGCAGTCTCGGTCATCGTCGGCGGCGCCGGCGCGGGCCGACCCGAGGACCTCGAGCTCATCGCGGCGACGGAGGACTCACTGTGGGCCGGGGCCGCGGCGCTCGCGGTGGGGGCGCCACTGCACGACGTCGGTGCCGCGGTCGAGGACTCGATCCACGCGTCGGGGGAGCGGGCCGGCCGGGTCTACGGGATCGTCGAGGACTATGTCGGCCACGCGATCGGCCGCGAGATGCATCTGGACCCGCAGATCCCGAACTACCGGGTGCACGGGTCGAGCCCGACCGTCCGGGACACGTTCACGGGGGCCATCGAGCCGATGGTCACCCTGGGGACCGACCAGACCCGGGTGCTCGCCGATGGGTGGACGGTGGTCACCGTCGACGGCACTCGGGCCGCGCACTGGGAGCACACCGTGCTGGTCCGCGAGGAGGGCCTCTGGGTGCTCACCGCCCACGACGGCGGCCAGGCCCGCCTGCAGGCCCACGGTGCCCGCTTCGCTCCGCTGACCTGACTCAACCGTCGCGCCCCGTCGAGCTCAGCAAGAGGCCCGGATCCCGCCTCATCTGCCCGGATGGGCTGGGCCACTGGCGATGGTGTGACCGGGATGGAGGTCGGGACCGAAGAGGGCTGACCTCTCACCCATGGCCCAGGCCCAGTAGCGATCCCCGAACGACCAGTGCCACCACTCGGTGGGGTAGTTGACCAGGCCGACGAGTCGCAACACCCGCGCCAGGAGGGCCCGGTTGCTGCGGGCCGGGTCCGCCAGGTCGCGATACGCGAAGTAGCACGCGCCCCCACTGGTCTCCGGCGTGGCATCGATCTCGGTCCCCATGTCCACCGGGCCGTCCGGTCCGGTGAGGGTGAGGTCGACGGCGCCGCCGCTCGTGTGTGGCGCCACCTCCACCGGCGAGACGAAGCGGCTGGTCAACCTGCGTACCTCGGCAGCAGTCGCGCAGGGATGCGCCAGGCGAACCTGCGCCTCGTATGTCGACCAGATCCGAGCCTGTTCGGCCATGGGGCGCCAGCCCTCGACGACGAGGAGACGATGTCCTCGTGGCAGCAGGCGGTCCGCGAGGGCCAGGCGGGCTGCCAGCGGTGCCCGCACGTAGGCGTGGCTTCGGTCACCGTCGGCCCGGTCGGCCACCGCGACCCCCACCACGGCGAGGTCGACGAGGGCCACGCCGCGGTCACGGACCGGAATCGCGGTGATCCGGGGGTCGCAGAGGAGGACGAGGTCGGCGGTGTCCGCGGCCGTCCCCTCGGTCGCGGACCGTGGGCTCGGAGCCGCACGCCGGTGATCGGCTCGGGTCACCGGCGACATGCGACCCTCCGCCGGGTCAGCGCGCTCGAGAGCAGCGTCGCAACGAGCTCCGGGTACGGCATACCGGCAGCCGCCCACATCTGCGGGAACTGCGAGTGGGCGGTGAACCCCGGCATGGTGTTGACCTCGTTGATGACGATCCCAGCCGGGGTGACGAAGGTGTCGACCCGCGCGAGCCCGGCGCACCCCAGAGCGGCGAATGCCGTCACAGCGGCGGACTCCAGTGCGCGCGTCGTCGCGTCATCGAGCGGCGCCGGTATGACGAACCGCGTCCCTGGAGCGCCATACTTGGCACGCTCGGTGAAGAAGGCCTCGCCCGGGTCGGGGTGGATCTCCAAGGGGGGGCCGCAGACCACGGACCCGTCTGGTCGCTCGAGCACCGCGACGTCGACCTCGCGGCCGACCACCTCGGCCTCGACCAGCGCGGCGTCGTCGGACTCGAAGGCTGCCGCGAGGGCTTCCTCCACATCCTCGCCAGCTGCCACGAGCCCGACCCCGATGCTCGACCCGCCCCGGAGTGGCTTGACGAACAGGCGTCCGGCCAGGCCTGCCGAGGACAGTCGTCGGGCCGCGGCCGCCGCTCCGTCCGTCCGGCGGACGACGACCCCCTCGGCCACGTGCAGTCCCGCGGCAGCGAGGACGAGCTTCGTCCGCGCCTTGTCGAGGCAGGTGGCACTGGAGAGCACCCCACTGCCGACGTAGGGGACATCGATGCAGTCGAGGAGTCCCTGGACCGTGCCGTCCTCACCCCGACTGCCGTGCAGGGCCGGGATGGCGACATCGACCCCCTGGAGCACCCCGATCACCGCGCTCAGCCCCATCGTGTCGACGGTCCGCCACGCGCCATCCCGGTCGATGAGGACGTCGACCACGTCATGTCCGAGGTGGCGAACCGCGTCCGCGATGCTGTCACCGCTGGCCAGTGACACGTCGTGCTCCGTGCTCGTCCCGCCCCTGATGACGGCCACGGTGAGCCGCTTCGGGTTCATTGCGCACCCTCCGTTCCGGTGTGGGCGCGGACCACGCGCGGTCCGAGGCCGGTGTAGATCTCGTGGGGGATCGTCTCGGCCCAGCGGGCCCAGTCCTCGACCCGCGGGGCACCGGCGCTGCGCCCAAGAACGACCACCTCATCCCCTGGCCGGACCGGCAGGTCGCCGGCGTCGACGACCACCTGGTCCATCGAGACCCGACCAAGGAGGGGCAGGCGGTGCCCGTGCCATGACACCCATGCGCTGCGGGCGCATCGTGGGATGCCGTCGGCATACCCGAGCGGCAGGAGAGCGACGGTCGTGGTGCGCTTGACTCTCCCCGCGTGGTCATAGCCGACGCCGTCCCCGGCGACGACCCTGCGCACCTGAAGGACCCGGGTGCGCAGCGTGAGCGCCGGCCGCAGCCCTGCGCCTACCTCGTCGATGCCAACCAGACCTGCCCCGATTCGGACGAGGTCGAGTCTGGCCTCCGGCACCCCGACCGCTCCAGCCGTCCCACACAGGTGCCGGACCTCAGGTCGTAGCCCCGCCGCCTCGGCGAGGGCGAGCCCGGCCTGGAATGCCTCGACCTGCCGTCGGTTGTGCGGGTCCGCAGGTGAGCTGGCGTGGGAGAGGTGGGACCAGACCCCGACGACCCGTATGGCGCCCAGGCGCTCGGCCCTCGCCGCTCGGGCGACGAGCTCGACCCATCTGTCCACGGGGCACCCGGCTCGGTGCATTCCGGTGTCGAGCTTGAGGTGGACGCGCACAGCAAGGCGCTGACGAGCCACGGCCTCGAGCTCGGCCAGGGAGGAGACGGACAGGTGGACCTCGGCCGAGGCGGCGGCCGGGGCAACGGCAGCCATGTCGTCGAGCCACGCCAGGATCGGGACGCTGAGGCCGGCCGAGCGCAAGGCCAGTGCTTCGTCAACCCGACAGACGCCAAGCCAGGTCGCTCCTGCGGCGACAGCGGCCTTGGCCACCGGGACCGCGCCGTGACCGAAGGCATCGGCCTTGACGACGGCCATGAGCGGCACACCGGCCCTGAGTCGCAAGACCTGCACATTGTGCTGGACGGCGCGAAGGTCGACATCTGCCACGGCGAGCGGGCTGCGCACCGTGGGCGTGAGCGGGGGGAGTGGCCCAGTATCGGCTGGGTCGGTCACACGATCGAGGGCGGCTGACGGCATACGTCGAGCATCACGCGAAGCGCTGCTGGCCACGTCGGAGCGGGGGACGGCTTTGCCCTCATCCCACGGGATGAGGCCGCCCGTGGCCCGTCCTACCCGGGGCCGATGGCGCCGCTGTCGTAGGCGAGCACGACAAGGGCGACCCGGTCGCGCATACCGGTCTTGGCCAGGATGTGGCCGACGTGCGTCTTGACGGTGGCCTCGGACACGAACAGCTCGCCGGCGATCTCCGCATTCGTGAGCCCGCGGGCGATGGCGAGCCACACCTCGCGCTCGCGCTCGGTCAAGGTGTCGGCAACGCTTCGCCGTAGGGGTATCCCGGCAGGAACGACGTATCGTTCGATGAGTCGACGCGTGGTCGAGGGAGCAACGACGGCGTCCCCGGAATGGACGACCCGGATCGCGTCGAGGAGGTCCTCGGGGGGTGCGTCCTTGAGGAGGAAGCCGCTCGCCCCGGCCTGCAGGGCGCTGAAGGCGTACTCGTCGAGGTCGAAGGTCGTCAGGACAATGACCTTTGTCTCAGGAGCCGCTGCGACCACCTCACGGGTGGCCTCGACACCGTCCATCGTCGGCATCCGCACGTCCATGAGGACGACGTCGGGCTGCAGGGTCCGGACGGCGCGCACTGCCGCGAGCCCGTCACCTGCCTCCCCGACGACGCTGAGATCCGGTTGCGAGCCAACGAGCATCGCGAACCCGGCACGCACCAGCGCCTGGTCGTCCACGAGGAGGACGGTGATCACGAGATGCTCCCGGTCGGGAGGACTGCATGGACGTGGAACCCACCGGAGCGGCCCGGACCTGCCTCGGCTCGCCCCCCGAGCATCGCTGCGCGCTCGTTCATGCCGCGCAGTCCGAGGCCGGTCGTCCCGGGCTGGCCCCCAACGCCGTCGTCGATCACATCGACGCTGACCTGGCTCGGGTCGGTGGCGACCAGGACGCTGGCTCGGGCGCCCGGCCCCGCGTGTTTGAGGACGTTGGTCAGCGCCTCCTGAACGATGCGGTATGCGGTGAGCTGGACGATCTCCGGTGGGGTCGTCGCGGCGCCTGTCAGCGAGAAGGTCACCGGCACACCAGCGGCTCGGACCTGCTCGACCAGATCGTCGACATCGGCCAGCGTCGGGGCCGGGGCATGCGGGCTGGTCGACTCCCCGTCCCGGAGCAGACCGAGGAGTCGCCGCATCTCGGCCAGCGAGGTCCGCCCGGTCTCTGCGATGGTCGCCAGGGCCCGAGTCGGTGCCTCCGGGTCGGCAGGAGCCGCGAAACGAGCCCCGTCGGCCTGGACGATCATGACCGAGATGCCGTGCGCAACGATGTCATGCATCTCGCGCGCGATGCGCTGGCGCTCTTCCAAAGCTCCGACCTCGGCTCTGGCCACTCGCTCCTGGGCCTGGGCGTGCTGCGAGGCCTCGGCGAGCGCAGCGCGGTCCGTGGCGGCCCGCACCTGGTCGGCCGCCGCCCAGGTGAGGACGATGAGTCCGAAGCCGGCGACGGCCGGGGCGGTTGCGGGCACCGACGTGATATCGGCGAGGGCTCCGGGGAGGCCAGAGCGCACCTGCTGAAGGATCGTCGGGACCGCCCAGACGGACAACGACCCGAGGGAGACGACCAGGGCGAGGACTCCGAAACCTCTGGTCGTGAAGCGGGTTGCCGCATACAGGACGCACAAGACGAGTGCCGCGATCGGCAGCCCCGTCGGCAGGCCGAGCGCGTACCCCACGGCGCCGATGGCGAAGGTGACCATGAAGACCGCGCGGGGGGCGACCCGGCGCGCCAGGAGGAGGACCGCGCCACCTAGCACCGTGGCCGCCACGAAACCCTCGACGGGATACGGACCTGGCCAGCCGGTGATCCACCAGGCCAGGTGCCATCCCCGCAGGACGAGGATCGACCACGTCCCCACCGCGAAGAGCACAGCGACGGTCAGGTCAACGGCGAGGGCCCTGGAACTGGGGTCGCGACGGCGGGCGCTCGCCTCGGTCGCCACCTCCGCCACAGGCTCAGCCTAGGTCGCCCGGGGTGACGGTCGGATCCTCCTGCGGGGGGAGATGCGCCGGGTGAGTGGCTGTTCGGCGCCGCCACGGCCGCGAAGCCCTTCCCTCGGCCGCGATTTCGGGTTGTCGGTGCTCGTGGCGTAGGATTGGCCGTTGGGTGTCTTGTGCTCAGGGCACCCGGTCGTGTTCGCCTGCCCAGGCGAGGGCGGCATACCTCATCGGTATGACGAGCACGCGACCGGACCAACCGGACCGGTCACACGCAACAGATTGACGGAGGACATGGCCAAGAAGGACGGCGTCATCGAGGTGGAGGGCACCATCGTCGAAGCCTTGCCGAACGCGATGTTCCGCGTGGAGCTCAGCAACGGCCACAAGGTGCTCGCACACATCTCGGGCAAGATGCGCCAGCACTACATCCGGATCCTTCCTGAGGACCGGGTCGTGGTGGAGCTCTCGCCGTACGACCTCACTCGCGGCCGGATCGTCTTCCGGTACCGCTGAGCGCACTGACCCCAGGGCACTCAGCACCCGCACCCACCCGCTCCGAGCCGTTCGCCGCGCCAGCGGCGCTACGACCCGGCGCACGATCTGAAAGAGCTCAGGCCATGAAGGTCCAGCCGAGCGTCAAGAAGATCTGCGACAAGTGCAAGGTGATCCGCCGCCACGGGCGGGTCATGGTGATCTGCGACAACCTGCGCCACAAGCAGCGCCAGGGCTGAACCAGATCGCCGGACCGGCATACGGTCCCGCGACGCGTCGCACGGTCTGCACCGTGACGCGCACGACATGACAGAAGCAGCACCCGGCCCCGCGAGGACCGGCCCGGCGAGAGATCGCCGGCGGACCTCGTGGATGTCACCCCCGGCGCGGAGGCCGGGGACCGGACCCAGCGATGGGACCGGAACGGCGCTGCACCAGACCTCCGTGTGAGTAACAAGGAGCACATCTCCAGATGGCACGTCTAGTCGGTGTCGACCTCCCGCGCGAGAAGCGCGTCGAGGTGGCACTCACCTACATCTTCGGCGTGGGGCGTACCCGCGCGAAGGAGACGCTGGCGGCGACCGGTGTCAGCCCGGACACCCGGGTTCGCGACCTGACCGACGACGATCTCGTCAAGCTCCGCGACTTCCTCGAAGGCAACTTCAAGATCGAGGGTGACCTCCGTCGTGAGGTCGCAGCGGACATTCGACGCAAGATCGAGATCGGCAGCTACGAGGGCCTGCGGCACCGCCGCGGTCTGCCTGTGCGCGGACAGCGCACCAAGACCAATGCGCGCACCCGCAAGGGCCCCAAGCGCACCATCGCCGGCAAGAAGAAGGCCGGGAAGAAGTAGTCCCACGCAGGGCTCCGCCCTGCGCCACGCTCACGGGCCTCACCCGTGGGACAGCCAAGCGTCGAAGACACGTAGGAGAGAAAACACCCCATGCCTCCGAAGAGCCGTCAGGCTGCGGGCGCCAAGAAGGTGCGCCGCAAGGAGAAGAAGAACGTCGCCCACGGGCAGGCTCACATCAAGAGCACGTTCAACAACACCATCATCTCGATCACCGACCCCACCGGGGCCGTCATCTCGTGGGCCTCGGCCGGCCAGGTCGGCTTCAAGGGTTCGCGCAAGTCCACCCCGTTCGCCGCGCAGCTCGCTGCCGAGGCGGCCGCACGCCGGGCCATGGAGCACGGCATGCGCAAGGTCGACGTCTTCGTCAAGGGCCCCGGTTCCGGCCGGGAGACCGCGATCCGGTCGCTCACCGCGGCCGGCCTCGAGGTCGGCGCCATCAGCGATGTCACGCCGTCGCCGCACAACGGTGTCCGTCCGTCCAAGCGCCGTCGCGTCTGACCCGGGGAAGGAAGAGAACTCATGGCCCGGTACACCGGCCCCATCACCAAGAAGTCCCGTCGCCTCAAGGTCGACCTCGTCGGCGGTGACAAGAACTTCGAGCTCCGCCCGTTCCCGCCCGGCCAGCACGGCCGTCGCCGGATCCAGGAGAAGGAGTACCTCACCCAGCTCCAGGAGAAGCAGAAGGCCCGCTTCACCTATGGCGTCATGGAGAAGCAGTTCATCCGCTACTACAAGGAGGCGGCGTCTCGTCCCGGCAAGACCGGTGAGAACCTGCTGACCATCCTCGAGTCGCGCCTGGACAATGTCATCTACCGCGCGGGCCTGGCCCGCACCCGGCGGCACTCCCGTCAGCTCGTCAGCCACGGCCACTTCGAGGTCAACGGCAAGCGCGTCGACGTGCCCTCCTACCGGGTCGAGCAGTACGACATCATCACGATCCGCAAGCAGTCCGTGGAGTCCTTCCCGTTCGAGCTGGCCCGCCAGACGTATGGCGACCGTCCGGTTCCGGCGTGGATGCAGGTCGTTCCCGGCACGCTGCAGATCCTCATCCACCAGCTGCCGACCCGGGCCCAGATCGACACGGTGCTCACCGAGCAGCTCATCGTCGAGCTCTACTCCAAGAACTAGTGGCGCTTCGCGCCCCTCGTTCTTGGCTCCACAAGAACTAGCCCTTTCGACTGCGGTGGTATGCCGGGCCCATCCGGCATACCACGGCAGTCACCCAGGGCCGACCGGCGGACCGAGCCGGCACCGGCCGCCCAGAGCGAGACTGGGCGTTCACGAGGCGTCATATAGCGGTCGCCCGTGGGAAGGACAACACCATGCTCATCGCACAGCGCCCCGTGCTCAGCGAGGAGACCGTCGCGGACAACCGGTCGCGATTCGTCATCGAGCCGCTCGAGCCCGGTTTCGGCTACACCCTCGGTAACTCCCTGCGTCGGACCCTGCTGTCGTCCATCCCGGGCGCGGCCGTGACCAGCATCCGCGTCGACGGTGTGCTGCACGAGTTCCAGACGATCCCGGGGGTCAAGGAGGATCTCGTCGAGATCATCCTCAACATCAAGCGCCTCGTCGTCTCCTCGGAGCATGACGAGCCGGTCGTCATGTACCTGCGCAAGCAGGGCCCCGGCGCCGTCACCGCCGCGGACATCGCCCCGCCGGCCGGGGTCGAGGTGCACAACCCCGACCTGCACATCGCCACGCTCAACGACAAGGCCCGCCTCGAGATGGAGCTCACCGTCGAGCGCGGTCGTGGCTATGTCTCGGCGCAGCAGAACAAGGACGCCGACGCCGAGATCGGCCGGATCCCGGTCGACTCGATCTACAGCCCGGTGCTCGCCGTGACCTACAAGGTCGAGGCGACCCGTGTCGAGCAGCGCACCGACTTCGACCGCCTCATCGTCGACGTTGAGACGAAGTCCTCGATGAGCCCGCGCGACGCCGTCGCCTCGGCCGGCAAGACGCTGGTCGAGCTCTTCGGCCTGGCCCGTGAGCTCAACGTCGAGGCCGAAGGCATCGACATGGGCCCGTCCCCGACAGACGCGGCGCTCGCGGCCGACCTTGCGCTGCCGATCGAGGACCTCGACCTCACGGTCCGGTCCTACAACTGCCTCAAGCGTGAGGGCATCCACTCCGTGGGCGAGCTCGTCTCGCGCAGCGAGGCCGACCTGCTCGACATCCGCAACTTCGGTGCGAAGTCGATCGACGAGGTCAAGGCCAAGCTCGCCGGGATGGGTCTGGCCCTCAAGGACAGCCCGCCCGGGTTCGACCCGCACACCCTCGTCGGTGGGTATGCGGAGGACTTTGACGACGACAGCAGCTTCGTCGAGGACGAGCAGCTCTGACCACCCGCCGGTGACTGAACCACCCCGGGGGTGACCCGGGTCGGCACCCGCCGAGCGGTTCGGTCGGAATCCAAGGAGAACGACAATGCCCACCCCCACCAAGGGCCCACGTCTCGGTGGCGGCCCGGCGCACGAGCGGCTGATGCTGGCGAACCTCGCCACCTCGCTGTTCGAGCACGACCGGATCACCACGACCGAGGCCAAGGCCAAGCGCCTGCGCCCCCTCGCCGAGCGTCTCGTCACCTTCGCCAAGCGGGGCGACCTCGCTGCCCGGCGTCGGGTGCTGACGGTCGTCCGCGACAAGGGCGTCGTCCACCGCCTCTTCACCGAGATCGCGGTCGACATGCAGCAGCGTCCCGGCGGCTACACCCGCGTGACGAAGATCGGCAACCGCAAGGGCGACAACGCCCCGATGGCGGTCATCGAGCTCGTCCGTGAACCCTTCTCGCCCAAGCAGGCCACCGTCAAGGAGGCCGAGGCGGCGACGAAGCGAGCCGCCACGAAGTCGGCAGCTCCGGCGGCCGAGGCACCCGTGGAGGCACCGGCGGCTGCGGCCCCGGTCGCCTTCGTCGACGGCGGCTTCGGTGCCGACTCGGCCGCTCCGCTCGAGGACGGTTCGGCCCCCGAGGGCTTCACCGTCAAGGGCAACAAGGACTCGATGAAGTACCACACCACCGAGTCCCCCTGGTACGACGCGACGATCGCCGAGGTCTGGTTCCGGACACCCGAGGCCGCCGAGGCCGCCGGCTTCGAGCCGGCCGGTGGCGAGAAGGCCCAGGGCGTCGACGAGGCCTGAGCGTCATACGCCGCTGTTGGGGTGGTCCGGACCTGGTCCGGGCCACCCCAACGCGTTGTCCCGGCCGGCCCGGCCGCGTGGCTGGGTAGGCTGCGGGGGTGCGGCTTCGGCTCGACCTCGCGTATGACGGCACCGAGTTCTCCGGGTGGGCCGCCCAGCCGGGCCTGCGGACCGTCGAGGGTGAGCTGTCGGCGGCGCTGACGACACTGCTCCGCGCGCCGGACCCGGTGCGGCTCACTGTCGCCGGGCGCACCGATGCCGGAGTCCACGCCCGCGGACAGGTGGCCCACGCCGACGTCAGCGAAGCGGCATACCTCGCTGTCGTGGGACGCAGCGACCGGACGCCGGAGGTTGCGGCGCTGACCCGGCTGGGCGGGTTGCTGGGTCCCGACCTCGTCGTCCATCGGGTCAGCCGAGCGCCCGACGGTTTCGACGCGCGGTTCGCCGCGGTCTGGCGGCGGTACTCCTACCGGATCGCCGACCGGCCGGCCGGGCATGACCCACTGCGGCGCCGGGACACCGTGTGGCTGCGCGAGGACCTCGACGTCGACGCGATGACTCAGGCCGGCGCGAGGCTCGTGGGCCTGAGGGACTTCGCCGCCTTCTGCAAACGGCGTGAGGGCGCGACGACGGTCCGGACCCTGATGGAGTTCTCCTGGACCCGAGGCGCCGAGGGAGCTGTCGAAGCGCGCGTCGTCGCGGACGCCTTCTGCCACTCGATGGTTCGCGCCCTGGTCGGGGCGGTGGTCCCGGTCGGCCTCGGCCGCGAGCCGGTCGACTGGCCCGCCCAGGTCCAGGCGTCAGCGGAACGCAGCAGCCGAGTCACGGTGATGCCCGCCCATGGGCTCTGCCTCGAGGAGGTGGGCTACCCGCCCGACGAGGCGCTCGCCGGTCGGGCACGGGAGGCCCGGGCCCGACGGGGCGAGCACTGACCCGCTCCTCGCCCCGCCGGCCCTCCCCCCGCCCGAGTCAGCCGATGCCGAGGTAGGCCTGCTGGATCCTCGGGTCGGCCAACAGCTCACCGGCCTGACCGGACATGACGACCCGGCCGGTCTCCAGCACATAGGCCCGCTCGGCCGTCGTCAGCGCCGCGTCGACATCCTGCTCGACGAGCAGCACCGAGGTCCCGGATGCCGCGATATCGGGAAGGACGTCGATGATCTCCTCGACGACGACCGGCGCCAGGCCCATCGACAGCTCGTCGATCATGATGAGGTCGGGCTCACCCATGAGTCCCCGCCCGATCGCGACCATCTGCTGCTCGCCGCCGGACATCGTGCCGCACACCTGGTTGATCCGCTGCCCGAGCTTGGGGAAGAGCTCGACCACCCGGGAGACATCCTGGTTGTGGGTGCGCCAGCCGCCGAGCCGCAGGTTGTCTCGGACGGTCAGCCCGGGGAAGAGCCGGCGGCCCTCCGGGACATGCGCGATGCCGACGTCGACGATCTGCTCGATCGACAGGCCGCGCAGGTCCTTCCCTCGGAAGGACATGACGTCGGCGCTCGAGCTGGCCATGCCGGAGAGGGCTCGCAGCAGCGACGTCTTCCCCGCCCCGTTGGGCCCAACGAGCGAGACGATCTCCTTGCTGCCCACGAAGAGGTCGACCTCCCAGAGCACCTCGACCCGGCCGTACCGCGCCGACAGGTTGTGGACCTCAAGCACCTGCCTCACCCCCCGCCTGACGTTGTGCGTACTTCTGTCCGAGGTAGGCCTCGATGACGCGCGGGTCGGAGAGGACCTCGCGCGGGGAGCCGGTCATCAGCAGGGTGCCCTGGTTGAGCACCATCACCTGGTCGCTGACGGCCAGGATCGCCTTCATCACGTGCTCGACGACGATGATCGTCATACCGCCGGCCTTGAGCGTGTTGATCAAGGCGAGGCTCGGCTCGATCTCGGCCGGGCGCAGGCCGGCCATGACCTCGTCGAGCATGAGCAGCCGGGGTCGCAGCGCGAGGGCCTTGGCGAACTCCAGCCGCCGGGCGTCGGCGACCGAGAGCTCGCCGGGGGCCTTGTCGCCAGACCCGCCGAGCCCGACCTCGCCGAGGACCTCGTCCGCGGCGCGCAGGGCCGGGGCCATCCGCCCGGTGCCCTCGGGTCCATAGAGGATGCCGACGGCGACATTCTCGCGGACGGACATCCCACGGAAGGGCTTGACGATCTGGAAGGTCCGGGCGACCCGGGCACCGGCGATCACCCACGGCTTGGCGTCGGTGAGATCCTTGCCGTCGATGAGCACGCTGCCCTTCGTCGGGCGCAGGTGGCCGGTGACGAGGTTGATGAAGGTGCTCTTGCCCGATCCGTTCGGACCGATGACCCCCAGGGTCTGGCCCTGCGGGACGCTCATCGTCACATCGTTGACGGCGACCAGACCACCGAACCGGCGGGTCAGGCCCTGGGTCGCCAGGACTGGGGTGCCGCTCACAGCCGGTACCTCCGGACGTTGGCGAGCAGGGAGTACTCCCCGGTGCGCCGGGCCTCGCGCACGTAGTTGGCCAGGCCCTGGGGGAGCAGGATCACCGCGAGGATGATGATGCCGCCGAGGAGCAGGGTGTGGATGTCGGTGTAGTTCTGCCGGAGCCACTCCGAGACGAACTGCAAGGCAACCGCGCCGATGACCGGACCGATCACCGTGCCGCTGCCGCCGATGACGACCATGACCACCATCAGCACGGTGATCTCGACGTCGAAGAGCCGCTCGGGGTAGATCGTCACCTGCTGGAAGGCGTAGGCCGACCCGACCATCCCGGCGAGGAAGCCGGACAAGGCGAAGGTGACGACCTTGGTCCGGGTCGTGTTGATCCCGATCGCCGCGGCCGCGTCCTCGTCCTGGTGGATGGCCCGCAGCGCGAAGCCGAACTTGCTGCGTGAGATCACGCCGGTGACGAGGAGGGCGATCGCGGCGAGGGCGAGGAAGAGGACGTAGAAGCCGTCGTTGCCGAGGTAGGGCGTCGTCGCGGCCGCGCCGACGGTGGGAAGGGTGATGCCACCCCCGCCCCCGGTCAGCTCAGGCAGGTTGGTGACGATCTCCCGGGTGCCCTCGGCCATCCCGAGGGTCGCGATCGCGAAGTAGTGCCCGCGCAGCCGAAGCAGCGGTATGCCGACCAGGGCTCCGTAGCAGGCCGCGAAGAGGCCGCTGGCGACCAGAGCGACCCAGAAGCTCCAGCCGAGATGGGTCATCGCCACGGCGGTGAAGTAGCCACCGATGCCGAAGAAGACCACCTGCCCGAAGGAGGCGTAGCCGGTGTAGCCGCCGATGAGGTTCCACGACAGCGCCAGCGCGACATACATGAAGATCGCGGTGACCGTTCGCGCCTGCCCGGTGTAGAGCTGGGTCTGCAGTGCCAGCGCTGCGGCGACGAGGAGGACGCCCAGCGCCCACGGGGTCGCGGTACGAACCGTCGGGCGATACCTCAGCTGCTCGGCGGCCATGTCAGACCTCCAGCCGAGCGGAGTAGAACGCCTTGCCGACCAGGCCGGAGGGCCGGAACATCAGGACGAGGATGAGGACGAGGAAGGCGAGGGCATTGACCCAGGTCCCGGAGAGGAAGTAGCCGCCCAACGCCTGGACCAGGCCGATGAGCATTCCGCCGGCGAGGGCGCCATACATATTGCCCAGCCCGCCGAGGACGGCGATGACGAAGGAGAGGAGGGTGAAGCCACCCGCCGAGGCCGGGTTGAAGGTCCCGACCATCCCGATCATCGTCCCGGCCATGCCCGCGAGCCCGGCGGCAATGCCGAAGGTCAAGGCGTAGACATGCCGGGCTCGGATCCCCATGAGGCGGGCCGCGCCCCGGTCCATCCCGGTCGCCATGATCGACATCCCGACCCGGGTGCGGTTCATCACCGCGACGAGGGCGACGGTGACGACGACGGACAGGACGAAGGCGAGCAGCCGGCCGACCGGGATCTGCACCCCCGCCACCGCGAAGCTCGTCCCCGCGTAGGTCGTCTGGATGCCTTGGTAGTTGGCCGTGAAGGCGATATTCATGCCCTGGGTCAACAACAGCTCCAGGCCGAAGGTGAGGAGCAAGGTGATGAAGATCGGCCCGTTGACCACGAGGTTGATGACGAACCTCTGGACGACATACCCCAGGGCGAACAGTGCCACGGCGGCGACGAACATTCCGAGGAAGGGGTCGAGGCCGAGGCGCTGGTTGACCAGGAGGCCGACATAGGCACCGAGCACGACGAAGGCACCATGGGAGAGGTTGACGACATTCATCACCCCCCAGACCAGGGAGAACCCGACGGCGACGAGGGCGAGGAGACCACCCTGGAGCAGGCCGTACGCGACGGCCTGGAGGAAGCCGGTCACGAGCCGAGTGCCGGCCAGACGAGGGAGCCCTCAGCCATGTCCTTGGGCCACACGGTGACTGCCTTGCCGCCCTGGATCTGGATGACGACCATCGGCTTGGTGACATTCTTGCCGGTCGCGTCGAACTTCACCCGGCCGAAGAAGGTCGTGACGTCGAGAGCGGCGAGCGCGTCACGCACCGCGGTCGGGTCGGTACTTCCCGCCTTCTCGGTCGCGAGGACCAGAGCCAGGCACGCCGCGCTGGCCTCGGCATTGTGATATCCCGCCGCGTGGCCAAAGGCCTTCTGGATGTCGGCGTCGTAGGCCGACGCGTCGCCGAAGTAGTCATCCTTGCCGCTGACGGCCTTGGTCCACTGGCTCGACCCGAGGACACCGTCGGCGGCTGCCCCCAGGGTGGTGACGAAGTCCGGGGTCGGTGGTGCGACGGTCTCGCCGATGGCCTTGGGCTTCAGGCCCAGCTCCTTGACCTGCTTGACGATGGCGACGCCCTCTGCGAGGTGGACCGACCCGATGATGACGTCGGGTGCGGAGCCCTTGACCTTGTTCAGGGCAGAGCTGACATCGGTTGCACCGTTGGGGAAGAGCTCCGGCCCGGTCACCGTGAAGCCCGCTGCCTTGGCGGCCGCGACGCCGCCGTCGGCCGCGGTCTTGGAGAATCCGTCGTCCGCGGAGAGGAAGGCGACCGAGGTCGGCTTCGGCGAGGCGAGATCGGCCAGTGCCTTGACGATCGAGGCGGCATACTCGCTGGCAGGGGAGAGGACCGCGAAGGTGCGCTTGTAGCCCTTGGCGAAGATCTTGTCGTCGGCGCCGGAGGAGTCGACCATGACCTGGTTGTTGCGTTCGATGACCGCGGCCTGGGCCTCGGTGTTGGCCGAGCCATAGGACCCGAGGATGAGCTTGATGCCCTGGTCGTTGAACTGGTCGACGAGCTGGGCGGCGGTGTCCGGCTTCGAGGTGTCGTCTTGGTACGACACGGCGAGCTTGAGCGTCTTGCCGCCGACCTTGACCCCGCCCTTGGCGTTGACCTTCTCGACGCAGAGCTTGTAGCCCTCCTGGGTGAGGGTGCCCTCGCGGGCGAGCTTGCCGGTGAGTGACACCGACGCCCCGAGGGTGAGCGTGTCGCCGGACCCCGCGCTGGGGCCTGCCTCCCCCTTCGAGCCGCACGCGGTGAGGGCCAACGCCCCCACGGTCACCACGCTGACGAACAGGACCCGTGTGTTCACGACAGCCACCTCGCTGGTCGCAGGGATGAAGTCTCCGTCGCGAGGACGAATTATCCACTGTATACACGGGGAGTTCCGGGGCAGGGAGACACCGACTGCCGGGCTGCGCCGAACGGCTCAGATCGTGCCGTAACCGGTCATCTCGCCGACCAGGGTGTCCCTGGTGTGCTCGATCCCGCGGACCACCGTGGCGACCAGCGCATCGGCATCGCCAGCCGACAGGGCCTCGACGAGCTGGCGCCGGTTCTCGTCGATGGCCGGCCGGGCGCCGGAGAGATGGGCGTGCATCCGGGCGTAGGGCTCCACGAGGTTGAGCACCTGGACGACCAGCCGTACGGCGTGGCGACGCCCGGAGAGCTCATAGAAGCGGCGCTGGAAGGAGTAGCCGAGGTCGGCCCACTCCGCCGAGCTGGACGGCGGAAGGGTGGCCAGGGAGGTGACAATGGCCCCGAGCTCGGAGACATCGCGGCGGCGCACATTCTCGATGATGTCGGGCGCCAGGGGCGGTTCAAGGAGCAGTCGCAGGCCGTAGAGCTCCTTGACCTCGGCGGCGTTGAGCTCGGCGACGATGGCCCCTTGGCCGGGCCGCATCGTGATGAGGCCCTCCCCAGCGAGGGTGCGCAGGGCCTCACGCAGTGGGATCCGACTGACCCCGAACTGCCGGGCCAGCTCGTCCTGGTTGACGAACTGCCCCGGTGGGAGCACCCGCTCATGGATGGCGCGTCGGACGGCGGCGGCGATCTCGTCTGGCCGCATAAGGAACCTCACGTCAAGTCGGGCGGCTGGCTCGGGGCCTCGCCGGGGGCGCCGTGGGGCCTGCATCGCGTCGGGCCCGGGGCGAAGTGCCTCTTGGCGGCGACATTACTCGCTGTCTGGGAACCCTCGTGCCAGCGGGCGCCGCCGGCGGCACGTCGCCGCCGTCCAGGAGTCGCAAGAAATTGCAGAAACTTTCAGATTCCCCCTGGCGCGTCTCCCAAGGGGAGTCCTAGTCTCGATCGCACGCGCGCACTTCCAGCGAAGGAGCTGTCGTGACCCCTCCACGTCACCGTCGTTTCCGTGTCCTGCTCATCACCGTCGCCCTCGTCGCCGCCGGACTGGCCCTGCCGGGGGCGGCCCAGGCCGAGGGGCGGACCGCCACCCTCGTCGGCTCGCTGCAGTCCGAGCTCGGCTGCCCGGGGGACTGGCAGCCGGACTGCGCAGCCACCCTCATGGCCCCGGGCGCGGGGTCGACATACGGGCTCACGGTGACTGTCCCGGCCGGCAGCTATGAGCTCAAGGTGGCCATCAACGGCACCTGGGACGAGAGCTACGGCAGCGAGTCCGGAGGGAATATCCCGCTCGTCATCCAGGGACCGGCCGAGCTGGCCTTCGGGTATGACGACGTCAGCCACCGGATCTCCATCGCCCCGACGCAGCTCTCCGGCCCGGCGACCGGCGCGGACACCGCCCTCGCCGATGACAGCCTGCGGACCGGGCTGACCCGCGAGCGGTTCTACTTCCTCATGGCCGACCGCTTCGCCAACGGGTCGGGAACCAACAACACCGGAGGGCTCACCGGTGGTCGGCTCGACACCGGGTTCGACCCGACGGACAAGGGTTTCTACCACGGCGGTGACCTGCGCGGGGTGCTCAACCGGCTCGACTACATCAAGGGTCTGGGGACCACGGCGATCTGGCTGACCCCCTCGTTCAAGAACCGTCCCGTCCAGGGCACCGGCGCGGACGCGAGCGCCGGATACCACGGGTACTGGATCACCGACTTCACCCAGATCGACCCGCACCTGGGCACCAATGCCGACATGCGGGCCCTCATCGCCGCGGCGCACGCCAAGGGGATGAAGGTCTTCTTCGACATCATCACCAACCACACCGCGGACGTCATCGACTACGCCCAGCACCAGTACACCTACGTCTCGAAGGAGACGACTCCCTACCGGGACGCGAGTGGCGCGCCCTTCGACGACGCCGCGTATGCCGCGGGGGACAGCTTCCCGCCCGTCGACGCCGCGACCTCCTTCCCGTACACCCCGGTCTTCCGCTCGGCGGCCGATGCGACGGTCAAGGTCCCCGCGTGGCTCAACGACCCGACGATGTACCACAACCGCGGCGACTCGACCTTCGCCGGGGAGTCGAGCACCTATGGCGACTTCGTCGGACTCGACGACCTCTGGACGGAGCGGCCCGAGGTCGTCAAGGGGATGGGGGAGATCTACAAGACCTGGGTCGACTTCGGGATCGACGGCTTCCGGATCGACACGGTCAAGCACGTCAACCTGCAGTTCTGGCAGCGCTTCCTCCCGCAGATCCAGGCCGAGGCGGCCCGGGTCAGCAAGCCGTCCTTCTTCATGTTCGGCGAGATCTACGACGGCAACCCGGCATACGTCAGCCAGTTCACCACGGCGGGGAAGCTCGCCGCGGCGCTGGACTTCCCCTTCCAGGGAGCCGCGGCCTCCTTCGCCGCCGGCAAGCCGACGACCGGTGTCCGGGACGTCTTCGCCGGTGACGACTACTACATCGACGCGGACTCCAATGCGTACTCCTCGCCGACCTTCCTCGGCAACCACGACATGGGCCGCCTCGCGATGATGCTGTCCAAGGGGGGGTCCAGCGGGACCGACCTCATGGCTCGGGTCAAGCTCGCCAACGCCTTGATGTTCCTTACCCGCGGCAACCCGATCGTCTACTACGGCGACGAGCAGGGCTTCATCGGTGCCGGTGGGGACAAGGACGCCCGGCAGGACATGTTCGGGACCCAGGTCGCGCAGTATGCCGCCGAGACCCTCGTCGGCGGCGCGACCATGGGGACCGCGAGTCACTTCGGGACGACCGGCGAGCTCTACCGGTCGATCCAGCGGCTCGAGCAGCTCCGCGCGACCTACCCGGCCCTCGCCGACGGCGCTCAGGTGCACCGGCTGGCCTCGGCCTCGGCCGGGATCTTCGCGGTGAGCCGGATCGACCGGAGCGACCAACGTGAGTACCTCGTCGTGCTCAACAACTCGTCGTCCTCGCAGAGCGCATCGCTGGCGACCTTCAGCCCGGGACGCACCTTCGAGAGCATCTACGGCGGCGCGGGGTCGCGGGTGGCCGGCCGGGACGGACGGGTCAGCCTCACCGTGCCTGCCCTCTCTGCCGTCGTGCTGCGGGCAGACCGGCCGATGCCGGCTCGGACCTCGGCGCCGGCCGTCTATGTCACCTCGCCGTCGGCCGGTGACATCGTCGGGGGCCGCGCCGAGATCGGGGCGGCGGTTCCGGAGAACGCCTTCGCCCAGGTGACCTTCCTGGTCCGCCCGGTCGGCACGACCGAGTGGACCACCCTCGGCACCGACGACAATGCGCCCTACCGGGTCTTCAACGACGTCAGTGGCTTGGCCCATGGCACCCTGCTGGAGTACCGGGTCCTCGCCAAGGACCGCTCCGGCAATATCTCCGCGGCCGCGTCATACGGCATCGTCGGCGACCCGCAGACCGGGGGCGGCGGCGGCGGGGGTGTCGGCCCGGTCATCCAGCCCGCCAACGTCAGCGTTCCCGGCAACCTCAACTCCGAGATGGGCTGCGCCGGCGACTGGGACCCGGGCTGTGACCAGGCTCAGCTCGCGCTGGACCCCAAGGACCTGGTCTGGAAGGGCAGCTACACCATCCCGGCCGGCGACTATGAGTTCAAGGCCGCCATCGACAAGTCCTGGGACGAGAACTACGGCGCCGGAGCGGTGCGGAACGGGGGGAATATCCCCTACGCCTCGCAGGGTCAGCCGGTCACCTTCTACTACGACCACGGCACCCACTGGGTGACCAATGACGCCGCGGGCCCGATCATCACCGCGCCCGGGTCGATGCAGAGCGAGCTCGGCTGCCCGGCCGACTGGAGCCCGGACTGCATGCGTCCGTGGCTGCAGGATCCCGACGGCGACGGGACCTTCACCTGGTCCACCGCGTCGATTCCCGCGGGAAACTACGAGTTCAAGGTGGCCCATGGCCTCAGCTGGGCCGAGAACTATGGCGCGGGAGGTGCGCGTGACGGAGCAAATATCGGGTTCAGCGTCCCCAGTGACGGGGTCGTCGTCACCTTCACGTACGTGCTGGCCACCCACCAGATCAGCGTGAAGACCTCGAAGGCCGGAGCAACGCCGGATCTCACCAAGGCCAAGGCCTTCCTCGTGGCGCGCGACCTCGTCGCCTGGCCCGCGGCCGCGATCCCTGCCGGGGTCCAGCCGGAGCTGCTCCACTGGCGGCTGCACTGGTCCCGGACCGGCGGGCTGGCCGTCGACGAGGAGACCGTGACCGGGGGCAGCCTTGCCGACCTCTGGTACGACCCTGCCGGACTGCCGTCGGCGCTGCTCGCCGCGCACCCCGAGCTCGCGGGCTATGTCGCCCTGCGGGTGCCCCCCAAGACCGCCCAGCAGATGCCCGCGATCCTCAAGGGCCAGCTCGCAGTCGCCATGTATGACGTCACCGGGCTGCTCCTCGACGCCACCGGCGTGCAGAGCGCCATCGGCCTCGACTCGATGTTCTCCAGGTCGGCCGCGCAGCGGCGCTACGGTGTGCACTTCTCGGACCGCAAACCGACCTTCCGGGTGTGGGCACCGACGGCCCAGAAGGTCACCCTGCTGACCTGGCCCGCGGGCAGCGACCCGGCGGCGCCGTCGTCGGCGGCGTCCCGGCGGGTGATGACTGCCGCCGACGACGGGTCGTGGAGCGTCGAGGGCGCCCCGCTGCTGAAGAACGCCCGGTACCTCTACGAGGTCGTCGTCTACGCGCCGTCGACGGGCAAGGTCGAGACCAACCTCGTCACCGATCCCGCGTCGGTCGCGCTCACCCTCGACTCCACGCGGTCGGTCGCGGTCGACCTTGCCGACGCTGCCTTCATGCCGGCGCAGTGGCGGAGCACCGCCTCACCGGCGCTGCGGTCCGCAGTGGACTCGACGATCTACGAGCTGCATGTCCGCGACTTCTCGGTCAACGACACGACAATTCCGGCGGAGCACCGAGGCTCGTACCTCGCGTTCGCGGACGACGGCGTGGGGATGCGTCACCTCAAGGCGCTGGCCCGGGCCGGGCTCAACACTGTCCATCTGCTCCCGACATTCGACATCGCCTCGATCGAGGAGGACCCGGCGAAGCAGACGACCCCCGACTGCGATCTCGCCTCGCTCGCTCCGCAAAGCCCTGAGCAGCAACAATGCGTGATGGCGCAGGCCTCGACCGATGCCTTCAACTGGGGCTACGACCCGCTGCACTGGAGCGCCCCCGAGGGGTCCTATGCCTCCACCGCCGCCGCGGCCGACGGTGGCGCCCGGGTGGCGGAGTTCCGGACCATGGTCGGTGGGCTGCACGCCGCCGGGCTGCGGGTCGTCCTCGACGAGGTCTTCAACCACACGCCGGTCTCCGGGCAGGACCCGAAGTCGATTCTCGACCGAGTCGTCCCCGGGTACTACCACCGGCTCAACGCCTCGGGTGCCGTCTACACGTCCACGTGCTGCCAGAATGTCGCCACCGAGCACGCCATGGCGCAGAAGATGGTCGTCGACTCGGTCCTCACCTGGGCCAAGGGCTACCACGTCGACGGCTTCCGGTTCGACCTCATGGGGCACATGTCGACGGCCAATATGGCCGCCATCCGGACCGCGCTGGACGGACTCACCCTCGCCAAGGACGGGGTGGACGGGAAGTCCGTCTACCTCTATGGCGAGGGGTGGAACTTCGGCGAGGTCGCCAACAATGCGCTCTTCCGCCAGGCCACCCAGGGTCAGCTCGGCGGCACCGGCATCGGTGCCTTCTCCGACCGGCTCCGGGACGCGGTCCGCGGCGGTGGGCCCTTCGACGACAACCCGCGCAAACAGGGCTTCGGCAGTGGGCTTGCCACCGACCCGAACGGTGACCCCGTCAACGGTGACGCGACCGCGCAGAGTGCCGCGCTGGCGCACGCGACCGACCTGGTCCAGCTGGGCCTGGCCGGCAACCTGCGGAGCTTCTCGTTCACGTCGCAGGCCAGCGGGTCGGTTGTTCTCGGCACCGAGGTGGACTACAACGGCTCGCCAGCCGGGTATGCCGACCAGCCCGCCGAGGTCATCACCTATGTCGATGCCCACGACAACGAGACCCTCTTCGACGCGCTGACCTTCAAGCTGCCGCAGGCCACCTCGATGGCAGACCGGGTGCGCATGAACACCGTGTCGCTCGCGACCACCGCGCTGGCCCAGACCCCGATGCTGTGGCACGCTGGGGCCGACCTGCTGCGGAGCAAGAGCCTGGACCGCAACTCCTACAACAGTGGCGACTGGTTCAACCGGTTCGACCCCACCGGGGTGGACAACGGCTTCGGCCACGGCCTGCCCCCGCAGGCGGACAACGCCGCGAAGTGGCCCTACATGACGCCGCTGCTCGCAGACCCGGCCCTCAAGCCGACCGCAGCCGACGTGGCCACGGCGACGGCCCGCGCCCAGGACCTGCTGCGCCTGCGGTTCAGCACCCCGCTGTTCCGGCTGGGGACAGCGGACCTGATCAAGGCGAAGGTGTCCTTCCCGGTGTCTGGGACCGCCGATGCCCACCCCGGCGTCATCGTCATGCGGATCGACGACACGGTCGGGCCGGATGTCGACCCGACCCTCAAGGGTGTCGTGGTGGTCTTCAACGCCAGCCCCGACGCGGTCGACCAGGTCGTCCCCGGCCTGACCGGTGCGACCCTGGCCCTGTCGGATGTCCACCAGGGGTCGACCGATGTCGTTGCGACCTCGTCCTGGAACTCGACAACCGCCACTCTCTCGGTGCCGGCCCGGACCGTGGCGGTCTTCGTCCAGCGCTGAGGGGACCGCCCTCAGCGCCGGGTCTGTGGGGCGGCCGACTCCAGTGGCACGGCGGTGGTGTAGACGACGACCCGTTTGGCGTTGGGGTTGCCCTGGCCCACCCGGCGGTAGCGACCGAACAGGTCGGCCAGCTCGGTGCGCAGCGCGCCGAGCTGTTCGGCCGTGACGAGGACCATCGCGTCCCGGGTGCCTGCCTCGCGGCGCCAGGCCGCCGGCCAGCGCGGGGAGGCGTCGAGCCACCGGTCGGTCTGCTCGGCGGCGTGCTGGACATAGTCGCGCTCGAGCCACTGCAGCGCGGCCGCGGAGTCGA
This sequence comes from Candidatus Lutibacillus vidarii, assembly GCA_016717165.1. Taxonomy (GTDB): domain Bacteria; phylum Actinomycetota; class Actinomycetes; order Actinomycetales; family Dermatophilaceae; genus Lutibacillus; species Lutibacillus vidarii. The sequence goes on from JADKGA010000002.1 coordinate 518,239, forward strand.
CGCTGTCGCCGACCTCTTGCGGGGTCGGCAGCTCCACGGTTGCCCAGACCCGCTCGCGCCCCGACCCGCCGCCGACCTCCGCGACGGCGCCCACCTCCTCGAGGCGGCGCAGGTGGTAGCTCGTCGCGCCGGAGTTGGTGCCGAGGGCGCGGGCCAGGGCGGTGGCGGTGCTCGGACCGCCATGCCGCAGGGCGGTGACGAGCCGGGAGCGCAACGGGTGTGCGATGGCGGCGAGGACGACGTCGGGGAGCGGCATACATGCACAGTAGTTATGCATAGTTCATTTGCACAAGATGCATGCATGACGGAGTCACGTAGCATCACCGCAGGTCAGCCGGGGGTTGCCTGGAGCCAGCACCGATTTGGGTCGGCTGCTGCGGTCCCGTAGACTTGAGGACTGTTGTGCCTGAGGCCGCCGTGCCTGGCCCGGCATACGCCCACGGATCCCACAGACCGAAAGCGACTCATAGTGCGCACGTACACCCCCAAGCCCGGCGAGGTTGCTCGCACGTGGCACGTCATCGACGCGACCGACGTCGTGCTCGGCCGGCTGGCCTCCCAGACCGCCGTGCTGCTGCGCGGCAAGCACAAGCCGACCTTTGCCCCGCACGTCGACACCGGTGACTTCGTCATCATTATCAACGCCGACAAGGTCGTCCTCACCGGGAAGAAGGCCGAGCAGAAGCGGGCCTACCGGCACTCGGGCTTCCCCGGTGGGCTCAGCTCGACGAGCTACACCGAGCTGCTCGACAAGGACCCGCGCAAGGCCGTCGAGAAGGCCGTCCGGGGGATGCTCCCCAAGAACTCGCTGGCCCGCCAGCAGCTGTCCAAGCTCAAGGTGTATGCCGGCAGCACCCATCCTCACGAGGCCCAGAAGCCCGTGCCCTTCGTCATCTCGCAGGTCGCTCAGTGACGCCCGCGGGCCGCTGAGACCGAACGCTTCCAAGGAGAATCGTGGCTGACACCATCGACACCGCGGTGGACCTCGACGACGACGTCGAGCTCACCGAGTACACCACCGAGACCCCGGTCACCCCGGAGGGGGCGGCCGCGCGCAAGCCCTCGGCCTCCGCGCCGGGCGCCGCGACCGGCCGCCGCAAGCAGGCCGTCGCCCGGGTCCGGATCGTCCCCGGCACCGGCGAGTGGAAGATCAACGGTCGCTCGCTCGACTCGTACTTCCCCAACAAGGTGCACCAGCAGATCGTCAACGAGCCTTTCGGTGTGCTCGAGCTCGAGGGCGCCTATGACGTCCTCGTTCGCGTGCATGGCGGAGGCCCCTCCGGGCAGGCCGGCGCGGTCCGCCTCGGCGTGGCACGGGCGCTCAACGGCGTCGACGCCGAGCTCAACCGGCCCTCGTTGAAGAAGGCCGGGCTGCTCACCCGCGACGCTCGCGTTCCGGAGCGCAAGAAGGCTGGCCTGAAGAAGGCTCGCAAGGCTCCGCAGTACAGCAAGCGCTGACCCGCGCGCCCTCGGGCGCTGCGGGATCGTGGCCGGGCGGCCGTTGCTGCCCGGCCACGGCCATGCTCCGGGCCGCACGACCCTGGGCGCGACCCGGAGGCGCACTCGGCGATGTCCATGGGGGCCTGGCCGGGGAGTAGATTCGACGACGGACCGCGGGCGGGAGGACTCCCCGCGGTGAGAGCACTGCATACCGGCAGGGAAGGACGACACATGGGGCGGCTCTTCGGGACCGATGGCGTCCGTGGACTGGCCAACCGGGATATCACCGCTGAGCTCGCGCTCGACCTGTCGGTCGCAGCGGCCCATGTTCTCGCCGACAGCGGGGAGTTCGCCGGTCATCGCCCCAGGGCCATCGTCGGCTCCGACGGCCGGGCGTCGGGGGAGTTCCTCGCCGCGGCTGTGATCGCGGGCCTGGCGTCGGCCGGCGTCGACGTCTACAGCGTCGGCGTGCTGCCCACCCCGGCGGTCGCCTTTCTCACCGCCGACACCGGGGCCGATCTCGGCGTCATGCTCTCGGCCTCGCACAACCCGATGCCCGACAACGGGATCAAGTTCTTCGCCCGCGGCGGCCACAAGCTGGCCGACGAGGTCGAGGACGCGATCGAGCGCCGGATGGGCGAGGACTGGGACCGTCCGACCGGCGCCGCCGTGGGTCGGGTGAAGCGGCTGGCCGACGGGCCCGAGCGGTACATCGCCCACCTCCTGCGGGTGCTTCCGCACCGCCTCGACGGGCTACGGATCGTCATCGACGCCGCCCATGGTGCGGCCAGCGAGGTCGCCCCCGAGCTCTTCCGCCGGGCCGGTGCCGACGTGGCGGTCATCGGCGCCCACCCCGACGGGCTCAATATCAACGACGGCTACGGGTCGACCCACCTGGAGAACCTCCGTCTCGCGGTGGTCGACCGCCGGGCCGACCTCGGGATCGCCAACGACGGCGACGCCGACCGGTGCCTGGCCGTCGACGCAGCGGGGGAGGTCGTCGACGGCGACCAGATCATGGCCATCCTGGCCCTGGCGATGCAGGAACGCGGCGAGCTGGCCGAGAGCACCCTGGTCGCGACGGTGATGAGCAACCTCGGCCTCATCCTCGCGATGGAGAAGCACGGCGTCGCCGTCCGCCAGAGCGCTGTCGGCGACCGGTACGTCCTCGAGGAGCTCCGGGAGGGCGGCTTCTCCCTCGGCGGCGAGCAGTCCGGCCACGTCATCCTGCCCGCCCACGGTACGACCGGCGACGGCCTGCTCACCGGGCTGCTCCTCGCCGCCCAGGTCGCTGCGACCCGGCGGACCCTGGCCGAGCTCGCCGCTGTGATGACTCGGCTCCCGCAGGTCCTCGTCAACGTCCGAGGCGTCGACAAGGACGCGGTCGACGACGACGTCGCGGTGCAGAGTGCGGTGGCCAAAGCCGCCGCGGATCTCGGGGCCACCGGCCGGGTGCTGCTGCGCAAGTCCGGCACCGAGCCACTGGTCCGGGTCATGGTCGAGGCCCCCACCCAGGCCCGCGCGGCCGCCGTCGCGCAGAGGCTGGCCGAGGTGGTCCGGACGTCGCTGTCCCTCTGAACGGCGCGCTTCCGGTCAGGTGACCGGGCCCACGGTGTCGATGCCCGGGGCGCGCCCCTCGGGCGGACTGGACAGGTGCCCTGTGGCGGAGCCGGCCCGCCGCAGGGCACCTCCGGGTGCGTCGTCAGCCGGTGACCCAGCTCCTCAGCCCCAGCGACACCGATCGCAACGTCCCTGAGTCACCTCCGGCACCGTCGACGACGGTCACTGTCCAGTCGCCGTTGGCCACCCCCGTCAGGGTCGATGACAGCACCGACTCGGGCGCCCAGCTTCCCGTGAAGGGGGCGTCGGCAGACGTGGCCGTCGAGAATGCACGGCCCGCTCCGTCAGCGAAGCGCACCTGGCACAGGTTGTTGCCGCTGCCACCCGAACCGCTGAAGACGACCGCCGTGGTGCCATCCGGCGCGGTGACCGTGGCGGTGAGGTCGCCCACCCAGGTGTGGTCGATGCCCACTGTCGTCGCGCCTTCAGCGGTCGTGCACTCCGTCCCGTCGACGGAGACGGCCAAAGCGCCGGCTCGACCGACTCCCGAGACCGGGATTGTCACGCTGGCACCGGCGATATCGTCGTCCGGGATCGGCAGAGCCGGTCCGGCATACCTGAAGACAACCTCCGGAGCGAGCACTCCGACCGGGACCGAGAGCACGCCGGTCGTCGGTGAGAGCGTGCCGACGAAGGTGACCCGGGCGCTCAGCTCGACCGGGCGTCCCAGCTCCCATGTCGGCGGGATGGTGAGCGTGAATGTCGCCGACCTCGACTGGCCGACCGGCACCTTGCCGATGGTCCGCGACCGCGGGGTAACGCTGGCCCCGGCGACGCTAGGCGTGAGCGTCACTGAGACCCCGGTGGCGAGGAAGTCACCGGAGTTGGTCACCGGTACGGTCAGCTGGGCGCTCTCACCTGGTTCGAGGATGGCGTCACCGTCGGAGGTCGAGACGATGCTCGCCTGGCCGATGACCACCCAGGGCTGAGGCGTCGCGCCCGTGTACGCCAGCACCCGGTCCGCACGCAGCAGGCCATACCCGGTGCGGGGATCCACGCCACGGGGTGCCAAGTCGAGCGCGGTGGCTCGGAAGGCGGTGCGGACGAACGCAGTGTCCGCGCGGGGATTGCCCGACTTCACCAGCGCCGCGATGGCTGCGGCGTGCGGTGCGGCGGCCGAGGTCCCGAAGAAGGGGTCGAAGTCGGCCAGCGAGGTGCGCACCCCGTCGGCGGCCGTGATGTCGGGCTTCTGCCGGGTTTGCGGAGCGGGTGAACCGTCCGCGGCGAAGAACATCCGTCGCGGCCCGTCCGAGGAGAACACCTCCGGCTGCTGGGATGTGGTGAAGACGCCGGGGAACGGTCCTGACGGGCCGGTCGGATCTCCAGGCTGAATCTCCCCGATCCCCTCGGCCGCCGGGGCGGCTGCCACGCTGAAGGCGTCGGCCGCGGCGGAGTGGCCGCGGGTGATCCCCGGCGTGACGAAGGCCTTGAGCCCGGCCCCGTCCCGGTACCGGCCCCGCAACGTGCTCAGCTGGAGGTAGCGCGCCTGGCCGGAGTACTTGACGACCGCCAGGCGCAGGTCGGCGCCGATGACGCCGAGGATCTCCAGCGGGTCCTGGGTGCCGTCCTGAACGTCCTGCGAGAACCCCACGAGGTTTCCCTCGGAATCGAGCAGGTAGAGGTCATAGTCGTCCGACGCGGCCCCGAGCGGGTTGGCCCACTGGAGGATCGCCGGTGTGGCGAAGAGGAAGCCGTCATAGCTCACCGGCTCGTAGACCTGGACCCCTGGACCGGGATCGAAGTCGTGAGCGGTCCCGACGAACTTCCCCACGGTCTGGCCGGAGTCTGCGAAGTCACCTTCGTAGTTGGCCGAGGTCCCACTGAGCACACTGCCCTCGTTGCCAGCGGAGCTGAAGTACATCGCCCCGTCGGCCGTTACGTCATTGACGGCCTGTGCGATCGGACCGTCCTGGAACGAGCTCTCGTTGAAGTAGATGACATCGTCGACGATGATGTCGCACCGCGCCTGGCTGCGCAGCGCCCTGATGTTCTCGGCGAACGACGCGTCACTGGTGAAGGCCGTGGCGAAGCCGAGGCTGGCGCCCGGGGCGAGGTCGTGGACGATCTCGAGCATGGCGGTGCCCTCGTCACCCTGGCCGGCCTGACCGGGGAGAACATCGACGGCGGGCAGCTCACCCGCAGCTTGGGAGGCCGCGAGCGAGTCGACCCCGTCGGAGAGGGCGCACACCTTGACCCCGACGCCGGTCACCCGACGCCGGTCCCGAGCGGCGTTGGCCGCGTGGGTGACATCGCCTTCGGAGACAATCGTGCCGGCCTGCGCCGCCTGGGACAGGGCACGCTCCATGGCAGCCTTGACCCGTGCCTCGCGCTCCGCCTTGGTCGGCGTCGGCCGAGGTTCGACCGAGGAGGTCATTGCCTGGGCGGCCGAGCGGATCCGCGTGACCCCCTTGGCGGCAGCGAGCGTGCCGACTGCGTTCAGCGGCACGGTGGCCCGGATCGAGTGGGCAGCCGCTGAGGCATAACCGACTCGTCCGCCGAGTGAGCGGATGCTGTCGAGCAGCGCCGGAGTGACCGTCGCGGAGATATCCACCGTCTTCATGTCGCGGGACGACCCGCGCACCGAGCCCAGCCGAGGCAGGGTCGCGGCGATGGAGGAGTCCGTCGCGGCCATGAGCGGCACCGACAGGTCGCTGCTCAGCTTCTTGATGGTCGAGCTCTGCCGCGCCTTCACCTTCTGCAGTGCGGCGATCTGAGCTGCGGCAGTGGCCGAGAACGTCCCAGCAGGCTCCTTCGCCGCGGGGCCCTGTGCTGAGGCTGTGGCCGCCGGAAGTGCGCCGGTGCCGACGGTTGTGACAACGGCAATCGAGACCAGTAGTCGTCGACGTCGTTGATGGGAGAGAGAGCGGAACATGTGTGTCAACCTTCCCCGAGTGAGGGCGACATCGGGTGTAATGCCACCCGGGCCCACGCTAAGGACCTCGCACCTGGTCGGCAACCGGAGCCGTTCCCATCGGCATCCGCAGCGGGCAAACTGCCGGCGCACTCGGACCGGACCCACGCCCCTTCGGGTCGGTCAGGTCACTGGGCCGAGAGTCTCGATGACCGACGCGCGCCCCTCGTGGAGGGCGTACTCCGCGCCGACCATGCCCAACGTGCCGGCCGCCACGGCATCAGAGACGATCCGCGAGCGGCTGGCGATGAGATGCATCGTCTGCCGGACGTGCTCGGCCTCGACCTCCTCGGCGCTGTGCCGTCCCTCCCGGAAGGCGGTGAGAACCGAGGGGGTCACCCGCTCGACGATGTCGCGAACGTACCCATCCGGTATGCCGGCTCCGGCGATCGCGTTCATCGCCGCCTTGACCGCGCCGCAGGTGTCGTGGCCAAGGATCACGACCAGCGGGGTGTGCAGGGTCGTCACGGCGAACTCGATCGACCCCAGCACCGCCGGGTCGACGACATGCCCGGCCGTGCGGATGACGAAGAGGTCGCCCAGGCCCTGGTCGAAGACCATCTCCGCGGCGACCCGGGAGTCGGCGCAGCCGAAGAAGACAGCGAAGGGTGCCTGGGCGTCGGCGAGGTGGGCCCGGTACTCGATGTCCTGGTTCGGGTGGGCGAGCTGGCCGGACATGAACCGGGCGTTGCCGCGCAGCAGCTTGGCCCACGCCTCCGCGGGGGTCGTCGGTCGGACTCCTCCGGGCATGTCAGGTCAGCCCTGGGCGCTTGGCGATGGTGAGCACCGACGGGGTCGAGACCGAGGCGAAGAAGTCGTTGCCCTTGTCGTCGACGACGATGAAGGCCGGGAAGTCCTTGACCTCGATCTTCCAGACCGCCTCCATGCCGAGCTCGGGGTACTCGAGGACCTCGACGGAGGTGATGCAGTCCTGCGCGAGCCGAGCCGCCGGGCCGCCGATCGAGCCGAGGTAGAAGCCACCGTGCCGCTGACAGGCGTCGGTGACCTGCTGGCTCCGGTTGCCCTTGGCGAGCATGACCATCGAGCCGCCGGCGGCCTGGAACTGGTCGACATACGAGTCCATCCGGCCGGCGGTGGTGGGACCGAAGGAACCACTCGCCATCCCCGCGGGGGTCTTTGCCGGACCGGCGTAGTAGACCGGGTGGTCGCGCAGGTACTGCGGCATGGGCTCGCCGGCGTCGAGGCGCTCCTTGATCTTCGCGTGGGCGATATCGCGGGCGACGACGAGGGTGCCGGTGAGGGCGAGCCGGGTCTTGACCGGGTGCTTGCTCAGCTCGGCGCGGATCTGGTCCATCGGCAGGGAGAGGTCGATCTTCACCACGTCGTGCGGCTCACCGTCGCCGAGGTCGTGGTGGTCGATCTCGGGGAGGAAGTGGGCCGGCTCGAACTCGAGCTGCTCGATGAACACTCCTTCGGCGGTGATCTTGCCGAGGCACTGCCGGTCCGCCGAGCAGGACACCGCGACGGCCACCGGCAGGCTGGCCCCGTGCCGGGGGAGCCGGACGACCCGGACGTCGTGACAGAAGTACTTCCCGCCGAACTGGGCGCCGATGCCGAACTGCTGGGTCAGCTCGAGGACCTTGGCCTCGAGGTCGAGGTCACGGAAGGCGTGCGCGCCCATCGAGCCCTGGGTCGGGAGCGAGTCGAGGTACTTGGCCGAGGCGTACTTCGCGGTCTTGAGGGCGAACTCCGCGCTCGTCCCGCCGATGACGATGGCGAGGTGGTAGGGCGGGCAGGCCGCGGTGCCGAGCGAGCGGAGCTTCTCGTCGAGGAAGCGCAGCATCGCGGCCTCGTTGAGGATGGCCTTGGTCTCCTGGTAGAGGTAGCTCTTGTTGGCGCTGCCGCCGCCCTTGGCCATGAAGAGGAACTTGTAGGTCGCCTCGTGTCCGGGCGCGGTGTCGGCATACAGCTCGATCTGCGCTGGGAGGTTCGACCCGGTGTTCTTCTCCTCCCACATCGTCAGCGGGGCCATCTGGGAGTAGCGCAGGTTGAGCCGGGTGTAGGCGTCGTACACCCCCTGGCTGATCGCGCGCTCGTCGGTGCCCTCGGTGAGGACGTGCTGGCCGCGCTTGCCCATGACGATCGCGGTGCCGGTGTCCTGGCACATGGGCAGGACACCACCGGCGGCGATATTGGCGTTCTTCAGCAGGTCGAGCGCGACGAACTTGTCGTTATTGCTCGCCTCCGGGTCGTCGAGGATCCTGCGCAGCTGGCCGAGGTGGGCTGGGCGCAGGAAGTGGGCGATGTCGTGCATCGCGGTTTCGGTCAGCAGGCGCATCGCCTCGGGCGCAACCTGGAGGAAGGTCCGTCCGTCCGGTCCGGCGAGCGTGCTCACTCCCTCCGTGGTGAGCAGACGGTATGGCGTCTCGTCCGTTCCGATGGGGAGTAGGTCGGCATAGCGGAACTCGGTCACGTGGCCAGCGTATGCCGCAGCCGTGGTCCGCGCCGTGCCGGGGCTCACCCTCCCCCTGTGGATAACCTGCAAAGACACACCTTTAGAACGCTTCTAAAGGTGTGTCTTTGTCGGTCATCCACAGGTTATTGGCCGGGGGGAGGTGCGGTGGAGGCGCGGGCCACGAGCGGGCAGGAGAGGTAGGTCATCGCCGGGAGGTCCTCGACCGTCCCGCCGAAGGTGTGCTGCGCCGCCATCCGGCCCATCTCGTAGAACGGGATCCGCACCGTCGTCAGCGCCGGCCGCAGGTCCGCCGCCAGCGGCTCGTCGTCATAGCCGACGACCGAGACGTCCTCGGGGACGCGCAGACCCAAACGGGCCAGAGCGATGTAGGCGCCGGTCGCCATCTGGTCGTTGCCGCAGAGCAGGGCGGTCGGGCGTGGCTTGGCCGACATCGCGCGCATCGCCAGCTCGTAGCCGCTGTCGATCCGGTAGTTGCCCGAGAAAACCGGGTGGTCCGCGGGATCCAGGCCAGCAGCGAGCAGCCCGTCGACATACCCGCGTAGGCGCGCCTTGGTCGCCCAGGCGTTCTCCCGCCCGGCGAGATGGGCGATGCGCTCGTGGCCGAGCGCCAGCACGTGCTCGACCGCGGCACGCCCCCCGGCGTGCTCGTCCGGGAGGATCGCTCGGAGGTCCCCTTCCGAGGTGAAGGCGTTGACCAAAACGGTCGGGACCTTTCGCACAAGGTCGGGCAGCGAGATCTCCCGGGTGCCGATGGCCGCGAACACCAGCCCGTCGACCTGCCGGTCGATGAGGTCCTCGACCGCGGCCCGGATGCGGCTGGGGTTGCGGGTGGTGTTCACCATAAGGAGCAGCGAGTGCTGCTCCCACGCAACATCGTGAAGGCCGGACACCGTCGGCCCGGAGAAGGGCTGAACCGCGATCTCGTCGGTGATGAAGCCAAGGGTCTGGGTGCGCCCGCTGCGCAGCCCCTGGGCCGCCCGGTTGGGGCGGTAGCCGAGCTCGTTGACGGCATCGAGGACCCGCTGCCGAGTCGCCGGGCTGATCTTGTTGTCCTGGCCGGAGAGCACGAGCGAGACCGTCGTGGCAGACACACCGACGTGCCGACCGACGTCGAGGATCGTCGGCCGGGGCGTTCCGACGTTCGGTCCCTTGGCCATCGCCCACAGGGTACCGGCCCTGGTCAACGGAAGGTAACAGTTGCGTTACCTGCCCTTGACCGGCTCCGTCGGGGGGAGGAGAGTACCGATCGGTAAAACGAATTACCCCGGGGGTGGACGGACTGTCCGCCCGCCGGCTTCGGAGCAAGGGATAGACAGGAGCACAGATGCGCGGGCGTCCCATCACCACGATGGCAGTCCTGACTGTCGCGGTGGCGCTGACCACTTCGGCGTGCCTCGGCAGCAGCACCACGAACAACTCGGGCTCGGGCGGCAATGCCACAGGCGGCACCGCGGCGGGCAGCACCGTCGAGATCATGTACGCCTACGGCGGCGCCCAGGACACCGGCTTCCGCGCGTCGCTCGACCCGTGGGCCAAGTCGCAGGGCATCACGATCAAGTACAACTCGAGCGACCAGTTCGACAAGCTGATCCAGACCCGCGTCCAGGGTGGGGACCTGCCGAATATCGCCGTCTTCCCGCAGCCGGGCATCATCAAGGGCTTCGTCGCGAAGAACGCGGTCCAGCCGCTCGACGACATCGTCGACATCGCCAAGGTCAAGTCCACGATGGTCACCGGCTTCCTTGACGCCGCCTCGGTCAACGGGAAGGTCTACGGCATCCCGATCTCGGCCAATGTCAAGTCTCTCTACTGGTACGACAAGGCGAACTTCGCCGCGGCGGGCCTGACTGTCCCGAAGACGCAGGACGAGTTGTACGCCCTCATGGACAAGGTCAAGGCCATGGGCAAGACGCCGCTGTGCTACGGCATGGAGTCCGGCGGGGCCACCGGCTGGCCGGCCACCGACTGGATCGAGGACTACGTCCTGCAGACCGCGGGCATCGAGGTCTACGACCAGTGGGTCGCGGGCACCGTGAAGTTCTCCGACGCCAAGCTCGCCCCGGCCTTCGACATCTACCAGAAGATGCTGACGGACGACAAGAACGTCTTCGGCGGCGCCAAGGCCGCCGCGGCGAACGCCTTCGGCACCGCTCTCAACCCGATGTTCGCAGCCACCAACCCGAGCTGCTTCACCGGCAAGCAGGGCAACTTCATCACCGGTGCGGACTTCTTCGGCAAGGCCGGGGTCACCGCGGCGAATATCGACACCAAGGTCGGCGTCTTCCAGACCCCGTCCGTCAGCGGCCAGTCACCAGTGCTCGGCGGCGGTGACCTGCTCGCGGTCATGAAGAGCGACGCGGCGACCAAGGCCGTCGCGAAGTACCTCACCGAGGACTCCACCTTTGGTGGCCCGTGGGCCAAGACCGGCACGATGCTCAGCCCGCACAAGGACTTCGACGTCTCGAACTACCCGAACCAGACCCTCAAGGACGTCGCGACCATCCTCCAGAAGGCCACGGTCTTCCGGTTCGATGGCTCGGACTCGATGCCCGCCAAGGTCGGCGCAGGCTCGTTCTGGACCGAGATGGTCAAGTGGCAGTCCGGCCAGGAGGACCGGGCCACGGCGCTGACGAATATCGACAACAGCTGGCCCGCCAGCTGAACCCGCCCGGCGGGTGGGTCGGCCGGCATACCGCCAGCCGCCCACCCGCCGTCGCGGCGCAGATGACCGGTGCGCCGCGGGGACAACCCCTCGCGGCGCACCGAAGCCGCCCCACCGTGGTGACGACGATGATGATCCGGGCCACCCGCCCGAGCCCCGACGCTTTCCGGCGCGACCTTCCTTCGGAGGAGACAACACATGGCAGCAGATGCAGTGGTCGACCCTGACGCACCCGAGAGCGGGGTGTGGAAGTGGGTCAAGATCGGGTTCTTCGTCGTCGTCGCCGTCGGGCTCATCGCCATCGGGACGTCGACGGCCGGGGCCAACGGGGGGCTGAAGCTCGCCAACGCTCTCATCGCCATCGTCGGTGGCGTCCTCGGCGCGATGGTCCTCTTCTGGCTCCTCAACAAGCTCGTCGAGATGCTCCCACCGAAGTGGGAGGAGCGCCTCAAGCCTTATGTCTTCATCGGCCCGGCGATCGCGGCGATCGCGGTCTTCCTCGTCTTCCCGGCGGTCCAGACCGTCCAGGGCTCGTTCTACAACGCCGACCTGTCCAAGCCGGTCGGCTTCCAGAACTACGTCTACCTCTTCACCAAGGACCCGGACTTCAAGAGCACGCTGGTCAACACCTTGCTGTGGACCCTCATCGTGCCGACCGTCACGGTCATCCTCGGTCTGCTCGTCGCGACGCTGACCGACAAGCTCAACCCGGTCAGCGAGAAGTACGCGAAGATGTTCATCTTCTTGCCAATGGCGATCTCCCTGGTCGGCTCGGCGGGCATCTGGAAGCTCGTCTACGACTCCTCGTCGGGCAATATCGACCCGCAGACGGGTGAGCTCAACCGGATCGGCCTGCTCAACGCGATCATCGGCTTCTTCGGCAAGGACCAGGTCGGCTGGCTGCAGACCGTCGACATGAAGCTCAACACCTTGTGCATCATCATCGTCTTCGTCTGGACCCAGGTGGGCTACGCCATGGTCCTCCTCTCGGCGGCGATCAAGGGCGTTCCCGAGGACACCATCGAGGCCGGTCGGATCGACGGGGCAGGCGAGCGGCGGATCTTCTTCTCCATCGTCGTCCCGCAGATCATGCCGACGGTCGTCACGGTCTTCGTCACCGTCCTCATCGGCGCGATGAAGGTCGGCGACCTCGTCTTCGCCTTCGGCGCCGACGCGTACAACGCCAATGTCATCGGCTCGAAGTTCATCACCACCTTGTGGACCGACTCCGACCTCGGCAAGTCCTCGGCGATCGTCGTCGTCCTGCTCATCGCCGTCATTCCCATACTCATCTACCAGGTCCGGACGTTCCGGCGCGAGGAGGCCATGCGATGAGCGCGTCAGCGACATCGGTGCCGCAGGTCGGCTCCGGCAAGGCACCCAAGGGCAAGGTCGGCGCCAAGGCCAGCCAGGCGAGCTGGGTCGTCAAGGCGGTCGTCTGGATCATCGTCTTCCTCTGGACGTTGCCGACGATCGGCCTGCTGGTCACCTCGTTCCGACCCACCACCGCGCAGTTCAACGGCTGGTGGAATGTCATCACCAACCCGACCCAGCTGACGATCCAGAACTACCAGGACGCGCTGACCACGGGAAGCAACCCGATGGGTGGGGCCTTCCTCAACTCCCTGGCCGTGGCGATCCCGGCGACGATCATCCCGATCCTCATCGCGGCCTTCGCGGCCTACGCCTTCACCTTCATGGACTTCCCCGGGAAGAACGTCCTGTTCATCGTCATCGTCGGCCTTCTCGTCATTCCCAACCAGGCCGCTTTCGTCCCGCTGTTCCGGCTGTTCAACCTCTTCCATCTCAATGGCACCTTCCTCGCGGTGTGGCTGGTCCACATCGGGTTCGGTATGCCGCTGGCGGTCTACATCCTGCGCAACTACATGGGCACCTTGCCCAAGGCCGTCATCGAGTCGGCGAAGATCGACGGCGCGAGCCACTTCACGACCTTCTGGCGGCTCATCATCCCGATGAGCTATCCGGCGCTGGCGTCGTTCGCGATCTTCCAGTTCCTCTGGGTGTGGAACGACCTCTTCGTCGCGCTGATCTTCCTCCAGGGCGAGCCGGTCATGACCGTCGCCCTCAAGGCCCTCATGGGTCAGCAGGGTCAGGGTTACGCTCTGCTCACGGCTGGAACCTTCGTGACGATGCTGCTCCCGCTGGTCGTCTTCGTCTCGCTCCAGCGCTACTTCATCCGCGGTATGACGTCCGGCGCCGTCAAGGGCTGACCGAAAGGCACGACATGACCACGACGCCGAACGAGGCGTCGGCAGCGGAGGGGCTCCCCGGCGCGGGGGGCCCCTCCCTGCACGCCGAGGGCCCGATCCACCTGCGCGGCGGCGGGGTGTCGCTCGTCCTCACCCGCCCCGACCTGGCGGCTGGGGCGCAGCCCCCGCTGCCGGAGGTGCTGCACTGGGGGCCCGCCCTGCCGGTCGACATCGACCTGGGCGACCTCTCCGCGATGGTCGGGCGAGCCATCCCGCACTCGGCGCCGGACCAGGCCCTGGTCCGGCGGCTCCTGCCGGTCGGCGCCGACGGATGGCGGCTCCGCCCGGGGCTGCGCGGCTCCCGTCCCGACGGCACGGCGCACTCGCCGCGCTTCGCCGTCACATCGCTCGACGCCTCGACCCCGGGGAGCGTGCTGCTCCGCGCGGTCGACGACGCCGCCTCGCTCGAGGTCGCCATCGAGCTCACCCTCGACGAGCACGGCGTCCTCATCCTCCGGCAGACCCTCACGAATGCCGCCGACACGACATACCTGCTCGCCGAGCTGGGGGCGAGCCTGCCGCTGCCGCCGCGCGCGAGCGAGGTCCTCGACCTGGCCGGACGGTGGTGCCGCGAACGGTCGCCGCAGCGGCACCCGCTGCCCATCGGCACGTGGAGCCGGGAGAGCCGGCACGGCCGCACCGGCCATGACGCGGCGATCCTCACCCACGTCGGGGTGCCTGGGTTCGGCTTCGGTCGCGGCGAGGTCTGGGCGGTGCACCTCGGGTGGAGCGGCGACGCGACGGTGTGGGTCGAGCGGGATGCCGCCGGCTTCGCCCAGGTCGGCGCGGCTGAGCTGCTCGCCCCGGGGGAGCTGCGGCTCGGCCCCGGCCAGTCGTATGCCGCCCCGCCGCTCTATGCGGTCTACGGCGCTGCGGGCATGGACTCGGTCTCGCAGGCACTGCACGCGCACGTGCGGGCCCGCCCGACGCACCCGCCGCGCCCGCGGCCGGTGCTGCTCAACACCTGGGAGGCGGTCTACTTCGACCACCGGCTCGACCGGCTCACCGCGCTGGCCGACGCGGCCGCCGCCGCCGGGGTCGAGCGCTTCGTCCTCGACGACGGGTGGTTCGGCGGACGCCGCCACGACCGGGCCGGCCTGGGTGACTGGGTCGTCTCTGCGGACCAGTGGCCGGACGGCCTCGGGCCGCTCATCACGCACGTCCGGGCACTCGGGATGGAGTTCGGGCTCTGGGTCGAGCCGGAGATGGTCAACCTCGACTCCGACCTGGTCCGGGCCCACCCGGACTGGGTGCTCGGTGTTGCGGGCCGGCTGCCGATGTCCTGGCGGCACCAGCAGGTGCTCGACCTGGCCAACCCGGATGCCTTCGCGCACATCCTCGAGCGGCTCGACGCCCTGCTGCGTGAGAACGACATCGCCTTCCTCAAGTGGGACCACAACCGCGACCTCGTCGACGCGGCCCATGGCGGGGCCGCCGCGGTCCATGGGCAGACTCTCGCGGTCTACCGGTTGCTCGACGAGCTCCGCGAGCGCCACCCGGGCGTGGAGATCGAGACCTGCGCCTCCGGGGGTGGTCGCGTCGACCTCGGGATCCTCGCCCGGACCGACCGGCTCTGGGCCAGCGACACCATCGACGCCCACGAGCGGGCCCACATCCAACGGTGGACCGGCTCGCTCGTGCCGCCGGAGCTCGTCGGCGCGCACATCGGCTCAGGCGTGGCGCACACGACCGGGCGGCGGCATACCCTCGCCTTCCGCGCCGGGATGGCGCTCTTCGGTCACCTCGGCATCGAGGCGGACCTCACCGCCGTCGACGAGGTGGACCGGCGGCGGATCGCCGACGCCGTCGCGCAGCACAAGCGGCTCCGACCGCTGCTGCACACCGGCTCCGTCGTCCGGCTCGACGACGTCGACGACAGCGCGATGGCGCATGGCGTCGTTGCGGCCGACCGCAGTGCCGCGGTGTTCTCATATGCCCAGCTGACATCGTCGCCGACCGAGGTGCCCGCGATGTTCCGGCTCCGCGGGCTCGACCCGGGGGCGGCATACCGCGTCCTGCCCCTGGCGGTGGCCGGCGGCGCGACGACTCAGCAGATCGCACCACCGCCGTGGGTCCACGTCACCGGTGGCCTCGTCGTCCCGGGCGCCGTGCTCATGGACGTCGGCCTCGCGCTGCCGATCCTCCACCCCGAGCAGGTGCTGCTCGTTGAGCTGACCCGGGTCGGCTGAGGAACCGGAGAGGGCGGCCGGGATGCTCGTCGTGCCCGACTGGTGGGTGTGGGACTTCTGGCTCGCCGACGACGGCGAGCAGTTCCACGCGTACTTCCTCCAGGCGCCGGCGCGGGTGCCCGCGAACGACCGGCACTGGAATGTCTGTGTCGGCCACGCGGTCTCCCCGGACCTGCGCGAGTGGGAGGTGCTCGGCACGGCCCTGGCCCCGAGCCGGGAGCCGGCCTTCGACGACTTCGCGACGTGGACCGGGTCGGTCGTCCGAGCCGACGACGGGGTTTGGCAGATGTTCTACACCGGGCTGACCAGGGCCGACCAAGGGATGGTCCAGCGGGTCGGGGTGGCGACCTCGGCGGACCTGCACCACTGGACCAAGGAGTCCAGCGACGCGCTGGTCGTCGCCGACCCGCGGTGGTACTCGACCTTCGCCCAAACCGGACGAGCCGAGGCCTGGCGCGACCCGTGGGTGATGCGTGACCCCGGCGGCGACGGCTGGCACATGTTCGTCACGGCCTCGGCGCGGGATGTCCCCGAGGACCGTGCCGGCGTCATCGCCCACGCCCGTAGCGCCGACCTGCGGACGTGGGAGGTCGGCCCGCCGGTCACTGCGCCCGGGTCCGGCTTTGCCCAGCTCGAGGTCGTCCAGGTCGAGCTGGTCGACGGCGAGCCCGTCGTCCTCTTCAGCTGCCTGGGCCCGGAGCTCTCGCTGGACCGGCGGGCGAGCGGTGAGAGCGGCGGCGTCTGGGCGATGACGGCGGACTCGCTGACCGGCCCCTTCGACCCCACGCGGGCCAGCCTGGTCACCGACCAGAGCCTGTATGTCGGCCGGGTGGTCCGGGACCGCAGCGGCCAGTGGGTGATGCTCGCCTTCCACAACGAGGGCGCCGACGGCCGGTTCGTCGGGTGGATCAGCGACCCGATCCCGTGGCAGTCGGTGTGGCGGGGCGCTCCCGCCTCGGCCTCGGTCGTCCGGGCCGACAGGGTGGGCGGACCAGGCCGTTAGGTGGGGAGCTCGCCGCGGGTCGGCGGGTTCGCCCCCGCCCTGGAGACGGTGATCCGGGCGCACGCCAGGGCCCGGTCGACCGCAGGCCTGAGCTGCTCCGGGGTGGCCACCGCGAGCCGCTCGCGCGCCTGCGGCCCACCGAGCAGACCGAGGTCGAGGAGCCCGGAGATCAGCCCGGACATGAACGAGTCACCGGCCCCGACCGTGTCGACCACCTCGACAGGAGCGACGCCGAGCTGGCGCGTCGACCCCGCGGACGGGACGTGGACGGTCACCCCGGAGCCGCCCTGGGTCGCCAGGGCGAGCGCGGCGCCGAGCCGCCCCCAGTGCTCGAGGACCTCGTCGACGGAGCGGTCGGGATAGAGCCAGGCGATGTCCTCGTCGGAGGCCTTGACGACATCGCTCCACCCGATGAGCTGCTCGATGTGCCGCCGGGCCGGCTCGCGCTCACCCATGAGGGCCGGCCGGGCGTTCGGGTCGTAGGAGACCGTCGCGGCCGCCCGGCCGACGCGCAGGGCCTCCTCGACGACGGCGCCGCCGGGCTGGAGAACCGCCCCGATCGACCCGGTGTGTAGGTGGGTCACGCCGGTGAGGTCGATCGGCGGCAGCTCCCAGAGCACGTCGAAGACATAGCTCGCGGCGCCATCGGGCCCGATCGTCGCCTGGGCGCTGGAGGTGCGTTCGGCATCCGGCTCGTTGACGAGGACCACCCCGTCACGCCGGAGGTGGTCGGCCATCGCGGCGCCATACCGGTCGGTGCCGAACCTCGTGGCGAAGGCGACCGGGTGACCGAGCCGGGCGACCCCGATGGCGACATTCGCCGGGCTCCCGCCGGGGTGTTCCGCGACCGAGCCGTCGGCCCGCCGGACGACGTCGACGAGGGCCTCACCGATGCACAGGGTGGGGGCGGCAGCGCTGGCTGGGCGGGTCACGAGGGCCTCCTGGGGACGATACGGAAACCCTAGCGGCGCCGGTTTGGCCGCGCCGCCCCAGGTCCGCGACGATAGGCCGGTGAGCACCCCCAGCGGCCCGGCCGCAGCCCCGCCGAGCCGGTACTCCATGGGGTCGGCGGCCAACATGGTCCGCTCGCTGCTCGTCATCGGGGTGCTCGTCGCGGCGTATGTCGCGATCGTCGCCCGGTCGGACCGGCTGCCGACGCCCGCAGTGGACGCGGTGGCCCTCGCCGCCGCCCAGAGCGCGCAGAGCAACCAGCCGTATGCCGCCGCCGTCGGCTTGCCGGCGGGGTGGTCCGCGGAGAGCGCCATCCTCACCCGGACGGCCGACGGGACGATGACCTGGCAGATCGTGTACCGCACCCCGGCGAACGACCCGGTCGCGGTCAAGCAGGCGGTCGACCCGAAGCGCGCCTGGCTGGTCGCCTCAACCGCCGAGGGTGTCGAGCAGGGCACGGTGTCCGTCGCCGGGGCCACGTGGCGGGTGTTCCGCGCCGAGGACAAGGGTCAGGTGGCGGTGGTCCAGGACGGTCCGGGGACCGGAGACCTCACCACCGTGGTCCTGGGTCAAGCGCCGCAGGCCGATGTCGAGGCGCTCGCTGCGGCGCTGCGCCCGAGCCCGCTCAGCGGCCCCGGCTCCACCCCGTAGGTCGCTGCGGCCGGGTCAGTCCGACCCGAGCGCGTCGAGCCGGGCCTGCGCGCCGTCCAGCGCGGCGGCGCAGTGGGCGGCCAGCGCCTCGCCCCGCTCCCACAAGGTCATGCTCTCCTCGAGCGAGACCTGGCCGGTCTCGAGCCGGGCCACGATCGAGGTCAGCTCGTCCCGGGCCTGCTCATAACTGAGGTCCTCGACCGGGGGCAACGCGGAAGCCATGGCCGACAGGCTACCGGTCCAGCCCCGCGGAACCCGCCGTGCCCGGTGCCAGGGCACGGGCGGCGATGATGCCGCGGGCGACCCGGATCCGCAGCAGCTCGTCCACTCCCACCTCGTCCGGCCCGAGGACGAGCCGGCCGTCGCCATGCTGGACCAGGGCGAAGCCGCGGTCGAGGACGGTCGAGGGCGAGAGCGACCGCCCGTGCCGATGCAGAGCGGTCAGCTCGGCGCGCTCGCGGTCGAGCCGGCTCACCAGTCGGCGCCGCGCCGTCGCGCGCAGCGCCGCGAGGGTCTCACGGTGTCCGGCGAGGACCGAGCCACGTCCGCGCATGACCGGTCGCGCCGTGAGCTCGCCCAGGGCGCGGCGCTCGTTCTCGAGCCGGCGCCGTATGCCGCCCCGGCCCCGAGCCACCGCATCGCCCAACCGACGCCGCTCCGCCTCGGTGTCCGGGACGACCCGCCGGCCGGCGTCGGTGGGTGTCGAGGCTCGAACGTCCGCGATATGGTCGAGCAGGGGCGTGTCCGACTCGTGCCCGATGGCGCTGACGACCGGGGTGGCCATTGCGGCGACCGCTCGCAGCAGGGTCTCGTTGCTGAAGGCCAGCAGCTCTTCGGCGGAGCCGCCCCCGCGCGCGACGATGACGACATCGACGGTTGGGTCGCGGTCGAGCTCGGCCAGGGCCGCGCATACCTCGCTGACGGCGGCCGAGCCCTGGACCGCGACGGGACGCAGGACGAAGCGGACCTGCGGCCACCGGGCTCGAGCCGTGACGACGACATCGCGTTCGGCGGCGCTCTCCCGGCCGGTGACCAGGCCGACGCCCCGGGGGAGGAAGGGCAGGGGGCTCTTGCGGGCGGCGTCGAACAGGCCCTCCGCCGCGAGCCGCTGCCGAAGCACCTCGACCCGGGCGAGGATGTCGCCCACCCCGACCGGGCGGATCTGCCGAGCCTCGAGCTGCAGGGTGCCGCGCCGCGGCCAGTAGGTCGTCTTCGCATGGAGGACGACCCGCAGCCCCGGGGTGATGGCCCCGGGCAGGGCGTCGAGGGCATAGGTCGAGATCGACACTGCCAGGGACATGTCGACCTCGGGGTCGCGGATGGTGAGATAGGCCGTGGCACCGCGCCGGTTGACCGAGACGATCTCGCCCTCGACCCACAGCGGCGACATCTTCTCGACGTAGTCGGCGATCTTGAGGCTGAGCACGCGCACCGGCCACGGGCTCTCCGCAGTGGTGTCCAGCGCCCGTTCGGGCAGGCCGGCCGGTGTCGACATGGCGTCAGCCTACGCAGGGTCCTCACCGGGGAGCGTGGGCGCGGGACCGAGCTCGAGCGCGCGGCCCGCGACGACGAGGACGACCCGGTCGGCCGCGGCGGAGACCCGGGCGTTGACGCTGCCGAGCAGGTCGCGGAAGAGCCGTCCCGAGGGGTACTCAGGGACCACGCCCCATCCCACCTCGTTGGTCACCATGACGACATCGTGCGGTATGCCGGTGCAGGCCTGCAGGAGCGCGGTGACCTCGGCGTCGACGACCGACTCGGCCGCAGCCGGGTCCGCCCAGGCCTGCGCCCGGTCGACCAGTGCAGTGACCCAGGTGCCGAGGCAGTCGACCACCACCGGCTCGGCGGCCCCGCGGACCGCGGCGGCGACATCCGGGCCCTCGACGGTGACCCAGCCGGCCGGGCGCCGGAGCCGGTGGGCCTGGACCCGGCGGACCCATTCCGGGTCGTCCCCGGCGTCGACGAGCGGGGCGACATACCGGACGACGGGGGCGGTGCGCAGCAGCGCCTCGGCATACCGGCTCTTGCCGCTGCGGACCCCGCCGGTGACCAGGGTGAGCGTCATCTGCTGAGTCCGGCGAAGGCGGCGCGGCGGACCACCCGACGCAGCGACCCGAGCACCCGGCGTCCCGCGACGACGACGAGCGCCGCCGTGAGCACCCCCCGGCCGAGGTCCCAGCCGAGCGAGGTGCCGAGATAGAAGACGGCGTAGTGGGCGAGGTTCTCCAGCGCACCGCCGCCGATGACGAAGGCCCCGCCGTCGACCGAGGAGGTGGCCGCGAACGGCCAGAACCATAGGTTCATGACAATGCCGTAGCCGATGCCGGCGACCAGGCCGTAGCCGGCGAGGAGGAGGATCTCGGCCCGGCCGCGCAGCCGCGGAAGCGCCGCCGCGCCGAGCGAGACGAAGCCGCAGGCGATCATCTGGAAGGGCACCCAGGGCCCCACGCCGCCAGTGAGGAGGGCGCCGACGAGGAGGGCAAGCGAGCCCATGAGGAAGGCGAGCCTGGCCGAGAGGACTCGCCCGCCGAGGACGAGGAGAGCGAAGATCGGCTCCAGGCCGGCCGCTCCAGCGCTCAGCACCCGCAGCGCACCACCCATGGCTGCGAGGGCGCCGAGGATCGCCACCTCGGTGGCCGTGAGGCCGCCGCCGGACAGCTCAGCGAGGACGAGCAGCCCGAGCAGCCCGAGGAGCACCGCGAAAAGCCACGGCAGGTCGTGACCGTGCTCGAGGGCGGTGGCCGACGAGGCGACGAAGGGCCAGCTGAAGGCCGCGATGCCGACGACGACAACCAGCCCCAGCGAGAGGCCGCCGCGCCAGGAGATCGTGCCCTCAGACATGGCTCACCAGGACCGCAACCGCCTCACGAACGGTGAGCAGGGGGGCAGGATGCGCGACCCGAGCCACCTGGGGCGAGAAGGCCGGGGAGCCGGCGAGCAGCTCGCGGGCGGCTTCGTCGGCGACCACCTCGCCGTCGCCGAGGAGGATGACCCGGTCGGCCACCTCGGCGGCCAGCTCGACGTCGTGGGTGGCCACGACGACGGCGCACCCGGCGTCCCGCAGCCGTTGCAGGGTTGCGACGAGCGCGTGCTTGGCCGAGTAGTCCAGGCCTCGGGTCGGCTCGTCGAGGAGGACGACGGGCGGGCGGCCGACGAGGACCACGGCCAGGGCGAGGGCGAGCTGCTGGCCCTCGGAGAGGTCGCGGGGTGAGCCCGGTCCGGCACGCCGGGGAGGATCTGATCCAGCAGCGACCGGGTGGTCCCGGCGGGGGCGGCGTGCTCGGTGTCGGACTCGCGGCACTCCCGGGCCACCGAGTCGGCGTAGAGGATGTCGAGCGGGTTCTGCGGGACCAGACCGACGAGGTGGACGAGCTCCTCCGGGGGCAGCGTTGCCGGGTCGACCGCGCCGAGACGCACCGTGCCGCGGGTGACCCGGTGCTGCCCGGCGAGGGTGTGCAGCAGGGTCGACTTCCCCGACCCGTTGCGCCCCATGACCGCGGTGACCAGCGAGGACGCGATGGTCAGGGTCACCTCGCGGAGCGCCTCGACCGGCCCGCGGACCACCTCGACCTTGGTCGCCCGGGCGGCCGGCTCACCTGCCGTGCGTGCCGCCGGAGCCTGGTATGCCGCCCAGGCCGGTCGCAACGGGGCCGCGGCTCGTCGGGCGGCCCGCACCGAGAGCGGCAGCGGCTCCCAGCCCAGCGCCCGACCCAGCTCGATGACCGGTGGCGCGACCGGGGACCGGGTCATCGCGACCGCGGGATCGAGGACCGGGCTGACCCTGCCGTCGGTGACCAGGACGATGCCGTCGGCGTGGTGAACAACCCGTTCGAGCCGGTGTTCGGCGAGGACGACGGTGAGGCCGAGGTCGTGGACCAGCCGGCTCAGGGTGGACAGGACGTCCTCGGCGGCGACCGGGTCCAGCGCCGAGGTCGGCTCGTCCATGACGAGGACCCGGGCGCCGCTGGCCAGCGCGGCGCCGATGGCGACCCGCTGCTGCTCGCCGCCGGAGAGGGTGCGCAGCGGAGCGCGACGCAGTCCCGCGAGCCCGAGCAGGTCGAGGGTCTCCTCGACTCTGCGCCGCATTGCGGCCGCGGGCACGCCGAGGGTCTCCATGCCGAAGGCGAGCTCGTCCTCGACGACGTCGGTGACGAAGGATCCGGCGGGGCTCTGCCGGACCGTGCCGACGAGGTCGGCGAGGTCTCGGGGGCGGTGCGTGCGGGTGTCCCGTCCGCCGACCGTGACGCTGCCGGTGAGGGTGCCCCCGGTGAAATGCGGGACCAGACCGTTGAGGGTGCCGAGCAGGGTCGACTTGCCGCTGCCGGTCGCCCCGATGACGAGGACGAGCTCTCCCTCGCCGACGCTGAGGTCAACCTCACGCAGGGCCGGGAGCGGGGCGTCGGCATACCGCACGCCGACGCCACGCAGCGCGATCACGACGACACCACCGGGACCTGGGTGGTCCGGGTCGCGCGCCTGTGGCGCGGCGGCCCCCCGGCCTCGACGGCCGTGGCCCGGGCGTCACCGAAGTCGCGACGGCGTCGGTGCAGCGGTGGCGCGGGGGTGACCCAGGCCGGCGCCGCTGCGATGGCGAGCACCGGCAGCGCGAGCACTGGCAGGGCCAGGCCCTGGACGGGGAGCACCTCCATCCGGGTGACCGGGGAGTTCGACAGGCCGGCGGCGACGGCCGCGGCGGCGGTGGCCAGGCCGCTGAGCGCGGTGAGCGTCTCGGGCAGTCCCCACGGGTCGCGCCGGTAACGGGTGCGTCGGTCGGAGCGTGCACGGTAGATGCCGGCGATGCTGGCGAGCAGGGTGCCACCCAATGCCAGGGCGAGGGCGACCGCGGTCGGGGTGGTCGCGTCGAAGAGCCCGTACACCCCCGCGAGCGCCCCGAACGACCCGATCAGCAGGACGATCCCGCTGCGCCGCGATGCGGCTCCGGCGCGGCGCCGGCCATAGCCGCGGGTGTCCATCGACGCGGCGAGTGCGAGCGCGCGCTCCAGCGCCCCGTCGAGGACGACGGGCAGGGTGGCTGCCACCTCACGCAGCCCGCGCCCGCCGTGGCCGCGGAGTCGACGCGCACGCCGGACCCGGGCGGCGTCGTCAGCCAGGGCAGGGGCGTACGCCAGGCCGATGACCATCGTCGTGCCGACGTCGTCGAGGCTGGCGGGGAGGTAGCGGAGCAGCCGCCGCGGGCTGGCCAGCAGGTTGGCGGCGGCCAGGACGACGAGGATCGCGGCGAGCCGCAGCCCCTCGACGCCCGCGCTGGCCAGGCCCTCGGCCGTGATCGGGCCTCCGAGACGGACGCCACCGAGCCAGTCGGGCAGCGGGACGACGGGGGCATCGACCAGCACCGTTGGCCCGTAGCGCCCCGAACCGAAGACCACCGAGACGACGAGCCGCATGACCACGGCCGCGAGACCGAGGAAGCCGATGACGGTCAGCGAGCCTGGTGCGCTGGGGTCCCGTCGGTTGAGCACGACGACGACCACGACGCCGATGGCCAGCAGCAACAGAAGCGGGTTGGCCAACCGGGAAACAGCGGCGGCCAGGCCGAGGGCCCAGAGCCACCAGGCCAGCGGGTGGGCAAGCCGCTCCTGCCCCGGGATGTCCCAGGGGGCAACGACCGACCCGACCGCATGGCTCAGACCCGGTTCCGGGCCCGCATGCGGCGGCCCGCGACGATCAACGCGCCGACGACTGCGAGGATGGCGAGGACCGAGAGCCACACCGGGGTGTAGCTGCCCGAGTCCGCGGTCGTCGTGCCGGTCCCCACGGTGGCCGAGGCGGTCGGTGTGGGCGTCGGTGCGGCGATGACGATGGGCGTGTCAGCGGCCTTGGCGGCGTCCGAGGGTGCGGCGACTGCGTCACCGCAGCCCGCGGCCGGCCACCCGTCCAGCGCGCAGACCAGGCCCTTCTCCACCCGCGGTGTCGCCACAGCGGCCAGGGCCTGCGTGGCCGTGGCAGTCGGGTCGAGGACTGCGCAGCCGGACTTGGGGGCCGGCGGGGTGCCGGTGTCGACATCGGCGGGGCGGCCGAAGTCGATGACGAGCGCGACCCGCTTCTTTCCTGTGACGGGCGGGGTCGTGCCGCAGACCTGGTCGAAGGTGAGCACGGCACGCGGCATACGACCGTTCTCGTCGGCGACGGCGAACCGCCACCCCTCGACGGCACCGTCGGCGGGAGTGATCTGGTCCGGGCCCTTGCTCGCGAAGGCCCAGGCGCCGGCATTCTGCTCGTAGAACCCCCAGTACCGGTACGACCCAGCCAGGGCGGGCGCGGCGGCGCCCACGAGGACGCTGACGACGAGCGCCAGCGCCGTGGCGGCGCGACGGGTGGTGGAGTGGCGCGACGGGCGCGCGGTGGGGGGGATCACAAGAGACCTTTCCGCGGAAACCATCCCCCAAGCCGCGGACCTCGCCGGGTGCTCAGGCTCCGGTCCGCATTCCTCGGCGGACGTTCATATGGAGCCGATCCCCGCGTCAGGTAATCCGGCTCGTCGAGAGATGCTCTCGACCTACGGTTGCGGGTCAGCGCCGGCGTTGGACCGGCTTCCCCTGTCCGTGGGATTCGGTACCTCGCACGCTGTCACGCCGTCGCGGCCGCTGTCAAAGGACCGCGCGGCGACCGGCGGGCCCACCCGGGTCGGCCGGGGCCCGGCGGAGCGGCGGTGTCGGGGCCTGGGGCGGCATACGATGGGTTGATGAGCGAGGCGACGAAGAAGGTGCTGCTGGCCGCGCCCCGGGGGTACTGCGCGGGCGTGGACCGGGCCGTCGTCACCGTCGAGAAGGCGCTGGAGGTCTACGGACCGCCGGTCTATGTCCGCAAGCAGATCGTCCACAACCGGCATGTCGTCACGACATTGGAGCAGCGTGGCGCGGTCTTCGTCGACGAGACCGACGAGGTGCCCGAGGGTGCAACGGTGATCTTCTCCGCGCACGGCGTCGCGCCGATCGTCCACGAGGAGGCGGCCGCCCGCCGACTGAGGACCATCGACGCCACCTGCCCGCTGGTGACCAAGGTGCACCGCGAGGCGGTCCGGTTCGCTGCCGAGGACTACGACATCCTCCTCATCGGGCACGAGGGCCACGAGGAGGTCGTCGGGACCTCCGGCGAGGCACCCGAGCACATCGTCCTCGTCGACGGCCCGACCGACGTCGACAGCGTGGCCGTGCGCGACCCGGAGAAGGTCGTCTGGCTCTCGCAGACCACCCTGTCGGTTGATGAGACCCTCGCGACAGTCGCCCGGCTGCGGGAGAAGTTCCCACTGCTCCAGGACCCGCCCAGCGACGACATCTGCTATGCCACCCAGAACCGCCAGCTCGCCGTCAAGCAGATGGCGCCGCGGTGTGACCTCATGATCGTCGTGGGGTCACGGAACTCGTCCAACTCGGTGCGGCTCGTCGAGGTTGCTCTCGAGCACGGGGCCGGGGCCGGGCACCTCGTCGACTATGCCGCCGAGATCGACCCGTCCTGGTTGGAGTCGGTCGCCACGGTCGGGGTCACCTCGGGTGCCTCGGTTCCGGAGATCCTCGTCCGGGACGTGCTCGCCTGGCTCGCCGAGCGGGGGTATGCCGAGGTCGAGACCGTGGTCGCCGCGCAGGAGTCGCTGCTCTTCGCCCTGCCACACGAGCTGCGACGCGACCTGCCGCCGGAGGACGCCGCCGAACAGGACCGGCACGAGGCCGCCGACGCCGCCCTGCACTGAGCTGGTGGGGCGCAGGTGACCAGGCCCGGTGAATCGCCCCGGGTTTGTTAGACAGTCAGTTCTGCCGGGAGCGGTTGCTCGACGCGTTGAGATGACGGTAGTACTCGGCCTCGATCTCTGCCGGGGTGCGGTAACCCAATGAGGAGTGGATCCCGGTGTGGTTGAACCAGTCGACCCAGCCGAGGGTGGCGAGCTCGAGGTCGTCGGCGCCGCGCCAGGGTCCTTCCCAGTAGACGAGTTCGGCCTTGTAGAGGCCGTTCACACTCTCGGCGAGGGCGTTGTCGTACGAGTCGCCTATCGTCCCGATTGAGGCGTTCAGGCCGGCTTCGACGAGGCGGTCGGTGTACCGGATCGAGGTGTACTGGCTGGGTTCAACCGGTCGATGCAACACCGGCTTGTTGGACCAACAGTAGATGCTCGTTGAACGCCTCGGCAGGGGTCTTCCAATCGAGGCTCTTGCGGGGGCGAGTGTTGAGGGCGTGAGCAACGGCCTTAACCTCCTCGGCCTACCAGCGGGACAGGTCGGTCCCTTTCGGGAAGTACTGGCGCAGCAGGCCGTTGGTGTTCTCATTGGTGCCGCGCTGCCACGGCGAGTGGGGTCGGCGAAGAAGACCGGGATGCCGGTTTCGATGGTGAACGCGGCGTGGGCGGACATCTCTTTTCCGCGGTCCCAGGTCAGCGACCGCGCCAACTGGGCCGGCAGGGTCGACATGGTGTTCGTTAGGGCGTTCTTCATGGTGAGCGCGCCGTAGCCGGCCAGCGCCGGACCGTTCTTGATGGTCTCTTTGTACCGGTAGCCGGCCTCGCGGGGCAGGTGGACCAAGATCGTGTACTTGGTCGTGTGGTCGACGACGGTGCCGATCGCGGAGCGCTCCAGCCCGATCAGCAGGTCACCCTCCCAGTGCCCCGGGACGGCGCGGTCCTCGGCCTCGGCCGGGCGTTCGCTGATCAGGGTTCCGGGGGTGACGTGCGCCCAGGTCTTGCGGCGGGCGCGTTCCCGCGGTGCGCGTAGGGCACGGCCGGTGCGCAGGCACCACACCAGCTCGCGTTTGAGCGCGCCACGTCCCTCGATGTACAGCGACTGGTAGATCGCCTCGTGGCTGATCCGCATGGACTCATCCTCGGGGAAGTCGACCTTGAGCCGGTTGCTGATCTGCTCAGGACTCCACGCCGCGGACCACCCGCGATGCTTGCGGTGCGGCTTGTTGATGCCGGTGAATCGGGGCGGCTGCGGGCCGCGGATGACCTTGCCGTCAGCAGTCGTGATCTGTCCGGCCAACCGCTCGTGGACGTAGTCGTGCAGCCGGGGATTGGTGACGAGCTTCGCGGCCTTGGGGCGCTTGGCCGCCATGTCGGCCTTCCACTGCGCCACCGACGCCCGGTACTCCAGCTTCCCGCCGCGGGTCGCGGCGTTGCGGCGCAGCTCACGCGACACCGTCCCAGGGTCACGGCCGATGGCACGAGCGATCTCGCGTACGCCCTTGCCCTGCACCCAGAGCAGCGCGATCTCCTCCCGCTCAGCGAACGATAGGTACCGCCCGGAGGGCTTGAACGTCACGTCGAAGGGCGGCATGCCGCCAGCGTGACGGAACCACCGCTGACCAACCGCGGGCGCCACGCCGGCCACAGCCGCAGCCTCGATGGGCAGCAGGCCCTTGGCGATCCCGACCCAGAACGCCGCCTCGACATGACGCTGGAACTTCGGATGCCCCGGGGACCGCAACTTCGGGCGGATCGCCCGATCGGCTGCCTGTTGACGACGAGCCACTCAACACCTCCATCACGGGGTGTTGCGACGACCAGTTGAATCCGCCCTGCGATCCGGCGTCGGAGTGATGCACCAGCCCGTCGACGTCGTGACCTGCGCGGGCCCGGTTCCACAGTGCCATCTCCAGGGCGTCCAGGGGTAGGTCGGTCTTCATCGACCTGGCGGCGCGCCAACCCACGATCATCCGGGAGAACACGTCGATCGCGAACGCGACGTACACGAACCCCGCGAACGTGGCCACGTAGGTGAAATCCACCACCTACAGCTGATTGGGGGCGGTGGCGGTGAAGTCCCGCTTGACCAGGTCCGCCGGTCGTGGCGAGAGCTCGTCCGGGACCGTGGTCCGGACCCGCCGGGAACGACGAACACCCTGCAGTGCAGCGGATCTCATCAACCGCTCCACGGTGCACCGAGCAATCGGGGACCCGTCCACCGTGACGCCCTCACGGCGCAGCTGGTGGTAAACCTTGCGGGCCCCGTACAACCCGCCACGCGAGGCCTTGTGGACCCGGTGGATCTCGTTCAGGACCAACTCATCGCGAACTGCTCGGGCGCTGAGCGCCCGGTTACGCCCGGCGTAGTAGGTGCTCGGGGCGATCGGGCAACCGTGCTGTGTGAGCACCCTGCGGATCGGCACGACCCCGAACTCCTCGCGGTGAGCCTCGATGAACGCGCTCACCACGGCAGGCGCGGGTCGAGCTCCCGCGCGAAGAAGGGCTTGATATGTAGGTGATCGGCGCGTCGGTTCCGGGGCTCAGTCGGGGGCGGGTGGAGGCTGCTGTTGAGGAGGTTCGCACGTCCGGGATCGGGTCGTTCATGCCGTGCCTGGTGCGCTCGGCTGGAAGCGTGCCGTGCTTGGGTGAGTCGCTCCTGGATGAGTATTTGCGGTTCACAGCGGCCCGGGTCCGACCGAACACGCTGGCCGCGCAGGCGTTCGACCTGAAGGTGTTCTTTGGCATCGTCGGCAAGGCGCCGCAGCAGGTGATGGTCACTGATGTGCTGGGTTTCATCGAGGCTCAGCGTGCGCCGCGCAGGGGCGGGAACGTGGTGCGCCTCGCGGACGGCGAGTCCGGGTTGGCCGCGTCGAAGATCAAGCGGCGGCTGGCGACGGTCTCCTCGCTGTTCGAGTACCTGTTCCTGCGCGGGATCTGTGACCGCAACCCGGTCCCGCGCAGCCTCGGCGCACGGCACGCACGCCCCGCGGGCTCGGGTCGAGGTGGACGGCGCGGTGCACCGCTGGTCCGGGCGCCACGCAAGCTCCCGCGGGTCACCACACCGGTGGAAGTGGCTGCTTTGACGGGGGCGTTGCGCACCGACCGGGACCGGGCCATGGTCGCCCTGATGGTCCACGGTGGGTTGCGCCGCTGTGAAGTCCTCGGGTTGCGGTTCGAGCATGTGCAGGTCGGGGACCGGCGCGTGTTCGTCGCGGACGGCAAGGGCGGGCACCAGCGCCTGGTCCCGGTCGCGGACGTCTTCTTCACCATGCTGGCGTCCTACCTGACCCGGGAGCGCCCGAAGGAGAGTGTTGATGACCACGTGTTCGTGGTGCTCAAGGGCCCGCACCGGGGCCGTCCGTTGACCGCGGCCGGGCTCGACGAGGTTCTCGTCGGCGCAAGGGGCGGGCCGGGCTGGCGCATGCGTCGTGTCACGAGTTGCGGCACACCTGCTTCACGCGGCTTCGGGAGGCCGGGATGGCGCTCGAGGCGATCCAGGCCCAGGCCGGGCATGCCTCGATCGAAACGACCCGGATCTATCTGCACCTGTCCAACGACTGGCTGGCCAGGGAGTACCAGAAGGCGATGGCCATTCTCGATGGCTGGGACCAGGAGGAACGGTGAGTACCGCCGCCCTCGCCGCTGACCAGCGAGCCCCCGATCCCGCGCACCCGGCCGCGCCACAGCCGTTGGCGGCCGCGGCCGACCGTTACGTCAGCCTCGGCAGCACCCCAGGGACACGCCGGAACAGGCTGTCCGGGGTGGCCGGTTTCCGGAGCAGGTTCGGCGACCTGGGCCGCTAGCGCGCGTCGCCTGTCGCGCAGCGCAGGCAGGTGCGCACCGAGGTCGCCTCGTTCGTCGGGCACGCGGTGATCGCCTGCGCGTTCCCCGGTCGATGTCGAGTTCGCTGTCGCCTCCGGCTGCCGGTGGGGCCGGTACCTGCGCGACGCCTACCCCGACCAGGCCGCAACTTTCGCCGAGCAGGCCTCCTCGCTGGGCTTCTGTCCCAAGAGGATCGACCGGATGTGGTCCTGGTTGGCGAAGATCTGCATCACCACCGGGAGCAGCCCCGAAGGCCTGACCCCCACCCAGTACAAGGCAGCCCGGTCAGTGGTGCACGACACCGTCATCGCGGTGCGCGGGTACCGGCCCAAGACTTTGTCGACGCCGCTGTTCGGGCTCGACGCGGTGATGTTCCACCGCGGACAGGCACCCGTCCCGGACATCCGTCGCCGCTGGACCGGCCGACCGGTCAACCAGGTCGACTGGGACCAGCTCGCCGACACGGCGCCGGTGCTGGTCACCACGATGCGTCGCTACCTGCGCCAGTGCGCCCTGTCGCTGCGGCCTTCCTCGGTGGTCCTGTTCGACACGACCCTGCGCCAGTTCGTTGCCAGCCTCGTGAACGCGGACCCGCCCGTCACACGCGTCGCCGACATCGCCCGCGAGCATGTCGAGGCGTACAAGCAGCAGCTGGCCGACCGGCCCGGCTACCGCGGCAAACCATTGTCTAAGACGACCCTCGGGATGCGGCTCGGGCACCTGCACACCTTCTTCACCCGAATCATCGAGTGGGACTACGACGACGTCCCCGCCCGCGTCCCGGTGTACCGCACCGACCGGGCCCGCCCTGACAAGCCGCACCCGCGGTTCCTCGACGACGCCCAAGCCGCCGCGTTCATGACCGCAGCCAAGAGCCTGCCCGACCCGCTGGACCGGCTCATGGTCACCACCCTCGCCCGCACCGGGATGCGCCGCGGCGAGCTGCTCGGCCTGACCGTCGACGCGATCGTTCAGATCGGCACGGGCTACTGGCTGCGCACCCCCGTCGGCAAGCTGCACACCGACCGGTACATCCCGCTGCACCCCCAGCTGAAGGACCTGCTCGACGCGTGGATCGCCGCCCGCCCCGGCTGGCAGGCCACCGACCTGCTGCTGACCGAGCGAGGCCGCCCGATCCCACCCACCCGCGTCGAGAAGGCCGTCCAGAAAGCCGCCGCCGCAGCCGGGATCGGGCACGTGCACCCCCACCAGCTGCGCCACACCTTGGCCACCCAAGCGATCAACCGCGGCATGAGCCTTGAGGCCATCGCCGCCCTGCTCGGCCACCACGACCTGTCGATGACGATGGTGTACGCCAGGATCGCCGACCGCACCGTCGCCGACGAGTACTTCGCCGTCACAGCCAAGGTCGAAACCCTGTACGCGGCAAGCCAGCCCGCGGTGCTCCCCGCCGACGCCGCGGGGCCTGCCATGCGCGCCCTGCGCGCCGAGGCGCACAAGCGCCTGCTCGGGAACGGGTACTGCGCCCGACCCCTCGAGCTCGACTGCCGCTACGAGACGATCTGCGAGTCCTGCACCATGTTCTTCACCACCATCGAGCACCGCCCAACGATCCGTGCCCAACGCGCCGACGCCGACGCCAAAGGCCAGACCGGCCGCCGAGACATCTACGACACGCTACTCAACCGCCTCGCCGACGCCCCCTCTTGACACCGATCACCCGCATAACTTGAGGCCGCCAACAAGATGTCGTTAGCCCTTGTCAACGACGGTCGAAATCTGACCCCTTTCCGTCGGTTGAAGATTGACCCTCTCGGTGGCTAGTTCTCTTCGGTGACGGCTGCGGGGACGCGGCCGAGGTCTCGGTTCTTCAGCCGGTAGGAGTCGCCCTTGAGGGCGATGACCTCGGCGTGGTGGACGAGCCGGTCGATCATGGCGGCGGCGACGGTGTCGTCGCCGAAGACCTCGCCCCAGCGGGCGAAGGTCTTGTTGGAGGTGACGATCAGGCTGGCGCGTTCGTAGCGGGAGGAGACGAGCTGGAAGAACAGGTTGGCCGCTTCAGGTTCGAACGGGATGTAGCCGACCTCGTCGGTGACCAGGACGGGGTAGCGGGCCAGGCGGCGCAGCTCGTCTTGGAGCCGGCCGGCGTGGTGGGCGTCGGCGAGCCGGTCGACCCATTGCGAGGCGGTGGCGAACAGGACCCGGTGCCCGGCCTGGCATGCGCGGACCGCGAGCCCGGTCGCGAGGTGGGTCTTGCCGGTGCCGGGCGGGCCGAGGAGGACGATGTTGTCCTTGGCGGCGACGAAGTTCAGGGTGCCCAGGTGCGCGATGGTCTCGCGTTTGAGGCCGCGGGCGTGGTCGTAGTCGAAGTCTTCCAGGGACTTGCGGGACGGGAACTTCGCAGCCCGGATCCGGCCCTGGCCGCCGTGGGTCTCGCGGGCGGCGACCTCGCGTTGCAGGCAGGCGGCGAGGAACTCCTCGTGGGTCCAGGACTCCTCGCGGGCGCGCTCGGCCAGCCGGGGGACCGATTCTCGAAGGGTGGGTGCCTTGAGTGCCCGGGTCAGGTACTCCAGCTCGGCGCCGATCTCGCGCCCGGTCGTGGTCCGTGCCGTGGTGGCCATCAGCCGGCCTGCCCGTCGGTGACGTCGTCGAGGCCGAGCGCGGCGTCGTACACCCCCAACGGACGGATCTCGACCTGGTCTGCGGCCGGGAGCGGGCGGAGCAGGTCGGCCCGTCCACGGCGCAGCGCCTTGGCCGCGACCGCGTGCTCGAAGTCGGTGATGCTCCGGTGCTGGGCCCACACCCGTGCGTGGTCGGCCACGAGGGTCCCCTCGCAGGTCACCCACACCCGGTCCAGGTCGGCGTGGACCTCCACCCGGCGCCCGACCACGCCCGGGTGCACCGAGTAGTCGTTGGAGTCGACGCGGACGTAGTGGTCCCGCGGCAGCCGCGTCGTCGTGCGCCAGCCCACCTGCGGGGCGAGCGGCGGCAACGGCAGCATCGCCGCCCGGTCCGCGGCGACCCGGTCGTTCGGGGCGCAGCCCAGGACCCGCATCCTGCGGGCGTTCGCGCGGGCCAGAAAGGTCGCGAGCTGGGTGTTGAAGTCCGCCGGCGAGGTGAACACCCGGCCGGGCAGGAAGGACCTCTCCAGGTAGTCGTGGAACCGCTCGAGCATCCCCTTGGCCTCCGGGTCGGCCGGTTTACAGATGTACACCGCGGCGCCGAGCACGCCCCGGAACGCCTGGCAGTGCCCGGTCAGCTCGGGCCTGCGGGCGCGCCACCGGCCCACCGCCCCCTCGCCGTCCCACACCAGCGTCTTCGGCACCCCCTGGAGCTGGGTCAACAGCAGCTGCCACCAGCCCGCGTACAGGTCCTCGGCCTCGCGCGAGGGGATCAACACCGCGCCCGCGAACCGGGAGTAGCCGCTGACCGTGGTCATCACCGGCAGCCGCTTGGCTGTGCGGGCCTGCCCGTACCCGACCGTGAGCTCGATGTCGGGGAACCAGAAGTCGAACTGAGCCAGCTCGCCGGCCTCATAGGTCGTGCGGGACGCTGGGTCCGGCGGCAGGTACACCGGGCGCAACTCGGCCACCCGCGCCTTGAACACCGTCATCCCGCGCGTCCACCCGACCCGCTCGGCGATCACCGTGGCCGGCATCGTCGGAACCGCCTGCAGCTGCTCACGGATCCGCGGATCGAACGCATCGACCGCCGATCCCGCCGGCGCCCGCACGTACCTCGGTGGCCCCTCGGCGGCCAGCGCCGCACGCACGGTGTTGCGCGAGACGCCCAAAGTCCTGGCGATCATCTTGATCGGCAACTCCTCGGCCCGGTGCAACCTGCGGATCTCAGCCCAGTCCTCCACTGACAACACTCCCGTCCTCCTGCCTCACGCCTGGTGAGGTCAGGATCTCGGAGGGGGTCAGATTTCGACCGTCGATACGGGGTCAGTTTTCAGGCGTCGCCGACAGCCCTCTTAAGCTCTCGAACCTCGGCCTGCAACTTCTTGATCGAGGCCGCGTCCTCACTCGTGGTCCCCGGCCGGCGACCCGAGTCGATCCCCGCCCGACGCACCCACTCGCGCAACGTGTCAGGCACCACCCCAACCTTCGGCGCGATCCTCCTCACCGCAGCGTTCAACGACAACGAGGGATCCTCACTCATCGCCTCCGCGACCAACCGTTGCGCCCGATCACGCAGCTCGTCCGGATACTTCCTTGGTGCTGGCACAACTCCACCCTTCCGTGGAATCAGACCGTCCACCAAACCCCGGGCGATTCACTCATCGACTTCGCCGACGACTCCCGCCACGCCAGCCCATGGGCAGCCAAGGTCGACAACGACGCCATCGCCCGCGGCAAACGACACCCCCGCGCCGTCCGCATCCTGGCCCGAGCCTGGGTCCGCGTGATCTGGCGATGCTGGCACGACAACACCGCCCACAACCCCCAACTCCACGGAGGCGCCATGCAACTTCAAGCCGCCTGAGGTTGACCTAGGGAGTCTCATGAGACCACTGTGACAGCGACCCCCGACAACCCCGAGGACCAGCGCGGGGGTCCGGCCCGGTCAGCGGGCGATCTGCATGACGACAGCCTTCGGCTCGGTGAAGAACTCCCGGCTGAAGTTGCCGCCCTCCCGTCCGACGCCGGAGTCGCCGACCCCGCCGAAGGGGGTCCGCAGGTCGCGGATGAAGAAGCAGTTGACCCACACCGTGCCCGCCCGCAGCCGCGAGGCGACCCGGTGGGCCCGCGAGAGGTTCTCGGTGAAGAGCATCGCGTTGAGCCCGTAGCGGGTGTCGTTGGCCAGCCCGACGACCTCGTCCTCGGTCTCGAAGGAGTTGACGATGCAGACCGGACCGAAGATCTCCTCGCAGTACGGAGCGGCGTCGAGCCCGAGCCCGTCGATGATCGTCGGTCGGACCACCCACGAGCCGTCCTCGGCGACCCCTCCGGTGTGGATGGACCCGCCGAGCGCGCGCGCCGACTCGACATACGAGACGACCTTGTCGAAGTGCCGCTTGCTCGCCAGCGCCGAGAACCGGGTCGCCGGGTCGAAGGGGTCACCGATGGTCAGCTGCTCGGCGGCCGCGACGAAACGGCGGAGGAAGTCGTCGTAGATCGAGGAGTGGACGAACAGGCGCGACCCGGCGAGGCAGATCTGGCCGGCGTTCCGGAAGATCGCCTCGACCGCCCAGGAGACCGCGTTGTCGAGGTCGGCGTCGGCGAAGACGATATTGGCGCCCTTGCCGCCGAGCTCGAGCGAGACCGGCGCGAGGTGGGTGGCCGCTGAGGCCATGACCATCTTCCCGGTGGTCGACGAGCCGGTGAAGGTCACCCGGTCGACCCGCCAGTCGCCGGTGATCGACGACCCGGCCGGCGCGCCGTGTCCGTTGAGGACGTTGAGGACGCCAGGCGGGAAGCCGGCCTCGATGGCGAGCCGGCCGAGCATCGTCACCGACGCGGGGGTGTCCTCGCTCGGCTTGATGATGCAGGTGTTGCCCCAGGCGATCGCCGGAGCGATCTTCCACGAGGCCATCATCAGCGGGAAGTTCCACGGGCTGATCGCCGCGACGACCCCAGCGGGGCCGAACTCGCTGTAGGTGTGGTGTCCCGAGTCCATCGGGTAGACCTCGCCGCAGTGGTCGCGCTGGTGGTCGGCGAAGAACCGGAAGTTCCACACCGAGCGCGCGACATCGTGCTTGGCCTGCTCGAAGGGCTTGCCCATGTTCGTCGTGTCGAGCCGGGCGATGTCGTCGGTGTACCTCTCCATGAGGTCGCCGAGGCGGTGGATCGCCTTGGCCCGCTCGACCCGTCCCAGGCGCGGCCACGGGCCCTCGTCGAAGGCCTTCCGGGCGCTGGTGACGGCGCGGTCCGCGTCGGCCGCGCTGCCCTCGGCCGCCTGGGCCCAGACCTCGCGGGTCCACGGGTTCCACACGTCGAAGCGGCCGGCGTCGAGGGACTCGACCTCCTCGTTGTCGACGATATGCCCGAAGAACTGCAGGTCGCTCATGACGTCACCTTCGCTTGGTCTTTCTCGTATGTCGAACTCGGTATGCCGGCCGGGGCTGACCTAGCCGCGGGGATCGGCGCCGCCGCGGCGCTCGGCAATGGTGACGTCACCGGCGGCGAAGTGGGTCGCCGGGACCTCACGGAGGATGACGCGGACCGACTCCAGGGGTGCGTCGACGGCGTCGACAGCGGCCTGGGTCAGGGCGCTGACGAGGGTGCGCAGCTGGGCGGCGGAACGTCCTTCGACGAGGGTGACCTCGATAAGCGGCATCCTCACTCACCTCCGTTGAGGTAGACCGAGCCGAGCGTGGAGAAGTGGCAGGCGACCGAGACGCCGGGAGGGGCGAAAACCGCGTCGGTCATGCCCCCGGTGAGGACGATCCAGCCCGCCTCGATGGCGTGGCCGCGGCGGGCCAGGTCGTTGGCGGCCAGCGCCAGGGCCTCGCCCGGGTGGCCCTGGACCGCGGCGCCGGTGGCGGAGTCGACGATGACCCCGTCGACCTCGACGAGCACGCCCTCCAGGGCGAGGTCCAGACCCGCGGGTGGGAGCCCGATCGGTCCGGTGACGAAGGCACCGGACGAGGCATTGTCGGCGGCGACGTCACCGGCGGTGAACCGGAAGTCGCGGTACCGGCTGTCGATGACCTCTGCGCCGCCCCACACAGACTCGACGGCCGCCATCGCCTGGGCGCAGGTGACGCCCGGCCCCTCGAGCCGGCGGCCCATGACGAAGACGATCTCCGGCTCGATCCGCGGGTGGATCAGCCGGCCCTGCGGGACCGGGTCGCCGACCGGGAGGACCATCGCGTCGGTCAGCCAGGCGACGAAGGGGAAGTGGACGCCCATTCGTTGCTGCTTGGCCCGGGAGGTCAGCCCGAGCTTGACCCCGATGAGCTTCTCGCCTCGGGCCAGCCGCATCGCCAGCGTGCGGTCCTGGATGCGGTAGCCGGTGTCGAGGTCCAGCTCGGGCCACTCGTCGGTGAACGGGGGCCGGTCCCGGCGCTCGTCCTCGCAGGCGAGCAGCTCGACCGCGACCGACTCCTCGGTCCACTGCGCCATCAGCGCACCCCCATCCCCGCCAGGTCGCCCAGCTCCTGCTCCTGCTGGAGCTGCAAGGCGATGTCGATGATCATGTCCTCCTGGCCGCCGACGTACCCGTACTCGCCGACCTTCTGGAGGATGGCGTGGGCCGGGACGTTGTACCGGGCGGCGGCGCGCTCGGCGTGCAGGAGGAACGAGGAGTACACGCCGGCATACCCCTGGGTGATCGACGCACGGTCCATCCACGGCAGGCGGGGATGAACGGGCGGACGACGTCCTCGGCGGCCGAGAGCACCTCACCGAGGTCGACCCCGGTCTTGATGCCCATCCGCTCGAAGGTCGCGGCGAGGACCTCGGTGGGGGAGTTGCCCGCCCCGGCACCGAGCGCGCACAGCGCCCCGTCGATCTGCTTGGCCCCGGCCTGGTAGGCCAGCACCGAGTTCGCGATGCCGAGGCTGAGGTTCTGGTGGCCGTGGAAGCCGACCTGGGCCCCGTCGCGGCCGATCTCGTCGAGGACCGCCTGGATGCGCTCCTGGGCGTCGGAGAGGACCAGCGCGCCGGCGGAGTCGACGACGTAGACGCACTGGGCGCCGGCGTCGACCATGATCCGGGCCTGCTGGGCGAGCATCTGCGGCGAAGCGCGGTGGCTGAGCATGAGGAAGCCGACCGTCTCCATCCCGAGCGCGCGGGCCTCCCCGAAGTGCTGGATCGACACGTCCGCCTCGGTGCAGTGCGTCGCGATCCGGGCCACCGAGGCGCCCATCTCGTGCGCCTTGTGGAGGTGGTGGACGGTGCCGAGGCCGGGGAGCATGAGGATGGCGATCTTGGCCTGGGTGGCCTCCTCGACGGCGGCCTTGATGAGCTGGAACTCGTCAACCTTGGAGAAGCCGTAGTTGAAGCTCGACCCGCCGAGGCCGTCGCCGTGCGAGACCTCGATGACCTGGACGCCGGCCTTGTCGAGGGCGTGGACGACGCCGCGGACCTGCGCCTCGGTGTACTGGTGGCTCATCGCGTGCGAGCCGTCGCGCAGGGTCGAGTCGGTGATCCGCAGGTCGCGCTCGCCGCCCCCGGCGGGGGTGTGGGCGAGCACCTCGGTCTCGGTGACCGGCGTCGTGACGACGGGGGCATCCTCGGGTCGGATGGTCATGTCACCCATGGCGGATCAGACTCCTGCCTTCTCGGCGTCGGCGGCGACCGGGTCGGGACGCTCCCCGAGGTCGGCCGAGGACTTCCAGCTCGAGGCCACTCCGAGCCGGTGCGCGACCATGATGTCGCCGACCCGCGCGGCCGCCGCGGTGATGATGTCGAGGTTGCCGGCGTAGTCCGGGAGGTAGTCGCCGCGGCCCTTGACCTCGATGGGGATGAACGCCCGCGCCATGCCCTGCCACTGCTCGCGGGCGTGGTCGAACTGGGGCTCGGCGCGCAGGTGGTAGCCGGGGACGTAGTCCTGGATGACCGCGACCATCCGGTGGATCGACTCCAGGATGCGGTCCTGCAGCGCTCCGGGCTCCCCGGCCTCGGCGGGCACGGCGCAGAAGACCGAGTTGCGCATCAGCATCGGCGGCTCGACCGGGTTGAGGATGATGATCGCCTTGCCCGTCTTCGCGCCACCGACCTTGACCACGGCGTCGGCCGTTGTCTCGGTGAACTCGTCGATATTGGCGCGGGTGCCCGGGCCGGCGGACTTCGACGAGACCGAGGCGACGATCTCGGCGTAGGGCACCGGGACGACCTGGGCGACTGCGTTGACCATCGGGATGGTCGCCTGCCCGCCGCAGGTGATCATGTTGACATTGACCGCGTCGAGGTTGAACTCGAGGTTGACCGCGGGGCAGAGGTACGGGCCGACGGCCGCGGGCGTGAGGTCGACGGCGAGGATGCCGGCCTCGGCATACCGCGGGGCGTTGGCCTCGTGCGCCTTCGCCGAGGTGCACTCGAAGACGATGTCCGGCAGCTCGGACTGGCGCAACAGCCAGTCGACCCCCTCGTGGCTCGCCTCCAGCCCGACCGAGGCGGCCCGACGCAGCCCGTCCGAGGTGGGGTCGACGCCGATCATGTACCGCGGCTCGATGATGTCGCTGCGGCGCATCAGCTTGAACATCAGGTCGGTGCCGATATTGCCTGGTCCGACGATTGCTGCGGTGCCCTTGGTGCGGGTGCCCACGTCATGACTCCTTCGCGAAGCGGGCGGTGACGCTGCCGAGGCCGGCGAACGTCGCGGTGAAGGTGTCGCCCGGGGCGACCGGGGACATGGCGCACAGGGAGCCGGGCAGGACGACGTGCCCCGCCTCGAGGGTGGTTCCCATCGCGCCGACGGTGTTGGCCAGCCAGACCAGCGAGTTGAGTGGCGAGCCGAGGACCGCGCCACCGGCCCCGGTGCCGACGACCGTGCCATTGCGGTGGAAGGTCGCCCCGGCAAGGCGCAGGTCGACCGCGCCGATCTGGGTCGGGGTCGAGCCGAGGACGAGGGCCCCCGAGGACGCATTGTCGGCGACGGTGTCGAACAGGCCGATCTTCCAGTCCCGGATCCGGCTGTCGACGATCTCCAGCGCGGGCAGGACGAAGTCGACGGCCGCGATCGCCTCCGGGACGGTGACGCCCGGGCCGCGCAGCGGCTTCTTCAGGACGAAGGCGACCTCGGGCTCGATCCGCGGCTGGAGGAAGCCGCTCATGGGGATCGGCATGTGCTCGAGGTAGAAGAAGTCGTCGAGCAGATGCCCGAAGTCGGGGTCCTTCACCCCGAGGAGGTTCTGCATCGCCGCGCTGGTCAGGCCCACCTTGTGCCCCTTGACCGTGCGCCCCCGACGCTGCAGCTCGGCCATCTGGAGGAGCTGGATCGCGTAGGCGTCCTCGAGGTCGATGTCCGGGTAGGTCGTTGTCAGCGGGTCGATGGGCTCCCTGGTGCGGTAGGCCTCCAGCAGCCGGTCGGCCGCCGCTGCCCGAGTGGCCGGGTCCACGCGCAGCTCCCTTCGTCGGTGCGCCGGTGGGGCACGGTGACGTGCTCCTCCTGCTGTGAACGGTATGCCGGTGCCCGCATCGACGTCTCGGACGTTCCGCTGGAGCGAACGCCGCAGGTGGGAGGTGGTGCCTCAGTCAGCCGGCGGCCATGCGCGAGAGCTGGCGGGCCGCGGAGATGAGCAACCGGGAGGTGCGCTCGAGCTCTGGGCGAAGCACTAGGGTCGGGGCAGCGACCGAGATGGCGGCATATGCCTTCCCGGACAGGTCGCGCACCGGCGCCGCGACCGAGCTCATCCCGATGACCGCCTCGCCGTGGACGATCCCGACCCCGAGCCGCCGGGTGGTGGCAAGGGCCTGGTCGAAGTCGGCGGCGGTCCGGATGGTCATCCGGGTGCGAGGCGGGAAGCCGGCTCGGCGGCGGGCCTCGGCGAAATCGGGGTTGAAGGCCGCGATGACCTTTCCGGTGGCGGTGCAGTGGGCCGGGAAACGCCGGCCCATCGTCCCCATGACCCGCACCGAGTCCGGGCTGTCGAGGCGCTCGGCATGGACGACGTCGGCACCGTCGGCCACGCCGAGGTGGACCGTGTGCCCGGTGACGGCCCGCAGCTCGCCGAGCATGGGCAGGGCCAGCTGGCGCAGCCGGAGCCTCGCCTGGGCCAGCTGGCCGAGCTCGAAGAGGTGCATGCCCAGGCGGTAGAGGCCGGACTCCGGGTTCTTCTCGGTCATCCCGCGGGAGCACAAGGTGGTGAGCAGCCGGTGTGCGGTGGACTTGGCGATGCCGAGCCGGCGGGCGATATCGGAGACGCCCAGCTCGTCGTCGACCGCGAAGCACTCCAGGACGTCCAGAGCGGTCGCCACGGACTTCAGTCCCTCGCCGGCGCCCCGTTCAGGGATCGGCTGCGGACGCTTGGGGGTCGTCACGCAGGAGACCGTACGCAGCACGTCACTGGTGAGGGGGAGCGTCGCGGTCATCGGGTCCTCTCGAGGGTGACTGTTGTCACGAGGCGGCCTTGCGGTGAATGGACAGTGGGGCCTGAGGGGACTTCAATCAATCCATGCGTTCCACTGAGCGGGACACTGCCCCATCTGTGCTGGAACGGGCCTGTTCGGTGATGGAGGCGCTCGACGCCAACCACCCGTACCTCTCGGTCTCCGAGCTGGCCCGGCGCAGCGGGCTGCCGAAGTCGACGACCCACCGACTGGTCGGCGAGCTGTGCCGGCTCGGCCTACTCGAGTCGACCCGGGACGGGATCCGGCTCGGCTTCCGGCTGTTCGAGCTCGGCGAGCTGGTGCCGCGGCACCGCGGCCTGCGTGATGCCGCGCTGCCGTTCATGGAGGACCTCATGGAGGCGACCCATCAGCGGGTCCACCTGGCGGTCCTCGAGGGCGTCGAGGTGGTCTACGTCCAGATCCTCGGGTCGCGGTCGGGGATGGCCATGCCGTCGCGGATCGGCGGGCGGCTGCCCGCGCATGCGACCGGAGTCGGCAAGGCCATTCTCGCGTTCTCCCCACCGTCGGTGGTCAGTGCCCGGATGGAGGCCGGCCTGCCCCGGCTGAGCCCGCGGACCATCGTCATGCCGGGGGCGCTGACCCGCGAGCTCGCGACGATCCGCGAGCAGGGCGTCGCCTACGACCGCGAGGAGTCCAGCCCGGGCATCGCCTGCGCCGCGGCCCCGGTCTTCGGCATGCACGGGGTCGTCGTCGCGGGGCTGTCGGTCTCCGGACGTACCGGGCAGATCGACGTGGAGAAGATCGCGCCCGCGGTGCGGACCGCGGCGCTGGCGCTGAGCCGCCGGCTGCGCACCCAGCCGTTCTAGCGTGGGCGCGGGGCAGCGGCGAGGCCGGACTAGCGCTTGATCAGCGGGCTGGCGACGCCACCGCCCTTGTCGCCGGCGTTGAAGAACTCCTCGCGGTAGATATCCCGCGGGAACAGCCGCCGCGCCATCAAGGTCTTCAGGGCCGCCTCGACCATGAGCGGCGGGCCGCAGAGGTAGCCCTTGCAGCCCGACAAGGTGGCGTGGTCGGCGGCGATGACATCGGTGACCATGCCGTAGCCGTACCGCTGTGGATCCTCCCCGGCGGCCTCGACCTGCTCGGCGGTCTCCTCGGACAGACACGGCCGGTAGGTGAACTGGTCGAACTCGTCGGCCAGGGCGGCGAAGAAGGCCACGTCATACAGCCATTCCCGGGAACGTGCGCCCTGGTACAAGGTGAGCTCGCCCTCGTAGGCGCCATTCTCCAGCCCGTGCCGCAGCATGGCCTTCATCGGCGCCAGGCCGGTGCCGCCAGCGACCATGATCGCGTGGTTGTCCTGGCCGGTGTGCAGGACAAACCGTCCGTAGGGGCCGGAGAGCCGCACCGCGTCCCCGACGGCCAGGTCCTTGAACACCCAGCCGTCCGTGCCGCGGCCACCGGGGACATTGCGGATGTGGAACTCCAGGCGCCGCGGCTCGCTCGGCGGGCTGGCGATCGACCAGGTGCGGTCGACCTCGGGCTGCCCGTCCGAGGCCGGCACGACGAACTTCATGTACTGGCCGGCGTTGAAGGCGATCTCGCGGTCCACCTCGACGACCATCCGCACGGTCTCCTTGGCGACCTCGGTCAGCTCGACCACGGTGCCGGTGAAGTCCCGCACGGGGTACATCTCGATGTCCTCGTCGACGTCGAGGTCGGCCTCGATGACGACATCGGAGCGCGGCTTGGCGCAGCAGGTGAGCAGCTTGCCCTCGTCGCGCTCGAAGTCCATCAGTGCGAACGAGCTCGCCTCACCGTGGTCGACGTCCCCGTCGACGACCTCGCACTTGCACGTGGCGCAGGTGCCGTGGGTGCACGAGTGCGGCAGCCACACGCCGGCGCGCAGGCAGGCGTCAAGGATCGACTGGTCCTCACGGCAGAGGACCTCACGGCCGATCGGCTCGATGGTGACGGTCCATTCCTGGGTCATGGCTGCTGCTCCGGTGGGGAAAGGGGGAACGTTCGGGACAGGGGTGGGTCGGGAACAGGCCGTGGGGTATGCCGCGACCGTCGGCCATGCGGCATACCCCACCGTCCGAGGTGGTCAGGACCAGGGCGTCCCGACGCTCACTTCGAGGTCATCCCGATGACCGACTTGTGCCAGATGCCGAGCCC
Organism: Candidatus Lutibacillus vidarii; assembly: GCA_016717165.1. Lineage (GTDB taxonomy): Bacteria > Actinomycetota > Actinomycetes > Actinomycetales > Dermatophilaceae > Lutibacillus > Lutibacillus vidarii. The sequence goes on from JADKGA010000002.1 coordinate 560,985, forward strand.
CTCGAGGGTGTCCTCGGGCTTGGGGTCCAGCGACTTTCCATGCAGCGTGAAGGTGAACTCGGTGGAGTCGCTCCAGTCCGGGTCCTCGGAGAAGAACGGGACCACTGCTGCGTTCCAGAAGTCCCCCCACGTCATCGCCTTGGGCATCGGGAAGCAGGCCGCAGCACAGAACCACGGGTTGTTCGTCCACCACATGTGGACGAGCATCGCGTCGCCGTAGAGCTCCTGGCGGGACCTGCTCGGGAACTTGTACTCGGTGATCGCCTTGACGGCCATGTCAGTTACCTCCGGTCTTCTCGGCCATGTCGTGCCAGGCCAGCCAGTTCTTGTTGTCCCTGCTGCCGAGGTACTCGCCGCCGTCGTTCGGCGTCATCTTGTACCAAGCGAGGACGTCGGGGATCGTCGCGCCACCGCAGTTGCCCTGGAAGATCTGGTGCACCGGCAGCCAGGCCTGGACGTACTTCTCGGGCTCGTGGTCGAAGATGTTCTTGCAGCCGTCCGAGCAGAAGTTGAAGTGCTCGTCCTCGAAGGTGCTCCACCGCTGGCACAGCGTCGTGGGGTCGCCCGGCTCGGTGAAGAGCATCGGAATCTGGCAGACCGTGCACAGCTCCGGCAGGCCGCGGGCGAAGTGGCGGCCGCCGGCGGCGACATTCCGCTTCTCCTTCTCCCACAGCGGCCGGTAGAGCTCGTCGAACTTGGCGTAGTTCGCCGAGAGCCACTCCATGTGCTCGTCGGTCGGGATGGAGGTGCTGAAGGCGGCGGCGTGGCTGAACTGGTAGAGGGTCCAGTACACCTGGTGGGAGAGGATCTCCTTCTCCTCGGCAGCCTGCTCGACGAACTTCGGCGGGGTGATGCCGTAGTAGGCGAGGTCGACGAAGAGGCCACCGAGCATCTGCTGCTCGAAGTACAGGTTGAAGGCCTCCTTCCAGCTCATCACCTTGCGCGGCAGCATGTAGTCGAGCATCTGGGCGATCAGCGCAGTGACGCGGTATCCGCGCCAGAACCACTTGTCGATCCAGTGCTGCACGATCGGGACGTTCTTCTCGTCCTGCTCGAGGAGGAACTTGATCGCCTCCAGGCCCAGGGTCATGTGCCGGGACTCGTCGGACTGGGCCGAGAAGCCGAAGGTCATCGTCGGCAGGTCGCCGTTGAAGGACGCACCGGACATGAAGGGCACGAACAGCAGGTTCGTCAGCAGGTACTCGAAGGAGAACCCGATGGCGATGAGGAACTCGAAGGGTCCCGAGGAGACGGCGTCGTCGAAGAACGACTTCGGCACCGAGAGGTACCAGACCCGGTCGTGCATGTGCGGGAAGCTGTGGAAGCCGTCGTAGTACTTGTTGTAGTTCGACAGCGTGTGCACCTCGGTCTGGATGTGCCGGATCTCGTCCAGGCTCTGGCACAGCGAGGCGAACCGGGGGCCCGGGCCGTTGAGGTGGCGCCCGAGGTAGGCGAAGTGCCGGTGGGCCTGGTACTCCAGCGGCGAGACACCCTGGATGAAGAGCTTCATGGCGTTGAGGTAGCTCGCGTCGGTCAGGCTCAGGTGTCCCTGGCTCTGCGCGAAGCCGTCGAGGACGGCATACAGGCGCTTGTCCTTCTCCGCCTGGTACTTGGTGTAGGCGTCCACGGTGAGGCGGAAGGGGTCCTCCCACTTGCTCCAGTCGTGGATCGTGATGCCCTCGAACTTGGTGTACGGGTAGAGCTCGTCCTCGGTGACATAGCTGGGTGTCCAGTCGAGGTCACGGGTGAGCGCGGAGTAGCGGTCCTTCATGCTCAGCTTGCGCGGAGCCCTTGGTGCGATAGTCATAAGAAGCCTTCTTTCGTATGCCGACAGGAAGCTGAGTTGTGCGAGCGAAGCGAGCTCTGTGCCTGTGGGGGGAGGTGGGGGGGCGCAGCCCCCCAACTGTCAGTGATCCCAGGCGATGACGATCTCGTCGTCATCCCATTCCTTGATGTGGCCGAAGTAGGAGATGATCGCGAGCTGGAACTCGTGGGTCTCCCATTCGCGGCCCAGGCGCTCCTCGACGGTCTCGCGACGGAGCACGAGCCGACCGGGGGAGGTGACCCGGACCAGGCCAGGCATGTGGATCACGGAAGAGTTCTCGTTGTCGGCCTCGAGGGCCTCGATGACGGCGCGGTTCTGCTCGCTCTCCTGGATGTCGACGCCAACGGGACGTTCGCCCGCGGGGATCGTTGCGGAGGTGGTCATGTCAGTCCTTTCGGGTTCAGCGAAGTGCCACGCCGACACCGGCGAGCTTGGTCGTGACGGCCTGCGCCGCTGCGGTCAGGGCGGCGCCTGAGCCGGCACCGACGAGGGCGTCGGCCTTGGCGGCGATCGGGGTGAGGGCGGCCACGGCGGTGGCCAGTGCTGCGCTCGCGACCTCGGCGATGGCGGCGGCGTTGGCGGCGCCATACTCGGGGTCGGCGACCCACGCCTTGTACAGCGCGTCGAACCAGCGGCGCTGGTCGGCGAACCAGGTGACCAGGTGCTGGGCAACCAGGGAGTAGGAGCCGGCGCCACCGGTGAGGGCAGCCTCGTCGAGGCTGTCGTAGAGCAGCGCGTAGATGAGCTGGTCGGTCACGTCGAGGGCAACCATGGCCTTGCCCCAGTCCCGCTCGACGAGCATCAGTTCGGTGTGCTTGCGCAGCCCCTGGAAGGCAGGCTCCTCGAGCCAGTCCTTCTTGGCGGCAGCGAGGGCCTCGGCGGTGCCGCCACCGAAGGCGATGCCGACGCGAGAGAGGATCTGGGCGTTGCCGATCCGGTCGAAGGCGGCATACCCGAAGCACTGGGTCGTCGTGGTGCCCCACCCAAAGCGGCAGGCGTCCGCGGAGATCATCTGGCCGGCCGCCTCGTAGTGCCGGAACGGCAGGACGACATCCTGGAAGAGGCCCTTCCACGCCTCGGGGAGCCGGTCGAACATGCCGCGCTTCTCCAGGTAGCCCAGCGTGGACCCGAAGGCCTCGTGCATGTCGGCCCGGCTCGTCACATAGCCCGCGTAGTAGAACTGGCGGGGGTCGGTGAAGCTGTAGGGGTCGGTCAGCTTCAGGACGCTGTAGTCGGGGGAGTAGATGTCCTTGTCGGGCCCCCACAGCGGCCGGTAGTGGAAGTTCGTCATCGCCTGGATGTCGATGGTGCCTTCCTCGTACCGGCTGGCGGGACGGTCCCCGTACCGGTCGATGAGGTGCTGGAAGGTCTTGCGCTGCGGTTCGATGACCTGCGTTCGCAGTTCGAATTGCACGGCGTCTCCTTTGGGCTGGGCTGGGCGTGGTGCGTCAGATGTGGACGGGGTGATGCGGAAGTCCCGACTGCGTCATCAGTCGGACGAGGAGGTCAGGCAGGGCATCCGGCCCGTCCAGCTCGTGGGGCAGCTCGGCCTCGAAGCCGTCCCCCACGAGCCGGCCGTATGCCGTCCCGTCCTCGAAGGTCATCGAGACCCGCGCCGCGCGGCCCCGGTAGCCCACGGCGAAGGCGAGCTCGCTGGGGAGGGTCTCGTCGACGAGGCTGAGGCGGTCGTCGGCGTGGGCGAGCACGGCATTGGCCTCGCAGACGAGCTGCTCGGCGAGGGAGCGGATGGCGACCTGCCGGTCCGCTCCGGTCGAGGTGGCGATCCGCTGCGAGATGCGCGTCATCGGCATCGGGGCCAAGGTGTCGAGCTCGCCGAGCTGCGACTCGTCGGTCCCGACGAGCTCAGCGATCCGGAGCATGAACGGGGTCACCGGGCCTCCTCGCCTTCTCGCGCCGCAGGTGGCTCCCGGGGCGTCCCTGTCATGGTCGAGGCTGGCTGCGGCGGTTCGTCGGCCCCGTTCCTGTCCCCGGAACGGGGTGGTTCCGCAGGGGAGAAGGCCGCGTTGTCGGGTCACCGTCGGTGTCGGTCCGCAGCGGTATGCCGGTCCGCGAGCATGACGAAACCCCCTCCGGCACAGGCCGGCTCGTCCCCATGCGGAGGACGGTGGTGCGTCAGAAGGTCGGGCCGTCGGGCCGTCAGCCCGTCAGGCGCTCAGTGCCGCCGCGCCGGCCTCGGCGATCTCGCGGTCCTGCTCGGCGCTGCCACCGGAGACGCCGACCGCGCCGACCAGGGCGCCGTCGACCCTGAGTGGGACCCCGCCACCGAAGACGACGAGGCGGTCGCGGTGAACGATGCCCTCGCGCAGCGCCGGCTCGCCTTCGATCATCCCGAACCACTGGTGGGTGGGGATGCCGAGGAAGGCGGCGACGGTGTACGCCTTGTCCTGGGCGATCGACCCGGACAACAGGGCCGCCCCGTCCATCCGGGCGAAGGCGACGAGGTTGCCCCCGGGGTCGGCGACGGCGACATTGACCGGGACGCCGATCGAGGTGGCCCGGGCGATCGAGGCCTCCAGGACGAGGCGGGCACCGGCATACGTCACGGTCTGAACCGAGGTGACGGACTCACTCATGGGGACTCCTCGAGAAGCGCCGCAGGTGGCGGCAGCGCGGGCTGCCGCCACCTGCGGGTGATGAAGCGAGCGGGATCAGGTCGAGACGGTGGTGAAGCGCTCGTTGATCTCGCGGGCGTGGTAGAAGATGCCCTTCGCGAGCTGGTCCGGGGTCCACTTGCTGATCGGCCGGTCGCGGTAGGCCGGGTAGCCACCTGCGAAGACCTCGTTGCGGTTGCCCGAGGGGTCGAAGAAGTAGATCGTCTGCCCGCGGGTGATGCCGTGACGGGTGGGGCCGATGTCGATCGGCACGTCGTCCATCGCCATGAGGTCCGCGGCGCGGCCGACCTCGTTCCAGTCGCCGAGCTTGAAGGCGAAGTGGTGCAGCTTGGACTGCGGGCCCTCGAGGACGGCGATCTGGTGGATCTGGTTGTTGCAGGTCAGCCACGACGCGATGAAGTGGGCGTCGCTGTCGTCGAGGGTCGTCTGGGCCCGCTCGGTGGGGTAGAAGTCGAAGACGTTGACGAACATGTTCTCCATGAGCCGGACGTCCTCGGCGAGGATCAGCGCGTGGTCGAGGGCGGGGACGCCGACGCCGACGAGGTGCCGCGGGAAGGCGTCCGGGTTGTGGAAGCCGACCTCGGTGCCGACCATCGTCGCCTCGTGGTAGACCTCGAAGACGTGCTCGGACGGGGACGTGAAGCGCACCCCGTCACCGATCTCGGGGTTGTCGCCCTTGCTCATCCGCTCGACGGTGAGGCCGAAGTCGCGGGCCTTCTTCTCGATCGTGTCGAGGTCCTCGGAGTACTCGACCTTGAAGCCGAACTTGATGACGCCGACGCCGCCCTCTTCGATGACGACGGAGTGGTGGTCCCACTCGTCCCAGCCCTTGTAGTAGACCTTGCCCGGCTCGCTCAAGGTCTCGTAGAGGCCGACCGTGTTCGCGTAGTGGTTCTTCGCCTCCTCGAGGTCGGTTACCCGCGCGTGCACGTAGCCCATGCGCATTACGGCCATGTTGTTACTCCTTCGTCGTCGTGCCGGATGCCAGTGCGGCTTTCTTGCCCGCCGCCTGGTTGAGGGAGCGGAGCAGGGGGTTGATGAGGCGCAACTCGTCGTCGCGGAGCTCAATGGTGATATCGCCCTCCGGAACGGCCCGGCACGACAGGCAGATGCCCTGTGCCCGCTCCTCCTCGGGCAGGACCGAGTCGGCCACGATGCGGGAGTACGTGACATCCCCCGAGACGAGGTCGACCTTGCAGATGCCACAGCCACCGCGACGACAGCCGACGCGGTAGGCGTACCCGGCCGTGTAGAGCCCGTCGAGGACGGTCTCCCCACTGCGCAGGTAGATCGTCTCGCCGCCCGGGTGAACGGTGACCTGTGGCATGACCCTCCTTCGGTCCTGGTGATGACTGTGCGCCCAGGAGGTGGCCGAGGGGAAGCCCGTTCCGCACGCGGGAACGTGTGCTGGGCGGCAGTAGACTCTTGTCCTTGTGGCACTCACCATCGGGATCGTCGGCCTGCCCAATGTCGGCAAGTCCACTCTCTTCAACGCCCTGACGAAGAACAACGTCCTCGCGGCGAACTACCCGTTCGCGACGATCGAGCCCAATGTCGGGGTCGTGCCGCTGCCCGACGAGCGGCTGGCGGTGCTCGCCCGGATCTTCGGGTCGGAGAAGATCCTCCCCGCGACGGTCTCCTTCGTCGACATCGCCGGCATCGTCCGTGGCGCCTCGGAGGGGGAGGGCCTGGGCAACAAGTTCCTCGCGAACATCCGTGAGGCGGACGCGATCTGCCAGGTGGTGCGGGTCTTCGCCGATGACGACGTCGTCCACGTCGACGGGGTGGTCTCGCCCGGCAGCGACATCGAGACGATCAACACCGAGCTGATCCTCGCCGACCTGCAGACCCTGGAGAAGGCGGTCCCGCGCCTCGACAAGGAGGTCAAGGGCAAGAAGACCGACCGCGCCGTGCTCGAGACCGCGCTCGCCGCCCAGTCGCTGCTCGAACAGGGAACCACCATGTATGCCGGTGCCGCCGCTGCCGGGATCGACCTGGGCGTCATACGGGAGCTGTCCTTGATGACGGCCAAGCCCTTCCTCTACGTCTTCAATGTCGACGAGGACCAGCTGACCGACGCCGAGCTGCACGCCTCCTTGGCGGCCTCCGTCGCGCCGGCGGACTCCATCGTCCTCAACGCCAAGCTCGAGGCCGACCTCGCCGAGCTGTCCGACGAGGAGGCCGCCGAGCTGCTCGAGTCGGTCGGGGTGACCGAGCCGGGGCTGGGCCAGCTCGCCCGGATTGGCTTCCACACCCTCGGGCTGCAGACCTACCTGACCGCCGGTCCTAAGGAGTCGCGGGCCTGGACGATCCGGCAGGGCTGGACCGCTCCGCAGGCGGCCGGGGTGATCCACAGCGACTTCCAGCGCGGCTTCATCAAGGCCGAGGTGGTCTCCTTCGCCGACCTCGTCGAGGCGGGCTCGATGGCGGCGGCGAAGGCGGCCGGCAAGGTCCGCATCGAGGGCAAGGACTACGTCATGGCCGATGGCGATGTCGTGGAGTTCAGGTTCAACGTCTGACGCGTCGCGCGTCGAGAGCGTCAGTTGATGATCTCGGCGTTGTTGTCTTTCAACGCAGCCAGCCGAGCGCGCCACGTCTCGAGCGACTCAGGAGTCTGCCGGACCCACTCGTCGATCTCCTCGATGACGACCAGCGGTTCCGTCGTCCGGTAGGAGCGGGTGGGGTTCCCGGGGAACTTCCGGTCCGTGACATTCGGATCGTCGTGGAAGACGCCGGTCGGCGTGACCAGGTAGACATGCGGTTCGGATCCTTCAGGTCCGAGCATGGCGGCGATCTCGGCCGCGAGGCCGGCTCCGTCCTTCAACGCGGTGAAGTAGACGTGGTTCATGAGAGTCTCTGGCCGGTAGTTCGACGGCCAGCCCGCCGTGATGCGGTGCCCGGGCGAGAACGCAGCCCTCGTCCCGTGGAAGAAGGGGCCTTCCTCGGCTACCGACGAACCAGCCATCTCAGGAGTGTGCCATGGGATCGTGCCTTGCGCTGTCGCGCGATGAGTCCGTGCATGACGACTCTCCGGCTTGCCGAGCGACCACCGCCGCGACGCGTCCGCCCGCCGCGCCAAGCCGCAACGGCGCTCAAAGGGTGTCGCGGTATCAATAATGATACCATGCTCAGGTGGCGATGACCTTGCGGCTGGATCCGGCGGAGACCGAGGCGTTGCGAGCGTGGGCCGAGCGCGAGTCCCGGTCGATGCAGGACGTGGCTCGCGAAGCGATCAGGGAGTACATCGAGCGGCACTCGCGGATGGCTCTGCTCGACTCGGTCCTGGATGCCGAGCTGCCGCGTTATGCCGAGGCGCTCGAGCGCCTGGGCCGTTGAGGCGTCACCATTGCTCTATCTCACCCTGGAGGAGCTGCTGCACGTCGCCGAGCGGGTCCTGCCCCAAGTCCTGGTCAGAGATATCGGCTTGCTCCATTCGGCGCTCGAAAGACCGCGAGCCACGGCGTTCGGTCGGGACGCCTACCCCACGCTCGAGCTGAAGGCGGCCGCGCTCACCCACTCGCTCGTGCGCAACCATGCCTTGGTCGACGGGAACAAGCGGCTGGGGCTGGCGGCTCTGCTCGCCTTCCTCGGCATCAACGGGCGCCGACTCGACGCGACGAATGACGCGGCATACGGGCTCATCGTGTCGATCGCGACCGGAACGGCCGACGTCGACGCCATAGCCACCTGGGTCGCCGAGAACGCGGAGGAGCGCTTCACCGGGTAGGCCTGTCCGAGTCGTGCCATGGCCCCGTAGGGTGCCGACATGGCTGCTCTCGTGCTCACGGTGATCGGCGACGACCGACCGGGACTGGTGTCCTCATTGGCCGCGGCGGTGGCCGAGCGGGGCGGCAGCTGGCAGCACAGCGAGATGGCCCGGCTCGCCGGCAAGTTCGCCGGCATCGTCCTCGTCGACGTCCCGGGCGAGCAGATCGAGGAGCTTCGGGCCGCGCTCGACGGTCTCGGCGCACGCGATGGCCTCACCGTGACGATGACGGCGGTCGAGGCCGCGGATGCCGGGCCTGCCCGCGTCCTCACGCTGCACCTGATGGGCCAGGACCGGCCCGGCATCGTCCAGCAGGTCTCCGCGGCCCTGGCCGAGCACGGCGTCAGCATCGAGGAGCTGCACACCAATACGCGGGAAGCGCCGATGAGCGGCGGGATGCTCTTCGAGGCCCGAGCGGTGCTCCGGGTGCCCGACGGGGTGGCCGCGGACGCGCTCCGCCCGGGCCTGGAGGACATCGCGCACGAGCTCATGGTCGACCTCGAGCTCAGCTGACGGCTCCGGCCCAGACGGCTCCGGCCCAGCCGCAGGAGGTCCAGCACCGGTCAGCCGGTCAGCGCAGCACCTCGGCGAAGACCGTCCACCCCGTGCCCACCTGCACCGGCGCGCGGAAACCGCTGTGCCCCGTCCCCGGGTACACCCATGCGACTCCCGCGGCCGTGACGGCGAAGACGTCGCTGTACCCATCGCCTGAGACATCCCCGGGACTAACCACCCACCGCATCCCCGACCACCCCGTCCCCACCCGGACCCCGGCCGCCAGCGAGCCGTAGGGGGTCCCGGCATACAGGAGCAGGTCTCCGGTGGCCGTCCGCGCGAGGAGGTCGGGGTAGCCGTCTCCGGAGAAGTCGCCGGGGCAGAGGATCGCCGTCATGCCGGACCACCCGGTTCCGATGCGGCGAGAGCTCGCCACCCCACCGGAGCCATCACCGAGGTAGAGCCACAGGGTGCCATCGGTCCGCCGGGTGATGAGGTCCGCGCGATGGTCCCCGGTGAAGTCGCCGGTGCCGAGGACAAGGTTGGCCGCCCACCCGCTGCCCAGCGAACGCCGGGTCCCCCAGGTCGACGGGGACGCGCGCGGCAGGAGGAAGGCGTTCCCTGCGGGGGAGAGCAGGACGAGGTCGGTCAGCCCGTTCCCGTCGACGTCTCCTGCCGTGGCCGCGATGGGGTATGTCGCGTGGGACACCCTGCCGATCGTCCCCAGCGAGCCCAAGGTGCCGGTCGACGTGGAGGCATACCCCAGCAGGTCGCCGCTGGGCAGCCAGCCCACCAGGTCGCCGCGGCGGTCGCCCGAGAGGTCGCGAGGCGCGGACGTGTCCGAGCCTGCGGTGAGCACCGACGCGAGGGCGGAGTTGATGATCGACGAGAGCGAGTTGAGCCGAGTCACGCCCGCGTCGTATGTCGTGTTGTTGATCGACATCATCGCCAGGACGTAGTGCTGCGACCCCGGTCCGACGACACGTCCGATGCTGTTGACCCGCCACAGTGGACCGTCGAAGGGCGCCCACCCGTTCTTGACCTGGGCGGTGGCCCCGCTGGGCACCTCGCCGACGCCCCAGTCCTGCGAGGAGGCAACCTGCCCCATGAGCCCGAGGATGTAGCTGCGGTCGCTGCTCTGCAGGACCGACGTGCCGACGACCAGGTCACGCAAAAGCACGGTCTGGTCATAGGGCGTGGTCGTCGTGCGGCCCCACGTCGTACCGGCCTTGGTCGTCGTCATCCCAAGGAGGCGAGCCACCCGGATCAGCGTCGGCGACCCGCCGATGAAGGAGTACAGCGTGCTCGCTGCGTCGTTGTCGCTGACCGTGATCATCGAGCGGGCCAGCGACTGTTGGGTCGAGGTGAGCCAGGTGCCCCGCTCCCGCTGCACCCGGATCGCCGCGGCGAGGATGAGCACCTTGACGATGCTCGCCGTGTAGATCTGCGAGTCGGGGTTGTGCAGGTAGGTGGTCCCGTTGCGCAGGTCGACCAGCGCGATCCCCACCTCGCCGGTCCGCGCCCCCAGGGCCTTGAGGATCGCAGCGTCGAGGGTGGCTCCGGTGGTGGCCGCGGCAGGTTGGGCGGTCACCACCGGAGTGCCCAGCAGTATGGCGACAAGCATCATCGCCGCTGCGCCGACCGCCCAGCGGGGCGCTCGCTCGGTCGTGCTACCCCTCACGGTTCGGAAGCCTAACCGGGTCATCTTTCAGGTGCCCGTCGGCGCCGTTCGGTCGACGCAGCCGTCGTTCGGCTAGGCCTTGAGGGCCGACCGGACGGCTGTCTCGAGCTGGCCGGGTTGGCGCTCGGCGAGGGAGTAGCGGGCTCGGGTCATCGGTTTGGAGACCGAGAGGACGCGGGTGAGGTCGATCGGGGTGCCGGAGACGACGGCGTCGACGTCCATGGCTTCGATGGTGGCTTCGAGGTCGCGGGTCTGGGCGTCGCCGTACCCCATGGCGGGGAGGATCCCGCGGGCGTTGGGGTACTTCGCGTAGGTCGCCGCGATCGAGCCGACAGCGTACGGGGTGGGGTCGACGATCTGGGCCACCCCGGCGGCGCGGGCACCGACCACTCCGGCACCGAAGGACATCGACCCGTGGGTCAGGGTCGGGCCGTCCTCGATGACGACGACCCGTTTGCCGGCGACGGCGGCGACATCGTCGACGGTGACCGGGGAGTCGGCCAGGACGATCCGGGCCTTCGGGTTCAACGCGGCCACGGACGCCTCGACCGCGGCGATATCCTCGGGCCGGGCCGAGTCACACTTGTTGATGACCACGACATCGGCCATCCGCACGTTGGCCTCACCGGGGTGGTAGGTCACCTCGTGGCCCGGGCGCAGCGGGTCGGCCAGGACGATGTGCAGGTCCGGTCGGTAGAACGGCAGGTCGTTGTTCCCGCCGTCCCACAAGATGACGTCGGCTTCCTTCTCGGCCTCGCGCAGGATCGCCTCGTAGTCGACCCCGGCGTAGATGACGAAGCCCTGGTCGATGTGCGGCTCGTACTCCTCGCGTTCCTCGATGGTGCACTCGTGCCGGTCCAGGTCCTGGTAGGACGCGAAGCGTTGCACGGCCTGCTTGGCCAGGTCGCCATAGGGCATCGGGTGGCGCACCGAGACGACCTTCTTGCCCATCGACTTGAGGATGTCCACGACATACCGCGAGGTCTGTGACTTCCCCACCCCGGTGCGGACCGCGCAGATCGCGATGACCGGCTTGGTCGACCTCACCATCGTGTGCGCAGCCGAGTGCAGGACGAAGTCCGCGCCCGCGGCGATGCACTGCGAGGCCAGGTGCATGACCCGCTCGTGGGTGACATCGGAGTACGCGAAGGCAGCGACATCGACCGACTCCCGGGTGACCAGCTCGGTCAGCTCGGCCTCGTCAACGATCGGGATACCGTCCGGATAGAGCGACCCCGCGAGCACGGCCGGATACGCCCGCCCCGCGATATCCGGGATCTGCGTCGCCGTGAACGCCACCACCCGGTACGCCGGGTTATCCCGGTACAGCACGTTGAAGTCGTGGAAGTCGCGGCCGGCAGCGCCGAGAATGACAACCTTCTGGGGACTGGTCATGGGACCCACTCCAAGCGGCTGCGGTCGACCGACGTGACCGACACACCCTGCCGTGGGTAGTCCTGGCTGCGGGACCCGCCTGGTGACGATGGTATGCCGTCCGCGCTCCGCCGCGGCGGGCCCTCCGGCCCGGGGTGTGTCAGGATGCCGCGGTGGGTATGTCGCACCTGTCACCGGCCCGGTGGGCCGCCGCGGTCCTGGTCCTGCTCGTGGCCGGGTGCAGCGGCGGGACCCCGCTGCCCGACGTGACGATCACCGTGACCGGGACCCCCGGGGCGGCCTCGGCGAGCACCGCGGGGCAACCGACCACGGCCAGGGCCATGGCGACCCTGCCGCCGGTGACGACAGCGACGATCGCGCCGGACGAGCTGCCGGAGGGCTCCTACACCTTCCTCATGCCGAGCAAGCGGATCGGCTGCCGGATGTCACTGCCCGGAGGCGGTGCCGGGGTCGATGCCGCGGAGCCGGTGGTTCGCTGCGACCTGCTCAACGGGTCGTGGACCGTTGCCGCGCCAGCCGCGGGCTGCGACGGCCTTGGGTGGGGCGGCGGACCCGGCGACGGCCGCTCCGTCGGGCTCGCCGGCGCCCCGGGGCGCCCGAAGGTCCTCTGCGTCTCGGACTCGGTCATCTCCACCACCGCGCCGGTCCTCGACTACGGGACGGGCGTGCGGGTCGGTGCGGCGAGCTGCGAGAGCCGGACGACCGGCGTCCGCTGCATCGTCGACGGCGGGGGCGCCTTCGACCTGGCCCGCGAGGCCCTCGTCATGGCTTGCGCGCCCGACGCCGGGGGGACCCGGCTGGTCGTCGCCACTGCGGCCGACCCGTGCGCCGTGGGCTGACCGCGGCCTCCTCGCCAATGGTCGGCGCAGCCCGCCGGTCCTGAGAGAATGGGCGAATGCCCCTGAAGACCCGCGGTGACCTCCGCAATGTCGCCATCGTCGCGCACGTCGACCACGGCAAGACCACGCTCGTCGACAAGATGCTCTGGCAGACCGGTGCCTTCGGCGCCCACGACCACGTCGACGAACGAGCGATGGACTCCGGCGACCTCGAGCGCGAGAAGGGCATCACCATCCTCGCGAAGAACACCGCGGTGCGATATGCCGGCGCGGCGGCGGCGGCCGCCGGCTACCCCGAGGGCATCACCATCAATATCATCGACACCCCCGGCCACGCCGACTTCGGCGGCGAGGTCGAGCGCGGCCTGTCGATGGTCGACGGCGTGGTCCTGCTCGTCGACGCCTCCGAGGGCCCCCTCCCGCAGACCCGGTTCGTGCTACGGAAAGCCCTTGCCGCGCACCTGCCGGTCATCCTGTGCATCAACAAGGTCGACCGCCCCGACGCCCGGATCGCCGAGGTCGTCGACGAGGTGTACGAGCTGTTCATGGACCTCATCGACGACGCCGAGCACCACCTCGACCACCTCGAGTTCCCGATCGTCTACGCCTCCGCAAAGACCGGCCGCGCCTCGATGACTCGCCCTCAGGACGGCGGCCAGCCCGACGGGCCCGACCTCGAGCCGCTCTTCGCGACCATCCTCGACGCCATACCGGCTCCGTCGTATGACGACGAGGCGCCGCTGCAGGCCCACGTGACCAACCTGGACGCCTCGGAGTACCTCGGCCGGCTCGCCCTGTTGCGGGTCCACCACGGGACCATCCGCAAGGGGCAGCAGGTGGCCTGGATCAAGAACGCCGACCACTCGGTCCAGCGGGTCAAGATCAGCGAGCTGCTCGTCACTTCTGCGCTGGACCGCACCAGCGCCGAGGAGGCCGGGCCGGGCGACATCATCGCCGTGGCCGGCATCCCCGAGATCACCATCGGTGACACCCTCGCCGACCTCGACGACCCGCGTCCGCTGCCGCGGATCACCGTCGACGAGCCGGCCATCTCGATGACCATCGGGACGAACACCTCGCCGATGGCCGGCCGGGTCAAGGGCGCCAAGGTCACCGCGCGCCTGGTCAAGGACCGGATCGACCGCGAGCTGGTCGGCAATGTCTCGCTGCGCGTCCTGCCGACCGAGCGTCCCGACGCCTGGGAGGTCCAAGGCCGAGGCGAGCTGGCGCTGGCGATCCTCGTCGAGCAGATGCGCCGCGAGGGCTACGAGCTGACCGTCGGCAAGCCACAGGTCGTCACCAAGGAGATCGGCGGCAAGGTCCACGAGCCGGTCGAGCGGCTGACCATCGACGCCCCGGACGAGTACCTCGGTGCCGTCACCCAGCTGCTCGCCGCACGCAAGGGCCGGATGGAGCAGATGACGAACCATGGCACGGGGTGGGTGCGGATGGAGTTCCTTGTCCCCAGCCGCGGGCTCATCGGCTTCCGGACCGAGTTCCTCACCGAGACCCGGGGCACCGGGATCGCCCACCACGTCTTCGAGGGCTACGAGCCGTGGGCCGGGGACATCTCGACCCGCGCCACGGGGTCGCTCGTCGCGGACCGCTCGGGCGCTGCAACGTCATACGCGATGTTCAACCTCCAGGAGCGGGGCACGATGTTCGTGTCCCCCACGACCGAGGTGTACGAGGGGATGATCGTCGGGGAGAACTCCCGCGCCGACGACATGGACGTCAATATCACCAAGGAGCGCAAGCTGACGAACATCCGCTCGTCCACCGCCGAGGTCCTCGAGCGGCTCATCCCGCCGCGGGTGCTCAGCCTGGAGCAGTCCCTCGAGTTCTGCCGCGAGGACGAGTGTGTCGAGGTGACCCCCCAGGCGGTGCGGATCCGCAAGGTGGTCCTCGACCAGATCGAGCGGGCCCGCACCGCCGCCCGGGCGCGCTCGGCGGCCAAACAGGGGTGACCGAGGCGCCGATGCGGTCGACACGAGCCCGGTCGAGGACCTCCCACGCGGTGGCCTTGTGCTGCGCCGTGCTCGCCGGTCTCGTCGCCCTCACCGGGTGTGTGACCCGGCCGAACCCCGGCCCGGACATCAAGACCCCCGAACAGGCCCGCCGCGGCGGGACGGTGACCCTGCTCGACAACCGGACCGTGTCGACGTGGGACCCGCAGAGCCTTTCCGACCCGGCCGATGCCACGCTGGCGAGCCGGCTGTTCGTCCGGACCCTGACGACATACGCCGTGGGTGCCTTCGAAGGTGGCACTGGCCCGCAGTCCGGCGCCGGCCCGCTCGTGGGCGACCTCTCGGTCGGTCCGGGGACCACCCCGGACGGCGGGCTGACCTGGACCTTCCTGCTGCGCAACGGGGCGCTGTGGCAGGACGGCAAGGAGGTTTCCTGCGAGGACGTCCGGTATGGCGTCAGCCGCAGCTTCGACGCCAAACGCGCCGGTGGCACGCGGTATGCCGTCGAGCTGCTCGACGTCCCGCGGCACGGGAGCGGGCCGCTGGCGGGCCAGCCGATGTACGCCGGGCCGACGGACACCGCGAACCAGCGAGGCTTCGACGCGGCGATCGTCTGCACCGACCGGATCGTCACCTTCCGGCTGCGCCAGGCCGTCGCCGACTTCCCCGACCTGCTCACCCTCCCGGAGTTCGCACCCTATCGGCGCGATATCGACGAGCGGACCGACGACCGGTACACCGTCTTCTCCGACGGCCCGTACATCCTTGAGGGGCTGTGGCACCCGGGGCAGGGCGGCAAGCTCACCCGGAACTACAACTGGGGGCCACTGGTCGACACCGTCCGCGACCAGAACGTCGAGGCCTTCCGCTATGTCGAGTCGGTGCCGGACGCCGAGATCCTTGCGCGGCTGTCGACGCCTCAGGGCGAGGACCGCTTCGCTCTGGCCCTGCGCGGCGTGCCCACCGCCGCGCGTGCCTCGGTCGAGGCGAACGCCGGCCTGGCCCGGCTCAGAGCGCTGGCTCCGACGGGCACCGTGGAGTACCTCCGGGTTCGCGCGCGCAGTGCCGCTTTGGCCGACCCGCTGGTGCGGCGTGCCCTTGCGCTCGCCACGGACCGCGCTGCGTATGCCGGGGCCGGCGGCGGCGCGGTCGAGCCCACGACCGGTCTCATCCCGTGGGGGGTCGACGGCCGCGCGCCGACGAACCCGCTCGGAGCGCCGCCCGGCGGTGACGTGACCGGTGCCGCTGCGCTGCTGCGCGAGGCCACGGTCAGCCTGCCCGTGTCGGTGCGGCTCGCGGTTCCCGTGGGTGCCGGGGTCGAGGACGGCGTGGCGGCCCTGGTCACGACCTGGCGGTCGGCTGGGTTCGACGTGGTCGTCGTGCCGGTGTCTCCCGCCGAGTGCCTGCGCCTGCTCGACCCGAAGTCGACCGGTGATATCGACGTCGTCCTCGCCTCCACCCGGCTGGCCTGGCTTTCCGGAGAGGCGGTCGTCCCGGCCGCGCTCGGGCTCGGTCTGGCGACGACACCGGCCGATGGCGCCGTGGAGCCGGACCTCGTCGCAGCCGTCGAGCGGGCCCGCTCCGTTCGCGACCGGGCCGACCGTGAGGTCGCCTGGTCCGAGGTCGACGAGCTGGCCGTGGGCCGGGCCGTGGTCATCCCGCTTGGGGCCCGCACCCGCCTGCTCCTGCGCGGCCCACTGGTCCAGCGGTATGCCGTCTCGACCCTCTCGGGCGCGGCGGATCTCGGCCTAGTCGCGGTCAGGCCCCTGAGCGACATACCGTAGTGCCTCACCTACCCCGAATCTGGAGTCAGACATGACGGCGCCACGACGGCTCCTCTTCGTCCATGCGCATCCCGACGACGAGACCTTGGCCACCGGCGTGACCATGGCGCACTACGCCCGAGCCGGCCACGAGGTCTACGTCCTCACCTGCACCCTCGGCGAGGAGGGTGAGGTCATCCCCACCGAGCTGCGGCATCTCGCGGCCGACCAGGACGACACCTTGGGGCCGCACCGGCGCGGGGAGCTGCGTGAGGCGATGCGCCGGATGGGGGTCCAGTTCACCGTCCTTGGGGAGCGGCCGGCCAAGGGTCGCCTCTCGCGCTACCGCGACTCCGGTATGCCGGGCGCCGAGTCCGGGCAGCGCCGGGACGCCTTCATCAACGCCAAGCTCGACAAGCTCGCCGACCGGGTCGCGGAGCATTTCCGGCGGATCCGCCCCGATGTTGTCGTCACCTACGACAAGGACGGGGGGTACGGACACCCGGACCACATCCAGGCCCACGTCGCGACCTTCCGGGCGATGAGCCTGCTCGACGAGGAGGAGCACCCGATGGCGGCCTATGTCATCGCAACCCCCAAATCGTGGGCGAAGGAGGACCGGTCCTGGCTCGCCGAGCACGTGCCCGTCGACCTGGGCTTGAGCGTCCCGACGCGGGACGCGGCCTTCCCGGCGGCGGTCGTCCCGGATGACACGGTGACCCATGTCGTGATCGACTCCGCCGTGTCGGGGGTCGTGGCGGAGGCCATGGACGCGCACGCCACCCAGATCAGCGTCCACGGGGATATCTACGCCCTCTCCAACCTCGTCGCGGCTCGGGTGCCCTTCCGTGAGGCCTTCATCCAGGTCGATCCGACGACCGGGGCGCCGCTGCGTGAGCGCGGTGGGGAGTGGGAGCACGGGCTGCTCGGACGTGACGTCGAGGGCCGGCGCAAGAAGTGAGCCTTCAGGACGTGAGTCTTCCTTCCGCCACCTTCCGCGCCGCCCTGGGCCGGTTCGCGACCGGCGTCACTGTCGTCTCGACGGTGTCGGACGGGATCGACTATGCGATGACCGCTAACGCTGTGACCTCGGTGTCCCTCGACCCGCCGATGGTGCTCGTCTGCGTCTACCAGGACGCCCGCTTCCACGACGCGGTCCTGGCGTCGGGGGAGTGGGGGGTGAGCATCCTCGCTGCGGATGCCCGGCCGTCGGCGGTCTGGCTCGCCACCCACGGTCGGCCGCTGGCCGGTCAGCTCGACCCCGTGCCGCACCACCGCGGCCCGGTCACGGGCGTGGCGCTGGTCGACGGCTCGCTGGCCACCCTCGAGTGCCGGACCGTGGCGACGCACCCGGCCGGGGACCACACCGTCGTCATCGGCGAGGTCGTGGCGATCGACCTGCCCGACCACGCGTCCGATGCGCTGACCTACTACCGCGGTCAGTACGGGCGCATCCCGTCCTGACCTCCCGGCGAGGGTGATCCGCAAGCGACAGCTGGCACTCGCGACGTCCAGGGGGCGAGGTGCTCGGTTTGTTCCCGGCATACCCCGGGGGGTATATTTCGCATGACCTCAACGGTATGACGAAGGGAGCTTCAGATGTGCAGTCCGGCACGTTGTCGCGTGTGTGGGAAGACGACCTGGAGCGGGTGCGGGATGCACGTGCAGGCCGTCATGAGCCGTGTTCCGACCCAGCAGCGGTGTGAGTGCGTGGCCGCTCCGGCCCGGCCCTCGGCCTCCCCGAGCTTCTTCCGGCGGTAGGCCCGGCGATGCCGGACAGCCAGGCCGCGCGCCTTCCGCACTTCCCGGTCAGTCTGTTCGCGTCCGTCATGGGCGTGGGAGGGCTGTCCCTGGCCTGGCGGCGCGCGGCCGGGGTGCTGTCCTGGCCGGTCGCGGTCGCCCAAGGGCTGTTCTGGGCCGCCGCGGCGCTCTTCCTCGGCCTCCTCGGCGTCTATCTGGCGAAGTGGGTCAAGCACCCGGAGGCTGCCCGCGCCGAGCTGCGTCACCCCATCCGGATGGCGTTCGTTCCGACGATCACCATCGCCATTCTCATCCTGGCCACCGCTGGGCAGGACCTCATGCCGCCGGTCGCAAAGGTCGCCTGGTGGGTGGGGGCGATCGGTCACCTCGCACTGACGGCAGTGACGCTGAGCGCCTGGTTCACCCGTCGCGATATCGGCGCGGACATGATCACCCCGGCGTGGTTCATCCCCGTCGTCGGCAATGTCATCACCCCACTGGCCGCACCGACCCTCGGCTCGATGGAGCTGGCGTGGTTCGCTTTCGGGGTGGGGATGACCTTCTGGGTCGCGCTCCTGCCGCTGCTGCTTCAGCGGGTTCTCACCCACGAGCAGCCTCTCGCGCCCAAGCTCACGCCGACGCTGGCGATCTTTGTCGCGCCGCCTGCGGTCGCGATGCTGTCCTGGCAGTCGCTGACCGGCCGGCTGGACGACCCGCCCGCAAGGATCCTCTTCTCGGCCGCCCTCGGCTTCCTCGTTCTCCTCGCCCTGCAGCTGCCGCTGCTTCGCACGATCCCGTTCGCGGTCCCGGCGTGGGCCTACACCTTCCCCCTGGCCGCCGCCGCGGCCGCCACTCTGGCCGTCGCGGGTGACCGCCACCAGGCCTTCTCCACCGCGCTCGCCATCGCCGTGCTCGCCCTCGCCACGGTCGTCGTCACTGGGGTCGCGGTGCTCACCGGTCGGGCGGCCCTGCGGGGCCAGATCTGCATCCCGGAGTGAGCCGAACCTGCGCCTAGAACGTGGGCGCCCTTCGCGAGGCCGACTGCCTCGCGAAGGGCGCCCGGTGCGGCGCCCGGGACGAGCCCGGCCCGGAGCTCAGCTGGCCCGCGCTTGGGCGAGCGACCAGGCGCCATACCCGCCGAGCAGGTCGGAGACGTCGGTGAAGCCATGCGCGCGCAGCACGCTGGCGCCCACCGCGGAACGCCACCCGCCGGCGCAATAGAGCAGCACCGGCCGAGCGGGGTCGAGCTCGCCGAGGCGGGCAGTCAGCTCCGGCAGCGGGATGTGGACGGCCCCCGGGACGGCGCCGATGCTGAGCTCGCCGGCGTTGCGGAGGTCGACCAGCTGCACGTCGTTGTCGCGCAGAGCGGACTCGGCTGCCGCCGCGGTGAGCCGGCTGGCCCGCTCGACCCGGTCGGCGTTGCGGACCAGGTAGCCCTCGGGGTCGGGGACATAGCCGACGACCTGGTCGAAGCCGATCCGGGCGAGCCGGGTCGCGGCCTGCTGCTCGTCACCGTTGGCGGCGAGGAGGACAACCCGGCGGTCGGGGGCGACGACCATGCCGACAGTCTCGGCCATCCGGCCGTCCGCGGGCACGCTCACCGAGCCGCGCAGGTGTCCCGCGGAGTACTCCGCCGCGGGTCGCGCGTCCAGGACCAGCGCCCCGTCCGCGAGCGCGGCGGCGACCTGCTCGTCGGACAGTGCGGTCGCGGCGGCGTCGAGCTCGCGGACCGGACGGTCCTGCTTGTTCAGCGAGGCGTTGTAGCTGAAGTAGGCCGGGGCCGAGGGCTGACCCTCGGTGACGACCTCGACGAACTCGGCCTCGCTCATCGGCTGACAGGCGTAGTTCTCGGCGCGCTGGGCACCGATGGTCGACTGCCGCTCGGTCGAGAGGTTCTTGCCACAGGCCGAGCCCGCACCGTGGGCCGGGAAGACCCGGACCGCGTCCGGCAGGCCCATGAGCTTGGTCTGCACCGAGTGGTAGAGGGCGCGGCCGAGCTCGTCGGCGGTGACGCCGACCGAGGCAAGCAGGTCGGGTCGGCCGACGTCGCCGATGAAGAGGGCGTCGCCGGTGAGGACTCCATAGGCCGTCTCGTCGTCGGCGTGCTCGTAGACGAGGACGCTGATCGACTCTGGGGTGTGCCCCGGGGTCTCCATGATCTCCACGGTGACCTCGCCGAGGCTGATCCGCTCGCCGTCGTGCAGCGGACGGACGGCGAAGGCCGCGCGTCCGGCGGCGCCATAGCCGATCCAGGCCCCGGTCGCCTTGGCCAGCTCGAGGTGGCCCGACACGAAGTCGGCGTGGAAGTGGGTGTTGATGATGCCGACGATGCGCAGTCCGTGGGCGGCGGCGTCGGCGACATACTCCTCGACGTCCCGCCGCGGGTCGACGACCACGGCCTGACCGGTGGTCTCGTCGCCGACGAGGTACGACGCCTGGGACAGGCAGTCGAGGTAGTACTGGGCGAAGTACATCCGGGTCTCCTCCGGCTTGGGTCAGAGTGTTGTCATCGACAACCATATACCCCGGGGGGTATATTCCCGGTAGTGGTCCTCGAGGAGATGAGATGTCGGCAGAGCTGGTCTGGATCGTCCTTGCCGGCCTTGCCGTGGGCGGCTCGCTCGGTGGCCTCGGCGGTGGTGGGTCGATCCTTGCCGTCCCCGCCCTGGTCTACCTCCTCGGCCAGTCGGTCCCGACCGCCACGACCGGCTCCCTCGTCATCGTCGGCACCAGTGCCGCTGTCGGGGCCATCAGCCACCACCGGGCCGGGACGCTTCGGCCCCGGCTCGGACTGACCTTCGGCGTCCTGGGGACGGTCGGCTCCTATCTCGGCACCCGTGCGGCCGCCGGTCTGGCCGGTCCCGTGCTGCTCACTGCCTTCTCGGGGCTCATGGTTGTGGTCGCCATCCTCATGATCCGTCGCCAGCGTGCGGCCGAAGGTAGCTCCGGCTCCGGCGGTATGCCGGCCAACGCTGCCGGGGAGGGGGCACGCGGCGTCTCCTGGACCCGGGTCGTTGGAGCCGCGACGGGCGTGGGGCTGTTGACCGGCTTCTTCGGGGTCGGTGGCGGTTTCGCGGTCGTCCCGGCGCTGGTTCTCGTCCTTGGCCTGCCGATGTCGGTGGCGGTCGGGACCTCGCTGCTCGTCATCAGCATCAACTCGGCGACAGCCTTGGCCGCGCGGTTCGCCTCGGGCATGGCGACCGAGATCAACGGACCCGTCGTCGTCGGCTTCGCCGCCTGCGCGGCGGTCGGCAGTGTTGTCGGTGCCCGGGCTGTACGTCGTGTGGACCACGGGCTGCTGGTTCGCGGGTTCGTCGTGCTCCTGCTCGCCATCGCCGCCTATCTCGCTGCGGTCAACATCCCCGCTCTGTCATAACCCAGGAAGGACCGCCCCCATGAGTGCGCCCAAGCGTGAGCCTCTTGAGCTGTCCTCCGACGAGAAGGCCGCCATCCTCAACCGGCTCCGCCGGGCTCACGGGCAGATCGCCGGGGTGCTGCGGATGGTCGAGGAGGACCGCGACTGCCGCGACATCGTCACCCAGCTCTCCGCCGCCCGCAAAGCACTCGACCGGTCGGGGTTCGCCCTGATCAACGGCGGTCTGCGGCGGTGCCTCTCGCGCGCCGATGCCGGTGGGGCCGAGCAGCTCAAGGACCTCGAGCGGCTCTTCCTACACCTGACCTGAGCTCCCTGAGGGTCCGTGGGCCAGGCGGCCCTCGCGTAGCGCATGGCCGTGCTTGGCGCCGCGTGGCTGGGGGTACCCTCTCGCCATGCCCACGGTCACCAATGCCCTGTCTGTCCCCGCTGCCGGCGCCCCCTTCGAGGCGGTCCGCATCGAGCGGCGCGACCTGCGCGACGACGACGTCCGGATCGACATCGCGTATGCCGGGATCTGCCACAGCGACATCCACACGGTCCGGGACGAGTGGGGTGCTGCCCACTACCCGATCGTCACCGGGCACGAGATCGCCGGGACGGTCAGCGCGGTGGGGGAGGGCGTGACGGCAATCGCCGTGGGCGACCGGGTTGGGGTGGGCTGCCTGGTCGACAGCTGCGGCGAGTGCGGCCCCTGCAAGGACGGCCAGGAGATGTTCTGCACCAAGCCTGCGGTCGGGACGTACAACTCGCGGGACTACCACGGGGAGTGGACCGCCGGGGGCTACAGCCAGCAGATCGTCGTCACCGAGCGGATGGTGGTCCGGATCCCCGACGCGCTCTCGCTCGACGTCGCGGCGCCGCTGCTCTGCGCGGGGATCACGACCTACTCGCCGCTGAAGCGCTGGGGCGCCGGGCCGGGCGTCAAGGTCGCCGTCGTCGGGGTGGGCGGCCTCGGGCACATGGGCGTGAAGATCGCCGCGGCACTCGGCGCCCAGGTCACGACGATCTCCCGGACCGACGCCAAGGCGGCCGACGCAATGGCTCTGGGGGCGACGAGCCACCTCGCGACCAGCGACCCCGGCGCGGTGGTGGCCGCGCGAGGGTCGTTCGACCTCATCCTCAACACCGTCAGCGCCCCCCTGGACATGGAGGCCTATCTGCGGATGCTCCGGCCCAACGGCGCGC
The DNA here is from genome assembly GCA_016717165.1 of Candidatus Lutibacillus vidarii. Classification (GTDB taxonomy): domain Bacteria; phylum Actinomycetota; class Actinomycetes; order Actinomycetales; family Dermatophilaceae; genus Lutibacillus; species Lutibacillus vidarii. The sequence continues at coordinate 583,650 of JADKGA010000002.1, forward strand.
TGGTCAACGTCGGCCTGCCGAGCGAGCCCTACGTCCTGCACCCGTTCTCGGTCATCGGCGGCAACAAGGTCTTCACCGGTTCGCAGATCGGCGGGATCGCGCAGACGCAGGAGATGCTGGACTTCTGCGCCGCGCATGGCATCGGTGCGACCGTCGAGGTGCTCGACGCCTCCGACACCGCCGCGGTGGATGCGGCATACGACCGGGTCGTTGCCGGGGACGTGAGATACCGCGTCGTCATCGACACGGCGACCATCCCCGGCTGACCCGGGGTGAGCGGGCAGGCTCCCGAGCTCGTCTGGAGGGCATGTCCGGTCACCCCGTGTGCAGGAGCCGGCGGACCCGAGCCTCCACCGGGCTGAGCTCGAGGTCGCTGCCGAGCCCGAGCGGAGGAGGTGGATGCGATCGGTACCGGTGCCCGGTCGGTGTCGCAAACTCCACGTCACCCCGGGCGACGGAGGCGCAGAACCCAGGCTCCTCCTTGACCTGGTTATGTCGGTCGCACAGTCCCTGGGCGTTCCGGTAGGTCGTGCGCCCTCCGCTCCGGACGGGGATCACGTGGTCGATATGCCGGATCGGTGCGTCGCAGTAGGGCGCCCGGCACTGCTGGTCACGCAGCCGCACCAGCTCGGCCAGCGCAGGAGGGAAGCGCCGAGCCCGTGCCTCCATCGCGACGAGCTCGCCCGTGGACGGATGCACGTACAGCCGGCGCACCCAGGCCCGACCGGTGGTGGTCAGGAGGCGGGCGACGCCGGACGGGACTGGTCCGTACTTGGCCACCCGCGCCACCTCGTCGCTCCCGCCCAGCAGGGCCGCGTCGGTCATCACGAGGTTCACCATGACCGGCACATCGTCAGCCTGGGCCTGCCCGGTCACCCGGGTCACCAGAGCGTCGGCCATGACCTGTCCGCGGCTCCTCGAGTCGCCGCCGGCGCGTGCGGAGTCGGCCGCTCGGGTGAGTGCGGCGAACACCGCGACGCCCTGAGCGACCGGCAGGAGTGCGGTGACATAGGCCATGCAGTCCAGCGCCGGGCGCACCCAGACCCGCCGGTCGGCGGCAGCGAGCGCAGCCCGCTCGACGATCGCTCGCGGGTCGAGTCGGTACGCCGCCGCGCGGGCCGCCGCGCCCGCCTGGCGTGCGGACAGGGAATGCAGCCGTGGTCCCACCTGGGAGTCGACCAGCGCCCGGTCGATGCGGGACAGGGTCGCGGTGGCCTGCCACACCTGCGTGGCGGCCCACTCGCTGGCCTGACCTTGGGCCAGCGCGGCCAGGGTGAGCGGCAGGCCGCCGACCAGCGCCTGGGCGAGCCCGAGGTGGCGGGCACCGAGCGTCGGGGACTCCCGCCGTGCGAGGGCGACCTGGGCCGCAACCCCACGCCCACGCCGCTGCGAGGGTATGCCGCTGGCTGCTTCACGCGCCCGGGTGGCCCGGTCGAAGGCGACCGTGGCGACCGCCTGTGCCGCTGATGCGGCGGCCTTCAGCCGCTCCAGCGCCTCGATGAGGTCGATGAGCTCGCTCTCGTCGGGCTCGTCCCACCGGCGCCCGCGGGGGTCTCCCCCGACACAAGGGATTGTGTAAAAAACTTGTTCGAATTAATGTTCTGAACTGTGGAATTGTGAGAGAGTGGCACCGCACCTGGTCGCTCGGGCGCAGTGGCCGCTGCTCGGGGTACCCTTCACCCACCCGGGAAGGAGTCGACATGGACTGGTCCTCGTTCGGCCTTGTCATGCTGCTGTCGGCGGCCGTCCTCGCCGCGATGCACGCGGCGACCTGGGCGTGGTCTCGGGCAGCCCACAAGCTCGCTGTCGTCGATGTCGTCTGGGGCCTCGGCTTCGTCCTCGTCGCTCTCGTCAGCGCAGTCGTCGGGTCCGGCGACGCCGTGCGCCGGGTCGTCCTGCTCGTCCTCGCCGGAGTGTGGGGGCTGCGCCTGACCTGGCACCTGGAGCGGCGTGCGCGGGGGATGGGCGAGGACCCGCGCTACACCGCGTTGTATGCCGACAAGGGCCCGGTCGAGACCGCGCTTCGCGTCTTCGGGCTCCAAGGCGCCTTGCAGTGGATCATCTCCTTGCCGATCCAGGCCTCCGCTGCGGTGGAGGCCGGGCCCGGCCCAACGGCGCGAACCATCCTCGGGGCGGGAGTGCTGGTCTGGGGGACCGGTCTGTTCTTCGAGGCCGTCGGAGACCGCCAGCTCACCGCCTTCCGCGCCGACCCGGCCAACCGCGGCCGCATCCTCGACACCGGTCTGTGGGCCTGGACCCGACACCCGAACTACGTGGGCGACGCCGCGGTCTGGTGGGGGATGTGGCTCGTCGCTGCGTCGAGCCTGGTCCCCGTCGTCTTTGCGCTCGCGATCTCCCCGGCGCTGATGACCTTCTTCCTGCGCAATGTCTCGGGCGCCAGACTCCTCGAGAAGTCCCTGAGCAACAAGCCCGGGTGGGCGGAGTATGCCGCGAAGACGCCCTACTTCTTCCCCAGACCGCCCCGGCCGCCGAGGTGACAGCGGTACCGGTGGAACAGCGGTAGCCGCGGCGGCCGCGGCAGCGCCGGGAGCGGCGACAGCACGCTCGTGGCCCGGAGCGGGCGGTCGAGGCGGTCGCAGGATGTCGACTGACACGCACCGACGCCTGGATGTCGGGCCCGCTCAGCCGAGGCAAGAACGGCGAGCGATCAGGCGCGCAATGCCTCCGCAAGCTCCCGGAAGTCGACGACGAGCTGGGCCATGTCGTCGTCGGTGTGGGCCAGCGAGACGAGCCACTGCTCGTCGAGCCCGGGCGGGGTGAGGATATTGCGGTTGACGCCCCAGAGCCAGGACAGCTCGGCCATCCGGAAGTCGGTCGCCTTGTAGTCCCGGTAGTTGCGCACCGGCGTGGTCGACCAGGTGATGCAGCCCTTGATCCCCATGCCGACGGTGTGCGCCGGCAGCTCGAACTCGGTAATGACCGCGTCGACCCCGTCGAGGGTCCGGACGTTGATTCCCTCGGCCCGGTCGAGGGCCTCGTGGGTGCACACCTCGTCCACGGCCCGGGCCGCCGCCATGACCAGCGGGTTGCCGTTGTAGGTGCCGAAGTGGCCCATCCGGCCGTCGACGACGACCTGCATGACCTCCTGGCGGCCACCGAAGGCCGCGAGCGGCAGGCCACCGCCGATGCTCTTGGCCAACGTGATGAGGTCAGGCTGGATGCCGAGGCGCTGGGAGGCGCCGGCATACCCGGCGGTCAGGCCGGTCTTCACCTCGTCGAAGATGAGGATGACGCCATACTCGTCGCACGCGGCGCGGACACCGGCGAGGTATCCCTCGTCCGGGACGACGATGGCGAGGTTCTCGATGACCGGCTCGAGGACGAGCGCGGCGACCTCCCGACCGTGCGCCGCGAGAACCGCACGGAGCTGGTCGAGGTCGTTGTACGGGACGACATGGACGGTGCCGGGTTCGGCGTCCTGGGGGATGTGCGGGATCGGCGCGTCGGCCGGACCGATGTCGGCCAGTGCCGGCTTGACCGACACCTGCATCGCGTCATACCCGCCGTGGTAGCCGCCCTCGACCTTGATGACGGCCTTGCGGCCGGTGTACGCCCGGGCCACCCGGATGGCGTACATGACCGACTCCGTGCCCGACTGGGTGAACCGGAGCATGTCGAGCTGGAAGCGGTCCTGGAAGAGCTCGGCCACCTCTGTCGCGGTGGGCGACGGCGTGACGAAGAGCGTGCCGACCGAGTCGAGGGCGTGCCGGACGTGGTCGACGACGACCGGGTGAAGGTGACCGACCATCATGGCGCCGAAGCCCATGGACATGTCGAGGAGCCGCCGGCCGTCGACGTCGGTGACGTGCGCACCGCGTGCGGAGACGATCGAGATGGGGTGCGGGTCCCAGTGCTGGAAGCTCGACGTGACACCGAGGGGCAGCGTCTTGCTCGCGCGGGCGTTGTGCTCGGCCGATGCGGGGGTCTGCCGAACGAAGCGCTCCCACTCGGCAGCCAGCAGCGCCTCGACGCGGTCCGGGTCGACCGGCGTCGACCGGGTGGGCAGCCAGCGGCGGGTGGCCGGGTCGTGGGTCGGCCACGGGGTGGCTGCGGCGCCCGTCGTGCCGCTCGTCGTGTCCGTCATCGGGAGCCTCCTGGTGCACGCCGACGCCGGTCGCGTCGCTGCGTTCCCGTCATTCTGCCGTGTACGTCGCACAAAGGCGAGTGAGCAACGGATTTCGTCGTCGTGAAACGGCTAGACAACAGTTTCAGCATGTCCCGTCGAGCGGAACGTCCCGGGCTGGAAGGGCCCGCGGACGTCATACTCGCCCTATGGCGACCCATGACGCACCGCCCAACCCTGAGGTGGGCACCCAGGTCCGCACCGGCGACATCGTCACCAACTACCACGACATCGGCACGGGACAGGGCTCCCCGGTCCTCCTGTTGCACGGCTCCGGGCCCGGCGTCAGTGCCTGGGCGAACTGGCGGCTGACCATCGCCGCGTTGTCCCCGCGGTTCCGCGTCGTCGCGCCCGACCTTGCCGGCTTCGGCTACACGCAGGTCCCCGAGGACATCGAGTACACCCGCGCCCGCTGGCTGGACCAGATCGTCGGCTTCCTCGACGCGCTCGGCCTGGACAAGGTCCATGTCGTCGGCAACTCCTTCGGCGGGTCCATGGCGCTCGCCCTGGCGATCGCTCACCCAGAGCGGGTCGACCGGCTGGTCCTCATGGGAGCGGTCGGTGTGCCCTTCGAGATCACCCCCGGTCTCGACGCGGTGTGGGGGTACCAGCCGTCGCTGGACGCCATGGGTCGGCTCATGCGCGAGACCTTCGCGTATGACGCCTCCCTCGTCACCGACGAGCTGGTCCGGATGCGCTACGCCGCGAGTACTCGCCCGGGGGTGCAGGAGGCCTTCGCAGCGATGTTCCCGGCGCCGCGGCAGCGCTGGGTCGACGCCATGGCCCACGCCGAGGCGGACCTGAGGGCCATCCCACACACGACCCTCCTCGTCCACGGCCGCGATGATGTCGTCATCCCGGTGTCGACGACCCTGACGATGCTCGAGTGGATCAGCGACAGCCAGGCGCACATCTTCGGGCGCTGCGGCCACTGGACCCAGATCGAGCATGCGGATGCCTTCGCGGCGCTGCTGACCTCCTTCTTCGACGCGGGGGCACCATACTGACCCGATGAGCGAGCAGATCGACATCGAGGTTGGCGACGGCACCCTTCCCGCCGTCCTGTGGCAGCCAGGTCCCGACACGGCCAATGGCGCCGGCATCGTCCTGGTCCAGGAGATCTTCGGGCTGAGCGAGTACATCCGCCGCCGCGGGCAGCAGCTCGCCGACCTCGGGTATGTCGTCCTCGCCCCGGCCGTCTTCTGGCGCCTGGGGACGACCGCCGTGCCGAACGGGCCGCAGATGCTCGACGAGGCGCTCGCGCTCGCCGGCCGGGTCGACTGGCCGACCGCCGTGTCCGACGTGGCCGCAGCCGTCCGCGCCCTGCGCGCGCGGGAGGATGTCACCGGCGACGTCGGGATCGTCGGCTTCTGCTTCGGCGGCGGGCTCGGCTTCGCGGTCGCCGCCGTTGCCGCGCCCGACGCGCTGGTCAGCTACTACGGGTCGGCCCTGCCGACCTTGCTCGACCTCGCGCCCCAGGTGACCTGCCCGAGCCTGCACCATTTCGGGTCCGCCGACGCCTATATCGACGGGCCGACCCAGGAGCGGATCCGCGCGGCGGTCACCGGCAACCCGCACACCGAGTTCTCCACCTACGAGGGTGCCAACCACGCCTTCGACAACTCTGACTTCTTCCTCTACGACGAGGCCGCCGCGCAGGCTGCGTGGCCGCGGACCGTCGACTTCCTCCACCGCCACCTGTCGGCCTGAGCATCCGGTGAGCGACCTGCACTGTCCGGCAACGCTGGTCCTCGCCCGCCTTCCCTACCACGACCCCATCGACGCCGCCGGTGCGCTGGGCGCGCTGGTCGCAGGCCGGCCGTCGGTTCGGTTCGCCCGGCTGTATGCCGGTCCGGACGACACCGGGATGACGTGCGGCGCCGTCGTCGGCGACGTCCTGGGCGTCCCGCCCACCACCCTGACCGGTCTGACCGTCCCGCCGGCCGAGGCTGACCGAGCGGAGTGTCGGTTCGCCCTCGAGGAGGTCGTCGGCACCCTCGCTGACCTCCATCGCGGTGAGACGGTGCTCGTGCTTGTGCCCGCCGCGCTGGTGGACGCGGGGCTCGGGTCCGCGAGCGGCACCGTCGATGCCCCCCTCGTCACCGTGGTGGTCGACGCCGACGGGTGGTCGGTCCGCAGCGGCCTACCGGCGACCAGCTGACCGGTCCCACACGAAGCCGATGGCCCGCCCCCTGGTGGGAACGGGCCATCGGGCGTGAGTGTGTGGTCAGCTCTCGGTGCGACTGCGGAGCAGCGCGAGGCACGCCACGCACGGCGTGTTCTTGTAGTCGGCGACGTAGGCCTTGAAGAGCTTGCGCATTGCGGTACCCCCTCGGGTGTAGCACCGTCGCCCTTGTTGGCGGCGGATCCGGGATGTGATCCCGATCGGACGGCGCGGGTTCACCTGTTGTTCACGTGTATGAAGTTTTTGATTCACCTTGCGTGAAGCAACTGATATACGTTACCACGTTTTTTTCGTGTGTCAACGGACCTTTGGTGAACACGGTGTGTCGCGCACACCACCAAGAGGTGCCATGTGTGTATGACGGACATCCCCGGCGGTCGTGACGGTCGAGGTGAGGGAAACCTCAGCTGTCAGGGGCGAGAGCCGACGAGGTAGGTGTACCGGTGGTGGTCGACGAAACCGAGCCCGCGGTACATCGCGATCGCCGGCGCGTTGTCGTCTTGGACCTGGAGGTAGAGCGCCGGAGTATGCCGGTCCACGCCGTCGAGGAGAGCCGCCACCACCGAGGTCCCGACACCGGTTCGGCGCAGCGCGGGGTCGGTCCACAGTCCGAAGAGGCCGGCCCAGCCGGTTGAGACGGCGAGCCTGCCGACCGCGACGACCTGACCGGCGTCGTCTCGACAGCTGGCGAAGACCTGGCGCGGCGCCGACTCGAGCAACCCACGGACCGCGGTGAGCTGCCGGGGGCTGACCCCCTTCGACCCCAGGTAGGCCTGCACCCAGGCCTCGTCCGGCGCGGCGGAGACGGAGACCGAGGCCAGGGGGCTGCGCCTGCCGGCGGCTCGGGGTGCGCTGGCTGGTGCCGCGGCCTGTGCCGCGGCCGGTGCCCCCGCCCGGGCCATGTCGCTCACGGACTGAAGGTCGGCGACCATGACGAGCACCGCCATCCCTGGTCGCATCCCGGCGGCCAGGGCCGCCGCTCCGGCAGCGTGTGCGTGCACCGGCTCGCCCGCGCCATGGCAGACCTGGAGCATGGCCGGGAGCCCGCGGGCGGCATACCAGTCCGTGACGGCGGGAAGGGCGGCCTCGAGTGGACGTCCCGGGTCGCCGACGACGAGGGCCGAGTTGGCCCGACCGGTCACCCCGTCCGCAGCGCGGAGCAGCCAGTCGCCGAGCGCAGCCTCGTCACCGGCTCGCCATCCGTCTGCAGTGACCCGCGCGAGGTCGTCCATCGACACCGCGAGGTGGGCCGGTCCCCGGCCGGTCCGGCGCGGCGGAACGGCGTGCAGGCGGACCAGGTCGCCGACGGGAACGGTCACCCGCGTCCCGTCCGCGGTCCGCAGGGTCAGGTCCGCTCGGCCGACCGCCACGACTGTGCCGACGACCTCGGTCGTCCCGACCTCGAGCCGGCGGTGAGCCATCACTCGGCGCCCGAGCCGCACTACACCGTCCACGACGGCGATCCCTCCTCGCGCCACAGCTTCCCGACTCGGCATACTAGTTCTGGTTCACCACCCACCAACGGAGGAGTTCGCCGTCATGACGTATGTCATCGCCCAGCCGTGCGTCGACATCAAGGACAAGGCCTGCATCGAGGAGTGCCCTGTCGACTGCATCTACGAGGGTCCGCGGACGCTCTACATCCACCCGGACGAGTGCGTGGACTGCGGCGCGTGCGAGCCGGTCTGCCCGACCGAGGCGATCTTCTACGAGGACGACACGCCCGAACAGTGGTCCGAGTACTACGACGTCAACGTCCACTTCTTCGACGACCTCGGCAGCCCTGGCGGCGCGGCGAAGATGGGCGTCCTGCCGAAGGACCACCCCTTCATCGAGGCGCTTCCTCCGCAGAACCAGGACTGAGCCGGGCGCCGTGAGCGCGCCCCTCACCCTGCCCGACTTTCCCTGGGACACCCTGCGGCCGTATGCCGACCTCGCCCGTCGGCATCCCGGCGGCATCGTCGACCTCTCCGTCGGCACGCCCGTCGACCCGACGCCTGAGTTGCTTCAGCGTGCCCTGGCCGCGGCCGGTGATGCTCCTGGCTACCCGACAACGGTCGGCACGCCGGCGCTGCGCGAGGCGGTGTGCGGGTGGTTCGCCCGCCGTCGCGCGGTGCCGGGGCTGCGCCCCGAGGGGGTCATCCCCACGATCGGGAGCAAGGAGCTCGTCGCCTGGCTGCCAACCCTGCTCGGGCTGGGGCGAGGTGACCTGGTCGGCCTCCCCGCCGTCGCCTACCCGACGTATGACGTCGGTGCGCGGCTGGCCCGAGCCACTCCGGTCGTCGTCGACCTCGACGACCTGCCGACCCGTCCGCGGGAGATCCCGGCCCTGGTCTGGGTCAACTCGCCGAGCAACCCCACCGGTGCGGTGCTCGGCCTGGCGCAGCTCCGCGCGGTCGTTCAGTGGGCTCGCTCCCATGGGGTCGTCGTCGCGAGTGACGAATGTTACGCCGAGCTGGACTGGCGTCCGCAGGAGCAGCGCGAGGGCCTCGTCGCGACGCCGAGCATCCTCCATCCGCAGGTCTGCGGGGGCAGCCACGAGGGCCTGCTCGCCGTCTACTCGTTGAGCAAGCAGTCCTCCCTCGCGGGCTATCGAGCCGCCTTCGTCGCCGGCGACGAGAGCCTTGTCGGGCAGCTCCTCGAGGTCCGCAAGCACGCCGGGATGATGGTTCCCGGCCCGGTCCAGGCGGTCCTCACGGTGGCGCTGGGTGATGACGCGCACGTCGCTGACCAGCGAGAACGCTATCGGCGCCGGCGCGAGATCCTCCTTCCCGCCCTCGCCCGCGCGGGTCTGCGGGTGGACCGCTCCGAGGCCGGGCTCTACCTCTGGGCCACCCGGACGGCCGACGTCGACGGGGCCCAGGCACCCTGTTGGGAGACGACCCGGTGGCTCGCCGACCGGGGGATTCTCGTCGCCCCGGGGTCCTTCTACGGGGACGCCGGGCGCCGCCATATCCGGATGGCGCTGACTGCGTCCGACGAGCGCATCGCACGCGCCGCCGAGCGACTGGGGTGACCGGGTCGTGGTCCGTCATCCATGCCCGGAAGGCCGTGAGGTAACGTCCCACTACCGGCGAGGATGCCGGTCGAAGGAGGCACAGCGATGACTATGTCGGCCAGCGACGTCGTACTGAGCACCGGTGGCAAAGACCTCACCCTGCCTGTGGTCGCCGCCTCTCAGGGGACCGACGGGTACAACATCTCAACCCTGCTCAAGGACAGCGGGGCGGTCACCTACGACGCCGGATTCGTCAACACAGCGGCCTGCAAGAGCGCCATCACCTTCATCGACGGGGACGAGGGGATCCTCCGCTACCGGGGCTACCCGATCGAGCAGCTGGCCGGGCAGTCGACCTTCCTCGAGACCAGCTACCTGCTGATCTACGGGGCCCTGCCGACCGCGTCCGAGCTGGCCGCCTTCGAGACGAGCATCCGGCACCACACGATGCTCCACGAGGACCTCAAGGCGTTCTTCCAGGGCTTCCCCCGGGACGCCCACCCGATGCCGGTCCTGTCCTCGGCGGTCTCTGCCCTGTCGACCTTCTACCAGGACAGCCTCGACCCCTTCGACCCGCAGCAGGTGGAGATCTCGACGGTCCGGCTGCTGGCCAAGCTGCCGACCATCGCGGCCTACGCCCACAAGAAGAGCGTCGGTCAGCCCTTCCTCTACCCGGACAACTCGCTGGGGCTGACCGAGAACTTCCTCCGGATGACCTTCGGCTTCCCGGCCGAGCCCTACGAGGTCGACCCCGTGGTCGTCAAAGCGCTCGACATGCTTCTGCTCCTCCACGCCGACCACGAGCAGAACTGCTCGACCTCGACCGTCCGGCTCGTCGGCAGCTCGCACGCCAATCTCTTCGCGTCGGTCTCGGCCGGCATCAACGCGCTCTTCGGTCCGCTCCACGGCGGAGCGAACCAGTCCGTGCTGGAGATGCTGGGCCGGCTGCATGCCTCGGGGGAGAAGCCCGCGGACTTCATGCTCCGGGTGAAGAACAAGGAACCGGGGTCCCGGCTCATGGGTTTCGGCCACCGGGTCTACAAGAACTACGACCCGCGGGCCACCCTGGTGAAGAAGGCGGCCGACGACGTCCTGGAGAAGCTCGGCGTCACCGACCCGTTGCTCCAGATCGCCCAGGAGCTCGAGGCCATCGCGCTCGGTGACGACTACTTCGTCGAGCGGCGGCTCTACCCCAATGTCGACTTCTACACCGGCCTGATCTACAAGGCGATGGGCTTCCCGACGAAGATGTTCACCGTGCTCTTCGCCTTGGGTCGCCTACCCGGCTGGATCGCCCAGTGGCGCGAGATGATCTCCGACCCGGAGACCAAGATCGGCCGCCCGCGGCAGGTGTATGTCGGTCCGCCGACCCGCGACTACGTGCCGATCAGCGCGCGAAGCTGACCCGCACCTGGGTCGCCCCGATCGGCTGGTCGGCGCTGGCCCAGGTGGTCGCCGCGTCATCGCTGCCGCGGGTCCAGACGCGGTCACCGACCTGGACCGACGTGACTGCGTTGAGCTCGGCCCGACCTACCGCCCACCCGGCGACCGCCCAGGCGGTGCGGGCGCTGTCGGTCGAGACGGCCAGGCCGCCGTCCTGGAGGATGCCGCGCTCACCGGAAAGCCGGGTCAGCTCGGCCGCGGCGGTGGTGGGGGCGGACGGGGCCGACGGGTCCCCCAGGCGGCAGACGACGCCGCGTGGGGTCTCCCCGGTCAGGGCCGAGGCGAACACCCGGGCGATGCCTTCGTGCTTCGCGTATGCCGTCGGGAAGCCGCTGCGCTGCACGCGCTGAGCGGCGGCGGCGATATCCATCGTCTCGTAGCCCTTGACCTTCACCAGGGCGTCGAAGAAGGCGTTCGTCGCGTACACCGGGTCGAGGATCTGCGCCTCGGTGCCCCAGCCTTGGCTCGGGCGCTGCTGGAACAGACCCACCGAGTCGAGGTCGCCGTGGGCGATATTGCGCAGCTTCGACTCCTGCAGCGCGGTGGCGAGGGCGATCGTCACGGCTCGGGCCGGCAGCCCGCGCTTGTGGGCGATCGCCGCGATGAGGGCGGCATTGCCGGTCTGGTCCACCTCGAGACTGAAGCTCGTCCCAGCGGCCGTCGCGATGCACTCGCTCGTGGCGGCGACGCCCCCAAGCCATCTGGTCACGGCGAAAAAGGCGCCGGCGAAGAGCGCAGCCAAGGCGACGACGGCGCCGGCGGCGCGCAGTCGTCGGCGACGCCGGTGCACTGTCGCTCGGGCCGAGTCCGAGACGGAGCGGGGCACGGGCGAGGTCGACGCGGGCCGGGGCGGCTCGGGGCTCAGCGTGGGTCCTTCAGTCGTTGGCGTGCAGGGCGGTGTTGAGGACGATCCCGTGCCCGTCGCGCGGCCGGGCCTCGACCGCCCCGGTCACCGAGTTGCGGATGAAGAGCAGGTTGGACTGACCGGACAGCTCACGCGCCTTCGCCACGGTGCCGTCCGGGAGGCTGACCTTCGTCCCGGCGGTGAGGTACAGGCCCGCCTCGACGACACAGTCGTCGCCGAGCGCAATGCCCAGGCCAGACTCCGCGCCGAGCAGACAGCGCTTGCCGATCGACACCCGCTGCGTGCCTCCGCCGGAGAGGGTGCCCATCGTCGACGCCCCGCCCCCGATGTCCGAACCGTCGCCGACGACGACGCCCTGGCTGATCCGGCCCTCGACCATCGAGGCCCCGAGCGTCCCGGCGTTGAAGTTGACGAAGCCCTCGTGCATGACGGTTGTCCCCGTGGCGAGATGGGCGCCGAGCCGGACCCGGTCGGCGTCGGCGATCCGGACCCCGGTGGGGACGACATAGTCGACCATCCGGGGGAACTTGTCCACGCCGTACACGGTGACCGGCCCGCGGGCCCGCAGCCGCGCCCGGGTCAGCTCGAAGCCCTCGACTGCGCATGGCCCGTAGTTGGTCCACACGACATTGGGGAGCACGGCGAAGATGCCCTCGAGCGAGATCGAGTTCGGTTGGACGAGCCGGTGGCTCAGCAAGTGCAGCCGCAGGTAGGCATCGACGGTGTTCGTGGGGGCGGCGTCGAGGTCGATGCCGATGCCGGTGCAGTGGACGCGCACCTCGCGTGCGGCGTCGACGGCCTCCAGGGCCTGCAGCTGCGCGGGGAAGGGTTCCTGGTCGTCATAGTCGCCGCCCAGCTGCGGGTCGGGGAACCATGCGTCGAGGACCTGGCCGGCGAAGGTCCGGGTCACCAGGCCGAGCCCACGGGCCCATCGGGTCGTCGTCGTGTCGGACGGCTCGGTCGTCATACGGGCCAGCCTAGGCGACCACCGCGGATCGGTAGGGTGACGACCATGCCCGCCAAGGTCGACCTGAGCCAGGATGTGGTCTCGCTCACCGCTGCCATCTGCGATATCGAGTCGGTGAGCCTGGGGGAGGCGGCGCTCGCCGACGCCGTGGAGGCTGCCCTGAGCGGGCTGGCCCACCTGCACGTCACCCGCCTCGGCAACACCGTCGTGGCCCGGACCGAGCTCGGACGACCTGAGCGGGTCGTCCTCGCCGGCCATCTCGACACCGTCCCGTTGACCATCGACCCGGCGAACCTGCCCACACGTCGGGTGACCAGCGGCGGCGTCGACACCTTGTGGGGTCGCGGCACGGTCGACATGAAGGGTGGGGTCGCGGTCCTCCTGCGGGTCGCCCAGCTTCTGCCCGAGCCGACCCGGGATATCACCTTCGTCTGCTACGAGGCGGAGGAGATCGACAGCCGGTTCAACGGGCTGCTCCACGTGCAGCAGCAGCGACCGGAGCTCATCGCCGACGCCGCCTTCGCGGTGCTCCTCGAGCCGACCGACGCGCAGGTCGAGGGCGGCTGCAAGGGCACACTGCGCGCCGAGGTGACCCTCAAGGGCATCGCGGCTCACTCCGCCCGCCCGTGGAAGGGGCACAACGCCATCCATGACGCGGCGGAGGTGCTGCGCCGGCTCGCCGCCTACCAGCCGCAGACCCGGGTCGTCGACGGCCTGGAGTACCGCGAGGCCCTCAACGCCGTGCTCATCTCGGGCGGCACAGCGACCAATGTCATCCCCGACCGGTGCGTCGTCACGGTCAACTACCGGTACGCGCCCTCGGTGTCGGAGGAGGAGGCCGAGGCGCATGTCCGCACCGTCTTCGACGGCTTCGACATTGCCGTCGTCGACAATGCGGCCGGGGCACGCCCCGGTCTGCACCTTCCGGCCGCGCAGGCCTTCGTTGCCGCCCTCGGGCTGGAGGTCGTGGCCAAGCAAGGCTGGACCGATGTCGCTCGCTTCTCGGCGATGGGCGTGCCGGCCGTCAACTTCGGTCCGGGCGATCCGAACCTGGCCCACATGGACGACGAGCAGTGCCCCGTGTGCCAGTACGAGAAGTGTGAGGCGGCGCTGCTCCGCTGGCTCGGCTGATCGGCCCACGACCTGCTCACTGGCCCCGAGATCGTGCGCGGACCGGCATACCACTCGGCTCGGCATACCGTTCGGCTCGGCATAGGTCCGACGCCCGCCGCTCCACCCCTGTTCGGCCAGTTGTGCGCCGGAGGCCACCGCGGCTGACGTAGCCTGGGCCGCGTGAACTGGACCACACACGGGACCTACCTCAAAGGGCCGGTGACCCTGCGCGGCAAGGATGTCCCTGCCGAGACCACCGACCAGCGGCTCCTGGACCATTGGCAGTCCGCCGACTGGCTGCACGCCGACCCCTGGCGGGTCATGCGGATCCAGAGCGAGTTCGTCGAGGGGTTCGGCGCACTCGCCGAGCTGGGGCTGGCGGTCTCGGTCTTCGGCTCGGCGCGGACCGCGAAGGACGACCCGTTCTACGCCATCGGGGAGCAGATCGGCGCCGGTCTGGCGAGGGCGGGCTACGCCGTCATCACCGGAGGCGGTCCCGGCGCGATGGAGGCGGTCAACAAGGGCGCCTTCGAGGCCGGAGGCACGTCGGTGGGCCTGGGCATCGAGCTGCCCTTCGAGCAGGGGATGAACGACTACCTCAGCCTCGGTGTGCACTTCCGGTACTTCTTCGCCCGCAAGACGATGTTCGTCAAGTACGCCCACGGCTTCGTCGTCCTCCCCGGTGGCTTCGGCACCTTCGACGAGCTCTTCGAGGCGCTCGTCCTCGTCCAGACCCGCAAGGTGACCGAGTTCCCGATCGTCCTGGTCGGCCGGGACTACTGGGGCGGCCTGCTCGACTGGCTGCGCAGCTCGGCGGTCACGGAGGGGACGATCTCGCCCGGCGACGTCGACCTGCTCTCGTTGACCGACGACCCGGAGGAAGCCGTCGCCCTGGCCACAACCGGGCACGGCACGCCGCCGAACCCCAACGCGGGCTGACGGCCGGCCGGGCAGGTCACGCCGGTTCGCACGGCCTGGTGTGGCACCATCGTCCGCGTGATGTGGTTCTTCGTCCTCTGTGCTGCCGTTGCCGCGGCGGCCGCGGTCGCCCTCGTCGTCGGCCGCGTCGACGGGACGATGGGGGAGGCGACCTCCTCCCTGGCGCATCAGACCCTGCCCGATGACCGCCCGCTCACCGACGCCGATATCGCCGCGGTGCGCTTCGACGTCGGGGTCCGTGGGTATCGGATGGACCAGGTCGACGATCTCGTCGACCGGCTCCGTGACGAGCTCGAGCGGCTCCGCACCGAGCGCGACCGGCTCGCCGCGACCGGTGCAGAGTGGTCGGTCGTCCACGAGGAGGGGATCTTCACCGCGCCCGAGCCCGGAGCCGCACCCGCAGCCGCAGTCGAGGCTGAGCTCCCAGCCGAGCAGACCGAGCCGACATCCCCCGCACCCGAGCAGACCGAGCCGGCTGGCGCGGCCTCCGAGCAGGACGAGGCGGCCCCGCACCGGCCCGAGTGGATCTGAGGATGGCCTCGGTCCAGGTGGTGCGGCGCGTCGCTGCGCCGACGATGCGGACCTGGGCGGTCCTCACCGACATGGCCCGTCACGGGGCTGTCATGCCACTGACCCGGATGCGGGTGGACCCCGGCCCGATGGGGGTCGGCTGGCGGTTCACCGCGACGACGGGGATCGGGCAGCTCGGCTTCGATGACGACATGGTGGTCGAGCTGTGGGAGCCCCCGGGCGATGGTGTCGACCAGGGCCGGTTCGTCATACGGAAAACTGGGCGGGTCCTCCGCGGGTATGCCGACGTCCGGGTCGAGGGCCTGGGCGAGGCGGCCACCCTCGTCCGGTGGACTGAGGAGATCGTCGTCCAGCCCGGCTGGCTGGGGGCGCGGCTGGCACCCGTCGTCGACCCGGCCGTCGCGCTGCTCTTCGGGCGGGTCGTCGGCTCCCTGGGGACGCTCGCGGAGGCCGGGGTGACCCGGTGAGCCCCGTGGAGGACGGTCCGGGACCAGGCCCGGGCCTTGGACTGCGCCGCGGCGAGGACGGCGTCGTCCGCTGCGGGTGGGCCGGCAGCCCACCGGAGTACCTCGCCTACCACGACGACGAGTGGGGGCGGCCGGTCCACGGTGAGCAGGCCCTCTTCGAACGAATCACCCTCGAGGCCTTCCAGTCGGGTCTGTCCTGGCTGACCATCCTGCGCAAGCGGGACGGCTTCCGGGCCGCCTTCGCCGGCTTCGACCCCGACGTCGTCGCCGCATACGCCCCTGCGGACGAGGCGCGCCTGCTCGCTGACCCGGCCATCGTCCGCAACCGAGCCAAGATCGCCGCTGCCGTGACCAACGCCCGAGCCGTCGTGGCATTGCGCGCCGACGGTGGGCTCGACGCCCTCGTCTGGAGCTTCCGACCGGCGAAGAGCCCCGCGCCCAGGTCGCTCGCCGAGGTCCCCGCGGTGACCCCGGAGTCGACAGCGCTAGCCCGGGCCCTGAAGTCTCGTGGCTTCGTCTTCGTCGGACCGACGACCGCCTACGCCGCGATGCAGGCCTGTGGACTGGTCGACGACCACATCGTCGGGTGCCATCGGAGGCCCGGGTGAAGTGGCGTCCCGGGTTCGTCACCATCGTCCTGCTCGCGTATGCCGCCTGCCGGCTCGTCAGCGCCGCCATCCTCGTCGCTGTGGGCTCGTACCAGGAGCCGACCGGCTGGACCGGACCCGAGGTCACCTACCTGTCGTTCACCCAGCAGTGGGACGCCCAGTGGTACCGGCAGGTCATGGATACCGGCTACCCGAGCACCCTGCCGGTCGATGCCGGGGGGACTGTGCAGCAGAATGCCTGGGCCTTCTACCCGCTCTACCCCTTCCTCGCCAAGGCGCTGGTCGTGCTCACCTCGGCGGACCCGGTGGTCGTCACCTCGACCCTCTCGCTGGTCCTCGGCGCGGTCGCCGCGGTGCTGCTCGCGGTGCTGCTTCGTCGCCGGATCGGCCCGGTCAGCGCGCTGCTCGTCGTCGTCGTCTGGGCGAGTATGCCGGCCAGCCCGGTCCTCCAGGTCGCCTACACCGAGTCTCTCGCCATGGTCCTCCTCGCCGGTTTCCTCCTGGCGGTGGAGACCCGGCGCTGGGCCACCGCGGGGGCGCTGGCCCTGCTGACCGGCGTGGCTCGGCCCATCGCTGCCCCGCTGGCCGTCGTGGCCGTGGTCGCCGCGGTCCTGCGCTGGCGGTCGCTACGCGCCGAGGGCGCCCGGCTCAGCCGTTCCGAGGGTCTCGGGCTGGTCGGGCTGGTCGCCGCGTGCGGCGTCTCGGGCCTGATCTGGCCCGGCATCGCCGCCCTCTCGACGGGTTCACCGACGGCATACACCGACACGATGTCGGCCTGGCGCGGCAGCGGGACCATCACCCCGCTGCGTCCCTGGCTGGACAACGCTCGGTACTTCTTCGGTGAGGACCGCGGGGGCTGGTTCCTGCTCGGCTACGCCGTTATCGTCCTTGGCGCCAGCCTGGGCCCATGGGCGGCCGGCCTCGGCCCGGCGATGCGCACCTGGGGCGTCGCTTATCCGGCATACCTCTTCGTCGTGCTCGACCCCGTGACCAGCCTCTTCCGCTACCTGGTCCCCATCGTGCCGCTCGCCGCAGTGGCGACCCTGGCCGCGGGGCGGCGCGGCGGTATGCCGGGGGGACCCCCGGGGCCGGACGAGTGGCGCGGCCCGCGGCGCCACGTGCTCGTCGCCACCGTCGTCGTCCTGGCGGCGTCGATTGCGGGGCAGTACCTGTGGACCGACGAGCTGTGGCGGTTCGTCCCGCCGAGCGACTGGCCACCGTGACCCGGGCGCCCGCCCCGGGGACGCGTCCCCGGGGGTCGCAAGGTCACCGACCGGTGAAGGTCGGCTTCTCCTTGGCGAGGAAGGCCGCGACCGCGGCCTGGTGGTCCGCGGTGGCCCCGGTGAAGGCCATGTACTCGGCCTCCCGGGCCAGGGCGTCGCTGAGCGGGGCGGCGCTGCCGAAGGCGACCGCGTTACGGATCGACCCGTAGGCGAGGGTCGGCCCAGCGGCGAGCCGGCCGGCCAGCGCCGCCACGGCGGCAGCCAGCTCCGCGGCGGGGACGACCTGGGTGACCAGACCGAGCTGCAGCGCCTCCTGGGCGTCGACCGTCCGCGGCATGAGGAGCAGCTCCTTAGCCCGCGCCACACCGACCAGCCGGGGCAACGACCAGGACGACCCCGAGTCACAGGACAGCGCGATGGCGGCGAAGGCGAGGTTGACCCCGGCGGTGTCCGCCGCGATCCGCAGGTCCGCGGCGAAGGCGAAGGCTGCGCCCGCGCCGGCGGCCACGCCGTTGAGCGCCGCGATGACCGGCTTGTTCATCGTCGCCAGCAGCTCGACGATCGGGTTGTAGTGCTCCGGAACCGTCCGCCACAGGCTCTCGTCCCGCGCGCCGAGCAAGGTGATGTGCTCGCGCAGGTCCTGGCCGACGCAGAACGCCCGGCCCGAGCCGGTGAGCACCACACAGCGCACGCCCGGGTCCGCCGCAAGCTCTTGGAGGATGGCGAGCAGGGCGGTCTTGGTCGGGGTGTCCAGCGCGTTCATCGCGTCCGGCCGGTTGAAGGTCACCGTGGCGACACCCCCGTCGCGTTCGCACAGCACGGGTGCTGGCGCCTCGGTCCCGGAGGACAAGGGGTGGTCGGTGGGTGAGCTCATGAGATCTCCTCGTCACGGGGTCGGCGACACCTCCGGTCGGGCGGAGGTCGCTCCCATCCTCCCGCGCCCACGGGCCTGCGGGCGGCACCTGGCCTGTCGCCGTTTTCACAACGGGGGCGATTCCGGGGATAATGGCGGTCGTACTCCCGCACGGTGTGATTTCCTGCGGGCTCCCGCTCCAGTGGCGGGAGGACTCCAGAAAGGGGAGATCCATGGCGGCAATGAAGCCCCGCACGGGCGACGGTCCTCTCGAGGTGACCAAGGAGGGTCGCGGGATCGTTCTTCGGATGCCCCTCGAGGGCGGCGGTCGGCTGGTCGTCGAGATGACCCCGGACGAGGCTGCGGCCCTGCGCGACGCCATTGCCGGCTGCGAGGGTGTCCCTTCGGCCTGAGCTGACCTCACGATGCCCCGGCCGCACCGGCCGGGGCATCGTCATGTCCGGGCCAGGGACCGGCCCGCGTCGTCCCGTTCTCGGGCTTGCAGAGCGCACGCGGCACTAGGCTCGGGGTGCCATGGTTCCCCCCGCCCTGCCGCCGCTGGACCTGCCTGTCGTGCAGGTGGTGGCCGACGCCGCGACCGGAACGGACCGCTCGCCGTCGGCTCGAGCGGGCGCGCCGCCGAACCGGCTGCTCGCGGTGGCCGAGAGCGATCTCGCGCAGGTGGGCCTGGCCGGCCTGGAGCCGGACACCGTGCGGGCCGCCTACGCCCCCGAGTCGCGGTCCGGGGCGGTCGTCCTCATCCCGGTGCCGGCGACCCACGAGGGCATCCGGGCGGTCGCGGTCGTTGGCCTGGGGGAGAACCGGCCGCAGGACGCGCGCGCGGCAGGAGCGGCCCTCGGCCGGGCCGCCCGAGACCGGGACGAGCTGCTGGTCGGCATCCCTGCGCAGTCGGCAGAGCACACCCGCGCCCTCGTCGAGGGGGCGCTCCTCGGGGGCTTCGTCGGGCCGACCTGGGCCGCGAAGCCGCGTTATCGCCAGGTCGGCGTCGTCTCCCTCGTCGGACACGACGCGCGGGCGGCGGCCGACGGTCGGGCCCATGCTGCCGCGACGGCGCTGGCCCGGGCCCTTGTCGCGGTGCCCTCGAATATCAAGTCCCCGGCCTGGCTGGCGGACCAGGCCAAGCGGGTCGCCAAGGCGGGCGGGGCCACGGCGACGGTGTGGTCCGAGACCGCGCTGCGCACGGACGGCTTCGGGGGGCTGCTCGCGGTCGGTGGCGCGAGCGCCACACCGCCCCGGTTCGTCCGGATCGACTATGTGCCCAAGGGACGCCCTGGCCAGACGTCGGCCTCCGGCCGGCGACGCCGGGTCGATCATGTCGTCCTCGTCGGGAAGGGCATCACCTTCGACAGCGGTGGGCTCGACATCAAGCCGCCGGCGAGCATGCTGACGATGAAGACCGATATGACCGGTGCGGCCGTCGTCCTCGCTGTCCTGGGTGCCTGCCAGGGGCTCGAGATCCCCGTGCGCGTGACCGGCCTGCTGCCGCTCGCCGAGAACGCGGTGAGCGGCTCGGCCTACCGTCCCGGCGATGTCGTCACGCAGTATGGCGGGACGACAGTCGAGATCGGGGACACCGATGCCGAGGGCCGGATCGTCCTCGCCGACGCCCTCGCGTATGCCGACCGCCAGCTCGACCCGGACGTGCTTATCGACGTGGCGACCCTCACCGGGGCGTCGACGCTCGCCCTGGGACGGTCCATCGGCCCGCTGTTCAGCACCGACGAGTTGCTCCAGGAGGCCCTGCTGGCCGCCGGGCGAGCCGCTGGGGAGCCGATGTGGCCTTTCCCGCTCGTCGATGACTACCGCCCCTGGCTCGACTCACCGGTGGCCGACCTCGGCCACGTGTCGAGCAAGCCCCCGATGGCCGGAGCCATCGTCGCTGCGCTGTACCTGCGGGAGTTCACCGGGGGGCGCGCTTGGGCGCACCTCGATATCGCCGGCCCGGGGCGCTCCGAGACCGACTCGGGGACGAACCAGGTGGGCGGGACCGGGTATGGCGCCCGCCTCTTGCTGCGCTACCTGGAGGGCCTGCGCTGAGCCTGGAGGCCGGCCGTGTCGATGGCCGACGCGGTGGCCTCAGCGGCCCTGGAAGGCGTCCAGCGCGACGCCGACCGCCGCTGCCACCCGCCAGTCCAGCGGGGCGCCGGCCCCGATCGGCGGCAGGCTGACGAGGTACTGGTCGCGCAGCTTGCGCTGGCGCTCGCTCGACATGACCAGCGACCCCGACGCGTCGTAGAAGTCGAAGTGGAACTGCCACGGGATGGCCTCGAGCAGCTCACCGATACCGGGGACGAAGCCCGCGACCCGGCGGATGACGGCCAGGCCCTGGCTTCGCTCGCGACCGGTCGCGGCAACGCCCGCGGCCTCCAGGTGCCAGGTGGAGTTGATGAGCGACTTCATCGCATCCTTGCGGAAGACCCCGATCGTCGCGCCGGCGCCGTCGAAAACGTCCGTCGTCGCGGCCATGTCGATGATCTGCCGGGACTTGAACGAGAAGAGCACCTGCGCCTTGGCCTCGCTGTCGAAGAAGGTCACCTCCTCACGGAGCTTCATCTTCTTCTGCTCGGCGAAGGCGATGACCGGGCCCTGGGTCGTCCCGTCATACACGCCGTGGACCCAGTACTTGTTCGCGATGAGGGTGACCTTCTGGCGCAGGTACAGCCCGGTGAAGCCCGGCGCACTCCCGACGCCCCCTGATGGAGCCGACACAGTGGTCCTTTCGATGGGTCCGGCCGTGGCCGAGGTCAGCGCTTGACCGCGACGAGGAGCCCGTCGCCGACCGGGAGGAGGGTGGTGACGAAGCGCTCGTCGTCGCGGAGGGCCTTGCCGAGGTCGCGCAGCGTGCGGGTGGTCTCGTCGCGGGCGGCCGGGTCGGCCACGGCGTCATGCCAGAGCATGTTGTCCAGCGCCATCGCGCCGCCGCGGCGGAGCAGCCGAGCGGCCTGCTCGGCATACGCGGGGTACTCGCGCTTGTCCCCGTCGACGACGACGAGGTCGTACGCACCGTCGGCGAGGCGGGGGAGGACCTCGAGGGCCTGCCCGGTGATGACCCGGGTGCGCTGGTGGGGGATGCCCTCAGCGGCGAAGCTCGCCTTGGCGGACCGCTGGTGCTCGGCCGAGGTGTCGATGGTCGTGAGGACGCCGTCGGCGGGCATCCCGCGCAGCAGCCACAGACCGGAGACGCCCGCTCCCGTGCCGATCTCGACCACCGAGGTCGCGCTCAAGGTCGCGGCGAGCACCCGCAGCGCCGCACCGGTGCTCGCGCCGACCGGTGTCGCGCCGAGGCGTTCGCCGCTGGCCCGAGCGTCGAGGAGCCGGTCGTCCTCGGGGACGAACTCCTCCGCATAGACCCAGCTCGCCAACCGCTGACCTGTCATGGTCGTCACCCTACGCTGACCCGACGCCGACCGCCGGTCGGCGCGGCGCGCCGTGTCGGCCGCCGTGGCGTGGGGTTCGCCGTGCCCTGCCTCCGGGGTGCTGCCGGACGTCGTGGTCGCGTGGTCGCGAGTGGAATCCACGGCAGCCTCACAGCGTTCTTCCAGGGGACGCGGGAACGATCGACGGGACGTGTTCGTCGGACTCGATGTCCTCATGGGAAGGTAACTCGTGACCACCTCTGCCATGTCGCAGGCCGCTGCATCGCCCTGGACGCCGCCCACCTGGGAGTCGGTCGTGCGAGAGCACTCGCCCCGGGTCTACCGCTTGGCGTACCGGCTCACGGGCAACCCGCACGATGCCGAAGACCTCACCCACGACGTCTTCCTGCGGGTCTTCCGGTCGCTGGAGACCTACACCCCCGGGTCCTTCGAGGGCTGGCTGCACCGGATCACGACCAATGTCTTCCTCGACCGGGTGCGCCGCAAGCAGCGGATCCGGATCGACGCGCTCGGTGAGGATGCCGAGGCCCGGCTACGTAGCGCCGAGCCTGGGCCCGAGCAGGCCTACGAGCAGACCCACTTCGACGACGACGTCCAGCGCGCCCTCGACGCCCTGTCGCCGGAGTTCCGCGCCGCAGTCGTCCTCTGCGACATCGAGGGGCTCTCCTACGAGGAGATCGCCGCCACGCTGGGGATCAAGCTCGGCACGGTCCGATCTCGCATCCACCGGGGCCGCGCCCAGCTGCGCGAGTCGCTCGCCCACCGCGCACCCGAGACCGCGACCCGCCCGCCCGCAAGCCGTCGCCCCGTGCGGCTCCCGATCCCTGGACGGGTGGTGCCCGGCTCGCGATGACCCGCACCTCTCACCTTGGCGCCGATGTCCGGGCGTATGCCGACGGTGCCCTTGACGCCGGGACGCTGTTGCGTCACGACCGGCACCTCGTCGCCTGCGTCACCTGTTATGACGCGGTGCGCCGTGAGCGTGAGCTGCTCGCTGCGTTGCGCTGCGGTCCGACGCCACCGGTGTCGGCCGGCCTCGAGGCGATGCTGATGAGCCTGGCGGACAGGCCGAGCGCGCTGACACCTTCTGTCATGCTCCCGGCTCCGAGCCCGGTCCAGCTGCGGACAGTTGCTCCCGCGAGCCCGGCGCTGCATCACTCCCCGCGCCGTTCGGCTGCGCTGGCCACCGCAGCCGCGGGGGCGGCAGCCGCCGTGGCGTGGGGACTGGGAGCGGTCCACCCCTCTGCTCCGGGACCGGCCCAGCTCCCCGCCGCCGTTGTCGCGAGCCCCTCGCCGGCCGCCCGGCTGGCCCTCTTCGGTGCGTTGACCGCAGTAACGGTCCGGGTGCCCGAGGCCCCGATGCGCTTCCGGGTCGGCGTGGCGGCAGAATCGAGCCCATGACAGTCGAGGTCGAGCCGCCCGTTCCGCCGGACGGCCCGCAGGAAGCGCCCGCTCCCGTCGCGGCGGAGCTGGCCAGACCCGCCCTGACGGAGGGATCCATCCCTGGCCCCGAGGATCCGATCACCCCAGTCCCTGCGGAGGGGCCCCCGCCCGCGGCGACGCGGTGGGACGGTGCCGAGGTCACGACGGCGCTCCCGGTCGATGACACCAGCGCGGTCAGCGTTGCTGCGTCCGCCCCCGGCCCGGTCCTCCTGCCGCCGCCTCCGGCCCCGCACCCGGTGCCGCTCCCTGCCCCGCTCCCAACGGCCGTCGACCCCGTCCAGCCGCTCCGGCCTCGCGGCGTCGCGCGTCGGGTGGCCACCCTGCTCGGCATCGTCCTGCTCTCCGGCACCGCCGGGGGTCTGGTCGGCGCGAAGGTCGCAGCGGACTCGGGGACCGCGGTCCTGCCCGCACCGGTTGCCGGTCAGACGTCGCGGCCCCAGGGCAGTGTGGCTCAGATCGCCGCGGCGACCCTCCCTAGTGTCGTGACGGTCCGGGTCAAGGATGCCCAAGGCTCCGGCACGGGATCCGGCTTCGTCATCGACACCAACGGGCACATCCTCACCAACAACCATGTGGTCTCATCCGCGGCGTCGGGCGGCACCATCGTGGTGCAGCTCTCCGACGGCACCCAGCAGGACGCCGAGATCGTCGGCCGCGATACCACCTACGACCTCGCCGTCCTCCGGATCAGCGCGGGTGGCACGCTGGCTCCGCTGCAGTTCGGCCGGTCCTCGGATGTCGTCGTCGGCGACGGGGTCATCGCGGTTGGGGCCCCGCTCGGTCTTGAGGCGACCGTCACCACCGGCATCGTCAGCGCACTCGGGCGCCCCGTCACCGCGGGTGACGGCACCGAGCAGAGCTATATCAGCGCCATCCAGACCGACGCCGCGATCAACCCGGGCAACTCCGGTGGTCCGCTGGTCGACATGGCGGGCCATGTCATTGGAATCAACTCGGCCATCGCCCGGTTGCCCGGCAGCACGTCGAGCTCGGGCAGTATCGGGCTCGGCTTCGCCATACCCAGTGACAAGGCGCACGCAACCGCCGCCCAGCTCATCTCCACCGGGAAGGCGACCCACCCCGTGATCGGGGTGAAGATCGACACGGCGTATGACGGTGAGGGCGTCCGGGTGTCCACCAAGGAGGACGCGGTGACCTCGGGCGGACCGGCCGACCTGGCCGGCGTCCGCGCCGGCGACGTCATCCTCCGGTTCCAGGGGAGGGTCGTCTCGACCCCGGACGAGCTGATCGTCGCGGTCCGCGCGAGGGACGTCGGCGACCAGGTGACGCTGGAGATCCGCCGCGACGGGACGACGCGCACCGTGACGATGACCTTGGTGGCCGCTGGCGGCTAGGGTCGTCCTGCCCGGGAGAGGAGGGACTGTGGGACCGATCGACATCAACGGCTGGGAGATCATCTTCCTCGCCGTGCTCGCCGTCTTCGTCCTCGGGCCGGAGCGTCTCCCGGAGTATGCCGCCAAGCTGGCCAGGCTGGTCCGACGGGTCCGGCGGATGGCCGATGGCGCACGAAGCCAGCTGCGCGACCAGCTCGGTGACGAGTTCGACGAGGTGGACTGGCGGGCCTATGACCCGCGGCAGTACGACCCGCGCCGGATCGTCCGCGAGGCCCTGGCGAACCCTGACTCCGATCCGGTGGCCGACCAGACGACGGCCACCGCAGCCGCGTCGGTCTCGAGCACGGCCGCCGCTGACCAGCCGGTACGACCCCCGGTCGCGGACGTCGACCTCACCCGTCCGACGCCCTGGGACGCCGAAGCGACCTGACCGGCCGGAAAGCGGAGTCGACGTCGGGGGCGAGAGGGGTCAGCGGCCGCTCGGGGAGATCCCCAGGGACCGTCCGGACAGCCCGCGGGCGCGGGTGGCCAGACCGTTCGCGACGGCGCGTAGCGCCACCGCCGCGGGGGACGTCGGCGCGGACAGGACGACCGGCGCGCCGCTGTCGCCGCCCTCCCGCAGCCGGGTGTCGAGCGGGATCTGGCCGAGCAGCGGCACGGAGGCACCGATGGTCTGGGTGAGCGAGTCGGCGACGGCCTGACCGCCCCCGCTGCCGAAGATCTCCTGACGGGTGCCGTCCGGCAGCTCGAGCCAGGACATGTTCTCCACGACGCCGACGACGCGCTGCCTGGTCTGCACGGCGATCGCACCGGCGCGCTCGGCGACCTCCGCGGCGGCCGCCTGCGGCGTGGTGACGACGAGGATCTCCGCGGTGGGGAGCAGCTGAGCCAGGGAGAGCGCCATGTCACCGGTGCCCGGCGGCAGGTCGAGGAGCAGGACGTCGAGGTCGCCCCAGAAGACGTCGGAGAGGAACTGCTGCATCGCCCGGTGCAGCATCGGGCCGCGCCAGACGACCGGCTGCTTGCCGGGGACGAACATGCCGATCGAGATGACCTTCACGTCGTGGGCGACCGGCGGAAGGATCATGTCGTCGACCTGCGTCGGTGGGGTGGTCACGCCGAGCATCCGCGGCATCGAGAAGCCGTAGACGTCGGCGTCGAGCACCCCGACCCGTAGCCCCTGGACCGCCAGGGCGGCGGCGAGGTTCGCTGTGACCGAGGACTTGCCCACCCCGCCCTTGCCGGACGCAATGGCATAGACCCGGGTCAGCGATCCCGGTTTCGCAAACGGAATCTCCCGCTCGGCGACGCCACCACGCAGCTGGGTCTTCAGAGCAGCCCGCTGCTCATCGGTCATGACGCCGAGCTCGACCCGCACGCCGGTGACTCCGTCGACCCGCGACAGCGCCGAAGTGACGTCCTTGGTCAGCGGCTCCTTGAGCGGGCAGCTCGCGACGGTGAGGAGGATCTTCGCCAGGACCTGGCCGTCCTCGGTCGTGAGGACGTCCTCGACCATGCCGAGCTCGGTGATCGGCTTGCGGATCTCGGGGTCGTTGACCGTGGCCAGGGCAGCGAGCAACGACTCGCGGGTGGGGTGCGGCATACCACTCATGGTATGTCGGCGCGGCGGCGCCGCCGGTACCAGGTCTGGCACCCTGGCCGGTGCCCGGTCGGTGAGCCGGGGGGTGGTCAGCCGCGGCGGCGGCGCATCCGGCGGGCTCGCATCGACTCGGCGCGGCCGCGGACGTGGAAGGGCCGCCATCCCGAGGTCGCCGCGTCGCTGGTCGGTGCTGGCGCGAGGTCGACGGTGTCGGGGAAGCTGCCCGGGGCCTCGAGCGGCTGGGGGTCGGGGCGCAGCGCGGTCACGGTGCACTCGGCTTGCCAGGCGGCCTCGGCGTCCGGGGGGGCGTTGAGCCGCTTGGCGGCCAGCGCCTCCACCGCCGGGGCGTACTCGATGAGCTTGGGGTTGAGCACCTCGGCGCGGGCCTTGACCCGCAGCAGGCGGGCCCAGGTGTCCTTGGAGCGCAGGATGATCGTCACCTCGGGCGGCAGCCACGGCAGATGCTGCTCGCCGGGGCCGTTGAGGACGTAGGCGGTCTCCCCGTTCCAGGCGTACCACGCGGGCCAGGCCCGGTCGCCGGGGATCTCGATCCACATGATCCCTGACTTGGTCATGGCCTCGCCGAGCAGGGCGGCGGGGTTGTCGGCGGGGGGCGGGGTGGCAGCCGCGGGTTCGCTCACCCTGTCAGGGTAGTGGCCCGGGGTGAGCACCGTCATAGGGCTTGAGTCATAGGTCGGTATGCCGCCCCGCTGCTAGCGTGCCGAGAGGGCACCGACTGCTGTTCCGACGACCGTTCCGACCCCCAGGGAGTGGGCTCATGCGCAGCGCCAAGGACTTCTTCCGACCACTGGCGATGGGGGCTCCCGCCCCGCTCCGGGAGATCCCGGTGCGCCCCAGCCGGGTCATCCACTTCTTCGACCCGAGCAACGCGAAGATGGCCGCCAAGGTGCCGGACCTCGTCGGCACCGTCGACATCCTCCTCGGCAACCTCGAGGACGGGGTGAAGGCCGAGAACAAGATCGCCGCGCGTGAGGGTCTGCTCGGGATCGGTCGCGCGGTCGACTTTGGCAGCTTCACCCAGTTCTGGACCCGGCTCAACGCCTTGGACTCGCCGTGGTTCCTCGACGATGTCACCGCGCTGATCCCCGCCATCGGCGACAAGCTCGACGTCGTCATGATCCCCAAGGTCGAGGGCGCCGAGGACATCCACTATGTCGACCGGCTGCTCGCCCAGCTCGAGGCGAAGGCCGGTCTGACCCGGCCGGTCATGGTCCACGCCATCCTCGAGACCGCCCGCGGCATGGCCAATGTCGAGGAGATCTGTGCCGCCTCGCCGCGGATGCAGGGCCTCTCGCTCGGCCCGGCCGACCTGGCCGCCTCCCGCCGGATGAAGACCACCCGGGTCGGGGGCGGGCACCCCGGGTACCTCGTGCGTCAGGACCCGGACCCGGCTGACCCGGCCGGCATCGACGGCCAGCGGGCGACATACCAGCAGGATCTGTGGCACTACACCATCGCCAGGATGGTCGATGCCTGCGCGATGAACGGGATCCTCCCGTTCTACGGCCCGTTCGGCGATATCAAGGACGTCGTCGCGTGCGAGGACCAGTTCCGCAACGCCTACCTGCTCGGGTGCGTGGGTGCCTGGTCGCTGCACCCGGCCCAGATCACCGTGGCGAAGAAGGTCTTCAGCCCGGACCCCGCCGACGTCGTCCACGCCCGTCGGGTCGTCGAGGCGATGGGGGACGGTACCGGAGCGGTCATGCTGGGCGGCAAGATGGAGGACGACGCAAGCCTCAAGCAGTGCCAGGTCCTCCTCGCCCTCGCCGACCAGCTCGCGGCCCTCGACCCGGCGCTGGCGGCGGCGTATGCCGACACCGCGGCCGGCTGAGCCCGACCTCGACCGATAGCTCCTGCGAGAAAGGACGCTCGATGCGCCACCCGTCATACCGTCCGCGCCGTTCGGTGCTCTACATGCCCTCCTCCAACGAGCGGGCCCTGGAGAAGGCGAAGACGATCCCGTGCGACGCGCTCATCCTCGACCTGGAGGACGCGGTCGCCCCGGACGCCAAGGACGCGGCCCGTGAGGCGGCCTGCGCCGCGGTGCGGTCGGGGGAGTACGGCCGCAAGGAGCTGACCATCAGGATCAACGCGGTCGGCACACAGTGGCACTGGCCGGACCTCATGGCGGCCTGCGCGGCCGGCCCGGACGGCATCGTCGTGCCCAAGGTGGGCTCGCGGAAGATGGTCCACGACCTGGTGCGCTGCCTCGAGCGGTTCAAGGCCCCGAAGCGGACCAAGCTGTGGGCGATGGTCGAGACCCCCGAGGCGATCCTCGGCGCGGAGCGGCTCGCCTCCGCCTCGGACCGCCTCGGCGTGCTCGTCATGGGCACCAACGACCTGGTCAAGGAGCTCGGGGCGCTGCATGTTCCCGGTCGCGGGCCGGTCCTGCCGGCGCTGTCCTGGGCCATGCTGGCCGCCCGGGCAGCCGGGGTCGGGATCATCGACGGGGTCTTCAACGACGTCAAGGACGCCGAGGGCTTCCGGGCCGAGTGCGTCCAGGGTCGGCAGATGGGCTTCGACGGCAAGACGCTGATCCACCCTGGCCAGGTCGACGTCTGCAACGAGGTCTTCTCGCCGAGCGAGGCCGACGTCGAGGACGCCCGCGGGATGATCGCCGCCTTCGAGGAGGCCGTCGCGCGCGGCTCCGGTGTGGTGACCTACAAGGGCAAGATGGTCGAGAACCTCCATGTCGACACCGCGCGCAAGGTGCTTGCGACGCACGAGGCCATCTCCGCTCTCGGCTGACGCGCAGACGGTGCCCGGCGCGCCGGGCACCGGTCGACGGGGTGTCGGCCCCGCTCAGTCGGTGAGGTGAGCGGCCAGCCAGGTCATCTGCGCGTCGGCGTGTCCGGCCCAGTACTCGGCGGTGTGACCGCCGGCGTCGAAGGTCGCCTCGATCGATGGCACGGCCGTGGCCAGCGCCCGGTTCGCCGCGATGAACGGGTCCGAGGTGCCACAGTCCAGCCGGACCGGCAGCGCGGCCAGGGCTTTCGCGTGGCGGAAGACGTCGTGCGCCTCGAAGTCCTCGCGGTCGTCGAACGCCCCCGGCGCCGAGTCGCCGGGGCGGCGCCACAGCGCGGCGCTCTCGGCGGCGACGGCGGCCACCCGCGTCGGTCCGTAGGCCACGGCGAGCCACAGCGCGCCATAGCCGCCCATGGACAGCCCGGTCAGCCCGATGGGGGAGGCGCTGACGCCATACTCACGGCGCAGCAACGGGACCAGCTCGTCCATGACCATGGCGCCGGTGTCGCTGCCGCGTCGCTTGTGCCAGTAGAGACCGGCCCCGTCGACCGAGGCGACGGCGAGCCCGGTCCGGGCGACCTGGTCGCCGAGCCGCACCGAGTCGAACGCGTCGTCGGCGCTGCCGCCCTTGCCGTGCAGCGCGACGACGAGCCGCGGGGCCGCAACGCCGGCCGGCCTCATGAGTCGCCACCGCGGCCGGGCACCGGGCCAGGCCGAGGTGGCCAGGGTCCCGGAGGCCTCGGTCACCCCGGCCGGCGTCGCCGCGCCGCAGCCGGCCAACGCGCTCAGCGCGCCCGCCCCGAGGACGGCGAGGGCCTCGCGTCTGGTCACCGGCATACCGACGAATGTATGCCGACCTGCACCCACGGCGCCGCGCGACTCCAGCGAGACCGGGCCTACCAGCGGGAGACGGCCGCCGCCATGAGGTCGCCGAAGAGCAGCTCGGGGTCGGCGGCATGCCCCTTCGCGGTGAACCACGAGCAGACGTTGACCGCGTCGCGGTGGAGGAAGTCCTGGCCGTGCGGGTTGCCGACGATGTCGACGATCTGCGGCCAGTCGATGACGACGAGGCGCTCACCGTCGAGGAGGACGTTGTAGGCCGACAGGTCACCGTGCGCCCAGCCCTGCTCGGCGAGGGTGAGCATGACCTCACGGAGCTGGTCGAACAGGGAGGGGAGCAGGGCGCGGGGCGGCCGCGCGTCGGCGAGCCTCGGCGCGGCCAGGCCGTCGGGACTGCCGATGAACTCCATGAGCATCTCGGTCTCGGAGAGCTGGACCGGGTAGGGGACCGGAAGCCCGAGCTCCCAGATCCGGCCCAGTGCCGCGAACTCGGCACCGGCCCATTGCACCCCGATGACCTCCTTGCCGAAGGCGGTCCGGGTCGCCATCGCCCGCATCTCCCGGGAACGACGCACCCGCCGGCCCTCGAGATACCCAGCGTCGCGATGGAAGAGCCGATGGTGGCTGGACCGGAACCGCTTGGCGGCGAGCAGGCAGCTGCGATCGGGGTCCTCCGGCACCCACCGGCGGATGAGGTGGACGTCGGCCTCCTTGCCGGTCTTGAGGACGCCGAGATCGGACTCCACGGCGCCGAGCTCGGTGACGACCCAGGAGGGTCGCGGCGCAGGGCCGTGCGTGGCCCCGTCCCAGGTCGACCAGCGCTCGCCCTCGGGTGGGGCGTCCGGGTGCGAGTCGACCGCGAGCTCTGCGGTCGGGTCGCGAGGTTCTGCAGGTGGCACGAGGTTGCTCTCCAATGGTGGGAATGGCTCCAGGCTCGCGGCAACACCCCGCGCTCGGCAACGGAATATCGGCGCAGGGCGCGGCGTAACCGGACTCACAGGGGGGTGGCGTGCCCGGCATACGCGGCACTCGGCATACTCACAAGTGACCCCACCGCACATGGACCCAACGAAGGTGAGACCCATGGGACGCCTGCAGACCACCGAAGGACTGACCGAGGACCAGGGTGAGCTGCTCAAGCTGGTGCGTCAGTTCGTCGACGAGCAGATCATCCCGGTCGCGACCGAGCTGGAGCACAAGGACGAGTACCCCACGGAGATCGTCGAGGGCATGAAGGAGATGGGGATCTTCGGCCTGATGATCCCCGAGGAGTACGGCGGGCTCGGCGAGTCGCTGCTCACCTACGCGCTGACGGTCGAGGAGATCGCCCGCGGCTGGATGTCGGTCAGCGGCATCATCAACACCCACTTCATCGTCGCCTACATGCTCATCCAGCACGGCACCGAGGAGCAGAAGCAGAAGTACCTGCCTCGGATGGCGACCGGTGAGGTCCGCGGTGCCTTCTCGATGTCGGAGCCGGGGCTCGGGTCGGACGTGGCGGCCATCCGCACCAAGGCGGTCCGCGACGGCGACACCGACAGCTGGACGATCAACGGCCAGAAGATGTGGCTGACCAATGGCGGCTCCTCGAACCTCGTCGCCGTGCTGGTCAAGACCGACCTCGGCGAGAAGAGCGTCTACAAGAACATGACGACCTTCCTCATCGAGAAGGAGTCCGGCTTCGGCGAGACCGCCCAGGGCGTCACGGTCCCGGGCAAGATCGAGAAGATGGGCTACAAGGGCGTCGACACCACCGAGCTGGTCTTCGAGAACCACCACACGAGGACCGCCCAGATCCTTGGTGGGGTGCCCGGCAAGGGCTTCTACCAGATGATGGACGGCGTCGAGGTCGGCCGGGTCAATGTCGCGGCGCGCGCGTGCGGGCTGTCGATGCGGGCCTTCGAGCTCGGCATCGCCTACGCCCAGCAGCGAGAGACCTTCGGCAAGAAGATCGCCGAGCACCAGGGCATCCTCTTCCGGCTCGCCGACATGGCCACCCGGCTCGAGGCCAGCCACCAGATGATGGTCAAGGCCGCACGACTCAAGGACGCCGGGCAGCGCAACGACCTCGAGGCGGGGATGGCGAAGTACCTCGCCGCCGAGAACTGCGCCAATGTCGTCGAGCAGTCCTTCCGGATCCACGGCGGCTACGGCTACTCCAAGGAGTACGAGATCGAGCGGCTCTACCGCGAGGCCCCGATGCTGCTCATCGGTGAGGGCACCGCAGAGATCCAGAAGATGATCATCGGTCGTCGTCTGCTCGAGGAGTTCGCCCTCAAGGGCTGACCCTCGCCGGTCCCCGGCGGCCGGCGCTGCGGGGGTTTGCGCCCGCTCCTCCGCGCTCCTGCGCGTCACGTGTCAGGCGCTGGGCGGACAACTAAGGTAGGGCGACATGGTCCAGATCAGGGGCGCGCATGCCCTCGTCACGGGCGGGTCCAGCGGCATCGGTCTGGCGACCGCTGTGGCGCTGGCCGCCCGCGGGGCCCGGGTGACGATCTGGGCCCGCGGGCGGGAACGGCTCGAGGCTGCCGCGGCGGTGCTCACCGGGAACGGGGCACAGGCCCGCGCCGATGTCGTCGACGTCTCCGACGCTGCTGCGGTCTACGCCGGCGTCGAGCGGGCGGTTGCGGCATACGGGCCGGTGGACATTCTCGTCACCTCGGCGGGGGTGGCCCACCCTGGGCACTTCCTCCAGATCCCTCCCGAGGTCTTCCGGGAGATCATCGAGGTCAACTACTTCGGCACGCTCTATCCCGTCCAGGCGGTCGTCCCGAGCATGGTCGCGCGCGGCACCGGGTCGCTCGTCGCCATATCGTCCGGCGCCGCGCTGCTGGGCCTGTTCGGGTTCTCGGCCTACAGCCCGGCCAAGTACGCCGTCCGGGGGCTCTTCGAGTCGCTGCGGGACGAGCTGAGGCCCCATGGCATCCACGTCGCCTGCGTCTACCCCCCGGACGTCGACACCCCGATGCTCGCCGCCGAGAACGAGACCAAGCCTGAGGAGACCGCCGCGATCTCCGGCACGGTCAAGCCGATCCCAGCGGACCAGGTGGCCGGCGCCGTGGTCAAAGGGATCGAGCGGCGCCAGTTTGCCATCTACCCGAATCGCTCGATGGCCCTGCTCGGCGTCGCTGGTCCGGCCTTGTCGCCCCTGTTGCGGAGGATGATCGACGACAAGGTCGACTCGATCCAGCGCCAGGGCTGACCTCGGGGGGACGGTGTGGTGGCCGTTCGTGTGGTCCGGACGGATCGGTGTGCACGGACTCGGTCTGGGCAGGGGACAATGGAGCCATGAGTATGACGACCCCCTCCCGACCCAATCGCCTCCCAGGCCTGACCCTGGCGTACCCGCTCTCGCTCGGGGTCTTCGACAAGTACGAGGACGCCCAGCGGGCCGTGGACACCCTGTCGGACCAGGGTTTCCCCGTGGAGAACGTCCTCATTGTCGGCACCGAGCTCAAGCAGCTGGAGCGGATCACCGGCCGGCTGACCCAGGGGCGGGTCGCCGTCGGCGGCCTGCTCTCCGGACTGTGGCTCGGGCTTTTCGTCGGGCTGGTCTTCTCGCTCTTCGAGAGCAGCCGCAGCCCCGTCGTCGTCATCGGCTCGACGATGGCGTACGGCGCGATCTTCGGGCTGGTCTGGGCGTTGATCGGCTATCGGCTGACCGGTGGGCACCGGGACTTCACCTCGGTGAGCCAGGTCGTCGCGACCAAGTACGAAGTGCTGAGCGAGCACAAGGTGGCCGAGCAGGCTCGGCAGATCCTCCGTGAGGCCGGCCTCCTCGCGCCGGTGTGGACCCCGCCGAGCGCTCCCGCGCCCCAGGACCCGATCGCCCCGGCTGCGCCCCCGGCCCCACCAGCCCCGCCAGCCGGTCCGCTCGACTGACCAGCGCGCTCGGGACCTTCGAGCGCGGCTGACCGGCGAGCGCGGCAGGCCGGGAAGCAACCGTTCGGGGGGCCCAGCCGGTTCTCCAGGGGGAGGAGGGCCGATGTCGACACAGACCAGCGGTTTCGAGGAGTTCGTCGTCGCGCGCTCGCCGCGCCTCGTGCGAACGGCTTACCTGCTGACCGGTGACCGCGACCTGGCCCAAGACCTCGTGCAGACCGCGCTGGCCCGCACCTGGCCGCACTGGCACCGGGTCCGCGACAACCAGCCCGAGGCGTATGTCCGCACCGTCATGGTTCGGCTGCAGCGGTCGATGTGGCGGCGGAAGTGGCGCGGTGAGGTGCCGACCGACGTGCTGCCCGAGCCGGGCTCGAGCGCGGCGCCGACCGATGCGGTCAACGACCGGGTGGTGCTTGCCAAGGCGCTCGCCCTCCTCCCGCCCGGCCAGCGGCAGATCGTCGTCCTGCGGTATGTCGACGATCTCTCCGTGGAGCAGGTCGCCTCGATCGTCGGGGTGGCTCCGGGCACCGTGAAGAGTCAGTCGGCCAAGGGCCTCGCGCGGCTGCGCGTGGCGCTCAGCACGCCCGTACCCGTGGAGGAGCGGACATGAGCCACGACGACGAGATCATCGCCCGACTGGGTGCGATCGGTCAGCCCGGAGCAGAGGCGGACCTCGGGGTCGACCCGGCGGGTGTCCTCGAGCTGGCGCGCCGTCGCCGTCGGACGCGGGCAGTGCTCGGTGGGGCCGGGGTGGCCGCCGTCGTCCTTACCGTCGCGATGTCGATGAACCTCCTTGGCGGCCGGACGCAGTCCCAGTCACCGGCGGCGACCTCCCTGCCGACCACCACCAGCACGGCCACTCCGCCCGCCACCAGCAGCACCACCACGGAAGCCGCCCTGCTCTGCCCCGACCGTGGCGTCGGGACGGGCCCCGGCCTGTCCGGCGCCATCGACCTCAGTGCCGCGCTGGTCCCCGGCATGGTGCCCACCGACGCGGTCGTCTGCCGGTATGCCGACGTGGGCAGTGGTACGCCAGCGGCCTTCGATGCTGACCGGGTGGCGCTGGCGGGCTCGCTCGTCGGCATCCCGCTCGACCTCGCCCATCTCGTCGCCGGTCCGGCCGACGCCTGCGCCGCGGACGCCGGGGCGCTGTCGTACTCCCTCGGCCTGCAGTATGCCGACGGGGTGGTCTGGGTGACCCCCGGGTCAGGCGGTGGCGGGTGCCCGGGTGCGACCAATGGCGTCTTCGAGACCCAGGACGGCGTGCTGCCGGCGCTGGCCGCGGCCTACCAGGCTCGGTCCTGGGTCGGCTTCGCCCAGGGAGAGGCTCCGAGGTGGGCGTGTGAAGGCTCCACGCGCGACGAGACCGGGCCGGCGACCTTCGTGCCGGCCGACCCCACTGCGGTGCGCGTCTGCCTGCGCACCGGCATGTCGGGGACCTCGACCGACC
The DNA here is from genome assembly GCA_016717165.1 of Candidatus Lutibacillus vidarii. GTDB lineage: Bacteria > Actinomycetota > Actinomycetes > Actinomycetales > Dermatophilaceae > Lutibacillus > Lutibacillus vidarii. The sequence continues at coordinate 618,720 of JADKGA010000002.1, forward strand.
TTGATGTCGGCGCCGCGTCCGGGATCATCGCCGCACTGCGCGCATTGCCCGCCACCCGGGGCCCGGCCACCTGCCAGCCGACCGGCAGGCCAGCCGGCCCACCGGTCCTCGAGGTGCTGCTGACCTTCGCGGACCGGGACCCGCGGACCCTGCGGATCAACCTGGGCTGCCGTCCGGCCGTCGTCGGGGGGACCATCGTCGCCCCCGACGCCGTCGCCGTGGTGGCCGCGATCACCGCCGCGACCGGCTACACCCTGCCCAGCTGACCCTGCCCAGCTGACCCTGCCCAACGGGCCCCTTGCCCAGCGGGCCGTCAGGAGGCGGCAGGTCAGTCGTCCGGGCCGGCGGTGTGGCAGACGGCCTCGACATTGTTGCCATCGGGGTCGCGGACGAAGGCGCCGAAGTAGCCGGGGTGGTACTCCGGCCACATCCGAGGCTCGTGTAGGGTCTCGGCGCCGAGCTCGACCGCCTTGGCGTGCCAGGCCCGCACCGCCTCGACATCGGGCGCGGAGAAGCCGATGTGGACCTCGCGGTTGGGTCCCTCGGCGACCGGGCCGGTGGAGATCCAGAAGACCGGCTGGTCGGTGCCATAGCCGATGGCCTCACCGAAGTCCATGACCCGCCGGTGGCCGAGGACGCCGAGCACGGCGTCGTAGAAGCGCGTCGCCGCAGCCATGTCGGCGACATTGATCCCGAAGTGATCGATCATGACGCCGACCATACGCCCGGGCACTGACAACCGTGCCGGACCGAGCAGCCGGGCAGTCAGATGGCGGTGACCCTCAGGCGGCGGGAGCGCCGCTCGCGCCCGCCCGGACCGGCCGCCGCACATAGGCCGGGGCGTGCTCGACCGTCCCGCAGCCGCGGCAGGCGCGGGTCGCCATACCGCTGGGCTCGTCGTCGACCCAGGACCCGAACGGATGACCCAACCGGGCACACTCCGTCGTCCGCGCGCAGCGCGCGCACAGCAGCACCCCGTCCACCCGGGCCCACCCGTGGCCGGCCAGGGTGTGCAGCGCCTCGGTCCGCGAGGACCAGCTCAGCGGACCGTCCGGCCCCACCATCGCGGCGTGGCAGTGCGAGCACTGCGCGCCGACCCGTCCGGTCTCCAGCTCGTTCACCATGATGTCGTCCTCCCCCCGGCGGTCACGCTCGAGGCTCCTGCAGGCCCATCCGCCGTACCGGGACAGGCTACGTCTGAGCAGTCAGAGGCGGAGGCGAATTCGCCAGATACGACCGTGGCGTGTCTCGTGCCGGTCACCGGGCCCGGATGGCGGCGATCCACGCCTCGACGTCGGCGCTCGTCCGCGGCATACCGGCGGAGAGGTTCTCGTACCCGTCGGAGGTGACGACGACATCGTCCTCGATGCGCACCCCCTGACCGCGGAACCGCTCCGGCGCGAGCAGGTCGTCGGCCTTGAAGTACAGCCCCGGCTCGACCGTGACGACCATGCCGACCTCCAGCGTCGCGTCGAGGTACTGCTCCCGGGTGGCCAGCGCGCAGTCGTGGACGTCGATGCCGAGGTGGTGGCTCGTCCCGTGGACCATCCAGCGCCGGTGGTACTGCCCGTGCTCCTCGTTGAGGGTGTCCTCGACGCCGACGCCCTCGGGCAGCAGCCCCCAGGCGTGCAGGTGCTCGGCGATGACCCGGATCGCCGCGGCGTGGATGTCGGAGAACTTCGCCCCCGGCCGGATCGCCTCCATCCCGGCCTGTTGGGCGGCATACACCGCGTCGTAGATCTCGCGCTGCGCGTCGGTGAAGGTGCCGTCGACGGGGAGGGTGCGGGTGATATCGGCGGTGTAGAGGCTGTCGACCTCGACCCCCGCGTCGAGGAGGATGAGGTCGCCGGGGCGGACTTCGCCGGTGTTCTTGATCCAGTGCAGGGTGTTGGCGTGGTCGCCGGCCGCGCAGATCGAGTCGTAGCCGACGCCATTGCCCTGGTGCCGGGCGTGCAGGCCGAAGGTGCCCTCGACCCAGCGCTCGCCGCGCCCTCGCTCGACGGCACCGGCCAGGTCGGCGATGACCGCCTCGAAGCCCACCGTGGTCGCCGCGATGGCCTCCCGCATCTGCTCGATCTCGTACTCGTCCTTTGCCATACGAAGAACCGAGAGATATGCCGCCAGAGCCTCGTCCGCAGCGACGACCTCCTCGGTGGCCTCGACGCCGGCCTCGGCGCGGACCTGGTCGACGAGAGCGGCGATATCGCGGTCGGCGTCCCGGACCACGCGCAGGGCGACCGCGCCGGCGTCCTTGGCCAAGGCGTCGCGCAGCTCGTCGATATGCCGGGCGCTGACCCCGAGCTCGGCCTCGACGTCCTCCAGCGTGGGCCGCGCGCCGACCCAGAACTCGCCGTAGCGGGCGTCGGCAAAGAACTCCTCGGTGTCGCGGCCGGCCAGCGGCCGGAAGTAGAGGACTGCCTCGTGCCCGCCACCGTCGGCCTCACCACGAGGGTGCAGGACGAGGACCGCGTCGGGCTCCCGGTCGCTGCCCAGGCCGGTGAGATGGGCGAAGGCGGAGTGCGGGCGGAAGGCGTAGTCGCAGTCGTTGGACCGGATCTTCAGCCCGCCCGCAGGGATGACGAGCCGCTCGCCGGGGAACCGGTCGCTGACGGTCGCCCTCCGGGCCTGCGCGTATGGCGCCGCAGGCGCTCGGGCCGGGAGCGCGCTACGGCGGGGCGCCCAGCCCTCGCGGACGAAGGAACGGAACTCGTCGGTGGTCGGCCGGGGGCGGTTGTCGCTCTTGGCCTGCTGCTCGCTGCTCACCGACCCATGCTCGCATGCTGCCCCCGCGACCCCGCATGGCGGTGACTGCTGGAGCGCCATCGGTCTCGTAGCCTGGACGTATGGTTCGACGAACGTCCCACCGCCGGTGGGGGATTGGGGCCACCCTCGTCGGGGTACTTCTCGCGGCATGCACGGCCACACCGCCGGACTCCGACCACCCCACGACACCGGCGACGACCACTGACTCCCGACTGGTCGTCTCGGCACCGCAGGCCACCGTTGGCGTGTCGCTTCCCGGCATGAAGACGGGCCAGATCGTCCGGGACGACCCGACCATGCCCATCGACGTGCGCTGGCCGCTCGTTCCGGGTGCGACCGCGCTCAACGACACCGTCGAGGGCTTCGCCCGGGAGCGCGAACGCGCCTTCCTGCGGGACGCCCTCCCGAGCTCGACCGCGCCACCGGAGCTCAACCTCGGCTGGCTGGTCCCCTTGGCGGCCGGGCGCGTGGTCGGTGTTGAGCTCGACCAGTATGAGTTCTACGGAGCGGACGGCGCCGACTCGACGGTCACCTACTACTCCGATGTCACCGCGGGCCAGGTATGGCGCGGCCGGGACCTGCTGACTCCCGACGGGCTCGCAGCCGCCGTCCGGGATATCGCCGCCGCTCTTCAGCGGGACGGGCGCACCGTCCTGCCCGAGCTGCTCAACGACCCCGAGCAGGTCGCCGCGGCGGTCGACGCGATGTACTTCAGCCCCGACGGATCGGTCCGCTTCACGCTCCCAGAAGGTGCGCTCGGGCCGATGAGCGACGGGATGAGCTCGGTGTCGGTCCCGGAGGCGGTCGCGGCCCCGTGGCTGAGTAGCGCCGGTCATATCGTCCAGGCGGCGGCGAGGACCGCTGCGCCCTATGTCGGCTCCACCGCACCGACGACCAGCGAACCGTCGAGCCCGCCGACCTCCATCCCGCCGACGTCCAACCCGACCACCTCCACCCCGTCGACGACTTCGTCGCCGACACAGCCCCCGACCGGCGGCACGGTCAACTGCGCGAAGCTCCAGTGTGTTGCCCTGACCTTCGACGATGGCCCCGGCCCGTCAACGGGCACGCTGCTCGACACCTTGGCGGCGGCCCACGTCCACGCAACCTTCTTCGTCATCGGCCGCAATGTCCAGGCGCTCCCCGCGCTGGTCACGCGGGAGGCGGCCGAGGGCCATGTCGTCGGGAACCACACGTGGAGCCATCGCGACCTCAGCCGGCTCGGTGCGAGCGACCAGCGTAGCGAGGTCTCCCGCACCGCCGAGGCCCTCGCGGCGCGTGGAGTCTCAGCGACGCTGCTGCGGCCGCCATACGGGGCCTACAACTCCACGACGAGGACCCTGGGGGTACCGCTGGTCCTCTGGGACGTCGACCCCGCCGACTGGCGGGACCGCGACGCGGCGATCGTCGCGGCACGGGTGCTGGCGAACACGCGCCCGGGGTCGATCGTCTTGCTTCACGACGTCCACCCCTCGACCGTCGCGGCCGTCCCCGCGATCGTCGCCGGGCTGAAGGCCAAGGGCTACACCTTCGTCACGGTCCCGCAGCTCATCGGCACGATGACGGCGGGCACCGCGTACTTCAGCCGGACCTCACACCGCTGAACGCCCCCGGCGGCTTACCCGGTGATATCCGGCGCAGCGAGCCGGGCGGCGTCGGCGGAGGCGTCGTCCGGCATGGTCTGGCTCATCCGCTCGGCGACGACCCGCTGACGGTAGTGCTCGACCTCGTTGTCGACATCCGCCGCCGACCAGCCGAGGACGGGCGCGATGAGCTCGGCCGCGGGTCGAGAGGCGGTGAGGGCCCGGTCGAAGGACTCGATCGACAGCCGGGTCCGGCGGGCGAGGACGTCATCGAGGTGCAGCGCGCCCTCGTGCGAGGCGGCGTAGACGATCTCGGCCTTGAGGTAGTCCTCGCCGCCGGGGAGCGGCTCACCGAGAGTGCGGTCGGCGGCGATGAGGTCGAGGATCTCGGTGATGAGCACGCCGTGCCGCATGAGCATCTTCTCGATCCGCTCGACGTGCAGGCCGCTGTCCGCCGCGAGGGACTTCCGCCGGTTCCACATCGCGTGGTAGCCGACCGCCCCGACCATGGGGATGTTCTCGGTTGTCGAGCTGGGAACGTCGCCACCGAGGGCGCGGGCGGCCTCGTCGATCGCGTCCATGGCCATGACCCGGTAGGTCGTGTACTTGCCGCCGGCGATGACGACCAGCCCTGGGGTCGGGTGGGCGACGATGTGCTCGCGGGACAGCTTGGACGTCTGGTCCGACTCGCCGGACAGCAGCGGGCGCAGGCCGGCATACACACCCTCGACGTCGGCCTGGGTGAGCTCGGTGGCGAGGATGCGGTTGACGTGCCCGAGGATGTACTCGATGTCCGCGGAGGTGGCTGCGGGGTGGGCGAGGTCGAGGGCCCAGTCGGTGTCGGTCGTCCCGATGATCCAGTGCCGGCCCCACGGGATGACGAAGAGGACGGACTTCTCGGTCCGCAAGATGATGCCGGTCGTCGAGTGGAAACGGTCCCGCGGGACGACAAGGTGGATGCCCTTGCTCGCCCGGACGTGGAACTGGCCACGCTCGCCGACCATGGCCTGGGTCTGGTCGGTCCACACCCCGGTGGCGTTGACCACCTGACGGGCGTGGATCTCGAACTCGCGGCCGGTCTCCTTGTCGAGGGCGCGCACGCCGGTGACCCGCTCGCCCTGGCGGAGGAAGCCGACGACCGCCACCCGGGAGGCAACGTGAGCGCCATAGGTCGCGGCGGTGCGGGCGATCTCCATCGTGTGCCGGGCGTCGTCGACCTTGGCGTCGTAGTACTGGACTGCGCCGACCAGGGCGGTGGACTTCAGCGCCGGGGCGAGCCGCAGCGCCTGACGGCGGGTGAGGTGCTTGTGCCACGGCAGGCCCGCCGAGTGCTTGGAGGCGCGCGCCATCGTGTCGTACATCGTCAGGCCCGCCTCGACATACGGGCGTTCGACGACTGCCTTGGTGAGCGGGTAGAGGAAGGGGACCGGGCGCACGAGGTGCGGCGCGAGCCGGGTGAGCAGCAGGCCCCGCTCCTTCAGCGCCTCGGCGACGAGCCGGAAGTCGAACATCTCCAGGTAGCGCAGGCCCCCGTGGATGAGCTTGCTGCTGCGGCTGGAGGTGCCGGAGGCGAAGTCGCGCTGCTCGACCAGGCCGGTCCTGAGGCCGCGGGTCACCGCGTCGAGGGCGCAGCCGACGCCGGTCACCCCACCGCCGACGACGAGGATGTCGAGCTCGTCACCGCCGGCGAGGGCCTCGATCGCGGCGGCGCGGGTTTGGGGGCTAAGGGGGGTTGCCACACTGCTGGTCATCGTCTCGTTCGCTTCGTCTGGTGTTCGGTATGCCGGGCAGGAAGTCCGGCTGGGAGGTCGGTGGGGTCAGGGCGTGTCGACCCAGTCGAGCGTACGCTCGACGGCCTTGCGCCATCGGGCGTACCCGGTCGCGCGCTCGTCCGCGGTCGTCGTCGGGGACCAGCTGCGGTCGCGGGCCCAGTTGGCCCGCAGCTCGTCGGTGTCGGCCCAGAAGCCGGTGGCCAGGCCCGCGGCATAGGCGGCGCCGAGGGCGGTCGTCTCGGCGACGACCGGCTTGACGACGTCGACGCCGAGGACGTCGGCCTGGATCTGCATGCACAAGGTGTTGGCGGTGACCCCGCCGTCGACCTTGAGGGTGCCAAGCGGGACGCCGCTGTCGGCGACCATCGCGTCGGCGACATCCTTGGTCTGGTAGCAGATCGCCTCGAGGGTGGCCCGGGCCAGGTGGGCGCTGGTGTTGAACCGGCTCAGCCCGACGATCGCGCCGCGGGCGTCGGAGCGCCAGTAGGGGGCGAAGAGGCCACTGAAGGCCGGGACGAAGCACACGCCGCCGGTGTCCGGGACCGATGCGGCGAGGGCCTCGATGTCCGCCGCGGTGCTGATGACCCGCAGCTGGTCGCGCAGCCACTGCACCGCGCTGCCGGTCACGGCGATCGAGCCCTCGAGGGCGTAGACCGCCGGCGCGTCGCCGAGCTGGTACGCGACCGTCGTGAGCAGGCCGTTCGTCGAGCGGACCGGAGTCGTCCCGGTGTTGAGGAGCATGAAGCACCCGGTGCCGTACGTGTTCTTCGCCTCACCGGGGGCGAAGCACACCTGGCCGACCGTCGCCGCCTGCTGGTCGCCGAGGATGCCGGTGATGGGGACGCTGCCGCGCAGCCCGGCGAAGGTCGTCGTGGCGCCATACGCGCTCGCGTGCGAGGACGGCCGGATCGTCGGGAGCATCGCTCGGGGTACCCCGAAGAAGCCGAGCAGCTCGTCGTCCCAGTCCAGCGTCGTCAGGTCCATGAGCATGGTCCGGCTGGCGTTGGTGACATCGGTGGCGTGGATGCCGCGGTGCGGGCCGCCGGTGAGATTCCACAGCACCCAGGTGTCCGGCGTGCCGAAGAGGGCGTCGCCGCGTTCGGCGTCGGCGCGCAGCCCCTCGACGTTCTCGAGCAGCCACTGCAGCTTGCCGCCGGAGAAGTAGGTCGCCGGGGGCAGGCCGGCCTTGCGGCGGATCGTCTGGCCCCGCTCCGGACGGTCACGGTCGAGGGCCGCGGCGATCTGGTCGGTCCGGGTGTCCTGCCAGACGATGGCGTTGGCGTACGGACGGCCGGTCTGCCGGTTCCACACCAGGGTGGTCTCGCGCTGGTTGGTGATGCCGATCGCGGCGAGGTCGCTGTGGGTGAGGTCGGCGCTCGCCAAGGCGGTGCCGATGACGGTCTGGGTGCGTTCCCAGATCTCCAGCGGGTTGTGCTCGACCCAGCCGGCGCGGGGCAGGATCTGCTCGTGCTCGAGCTGGTGGCGGGCCCGTTCCCGGCCCTGGTGGTCGAAGACCATGAACCGGGTGGAGGTCGTTCCCTGGTCGAGTGCGCCCACGAAGTCGGCCATACGTCCAGCCTGTCACATCCGCCGGTATGCCGGGCAGGGCCCGAGGCCGGGGGCGCTGGCGGCGCTGCCGCCACGGTTGTTCGCTTTCGTCATACCTCTAGGGGTGGCAGAGGAGAACAACCGTGGCGGCAGCAATTGTCCACAGGCGTCCGACGGGCTCGTCCCATCGTCCCCAGGCCGTCGCGCCTGGGTGACGGGTCGGGCCCCGAGGCCGGGACGATCGACGTCATGGGAGCACCAGCGGCGAGCCGGTCTGGGGTCGAGTCGGCCCCTCGTCCCCAGGGCGACATCCCGCCGCGCGGCCGTCAGCTCGGCCGGAGGGGCGGTGGGATGCCGGTGCTCCCGGGTCTGCTCTGCGATCTCGCGACCGGTCAAGGTGGAGTGCTGAGCTGGCCGCAGCTGCACCGCGCCGGGCTGTCGCCGAGCGAGGTGAGCCGGCTCGTTGCCCACGAGGTCCTGGTGCGAGTTCGGCGCGGCGGCTTCGTCACCGGGGAGCTCTGGCGCGCCGCCGACCCTGACCGACGGTTCGCGCTGACGGTCCGGGCGGCGCTGCTCGTCCGGCCGCATGACGCCGCCTCGCATCAGGCCGCCTTCGCTCTCAGCGATCTGCCGCTCTGGGGGGTGGACCTGCGCCGGGTGGATCTCCACGCGCGGGTGACGCGGCGGCGTGCGAAGGCCGATCTCCGGCTTCACCCGTGGGACGACGTTGCCCGTCTTGAGCTCATCGGCGGCGCCCGGTCGCTGGCGATCGCCGAGTCGGCCCCGCTGGTGGCGACGGCCGGTTCGCTCGAGGGTGCCGTCGTGGCGGTCGATGCCGCGCTGCGTCGGGGCTATTGCAACGGTCGAGGAGCTCGTGAGCGTGGTCGCCAGGCTCGGCCAGCGCGGCTGTCCGGGCATCGGCCGAGCGCGACGCCTGATCGCTTCGCTCGACCTCCGGGCTGAGTCGCCGGGGGAGAGCCGGGTCCGAATGTTCTTCATGGCCTGGGGCGTGCCCTGGGTGAGTCAGGTGCCGATTCGGGACGCTCGCGGCCAGTTCGTCGCCCGGGTGGACTTCCTCGTCGACCGGTGGGTCGTCGTGGAGTTCGACGGCCGCATGAAGTATGACGACCCCCAGGTCCTGTGGGAAGAAGCGGCGCGAGGATGCGCTGCGCGCCCTCGGGTACGAGGTGGTCCGGCTGACCTGGAGCGATCTGGACCACCCCGAACGGGTCGCGCGCCTGATCCGCGAGGCGCGGGGACGGGCCGCCGCTCGGGTGCGCTGACGAAGACCACCGTCCTGCCCCGACGTCGTCCTGCCCCGGCAGCGCCCTGCCCCGACGTCGCCCTGCCCCGACGTCGCCCTGCCACGACGTCGCCACGGTTGTTCCGGATTGTCACCGTTGCAGGGGTGGCAGACCAGAACAACCGTGGCGCGGGTCCGAGTTCGCGGGTCCGAAGGCGCGGGTCCGGGGTAGGGGGCCTGCGTGGAGCGGGCTAGGGCTTCTCGGTATGCACGACACCGGCTGCGTCGCGCCAGGTGAACGTGCGGATCGGTTTGACGTCCTTCGCTGTGGCGCCGAGGTCGAGGACCGCGAAGGTCCGTCCGCCAGGCGCGGGGGTGAGGATCATGGCGGTCTTCGGGCTGAAGCCGTCGAGATAGGTCACCGTGGCATCCGTGGCGCCGGCGGGGAGGAGGTAGGCCGCGAACCAGCTCACCTGGGAGTTCGCGCTGTTACCCTGCCCGGCATAGACGAGGGGCAGGCTGTCGACGAAGTCGCCCAGCCGGATCGTGAAGAACTCGCCCTTGACGGGCCCGGACAGCGCCAGGACGCCGGCCTTGTCGAGCACCCACATGGAGGCCTCGCGGCCGTCGGCGAGGCTCACCGTGACCGGGTCGACCCGGTCGCCCAGCGTCGAGATCCGCTGCCCGGACGCCGTCGTCCACGAGACCGAGCGCACCGCGGCATCGCTTCGGGCGGGGCCCGAGAGGACGGCGTATGTGATGGCGAACCCGAGCGCGGGAGCACCCAATGCCGCGCCGAGGGTGCCGGCGTGACGCATCCTCGGGGTGGCGTCGATGTCGATGTCGGTCGCTTCTGCGGGGAGCACGGTGATGACGTCGGGTCGGCCGGGGGCGACGGAGACGATCGGTGCCGTGACGACCTCGGGGACGGTGATGGTCGGCATGATGGTCGGCGTCACCGTGGGGTCCTCGCCGCCGACTGTGATGGTCAGGATCCGCCGCTGGACGTCGAAAGAGCCCGCCACGGTCGTGGTGCCGACCGGGTCATTCGCAGTGAAGGGCTGCAGGGGGATCACGCCGGTCGCCGGCGTCGAGGCCCCGGGCAGCTGGTCGGCCTTGAGACCTGAGGTCGGCCCCCAGGTCGCCGAGGCGATGGCCACTGCGGCCACCGCGGCGGTGCCGACGACGACACGGCGCACGGTCTGGCGTCGGACCGCCCGGTTGCCCTGGTCGAGGACGACGGACAGCTCGGGCATGGCCGAGGTTGGCGGCTCGGCCGATCCGAGGCTCAGCCGAAGGTCCTGCTCGAAGTCGGTGCTCATGACAGCGTCCCTTCGCGGGAAGTGGGGGTGGTGGTCGAGGCGGACTCGGCGGCCGAGGGGGCCGCGGCCGAGGCCAGGGGGCGCAGGGCGGCCAGCCCCCGGGAGGCGGCACTCTTCACGGCGCCGACCGAGATCCCGAGCTGGTCGGCCACGGCCTGCTCGGACATGTCGGCGTAGTAGCGCAGGACGACGACGGTTCGCTGCTGCGGAGGCAGGTGGTCGAGGAGCCGGATGATCTGGTCCCGGTCGTCCGAGGTCGCGGTCGGCGACCGGAGCTCGGCGAGGACGGCCGGCTCGGGCGTCTCGTCGACGGAGGCCTCCCGACCGAACTTGCGCCACTGCTCACGGTGGTGGTTGACCAGGACGGCCCGCGCATACGCCAGGGCCTGGCCATCGCGAACCCGTGGCCAGGCGACATAGGTCTTGACCAGGGCGGCTTGGACGAGCTCCTGCGCCGCGTCGCCATTGCCGGTGAGCAGCCACGCCGTGCGGGTCAGGCTCGGGGACGCGGAGGTCATGAAGGCGGTGAAGGCCGCCTCCCGCTCCTCGCGACGTATGCCGAACATCGGTGTCCTTCCGGTGGGCTGCGACGCCGTGGGTGGCGCCGTCACCGAGGTCTATGCGGGAAGGGCTCCGAAGGTTGCTCCGACACGCGGCTCAGCGGCGCGGCATCAGCACCGTGTAGTCGAGGTCGAGGACGACATTGGGGAGGTACTTGCCGTCCTCGCCGCGGTACGGGAAGTCGGCGCAGCCGAGATCCTTGGTCGCCACGGTCCGCAGCCGCAGCGCACCAAGGTCGGTGCGCCCGGGCAGCTCCACCTTGTCGAGCACCTCGGACCAGGCGTAGATCGTGTCGCCGGCGAAACTGGGGAAGCTGTGCGTGCCGCCGTTGATCGCAGCGATCGTCACGGCATTTGCCAGTCCGTTGTACGACAATGCCCGGGCCAGCGAGATGACGTGGCCGCCATACACGATCCGGCGCCCGAACCGACCGGCCGACTCCACATGCTGGTTGAAGTGGACCTTCGCGGTGTTGTGGTAGAGCCGGGTCGCGAGCATGTGCTCGGACTCCTCGATCGTCATCCCGTCGACATGGTCGATCCGCTCGCCCACCTCGTAGTCGTCCCACAGGTGCGGGCTGCCGCCAAGAACGGTGTCGTATGCCGCCCCACGCAGGTCGTACGGGACGACGAGATCGTCGACTGAGACGACCGACGGCAGCTCAGGCACGACGGTCTCCGGCGCCGGTGAGGCCTCGTCACGCTTGCGGACCATGACCCACCGGACGTAGTCGAGGACGGTCTCGCCGTCCTGGTTGACCCCGACCGAGTGGACGTAGACCACTCCAGTCTTGCCGTCCCGGTTCGCCTTGAGCCCGATCACCTCGGAGGTCGCCGAGAGCGTGTCACCCGGGTAGACCCGCACGCCGAACCGCCCACCGGCATACCCGAGGTTCGCGACGGCGTTGAGCGAGATGTCCGGGACGGTCTTGCCGAAGACGACGTGGAAGGTGAGCAGGTCGTCCAGCGGCATCCGCTCCAGGCCCATGGCCCGGGCGGTGGTCAGGCCGTTCGTCGGCCCGAAGCGCGGCCCGTAGAGCGCGGTGTAGAGCGCGACATCACCCTCGGTGACGGTCCGCGGGGTGGCATGGACCAGCCGCATCCCCAGGGCGAAGTCCTCGAAGTAGTTGCCGCTCGCCGTCTTCATCGCCGCTCCTTGGCCCGGGGATCCTTCGTCGATCCTCCCATCGGGGGCTGGCCGCGGTGACGGTGGTGTCGGTCACGTCAGGTATGCCGGTCCGGCCTCTGGGCGAGGACTTGCGCGGCGACCTGCTCCAGGATGGACGTCGACCCGGCATACGGGCCGTCGGGGCGAGGCCAGTGGGTGATGACGTCGGTGAACCCGAGCTCGGCGGCCCGACCCACGAGCTCCTCATAGAGCCGCACCGACGACAGAGCGAAGAGCGGGCCCGCGTCCAGGGAGAGGTAGCGGTCCAGTCGGCGCCGTCTGGCCCCGGCATCCTGAGAAGCCACCTCGGCCTCGGCCTCGTCGAGCCGTCGGCACAGGCCGGCCACCCCCGCGAGCCAGGCGTCCACGTCGTCACCGCCGGCCCCGGTGGTCACCCAGCCGTCGCCGTACCGGGCGGCCAGCCGCAGCGAGCGCGGCCCGTTTGCGGCGATGACGAAGGGCACCTCGGCGCGGACGGGGGCAGGCAGAGTCCGGGCGTCGCGGGTCGTGTACCAGGCCCCGGCGTGGTCGACGTGGTCCTCCCGCAGCAGCCGGTCGAGCAGCGGGACGAACTCGTGGAACCGGTCAACGCGCTCACGAACCGTGAGGTCCTGGCCGAGGATGCCCGCGTCGAGGGTTCCACCGGCCCCCAGCCCGCACCGGAACCGGCCACCGCTGACGGCGTGCAGTGCGAGGACGTCCCGCGCGAACTCGTACGGGTGGCGGTAGTTCGGCGAGCTGACGAAGGTGCCGAGCCCGATCGACGCCGTCACCTGGGCGGCAGCCGCCAGGGTCGGGACCGCTCCCATCCACGGGGCGTTCGGCAGACCGCTCCACACGAGATGGTCGTAGGTCCACGCGTGGTCGAAGCCCATCTCCTCGGCGGCCCGCCACATCGGGGCCGCCACCGGCCAGGCGTGCTCGGGGAGGATGGTCAGCCCGTGGCGCATCGGCCAACCTTGGCACAGCCCGTGCACCGCTGTCGGTCGGCGCTCCTAGGGTGGACATGTGCAGCGCATCGACCTCCACACCCACTCGACCGCCAGCGACGGCACCGACTCGCCCGCCGAGCTCGTCGTCGCCGCGGCCCAGGCCGGACTGGACGTCGTCGCGATCACCGACCATGACTCGACGGCCGGCTGGTCCGACGCCGTCGCCGCCGGTGAGCGGGTCGGCGTCCGGGTGGTCCCTGGGGTGGAGATCTCCACTGCCCGCGACGGCCGGTCGCTGCACCTGCTCGCCTACCACCTCGACCCCGCCGACCTGTGGCTGCTCGCCGAGACCGAGCACACCCGCAGCTCCCGCCAGACCCGGCTCCAGCGCATCGTCGACCGGCTCGCCGCCGGCGGCATACCGGTGACGCTGGCGGAGGTGACTGCGCAGGTCCCGCCCGGGGCGACGGCGGGGCGCCCGCATATCGCCGACGCCCTCGTCGCCGGTGGGGTGGTCCGCGACCGCGACGAGGCCTTCCGCCGCTTCCTCCACGGCGGGAGCCGGTATGTCGTCTCGCACTACGCTCCGGACCCGGCCGACGCAGTCCGCGCAGTCCGCGCCGCCGGAGGAGTGCCCGTCCTCGCGCACCCCTTCGGGAGCACCCCGTATGCCGGCTCCGAGGCGATGGTGGAGGAGCTCGCTGCGGCCGGGCTCTTCGGGCTGGAGACAGCCCACCGCGACCATGACGACGCGGCCCGCAGGCGCGGACGCGCCTTAGCCGTCACACTGGGGTTGCTGGAGACCGGGGCGAGCGACTACCACGGCACCGGCAAGCAGAACCGGCTCGGTGAGCACCTCACCGACCCCGACACCCTTGCGGCCATCGACGCGGCCGCCACCGACGCGAGGACGACCTCATGACGACCTGGCTCACCCAATGGGGGTCGGTCTTCGTCACCCTGGTCGTCATCCTCGACCCACCCGGGGCGGTGCCGATCTTCCTCGCCGTCACCGCGCCGCTCACCCCCCGTCAGCGGGTGGCTGCCGCGCGCCGGGCCTCCCTCGTCGCGTTCGGCCTGATCGCGGCGTTCGCCGTCTTCGGCCAGCAGATCCTCAACTACCTGCACATCTCGATCGCGGCCTTGCAGGGGTCGGGCGGGCTGCTCCTGCTGCTCATCGCGCTGGAGCTGCTCACCGGCAAGGAGCAGGAGCAGTACTCCGCGACGGCGGCCAATGTCGCGCTCGTGCCGCTCGGGACCCCTCTGCTCGCCGGGCCCGGGGCGATCGTCGCGACGATGCTCGCGGTCCAGGGCGCCAGGGAGCCTCTGGACCATCTCGCCGTCGCTGCGGGTCTGGTCACCGCGATGGCGGTGGTCTGGCTGACGCTGCGCTTCGCGGGGCGGATCCGGGGCGTGCTGCGCGAGAGCGGGACGATGCTCGTCACCCGGATCGCCGGTCTGCTTCTCTCGGCGATTGCGGTGCAGATGGTCGCCGACTCGGTCCGGGCTTTCGTCTCCGGTCAGGGCTGAGCCGATGGCCGAGCCCGCTGCCGATCCCGTCGCCGGGTCGTCGGCCCTCGAGCTGCCCGGGATGCCGCCCCGGCTGTATCTCGCCAGCCCCAGCCGGCTGCTCAGCTGGCTGACCTGCCCCCGGCAGTACCGCTTCGCCTATCTCGACCGGCCCCGACCGACCGCGCGCCCGCAGCGCGCCCACACCAGCCTGGGCATCTCGGTCCACAATGCGCTGCGCGACTGGTGGACGCTCGACCCGGCCCGCCGCACCCCCGGCGAGGCGGCCGCCCTGGTGCGCTCCGGCTGGATCCCGGTCGGCTACCGGGACGAAGGGCACAGCGCGCACTGGCGGGAGCGGGCCGCGGCGGAGGCAGCGGCATACCTGGCGGCCAACCCGCCCACCGACGAGCCGGTCGGTACCGAGCGGACCGTCGCCGTCAAGCTCGACGGGCTGGCCCTGACCGGCCGGGTCGACCGCCTTGACGCCCGGCTCCGCACCGACGACCCCGGCCGCTACGAGCTGGTCGTCGTCGACTACAAGACCTCGCGCCGGCCGCTGCACCCCGACGATGCGCGCACCTCGCTGCCGCTGGCCCTGTATGCCGCCGCGGTGTGGCGGATGTTCCGCCGCCGGTGCGTCCGGGTCGAGCTCCACCACGTCCCCACCGGGGCTGTGCTCGCCCACGAGCACACCGAGGAGTCGCTGCGCCGCAAGCTCGCCGAGGCCACCTCGATCGCCTCCGACCTGCGCAAGGCCGACGCGCAGTATGCCGAGCAGGGTGTTGACGCCCCGCTCCTGGGCCCTTCGCCCTCGCCGCTGTGCCGCTGGTGCGACTACCGTGCGCACTGTCCGGACGGACAACAGATGGGGCCGGAGCAGTCGTCGTGGGCGGCCCTGGACAGCGACGACGCACCGGCATCGTGGGAGGAGTGAGCATGGCGGCATACGTCTTGGCACTGGCGAACCAGAAGGGTGGCGTCGCCAAGACCACGAGCGCGATCACCCTCGCGGCGGCCTTTGCCGAGAAGGACCTGCGCGTGCTCCTCGTCGACCTCGACGCCCAGGCCTGCCTCACGTTCAGCATGGGTGTGGACCCGGACGCGGTGCTCCGCTCGGTCTACGACGTCCTCGTCGGCACCTGCCCGGCCACCGACGCGATCGTCGCGGGAGAGGACGGCGTCGACGTCATGCCCGCAGTTCTCGACCTCGCCGCGGCCGAGTCGGTGCTGCTGCCGAGGGCCGACCGGTTCGAGGCCCTGACGACCGCGTTGGCGCCGCTGCGGGACCGCTATGACGTCATCGTCCTCGACTGCTCCCCGTCGCTCGGGGTGCTCACCCTGGCGGCGCTGACGGCGGCCGACGGCCTGGTCATCCCGATGCCCGCCGAGATGCTCGGCCACCGCGGGGTCGGCCAGCTGCTCGACACGGTGAGCGACCTGCAGCGCACCCACAACCCCCGGTTGCGCATCGTCGGCATCCTCCCGACGCTGTATGACGGCCGCAGCAACCACGCCCGCGCGGTGCTCGCCGATGTCGGGGAGCGGTATGCGGTGCCCGTGCTGCCCCCGATCCCGCGCAGCGTCCGCTTCGCCGAGGCGCCGGCACTGGGCCGCACCGTGCTGACGACGGCGTCGCGGTCCAAGGGCGCCGCGGCCTATCGCGAGGTCGCCGCCGCGGTGATCGAGCGTGAGGGGCTGCCCCGACGCCGCTGAGGCGTCGAGCCAGAACTCTCTCGCCGGGGTCTTCCCCTACCGGCGCGGTGGTCGGCGCCCTACTCGGCGGCCAGTGCTCCCGGGCCGCCTGCAGCGCCGGTGCGCCGCCGCCGACGCGGCCGCGACCGACGCGCGGCACCGCCCTCGCCGGCTGAGTCAGCGCCCGATCCGTCCGTGCTGGCCGTCGAGCCCAGGCCTGCCTGCTGCGCCGCACCAGCCCCGGACTGACCACCCCGAGTCCGCCGGCGCGACCGGGGCCGGGTGCTGCCGGACCCCTCGCCCTCCGAGCCGGCCTCGCGGGTGCGCTCCGCGGGGCGCTCGCCCGGGCGCGCGCCCCCACGGTCGCCACCCCGGCCGCCGCGCTCGCGGCCGCCACGCTCGCCCCGATCCCGGTCGCCGCGGCCACCACGGTCACCGTGGCCGCTGCGGCTCTTGCGTCCACCGGTCTCGCCGAGGTCTTCGACCTCCTCGGCGTCCAGGCCCTCGCGGGTCCGTGCCGCGTTCGGCAGCCGGCCCGTGGTCCCCTCCGGGATGTCGAGGTCGCTGAACAGGTGGTCCGAGGACGAGTAGGTCTCGACCGGCTCGGGGATCCCGAGGTCGAGGGCCTTGTCGACCAGCCCCCAGCGGGGCAGGTCGTCCCAGTCGACGAGGGTGACGGCGATGCCGGTGTTGCCCGCCCGGCCGGTGCGCCCGGTGCGGTGGACGTAGGTCTTCTCGTCCTCGGGGCACTGGTAGTTGATGACATGGGTGACGTGCTCGACGTCGATACCGCGCGCGGCGACATCGGTGGCGACGAGGACGTCGACCTTGCCCTTGCGGAAGGCCCGCAGGGCCTGCTCGCGGGCGCCCTGCCCGAGGTCGCCATGCAGCGAGGCGGCCGCGAAGCCGCGCTCGGTGAGATCGTCGGCGACCTTGGCTGCGGTGCGCTTGGTCCGGGCGAAGATGATGGTGAGGCCACGGCCCCGGGCTTGGAGCACTCGGGCGAGCAGCTCGGTCTTGTCCATGGCGTGCGCGCGGTAGACGAAGTGCTCGATCGCCGCGACGGTGTGCGAGTCGACGCCGTCCTCGGCCATGGCGCGGATGTGGGTCGGCTGCGACATGTACCGGCGAGCCAGGGCGACGATCGCTCCGGGCATCGTCGCGGAGAAGAGCATCGTCTGCCGGGTGGGGGAGACCTTCGACATGATCGTCTCGACGTCGGGCAGGAAGCCGAGGTCGAGCATCTCGTCGGCCTCGTCGAGGACGACGGTACGGACCTTGTCGAGGATGAGGTGCCGCTGCTTGGCCAGGTCGATGAGCCGGCCGGGGGTGCCGACGACGACGTCGATGCCGTCGCGCAGCGCAGCGACCTGAGGCTCGTAGGCGCGGCCGCCATAGACGGTGAGGACCCGGATGCCGCGGCGCTTGGCCGTCGCGGCGAGGTCACCGGAGACCTGGACGGCGAGCTCGCGGGTCGGGACGACGACCAGGGCCTGCGGCGCGCCGGGGGCGGGGAGGTCGGCATACTCGGCGTCGCCCGGGGCGACCACCGAGTTGAGGAGGGGGACCCCGAAACCCAGGGTCTTGCCGGTGCCGGTCTTGGCCTGGCCGATGATGTCGTGCCGGCCGAGCGCGACCGGGAGGGTCATCGCCTGGATCGGGAAGGTCGTGACGATCCCCATGTCGGCCAGGGCGGCGACGATATCGGGGTGGACGTCGAAGTCGGAGAACGGGGGCGCCTCGTGCGTGGTCTGGGCGCTGCTGTCGATGGTGAGCATGAACGGGCCTATCGGGTCGGCTCCCGCGGGATCGTCCGGGCCGCGGACACCACCGGGAACGGTCAGGTGTCGACGCGCGCGGGACGGCGGGCGCAGTGGGTCGGGCCGATCGGAGTTCTTCATGGGCGACGCCACAGCGTCGCTACGTCGGGCCGACCGGGCACCGGTGACCAGGCCATCGTACCGTGGCCGAGGGTCCCTGCCCGGCATACCGCGTGAGCGCTATCGTCGCGGCCATGACCTCGACCGCACCACACGACGGCATCGTCGACCTGCTCGGCGTCGTTGCCTACCTGGAGCTCATGGCCTTCTCCCAGCTCGCCGCGGATGCCGGGATGGCCCCGACCCAGCCCGAGCGGGCCACCGTGGCCAAGCTCGCCGTCGCCCAGTTCGGCCATTACGAGACGATCGTGCGGCGCCTTGAGTCCCTCGGCGCCGACCCCGAGACGGCGATGGCGCCCTTCGTCGCGGCCATCGACGAGTTCCACCGCCGCACCCGGCCGCGGGACTGGTTCGAGGGCCTCGTCAAGGCGTATGTCGGAGACGGTGTCGCCCAGGACTTCTACACGGAGGTCGCGCGCTTCGTCGACCCGCAGACCCGCGATGTCGTCGTCGAGGTCATGTCGAACACCGTCCACGCCGAGGTCGTCATCCCCACCGTCCGCGAGGCGATCAGCGCCGACCCTGCGTTGGGGGGACGGCTCGCGCTCTGGGGCCGCCGGCTGGTCGGGGAGATGCTCACCGAGGCGCAGCGGATCGGGGTCGAGCGGGAGGGGCTGACCTCCCTGCTCGTCGGCGGGGTGGACGGGGTGGGCGCCGACCTGGCCGAGTTCGGCCGGATGCTCGCCCGGATCACCGACGAGCACACCCGCCGGATGGAGCGGCTCGGTCTGTCCGCCTGAGGCCCGGGTGGGTTGGCGGACCCTCCGACCGCGAGCCAGCCAGGAGCGCATAAGAACAGGGGCCCGCGCCGGGTGGCACGGGCCCCTGTCGATCCGTCCTGGGCTCGTCGAGCCGAGAGTTCGGGAGGGTCGAGGTGCGGACTACTTCGCGGTGCCCTTGAGCATGCCGTAGCCGGCGACGAAGACCATGGCCAGGACGATGCTCAGCACGGTCTGCAGGACGTCCGGGCCGGACGTGTCCGCGAACTTCCCCCAGCTGGCAATGGCCCAGCCGACGAGCGCACCCAGGCCCCCCAGGACGACGGTCATGACGGGTGTGATGTTCTGCTTCCCCGGGAGCAGAAGGCGCGCCAGAGGGCCCACGATGATGCCCGCCAGCAGCGAGACGAGGATCCGGCTGATCATGATGACTCCTTCTGAGGGCTTGCGCCCTCGTCTCCTGACCTCTGTCAGCGACCTGGTCACAGGCCGATCAGGTGTCCCCCGGAGGGCTCCGGGCGACATACATCACAACTGTGAGGGGTGGCGGGCCATTCCGCGACTCGCCACGCCGGGCGGGTCATCCCGCGCCGACCCCCTGACGAGCGCCCCCCGCGCCCTCACTGCGTCGCGAAACCGACCCTACCCTTGGCCTGCTCGCCAATGTGGACATAGCCCAGGGCGGCGACGGGGACGACGACCACCCGCCCCTTGTCGTCGGTGAGCGCCAGCACGGAGCCGCCGTCGAGGGCGGCGGTGACCTGGTCCTGCACCTCCGTCGCCGACTGGGCCGACTCGAAGCTGATCTCGCGGGCGACATCGCGGACGCCGATGCGAACCTCCACCGGGTTCCCTTTCCTTGGTGCGTATGCCGGCCCGCGCCCGACGCGCGACCGGTCCTGGTGTGAAGGCTAACCCGCGGCGGCGGGCCGACCTTCCCGACCCCGCTTGGGGAATCCGCCCAGCCCGCGCCAGGCCAGCTGCCCGACCACGGCGGCGGCCTCCTCGCGGGGCACCGGACCGCCCTGGGCGAGCCAGTCTCGGGCGGCGATCTGGGCCATCCCGGTCAGGGCCATGCCAAGCAGGTGCGCGTCCTCGGCCGAAAGCGAGGTGTCCGCCGAGATGACCTCGGCCATGGCGGCGGCGCAGGCCACCGAGAAGCCCTCGAGCCGCGAGCTCACCTCGGGCTCGTTGCGCAGGTCCGACTCGAAGATCAGCCGGTAGGAGCCACCCTCCTGCGAGACGTACTCGAAGTAGGTCGCGATGGTCGCCATGACCCGGGCCTTGTTGTCGTTCGTCGCCGCGAGGGCGTCCCGGAGCAGCCCGAGCATCTCGTCGGTGAAGGCGTCGATGAGGGCGAGGTAGAGCTCGAGCTTGCTGGGGAAGTGCTGGTAGAGGACCGGCTTGGACACCCCGGCGCGCTCGGCGATCTCGTCCATGACGGCCAAGTGGTAGCCGGACTCGACGAAGACCTGCTGGGCGGCGTCGAGGATCTGGGCGCGTCGCTGCGAGCGGGGCATCCGCTGCCCTCGCCGGACCTGCTCGTCATCCAGGTCGCTGCCTGGCAGTCCCACGCTCGCCATCGTCGTCCCGTCCTCGTCGGCCCCCGGTGGTGCTCTCCACATCCTAGGGCTGGGTACCCTCACCACCATGGCCTATCCAGCGCTGGCCGGCCCGGCGGGTCCGCTCTCTGCGGCGCAGCTGCGTCGCTACGCCCGGCACGTCATGCTGCCCGAGCTCGGCCTCGAGGGCCAGCAGCGGCTCCTCGGCTCCCGGGTCCTTGTCCTCGGGGCGGGTGGGCTGGGGTCCCCGGTGCTGACCTACCTCGCGGCGGCCGGTGTCGGGTCGGTCACGGTGGTCGACGACGACGTCGTCGAGGAGTCCAACCTCCAGCGCCAGGTCGTTCACGGGGTCGGCGACCTCGGCCGGCTCAAGGTCGAGTCGGTCGCCGCGACCCTCGCCGAGCTCGCGCCTGGGGTTGTGGTGGCCCCTGTCGCGGCCCGGTTCACCTCCGACACCGCCGCCGAGCTCGTCGCCGGTCACCACCTCGTCCTCGACGGCACCGACAACTTCCCGACCCGGTATGCCGCCAACGACGCCTGCGTCACGGCGGGTGTCCCGCTGGTCTGGGGGTCGATCCTCGGGGTGGCCGGCCAGGTCAGCGTGTGGTGGGCCGGGCAGGGCCCGTGCTACCGGTGCGTCTTCCCCGACCCGCCGCCGCCCGGATCGGTGCCCTCGTGCGGGGAGGCCGGGGTGCTCGGCGCCCTGTGCGGGGTGATCGGCTCGCTCATGGCGACCCAGGCGGTCCAGCTGCTCACCGGCACCGGCGACCCGCTGGTCGGGCGGCTGCTCGTCCATGACGCCGCGGCCTCGACCTTCGACACCCTTCGCGTGCGCGCCAACCCGCAGTGCCCGGTGTGCGGCGCCGGCACGCCTCCGGCCGCCGCGACCACGCCCGCGTATGCCGCCCCACCCTCCGACGCGGCGGCCGTCCCGTCCATCGGGGCGAAGGCCCTGGCCGCCGCCCTGGCCGGCCCGAACCCGCCGCTGGTCGTCGACGTCCGGCCGCAGGGCGAGCGGGAGATCGCGGCCCTGCCGGCATACGTGGCAGTGCACCTGGACGACTTCCGCTCTGGCGCGGCCTTCGCCCGGCCGGAGCTGGCCGACCGGGCCCGGACCATGGTGCTGGTCTGCCGCAGCGGCGCCCGCTCGGCCGAGGCGACCGCGCTCGCCGCGGCGGCGGGCTACCCGGGGGCGACGAACCTCGACGGCGGCGTCCTGGCCTGGGCCCGCGAGGTGGACCCGACGATGGCCACCTACTGACCCGACGGCCCGGATGGTTGTCGGTCGGCCGTGGTCGGATGACCCCATGGTGAGCCTGTGGCGCAGCGCGCCGGCCCGGTCGCGGCCGGTCGTGCTCGACGACGCCCAGCGGGCCGCCGTCGAGGCGCGGGTGCCGCTGCTCCGGGTGCTCGGCGCGCCGGGCACGGGCAAGACCACGGTCGCCATCGAGATCGCGGTCAACCGGACCCGGGCCGGGTCGCCGCTGGACCGGACCCTGCTGCTCACCTCCTCCCGAGTCGCCGCGGCGGCGCTGCGGGACGCGGTGACGGCTCGGGTGGCCGGCACGTCGACCCAGCCGCTGGCCCGGACCCACCAGGCCTTCGGGTTCGCGATCCTGCGCCGGGAGGCGGCGCTCGCCGGTGACCCCCTGCCCCGGCTCATCACCGGGCCGGAGCAGGACGTCATCCTCCGGGAGCTGCTCGCCGGGTACGCCGCGGGTGACCGCCCCGAGCCGGCGTGGCCGGCGACGGTGGCGCCGGCCCGGCAGACCCGAGGGTTTCGCGCGGAGCTGCGCGACCTGCTCATGCGTGCCGTCGAGCACGGCGTCGAGGCCGACGAGCTGGCCCGGCTGGGCGTCGCCCACGGCCGACCCGAGTGGGTCGCGGCGGCCTCGGTGCTCGCCGAGTATGACGAGGTCACCGCGTTGTCCCGGCCGGGCGCCTACGACCCGGCGTGGGTGCTCACCGCCGCCGCGGACCGGCTCGAGGACGACCCGGAGGCGCTCGGCCGGGTGAGCGCCGAGCTCGACCTCGTCGTCGTCGACGACGCCCAGGAGGTCACCTCGGCGGCGGCCCGGCTGCTCGCCGTGCTGTCCGCGGCCGGGGTCCACCTCGTGCTCGTCGGCGACCCGGACAATGCCGTCCAGACCTTCCGCGGGGCCGACCCGCGGTTCCTGGCGTCCGGGTGGGCCCAGCTCGGGGACGGCCCGACCCTCGTCCTGCCGACCTCGTACCGGCAGGGCGCAACGCTGCTGGGGGTGACCGCCGCGGTGGCCCGCCGGATCGGCGCCCTCGGGGGGGCCGCGCAGCGAGACCCGGTGCCTGCGCCCTTGCTCGCCGACGGCCAGGTCGAGGTCGCGATGGTGCGGGCCGTCGCGCAGGAGGGTGCGCTCGTCGCCGCCCGGCTACGGGCTGCCCACCTGCTCGACGGGGTCCCCTGGTCGCAGATGGCCGTTGTCGTCCGCGGCCGGGCCCGCTCGCTGGCGCTGCGGCGCAGCCTGGCCGCGGCCGGGGTGCCCGTCACGCCCGGTGACCCGGCAGTGGCGCTGCGCGACGAACGCGCGGTGCGCCCGCTGCTGGCCCTGCTCGACATCGTCGCCCGGCGGGCGGACGACCCGGCATACCGGCCGGATGTCGACACGGTCGTCGACCTGCTCACCGGCGCCGTCGGCGGCACCGACCCCGTCGCGCTGCGCCGCCTGCGGCGCGCGCTGCGGGCCCACGAGCTCGACTCCGGTGGGACGAGGTCGAGCGACGAGCTGCTCCGCGCGGCCCTGCTCGACCCGGCGCTGCGGGTGCAGGCTGGCTCGGCTGGGGCCCGGCTGGCTCGGCTGCAGCGCGCGCTCGAGGCCGGGCTGCAGGTCATGGCGCCGACCCGCTCGGCGTCGGAGGTGCTCTGGGCGGTGTGGTCCGCCCTCGGGGTCGCGGGGCCGTGGGAGGCCGCTGCGCTGGCCGGTGGTCCCGCGGGCGTCCGCGCCGACCGTGACCTCGATGCCGTCCTCGCGGTCTTCGACGCCGCGGAGGGCTTCGCCGAGCGGCTGCCGCGGGCTGGCACCCGGGAGTTCCTCGACCATGTCGTCGGGCAGGAGGTCGCCGCGGACTCGCTGGTCCAGCGAGCCCCGACGGGGGAGGTCGTCGAGCTGGTCACCCCCGTGGCGGCCGCGGGGCGGCAGTGGCGTTACGTCGTCGTCGCCGGGGTGCAGGAGGGAGTCTGGCCCGACCTTCGGCTGCGCGGGTCGCTGCTGGGTTCTTCTGACCTCGTCGACCTGCTGTCCGGTCGAGAGCTCGGCTTCCGGGCGGCGCACAGTGCCGTGCGGTATGACGAGACCCGGCTCTTCCACGTCGCGGTGTCCCGGGCGAGCGAACGGCTCCTCGTCACGGCGGTGCGCAGCGAGGACGAGCAGCCCTCGGTCTACCTCGACATCGTCGACCCGCTGAGCGACCCCGACCCGCAGGCCGATGGTCTGCGCCCCTTCACCGAGGTGGACGAGCGGCTCAGTGTCCCCTCGCTGGTCGCCGGGCTGCGCCGCGACCTGGCCCGCAGCGAGGGTTCCGACGCCGACGCCGCGGCCGTCCTCGCCGCGCTGGCCGAGCGGGGCGTGCCCGGCGCGGCCCCCTCGACGTGGTGGCCCAGGCTCCACCCGACCGACGACCGGCCGGTCGTCGAGCCGGACCGACCGGTCCGCGTCTCGCCCTCGGCGCTGGACGGCTTCCAGAAGTGCGGGCTGCGCTGGCTGCTGACGACCCGGGGTGGATCGGGGCCGAGCAGCAGCTCGCAAACCCTCGGCTCCCTGGTCCACTCGCTCGCTCACGAGCTCGGCGCCGCCGACGCCGGCGTCTACCGGGCCGAGCTGGACCGCCGCTGGGGCGAGCTCGGCCTGCCCCGGTCCTGGGCCACCGACAAGCAGCACGAGCTCGCTGCGACGATGGTCACCCGGCTCGCGGCCTACCTCGGGGCCGTCGAGGCGGCGGGCTGGGAGCCGGTGGGCTCCGAGGTGGACCTGCGGGTCGAGCTCGGCCGGGCCGTCGTGTCGGGCCGGGTGGACCGGCTCGAGCGGCGGACCGCCGACGGGGCACTGCGGGTCGTTGACCTCAAGACCGGGTCGTCCAAGCCGTCCGGGGCCGAGCTCGCCCGGCACCCCCAGCTCGGTGCGTACCAGGAGGCCGTCGAGGAGGGTGCCTTCGGCGAGCTCGGGTCCGTCTCGGCGGGCGCTGCCCTCGTCCAGGTCGGGAAGGCCGCCGGGACGACCGCCTCGCCCTCGGTCCAGGCCCAGCCGGCGATCTCGCTCGACGCCGAGCCGGGCTGGGCGCGCGAGCTCGTCGCTGCGGCGGCGGAGGGAATGTCGGCCGGTTCGCTGGTCGCCGCCCCTGGCGGACACTGCCGGGTCTGCCCGGTGACGACGAGCTGCCCGGTCCGGCCCGAGGGGGAACGGCTGTGAGCACCCCTGGTGTCGTCCGCGCGGCCGACATCTCGGCCGCCCTCGGTCTGCCGCCCCCCACCGCGGAGCAGGTCGCCGTCATCGAGGCGCCCGCCGCAGCCCAGCTGGTCGTCGCCGGAGCCGGCTCGGGCAAGACCGAGACGATGGCGGCTCGGGTGGTCTGGCTCGTCGCGAACGGCCAGGTCGACCCGGACCAGGTCCTCGGCCTTACCTTCACCCGCAAGGCCGCCGCCGAGCTGTCCGAGCGGATCGCCCGACGGCTGCGGGGGTTGCGCACGGCCGGGCTGTGGACCCCCCGGCTGGACGACGGCACCGGCGCGGAGGTCCTCGGCGGCACCCCGACGGTGTCGACATACCACGCCTATGCCGGCCGACTCGTCCGCGAGCACGCCCTGCGGGTGGGGGTCGAGCCCGAGTCGCGCCTGCTGAGCCAGGCCGCGTCCTGGCAGTACGCGGCCGAGGTGGTGGCCCGCTACGACGGCCCGATGGACGAGGTCGGCTGGGCCGAGTCGACGGTCATCACCGCCGTGGTCGAGATCGCGGGCGAGCTCGCCGAGCATCTGCTCACCCCCGAGGAGATGGCCCGGTATGTCGACCAGGTGCTCGCCGACCTCTCGGCCGTCCCGCCGGGGGAGGGGCGCCGGTCCGCGCACCCGATGCGCAAGGTCTCGGAGGCGCTGGCAGCGCGGCGGGCGCTGCTCCCGATGGTCCGTGGGTATCTCGAGCTCAAGCGCAGCCGGGACTCCCTCGACTTCGCCGACCAGATGGCGCTGGCCGCGCGGCTGGCCCGCGACGTGCCGAGGGTCGGGGTGGGCGAGCGGGTGCGCTTCCGGGCCGTGCTGCTCGACGAGTTCCAGGACACCTCGGAGGCCCAGCTGGTGCTGCTGCGGTCGCTCTTCGGGGCGGGGGCGGGCGCGCTGCGTTGGGCGGGCCCGGAGGTCGGGGCGGACAATGTGGTGTCGGTGACCGCGGTCGGCGACCCGCACCAGTCGATCTACGGATGGCGGGGCGCGAGCGCGACGACGATCGCCCGCTTCCCAGCGGAGTTCGGGACGGGCGGGCGAGCCGGGGCGGCCGGGGCGGTGGACGGGGGCGAGGACCGGGTGGCGGCCGCGGTGCGGCCACTGCGGACCAGCTGGCGCAACGACCTCGCGATCCTCGACGTCGCCAACCTCGTCTCGGCACCGCTGCGGCGGACCGCCCGGGTGCCGGTGCCCGACCTGGTCGCCCGCCCGGACGCGTCCGCAGGGGCGGTGTCGGTGGCCCGGGCCGTGACGGTCGAGGACGAGGCGAGCGCCATCGCGTCCTGGGTCCGGGACCGGTGGGCCAGCCCAAGCGGCCGGCGGACCGGTGCCTCGGCGGCGGTCATCTGCCGGAAGCGCTCGCAGTTCCCGCTGGTCGTCGAGGCGCTGCGGGAGCGCGGGCTTCCGGTCGAGGTGGTGGGGCTCGGTGGCCTGCTGCTCACGCCGGAGGTCGCCGACCTCGTCGCGCTGCTATGGACCGTCGCCGACCCGGCGCGCGGGGACCAGCTGATGCGGCTGCTCACCGGCCCACCCGTCGCGCTCGGCGCCGCGGATCTCGACGGTCTCCATGCCTGGACCCGGGTGCTCGGGCGGCGGGCCGCGTCCGCGGCACCGTCCGGGGCCGGTGCCACGGCCGGGCCGGCGGGCCGGCGCACGGTCGACCTCGCCCCCGACTCCGTGGTCGAGGTCTCCCTGGCCGAGGCGGTCGAGTCCCTGCCGCCCCCCGGGTGGGTGGGTCCGGGCGGGGAGCGGCTCAGCCCCGCGGCCAGGGACCGGCTGGCCCGGCTGGCCGAGTCGGTCGCGACGGTGCGCTCCGTCGTGGGCGTCGGGCTGGCCGATCTCGTCGTCGCCGCCGAACGGGCGCTCGGGTTGGATGTCGAGGTCGCGGCCCGTCCCGAGCACGGCCCGGCATCGGCCCGCGCCCACCTCGACGCCTTCGCCGACACCGCGGCCGACTTCGCCGCCTCCGCGGACCGGCCGACGCTCAACGGTTTCCTCGCCTGGCTGGCTGCCGCGGTGGACCAGGAGCGCGGGCTCGACTCGCCGCGGCTGGAGTCCTCGACCGACGCCGTCCAGGTGCTCACCGCACACGCGGCGAAGGGCCTGGAGTGGGATGTCGTGGCCGTGCCGGGACTGGTCGAGGGGGTCTTCCCCGCCCGCGAGCACGGGGTGACCTCGAGGTGGGATGGCGCGGCCTGGGTCGTCGCCGCCCCGACCGACCGCGGCTGGACCCTCGGCGCCAGCGGGGTGCCCTACCCCTTGCGCGGGGACGCGGACGGGCTGCCGCGCCTGCGCACCGATGCGGTCGACTACGCCGACCTCGCGGCGGCATACGAGCAGTTCATGGCGGACGCGGGCGCGCACGAGCTGGCCGAGGAACAACGGCTCATGTATGTCGCCGTGACCCGGGCGCGGCACGAGCTGCTGCTCACCGCCGCGGTCTGGGGCGACCCGTTAACGCCGCGGGTCAGCGTCCCGCTGCTTGACGAGCTGCGTCGGCGCGGCGTCGCCACGCTCGGGTGGGCCGAGCTCCCGGCGCCGGTCGATGGGGTTGCCCCCGCCAACCCACGCCTCGTCGAGCGGCCGACGGTGCTCTGGCCCGGTCCTCGGGTGGCCCGGCCGGGGGTCGAGGCGGCCGCCGCGGCCGTGGTCCACGCTGCGGACGCCGAGGCGGCGCCGACCGGGCCGACGTGGGAGCGGGCGATGGTCCTGCTCGCCGACCAGGCCGCGCGGCAGATCCCGGCGCCTCCCCGGGCGCTGCTCGGCCCGCACCTGTCCACCGCAGCCCTGGTCCGCCTCGCCCGCGACCCGCAGCGGTTCGCGCGGGCGCTGCGCCGACCGATGCCGACTCCCACGGCCGTCAGCACCCGGCGCGGAACAGCCTTCCACGCCTGGGTCGAGCAGCATTACGGCCGCGGGGCGCTCGTGGAGTGGGACGAGCTGCCGGGAGCCGCGGACTCCGACGCCGCGGAGGATGTCGAGCTCGCCGAGCTCCAGGAGCGCTTCCTCGCCTCACCGTGGGCGGACCGGACCCCGCTCGCGCTCGAGCTGTCGGTCGAGACGGTCGTCGCGGGCGTGGCGGTTCGTGGGCGCATCGACGCGGTCTTCCCCCGTCCCGGGGGCGTCATCCTCGTCGACTGGAAGACCGGCACCCCGCCGCAGGGCGATGCGGCCCGGGTGGCGGCGCTCCAGCTCGGTGCCTACGCCCTCGCCTACCGTCGGCTCACCGGGCTCACTGACGGTGAGGTGTCCGCCGCCTTCTACTACGCCCGGACCGGTATGACGCAGCCGGTGGACCTGCCGGACGAGGCGCAGCTCGCCGCGGTGCTTGAGGCGCTGCCGGTCGAGCGCGACGGTGTCTCGGCGAGCCCGTAGCCGCCGAGGCGAGTCAGGCCGACTCGGTGGGCCGCTGGGCGTCGGCCTCGGTCTCGGTCTCGGCGTCGGCGTCAGCGTCAGGGTCGGTCTCGGCGTCGGCGTCCGCCTCAACAAGGTCGGCGGTGGCTGGGTCGTCAAGCGCCTCGAGTGCGTCCAGCTCGGCCAGGTCGATCGGCTGGGTGGCGCCCAGCTCGGCTGCCTCGTCCGCCGCGCCCTGGCCGTCCGCGACCGCCGGGAGGTCGGCGAACCGCTCGTCGGCGTCGGCGCCTGAGCTCTCGTCGAGCGCCACCGAGTCGTCGGCCGGCCGCTCGTCCGCGGCGACCGGGGCGGCCGGCGTGGCCGGGCCGGCCGCTGCGTGGCGGCCACCGGCCCACGGCTCGGGGAGGTCGTCGCGGTAGACGTGCAGCGAGAGGGCGTCGTCATTGGTCGCCGCGAGGAACTGGTCCAGGCGGCGCAGCTGCCCCGCGATCGTCGTCGTCAGAGTGATGTCTGCGGCACCCACCGCGTTGAGCAGCCGTCGCATCAGCGACAGCTCGCCGGCCAGGTGCGCCCGGACGACCAGGTGCGGGTCGGCGCGCTCGATGAGGACGCTGCGGTAGCCGTCGCGGATGTCGTCGACGACATCCGGCGGGCACTCCGAGACGATGGCCGCCCAGTCGTCGGCCGGATCGGCGATCTTCGCGAGCTCCCAGCCGGTCACGGCGGCGACGGTCCCGGACGCGACATCCTCCGCATCGCCGAAGGACACGAGCATCCGGTCCCCGGCGAGCGAACCGTGCACCGGTGTCGGGGCGAAGCGCCAGATCGCGACATCCTCGAGGGCCTTCTCCCAGCGGGCGAGCAGACCCGTCGGCACATGCCCGGTCCCGGCGCCCTGGTCCAGCTCGGCGAGGCGGCGCTGGCGGTACTCCTCGGCGTCATACGTGGGGACGCCGGCCTCCTCGAACAGGCCTCGGTCGACATTGTGGATCGCGGCCAGGGCCCGGCCGAGCGCGGTCGCCAGCCCGACCCCCGGGGGCACCTTGGTGAGGTCGATCGGGCGACCCGGCAGCATCGGGTAGACCATGACCCGGCCCTCGGGCACCGGGACGAAGCCGGCCGGGGCGGGCACCTTGAACGGCAGTCGCCGCCCGACGAGGCGCAGCAGCAGGGCGCTGCCGTCAAGCAGGGCGCCGTCGGCGCTGGAGCGGGGGGAGCGGACGACCCAGCTGCGGTCCCGGTCGTCGGTGAGGAAGGCCACGTCGAAGCGGCCGCTCGTTCCCTCCGGTGGGCTCCACGTCGACACCGGCTGAAGGCCGGGGACGGCAGCGGTCGCCAGGGCGGCAAGCACGAGGGGGCTGCGTGTCACGGGTCCACCGTATGGCGTCCGGCCCGTCCGCGGCGTCAGCGACGCCGTACGACCCGTGCCCGCGACGCGTCGTACGATGCGCCCTGTGCCGTCGGACCCGCTGAGCGACCTGCCGCTGGCGCTCGGTGGGCTGTCCCGGGCGACCGAGGAGCGCGCCCGCGCCACCCTGCTGCCGGACCTGCTCGCCGACCCGGGGACCGTCGTCCTCGACCTCGCCGGCGACGCGATGCCGGTTCAGGCCACGGCTGGCGGGGACCTCTCGGTGGCTCGCCGGCCCCCCGGCCCCGAGGACGCCGAGCGGCTGGCGCTCTTCCTCGGCCGCGACGACGCAGGGACGGCATACGTGGCGGTCGTCCACCCGACCCGACCGGAGGCGCAGGCGCCCTGGCAGACCTTGCGAGTCGTCGGCGAGCGCCTCGACCGGGTCGACGCGGGACTGTTCGCCACGGCGTCCGCGCTGGCCAACTGGCATGCGGCGCACGTGCGCTGCCCGCGATGCGGCGCCCCGACCGAGTCCGCCCACGGCGGCTGGGTGCGCCGCTGCACAGCGGACGGCACCGAGCACTACCCCCGGTCCGACCCGGCCGTCATCATGTCCGTCCTCGACCGCCACGACCGGCTGCTGCTCAGCCGGGGCGCGACCTGGCCGGAGCGGAGGTTCTCCGTGCAGGCCGGCTTCGTCGAGCCGGGGGAGTCCCTCGAGGCGGCCGTGGCCCGAGAGGTCCGCGAGGAGGTCGGCCTCGACGTCGGCGAGATCACCTACCTCGGCAACCAGCCGTGGCCCTTCCCGGCCTCGCTCATGGTGGGCTTCACCTGCCGCACCGACCGCCCCGACCTGCGCCTGGACCCCGGCGAGATCGCCGAGGCCCGCTGGGTGAGCCGGCCCGAGTACCTCGGCGCGCTCGCGTCCGGCGAGATCATCACCCCGACCGGCATCTCGATCGCCAAACGGATCATCGAACGGTGGCTCGGCCACCCGGTCCCCACCAGCCCGCTGCCCTGACCATCACCGGAGAGACGACCATGACCCGTGACGCCGCCGTCGCCGCCCTCTGCCAGCCCGAGCTCGCCTCGGTCGTCGACCTGGTCTGCTGGGTCGAGGACGGCATGCCGTATGCCGCCAACCACCTCGGTCGGGTGCGCTGGCCGGACGACCAGACCCGGGAGGTCGTCGCTGGGGTTGACCCGATCGGTTCGGAGGACCCGATGGCCTTCCTCCCGTACGCGCGCGAGGTCGCCGCGGCGTCGCCGGCGGTCTCCACCGAGAACGCCTACCCCTATCCCGCGGCCCGGATCCGCTCGCTCTTCGCCGACCCGGACCGCAGCCCGGACCTCGCGATCGTCCACACCCCGCGGCACTTCTTCCCCGAGCAGGGCGGCCACGTCGGCGAGCACGGCTCGCTCGACGTCATCCAGTCCCGGGCCCCCTTCCTCCTCTCCGGCGCCGGTGTGCGCCAGATGGGGTATGTCGACGACCACGCCCGGCTCGTCGACGTGGGCCCCACGCTGGCCGTTCTCGCGGGCGTGCCCGAGTCCGACCTCGTGGACGCCGAGGGTGCGCCGCTGGACGGACGCCCTGCCACGGCATACCTCGACCTCGACGCGGGGCGACCGCGCGCGGTGGTGGGCATCCTCTGGGACGGGGGGCACAGCGGCGAGGTGCTCCACCTCGCCGAAGAGGGGGTGCTGCCCAATGTCGCGCGGCTCATCGAACGGGGCACGGCGCTGCGCGGCGGCGCGGTCGCGGAGTTCCCGAGCCTGACCCTGACCAACCACACCGCGATCCTCACCGGCCTCGGCCCGGGGCGGCACGGGGTGATGGGCAATGTCTACTACGACCGGGCGACCGGGGAGCAGGTCGTCCCCAATGACGCCTCGACCTGGCATCGCAGCGCCGAATGGCTCCGGCCGGCGGCGCGGACGGTCTTCGAGATGGTCGCCGCGCACTGCCCGCCGGACTGGCCTGGCGCGCGGACCGCGAGCATCGACGAGGCGATCGAGCGGGGGGCGGACTACTCGACGATGCAGCTCATCCGGGCCGCCGGCGCCGGCACCGCCGACGCGATGGACCACATGCGCCCACCGGCGGCGGACTCGCCCTTCCTGCGCCGGCCCGAGTATCTCGCCGACTCGTACTTCGAGTGGGGCGTCAGCGTCGACGACGCCGGGCTGCAGCAGCTGCTCCAGGTCTGGGCCGATGCGGCGAGCGCGCCGCGGCTGACCTGGTGGGCCAATGTCGTCACCGACGCGGGGCACCACGGCGCCGGGCCACGCTCGGAGATGGGCCGCGAGGCGCTGCAGCAGTCCGATGCCCGACTCGGCGTCTTCCTGGACCACCTGGAGCGGCTCGGAATGCTCGACGAGGTCGCCATCGTCCTGACCGCCGACCACGGCTTCGAGACCTCGGACCCCTCCGTCACCGGGTCGTGGCGCTCCGCCCTGGACGGGCTCGGGGTGCCCTATCGCGACGAGGGCCCGGGTTTCGTCTACTTCCTCTGACCCGGGCTTGCGCTGACCGCGCCCGGGCGTACCTGACCGGCGTGCTCAGCCGAGCTTGCGGCGCACCGAGTTGGCTGAGGGGTTCGTCTCGGTCGTCCCGTCCGGGAAGACGACGGTGGGGACGGTCTGGTTGCCGCCATTGGCCGCCATGACCACCGCCACGGCGTCCGGGTCGCTCTCGATGTCCACCTCGCGGAAGCCGATGCCGGCGCGTTTGAGGCCCTCCTTGAGGATGCGGCAGTAGCCGCACCACGGCGTGGTGAACATCGTCACGGTGCCGTGGGCCGGAACGTAGGGCGCGAGGGTGCTGGACGTCATACGGACCGCAACGCCGCAGACCCGACGTTCCTTCCCGAGGCCCTTCCCACGGCTCCTCCTGAGGTCTCCCCTCGCCGCGCGTCTGGGCTGTCGGCGCGGCCGCCTACGATCGGTGGGTGCCCACCCCGGACGAGGTGCTCGACGCCCTCGACCCCGAGCAGCGCGAGGTCGCCGCGTCGCCGCTCGGGCCCATGTGCGTGCTCGCCGGGGCCGGGACGGGCAAGACCCGCGCGATCACCCACCGGATCGCGTATGGCGTCCTGTCCGGCGCCTACCCCGCGCAGCGGGTCCTCGCGGTGACCTTCACGGCACGGGCGGCCGGGGAGATGCGGACCCGGCTGCGGGCGTTGGGGGTCCCGGGCGTCCAGGCCCGCACCTTCCACGCCGCCGCCCTGCGCCAGCTGCACTACTTCTGGCCGCAGGCGATCGGCGGGGCCGCCCCGCAGGTCCTGCCGCACAAGGCCCCGGTCGTCGCCGAGGCCGCGTCACGGCTGCGGCTCGAGGTCGACCGCGCGATGATCCGCGACCTTGCCGCCGAGGTCGAGTGGGCCAAGGTCAACCTGCTCACCCCCGCGACCTATGCCGCCGCCGCGCGCCGGGCCGAGCGCAGCCCCGCGGGGATGGACCCGATCGCGGTGGCCCGGGTCATCGAGGCGTACGAGGAGGCCAAGACCGCCCGGGGCGCGATCGACTTCGAGGACGTCCTGCTCGTCACGGCGGGCATCCTCGGCGACCGTGAGGACATCGCCCGGACGGTCCGCGGTCAGTACCGCCACTTCGTCGTCGACGAGTACCAGGACGTCAACGCGGTCCAGCAGCGGCTCCTCGACCTGTGGCTCGGCGACCGGCGCGACGTCTGCGTGGTCGGCGACCCGGACCAGACGATCTACTCGTTCACCGGGGCCTCACCGGCCCATCTCGTCGGTTTCCCGAACCGGTTCCGGGGCGCGCCGGTGGTCCGGCTGGTCCGCAACTACCGCTCGACGCCGCAGATCGTCGGGCTGGCCAATCTCGTCGTCGGTGGGGGCCGGCTGCAGGCCCAGGCCGCGCCGGGGGCCGCCCCGACGCTCACCGCCTATCCCGACGACCCCGCCGAGGCGCAGGGCGTCGCGACCGAGATCGCGGCCCTGGTCGCCGGCGGCCACAACCCGGCCCGGATCGCCGTGCTCTTCCGGACCAACGCCCAGTCGGAGGCCTTCGAGGCCGCCTTGGCCCGGGCTGGGGTGCCCTACCTCGTCCGCGGCGGGGAGCGCTTCTTCGCCCGCAAGGAGGTCCGCGACGCCATCCTGCTCATGCGGGGCGCGGCCCGCTCCGACGACGGCGCCATTCCGCTGCCCGAGCTGGTCCGCGAGGTCGTCTCCGCGAGCGGCTGGACCCCCGAGCCACCGGCGAGCACCGGAGCGGTGCGGGAGCGCTGGGAGTCGGTCGCAGCGCTGGTGGCACTGGCCGAGGAGCTCGTCGCCGTGGTGCCCGAGGCCCGGCTGCCCGACCTGGTCCGCGACCTCGACGAGCGGGCCGCCGCTCAGCACGCCCCGACCGTGGCCGGGGTGACCCTCGCGTCGCTGCACGCGGCCAAGGGCCTGGAGTGGGATGTCGTCTTCCTCGCCGGGTGCAGCGACGGCTTCATCCCGATCACCATGGCCGAGGGCCCGGCCGCGATCGCCGAGGAGCGCCGGCTGCTCTATGTCGGGGTGACCCGGGCCCGGCAGCAGCTGCGGGTGACCTGGGCGCAGGCCCGCACGCCGGGGGCCTCGCCGAGCCGGCGGCCCAGCCGGTTCCTCGACGCCGCCGCGCCCGTGCTCGGGGAGGGGGCGCGCAGCGCGCCAAAACGGCCCCGGTCCGGTTCGGGGTCCGGCTCGGGTGGGCCGGGGTCCGGGCGACGGGTCGTCATACGGCGCTGTTCGGGCTGTCAGCGCGAGCTCACCACCGCTGCCGAGCGCAAGGTGGGCCGGTGCTCCACCTGCCCCCCGACGTATGACGAGGCGACCTTCGAGGCCCTGCGCACCTGGCGCAGCGCCGTCGCGAAGGCGACCAAGGTGCCGGCATACGTGGTCTTCACCGATGCGACGCTCACCGCGATCGCGGAGCGGCGACCGGCGACAAGATCGGCGCTCGCTGAGGTGTCCGGCGTTGGCGCTCGGAAGCTCTCAACGTATGGCGAGGCAGTGCTCGCCGTCCTCGGCGGGGCGGACCCGGACGAGGCCGCTGAGAAGATCATTCGATAAATCGTTTGGCAGCCTGAAGCGACGGGCGTAACCTGAGGCCCGCGGCACGATGCCGCCCGAGAACCTGACGACGGAAGGAGGGGCGTTACCGATGATGACCACCACAACGTGGACCCTCGGCTATGACGCCGCGCGGTGCCGTGCGCTCGCGACCCTCACCCTGTCGCCCGTCACGCTCAGCGCCAAGGGGACCGGTCTGTCCAATGGCCACATCAGCGATGTTGAGCCGTTCGGCACGGGATCTCTCCGCACCCAAGGACCTCCTGTCTAGCAGTCGCTAGACGCAGGGCCACCTTCGAGGCCGCGGAACCCCCACCGGGATCCGCGGCCTCGGTGCTTTTTCCGGGTCACCCCCGAACCGGCCAGGACCACCTGGCCCCACCATCCAGCACCACCGGCCCACCACCAGGGCCACCGAAGGCGAGGACCACAAGTCCTCGGAACCATGAGGAGGTGAGCGACGTGCAGCTCAGCGACCTGATCGACCTGCAGGTCCTCGCGACGCAGTCCGGCGGACAGATCCCGTGCCGCGAGTCGGACCCTGAGGTCTGGTTCGCCGAGAGCCCGGCCGATGTCGAGTTCGCCAAGGCACTGTGCCGGACCTGTCCGGCGCGGATGTCCTGCCTGGCCGGGGCACGTGAGCGCGCCGAGCCGTGGGGCGTCTGGGGCGGGGAGCTGTTCATCGCCGGCGTCGTCGTCCCCCGGAAGCGACCGCGGGGGCGTCCCCGCAAGGACGAGGTTGCTGCGTGACCTCGACCTGGGGGCGGGCGGTTCCGTCGGGCGTCGACCCGGCGGGACCGCCCGAGCAGCGTTTGGGGGGACTCGCGGGTGGCATCCTGGAGGGCATGCCACGCTTCCAGATCGCCCAGGACCCCGCGGCCGACGCCGTCCTGGGCGAGGACCCCTTCGCCCTGCTGTGCGGGATGCTCCTGGACCAGCAGGTCCCCATGGAGGTTGCCTTCGCCGGTCCGGCGAAGATCCTCGAGCGGTTCGGCACCCTCGACCCGGCGGCGATCGCGGCGGCCGACGCGGGCGAGTTCGCCGCGCTGTGTGCGCAGCGCCCGGCGGTCCACCGGTTCCCCGGGTCGATGGCGGCGCGGGTGCAGTCTCTCGCCGCGGTCGTGGCGCAGGAGTATGCCGGCGACGCCTCCCGGATCTGGACGCAGGCTCGCGACGGCGCCGACCTGGTCCGTCGGCTCGAGGCGCTGCCCGGTTTCGGGGCGGCCAAGGCGAAGATCTTCGGCGCGCTCGTCGGCAAGCAGCTCGGCATACAGCCCCCTGGGTGGGAGGAGGCGACCACCCCGTATGGCGAGCCGGGCGCGTACCGGTCAGTGGCCGATGTCGTCGACGCCGAGTCGCTGCTGAAGGTACGGGCGACGAAGAAGGCGGCCAAGGCCGCCGCCCGCGGCTGATGGAACTGGTGGGGAAAGCGGAGCGGCCGGTCTGCGCGACCTGCGGCGCGGTGGCGGAGGACCCGGCGGGTGCGCGGTTGACCTGGTCGTATGGCGTCGAGGCGGACCGGCCGGGGTGGACCTGCGACCGGTGCTCCCGCCAGTTCCTGCGCAGCATCGAGGGCCGGCTCGCGCCGGAGTGGTGGTAGCGCGAGGGGGCTGGTGCTGACTCCAGGGCAGGGGAGCACTGTCTGGGCCGCGCCGCGTCAGGGCAGCGCCGCCCCCGGGAAGTGGGCGTTGACCGCGTCACGGCCGCGGACCGTGCCGCCGATCTGGCACAGGACGCCGATCCCGCCGAGCCAGACCCGGTGGATGAGCAGGTAGTCCGGCGGCAGGTTGAGCTTCATGCCCACGGTGTAGTTGGGTCGGCGCGGGTCGTTGATGTGCGCGAAGACCTCGCGTAGCCAGGCCCTGCTGAAGGTGAACTCGGGTCCGGACAGAGGGTCGAGGAAGGGCTCGAGGTACTCCAGCAGGCGGTCCGGGTCGATATCGATGGTCGAACGGACGAAGCCGATCTCGCGGAGTCGGTCGAGGACCTTGGCCGCCTCGCCCGTGACGGCAAGGGTGACCAGGTCGCCCATCTCGGGGGGAAGACCGTCCGGGAGCCGGTTGCAGGCGCCGAAGTCCATCACGCCGAGCCGTCCCTGGGGGGTCATCCGGAAGTTTCCGGGGTGCGGGTCGGCGTGCAGCACCCCGGCCCGGCCTGGCCCCGAGAGGAGGAAGTCCATGTACCTCCCCGCCGCCAGGTCGCGCTCGGCCTTGCTGCCGGAGGCGATCACCCTGGAGAGCGGGTCGCCGTCGAGCCACTCGCTGACGATGACGTGCTCGGTGCCGTGGACGACATGGGGGATGTGCACCTGCGGATCGCCGTCGTAGGCGGCCGCGAAGGTCTCCTGGTGGTTGGCCTCGATCCGGTAGTCGAGCTCCTCCTTCATCCGTTCCCGCAGCTCGTCGAGGATGGGCTTGACCTCGATGCCGGGGATCCACGAGGTGGCGACCCGGGCGACCCGGCTGATCTGCTGGAGGTCGCCCATGAGCGCCTTCCCGGCGCCCGGGTACTGGACCTTGACCGCGACGACGCGCCCGTCGCGCCATACCGCGCGGTGGACCTGACCGATCGACGCGGCGGCGACCGGAGTGTCGTCGAAGGAGGCGAACCGGCGCCGCCACCGCGGGCCGAGCTCTTGGGTGAGCACGGCGTGGACTCGGTCCGGGGGCAGCGGCGGGGCGCTGTCCTGGAGCTTGGTGAGGGTGGCGCGGTATGGGCCGGCGATCTCCTCCGGCAGCGCCGACTCGAAGATCGACATCGCCTGGCCGAACTTCATCGCCCCGCCCTTGAGCTCGCCGAGCGTGGCGAAGAGCTGCTGGGCGGTGCGGGCCTGCAGCTCCGCAGCGACTGCCTCGGCCGGTGCGCCCCCGACCCGGCGGCCCAGTCCCCAGGCCGCGCGACCGGCATACCCGACGGGCAGCGCGGCCAGCTTGGCCGCCCGAGTCACCGCCTTGCGGGGGATGTCGCTCACTCCGCCATTGTGTCCCTTCCTGGTGAACGCGACAGTGCGTATGCCGACGCGGTGTCGGCGCCGCCGTGGACGTCGACGCGATCGTGCTCCGACGCTCGGGCGGTCGCCGTGGCCGAGCCGTGCGCCGAGCAGTGCGGGTGCCGTGACCAGCGACGTTGCGTGAGGTCGGGCCACGGGAGGCAGACCTCCAGCGCCATACCGGACGGCGTGGGCTGGCCGTCGAGATAGGTGAAGGTGACCATCGCGACCACCCCGGCGACCAGGTGCGTGAGCGAGGTCTCAGTCTGGGTAGGGCGGCGTCGGCCTGGTGTCGTCGCCGGGCGCGGCCCGGGGGCGTGCGACTGGGCGACGAGAGCCGGCCAGAGCGGGTCGCGGTCGGCGCGGAGAAGGTGCTGACAGCTGACGCAGGGGGCGTCCACCGAGATGCCCATGAGCGGGCCGACGGTGACCCGGTGGGGTTCGGCAACGACGGGCAGGTGGGCGACACCGCGGCGCTGCCACGGGGTCGCGCGGTCGGGGGTGAGGACGTTCGACGCGGTAAGGATGACGAGGTCGGGGGTGGTGCTGGGGTGCTGCGGCGGGCGGCCGGAGCGCAGGTCGAGGTCGACCTCGTCGACGCTGGACTCCCCGACGAGGACGGTCCCGACGCCACCGGCCCGCAGCGCCGTGGCGACGGTGTGGGGGAGCGGCCCGGTCCCGTCGACGAGGACGCAGGAGTGGGCCCGTTCGGCGACATAGTGGAGGCCGTCGATGCCCTCGGCGTAGACCATCCCCAGGGCGTGCGCGTCGACGCCGAGGTCGCCGGCGGCCAGGGCGGGGGGTAGCTGCGCCAGATGGGCCCGGTCGATGGTGCCCGGGACGAGGAGGTGAGCGCCGCCGAGGAGGTCGAGGATGGCGTCGAGCCGTGCTGGGTCGACCTGGTGGAAGGTGGCCAGCGCGCGACGGGTCCGGGTGCCGTCCAGCCCGAGGACGAGGCCGACCTCGCGCTCGGTCAGCCCCTCGAGGACGACCGCCCCGGGGCCGGGGTCCAGGCCGAACTGCACCGCTGCCTTCCCGCGGCGCAACGGCCGCAGATGCGGCTTGATCCGGGGGCGGGGCGTCATACGGGAAGGGTCGCAGACCCCCGCCCCTCAGCCGCAGTTATCCACAGCCCCACCCCCTACCCCCTCAAAGACACACCTTTAGAAGCCTTCTAAAGGTGTGTCTTTGAGGGGGTAGGGGTGTGGATAAACATGACAACGGGGCGTTCCGCGTGATGCGGAACGCCCCGGAAGAAGTCAGGAGCCGTCAGGCCTTGCCGAGGATGCGGTTGAGGTTGGTGCCGCAGTCCGGGCACTTGCCCTTCGCCATCCGGCGACCGTTCTCGCTGACGACGACGTGGCCCTCGG
This sequence comes from Candidatus Lutibacillus vidarii, assembly GCA_016717165.1. Classification (GTDB taxonomy): domain Bacteria; phylum Actinomycetota; class Actinomycetes; order Actinomycetales; family Dermatophilaceae; genus Lutibacillus; species Lutibacillus vidarii. The sequence goes on from JADKGA010000002.1 coordinate 657,622, forward strand.
CGGTCTTCTTCGCCTTGCACTTCACGCAGTAGAACTCGTAGGTCTCGCTGGCCATTGGCCGTTTCTCCTTGTCTCACGCTGCCGCAGAATCGCGGTGGGCTGAAGCCACCATAAACCAGGTTCGGCCACCAGCCACGCACGTGGCGCGGAGCACGAACGGGTGTCGTCCACGGGCGAGTCGGAAAGCGTACGGTGGAGGGGTGGGCGAAGTCGTGGTGCGTCGGAGCACGCGGAGGCGGCGGACCGTGAGCGCCTACCGCGACGGCGAGCGCACGATCGTCCTCATCCCGGCCCGGTTCTCCGCGGCCGAGGAACGTCAGTGGGTCACGACGATGGTCCGGCGGTTGGAGACCGGGGAGGCCCGCCGCCGCCCCGACGACGCCCGCCTGTCCACCCGCGCGGCCGAGCTCTCCCGCGCCTACCTGGGCGGTCGGGCCCGCCCCACCTCGGTCCGCTGGGTCACCAACCAGAACCGCCGGTGGGGGTCGTGCAGCCCCGCCGAGGGCACCATCCGGCTGTCCACGCGCCTGCGCGGTATGCCGGCCTACGTCCTCGACTACGTGCTGCTCCACGAGCTGGCGCACCTGCTCGCCCCGGGTCATGACGAGGCCTTCTGGGAGCTCCTCCAGGGCTACCCCCGGCTGGAGCGGGCCCGCGGCTACCTCGAGGGGGTCTCGGCGGCCGCCGGACTGGCGATGTCCGACGACGGCGACGACCTGCACGGACCTCGCCGACCTGCACGGACGTCGCCGAACTGCGCGGCTGTCAGCGGGCCATCGCCGCGAGCGCCGCGGCGACCAAGGGAGCCACATCGGCGTCCGCCCCGCCCGGGAGGGCATCGACCGGGAACCACCGCACGTCCGTCGACTCGGCGCTGACGGTGGCCCCGAGATCGCCGGTCGCGACGGCCGCGTACCGCACGTCGAGGTGCTCGCGACAGCTCCCGAACGCCCCCGACAAGGTATGCCGGTCCAGGTGGACCGGGCCGGGGAGCAGGGTCAGCTCGCTCAGGCCCGACTCCTCGAGGCCTTCGCGCAGCGCAGCGTGCGGCAGGTCGACGTCGGTGGGCTCGATGTGCCCGCCCATCTGGAACCACCGCTGCGCCTTGGCGTGCAAGGTGAGCAGCACGTGCTCCGCGGGCGGGTCGAGGATGAGCAGACTGGCGGTGAGATGGGCCGGCGGGCCGCTGCGCCAGAGCGCGTCCGGGTGGACTCGAAGGTGCTCGAGGTACTCGGCGCGGAGACGGACCTGGTCAGGGGTGGGTGCGCCCCACGCCGAGAGGCGGTGCCGCGCATCGGCGTGCAGGCGCAGCAGGCCGGGGGGTATTGGTTCGCGGTTCGGCATACGGGAAGTCGGCGTTCGACGTCAGGAGGGGGACGGCGGCTCGTCGCCTGCGCCCGAGCCGGCGGGCCCGGCGGACCCCTCGGCGTCGGTGAGGAACTGCTCGAGCTCGGCGTCGAAGGAGTCGGTTGCGTCCGCGCGGACCCGGTCGACATAGCCGAGCGGGTCGTCGAGGTCGGCGACGGTCGGCGCGATATCGGGGTGAGCCCAGCGGGAGTCGCGGGCGGCGATCCCGGCGTCCGCCTCGACCGCGGCCCAGAGGTTCGCCGCGTCGCGGAGCCGACGGGGCCGCAGCTCGAGCCCGACGAGCGCGACGAAGGCCTTCTCCGCGGGGCCCCCCGCGCGGCGCCTACGGGCGGCTTCGCCGAGCGCGTCGGCGTGCGGCAGGTGCGGGGCGACCGCGGCTGCGGTGACATGGTCGACCCACCCCTCGACGAGGGCGAGCAGGGTCTCGAGCCGGCCGAGCGCCACCTGCTGGGCCGGGGTGGGAGTGGGGGCGAAGATCCGGTCCTGGACGGCGGCGCGGATCGAGTCCAGGTCGGGCTCGCCGCCTGACCCCAGGTCCAGGCCCGCGACGGCGGACTCGATGGCATCGGTGTCGATCCGGATCTCCCTGGCGTAGTCCTGGACCGCCCCGACCAGTGCCGGCCCGAGCCACGCCACGCCCTCGAACAACCGGGCCCGCGCGGCCTCGCGCACCGCGAGATAGAGCCGCACCTCCGACTCGTCGAGCTCCAGGCCGGCCGCAAGCGCCGCGACATTCGCCGGCAGCAGGGCGATCGCCCCGTCGGCGAGCAAGGGGAGCCCGACCTCGGTCCCGGAGACCATGTCGGTCGCGAGGGTGCCGACCGCCTGACCGGTCTGGCCGGCGACGAAGGCGCTGCTCAGCTGGCCCATGAGCGGCTCCATCTGGCGCATCGCGTCGGCCAGGGCCCCGGGGTTGGCAAGCATCGACGCGAAGCCCTCCGCCCCGGGCAACCCGGCGAGGCCCTCGGGCAGCTCGAGACCCTCGAGATCCCCCGGCGACAGCGACCCCAGCTGGTCGACCTGGCGGCGCAGGGCGGTGGTGATGGCGCCGCTGATCCCGCCGGCGACCGGCTGGACCAGCTCGTCCCACTGGCTCATCGTCGCGTCCACCCACTCGGCCCGGCTGAGGGCCCGCGCCGACCCGGTGGGGGCGCCGATCGTCGTCATCGGGTCGAGCCAGAGCTGGGCAACGGCCACCGCGTCGGCGACCGCGCGCCGGGCCGGCTCCGGGACGACCGGGTCGGGACCTGCCGCAGCGGCGGCAGCGCGCGCGGCATCCCGGGCGGTCTGGGCCGGGGTGGGCCGGGTCGCGGGGTTGAGGAAGGTCCGCAGCGAGGCACCCATCGCCGCCATGACGGTGGGGTCGCTCGGGTCGACGCCCATGCCGCGCAAGGTGGCCGCGACCTGCGGGTCGGCCGCGCCGCCGCGCAGCATCCGCTCGATCATCGCGGCGAGGTCGGCCGGCTGGTTCGGGTCGCCGGCGCCGGGCGAGGTGGGGTCCATGGGTGGCTCCTGCATGACGGTGGGTCCACCAGTGCAACCACCTGGCGTCAGGAATCGTTCCGTTCCCACCGTATGCCGCCCCGCGGTCTCCGGTGTCCGGAGGTGCTGGGCCGGCCCGGCGTCAGGGGTGAGCGGGATCACCTCCTGCGCCGGAGCAGGTCCACACGATAGGGCGCCGGCGACACAAGGGCGGCGTCCTGATCATGGCCTGCCTCGGCATACCGGTGCACGACATACCGGTGGGGGGCACTTCGGCATACGCAGGTCTGTAGGACACAATGCAGCCTGACCCACGCCCGAGCCGGTCGCCGGCCCGCCCCTTCGTCAAGGAGACCCGACGCCGTGACCTCGCAGCCGGCCGCAGAGGTGGTGCTCGCCGCAATCAGCGCCGAGCCGCTGTCGGTCGACGCGGTGCTCGCGGCCGTGCGCGACCCGCGGGCCGGCGGGGCCGTCGTCTTCGTCGGCGTGGTGCGGGACCACGACCACGGGCGCGGCGTCACGGTGCTGGAGTACTCCGCGCACCCGGCCGCCCAGGACGCCGCCACGGCCCTGGCGGCCGAGCTCGCACAGCGGGGGGAGGCGGTCCGGATCGCGGTCGTGCACCGCGTCGGGACTCTCGCCGTCGGTGACCTCGCCGTGGTTGCGGCGGTCAGTGCCGAGCACCGCGCCGAGGCGTTCACCGTCTGTCGGGAGCTGATCGACCGGTTCAAGGCCGAGGTGCCGGTGTGGAAGCACCAGCACTTCACCGACGGGGGCGACGAGTGGGTGGGTGTCACGTGAGCTCGCCGACCGACCCGGCGGTCGTTCTCCCCGGTGGCGAACCGGTGCCAGACGGCCCCGGCGATGCGTCGTCGGAGAACCCCGTGGCGGCGGTCGCGCCGGCGTCGCGACGCTCGGTTCGCCTCGTCGTCGTCGCCGCGGTCACCCTCGCCGTCCTTGCGGTCGCCTCCCTGATCTCCCTCCCGTATGCCGTCGTCAGCCCCGGGCCTGCCGTCAATGTCCTGGGGACGGTGCCCCTCAACGGCGAAGACGTCCCGGTGCTGGCGGTTCCGGAGGGGAAGGGCTATCCGACGATCGGGCAGCTCGACCTCACGACGGTACGGATCAGCGGCGGCCCGGGGTACCGGGTGACGATCTTCGACGTCGTCTACGGCTGGCTGAGCCCGCAGCGCGAGGTCTTCGACGTCGACCAGCTCTTCCCGCCCGCGGCCACCGCGGAGCAGGTCCAGCAGGAGGGCGCCGCGGAGATGCGCGACTCGCAGGGGGAGGCCGCCGCGGTGGCGGAGCGGGCCCTCGGTCTCACCGTGCCGGAACGGCTCGCCATCGTCGGCTTCGCGCCGGGGTCCAAGGCCAAGGACTTCCTGGCGGTCGGGGACGTGCTCCTGTCGGTCGGCGGGGTCGCCGTGACGACCGGCGACCAGGTGCGGACCGAGCTGCAGAAGGTCGCCGCCGGATCGACCGCGAAGGTCGAAGTCGAGCGCAAGGGCGCCCAGCAGATCGTTGAGGTCCCCGCGTACGCGAACCAGGGCCGGATCGTCCTCGGCATCTCGCTGGGGATCACCCAGGACCTGCCGGTGCCGGTGACCTTCAACGCCGGCAGCATCGGCGGCCCCTCGGCCGGGCTGATGTTCGCCCTGTCGGTCTACGACAAGCTCACGCCCGGCGCCTTGACCGGTGGGGCCTTCATCGCGGGGACCGGCACCATCGATGCCGCGGGTCGGGTCGGCCCGATCGGAGGGATCCGGCAGAAGATGTATGGCGCTCAGGAGTCCGGCTCTCTGTGGTTCCTCGCGCCTGCGGACAACTGCCCGGACGTGGTCGACCACGTGCCCGACGGGCTGCGGGTGGTGAAGGTGTCGACCTTCGCGGACGGCCTCGCGGCGGTCAAGGCCATCGCGTCAGGGACCGGCTCGACCCTCCCCACCTGTGGATAACCCGCAAAGACACACCTTTAGAAGCGTTCTAAAGGTGTGTCTTTGCGGTTATCCACAGGGTTAGGCGTCGAAGGTGGCCAAGAGCGCTGAGATGAGCCCTGGGGCGATCTCGGTGCCGGTCCCCACGAGGTTGTCCTCGTCGTGGGCCCGCTGGCGCAGCGCACAGATCTGCTCACCGGTCCGCAGCACGGCCGCGAGCAGCCGGACGTCCTGGCGCTGCGGGTGGGCAGCCAGGGCCTCCACCGCGGCGTCCGGGTCGCTGGGCAGGCCCGACTCCGCCTCCGGCGGGACGACGATCCGCTCCACCGCGAAGGCCGCACCGAGCACCTCATCCGGCCAGGCGATCTGCGCCAGCAGCGCCTCCACCGTGTCAGCGACGTCGAGGCCCTCCTGCTCCACGGCGCTCAGCGCGTTCGCGGCGGGATCGCCCAGGGTGTCTCGAAGCCCCGGCTCGTGCGCAACGAGGTCCGCCGTGCTGACCAGCGCGAACAGCCGCGCGGGCTGGTCCCATCCGGCTCGGGCGACATGGCGCTCCACCTCGAGGGCGGCCTGGGTCAGCGGGTCGATGACGGTCACGCCACGATTGTGCCCGGTGAGCTGGCGCCTGGCCGACCCATCGCCGGCTGCGCGCTCCGTCGGCGGCTGACCGACCCATCGAGAGTGCGCAGGTAGGCTAGGGGTCTTCCGACGTGACGAGGACATAACGTGAGCGAATGGGAACCGGCTGAGGCCGACGAGCCACAGCCCTCGGGTCGGTCTGCGGGCGGTCCGGGCGCTGGGCGTGGCGGCGCTGGCGGCTCGGTCGCCGCGGCAGCCTTCGGACCTCGCCGCCGCAGCCCGCTGGCCGTGACCTTGCTCATCGTCGCGGCCCTGAGCATCGTGCTGAGCTCGACCGCCGACCTGTGGACCGAGGTCCTGTGGTACGACTCGGTCGGCTTCAAGGGGGTCTTCTTCACCGAGCTGTGGTCGAAGGTCTTCCTCGGCGTGACCTCCGGCGCCCTCACCGCGGCCCTGGTCGCCTCGAGCATCGTCATCGGCTACCGGTCCCGCCCGATCTACCCGCCGTCGACGCCCCAGCAGGAGGCCCTCGACCGCTACCGCGAGGCCCTCGAACCGCTGCGCCGCCTGGTCACCCTCGCCGCACCCCTGCTCGTCGGCGCCCTCGTCGGGCTCGGCGCCGCCTCGCAGTGGCAGACCTTCCTGCTGTGGCGCAACGGGCAGAGCTTCGGCCAGGTGGACCCGTACTTCGGGCAGGACCTCGGCTTCTTCATCTTCACCCTGCCCTGGCTGTCCTTCCTCGTCGCCCTGCTCACGGTGGTGCTGCTGGCGGCGGCCTTCGCCGCCGGCTTCACCCACTATGTGTATGGCGGACTCCAGCTCTCCGGACCTCACCGCCAGACGACCTCAGCGGCAAGGATCCACCTGTCCGTGCTCCTGGCCGCCCTCGTCCTGGTCCGAGCGGTGGCCTACTGGCTGGAGCGCTTCGAGCTGAGCAACCAGTCCTCCACGCTCATGACCGGCGTGCAGTACACCGGCGCCACCGCGGTCCTGCCCGCCAAGGCGATCCTCTCGGTCGCCTCGGTCATCTGCGCGGCGCTCTTCCTCGCCGTGATCTTCACGAAGACCTGGCGGCTTCCGGTCGTCGGAGTCGCCCTGCTCATCATCACCTCGGTCGTCGTCGGCGGCATCTACCCCGGGGTGATCCAGTCGCTCAAGGTCAAGCCGTCCGAGAAGTCCCTGGAGGCGCCATACCTCGACAACCACATCAAGGCGACCCGGGCGGCATACGGGCTTGACGGGGTGGAGGTGACGCAGTACCAGCCCAAGACGAACGCGGACCCGGCGGTCCTGCGCAGCGACGCGGCGAGCCTGCCGGGAATCCGGTTGGTCGACCCCAATGTCGTGGCCCAGACCTTCCAGCAGTTCCAGGGACTGCGTGGGTACTACCGCTTCCCCGACACCCTCGACGTCGACCGCTATCTCGTCGACGGCAAGGAGGAGGACGCCGTCGTCGCGGCGCGCGAGCTCGACCTCACCGGCGTGCCGTCGGCGCAGCGCAACTGGCTCAACGACCACACCGTCTTCACTCACGGGTATGGCGTCGTCGTCGCCTATGGCACCCGGCGCGGCACCGACGGCGAGCCGGTCTTCATCGAGCAGGACATCCCGACCCGCGGCAAGCTCGGCGAGTTCGAACCGCGGATCTACTTCGGCGAGCAGTCGCCGGAGTACTCGGTCGTCGGTGGCCCCTCCGGCGGGCAGCAGCGCGAGCTCGACTATGCAGCCTCCGGTGGCGACAAGATGTACACCTACACCGGACGGGGCGGCGTCGCCGTGGGCTCCTTCGCCCGCCAGGTCGCCTACGCGCTGAAGTACCGCGAGCTGAACTTCCTGCTCTCCGACGCGGTGACCGACGAGTCGCGGTTGCTCGACTACCGCACCCCGCGGGAGCGGGTGCAGCGGGTCGCGCCGTGGCTCAACCTCGACGGCAATATCTACCCGACCGTGGTCGACGGGCGGGTCCTGTGGGTTGTCGACGGGTACACCACCTCGGACATGTACCCGAACTCCTCGCTCGCCTCGGTCCAGGATGCGACCGAGGACACCATCACCGAGACCCGCAAGAGCGTCGCGGCGATCCAGGGCGGCCAGATCAACTACATCCGCAACTCGGTCAAGGCCACCGTCGATGCGTATGACGGCACGGTGACCCTCTACGCGTGGGACGAGACCGACCCGATCCTGCGCGCGTGGTCGGCCGCCTTCCCCGGCACGGTGACCCCGAAGTCGCAGATGAGCGCGGGGCTGATGGCGCACGTGCGCTACCCGGAGGACTTGTTCAAGGTGCAGCGTCAGCTGCTCTCGAAGTTCCATGTCACCTCGGCGGACCAGTTCTACGGCGGGCAGGACTTCTGGAAGGTCCCGGTCGACCCGGCTCAGGAGTCCAAGCTCAACGTCCAGCCCCCGTACTACCTCACGGTCAATATGCCGGGTCAGAGCGCCCCGTCGTTCTCGCTGACGACCGCCTTCGTGCCGAACGGCAAGGACGTCCTCGCCGGCTTCCTCTCGGTCGACTCCGATGCCGGCGCCACGGCCGGTTCGGTGCGCCCCGGGTATGGCGCCCTCCGGCTGCTGGCGCTGCCGAAGGACAGCAATGTCAACGGCCCCGGGCAGGTCGAGAACTATATCGGTTCGTCAAACGACAACTCGCCACGCTTCTCGCTGACGCTGAGCGGCTTCATCAACCTCAACAAGCAGCAGGGCTCGACGGTGACGATGGGCAACCTGCTCACCCTGCCGGTCGGCGGCGGACTGCTGTACGTCCAGCCGATCTATGTCCAGGCCAAGGCCGAGCCGTCATACCCGCTGTCCAAGGCGATCGTCACGGTCTTCGGGTCCAAGCTCACCTGGTCGGACACCCTCGACGGCGCGCTGACCGAGCTCTTCGGTGCGTCGACGAATGGCAACGGCGGCACCGGCACTGGGCAGACCCCCGGTGGCGGCACCACGACCCCTCCGACGGGTGACCTCGCCAAGGCGCTGGCCGACGTGCAGACGGCGTATGCCGAGGGCGAGGCCGCCTTCAAGAAGGGCGACTGGGCGGCGTATGGCGCGGCGCAGACCAAGCTCAAGGCGGCGATCGAGAAGGCGCTGGCGCTCCAGCGCGGTGCCGGACCCGGTGGGACCGGTTCGCTGACGCCGACCGCGAGCGCGACGACGACCGCGACGACCCCCGCGACGAGCACCGGCGGCTGACCAATCAGGTGCTCAGTGGGGGCGCTGCACCCCCGGCGATTTGGTCTGCCGCTCCGGGTCACGTACCCTGGACAAACCGACGCGGGGTGGAGCAGCTCGGTAGCTCGCCGGGCTCATAACCCGGAGGTCGCAGGTTCAAATCCTGCCCCCGCTACAAAGAGGATGTCGCTCGACATCGGCAAGGCCCGAACCCTCTGGGGGTTCGGGCCTTGTGTGTTGGGGCCGGGCCCCGTGCCCTTTTGGGCTGGTCATCGCGGATCGGGCTCCACCGTCGTGTCGCGGAGTTTCTGGTTCGGGTGAGCGGGATCGACGTCAGGGTGTCGATTCCGCTCACCCGAGGCCGCGGCCTGCCGGTCGTCGGCGGTCAGCTGCGCGTCTCGGCGCCCGAGCTCTCGGCGACCAGGGCGAGCGCCAGCTCCAGCGCCCGCTCGCCGGCAGCGAGGGCCTGGTCCCGGGTGGCCTCGACGAGCGCGATCCGGGTCCGTCGTTCGACCAGGTCGGCCGCGGTCAGCCCACCCTCGGCCAGCGCCCCGTAGACGAGCTCGGCCCAGGTCGTCGGCTGGTCGGGCAGCACCTGGTCCCCGAGCTCTGGACGGGCGCGGGTGAGAGCGACGAGCTCGGGGGCGAGGGCGCCATACCGCCGGACGAAACGAGCCGGAGCAGCGAGCGAGGCGAGCTCGGCAGCGGTCCCGGCGCCAAGCAGCGGCAAGTGAGCTGTCGAGCACGCTCGCGCCACCCCCATCCTGCGGCAGACCGCGTCGACCGCGTCGGCGGCCATGACCCGGTATGTGGTCATCTTGCCGCCGGCGATGGTGACCGGGCGGTCCGGGTCGTCGAGGAGCAGGTGGCGCCGGGAGATATCCGCCGTGCCGTCGCCCCCGCCGGAGACCAGGGGTCGCAGCCCGGCGAAGCGGCCGACGACATCAGCCGACGTCAGCTGCCGCTGCATCGCGGCATTGATCGTCCGCAGCAGGAACTCCTCATCCTCCGGCGGCACCGGGGGAGCGGTCGGGTCGACACCGGACACCGGCTCGTCGGTGAGGCCGAGGTAGACCAAGCCGTCCGGCTGGGGCAGCGCGAAGACGTACCGGCCGAAGTGGCCCGGCACCGGCGCCGTGACGACGGCCCGGGGCCAGCCCAGGTCGGCCGACCGAAAAATCAGGTGTGACCCGCGGCTCGCGGTCAGCGACAAGGCCGGCTCGTGCTCGCCGGCCCAGACCCCGGTCGCGTTGACGATATGCCCGCGGGCGACGAACGAGCCGTCACCGAGGGCGTCGGTGAGGACGACGGAGTCTGCGGTGAGCGCGGTCGCCGCGCAGTGCGTGACGACATCTGCGCCCAACGACGCGGCGGTCCGGGCGAGGCTGACGACGAGCCGGGCATCGTCCTCGACCTGCCCGTCGAGGTAGAGCACGGCGCCGCGCAGGCCCTCCCGGCGCAGCCCGGGGGCCAGCGCCAGGGCCTCGGTCGCGCCGATCCGCCGGGGCCGCGGCAGGGTGCGCCCGGGAGTCCCAGCGGCCACCCGGAGGGCATCGCCGAGATGTATGCCGACCTCGGCCAACCGCCCTGACGCCCTGGACGTCGCGGCGTCGAGCGGGACGAGGAAGGGGACCGGGCGGACCAGGTGTGGGGCGATCCGGGTCATGAGGAGGTGCCGCTCACGGGCCGACTCCCAGGCCACCGCGAGATCGCCACGGGCCAGGTAGCGTAGGCCGCCGTGGATGAGCTTGCTGCTCCATCGGCTGGTGCCGCTGGCGAGATCGGCGCGCTCGACGAGCGCGGTCTTCAGTCCCCGGCTGGCCGCGTCCACGGCAACCCCGGCACCGGTGACTCCGCCGCCGATGACGATGACGTCATACCGCTGCTCGGCGAGCCGGGCCAGGGCGCCGTCGCGAGATGAGGCGCTGAGGCGACCGGGCGCGGTCATGACTGCGCCGGCCGGAGGTAGCCGTCGATGAGGTGGCGCAGCTCGTCGTCGACCTCGTCCTGCGACAGGTCGAGGCGGATGATCCCGGAGGAGACGACGAACCCCTGCACGGCGTGGAGGAGGACCATCGCGAGGGCCTCCGCGTCGGCGTCGCGGACCGAGCCCTCGCCGATACCGGCCTGCAGGAGCGGCGTGACGACGCCGACGAAGGCGGCCTGGCTGTGCCCGAGCCGGTCGACGAGATAGGGCACCAGGAGCTCGGGGTCGTGGCGCAGCAGCGCGGTGACCAGCGGAGAGGATGCCAGGGCGCTTACCCCACCGACCACTGCGTCGGTCAGCCGGTCGCGGACGGTCTCGCCGCGGGCGCCGGAGACCACCTCGGCGATCTGGGTCTCGAACTCGCGGGAGAGGGCGTCGAGGACGAGCTGTTTGACGCCCCCGCCCCGCCGGTAGACGGTCATCCGCGAGACACCGGCCCGGGCCGCGATCGAGGTTGCCGTCGCTCGACGCACCCCGTAGGCGAGGACCTCCTCGCGCACCGCGGCGAGCAGGTCCTGGTCGGTCCTCGACTCGTCATGCTGGGGCATCGTCGCCGTCTCCTTGATTGGTGCAGTGTTACAGAAGATGGTTCAATGTAACACATGGCTGATCTGCTCACCCACTCGATCCCGCGTTCGGTCTGGCACGGCTGGGGTGACCCGGCCGAGGCGCACCGGCTGCCCGATCACGCCTGGGCCTATCTCACCGAGCGGGTGGGGGCCGGCCGGCTCGACCACCCGCACCGCCCGGTGGCGATCGAGAACGTCGTGCTGCCCGAGACGACGCTCGCCGAGCCGGTACGGGCCGCTCTCGAGGCCGTCGTCGGCACCGACCACGTGCGTGACGACCGGGCCGCCCGCGTCGAGCACGCCGGCGGCAAGAGCTTCGCCGACCTCGTCCGGATCCGGCGCGGTGACGGCTCGCACGCCCCGGACGCCGTCGTCTACCCCGGCACGCCCGCCGAGGTCCAGCAGGTCCTCCAGATCTGCGCCGAGCATCGGGTCGCCGTCGTCCCCTTCGGCGGCGGCACGAGTGTCGTCGGGGGAGTCAGCGCCCTGCGCGGCCCGTTCGCCTCGGTCATCACCCTCGACCTGCGTCGCCTCGCTGCCATGACCGCGCTCGACCCGGTGTCGAAGGTCGCCACCTTCCAGGCCGGTATGCGCGGCCCGGAGGTCGAGGCGGCACTGCGTCCGTTCGGGCTCACCCTCGGCCACTACCCGCAGAGTCACCAGGAAGCGACGATCGGTGGGTATGTCGCAACCCGCTCGGCGGGCCAGGCCTCGACGGGCTACGGCCGGATCGACGAGATCGTCCTCGGCGCGCGGCTCGCCACGCCGGAGGGCGAGCTGGTCGTCGGGGGGCGCAGCCCGGCCAGCGCCGCCGGCCCGGACCTGCTCGACCTCGTCGTCGGCAGCGAGGGCGCGCTCGGCGTTATCACCGAGGCCACCCTCCAGGTCGCGGCCTTCCCGGCGGCCAAGCGGCACGGGACGTGGGCCTTCCCCGGCTTTGACGCCGCCGTCGACGCGCTGCGCGAGCTGGCTCAGGACCTCGGCCACGGGACCATCCCCGACGTGTGCCGGTTGTCCGACCCCGACGAGACGGAGGTGTCTGTGACGATGGCCGGCCCGGCGGGGAAGGCCTTGACGGCATACCTCAGGGCTCGTCGGGTGAGCACCCCGGCGCTGGCCGTCTTCGTCTGGGAGGGGGCCGACCGTGGTGAGCTGCGTCGGCGCGCCCGGCGCTGCGAGACGGTGCTGCGACGGCACGGCGCGGTCAAGCTGCCGGCGGCGGTGGCGCGGACCTGGGAGCGCGGCCGGTTCTCCGGGCCGTACCTGCGCGATGAGCTGCTCGACCACGAGGTGCTCGCCGAGACCCTGGAGACCGCGACGACCTGGGCCGACCTGCGGACCGCCCATGGCGCGGTTCGGGCGGCGCTGCAGGGCGCCTTCGAGGCGGCCGGGACGCCGGCGGTGGTGCAGTGCCATGTGTCGCACGTGTACCCGGCGGGGGCGTCGCTCTACTTCACCTGTATCGCTCGGTGTGCCGAGGACCCGGTAGCGCAGTGGTTCGCGGCGAAGTCGGCCGCCTCCGCCGCGATCCTTGCGTCGCGGGCGACCATCACCCACCACCACGCGATCGGGACCGACCACGCGCGCTTCCTCGGCGAGGAGGTCGGGACGCTTGGTCTGCGGCTGCTCGCGGCGGCCAAGGCGACCCTCGACCCGCGCGGGGTCCTCAACCCGGGCAAGCTCATCGCCGCCTCTGACCAGGGCGCCGAGGTCGAATCGCGCGGCTGAGGAGGCCCCTTCCCGACTGCGTTGGTCGGCGAATTGTGGCATTTGCCGGGCCGGGGCACGACCAATGCGGCGGAGCCGACCTCGGCACGTCCGGCGGCATGGCAGGATTCCGCCCGTGAGGATCCGGGGACGAGAGCTGGTCGGCGGTGTGGCTGCCGGCGCCGTTCTCGGCCTGGGCCTCTACGACGCCCTCCGCGGCCTCGACCCGTGGTCGCTGCGGCCGGCGAGCTGCCTGCCGGTCGGGTGTTTCTGCGAGGCGGTCAGCGGCGGAACGCTTGCTCAGCCGGTCAACTCGGTGACCTCACTGGCCTTCGTCGTTGCGGGGGTGGCGGCCTGGCTGCGGCGCACGGACGTCGGTCCCCGGACCGTCGAACGACGGCTGATCATCGGCTTGGGGCTGGTCCTGGTGGTGCTCGGCGTGTCGAGCTTCCTCTACCACGCGACCCTCTCGTATGCCGGCCAGGTCGTCGACATCGCGGGGATGTACCTCCTGGGCACCCTCCTCGCCGCGGGGGCCCTCGTCCGGCGCAGGCTGCTCCACCCCGGCGTGGCCGTCGTCGGCTATGTCGTGGTGAACGCGCTGCTTGCCGTCATCCAGTACGTGGCACCCGACACCCGGAGGATCCTCTTCGCCGTCGTCCTCATGCCGGGGATCTTCCTCGAGCTCGCGCCGTCGGTGCGGACCCGAGCGATCGAGATCTCGCTGGGCTGTATCGGCCTCGGGTACGTCCTGTGGTTGCTCGACTCCTGGGGCACCTGGTGCGACTCGGAGTCGATCTGGCAGGGCCATGGGGCGTGGCACATCCTCGGCGCCGCTGCGGCATACCTGCTGGTCGACCACTACCGACGGTCGGTCGGGGGACTGGCCACCCGAGGTCCGGCGCCGGTCAGTGCGCCGAGAGCGGTGCTGACGGGGAGCCCGGCCGAGCGCTCGCCCGCGACGCCACCCGCTCGGCGAGGGTCTTGAGCATCTCCAGCTCCTCCGGTCGGACGACATCGACGAAGACGTCCCGCACTGCTGCGGCGTGCCCGGGCGCGGCGGCCTCGATGGCGGACCGGCCGGCGGGGGTGAGCTCGACGAAGGTGCCGCGGCGGTCGCTCGGACAGCCGGTCCGGCATACCAACCCGCGCTTCTCCATCCGACGCAGCTGATGGGCCAGGCGGCTGCTCTCCCAGCCACCGCGGTCCCCGAGCTCGCCGACGCGCAGCGGTGCGGTCGCCTCGGAGAGCACAACGAGAACGCCGTAGTCGGCGGGGGAGAGTCCGTGCTCGCGCAGCTGGGCCTCGGTGGCGGCCTCGATGACCTGGCTCATCGTGAGGAAACCGCGCCACATCGCGTCCTCGTCCGGGGTGAGCCATCTCGGTGCCATGGGCACGAGTGTAGCCGAAAGTTGCTGACACATCAGGTAAACGCTAGTATCTGACGCATCAGCAAAAGCCTACGTACCGAGGAGCGCCCCATGAGCACCATCCAGTCCGGCCGCTATGTCATCGACCCCACCCACTCCCGGATCGGCTTCGTCGCCCGGCACGCGATGATCACCAAGGTCCGCGGCCAGTTCAACGACTTCGCCGGCGAGGCCACCATCGACGTCGAGAACCCGGCGGCGTCCGCGGCCTCGGTGACGATCCAGGTTGCCAGCGTTGACACCCGCAACGAGCAGCGCGACGGCCACCTGCGGACCAACGACTTCTTCGAGGCCGAGACCTACCCGACGATCACCTTCGCCTCCACCGATGTCTCCCGCGACGGGGACATCTGGCGCGTGACCGGCGACCTGACGATCAAGTCCACGACCAAGCCGGTCACCTTCGATGCCGAGTTCACCGGCGCGGCGACCGACCCCTTCGGCAACGCGCGGATCGGTTTCGAGGGCTCCACGGTCATCAACCGCACCGACTGGGGTGTGGTCTGGAACGCCCCCCTGGAGACCGGTGGCGTTCTGGTCTCGGAGAAGATCACCCTCGAGCTGGAGATCTCTGCGATCAAGGCCGCCTGACCCTCACCTGCCCCTGGGGTCCCGTTGACCCGCTCCTCGGTATGCCGCACCGCGCGCTGAGCTGGTCGGGGCTTCAGGGGCTGAGGCCTTCAGTGGCGGCTGGTCGGCTGGGGCTCCGGGTCGTGCTCATGGACGTGTGAGGCGCTGATGGCATCGCGCTAGGTGCCATCAGTGCTCAGGGAGTCCATGAGCTGGGGTTCCATGTGGTGCGAGGTGCCATAAGCGCTCGGGGAGTCCATGGGCTGCGGTGTCGGGCCGGGGCAAGGGTGCCCCGACCCTCAACGCCCTCATCGCCCTTCTGCTCCTGGACTCCCAGGGTGCTTATGGCATCGCGCTCGGTGCCATAAGCGCTCAGGGAGTCCATGAGCCGGGCTTCCGAGTGGTGCGAGGTGTCATGGGCGCTCGGGGAGTCCATGAGCGGGGGTTCCGAGTGGCGCGAGGTGCCCGGCCGCCACGGCCACTCAGGCCAGGCTGGCGGCAGGAAGCGCGAACCAGCGCAGGGCGTCGAAGTCCGGCGAGACCGAGGCGTCGAGGTCCTCCGGCGAGGTCTGCGCCGCCGCGAACACCGCGCGCGCCTCGTCCAGGTACGTCGGCAGCACCTCGACACCGGCGCGCGCGATGTGGCGGGGGTAGTCGAGCGACCCACCGGCATACGAGAGCTGGCGCAGCCGCAGCGGAGGCTCGACCGGGCCGGCCCGATGCCGCCAGAGCCCGGTCACCGGGTCGAACCGGTAGTCGGGCAGCAGCCGCCAGCCGTCGCGGGCCACCAGCCGGACCGCCTCGATGACATAGTCGGCGACCGCATCGTCGAGGAAGTAGTTGAAGTTCACCCGCACCCACCCGGGCTTGATGCCCTCGCACCCCCGGGTGATCTCGCGCTCGAACTCGTGGGAGCGCTCGAGGTCGATGCCGAGCAGCGCGTGCCCATAGGGTCCAGCGCACGAGCAGCCGCCGCGGGACTGGATGCCGAAGAGGTCGTTGAGCAAGGCGACGACATAGTTGTGGTGGAGGTACGTGCCCGTCGGGGCGCGCAGGACGAACGAGACGATCGACAGGCGGGGCGCCTCGAGGTTGCCGAGGATGTCCAGCGACGGCTCGCCGACCCACGCCGCCACCGCTCGGCCCAGCAGTCGGTCCTCGTGGGCCCGGATGAGGTCGACGCCGACGGCCGCCTTGAGCTGGAAGACCAGCCCGGCCCGGATCGACTCGACGATCGCCGGGGTGCCGCCCTCCTCGCGGTGGGCCACGTCGTCGACATACCGGTGCTCGGCGGGGTTGACATAGGCGACGGTCCCACCGCCCGGGGTCTCAGGCACCCGGTTGGTGCACAGCGCCCGACGCACGACAAGCACGCCGGGCGTCGAGGGTCCGCCGATGAACTTGTGCGGGCTGAGGAAGATCGCGTCCTTGTAGGCCAGCTCGTGGTCGCCCGCGCCCGCAGCCATCTCGATCGAGACATAGGGCCCGGCCGCGGCGAAGTCCCAGAACGACAGCGCGCCGTGCTCGTGGAGCAGCCGGGCGATGCCCTTGGTGTCGGAGACGATGCCGGTGACATTGCTCGCCGCCGAGAACGAGCCGATCTTCAGCGGCCGGTCGGCATACCGCTCCAGCTCGGCGCGGAGGCTCTCCTGGTTGATATGGCCGTCGAGGTCCTGGGGGATGACGACGACATCGGCGATGCTCTCCCGCCAGACCAGCTCGTTGCTGTGGTGCTCGTACGGGCCGATGAAGACCACCGGCCGCTCCTCGGCGGGGATGTGCTGGGTCAGGTGGTGGCGGTCCTCGAGCTCGGAGGGCAGCCGTAGGCCGAGCATGCCGACGAGCTTGTTGATCGCTCCCGTGCACCCTGACCCGGTGAAGATGACGACGTCGTCCGGCCCGGCGCCGACCGACTCGTGGATGATCGCGCGGGCGTCCTCGCGCAGCCGGGTGGTCTGCAGCCCGGTGCCGCTGGACTCGGTGTGCGTGTTCGCGTACCGCGGCAGCACCTCGTCGCGGATGAAGTCCTCGATGAAGCCCAGCGCCCGCCCCGACGCGGTGTAGTCGGCGTAGGTGACCCGGCGCTCGCCATACGGGCCCGGGACGACCTGGTCCTCACCGATGACCGCGTCGCGGATCGTCTCGAGAAGGCGTTGGCGGGCGTCGCGGGCCGTCATACGGGCAAGGATAGCCCGACGTGATGATTGTCCGTCTAGTCATAATTCGGAGTTATGTTCGGCGAGGGTGAGGCGGGCGACCGCGGCACTCAAACGTGCAATACCCCGGTATGACGCCCGGAATGTCCCGATATAAGGCCCCGATCGGGGACTATTGCACGTTCGAGTGCGCGCCGAGCTCCTCGATCGCCGCCACCACCCGGAGCACGCCGACGTCGTCCCACCGCCGCCCGCTCACCTGCACGCCCACCTCGCGCCCGTCGGCCAGCCGACCTCCGGGCACGGTGGCGGCCGGTTGCCCGGACATGTTGTACGGCGCGGTGTACCCGATGTGCGCCATACCCAGGTCCTCGTCGGGTCCCCACGGCATTGGCCACTCCGCGGGGAAGGCCGCCATGGGTGCCACGGGGGAGAGCACGACGTCGTATGCCGAGGTCGCGGCGATCGTCGCGGCCCGGATGGACTGGGTCGCCTGGTAGGCGCGGAGCACCTCGACCCCCGACGCCTCGGCGCCACCGCTGGCCCACCGGACGACGAAGGGCAGCGCCCGTTCTCGGGCCGCAGGCTCCAGCGCGAGCAGGTCGTTCCAGGAGCGCACCCGCCAGAACAGGTCGAGGCTGCGCAGCCACTCCTCCCGCATGAACGGCGCGACCACCTCAACATGCGCCCCGGCAGCGGCCACCCGTGCCGCCGTGGCCTCCACCACGGCACGAACCTGCGGGTCCAGCGCCAGCCCGCAGCCGGCGTCCAGGTGCAGCCCCACCCGAAGGCCCCGCAGCACTGACGCGGGCTCGTCCCGCCCGACCGAGCGCCAGTCGAGCTCGGCCGGCGGCAGCGCCGACCAGTCTCGTGCGTCGAACCGAGAAATCACGCTCATCAGCGCCGCGGCGTCAGCACCCGAGCGTGCCATCGGGCCGGCCACCCGACCGAGGTAGGGCGAGGCGAGCGGCACCCGCCCGGCGCTCGGCTTGAGGGTGACCAGGCCGAGCCAGGTGCCGGGGAGCCTGATCGAGCCCCCGATATCGGTGCCCACATGCAGCGGCCCGAAGCCCGCCGCCGCTGCCGCGCCAGCACCCGAGCTCGAGCCGCCCGTGGTCAGCGAGCGGTCCAGCGGGGAGCGGGTCACCCCGTGCAGCGAGGACACGCCCGAGGAGAGCATGCCCCAGTCCGGCATGACGGTGGACCCCAAGACCACGGCGCCCGCCTCGACCAGCCGCGCAGTGACCGGGGCGTCCACCGTCGGGACCACCGGGGTCACCGCGGCGGTCCCGCTGGGCATCGGTACCCCCGCGCGCGCGAGGTTCTCCTTCACGGTCACCGGTATGCCGTCCAGGGGCCCGAGCGCTTCCCCGGTTCGCCAGCGCTGCGCGCTCGCCACCGCAGCGAGCCGGGAGCGGGCCGGGTCGCGCTCCCAGAAGACCCGTCCCAGGCTCGGCTCGGTCGCCTCGATATGGGCCGTCACCGCGTCATGGACCTCGACGGGGGAGAGCGTGCGGGCGGCATACGCGGCACGCAGGACCACGGCGGGGGCGGTCACCACATCCATCCTGAAGCGCTCGCCCACCTTCGGTACAGTTCGCTCCCCGGCGACCTCGCCGGACGGTTTCCGACTCTATCGGGCACGTGTCGTGCGCCACGCAGAGTGTGGCCGAACCGTGCTTGACTTCGCCGCCTCGGCCGGACAC
The DNA here is from genome assembly GCA_016717165.1 of Candidatus Lutibacillus vidarii. GTDB lineage: Bacteria > Actinomycetota > Actinomycetes > Actinomycetales > Dermatophilaceae > Lutibacillus > Lutibacillus vidarii. Next base: position 676,287 of record JADKGA010000002.1, read on the forward strand.
GGTAGGCGCGGCGGGGCAGGCAGGCTCCGACGCCCTGACGTCCTTATCGACGGGAGATCAACGATGGCCGTCCAGACACGTCGGCTCGCCGCAGCCGCGATCGTCGCCGCCCTGGCGCTGGCCGGGTGCACCGCCGGGTCCGGCACCCAGCCGCCCGCGACCGGAGGCTCCGGCACGTCCGCGGCCCCGACGGCGATCACGATCGGCCTGGCGCTGGAGCCCACCAGCCTCGACTTCACCACCAACGACGGCGCGGCCATCCCCCAGGTGCTCCTCGACAATGTCTACGAGGGCCTGGTCAAGCTCGACGCCAATGGCGCGATCGTCCCCGACCTCGCGACGAAGTGGACCCTCGGCGACGGCAACACCACCTACACCTTCGACCTGGTCCCCAATGCGACCTTCACCAATGGCGCGAAGCTCACCGCCGACGACGTGAAGTTCTCTCTCGACCGGGTCAAGACGGCCTGGACCACCTCGCTCAAGGCGAAGATGGACGTCGTCAAGAGCGTCGACGTGCTCAGCCCGACCCAGGTCAAGGTCACCCTCAGCCAGCCGAGCGCGTCGTGGCTCTACGCCATGACCACCCGGGTCGGCGCGATCTTCAGCAAGGACGGCGTCGCTGCCCTCGCCACCGCCCCGGTCGGCACCGGCCCCTACCAGCTCGACACGTGGAAGCGCGGCGACTCGATCGTCCTGAAGCGCAACGAGAGCTACTGGGGCACCAAGCCCTACTTCTCCACCGTGACGCTGCGCTACATCACCGACCCGACGGCGATGAACAACGCCCTGATCAGCAAGACCATCGACGTCATCGGGACGGTCCAGGCGCCGGAGTCGCTGGCCCAGTTCACCGGCGGCGCCTACCAGGTCATCGAGGGCGCGACCAATGGTGAGGTCGTCCTGTCGTTCAACAACGGCAAGGGCCTGCTCACCGACAAGAAGCTGCGGATGGCGATCCGCGAGGGCATCGACCACAAGGCCCTCGTCGACACCTGCTGGGCCGGCCACGGCCAGCTCATCGGGTCGATGGTTCCCCCGACCGACCCGTGGTACGAGGACCTCACCGGCGTGACGCCGTACGACCAGGCCAAGGCCAAGGCCCTCGTCGCCGAGGCGGGCGCGACCGGCAAGACACTGCGGCTGCGCGTCCCGGCGATCCCGTACGCGACCTCGTGCGGCACCGTCGTCAAGTCGATGCTCGAGCAGCTCGGCCTCAAGGTGAACCTCGAGACCCTCGAGTTCCCGGTCTGGCTCGAGCAGGTCTTCAAGCAGGCCGACTACGACATGTCGATCGTCGCGCACGTCGAGCCCCGCGACCTCGCCGCCGTCTTCGCGAACAAGGACTACTACCTGCGCTACAACTCCCCGGTCGTCCAGGCCGCGGTCGCCGCTGCCGACGCCGGCACCCCTGAGCAGCAGGTCGCCGAGATGAAGAAGGCGGCCCGGCAGATCGCCGACGACGCGGCCGCCGACTTCCTCTTCCTCCTGCCCAACCTCATGGTGGCCCAGCCCGGCATCACCGGCCTACCCAAGAACGCCGTCGGAGAGGCCTTCGACCTCGGCGCGCTCGCGAGGTCGTGACCCTTCGACTTCTCCTGCGCACCGGGGCGCTGCTGGTCAGCCTCGCGGTGAGCTCGGCGGCGGTCTTCGCCTTCATGGCGGTGCTCCCCGGTGACCCGGCCCGGGTCGCGCTGGGGGTCAACGCCTCCGACGCGGCGGTGGCGGCCATGCGCACGCAGTACGGCCTCGACCGCCCGCTGCTCACGCAGTATGTCGACTGGGCCACGCACCTGGTCCGCTTCGACCTGGGGACGTCATATGTCTCCAAGGCCGAGATCGGGCCGCAGGTGCTCGACCGCTTCCAGGTCAGCCTGTGGCTGGTCGTCGTCTCGATGCTCATCGCCGTGATCGTCGCGGTGCCGCTCGGCACGCTCGCCGCGGTCCGGCACCGCTCCGCCCTCGGGGTGGTCGTCACGGCGGTCTCGCAGGTCGGCGTGGCGATCCCGGCCTTCCTCGCCGGCATCGCGCTCGTCACGGTCTTCGCGGTCATGCTGCGCTGGCTGCCCGCGAACGGGTGGACCCCGCCCAGCGCCGACCCGGCGATGTTCGTCAAGCAGCTCATCCTCCCGGCGCTCTCGCTCGGGGCGGTCCAGGGCGCGGTCCTCACCCGATATGTCCGCTCGGCTGTCCTCGACGTGCTCCGGGAGGACTACATCCGCACCGCTCGCGCGAAGGGGCTGACCCCGGTGCGTGCCTTGGTCCGGCATGGCCTGCGCAATGCCGCCATCCCGGTGGTCACCGTTCTCGGGCTGCAGCTGGCCACCCTGCTCATCGGGGCGGTCGTCATCGAGCGAGTCTTCGTCATTCCCGGGCTGGGCTCGCTGCTCCTCGACGCCGTGCGGACCCGCGACCTCATCGTCGTCCAGGACGTCGTCATGCTCCTCGTCCTGGCCGTCCTCGTCGTCAACTACCTCGTCGACCTGCTCTACCTCGCGATCGACCCGCGGCTGCGGACCGGCGAGGTCCGATGAGGGCCCGCCTGTTTGCCCACCCCGGCTTCGTCGTCGGCGCGGTCATCGTCGGCGCCGTCGTCCTCATGGCCGCGGTGTCCTATGTCTGGACGCCATACGACCCGACCTTCGTCGACGCGAGCTCGCGGCTGCTCTCCCCGTCGTGGAGCCACCCGTTCGGCACCGACAAGTTCGGCCGGGACGTCTTCTCGCAGATCCTCATGGGGTCGCGGACCACCCTCTTCGTCGGCTTCGTCGCCGTCGGGGTCGCCGCCGCGGTCGGGGTGCCGCTCGGCATCGTCTCGGCGATGGCCCCGCGGTATGTCGACGAGCCGCTCATGCGCGGCTCGGACCTGCTCCTGGCCTTCCCCGCGCTGCTGCTCGCCATCATGTTCAGTGCCGTGTATGGCGCCTCGACCCTCACGGCGATGGTGGCGATCGGCATCGCGTCGATCCCGAGCTTCGCCCGGGTGATCCGTAGCGGGGCGCTGCAGGTGATGCGCCAGGAGTACGTCCTGGCCGCTCGGGTGGCCGGGCGTGGTCCGGTCGCGGTCGGCGTGCGGCACGTCCTGCCGAATGTCGCCAGCCTCGTCATCGTCCAGGCGTCGGTCTCCTTCGCCATCGCCGTCCTCGCCGAGGCGGCGCTGTCCTACCTCGGGCTCGGCACGCCGCCGCCGACGCCGTCGTGGGGTCGGATGCTCCAGGAGTCCCAAGAGCTGCTCTTCGTCGCGCCTCGGCTCTCGGTCTTCCCCGGCGCGGCGATCGCGCTCGCGGTGCTCGGGTTCAACCTGCTCGGCGACGGGCTGCGCGACGTCCTCGACCCCCGGTTGGAGGACCAGCGATGAGCCGCCCGTCCGACAGCGCCGGGAGCGGCGACCCGACTGACAGCGTCGACACGGTCGGCGGCCCGGTCCTGTCCGTCGAGCGGCTGGGCGTCACCAGCTCGCGCTACTCCCTCGTCGAGAATGTCTCGCTGCAGATCGGCGCGGGGGAGCGGGTCGGCCTGATCGGTGAGTCCGGCTCGGGCAAGACCCTCACCGCACTGGCCATCCTCGGCCTCCTGCCGGAGACGCTGCGCGCCTCCGGTTCGGTGCGGCTGCGCGGGGCGGACGTCGACCTCGTGGGCGCCAGCGAGCACGATCTGGCCGACATCCGCGGCCGGCTGGTCTCCATGGTCTTCCAGGAGCCGATGACCGCCCTCAACCCGACGATGCGCGTCGGTCGCCAGGTGGCCGAGGTCATGCTCGTCCACGAGACCGTCGCCGGGCGTCAGGAGGCCGACGCCGCAGCGGTCGCCCTGCTCGCCGACGTCGGGCTGCCGGAGCCGGCCGCCGTCGCTCGGGCCTATCCCCATCAGCTCTCCGGGGGTCAGCGCCAGCGGGTGGTCCTGGCCATCGCCCTGGCGAACAACCCCGCCCTGCTCATCTGCGACGAGCCGACGACGGCCCTCGATGTCACCGTCCAAGCGCTCGTCCTCGACCTGGTCACCCGCGGGGTCACCGCCCGCGACGCGGCCTTGCTCTTCATCTCGCACGACCTGGCCGTCGTCGCCACGGTCTGTCGTCGGGTCCTGGTCATGTATGGCGGCGTGGTCGTCGAGGCCGGGCCGGTCGAGCAGATCCTCACCGCCCCTCGGCACCGGTACACCGAGGGCCTCGTCGCGGCGAGCACCATCGAGACGACCGACGCCCAGGGTCGGCTGCGGACCATCCGCGGCTCGGTGCCCGGGCACGGCCGCTATCCGGTCGGCTGCGTCTTCGCCAACCGCTGCGACGCCGCCACCTCGGCCTGCGAGGTCGAGCCGCCCTGGGTGGGGGAGTCGGTCGATGTGGGGTATGCGTGCCACCACCCGGTGTCGAGTGGCGGTGGTGTCGATGCCTGAGGCCTCGACTCCCGCCCGGCAGATCGCCGCGGACGGCATACCGGCGGTTGACGTCGTCGACCTGACCAAGGACTACCGCCGGCCGCGGGTGTCGCTCACCACTCCCGGGCCGGTCGTCCACGCGCTGCGCGGGGTATCGCTGCAGGTCGCCCAGGGTCAGCGGTTCGGCATCGTCGGGGAGTCGGGGTGCGGCAAGTCGACCCTGCTGCGGATCCTCGCCGGGCTCGAACAGCCGTCCTCCGGGCGGGTCGCGGTCATGGGGCAGGCGGTGACCGGGCGCACGGAGCGCTCGCTGCGCTTCCTCCGCGAGAACCTCCAGCTGGTCTTCCAGGACCCGATGAGCTCGCTGGACCCGCGGATGCGGGTGCGCGATATCGTCGCCGAGCCGCTCGTGGGGCTGCGGCTCGGCGGGGACCACGCCGCCCGGGTCGCCGAGCTGCTTAGCGCTGTCGGTCTCGACCCCGACGTCGCCGACCGGTACCCGCACCAGTTCTCCGGCGGTCAGCGCCAGCGCATCTCGATCGCCCGCGCCCTGGCCCCCAGCCCGGGCATCCTCCTGGCCGACGAACCGGTCTCCGCCCTCGACGTCTCGGTCCGCGCCCAGGTGCTCAACGTCCTGTCCGACCTGGTCGACACCTATGCCCTCACCCTGGTCCTCGTCTCGCACGACCTCGGCGTCGTTCGGCATGTGTGCGGTCGGGTCGCGGTGATGAAAGGCGGCCAGATCGTCGAGACCGGCCCGACCGCCCAGGTGTATGACGCCCCGACCCATCCCTACACCCAGGCCCTCGTCGCGGCCGTCCCGACGATCGGCAAGGCGCTCAGCGGCGAGCGGGCCGCCGACCTCGCCGCAGGCGTCCGCCGGGCCCGGGACGCGGCCGCCGGGCAGGCGTAAGGTCGGCGCCATGGCCACCCTGACACCCGGTCCCACGAACTCGCTGACCGATGTCGACGGCATCCGGGTCGGGCATGCCCAGCGCGTCGGGGACGGCTGGCTGACCGGCACCACCGTCGTTCTCGCGCCACCGCAGGGAGCGGTTGGCGGGGTCGACGTCCGAGGCGGCGGACCCGGAACGCGCGAGACCGACCTGCTCGACCCCCGCAACCTCGTCGAGCGGGTCCACGCGGTCGTCCTGTCCGGCGGCAGCGCCTTCGGCCTGGCCGCCGCCGACGGGGTCATGGGACGCCTGGCCCGCGACGGGGTGGGTTTCCCGATGGGCGGTCCCGGCGACGTCGTCCCCATCGTGCCCGGCGCGGTGATCTTCGACCTGGGTCGCGGGGGAGTCTTCGCCAACCGTCCGGGGCCGGCGATGGGGGAGTCGGCGTATGACGCCGCCGGCGCTGCTGCGCCAGCACCTGGCGGCCCGGCGCAGGGCTGCGTCGGGGCGGGCACCGGGGCGGTCGCCGGCGGGCTCAAGGGCGGCGTCGGGACGGCCAGCGCGGTTCTGCCCGACGGGTCCACGGTCGGTGCGCTCGTCGTCGTCAACGCCCTCGGGTCGAGCGTCGACCCCGCGACCGGGGAGCTCTACGCCGCCCGCTTCGGCCTGCCGGGCGAGTTCGACACGCTGCGGCGCCCGAGCCCCGACGATCTCGCCGCGGCCCACTCCCTGGCGGGTCAGCGCTCCAGCGCCGGCGGCTTCCCGTACGCCCTCGCCACGACGATCGGCGTCATCGCGACGGACCTCACGCTGACAAAAGCGCAGTGCGCCAAGCTGAGCGGCATCGGCCACGACGGGCTGGCCCGGGCCATCCGGCCGGTCCACACGATGTTCGACGGCGACACGCTCTTCACCCTCGCCACCGGCGACCGTCCCGCCCCGGACCTGTGGGGCTTTCACGCGGTCCTCGACGCCGCCGGGGACTGCGTGACCAGGGCCGTCGGGCACGCGATGCTCGCCGCGACCTCGGTGCCCGAGGCCGGGCTGCGGTCGTACCGCGACGCCTTCCCGAGCGCGGTGGCGACTTCGTGAGCCAGGCTCCGCGCACCGGGTCTGTCGCTGGCCTCGACATCCCGCTGGCCCTGCCCATTGGGGCGGGCTGGGTCGAGCCCGCGGGCACCCGCCAGGTCATTTTCCCGTATGACGGTACAGTCATTGCCGAGGCGGCGGAGGGCAGCGCGGCGCTGGCCACCTCCGCCATCGACGCGGCACTCGCCGCGCGCCTGGAGGTCGAGTCGGTTCCGGCATACGCGCGCCGTGAGGTCTGCCTCCACGTCGCCGCGGCCGTGGATGCCGCCCGGGCCGCGCTCGAGCAGCTGCTCGTCCTGGAGACCGGCAAACCGCTGGTCGACTGCCGCGTGGAGGTCGACCGGACCGTGCACACCTGGCGGGCGGCCGCGGAGGAGGTCGGCCGGATCCACGGCGAGACCGTCCCGCTCGACGTGCTGCCCAATGGCACCGGCCTCATCGGGTTCTGGCTGCGCAAGCCGATCGGGGTGGTCGTCGGGATCGCCGGGTACAACTACCCGCTGCTCCTGGCCAGCCACAAGCTCTCGCCCGCGCTGGCCGCCGGATGCCCGGTCGTCGTGAAGCCCGCGGAGCCCACGCCGCTGGCCACCCTGTGGCTTCTCGCCCGGGTGCGCGAGGCACTCCAGGGCGCCAGCGCTCCGGTCGTCGCCGCACAGCTGGTCACCGGTGGCGCCGAGGTCGGCCAGGCTCTGACGACGGACCGCCGGATCGGTGCGGTCTCGTTCACCGGGTCGGCCGCCGTCGGCCATCTCATCGCGCGAGCCGCGGCCCCGACGAAGGTGCTCCTCGAGCTGGGGTCGAATGCGGCGCTGGTCGTGGCCGCGGACGCCGACCTCGACGCCGCCGCGGGAGCCGTGGTCAGGGGCGGCTACTACGCCTCGGGCCAGGCCTGCATCGCGGTGCAGCGGGTCATCGTCGTCGAGTCGGTCCGCGAGGCCTTCGTGGCCCGGCTGGCCGAGATGGTCCCGCGGATCGTCGTCGGCGACCCGCGCGACGAGGCCACCCGGGTCGCCCCGCTGATCGACGCACGGACTACTTCGCGGGTGGCCGACTGGATCTCCCGTGCGGTCGCGGCTGGGGGGCGTCTCGTGTGCGGTGGCGTCGGGGCCGATGGACGACTGCTGCCCACCGTGCTGATGGACGTGCCGGACGACGAGCCGGTCTGGGCCGAGGAGGTCTTCGGCCCGGTAGTCGCCGTCCGCTCGGTGCCCGACGTCGAGACCGCTTTCGCGCTGGTCAACGCCTCCCGGTACGGCTTGCACGCGAGCGTCTACACCGCCTCGCTGGCGACGGCGATGGCGGCGCTCGACACCCTCGAGGTCGGCGGAGTGGTCGTCAACGAGGTGCCCGGCTTCCGCTCCGATGTCATGCCGTATGGCGGCGTCAAGGACTCCGGGATCGGGCGCGAAGGCCCGCGCTTTGCCATCGAGGAGCTGACCGTGACCCGGATGGCCGTCATCGCCCCGAGCCCGAGGAGGCTCTGATGTCCGACAGCACGCCGATGACCGACATGCCGATGACCGACAGCGCGCCCGGGCTCGACACCTCGGACGTGGCCGGACGCCGTTCCGGCTATGGGCGGCTCTTCCGCCTCGACGGTCGCCGGGTCCTCGTCGTCGGAGCGGCGGGCGGCATCGGGCGTGAGGTCGCCCTGGGCCTGGCCGCGCAGGGCGCCTCGGTCCTCTGTGCCGACAAGGACGACGTGGGGGCCGCCGAGACCGCCAGGCTCATCGAGACCGCCAGGCTCATCGAGACCGCCAGGCTCATCGAGACCGCCAGGCTCATCGAGACCGCGCGGCTCGCCGACGAGGGGTCGGGCGCCGCCACGGCATACCCGGTGGACGTCCTCGACCCGGCCGCGCTGGGACGGGCCGCCGATGAGCTGGGGGCACTCGACGGGCTGGTCCTGATGCCGGCGACGAACGTCCGCAAGCGGCTGCTGGACTACAGCGGGGAGGAGTTCGACCGGGTCGTGTCGCTCAACCTCCGTGCGGCCTTCGACCTCGTGCGGGCGTTCGCGCCCGGGATGGTGGCGCGAGGCCGGGGGAGCATCGTGGCCTTCAGCTCGATCCGTGCGGTCACCGTCGAGCCCGGTCAGGGTGTGTATGCCGCGACCAAGGCGGGGCTGGTCCAGCTCCTTCGGACCGCCGCTGCGGAGTTCGGGCCGCACGGCGTCCGGGTCAACGCGGTCGCGCCAGGGATCGTCGACACGCCCCTGACCGCGCAGATCAAGGCGGTCCCGGAGTGGGCGTCGGCCTATGCCGGCAAGAGCGCGCTGGGCCGGTGGGCCCGTCCGGACGAGCTCGTCGGCGCGGTGGTCTACCTGGTCAGCGACGCGTCGAGCTTCGTGACGGGTACCCAGCTCTTCGTCGACGGTGGCTGGACCGCGATCGACGGTCGGTACACCCCGCCCGCATAGGTCCGACGCGGGACGGCGCGCCGGGCGGTCGTCCTGACGCTTGGGAGTGCCCTGGGCTGGGCGGTTGCCTTGACGCTTGGGAGTGCCCTGGGCTGGGCGGTTGCCTTGACGCTTGGGAGCTTGGGAGTGACGTGGCCCGGGCGGTTGTCCTGACGCTTGGGAGTGCCCTGCGCCGGGCGCTCGTCCCCACGCCTGGGAGTGCCCTGCGCCGGGACCACCGTCGTTGGTCATTGGAGGGGCTCGGCCGACACGACTGCCTTTGCCTGGAGGTTCCCCTTGGCGTCCTATGCCGTGCTCCGCATTTCGACGCAGGGACCTTCTGCTCCGGAATGTGGAGCAATGGCCTGTTGCGTCGAGATGTGGAGCAATGACCTGTTGCGTCGAGATGTGGAGCAATGGCCCCTCTTGCGTCGGGATGTGGAGCAATGGCCCGTTGCGTCGAGATGTGGAGCAATGACCTCTTGCGTCGGGATGTGGAGCAGCGGGGTGTTGCGGCGGGGTCTGGAGCAGAGGGCAGGTTGCGCAGACATCGGGGAGCAAAGGCATGTTGCTCCGGAATGTGGCGCAATGGCCTATTGCGTCGAGATGTGGAGCACGGCATAGGAGCACGAAGGCCCCTTGAGTTCGGCAGGCCACGCGCCAAGTCGACGGCGCGGGAGGGTGCGATCCGGCGCGGGAGGGTGCGATCCGGCGCTGGAGGTGCGATCCGGCGTGTGGGGGACGATCTCGCGCGGGCGGGCGGGGTCCAGTGGACAAGACGCCCGCCCCGGGCGGGCGAGGCGGGCTAGGCCAGCAGCGCCTGGCCGAGGATCTCTCCGGCCCGGCACCCCGGCAGGATGGCGAAGACGGCCGAACCGATGGGGGTGGTCCACTTGTTGAGCAGGTCGGGCTTCTCGAGCCGCTTCTGGACCGGGACGAACTGCTCGTCGACATCCCGCTGGAAGGTGATGAACAGCAGCCCCGCGTTGGAGGTCGTCCCGGCCACGGACGTTGCCGGCGCCGGCGCCGCGGCCACCGAGCCGTGCGGCCCGACCGGCTCGTCGTACGAGTAGGGCCGGCGGAGGAAGCGGTCACGGGCCCCCTGGGCCGCCGCGTGCCGCGTGTGCGCGAACATCGGGATCTTCGTCAGCCCCGAGGCGTCGACAGCCTTCAGGTCCACCTTGTCGGTCGGCTTTCCGCCCGACAGCGGGGTGCCGTCGGCCAGGGTCCGTCCGATGACCTGCTCCTTATCGGTGCGCGACAGCTGGTCCCACACATCGAGGTTCATGGCGATCCGACGCACGACCATGCCGGTCCCGCCAACCAGCCAGTCCGGCCCCTCGGAGCCGACCCACACCAGATCCGCGAAGTCGGGGCTCGCAGGATCGGGGTTGATGGTCCCGTCGACCTGGCCCATGAGGTTGCGCATCGTGCTCGCCGAGCCCGCGGGGCGACGGAAGCCGCGCTGCATCCACCGCAGCGTCGCCAGCCCCGGCAGGTCGATGAGCAGCGCCCGGACCGCGTGCGCCACAACCGTGGGGTCGTCGCCGCACACCTGGGCGAGGATGTCGCCGTCGGAGTATGCCGGGGTCAGCTTGTCGACCGCGAAGGCCGGAAGCGGTCTCAGCCAGGCCGGCGCGGGACGGCCGGTCAGGGCCACCGCCCGCGGGCCGACGCCCACGGTGATGGTGAGCCCGGCGGCGGGAGTGGCGAGCTCCGGTTGGGGGTCGCTGAGCGTCGGGCGGCCCTGGGTGAGCCGACGGATGTCGTCGGTCCACACGGTGAGGAGCCGGCGCAGGTCCTCTTTCCCGGCACCGGGGAGCAGGTCCAGGGCAATCACGGTCGCATGCGCCTGCGGCGCGGAGGCCACCCCGTGCTGGTGGTCTCCCTCGAACGGTTCGAGCCGGTCGAAGACAGCGGAGGCGGCCGTGCCTGCCGGGCCGGACGAGGCCCCCGTCCCGGGGGTGGAGCCGTCAGCGACGGCCCCACCCCCGGTCCGGGCGGCCTGACCCACCGCGCCGAGCCCGGCGCCTCCGACGAGGGCGGCGCCATAGCCAAGAACGGACCGACGTGAGAATCCGCCGGCGGGCGTGGGCTGGTGTTCAGACATGGTGGAGCGAGGTCACATCCCTGACATCGTCGGGCTGGGCTGGTACGACTCGTTGCCCGCGGCGGCCGGACGGACCGGTGCCGTGAACGTCACGGCCTTCCCGTCGGACATGTGCAGCGTGACCTCCACGGTCGTGCCGGTCTTCAGTGGTGCGGAGAGGCCCATGAGCATGATGTGGTCGTGGCCCGGTGCGAGCTCATGGCTCCCCTTGGCCGGGAGCATGAACCCGCCTGCCTTCGGCTGCATCTTCATGGCTCCGTCGACCATGACGACCTCGTGCAGCTCGACCCGCGTGGTCAGCGGTGAGGTGGCGGAGGTCACGGTGACATCGGTCGCCGCGTGGTTGTGGATGATGCCGAAGACTCCGGTCATCTCGCCCTCGGTGGCCTTGACCCACACATCGTGGACCTCGACCCCGTTCTCGTCGCCTTGACCTTCGTCCGCCCCCGTGGTTGTGGTGACCGACGGGGACGTGCTTGTGCTGCTCGGTGTGGCGCTCGACCCGCACCCTGCGGTGAGGGCGAGCGCCAGAAGAACTCCGCCGGCCCCTAGGGCGCGGCGCGTCATACGGTGTGGCATTGAGGTACTTCCTTCGGTGAGTTGAGGAGCGTCCGGGCACGCGCGACTGGCGCGCCTCGGCGCGAGGGGATGAGGACTCAGCGAGGAAGCGGCGGGCCGCGCAGGCTCGGCCACCGGAACGGAACGGTCGGTATGGCGACGACGAGCGCCCCGACCGGAGCGACCCGCAGGGCACCGACCCGGAGCACCGGTGGCGCGCCGGGCACCAGGCGCGGAGCCAGGGCCTCCCAGAGCGACCAGAGCGCGGCCTCGCCGTAGAGGACCACCAGCGCCGTCAGCGCCGTCGCGACAACGTGCGCCCAGAGCATGACGGCGCCGTCGTGACCGGACGTCATCCCCGGCATACCGGACATCTCGCCCATGGCGGCGTGGCCGTCGTGGGTCAGCGACATGGCCGGGATCTGCTGGACCGCGTGGCGCCCGACCGTGTGCGCGGTCATCGGCTGGAAGGGGGCGCTGAGGATCGTCAGCGCGTAGTGGCCGACCAGCTGAGCCAGACCCAAGGTGGCCAGGACGCCTCCGGCTCCGAGCCGGCTCGACGTCAGCGTCCCCGCTCCGAGGGCGGCCAACGCGACGAGGACGGCGAGCGCGACCGGCGCCGGCAGAGTGCCCCCACCATGGAGGTGCGCGGCCATCGCGAGGAGCATCCCGGTGCCGCCGAGCACGACCGATCGACCCACGCGGGTCGCACCTCGGGCCGGTGTGCTCACGGGGCCGATCCTACGATGCCTGACGGCCGTTGCGGGGTCGTCGCGATGGCCGTCACGTCGCCTCACCGCCGGTCGGGGCGGCAGGATGGGTCCGGGCCCGCGAGAGCGGCCCCGAGTCGAGCGACGAGGAGAACCACGGTGACCGGGTTGGCGTATGTCGTCGACGGGGTCCGGACCCCGATCGGCCGGTATGGCGGCGGCCTGGCTCCGGTCCGTCCCGACGACCTCGCGGCAACGGTCCTCGCCGAGCTGCTCGCTCGACACCCGGAGGTGGACCCGGCCCGGGTCGACGACGTCATCCTCGGCTGCGCCAACCAGGCCGGCGAGGACAACCGCAATGTGGCCCGGATGGCCGCGCTGCTCGCCGGGGTTCCGGTGTCGGTGCCTGGCGTCACCGTCAACCGGCTCTGCGCCTCGGGTCTGGACGCCGTCGCGCAGGCCGCCCGGGCTGTGGTCTCCGGTGACGCCGACATCGTCATCGCCGGCGGGGTGGAGTCGATGAGCCGGGCCCCCTTCGTCATCCCCAAGGCGGGGGCGGCATACGACCGCGGCGCGCAGATCTACGACACGACGATCGGCTGGCGCTTCCCCAACCCGGTGATGGTCGAGCGCTTCGGGGTCGACCCAATGCCGCGCACCGCGCAGACCGTCGCGGACGAGTACGGCGTCTCGCGCGAGGACCAGGACGCTTTCGCGCTGCGGTCGCAGCAGCGGGTGGCCCGCTCGCGGGAGCGGCTGGCCCGCGAGATCGTCCCGGTCGAGGTGGCCCTCGGTCGCGGCCGTACCGCGAGGGTCGACGCGGACGAGCACCCGCGGGAGACCAGCCCCGAGGCGCTGGCCCGGCTCGCTCCGATCTTCCCCGGCGGCTCGGTCACGGCCGGCAACTCCTCCGGCGTCAACGACGGAGCCGCCGCGCTGCTGGTGGTCTCCGAGGCGGTCGTCGGCGAGCTCGGCCTCACGCCCCTGGCCCGGGTGGTCGGCGCGGCCAGCGCCGGGGTCGAGCCCCGCGTCATGGGGGTCGGACCGGTCCCGGCGGTGCAGCGGCTGCTCGGGCGGCGCGGTGTCGCCCTGAGCGACGTCGGAGTGGTCGAGCTCAACGAGGCCTTCGCCGCCCAGGCGCTCGCGGTGCTGCGCGGGCTCGGCCTGCCCGACGACGCCGAGCACGTCAACCCGTACGGCGGCGCGATCGCCCTCGGGCACCCGCTGGGCATGTCCGGCGCCCGGCTGGCCCTCACCGCGGCGATCTCGATGCAGGAACGCTCCGAGCGCTACGCGCTGGCCACAATGTGCGTCGGGGTAGGGCAAGGCTCCGCGCTGCTCCTCGAGCGGGCCTGACGCCGCCGTCCCGCCGAGATCGTCTAAGGTGCCAGGGTGGTCGACATCGCCTACCCCATCGAGACGCGCACCCTGGCCAACGGTCTGCGCGTCGTTGTCTCCCCGGACCACACGGTGCCGATGGTCACGGTCAACCTCTGGGTCGATGTCGGCTCGCGACACGAGGTGCCCGGGCGGACCGGGTTCGCCCACCTCTTCGAGCACCTCATGTTCCAGGGGTCCCGCAATGTCACGTCCGGGGAGCACTTCGAGGCCCTCATGGCCGAGGGCGGGCGGCTCAACGCGACCACGTGGTTCGACCGGACCAACTATTTCGAGACCCTCCCGGTCGAGGCCTTCGAGCTCGCCCTGTGGCTCGAGGCGGACCGGCACGGGCACCTTCTCGACGCGGTGACCCAGGAGAACCTCGACAACCAGCGTGACGTGGTCAAGGAGGAGAAGCGCCAACGGTACGACAACGTCCCGTACGGCAACGCCCTCATCGACGTCTACGCCACCCTCTTCCCCGAGGGCCACCCGTATCACCATCCGACAATCGGGTCGATGGACGACCTCGACGCCGCGACGCTCGATGACGTCCACACCTTCTTCCGGACCCACTACGGCCCGAACAACACCGTGCTGACGGTCGTCGGGGATGTCGACCCGCCGCGGGCCTTCGAGGCCGTGGAGCGCTACTTCGGCGAGCTCCCGGCCATCACGCTGCCACCGGCCCGCGAGCCGCAGGTCCTCGAGCCACTGACCGAGCCGGTGCGCCTCGAGCGGCACAGCGATGTCCCCAACGACCGGCTCTATCTCGCCTTCCGGCTGCCGGTCGAGGGTGCGCCGGACTTCGACGCCGCCGAGATCGCCGTCGACATCCTCGCGGGCCTGAGCACCTCGCGCCTGGTCGAACGGCTGGTCCGGACCGAGCAGTCCGCCACCGGCGTCGACGCCAGCGCCTGGGGTTTCGTCGACGGGGTCAGCCTCGGGCTGTTCACCGTCGATATCGCCGCCGACCACGACGCTGCGGCGGTCGAGGCGGCCTTCTGCGCCGAGCTCGACCGGTTCGCCGTCGAGGGGCCCACCGACGTCGAGCTCGAGACGGCCAAGGCTCAGGCGGAGCGCTGGTGGCTGTCCACCCTGGCCTCCCAGGAGCAGCGCGCCGACCTCATCAGCCGCTACACCCTCCACGGCGACGACCCGGCATACGTCTGCACCTACCTCGCGAAGGTCGCCGCGGTCACCGGCGAGCAGGTGCGCGCGGCGGCGGCCGCGTACCTCACCGCGCAGCGGCGGGCGACCGTCGCCTACCTCACGTCCGACGAGGAGAGCGACGTATGACGCAGCCTCGCCCGGCGGTCGGTGCGCCGACCGCGTGGGCCTTCCCCCAGCCCGCGAGCCACCGCCTGGACACCGGGCTCTCCGTCCTCGCCTATGACGTGCCGGGGCAGTATGTCGCCTCGGTACGGCTCGTCGTCCCCTTCCCGTTGCGCTCCGAGCCAGCGCCGCTCGAGGGCGTCGCCGCGCTCATGGCCCGCACCCTCGACGAGGGCACCGACGCCCACACGAGCAGTGAGATGGCCTCCCTGCTCGAGCGGTCCGGGACGGTCCTGTCCGCCGCGACGGGCGAGTCCGGGCTCGCCGTCGACGTCGACGTCCCGATGCCGAAGCTCGGCACCGCCTTGGACCTGCTGCGCCAGTGCCTCGACGAGCCGGTCTTCCCGCCCAACGAGGTGCATCGGCACGTGCAGTCCCGCCTCGCCGAGATCGAGCAGGACCGCTCGACGCCCGCGCGTCGCGCGATGCTCCAGCTGGTCCGCACCATCTTCGACCCGGCCGATCGGGCCAGCAGGCCTGCCGGGGGTTCCCCGGAGACCGTCGCGCGGGTCGACTCGGCGGCCATCGCCGCCTTCCACGGCGACCACCTCCGCGCGGACGGAGCCACCCTTGTCGTCTCCGGGGCGCTGCCCGGCGATCTCACCTCGGTCGTCGCCGGCACCCTCGGCGGCTGGCAGGGTGCGCCCGGTCGGGTCGGCGTCGAGACCACCGCGCCGGTGTATGCCGCCGACCGGGCCCGGATCGTCGTCGTCGACCGCCCCGGGTCGGTGCAGGCCGAGCTCCTCGTCGCCGCGCCCGGTCCGGACCGGCGCACCCCGATGGGCTGGGCGGCATACCCCGTCCTGTCCTTCCTCGTCGGCGGCTCGCCGTCGGCCCGGGTCGACGCGGTCCTGCGCGAGGAGAAGGGCTACACCTACGGCATCCGGTCCGGCTTCCGCCCCCGGCGCGTGGGCGGCCTGTTCGTCACCGCGGGCTCGGTGCGCGCCGATGTCGCCGTGCCTGCGCTCGAGCTGCTCCTGGGCATCCTCGACGGTGCGCGGGACGGCTTCACCTCGGAGGAGACCCGGCGCGGGGTCGACTTCGTCGCCAAGACCGCCCCGGGCCGCTACGCGACGGCGGACGCGATCGCCGACGAGGCCGCGACGATGGCCATGGACGGGCTGACCACCGACTTCACCACCGAGCTGCTGGGGAAGGTTCGGGCGCTGACACCGGACGCGCTGACCCAGGCGTACCGCGAGGTCGTCGACGGGTCATGGACCGTGGTCGTCGTCGGCGACGCCGAGTCGCTCGTCGAGGGCCTGACCGGGCTGGGCCGCGGGGACGTCAGCGTCGTCGAGGCCTGACCGACGCCTCGAGCGGGGCAGGTCGCGGACTCGCCGGTCAGTGGGCCGGGTCGGCCCCGCAGCCGTGGGCGAGGGTGGTGCGCCACAGCCCACCACTGCCGGTGGCGACATACATCCGGTCCTGTATGACGCCCAGCGCCGTCGGTGCGCCGCCCCGCGGTCCGGGGCTGACCGTGGCCGCGTCATGGTCCAGCTCGACGACATCGGCCCCGCCGGGTGTAGGGAGCACGAGCCACGCGCGGGCACCGCAGACCACGGGGGCCAGAAGGTGGTCGCCGTCGCCGACCGTGCGGCCGGCCAGGTCGACCGTCCGAAGGCCCGAGGCGTCCAGCCACCACGCCCGGACGGCCGTTCCGGACCGGCCGAGCACCAGGCACGCGGCCGCATCGCAGCCGACCCGCTCGGCGCGGGCGCCCTCGGCCTGGGGGAGCCCAACCGCGGTCCACGGACCCCGAGCCGAGCCGGCGGTCCACGCCGCCGCGGTCACGAAGATCCCCCCGTCGAGTGCAGTGACCGAGCCGACCGCGACGACCAGTGTCGACGTGGCGGCGACCGCCTCGGCCTGGCGGAGCCGCGTGGGCGTGTTGGCCAGCACCGTCCCGGTCGAGCGCTGCCGGACCCACCTGGTGCCCTGGGCGAGCCACGTGGCGATATCGAGCGCCGCCGCGTCGCTCTGCCAGGCCCCGACGAGCACCGGCTCGCCGTGCAGGGTGACCGCACCGACCAGGCCACCGGCACCCCAGCCACCGAAGGTCTCGAAGGTCTGCGGGTGCTCGGGGACGGCGGCGGTGGTGCCGCGCCAGACCGTCCACCGGGTGTTGCTGTGGGCCCCACCCGGGGCCCCTCCGATAGCGACGACGGCGTCACCATCGACGGAGACCGACGCCCAGCGGGCCTCCCGGGCATACCCACTGACGGGGGTGAGCGGCACCGACCTCGCCGCGCCATCGGCGGGAAGGAGGGTGAGGGCCGGGCGGACGGCGGCCGCCGCGTCGTACGTGCCGACCAGCAGCCCGCCGGCCGACGGGGTGAGCGTGACGACCTCGGCCCCCGGGGCCACCGGCAGCGCGACCCGAGTCCACGACGGCTCCGCGCCCCCGCTGCTGCAGCCCGCTGCGACGCCGACGGCAAGCGCTGCGATCAGCGCTGGTGCGGCCAGCCTGGGCCGCCGGGCGAGGGCGCGCACGGGGGTCACCGCGGTCCCAGCCGGGCCGCCACCTCCGCGTGGAGCAGCCCGTTGGTCGCCAAGGCGTTGCCGCTCCAGCAGCCCGGCCGGCCGTCCAGGCCGGTGAAGACGCCGCCAGCCTCGGTGACGATCGGGACCAGCGCCGCCATGTCATAGACCTCGAGCTCGGGCTCGGTCGCGATGTCGACCGCGCCCTCGGCGAGCAACATGTACGACCAGAAGTCGCCATATGCCCGGGTCCGCCAGCACGCCCTGGTGAGCCCGAGGAACTCGTCATAGCGGTCGACCTTGCGCCATGACTGGACCGAGGCGTACGAGAGCGAGGCATCGCAGAGCGAGGAGACCGCTGACACCTGGAGGCGTCGAGCCGCGGAGAGGGAGCGGCCGGTGAAGGCCCCGGAGCCTGACGCGGCCCACCAGCGGCGCCCGAGCGCCGGGGCGGAGACGACGCCGAGGACGACGTCCTCGCCGTCGACGAGGGAGATCAGGGTCGCCCAGACCGGAACCCCGCGGACGAAGTTGTGTGTGCCGTCGATCGGGTCGACGATCCAGCCTCGGCGGCCGCCCGCGATCGGGTCGAACTCCTCCCCGACGACGGCGTCCCGGGGCCGGGCCCGGGCCAGCTGGGAGCGGATCAGCGACTCCGCGTCCCGGTCCGCGTCGCTGACCAGGGTGAGGTCGGGCTTGGCCTCGACGTGGAGGTCCTCGGAGAGGAAGCGGCCCATCGTCAAGGCGTCGACCGAGTCGGCAATGACGTGGGCGAGACGCAGGTCGTCGTCATACGAGGTCACCGACACAACGTAGCGACTCCAGCCCGGCGACCGGGGGCTCAGTCCTCGCCGGTCGCGGACTTGGACCGGAGCAGCCGACGGAAGGAGTCCAGCCGCGAGGCTCCGGCGGGCCCGGCGGAGCCGGCCGCGACATAGCCGTCGAGGGCGCACTCGGGCTCGTCGTGAGTGCAGCCGCGGGGGCACCCACCGGTGCCGGCCTCGAGGTCGGGGAAGTGGGCGAGGATCCGGGCCGGGTCGATATGGGCCAGCCCGAAGGAGCGCACCCCGGGGGTGTCGACGACCCACCCGGCCCGGTCGGGGAGGCGCAGGGCGACGGCACTGGACGAGGTATGCCGCCCCCGCCCCGTGACATCGTTGACGTGGCCGGTGGCCCGGTCCGCGCCGGGGACCAGGGCGTTGACAAGGGTGGACTTCCCGACCCCGGAGTGGCCGACGAAGACGGTGACCCGGTCGGCGAGCCGGGCCCGCAGCTCGGCGAGCCCGGCCGGCGGGTCGGTCTTGACGGCGAGGACGACATACGGGACGTCGAGCGGGGCGTACTGCGCGAGGAAGTCGGCGGGGTCGACGAGGTCGGCCTTGGTGAGGACGAGCAGCGGGGCCATCCCGGCATCGAAGGCGGCGACGAGGCAGCGGTCGATGAGCCGCGGGCGTGGCTCGGGGTTGGCCAGGGCGGAGACGATGGCGAGCTGGTCGGCATTGGCGACGATGGCCCGCTCGACGCTGTCGGTGTCCTCGGCGCTGCGGCGCAGCACCCCACGGCGCGGCTCGACGCGGACGATCCGGGCCAGCGCCCCCGGCGCCCCGCTGACGTCGCCGACGAGGGCGACATCGTCGCCGACGACGATCCCGGAGCGGCCCAGCTCGCGGGCCCGCATCGCCACGACCATCCGCTCGGGCTCGCGGCGCCCGACGACCCCGGCGTCGACGAGGCAGGTGTACCGGCCCCGGTCGACCCCGACGACGAGCGCCGGATAGGCAGCCTCGTGCTTGGGTCGGTCCTTGCTTCGGGGCCGAGAGCCGCGGGGGTTGGGGCGGATCCGGACGTCCGACTCGTCGAGATGCTCCCAGCTCACGGGGCGACCTGCTCGACCTGTTCCACCTGGGCGAGCATGGCGTCCCACATCCGGACGAACCCGGGGAGGGTCTTGGCGGTCGTCGCGACGTTCTCGACCTCGACGCCGGGCACCCGCAGCCCTAGGACCGCCCCGAAGGTCGCCATGCGATGGTCGTGGTAGGTCCGCACGGCGCCTCCGTGCAGGGTGGCGGGCCGGAGGTGCAGGCCGTCCTCGGTCTCCTCGACGTCCGAGCCGAGCCGGCGCAGCTCGGTGGCCAGCGCGGCGAGCCGGTCGGTCTCGTGGCCCCGGATGTGCGCCACCCCGCGGATCCACGACGGTGAGGCGGCCAGGGCCGCGAGCGCCGCGACCGTCGGGGTGAGCTCGCTGGCGTCGTGGAGGTCGACATCGACGCCCCAGAGCGTGCCGTCGCCGGACACCGTGAGCCCGTTCGCGTCGAGCCGGCAGTCGGCGCCCATGAGCGCAAGGAGGTCGCGGAGCAGGTCACCCGCCTGGGTCGTCGCCGCGGGCCAGCCCGGGATGCGGACCCGGCCGCCCGCGACGAGCGCGGCGGCGAGGAAGGGCCCGGCGTTGGACAGGTCCGGTTCGACGACCCGGTCGACAGGGGCGATGAGGCCGGGGTGGACCCGCCAGGTGTTGGCGTCCGAGTCGTCGACGACCACGGAGGCCTCGCGCAGGGCCCCGACGGTCATCTCGATATGCGGCAGGCTCGGCACCGGCTTGCCGACGTGGTGGACGGTGACGCCCTCGTCGTAGCGCGCCGCCGCGAGGAGCAGCCCGGAGACGAACTGTGAGCTCGCCGAGGCGTCGAGGGTGACCGCCCCACCTCGGACCCGGCCGGACCCGTGGACGACGACCGGCAGCCCGCCGTCCGTGCTGTCGACCCGGACCCCGAGATCGCGCAGGGCGTCGAGGACCGGCCGCATCGGGCGGCGCCGGGCACCCTCGTCCCCGTCGAGGGTCACCGGGCCGTCGGCCAGCGCGGCGACCGGTGGGATGAACCGCATGACGGTCCCGGCCAGGCCGGCGTCGACCCGCCCGCCATGCAGGGTCCCCGGGGTCACCCGCCACGCGCCGTCCGCCTCGGTCTCGACGTCGGCCCCGAGGGCGGTCAGCGCCGACGCCATCAGCTCGGTGTCGCGGGAGCGCAGCGCCCCCGCGATGCGCGACGGTCCGTCGGCCAGGGCGGCCAGGACGAGGTACCGGTTCGTCAGCGACTTGCTCCCCGGGAGGGTCACGACGGCGTCGAGCGCTCCGTGCGCCGTGGGCGCGGACCACAGCTGGTCCGGCGCGGCGACGGGGGAGTGTGCGCTCAACTGCCCTCCTGGTGTGGTCCGGTGCGGCTCAACCCCACCAGGGTATGCCGAGTGCGTACCCTGGCCGCATGTGCGGTCGATACGCGGCGAGCCAGAGCACCGCGGAGCTGGCTCTGGAGTTCGAGGTCGACCAGGACCGCACCGGCGAGCCGTCCCGGAGCGTCCTGGTCAACCCTCAGCAGCCTCCGGCGGGCTCGGCCGACTACAACATGGCCCCGACGAAGCAGGCCCGCGTCGTCCTTAGCTCGCGGCCGCGGCCACCGCACGGCTCCGTCGACACCGGCGGAACCGCCGCCGCCGCGCCGTCCGCGCCGTCCGCGCCCCCGGCCTCGCCCGCGGAGTCGGTCCGCCAGCTTCGGCTGCTCACCTGGGGACTGGTCCCCTCCTGGTCGAAGACCCCGACGACCGGGCTGCGGATGATCAACGCGCGAGCCGAGACCGTGCTGGGCAAGGGGGCCTTCGCCCGGGCCGTCCTGCGGCGTCGGTGCCTGGTGCCGGCGGACGGGTGGTTCGAGTGGCAGGTGTCGCCGACGGCCCGCGACGCCAAGGGGCGTCCGCGCAAGCAGCCCTTCTTCATCCACCGCGGCGACGGCGACCCGATCGCCTTCGGTGGCCTCTTCGAGCACTGGCGCGACCCCGCGGTCGAGGACTCCGACGACCCGCGAGCCTGGCTGTCGACCTTCACCATCCTCACCACCGTCGCCGAGCCCGGGCTGGACCGCATCCACGACCGTCAGCCCCTCGTCCTCGACCCGGACCAGTGGTCCGCCTGGCTCGACCCGGACCTGCAGGACCCGGACGCCGTCGCCGGCCTGCTCCTCCCCGCTGCACCGGGTCGCTTCGTCGGGCACCCCGTGACGGCCGCGGTCGGTGCCGCCGCCTCGAACGGTCCGCAGCTGCTCGACCCGCTCCCGCCGGACCAGCTGCACGGCGTCGTCGACCCCATGAGCGGAGAGGTGCTCGGCGGATGAGCGGCCCACAGGTCCACCCGGTCGACACCCCCGCCGGCCCGGCTCGGGTCCACCTGTGGCGCCCACCGCGCGCCCATGGCGTGCTCGCCCTCGGGCATGGAGCCGGCCCGAGCCTCACCACGGTCGACCTGGTCGCGACCCGCGAGGTCGCCGTCGAGCTCGGCTGGGCGGTGGCCCTGGTCGAGCAGCCCTGGCTCGTCGCCGGGCGGAAGGTCGCGACCCGCCCGCCGGTCCTCGACGCGGCGTGGCAGCCCCTCGTTGCGGGGCTGCGCGAGCCCCGGGGCCTGCTCGGCCGCGTGCGGGGCCCGCTCGTCGTGTCTGGACGCAGCGCCGGGGCCCGGGTCGCCTGCCGCACCGCGGTAGCCCTCGGAGCCTTCGGCGTCCTCGCCCTGTCCTTCCCCCTCCACCCGCCCGGCAAGCCCGGGTCGGTCCGCCGCGACGAGCTCGCCCAGCCGCTCGCGGCCGGCGTGCCGGTCCATGTCGTCCAGGGGGAGAGGGACCCCTTCGGGACCCCGGACGAGGTCCGCGCCGCCGCCGCGTCACCGCTGGTCAGCCTGTATGCCGTGGCAGGCACCCATGCGATCCCCGCCTCGGCCGTGGAGTCGGTCCGGCAGGCCGTGCGGCAAGTCCTGACCGAGCTCGGCGGCTGAGTCGCGCGGGGCGCCATACGGGAATGAACGAGGTGACCAGCCGCGTTGCACACGGTGACCTCGACCCATCCGCCCGGAAGGTCCCGCCGCATGCTCGCCATGGCCGAACCCTGCGCTCCCGCCGGCGCGGCACTGGTCCTGCGCGAGGTGCCACTAGGCTGGGGCGCGATGACTGAGGACCTGACCGATCCGCTCGGGGACCCGGCCGACCACCGCACCGAGACGGTGGAGCAGCGCCGGGCCCGGTTCGAGCGTGAGGCGATGCCCCTGCTTGACCAGCTCTACTCCGCGGCGCTGCGCACCACGCGCAATGCGGCGGACGCGGAGGACCTGGTCCAGGAGACCTACGCCAAGGCCTATGCCGCCTTCCACCAGTACCAGCCGGGGACCAACCTCAAGGCGTGGATGTACCGCATCCTCACCAATACCTACATCAACACCTACCGCAAGAAGCAGCGCGAGCCGCTCCAGTCCGACTCGGCCGAGATCGAGGACTACCAGCTCGCGCGCGCCGACTCGCACACCTCGACGGGGGGTCGGTCCGCCGAGGACGTCGCGCTGGACCACCTCCCGGACTCAGACGTCAAGCGGGCCCTGCTCGACCTGCCCGAGGAGTTCCGGCTCGCGGTCTACCTCGCCGATGTCGAGGGGTACGCGTACAAGGAGATCGCCGAGATCATGCAGACCCCGATCGGGACGGTCATGTCCCGGCTGCACCGGGGTCGCCGGCAGCTGCGCGAGCTGCTCACCGACTACGCGCTCGAGCGCGGCGTCATCCGGGAGCCGCTGTCATGACCACCGGCCACGAGGGCCACGGGACCGACTGCACCGAGGCACTGCTGCGGCTCTACGAGTTCCTCGACGGCGAGATCGGCCCAGAGGATGGCGCGAAGATCCAGGCCCACCTCGACGAGTGCGAGCGGTGCCTGCGGCAGTACCGGATGGACCAGACCCTCAAGGAGCTCGTTCGGCGGGCGTGCGGCTGCGAGCCTGCCCCGCCCACGCTACGGATGACGATCATGTCCCGGATCACGACCATCCACGTCGAGCGGCGCATCCTCGGCGACTGACGCCCTCGCCGACAGCCACCCATCGCACCGACGAGGGGCCGACATCCGTCACTGGATGTCGGCCCCTCGTTCTCCCCGCACGGACCTGTCGGCGGGTCCGTTCATGGCTCAGGCGTTGGGCTTGCGACCGTGGTTGGCCGCATTGCTCTTCCTGGACCGCCTCTTGCGTGAGCGCTTGCTCATGACGTGAACTCCCAGTGTGGTGTGAGGTCGATCGACCCTCGATTGTGACATAACAGGGACCGCCACCGTCACGCGCACCCCAATGCAGGCGGCGGCGTAGGTTAGACGCGCAATGTCGAGGGGAGTGTCAGGAGAAGGTCAAATCTTGGCAAGGCCGACGTCAGCATCTCCGGACTACCCTTCCCAGGTAGTGCGCGGACCTGCACTCTGGAGATGGCTTCCCGATCCACCGGTTCCCTGGCCGGTGACCCGAGCAGCCTCTGACGAAGGACCTGGTGCCCCTGAACACCACCCGGCGTCGAGGCTGACCGGTGTGGTAGCCAGATCACGCACCGACGTCCTGTCGTGCCCCTCCAGACGCTAAGGAGCCTCCCATGGCCAGCACCTCCACCTCGACCCGTACCTTCAGCTGGGACGGGAAGCGCACGTTCAGCTGGGACGGCAAGCGGACCTTCAGCTGGGACGGCAAGCGCACCTTCAGCTGGGACGGCAAGTAGGCCGAACCCTGCGAGCCCGCCCGGCATGGCTGAGCGCGGACTCCACGGCCCGGCTACGGTAGCGGCATGACCGCTGTCGCGACGCGCCGCTCGGCGCGCCGCCGCGAGACCCAGACCCTCGTGCTCGTCACGGGCGTCGCGCTCCTCGCGTGCCTCGCCACGGGTCTGGTCCTGGTCACCTACGGGGGGATCCGGAACTGGTCGGCCGCCGGCGTGCTTGCCGCGATGGGCGCGCTCAGCTGGGTGGCTCGAGTACCCGAGGTCCGGGGGGGCGTGTACTACTCCTTCCTCAATATCATCCTGCTGGCCTCCGTCGTCATTCTCGGCCCGTTCGGCACCGCGGTGGTGGCCGCGCTTGCCCCGGTCTGGGACCGTCAGCGGCTGCCGAAACGCGCGCGGGTCTACAACACGGCGATGAACGTCCTCTCCGCGTTGGCCGCCTCGCTGGTCTACCTCGCCCTCGGCGGGCTGCAGGCGGGGCGCACCCGGGAGGTCGACGGGGTGATCCCGCTGCTCCTCCACGTCGGGGTCCCGCTGCTCGTCGCCGATGTCGTCCAGGCGGTCACGAATGTCGTCCTCCTCGGCGTGGTCGTCAGCGTCTCTCGCGGCGCCCCGCTGTCGCGCTACGTCCTCGACATGCTCGTCTCGGTCGGACCGGCCTATATCGGGTATGGCGTCGTCGGCTTCCTCCTCGTCGTGCTCTGGCTGCCGGCGGGTACCGGGATGGTCAGCGTCCTGCTCATCGCCGCCCCGCTGTTCGTCGCACGCTGGGTCATGGTGCAGTACAGCGAGGAGTCGCGCACCCATGAGATGACCGTGGACGCCCTCGTCGCGGCCCTGGAGGCCAAGGACCCCTCATGCGCAGGCCACGGCGAGCGGGTGGCCATCCTCGCCGGATGGATAGGGCAGGAGCTCGGCTTCCCCTCCGACCAGCAGCGGATGCTCGTCCTGTCCGCTCGGCTGCACGACATCGGCCGGGTCACCCTGTCCCCGCACCAGCTCTGGCCGAGCGTGCCTCCCGAGGGCCGCGCGCTTCGGGCGCTGGCCCGACATGCCGAAGCCAGCGTCGAGCTGGTCCGCGGCATCCGGTTCCTCGCTCCGGCGCTCGAGGGGATCCGCCACCACCACGAACGCTTCGACGGGCGCGGCTATCCCGACGGGCTCGCCGGGGAGGAGATCCCGCTCTCGGCGCGGATCATCGCCGCAGCGGATGCCTTCGACGCGCTGACCTGCAGCGCCTGGCTGGACTCCCGCCTCGACGCCCACAGTGCGCTGGCCGTGCTGCAGAACCGGTGCGGCAGCCATCTCGACCCGCTCGTCGTGGAGCGCCTCGGTCTCGCGCTCCGGCGAGGTGACTGGCCTCCCGAGCAGCACCCGCCGGCCCACGGCGATCCGGACTGGGTGGGGTACGACCACGATGACCCCGCGATGTCCGACTGGTATGCCGCCCAGGTCGCGCCGATGCCGGTGGAGCGCCGGTGACGACGGCGCCAGGCCTGCCCGGTTCCTGGACCACGTGGCTGTTCCGCCGGGTCGACATCCCGGCGGCATACCTCGTCCTGGCCGCGCTGGCCTGGCTGTGCACCGTCGTGCCGACGCTCTTCGGGACCGCCCTGACCGCCCCGGAGAACCGGTCCACCCTCGTGGTGTCCTTCGTGGCGGTGATGCTCGGTGAGATCGTCCGGGTGCGGCTCGTCGGCGAGCGTGAGGCCGCCCCGATGTCCGTGGCCTGCGCCTTCGCGTTCGTCTTCTACACCCAGACCCCGATCGGTAACCCGGTGACCTACAACGCGCGGGAGGTGGTCGCCGTCTGCGGGCTGGCGATGGCCTTCGGGGGGTACCTGCTCCATGTGCGTCGGCACGTGGTGCGCAAGGACGAGATGGCTGCCCGGATCATCTCCATCGGTGTCGCCTCGGTCGTCTTCCGCGACCTCCCTCTGGCTGGCGGGATGCCGCTGGCCGAGTGGTTCGCCCGCCACCCGGACCAGGCCTGGCTGTGCGCGGCGGTGACCGCGACGGTCAGTGTCGTCTCGCTCATGGCCTATGCCTTCACGATGGGCACCCACAATGCGGCCATTGCTGATGCGCCGGTCCTGCCGAGCATCATCGCCGAGGCTCGCGCCCTGGTGGGTCTCAATGCGGCCCTCGGAGCGACCGGAGCGCTCATCGCCGCGGCGGCGCTGCCGATGGGTCTGTGGGCGCTGCCGCTCTTCGTCGCCCCGCTGCTGTTCACCCTTTTCGCGGTCGGCCAGCATGCCGCCGTCCGCGCCACCCAGCGCGAGACGATCCGGGCCCTGGCCCGGGTGACCGAGCTCGCCGGCTACACCTCGACCGGTCACGCCGAACGGGTCGCCGAGCTCGCGATCACCGTCGGCCGAGACCTCGGAATGTCCGAACGTGACCTGCAGACCCTGGAGTATGCCGCCCTGCTCCACGACCTCGGTCAGGTCTGCATCGTCGAGCCGCTGCCCCAGGGGGCGACGGTTCTCGCGGCCCCGACCGACCAGCAGCAGATCGGCGCCGACAGTGCTGACATCCTCGGGCGGATCGGGGTCTTTCCTGAGGTGGCGCGGACGCTACGGGACCAGGCGACGCCATACCGGCAGGTTCGTGAGTTCGGCCAGGACCTGCCGCTTGCCAGCCGGATCATCAAGGTCGTCAACGCCTATGACGACTTCGTCCAGGTCCTCCAGGGCAAGGACCGGCAGGCCGCGGCGATCGAGCGGATGCACCTCGGGCTGGGGTACGAGTACGACCCTCACGTCGTCGACGCTCTGGTGGACGCGCTGCGGCGCCGGGCCCCGCAGGTCCCGGCGCCGCAGCGCTGACGGTCGAGTCGGTCAGGCCTTCTTGGTCTCCCAGAAGATCTCGGCGATCTCGTCGATCTTGGCGAGCAGCTCGTCGGCCTTGGCGAGGTCCCAGGAGCCCTTGGTCCCGGCGGCGCCGGCCGCCTTGGTGGCGTCGTTGACGAGGGTGTGCAGCTGGGGGTACTTCTCGAAGTGCGGGGCCTTGAAGTAGTCGGTCCACAGCACCCACAGGTGCTCCTTGACCAGGTGCGAGCGCTGCTCCTTGATGATCATGGCGCGGGTCTTGAAGTCGTGGTCATCGCTGGCCAGGGCCTTCTCGATGGTCGCCTTGACCGACTGCGCCTCGATGCGGGCCTGGGCGGGGTCGTAGACGCCGCACGGAAGGTCGCAGTGCGCGCTCACGGTGATGGCGGGGGCAAAGAACGAGCGGAGCATGGAGCGGTCCCTTCGCTGGTGGTGGTCGGTGGCTTGTCCGATCAACCTATCCCGCGGCCCTTGCGCCGGGAAAGGCGGGCGCTGGCGCCCGAGGCCGCCCGGGAGAGACCACTGACCAGGCCAACCGCCTGACGCCGCGGGCTGGTGGGGACCCGCAGCACGACCCGCGCCGTGACATCGCTCTCATGGATGGGTCCGAGGCTCCACGAGTCGACCCCCTCGTTGGGGTTGTCCCGCTCGACCCACCAGTGGTCCTCCTGGCCGGGAGCGCGTCCGGTCACCCGTTTGACCGACAGCGGGCGTGGTCCGTCCTCGCCGTCTGGCAGCCGGACCACGGCCAGGCCACCGGGGCGCGGCCGGAGGCCGTAGACGACCAGGAGCTGGTCGCCGTCGTGGAGGGCGGGCTCCATGGACCGTCCGGTGACAGTGGCCAGGCCCACCCGGATCGGCCCGGTTTTGGTCGGGATGCGGTCGGCGACGATCCGGCGGACGGGGTGGCCGACGCTGTCGACCAGGCCGAGGATGATGCTGCGCATTCTGGCGTCCTCCCGTGGGCCCGGATGAGTCGATGCCGGTCGAGGCCCAGATTAGGTGACCCTTACCCGCCTGCGCCAGGGCTGGGGCCACCGGCGGCATACCCGATCCTGGCACGAGCCGGTGTGCTTCCGCTCGCACGCTCGCCCCGCGACCCTTGTCGGGGCCTAGGCTGCCGTCCATGCGAGCCGTGTATGCCGCCGCCCAGTCCGCCACCGACCCGCTCTCCGGCCTGGTCATCGGTGAGCGTCCCGACCCGGTGGCCCGGCCCGGGTGGACCACCGTCACCTTGCGGGCGGCCGGCCTGAACCACCACGACATCTGGTCGCTCAAGGGGGTCGGCCTGCCGGCCGACCGGCTGCCGATGATCCTCGGCTGCGACGGAGCCGGGGTCGACGAGGCCGGCCGCGAGGTCATCGTCCACGCGGTCGTCTCGAGCCCGGAGTGGCTGGGCGACGAGACCCTTGACCCGCGCCGGTCGCTACTCTCCGAGGTCCATGACGGCACCCTGGCCGACCGGGTGGCTGTCCCGGTGGGCAACCTCGTGCCCAAGCCCGCGGGGCTGTCGTGGGAGAGTGCGGCCTGCCTCTCGACGGCCTGGCTCACGGCATACCGGATGCTTTTCACCAACGCGGGGGTGACCCCCGGCGCGACCGTGCTCGTCCAGGGAGCCGGGGGCGGCGTCGCGACCGCGCTGATCCAGCTCGGCGCCGCGGCGGGCTACCGCGTCTGGGTGACCAGTCGGAGCGAGGCGAAGGCGGCGCGGGCGGTGGAGATCGGCGCGGCGGCGGCCTTCGGGTCGGGGGAGCGGCTGCCGGACCGGGTCGATGCCGTCCTGGAGACCGTCGGCGCGGCGACCTGGTCGCACTCGGTCAACTCGCTCAAGCCCGGCGGGACGATCGTCATCTCCGGGGCGACCTCGGGGGATGCGCCGCCGAAGGCCGAGCTGACGAAGATCTTCTTCAAGCAGCTGCGGGTCGTCGGGTCGACGATGGGCAGCCGCGCCGAGCTGGAGCGGCTGGCGTCCTTCGTCGTCGAGGCGGGCATCGAGCCGGCCATCGACTCGGTGCTGCCGCTGGACCGGGCCCGCGAGGGCTTCGAGCGGATGCTTCACGAGGACGTCTTCGGCAAGGTCGTCTTCACCCTCTGACCCCCACGTCCAACAAAGACACACCTTTAGAACGCTTCTAAAGGTGTGTCTTTGCAAGTATGGGGCGGAAGTGGACCTTTTCTGCGGCTGTGGAGCGCGCGGGGGTCAGGCGTCCTTGAGCTCGGCCAGGACGGTCCCGGAGTTGACCGTCTCGCCGACCTTGGCGGTCAGGCCGGTGACGACGCCGTCCTTGTGGGCGGTGATCGGCTGCTCCATCTTCATCGCCTCGAGGACGACAACGAGGTCACCGCTGCTGACCTGCTGGCCCTCCTCGACGGCCACCTTGACGATGGTGCCCTGCATCGGCGCGGTGACCGAGTCGCCGGACGCCGCGGCGCCGGCCTTGCTCGAGCCCGCACGTCGCGGTGCCTTCTTCTTCGCGGCGCCAGCGCCGCCGCCCCCGCCACCGCCGAGGCTCAGGCCACCAGGCAGGACGACCTCGAGCCGCTTGCCGCCGACCTCAACGGTGATCCGGTGCCGCTCCTCGGCCTCGGGAGCGTCGGGGGTGGACCCGGAGTATGCCGCGATGGTGTTGTCGAACTCGGTCTCGATCCACCGGGTGTGGATCGTGAAGGCAGAGTCGTCCGCGGGGGCGAAGGCGGGGTCGGAGACGACCGCGCGGTGGAAGGGGATGACCGTCGGCATCCCGTCGACCTCGAACTCGGCGAGGGCGCGGCGGGACCGCTCGATCGCCTGGTGGCGGTCGCGGCCGGTGACGATGAGCTTGGCGAGCATCGAGTCGAAGGCCCCGCCGATGGTGTCGCCCTCGACGACGCCGGAGTCCAGGCGCACGCCGGGGCCCGACGGGGGCCGGAAGACCGCCACCGTGCCAGGTGCGGGGAGGAAGTTGCGGCCGGCGTCCTCGCCGTTGATCCGGAACTCGATCGAGTGGCGGGTCAACGGCGGGTCGTCATACCCCAGCGCCTCGCCGGCGGCGATCCGGAACTGCTCGCGGACCAGGTCGATGCCGGAGACCTCCTCGGTCACCGGGTGCTCGACCTGGAGCCGGGTGTTGACCTCGAGGAAGGAGATCGAGCCGTCCTGGCCGACGAGGAACTCGCAGGTGCCGGCGCCGACATAGCCGGCCTCGCGGAGGATGGCCTTGGACGCGCGCCGCAGCTCGGCGTTCTGGGCGTCGGAGAGGAAGGGCGCGGGGGCCTCCTCGACGAGCTTCTGGTTGCGCCGCTGCAGCGAGCAGTCGCGGGTCGAGACCACGACGACATTCCCGTGCTGGTCGGCCAGGCACTGGGTCTCGACGTGCCGAGGCTTGTCGAGGAAGCGCTCGACGAAGCACTCGCCGCGGCCGAAGGCGGTGACCGCCTCGCGGACCGCCGACTCGTACAGCTCGGGGATCGACTCGAGGTCGCGGGCCACCTTGAGCCCGCGGCCGCCGCCGCCATATGCGGCCTTGATCGCGACGGGCAGGCCGTGCTCCTTGGCGAAGGCGACGACCTCGTCCGGGCCGGTGACCGGGTCAGCGGTCCCGGGGACGAGCGGGGCATTGGCCTTGAGGGCGATATGGCGCGCCTTAACCTTGTCACCGAGGCTGTCGATGGCCTGCGGGCCCGGGCCGACCCAGATCAGGCCCGCGTCGAGGACCTTCTGGGCGAACGGCCCGTTCTCGGCGAGGAAGCCGTAGCCGGGGTGGATCGCGTCCGCGCCGGACTCCTTGGCGATCTCGATGAGCTTGTCCTGCAGCAGATAGCTGTCGCCGGGCGTCGAGCCGCCGAGGGCATACGCCTCGTCCGCGACCTTGACGTGCAAGGCGTCGCGATCCGGCTCGGCATAGACGGCGACGGACCCGATGCCGGAGTCCGAACAGGCCCGGGCGATTCGCACTGCAATCTCGCCTCGGTTTGCGATCAACACCTTCGAGATGGCCATGGTCGCGAGCCTAGCGCCTAGCCCCGGTATGACGTCAGGGCACGTGACCGGAGTCGCCCCTCCGGTCTCCCGGCCCCCTCCCGCGGCCTGCGCCCACTCGGTATGCCGCCCCGGTCGTCGCCTCCCGAAGGCGCCAAGGTCGCGGGCGTACTGTGTCGAGGGTGATGACCGAGATCTTGGCGCCCATGGTCACGCTCGCCCCAGGTGTCCAGCTCCCTCAGGTGGGTTTCGGCGTCTTCCAGGTGCCTCCCGCAGCGGTCGAGGACGCCGTGACCTCGGCCCTCGCCGCCGGGTACCGGCATATCGACACCGCGGCGCTGTACCGCAACGAGGCCGGCGTGGGCCGGTCCGTCGCCAGCAGCGGCCTGCCCCGCAGCGAGATCTTCGTCACGACGAAGGTATGGAACGACCATCACCGCCGCGACGACGTCCTGCGGGCCTTCGACGCCTCGATGCACCGGCTCGGGCTGGACGTCCTTGACCTCTACCTCATCCACTGGCCGGTCCCGTCCGCGGACCGCTATGTCGAGGCCTGGCGGACCCTGCTCGAGCTGCGTGACAGCGGCCGGGTCCGCGCCGTCGGCGTGTCGAACTTCCTCCCCGCCCATCTCGAACGGCTCGTGGCCGAGACCGGCGAGCTGCCCTCGATCAACCAGGTCGAGCTGCACCCGTACCTCCAGCAGCACGAGCTCGTCGCCTATCACGCCACCCACGGCGTCCGGACCCAGGCCTGGAGCCCGATCGCCCGGGGTGGCGTGCTGCTCAGCGACCCGGTCGTCACCCATATCGCGGCCCGGCACGGGGTCTCCCCGGCGCAGGCGGTGCTCCGCTGGCATGTGCAGCAGGGCTATATCGTCATCCCGCGCTCGGTCACCCCGGCCCGGATCCGGGAAAATATCGACCTGTGGCACTTCCGCCTCGACGACGAGGAGATGGCCCAGATGGCCGCCCTCGACCGCGGGGAGCGGATCGGCCCGGACCCCGCGGTCTTCGCCATGGACGCCAGCCCGCGGTGACCGGGTCGTTCGGTCGGCCGGGCCGCTCGGTCGCTCAGGCGCCTCAGGAGCGCAGCGGTTCGAAGCGCGCCGTGAAGTGGCGCAGCGCCGGCGGCTCCCACGCGATCCGGTAGCCGCCGAGGTCGTCGACCTGGGTGAGCACCCGCTCGAAGACCTCGATGACATAGTCGATATGGCTCTGGGTGTAGGTCCGTCGGGGGATCGCCAGCCGGACGAGGTCCATCGCCGCGGGGGTCTCCGAGCCGTCCGGGTGCCGCCCGAACATCACCGTCCCGATCTCGCAGGACCGGATCCCTCCTATTTCGTATAGCGCTACGGCAAGTGCCTGCCCGGGGTACTCCAGCGGCGGGATGTGTGGGAGCAGCGCGCGGGCGTCGACATACACCGCGTGCCCACCCGCGGGGGTGAGGCACGGCACCCCCATCCGGACCAGGGCGTCGGCCAGGTATGCCGTCGAGCGGATCCGGTACCGGAGGTAGTCGTGCGAGACGACCTCCGTGAGCCCCTGGGCCAGCGCCTCGAGGTCGCGACCGGCGAGGCCGCCGTAGGTCGGGAAGCCCTCGGTGAGGATAAGCAGGTTGCGGCAGGCCATCGCGAGGTCGTCGTCGTTGAGCGCCAGCCAGCCACCGATATTGCCCATCGGGTCCTTCTTGGCGCTCATCGTCATGCCGTCGGCCATGCCGGACATCTCGCGGACGATGTCGGGGACCTCCGCGTCGGCATAGCCGGGCTCGCGCTGCTTGACGAACCAGGCGTTCTCGGCGAACCGGCAGGCGTCGAGGAAGAGCGGCTTGCCGTGCCGGTGGGCGATCTCGGCCACCCCGCGCAGGTTGGCCATCGAGACCGGCTGACCACCGCCGGAGTTGTTCGTGATGGTCATCATCACGCAGGGGACCGTGTCGCCCCGCTCGGTGAGCAGCGCCTCGAGGGCGTCGAGGTCCATATTCCCCTTGAACGGGTGGTCGCTGTGCGGGTCGCGGCCCTCGGCGATGACGAGGTCGACCGCCTCGGCCCCGGTGTACTCGACATTGGCCCGGGTGGTGTCGAAGTGGGTATTGCTCGGGATGACCCGGCCCGCCCCGCCGAGGACCTGGAAGAGGATCCGCTCGGCCGCGCGACCCTGGTGGGTGGGGATGACGTGGGTGTACGGGAAGAGCTCCTGGACCGCGTCCTTGAAGACGAAGTAGGACGGCGAGCCCGCATAGGACTCGTCACCGTGCTGGATCGCGGCCCACTGGTCGCGGGACATCGCCCCGGTCCCGCTGTCGGTCAGCAGGTCGATGAGGACGTCGTCGGCGTGGACCTGGAAGAGGTTGTATGCCGCCTCCCGCGCCTTCTCCCGCCGGTAGCCGGCGGTGGTCATGCGGAGCGGCTCGACGCTGTGGATGCGGAACGGCTCGAAGACGGTGCGGTATGCCGCGTCCGCGGGGTCATGGCTCGTCGTTGAGGTCATGTCCGAACTATGCCGTGGACGGCGCCGCCCACGTCAACCGCCGCAGGTCCGCGATGTCCGGATCGGGCGGCTCAGCCGACCGAGGCGGTCGCGTCGAGCTTGTCGAGGTCGTCGCGGCAGCGGGCCTCGAGCGAGTCGAGCTCGGCGAGGGCGTCGTCGAGGTCGCGGCGGCGGGCCTCCAGGTCGGCCCGGCGGTCACCGATCTGGGACAGGAGGTACTCCAGCTGGGCGACCTGGCCGCGCGGGGCGTCATACATGTCGATGATCGTGCGGATCTCGTCGAGGGTGAACCCGATCCGCCGACCGCGGAGGATCAGCGCGAGCCGGGTGCGGTCGCGGCGCCGGTAGATCCGGGCCGTGCCGCGCCGCTCGGGGGAGATCAGCCCGAGGTCCTCGTAGTGCCGCACGGTGCGATGCGTCACACCGAAGTCGTCGGCGATCTGGGCAATGGTCCAGGTCACGGGCGCGCCCCTTGTCATGAGATCGAGTTTCCTTTACGTTTACGTCAACGTCAAGAGGCTACGTCCCGCGAAAGGACCCGAGATGTTCGAGCTGCCCAAGGAGTACGAGCTCTTCCGCGGCGTCGTCCGCGACTTCGCCGCCGCGGAGGTCGCTCCGCATGTCGCCCGGTGGGACCGCGAGTCCTACTTCCCGACCGAGCTCATGCCCAAGATGGGCGAGCTCGGCCTGTTCGGCCTCGTCGTGCCGGAGGAGTATGGCGGCGCCGACCCCGGCGAGGGCGCCTTCACCTACCTCTGCGTCGCCATCGAGGAGCTCGGCCGGGTCGACCAGTCGATCGGCATCACCTTGTCGGCCGGGGTCGGCCTGGGCATCAACCCGATCCTCACCTTCGGCAGCCACGAGCAGAAGGAGCGCTGGCTGCCCGACCTCGTCGCCGGACGCGCCCTGGCCGGCTTCGGCCTGACCGAACCCGAGGCGGGCTCGGACGCCGGCGCGACGGCCACCACGGCCCGGCTCGAGGACGGGCAGTGGGTCGTCAACGGGTCGAAGGCCTTCATCACCAACGCGGGCACCCCGATCACCAGCGTCGTCTCGGTCACCGCGCGGACCGGCACCAAGCCCAACGGCTCGGCCGAGATCAGCGCGATCATCCTGCCCAATGGCACACCGGGCTTCACCGTCGACCCGCCGTACCACAAGCTCGGCTGGCATATCTCGGACACCCACGGGCTGTCCTTCTCCGACGTGCGCGTGCCGGAGGAGAACCTTCTCGGCGAGCGCGGCCACGGCTTCCGGCAGTTCCTCGCCACCCTCGACGACGGCCGAATCGCGATCAGCGCCCTCGCCCTGGGCTGCATCCAGGCCTGCCTGGAGATGGCGACCGAGTACGCCAAGACCCGGATCGCCTTCGGCCGCCCGATCGGCGCCAACCAGGGCGTGAGCTTCCAGATCTCCGACCTCGCCGTGATGGCCGAGTCGGCCCGGGTGCTCACCTACAAGGCCGCCTGGCTCAAGGACGAGCACACCCATGGCCGGCGCTCCCTCGAGGAGGTCAAGCGGGCCGCCTCGATCGCCAAGCTCTACTCCACCGAGGCCGCCGTCGCGGCGACCCGGATCGCCACCCAGATCTTCGGCGGCAACGGCTTCATGGAGGAGTACCCAGTCGCCCGGTTCTACCGGGACGCGAAGATCCTCGAGATCGGTGAGGGCACCTCGGAGATCCAGCGGATGGTCCTCGCGCGCCTGCTCGGCCTGCCGAGCGACTGACCTCACGTCCCCGCCCGTACCTCCCGTTCGCGTCACGAGGAAGGATCGTCGGTATGACGACCAACGCGTCCGACCCGC
This sequence comes from Candidatus Lutibacillus vidarii, assembly GCA_016717165.1. GTDB lineage: Bacteria > Actinomycetota > Actinomycetes > Actinomycetales > Dermatophilaceae > Lutibacillus > Lutibacillus vidarii. Next base: position 711,269 of record JADKGA010000002.1, read on the forward strand.
GGGTGACGAGCATCCGCACCCGCATCGAGGCAGCGCACGCCGCCTCGGACCGCCCGACCCCCGGAGCAGCGGCCAAGCTGGCCGCCCAGGGCAAGCTCTACGTGCGGGACCGGATCGCCCTGCTCCTCGACGAGGGCTCCTTCGTCGAGGACGGCCGGTACGCCAACGCCCAGGCCGCGGGGCTGCCCGCGGACGGGGTGGTCACCGGCCGGGGCACCGTCCACGGGCGCCCGGTCGTCGTCATCGCCAACGACCCGACCGTCAAGGCCGGCTCGTGGGGCGCGCGGACGGTCGAGAAGATCGTCCGGGCCACCGAGATGGCGCTGCGCGAGGAGATCGCGGTGTGCTGGCTGGTCGACTCGGCCGGCGCCCGGATCACCGACCAGGTGGAGATGTTCCCCGGACGCCGCGGCGCGGGCCGGATCTTCCACAACCAGGTCGCCCTGTCCGGGAAGGTGCCTCAGGTCTGCTGCCTCTTTGGCCCCTCCGCCGCCGGCGGCGCATATATCCCCAGCTTCTGCGAGCTCATCATCATGGTCGAGGGGAACGCCTCGATGTACCTCGGCAGCCCGCGGATGGCCGAGATGGTCGTCGGCGAGAAGGTCTCCCTCGAGGAGATGGGCGGCGCGCGGATGCACTGCACGGTCTCCGGCGTCGGTGACCTGCTCGCCCACGACGACACCGAGGCGATCGAGCTGGCCCGCCTCTACCTGTCCTACCTGCCGACCTCGTGGCGGGATGCGCCGCCGTCATACCACCCGGAACCGCCGGCCCACGACCTCACCCGCGCGCACATTCCCGAGCGGGAGTCCCAGCCCTTCGACATCCACGATGTCATCGACGGGATCGTCGACGCGGACAGCTTCTTCGAGATCAAGCCGCTCTTCGCCGCTGAGCTCGTCGTCGGCTTCGGGCATCTCGCGGGGGAGACCGTCGGGATCGTCGCGAACAACTCCGCGGTCAAGGGCGGGGTGCTCTTCACCGACTCGGCCGACAAGGCGACCCGGTTCATCTGGACCTGCGACGCCTTCAATATCCCGCTCATCTACCTCGCCGATGTCCCTGGCTTCATGATCGGTTCCGAGGTCGAGCGCGGGGGGATCATCCGGCACGGGGCGAAGATGGTCTCCGCCGTCTCTGAGGCAACCGTCCCGCAGGTCTGCGTCGTCGTCCGCAAGGCGTATGGCGCCGGGCTCTACGCCATGGCCGGTCCGGGCTTCGGGCCGGACGCGACGATCGCCCTGCCGACCGCGCGGATCGCCGTCATGGGGCCCGAGGCGGCGGTCAACGCCGTCTACGCCAACAAGATTGCCGAGGTCGAGGCGTCGGCCGGCGCCGCGGCACGGGACGAGTATGTCGCCGCCCGGCGCGCCGAGTACGAGGAGGATGTCGACCTCGTCCGGCTCGCCGCCGACCTCGTCGTCGACTCGGTCATCGAGCCCGAGCAGCTGCGTGAGGAGCTCATCCACCGGATCCGGTATGCCGCACACCGCGACCGCCGGTTCAGCGAGCGCCGGCGCGGCATACCGCCGGTCTGACGCAGGGCTCAGCGCGGCGGCGCGGTCGTACCCCGGATGTGCAGCCGCGGCTGGGACAGGTCGAGGCTGCCGGGGCGGCTCGGCTCGGCGAGCCGGGCGACGAGCCGCTCGCCGGCGCGGCGGCCGACCTCCCGGTTCGCGTTGTCGACCGAGGTGAGCCAGATGTGCCGCAGTCGGGCGATATGGGTGTCGTCGTAGCCGACGACCGAGACGTCGCCCGGCACCGACAGGCCGAGCTCGGCGGCCGCGCTCATCACGGCGATGGCGCAGACGTCGTTGAAGGCAACGACGGCGCTGGGCCGGTCGGCCGCGGCGAGCAGTCGGACCGCGGCCCGGTAGGCGCTCTCCTCCGAGCCGTCGACCCGGGTCACGCTGGCCGGTCCGGTGCGCCCGTGCTCGGCCAGGGCGGCCCGGTATGCCGACTCGCGCAGCGCGCCGACGATGCCGGGACCGGCGAGGTGGGCGATCCGTCGGTGCCCCAGGGCGAGGAGGTGCTCGACCGCGAGCCGGGTCCCGGCCTCGTCGTCGTTGGCGACGACGTCGTGCCAGGGCTGGGCCGGCTCCCGGGTGCCCGCGACGACGGTGGGCAGGACCTTGGCCGCCTCGGCCAGGGCAGCCGGGTCGTCGACCGTCCCGACGGCGACGAGGCCGTCGACCTGCAGCTGGAGGAAGGCCGCGGTGAGGTCGGCGCCGATCCGGCGGTCAAGCCGGCTGTCGGCCATGAGCATCCGCAGGCCGCGGTCGTGCAGGACCGAGTTGAGCCCGTCGAGGAGGTCGACGAACCAGGGGTTGCGCAGGTCGGCGAGCATTACCCCGATGGTCCGGGTCCGGCGCTCGGAGAGGCTGCGGGCGGCGGCATTGGGGCGGTAGCCGAGCTCGGCAACGGCGGCCTCGACGGCAGCCCGCTTGTCCGGGCGGACCTGCTCCGAGCCGCGCAGGACGAGCGAGACGAGGGACTTCGACACGCCGGCGCGCTGAGCGACGTCACGGATCGTCGGCCGGTCAGCCATTGCTTGGACCGTTCCACATGCGGCCATGGTAGGCGGATTCGGGCCGTGGTGCACCCCTGTGTAGGCGGCTGACCGTGCGGAAGAGTGTCGGGGAACGCGGGCGCGCGGGCCTTGACGAGGTCCCGTAAGGGCGAGAGGATGAGGTCGAATTGGACCGGTCCAAGAAGGCCGGAACGGCAGGGGCGAGCGCCGGTGCTGACCCGGTGCAGATCCGGTGCAGACCCGGTGCAGCCCCGGGGCAGACCCGGCGAGAAGGAGTGCGGCAATGGCGAGGACCCTCGGTGTGGCGGTCATCGGGTATGGCTGGATGGGTCGGGTCCACGCCCAGGCCTATGCCCGCCTGCCGCACCACTACCCGCAGCTCGGCGCGCGCCCGCGCCTGGTGTCCGTCGCCGACGAGGTCCCCGGTCGAGCCGCCGAGGCCGCCGAGCAGCTCGGCTTCGACCGGTCCACGCAGCGCTGGCGCGACCTGCTCACCGACCCGGCGATCGACGCCATCAGCGTGACCACGCCGAACTTCCTCCACCGTGAGGTCGGCGTCGCGGTCCTCGAGGCGGGCAAGCACCTGTGGATCGAGAAGCCGGTGGGCCTGCGCTCTGCGGACGCCCAGGCCGTCGCCGATGCCGCCCACCGCGGCGGGCTGGCCACCCAGGTGGGCTTCAACTACCGCAACGCCCCGGCCGTCCAGGCCGCTCGGGAGATGATCGCCGCCGGCGAGATCGGCGCCGTGACGCACGCGCGGGTGCGGCTCTTCAGCGACTATGCGGCCCACCCCGACGGCGCGCTGACCTGGCGGTACGAGCGGGAGCGTGGCGGTGCCGGGGTGCTCGGGGATCTCGCCTCGCACGGCGTCGACCTGGCCCGCCACCTGCTCGGCGAGATCGACGCCCTCGTCGCCGACTCGGCGATCTTCGTCCCCGAGCGGGCTCGCCCCTCCGGCGCTACCGCGGGCCACCAGCGGGCCAGCGGCGGCGAGCGCGGGCCGGTCGAGAACGAGGACTATGTCGGCGCCCTGGTCCGGTTCGCCTCCGGTGCCCGCGGGGTTGTCGAGGCCTGCCGGGTCAGCGTCGGAGCCCAGAACAACTACGGCGTCGAGATCTACGGGACCTCGGGCATGCTCGCGTGGGACTTCCGCCGGATGGGTGAGCTCGTCGTCAGTACGGGGGCGGCATACCAGGACCAGCCCGCGGCGACGCTGTACGTGGGACCGGGCCAGGGCGAGTACGCCGCCTTCCAGCCCGGCTCGGCCATCTCGATGGGGTATGACGACCTCAAGGTCATCGAGGCGCGCAACTTCGTCGCCTCGATCCTCGACGGGCAGCCGCACGGAGCGACCATCGACGACGCCGTGGCCAGTGCCGCGGCCCTCGACGCGATGACCGCCTCGGTCGCCTCCGGCCGCTGGGAGCGCGTGTCCTGACCTATCCTTGAGGTTCGCTCATCCGCCGCCGAGAGGACCCGTCATCGCCGCCGTGAGGACCGCGCCGACGGTGACCCCGCGTCGGCGCCTGGGGTCGCGATGGGTGCCGACCGGCCCACGGGCCTGGCTGTGGGTGCCGCTGTCGATCTACCTGCTCACCCGGATCGTCACCGTCATCGTCGTGTCGATCCAGCAGCGCGACCAGATCGCCCTGCCCTTCCCGAACGCCATCATCCGGATCCCGTTCCCGCAGGCCGAGGCGCCCGGCTACTTCGACGCGATGACGAACTGGGACGGCCAGTGGTACCAGCTCATCGCCACCTCGGGCTACCCGCACGAGCTGCCGCGGGCCTGGGACGGCTCGGTCGACATGAGCCCGTGGGCCTTCTACCCGGTCTTCCCGCTCTCGACCCGGGCGCTCATGGCGGTGACCGGCCAGTCCTTCGACGTCGTCGGGACGACCTGGGCGGCCATCGTCGGGGCGGTCGCGATGGTCCTGCTCTTCCGCTTCGTCGACTCCGCGGTGGGCCGGTGGGAGGCCTGCGTCACCGTCGTCGCGACGAGCACCTATGTCGCCGCGCCGATCCTCCAGGCGTCCTACACCGAGTCCTTCGCGCTGCTCATCCTCGTCATCTGCCTGAGCCTGCTGCGGGACCGAAGGTACGGGTGGCTTGTCGTCGCCCTCGTGGCGATGGCGCTGACCCGAAATATCGTCTTCGTCATGGCGCCGGTCATCGCCACGCACGGCATCGTGGCCTACCGCGACCGAGTCCTGCGGCCGTTCCCGCGGCGCCAGCAGCTCGCCGTCGCCGGGACGGCGGTGCTGGCCTTCCTGCTCACCTGGCTCTGGCCGGTCATCGTCGGGCTCTCGACCGGGATCCCCGATGCCTACAACCAGACGATGGCAGCCTGGCGGATCGAGGCGCTCGAGCTCAAGCTCGGTATCTGGTGGGACTTCCTCTACCTCAACTACGGGATCGCCGGGCAGGTGCTCGGGCCGCTGGTCGTCATCGCCTTCACCTGGTTCATGCTCTCCCGGCACTCCTGGCGGTGGGGCCCGGAGATCTGGGGCTGGGCCGGCGCCTATCCGGCATACATCCTCCTGGTGACCACGAGCGGACCGTCGCGGATGCGCTACGCCCTGCTGGCCTGGCCCTTCGCGCTGATCATCGCCCAGGTGCTCGACCTGCCCTGGTGGCGGCGCTGGCGGTGGTGGCTGCTCGGGCTCATCGCGGTCGCCGGGATGGTCCAGCAGGCGTGGTACACGCAGAATGTCATCCTCATCACCCACCTCGACGGGGTCGTCTACTACCCCTAGCGGGGGTCAGGCGGTGGGGCGGGCCAGGTCGAACCAGGCGACGCCGAGGTCGGCCAGCAGCAGCCGCAGCAGCGGCAGGGACAGCCCGACAACCCCGTGGTGGTCGCCCTCGACGCCGCTGACGAAGGCTCCGCCCAGGCCATCGATGGTGAACGCCCCGGCGACGTGGAGCGGTTCGCCCGTGGCGACATAGCGCTCGATCTCGGCGTCGGTGAGCTCGGCGAAGTGGACGAGCGTCGACGAGGTGGCACCCACGCTGCCCCGGGTGCCTCCGACCTCCGGCCGGCGGGTGTCGACGAGCCAGTGACCGGTATGGAGGGTGCCGCTGCGCCCGCGCATCCGCCGCCACCGCTGCACCGCGAGCTGGGGCGAGCCGGGCTTGCCGTGCACCTCACCGTCCAGCTCGAGCACCGAGTCGCACCCGAGGACCAGCGCGTCCGGCACACCCGTGGCGCCGAAGGCGATGTCGTCGGCCTTGGCCCGGGCCAACGCGAGCGCGACATCGGCCGGGTCGAGCGGTCCGCTCACCGCCTCGACCGCTGCCAGCGCAGCTCCCTCGTCGACCTGGCTCACCCGGACCTCGGCGGCGATCCCGACCCGCCGCAGCACGGTCAGGCGGGCCGGGGACGCGGAGGCCAGGACGAAGCGCGCGGCCTGGGGTCGGCCAACCGCGGGCGAGTGAGCGCTCAGCCGAGGACCGCCTCGCGCAGGACGTCCAGGCCGATGCTGCCGAGGTCGAGGGCGTTCTTGTGGAAGGTCTTCAGGTCGAAGTCGGCGCCGGCTCGCTGGGCGGCCTCGTCCCGGATCTGCAGCCAGAGCCGCTCGCCGATCTTGTATGACGGTGCCTGCCCGGGCCAGCCGAGGTAGCGGTCCAGCTCGAACCGGCGAGAGGACTCCTCGAGCCCTGCGTGCCTGGTGAGCAAGGTCCACGCCTTGTCGTAGGTCCAGGCGCCGCCACCGACCTCGGCTGGCGCCTCGAACCCGCAGTGCACGCCGATGTCGATGACCACCCGGGCGGCCCGCAGCGACTGGCCTCCGAGCCAGCCCATCCGGTTGCCGGGGTCGTCGAGATAGCCGAGGTCGGCCATGAGCCGCTCGGAGTACAGCGCCCAGCCCTCGCCGTGCCCGGACACCCAGCACTCCAGCCGCCGCCAGGTGTTGAGCAGCTCGCGGCGGTAGACCGCCTGAGCCACCTGGAGGTGATGGCCCGGGACGCCCTCGTGGTGGACCGTGGTCAGCTCGCGCCAGGTGCCGAAGGTCGTCACGCCCTGGGGGACCGACCACCACATCCGGCCGGGGCGGGAGAAGTCGTCCGATGGTCCGGTGTAGTAGATGCCGCCGGTCTGGGTCGGGGCGATCCGGCACTCGATGGTGCGAATCGGGTCGGGGATATCGAAATGCGTGTCGGCCAGCGACGCGATCGCCCCGTCGGCGCGCTCCTGCATCCACTCCCGCAGCGCGTCGGTGCCCTCCAGCCGGTATGCCGGGTCGGCGTCGAGGATCTCGATGGCCTCCTGGACGGTGGCGCCCGGGCGGATTCGTTCGGCGACCACGGCCATGTCGGCGCTGATCCGCGCCAGCTCCTCCTGGCCCCAGTGGTAGGTCTCCTCCAGGTCGACGACGGCGCCGAGGAAGTACTGCGAGCTGAGCCGGTAGGTGTCGATGCCGCAGGCGTCCGACTCCGGGGCAGCCGGGAGCAGCTCGTCGCGGAGGACCTCGCCGAGGGTGGCATAGGCGGAGGCAGCTGACGCCGCGCCGTCCCGTACGGCGGCGACGGTCGCGTCCGAGTGGCTCTGTGCGGAGGCCACCAGGGCGGCGAAGTAGCCGTCCGGTGCGACGAGCCGCTCGCACTGGGCCACGCACGCGGTGACCTGACGCTGCGGCGAGACCTGACCGGAGCTCTTCGCGAAGCGCAGCGACTCGGCATACTGCGCCAGCGCTGTCGGCACCTTGGCGAGCCGCGCGGCGAGGACGCGCCACTGCTCGTCGGTGTCGGTCGGCATGAGGTCGAAGGTGTCCCGGACCGTCTGCAGCGGCGAGGCGAGGACGTTGAGCGACTTCGCCTCGAGTCCGGCGTCGTACATCGCCTCGGCGAGACCGAGGCGCTCCTTCATCGCGGCGATGGTCACCACGTCGACGGCGTCCGCGGGGACGGCTCCCTCCAGGGCGGACACGGTGGCGCGGCGGTGTTCCGAGACCGCAGCGAGGCCGGCGGGGGAGAGGTCGTCGATGTCCTCGTCATGTCCGGGGACGCCAAAATAGGTGGCGGCCAGGGGGCTGAGTCGGACGGTGCCGGCGAAGTGTTCCTCCGCGATGGCGTCGACGGCGGTCGGGGTGCGAGATCCAGGGGTGTCGGTCACCCGAGCACGGTATCTCAGGCTTGCTCAGCGGGGCAGGGCAGATCCTCGCCACGCGCCAAACCCGTGGCTGTGCGTATGCCGCATCCGCCCACCCGGCGACGACCAGGCCGAGCCGGACCGCCCCCCGCCACCGTCGGCCTCACCACCGCCGCCCGCGGCGGAGAGCACCGCCACGAGGGCGGCGATCTCGGCCGCGGTGGGTCGACCGGCGGCGACCCGGATCGATGGGGTCGGCGCGCTGTCCTGCTCGCTCATCGGGTCAGCCTCGTCTCGTGGTGGCGGTCGGCTCGTCGTCGTGTCGTCGCGTCGTCGCGTCGGCGCGTTCGCGCTGGTCAGAGCGGGATATTGCCGTGCTTCTTCGGCGGCAGGCTCTGTCGCTTGGTGCGCAGCGCCCGGAAGGCCTTGGTGACATTCATCCGCGTGTTCGACGGGGAGATGACCGTGTCGATATAGCCGCGCTCGGCGGCGATATACGGGTTGGCGAGGGTCTCCTCGTAGTTCTTGACGAAGCCGGCGCGGGCCGCGTCGACATCCCCGCCGGCGTCGACGACATCCTTGATCTCCTTGCGGTAAAGGATGTTCACCGCGCCCTGGGCGCCCATGACGGCGATCTGCCCGGTTGGCCAGGACAGGTTGATATCGGCGCCGAGGTGCTTGGAGCCCATGACGTCGTACGCCCCGCCGTAGGCCTTCCGGGTGATGACGGTGACCTTGGGGACGGTCGCCTCGGCATACGCATAGATGAGCTTGGCGCCGCGCCGGATGATGCCATTCCACTCCTGGCCGGTGCCGGGGAGGAAGCCGGGAACGTCGACGAAGGTGAGGATCGGGACATTGAAGGCGTCGCAGGTGCGGACGAACCGAGCGGCCTTCTCCGAGGCGTCGATATCGAGGCAGCCGGCGTACTGCATCGGCTGGTTGGCGACCACGCCGACGGGGCGGCCCTCGATGCGGGCGAACCCGGTGAGGATATTCGGCGCGAACAGCGGCATGACCTCGAGGAAGTCCGCGTCGTCGACGACATGGGTGATGACGGTGTGCATGTCATAGGGGACATTCGCCGAGTCGGGGATGAAGGTGTCGAGGAAGCGGTCGTCCTCGGTCACCTCGAGGTCGGACTCGACGTCGTCGGCCGGCGGGTCCTCCATGTTGTTGCTCGGGAGGAAGGACAGCAGCGCCTTGACGTACTCGATGGCGTCGTCCTCGTCGGTGCCCATGTAGTGGGCATTGCCCGACTTGGTGTTGTGCGTCCGGGCGCCGCCGAGCTCCTCGAAGCCGACCTCCTCGCCGGTGACCGTCTTGATGACGTCGGGTCCGGTGATGAACATGTGCGAGGTCTGGTCGACCATGACGGTGAAGTCGGTGATGGCGGGGGAGTAGACGGCACCACCAGCACAGGGGCCCATGATGAGGGAGATCTGCGGCACGACGCCGCTGGCCATGACATTGCGGTAGAAGATCTCGCCGTAGAGGCCGAGCGAGACCACGCCCTCCTGGATGCGGGCGCCACCGGAGTCGTTGATGCCGACGACCGGGCAGCCGACCTTCATCGCGAAGTCCATGACCTTGACGATCTTCTCGCCGAAGACCTCGCCGAGGGAGCCGCCGAAGACGGTGAAGTCCTGGGCGAAGATCGCCACCGTCCGGCCGTCGATGGTGCCATAGCCGGTGACGACGCCGTCGCCATACGGCCGGTGCTTCTCCTGGCCGAACTGGTTGCTGCGGTGCCGGGCGTACTTGTCCATCTCGATGAACGAGCCTTCGTCGAGGAGCAGCTCGATCCGCTCCCGGGCGGTTTTCTTGCCCTTGGCGTGCTGCTTCTCCACCGCGCGTGTCGAGCCAGCATTGGCGACCTCGGCAACCCGACGCCGAAGATCGGCGAGCTTGCCGGCGGTCGTGCTGAGGTCGATCGCGTCTGCACCCGTCAGGTCGTCCTTGGCCATGCCGCCCAGCCTAGCGACGCTGCCGACAGGCGCGACACCCACGGGCTGCGCCGATCGCGGCCCGGCCGGGTGGCGCCCGTCACGGGCCACGCCCGCCTGGGGGTATGCCGGAGCCGCTCCTAGGGCAGCGCGTCGAGCCGGTGGCGGAGCTCGGTGACGGCGGCGGCGCCCCAGTCGGTGTGGTCATTGCGCCACCCCTGAAGGTCGCGGAAGAGCGGGCACGAGTTCGCCGTCGCGTGCCCGTAGACCATGCTCGTGGGAATGCCGTACTCGTGCTGCAAGGAGCGCACCAGGGCCAGCAGCCCACCCACCTGGGCGGTGCGGGCGAGGATCTGCTGGTCGGCCCACGCCGAGCTGTGGCCGTTCGTCGGCTGGACCACCTCGATCCCGATGGCGACATGGTTGAGCCCGATCGCGTGCCGGCACATGACGCTGGTCGGGACGAGCTGGTAGGCGACGCCGGAGTAGTCGACGACATAGTGCGCGCAAGTCCCGGGCAGCTCACCGAGCGCCGCGGTGTCCCGGGAGAAGGTCGAGATGGCGGAGGCGGCCGAGTCGCCGGCGGTGAAGTGCAGGACGATGACCTTCGGGTGGAGGGTGGCGGAGTCGACCCCGTAGTGCCGCTTCGCGTAGGCCGCCATCTCGGCCCGCCGGGTGGGACCGTAGGGGATGGGTCGGGAGAGGACCCGCAGCACCGGTGCGGTCGCGGTATGCGCGGCCGGGGCCCGCGTCGTGGCCGTCGCCGGCCCTCGGGTGTGGCTGGTCGGCGTCGTCGAGCGTGGCGTCGTCGGTCCCGGGGACGTGGGGGTGGCGGCGGTCGTGCTCGTCGTCGTGGCGGGGACCGAGGGGCTGGCCGGCGAGGTGGCCGACGAGGCGGCCGGTGTGGCCTGGGTCGGCCCGGTGGCGCCGGTAGGGGCGGCCGCCGGCAGCGCTGCCGTGCACGCCGCCGCCAGCAGCGCGACTACCAGCCCGACTACCAGCCCGGCGACCGGCCCGGCGACCGGCCCGGCGACCGCGACGGTCCTCCCGGGTCGGGGGGCCAGGCGTCGGGTTCTCACCGGCCCAGGGTACGTCCCCGGAGCGCGTGTCTGGGATCCGAGACGGATTCGCGGTCAACCCCCTGTGCGCTGACCTCGCCCGCGCGGTCCCATGGCGGTATGACGCAGACCGTTGTCCTTGGGGTCGGACCCCTCGCTGCGGCCGAGGTGCTCGCCGTGGCCCGGGGCGGCGCCCGGGTCGAGCTCGGCGCCGACGCCCTGGCCGAGATGGCCCGCTCGCGCGCCGTCATCGAGGGCCTCGCCGATGACACCGAGCCGCACTATGGCGTCTCGACCGGTTTCGGGGCGCTCGCGACGACGAGCATCCCGGTGGAGCGCCGCGCCGACCTGCAGCGCAGCCTGATCCGCTCGCACGCGGCCGGCACCGGCCCGATGGTCGAGACCGAGGTCGTTCGCGCGCTGATGCTGCTGCGCCTGTCGACGCTGGCCACCGGCCGCACCGGGGTGCGGGTCGGCACCGCGCAGGCGTATGCCGACCTGCTCAACGCCGGGCTCACCCCGGTGGTCCGGGAGTACGGCTCGCTCGGCTGCTCCGGCGACCTCGCACCCCTGGCGCACTGTGCGCTCGCCGTGATGGGTGAGGGTGAGGTCGTCGACGCCGAGGGTCGGCTGCGCCCGGCCGGCGAGGCCCTGTCGGCATACGGGCTGGCGCCGGTGACCCTGGCCGAGAAGGAGGGGCTGGCCCTCATCAACGGGACCGACGGCATGCTCGGCATGCTCCTGCTCGCGCTGGCCGACCTGGAGAACCTCCTCGCCGTGGCCGATATCGCCGCGGGGATGTCGGTGGAGGGGCTGCTCGGGACCGACCACGTCTTCGCGGCGGACCTGCAAGCGCTGCGGCCGCACCCCGGGCAGGCGGCCTCCGCCGCGAACCTGCGGACGATGCTCGCGGACAGCCCGATCCGGGCCAGCCACCAGGTCGAGGACTGCCCGCGCGTCCAGGACGCCTACTCGATGCGCTGTGCCCCGCAGGTGCACGGCGCCGCGCGGGACACCTGCGCTCATGCCGCCTCCGTCGCCGCGCGCGAGCTCGCGTCGGCCGTCGACAACCCGGTCGTCACGCTCGACGGCCGGGTCGAGTCCAATGGCAACTTCCACGGGGCCCCGGTCGCGTATGTCCTCGACTTCCTCGCCATCGTCGCGGCGGATGTCGCGAGCATGTCGGAGCGGCGGACCGACCGCTTCCTCGACAAGTCCCGCAACCAGGGGCTGGCACCCTTCCTCGCCGAGGACCCGGGGGTGGACTCGGGCCTGATGATCGCGCAGTACGCCCAGGCCGGGATCGTCTCCGAGCTCAAGCGGCTCGCCGCCCCGGCCTCGGTCGACTCGATCCCGTCCTCGGCGATGCAGGAGGACCACGTCTCGATGGGGTGGGCCGCGGCGCGCAAGCTGCGGCGCAGCGTCGACGGGCTCGGCCGGGTGCTCGCGATCGAGGTGCTCACCGCCGCTCGGGGCATCGCGCGCCGGGCCCCGCTGCTGCCCGGCCCGGCGACCGGCGCCGTGGTCCGGTTGGTCGAGTCGGTCGCCGGTGGCACCGGACCGGACCGCTACCTGAGCCCCCAGATCGAGGCGGTCGTCGAGGCGGTCCAGACCGGTGCGGTCCGCGCGGCGGTCGAGTCGGTCACCGGTACGTTGGCAGGCCCGTAGGACCTTTGCACCGTCACTTCCTACCTTTCTACCCTGAGGAGTCCGACCATGGACGGCGCTCGCCCGGTCCGCGCGACCCGCGGCACCACACTCACCGCCCGGTCTTGGCAGACCGAGGCCCCGCTACGGATGCTCATGAACAACCTCGACCCCGAGGTGGCCGAGCGTCCGGACGACCTCGTCGTCTATGGCGGCACCGGCCGCGCCGCCCGGAGCTGGGCGGCATACGACGCCATGGTGCGGACCCTGACCACGCTGGCACCGGACGAGACGATGCTCGTCCAGTCGGGCAAGCCGGTCGGGGTCATGCGCACCCACGAGTGGGCCCCGCGGGTGCTCATCGCCAACTCCAACCTCGTCGGCGACTGGGCGACCTGGCCGGAGTTCCGCCGGCTGGAGCACCTCGGGCTGACGATGTACGGCCAGATGACCGCCGGCTCGTGGATCTACATCGGCACCCAGGGGATCGTCCAGGGCACCTACGAGACCTTCGCCGCGATCGCCGACAAGAGGTATGGCGGAACCCTCGCCGGCACCCTCACCCTCACCGGTGGGTGCGGCGGCATGGGCGGGGCGCAGCCGCTCGCAGTGACCCTCAACGGGGGCGCCTGCCTCATCGTCGACGTCGACCCGGCCCGGCTGCACCGCCGGGTGGAGCACCGCTATCTCGACGAGGTGGCGCCCTCGCTGGACGAGGCGGTCGAGCGGGCGCTGGCCGCCAAGCGGGAACGTCGCGGCTGGTCAGTCGGTGTCGTCGGCAACGCCGCCGAGGTCTTCCCCGAGCTGCTCCGACGCGGGGTGGAGATCGACATCGTCACCGACCAGACCTCGGCGCACGACCCGCTGTCATACCTGCCGGTGGGGATCTCGGTCGAGGACTGGGCCGAGTATGCCGAGAAGAAGCCCGAGGAGTTCACCGACCGCGCCCGGGAGTCGATGGCCCGGCATGTCGAGGCGATGGTCGGCTTCATGGACGGGGGAGCGGAGACCTTCGACTACGGCAACTCGATCCGCGACGAGGCCCGCCTCGGCGGCTACGACCGGGCGTTCGCCTTCCCCGGGTTCGTGCCCGCCTACATCCGGCCGCTGTTCTGCGAGGGGAAGGGCCCGTTCCGGTGGGCCGCGCTCTCCGGCGACCCCCGCGATATCGCCGCGACCGACGAGGCGGTGCTGCGGCTCTTCCCGGACAACGACCGGCTGCACCGGTGGATGCGGGGTGCCCAGGAGCGCATCGCCTTCCAGGGGTTGCCGGCGCGGATCTGCTGGCTCGGGTATGGCGAGCGGGACCGGGCCGGGCTGGCCTTCAACGACCTCGTGGCGTCGGGCGCGGTGTCGGCGCCGATCGTCATCGGCCGGGACCACCTCGACTGCGGGTCCGTCGCGTCGCCATACCGGGAGACCGAGGCGATGGCCGACGGCTCGGACGCGATCGCCGACTGGCCGCTGCTCAACGCCTTGACCGCGGCGTCGTCCGGGGCGACCTGGGTGTCGATCCACCACGGCGGCGGCGTCGGCATCGGGCGGTCGATCCACGCCGGGCAGGTGTCGGTCGCCGACGGGACCACCCTGGCCGCGGAGAAGCTCGCCCGGGTGCTGACCAACGACCCGGGCATGGGGGTCATCCGGCATGTCGACGCGGGCTACGAGCGGGCCGACGAGGTCGCGGCGGCGTGCGGGGTGCGGGTCCCGATGCGCGAGGGCTGAGCGAACCACCTCCCGACACGGGGGCCGCCTCGGTCCTCGCCACGGTTGTTCCGGTTCGCCCCTGGTATGACGGTGGCAGATCCTAACAACCGTGGCGGCTGCGGCCAGTCTGGGATCCGAGACGGAAATGCCGATCCGGGGCGGCGCCCGAGGGCCCGGTCGCGGTGCAATGGGGGCAGTGACATCCGCGAGAAGGGTGAGGTGCGTGAAGATCGTCGAGTGCGTCCCGAATGTCTCCGAGGGCCGCCGGCCGGAGGTGTATGCCGCGATCACCAAGGCGGCCGCCGACGTCCCCGGCGTGACCGTCCTCGACGTCGACCCGGGCGCGGAGACGAACCGGACCGTCATCACCTTCGTCGGTGACCCCGAGGCAGTGCTCGAGGGGGCCTGGCAGCTGATCTGCGCCGCCGTCGAGCGGATCGACATGAGCGGGCATCAGGGCGCCCACGCCCGGATGGGCGCCGTCGACGTCGTCCCCTTCGTCCCCGTCGCCGAGATGACGATGGAGGAGTGCGCCGAGCTGGCCCGGCGCCTGGGCGAGCGGGTGGGTCGTGAGCTGGGGGTGCCCGTCTACCTCTACGAGCACGCGGCGTCGAGCCCGCAGCGACGCAATCTCGCCGACGTCCGCGCCGGGGAGTACGAGGGCCTCGCCGACAAGCTCGCCGACCCGGCCTGGCGCCCGGACTATGGCCCGGCGGCGTTCGTGCCGCGCTCGGGGGCGACGGTCATCGGTGCCCGCCCCTTCCTCGTCGCCTACAACGTCAACCTCAACACCACCGACAAGCGGCTCGCCGCCCGGATCGCCGCCGATATCCGTGAGAAGGGCCGCAAGCGCCTCGACGCCGCAGGCAAGCCGGTCCGAGACGCCGATGGCGCGGAGATCTGGGACAAGGGCCTGCTCCGCGGCATCAAGGCGGTCGGCTGGACCATCCCCGAGTACGGCTGCGCCCAGGTGTCGATCAATGTCACCGACCTCGAGGCGACCCCGTTGCACCTCGTCTTCGACACCTGCGTCGAGCGGGCCACCGTGCACGGCCTGCGGGTCACCGGGTCCGAGCTGGTCGGGATGGTCCCGCGCGATGTCCTGCTCGCCGCCGGGCGGCACTACCTGGCCCGGATGGGCCGCTCGACCGGCGTGCCCGAGGCCACCCTCATCCACATCGCGACCCGCACCCTCGGCCTGTCCGAGGTCAAGGCCTTCGACCCGGCCGAGCGGGTCATCGAGTACCGCCTCGCCGCACCCGCGCCGCTCGCGGCGCTGTCCCTGACCGCCTTCGCCGACGAGCTGTCGAGCGACTCGCCGGCCCCGGGCGGCGGCTCGGTCGCCGCCCTGGCCGGGGCGCTGGGTGCCGGTCTGGCCGCGATGGTCGCCAACCTCAGCCACCCCAAGCGCGGCTTCGAGGAACACCGCCCCGCCCTGGAGGCGCTCGCGCTGCGCGGCCAGGAGCTCAGCGCCCGGCTGCTCGCCGCAGTCGACGCCGACACGGCCGCCTTCGACGGCTACCTCGCGGCGCTGCGCCTGCCGCACTCCACCGCGGCGGAGACGGCGGCCCGCGACGCCGCCCTGCTCGAGGCGACGATCGGGACGATCGAGGTCCCGATGGTCACCCTGGAGGCCGCCCCCGAGGTCGTCCAGCTCTGCCTGGCCGCCGCCGGGATCGGGATGTCCTCCTCGCTGTCGGACGCCGGCACCGGTGCGGCCATGGCGCTGGCCGCGGCCTCCGGGGCGTACCAGAACGTCTGCATCAACCTCCCCGGCCTCGCCGACGCCGACGCCCGGGCTGGGCTGCTCGCCCGCGCCGACGCCGCCTGGGCACGGACGACGGAGCTGGCCGCCCAGGCGCAGGCGGTCACCTTGGGTGCCCTCCGCGCCGCTGCAGGATGACCGGTATGCCGCCCCGCCGGCTCGAGCGCTCGGGGACCAACCGGTGAGCACCCTCCTGGTCACCGGGATCGCCGAGCTGGTCACCAACGACCCGGCGCACCCCGACGCCGAACCCGCCGAGGGCCTCGGGACGATTACCGACGCGGCCGTCGTCGTCGCCGATGGCGCCGTTCGCTGGGTCGGGCGCGCCGTGGACGCTCAGCCGGCCGACCGCGCGCTGGACCTCGGCGGACGCGCGCTCCTCCCCGGCTTCGTCGACAGCCATAGCCACCTGGTCTTCGCCGGGGACCGCTCGGCCGAGTTCGCGGCCCGCATGACCGGCCAGCGGTATGACGGCGGCGGCATCGCCACCACCGTCGCCGCGACCGCGGAGGCATCCGACGACGACCTCCGCGACCTCCTGGCCGCCCGGGTCGGCGAGCTGCGCGCCCAAGGCACGACGACCATCGAGGTCAAGTCCGGCTATGCCCTCACCGTCGAGGGCGAGGCCCGGCTGCTTCGTCTGGCCCGCGAGCTCACCACTGAGACGACCTACCTCGGCGCCCATGTCGTCCCACCCCAGTTTTCCGGTCGACGAACCGAGTATGTCGACCTCGTCTGCGGCGAGATGCTCGACGCCTGCGCGCCATACGCGCGGTGGGTGGACGTCTTCTGCGAGCCGCACAGCCCGCACGCCTTCACCGAGGACGAGGCGCGGGCCGTCCTCGCGGCCGGGATCGCGCGTGGCCTCCTGCCCCGCGTTCACGGCAACCAGCTCGGGCCCGGACCGGGGGTGCGGCTCGCCGTCGAGCTCGGCGCCGCGAGTGTCGACCACTGCACCTACCTCAGCGACGCCGATCTCGACGCGCTCGCCGGCTCCGACACGGTCGCGACGCTGCTGCCAGGCGTGGAGTTCTCGACCCGCTCGCCGTACCCGGACGCCCGGCGGCTGCTCGACGCCGGGGTGAGGGTGGCGATCGCCACCGACTGCAACCCTGGCACGTGCTACTCGACGTCGATGCCCTTCATGGTCGCGCTCGCGGTGCGGGAGATGGGGTTGTCCCCGGCGCACGCCGTCCGGGCCGCCACGCTCGGCGGGGCGCAGGCCCTGCGGCGCGAGGATATCGGGCGGGTGGTCGTCGGTGCGCGTGCCGACCTCACGGTGCTCGACGCACCGAGCCACCGGCATCTGGCCTACCGGGCCGGCGTCCCGTTGGCCCGCGCCCTCGACCTCGGCTGAGCGCGGCCGACCGGCGCTGCGCCTCGGACCGCACGGCCGAGCGGGGCGCCCGGCCGGGCCCTCAGCCCTTGAGCATGGCCTGGAGCGTCCCGATGGTGTCAGCGTCCGCAGGAGCCTTGTCCGCCCGGTATGCCTTGACCCGGGCGAACCGCAGCGCCACCCCGCCGGGATAGCGGCGGGACCGCTGCACCCCGTCGAGAGCGATCTCGACGACGAGCTCTGGAGCGACCTGGACGGCATACCCGCTCCGGCCGGTCTCCAGCTCGAGGAACCGAGCCGTCTGCCACCGGAGCAACTCGTCGGTCAGGCCCTTGAAGGTCTTGCCGACCATGACGAAGGCACCGGGCTCGCCCAGCGGCACCGCGGGGTCACGCGCCCCGAGATGGAGGTTCGACAGCCACCCGGTCCGCCTGCCCGAGCCCCATTCGGCTGCGAGGACCACGAGGTCGACGGTGTGGACCGGCTTGACCTTGAGCCAGGACGACCCGCGCCGCCCCGCGGCGTACGCCGAGGCGAGGTCCTTGACGACGACGCCCTCGTGCCCTGCGGCCAGCGCGGCGCGGCCGAGCTCGTCGGCGGCGGCCGGTGAGTCGGTCTCGAGCGAGGGCACCACGTGCGCGCCGGCGACGGTCCGCAGCACTTCCCGGCGGCGCTGCAAGGGCTCGTCGACGAGGTCGACCCCGTCGGCGTGGAGCACGTCGAAGAACCACGGCCGCAGCACCTCGTCCCGCCCCGAGGTCGACCCGAACCGGCTCATCGTCTCCTGGAACGGCCGGGGCGCGCCGTCCTCGGTCAGCGCGAGGGTCTCGCCGTCGAGGATCAGCGCGCCACCGGGGAAGCCGTCGACGACCGCCACCAGCTCGGGCACCCGCGTCGTGATCTCGGCCAGGGTGCGGGTGAACACCCGGACCGGGCTGCCCGGACCGCCGGACCGGTGCACCTGGATCCGCGCCCCGTCGAGCTTGTACTCCACCGAGGCCCGCCCCAGCGTGGTCACCGCCGCCCCAGCCGAAGGCGCCGTCGCGGCGAGCATCGGGAACACCGGTATGCCGACCCGCAGGCCGACCGCCGCCACCGCCTCGGCGCCGGAGGTCAGCGCGAGGACGGCGGTGCCGCCCAGCGATCCCGAGAGCATGACGGCCCGACGGACGGTCGGCACCGCGACCCCGGAGGCGGCCGCGACCGCGTCGACCATGACCCCGGCCAGCGCCCCGATCCGTAGGCCGGAGAGGATGACCCGCGCGAGGAAGGCCTGCTCGGCGGAGGTTGCCCGGCGCCATACACCGTCCAGCTCGGCGGCGCGAACCGCCGCCGACCCCGACCCCGACGCGTCGACGAGCCGGGTCAGGGCCTCGTCCACCTCGAGGATGGTGAGGGTGGCGACCTCGGCCGGCGCAGCGTCGGCGGCGCTGACGGCGGCCCAGCCGACGCCGAGGGACCCCTGGCGGAGCTCGCCGGTGAGGATGCCCACGGCCGGCTCGATCTCGGCCGGACCCAGCGTGCGCAGCAGCCCCGCGAGCGCGTCGATCTTGGCCTTGCGCGAGGAAGTTGCGGCGACCGCGTCGGCCGTCTCGATGAGCGCCGAGAGTGCGGTCGGGGCGTGGTCAGCGGTGGTCGACATGGTCCCGACCCTACGGGCGGTGTCCGACAAGGCGTCGGGACAGCTCTGCGGCAGTCGGTGTCAGATGGGCCACCAGGGCGGCCCGGTCGGCCGGCCCGACTGCCTCGACCGGGAAGGTGAGCGCCAGCCCGGCCACCGGATGGCCGCCCGGACCGGCCACCGCGACGGCGACCGAGGCGAGCCCTGGGGTGACCCACTCGTCCTCGACCGAGTACCCCACCCGGCGCGCCTCGACGAGCGCGGCCCGCAGCTCACCCGGCGTGCCCGGCCCCGCACCGTGCCGGCGGACGAAGGCCTCGGGTCCGGGGAAAAGCGCGCGCACCTGCGCCGCCGGCAGCTGGGCGAGGATGGCCAGGCCACTGGCCGTCGCCGCCGCCGGGAGCCGGACGTCGACATCGGAGACCAGGGCCGGCCGGCGCGGCGCCCGCTGCTCGAGGACATAGAGGACGTCGCGGCCGTGCAGGACGGCGAGATGGGCATTGTGGGTCGTGGCTTCGGACAGCCGCGCGACCAGGGGCCGGGCCAGCCGGGCGAGCGGGGCCTGCCTGGTGTAGGCCGTCCCGAGCTCGAAGGCGCCCAGTCCCAGGGCGTAGCCGGCCCCGTCGGGCAGATGGGTGACGAAGCCCTCGTCGGCGAGGGCCGACAGCAGGTGGTACGTGCTCGACCGCGGCAGCGCCAGCCGCCGGGCCAGGGTCGCCGCCGGGAGCGGCTCCGCGCTGCGGGCGAGCACCCGCAGCAGGCGCACCGCATTCCGGGCAGCTGGGACACTCGCCGGCGCCGGCGCCGTCGCCGGCGTCGACCGCCCGGCCGCGGACGCGTCCCTGGACGACATACCCACGGAGCGCATTGTGCCCCCTAGCCTTGCCAGTGTGCGCGAGCCCCTGGACCCGGACCGGCTCGCGGCGGCGTGGGCGCGCACCGGCGGCCCGTGGCTGACCCCGGTCGTCCACCCCGCGCTCGCCTCGACCAACGCCGAGGCGCTGCGCCTCGCCCGGCCCTGGGCCGTCGTCGTCACCGACCACCAGACCGGCGGCCGGGGCCGGCTCTCCCGCGGCTGGCAGACCCCGGAGCACACCGCCGTGACCGTCTCGCTGACCGTCCCGATGCCGGACGAGCCGCTCGCCTGGGGGTGGCTGCCGCTCCTCGTCGGCGTGGCGGTCCACGACGCGGTGGCCGCCGCGACCGGCCTGGAGACCACCCTGAAGTGGCCGAACGACGTCCTTGTCCCGGGCGAGGACGAGCGCAAGCTCTGCGGCATCCTCTGCGAGGTGGCCCCGACCGCGCCGCTGGTCGTCGTGGGGATCGGGCTCAACGTCGACCAGGACCGCGCCGAGCTGCCGGTCGCCACGGCGACCTCGCTGCGCCTCTGCGGCGTCCCCGGCACGGCCGGAGCGGTATGCCGGGAGGCGCTCCTCGCCGCCCTGGGTGACGCGCTCGCCGAGGTTGTCTCGGCCTGGTCGTCCGCCGGGGATGCGGGGCTGGCCGTCCAGCAGCGCTACCGGTCGCTGTGCGCCACCCTGGGACGCTCGGTCCGGGTGGTCCTGCCGGGTGCGGCCGACCTGGTCGGGACGGCGGAGACGGTCGACGAGCATGGGCGCGTGGTCGTCCGGGGTCTCGACGGACAAGCCCATCCGGTCGCTGCCGGGGATGTCGTCCATCTGCGGCATACCGGCTCGGCGAGTCCCGCCGACGCGACATTGACATGATGGGGGCCATGGACGCCACCTCGAGCGGTCGGCATCGCCGGCCACGGGCCGGCACGGCGGAGGGGACCGACCCCGACGACCTGCTCCGTGCCCTGCTCGGTGGTGCCCCGGCATACACGCGCCGCGAGGTGAGCGCCAAGGCCAGGGTGTCGGTGCACAGCTCCCGCAAGCTCTGGCAGGCCCTCGGGTTTCCGATGGTGAGCAGCGACGCGCCGACCTTCACCGAGGCGGACCTCCAGGCGCTGCGGTCGGTCGCGCGGATGGTCCGCGAGGGGGTCCTCGACGAGCCCACCGCCCTGGCCATGACCCGGGCGCTGGCCCGGTCGATGGACCGGCTCGCGATCTGGCAGGCCCAGCTGATGGCCGAGGCGCTGGCCCCGCAGCCCGGCGGAGCCGACGCGGCCGTGTCCTGGGCCATGCCCGACCCACAGACCGCCCGTGACGCCGCTCGGGTGATCCTCCAGATGGCCGACGACGTCGAGCCGCTCCTCGTCTACGTCTGGCGCCGGCATCTGACCGACGCGCTACTGCGGATGATCGCCGACTCGGGAGCCTCCCCGGACCACGACGGGGTGGTCCGGTGCGTCGGTTTCGCCGACCTCGTCTCGTTCACCAACCTCGTCCGCACCCTGAGTGAGCGCGAGCTCGCTCGGGTGGTGCAGCGCTTCGAGGGCCTGGCGTCGGAGATCGTCACCCAGCACGGCGGACGGGTCATCAAGACCGTCGGCGACGAGGCGATGTTCGTGGCACAGGACCCCCGCGACGGGGCGTCGATCGCCCTCGACCTCGTCGCCGCGATCGCCGAGGAGAAGCTGCTGCCCGACGTCCGGGTGGGGCTCGCCTACGGCAAGGTCATCGGCCGGCTCGGCGATGTCTTCGGGGTGACCGTCAACCGGGCTTCCCGGCTGACCGGGATCGCCGCGCCCGGGACCGTCGTCAGCGACGAGGCCCTCGCCGGCGAGCTGCGGCCGAAGGACGGGTTCGTCCTGCGCAAGCGGCGGCGCCGCCGGCTGCGCGGGGTGGGGGATGTTGTCCCATGGGTCGTGAGCCGCCCGCCGGCGGCTCTCACACGATGAAGGAGAGTGGGTCGGTGAGCGAGGAGCAGGCTCGCCTCGTCCGCGTGGAGCGGCACGAGCAGGGGTATGTCGCCGAGATCGTCCTGGACCGACCGGAGGCGCTGAACTCCGTGTCGACCGCGATGGCGCTGGCCATCGCCGGGGCGTGCGCCGAGGTCGGCGCCGATCCGGGAGTGCGGGCGGTCGTGCTCACCAGCACCCACCCGAAGGTCTTCTGCGCGGGGGCAGACCTCAAGGAACGCAACAGCCTCACCGACGCCCAGCTGCTCGCGCAGCGTCCGGTGGCGCGGGCGGCATACCGGTCGGTCCTCGACCTGCCCGTCCCGGCCATCGCCGCCGTCGACGGCATCGCGCTCGGCGGGGGCTTCGAGCTCGCGCTGTCCTGCGACCTCATCGTCGCCGCGGAGTCCGGGCTCGTCGGGCTGCCGGAGGTGCGCGTGGGGGTGATCCCGGCGGGTGGGGGCACCCAGCTGCTCACCCGGCGGGTCGGGTGGTCGAGGGCGGCGTCGATGATCTTCACGGCGCGCCGACTCCCGGCCCCCGAGGCGCACGCCCTCGGGGTGGTCGACGAGATCGTCCCCGACGGGACGGCGCGCGACCGGGCGCTGCAGA
The DNA here is from genome assembly GCA_016717165.1 of Candidatus Lutibacillus vidarii. GTDB lineage: Bacteria > Actinomycetota > Actinomycetes > Actinomycetales > Dermatophilaceae > Lutibacillus > Lutibacillus vidarii. The sequence goes on from JADKGA010000002.1 coordinate 733,386, forward strand.
TCGCCGCCGAGATCGCCGGGAACTCCCCGGTGGGGGTGCGCAACGCGAAACGGTCGATGCGGCTCGGCTTCGACGTCGACCTCGCCACCGGCCTGGAGGTGGAGGACGCCTGCTGGCGCGCCACGGCGTTCTCGCCGGACCGGGCTGAGGGAGTGGCGGCCTTCAACGAGAAGCGGCCGCCACGCTGGCCTTCCTCGCTGTAGGGCTGATGCGGCCCTAGCATGGCGTTATGACCCGAGTTCTGCTCGCCGAAGACGATCCGACGATTTCGGACCCGCTCGCGCGCGCGCTACGTCGGGAGGGCTACGAAGTCGACGTCCGGGCCGACGGCCGGGCCGCCCTCGACGGCGCCCAGGAGGCCCCGGACCTCGTCGTCCTCGACCTCGGTCTGCCCTATATCGACGGGCTCGAGGTGTGCCGGCGGATCCGGGCCGGCGGGTCGACCGCACCGGTCCTGATCCTCACCGCCCGGGCCGACGAGGTGGACACCGTCGTCGGGCTCGACGCGGGTGCCGACGACTATGTGACCAAGCCGTTCCGGCTCGCCGAGCTGCTCGCGCGCGTCCGGGCCCTGCTGCGACGCAACCCCAACGAGCAGGCGGGCGACAACGAGGTGGTCCGCATCGACGCCGACGGCCGGCGCGCGTGGTTCAACGGTGAGGAGCTGCAGCTCACCGCGAAGGAGTTCGACCTGCTTCGGGTGCTCGTCCGCGACCAGGGCAAGGTGGTCTCCCGGGAGGCCCTGATGCGCGAGGTCTGGGAGACGTCGTGGTACGGCTCGACGAAGACCCTCGACATGCACATCTCGGTCCTGCGTAAGAAGCTGGGGGACGACGCGGCCCACCCCAGGTGCATCGCGACGGTGCGCGGGGTCGGCTTCCGCTTCGAGCGGCCCGAACGGGACTAACGGGTGCGCCGGCAGCTCGTCCTGTCGACGCTGCGGTCGGCGGCGAAGACCCTCGGCATCCTCGCCGCCCCGGTCCTCGCACTGCAGTGCTATGTCGTTGCCTACCGCAAGGACCTCGCGGACGAATGGTTCGCCCTCCCCGAGGCGACGCGGCTGCTCGCCGTGGTCCTGTACTACCTCGGCATCCTCATCGTCACCTTCGTCGTCGTCGCCCTGCTCAGCTACCGAGAGTCGCAGGCCTTCGCCGCCCCGCTCAACGACCTCGCGGTGACGGCCGAGCGGCTCGGCCGGGGCGAGACGAAGCTGACCCCAGTCGAGAGCGGCATCGCCGAGATCGACCGGGTCTCCGACGTCCTGTCCCGCAGCGCCCAACAGCTGGCCAAGTCGCTGGCCGCGGAGCGGGACTTCGCCTCGGACGCCTCGCATCAGCTCCGTACCCCCCTGACTGCCCTGCTTATGCGCCTCGAGGAGATCGCCGACACCGACGACGCCGAGGTGGTCAAGGAGGAGGCCGGCATCGCGATCGCCCAGGTCGAGCGGCTCACTGCGGTCGTCGATGAGCTGCTCATGCGGTCCCGCCGGACGACCGACCCGGCGCAGCTCGAGGTCTCCCTCGACGCCGTCATCGCGGCCCTGCAGCGAGAGTGGCAGCCGGCCTTCGAACAGGCCCGCCGCAGCATCCACGTCCAGGGGGTCCGCGGCCTCCGGGTCAGGGCCACCGAGTCGGCGCTCAGCCAGATCCTCAGCACCCTGCTCGAGAACTCGCTCATCCATGCCAAGGGGACGGTGGAGATCGAGGTCCGCCGCTCCGGTCCCAGCGTCGTCGTCGAGGTCGCCGACCAGGGACAGGGCGTCCCGGCCGCGATTGCCCAACACATCTTCGAGCGCTCGGTCAGCGGAGGGTCCGGATCGGGCACCGGGGTCGGCCTGGCCCTGGCCCGGGACCTCGCGGAGTCGATCGGTGGCCGCCTGGACCTCATCGCCGCCCGCCCGGCGACCTTCGCGCTCTTCGTCTCCGAGGCTCGGGAGCGCTGACCGGCGTGGGCGGCCACCGGGCCGTCGGCGCTCGCGAGGTAGGGTCCCAGATGTGAGCCGGCTCCGCGACAAGGTGTTCGTCAGCCAGCGGCACAACTGGCTCCTCTTCGGCCGCTTCGGCCTCGTCGGGGCCACCGGCGTGGTCGTCAACATGCTCACCCTCGTCATCTGCAAGCGACTCGGCCCGGATGCCCACGACGCGATCATCGCCATACCGTGGACGCCGTGGAACGTGCGCTGGTACCACGCCTACTCGACCATGGCCTTCCTCGTCGCGAACTTCTGGAACTTCCTGCTCAACCGGTGGTGGACCTTCCGGACCACCGAGCACACGGTGTGGTGGCGGGAGTACTGGCCCTTCCTCGCCGTCGGCCTGCTCGGGCAGCTGGTCGGGCTGGGGCTGCTCACCCTGCTCATGCACCCGGGCTCGTTCATGCACCTGCCGAGCCGGGTGCTCGACAACTCCACCGGCCTGCGGACGATGCTCTACTGGGCGCAGCTCATCGTCATCGCCGTGGTGACCCCGCTGTCCTTCGTCCTCAACAAGCTGTGGACCTTCGCTGCGGTGCGCGGACGACCTGTCGGGGTGCGGCGCGGAGCGGTGTCATGACCACCCCGCACCGCGCTCCCGGCGGCTTCCCGGTCGTCGGGGTCATCGGCGCCGGGCAGCTCGCCCGGATGATGGTCGGCCCGGCCGCCGAGCTCGGCGTGACCCTGAGCATCCTCGCCGAGTCGGCCACCGCCAGCGCAGCCCTGGTCACCCCGTCCGCGCCGGTCGGTGCGCACGACGACCTGCGAGCCGTCCTCGACTTCGCCCGGCACTGTGACGTGGTGACCTTCGACCACGAGCACGTCCCCGGTCCGGTCCTGGAGGCGCTCGCCGTGGCCGGGACGGTCCTGCACCCCAGCCCGGCAGCCCTGGTCCATGCCCAGGACAAGCTCGTCATGCGCGAGCGGCTCACCGACCTCGGCATCCGCTGCCCGCGCTGGGCGCGTGCTCGCACCCGCGCGGATGTGGTCGCCTTCGCCGGGCAGGTCGGCTGGCCGGTCGTCGCCAAGACCCCCAGGGGCGGGTATGACGGCAAGGGCGTCGTCCTGGCGCAGCGGCCCGAGGACCTGGCCGACTGGCTCGCCGCGGTGGGCTCGGACGGGCCGTTGCGCGACGGCATCCTCCTGGAGGAGCGGGTCGACTTCCGCCGCGAGCTCGCCGCGATCGTCGCCCGCAGCCCGTCCGGTCAGGCCGCGGCGTGGCCGGTCACCCAGACCGTCCAGACCGACGGCGTCTGCACCCAGGCGATCGGGCCGGCCCCCGATCTTGACCCCGGCCTGGCCGCCACGGTGACCGAGGCCGCGCTGCGGGTCGCCGGAGCGCTCGACGTCACCGGCGTCCTCGCGGTCGAGCTCTTCGAGGTGGTCGATACGGCTGGGTCGCCGTCGTATGTCGTCAACGAGCTCGCCATGCGGCCGCACAACAGCGGGCACTGGACGATGGACGGGGCGGTGACCGGCCAGTTCGAGCAGCACCTGCGGGCGGTGCTCGACCTCCCGCTCGGTGATCCGCGGCCCCGCCAGCGCTATGCCGTCATGGCCAATGTCCTCGGGGGCCAGGACGAGGAGCTCTACTCGGCATACCGTCATGTCATGGCTCGCGACCCCGGCGCGAAGGTGCACCTCTACGGCAAACAGGTGCAGCCGGGCCGCAAGATCGGCCATGTCACCGTGTGTGGCAGCGACCTGGCCGAGCTCGTCGAGCGCGCCGAGCACGCGGCAGGGTACCTTCGCGGCACGATCCGCGAGTAGCGACGGGAGGCGACGATGGGCGAGGACACGCCGCTGGTCGGGGTGGTGATGGGCAGCGACAGCGACTGGCCGACGATGCAGGCCGCCGCCGAGGTCCTCGACGACTTCGGCATCCCGTACGAGGTGGACGTCGTCTCGGCGCACCGGATGCCCGAGGACATGATCGCCTATGGGCGCTCGGCCGCCGACCGCGGGCTGCGCGTCGTCGTCGCCGGAGCCGGGGGAGCGGCGCACCTGCCGGGGATGCTCGCCTCGGTCACCCCGCTGCCGGTGATCGGCGTCCCGGTGCCGCTGGCTCACCTCGATGGGCTCGACTCGCTGTTGTCGATCGTCCAGATGCCTGCGGGCGTGCCGGTTGCGACCGTCTCCGTGGGCGGGGCACGCAATGCCGGGCTGCTCGCGGTCCGGATCCTCGGGGCCGGGGACTCGCGGGAGGCGGCCACCCTGCGGGAGGAGATGGGCTTCTTCCAGCAGCGGCTCCGGGAGGAGGCCGTCCACAAGGGCGACCGGCTACGGGCGTCCCGCAGCTCCTGACGCGCGCCGCTGGCCGGGCTCAGCCCGGAGCCGCCGACCGGTGACCGTCCCCCGTATCGCTCAGCTGCGGGTGCGCAGCTCGATGAGCGGGCAGGTGTCCATGACGACCGGGAAACCGGCCGCGGTCGCGCGCTCGGCGGCAGCGTCGTCGATGACCCCGAGCTGGAGCCAAAGCGCCCAGATCCCGAGCCGCTCCTTGTGCGCGATCGCCTCGTCGACGACCGCCCCGACGAGGTCGCTGTTGACGAAGCAGTCGACGACGTCGACCCGGGTGCCGTCGGGGATGTCCGCCAGCGAGGCATAGCCCTGCTCACCGAAGACGACCGGCGCGGAGGGGTGGATCGGGATGACCCGCTTGCCCAGGTCGTCCTTGAGCCGACCCGCAACGCGGTATGCCGTCCGCTCGGTGTTGGTCGACAGCCCAACGACGGCCCAGGTCGCGGGCAGATCGAGGAGGCGGTCGATGAGGCTGGCGCTGTTGCGGTGCGGCATTCAGATGTCCTTCGGCGGGTCGGTGCGCTAGATGGTGGGGCGGCCGAGGGCGCGATAGCGCCATCCTGCCGCCCGCCACGAGCCGACGTCGAGGGCGTTGCGCCCGTCGACCACGGTCGGTGTCTCCACGAGGGTAACCGCCCATCCTGGGTCCATGTCGCGGTATTGGCGCCACGCGGTGAGCAGGAGGACGATCTCGGCCCCTCGCAGGGCCGCCTCGAGGTCCTCGGTGCACTCGAGCAGGGGGTGCGCGGCCCGGGCCGTCCCGACCGCCTTCGGGTCGTGGACGACGACCTTCGCGCCGGCCGATCGGCAGGCCTGCGCCACGTCGAGGGCGGGGGAGTCGCGGACGTCGTCGCTGTCCGGCTTGAAGGCCGCGCCCAGGACGGTGACCCGCCGATCCCGCAGCGAGCCGCCGAGCTCCTCGCGGGCCAGGTCGACCATCCGGGAACGGCGCCGGAAGTTGATCGCGTCGACCTCGCGGAGGAAGGTCAGCGCCTGGTCCGCCCCGAGCTCACCGGCGCGGGCCATGAAGGCCCGGATGTCCTTGGGCAGGCAGCCGCCGCCGAAGCCCACCCCGGCGCCGAGGAAGGCCCGTCCGATCCGCTCGTCGGCGCCGATCGCGTCAGCGAGCGCGACGACATCACCGCCGGCGGCCTCGCAGACCTCGGACATCGCGTTGATGAACGAGATCTTCGTCGCGAGGAAGGCATTCGCGGCGACCTTGACCAGCTCGGCGGTCGCATAGTCGGTGACGATCCGCGGCATCCCGGCGGAGAGCGGGACGGCATACACCTCGTCGAGGAGGGCGACATCGGCGTCCCGGGTGCGCGGGTCGACGCCGTAGACGAACCGGTTCGGCGAGACGGTGTCGGTGATCGCGTGACCCTCCTGGAGGAACTCGGGGTTCCACGCCAGCCGCACCGACACTCCCTCGGGGGCGCGCTGCTGCATCCGGGCGCGCAGTGCGGCCGCCGTCCCGACCGGAACGGTCGACTTGCCGACGACCAGAGCATCACCGCGCAGGTATGGCGCCAGCCCCTCGCCCACGGCGAAGACGGCGCTGACGTCGGCGGCGGGCTCGCCCTCGCGCTGCGGGGTGCCGACGCAGATGAAGTGGACGTCCGCGGCGGCTGCGTCGGCGAGCTCGGTGGTGAAGGTGAGCCGGCCGGTTGGCAGCACCCGGGCCAGCAGCTCGTCGAGCCCGGGCTCGTAGATCGGGGAGTGCCCGCCGGCCAGTGCCGCGATCTTCTCCGCGTCGACGTCGACGGCGATGACGGTGTGGCCGAGGTCGGCCATGCACGCGGCATGGACCGACCCCAGATAGCCGATGCCGATAACCGAGACCGTGAGCGCCATACCGCTCATCCTGCCAGCCACGCCCGGCCTGGACGGTCACGCTGACGTGCCATGATGCGAGCATGCGCTTCGGTCTCTTCATCCCGCAGGGCTGGCGGATGGACCTCGCCGGCATCGACCCGTCGCTGCACTGGGGGGTGATGGACGGGCTGGCGCGGCGCGCTGACGAGAACCCGCAGTGGGAGTCGATCTGGGTCTACGACCACTTCCACACCGTGCCGGTGCCGTCGGCCGAGGCGACCCACGAGGCGTGGACCCTCATGGCCGCCTTCGCCGCGTCGACCGCGCGGGTGCGGCTGGGTCAGATGTGCACCTGTATGGCGTACCGCAACCCCGCGTACCTCGCCAAGGTCGCCGCCACCGTCGACGTCATCAGTGGCGGGCGCGCCGAGATGGGCATCGGCGCCGGGTGGTACGAGCACGAGTGGCGGGCCTATGGCTATGGCTTCCCGTCGGCGGGGGACCGGCTCGGGGCGCTGCGCGACGGCGTCGAGGTCTTCCGGCAGATGTGGACGACCGGCTCTGCGACCCACGCCGGCCGCTACTACACCGTCGACGGGGCGATCTGCGCGCCACGCCCGCTCCAGGGCACCGTTGCGCCGGGCTCGGCCGCGAACGGCATACCGATGTGGGTGGCCGGCGGCGGCGAGAAGAAGACGCTGCGCATCGCCGCGGAGTATGCCGACTACACCAACTTCGACGGGGCGCCCGAGGGCTTCGCCGCCAAGAGCGAGATCCTCCGCGGGCACTGCGCCGACGTCGGTCGCGACTTCGGCGAGATCACCCGGTCGGCGAACTACAACGTCGTCATCGGCGAGACCGAGACGGATGTCGAGGACCGGCTCCAGTGGATGGCCGAGCATTTCCGCCGCGCCGGCGTCCCGGAGCGGATCCTCGAGGGCCAGCTCGCCTCGATGCGCACCCAGCCGGCCGTCGGGACGATCGAGCAGGTCATCGAGCGGCTCCGCGGGCTGCAGGCGCTGGGGATGACCTATGCGATCTGCTACTTCCAGGAGGCCGCCTACGACACCACCGGCATCACGACCTTCGAGAACGCGGTGATCCCCGAGCTGGACTAGCTCCTCGCTCGACTACCCGGCCCGGGGTGGCTCCGCCTCGGCCAGCGCCATCCGGCGGGCCAGTGCGGTGTAGCGCACCTCCATCTCACGGAACCGCAGGTAGGTCGTCACGGTCGTGCTGAGGAAGGCGACAACCAGCGCGTAGAGCACCATGTCGGTGCCGCGCCCGACCCCGACGAGCTTGGCGACGCGGGTCCACGTCTCGGGGAAGAGGATCGAGGCGATCGCCAGCGCCGCGAAGGCGAGCATGCCGATCCGGCGCAGCGCGACGACCCGGGCGCCCCGGCCGCGCAGCAGGCGGGCCGAGATGATGAGGATGCCCACGACGAGGACGACCTGGATGAGCAGGATGCGCATGGTGGCTCCGATCGGTGGGGGTCGGCGGGTGGGTCGGCGGAAGGGTAGGTCGTCAGGTGGGTCGTCAGCGCAGGACGAGGTCGACGAGGATGTTGACGAGGTTCCAGGTGGACTGGCCCTTCGCCCTGGCGTAGTCGGAGTAGAGGATGTGGACCGGCTCCTCGGCGTAGCGCACCGCGCGGCCGTCCACGGTCATTGCGCCGACCTGGGCCACCAGCTCGGACGCGTGCGCCATCCGGTTCTGGGTGATCCTCAGCCGCTCGACGACCGGGCGGCGCAGCACCCGCAGCCCGTTGTGGGCGTCGCTGAGCCGGGTCCTCGTCGTGAGGTTGGTGTAGGCGACGGCGAGCCGCAGGACCGCGCGGCGCACCGGCGTCGGGCGGGTCCGCTCGTCGAGGAACCGGGAGCCGAAGACGACGTCGAGGTCGTCGGACTCGGCGCGGTGGAGCATCGCGCAGACATCGTCGAGCTGGTGCTGCCCATCGGCGTCGTAGGTGACGACATAACGCATCCGCGGGTCGCGCAGGGCGTACTCGAAGCCGGTCTGCAGCGCGGCACCCTGGCCGAGGTTGGCCGGGTGCCGGACGACGACGGCGCCGGCAGCGCGAGCCCGGGCGGCCGAGTCGTCGCTCGAGCCGTCGTCGACGCAGACGACATGCGGGAAAGTGCGGCGGGCCTGCGCAACGACCTCGGCGATGACCGGCGCCTCGTTGAACAGGGGCACGACGAGCCACGTGGCGTCGGCGACACCCGGCGGTAGCGGCACCGTGCTCGTCACGTGCGGTCCTTCGGCGAAGGGGTGTCGTGGGCGCTCAGTACGATAACCGACTGTGCCCACCCGAGCGCACCACGTCGCCTTCGTGGTGACGAACTACCCGCCGCGCAGCGGCGGTGTCGAGGTGCACGTCCAGTCCGTCGCGCACGGCCTGATCGCACTCGGTATGTCGGCCACCGTCGTCTGTCTCGGCGACGACCCGGGGGTGCGGGATGACGACGGGGTCACCGTCCACACGCTGCGCCGACGGCTCGATGTGTCGGGCGTTCTCGCCGCCCCGCACCCGGGGGACTGGCGCCGGGTCACCCGGGAGGTGCTGCCGGAGGCGTCCTGGCTCAGCGTCCACACCCGGTTCTTCCCGATGACGTGGTTCGGGGTCGGGGCCGGGCGGCGGCTGGGGCTCCCGGTCCTGCTCACCGAGCACGGGTCGGGCTTCGTCCACACCGGGTCCGCCGCGGTCGACGCCGCGGCCCGGCTGGTCGACCACACCGCCGGGCGCTGGGCGCTGCGCCGGGCGACCACCGTCGTCAGCGTCTCGGACGAGGTGTCCGGCTTCGTCGCCCGGCTCAGTGGCCGGTCCGCGTCGGTCGTGGGCAACGGCGTCCACCTCGACCGGTGGCGGGCCCGGCCGGGGGAGGCCATCGACCCGGTGCCGCGACTGGTCTTCGTGGGGCGGCTCGTCGAGGAGAAGGGCTGGCGGGAGTTCCTCGACGTCGCCGCCGAGCTCGCCCGCACCCGGCCGGGCCTGCGCGCGGTCGTCGCCGGTGACGGCCCGCAGCGCGGTGCCGTGGAGGCCGCCGTGGCGGACCGCGGGTTGCGTGGGGTCGTCGACATACTCGGCCGGGTCTCCCAGCCCGAGCTGGCGCCGCTGCTGCGCGGCGCGGTCCTGGTCAACCCCACGCGCGCATCCGAGGGCTTCCAGCTCACTCTGCCGGAGGCGCTCGCCGCCGGGGGACGGGTGGTCACCTATGCCGTCGCCGGGGTCGGGCCGATGGTCCAGACCGGCCTGCCGGTCCGGGTGGTCGCCGGTGCCGACCCCGTGGCCCTGGCCGCCGCGGCTGCTGCCGAGCTCGACCACCCCCGACCGGCCGCCTCGACCGAGGCCCTCGCACCATGGGACTGGTCCCAGGTCACCGCCCGCTACGCCCAGGTCCTGAAGGACGGTCCCCGCTGATGGACACGCAGAACCACTTCTACGGCCACAGCACGGTCCTGGCCCGGTATGCCGGCCTGCGGCGACCGCGGCATCTCGCCGGGCTGCTCCAGCACGGCTGGACCGCCCTGTCGCCGCTGGAGGTCAACTTCGGGGACTTTCCGCGCGTGGGCGCCGAGGGGGACGCACGGCGCCTGCTTGTGTGGTCGCACGCCTCCCGGGCGTGGGACCCACAGACCCAGGACCGACCGTCCACCGCCATCGGCGCGCCTTGGCTGTACCTCGCCCGGATGTTGCGGCCGACGCTGCCGCCGCACGACCCGGCAGCGTCGCCCCTGGTCATCCCCATGCACGGCACGCACGTGGCCCGGCTGGACGCCGACCCGGCCGCGATGGCGCGCTTCTACCGCGACAGCCTCGGCCCCGCGACGATCTGCCTGCACGTCGAGGACCTCGGCCACCGCGACCTCGTCGCCGCCTGGTCGCTGCCCGGCAACGAGATCGTCAGCGCCGGGAGCCGGTTCGACCCGCTCTTTCTCGTCCGCCTGCTCACCGGGATGGCCGCGGCCGGCCGGGTCGTCAGCAACCGGCTCCAGACCGCGGTCTGGTACGCCATCGCCATCGGGGTGCCGGCGAGCGTCCATGGGCCGGTCCCGCGGATCCGTGGGGAGTCCGAGGCTGCTCTCGAGCGGCTGCGCGCCACCTGGCCCGAGGTCCACGGCGAGGAGGTGCCGCTGGCCCGGTCCGCCCCGCTGGCCGACGACGAGCTCGGCGCCCGATATCTCCGACCCGCAGAGCAGGTCCGCGCCCTTGCCGGATGGGCACCCCCGGTGTCCCCGCGCGCGTTCGCCGACTACTGGGCCGCCGCGCCGGTCGACAAGGCGCTCCGGGTGCTCGGGGTCCGCGAGCGGGTGGCCGTCTCGGCACCGGAACGCTCCGGCGTGGTCGCCGCGCCTCGCCCGGTCGACTTCCTCAGGCACCCGCTGAGCCATCTGCCCCGGCACCTGCCATGGCGCGGCTGGGACGGCAGAGCGGTCGACTGGGTCAGACCCGCTCCATGAGGAACCACGTGGAGTCGTCCAGCGGGTGCACCGGGTCGCGGTGGTACGTGAAGCCGTAGTCGACCAACCGCAGGCCGTGCCGGTCCATCAGCTCACCGGCGAAGTCCCGCTTGAAGAGCGCATGCTCGTGACCGCGATAGCTCACCTCGACGGGGGTGGGGTTGTAGTACTCGCAAACCATCACCCAGCGGGCCGACGCGTGGACCATGAGGTCGTAGACGCGGGTGAGCTCGTCGGGGTTGATGTGGATGAGCACACCCTTGGTGAAGACGAGGTCGTAGGCGGCCGCCGGGCAGGTCCAGTCGAGCAGCGAGGCGATGTCGACGCCTGCCCCGCCCCAGGCGGTGATCCGGGCCGCGGCCACGGGGTTGATCTCCACCGCGTGCAGGGCCAGCTCCGGCCGGAGGGCGCGCAGGGCAACGAGGTTGTTGCCGACGTTCGCGCCGAGCTCGAGCACCGAGCGCACCGTGCCCCCGGTCGCGGCGAGGACGCGGCGGAAGAGCGCCTCGTTGGAGCGCACCAGCGGGTCGCCGACATTGCGGTCGATATATGCCGTGCCGAACTCACCGGCCCACAGCTGCTCCTGGCTGGTGCGGAACTGCGCGGTCGGCTCGGTCACGTCGGGCAGTCTCGCCGACGGCCAGGACCCGAGCAAGTCCGTGGTCGACCCGGGGCCGTCACGCCGGGCGGGCCGCGACCCCAGGGCGCAGCAGCCGACGCAGCCGCAGCACCGCGACGACGGCGATGACGGCCGCGGCGCCCAGCCGCGCGACCGCGCCGGCGCCGGACGAGGGCAGCGCCGCGAGGAGGCCGACGAGCACCACCCCGCCGAGCAGCCCCGGCAGCAGCCGGGCCTCGCGCCAGCCCGGCCCACCCGCGCGCCGGCGCAGTCCCGCCACGAGGACGGCCAGGGCGGCATACATCGCGGGGTAGCCCCACGCCGTCCCGGTGAGCGAGCCGACCCCGGCGAGGGCGGCGACGAGCAGTCCCACGACGAGCGCCGTCGGGGTGGCCAGGGCGAGCCCAAAGGTGCGGCCCGAGGCAAAGACGAGATGGACATTGGCGAGGTACCCGACGGCGAAGAGCGAGCCGAGCGAGACGACGGCGACCGCTCCGACGAGCTCGTCAGGGGAGTACCGGGCGTCGGCGAGCAGCCGGAGCAGCCACGGCGCCAGCGCGGTGACGCCGCCGGCGGCCAGGGCCGCCAGGCCGGTGAGGTCGGCGGCGGTGTGCTCGACAGCGGCGCCGCGCCGGTCCTGCGGGAGCCGGTAGACCGCGGGCGCCCACGAGTTGTTCAGCGCGCCGACGAGCACCGTCGGGGCGACCCCGATGAGGATGGCGAGCTGGAGCCGCCCGGCTGCGGCGGACCCGAAGCGTGCCGTGGCCAGGACGACGAGCGCGCCGGTGGCGAGGTAGAGGGCGACGAGATGCGGGAGAACCGGCAGGCCCATCCGCAGGGCGGCGCCGAGGTCGCCGGGCCGGTGCGTGGCCGGGCCGCGGCACTGGAGCGCGGCGAGCCCGGCGGCCAGGAGATATCCGGCGGCCAGACCGGCGAGGTACGACGCGGGGGTCCGGTCGACACCGAGCAGCAGGACCAGCCCGAGCAGAGGGCCGCCGAGCGAGGCGACCGCCGACAGCACGACGAAGGCCCCCGCCCGGTCCTGGGCCCGCAGCAGCGCCTGGGCGTTCTCGACCACGACGAAGGCACCGGCGGCCAGGACCGAGAGCAACCAGGTCGGTGTCGTCGTCCCGGGGACGGCCCAGGTGGCCACGGGGGTGACGGCCGCCGCCGCGGCGATGACGACCGTGGTGAGGGCCGCGCCGCGCCGGAACAGGGACCGCGCCCTAGGGATGCCGCCCGAGGCCAGCAGCGCCTGTCGGGTGATGACCGAGGGCAGCCCGAGGCTGGCGAGAATCATCGTCACCTGGAGGACGACCAGGGCAACGGCGACCTGGCCGTAGCCGGTCGTCTCCGTGAGCAGCCGGGCCACGAACGGGGTGACGGCGAGCTGCGCGAGCACCGGCGCGGCCGTGCCGAGCGTATAGATCGACCCGCGGCCCAGGACCTCCGCGGTCACCTCGGCCGGGCGCTCAGGCACCGAAGAACGACCTCACGAGGTCGATGACGCGGTCGGCGTCGGCGTCCGCCAGGGCCGGGAAGAGCGGGAGCGAGAGCTCCTGGGCGGCATACTCCTCGGCGACCGGGCACAGGCCACGGCGGTAGCCGAGGTCCGCGTAGACGGGGTGCCAGTAGACCGGGAGGTAGTTGACCTGGACCCCGACCTCGTGCTCGCGGAGGTGCTCGAAGAGCTCGCGGCGCCGCCCGTCGAGGACCCGCAGCGGGTACAGATGCCAGCACGGCTCGGCGCCGGGTCGCCGGGTCGGGGTGCGCAGCTCGGGGACCTCCGCCAGGGCCGCGGTGTAGCGGTCGTGGAGCTCCTGGCGGCGGACCCGGAAGGCGTCGAGCCGGCGCAGCTGGCTGGCCCCCAGCGCCGCGAGGACGTCCGGCAGCCGGTAGTTGAGCCCGAAGGCCTGGACCTCCTGGTGCCACGGCCCGAGCTCGGGGTGGCGCAGCTGGTCGGGGTCACGAACCAGGCCGATGGTGCGGAAGGTGCGCGCTCGGGCCAGCAGCTCGGCGTCCGCGCTGACCACCGCCCCGCCCTCGGCGGTGGTGATGTTCTTCGTCGGGAAGAAGGACAGCGTCGTCACGTCCGACAGCGACCCCACCGGTATGCCGTCCATTCTCCCGCCGAGGGCGTGCGCCGCGTCCTCGAGGACGACCGCGCCGACCGTCCCGGCCACCGCGCGCAGCGCCGGCGCGTCGATCGGGTGTCCGCCGAAGTCGACCCCAGCGACGACGCGGACCTTCTCGTCAAGGACCGCGTCGACCGCGTCGGGGTCGAGGTTGCCCGTGTCCTCGCTGACGTCGGCGAAGACGAGGGTCGCGCCGAGGATGGAGGCGGTGGAGGCGGTGGCGACGAAGGTCAGGGGCGTGGTGACGACGGTGTCGCCCGGCCCGACGCCGAGGGCGGCATACGCAACGTGCAAGGCGGCGGTGCCGGAGGTGACCGAGACCGCTGGAAGGGTGGACCCGGTCACCTCGGCGAGGGCCGCCTCGAAGGTGTCGACCGCCGGCCCGGTCGTCAGCCAGTCACCGCGGAGCACTGCGGCCACCGCGTCGATGTCGGACTCGTCGACCCACTGCCGACCGTAGGGGAGCACGTGCGCCCGCTCAGCTCTCCGACGCGAGGATCGCGGCGATCTCCTCGCGGGTGAACCACTCGTCGTTGTTCTCCGAGGTGTAGTGGAAGCCCTCAGACACCGGCACCCCGTCGGCCGGCGGCGTATAGCCCCAGGACGCGAGGTCGGGCTGGATGACGAAGCGCTCGCCGACCCGCAGCGCCCGACGGCCCTCCTCGGGGCTGATCATCTCCTCGTGGAGCTTCTCGCCCGGGCGCAGGCCGACGTCGTGCATCGCGGCACCGGGGGCGATGGCCTGGGCGAGGTCGGTCACCCGCATCGAGGGGATGCGCGGGACGTAGAGCTCGCCGCCTTGCATGTGCTCGAAGGCGTCGAGGACGAGCTGGACCGCCTGGGGCAAGGTGATGAAGAAGCGGGTGCATCGCAGGTCGGTGATGGGCAGTGACTGGCCGGCCTCGGCGAGCTTGCGGAAGTAGGGGATGACCGAGCCGCGGCTGCCCATGACGTTTCCGTACCGAACGACGGAAAAGCGGGTCGGGTAGGCGGCGGCGTAGTGGTTGCCGGTGATGAAGAGCTTGTCCGCGGTGAGCTTCGTCGCGCCGTAGAGGTTGATCGGGGAGGAGGCCTTGTCCGTCGAGAGCGCGACGACCTTGGTGACCCCGGCGTCGATGCACGCCTCGATGACATTCTGCGAGCCGATGATATTGGTCTGGACGAACTCCCACGGGTTGTACTCCGCGGTGTCGACCTGCTTGAGGGCGGCCGCGTGGACGACATACTCGACGCCGTGCATGGCCCGGTGGAGGCGGTGCGGGTCGCGGATGTCACCGATGAACCACCGCAGCCGCGGGTCGTCGCCGAAGAGCTGGCGGCACTCGTACTGCTTGAGCTCGTCGCGGCTGAAGACGACCACTCGCTTGGGGTCGTGCCGGGCGAGGAGGTCGGCGATGAACGCCTTGCCGAACGAGCCGGTTCCCCCCGTGACCAGAATCGACGATCCGGTCAGGATCGACATACACCCTCCTCCGCGCGCGCTGCTGCCGTGCCATGATGTCACGGCTGGGCTAGCGGAGGAGTGCCATGCGCGTCGTCGCCGTCATCCAGGCGCGGGCCGGCTCGAGCCGGCTCCCCGGGAAGGTGCTGCTGCCGCTCGGCGGCCGCCCCGTCCTCGACTGGGTCGTCCGGGCGGCCCGGTCCACCCGGCTCGTCGACGAGGTCATCGTCGCGACCTCGACCACTGCCGCCGACGACGCGGTCGCCGCCGCCTGCGAACGCCTCCGCATCGGCTGCGTCCGGGGGAGCGAGGACGACGTCCTCTCCCGGTTCCGGCTCGCTGCCCGGACGTATGCCGCCGACGCCCTCGTCCGGCTCACCGCCGACTGCCCGATGCACGACCCGCGGCTCATTGACGCCGTCGTGGGGGCTTGGCGCAGCGCGCCGCACTACGACTACGTCTCCACCGTCCTGGTCCGGACCCTGCCGCGCGGCCTCGACGTCGAGCTGGTCACCGTCGACGCGCTGCGCCGCGTCGACGCCAGCGCCCAGGGTCACCACCGGGTGCACGTCACCTCCGGGGTGTATGCCGACCCGGCGACCTACTCCTGCCTGGGCCTGTGCGTCGCGCCGGACGCCTCCGACCTGCGGATGACCCTCGACACCGCCGAGGACCTCGCCGCGCTCGAGGCCGTCGTCGCCGAGCTCGGCGACGCGCCGGTCGACCACCGCGCCCTCGTCGCCCTGCTGCGCTCCCGCCCCGACCTCGTCGCTCTCAACGCGGGGGTCGTCCAGAAGGCCGTCGAGCTCGGATGACCCGGCTCCGGGTGGCGCTGCGGTGCGACGCCCACGCCTCGCTCGGCGTCGGCCACCTCGCCCGATGCGTCGCCCTGGCCCAGGAGGCGCGGGCTCAGGGACACGACCCGGTCCTTGTGGGGCGGTTCTCCGGTCCGGTCTCCGACGAGCTCATCGCCCGCGCCGACCTGCCGGTCCGGCTAGAGCTACCGTCCGAGGTGGACGTCGTCCACGTCGACTCGTACACCGACGCTGCCGCGTATGTCGCCCCGCTGCTCTCGCGCGTGCACGACGGCCGGTTCGGGGTGGGCCCGGCCGCCCTGGCGACGGACCCGACGCCGGGCGCCGACCGACGCCCGCGCCCGCAGGGCCTGGGGCCAGAGGCGCTGCGCCTGGCCGGGGAGCGGTACGCCCTGCTGCGCCCCGACGTCGTCGCCGCCCGCGCCGCTCGACACCCGAAGCTCGCCGGGGCGCCCGCTCGCCCTCTGGTCGTCACCGTCGTCGTCGGCGGGACCGACCCGGGCGCCCTACGCGGCCGCCTCGTCGAAGCGCTCCGCCGCACCGGACTGCCGCTCGACGTCCGCGGTCCGGGGCCCACCCTCGTCGCCGACCTGGCGGCCAGCGACCTCGTCGTCTCCGCCGCCGGGACGACGCTGTGGGAGGCCTTCGCCCTCGGCGCGGCCACGGCGGCGGTCTGCGCCGTGGACAACCAGGAGGTCGGCTACGCCGCTGCGGTGGGTGCGCGCGCGACGGTCGGCCTCGGCCATGCCGGCGAGCTCGACCCGGACGCGACCGCGGCGCGCCTGTCCGCGCTCCTCACCGACGAGCCAGAACGCCGGCGAATGGCGTCCCGGGCCGCTGCGCTCGTCGACGGTCTCGGGGCGTGGCGCCTCGTGTCGAGCTGGTCGGCGCTGCTCGACCGGCCGGTGCACGCGCGACGCGTCGACGAAGGGACCCTGACGCTGCGCCCCGCGGAGCGCTCGGACGCGCCGTTGCTGCTGGCCTGGCGCAACGACCCGCAGGCCCGGCGCTGGTCCCGGGCCAGCAACCCGGTCGACCCCGACCAGCACGCCCGGTGGCTGACCGACTCGCTCAGCCGCAGCGACCGCGTGCTCCTGGTCGCGACCGACGCGGCGGGGCCCGTGGGGACGGTGCGCTGGGACCGCGCCGATCACCTGGACCCCTCGATCAGCCACGACCGCCCGGACGAGTGGGAGGTCTCGATCACCCTCGCCCCGGACCGCCGCGGTGCGGGCCTGGCCCTGGACGTGCTCCGCGCCGGCGAGGAGTACCTCGCGGCGCGGCACCCGGTGACGGCATACCTCGCGGTGGTCCACGACGACAACCGCGCCTCGCGGCGGCTCTTCGCCCGCGCGGGCTACCTGCCCGACCGGCCCGCGGACGTCGACGGCTTCGCCCGGCTGGTCGCCTTCGCCCGCGGCTGACCTGGGGAGGGCCGCTAGACGAGGTCCCAGGTGAACGCGGTGCCTCGCGTCGCGGCCCTGGTGAACCTGCGGCCGAGCACGGTGGCCAAGGCGTCTGGGGGCAGGCCCCCGGCGGGGCGGATCGAGCGGACGTTCTCGGTGGTGACCTCGTCCCCGGCCGCGACATCGGCGACGACATACAGCGAGCGGCGCAGCCGCAGCACCGCCTGTTCGTCGGCGGTCGGGCCAAACCGCGCGGAACCGACCGCGAGCGACGCGGCGGCGCTCTCGCGGACCAGCGCGGCGAGCTCGTCCGGCTCCAGGGAGAAGGCCGAGTCCACCCCGCCGTCGGCTCGGTCGAGCGTGACATGCTTCTCCACGGCGACCGCCCCGAGAGCCACGGCGGCCACCGCGACCCCGATGCCCCGGGTGTGGTCGGACAGGCCCACGGGCACCCCAAAGGCGGCCTCCAGGGTGGGGATGGCGAGCAGGCGGGCCTCGCTGGGCGAGGCCGGGTAGGCGGCGGTGCAGGCGAGCAGGATCACCTCGGCCGCGCCACCGTCACGAGCGGCGGTCAGGGCCGCGTCGATCTCGCCGAGGGTCGCCATCCCGGTCGACATGAGGATCGGCTTGCCGGTCCGCCCGATCTCCCGGATGAGCGGCAGGTCGACGATCTCGGCCGAGGCCGTCTTGTAGACCTGCGCACCGAGGTCCTCGAGCAGCGCGACAGCGGTTGGGTCGAACGGGCTGGAGAAGGGCAGGATGCCGCGCTCACGGGCCCGGGCGAAGATCGCCTCGTGCCACTCCCACGGGGTGCAGGCCTGCTGGTAGAGCCCGTAGAGGGTCCGGCCGCCCCACAGTCCGTGCGAGTCCGCGACCCGGAAGGCCGGAGCGTCCACGTCGATGGTCAAGGTGTCGGCCGTGTAGGTCTGGATCTTCACCGCGGCGGCGCCGGACTGGGCCACCGTGTCGACGATCGCCAAGGCCCGGTCCAGCGAGCCGTTGTGGTTGCCGGACATCTCGGCGATGACATACGGGGTGTGCCCCGGGCCCACCAGGACGTCGCCGAGGGTGACTGGACGCACGGCCATGGACCGCAGCGTACGCGCCCCACCCGGCGTGGCCAGGACGCCGGTCCGGCCGACATGGACCATAGTTGTTCTCGATGGACCACAGCACCGACCCCGCGTCGCGGGCCACCTACCGGGCCCGACCCGCGGCGATCAGCGACCCGACTCGGCTGACGCCGCGGCTGCGTCGTCGGCGGGCGCTGTCACTGGTCGTCATGACCCTGCTCGTCCCAGGCTCGGCCCAGCTGGTCGCCGGGAACCGTGGCGTGGGTCGGGTCGCCCTGCGGGTGTGGCTCAGCACGATCGGTGTGCTCGCGGTCCTGGGGCTGGTCGCGCTGGTCCGCCGGTCCTGGGTCATCGGCCTGCTTTCCCGCGGCGCGGTGCTGGCCATCGTGGCCGCCGTGCTCGCCGTCTTAGCCCTGGGCTGGTTGATCCTTTTCGTCGACACGCTGCGGCTGGCCCAGCTGCGGCTGGTCCAGCCCGCGACCCGCCGGGCCGCCGTGGCCCTCACCGCGGTCGGCATGCTGCTGACCAGCGGCACGCTCGTGGTCGCCTCACGGAATGTGTCCGCGGCACGGGATGTCCTCAACTCGGTCTTCGGCGGGTCCCCGGCCGCGGAGGCATCCGCCGGGCGCTACAACATCCTGCTCCTCGGCGGCGACTCAGGCGCCGACCGCTACAGCACCCGCCCGGACAGCATCACCGTGGTCAGCGTCGACGCCGACACCGGGAAGCCGGTGATGTTCGGCTTCGCCCGCGACACCGAGAATATCCACTTCCGGCCGGGGTCGGTCATGGCCGGGCTCATGCCGAACGGGTGGGCCTGCGGGGACAACTGCCTGCTCAACGCCCTGTACGTCTGGGGGACTGAGCACGCCAAAGACTTCCCCGCCGGGACCGCCGACCCCGGCATGACCGCGACGGTCGAGGCCGTGGAGGCCCTGAGCGGGCTGGACATCCAGTACTACGTCCTCATTGACCTCAAGGGCTTCCAGGCCCTCATCAACGCCGTGGGCGGCCTAGAAATCGACGTCAAGCAACGGACCATCATCGGCCAGTCCACGGACAAGCCGCGGCGCTATATCGAGCCCGGGCGGCAGGTACTCAATGGCTACTACGCCCTGTGGTACGCCCGCTCCCGCGAGGGGGCGTCGAACTACGACCGAATGGCCCGGCAGCGCTGCGTCATGCAGGCGATGCTCAAGCAGCTGAGCCCCACGACGGTCATCACGAAGTTCCAGGACATTGCCGCGGCGAGCTCGCAGGTCGTCAAGACGAATATCCCGCAGTCCGAGCTCGGGACGATGGCCGACCTGGCCCTCAAGGCGAAGGGGCAGAAGATCACCAGCGTCAACTTCGTCCCGCCGCTGGTCAACCCATGGTCGTACGACCCCAAGGTCATCCTCGACAAGGTGGCCGCCACCATCGAGGCGTCGACGGCGGCGCCGGCCAACCCCGCCCCGGCCGCCTCGACCAAGCCCACCGGCAAGGGCTCGACCCCGACAGCGGCGTCCACCCCGCCTCCCCAGACCGACGATGTCGCGGCGGTGTGCTCGCTCTGATGCCGATGTCAGCCGACAGCCCCAGGGCCACCCCGGCGTCGGGTTGGCCGGCCGTGTCCGTCATCATGCCTGTCCTCAACGAGGAGCGGCACCTTCGCGCGGCGGTCGCCGGCATCCTCGCCCAGGAGTACTCCGGGGTCCTCGAGGTCGTCCTCGCCATCGGGCCGTGCACCGACCGGACCGATGAGGTGGCCGCCGCCCTCACTGCCGCCGACCCCCGGGTGCGGGTCGTCCCGAACCCCAGCGGCCGCACGCCCGACGCGCTCAATGCGGCGATTGCCGCATCGACATACGACATCGTCGTGCGGGTGGACGGACACGCGGAGCTGTCCCCGGGATATATCGCCACCGCCGTGCGGGTCCTCGACGAGGTCGGTGCTGACAATGTCGGCGGCATCATGGACGCCCAGGGCACCACCGCCTTCGAACGGGCCGTGGCCTGCGCGATGAAGAGCCGGATCGGGGTGGGCAATGCCGCCTTCCACGTCGGGGGTGAGGCCGGGCCCGCCCCGACGGTCTATCTCGGGGTCTTCCGCCGCAGCGCGCTGGACCGGGTCGGTGGCTACGACCCGCACTTCGCCCGAGCGCAGGACTGGGAGATGAACCACCGCATCATCACCACTGGCGGCCTGGTGTGGTTCACCCCGGACCTGCAGGTCACCTACCGCCCGCGGCCGGACGTCACCGCGCTCGCCAAGCAGTACTTCCACTACGGCCGCTGGCGCCGCGTGGTCGCCCGCTCCCACGAGGGGACAATGAGCTTGCGCTATCTCGCGCCACCCGCGATGGTTCTCGGCGTCGGGCTGGGTGCCGTGGTCGGCGTCTCCTGGCGACCCGCGTGGCTGGTCCCCCTCGCGTATGCCGCGGGCATCCTCGTCGGCGGGATGGTGATCAGCCGGGGGGAAGGCGCCGCCACCCGGCTGCGCGTGCCCGCCGCCCTCGCGACGATGCACTGGTCCTGGGGTCTCGGCTTCCTCAGCAGCCCGCGCGACCTGGTGAGATAGCCGCATGCGCGTCCTCATGCTCGTCGCGACCTCCGTCGCGACCGATACCCGGGTGCTCCGGGAGGCCCAGACCCTGGTGGGTGCGGGGCACGCAGTGCACATCATCGGGCGATCCGTGCCGGCCGCGTACCAGCCTCCCCAGGGGGTAACGGTGAGCACGGTCGGGACGTCGTCCCTCTTCCGCGCGGAGGGGGGCTCCTCGCTGGCGGGACGTCGCCTTCGACCGTGGACCCGGCTCGCCCGATGGGCTCTGCTGCCGCAGCACCGGAACTCCGCCTACGGTCGCTGGGCGGCCGGAGCTGCCGTGGACGGACGGACAAGAGCCTTCGACGTCGTGCACGCCCATGACTTCACCGCCTTGGAGGTGGGGGCGGCCCTGGCGAGCGAACGAGATGTGCCCTACGTCTATGACACCCACGAGCTCTGGCTCGGCCGGCCACGCGAGCACCGACCAACTCCCCTTCAGCGACGCCGCGAGCGTTCCGTCGAAGGGCGGCTCGGCACGGGGGCGGCCGCCGTCATCACCGTGGGAGACGGGGTTGCCGACTCGTTGCGGGCCACCTACGGCTGGGGCCACGTCGTCGTCGTCCGCAATACCTTTCCCGCGGGTCCAGAGCCGGTCGCGATGGTCGGGTCGGCCCCCGTGGGGCTGGTTTACGCAGGACGTCTGGCGGCATACCGCGAGCTGGAGACTGTCGCGCAGGCGAGCCGGGAGCTCGACCTGCCCGTTACCTTGGTCGGGCCGGCCGACGACACCTGGTTGAGCAGCTTCGACTCCGGAGCGGCCGTGGTTCGCGAGGCAGAGCCGGTCGACCGTGTGGATCACCTGCTCGCCGACGCGGGGCTGGCGCTGATCACCCATTCGGACCGATGGGAGAACCATCGGTTGGCCCTGCCGAACAAGCTCTTCCACGCGGTGCACGCAGGGGTGCCGGTCGTCGCCACCGACGTGGGTGAGCTGGCCAAGGTCGTCCGCGAGTACGGCCTGGGTACGCTCTACCGCCCAGGCGACGCCGCGGATCTCGTGCGGGCGGTCCGTGCGGCCGTGGCAGACTATGCGGTGCTGCGTCGCGCAGTGGCCGTGGCACGTCGGGAGCTGTCCTGGTCGGCCGACGGAGAGCGTCTGGTCGCCGTCTACGACCGGTTGGCGTCCGACCACCGTCCACCCCGCGACCTGGGCAGCGCGGACTTGGAGGAGAGAACGTGAGCAGTCACTCGGTGCGGGTCGCCGGGGACGAGTACCTCGGCGAGCACCACATCTACCGTCCCCACCGGGCCGGGCTGCCGCCGCTGGGGTCCTACGTCCGCGAGCTGTGGCGGAGGCGGCATTTCGCCCTGGAGATGACCCAGTCGCAGATGCGCGCTGCGAACACCTCGACGAGCCTGGGCCGGTTGTGGCTCGTCCTCAACCCGCTGCTGCTCTCGGGCGTCTACTACATCCTGTTGTTCATCGTCGGAAGCGGGAAGAACGTCGACTTCGCCCAGATCACCTCCGGGCTGTTCTTCTTCACCTTCCTCTCGACGACCATCCTCAGCGGCACCGGGTCGGTGACCTCCGGCGGGAACCTCATCCTCAACATGTCCTTCCCCAAGGCGCTGCTCCCGTTCTCGTCCACCTACCTCGCCTTCCGTCGGTTCCTCCCGACCATGCTCGTGTATGCCGTCATCCACGTCCTGTTCCACCGGCCGATCACCTTCACGCTGCTGTGGGCGATCCCGACGCTGGTCATCGGCACCCTCTTCGCTGTGGGGCTCGGCATGCTCTTCGCCACCATGCAGGTGTACTTCCGTGACACCGTGAACTTCCTGCCCTACTTCATCCGGATCTGGCTCTACCTTTCGCCGGTGCTGTGGACCGCCGAGGCCTTCGCCCAGAGCCACGAGAAGTACCTTCGGCTGGCCGAGCTCAACCCGTTGTTCCCGATCTTCGGCGTCTGGGACGATGCGCTGACCGGCCACGCCCCCAGCCTGGTCCAGCTGCTCGTGGGGACCTTATGGGGCGTCGGTGCATTTGTTCTCGGTGGCTTGTTCTTCATGTCGAGGGAGCGTGAGTTCGCTGTCCGCCTCTGAACCGTCGCTCCACGCCGGGACCGTCGGCGCCGCGCCGACCGGGTCGGAGGCGCAGCGCGCCGAGGGGGCGGCGGTCGAGTCGACCGAAGCCACGCCCCCGACGGCGACCTCCCCCGTCGCCATCTCGGTGCGCGACCTCCACATCCACTACCGGGTCAGCCTCGACCGCCGGCCGACGCTCAAGGGTGCACTCGTCAACCTCGGGAAGAGCGTCGAGCGGTACCGCACGATTCGCGCGGTCGAAGGCCTCAGCTTCGACGTCGCGCATGGGCAGGTGATGGGCGTGATCGGGGCCAACGGTGCGGGCAAGTCCACCCTCATGCGTGCCGTCGCCGGGATCTTGCCACCGACCCAGGGCGAGATCGAGATCTGGGGCAAGGTGAGCACCCTGCTTGCCCTCGGTGTGGGCTTCAACTCGGCTTTGACCGGGCGCGAGAATGTCACCCTCGGCGGCCTTGCGGCGGGTCTGACCCGGGACGAGATCCGCGAGAAGTTCGACGAGATCGCCGACTTCGCCGAACTCGGGGACTTCATCGATATGCCCATGAAGACCTACTCGTCAGGCATGTACAGCCGGCTCGCCTTCGCCGTCGCGGTGCACATGGACCCGGACATCCTGATCATCGACGAGGCACTCTCGGCCGGGGACGCCCACTTCAAGAAGAAGGCGGGCGCAAAGATGAACGAGCTCGTCGGCAAGGCCCGCACGATGCTCCTGGTCAGCCACGGTCTGGGCACGATCAAGGAGATGTGCGACGAGGTCATCTGGATGCACAAGGGCAAGCTGATCCGTCGGGGCGACGCGGACACCGTGATCGCGGCATACACCCGCTTCCTCAACGTCGGTGAAAGCGCGCTGTCCCTCGAGGACTTCTAGCCGTGCGGGCACGGCGTCCCGACGTCGTCATCGTCACCAGCGGTCACGACGTCGCGGACGCCCGACTGCACCGCGAAGTCGCCGCGCTGCTCCGGGTCGGCTTGACCGTCCAGGTACGTGGCCTCGGGGACGTCAGTGGCGGTCCGCCGGGCGCCGACGTCCACGTCCGCCCCCGCCGCGCGGGGATGGGCCGGGTCCTCACCGCAGTGCGTGCCGCTCTCCAGGCCCGAGGTGATGTCCTCATCACCCTCGACCCCGACGCGGCGCTCGCCTGCGCCAGCGTGGCCCGCTTCCGGCGTTCGGCCCTGGTTGTCGACGTCCACGAGGACTACGGCCGGCTGCTGCTGGACCGGGGCTGGGCCCGGGGATGGAAGGCCCGCGCTGCCCAGCTGGGCGTGCGACTGGCCACCGCCGCGGCGGCGCGTGCGGACCTCACCGTCGTCGCGGACGACCATGTCCCTCCCGCGGCGGCGCGCCAACGTCTGGTCGTCCCCAATGTCCCTGACGCCACGATGATCCCGGCGGGAGGTGCCCCCGCCGACGCCCCGCTTCGAGCGGTCTATGTCGGCGACCTTCGGGAGACCAGGGGGCTCTACGACATGGTCGAGGCGGTCGCGGGGGCTCCGGACTGGTCCCTTGACCTCGTCGGACCGATGTCCGAAGCCGACGGTCAGTGGCTGGCCCGTCGGCTTCAGGAGGGGACTCTCGCTGCCCGGGTCACCTGGCACGATCGTCTCCCGCCGCGAGCGGCGTGGCAGGTGGCCTCGAGGGCCCAGGTCGGGCTTTCACTGCTCCATCCCACGCCGGCCTTCGTCGCCGCCATGCCGTCGAAGGTCTACGAGTACCTCGCGTGCGGTCTGGCGGTGCTCTCCAGCCCGCTGCCGCGCGTCGTCGAGCTCCTCGACGAGTCCGGGGCGGGGGAGGTCGTCTCCTCGGCCGACGCGGCCGCAGCGGTGTTGACCCGGTGGGCAGGGGACCGCGCCGAGCTGGCTCGGGTCCAGGCCGGTGCCGCCGCTCGGGGAGCCGTCCTGCGCGCCGCAGGCAACGCCTACGACGGTATGGCGCGGCGGGTCGCTGAGCTGGCTGCCGTCAGTGCGCGGGGTCGTCGAGCGAGTGGACGACGGCGGTGAGTCCGTCGACGGTCGCCACGGCGTCGAGCCGTGCAGTGACCCACAGGGCCAGCCGTGTGCTCTCGTCGGCAGCGACGAGGAGGTCGGCGTGGGCCCGTCGACGTCGAGCCGACGGGGCGGCCAGCCACCAGAAGGCCACCAGCCACCGGCTCAGGTCCACGCAGATCGGACCCGCCCGCCAGAACCATCGGGACAGCACGGCGGGAGTGAGCAGAACGTCGACCCGATGACCACCGGCGGACAGCTCGTCGAGCAGGGGATCGCGCGATCGAGCACGGCTCTGGAGCACGAGGACCCTCATGGTGTGAGCTCCTCGATGCGCGGGTCCAACACGCCCGCCCTGTCGAACCGGGTGGCCCAGGAACGAGCGGATGCGATGTCCGCCGCGCTGACCTTCGCGGCCAGCTCCGCGGCGGCGCCGAGGTCAGCGGCGATATCGGCGGGGTCGAGGCCGGACGGGCCCGCGATGAGGGGGTACTCGGCGAGGGTCGCCGTGGTCGCATTGCCGCGCTCGTGGACGGCGACGATCGGCAGACCGGTCGCGGCATACTCGTAGGTCTTGCCCGACGTGATGTACTGACCGCTTCCCATGGCCAGGACGAGCACGTCGCAGTCCGCGTAGACGGACTGGACCTCGCCCTTGGCGACCGGTCCGCGATAGTGGACGCCCAGGTCCTCCGATCCGGACACTAGGCGTGCCATCGAGTCGTCGGCGCCTCGGTAGTACCCGAGGAAGCCATACAGGCGGAGCTGCGCATCCGAGGGGAGCCGTCCGTCGGCTCGCGCCATCTGCCAGGCCTCGAGCAGCTCGCGGACGGGCACGTGGTGGGTGATCGTGCCGAGGTAGCCGAAGACCGGAGCGCTGCGTCGCAACCGTGGCTCGAAGGTGGACGGCGTGTCATACCCATTGGGGACGACGCGGACCCGGGTCGCCGCAGACGGATGCCGGTTCTGGTGCCACGTCGCGATGGCCTCGTTGACGAACCACACCTGTGCTGCGCCCTCGATCAGCCGGGCCTCCACCTGGCCCACCCTCGAGTCCGCCGCGTGGACGGTCCGGCCAGAGAACATGTCCAGGCTCCAGGCGTCCCGATAGTCCAGGACATAGGGCACCTGGTGCCTTTGGGCGAGACGCTGCCCGGCGACGGCGTCGACATACGGGTTGACCGTCGCGACGACCAGGTCGACGGGGGTCCGCCGGTGGACCGCCTCGGCAGCATCGCCCAGCGGCCCGGCCCAGGGACCGTAGGCCGGCTCCGGGAAGCGCCTGGTGTCGAGGTACTTGCGCCACCGCCACCACAGTCGGGGCATGAGCACGCGGGCCGCTGACCAACGCACAAGGTCGGTCTCCTTCGCGGGCCACCGGAACGGCAGTCGGACGACGTTCACCCGGGGGTCGACGGCGCCTTCCAGCCCCGGATCTGAGCCGGTATGCCGTTCGAAGACTTCACGTTCGGCGGTGAGGACAGTGACCCTCCAGCCGCGCTCCACGAAGTGGTTGGCGGTGGCCAGGGCGCGATGCACGCCTCCGGTTCGAGCCGGTGGAAAGCCCCAGGCGACGTACAGGAGGTGGGGCATCCGGGCCATGCGTGTCGGCGCGATGGTGCCCTCTCCTCCCTGGGGGTCGACGGTACGGTGAGACCACCGCCCAGCGTATAGCGACCCCGCTCGGGGTTGCCCCGACTAAGGAGAGTGTCCGATGACCCGCATCGAGCCCAGCGCGGACGTATCGCCCGACGCAACGATCGGGGCCGGGTCATCGGTGTGGCATCTCGCCCAGGTCCGCGAGGGCGCGGTGCTCGGCTCCGGGTGCATCGTCGGCCGCGGTGCGTATGTCGGCACCGGCGTCCGGATGGGTGACAACTGCAAGCTGCAGAACTACGCCCTCGTCTACGAGCCTGCTGTGCTCGGCAACGGGGTCTTCGTCGGGCCGGCGGTCGTCTTCACCAACGACCACTTCCCGCGCTCGGTCGCCCCGGACGGCAGCCTCAAGCGTGGCGACGACTGGGAGGCCGTCGGCGTCACCTGCCTCGACGGTGCCTCGATCGGGGCTCGGGCCGTCTGTGTCGCGCCGGTGACCATCGGGCGCTGGGCCCTGGTCGCTGCGGGCTCGGTGGTCATCCGCGACGTGCCGGACTTCGCGCTCGTCGCTGGTGTGCCGGCCAAGCGGATAGGCTGGGTCGGGCGGGCTGGAGTCCCGCTCGAGCCGGCTGGCGACGGCGTATGGCGCTGCCCACAGACCGGCGATCTCTACCACGAAGCAGACGACGCCCTGACGGAGGCCGACCCGCGATGACCGACTTCATCCCCCCCGCGAAGCCCCTCATCGGGGACGAGGAGCGCGCGGCCGTCGACCGTGTCCTGCGCAGCGGCATGCTCGCCCAGGGGCCTGAGGTCAAGGCCTTCGAGGAGGAGTTCTCCGCCCACTTCGGGCTGGATCGGGCCTGTGTCGCGGTCAACTCCGGCACGTCGGGGCTGCACCTCGGGCTGCTGAGCAGCGGGGTCGGCGCCGGGGCGGAGGTCATCGTCCCGAGCTTCACCTTCGCGGCGACCGCCAACTCGGTGGCTCTGACCGGTGCTCGGCCGGTCTTCGCCGACATCAGCGCGGACGACTTCTGCCTCGACCCGGACGCGGTCGAGGCGGCGATCACCGAGCGCACCGCCGGCATCATGCCGGTCCACCTCTACGGGCACCCGGCGAAGATGGACCGCATCCAGGCGGTCGCCGATGCGCACGGACTGCAGGTCTTCGAGGACGCCGCGCAGGCGCACGGCGCGTCCCTGGGCGGCCGCCCGGTCGGCTCGTTCGGCACCTTCGCGATGTTCTCGCTCTACCCGACGAAGAACATGACCTCCGGTGAGGGCGGCATGGTCTCGGTGGCCAACGCCGAGGTCGAGCGGCTGGTCCGGCTCTACCGGAACCAGGGGATGGAGAAGCAGTACCACAACGAGGTCGTCGGCTTTAACTGTCGGATGACCGATATCCACGCCGCCATCGGCCGGGTCCAGCTGACCAAGGTCGACGCGTGGACGGCCAAGCGCCAGGAGAACGCCGCCTTCCTCTCGGCCAACCTCCGCGGGGTCACCCCGCCGCCCGTGGCGCCGGGCGCGGTGCACGTCTACCACCAGTACACAATCCGGGTCCCGCAGGACCGGGACGGTTTCGCGGCAGCCCTGCGCGAGCAGTACGCCATCGGCTCGGGGATGTTCTACCCCGTGCCCAACCACAAGCTGGCCCCGTTCAGCGTCGACGTCGAGCTGCCCGAGACCGCCCGAGCCGCCGCGGAGTGCCTCTCCCTGCCGGTCCATCCCTCGCTGTCCCAGGGCGATCTGGAGCGCATCGTCGAGGCCGTCAACGCCCTCGCGGCCGCCGGAGCCTGACATGGCGAACCTGCGCGCCGGGCTCATCGGCCTCGGCATGATGGGCCGCCACCACGCCCGGGTCCTGTCCAGCCTGCCGGGCGTCGACCTCGTCGCCGTCGCGGACGCGGCGGGCGACCCGCACAAGGTCGCCGGCTCCCGTCCCCTGCTCGGCTCGGTCGAGGAGCTCATCGCGGTCGGCATCGACTACTGCCTCGTCGCTGTCCCGACCGCCTTCCACGAGCCGGTCGGTATGGCGCTGGCCGAGGCCGGCGTCCACGCCATGATCGAGAAGCCGCTCGCCCAGAACATCGAGGGCGCCCAACGGCTGGCCGACGCCTTCGCCGCGAAGGGCCTGGTCGGGGCGGTCGGGCACATCGAGCGGTACAACCCGGCCCTCCAGCAGGCCCGGGCCCGGATCGAGACCGGCGAGCTCGGCCAGGTCTTCCAGATCACCACCCGCCGCCAGGGCCCGTTCCCGGCCCGGATCGCCGACGTCGGGGTGGTCAAGGACCTCGCCACCCACGACATCGACCTCACCGCCTGGGTCGCCCAGCAGCCCTACCAGGCGGTCTCGGCGCGGACCGCACACCGCTCGGGGCGCCCGCACGAGGACCTCGTCGCCATCACGGGCATCCTCGCCGATGGCACGGTGACCAACCATCTGGTCAACTGGCTCTCCCCGCTCAAGGAGCGGGTCACCATCATCACCGGCGAGAAGGGTGCCTTCGTCGCCGACACCTTGACCGCTGACCTCACCTTCTACGCCAACGGCCTCATCGCCACGACCTGGGACGATGTGGCCCGCTTCCGGGGGGTCTCCGAGGGCGACGTGCTGCGCTTCGCCATCGCCAAGCCGGAGCCGCTGCGGGTCGAGCACGAGAACTTCCGGGATGCGATCCTCGGCAAGGAGGCCGACATCGTCACGATGGAGCAGGGCCTACGGACGGTCGTCGTCGCCGAGGCGGCTATCGAGTCCGCCCGGACCGGCGCGACCGTCAGCGTTGCCTAGGCGACCACCGGTGGGGGTTCGACATCGGTAGACTCATCGAGGCGCCTCGGGGGAGGCCCGGCTGATCGTTCCGACGATGATCGCGGGCCCGGGCCGAGCGCCGAGGAGTCCACCACCGCCCGGAAGGTCCACTGTGAAGATCGCCGTCGTCGCCCTAGGCAAGATCGGCCTTCCCCTCGCCGTTCAGTTCGCCAGCGCCGGGCATCAGGTCGTTGGTGTTGACGTCAACCAGGAGACGGTCGATCTCGTCAACAGTGGCCAGGAGCCCTTCCCGGGTGAGGCAGAGCTCGGTGAGCGGCTCCGTCGTCTGGTCCCGTCCGGCGCGCTGCGAGCCACCACCGACTACGCGGACGCGGTGGTCGGCGCTCAGGCCGTCGTCGTCGTTGTCCCGCTCTTCGTCGACGATCGCACCTGGGAGCCCGACTTCGGCTGGATGGACTCCGCCACCCGGTCGATCGCGGCGAACCTCAGCCCCGGCACGCTGGTCTCCTACGAGACGACCCTACCGGTGGGCACGACCCGCGAGCGCTGGAAGCCGATGCTCGAGGAGGGGTCAGGGCTGCGCGAGGGGACCGACTTCCACCTGGTGTTCTCGCCCGAACGCGTCCTCACCGGCCGGGTCTTCGCCGATCTGCGGAAGTACCCCAAGCTGTTCGGCGCTCTGTCCCCTCAGGGCGCCGAGCGGGCCCGGGAGTTCTACGAGGCCGTCCTACAGTTCGACGAGCGCCCCGATCTCGCCCGACCCAACGGGGTCTGGGACCTCGGCTCCGCGGAGGCCGCCGAGCTGGCCAAGCTCGCGGAGACGACCTACCGGGATGTCAACATCGGGCTGGCGAACCAGTTCGCCCGCTTCGCTGCCGGCGCAGGAGTCGACATCTACCAGGTCATCGAGGCCAGCAACTCCCAGCCGTACAGCCACATCCACCGGCCAGGCATCGCGGTGGGCGGTCACTGCATCCCGGTGTACCCGCGTCTCTACCTCTGGAAGGACCCTGAGGCCACCGTCGTCCGCGCCGCCCGAGAGGCGAACGCCGAAATGCCTGCCTACACCGTCGGCCTGGCCGAGCACCTGCACGGACGTCCCCTCGCCGGGGCTCGGGTCGCGGTCCTGGGGGCGGCATACCGTGGAGGTGTGAAGGAGACCGCCTTCTCAGGAGTCTTCGCGACCGTGGCTGCGCTTCGAGCCAAGGGTGCAGTTCCGCTCGTCCACGACCCACTCTTCGCCGATGGCGAGCTCGAGGCTCTGGGTTTGCGGCCATACCATCTCGGTGAGCCCGTCGACGTCGTCATTGTTCAGGCCGATCACGCGGGCTACGCCCAGCTGGGCGCTGCGGACCTCCCGGGTGTTCGGACCGTGGTCGACGGCCGCCGGATCCTGGCCCCGGCAGGCTTCTCCGGCGTGAGCTTCGGTGTCGTCGGCGTTGCCTGACCCGTCGCGTCCGGGGGCCGGCCCGGCGCCGACCGCCCACATCGTCATGCTTGTCGGGAACGACGCAACCCGCGACGCGCGGGTCCGCAAGTCAGCCCTCGCCGCTGCCTCCGGGGGAGCCCGGGTGACATTGGTCGCCCTGTCCTCCGGCGGCATCCGCACCGACACCTCGCTGGGGCCGGTACGGATCACCCGGGTCCCGGTGAGCTTCGACCTTCGCGACGCAGCGCGCGGGCGGGCGGCGTCGCGTCGAGCGCGTGGGCTTCCCTTGCTGCGGCCGGTCGACGACGAGCGTGACCGCCTGTTCCGCTTGGCCGCTGCAGCCCGCCAGCGCGATGGGCTCGAGGGGCGAACGGCCACCTGGGCCCTGGCCACCCGGGAGCAGACTCTGCGCGGTCGGCGGTACCTCGGCCGGGTGGGTGCCCGCGTCTCGCGGCTCGGTTGGGGGGCGGCCGACCGGGTGAGATCGCGGGTGACCGTGGCGGCGGCCTGGCGGCGGGTGCACCCGGAGATCGACGACATCGAGCGCGCCTTCGGACCGGTGATCGACGCGCTGCACCCCGACCTCATCCACGCCCACGATGTGGAGATGATGCCGGTGGCCGCCCGCGCGGTGGCCCGGGCCCGTGCGCAAGGCCGGGTCGTCCCGTGGATCTACGACGCGCACGAGTGGGTGGTCGGCCTGTCCCGGTATGCCGGCCGCACGCCTCGCCGGATCGCTGCCTGGGCCGGTGTGGAGCGCGAGTACATCGGGAGTGCGGATGCGGTGATCACCGTGTCCGAGGAGCTCGCCGACGCACTCCAGCAGCGCTACCGGCTCCGCCAACGTCCCGCCGTCGTCCTCAATATCCCGCCCGTGCCGCAGCGCAGCACCGCCGATATCGGCGGTGGCATCCGCGAGGCGATAGGCATCGATGGTGGCGTGCCCCTTCTCGTGTATAGCGGTGGGGTGCAGGAGGCGCGGGGAGTGCAGACCGCCGTGGCCGCCTTGGCCGACCTTCCCGGGGTCCACCTCGCCGTCGTCGCCGTCCCCTCGGCTGCGTCGTCCGCGATGCGGGCGCTGCTCACCCAGGCCACTGCCCTGGGGGTAGCCGATCGGGTGCACGCCGTGGAGCCCGTCGGTCCGGGCGACGTCGTCGACTTCCTCCGCACCGCCGATATCGGCCTCATCCCGCTGCGGCACTTCCCGAGCCACGAGTTCGCCCTCGCCAACAAGCTCTTCGAGTACCTGCACGCAGGACTGCCCATGGTGGTCAGCGACTGCCGCGCTCAGGCTGCCTTCATCGCCGAGTTCGGCGTGGGCGCCACCCACCGTGCAGACGACCCGGCGGACCTCGCGCGCGCCGTTCGCGAGGTCCTGGCTGCCGGCCCGCGGTTGCGGGCCGCCGTTGCCGGATCGCCGGCACGTGACCGGTTCACCTGGCCCCGCCAAGCGGCTCGCATCCAGCAGGTCCAGCGGTCCCTCCTGACCGGGGGAGGGCCCATCCCCACGCGCATTGGGGACTCCGACACGGCTCCGAGCCCCCTCCCGGGCGTCGCCACGTCCTGGGAGGTCTTCGGTTCCGAGCCCGATCCCCGGGCCGGGCTGGAGCCACCGGAGGCGCCATACCTGGCTCCGCCCAGGGAGCCGACGCTGGGGGTCGGGCCGGCGAACAGCGCGGGTCAGGGGTGGGCCTGGTCGCAGGCCCTTCGGACGGCCCGACCCGACGTCCGTACGGAAGTCATCGCGGTGCGCAACGGCGTCTACGACTACCCGGCAGATATCACCGTCTCGAAGGACCAGTTCCGCCGGGACGCCACCTGGGCGCTCAACCTGCGCGAGCACGCCCGAGAGACGTGGACCCATGCGTTGGTCGAGGCGGGCCGACCCATCTTCGGTGGCCTGGGCGGAGTCGACCCGCGCCACGACATCGCTGCGCTGCAGGCGGGCGGAGTCCACGTCGGGCTGGTCTTCCACGGCAGCGAGATCCGTGACCCCCGGGCCCACGCGAGGACGCACGCCTTCTCGCCCTTCGCCAAGGCAACCGATCCCTATACGGCCAAGCTCCAAGCCGTCGTCGACCGCAATCTCGAGCTCGTCGCCGACCTCGACCTGCCGGTCTTCGTCTCGACCCCTGACCAGCTCAGCTATCTTCCTGGGGCCACCTGGCTCCCGGTGGTCGTGGACCTCGACGCCTGGGTCCTGCACCGGTCGCACCGCCAGATCCCCCTGGTGGTCCACGCGCCGTCCAACCCGCTGCTCAAGGGGACCGCCGAGATCGAGGCCGCCGTACAGCCCTTCGTTGACGCGGGACGGGTGGAGTATCGGCGGGTCACCGGCCTCCAGCCCGCCGAGGCGGCGGGGCTGATCCGTCAGGCCGATATCGTCATCGATCAGGTGCTCCTCGGCCTGTATGGAGTCCTGGCGTGCGAGGCATTGGCGAGCGGTGCGGTCGTCGTGGGACTGGTGGGTCCGCAGATCCGCAGTCGGGTCGCCGACCCTATTCCGATCGTCGAGGCCGACCCGAGCACGCTGCCTGAGGTTCTCGCGCAGGTGCTCAACGATCTGCCGCAGCTGGCCGAGGACGCACCCGGCCGGCGTGAGTTCGTGCGTCGGTGGCACGACGGCCGCGAGTCCGCGAGCCGGCTCGGCCAGTTCATCGACCAGCCGTGATCCCCACTGCCATCACGGCGCCACCCACCGTGCGGCGTCGTTGAGGCGTCGGTTGCCATCGAACATGACCCGGGCAGCCTTGTTGCGGACCCGGTAGCGCAACGATCCATGCGGCGGGCGCCGCGCCTCGTGACGCCGCCGGTTGTCCTCCACCTCCCGAGCGATCACCTCCTGCTCGGCCAGGTAGGACGAGTGAGGTGAGGGGGGAATGTACCCGAGCAGGTCCAGGGACATCTGCTGAAGCAGACCCCGGGCACGGGTACGCAGGGCAGTGTCGTGCTCGGACAATGCGTTGTTCGAGATGTTCGCGTCGTGGCGACGGTACAACCAGGTGGGCCGGTCGACCGCGCCGAAGGAGTGCCCGGTCAGGCTCAGCCGCGTCCAGATCGGCAGCAGCATCTGACCCTCGAGGCTCACGTCCCACTCGAGATCCTTGACGAGGTCGTGCTCGACGAACGAGCCGTCGTTGAGCAGCGAGTGCCCGGCGACGAGATCCCCAGCGACCGCGGGTCGAAGGATGACCTCGGACATCGGGTTGAGGTCCTCGTCGGTCACCTGGAAGGACGAGCTGACGACCTGATGCCCGCTCTGGAGCTTCTTCCAGGCGAGGTCGATGTGCTGGGGGAGCATGATGTCGTCGTCCCCGAAGATCGCCTGGTAACGCGTGTCGACGAGAGACACACCCTTGACGATCGCGGCGCCCGGGTCCTGTCGCCCATCGTGCTCGGGCACCCGTGCGTAGTCGACGCCGAGGGCCGCTGCCGCGGCCCGGGTGTCGTCCGACTCCGGGGCGTCGTCGCACACGAGGATCCGCACGCGCGGCCCTTGCTTGCGGTCTGTCTCGGACACGGCGGTCTGGATCGACCGCACTGTGGTGGTCAGGAAGCTCGGGCGGTGGCGAGTCGGGATGATGACGGTGACGGCGTCCCGAGTCATAACCTCTTCCGTTGCTCGTGGGGCGTGTCGCAGGTCGGGCTCACCAGGCTACCTCGCGAACCGGCCTCCCGCTGTGCCGCCTCAGGGCGAAAGCCGACGCGCCAGGCCGGCCCGGAGCCGCCGGACGACCCGACGTGTGAGCCGCCGATTCCTCTCGGCGCGGGCGCTCTTCTCGGCCAGCTGGGCGGCATACGGGGACTCGGGCACCGACCCGAGCACCGCGACGGCCCGCTGCCGCAGCCGTTCTCGCGCCTCGGCGCGCCGCCCGAGATCGTGCCGGGAGAGAGCCGCCGCGGAGATATTGGCCCCATGACGGCGGTACAACCACGTCGGCTCGGTGACCTGGTCGAACCGTCGCCCGGCGAGCATGAGCTCACCCCAGATCGGGAGGAGCATCTGGCCCTCGAGGGACGCGTCCCAGTCGAGCTCTGCCACCAGATCGTGCGCGACGAGGGAGCCATCGTTGACCAGGGTGTGGCCCGCGAGGAGGTCGCCCAGACAGGTGGGGGGAAGGACCACCGTGCGTGCGGGCGCGAGGTCCGCTCCCGCGAGCTGGTATGACGACGACACGACGTCAGCGCCGTTGTCGACCTTGGCCCAGGCGAGCGGGAGATGTCGCACCAGCATGAGATCGTCGTCGCCGAAGATCAGCTGATGGCTCGTGTCGACGCGGCTCACCCCCAGAGCGATCGCGGCACCGGGGTCGGCTCGGCCGTCGTGCTCAAGGACTCGGGCA
The DNA here is from genome assembly GCA_016717165.1 of Candidatus Lutibacillus vidarii. Classification (GTDB taxonomy): domain Bacteria; phylum Actinomycetota; class Actinomycetes; order Actinomycetales; family Dermatophilaceae; genus Lutibacillus; species Lutibacillus vidarii. The sequence goes on from JADKGA010000002.1 coordinate 768,190, forward strand.
TAGTCGACCCCGAGCTGCCGTGCGAGCTCCTTCGTGTCGTCGGTCTCGGGAGCGTCGTCGCAGATGAGAACACGGGTGCGTACCGAGGTCGTGAGGGCGAGCTCGGCGGCTGAGGCCAGGATCGACAGGACCGCAACACGCACGTACTCAGTGCGGTGCCGAGTCGGAACGATGACCGTGACGGACCCTGGGCTCACGAGGACCTCGCCCCCTGACCGAGGAAGCCTTCGAGCGCGGCCGCGGCCGCGCGGCCGTCATGGAACTCCCGGACGAAGGAAGGCCCAGCCGCAGCAAGGGCCCGGCCCTCGACGCGGTCGGCCAGCGTGCGCCGGAGGACATCCTCGACACTCGTGGCGGTGATCTCGAGGATCGGCACGGAGGCTGGAGCCATCCTGGTGCGGATCCGGTCGCCGACCTCGGCGACGACGAGCCGACCGGCTCCCATTGCCTCGCAGGCGAGCACGCCGTACAGTCCCAGGCCGAGCTGGTCCACGACGATGTCCGCGGACGCGATCGCCGCGATGAGGTCGTCGTGGGCGAGGTCAGTGGCCCTGAGGTAGCGGATAGCGCCTTCGTGGTCGAGCCGGGTGAGCACCGGGTCGATGACCGCTGAGCCCTTGAGCGCACTATTGCTCGGAGCGTGGAGGACGACCGGGCGGGCGCGCTCGAGGACGGGGGCAGTCGACGCCAGGGCGTCGACATCGACGGTCACCGGGAGCCAGGTGGCATCGGGGACGTAGTCGATCAGATCCAAGGTCGACACAAAGGTCGGGACACCGAGCCACTCGACCAGCGATGCCGTCGTCCGGACCCGCCCTCGCAGGGTGTCGACGAACCCCGGATCCGCGGTGGCGAACAGCGAGGTGGTCGGGTGCAGCTGCAGATGCCGGTCCGGGTCACGGACCTCGGACCCATGAAGCAGCATCCCGACGACCAGCCCGGACTTCTCGAACCGTGCGACCTGCTCTCCGACGACCAGGGGCGAGATGGAGTCACCTCCCAAGGTGATGCCCGACTCGAGCAGGACATGGGTGCGTGTCGCCGCGACCTCGGCATCCAGGCGGGCCAGCCAGGTCCGGTCTCGACGCTGCTCTGGGCTGACCTCCAGATCGACGGGCGCGTGGAGGTGCTGGGGTCGCGCCATCGCCACTGTCGCAGCGTCGACCCCGAGCCGGGCCCGGACCGCTGCGGCCCACGCGGTGCCCTGGCCGGCGGAGTTCGCCGGCCCGACGACCAGCCGGACGGCCCCGTGGGCCTCGGGGAGCAGGCCGGCGCCGGGGCGGGTGGGGTGGCTGGAGTGAGGGGCGTCCACCTCGGGATGCCCGAGCTCTGTGGGAGGCGTTGTCGGGGCCGAGCCGGGAGCTCGTGAGGGGCGCCGACCCAGGGCCCGGGCCCACGCCGCCTCGAGGTTGACCTCCTGGCGCGTCCAGGTGTGCTCGTCTCGGAGCTCGCGGGTATGCCGGTCCCGGTACTTCTGCGGGTCGGCGAGCACCGTGGTGACAGCCGCCGCGAAGGAGGCGATGTCGTCGGCGACATGGACCTCACCGATGCCCGTCTCGCGGACGAAGGCAGACAAGGTCCGGACGTCGGAGACCACCTGGGGGACTCCTGCGACGAGATACTCCCTGGTCTTGGTGGGCATCGAGTTCTCGGTGTTCGCGTTGTGCCGCAACGGGGTGAGGGCGATGTCGGCCTCGGCCACGAAGTCCGCGATGAACTCCTGGGGGACGTACCGGGTGAGATGGAGGCGGTCACGCACCCCGAGGGAGCTGGCGTGCTCGGCGAACCGGAGGGCGGCCGCCGAGTCAGGCTGACCGATCACCAGGGCGAGATGGACGCCCCGGAGAAGGGGGAGCGCGGCGATGCACATGTCGATCGACCGCCCACCTCCGACCGACCCGGCATAGACCATCAGGGGCGTCCTCCGGCCAACGCCAACGCGCTCTCGCAGCGACGGCCCGGGCGTGCGGCCGGGGGGCTCCTCCGGAGCGTTGAGGACGACGGTCGGTGTCTCGGCCAGGCCGTAGCTCGTTCGGAGCATGTCCGCAATCGCCGGAGAGACGGTGATCACCTCATCGGCGGAACCGATGAGGGCCCGTTCAAGCTCCATCGCGGCCTGGTGTCGCGTCGCGCCCAGCTCGACGTAGCCCTGGACGAACTCGTGGGCGTCATAGACCACTGGAAGGTCACGCCCCTGAGCCGCGCATCGCAGCTTGTGGTCGATCGCCGCAGGCAACGTCCGGTAGTCATGGGCGTGGATGAGATCCGGGTCCAGCGTGGTCAGGACCTCCTCCCACCCATAGCTGAGCCGCTGGGGGAGCGGGTCGAGGTCGCGCCAGGTGCGCCCTTGAGCCGGCGCGGGCTTCAGGCGGGCGACGAGGGTCCTCAGGGATGGCGGACTGTCGGCGGCGGCGAAACGGCCGAGGCGCAGCTGCCCGGAGATTCGCTTGTTGTTCGCGACGTGGGCGACCTTCAGCCCGGTCGTGAGGACGGACGTCGCCAGTCGCATGGCCTTGCCTGATGTGCCGAGCCCCTCAGCCCGTTCCAGCCGTCGCCGAAAGGTACCTTCGGCAGTTCGACGACGCTTGTCGGCGGTGGCCCGGTCGGGCAGGCCGACGCGACCCGCGACCCGCTGTGCAGCCGACACCCACCGGGGATGGCGCGAGGGCGGGCGTGGCGGCTCGGTCAGGCTCGGCCGCAGGAGCACTGGGATGCCTCCGATGTCGAACGCCTCGGGCGCCCCGTACCCGAGGACGGTCACGTCATAGCCGGCCCGAGCGGCAGTCCCTGCGGACTTGATGACCCTCGAGTCACCGGCGACCCGGTTGTCGACCAGCATGACCATTCGCGACCTTCGCCTCGTGCGTCCGCGACGACTCCGTCGGGATACCGCCAAGCCGTGTCGCCCCGTTGTTCCGCAGCGGTCCGTCGTGCGCGGAACTCACTGGCACTCCTCCGTCGTGGTCTTTCATGCGCCCTGGACTGGTCTACGGTCCTTGAGTCACGGTACACAATCACCCCAGGGTTATAGTGATGCCGTGGCGACCGACCGGCTCCTGACCCGAGGGGCAGCGTGGTGAGCGGACTGTCGCGGGCCCGAGCGTTGATGGCGGCGCTCGTCCTCGTGCTGGCCGGCGTGGGTCTGGCACCGTCCCCGGCCGCGGCGGAGGAGGTCTACGCCTTCCCGACCTCGGTGACGTCGGTCTCGTTCTCTGGCCATGGCTGGGGTCACGGGATTGGTATGTCGCAGTGGGGGGCCGAGGGGGCCGCGGCCCAAGGCCTCGGCTGGCCCGCGATCCTCGGGTTCTACTACCCCGGGGCCACGGCAGCGGCCACCCTGGGTAACCCGACGGTCCGCGTCAGCCTCTCGGCGGTGGGCACCTCCGCGCTCCTCGCGACCGCTGAGGCGGGCGTCTATGTGACCGTCGCAGGCACGGCATACCTCTTGCCCGCGAGGACCGCCACCGGGGCCACGATCACGCGGTTCGGACTGTGGCCCACCAGCACGGCCATGGTGCTCCGCGCGGAGTCGTCGGGGGCCTGGGCGGACTTCCCGCTCCCCGGACGAACGGCGAGCGTGACGTCCCCTGCGACCTTCTCGAATCCCACCCGTGGCGTGGTGTTCACCACGGTGTCCGGGTCGGCGCGGGGCTATCGCGGAACACTCACCGCGTACCGCACGTCGAGCACCACGCTGTCCATCGTCAACACCACGTCGGTGGATTCCTATCTACGAGGCGTCGTCCCGTCCGAGGTCCCGTCCTCCTGGCACCCAGCCGCACTCGCCGCGCAGGCGGTTGCGGCGCGGACGTACACGGCCCGGAGGCTGCGGAACCCGGGGAGCACCTACGACATCTGCGACTCCACCATGTGCCAGGTCTACTCCGGAGTGGGGGTGGAGACGACGGCGACGAGCGCCGCGGTCACGTCGACGAGCGGCGTGATCCTCACGTCTGGCGGAGCCCCGATCGACGCCCTGTACAGCTCGAGCAATGGTGGTTGGACAGTTGCCGGGGGCACGTCATATCTCGTCGCAAAGCCGGACCCGTATGACGCCGTCCCGGGCAGTCGGCACAGCTGGCAGCTGACGGTGAGCCGATCGACGCTCGAGGGCCGCTACCCGACCATCGGGAGCCTGCGCACCATCCGTGTCCTGTCCCGAGATGGCCATGGGGAGTGGGGCGGACGCGTCCTCACCATGGCCCTCGACGGAACCTTGGGCTCGGTGACGACGAGCGGCGCGTCGTTCGCCGCGGCCGTCGGGCTCTACCACCACTGGTTCGTGCCCCTGAGCCCGGGTGCCGGCGCGGCCTGGCCGCGGGACTTCACCGGTGACGGCCGTGCTGACGTCCTCGGGGTGACCGCGACCGGCACACTGCGGGTCTATCCAGGCACCGGGGCCGGTGGCTTCGCCGTGCCGGGCGCGGTCTCCGGCTTCGCCGGTGGGTTCGATGCCGTGGTCACGGCCGGCCCGCTCACCCCCGACGCCGTCCCAGACCTCATCGGACGGCGCGCCGACGGCACGCTGTGGCTCCTGCGTGGTGCCGGGTTCACCGCCGTCGAGGCCCCGGTGCAGATCGGCCACGGCTGGAGCGGCTTCACCGCGCTGCTCGGGCCCGGAGACTGGGACGGGGACGGGCCCAACGATCTGATCGCCCGCTCGGGTGACGGACGCCTGTGGCTCTACCCGGGCACCGGCAGCGGTCGGCTGGGTAACGGCCGGGTCATCGGGACCGGGTGGGGCGGGATGCTCCGGATTCTCGGCACGGGTGACGCGGACGGGGATGGCCATGTCGACCTTGCCGCGGTGACAACGGGCGGGACGCTTCTTCTCTACCCCGGCACGGGGAGCGGTGGCTTCAAGGCGGCTCGTGCGGTGGGCATCGGGTGGCAGTACTTCACGGCACTGATCTGCATGGGCGACTTCACCGGGGACAAACGTCCGGACCTCATCGCCCGCCGCTCGGACGGCGCGCTGATCCTCTTCGCGGGGTATGCCGACGGCTCCTGGCATGACCCCCGTCAGATCGGCGTGGGCTGGAACGCGCTCAACCCGATCCTGCCCTGACCAGCTCGGGCGCCTACTGCAGCGCGACGGTGAGGGTCGGCTGGGTCTTGGCGACGACCTCGTCGACGGTGACCCCGGGAGCGACCTCGCGCAGCACCAGCCCGTCGTCGGTGACGTCGATGACCGCGAGATCGGTGATGATTCGCTGGACCACCCGCTCACCGGTCAGCGGCAGGTCGCACTCGTCGACGATCTTGAACGAGCCGTCCCGGGCGTTGTGCTCCATGAGGACGATGACCTTCTTGGCGCCGTGGACCAGGTCCATCGCCCCGCCCATGCCCTTGACCATCTTCCCGGGGATCATCCAGTTGGCGATATCGCCGCGGGACGAGACCTGCATGGCGCCGAGGATCGCGGCGTCGACCTTGCCGCCACGGATCATCCCGAAGGAGGTCGCTGAGTCGAAGAAGGAGGCGCCGCGCCGGATCGTCACGGTCTCCTTTCCGGCGTTGATGAGGTCGGGGTCGACGTCGTCCTCGTCCGGGTATGCCCCGACGCCGAGGATGCCGTTCTCGGACTGAAGGACGATCTCGACGTCCTCGGGCACATAGTTCGGCACCAGCGTGGGCAGGCCGATGCCGAGGTTGACGTACATGCCGTCGGCGAGCTCGCGGGCGGCTCGGGCGGCCATCTCCTGACGGGTCAGCGCCATGGTGCTCAGGCCTCCGGGCTCGTGGTCGGGCGGGGGGTGACGGTGCGGCGCTCGATGCGCTTGGTCGCGGCCTGCTCCGGGGTGAGCGGCAGGACCCGCTGGACATAGATGCCGGGGAGGTGGACCTCGTCCGGGGCGAGCTCGCCGGGCTCGTAGAGCTCCTCGACCTCGGCGATGGTCACCCGGCCGGCCATCGCGGCGAGCGGGTTGAAGTTGCGGGCCGACTGGTTGAAGACGAGGTTGCCGTGCCGGTCACCCTTCCAGGCCCGCACCAGCGCGAAGTCGGCCGGGAGGGACTCCTCGAGGACATAGGTCCGGGTCTGGCCGTTGACGGTGAACTCGCGGGTATCCTTCGGCGGCGAGGCCTTGATGACCGCACCCTGGTCGTCATACCGCCAGGGCATGCCGCCCTGGGCGACCTGCGTGCCCGACCCGGTGATCGTGTAGAAGGCGGGGATCCCCGCCCCAGCCGCGCGCAGCTTCTCGGCCAGGGTCCCCTGTGGCGTCAGCTCGACCTCGAGCTCGCCGTGGAGGTACTGCCGCTCGAACTCCTTGTTCTCCCCGACATAGGAGGCGATGATCCGCCGGATCCGCTTGTCCTTCAGGAGGATGCCGAGCCCCCAGTCGTCGACGCCGCAGTTGTTGGAGATCACCTCGAGGTCCGTGACGCCCGCGTCGTGAAGGGCATCGATGAGGACGCTCGGTATGCCGCACAGGCCGAACCCGCCGACCGCGAGCCGGTGCCCGTCGGCGATCCCGGAGATGGCTTCGTGAGCCGAGGAGACGACTTTGTCCATGGCTCGGACTCTACTCCGCTGACGTCACGTCAACGGCGGCTGGGGGGACATCGTCGCAGGTGAAGTACACCGCTGTAGTTCCCGTGAACCCCTTGCGCCGCCCGTGTGACGGCTGCGCAGAATGTTGCGGAAGTGGTCCACGGTGCTGTTGAGGTTGATGTGGTATGCCGCCCAGCTGCCTGTGGACCAGCCGTTCGACCCCGAGGATCCCATGACCCCGCAGACCGCACGCCGCCTCGCGTTCGCCCTCGCCCCGGTGCTCGGAGCGACCGCCCTGGCCGTGCAGCCGGCGGCCGCGGTGACCGCACCGCCTCAGCCGACCCATGCCCTCCCGTCCGCGCTCGATGTCGCCGTGCCCTACCAAGGGATGACCTTCTGCGACCCGGTTGCGCGCCCCGGCGTGCTCAACTTCGCCCGGCTGATGACCTCCCACTACGGCGTCGGGTCGACCGGTGGCATCACCCGGTCCTGCGGGAACGGCGTGACGGAGCACTCCGACGGCCGGGCGTGGGACTGGATGCTCAGCTCGACCAATCCGGACCAGAAGGCCATCGCCGACTCGGTCGTCGCCTGGCTCGTCGCTCCGGACGCGCAGGGCCGACCGGGGGCGATGGCCCGCCGGTTCGGGATCATGTACATCATCTGGAACCGCAAGCAGTGGCGCGCCTACGATATGGGCCGCGGCTGGGCGGACTACCACGGCTCCTCCCCGCACACCGACCACATCCACTTCTCCTTCACGTGGAATGGCGCGATGGGCAAGACCTCGTGGTGGACCGGGGTCGCCGCGACGTCCTATCTCACCGGACCGGGCACAGCCACCGGGGACCCTGGGTCGAGCACGCCGATCACCGAGCTGAAGTACGGGATGGAGAACGACTACGTCAAGGCGCTGCAGCGGGCCCTCGGTGGCCTGCCCATCACCGGGTGGTTCGGTCCGATGACCCAGGGCAAGGTCCGCGAGTACCAGCAGGCCCACGCGCTCTCGGTCACCGGGGTAGCGGAGAAGGTCATGCTCACCCAGCTGGGGATCACCCTGCCGGGCTGGTCGAACGGTTCGGGTTCGGGCTCCGGGTCGGCCGGCGACCTGCGGTACGGGATGGAGTCCGACGCGGTCAAGGCGCTCCAGCGCGCCCTCGGCGGCCTGCCCATCACGGGCTGGTTCGGCCCGATGACGCTGGCCCGGGTCAAGGAGTACCAGGGCTCACACCGGCTGCCGGTCACCGGCATCGCCGACCTCGCCACGCGGACCGCGCTTGGCATGGTCGGCGGCTCGACCGGCCAGCCGACGACCTGCACGCCGTCGGCTGCCGCGCTCGCCGCCGCGACGGCTTCGAACGCGACGCGCTACACGGCCTATCTCGACGTCGTCCTGCGCACCGGGTGCTCCGGCACCGCGGTCCGGGTGCTCCAGGCCGCCCTCGGCGGGGTCACCGTCGACGGGGTCTACGGGCCGCGCACCCAGGCGGCGGTGGCCAGCTACCAGAGCGCCAACGGTCTCTTGGCCAGCGGGGTGGCCGACCGGCCGGTCTGGCTGGCCCTGCAGCGGCGCGGCTACCCCTACCTCGAGTACCGCCTGACTGTGCTGCGCTACGGCAGCGAGGGGGCCGCGGTCAGCGCCCTCCAGCGGGCTCTGGGGATCAACCCCACCGGGTGGTTCGGCCCGATCACCGAGGGCAAGGTCAAGGCATTCCAGAAGGCGAGCTCGATCACCCAGACCGGCGTCGTCGCCACGCTCACCTGGACGGCGTTGGACCGCCGCGACGGACGCTAGCCCGTTCGCTGGCCATCACGGTGGCGCGCTCCTCGGTGCTTGCGCCGGCGATGAGCAGGACGCTGCCGCCGCGGGCCCAGGTGCGCGCCGCGTCGTGGAGGACGGCGTCGAGGTCGCCGTCGAGGAGGAGCCGCTCCCCGGTCGGGTCGCCGTCCCGGGTCGCCTCCGCGCTCATCTCCCGGTATGTCGTATGCCGCTCCGGGAAGTCGAGAGCGACGTCCTCGGGTGACGGGTCGACAGGCATGCTGAGATCGTCGGGGTAGCCGGAGATCGTCGCCGCCTCGTCGATCGCCGAGGCGGGCGGCTGCTGCGGCGCTCGCCGTGCGAGGGCGGGCAATGTGACGAGGATCGACCGTTCCGGTGCTCGGTCGGCGAGCCGGGAATCATCGGTGACGACGACGTCGGCGGCGTCGGGGTCGGCGCTCACCGTCGCGCCGAGCGCCCAGCACGCCAGTGCCCAGTAGCAGGCCCGCCAGTGCACCGGCAGGGCGAGCGCAACGCGGGTGCCGGGGCCCACGTCGTGCTCCTCGAGGAGCAGGTTCGCGGCCTTGTTGGCCCACATGAGCAGCAGCCGTCCGGACAGCTCCACCCGCTCGCCGTGGGTCGGACCGCCGCTGCGGTCGTACCACGTCAGCCGCGGCGAGGCCGACTCGGCTCGGCAGGTGGAGTCGAGGGCGGCATACGGGCAGGGCATTGCGACAGGCTAGTGACTCCCGCGCGGCAGTATGCTCGGCTGGTTGTCGGCCGGGAAGACGTTATGCGGGGCGGACAGGTCCGACGCGGCCCAGGGGCCGTGCGTCCTGCCGGCGCTATCGGTCGTCGTGACCGAAGACGTGGTCCAGTCCGCGTCGACCGGTAGCACGAGGACCGCGACGCCCGAGGTGCCGATCGGTGTCGAGACCGTCTGGATGTTCGCCACGAGAGTCGCGGACTTCGCCGCGGGGGCGTAGACCAGCAGGCGTCCACGCCGGTCGGAGTCGGTCGACCCAAGGCTGATGAGTGGCTTCTGAAACGCCGGGTCCTGAGCCACTGGGGTCGCCGCGGCGATCGAGCCGAAGCCGTACCCCCCACCCTCCTGCCTGAGCTCGAGGGCATAGCGCAGGGTGACGCCGTTGGGGGCGACGACATGGGTGATCAGCACGGCCATCCGCTGACCATCGGGCAGGCCCAGCAGCGAGGTCGTGTCAACAGCGTTCTTCTGGGTGCAGACCAGGTCCGGTTCGGGCACGTCGAGGACCAGGGCGGCGTCCTTGCGTGCCGCGGCACAGTAGCTCGCCAGCAGGGCGTCGAAGGACGACGGCCAGTCGGTGGCGAGGGCGAGAGGGAAAGTGTCGCCTGGGAAGGCGTGGGCGGTGCCCACTGCCTCGACCGAGGCGGGACCGTCATACCCGGCGGTCTGGATGTGGGCGAGGTAGGCCAGCTCGGGAGCCAGCGACCCGACCCAGACCCCCGCGGTGACGGCGTGGTCGACATAGGTGCGGGTGACGACGCCGTCCGGGGAGATCGTCGGGCGGAGCGATACCCGGACCGAGCCCACGGTAGTGGGGGTGAGGACGAGCCACGGGGCCGGAGTGCTCGGTGCCGCCCCGGACTCAGGCGCGAGCAGCGAGAGGATCCGGGCGTTGGGAGCCATCACGGTGGTGGAGACGATCGCCAGCCGGGCGGAGTCCGCGCGCAGGTAGCCGTCGAGGATGGCGACGGAGCGGGTGTACCCCGCTGAGCTCACCGTGACGACGATCCGACGCTCACCGACCACCTCGGCGAAGAGCACCCGAGACGGGCCGGGCCGGTCGACGGTGGTGGTCTCGCCGGCGGTCTCGACGGTGGTGTTGGCATACTGCTCGGCCAGCCGGGCGTCGGTGATCGACTGAGCCGCCGCGACGAGGCCGGCATCGCCGATGAGCGAGCCTCGGGCCGGCCAGGTCAGCACATCGGCCCAGGCCGGGTCGGAGGGGGCCGGCAGCGAGTTTGTCACTGCCGGAGCGGGGGAGTGCTGGGCCGACATCCGGACCAGGACGGACCCCAGCCCGGTGGCCAGGGCCAGCGCGGCCACGATGGCCACTCCTCGCGTCGTCCGGCGGCGCCGGTCAGCTCCGACGGCGGTGATCACCCGGGCGACCGGGTCGGCGACACCGACGGGCACGCCCTCGGCTCGCGCGTGCAGGGCATCTCTGAGCTCGGTCTCGATCATGACTGCCTCGTCTCCGTGGGCTCGCCGAGCAGGACGCGCAAGCGGTCCAGCCCGCGGGAGCACTGACTCTTGACGGTGCCGACGCTGCATTCCAGCGCCTCGGCGGTTTCGGCCTCGGACAGGTCCTCGAAGTAGCGCAGGACAAGGGCGGCCCGCATCCGCGGCGGGAGAGCCGCGAGTCCGGCGAGCAGGGTCTCGCGCCGTTCGAGGTCGTCGGTCGGGGTGCCCGGGTCGGCCGGGTCGAGCACCAGCGGGTCGTCGGAGCGGAAGCCCCCGTTGAGCACCTCGACCAGCCGGCGCCGCCGGAACCGTCTGAGGTTCTCGTTGACCAGGACCCGCCGCGCGTACGCCGAGGGGTTCTCCTGCCGCAGGATCGAGCCCCACCGACGGTGGACGATGACCAGCGTCTGCTGGACGAGATCCTCGGCGAGGCCGTGGTCCCCGGTGAGCAGGACGGCGGTGCGGACCAGTGTGTGCCAGCGGGCCGCGACGAAGACGCGGAACTCCTCCTCGGCACGAGCATCCATGGCCAACCCCTTTCCTTTCACACCCTAGGAGCCCGGGTGTGCCGCGAAGGTTGCGTGCCGCTGTGGTCCGCTTCGACACGCTGTCGCCGGGGTAGGGGAGACTGGTCCGTCGTGGAGTCCGAGCGGGTGCGTCAGTGGCGGCCGGGTCGTCCCGTGCCGGTCGGCGCGATCCTCGGCCCGTTCCGGCGCGGCCCCGGCGACCCGACGAGCGCCGCCGACCGCGATGGCACCTGGTGGCGGGCCTTCCGCAGCCCGGAAGGCACCGCGACCCTGGCCTTGGCACCCGGTGCGGACGAGGTCATCGCCCGCGCCTGGGGTGCTGGCGCGGGCTGGGCGCTCGATGCGGTCCCCGCGCTGCTCGGGGCCGGGGACGACCCCAGCGGGTTCGCCCCGCACCACGACGTTGTCGCCGCTGCCCACCGCCGGTTCGGCGGCTACCGGGTCCCGGCCTCGCATCTCGTGGTCGATGCGCTCGTCCCGGCGGTGATCGAGCAGAAGGTCACCGGCAAGGAGGCCTTCGCGGCATACCGCCGGCTGGTTCGACGGTATGGCGAGCAGGCCCCCGGACCCCGCCCGCTCGTCGTCCCGCCCGCTCCGTCCGGATGGGCGGCGATCCCGTCGTGGGAGTGGCTCAAGGCCGGCGTCGAGCCGTCCCGCAGCCGGACCGTGCGCGGCGCGGTCGACCGGGCGGGCCGGCTCGAGGAGTGCGTCGCGATGGAGCCGGTCGCCGCGCGGCGCCGACTGGAGAGCCTGCCCGGGGTCGGGGTCTGGACCTCCGGTGAGGTCGCCTCCCGGGCCCTCGGGGATGCCGATGCGGTGAGCGTGGGCGACTACCACGTGGCCAGGAGCATCACCTGGGCCTTGGTCGGGGAGGAGCTCGACGATGCCGCGATGCTCGAGCTGCTCGAGCCGTATGCCGGTCACCGGTACCGGGTGCAGCGCCTGCTCGAGCTCGTCGGCATCGACCACCCCCGCCGCGGACCGAGACGGACCCTGCCGACCCACTTCCCGCGGTAGGCCCGGCGGCCTCAGAGCAGGACGACCTCGACGAGTCCGTCGGCCGCGCGGGCGAGGCGCTGGTCGCGGGTCGCGAGCGGCGCATCGACGCCTTCGGCGCAGACGAGATAGGCCGCGTCATACGCCGTGAGCCGATCACGCAGGGCGAGAACCCGCCGGGTGACAGCGAGATCGGGCGCCCATCGGGTGATCTCGAGGTCGGCGAGATCCACCAGAGCGTCGACCGCTCGTGGAGCACTGAGGTGACGGCCGAGGACCAGGCCGCGCAGGGCCGACACCACCTCGACGTCGAGATGGGCCGGTGCGTGCCAGGAATGCGCGCCCAGCACCGAGGCCAACCGGGGGCGGTCGGGTGCCACCAGCAGGTCGACGACGACCGAGGCATCGAGGACGACCAGGTCGCCGCGCGTGCTCACCCCTGCGTCCCCGGGTTTGTCCGCCGGGAGCGTCCGGATCGCTGCGGGTCTTGGGCCCGGAAATCGCGTTCGGCCCGGATGATCGCGGTGGCCGAGGCCGTGGCGGACTCGGTGCGTGCCTGGATCCGGGCCAGGACGTCCTCGCGCACTGGGCGGGCGGCGGCGGAGTTGAGCAGGTCCCGCAGATAGCTGTTGAAGGACATACCCGAGCGTGCCGCGCGGGCCTTGAGCTGGTCCCGGACGGTCTGGTCGACATCGCGGATCTGCACAAGCACACTCATGCATCCAGTATGCATGGATATTGATGTCGAACGCTGCAGACCCGGGTGGAACAGGTCAGGGCCAACCGACCTCGACCGACCCGGCCCGGACGCTCAGCAGGGTGGGTAGCCCCTCGCCGGCCAGGGCCACGCAGAGCCGCGCCGCGACCATCCCGACGACGACGGCGTCCGGCCCGGTGACGACGAGCGGCCCGGTGCCGGTCACCTCGACGTCGGCGGCGAGGTCGCCCAGGGGCAGCCGCGCCGCGGTGACCGCTCGCCGGACGGCCGCGTCGTGGTCATCCCCGGCCGCCGGTCGAAGTCCCACCTCGACGGCCCGTGGCGTCCCGGGAGCCACCCCGAGGGCGGCCCGGACCGCCTCGTGCGCCCCCAGGGCGAACCAGTCGCCCGCGCCGGTGCGGACCAGCGAACGAGCGCCGGGACCGTCCTCGACGCTGACCTGAGCCGCCAGCCCGCGGACGAGGGCCACCGGGACCCGGGACACCTTGCCCTTGACGAGGTCGGCCGCCGCGGCGATCTCGTCCGCGACCGCCCGAGCGGTCACCAGGAGCCCTCGCCCGTCGGCGTCGAGGCCGCCGCGCAGGTCGTCGACCACGCCGACCCCGGCCGCCCCGAGGGCGAAGTCGGTCTGCCCGACCCGCCAGGGTCGACCGGCGGTGTCGCTGAGGATGACCCCCACCGGCGCGACGCCGGTGCGCCCGGTCAGCGACTCCCGCAGCCCGCGACACACCGCGTCCGGGTCGTGGGGGAGGAGCAGCACGCCGCCTCGGCCGCCGACGTTCGAGGCATCGACGCCGGCGGCGGCCATGACCGGGCCGGCGGCGCTCTCGACGATCCGGGTCACCTGGCCGTCCGAGACACGCTCGGCGACGACGCGGACCGTCTGGCCCGCGACGACCGCAGCGCGGTCCTCGGACGAGGCGACGAGCCCGAGCGCCTTCGAGGCGACCTTGCTCGAGACGACGACGATGTCACCGGGTAGCAGCTGCAGCCCTGACCTGTCGAGCCCGGCAGCGACCAGCTCGCCGAGATCGTCCCCCGCGGCGACCTCGGGGATACCCACCACGGGCAGGACGGTCACGGGCCCGGCGGCGGCCACTGCGGTCAGCCCACTGCTCGGGCGCCGCGACCCCGCAGCGAGAGGGCGAGGTCGAGGGCGGCCCCGGCGAGCTCGGCTGTCGCGGGAGGACTGCTCATGAGCAGCGGACGCCGCTGCACGGCCACCCGGTCGGCATACGAGCCGTCGCTGTCGGACGAGTCGACGAGCCAGCCGTCGAGGAAGTCGGCATACAGGCCGGCGACCGCGGCGGAGGAGGACTCCACCCCGATGGCTCGCAGGCAGGCGTCCGCGTGACCACGGACCGGGCGGCCGCCGACGAGCGGGCTGACCCCCACGACCGGGGCGGGCGTCCCACGCAAAGCGTCGCGAACCCCGGGGACCCCGAGGATGACCCCGATCGAGACGACCGGGTTGCTCGGGGGCAGCAGGACGACATCGGCTGTGCGGATCGCCTCGAGCACCCCGGGGGCGGGCGTGGCGCGGTCCATGCCGACGACGACGAAGCGCTGCGCGGCGACGGCCGCGCGCAGGCGCACCCACCACTCCTGGAAGTGCACCGCCCGCGACCCGGTCCCGTCGTCATCGGGGATGACGACATGCGTCTCGACCGGGGTATCGGTCATCGGCCGCAGCGTGAAGCCGCTCTCCGGCAGGCCCCACCGCGCCGCGAGGCGGGCGGTCACCTCGCTGAGCGAGGCGCCCTGGCCCAGCCAGAGCGAACGGGCTACGTGGGTGCCCAGGTCGCGGTCGCCGAGCCCGAACCACTGCGGCTCCACGCCGTATGCCGCGAGCTCGCCCTGGAGCAGGTGGCCCTCGTCGGCCCGGCCCCACCCCTGCTCCTCGTTGACGCCGCCGCCGAGGGTGTAGAGCACGGTGTCGAGGTCGGGGCATACCCGCAGGCCGAACAGGGTGATGTCGTCACCGGTGTTGCCGATGACCGTCACGGTCGCCGGGGTGGCGCTCATGGGGCCGAGCCCGCGGGCGGCCAGGGCATCGCGCAGGCCGCGGAGGAACCTCGCTCCGCCCACCCCTCCGGCGAGCGCGGTGATCTTCATGCGAGGGCCTTCCGTCGGCGTGTCGGTGGCCGTCATATCGCCACGTCCGTTCTCTACCAGGTCGATCGGCTGCAGACAAATAGCAGACTGTGGCTTGACGCGGGCGGTATGACACGCGTGTAATTCCATTATTGTCGTTCCTCAGGCGCCCGACGGTCCGTGGCTGCCTTCGAGCTCAGGGTGGAGGAGGAGTCGTGCAGGAGCTGCAGCTGGTCGTTG
The DNA here is from genome assembly GCA_016717165.1 of Candidatus Lutibacillus vidarii. Taxonomy (GTDB): domain Bacteria; phylum Actinomycetota; class Actinomycetes; order Actinomycetales; family Dermatophilaceae; genus Lutibacillus; species Lutibacillus vidarii. The sequence continues at coordinate 783,247 of JADKGA010000002.1, forward strand.
GCGAGGTCATTCCCGGGGGGGAGCTGTCGTGGCAGGAGCGGTCCCTGTGCGCCCAGACCGACCCTGAGGCATTCTTCCCCGAGAAGGGCGGCTCCACCCGCGAGGCGAAGCGGGTCTGCCTGTCCTGCGAGGTCCGCGCCGAGTGCCTCGAGTACGCCCTCGGCAACGACGAGCGCTTCGGCATCTGGGGCGGCCTGTCCGAGCGCGAGCGCCGCAAGCTCAAGAAGCGGGCAGTCTGACCCTGCCCGGCGCACTCCGCCCCGTGCGCCCCCACTGGATGTGACCACCGCCCCGCTCCGCACCGCGCTGCCGGTCAGCGCGGTCCTCGTCGTCCGCGACGGCGCCCGGTGGCTCCCGGACACCCTCGATGCGGTGGCGGCCCAGACCCAGCCGCCGCAGCGACTCGTCATCGTCGACCTCGCCTCCACCGACGGCTCGCTCGAGATCGCCCAGGAGCACACGGCGGTGCGCCGCGTGGTCGCCGAGGTAACCGTCCGCTCGCTCAGCACCGCCGTCGGGTATGCCGCGGCGGTCGCCCAAGGGGTCGCCGACCTGAGCGAGCCTCAGGCCGGGGACCCGGAGTGGCTCTGGTTGCTCCACGACGACGGCGCCCCGGAGCCACAGGTCCTCGAGCTGCTCGCCGACGCCGTCCGCCGATCGCCCTCGGTCGCCGTCGCCGGCCCGAAGATCGTCCGCTGGGAGGACGCCCGGATCTTCGTCGAGAACGGCATCCAGCTGACCCGCGCCGGACGCCGGATCAGCCTGCCGCGCCCCGGCGAGCGGGACCAGGGACAGTACGACGCCCGCAGCGATGTCATCGCCGTCGCGACGAACGGGATGCTCGTGCGCCGGGACGTCTTCGCCGAGCTCGGCGGCTTTGACGCCGGCTTCGGTCCGCTCGGGGTGGATGTCGACTTCGGCTGGCGGGCCCAGCTGGCTGGGCACCGGGTCGTCGTCGTCCCGGCGGCACGGGTCCGGGAGGCGTCGGCTTCCGCGACCGGGGACCGGCGCGGCTCGCCGTCGGCCCGTCGGTCGGACCGCCAGCGCCGCCAGGCGTCCCGTCAGGTCGCCCTTGCCCGCAGCTCGGCGTTCGCCGCACCCCTGCTCGGGGTGTGGGTCGGCGTCAGCTCGATCCTCTCGTTCCTCGGGCTGCTGCTGCTCAAGCGGCCGAGGCACGCCTGGGCCGAGCTCGGCGACGCCTCGGTCCTGCTCCGTCCCGGCCCGATCCTGCGCTCTCGGCACCGCTTCCGCGGGCTGCGACGCGTCGCCCCCCGAGACCTCCATGGTCTCTTCATCGGGCCTCGGGCCGCCGCTCGGCATACCTGGGACCTCGTCCAGGGGGCCCTGACCCCATCCTGGACGCTGGAGCGGCGGGCCCCGGCGGCGTTGGGCGCCATCGAGTCTGGCCCGGTGGCCGAGGAGGCCGAGGACCTCGCCGCCGCCCCCGCCGGACTGGTCCGCCGATCGCTGACCAACCCCGGCCTCCTCGTCACCCTGGTGGCAGCTGCGACCTCGGCGGTCTTCTGGCGTGCCGCGTCGACGGCCTTCCGGCCGGACTCCCTCGGGCTCGCGGGCGGCCAGCTGCGCGCGGTGGAGTCCGACTCCGCCGGTCTGTGGCATTCCTTCCGTGACTGGTGGCATGGTGCGGGCCTGGGTGCCGCGGGGGAGCCGGCCCCGCTGACCGCCCTGCTCTCGGCTGTCACCTGGCTGACCGAGCGAGTCCCTGGGGTCGCGGACGGGGTGTCCCCCGCCTCGGTGGCGCTCGCCTGGATGCTGCTGCTGGCCATGCCCGCCGCGGCCACGTCGGCCTATCTCGCGGGACGTGTCGTCACCACGGCCCGGTGGCCACGGGCCCTCGCGGCCCTGGTGTGGGCCTGCAGCGGGGTCCTCGTGGTTGCCCTCCAGGAGGGTCGGCTTCCGGTCGTCCTCGCGCACATCCTCCTCCCGGCGGTGCTCAGCGGGTACGTGCGGGTTAGCGCCCGGGACGCCTCCGGGACCGCGACCTTCGCGACCGCCTTGGCCACCGCCGTGGTCGGGGTGTGTGTCCCGGTCTTCCTCGTGCTGGCCACCGTTGCGGCGCTGGTCATGCTCGCGGTCGGCCCTGGTCGCGGCCGTCGGGTCCGTGCCCTCGCGCTGGCCGTCGTGCCCACCGCACTGACCGGGGCGTGGGTGCTGCGCTTCGTCAAGGACCCCGTCCAGCTCCTCGCCGCGCCAGGTCTCGGGGCACCTGCTGGCGGGCCGTATGCCGACCTCCTACCGTGGCAGGCCGCCCTCGGTCTGCTCAGCGCACCGGCGAGCTGGTCGGCATACCTGCTCGGCCCGGCTCTGGTCCTGGCCGTCGTGGGGTTGGCCTGGCCGTCGCGCCGCGGCGGCTCCGGCGTGGCGGCCGCCACCGTCGGCGTGCTCGCTGCGCTCGGCCTCGCCGCCGCCCTGGCCGCCCCCAGAGTCGTCATCGGGGCGCTGGTGACGGGTGAGGGGAGCCTCGCTCCCGCGGTGCTGTGGCCAGGGGTCGGCCAGCAGCTCTACCTCCTCGGGGTGTCCGCCCTGGTCTGCCTCGGCGCCAGCGCGATGACCCAGCCGCGGCGCTGGCCGCGCTGGCGTCGTGGGGTCCTGGCTCTGGTCCCCGTGGCGGTCGCAGCGACCACGGTGGGGGGAGCCGCATGGCTTTCGTGGACCGCGTCCACTCGCCCCATGCCGGTCACTGCTGCCGCGCTCCCGGCCGTTGCGGCGGACCAGGCCTCCGGCCCGCGGGCCGCCCGGCTGCTGGCCCTGGACGTCACGAGCCCCGGGCGGGTGGACTACCGCCTCATCGGCGCCGAACCCGGTGAGGTCGTCGCGCCCGCCACCGCGAGCCCGATCGCCCCGGACCCCGTCCTCGCCTCGCTCGCGAGGAGGCTCGCCGAGGTCGGCGGCCCGGTGGACACCCTAGCTCTCGATCTGGCCACCGACGGGATCGCCTTTGTCACCGTCACCGGGGACTCCGAGGGCGATCTCGGCGGGCGCCTCGACACGATGCCCGGGCTGACCCGGCTCGGCTCGTCCGATGGTCGGGTGCTCTGGCGGGTCGTCGCCGTGCCGTCGGCGACCGACCCGACCCTCGCGGTCGCGCCGTCCCGGGTCCGTCTGACCGACGCGTCGGGTCGGCCCCTCGCCGAGGTCCCGGTCAGTGGGCCGCACGGTGCCGTGAATGTCGCGCTACCGGCCGGGAGCGGGCCCAGAACCCTGCGTGTCGCGGAGGCGCCGGGCTGGGCGTCACGCAGCGAGGTGAGCTACGGCGGCGTGCTACTGACGGATATGGGCACCGGCGGGCGGCCACGCTACGCGATCCCGGAGACGTCAGGTCAGCTCGTTATCGACCTTCCCCCGGCCCACCGGTTCTGGCACTACGGCCAGCTCGGCGTGCTCGCGCTGGTGCTCTTCCTCGCCATACCCTTCGGCAACCGTCGGTCCCGGGAGAGGGAGTGGACTCGATGAGGCCGTTGTGGGCCGGCGCCACGCGGGTCGTCCTCGTCGCGGCCGCAGTTGGCGCGGCGCTGACGGCGGCCTACCTCCCGTCGGCCACCCTGCGTCCGGGCACTGGCGCACCAGGGGCCTCGGCAGCGCCGTCCAGTGGCCCGGTGAGCTTGACCGAGCTGGCCTGTCCCGGCCCGCAGACCGCCGGCCTGGCCGGTGTCGACGAGGTGCTCGGAACGACGACGGTCCTCGCCGCTGCCCCACCGACCGGCCTGGTCGGGACGGGCGGGCCGGGAGCCATCGCCGGTCTCACCCTGCCGGGCAAGCGCCCACTCTTCACGGGGACCGACCCCGGCGCCGTTAGTCAGGCGCCCCTCGATGGTCCGATCGCCGCGCTGGTGAGCGGGCGCGGCGCCCTCGCGCCCGGCCTGGTCGCCAGCCAGTTGTGGTCTGCCGTCACCGGGGATACCCGGGCCTTGGTCGCGACGCCGTGCCTGACGCCGAAGGCCGAGCACTGGCTCGTGGGCGGCGGCGCCCAGGCAGCCCGCCGTGAGCGGTTGATCCTGACCAACGCTGGGGCGAACCCGGTCACCGCAACCGTCACCGTCCTCGGCACGACGGGCACCCTGCCGTCGATCGGGACGAACACCGTCACCGTCCCGCCGATGTCTCGCTTGGCCCTGCTCCTCGACGCGCTGGCCCCGCAGGATGCCTCCCCGGTCGTCCACGTCGTGGCCACCGGTGGGCGGCTGGCGGCGGTCCTCGACGACGCCTGGATCGACGGCGCCACCGGCCGAGGATCCGACGATGCGGTCTCGCTGACCGAGCCTGCCGCACGGGTCGTCCTCCCGATCGGCCTGGCGCGAGCGACCCGGCTACGCGTTGCCGTCCCCGGACCCGCAGACGCCCAGGTGACGACGACGCTGCTCACCCCGTCCGGGCGCAAGAGCCCGCCGTCGAACGGGGTCGCCACCGTGGCGCACGGGACCAGTGCCGACATCGACCTCACCGCGGTCACCGAACCCGTCTTCGCGGTGGAGCTCAGCTCGACGGTACCGATCATCGCCGGGGCCCTGGTCCAGCGGTATGCGGCCGTCCCCGCCGGCGGGTCGATCGCCGATGCCCAGTCGGACCTCGCCTGGATCCCGGCCATGCCAGCTGCGGGGACGCTCGCCGGTGCCGTCCTGGCGCCTGCCGAGGTCCCGAGCGACCAGGTGGCGACGCTCTTCCTCGCCTCACCCGACGGCGCCTCGGTCTCGGTGACGACAACCTCGGCCGGCCAGGCGGTCCGGGTGAGCGTCGACATCCTGGCAGGTGGGGTGACGACGGTTGACGTGTCGACGACCTCACAGGTGTGGGTTTCCGGTGGGGGACAGTCGGTCTTTGCGGCGGTCTCGCTCGGACGCAAGAGCGCCGACCCCCCGCTGCTCGCGGTGCTTCCACTCCCGGGCCTGACCCTGGTCGCGGACGCGCTGGTTATCCGCGACGTCGGCTGAGCCTGGCTACCGCTGGGGGGCCCGGCGCTCGGCGCTCGAGCGACGGGCCGACTCAGCCCACGTCGTCATACCCGGGGTCGAGCTGTTCGGGGGTGATCCCGAGGACTCCGGCGACCTGCTCGGTGAGCACCGAGGTGACCAGTGCGACGACGTCCGCCTCGTCGCGGCACCGCGTGGTGATGGGCCGACGGTAGACGACGACCTGGTATGGCGCCGTGGCCGTCGCGGGGAACATCCGCCCGAGCGGCACCTGCCGGTGCTCCCAGGGGGCCGGGTCGCTTGGGGGGACCTCCTCGACGGCAAGCTGGATCGTCGGCAGGGGCTTGCCCCAGAGGGTCTCGAGCCGGCTCATGGCGTCGAGGACGACGTCGTCAAAGCGCGCCGCCCGGGTCAGCATCGCCGGGACCGCGGGCCAGGCCAGCGGCCCGCGCGGGCCACGGCCACGGCGGTCGCGACGCTGCCCCCCGCGCGGGGGCGGCACGGGCAGGGCCCCGGGCGCGCTCTTGGGCCGGAACCGGATCACAGCGCCAACTGTAGGCCAGCACGGCGTGCCGTCAGTGCGGCCCCTCGGTGCGGGGCTAGAGTCCCCCCGTGGGTCTGAAGCGGCAGTGCAGCAAGGCCGGCTGCTCCGGTGCGGCCGTCGCCACGCTCACCTATGTCTACGCGGACTCGACCGCGGTGCTCGGGCCGCTGGCCACGTATGCCGAGCCGCACACCTACGACCTGTGCGCGACCCATGCTGGGCGGCTCACTGCCCCGCGCGGGTGGGACGTCGTGCGCCTGCCCGGTGAGTTCGTCGAGCCCGAACCGAGCACCGACGACCTGCTCGCCCTGGCCGACGCGGTTCGTGAGGCCGGGCGTCCCAGGTCGGCCGCCGCCTCGGTGCCCCCACCCAATGGTCGACCCCATCTGCGCGTGGTGCGCGACTGAGCCGGTCGGTCCGGTAACCTCACGCCCGTGACTTCGGGGCATCCACTGGCGCATATCGTCAAGGCGTATGACATCCGGGGCGTCGTCCCCGACCAGCTCGACGCGGCGGGGGTTGCGGCGCTCGGCGCGGCCTTCGCCGACGTCATCGCCCATCCCGACGGGGCGCCGGCGGTCGTCGTGGGCCACGACATGCGGCCGTCCTCGCCGGAGCTGGCGCAGGCCTTCGCCTCCGGTGCCGCCGCGCGGGGGGTTGACGTGGTTCTGCTGGGCTTGACCTCGACCGACGGGCTGTACTACGCCTCCGGGGCGCTCGGGCTGCCCGGCGTGATGCTGACCGCCAGCCACAACCCGGCCCGCTACAACGGGCTCAAGCTCTGCCGGGCCGGCGCGCGCCCGATCAGCCTGGAGTCCGGGCTCGGCCAGGTGCGCGACCTTGCCTTGGCCATCCTCGACGGGACCGGTCCGGACGAGCCGAGAGGGGTCGGGTCGGTCAGCACCCAGGACATCACCGTGGCGTACGGTCGGCATCTGCGCGAGCTCGTGCCGCTCGACCGGATCCGCCCCCTCAAGGTCGTCGTCGATGCGGGCAACGGCATGGCCGGGCACACCGTTCCGGTCGTCCTCACCGACGCCGGTGGGCTGCCGGCCCTCCCGCTGGAGGTCATCCCGCTCTACTTCGAGCTCGATGGCACCTTCCCCAACCATGAGGCGAACCCGCTCGAGCCGGCCAACCTCGTCGACCTTCAGCGCGCCGTCGTCGCCCACGGCGCCGACCTCGGGCTGGCCTTCGACGGCGATGCGGACCGGTGCTTCGTCGTCGACGAGCGCGGCGAGCCGGTGAGCCCGAGCGCCGTCACCGCCTTGGTGGCGACCCGCGAGGTCGCCCGGGCGGTGGCCGCGGGGGCTCGTGCCGAGGAGGTCGCCGTGGTCTACAACGTCATCAGCTCGGCGACCGTGCAGGAGGTGCTCGACGAGATCGGCGCTCGCGGCGTCCGGACCCGGGTGGGTCACTCCTTCATCAAGGCGGTCATGGCGCAGGAGTCGGCCGTCTTCGGCGGCGAGCACTCGGCGCACTACTACTTTCGTGACTTCTGGTTCGCCGACACGGGAATGCTCGCGGCCATGCACGTCCTCGCCGCCCTCGGCGGTCAGGATGCCCCGCTGTCCGCGCTGGTCTCGACATACGACCGGTATGTCTCGTCAGGGGAGATCAACAGCACCGTGGCCGACCCTTCGGCGGCGCTGGCCGCGGTGCGGTCCTGGTCGGAGGCCCAGGGGCTGACGCTCGACGAGCTGGACGGCATCACGGCGACCCACGCGGCCGCGTCGGGGCCGCACTGGTGGCTCAACGTCCGGTCGAGCAACACCGAGCCGTTGGTGCGCCTCAACGTCGAGGCCGACGACCGTGCGACGATGGAGCAGGTCCGAGACCGGGCCCTGGCCGTCATCCGAGGAGAGCACCCGTGAGCGAGCAGTCCACCGCGTCGATCGAGCCGTGGGTGCGCGAGATCCTGCGCTGCCCCGCCTGCCACAGCGAGCTCGCCGACTCCACCGGACCGACCGGGGCCGAGCTGCTGTGTCTGGGCTCGACGTGTGGCCTGGCGTACCGGGTCGAGGACGGCATACCGGTGCTGCTTGTCGAGGAGGGCCGCCCCACCCGGGGCTGACCTCCACTGCCAGGGCCGCCGTCAGGACGACGGCAGGGCGAGCGGCAGGACCACGCCGCCGAGTGCCGCGAGGTCGGCCCCGTCGATGAGCAGCTTGGATGAACGCAGCCCGCTGCCGATGACGACCGGCCCGGCGGCGACGACCCCTGCGTCGACGAGGACCGGCCAGGTCTGCGGCAGCCCGACCGGCGTGATCCCGCCGTACTCCATGCCGGTCAGCGCCACCGCCTCCACCATCGGCGCGAAGGAGATCTTCCGGACGTCGAGATGACGTCGGACCACCCCGTTGACATCCGCTCGGTCGGTGGCCAGCACCATGACCGCCGCATGCGTCGTCACACCCCCGCGACGCCCGGCGACGACGACACAGTTCGCCGAGGACTCCAGCGCGACGTCGTACGCGGCGCAGAAGGCGGCGGTGTCCGCCAGCTGCGGGTCGATCGCCGCGACCCGGGCGCGCGGCACCCGCGCCGCCACCGCGGCAACCGCCGGGGCGACGAGGTCGAGGTGCTCGCCCAGGGGGGCCCAGCCCAGGGTGCCTTCGGGGGTCGGCATGGCCGTCAGGATAGCGAGGAGCGGGGCGCCGTCGCGGGGGCCGGAGCCCCCGGGCCCCGACCGGCGCCGGGTAGACTTGGTGCTCGCCGGCGTGGGTGATGACCCGCGCAGCCGTATGCCGTGCCCAGATGGGCTACGCCGGGTCAGCGTCCACCCCTACCCAGGAGCACGACCATGCCCTTCGACTTCAAGGTCGCCGACCTTTCCCTGGCCCACGCCGGCCGGCACCAGCTGCGCCTGGCCGAGCACGAGATGCCCGGCCTCATGGCCCTGCGTGAGCAGTACCGCGACAGCCAGCCGCTGCGCGGCGCCCGGATCGCCGGCTCGCTGCACATGACCGTCCAGACCGGGGTGCTCATCGAGACCCTCGTGGCTCTCGGCGCCCAGGTGCGCTGGGCCTCGTGCAATATCTTCTCCACCCAGGACGAGGCGGCCGCCGCGGTCGTCGTCGGCCCCGCTGGCACCCCGGAGGACCCCCAGGGCGTGCCCTGCTTCGCCTGGAAGGGCGAGAGCCTCGAGGAGTACTGGTGGTGCACCGACCAGATCCTCACCTGGCCCGCTGACGCGGACGGCGCCACCGGACCGAACATGATCCTCGATGACGGTGGCGACGCCACCTTGCTGGTCCACAAGGGCCGCGAGTGGGAGCAGGCCGGTCTGGTCCCGCCGACGACCGAGGAGGACTCCGAGGAGTTCGCCGTCGTCAAGGCGCTGGTGCGGCATACCCTCGCCAGTGACCCGCAGAAGTGGACCCGCACCGCGGCCGGCATCAAGGGCGTGACCGAGGAGACGACCACGGGCGTGCACCGGCTCTACCAGCTGGCCGAGGCCGGCGAGCTGCTCTTCCCGGCGATCAATGTCAACGACTCGGTCACCAAGTCCAAGTTCGACAACAAGTACGGCTGCCGGCACTCCCTCGTCGACGGGCTCAACCGGGCCACCGACGTCCTCATCGGTGGCAAGGTCGCGATCGTCTGCGGGTATGGCGATGTGGGCAAGGGCTGCGCGGAGTCGCTCGCCGGCCAGGGCGCCCGGGTCATCGTCACCGAGATCGACCCGATCTGTGCGTTGCAGGCAGCCATGGAGGGCTACCAGGTGGCCCGGCTGGAGGACGTCATCGGCCGCGCCGACATCGTCATCACCGCGACCGGCTGCTTCAACGTTGTCACCGCCGAGCACATGGCGGCGATGAAGAACAAGGCGATCGTCGCCAATATCGGGCATTTCGACAACGAGATCGACATGGCCGGGCTGGCCCGCACCCCGGGGATCACCAAGACCTCGATCAAGCCGCAGGTCGACGAATGGACCTACCCGGACGGGCACTCGATCATCGTCTTGTCCGAGGGTCGGCTGATGAACCTCGGCAATGCGACCGGTCACCCGAGCTTCGTCATGTCGAACTCGTTCAGCAACCAGACCATCGCGCAGATCGAGCTCTTCACCGCGACGCAGGAGTATGTCGACGAGGCGGGGGCACCGACGGTGACGACCCTGCCGAAGCACCTCGACGAGCTCGTCGCCCGACTGCACCTCGAGGCCCTCGGGGTGGACCTCACCGAGCTGACCAAGGAACAGGCCGAGTACCTCGGCGTCGACGTCGCCGGACCGTACAAGCCGGACCACTACCGGTACTGACCTCCGCACGCTCGTCGGCGGCACGGAACTGACGATTCGACCCCCTCGGGGGGCGCAGCCTCGACGTCGGATGTCCGCTTTTCGCCGACACGCGAAGTTGCGACCCCCACCGACTTGCACAGGCGCGGGGGGGACCGTGCATACTGTCCTGGAAGGCGCCCTTCACCCCCTGGGAGGGCGCCTTCCTTATGCCCGCACGGGCCTGCCCTCGCGACGGGACCAGATGCCACGGTTCGCCACCTGACGCGAGGTCCGGCTCGTCCGGCACGGCGCCCAGGTATGCCGCACCGGCATATGTGATGATGGGGCCGCTGGGCACCGTGTCCCCGGACAGTGCTCCGGGGTGGCCTAAGGAGGGCGCGTGAGGGGACGACTGCTCGTCGTCGACGACGACCTGGCCCTGGCCGAGATGCTCGGCATTGTCCTGCACTCCGAGGGCTTCGACGTCACCCACGTCGCCGACGGCTCCGCCGCCGTGGCGGCCTTCCGGGAGAGTCGTCCCGACCTGGTCCTGCTGGACGTCATGCTGCCGGGCATGGATGGCATCGAGATCTGTCGGCGGATCCGCGCCGAGTCCGGCGTGCCGATCGTCATGCTCACCGCCCGCACCGACACCGTCGACGTCGTCGTCGGGCTGGAGTCCGGTGCAGACGACTATGTCCTCAAGCCGTTCAAGCCCCAGGAGCTCATCGCCCGGGTCCGGGCCCGACTGCGTCGTGGCGACGAACCGGCCCAGGAACGGCTCTCCATCGGCGACCTCGAGATCGACGTCGCCGGTCACTCGGTCCGTCGCGGGGGAGTCGCCCTCTCGCTCACCCCGCTGGAGTTCGACCTCCTCGTCGCGCTGGCCCGCAAGCCCTGGCAGGTGTTCAGCCGCGAGGTCCTCCTCGAACAGGTGTGGGGCTACCGGCACGCCGGCGACACCCGGCTCGTCAACGTCCACGTCCAGCGGCTGCGCAGCAAGATCGAGCACGACCCGGAGCGTCCGGAGATCGTCGTCACCGTCCGCGGCGTCGGCTACAAGGCCGGCCCGGCCTGACGATGTCGGACCCTCGGCCCGGCGAGGCCAGCGGCGAGATCAGCGGCGGGGCCGGTCGGGCCGGTCGGGTCGGGCGGGCAGCCCTGGCGTACTGGCGCCGTTCCCTGTCGGCGCGGGTCGTCGCGACGACCATGGTGCTCGGCCTGGTCATGACCGTGGCCATCGGGTCGTATCTGTACAACCGGGTGGCCACCGGCCTGGTCGCTGATGCCGAGCGGGTCGCCACCGCGGAGGCGTTGCGGTTGCATCGCGAGACTCAGTCACAGGTCGACCACACCGACAAGGCCTCGGTCGCCGACCTCCAACAGCTGGCCGAGCAGCTGGTCCAGTCCCTCGCCGGCGGTGACGGGTCTCGGTATGCCGCGCTCGTCCGCTCGGTGGGGAACACCAACACCCAACAGCTCTCCGCCGTCATGCCGCGCGGGGTCGGCATCGTCGTCCCCGAGGAGCTCCGGCAGGCTGTGGCCGCCAACCCCGACGTCCAGCAGACCCAGGTCGTCTCTCTTGTCGACCCCGGGACAGGCGCTCCACTGTCGGCGGTCGTCGTGGGACAGCAGGTCTCCTTCCCGGTCGTCGGGGAATACTCCTTGTACCTCGTCTACCCGATGAGCCGGGAGCGCGACACCCTGTCGGTCATCGCACGCACATTCGGGCTCGGGGCGGCGCTCATCGTCCTCCTGGTGGGTGCGATCGCCTGGGCGGTCAGCCGGCTCGTCGTCCGACCGGTCCGTCAGGCCGCCGGGGTGGCCGAGCAGCTCGCCGCGGGGCATCTCGAGGAACGGATGCCGACCAAGGGCGAGGACGACCTGGCTCGGCTCGGCAAGTCCTTCAACGAGATGGCCGCCGGCCTCCAGGAACAGATCGTCCGGCTCGAACAGCTCTCCACCCTGCAGCAGCAGTTCGTCTCCGATGTCTCCCACGAGCTCCGCACCCCGTTGACGACGATCCGGATGGCCGCCGACCTCATCCACGACTCTCGGACCGCCTTCGACCCCGCGGTGTCCCGGTCCGCCGAGCTGCTCCATGCCGAGCTGGACCGGTTCGAAGCGCTCTTGTCCGACCTGCTGGAGATCAGCCGGTACGACGCCGGGGCCGCCGACATCGACGTCGAACCCACCGACGTCCGCTCGCTGGTCGCCCGGGTCGTCGCCGCTGCTGCGCCATTGGCTCAACGGCGCGGCAGCCCGGTCGACGTCGTCGCGCCGCCGCAGCCGTGCATCGCCGACGTCGAGTCGCGCCGGATCGAACGGATCCTGCGCAACCTCGTCGTCAACGCCATCGAGCATGGTGAAGGTCGCCCCATCGTCGTCACCGTCGCGGGGAACGACTCGGCCGTTGCGGTCTCGGTCCGGGACCACGGCGTCGGGCTGCGACCCGGCGACAGCGCCAAGGTCTTCAACCGGTTCTGGCGGGGCGATCCCGCTCGGGCCCGGACGACCGGCGGGACCGGCCTCGGACTGGCCATCTCGCTCCAGGATGCCCGGCTCCACCATGGCTGGCTCCAGGCGTGGGGAGACCCGGGGGTCGGTTCGTGCTTCCGGCTCACCGTGCCTCGTTCACTGCGGGCGCCGATCGAGGCTTCGCCGCTCCCGCTCAACCCCACGGTCGGGCTCCCGGTCACCGTGGATGTGTCTCCGTGACCGGCCCCCGTTGTCTCCGTCCGCGCAGGACGGGCGCGGTGGTCGCGGGCCTGCTTGCCCTGGTCCTCGGGGCCTGCGGCGGCCTGCCGACCGCCGGGCCGGTCCGCCCGGGCCGCGCCGTCGACGAGCCGCAGGTCGAGCCGATCCGGATCGTCCCGCAAGGGCCGGTCGATGGGGCGAGCAAGACGCAGATCGCGGTCGGCTTCATCCGCGCCGGCGCCGGCTTCCAAGAGACCGCCGACGGGCCGAATGTCGCTCAGGAGTTCCTGGTCGACTCCTCGGCCAAGGCGTGGCGCCCCACGTCGACGGTCACCGTCGTGGGGTACGACCTCACCGCGACCGAGCTCACCTCGGGCGCGATCCGGGTCAGCGCCAGCGCGGTGGCGACGGTGACGGCGCAGGGCCGGTATGTCGAGCTCGCTCCCGGCTCCACGGTCACGGCGACCCTGGCGATGAGTCAGGTCGGCGGTCAGTGGCGGGCCGTCCTGCCCGAGGGTTTCGGTCTGTGGCTGACCCCGCCGGACTTCGAGCGGCTGTTTCAGCCGGTCCGACTCGCCTATGTGGCCAGCGACCGGCTCGCCACTCTTGCCGATGTCCGCTGGTTTGCCAAGGGCTCAGGACTGGCCACCTCGATCGCCCGGGCCGAGATCGCCGCGGTTCCGACCTACCTGACCGGCGCCGTCCGGGCGGGCTTCCCGGACGGGTCGGCGCTCGCCGTCGACGCGGTCGCGGTCGACCAGGGCATCGCGACCATCCAGCTCAACGAGGTCGCCCTGCGGACCGACCAGACGCAGCGGTCCGTCATGTACGCCCAGCTCGTCACCGGGCTGCTCCAGGCTCCGAATGTCAACGGGGTGAGCATCGTTGTCGGGCGGACGCCCCTCGAGCTGGGTGGGGTCGACCTCCCGGTGCGGTCGATGGATCAGCTCGGACTCAGCGTGGGCCATCCGACTCCGGCCCCGTTCGCTCTCGTCCGCAGCGGGACCGTCCTGCGGCGGCTCGCGCCACTGGACATCGCTGAGCTCGACACCCGCCCCAACCTGCGCCCGTCGCCCAGCCAGTCGGCCACAGCGGCCCTGCCCAGCGTCGCGACGGGCTGGGTCTGGCTCGCTGCGGCGCCCGATGGCTCGGAGATCGCCGCCGTCGGCGGCGACCGCAAGCAGCTGCGTCGGTGGCGTGGCGAGCAGGCGCTCGACGTCGCCGGGGTGGGCTTCGGCCTGGTTCGCCCCGCGTATGACGACCGCGGCTACCTGTGGGTCGCCGGGTCGGATGCCGCGCGCGGGACCACCGTCTGGGTTCTCGACCGAGCCGTGGACGATACCCGCGCCCAGGCCATCAGCTCGGGGTGGCTCACCGGTAGATCGATCCTCAGCCTTCGAGTCTCACCCGACGGGACGAGGGTCGCCGTGGTGTCCCGAGGAGCGGACGGGGACCGGCTCGATATTGCCGGGGTGGTGCGCGACCCCCGTGGCCGACCGGTGGCCCTGGCTCAGCCATGGCGCCAGGCTGACCCCCTCGTCACTGTTCGCGATGTCACCTGGGTGGACTCCGACACCCTCGCCGTTCTCGGTCGGACCCGGGCCACCGACCCGATGCGGCCGTACCTCGCCCCCATCGGGCAGGGGATCGGCCTTCGCGACCCGGGTGCCTCGCTCATGACGCCCGTGCCCGGCGCCAGGTCGATCACGTCGGTCGGCGGAGTCCGGCGGCTCGTCATCGGCTCCGACGACGGAGTGGTCCGTGCCCGGGCCGGCAACTCCTGGCTGACCCTTCCTGGGGTCACCGAGGTCGTCCAACCCGGGGCGTGAGCCCGTCGTCCACAGGGCCGGGCTCGGTGGTCCCACGGTCCACAGCCGGCTCGCGGTCGGCTTGCCATCCGATTCCGGCTTGGTTGGGCTCGGTCCATGGGACCTCTCGACGCGATCCTCGACCTCGTGCTGCCGGCGACCTGCGCGGGATGTGGTGCCGTCTCGCACGCGTGGTGCCCGCGGTGTGCGGCCGAGCTGGTGCGGGCCGGTCGTGGGCCGAAGCCACTGCGGGCCGACCCAACTCCCCGGCCGCCGGGCCTGCCCCCGGTTCACGCGGCGGCGGCATACGCCGGTGTGGTGCGTACGGCACTGTTGGCCTACAAGGACGGCGGCCGGCGGGACCTGCGATCGGTCCTCGCGCCGCTCCTCGTCTGCGCCGTCAAGGCGGCCGATCCCGGCGGGGACGCGGTCCTGGTCCCGATGCCCTCACGCGCGGCCGCTCGACGACGGCGAGGGGACGCCCCCGTCGCCGACCTGGTGCGGGTGGTCGGCGAGGTGACCGGCCGTGCCGTCGCCGACATGCTGCGGCCGGTGCGCCCCCTCGTCGACCAGGCCGGCCTCGACACCAGCAGGCGACAGGCCAACCTGGCCGGTGCCTACCGAGCCCGGGCGGATGCCGACCTGGCCGCGGGTCGGGCGGTGCTGCTCCTCGACGATGTCGTGACGACCGGAGCGACCCTGGCCGAGGCCGCGCGCGCCGTCCGGGCTGTGGGTGCCCATCCCGTGGGGTGCGCCACCGTTGCCGCGACGCGCCGCAGACCCCTGCCCTGCCGCGCAGGAACCCACAGCGGTAGCGTTTCGTCATGAGAGTAGGCGTGGCTCAGCGGACGCGGGGGTGGTGTCCGGGCTGAGTGGGGGACCCGCCCCGCTAGGACGATCCGCGCGATTCTCGAAGGAGTAGTCATGGACCTCACCGTCACCGGTCGCCACATCCAGGTGTCCCAGCAGCTGCGGGAGCGCCTCGACGATCGACTCGACAAAGTCGCTCAGCTGGCACCGACGATCCACCGCGTCGACGTCGTGGTGACTCACGAGCGTCAGGCCCGTAACTCCGAGAGCGTTGAGGTCACCTGCTACGGGCGGGGTCCGGTTATCCGGGCCGAGGCCAGCGCGGACGACAAGTACGCGGCGCTCGACGCCGCGTTCGACAAGCTCACCGAGCGGCTCCGTCGCGCGGCGGACCGGCGCCGGGTGAGCCGGGGCAAGCGGCCCGAGACCGGCGACGTTCCTGGGGCGGCGGCTCCGGTCGCGGTGGCGACGGGGCTGGACGCAGTCGATGAGGCCGGCGCCTTCGGCGACTCACCCATCGAGGTGCGCGAGAAGGTGCACAGCTCCGCCCCGATGAGCCTCGAGGACGCCCTCAACGAGATGGAGCTCGTGGGTCACGACTTCTATCTCTTCCACGACGTCGAGACCGGCAAGCCGAGCGTGCTCTACCGCCGACGCGGCTGGTCCTATGGCGTCATCCACCTCGACCTCGTCGAACCCGCACCGGCCTCCTGACGTCGCCCTTTCAGGGGACTAGTCCGCCCGGGCTGGTCTGCGTCATGCTGGGCCAATGGCGGTCCGCGTGCTCCTGGCCGACGGGCACTCACTGCTTCGTCGCGGCCTCCGTGCGACCGTCGCGGCCGACCCCGACGTCGAGGTCGTCGCTGAGGCCGAGGACGGCGCGTCGGCAGTGCGGCTGGCCCGAGAGCTGGCCCCTGACGTCGCGCTCATCGACGCTGACCTGCCTCCCACGGGCGGGGCGGCGGTCTGTTACGAGATCACCAGCAGCCTGCCGGTCCGCGTGGCGATGCTCGGGTCGGTCGGCGCCGAGCACGACATCGTCCAGGCAGTCCGGGCCGGAGCGAGCGGGTATCTCCTCAAGGCGACGGCCGTCGACGAGGCCGCCGAGGCAGTCGGATGCCTGGCCCGGGGGGAGTCCTTCCTCTCCCGTGCGATGGTGTCCAGCGTCCTGGCGATGGTGGCGAACTGCGCCGAGGCATCCCCGACGCCGCGCGCCGAGAGCCATTCGCGGCTGACCGCCCGGGAGCGCGAGGTCCTCGGTCATGTCGCCGAGGGGCTGGGGAACCGGGAGATCGCCCGCACCCTGTTCATCTCCGAGAACACGGTGAAGAACCACCTCCGCTCGATCCTGGAGAAGCTGGGGGTGCGCACCCGCACCGAGGCGGCCTCCTATGCGCTCCGCGCGGGTGTCGTGGACCTCCGCTAGCCTGCCGAGGTGGCATCGCTCACCCTCGTCGAGGCCCGCCGGGTCGCTCTCGCTGCCCAGGGGTTCACCGACCGCCGGCCGGCGCCCTTCCGCGCGACCAGCGCCCACCTTCAGCGGGTCCTCGACCGGGTTGGTGTCGTCCAGATCGACAGCGTCAACGTCCTGAGCCGCAGCCAGTACCTCCCGTTCTACTCCAGGCTCGGGCCGTACGACACGGCCCTGCTCGACCGGGCCCGGGACCGCGCGCCCCGTCGGGTCGTCGAGTACTGGGCCCACGAGGCCAGCCTCGTCGCGCCGACGACCTGGCCGTTGCTCGACTTCCGGATGCGGCGGGCGCTGGCGGACAGCTGGGGCGGGATGCTCCGGACCGCGCGCGACCATCCCGAGGTCGTCGAGGCGGTTCGCGAGGTCGTCCGAGCGCGTGGGCCGCTGACGGCCCGCGAGGTCGAGACTGCGCTGGAGCACCAGCGAGTCGGTGACCGGTCCGAGTGGGGCTGGAACTGGTCGGTCGCCAAGCGCGCCCTCGAGCTGCTCTTCTGGGCCGGTGAGGTCACCTCGGCCGGGCGGACCAGCCAGTTCGAACGGCGGTATGCCGCCCTCGACGTCGTTGCCCCGCGGGACCCGCAGCAGCGCGCGCTCTGGCTCGACCCGGCTGCCCGGCTGGACCCGGCCGAGGCGATCGTCGAGCTGGTCCGGATCGCCGCGAAGGCCGTCGGCGTCGGCACGGCCCGCTGCCTGGGCGACTACTTCCGGCTGCGCCCCGAACAGGCCGGTCCGGCGATCGCGGCGCTGGTGGCACGCGGGGAGCTCGTCGAGGTCGACGTCGTCGGATGGCGGCGGACGGCATACCTCTGGCATGAGGCGAGCATCCCGCGGACGGTGCGAACGCGGGCTCTGGTCAGCCCGTTCGACTCGGTGGTCTGGGAGCGGCGCCGCACCGCCGAGCTGTTCGGCTTCGACTACCGGCTGGAGATCTACGTCCCCGCCGCCAAGCGAGTGCACGGCTACTACGTGCTGCCCTTCCTCCTCGGCGACGCGCTGGTCGGCCGGGTCGACCTCAAGGCCGACCGGACCGGCTCGGTCCTGCTCGTCCAGTCGGCCTCCCTCGAGCCGGGGGCGCCCCGACGAGCGGCCGCCGAGCTGCTCGCCGAGCTGCGCCAGATGGCCGACTGGCTCCAGCTGACCGACCTCGCCGGTCCGGGGCTGGCCGGGCTGCGGTAGTCCGGGGCTGCCGCCCGGTCAGGGCAGCGTCGCCGCGAGCTCCTCGGCTCGGACCTGGTAGCGCACCTGGTCGACGAAGGACCCGTCGCCGAGTCGGTGCGCGGCCGGTTCGACCCCGGTCCGGCGGAAGCCAACCCGCTCAGCCACGCGGCACGACGCGACATTCGTCGCCGCGGCCCGCAGGCGCACCAGCCGCAGCCCGAGCCCGCCCTCCTCGGGGTCGAGCAACGCATGGCGGACCGCCCACCACGCCGCCTCTTTCATCACCCCGCGGCCGCGGGCATCGGGATGCGTCCAGTAGCCGAGCTCAGCGCTGCCGTCGACCAGGTCGAGGTGCATGAGCGTGACCGCCCCGATGACCTCGTCTGCGCCGGGGTCGGCCAGCGCCCAGTGCACCGTTGTGCCGCGGGCGGTCGTCGCCAGGGCGCTGCTGAGGAACTCCAGGGCGTCGTTCGGCCCGTACGGGCGCGGGAGCGCGCCGAGCCACTGCGCGGTCACCGGGTCGCAGCACCCCTCGACCACCCGCGCGGAGTCCCCGAGGCGCCAGCCGCGCAGCCGGACCCGCCGGCCCTCGATCACCGGGGCAGAGCGCGCCGGGCCGTCCCGGAGCAGCTCCCAGAGCAGCCCGTCGGAGTGAGGCTCACCCGGGTGGGCCATGATCTCGTGCTCTCGGGCGATCGGCCGGAAGCCGGCCCGGCGCAGCACCCGGTTCGACGCGGCGTTGTCGGCGTCGGTGCCGGCGGCCAGTCGGTGCAGGCCCAGGCCGCCCTCGGCCGGCGCAGCGAAGGCGAACCGACGGACCAGGTCCACGGCCTGCCCCATCAGCCCCGCACCCCGGGCCTGGGGGAGCAGCCAGTAGCCGAGCTCGCCCGAGCCCGCGAAGGCGGGCTGGTCGAGGCGGAACACCTGCACGTGGCCCAGCGGCCGGTCAGAGGCGGCGTCGGCGAGGCACCAGTAGATCCCCTCGCCGACCGACATCCGCTCCTCCCGGGCCGTCCGCCAGGAGTCGAAGTCGCCGACGAAGGGGGCCGCACCGCGGGGCATGAAGCGCAGCGCAGCGTCGTCGGGGTCGACGAGGTGGTCCACATCGTCGCCGCGCCACGCCCGCAGCCGCACCGTGCCGTCCTCGAGCAGCGGCGGGTCGAACCAGCGGGTGCGCGGCGTCATGGGCTCGTCGGCGCCGAGCGAGGCGAACCACCCGTCGCGGAGCTCGCCGCGCTGGACCAGCGCCTGCGGACTGGTCCCCTCCATGGTGAAGCCGCACGCCCAGGCGACCCGCCGCGAGCCGATATTCCCCACGTTGGCAGCCCAACCGACCCGGGCGCCGCCCTGCTCGAACCACCACCGACAGACGAGCCGAACGGCGGCGGTCATGAGGTGCCGGCCACGGCCTGCTGGGTGCAGCCCGAAACCGAGCTCGGCCCGACCCGCCCCGCCCGGCCGCAGGTCGATGGTGCCGAGGAAGCTGCCTTCCGGGTCGGTCGCGTCGGTGATCGCCCAGGACCGGGAGCCGTCCACCGCGTCCCACTGCTCGCGGATGTGGTCGAGGAACCACCGGGCGTCCGCCTCGGCATACGGGGTTGGGACGACGGTCCAGCGCACCGACTCGGGGTCGCGCGCCTGCTCGACGATGCGCCCGGCGTCCTGCTCGCGGTGGGCGCGTAGCGTCACCACCGCGTCGGTGAGGACCGGGACGCAGGTCGGGTATGTCGCAGCCACGCCTGGCACCTTGCCAGCCGCGGCGCAGGGGGGCAATCCGGTTTCCGGTCCGGGCCGCAGGTGCTCCGGGGAACCTCGCCGGGGCCGTGCTCGTCACCAGGAGCGACTACGCTTCACTCGAACGGCCCGGCGTGGCCGTCGAACCCGTCTGCCCAGGAGTCGTCGCCGTGCCCAAGATCCTCGAGAAGCTGCTACGTGCCGGTGAAGGCCGGGTGCTGAAGAAGCTAGAAGGCATCGCCGCCCAGGTCAACGTGCTCGAGGAGGACTTCGCGAAGCTCAGCGACGCCGAGCTGAAGGCCGAGACCGACGTCTTCCGCAGCCGCCTCGAGGCGGGCGAGACCCTCGACGACATCCTCCCTGAGGCCTTCGCCGCCGTCCGAGAGGCGGCCAAGCGCACCCTCGGGAAGCGGCACTTCGACGTCCAGATCATGGGTGGCGCGGCCCTGCACATGGGCAATGTCGCGGAGATGAAGACCGGTGAGGGCAAGACGCTCGTCGCGACCCTGCCGTCATACCTCAATGCTCTGCAGGGCAAGGGCGTGCACGTGGTGACGGTCAACGACTACCTCGCCGAGTACCAGTCCGAGCTCATGGGCCGGGTTCACCGGGCGCTCGGCCTGGAGACCGGCTGCATCCTCAACACGATGACCCCGGACCAGCGCCGGGCCGAGTACGCCAAGGACATCACCTACGGGACGAACAACGAGTTCGGCTTCGACTACCTGCGCGACAACATGGCGTGGTCGCCGGCCGAGCTGGTCCAGCGCGGCCACAACTTCGCCATCGTCGACGAGGTGGACTCGATCCTCATCGACGAGGCCAGGACGCCGCTGATCATCTCCGGTCCGGCCGACCAGGCGACGAAGTGGTATGTCGACTTCGCCCGGATCGCCCGCCAGCTGCACCGCGGCGAGTCCGGCGACCTCATGCGCGGCATCGAGGCGACCGGCGACTACGAGGTCGACGAGAAGAAGCGAACCGTCGGCGTGCTCGAGCAGGGCATCGCCAAGGTCGAGGACCTGCTCGGGATCGACAACCTCTACGAGTCGGTCAACACCCCCCTCATCGGGTACCTCAACAACGCGATCAAGGCCAAGGAGCTGTTCAAGCGCGACAAGGACTATGTCGTCATGGACGGCGAGGTCCTCATCGTCGACGAGCACACCGGGCGCATGTTGCCCGGGCGTCGCTACAACGAGGGGATGCACCAGGCCATCGAGGCCAAGGAGGGGGTGGAGATCAAGAACGAGAACCAGACCCTCGCGACGATCACCCTCCAGAACTACTTCCGGATGTACTCAACGCTGTCGGGCATGACCGGTACTGCGATGACCGAGGCCGCCGAGCTCAACTCGATCTACAAGCTCGGCGTCGTGGAGATCCCCACGAACATGCCGATGATCCGCATGGACCAGGCGGACCTCGTCTACCGCACCGAGGACGCGAAGTATGCCGCCGTCGTCGACGACATCGTCGAGCGGCACCGACGCGGCCAACCGGTGCTCGTCGGAACGGTCTCGGTCGAGAAGTCCGAGCACCTCGCCGAGCTGCTCCGCCGCCGCGGGGTGCGCCACGAGGTCCTCAACGCCAAGCAGCACGCACGGGAGGCGGCGATCGTCGCCGAGGCGGGTCGGCGCGGCGCGGTGACGGTGGCGACGAACATGGCGGGCCGAGGCACCGACATCATGCTCGGCGGCAACTCCGAGTTCCGCGCCATCGCCGAGCTCAAGCGGCAGGGCTTGGACCCGGTGGAGACTCCGGAGGAGTACGAGGCGGCCTGGGCGCAGGCGCTCACCGCGGCCGAGGGGGCGGTCGCCAGCGAGCACGACGAGGTCGTCGGGCTGGGTGGGCTCTATGTCCTCGGCACCGAGCGGCACGAGTCGCGGCGGATCGACAACCAGCTGCGGGGCCGCTCCGGCCGTCAGGGCGACCCGGGGGAGTCGCGCTTCTACCTTTCCCTCCAGGACGACCTCATGCGGCTCTTCAACGGGGCGATGGTCGACCGGTTCATGCAGACCGCTCGCATGGAGGACGACGTCCCGATCGAGTCAAAGCTGGTGAGCCGCTCGATCGCCAGCGCGCAGAGCCAGGTCGAGGGCCGCAACTACGAGATCCGCAAGAACGTCCTCAAGTACGACGACGTCATGAACCGGCAGCGCACCGTCATCTACGACGAGCGCCGTCGGGTCCTCATGGGGGCCGACATCCACGAGCAGGTCCGCCTGTTCATCAACGACGTCGTCGAGGGCTATGTCGACTCCGCGACCGCCGAGGGCTTCCCGGAGACCTGGGACCTCGACCAGCTCTGGACCGCGATCGGCACGCTCTTCCCGTGCCAGCTCACCCTCGCCGAGGTCGAGGCGCAGGCCGGTGGCCGGGCCCGGCTCACCGCTGCGCACCTCAAAGAGCTGCTCACCTCCGAGGCCCACCACGCGTATGACGCCCGTGAGGCGTCGGTGGGCGAGGAGACCATGCGCGAGCTGGAGCGCCGGGTCATCCTCTCCGTGCTCGACCGCCGCTGGCGCGAGCACCTCTACGAGATGGACTACCTCCAGGAGGGCATCGGGCTGCGGGCGATGGCCCAGCGCGACCCCCTCGTCGAGTACCAGCGCGAGGGCTTCGACCTGTTCAACGCGATGATGGAGGCGATCAAGGAGGAGGCCGTCGGCTACCTCTACAACGTCGAGGTCCAGGTCGAGCAGGCCCCGCCGACCCCGGCCGTCGAGCCCATGACGGTGCAGCAGCTGCTCGCCGGGGCTGCCGGGGCGGGGGGTGTCGCTGATGCCGTCGACGCTGGTGCCGCACGCCCCGGGGTGCAGGACGCTGCGGTCGAGCACGCTCACCCCACCCCGCCCGCGCCTCCGGCCGAGCCCACCGGCCCCGCGGTCCCGAGCACCTTCTCCGCCCCTGGGCTGACGCCGGGACGCCCGCAGCGGCTGCACTACTCGGCGCCCTCTGCGGACGGTGGTGTCGTCGAGCACGACGAGGGGACCGCGCAGACCCGCGCGGCGGCGCGCCGGACCTCGAAGAAGGCGCGCCGGCGCGGAAAGTAGCGGCCCGGCCCTCTCCGGGCACCGCTTCGGCATCCGTGGGGAGGGGCAAGGCGCTCCGCGCTACCGGCTCAACCGACGCTGAGCGCGGTGACCACCCAGCGCCCGTCCTGGTCCTCCAGGCGCATGGCCATCGCGGTGACCCGGTCGCGGCCATGGATGACCGTGCTGACCTCGGCGACCTCAGGGCTCACCTCGAACACCCGAACCCGCCGGATGGCGACCCGGTTCGCGACGCTCCCTCGGCGTGCGGCGACCAGGGCTCGCCGGGCGATCGCGGAGTAGACATCGGGGGCGACATACCGGACGACCTGGGGGGCCGGACGGGAGCCCGCGAGGACCTCGACGAGAACCTGCGAGAGCCGTGTCGCGAAGGGGAGGACCGCTGGGCGTCCGCCGAGCTCGGGCGGGGTGGGGAGGCGGCGCTCGTGGTCCAGGGGCAGCTCGAGCGCGTGTGCCCCCGCAACCGCGGCGGCAGCGCCGACACCGCGCCGGGCCAGAGGGGTGTCGAGATGAGCTCCCGAGTGGGTCCTCGCGGCGGGGCGACGCTCAGGAACGGGGACCAAGGTCGGCGCGGTCGTCATCAGGAGTGCTCCTCGGTGGGGGCCTGCAGGCGCAGGCCGATCTGGATGAGGTCGGGGTCGTCACCGATGAGGTGACGGTTGGCGGCATACCACCGGGGCCACTCGGCGGCGATCTGCGCGTCGGTCGCGCCGGGGCCGAGGTGGCGGGCCGCGATATCCCAGAGGCAGTCGCCCGCCACGACCACAACGACCTGTGGGGTGGTCGCGGGCGACCGGGTGGGGCGGGAGAGCGGGCCCAGACCATGCAGGGACCTGGTCGGGGCGAGGGCCGGGTCCGGGACGACCGAGGTGGCGGACGTGGCCGACTGGGCCGACCCAAGGGCGTCCGACCCGACCGTCCCGACCTGCGAACCGTCGCTCGGTGGGGGCAGGTGGGCACTGCCAGGACGGGCGGGCGTCAGCGTCGGGCCGGAGCCGGCCGTCGGTGCGCTCTCGGTGGGGGCGGTCGTTGCGGTCGTGCTGGCTCCGGGGCCGGAGAGCCCGACGCCATCGGCGAAGGCCCCGCCGCTGGCCAGCCCGGTGGAGAGTCCGACGCCGAGGACGACAGCGACCAGGCGGCGCAGCGCGACCGGCGCGATGGCCGTGGCCAGGCGGTTTGCCACGAGCGTGCCACGCACAGGCAGCGTCGACGCCGTCGCCGCCAGGACGGCGACAGCCAGCCAGAGCAGGACCACCAGACCGATGGCGGCGGTCGCCGCGACAAGCAGGTCTGGTGCCGATGTGGCCACCCCCGAGCGCAGCGCGTGCCAGCCGGACCACGCGGTGCGTGCGAACCACCAGAAGAGCGCGCCCGCGAGGGCCATGGTGCCGACGACGACCGACGCGACCCGGACCCCGGATGGCCGATCGGCCTTCGTGGTCATCGCCCGCTCCTTCGTATGATGTCGTTTGCTTTAGTTTGCGTTCGGATACGGGTCATGTCAAGCGTTCGGTACGGTAGGAACCGAGCGAAGGAGAGGCGCCATGCGGTGGGACCGACTGTTCGACGACCTCGAGGGTCAGCTCGCGGCCCAGCACCTGCTCGAGCGCGATGCCGAGGTGGCGGACCGCACCCGGCGGGAGCGGGCCCTGCTCACGCTGCACGACCGGCTGCTCGCCTGCGTCGGGCAGCGGGTGACGCTGGTCTGTGGGGCCGGTGAGGTCGCCCACGGGACCGTTCTCGAGGTGGGGGCCGGGTGGGTGATGCTCGCCGCCCCGCCGGGAGTCGTCCTTGCGCACGTTCCGGCGGTTCGTTCGCTGGCCGGGTTGGGTCAGCACGCTCACGTCCCGGGGGTGGTGGCCCGCTCTTTCGGCCTCGGTATGGCGTTGCGGGCGGTCTGCCGGGACCGCGCTCCGGTGAGCATCGTCGATGTGAACGGCGCCACCCTCACCGGGACGGTCGACCTGGTCGGCGCCGACCACCTCGACCTCGCCGAGCACCCGCTGGACCTGCCGCGCCGGCCGGAGAACGTCCGCGGCACCCGCACCATCCCGTATGCCGCCCTCGCCACCCTGCGCCGAGGCTGACACTTCCGGCCCGGGACGCCCCTTGTGGACTGCGAGGACGCTTATGGCACCGTGCTAGGTGCCACAAGTGGTCCGGAGTTCCATGAGCTGCGCGCCGAGAGGTGCCAAGTGCGGTCCGGCGGTCCAGGAGCCCGGTTCGCCGAGCCAGAGTCAGCCGAGATCGTCGTCGGTGCCGGCCCCGAACGGGTGGGCGGCCACGAACTCGCGGGTCTGCGAGTACATCCGCTGGATGTACCCCTCGAGCTCGCTCTGCTCGACCCGCCACTGGCCACGCCCGCCCACCTTGATCGCCGGCAGCTCACCCGAGCGGACCAGGGCATAGGCCTGTGCCGAGGAGATATTGAGCACCTCGGCGACATCGGTCAGCTGGAGGAATCGCGGGGCCATGACCGCTCCTCGAGGTCGAAGGGTCCGGCGTGTCGTCGTTATCCCACGTCCCGCCGGAGATGCGTGCGTTCAATCCCTACTATGGCAGATCACCCTCGTATGCCGTCGATAGCGTGTCACTGCCTGTGGATAACGACACTACCTGTGGACAACGAGCCGCACGGGGCCGACATACGCGATGATGGGGCAGCGGCGCCCGGCGCCGACCCGGCCGTTGACCGTACAGGGGGAGAACCGCATGCCCGACCTGCCCGCGCCCACCGCCAAGCGGCTCAAGCGCCCGTCCTGGCGGGACGGCCGCCTGCTGGTGGGGCTACTGCTCGTCCTGCTCGCCACCACGGTGGGCGCCAAGGTCATCGCCAGCGCCGACGACCGGGTCCCGGCCTATGTTGCCCGGGTGGCCCTCAAGCCGGGCGACCAGCTCAGCCCCGACAACCTCACCCGGGTCGACATCCAGCTCGGCGATGGGATGGAGCGCTACCTCAGCGCAGCCAAGGGGGTCCCCGCCGACTCGTACACCCTGCGCGAGGTTCGCGCGGGCGAGCTGGTGCCGGCCTCTGCGGTCGGCGGCAAGGACGCGGTCAATGTCCAGCCCGTGACCGTCCAGGTCGACTCGCTGTCCGCCTCGGCCCTGGTGGTCGGCTCCGTCGTCGACATGTACGTCAGCGAGCGGCAGCCGGGAACGACCCAGACGAAGTATGCCGACCCGCAGCTGATGCTCCCCAGCGTCTCGGTGTCCTGGCTGCCCGCTGCCGGTGACCGGTTCGGAGCCGGCTCCTCGACCGCCCCGGTCCAGCTGCTCGTGCCCCTGGACAAGGTTCCGGCCGTCATCGGCGCCCTCGACAACGAGGCCCGGATCACCCTGGTCCCGGTGCCCGGCTCGGTCCGCAAGAGCGGGTCATGACCCAGGTCCTCACCGCGGTGGGGTCGATGTGGGAGAGCCGCATCGCCACCACGCTGGAAGCGTCCCGGGAGGTGCAGATCTCGCGGCGCTGTGCCGACCTGGCCGACCTGCTGGCGATCGCCGGGGCCGGGCTGGGCGAGGTGGCCCTGGTCTCGAGTGACCTGCGGGGGTTGGATCTGTCCGCCGTCGACGACCTGCATCGCCACGGTCTACACGTCGTGGGGCTGACCGTCTCCGACTCCGAGTCCGAGGAGCGCTGGCTGCGCTCGGTCGGTGTCGACGCCGTCGTCCCGGTGCGGGCCGGGCTGACCGAGCTCGAGGCCCATCTGCTCGCCCGGACTCCTGGGGGCCTCGGAGACGGCGCGCCATCCGGGTCCGAGGTCGGCTCGCGGGCCGGGCACGGTGCCGGAGCCGATGGCGGGCCCGCCGACCCGTTTCTGGCCGACCTGGCCGGTGCCGGACCCACCCCAGCCAGACCTGGGACCGGCGCGGAGGAGCCGACCCGACCCGCGCCGGCCCCCGAGGGCGGCGGGCGCATCATCGCCGTGTGGGGCCCGACTGGCGCACCGGGGCGGACCACGGTCGCGGTGAACCTCGCCAGTGAGATTGCCTCGGCCAAGACCTCGACCCTGCTCGTCGACCTCGACACCTACGGGGGATCGGTCGCCCAGGTCCTCTCGGTCCTTGACGAAGCTCCCGGGGTGGCCGCGGCGTGCCGCGCCGCCGAACAGGGCGGCCTCGACGTCACCGGCCTGGCCCGGCTCAGCCCGCAGATCGCCCCGCACCTGCGAGTGCTCACCGGCATACCCAAGGCCGAGCGGTGGACCGAGCTGCGGGCCGGGTCGGTGGAGCGGGTACTCGAGCTGGCTCGGGTCATGGTCGAGGTGGTCGTCGTCGACTGCGGGTTCTGCCTGGAGGACGACGAGGAGCTCAGCTATGACACCCTCGCGCCTCGGCGGAATGCGGCGACCCTCACGGCATTGGCGATGGCCGACGAGCTCGTCGCAGTCGGTGCGGCGGACCCGGTGGGCTTGCAGCGCCTGGTCCGCGGGCTCCAGGAGCTCGACACGGTGAGCGCGCCCACGCCGACCGTTGTCGTCAACAAGGTCCGCGCCGCAGCCGTCGGTCCGCGCCCGAAGTCGTCGATCGCCGACGCCCTGAGCCGCTTCGCCGGGGTGAACGAGCAGTCCTTCATCCCCGACGACCGAGACGCGCTCGACGCCGCCCTGCTCACCGGGCGCACCCTGGAGGAAGCCGCGCCGAGCTCACCGGCGCGCGTGGCGATCGCCGAGCTGGCGGCGCGCCTGGTCGGCATACCGACTCCGACGAGGCGCCGCGGGCGGCGTGGCACGATGGACTCGTGACCGACCGGCTGACCTCACTGGACGCCTCGTTCCTTTACCTCGAGGAACCGACAACGGCGATGCACGTCAGCGCGGTCATGGTCTTCCAGCCCCCCGAGGGTGGTTTCGACTACGACCGGCTCGTTGGCCTGATCCGGCAGCGGATCGCCGAGTGGCCGCGCTACCGACAGGTGGTCAAGGACCTGCCCGCCCGCCTGGCCAACCCGGTCTGGGTCGACGACCGGAACTTCGACCTCACCTACCACGTCCGCCGTTCGGCCCTGCCGCGTCCGGGCACGGATGAGCAGCTCGAGGAGTTCGTCGCGCGGGTCCAGCCGCGGCCCTTGGACCGGACCCGGCCGCTGTGGGAGGTCTACCTCGTCGAGGGCCTTCAGTACGGCCGCTTCGCCGTCGTCACCAAGACCCACCAGGCCCTCGTCGACGGCGTCCACGCCCTCGACATCGGCCACCTCCTCGTCTCCTCCGAGTCCGGTGACATCGGGACGGTCGTCGACACCTGGCGTCCGGCCCCGGCGCCGCACGACGTCGAGCTGCTCGGCCGGGCCCTGCTCGACACGCTGCGGACCCCAGGCCGGGTCGTCGAGGCGGTCCGCGAGGGTTTCGGCGAGGTTCGCGAGGCCGGCTCCCGGGCGGCCGACGGCCTCGGCTCGCTGGCCTCGACCCTCGCGCGCACGGCGGCCCGCCCGGCACCGTCGAGCCCGCTCAACACCCAGATCGGCTCGTCCCGCCGGTTCGTGATGGTGGGCACCGACCTGGCCGACTACCGCACCATCAGGGCCCGGGTGCGCGCCCGCTCCGCCGAGGACGACCTCTCGGTCAACGACGTCGTCCTGGCCACCCTCGCCGGTGCCTTCCGGGCCTGGTTGCTCATGCGGGGCGAGTCGGTCCACTCCCGCACCGTGGTCCGGGCGATGGTGCCGGTGTCGATGTACGAAGCGCCCTTCCACGCCGACAGCGCCCCCGCGCTTGGCAACCGGCTCGCGGCGTGCTTCGTCGACCTGCCGGTGGGGGAGCCGGTGCCGTCGATGCGGCTGCACCAGGTGGCCTTCCAGATGCGCCACCAGATCGAGAGCGGCCGGGCCGTCGAGGCCGACACCCTCGCCGGCGTCGCCGGTTTCGCCTCGCCCACACTGCACTCGCTCGCCGCTCGGCTCGGCAGCGCCGTCTCGCGGCGCTTCTTCAATGTCCTGGTCACCAATGTCCCCGGCCCCCAGTGGCCCCTGTATGCCGGTCCGGCCCGGATGCTCTCCACCTATCCGGTCATCCCGCTCGCCAAGGGGCAGGCGCTGGCCATCGGCCTGACGTCCTATGACGGCGGGGTCTACTACGGGCTCAACGCCGACCGGGCCTCGATGCCCGATCTCGACGTCCTCGCCCAGACGATCGTCGACTCGCTCAACGAGCTGCTCCTCGACACGGAGGAGTCCGCATGACGGAGGAGCCCGAATGACCCGTCGCGGACTCGTCCTTGGTGGTGGCGGCGTCCTTGGGGCGGCCTGGATGATCGGCGCACTCAGCGCCCTGGAGGAACACGAGGGCGTCGACGCCCGGCATTACGACTACATCGTCGGCACCTCGGCCGGCTCGGTCGTCGGGGCCCTCCTCGCGGCGGGGGTCACCGTCGAGGAGCTGCGCAGCCAGGAGCTGCGGGGAGTTGTCGAGACCGGCCCGCTCGCGGGCTTCCACTGGGACTACGAGAGCGCCACCGGCGGCGACCGGCCACCGACACCGAAGGCCGGGCTCGGGTCGGTCGAGCTGCTCCGCCGGCACCGAGGCCGCCTCGGCGCCCTCCCGCCGACCGCCGTGATCGCCGCGCTGCTGCCCGAGGGGCGAGGCCGGCTCGACGCGGTCGGCGCCATGGTCCGCCACGCGATCCCGTCCGGCTGGGCACGGCACCGCGGGCTGCGGGTGACCGCCGTCGACTATGACGCCGGCGAACGGGTCGCCTTCGGCGGGCCCGGCGCGCCGGAGGTGGACCTCGCCGACGCGGTCATGGCGTCGTGCGCAATCCCGGGGTGGTACCAGCCGGTCGTCATGGGCCACCGCCGGTTCATCGACGGCGGCGCGTGGTCGTCGACCAATGCCGACCTGCTCATCGGCGAGGGGCTCAGTGATGTCGTCGTCCTGGCTCCCCAGGTCTCCTTCGCCCCGGACCAGCCGGCCGCCCTGGCGCCGCGGATCGAACGGCAGTGGCGCGCCCGGGTGACCGCTCGGGTGCTGCATGAGCTGCAACGGCTGCACGCCGACGGTGCCGATGTCACGGTGCTCGGACCGGGTGCCGAGGACCTCGAGGCCTTCGGGGCCAACATGATGGACGTCTCACGCCGGCCCCGGGTCATCGAGACCTCGCTGCGCACCTCGCTGGCCGCGCTCCGCGAGGCCGGTGAGCTGCCGGCCGCGGCCCCCTTCGACGCCGTCGCCGAGTCCCTGGAGACGCCCTCATGAGCAGGCGGGTCTATCTCCCGACGTCGAGCGCCGATCTCCAGACCTTGCTCGACGGGGGCGCCCTCGACGTCGAGGGCGAGGCGGCATACGCCGTGACCGATGCGCTGCGCCGCGCCCACCCGCGGGCGCAGGACGACGAGGAGCTCGAGTTCCTCGCCTACGCCGTCGCCGTGGGTCGGGCGGCCGCCCCCAAGGTCGTCCTCGCCGCAGATGTCGCCGCTGTCGAGCCGACTGGGAGCGGTGCGGAGGTCCGGCTCGGTGGCCTACTGCCCCGCAGCGCGGTCGCCGCACTGCACGTCGAGCACCCGGTCCACAGCGCCGACGGAGAGCTGCTGTGGTATGACGCGAGCGAGCTCGGCGCGGTCGTCGCCCTGCTCGCCTCCGGGCGGGACTGAGGTCGGGTCCGAGGGCTCTCGGCGGGTGAGAGGATGGTGGCACCGCTACCCGTCACCGTCGCCAGGAGTAGGTCTGATGGACGCTGTCACCCAGGTCCCGCCACCCGTCAACGAAGTCGTCCGGGACTATGCCCCGGGCAGCCCCGAGCGCGCCGACCTCGAGTCGGCACTGACCCGCCTCGGCGGTGAGCAGGTCGACCTGCTCATGACCGTCGGCGGGGTCAAGCGGCGCGGTGGGGGGGCGGCGATCGAGGTCGTCCAGCCGCACGCCCGGGCGTCAGTTCTCGGTACGGCATACGACAGCACCGTCGACGACGCGCACGCGGCCATCGCGGCGGCGCGGGATGCGGCGCCGATGTGGCGCGAGCTCTCGTATGACGACCGCGCAGCGATCTTCCTCAAGGCCGCGGCGCTGCTCGCCGGCCCGTGGCGGTCCACCCTCAACGCCGCGACGATGCTCGGGCAGAGCAAGACCGCCTACCAGGCCGAGATCGACGCCGCGTGCGAGCTCATCGACTTCTGGCGGTTCAACGTCCACTTCGGCCGGCAGATCCTCGCCGAACAGCCACCCGTATCACCAACCGGATTGTGGAACCGCACCGAGTACCGCTCGCTCGAGGGCTTCGTCTACGCGATCACCCCGTTCAACTTCACCGCCATCGGCGGCAACCTCCCCACCGCGCCCGCCCTCATGGGCAACACGGTGATCTGGAAGCCGGCGTCCTCGCAGCTGCTCGCGGCGCACTACACGATGCTGCTCCTCGAGGAGGCCGGCCTGCCCCCGGGCGTCATCAACCTCGTCACCGGCCACGGCCGGGCACTGTCCGATGTCGTCATCGGCGACCGGGACTTCGCCGGACTGCACTTCACCGGCTCGACCGGGGTCTTCCAGATGCTCTGGCAGAAGGCGGCGCAGAACCTCGCGTCATACCGGTCCTACCCGCGGATCGTCGGCGAGACCGGCGGCAAGGACTTCATCGTCGCGCACCCCAGTGCCGACCCGGACGTGCTGCGGACCGCGATGGTCCGCGGTGCCTTCGAGTACCAGGGACAGAAGTGTTCGGCCGCCTCCCGGGCCTATGTCCCCGCCTCGCTGTGGGAGACGATCAAGGACGACCTCGTCGACATCACCGACGGCCTGTCCGTCGGCACGGTCACCGACCTGCGCAACTTCATGGGCGCGGTCATCGACGAGCGGGCCTTCGCCACCCACCGCGCCGCGATCGACCGGGCCCACGCGACCGGACACCTCCACGTCGTTGCCGGCGGGACCTACGACGACTCGGAAGGCTGGTTCGTCCGCCCCACGGTGGTCGTGTCCGACGACCCCACGGACGAGATCTTCGCGACCGAGTACTTCGGCCCGATCCTGGCCGTCTACGTCTACCCCGACGCGGACTACTCCGCGATGCTCGACCAGATGGAGTCGTTCGCGCCATACGCGCTCACCGGCTCGATCATCGCGCAGGACCGGCGGGCGATCGCGGAGGCGACGACGCGGCTGCGTTTCGCGGCGGGCAACTTCTATATCAACGACAAGCCGACCGGCGCTGTCGTCGGCCAACAGCCCTTCGGTGGCGCCCGCGCGTCCGGGACCAACGACAAGGCCGGTGCGCCGCAGAACCTCATGCGCTGGGTGTCGACCCGCTCGATCAAGGAGAACTTCGTCCCGCCGAAGGCGCACCCCTACCCGCACATGGGTTGAGCCCACGGCGCCCGGACGCGGCGAAGCCGGGGGGTGGGGCAGGCCGGGTCAGGCCTGGCCGGTGTGCTCGCCGAGCCAGGCCTGACCGGTCTCGTGCTCATACCGTATGGCGCCCAGGATGGCCGGTGCCGCGGCCTGCTCGACCTTGTCGCCGATGAGCGGGATCCGGGCGGTGATATCGCAGTCGAAGGTCAGCGTCGTGCCGGCTCCGCCGGGGCGCAGGCTGACCAGCCCCGCCATCGCCACTGGGAGGGTCCCCACGGTGACGCTGAGGTTGGCGTCCCGGCTGCCGTCGCTCGCGGCGCCACTCCAGACATAGACCTCCTCGACCCGCACCGTGGGTCCCACCATGGAGGCGACGAAGCTGGGGAAGGAGGTCGTCGGCATGATCCGCGCGGCCACCATCGTCGGCGGGTCCATGCTCTCCAGCTCGACCTCGTGCCCGACCGAGCCGGTCGCGATGCACTTGCGGCGTTGGAACTCCTCGTCGATGACCATCGTGAAGACCACGTCTGGCGTAGCGGCAAACTCGATGGCTCGGGAGATCTTCATGACCGCAGGGTATCCGGGCCCGCGCCCAGCTCGGTCCGCAGGTGCGCCGAGTCCGCGGCGAGCGCCTCGGTGACCGCTGCGGCGGTGCGCTCGAGCGACGCTCGGCACCGAGCCAGCTGCGCCCGGACGGCGTCGAGCCGTTCCTGGGCCGAGCGCATCGCGGCCCGCCGCCGACCGGCGATCTCGGCGGTCGTCGGGCCCCAGGGCTCGACGACGGTCCAGCCGTCCAGCTCGAGCCCGGACGCGGTCACCTCGGCGCCGATCGAGCGCACCGCGTCGTGCACCTCGGCGAGCTCGGTCGCATAGCGCTGCAGGGCCGCACCGGCGGTGTCGAGACGTCCGGCGATGGTCCGCGCAGCGGGTAGGGCCTCCGGAGCCTGCGCGAGAGTGCCGACAAGCTCGCTCTGGCGGCGCAGGGCGCCGCCGAGCTGTGAGCACGAGGCCGGGTCTCCGCCCGGCCGGGTCACTGCGGCTCCCAGGGCGCAGCGTCGTCGCGGAGCACTCGCAGCGGTCGCCCGCCGAGCACCCCCAGGCCGTGGTCCGGGGTCGTCCGGGGCAGGTCGGCCGCCGCGGCGTCCGACGGGTCCGCCGCAGCGGCCGATGGCTTGGGCGCCCGGGTAGGCGGACGGGTCCGCGTCGGCGCGCTCGCCACCCGGGCGTCCCGGGCCGCCTGGGCCGTGTCGGCTAGGGCGAGCAGCGTGTCGCCGGCCTGCTCGACGAGGGAGTCCACGGCCCGCTGGACCCGAGGGTCGCCGACATCGGGGACGTAGGAGAGCAGCTCGGCTGCCTGTCGCTCGAGCAGCGCCGCGGGGCTCGGGGCACCCGCGACGCGCGCCACTGGGGGCAGGACATTGGCCACAGGGCCACGATACGGGGCGAAACACCCCCGATGGGGGTTATCCACAGGGCCAGCCGCCCCGAGTCGGGACTGGGTGCCCAGGGGCAGCGCGACTGCGTCGCGGTACCCTTCTTCGAGGCGCACGACGAGGTGCGCCACTGCGTGAGCGAGGTTGGTTACCCCCATGTCGACGGTCGCGGAGAAGTCGCGAGTCAAGCACCTGCAAGCAGCGGCGGACTGTGCCGCTCGGGCGGGTTCGGGTCCGGCACCTTCGGTGGTTCAGCGGTACTTCAGGCACGTCGCGACCGAGGACCTTCTGCCTCGCGACCCGGCGGACCTCTATGGTGCGGTCGTCTCGCATGTGGAGCTGGGGCACAACCGGCCGGTCGGCACCGCTGGGGTCAGCGTCTTCAACCCCACCGTCGAGGCCGAGGGCTGGCGCTCGGAGCACACGGTGGTCCAGATCGTCACCGACGACATGCCCTTCCTCGTCGACTCGGTCAATGCGGCGGTGGCCGCCTCGGGCCGCGCGGAGCACCTTCTGGTCCACCCGGTCCTCATTGCGCGGCGGACCGTCACCGGCCAGCTCGTCGACCTCCCGGACAGCGACGAGGCCGACGCCAAGGACCATGAGCTCGTCGTCGAGTCGTGGATCTACCTCGAGGTCGACCGGATCGGCACCGCGGCCGAGCGCGAGGCGCTGGCCAACCAGCTGGCCATGGTCCTCGAGGACGTCCGCAGCGCGGTCGAGGACTGGCCGAAGATGCGGGCCCGGGCGCTGGCGGCCGCCGAGGCGATGCGGCGTACGCCCCCGGTCGGCATACCGGCTCGGGAGGCATCGGCGACAGCTGACTTCCTGGAGTGGATGGCGGACAACCACTTCACCTTCCTCGGGCATCGAGAGTACGTCCTGGTGACCAAGGACGGAGCGGTCGCGCTTCAGCCCGTGCAGGGGACCGGCCTCGGCCTGTTGCGATATGACCAACCGGAATCCGAGGCGTTCTCCCGGATGACCGCCCAGGCGCAGAACAAGGCGCGCGAGAAGACCCTGCTCATCCTCACCAAGGCAAACTCCAAGGCCACCGTGCACCGGCCGGTCTACCTCGACTACGTCGGGGTGAAGACCTTCGACGAGACCGGCGAGGTGACCGGGGAGCACCGCTTCCTCGGGCTGTATGCGCTGAGCGCCTTCAACGCCTCCGTCCTCGGCATCCCGATCATCGGCGACCGGGTCCGCGAGGTCCTCGAGCGGGCCGGCTTCCACCCCGACTCGCACTCGGGCAAGGATGTCCTGCAGGTCATGGAGCACTACCCGCGGGAGGAGCTCTTCCAGACCTCGGTCGACCAGCTCCAGGATGTCGCCACCTCGGTCATCCACCTGCAGGAGCGGCGCAAGACCAAGCTCTTCCTGCGGCAGGACGACTACGGCCGGTTCATGTCCTGCCTGGTCTACATCCCGCGGGACCGCTACAACACCACGGTGCGCCTGCGGATCGAGAAGATCCTCCGCGAGGCCTTCCACGGGGTCAGTGTCGAGGACACCACGAGGGTGAGCGACTCCGCCCTGGCGCGGCTCCACTACGTCATCCGGGTGGCGTCGGGTGAGGGCGTTCCCGAGGTCGACGCCGCGGCGCTGGAGCAGGAGATCGTCGACGCGACCCGCACGTGGGACGAGGACTTCGCCGAGGCGGTCCGGGTCGCCCATGGCGAGGAGGTCGGGGCCAAGCTGCTCAGCCGCTACGGCCGGGCGTTCCCCGAGGCCTACAAGGAGGACTTCGCCCCTCGGGTCGCCGTGGCCGACCTCAAGACGATCGACGCGCTCGGCGACCAGGAGAGCTCGTTCAACCTCTACCAGGAGCCCGGCGCACCGGGGGAGCAGCGTCGGTTCAAGCTCTACCGCCGCGAGGAGCTCTCGCTGACCCGGGTGCTGCCGATCTTCACCCACCTCGGGGTCGAGGTCGTCGACGAGCGGCCGTATGAGGTCGAGGCCGCGGACGGCTCGCGGATCCAGGTCTACGACTTCGGGCTGCGCGCCTCTACGGCCGCCGCCTGGGGGGTCACCTGGCAGCGCGACGAGATCCGGGCCCGGTTCCAGGACGCCGTGGCCGCGGTCTGGGACGGCAGGGTCGAGTCGGACGGCTTCAACGCGCTCGTCCTCGGTGCCGGGCTCACCTGGCGCCAGGTCGTCATCCTGCGCGCCGTGGCCAAGTACCTCCGTCAGACCGGGTCGACCTTCAGCCAGGAGTATGTCGAGTCGGCCTTGATGGCCCAGACCGAGATCGCCCGCAAGCTCGTCGACCTGTTCACCGTCCGGCTCGACCCCGACCTCTTCGACGGCGTCGCCGGCGACGGGTCCGAGGCGGCGGTGGGTCGTGCGGCCGCCGAGGCCGAGATCGTGGCCGCGATCCAGGCGGCCCTGGACGACGTGACCAGCCTCGACCACGACCGCATCGTCCGGGCCCTGCTCGGTGTCATCCAGGCCGCGCTGCGGACGAACTTCTTCCAGACCGACGCCCAGGGTGCCCCCAAGGCGGCCCTGAGCATCAAGCTCGACCCGAGCCGGATCCCCGATCTGCCCGCGCCCCGCCCGATGTTCGAGATCTGGGTCTACAGCCCCCAGGTCGAGGGCGTGCACCTGCGCTTCGGCAAGGTCGCCCGGGGTGGCCTGCGCTGGTCGGACCGCCGGGAGGACTTCCGGACCGAGATCCTCGGGCTGGTCAAGGCCCAGATGGTCAAGAACGCCGTCATCGTGCCGACCGGGTCCAAGGGCGGGTTCTTTCCCAAGGCCCTGCCGGACCCGGCCGTGGACCGGGACGCCTGGCTCGCCGAGGGGGTCGCGTCATACCGCGTCTTCATCTCCGGGCTGCTCGACCTCACCGACAACCGCGTCTCGGGGCAGATCGTCCCGCCGGCCCGGGTGGTCCGGCACGACGAGGATGACCCCTACCTCGTCGTCGCCGCCGACAAGGGCACCGCGACCTTCTCCGACTACGCCAACGCCAAGTCGCAGGAGTATGGCTTCTGGCTCGACGACGCCTTCGCCTCGGGTGGCTCCGCCGGCTACGACCACAAGACGATGGGCATCACCGCCCGCGGCGCGTGGGAGTCGGTCAAGCGGCACTTCCGCGAGATGGGGATCGACACCCAGTCGGAGGACTTCACCGTCGTCGGCGTCGGCGACATGAGCGGGGACGTCTTCGGCAACGGGATGCTCCTCTCCGAGCACATCCGGCTGATCGCCGCCTTCGACCATCGCCACGTCTTCGTCGACCCCGACCCCGACCCTGCAGCCTCGTTCGCCGAGCGGCGTCGGCTCTTCGACCTGCCGCGCTCGTCGTGGGGGGACTACACCAAGGAGCTCATCAGCGCCGGTGGTGGGGTCTTCCCCCGCTCGGCCAAGTCGGTCGACATCACGGCGGCGATGGCCGCCGCTCTCGGCATCGACCCGGCCGTGACGAAGATGACGCCCACCGAGCTGATCCACGCCATTCTGCTCGCCCCGGCCGACCTGCTGTGGAATGGCGGCATCGGCACCTATGTCAAGGCCTCGACCGAGACGCACAGTGACATCGGCGACCGCGCTAATGACGCGATCCGGGTCAACGGCAACGAGCTGCGGGTCAAGGTGGTCGGCGAGGGTGGCAACCTCGGCTGCAGCCAGCACGGCCGCATCGAGGCAGCCCTGGGCGGGGTGCGGATCAACACCGACGCGCTCGACAACTCCGCTGGGGTCGACACCTCCGACCACGAGGTCAATATCAAGATCCTGCTCTCCGAGATGGTCCGGTCCGGGGACATGACGCTCAAACAGCGCAACGCCGTGCTGGTCTCGATGACCGACGAGGTCGCCCACCAGGTGCTCCGCGACAACTACGAGCAGAACGTCCTCATCGGCAACGCCCGGGCCCAGCAGTTCGAGATGGTGGCCGTCCACGCCCGCCTGCTGCGCTATCTCGAGGAGCACGTCGACCTCGACCGGGCGCTCGAGGCGCTGCCCACGCCGAGCGACCTGGCCAAGCGGCACGCCGCCGGACGGGGCCTGACCTCGCCGGAGTTCGCGGTCCTCATCGCCTACAGCAAGCTCTCGCTCAAGGCCGACCTGCTCGCCAGTGGCCTGCCGGACGACCCGTGGTTCCAGCGCACCGTCGTCGACTACTTCCCGGCCCAGATCCGGGACCGGTATGCCGGTGACGTCGCGAACCACCCGCTGCGCCGCGAGATCATCACCAACGCGGTGGCGAACTCGATGGTCAACCGGGGTGGCATCACCTACGCCTTCCGGGCCGGCGAGGAGACCGGCGCACGGGTCGACCAGATCGCCCGCGCGTTCGTCGTCAGCCGGGAGGTCTTCGACCTCGCTGGATATGTCAAGGCCGTCGAGGCACTCGACAATGTCGTGAGCACGGAGGTCCAGACCCAGCTCTACCTGGAGTTCCGCCGGCTCATGGACCGAGCGGCCCGGTGGTTCCTCACCGCCCGCCCAGCCCAGCTCGACGTCGCTGCAGAGGTCGAGCGGTTCGCCGCCCCGGTCGCCGAGCTCGCGCCCCAGCTGCACACCATCCTCCAAGGCACCGAACGGGCCCGGCTCGAGGCTCGCGCCGCTCAGCTGCGCTCGGTGGGTGTGCCGAAGGAGCTCGCGATGCGGCACGCCAGCCTGCTGGACCAGTTCTCGCTCCTCGACATCGTCGAGCTCTCGCTCGAGACGGGCACCCCGCCCGTCGAGGTCGCCCAGGTGTACTTCCACACCTCCGAGCAGTTCGGGATCGACGAGATGCTCACCAGGGTCAGCGCGCTGCCACGCGAGGACCGGTGGGACTCCCTGGCCCGGGGTGCCATGCGCGACGACCTGTATGCCGTGCTCGAGGCCCTCGCCCAGTCGGTGCTCGAGGCAAGCAAGCCCGGGACCAAGGCCGCGGCACGGTATGCCGCCTGGGCCACGGCCAATGAGGACTCGGTGGGTCGGGCCCAGGTCGCCCTGGGGGCGGTCCGAGCGCTCGACGCCCCGGGGATTGCGCCGCTGTCGGTCGCGCTGCGCACGCTGCGTGGCGTGGTCCGGGGAGGTGCCGCGAACGGGTGACCCAGCTCCCGACTAGGCTGCCGGTGTGCCGTCGCTGACCGAGGTGCTCCACGACACCTCGCTGCGCCCGGAGGACCTCGAGTGGCTGCACCTGCTCGTCGGTGACTGGCAGCTCGTCGCGGATCTGTCCTTCGCCGACCTGGTTCTGTGGGTCCGGCGCGACGAGGACACCTGGGTGGCGGCGGCGCATGTTCGGCCGACGACCGGGCCGACCGCGTTCGTCGACGACCATGTCGGGCAGGCCGCCACGCCCGAGCGGGTCGTCCTGCTCGGGCAGGCGGTGGCCGGACGCCGGATCGTGCGGTCCACCCACGCCGAGCGGGGCGACCAGGTGCTGCGCGAGGACGCCGTGCCGGTCATGCCGAAGGGGCGGATCATCGCGGTGCTCACCCGGCATACCAACCTCG
This sequence comes from Candidatus Lutibacillus vidarii, assembly GCA_016717165.1. Taxonomy (GTDB): domain Bacteria; phylum Actinomycetota; class Actinomycetes; order Actinomycetales; family Dermatophilaceae; genus Lutibacillus; species Lutibacillus vidarii. Next base: position 821,842 of record JADKGA010000002.1, read on the forward strand.
CGACGATGCGGGCACCCAGCCGGCTGGAGCTGACCTACCTGGCCTGTGCCGATGCCCTGGTCCGGATGACCCGGGTGGGCGAGTACCCGTTCGCCTCGGCCCCAACCGGCCTGCGCCGGGGTGCCCCGCGGGTCGGCGATGGGCTGCTCCGCCTCGATGCCGAGGGCCAGATCGTCTACGCCAGCCCGAACGCCGTCTCGGCGATCCATCGGATGGGACACCCGGGCCCGGTGAGCGGCCAGTCGCTCGCCGCGATCGTCACCGGCGTCCTGCGGGAGCGCCAGGTCCTCGACGAGGCGCTGCCACTGGTCCTCACCGGTCGCCAGCCGTGGCGCACCGACGTCTCCTCGCGGGCCGCGGAGATCTCGCTGCGGGCGGTCCCGCTCATCGAGGCCGGTGAGCGGGTCGGGGCGGTCGTCCTGCTCCGCGACGTCTCTGAGCTGCGCCGGCGTGAGCAGCAGCTGCTGACCCGGGAGGCGACGATCCGGGAGATCCATCACCGGGTGAAGAACAACCTCCAGTCGGTCGCGGCGCTACTGCGGCTGCAGAGCCGCCGGATGGCCAACCCGGACGCGCGGGCCGCGCTCGACGAGGCGGTGCGGCGGGTCAGCACGATCGCGGTCGTCCACGACACGCTGAGCCAGTCGGTCGACGAGACGGTGGCCCTCGACGCGATCATCGACCTCGCCGTCAGCGCCGTCCTCGATGTCGCCGCCGCGGGGACCCCCGTGCAGGCCCGGCGAACCGGGTCCTTCGGCCGGGTCCGCGCCGAGGACGCAACCGCCCTGGCGATGATCGTCAGCGAGCTCGTCCAGAACGCGGTTGAGCATGGGCTCGGGGCCGGCGGTGGCGCTGTCGGGATCGACGCCAGGCGGGGCGTGGACGACGAGGGCGAGTTCATCGTCGTCACGGTCGACGATGACGGCTACGGGTTGCCCGACCACCCGGTGGGCCGCAGCGGCCTGGGCATGCTGATCGTCCGGTCGCTCGCCTCGGACCTCGAGGGGACGGTCACCTGGGGTCCGCGAGCCTTGGGCGGGACCTCGGTGGTATGCCGGGCCAGGCTCCGGCCGCTGCCCAAAGGCGCCTGAAGGCCGGCGGGCCGAGCACCCCGGCATACCGGGCCTCAGTGCGGAAGAGAGCCGGGCTGGCACCGACGGTGAGCCGAACCCGAGCTCAGCGGGGCGGCGGTCGGTGGAACTGGCGGTCAGCCGGCGCGGCGGGCCCGGGCGTTACGGCGCTTGAGGGCGCGGCGCTCGTCCTCGGACAGCCCACCCCAGACACCGGAGTCCTGACCGGTCTCGATCGCCCACTTCAGGCAGGTGTCGATGACAGGGCAGGTGCGGCAGACCGCCTTCGCTTCCTCGATCTGGGCCAGCGCCGGGCCGGTATTCCCGATGGGGAAGAAGAGCTCGGGGTCGACGTCCAGACACGCAGCGCGGTCGCGCCAGTCCATCGTGGATCCTGCTCCTTGAATAGCGGTGAGTCTGCGGTCGTGCCGCCGCCCGAGGGCGCCTGGCACCGGCCCAACGGTGGGACAACGCGCGCGGGTGGCGCATTTGTTCCTACCGACGAACCAGTGTGCGGGCTTCGACGTGCGCAATCAACACGTGAGACACAGGTGACTCACGGATCACAGACCCTTTGCCCGCCGGGGCATCCGTGCCTCCGGCGTTCTCGAACGACAAGAGCACACTGTACGCCATGACCCCCCACCGCGTCGTTAGGCTGAGCGCATGGATCGGCGGTCGGGTGTGGAGGCGATGAGCCGGCCGCGCCAGCTGACAGCGGCCGCGACGGGCCTGCAGGCGGTCGGTCTGCTGGTTTTGGCCGCAGTCGACGCGAGGGACGCGCTCTCCGGAGCGGGCTCCGATGCGGCTCGGGGGCTGACCGGGGCGGCGCTCTTCGTCGTCCTCGCCGGCGGCCTGGCCGTGCTCGCCGTGGCGCTGCGGCGGGGCTCAGCCAGCGCCCGGACGCCATTGCTGGTGTGGAACGCCCTGCTCGTCCCGGTGGTCGTCAGCCTTGTCCAGTCGGGGCAGGTGACCCTGGCCGCACTTGTCGCCGCCACGGTCGTCGTGGCGGTCGTGGCAGGACTCATGGCGACGCCCGGCCGCTCCTGAGCCCGGGCCGACCTGGAAAGTTCCGCCTGTCGGCGTGCCCGGAGCCGCTCAGTGCCCGGTCAGGCGGACAGCCACTGGGTCCACCCGTTGTGTAGGACCAGCCAGGCGATGAGGCCATAACCGGCCTGCCGAGGGTGCACCCCGTCGGAGGTCCCGAGGTCGGGCTCCCACTGCTCGTGCCCACGCAGCGGCCGTAGACAGTCGACATAGGGGACGCCGCGGCGCTCGCACACCTCCGCCTGGGCGTCGGCGAGCACCTGGAGGCGCTCGGTGCGGATGTCGTCGAGCACCGGGGTCAGGCCGACGACGAAGGGTGCGATGCCGTCGGCGATCGCGTCGTCGAGGACGGTGGCCAGGTTGAGCCGCGAGCGGGCCAGCGAGATCCCGGCGTCGAGGTCGGCCGCGCCGGCCTGGAGGACCAGCTTGCGGGCCGCGCCGACCCGCCAGCGCGGCTCGGTCTCGACCCGCCAGCGGCGCAGCACGTCCGCGGAGGTCTGGCCCCGGACGCCGAGGTTGTAGGCCGTGAGGCGCAGGTCGGGCTGGATGCTGCGGGCCACGACGCGGCCGACCCAGCCCAGCGCCTTGGGGTCGCCCACCCCGGCGAGGACCGAGGCCCCGACGAAGCAGATGACGGCCTCGGCCGGGCCGAGGGAGTCGGAATGCGACAGGTCGCCAGCGCTCATCGGGTCCTCATTCGTCGTCGTCGAGGCGGGCCAGCCAGGTCGCGAGGCGCTCGATGGCGACCTCGTGCTCCGGGTGCAGGTCGACGAAGGTGCGCAGCTGGTCGGCGAGCCACGCGAGGGTGACCTGCTCCTCGCCGCGCCGGGCGTCCAGCTCCTCGAGCCCGCGGTCGGTGAAGTACATCAGGGTCACCGGTCGAAGGCCGCGGCGACCAGCTCGGCCTGCTCGACCTCGTGCTTCTTGTGCGACCCGGTGGCCGGCGACGCAGACGGCTTGCGGGAGACGACCCGCAGCGGCCGGTGCTCACCGTGCTCGGCCAACGCCTCGGGCAGGTTGAGCGCCATGAACGGCCAGGCGCCCTGGTTGCGGGGCTCGTCCTGGACCCAGACCAGCTCGGCGCCTGGGTAGGCGGCGACCGCCTGGGCCGCCTCGGCGCCGGGCACCGGGTAGAGCTGCTCGACCCGCACGATCGCGGTCTGGGTGTCGGCGCGCTTGCTGCGCTCGGCCTCGAGGTCGTAGACGACCTTGCCCGAGCAGAGCAGGACCCGGGTCACCGCTGCGGCGTCGAGCGCCCCCGGGTCGGCGATCACGGGACGGAAGGTGCCGGTGGTGAAGTCCTGCGGCGCGCTGGACGCGGCCTTGAGCCGGAGCATCGACTTCGGCGTGAAGACGATGAGGGGACGGCGCGGCCGCGCATACGCCTGCCTGCGCAGCAGGTGGAAGTGCGAGGCGGGCGTAGAGGGGTAGGCGACCGTCATGTTGTCCTGTGCGCAGAGCTGGAGGTAGCGCTCGATCCGGGCCGAGCTGTGGTCCGGGCCCTGGCCTTCGTAGCCATGCGGGAGGAGCAGGACGACCGAGGACCGCTGGCCCCACTTCTGCTCGGAGGAGGAGACGAACTCGTCGACGATGGTCTGGGCCCCGTCGGCAAAGTCGCCGAACTGGGCCTCCCAGAGAACCAGCGCGTCGGGCCGCTCCACCGAGTAGCCGTACTCGAAACCCATCGCGGCATACTCGCTGAGCAGGGAGTCGTAGATCCACAGCTTGGCCTGGCCGTCGTCGAGGTGGCGCAGCGGGGCCCACTCGTCCGCGGTGGTGCGGTCGACCAGGACCGCGTGGCGCTGGACGAAGGTGCCGCGGCGGCTGTCCTGGCCGGACAGGCGGACCGGGGTGCCGTCGACGAGCAGCGAGCCCAGAGCGATGAGCTCGCCCATGCCCCAGTCGATCCCGCCCTCGCGAACCATGGCGGCGCGCCGGTCGAGCAGCTGCTGGAGCTTGGGGTGGACGGTGAACCCCTCCGGGACGGCGACGAAGGCGTCGCCGATCCGGCGCAGGGTCGCCTCCGAGATCGCCGTCTCGGTCGGCGCCACCGGGGCGGCGGGCTGGTCCTGCACCTGAGCGGCCGGCTTGCCGAGGCCGCCGTGCCCCTCGGCGTCGGTGCCCTCGTCGCCGCTCTCGGTCTCGCGATATCCCGGGGCGGCCTTGGCGTCGCGGGACTCGACGAAGACCCGCTCCAGCTGGCTCTGGTAGTCCCGCAGGGCGCTCTCGGCGTCCTCGAGGGAGATATCGCCGCGGCCGACGAGGGCCTCGGTGTAGAGCTTGCGGACGCTGCGCTTGGCCTCGATGAGGCGGTACATCAGCGGCTGGGTCATCGAGGGGTCGTCGCCCTCGTTGTGGCCCCGGCGCCGGTAGCAGACCATGTCGACGACGACGTCCTTGTGGAAGGCCTGCCGGAACTCGTAGGCGAGCTCGGCGACTCGGACGCACGCCTCGGGGTCGTCCCCGTTGACGTGGAAGATCGGCGCCTGGATCATCCGGGCCACGTCGGTGGAGTACACCGAGGAGCGCGACGAGGACGGGGCGGTGGTGAAGCCGACCTGGTTGTTGATGACGATATGGATGGTCCCGCCGGTGCGGTAGCCGCGCAGCTGGGACTGCTGCAGCGTCTCGGCGACGACGCCCTGGCCCGCAAAGGCCGCGTCGCCGTGAAGGAGAACGGGCAGGACGGTGAAGGCACCGCTGCCGAGGTTGAGCCGGTCCTGCTTAGCGCGGACGATGCCCTCGAGCACCGGGTTGACCGCCTCGAGGTGCGAGGGGGTTCGCCGCGAGGTAGACCTTCGTCGAGGCGCCGCTCTCGGTGCTGAACTCGCCCTCGGTGCCGAGGTGGTACTTGACGTCGCCGGAGCCCTGGACCGAGTTCGGGTCCTGCTTGCCTTCGAACTCGCGGAAGATCTGGGCGTACGACTTGCCGGCGATATTGGCCAGGACGTTGAGCCGGCCACGGTGCGGCATCCCGATGCAGACCTCGTGGAGGGAGTCCTCGGCGGCCCGCCACAGGACCCGGTCGAGCAGCGCGATGACCGACTCGCCGCCCTCGAGGGAGAACCGCTTCTGCCCGACGAACTTGGTCTGCAGGAAGGTCTCGAAGGCCTCCGCCGCGTTGAGCCGGCGCAGGATCCGCAGCTGCTCGTCGTGGGTCGGCTTGACGTGCGGGACCTCGACCCGCTCCTGGATCCACCGCCGCTGGTCGGGGTCCTGGATGTGCATGTACTCGATGCCGACGGTGCGGCAGTACGAGTCGCGGAGGATGCCGAGGATGGTCCGCAGCCGCAGGAAGGGCTCGCCGCCGAAGCCGCCGGTGGCGAAGTACCGGTCCAGGTCCCACAGGGTCAGCCCGTGCCGGGTGATGTCGAGGTCCTCGTGCTTGCGCTGGCGGTACTCCAGCGGGTCGGTGTCGGCCATGAGGTGGCCACGCACCCGGTAGGCGTGGATGAGCTCCTGGACCCGGGCGACCTTGTTGATGTCGTCGTCATGGCTCGTGGAGATGTCCTGGACCCAGCGCACCGGCTCGTAGGGGATCCGCAGCGCAGCGAAGATCTCGTCGTAGAAGCCGTCGGCCCCAAGGAGCAGCTGGTGGACGACGCGGAGGAAGTCCCCGCTCTGCGCGCCCTGGATGATCCGGTGGTCATAGGTGGAGGTGAGGGTGAGGATCTTCGAGACGGCGTTTCGGTTGAGCGTCTCGCTGCTCGCGCCCTGCCACTCGGCCGGGTACTCCATCGCGCCGACGCCGAGGATGGCGCCCTGGCCGGCCATGAGCCGGGTGACCGAGTGGACCGTGCCGATGGTGCCCGGGTTGGTCAGCGAGATCGTCGTCCCCTGGAAGTCCTCGACGGTCAGCTTCGCGGTCCGGGCCCGTTTGACGACATCCTCGTATGCCGCCCAGAAGTCGGTGAAGTCCATCGCCTCGGCGCCCTTGATGCTCGGGACGAGGAGCTGGCGGGAGCCGTCGGGCTTGGCGATATCGATGGCCAGGCCGAGGTTGACGTGCTGCGGCTCGACGACTGAGGGCTTCCCGTCCACCACGGCATACCCGTAGTTCATCCCCGGAACGACCCGCAAGGCCTTGACCAGGGCGAACCCGATGATGTGGGTGAAGGAGACCTTTCCACCTCGGGTGCGCCTGAGGTGGTTGTTGATGACGACCCGGTTGTCGATGAGCAGCTTTGCCGGCACCGAGCGGACACTCGTTGCAGTCGGCACCCCGAGGGAGGCCTCCATGTTCGTCACGACCCGGGCGGCCGGGCCGCGCAGCACGGTCACCGTCCCGTCCGGCGGCGGCGCGCTCGGCGCGGGGGCAGTCGGAGCCGGGGTCGGAGCCGGGGTAGGGGCCGGGGTCGGCTCCGCGGCAGAGGGCGCGACCGCCGCCGCGGCGGCCGGCTTGGTGACGGTCCGGGTGCTCGGCCGGTAGTCCGCGAAGAAGTCCCACCACGCGTGGTCGACACTGTTGCGGTCGGCGAGGTACTGCTCGTAGAGCTCGTCGACGAACCACTCGTTGGGGCCGAACGCCGCCAGGGAGTCGGTGGTCGCGGTCGGGTCAGGCACGGCTCGCCTCTTTCGTCACCGTCGGCCTCGACGGGCGTCTGCGGGAGGGACCCGCTCAGCCTATCGTCGCTCCCGGGCGGCTCGGGCCGCAGTCCGCGCTGGCGGCCGGTGCCCCCGTGTCCTCAGGCGATGTCCTGGCGCGCGGTGCGCCAGATTCCGAAGCCGGACAGCACCGCAGCCCACCCGATGAGGACCAGCGCGGCGACCCACCAGGACAGCCGCGGCGCGGCCTCGGTGCCGCCTTGGACGACCGCGTTGACGACCGCATTGGTCGCCTGGCTGGGCATGTAGGGGACGACATTGTCCTTGCCCCAGGACCACAGGAAGGTCAGGGCGAGCGAGAGCAGTGGCTCGACGATCCAGGCGATGCCGACCCCGATGAGCAGCGCGGCGACCTGGTTGGGGATGAGGATGCCGATGCCGAGTCCGATGAGTGCCCACAGCCCCAGCACGAGGAGGCTGAGTGCGAGGGTCCGTCCGACGTCGGCGGAGGGGAAGGCGTTGAAGCCTCGCGAGGTCAGCACCGCGGCGCCGACCGAGACCGACCCGGCCAGGCTGACCACCCCGTAGAAGACCCCGACGCCGAGCAGCGCCACGACCTTGGCGAGCATCGCCTGCACCCGTCGGGGGGTGGTGAGGAAGGTCGACGAGATGGTCTTGTGGCGGTACTCCGAGCCGATCTGGAGGATGCCGATGGTCAGCAGCAGCAGGTAGCCCATCGACAGCCCGCCGGTGTACACCGTGTTGACCAGCTGGGTCGGGGTGCCCGTCGGCGTCCCGTCCGTCCCAAGCGGTACGGCGGTCAGGGCATAGCCGAAGAGCGCGGCGAAGGCGGCGCCGGTGAGGAAGACGGCGATGGCCATACCCCACCAGAGCCGGGTGGTGAAGAACTTCAGCAGCTCAGCGCGCACGGGTGCGAGCACGGCGGGCCTCCTTCGGGTTGGCGGTGACCCGGTTGCGGTCCGCGGACTCCGGGGTCGAGGTGAGCGAGAAGTAGAGGTCCTCCAAGGCCGCGCGGTGGACCGAGAGCTCGTGGATAGGCAGTCCCGCGGCCAGGGCGAGGTCCCCGACCCGGACCAGATCGTCGGTTTGCGCGGTGAGCGTTCCGTCGTCGCCGGGCTCCACGGTGATGCCATTCGCCCGGAGCGTCTCGGCCAGCCGGGTCGGGTCGGAGGTGCGGACCCGGGAGCTGCGCACCCCGCGCAGGGTGTCGATCGGGCCGCTGGTGACGAGGCGGCCGTTGGCGATGATGGCGACATCGTCGACCATCTGGTCCACCTCGGCGAGCAGGTGGCTGGAGACGAGGATGGTCATCCCCTGGCTGGCGAGATAGCGGAGCAGCTCGCGCAGCCAGCGAATGCCCTCGGGGTCGAGCCCGTTGGACGGCTCGTCGAGGATGAGGACCGACGGATTGCCCAGGAGGGCGGCGGCGAGCCCGAGCCGTTGGCGCATCCCCATCGAGTACTGGCCGGCCCGTTTGCGGGCCGCCGCGGGGATCCCGACAAGGTCGAGCATCTCGTCGACCCGGCTCGTCGGCACCTGGGAGGCGGCGGCGAGGACGCGCAGGTGGTCCCGGCCGGAGCGACCGGGGTGGAAGTTCGTCGCCTCCAGCGCCGCGCCGACCGTCTGCGCCGGGTGTGGGAGGTCGGCATACCGACGGCCGCCGATGGTGGCCGAACCGGAGGTGGGGGCGACCAGCCCGAGGATCATTCGCAGGGTCGTGGTCTTGCCGGCGCCATTGGGCCCGAGGAAGCCGGTGATCCGGCCGGGCGCGACGGTGAGGTCCAGCCCGTCGACGGCGGCGAAGCTGCCGAACCGCTTGGTGAGCGCGACGGTCTGCACGATCTGCCCCTGGGCCGGTCGCGATGCGGGTGTCGTCATACCGCTATCCAAACATCCTCGCGGGGCACCCGCCTGCCAGAGCCGATCCCGGGCGGGGCGAGGCTCGTCCCATCGGACCGTTGCGCGGGAGCGACCGTAGGATGAGCGGCGATGACCGAATGGCTGCTGCTGATCCTCGCGACCGGGCTGACGTTCGGGACCGCGGTCTTCGTTGCGGCCGAGTTCTCCCTTGTCGCCTTGGACCGGCCCACGGTCCAGGGAGCGTATGACGCCGGCCACCCGCGGGCGGGCTCGGTGCTCGTCTCGCTGCGGGCGCTGTCCACTCAGCTCTCCGCAGCGCAGGTCGGCATCACGGTCACCACCCTCATCGTCGGGTACCTTGCCCAGCCCTCGCTGGGTGCTCTCATCGCGGCGGGGCTGAGCCGGTTCGGCTGGTCCGAAGCGGTTCTGTCGTCGGTGAGCAGTGCGGTAGCCCTCGTCCTCGTCACGGTCTTCTCCATGGTGGTCGGCGAGCTTGTCCCGCAGTTCCTGGGGATCTCCGCGCCCCTGGAGACCGCCGGCGTGGTCGCCGGGCCGGTGCGCGGCTTCAGCGTCGTCGCGGGGCCGCTCATCACCGTGCTCAATGGCTCGGCCAATGCCGCCCTGAGGGGGATGGGGATCGAGCCCCAGGAGGAGCTCTCCGGCGCGCGCACCCCGCAGGAGCTGGCCAGCCTGGTCCGGCGCTCCGCGCAAGCCGGCACGCTCGACGAGGGGACCGCGGTCCGGCTCACCAGGTCGCTCGACTTCGGCGACAAGACCGCATCGGACGTCATGACGCCCCGGCCGCGCGGCGTCGCGGTCCAGCGCACCGCCACGGCCGCCGATGTCATCGAGGCCTCCAAACGCACCGGGCTGTCCCGCTTCCCGGTTCTCGACGAGGACTGGGACGACGTCGACGGCGTCGTCCACGTCAAGCGTGCGGTCGCCGTCCCCCTCGCTCGACGTGCCAGGGTGCCCGTCTCGGCGATCATGGACCCGGTCCTGCTGGTCCCCGAGACGCTCCGGCTGCGTCAGCTGCTCCACCGGTTGCGCGAGTCCGGACTTCAGCTCGCCGTCGTCGTCGACGAGCACGGCGGCACCGCCGGCCTGGTCTCCCTCGAGGACGTCGTCGAGGAGCTCGTCGGCTCGGTGAGCGACGAGCACGACAAACGCGAGCCCGAGGGCCAGGCTCTCGGCGGCGGAGCCTGGACCGTCCCGGGCCTCTGGCGACCCGACGAGGTCCGCGGCACACTCGGCGCCGCCGTGCCGGATGGCGCCGACTACGAGACGGTGGGCGGCTACGTCATGACGGTCCTCGGCCGCATCCCCGTCGTCGAGGACACCGTGCTCGTCCCCGGGTGGAGCATCAAGGTCACCGCGATGGACGGCCGTCGGGTCGAGCGGCTGCGGTTCATCCCCACCGAGGAGCCGTCCGCACCAGGGTCGTCGCCGCCGGCCGAGGGGATCACCGGGGGACCGGATGAGTAACGGGATGGCCCTGCTGGTCTCGGTCGGCCTGCTCCTGCTCAACGCCTTCTTCGTCGGGGCCGAGTTCGCCGCGATGGCTGCTCGCCGTTCCGCCCTGGAGCCACTGGCTGCCGCCGGTAGCCGGCGGGCCCGGCTCACCCTCGACGCGATGGAGCAGCTCGGCACCCTGCTTGCTACCGCACAGCTGGGCATCACCGTGTGCTCGGTCGGGCTTGGCGCCCTCGCCGAGGCGGCGCTGCACCACCTCATCGCGCCGCCCCTGGCCGCGCTGGGTCTGCCCGCCTTGTGGGCCGATGGCCTGGCCCTGGCGCTGGCCCTGCTCGTCGTCGTCTACTGCCATGTCGTCATCGGGGAGATGATCCCCAAGAACCTCGCCATCGCCGGGCCCGAGCGCTCCGCGCTGCTTCTGGTCCCCGTACTCGCCCTCGTCTCCCGAGCGTTGCGACATGTCGTCGCGCTGATGAGCGCGCTGTCGAAGCGCATCGTCTCGGCGATGGGGGTCGAGCCGAAGGACGAGATCACCTCCGCCTTCACCGCCGAGGAGGTGGCGCACATCGTCGCCGAGAGCCGTCGTGAGGGGCTCATCGACGACCACGACGGCGGCCTGGTCCGGATGTCCTTGGAGTTCAGCGACAAGACCGCTCAGGACGTCGCGGTGCCGGCGACCGACCTGGTCACCATCGACGACGAGACGACCCCCGAGCAGATCGGCCGCCTCGTCGCGCGGCACGGCTTCTCGCGCTTCCCGGTGCGCGACGAGGAGGGCCAGGTGGCGGCCTACCTCCACCTCAAGGACGTCCTCTATGCCGATGACGAGCGGTACACCGAGGCGGTCCCGATCAAGCGCTTCCGTCGGCTGGCGACGGTCCGGCCGGTCGACCCGGTCGAGGACGTCCTGGCGACGATGCAGCGCACCGGCGCCCACCTGGCCCGGGTCGTCGACGTGACGGGCACGGTGCTCGGGGTCGTTTTCCTCGAGGACGTCATCGAGGTCCTCGTCGGCGAGGTCACCGACGCGACGCAGCTCTAAGGGCTGGCCCGCGGCCCCTTGCCCGCTCCGGTCGGTGGCTCGTAGAATCGCCCATCCTGCGGTGCGTATGACGAATCGAGATGCATCATTCGCAACAAACTGAGCGACGGGGCGCGACGTCTCCTGGAGACGGCCCGGTACGAGGTGCTGCCCACGGCGAAGGTCGAGGACGCGGTCCTCGAGTCCGTCCCCCGGTCGGTCACCCTCACCGTCACGGCATCTCCGGCCAAGCCGCTCGACGTCACGCTCAGCCAGGCGGAGCGCTTGGCCGCCCAGGGCTACGACGTCGTCCCGCACCTGGCCGCCCGGATGATCTCGGGGCGCTCCGAGCTGACCGAGATCATCGCGCGGCTCGGCGCCGCGGGGGTGACCAAGGTGTTCGTCCCGGGGGGTGATGCCGACCCGGTCGGGGACTACCACAGCTCCGTGGACCTGCTCAAGGACCTGGCCGTCATACCGCACCCGTTCGTCCACGTGGGCATCACCGGCTACCCGGAGTCGCACCCGGCCATCCACGACGACGTGACGATCCAGTCGATGTGGGACAAGCGGACCTATGCGACCCATATCGTCTCGAACATGACCTTCGACCCCAAGCTGGTCACCGCCTGGGTGGGGCGGCTGCGACGGCGGGGTGTCGCGCTGCCCGTGCTCGTCGGCCTGCCCGGCCCGGTCGAGACGGCCAAGCTCGTCGCCATGGGCACCCGGATCGGGGTCGGGGAGTCGCTGCGCTTCCTCACCAAGCAGAAGCGGACGATGAGCCGCCTGCTCGCCCCGGGATACACCCCTGAGCGATTCCTCTCCGTCGTCGGGCACTCGGCGGAGGACCCGCAGGCCCGGATCGGCGGGCTGCACCTGTTCACCTTCAACCAGGTGGCCCAAACCGAGGCCTGGCGGCAAGAGCTGCTCAGCTCGTGAGTCCCCGGGGGACGACCTCGTTCCAGCGCCTGATCGCGGGCTGGTCGCGGTCCTCCTCGAGCACGCTGACCGAGGCAGGGTCCAGGAGCAGCAGCTCGCCGGCCTGCGGGTCCAGCCCGAGGTAGACCGCGGCGAGCACCCGCAGCAGGTGGCCGTGGGCGACCAGCGCGACATCGGCGCCGTCCAGCGCCGGGAGGACGTCGTCGAGCACTCGGCGCGCCCGGTCGGCGACCTGGGCGAGGGTCTCGCCCGGAGTGGCACCAGGGACGACGCCGTCGCGGAAGACCGACCACGCCGTACCGGTCCGATGGCGGATCTGCGCCGCCGTCAGACCCTCGTAGCCGCCGTAGTCCCACTCGGCCAGCCGGTCGTCGACGACCGCCGTCAAGCCCGCGAGGCGGGCGGTCTCCCGGGCCCGGGCCAGCGGCGAGGTCCGCACCTCGCCGAGGGTGAACCCTTCGAGAAGGATGGGCAGGGCGCGCGCGGACGCCTCGCCGGCGGCGGTGAGCGGCACGTCGGTGCGCCCGGTATGCCGTCCCGTCGCCGCCCACAGCGTCTGCCCATGACGGACCAGGACGAGGCGTCCGTGCGCGCTCGGGTGCTGCGGTCCGGGCCGGTCGGGGCCGGGGGAGGCGGTCGCGTCGGAGGCCATCGGCACACCGTACGCTGCGGCCGGCGCCGACCCGGCGAGCACTCGGCGCCGACCCGGCCCCGACTACCATGTCCCGGTGCCGACCAACCGCCTCACCGCCCTGCTCGCCGGCCGCCCGGCCATCGTCGACGGGGGGTACGGCTGGCTGCTCCAGCAGCGCGGCCTGCCCCCGGGGATGCCGGCCGAGCTGTGGAACCTGGAGAACGCGGCGGCCATCGAGGCGCTCCATGAGGAGTATGCCGCTGCGGGGGCGAGCATCCTCACGACGAACACCTTCGGCGCGACCGAGCCCCGGCTGGCCCTCAACGACCTCGGGGACCGGGTCGTCGAGGTCAACCGTGCGGGCGCCCGGCTGGCCCGATCGGTCGCCGACCGTCACGGGGCCCTCGTCGCCGGCGACATCGGGCCGACCGGTGAGTTGCTCGAGCCGCTTGGCACCTTGACCGCCGCCGAGGCGCAGGAGCACTTCGCCGAGCAGCTCCGCGGGCTCGTCGCCGGCGGGATCGACCTCGTCCTTATCGAGACGATGTCCGATCTGACCGAGTCCCGGGCGGCGGTCGCGGCGGCGCACGAGGTCGCCCCCGACCTTCCGGTCATCGCGACGATGAGCTTCGACACCAACCGGCGGACGATGATGGGCGTGACCCCGGCGGCCGCCGTCACCGCGCTGACCGAGGCCGGCGTCGACGCCGTGGGAGCGAACTGCGGGCGCGGCCCGGAGGAGATGGTGGCCATCGCCGCCGAGCTCAACGGGGCCCGGGAGGGCGCCACCCTCATCGTCGCCCAGTCCAACGCCGGGCTCCCGCAGCTGCACGAGGGGGAGTTCCGCTACGAGGTCGACCCCGATCACATGGCCGAGCACGCCCGGGAGCTTCGCGCCCTTGGGGTCGACGTGATCGGGGCCTGCTGCGGCTCCTCGCCCGAGCACATCCGGGCGATGGCGGCGGCGCTGGCACACTGACGCCCGAGCGCCGGCGCGTCGCTCGGTCGGTCAGGCCTGGACCAGGTCGCGCAGCGCCGCGGTGAGCCCGGCCAGCCCGGTATGCCGCACCGTCAGCGGCAGCCCCAGGGCCTCGGCGGCGGCGTCGGCGGCTGCGCGCAGCTCGGGATCCTCATTTTGGGTCAGCCATACGACAGATCGGTAGTTCCCGAAATACGCTTCGCGCAGCTCGGGATACCGGTCGAGGCCCAGCTCACGAATAACCGTTCGGTCGAACGACTTCACGAGGAAGTCGGTGAACAGGTAGGTGCCCGGCTCGGCCGCCATGAGGTCGCGGACGACATCCGCACCGGCATACAGGTCGTAGCAGTGCAGCCCGGGCAGGCGCGCGACGGACAGCCGCTGGCAGACCTCGTCGAGGGCGCCGTAGGTCCCGCAGTCCGCGTACCCCACGACGACGACGTCGTATGCCGGCCGCAGCCGCGTGACGAGGTCCTCGACGGCCGCGGCGATCCGGTCGGGATGGTTGTGCAGCAGCGGCGGCAGCGGGTGGACGTCGAGGGTCCAACCCGACTCGGCGGCCACGGTCGAGCAGTGTGCCGCGATCGCGCCGCAGGCGACGAGGCCGACCCGGCGGCTACCCGGGGAAGGAGAGGTGGTCGATGAACCGGTCGTTGAAGTCGGACCGGTCGGAGAGCTCGACATAGCGCACCTCCTCGAGCAGGGCGGTCGCGCCGGCCCGCTCGCGCGAGCTGAGCAAGGCCATCTTCGCGCCCTCGCCGGCGACATTGCCGGCCGAGACGATCCGCAGCACTGGCAGCTTGGGGACCAGCCCGATCCGCACCGCTGAGGCGGCCGAGAGATAGGAGCCGAACGAGCCGGCGAGGAGGACCTGCTGGACGTCGCGGGGTGCGACGCCGAGCTCCTCGAGCAGCAGCGCCCAGCCGGTGGCGATGGCGCCCTTGGCGAACTGCAGCTCGCGGACGTCGCGCTGGGAGAGGTAGACGCAGTCCTGCGGCGGCGCCTCTGGGGTGGGGGAGTGCAGGACGAAGACGCGCTCCTGCCCGATCGAGGTGAGACGGGGGGCGAGGGTGGGCGCGAGCGTCGCGGCGACCTCGTCGGTGACGAAGCGCCCGGACGCATCGAGCAGGCCAACCTTGACCAGCTCGGCGACGGCGTCGACCAGCCCGGAGCCGCACAGCCCGAGCGGGGCGACGTCACCGATGACCTGGAGGGTGACATCCTCACCGAGCCGGACGACCTCGATCGCACCATCGGCGGCGCGCATGCCGCACCGGATCGAGCCGCCCTCGAAGGCCGGCCCGGCCGGCGCGGCGGTGGCGACGATGGTCTCCCCGTCGGACAGGACGATCTCGCAGTTCGTCCCGACGTCGATGAACAGCCGGGTCCGCTTGTCGCGGTCCATCCCGGCGGCGAGCATCCCGGCGACGATGTCGCCGCCGACATACGCACCGAGCGCGGGGATGAGGACGACGCGCGCACCGGGGTGCAGGCTCAGCCCGATCTCGGTGGCCCGAACGGTCGGCCAGGTCGCGCTGGCCTGGATGAACGGGGCGACCCCGATCGGCTCGGGGTCGACGCCCAGCAGCAGGGCGACCATCGTCGCATTGCCGGCAATGGCGACCTCGTACACCTCCTCGGGTGCGACCGAGCCGTCCCGGCAGACGTCGGCGACGAGCTCGGTCAGGGTGTCGGTGGCCGCTTGGCGGAGCCGGTCGAGCGCGGTGGGGTCCATCATCGTCGCGCTGATCCGGGTGATGACATCGGCGCCGAAGGGCTGCTGCTTGTTGAGCATGGAGTGGACGCTCACCGGGGTTCCGGTGGTGAGGTCGAGCAGGGTCGCGACGACCGTCGTCGTCCCAAGGTCGACGGCCAGGCCGAACATCCGCTCGGTCGTGTCGCCGGCCTCGACATCGACGAGGGCGTCGTCGACGACCACGGCGGTGACCTTGAAGTCGGCGGCACGCAGGACGCCGGGCAGCCGCCGCAGCGCGTGGAGGTCGGCGGTCAGCTCGAGGTCGTCGACGGCATCGAGCAGCCGGACGAGGTCGGTGCGCTGGTCGGCCAGGCTCGGCTCGGCGAGCTCGACATACCGCTTCTGGACGGCGGGACGGAGGATGACCTGCCGGCCCACCCCCACCGTTGCGGCCTTCGGGCGGGTGACCAGCGGTGGGACCTCGACGGACAGGTCGTTGGTCGCCTGGGCCAGGCAGGCCAACCGCCAACCGGCCCGGAGCTGGTCGGGGGTGAACGCCCGGGTGTCCAGTCGGGACACCGGCACCGACCCGCCGAGGACCTGGATGTGGCACTTCTTGCATGTCCCGTGCCCGCCGCAGGTCGAGTCGATGGCGATGCCATTCCAGCTCGCCGCGTCGAAGACGGTGACCCCTGGGGGCACGCGGACGTCGCGACCGGACGGGCTGAACGAGAGGAGCACCCGGCCGGTGCCGTCGTGGGCGACCTGGCGTTCGGTGACCGGGGCGGGCAGCTCGAGGAGCCCCTCGCGGCCGAGCCCGGCGAGGTTCTCGGGCGGCTCGGGGTGGGGGTGCTGGGGCGGGCTCTTCGGGGGCGTCACGACGGGCCGACGGCGGCCTGCTTGGCCCGGAACGCGGCGATCCACGCCGAGCCCCACGCGTCGTTGCCGAGCAGCAGGTCGGCGGCACGGACCGCCTCGACGATCTGCGGGGTCCGGGCGTCCATGATCGCGCTGGTCATCCCGGCGCCCATCGCCAGCGGCAGCCACGAGGAGTTGATCGCGTGCCGGCCCGGCATACCGAAGGAGACATTCGAGGCGCCGCAGGTCATGTTCAGGCCCCAGCGCTCGTGCACCCGGGCGATCGTCTCTAAGGCGGTCCGGCCGACCGTGCCGTCGGCGCCGATCGGCATCGCGAGCGGGTCGATGACGATGTCCTCGATGGCGATGCCGTACTCCTGCGTCGCGACCCGGACGATCTTCTCGGTCAGCTCGATCCGCTTGTCGGCCTCCATGGGGATCTCGTCGGCGTCATTGGGCAGCGCGATGACCGCGGCGTCGTACTTCTTGACGAGCGGGAGGATCGCCTCGAGCCGCTCGTCCTCCGCGGTGACCGAGTTGACCAGCGCACGACCCTGGTATGCCGCAAGACCGGCCTCGAGCGCCTCGACGACCGAGGAGTCGATGCAGATCGGCAGGTCGGTCAGGGTCTGGACCAGCCGGATCGCCTTGACCAGCAGCTCGGCCTCGTCGGTCAGCGGAACGCCCATGTTGACGTCGAGGACGTCGGCCCCGCCGGCGACCTGGGCGTGGACGTCCTTCTCGATGAGCGAGAGGTCACCGGCGCGCAGCTGCTCCTGGAAGAGCTTGCGCCCGGTGGGGTTGATCCGCTCCCCGATGATGCAGAACGGGCGGTCCGAGGCCATGACGACCTCTTTGGTGGCCGAGCGCAGGACGGTCTCGCGGACCGGGCCGTCATACCGGTTCATGCCATGACCTTGGCGCGGCGCGCCTCGAGCAGGGCCTTGGCCCGCTTCACCGTCTGGGAGGCGTCGGCGGCGTAGCCGTCGGCGCCGACGACGTCGGCATACTCCTGGGTGACCGGCGCGCCGCCGACCATGACGATGACCGAGTCGCGCAGGCCGGCCTTCTCCAGCGCATTGAGGTTGGCCTTGAACATCGGCATCGTCGTGGTGAGGAAGGCCGAGAAGCCGACGATGTCGGGCTGGTGCTGCTCGATCGCCGCGACGAACTTCTCCGGCTTGACCTGGACGCCGAGGTCGATGACCTCGAAGCCGGCACCCTCGAGCATGATGTTGACGAGGTTCTTGCCGATGTCGTGGACGTCGCCCTGGACGGTGCCCATGACGAACTTCCCGATCGTCTCCACGCCGGTGTCGGCGAGCAGCGGGCGCAGCACCTCCATCGAGCCGGCCATGGCCCGCCCCGCGATGAGCATCTCGGGGACGAAGAAGTCACCGCGCTCGAAGCGGGCGCCGACCTCCTCCAGCGCCGGGATGAGGGCGTCGAAGAGCAATGTCGACGGCTCCATCTGCAGGGCCAGCGCCTGGTTGGTCAACGAGAGCACCTCGGGGCCATTGCCCACGAGGGTGAGGTCGTAGAGCCCCTGAAGGATCTCCTCGGGTGTCATGCGGCGCCTTCCTTGATGGTGCGACTGAGCCGGGCCGAGAGGGACCGGGCGTGTTGGGTGATGATCCGGCCGGTGGCCTCGAGCGTGGGCTGCAGGCGTGAGGTCGGTCCGGAGATGCCGACCGCTGCGACGACCACGGTGCCCCTGGTCACTGGGGCGGCGACACCGGTGAGGCCGACCTCCAGCTCGTCGACGGTCACGGCGTAGCCCGCCGTGCGGACCGACGCGAGGTGCCGACGCAGCTCCTCGGCGGTGCCGATCGAGACGCTCGTCGGGGTCTCGAGGGGGCCGGTCGGCAGCGGCAGCGCACCGCCGGCGTAGAGCGCCTTGCCTAGCGCCGAGACGTGCGGGGGGACGGGGACGCCCACCCAGTTGCGGCTGCCCAGCAGGTATGTCGCGTCGACCTGGTCGACCTGCTCGACCTGGTCTCCGCGGGCCACCGCGAGGTGGACCGCCTCGCCGGTGAGCTCGCTGATCGACAGCAGGGTGGGATGGGCCAGCCGGATGAGGTCGGAGTCGACATTGGGCCCGGAGGCATAGCTGGCGAAGAGCGGGCCGGCGACCCAGGTTCCGTCGGCGGTCCGGGCGAGCAGGTGGTTGCGCTCCATGGCGCTGAGCAGCCGGCTCGTCGTCGACTTGGGTAAGCCCGCGCTGGCGGCGAGGTCGACGGCGGGCACCGGCGCGGGGGACTGGACGACGAGGCGGACCAGGGCGGCAGCGCGGTCGACCGCCTGCGTGCCGGTGCTCGCCTGCATCGTGGGCCCTTCATGTCGTGGGCCGGTGCCTTTTCGGCGGCCCGGCAAGGTTTCATATTATGGAACCGCAGTTCCATAGAATGAGGCTAAGATCACGTTGGGGTCGTGGTCAAGGTGCGAGGCGCCACGACCCGCCGTCGTCATCGAGCCACCGACCAGGTGGTGCCGGTCCCGCCCAGGACGACCGGCTCGCCGGTCCTGTCCAGCACTGGAGTTGCCGTGTTCCGCAATGTCATGCCGCGGTACGAGATCTTGTCCGCCGATGCGATGGCCCAGATCGACGCGGCCTGGCGGCGCCTGATGACCGAGATCGGCGTCGAGTTCATGAGCGACCGCGCGCTCGAGCTCTTCCGCGACGCCGGCCAGAAGGTCGAGGAGAACACCGTCTTCCTCGACCCCGAGTTCGTCCTCGCCCAGGTCGCCAAGGCGCCGCGGGAGTTCGACATCCAGGCCCGCAACCCCGCGAACACCGTCCACATCGGCGGCGACGCCATGGTCTTCGGCGCCGTCTACGGCCCGCCCTTCGTCCGTCAGGGTGAGGTCCGCCGCGACGCCTCCTTCGACGACTACCAGAACTTCCTCCGGCTCGCCCAGACCTCTCCGGTGCTTGACTCGGCCGGTGGGGTGGTCTGCGAGCCCAATGACACCCCGCTGGACAGTCGGCATCTCGACATGAACCTCGCCCTGATGACGCTGACCGACAAGATCTACATGGGCAATGTCGTCTCGGGTGGCAACGCCCGGGACACCATCGCGATGTCGTCGATCCTCTTCGGCGGCCGCGAGTCGATCGAGCGCACGCCCGCGTGCATCTCGCTGATCAACTGCAACTCGCCGCTGCGCTGGGACGACCGGATGCTCGACGCCCTTTTCGAGTATGCCGAGGCCGGGCAGCCGGTGGTCCTCACCCCGTTCATCCTCATGGGCGCGATGTCGCCGGTGACCATCCCGGCGGCCCTGGTCCAGCAGATCGTCGAGGCCCTCTCCGGCATCGCCTTGGCCCAGCTGGTCCGCGCCGGCACTCCGGTGGTCTTCGGGTCCTTCCTCTCGAATATCGACATGCAGAGCGGCTCACCGACCTTCGGCACCCCCGAGTCCGGGATCGGGCTGCTCTGCACCGGCCAGATCGCCCGGCATTTCGGCCTGCCCTTCCGCTCCGGTGGCGGGCTGTCCTCCTCCCAGGTCGCCGACGCCCAGGCCGGTTACGAGTCGCTCATGACCCTGATGCCGACCTTCCTCGCGGGGACGAACTGGGTCATGCACACGGCGGGCTGGCTCGACGGAGGCCTCGTTGCGTCATACGAGAAGTTCATCGTCGACGAGCAGATCACGGCGATGCTCCAGCACCAGTTCAAGCCGTTGGAGATCGACGAGGGCTCGCTCGGCTTCGACGCCCACCAGGAGGTCGGCCATGGCGGCCACTTCCTCGGGTCGATGCACACGATGGAGCGCTTCCGGACCTGCTTCTACCGCCCCTTCCTGTCCTCCTCGGAGAACTACGAGCGGTGGCTGCGCAACGGGGCCCGCGACGCGAACACCCGCGCGGGTGAGATCGCGACCAAGCGACTGGCTGAGTATGTCGCCCCGCCCATCGACGACGCGGTGCGGGCAGAGCTCGAGGAGTATGTCGTCCGCCGCCGCCGCGAGCTCGGCGACTGAGCACCGCAGGCCGATCCGGCGCCGCGGCCGCCCGTGGTCGCCACGGTTGTTCCATCTCGCCATACCTCTATAAGGGGCAAAGCCGAACAACCATGGCGGGCCACAGGGGACCGCTAGCTAGGACCCTGCAGGTCGGCGAGGTGGACGGGCTCGGTCGAGGCCTCGGCAGCGATGGCCCGCAGCTTCGCGACATAGTCGGCCCACCACTGCGCGTCGTCGGCGCTCGGCAGGTTCGGCGACGCGGCCCGGTAGCCGACCGCACCATCGAGCTGCTCGCGGGCGATGTCGAGGTGACCGGCGTGCCGCGCATACTCGGCAATGACGTGGACGAGGAGGCGCTGGAGGGTGACCGCACGCCCGGGCCACCACGGCACGGAACCGGGGGTGTCGAGGTCGAGGGCCTCGATCGATTCGTCGGCGTGCGCCCACACCTGGCGGCAGAGGTCGACGAGCCAGCCGATGCTCTGCGTCGGCGTCAACCACATGTCGTCGTTGTCGGGCGCGTCATCGCCCAGCCAGGGCAGCTCGACCGGGAACGGGCGGCCGAGGCACATCCCGAGGTAGGCCGACTCGACACTGACGGTGTGCTTGATGACGCCCGCGACATTGGTGCCGGTGCCGGTCACCGGAGTGCGCGCCTGCTGCTCGCTCAGGCCGTCGAGCTTGTCGAGTAGCACCTGGCGCTGGGCCTGGAGGTACTCGCGGAGGATCGCCTTGGCAGCGGGGCCGTCGGTGGTCATGACGGCGAGCCTGCCACGGGCCCCCGACAACGGCACCTCGATATCGGCCCGCCAGCGCCAGCGCCAGCGCCAACGCCGACGCCAACGCCTGCCGAGACCCGAGCGCCGGTCAGCTGAAGACGACGGTCCGGTCGACGTTGAGCAGGACGCGTGAGTCGCAGTGCCACTTCACCGCGCGGGCGAGCACCCGGGACTCGACCTCCTCGCCGGCCAGGACAAGGTCGTCGGCGGTCATCCGGTGGTCGACCCGGGTGACGTCCTGCTCGATGATCGGGCCCTCGTCGAGGTCGGCGGTCACATAGTGCGCGGTCGCGCCGACGAGCTTGACCCCCGGGCGAAGGCCTGGTGGTAGGGCTTGGCCCCCTTGAACGAGGGAAGGAAGGAGTGGTGGATATTGATGATCCGTCCCGACATCCGCCGGGCGAGGGCGTCGGAGAGCACCTGCATGTACCGCGCCAGGACGATGAGGTGGACCCCCTCGCCCTCGACGATCGCCATCAGCGCGGCCTCGGCCTCGGGCTTGGTCTCGGCGGTGATCGGGATGTGGTGGTAGGGGACGCCATAGGACCGGGCCAGCGGCTCCATGTCGGGGTGGTTGGAGACGATCCCGACGATGTCCATGTTCAGCTGCCCTGAGCGCCACCGGAAGAGCAGGTCGTTGAGGCAGTGCCCGAACTTGCTCACCATGATCAGGGTCCGGTACCTCGTCGCCGCGTCCCAGATCGCCCACTCCATGGCGAAGTCGGTCGCGACCGGGCCGAACCAGTCCCGCCACCGCTCCAGCTCGGGTCCGCCCTCCGGCACGGAGAACCGGATCCGCATGAAGAACTGGTCGGTGCGCACGTCGTCGAACTGCTGGCTCTCCTCGATATTCGCCCCGCGCTCGAAGAGCAGCTGGGTCACCGTCGCGACGATGCCGCGCTGGTCCGGGCAGGAGAGAATGAGGACGTAGTCCCGAGCGGTCACGTGGGCTTCCTTCCGGGCAAGGCGTCGCGTATGACGCAACCTCGATCGTATGACGCAACACGCGTCGACGGCAGGCACGATAGCCCGCTCCGGGCGCGGCATCTACCCCGAACCGCCACCCTCACGTATCGTCGCGCCATGCGCAACACAGGCGAAGATCGCACCGGCGTCCAGTCGGTCGAGCGGGCGATCACCATTCTCGAGCTGCTGGCCCACCACGGCACAGTCGGGGTGACCTGGCTGGCCGCCGAGCTCGGGGTGCACAAGAGCACGGCGAGCCGCCTGGTGGCGACCCTGGAGCAACGGGGCCTGGTCGAGCAGGTCGAGGACCGCGGTAAGTACCGTCTCGGCGCGGGCGTCCTGCGGCTCGCCGGAGCGACCAACGCCCGGCTCGACCTGGTCCAGGAGGCCCGCCCCGTTGCGCGGCGCCTCGCCGCGGCGACGAACGAGACGGTCAATATCGTCGTCCGCTCCGGGGATGCCGCGCTCTACCTCGACCAGATCAGCGGCCCGTCGACGCTGTCGTCATACAACTGGGTCGGGCAGCACATCCCACTGCACGCGACGTCCAACGGCAAGGTGCTCGTCAGCGAGCTCGCCGAGCCCGAGCTGACGCGCACCCTGGGTGAGCTGCGGTCCTACACCCCGGCGACGATCACCGACCGCGGCCGGCTGGACGCTGAGCTCGCGGAGGTCCGCGCCAAGGGCTACGCCGTCGCCGCCGACGAGCTCGACCTCGGCCTGACCGCCGTGGCTGCCCCGGTCCGCAACGCGCACGGCGAGATCATCGCCTCGGTCAGTGTCTCCGGGCCGACCTTCCGGTTCGGTGCGGCCCGTCAGGCCGAGCTCGCGCCACTGGTCCGGGCAGCCGCCGACGACGTCTCGAACCAGCTCGGGTGGCGCCCGGTCTAGCCTCGCCTCAGGGATGGCCGAGCACAGGCGAGGTGCGGCACCCTGAGATCAGCGCTTGACCGTGACCGGCGTCACAGCCATGCTGTTGCGCAGTGTGTCGACCGTTGCAAGATAAGCAACACCGACCCTCAGAGCGGAGGTGGAGTGGGCGATCTCTTCATCGCGGGCACCTGGACGACCGGCGCAGCTGACGGTCGCCGCGAGATCATCTGCCCCGCCGACGGCGCCCACGTCGGCACCGTCACCGAGGCGAGCGATGCCGACACCCGTGCGGCGATCGCCGCTGCCCGCGCCGCCTTCGACACCGGCTCGTGGCCCGCGACCCCGGCCCGCGACCGCGGCGCCCTGCTCGCCCGGGTCGCCGACCTGCTCGAACGCGACGCCGCCGAGATCGCCCGGGCCGAGTCCCTCGACACCGGCAAGCGGTATGTCGAGAGCGAGTATGACGTCGCCGATGTCGTCTCGGTCTTCCGCCACTACGCCGCCGTCGCCGGCTCGGACCTGGGGCGGGTCGTCGACACCGGCCGGCCGGGCATCGCCGCCACCGTGGTCAAGGAGCCGATCGGGGTCTGCTCACTCATCACCCCGTGGAACTACCCGCTGCTGCAGGCCTCGTGGAAGGTCGCGCCCTGCCTCGCCGCCGGCAACGCCTTCGTTCTCAAACCCTCCGAGATCACCCCGCACTCGACCATCCACCTGGTCCGCCTGCTCGAGGAGGCCGGACTGCCCGCGGGCGTGGCCAACCTCGTCCTCGGCACCGGCGCCGGCTGCGGCGGGCCGCTGTCCGCGGACCCCCGCGTCGACCTCGTCTCGTTCACCGGCAGCCTCGCCGTCGGTCGACACCTCATGGCCGCAGCCGCTCCGACGGTCAAGCGGGTCGCGCTCGAGCTCGGCGGGAAGAACCCCAATATCGTCTTCGCCGACGCCGATCTCGCCATCGCCGTCGACCACGCCCTCACCGCCGTCTTCCTCCACTCCGGCCAGGTCTGCTCCGCAGGTGCGCGCCTCATCGTCGAGGAGTCGGTCGCCGCGGACTTCGTCGACGAGATCGTCCGCCGGGCGAGCCAGATCCGGCTCGGGGGCCCCTTCGACGAGTCCGCCCAGAGTGGCCCGCTCACCTCGGCCGGTCACCTCGCCAAGGTCGAGGCGTATGTCGCCGCGGGCCTGGCCGAGGGCGCCCGGCTGCGGTGCGGGGGAGCCCGACCGTCCGGTTCGGCATACGAGAAGGGCTTCTACTACCTGCCCACGGTGCTGGACCAGTGCCACAGCGGCATGTCCGTGGTCCAGGACGAGTCCTTCGGGCCGGTGCTGACCGTCGAGACCTTCTCCGGCGCGACCCCGGCGCAGGCCGAGGACGCGGCGGTGGCGCTGGCGAACGACACGATCTACGGGCTGGCCGGAGCCGTGTGGACGCAGACCGCCGGGCGCGGCGAGCGGGTCGCGGCGCGACTGCGCCTCGGCACGGTGTGGGTCAACGACTACCACCCCTACGTGCCGCAGGCGGAATGGGGCGGATACAAGCAGTCCGGGATCGGCCGCGAGCTCGGCCACCTCGGGCTCGAGGAGTACCAGGAGACCAAGCACGTGTGGCACAACCTCGCCCCGGCCCCCTCGGGGTGGTTCTCGTGAAGGCTCTCCCGCAGAAGCTCGTCGGGCGCACCCTGCTGCCGGCCCCGGATCGGGTCGACCTCGTCATCGTCGGCGGCGGCTCGGCCGGCTGCGTCCTCGCCAACCGGCTCTCCGCCGACCCGGGCACCTCGGTCCTCGTCCTCGAGGCGGGCCGGGCCGACCTCATCATCGACCCGCTCATCCACATGCCGGCGGCCCTGCCCTTCTCGATCGGCAACCCGCTCTACGACTGGAAGTACGAGTCCGAGCCCGAGCCGTTCATGAACAACCGTCGGATCTACCACGCCCGCGGGAAGGTCCTCGGCGGGTCCAGCTCGATCAACGGGATGATCTTCCAGCGGGGCAACCCGATGGACTACCAGCGCTGGGCCGCCGACCCCGGGATGGCCTCCTGGGACTATGCGCACTGCCTGCCGTACTTCAAGCGGATGGAGAACTGTCTCGCCGGGGCGGACCGCTGGCGCGGCGGCTCCGGCCCGCTGGTCCTCGAGCGTGGCCCGGCGACGAACCCGCTCTTCGGGGCCTTCTTCGAGGCCGCCCAGCAGGCCGGCTACCCGTTGACCGATGACGTCAACGGCTACCGCCAGGAGGGCTTCGCCCGGTTCGACCGGACGATCAGCAACGGGCGGCGGCTCTCGGCGGCCCGCGCATACCTCCACCCGGTCATGGACCGGCCCAACCTGCACGTGCGCACCCTCGCCCTGACCACGCGGATCCTCTTCGAGGGCACCCGAGCGGTCGGCGTCGAGTACGAGCAGCTCGGCCGGCGGCACACCGTGCGGGCCGGCGAGGTCGTCCTCTGCAGTGGCGCGATCAACAGCCCGGCGCTGCTCCAGCTCTCCGGGGTCGGCAACGCCGAGCACCTGAGCGGGCTCGGCATCGACGTCGTCGCGGACGTCCCCGGCGTCGGGGAGCACCTCCAGGACCACCTCGAGGTCTACATCCAGTACGCGAGCCGCCTGCCGGTCTCGATCGCCCCCGGGCTGAAGTGGAGCGCCCGCCCCAAGCTCGCCGCCGACTGGCTGTTCTTCCGTCGCGGCCTCGGCGCGACGAACCACTTCGAGGGTGGTGGCTTCGTCCGCTCGAACGAGGACGTCGACTACCCGAACCTCATGTTCCACTTCCTCCCCATCGCTATCCGGTATGACGGGACGAGCCCGGTCAAGGGGCACGGCTACCAGGTCCACATCGGGCCGATGTACTCCGACGCTCGCGGGACGCTGCGGATCCGCTCGGCGAACCCGCACGACAAGCCGTCGATGACCTTCAACTACCTCTCCACCGACCAGGACCGGCGCGAGTGGGTCGAGGCGATCCGCGTTGCCCGCGACATCCTCACCCAGCCGGCCTTCGAGCCCTTCAACGCCGGGGAGATCTCGCCCGGGCCAGGGGTGGAGACCGACGAGGAGATCCTCGACTGGGTGCGGCACGACGCCGAGACGGCCCTGCACCCGTCATGCACCGCGCGGATGGGGGTCGACGGCGAGTCCGTGCTCGACCCGCTGACGATGCGGGTCCATGGGGTCGAGGGCCTGCGGGTCGTCGACGCCTCGTCGATGCCCTATGTGACGAACGGCAATATCTACGCCCCGGTGATGATGCTCGCGGAGAAGTCCGCGGACCTCATCGCTGGGAACACTCCGCTACCCCCGTTGGACGCGCCGTGGTTCAGCCACCGCGCGGGTTCACCGCTCTACCCGCCACCTGCAGATCCTCGACCCGCCCCACGAACGGAGCCGTCACCATGACCGAGCCCGCCCTTCAGGTGAAGTCGCTGTGGAAGATCTTCGGCCCGAACGCCGAGAAGCTCATCGGCACGCCGGACCTTCAGCTGTCCCGCAAGGAGCTGCAGACCAAGAGCGGCCACGTCATCGGCGTCCGCGATGTCTCGTTCGATGTCGCGCCGGGGGAGGTCTTCGTCGTCATGGGCCTGTCCGGGTCCGGGAAGTCGACCCTGGTCCGGCTCATCACCCGGCTGATCGAGCCGACCTCCGGCGAGGTGATCCTCGACGGCCAGGACATCACCAAGCTCTCCGACCCCGCCCTGCGGGAGATCCGCCGCAACAAGGTGTCGATGGTCTTCCAGCACTTCGGTCTGCTGCCGCACCGCAAGGTGATCGACAATATCGCCTTCGGCCTCGAGGTCCGCGGCGAGGGCAAGGACTCCCGGCGCAACCGAGCCCAGGAGATGGTCGATCTCGTCGGGCTCAGCGGCTACGAGCGCAACTTCCCCGAGCAGCTCTCCGGGGGCATGCAGCAGCGGGTCGGGCTGGCCCGGGCGCTGGCCGCCGACCCGGCCGTGCTGATGTTCGACGAGCCCTTCTCGGCGCTGGACCCGCTCATCCGGCGGGACATGCAGAACGAGGTCATCCGGCTGCACCACGAGGTGGGCAAGACGATGGTCTTCATCACCCACGACCTGCAGGAGGCGCTCAAGCTCGGCGACCGCATCCTCATCATGCGCGACGGCGCGGTGATCCAGATCGGCCGCCCGGACGAGGTCGTCGGCGCCCCTGCCGACGAGTACGTCCGCGACTTCGTCTCCGAGGTCCCCAAGTCGCACGTGCTCACGCTGCGCTGGGTCATGCGCGAGGCCACCGGGACGGAGGCTGCGGGCAGCCCGGTCCTCCAGGCGAGCACCATCGTCCGTGACGCCGCCCGAGCCGTCCTCGCCACGCACGGCCCGGTCCGGGTTGCCGAGGGTGACCGGGTCGTCGGCATCGTCGACGACGAGGACATCCTCCGCGTCGTCGTCGCCGAGGACGCGTCATGAGCACCGCCATCGCTCCACCTCGCGCCGGGGTCAAGGAGGAGCAGCCGTATGTCGACCCGACGAAGAAGCGCTACACCGGCCGGAAGCTGCTGGGGCTCGTCGTCGTGTGGGTCGCCCTGTGGCTGGTCGTCAAGAACCGGGACACCCTCGAGCTGCCCTTCGCCCAGACGACCGGGCTGCACACCTGGCTCAACGACTTCCGCGACTCCATCGAAGGGTCGGGCCAGTCCAACTGGTTCATGAAGTACGTCATCGGCGGGATCAGTGCGGCCCTCAACGGGATCATCACCGCCCTGCAGGGCCTGCTGAGCACCGCCGTCTTCCCGCGCCCGGTGCCCGAGATCGGGTGGCTGGGGGTCATGGCCCTCATCGGATGGGTCACCTACGCCCTCGCGGGGATCCGCTCGACGATTCTCGTCCTGGTCTGCACCTTCCTCTTCGGCGTCTTCGGCCTCTGGCAGTTCAGCATCGACCTGCTCATCATCACCTTCGTCGCGGTCTTCATCTGCGTCATCATCGGCCTGCCGCTCGGCATCCTCATGGCGCGCAACCAGCGGGTGTCGGCGGTCGTCACCCCCGTGCTCGACCTCATGCAGACCATGCCGTCGTTCGCCTACCTCACCCCGATGGCGCTCTTCTTCGGCATCGGCCCGGCGTGCGCCGTCGCCGTCACCCTTGTCTACGCCATCCCCCCGCTGGTGCGGATCACCGAGCACGGCATCAAGTCCGTCTCGGCCAACACCATCGAGGCCTCTCGCAGCCTCGGCCTGACCTCGCGGCAGCTGCTCCGGCAGGTGCAGCTGCCGATGGCACGACGGACGATCATCGTCGGGGTCAACCAGTGCACGATGGCCGCCCTGTCGATGGCGACCATCGCCGCCCTCGTCAACGGACCCGGGCTCGGCAAGCCGGTCGTCTCGGCGCTGCAGACCCTCAACATCGGCGCGGCCTTCGTCGGCGGCCTGGCGATCGTCCTCATGGCGATCATGCTCGACCGGACGACGACGGCCGCGAGCGAGCGTGCCGAGCGACGCGGCGGGCACACCGATGTCGCCTCGGTCGGCGGTCCCGGCGTCGTGAAGAACATTGTCTGGCTCGAGCGCCTGCCGCGCTGGGCCAGCGAGGAGGGTTACGAGTCGCCCCCGCGCAAGCACCTGAGCAACGCGGGGCGCCGGTTCGCTATCGGGCTGCTCGTCGTGCCGGTTCTCATCGCCGTCGTCCTCTCCCGGACCTACCTGAGCCTGGCGCAGTTCGGCTCCTTCGAGAATGTCCCGGTGCTCTCGTTCCTCAGCGGGCCGAAGCTCGCCAGCGTCGTCAACACCGTGGTCCGGTCGTTCGTCGACGCGGTCGACACCTTCACCAACGGCTTCAAGGAAGTCGTCACGGTGTGGTTCCTCAACCCGCTGCAGGCGCTCATCGCCACCTCGCCGTGGTGGCTCATGGCGCTGGTGTTGCTCGCCATCGCGTACTTCCTCGGTGGCTGGCGACCGACGCTGGTCACCGCCGTCTGTGAGGCGGTCATCCTCGGCACTGGCCTGTGGAATGACGCGATGGTCACCCTGACGATGACCCTCGTCGCCACCCTCCTCGTCATGATCATCGCCGTCGTCCTTGGGGTCGGCATGGGCCGCAGCCGTCGGGTCGACGTCATCATCCGGCCCTTCCTCGACGCCTTCCAGACCATCCCCGCCTTCGTCTACCTCGTCCCGGCGTTGGCCCTGTTCGGGCCCGGCCGGTTCACCGCCATCGTCGCCGCGCTCGTCTACGCCGTCTCCATCGCGACCAAGCTGGTGGCTGACGGCATCCGCGGGGTGAGCCCGACCACCGTCGAGGCGGCCCGCTCCAGCGGGGTGACCCCATGGCAGATGATCTCCAAGGTGCAGCTGCCGATGGCCCGCGAGGCACTCGTCCTCGCGACGAACCAGGGCCTGCTCTACGTCCTGTCGATGGTCGTCATCGGCGGCATGGTCGGTGGCGGCAGCCTCGGCTATATCGTCGTCGCCGGCTTCTCCCAGCGCGAGCTCTTCGGCAAGGGCCTGGCCGCCGGCTTGGCCATCACCGCCCTGGGCGTCATGCTCGACCGCATCGCCCGACACGCCGCCGCCCGCTACGAGAGCTGACCGGCATACCCACAGATGTCTTCGTGACCGACCACGAAGCGAACGGAAGGACACCACGCATGGCACGAGGAACCCGCCGGCTCACGCTGGCCTGCGTCGCCGCCGCCTTGGCCCTCGGGCTCAGCGCGTGCGGGGGCGGCACCATCCAGAACGCGACCGCCCCAACCGGGGGCTCCGGAACCGCGGCCGCCTGCGGCGACCTGCGGATCGCGGTCAACCCGTGGACGGGCTATGTCTCCAATGCCCACGTCATCGGGTATGTCGCCAAGACCAAGCTGGGCTGCAATGTCACCTACTCCGACCTCAAGGAGGAGGTGAGCTGGCAGGGTATGGCGAGCGGGACGATCGACACCGTCGTCGAGAACTGGGGCCACAACGACCTGATCAAGAAGTACATCACCGATGGCAAGACCGTCGAGGATGCCGGCCCGACCGGCAACGACGGGATCATCGGCTGGTATGTGCCGCCGTGGATGGCGGAGAAGTACCCGGACATCCTTGACTCGGCAAACCTCAACAAGTACGCCGACCTGTTCAAGACCAGCGAGTCCGGCGACAAGGGCCAGCTGCTCGACGGTGACCCGTCCTATGTGACCAACGACGAGGCGCTGGTGACCAACCTCAAGCTCAACTTCAAGGTGGTCGTCGGTGGGTCTGAGGCGGCGCTGATCGAGTCCTTCCGCTCGGCCGAGAAGAACAAGACCCCGTTGCTCGCCTACTTCTACGAGCCGCAGTGGTTCTTCTCCGAGATGAAGCTGGCGCGGGTCAAGCTGCCGGCCTACACCGACGGGTGCGACGCGGACCCGAAGACCATCGCCTGTGACTACCCGCCGTACAAGCTCAACAAGCTCATCTCGGCCAAGTTCGCCGCCTCCGGCTCGCCGGCGGTCGGCCTGGTCAAGAAGTTCCAGTGGACCAACGACGACCAGAACCTCGTGTCGACATACATGTCACGGGACAACATGACCCCGGACGACGCCGCGAAGAAGTGGGTCGACGCGAACCCCGACAAGG
Source organism: Candidatus Lutibacillus vidarii (assembly GCA_016717165.1). Lineage (GTDB taxonomy): Bacteria > Actinomycetota > Actinomycetes > Actinomycetales > Dermatophilaceae > Lutibacillus > Lutibacillus vidarii. The sequence continues at coordinate 852,123 of JADKGA010000002.1, forward strand.
TCGCGGCCTGGCTCAAGTAGGCCCTGGCGAGACGCCCCTGACGTGGTGGGACTCCGCGCGCCCCGGCGCCGGTTCTCCCGCCACGTCAGGGTGGTCGTCGACGTGTTGACGCGGCGCGCCGTCGACCGTGATGATGATCCCAAGTGTTGCTTATGACGCGCTGTGTTGCATGATACGCACCAAGACAGTCACCGGAAGGAAGCACGCATGGCCACCCTGCCCGAGTCCGCCAAGGTCGTCGTCATCGGCGCCGGCATCGTCGGCAACTCGCTGAGCTATCACCTCGCGCGGCTCGGCTGGACCGACATCGTCCAGCTCGACAAGGGTCCGCTGCCCAACCCGGGCGGGTCGACCGGCCACGCGTCGAACTTCATCTTCCCGGTGGACCACTCCCGCGAGTTCGCCGACATCACCCTCGACTCGATGAAGCAGTACCAGGAGATGGGCGTCTTCACCGAGTCCGGTGGCTTCGAGGTCGCCCGTACCGAGGAGCGGATGGAGGAGCTGCGCCGCCGGATGTCCTCGGCCAAGGCATGGGGCATCCCCGCCGAGATCGTCACCCCCGAGCAGGTCGTCGAGAAGGTGCCCTTCCTCGACCCCTCGGTCATCGTCGGTGCCGCGTGGTTCCCCACCGTCGGCGTCGTCGACTCGCTGCGCGCCGGCACCATCATGCGTGAGCGCGCGCTGGAGATGGGTGCCCTCACCGTCGTCCCCAACGTCGAAGTCACCGGCATGACGGTCGTCGACGGCCGCATCACCGCGGTCGAGACCAACGCGGGGACGATCGCTGCGCAGACCGTCGTCGTCTGCTGCGGCGTCTGGTCCCCGAAGGTCGCCGCGATGGCCGGGGCGAAGATCCCGCTGACCCCCGCCGTGCACCAGATGATCTCGGTCGGCCCGTGCGAGGTGCTCGCCTCCCGCCCCGGCGAGATCTCCTTCCCGATCGTCCGGGACATGGACACCTTCTGCTACGAGCGCCAGCACGGCTCGGACATGGAGGTCGGCTCGTACGCCCACCGTGCGATCCTCCACGACCCCGAGACGATCCCCTCGATCGAGCAGTCGGCGCTCTCGCCGACCGAGCTCCCGTTCACCTCCGAGGACTTCGACCCGCAGCTCGAGCAGGCCCTCGAGCTGATGCCGGAGCTGCTCGGCGACGAGTCGGCCCAGATCCGCTATGCGATCAACGGCCTGCTCTCGCTCACTCCTGACGGGTACCCGATCCTCGGCGAGACCCCCGAGGTCAAGGGCCTCTGGTCGGCCGCCGCGGTCTGGATCAAGGAGGGCCCCGGCACCGCCCGCGCGGTCGCCGAGTGGATGACGCACGGCAACCCGGAGATCGACCTCGGTCACTCCGATATCGCCCGCTTCTATCCGCACCAGCGCACCCGCGCGCACGTCAAGGCGCGCACGTCCGAGGCCTTCAACAAGACCTATGGCATCGTCCACCCGGCCGAGCAGTGGTCCTCGGGTCGTGGCGTGCGCCTGGCGCCGATGCACCAGTCGCAGCAGGCGCTCGGGGCGGTCTTCTTCGAGACCGCTGGGTGGGAGCGGCCGCACTGGTACGAGTCGAACGCCGGCCTGGTCGAGAAGTTCGGCGACGCCTGCATGCCGCGTGAGCACGAGTGGGACTCCCGGTGGTGGAGCCCGATCATCAACGCCGAGCACCTCCAGATGCGCGAGACCGCGGCGCTGGTCGACCTGTCGGCCTTCGCGATCTTCGACGTCGTCGGCCCGGCCGCGCTGGCCGCGGTGCAGCAGGTCATCGTCGCCCAGGCCGATGTCAAGGTCGGCCGGGTCGTCTACACCCCGGTCCTCGACAGCCGTGGTGGCTTCCGCTCCGACCTCACCGTCATGCGGCTGGCCCACGACCACTTCCGGGTGGTCACCGGTGGCGCGCACGGCATGGCGGACAAGAAGTGGTTCGCTGACCGGATGCCCGAGGGAGCCACGGTCGTCGACGTCACGTCGGCATACACGACGATCGGGATCTGGGGACCCAAGGCGAGGGAGATCCTCGCCTCGGTGACCTCGGCCGATGTCTCGCACGCCGGTTTCCCGTTCGGGACCTGCCGCGAGATCGAGGTCGGCAACCTCTCGGTCCTCGCTTCGCGGATCTCGTATGTCGGTGAGTACGGCTGGGAGCTGTACACCCCGATGGAGGCGGGCGCTGCGCTGTGGGACCGGCTCCTCGAGGCGGGCGGTCCGCACGAGCTGATCCCGGCCGGGATCGGGGTCTACGGCACGACCGGTCGCATCGAGAAGGGCTACCGGGCCTATGGCTACGAGCTCGACACCGAGCGCACCCTCGCCGAGTGCGGGATGCAGCGGCCGAAGATCAAGGACCAGGACTTCATCGGCAAGGAGGCCATCGTCGCCCAGGCCGCCGAGGCTCCGCAGACGGTCTTGTGCTCGTTGACCGTGGACGACCACACCTCGGCCTCCGGGGTGAAGCGCTACATGCTCGGCGGCGAGCCCATCGTCACCCGCGACGGTGGCCAGCTCACCGACGGGCACGGGCATCACCCGTACGTGACGACGGCCGGCTCGGCGCCCTCCCTCGGCAAGCACGTGCTCATGGCCTTCCTCCCGCCGGACCAGGCGGTCGTCGGCAACCAGCTCGCGGTGTCGTACATGGAGGAGCTCTACCCGGTCACCGTGGCCGCCAACGACGCGACGCCGCTGTTCGACCCGGAGAACCTGCGGATCCGGGGGCTTGCCTGATGGCTGAGGTGCTCGTGTGCGTCAAGCGGGTGCCGCAGGCGACGACCGAACCGGTCATCACCGCTGACGGCCTCGGCATCGACGCGACGATGACCGGGTCGACGATGAGCCCGCACGAGGAGTGCGCGGTCGAGCTCGCGACCCAGATCGCCGATGCGACCCAGGGGTCCGCGACGGTGCTCACCCTCGGTGGTGCCGAGTCGGTCGACCAGCTCCGCGACGCGCTGTCGGTCGGGGTCACGGCCGCGGTCCACATCGAGGCCGACCCGGCTGCCTTCGGGCCGGCGGACGTGGCCCGGGCGATCGCCGAGGTGGTCCGGGCGAAGGCGGCCACGGGGGCGCCATACGACGTGGTTCTCCTCGGCAACGACGCAGCCGACACCGGCGACTTCCAGGTGGGGGTTCGCGTGGCGTACGCGCTCGACTGGCCGGTCGTGGCCGGCTGCTCGACGGTGGCGGTCGACGGCTCGGTCGCGTCGTGCGTGGCGGACGGACCGGAGGGGACCGGGGTCTTCGAGGTCGCCCTGCCGGTTGTCGCGACGGTGCTCGAGGGCGGGGTGGAACCCCGGTACCCCTCGCTCATGGGCCGGATGAAGGCGAAGAAGGTGGCCATCGAGACGGTAGTACCGGGCTTCACCCCGGCCGGGTCGGGGCGGGTCGGGCTGGCGCTGCCGCCGCCGATCCCCAACGAGGTCGAGATCCTCGGCCAGGGTGCGTCGGCGGCCCCGGCGGTCGTGGCCGTGCTCAAGGAGCTGGGGGTGGTGCGCTGATGGCACTGGTCTATGTCGAGGTCGACGGAAGTGAGCTCTCCGATGTCTCGCTCGAGGCGCTGACCGTCGGACGCGGTCTCGACGGCCCGCTCGAGGCGGTCGTCGTCGGGTCGGTGCCCGACGCCGGGGTCGCGCAGCTGCGCGAGTTCGGGGTGGCGACGGTGCGGGTCGCGCAGGCGGCGTTCCTTGATCGGTATGCCGCCGCCGGGTATGCCGCGGCAGTGGTCTCGGCGCTCTCGTCGTCAGGCGCAACCGTGCTGGTCGGGCCCGGCTCGCCTCGTTCAACCGAGGTTCTGGCGCACGTGGCCGCCCGGCTGGACACCGCGATGGCGGCCAATGTCGTGGAGGTGCAGCCGGTCGGTGTCGGTTCGCCGGTGACCGTGGTCCGCCAGGTCATGGGCGGATCGGTTCGCGAGACGATGCGGGTCGACGGCCCGGTGGCGGTGCTCGTCGTGGCCGGTCACGCGGTTGAGGCTGTGCCTGCGGCGTCGGCCGGTGCCGGTGACGTTGTCACCTTCGCGCCCGAGGTGTCCGCCGCGGACCTGCGCGCGACGATGACCCGGGTCCAGGCGGCCGAGGGCGCCGACACCTCCCGCCTGGCGAAGGCGCGGGTCGTCGTGGGCGCGGGCCGTGGTGCCGGGAGCCCGGATGGTTTCGGGCCGTGCATCGAGCTGGCGGGCCTGCTGGGCGGGGTGCTCGGGGTGTCCCGGGCGGTGACGGCGGCCGGCTGGCGTCCGCATCACGAGCAGGTGGGCCAGACCGGGACGAAGATCTCCCCAGAGCTCTATGTCCCGTGCGGCATCAGCGGGGCGATCCAGCACTGGGCGGGCTGTTCATCCGCCCAGACGATCCTCGCGGTCAACACCGACGACGAGGCGCCGATGGTGACGCGGGCGCGATATGCCGTGATCGGCGACATGCACGAGGTCGTCCCGGCCGTGATCGAGGCCCTGCGCGCGCGGAGCTGAACGTCCGTGCCGTCAGGGGCGCCGTCAGGGGTTGAGCTCGGTGGCCACGATGCGCCAGTGGTCCGAGTGCTCGAGCCTGACCCGCAGACGGAGCGACAGCTCAGCCGTCCGCTCATCGACCCGCGTCCCCTGGGCATCGACGACGTAGGCGGCGGGGGAGTCGAAGTCGACGTCGACCACAGCGCTCGTGGTGGTGACTGCGGTTGCCGTGACACGGTGGATGATGGCAAAGGGGCTCTTCGAACTTAGCCGGGCATCTCGTTGAGGGCTGTTGACGCCCGTCGGTGTTGGCGGGTGCAGGCCCAGCGTATGCGGCGGCGGTGGTTGTCGACGTTGCGGAAGCCGAAGGCGTTGCGTCCTTGGTGTTTCGCGAGCCGGTTGTAGCCCTCGGATCGGGCGTTGGAGTAGCCGGTGGTGATGGCTGCTTCGACGGCGGGCCACCAGGTCTCGATGGTCGCGGCGAGCCGGTGGACCTCGGGGATCTCGCAGGCAGCGGCCTGGGCATAGAACCGCCACAGTCGGTGGGAGATGACCGACCGGTCCGGGACGGCGCTGCCGGGGGTCGGTGCGAGGGCCAGGAGCTGGCGCAGGTTCTCCTTGACGGTGTAGGCGTGCAGGATCTCGATGCCGGGGTCACCGGCGTCGATCAGCTCGTTCCACATCCGGGCGAACGAGGCGGGGGCGAGCCGTTCGTGGGCGGTCAGCAGCCGGCGCCGGCGGGCCCACTCGGGGTCGGTCTTGCGGCCGCGGCGGCCGCGGTACTCGCGGGTGGCTCGCTGCCGGACGTCGGTGAGCATGTCGTTGGCGAGCTGGATCAGGTGGAACCTGTCGGCGACCACGACCGCGTGCGGGAGTGCGTCGGTGGCGGCCTTGAGGTAGGAGGCGGACAGGTCGATCGTGATGTGGCTGATCCCGGCCCGCCAGGCCTCGGGCTGCTCGCCCAGCCACCCAGTCACGGCGGCGGCCGTGCGCCCGTCGACGTGGGCGAGCAGCCCGCCGGTGCCGGCGGCGTCGACGATCCCGGTGTGCCACCGGTCCGCGGCGACGGTCCACCGGCTCGTGACGGGGTCCTGGACCCACTTCGGTTTGCCGCGGCGGGTCTCATCGACCCCCAGCACCCTGATCGGCGGCAGTGGCTGGGCCAGCACGCCCTGCACGTGCGCGACGAACGCGGCGTGGGCGACCGGCCACGACACCCGGTAGTGCTCCGCGCCGGCCTGCACACACGAGAACCGTTCCGCAACACCGGCCCCGCACTCCTGCCGGAGCCGGGTCGTGACCCGGGCCCGGGCCGGGACCGCCGGAATCGATTCGGTGAACGACCCCCGCGGACACGCGTCCTCCCGACACCTCCACCGCCGCTTGCGCCACTGCAGCCGGACCGGCCCCGCACCGTAGGGGATGTCCCGCGGCCAGGTCACCACGTTGCCCTTCACCGACGAGGAGAACACCCCACAGGTCGGGCACGCCGTCGCCGACTCATCAACGGTGACGACGTGCGCCACCCGACCCCGGCGTCGCCGTCCGGCACGACATCGACGACGGCCAGCCCCTCAATCCCCAACAACAACGACGCCGGACGCGACCGCCGGACAGCCTGAACGTGCGTACCCTGAACCAAGCCCGTGACCTCGCATCGTGACCATGAACTGCTTCGACAACAGCCATGATCACCTGGGGGTGCCCCCTCTGGGGGAGGTCACGGGCCCTACCGCGTCACCGCGAAGGACCGGCGTGCCCGGCTAAGTTCGAAGAGCCGGCAAAGGTGCCGACTCCGTGCCGGCCGTGGTCGTAATCGGCGGTGAGGGTCCGCAGGAAGCCCTCACACCTCAGACACGCCGGGGTGGAGTAGGTGCTCAACCCCGGCAGGGTCGCCCGCGGCGAATGCCTTGCCGAGCGCGTCGAAGTAGGCGCGCACGAAGGCCTCGGCGCCCGCCTCGGTCCGCGGGAACCTGGCGGCCAGCTCATCGGCCCCGGCGTCGGTGGCGGACTGTGTCGTTGGGCTGCTCGGGCCGGGGGTGGTGGCGGTGGCCGGGGTGGTCGTCGGTGCGGTGGCTCCGCTCTCCGGCGGCGATGTCGACGTCCCCCCACGCGAGCAGCCGGATGCCAGGAGAACCGCAGCGATGAGAACCGCCGTCGCTGTCGGTCGGAGGCGCGTCATGCGCCGCTGTCCCGTCGCAAGGGGGTCACTGAGGCACCTCGGTCGCGACAACCCGCCAGGATCCATCGAAGATCAGCTTCGCCAAGAAGTTGACATTGCCCTCCGCGTTGCGCGTATGAACGACTGCTCCCTTGGCGTTGACGACCTTGGCCTGCGGGACGACGAGGTGGGTGACGACAATCGCGACGGAGCCACGCAGTGACGCGACCTCCGCGCTGCGGAGACTCACGAATGGCGCTTGCGAATGCAGCCCGGAGGCCTCGTTCTTAGCGAACTCGGCGAGCCAGTCACGGCAGCGGGAACAGCCAGGAGTCGAGTAGAGCGCAAGATCGCCCACCTTCCCTGTCTGGTAGGCGGCGTTGAGCGCGGCGAAGTAGGCACGCACGAACGCCTCCGCGCCGCTGGTGGTGCTGGGATAACGCCTCGCCATGTCCTCGATCGCCGCGTCCGTCGCGGACACCGACGTGGGCGTTGGCGAAGGCCTCGCAGTAGGGGTGGTCGAGGCCGATGTCGACCCTCCACCGGGCGAGATCCCGGAACTCGGCTGGCTTGCCGGAGCCGAACAGGCAGCGATCACGGCGATCCCCACGACGAGCCGGAGGTGCCAAGTCCAGGACGGCTTGGTGCGCGGCGGCGCGGTGACCGCGCCGCCCTCCTGTGTCGACCTCCGGGATCTCATGCAGCGGCCGCCTTTACCACGCGCCAATGGTCGGTGAAGTCGAGCCGGAAGTAGAAGGGTGCACGCGGCTCGGCGGTTCGCGTTCCGGTTGTCTTTCCCACCTTGTCGACGAAGACCGCTCTGGGCACATCGATCAGCACCTGAACGATCGAGCCCGAGGCGGTCGAGGAGATCTCGTCGACGTCCACCAGGACTACGAGTGGACCCTCCAGGTGCTCGTTCTTGGCTCGTAACTCGGTGATGTCGCCGATCCATTTGTTGCATGCCGTGCAGGCGACGTCGACGTACTCCTTAATGAGGGCCGGGTTGGCCGATCGAAATGCTTGGGAGAGCGCGTCGAGATATGCCCTGACGAATCCCTCGGCTCCCACCTTGGTCTTCGGGAACCGAGTCGCGAGGTCCGACGGCGACGATGTCGAGGGTGAGAGCGACGGCGGGGCGGTCGTCGTGGGGTCGACGACGGAGGTTGGGCGTCCGGCAACGGATGCTGATGGGGTGATCTGTGGCGCCGACGAACAGGCAGCGACAAGGAGTGCCGCGGCCGCTGCGCCGAACCAGGCCCGAATTCGGAAGGTCAGCCTCGCCACGCTACTCAACCCTCGATCCGACCACGCGCCACTGCCTGTCGTAGCGGAGGAAGAGCGTGGCGGTGAGGTTGCCTTCCGCCTTCCGGACGTGGACTGTCCTTCCGGACTGATCGACGATCTTGGCCTCTGGGACCGTGATCCGAGCGACCGCCGTGGCCTGGTCCGGTCCAGTCAAGGCTGTCGTGATGTTCCGGACGACAATGAACGTCCCAACGGCATGTTGCTGGTTCGCCTGCATCTCACCGAAGTAGTTCAGCCAGCCGTCACATCGCGAGCACTCAGGCGTCGAGTACTGCTCCAGGGTGCCGATGTCGCCTACCTCGTAGGCGCCGCTGAGCACAGCCAGGTACTCACGAGCGAACGCGTCAGCTCCCGCTTCGGTCTTCGGAAACCGTGGCGCCAAAGGCTCTGTGGCGGTTCCCCTAGGCGGGCGTGACGTCGAGGATGCAGGTCTCGTCGTCGGACCGTCGATAGAGGATGAGCGTCCAGCCGCGGATGGTGATGGGGTGGGCTGTGGCGCCGACGAACAGGCAGCGACAAGGAGTGCGGCGGCCGCCGCGCCGCACATGACCCGAATCCGGAGGGTCGCCCCCGCCACGTTACTCAACCCTCGATCCGACCACGCGCCACTGCGTGTCGTAGCGGAGGAAGAGTGTCGCAGAGAGGTTGCCTTCGGCCTTGCGAAGGAACACTGTCTTCCCAGTTTGGTCGACGATCTTGGCTTCGGGGACGGTGATCCGTGCGACTGCTGTGGCGATTCCCGGTCGCGACATGGCCGTCGTGATCTCTCGAACGACGATGAATGTCCCCACGCCGTGGTGGTTCTTCGACTGGACTTCCTGGAAGTACTGCAACCAGCCGTCGCATCGTGAGCATTCCGATGTCGAGTACGCCGCAAGGCTCCCCACCACTCCGGTGGCGTGCACCGAGTTGAGGACCGTCAGGTATTCCTTGGCGAACGCCTCAGCGCCGGCTTCAGTGTTCGGGAAGCGTTGCCCAAGGTCCGACGTGGTTGTCGTCGAGGGGCTTGTGGTGACCGACGAGGCGACAGGTGTCGTGGCGTGGCTGCTTGTCGGGACGGCAGCGGTCGATGAGTGGTCTCGGGTCGGCGCTGACGCACCCGAGCACGCCGTCAGCAGCACGGCGGTCACGGAGTACGCGAGCGGGCGGAAGCGCTGAGTCGACATCCTTGCGCACCCCCTGGTGTTCGACATGTGCCTTCCAACGCCCCGCGGGCGAGCCGCTGTCAGTGGTTGACCAGTACCGCTCTTGCCTCGCGAACCGTGATCGAGCCTGCCGGTCCGGTGACATTGACCGCGCCTGGGATTGGAGCCCAGACGCCAGTGCCGATCCGGAACTCTCCGGTGTACCGCACCGTCACGGTCGGGGTCTTGGTGCCGGTCATGGTGTAGGCGTGCCGGATGTCGCCGTCGGGATAGACCCCGCCCGCCGACAAGGTTGGGCCAAAGGAGGCCCCGTCGCCGAAGTGGTAGGTGAACCCGACGAGCACCGGTCGCACCTCGAACCGGTATCCGAGGAGCGTAACGGCGCGAACCTCTCCGGGCTCGTAGCCCGCGGCGGGGAAAGCGACCCGGTAGAAGGTCGGCATGCCGATCAGTGTCTGACCGTTCGGTGGCTGCATCGCCAACGTGGGCCGCGACCACGGCGTGAGGGAGAATTCGCGCTGGATGTCATAGATGGTGGGCCGGGGCGGACCGCCCGGGATGACATCCGTGACGCAGGTGTCCCCGACGTTGTGCCAACTGGTGTCCGTGGCATCCGGACCCTGCTGCCGCCGCCAGACGGTCATCAGTGGGCCCTGGGCATTCCGGGCCTGGCACGCCGTGACAGCATGCATGCACATCACGTCTTCCGTCGGCGAACCGGGCGGGTCACCCGTGCACCCGGTCGTCATCGCGTATTCGTACCAGACAGTCGGCTGAGTATTGCCGACGCCACCGGTGTCGCCTGGGTACTTGGGCAGGGAACGGAGCTGCTGCCGGGTCATTCCGACGCTAATGCCGCTCCCGGAGGTGCAGGACAGTGTTGACTGATCGCACGTTTGCTCGGTCGCTGCATTCGCGTCCAGCGCCCCCGGCGCCAGGGCGAGCAGCAGTACCACAAGGAGCGACGCTCTCCTGCTCATTTGACACTCTCCGCATACGTGACTATCCAATGCCCGCGAAACTCGAGTCTCAGGTCATATCTAAAAGGACCGAGCGACTCACGAACGTGAACAACTCGTCCTTGCGCGTCGACTCTTTTTCCGGCTGGGGTAATTACTTGAGTTACTAACACAACCGTTGATTCAGTGAGGTCGACGGCCTTTATGTCTTGCGCTACCACAAAGTCGCCCACGAATCGTTCATGCTGGCCTACCATGAGCTTCAGCGAACTTACCCAGTGTTCGCAATCGCTGCACGATCTCTGGTCAACCAGCGGCTCTACCCCTGACGGGTCGGGGCGCAGATTTGCTGCGTTAAGGACCGCAAAAAGGTACTTGACGAAACCCTCGGCTCCCGCCTTGGTCTTCGGGAACCGGGTGGCGAGGTCTGAGGTTGCGGTCGTCGTCGAGGAGCTCGTCGTGGTCGAGGGGGTGCTCGTCGTCGTGGTCGAGCCGCCCGGCCAGGTCGAGGAACCGGTCGGGGCAGGCGATGACGAGCCGGTGCACCCGGCTACCGCCACCACGACAGCAGCGGCAGCGCTGACAACCACAGCACGGCGAACGTTCGGCATACACGGCCCCCAGGGTGACGGACTCTTCCGACCAGTTTGACTCACCGCACCCGCGAACGCACGTCTGCTGGCCAGGCTGTGGACAACTCTGCGTCACACGGCCAGGCGCCCGGCCGCGAGCAGGTGAGCGGATACCGGGACGAACCGGTCAGGAGCCGTCGGGGTCGATCAGTGTGGTCCACGCGAGATCGGTGTCCAGGCCCACGACCGCTGCATCGGTGCCGCCGCGGACGTCATACGGGCTCACGACAGCGGACGGAGGAGGGGTGACGAAGAGGTGAGCCGACCCCAAGGCGTCGACCAGCTCGCTCGCCGGGCGGCCGAGGTGCTTGGCCCACAGCGCCTGCCGGAGGGTTGCCACCCATCCGGTGCCGGCGGTGTCGTACACCCCGACCGAGGCCTCCGAGTCGTGGGTGTAGCCGCGCCGGTTGCAGTTGGCCGACCCGACGATGGCGAACTCGTCGTCGATGACCCAAGTCTTGGAGTGGACATACCGGGTGGTCGAGACCACGACGGCGACCTTCTCCGGTGCGGCGGCGAGGAGCGGCACGAGGAAGTCCGCGCGACGACGCCACCCCTGCCGGAGCTCGGCGTTGACCTCCTCGGTTGGCGGCATGACAATGACGAGCCGCTCGATCCGGCCGAGAGCCTCTTGCAGCACCCCCGAGATGACCGGGTCGACGAGGTACTGGTCCTCGACATACACGAACCGACGAGCCTTGCCCAGCGCGAGCCGGACCAGGGCGAGGATCGACTGGTCGCCACTGTGCGCGAAGGTGTACCCAGGGTCGGTCGCGCCGCGGCCAGGCACGATCCCCGTGTGGACGCTCCCATTTCCGTATGTCGTAACGAGCTGACACTGCAGCGTCCCGCGCGGTTCCATCGGCGGGGGAGTCACGCTCGGCAGTGGCGGGAGCTGCTCGGAGTCCGGGTTGTCCATCCACCGCTGCGCGAAGACGACATGGTGGTCATAGGCGATCGGGCCGGAGTACCGCACCTGCACGTCGTGGTACTTCCGGTCGGTCAGCGAGTCGGCCAGCCGGTCCGGGTTGAGATCCATCCCGCCGGACCACGCGGTGAGCGTCCCGGCGGTGCCCACCACCGCGATCTTCTGGTGATGAGTTCCCGTATTGAGGTACCGGTTGTCGTGGATTGCGGCGCCGGTCGGGAGGGCGTTGACGAACTCGACCGCGGGTCGGTTGTCGTACCCGCTGAAGGTCCCGCCCCAGAGCGGGTACTCCTGGTGCTTGCACGCCAGCACCCGGATCACCACCCCGCGGGCCGAGGCCTCAGTGAGGAGGTCCGCCAGAGTGCTCGCCGGGTCGCCCGGGACGAGGAGGAAGTCCACCCGGATGTCCCAGTTCGCCAGCTCGACGAAGGACCCCGGCCCGACGGCGGACCGGATCGCGGCGGCCAGGTCGGCGAAGTAGCCCTCCCCGGTGATGAAGCCGACCGCCGAGTTGCCCTCACGCACGGGGTGGATGGTCGACGGCAGGAACCAGCGGGCCGGCCACACCGCCGTCCCGTCCTGAGCCGAGGTGCGCGCCGTCCGCTCGTGGCGGGGTCCCGGGGGCGGCATAGCTGTCCTTGGCGCAACGGAGGAACGGACAAGCACAGCGTATGCCGCCCCCGCCGGCTGGCCAGCGCCGGCGCGATTCCACGAGCGGGCCCGAACGCTGGTAACCTCTGGCGCGGTAACGCCCCCGTAGCTCAGGGGATAGAGCACCGCCCTCCGGAGGCGGGAGCGCAGGTTCGAATCCTGCCGGGGGCACGTCATGAACCCAGCCAGCGCGGTCACGCGCAGGCTGGGTTCTCGGGGGCGGGGGCGACAGCAGGCTGGGTTCTTGTGTGCTCCCGGCAGAAGTGACAGCGGCTCGAACGGCAGTGAGAGCCAGCGACGGGGGCACGTCATGAACCCAGCGAGCGCGGTCACGCGCAGGCTGGGTTCTTGTGTGCTCCCGGGAGAAGTGACAGCGGCTCGACGCCAGCACCGACCCCTCCCGAGAGGGCTGACGGCAGGTTACCCTTCCCCCTCATGACCCTCTCCGAGACCCTGCTGGACCCGGCCCGTCGCCCCGCCACCGTCGACGCCCTCGTGGCGGTCGTTGAGTCCGAGGTCAAGAGCAAGGGTGGGCTCAGCGGCACCGCTCTGCGGACCGCGGTCTCGGCTGCCCAGGCCATCGACAAGACGATCGTCCGCCGCGCCGTGGCCCGCATGCTGCCGGAGTTCCTCGCCCAGCTCGACCCGTTCTGGGAGTCCAAGGGCGAGGCGAGCTTCGGTCCGCGTCTGGTGGCCGACGGGGACCGGGCCGCCGAGGCGCTGCTCGAGGTCACCGACCGTCGGGCCGCCAACCCCAAGCACGCGGCGATCGCCAAGGTCTACGGGATGATCCGGTCCAAGGCGAAGGGGCACGTCGTGTCCGCGTTGCCAGCGGTCGGCACGGCCCTGGAGTCGGTCGCCCGCTGACCGGTCCGGTCGGGAGCGACGACCGGCGGGAGCGGCCCCCTGCTGTCAGACTCCTGTCGTGACACCAGAGTCGCCCGACGTGTCCAGTGCGCCCGTCGCCACCGGTGTCCCCTCGTTCGCCACCCTCCGGTATGCCGGTTCGCGGGCGCCATACACCCTGCTCTGGCGGGAAGTGGGCCGAGACGGCAGCCAGCGGACCCACGAGACGGTCGCCGACCCGGTGCTGGCCGTCTCTGTCGTCGCGGCGCTGACCGCACCGACGGTGACGGCAGGCCGGGCCCCCGCCGCGGACCTCACCGACCTGCAGCGCCTGCACGCCCGGCTCAGCCGCGAGCTCCGCCGGGCCCACGCCATCGGCGTCGACGCACGCCCGCACCCCCACGACCCGATGACCCCCGCGGACCTCGACACCATCGCCGCCCTCCTGCAGGCCCAGGGCCAGCTCGACAACGACGCCACAAACCACAGGAGAGCCATTGCCCGCCGGGCCGAGCTCGTCGACGCGCTCACCCGGTGGCTCGACACGGTGAAGATCACGCCCCGGACCGTCGACGACCCGGTCGAACCACTCCATGGAACGCGCTGCGCGCTGGCGAGCGCCGCCCGTACCCTCCTCAACCAGATCCTCACCGCCCACGGGGTGCCCGCCCCAGAACGGATGTGACCCGATGCGCTCGCACGAGGCCGGTGTCCTCCACGCCGACGGCTACGGGGCGGCCCCGCAGTGGCTGCCCTACCCGTCCGACGTCATGGCGATGCTCCCGCAGCTGTGGGCGACCGGGGTGGACCGCGACCACGATGGTGTCCTCACCGTGGCGGGGGTCCGGACGACCGACCTGGCCGCGAGGTTCGGCACCCCGGCATACGTGATGGACGAGCAGGACTTCAGGGACCGGGCCCGAGCCTTCCGCGACGACTTCACCGCCCCCTTCGAGCAGCGGCTCGCCGGGGCCGACGTCTACTACGCCGGGAAGGCCTTCCTCTGCTCCGCCGTCGCCCAGTGGGTCATGGAGGAGGGGCTGCACCTCGACGTCTGCAGCGGCGGCGAGCTCGAGGTCGCGCGCCGGGTCGGCTTCCCCGGGGAGCGGATCGGGATGCACGGCAACAACAAGTCCCTCGCCGAGCTGCGCGCCGCGGTCGAGTATGGCGTCGGCCGGATCGTCGTCGACTCCTTCACCGAGATCGACCGGCTGGTCCGGCTCGCCGACGAGCTCGGGGTGCGGGTGCCGGTCATGGTCCGGGTCACCGTCGGCGTGGAGGCGCACACCCACGAGTTCATCGCCACGGCCCACGAGGACCAGAAGTTCGGCTTCTCCCTCGCTGGGGGTGCCGCCGAGGCGGCCGCCCTGGCCGTGCTGGCGCACCCCGAGCAGCTCGACCTGCGCGGCCTGCACAGCCACATCGGGAGCCAGATCTTCGAGGTGGCCGGCTTCGAGGTCGCCGCGCGCCGGCTCGTCGGGCTGCACGTGCGCATCGCCACCGAGCACGGCCACCTCATGCCGGAGATGGATCTCGGTGGTGGGTACGGAATGTCGTACACCTCCCAGCACCACCCGCTCACCCCCGCCGAGCTCGGTGACCAGCTCGCCGGGGTCGTCGAGCGCGAGCTCAAGCCGCTGCGCGACGCCATCCCCGACGCACCGCTGCCGCGGGTGTCGATCGAGCCGGGCCGCTCGATCGTCGGCCCGAGCACCTTCACGTTGTACGAGGTCGGCACGGTCAAGGCCGTCGAGCTCGACCAGGGCGCGACCCGGCTCTACGTCTCGGTCGACGGCGGGATGAGCGACAACGTCCGGACCGCGCTCTACGAGGCGGACTACTCCTGTTTGATGGCGGGCCGCTGGTCGGCGGCCGAACCGGCAGTGGCCAGGGTCGTCGGGAAGCACTGCGAGAGCGGCGACATCGTCGTCATGGACGAGTACCTGCCCGCAGACGTCGCCCCAGGTGACCTCATCGCGGTCCCGGGCACGGGCGCCTACTGCCGGGCCCTGTCGAGCCAGTACAACCACACCCCCCGCCCACCCGTCATCGCCGCCCGCGACGGCGTGGCCAGGGTCATCGTCCGACGTGAGACGATTGACGACATCCTGGCCCTGGACGTCCCATAGGGTCGTCGTGGTGCGGATATGGCGTGCGCGACGCGCGCCCGGACGACAGGATCTTCTCCCGTGAGTGACCAACCGGCGATGCGCCCCCTTCGTGTCGCCGTCCTCGGCTGCGGCGTCGTCGGGTCGGCGGTGGTCCGCCTGCTCACCGAGACGAGTGCCGACCTCGCCGCACGGGTCGGTCGGCCGCTGGAGCTGGTCGGCGTCGGGGTGCGCCGGGCCGGCCGCAACCGGACCGCCTCGGGCATCGACGAGGCCCTGTTCACCACCGACTCCCACGATCTGGTCACCCGCGCCGACCTCGTCGTCGAGGTGATCGGCGGCATCGAGCCGGCCCGCTCGCTCATCCTGCGGGCGATGGAGCACGGCGCCTCGGTCGTCACGGCCAACAAGGCGCTGCTTGCCGAGGACGGACCGACCTTGTATGCCGCCGCGGCGCAGCACGGCGTCGACCTCTACTACGAGGCGGCCGTCGCGGGCGCCATACCGCTGCTTCGTCCGCTCCGTGAGTCGCTCGCGGGCGACTCCGTCCGCCGGGTCCTCGGCATCGTCAACGGGACGACCAACTACGTCCTCGACAAGATGGACTCCTCCGGCGCGGGCTTCAGCGAGGCCGTCGAGCAGGCCCAGGCCCTGGGGTATGCCGAGGCAGACCCCACAGCGGACGTCGAGGGCTTCGACGCCGCCGCCAAGGCCGCCATCCTCGCCTCGTTGGCCTTCCACACCCGGGTGCGCGGCAGCGACGTCCACCGCGAGGGCATCACCGAGGTCAGCGCCACCGACGTCCAGTCCGCCAAGGACATGGACTGTGTGGTCAAGCTCCTCGCCATCTGTGAGCGGACGACCGACGCCTCCGGGCTCGAGGGCGTCTCGGTCCGGGTCCACCCCGCGCTCATCCCGCGGAGCCACCCGCTGGCGGGGGTCCGCGAGGCCTTCAACGCCGTCTTCGTCGAGGCCGACGCCGCCGGACAGCTGATGTTCTACGGCCGCGGCGCCGGTGGCGACCCCACGGCCAGCGCCGTGCTCGGTGACCTCGTCGCCGTCGCCCGGCACCGGGTGCTCGGCGGCCGAGGACCGGGGGAGTCGACCTATGCGGACCTGCCGATCCTGCCCATGGGCGACTGCGTGACGCGCTACCACATCAGCCTCGACGTCGCGGACCGTCCCGGCGTGCTCGCCCAGGTCGCCTCGGCCTTCGCGGAGCACGATGTGTCGATCGAGACGGTCCGCCAGCAGCTGCGTCCGGCGTCGGCGCCGGGCGGCGAGCACGGGGCGGTCCTCGTCATCGTCACCCATCGGGCGCCCGATGCGGCGCTGTCCGCGACGGTGGCCGCCCTGTCGGAGCTCCCGGTGGTCCGCGAGGTGGCCTCGGTCCTGCGAGTGGAGGGGATGTAGCCGTGGCGCACCAATGGCGCGGGGTCATCACGGAGTATGCCGACCGGCTGCCGAGCCTGGTCGGTGCCCCGGTGGTCACCCTGCTCGAGGGCGGGACGCCGCTGATCCCCGCGGGTCATCTCAGCGACCTCGTCGGGGCGCAGGTACACCTCAAGTTCGAGGGCCTCAACCCGACGGGCTCGTTCAAGGACCGCGGGATGACCACGGCGATCTCGGTCGCGGCCCGCGACGGTGCCAAGGCGGTCATCTGCGCCTCGACCGGCAACACCTCGGCGTCCGCGGCGGCATACGCGACCAAGGCCGGCATGGCCTGCGGCGTCCTCGTCCCGGACGGGAAGATCGCCATGGGCAAGCTGAGCCAGGCGATCGCCCATGGCGCGACGCTGCTGCAGGTCGAGGGCAACTTCGACGACTGCCTCACCCTGGCCCGCAAGCTGGCGGAGTCCTACCCGGTCGAGCTGGTCAACTCGGTCAACCCGGCCCGGATCGAGGGCCAGAAGACGGCGGCCTTCGAGATCGTCGACGCGCTCGGCGACGCCCCGGACGTCCACTGCCTCCCGGTCGGGAACGCCGGCAATATCACCGCGTACTGGAAGGGCTACGGCGAGTATGTCGACTCCGCGCCGAGCCAGCCGGGCCCGGCGACGCACCTGCCGAAGATGTACGGCTTCCAGGCCGAGGGGGCTGCCCCGATCGTCCGCGGCTTCCCGATCGACCACCCCGAGACGGTCGCCACGGCGATCCGGATCGGCAACCCGGCGTCCTGGCAGCAGGCCGTCGACGCCCGCGACCACTCCGGCGGGCTCATCGACATGGTCAGCGACGAGGAGATCCTCGCCGCGCACCGGCTGCTCTCCAGCCGCGAGGGTGTCTTCGTCGAGCCTGGTTCGGCCGCCTCGGTCGCCGGGCTGCTCAAGGCCCACGCGGCCGGCCTGGTCCCCGCCGGATGCCGAGTTGTCTGCACCGTGACCGGCCACGGGCTCAAGGACCCGCAGTGGGCGCTGCGGACCAGCGACGGGTCCGAGGTCACCCCGGTCCGGGTCCCGGTGGACGCCTTCTCGGCGGCTCGGGCCCTGGGCCTGGACGGCTGAGCCGGTCGTGTCGCCCGCCATGCCCCATGGGTCGGTGCGCGTGCGCGTGCCGGCCAGCAGCGCCAACCTCGGTCCGGGGTTCGACTCGATCGGTCTGGCCCTGGGCCTGTGGGACGAATATGTCGCCGAGGTGACCGACGAGCCGGGGCTGGTCGTGGAGGTCAGCGGCGAGGGTGCCGGCGAGGTCCCGACCGACGAGCGGCACCTGGTCTACCGGTCGATGCTCGCCGGCTGGGCCGACCTCGGGGTCGAGACACCTCGTGGGCTGCGGCTCACCGCGGTCAACGGCGTCCCGCACGGTCGAGGCCTCGGCTCCTCGGCCACGGCCATCGTGGCGGGCGTCGCCGCGGCGCTCGCGCTCGCGGACGTCTTCGACCCCGAACGGCTCAACCACCTCGCCGCCCGGCAGGAGGGCCACCCGGACAACTCCTCGGCGAGCGTCCACGGCGGACTCACGGTGTCGTGGACCTCCGACGACGAGGGCCTCGACGCTGGCCGCACCCGGACCGCCTGTATCCCGGTCCACCCGGACGTCATACCGGTGGTCTTCGTCCCGCACGAGCGGCTGGCGACGGAGGTGGCCCGCAAGGCGCTGCCGGCAACCGTGCCGCACCGGGAGGCTGCGCTCAACAGCGGCCGCGCCGCGCTGCTCATCGAGGCGGTGAGCCGCCGCCCCGACCTGCTCCTCCCGGCGACCCGGGAGTGGCTGCACCAGGAGGCCCGCCGGCCGGCCTTCGCCGCGTCGATGGACCTCGTCGACGAGCTGCGCGCCGGTGGGCACGCCGCGGTCATCTCCGGCGCCGGGCCGAGCGTGCTCGTCCTGGCCACCTCGGACCGGGTCGAGCGGGTGGTCGCCGACCTGTCCTGGCGTCGGCTGCTGCCCGGCATACCGGCGTATGGCGCGACCGTGACCCGACTCTGACCGAGTCGGTACACGAGGGCCACCGGAATGGTGTTACCCTTCGAGCAGCACCGAACCGTGTGACCAATGCGTCGCCGGCGGCCCAGATCTGCCGGGTGCCACCCATCTGCTGGGAACTCAGACACCACCCGTGTGCCCTCGCGCACGTGTCGCTTGTGCCCTCCACGTTCCCAGCGCCACACCGGTGAGCGGAGACTCCGCCACCATCTTGAACGAGGGGAAGGATCCTTCGTGACCGACACCATCGACCGTGCCGCGTCCAGCCAGAGCGGCACGTCGGCACGTCGTCCGGACGGGCTCGCGGCGCTCAACGTCGTCCAGCTCAAGGCCCTGGCCAGCAACCTGGGGATCACCGGGACGACGAAAATGCGCAAGGACGACCTGATCTCGGCGATCGGCGCCAAGCAGCCCTCCGGTTCCTCGGGCGCCACGCGCTCATCGAGGAGCTCGGGCGGTTCGGCGGCTTCGGCCGCTTCCAGCGCTGTGGACGGTTCGGGCGCTTCGGGCGCTCCGGGCGAGCCGAGCGGGTCCGACGCCGACGCCAGGCGCCCGCGGCGGGAGCGCACCAGGTCGCAGCGGCCCGCCAGTGGGCCGGCCGACGAGGCCCAGCCGGCCGAGTCCGGCACGCCGACCGGCCAGCAGGCGGGCTCGTCAGCGGGGCAGCAGGATGACGGCCAACCGCGCCAGCAGCGCCAGCCGCAGAGCCGCCAGGACCAGGGTCAGGCCCGTCAGGGTCAGGACCAGGGTCGCCAGAGCCAGGACCGCAGCCAGGGCCAGGACCGGCAGCAGGGCCAGGACCGGAGCCAGAGCCAAGGCCAGAACCAGGACCGGCAGCAGGGCGGCTACTCCCAGAACCAGGACCGCCAGCAGGGCGGTTACGCCCAGAACCAGGGCGGCTACGACGCCGACGACCGTGGCGGGCGCCGCCGGAACCGGCAGCGCAGCCGGGACCGCAAGCGCGGCCGCACCGGCGCCCCGATGCAGGGCGGACAGGACTACACCGAGCCCGAGGTCCAGCTCAGCGCCGAGGACGTGCTCGTCCCTGTCGCCGGCATACTGGACATTCTGGACAACTACGGCTTCGTGCGGACCTCGGGCTACCTCCCCGGACCCAACGACGTCTACGTCCCGCTCGGCATGGTCAAGCGCTTCGGGCTGCGCAAGGGTGACGCCGTCACCGGCGCGGTCAAGGCGCTGCGCGAAGGCGAGCAGGGCACGGCCAGCCACAACCGGCAGAAGTTCAACGCGCTGGTGCGCCTCGACACCGTCAACGGGATGGTCCCGGACGCGGCGCGGGCCCGGCCGGACTTCTCCAAGCTGGTCCCGCTGTACCCGCAGGAGCGGCTGCGGCTGGAGACCACGCCGAACGTCCTGACGACCCGGATCATCGACCTCGTCGCCCCGATCGGCAAGGGCCAGCGTGGTCTCATCGTCTCGCCGCCGAAGGCCGGCAAGACCTTGATCCTCCAGGCCATCGCCAACGCGATCACGACGAACAGCCCCGGTGTCCACCTCATGGTCGTCCTCGTCGACGAGCGGCCCGAAGAGGTCACCGACATGCAGCGCACGGTCAAGGGTGAGGTCATCGCCTCCACCTTCGACCGGCCGGCCGAGGACCACACGACGGTCGCCGAGCTCGCCATCGAGCGGGCCAAGCGCCTGGTCGAGATGGGCCACGATGTCGTCGTCCTGCTCGACTCGATCACCCGGCTCGGGCGGGCCTACAACCTGGCCGCCCCCGCGTCGGGACGCATCCTCTCCGGTGGTGTCGACTCCTCGGCGCTCTACCCGCCGAAGCGGTTCTTCGGCGCTGCGCGCAATATCGAGGACGGCGGCTCGCTGACCATCCTCGCGACGGCGCTGGTCGAGACCGGCTCGAAGATGGACGAGGTGATCTTCGAGGAGTTCAAGGGCACCGGCAACATGGAGCTGCGGCTCTCCCGGCAGCTCGCCGACCGCCGGATCTTCCCCGCCGTCGACGTCAACCCGTCGGGCACCCGGCGCGAGGAGATCCTCCTCGGCGCCGAGGAGCTGAAGATCATGTGGAAGCTCCGCCGGGTCCTCTCGGCGCTCGACCCGCAGCAGGGCATCGAGCTGCTGCTCGACCGGCTGCGCAAGACCAAGAGCAATGTCGAGTTCCTCATGCAGGTCCAGAAGACGTCCTCGATCAAGCTCGACGGCGAAGACGACTGACCTGTCGGTTCTCTCCTGGAACGGGTGGTGGCGGGTTCTCCTGCCGCCACCCTTTCCCGTGTGGTCACACCAACCGAGGTATGCCGCGCCGGCGCATCAGCGGGTGCGGGTGCGTGACGAACCCTCGGCTGGAGTAGAGCCCGCGGCCCTCGGGCGTGGCGAGCAGCTCGGTCATCTGGACGTCTGAGCGCCCATCAACCCAGTCGAGCACGGCGTCGAAGCATGCAGCGGCATACCCACGGTTGCGGTACGCGGCGAGGGTGACGACATTGAAGATCGTGGCCACCTCACCGCTGGGGCCCGACGGCGACGGCGGCGCCGCGCGGACCTGGGCCACCGCGCATGAGACGGGCATCCCCTCGGGGCCGTCGGCAACGACGATCCGGACGTCAGGGTCGTCGAGGTGTTCGGCGAACCAGCGGGTGCATCTCGCCTGGAACTCGGCGCCGGAGCTGTCGACTCCCATCGCATCGAACATCGCGACGCGGAGCGCTGCCAGGGCGGGGACGTCGGCTGCGGTGGCGACTCGAGGCACCCCTTCAGTATCGAGCGCGGAGCGGCGACTGGCGGTGCCGGGCGCGCCCACGCGCAGATGCGCTCCCACGGTCGCGCCGCTCCGGGCCGGCTGGAGCAGCCAGGGGCCTCGGGGCGCTGGGGCTCTTGGACTCGGAGCGTGCTTATGGCATCGAGCGCGGTGCCATCAGCGCCTCTCGAGTCCATAAGCCGGCCCATACGTGGCGCGCGCAGCATCGGTGCGGGCGCCGACAGCCTCGAGCGGCACGGTCGCCGACGGATTCGGGGAATAGCGGCGGCTCTGGCACACTTGACCCTTGGACCGGTTCACGGCGGTGACGCGTTGCCTGAGCACGACCCTCACGAGTCGAGCAGTCGGGGCGCCAAGAGCTTGCAGCATGGTGCTGGGCTCGCCGACCCGGGCGTATCCACAAGGAGAGATCGTGAAGAAGGACATCCACCCGGCATACGCCGAGACGCAGGTCGTCTGCACCTGCGGCAGCACGTTCACCACCCGGAGCACGGCGAAGAATGGCATCATCCACGCCGACGTCTGCTCCCAGTGCCACCCGTTCTACACGGGCAAGCAGAAGATCCTCGACACCGGTGGCCGCGTGGCCCGCTTCGAGGCCCGGTACGGCAAGAAGGCCGCCAAGTAGCGACCCCGCACGCCGGTCCCGCGACACCTGTCGCGTGGACCGGCGTTTGCGTTCAGCCATCATTGCCCCATCAGCCGACCCATCAGCCCAGCGACGACCGCTGACCGAACCGGAGACCCGATGCTCACCGCCGCTCAACCCCTCGTCGACGAGCACGCCGCCCTCGAGGCCCAGCTCGCCGACCCGGCGGTGCTCGGCGACCAGGCGCTGATGCGCAAGGTGACCAGGAGGTATGCCGCCCTCGGCCCGGTCGTCGCCGCAGTGGCCGAGGTGCGGGCCGCCCTCGGCGACCTCGGCGCGGCCGAGGAGCTGGCCGCTGACGACAGCAGCTTCGCCGACGAGGTCGAGGCCCAGCAGGCCCGGCTCGGCGCGGCGCAGGACAAGCTCCGCGCCCTGCTCGTCCCGCGTGACCCCGATGACGACCGCGACACGATCCTGGAGGTCAAGGCGGGGGAGGGCGGGGAGGAGTCGGCACTGTTCGCTGCCGACCTGCTCCGGATGTACCTGCGGTATGCCGAGCGCCGCGGCTGGTCGGTCGAGCTGCTCGACGCCACCGAGTCGGACCTCGGCGGCTACAAGGACGCCAGGATCGCGGTCAAGGCCAAGGGCACCCCGCAACCGGGGGAGGCGCCCTGGGCTCGGCTGAAGTACGAGGGCGGGGTCCACCGGGTGCAGCGCGTCCCGGTCACCGAGAGCCAGGGCCGCATCCACACCTCCGCCGCGGGTGTGCTCGTCATGCCGGAGGCCGAGGAGGTCGGCGAGGTCGAGATCGACCCCAACGACCTGCGGATCGACGTCTACCGGTCCAGCGGTCCGGGGGGTCAGAGCGTCAACACGACCGACTCCGCGGTGCGGATCACCCACCTGCCCAGCGGCCTGGTCGTCTCCTGCCAGAACGAGAAGTCCCAGCTGCAGAACAAGGAGTCGGCGCTGCGCGTCCTGCGCGCCCGGCTCCGCCAGGTCCAGCTCGAGGAGGCCGAGGCGGAGGCGTCGGCGGCCCGCCGCAGCCAGGTCCGCACCGTCGATCGCTCCGAGCGGATCCGCACCTACAACTTCCCGGAGAACCGGATCACCGACCACCGCACCGGGTTCAAGGCCTACAACCTCGACATCGTCCTCGACGGTGAGCTCGACCCCGTCGTCCAGTCGGCCATCGACGCCGACGAGGCCGACCGGATGTCCCGGGCCGGGCAGCCGGCCGCGACGCAGTGACCGCCACCCACGACCCGGCCACGGACGGCCCCGAGCTGCGCGCCGCCGTCCGCGCGGCCACGATGACCCTGGCCGAGGCCGGGGTCGCCAGCGCCCCGGTCGACGCCCTCCTCCTCGCGGCCCACCTGCTCCGCCTGGATCCCTCCGAGGTCCGTCGCCTCATGGTCCTCGGCGGCACTCCCGCCCCACCCGGGTATGCCGCCCTCGTCGCCGAGCGCGCCCGGCGGATCCCGCTGCAGCACCTGACCGGCGTCGCGCACTTCCGCGGCCTGACACTGCGCGTGGGCAAGGGCGTCTTCGTCCCGCGGCCCGAGACCGAACTCGCGGTCGACCACGTGCTTCGTGCTCTGGAGCGTGCGCGCGGCGAGACCCCGCAGCGCGAGCTCCGTGTCGTCGACCTCTGCACCGGCTCGGGGGCGATCGCCTTCGCGGTCAAGGCGGAGGCGGCATACGCGCAGGTCACCGGCGTGGAGGTGAGCCCGGAGGCGGTCGGCTGGGCGCGGCGCAACCGGGAGCTGCTGGGGCTCGACGTCGACCTGGTCGAGGGGGACGCGCGGACCGCGCTCACCGGCCTGGAGGGCCAGGTCGACGTCGTCGTCACCAACCCGCCGTATATCCCCGATGACGCCGTCCCGGTGGACCCGGAGGTCCGCGACCACGACCCGGAGCTGGCGCTCTATGGCGGCGGCGAGGACGGGCTGGGGCTGCCGGTGGCCATCGCGGCCCGTGCGGCGGCGCTGCTGCGGCCCGGGGGCACCCTGGTCATGGAGCACGCCGACGTCCAGGGCGAGAGCCTGCCGCGGGCGCTGATCGCCGCGGGTCTGTTCGGCGAAGTCGTCGACCACACCGACCTCGTCGGCAAACCGCGGCACGTCGTCGCCCGCCGTTAGGGTTGACGCCATGGTGGTCTACGACTGCACGACGACGCGAGGGCTCCTCGACGGGGTCGCCGCCGCCGTGGTCGCGGCCCGGTCCGGCAAGCTCGTCGTGCTGCCCACCGACACCGTCTACGGGGTCGGCTGCGACGCCTTCGACCACGGCGCGGTGCGGGCCCTGCTCGCCGCGAAGGGCCGCGGGCCGCAGATGCCCCCGCCGGTGCTCATCGGGTCGATGGACACGCTCGACGGGCTGGCCCGCGACATCCCCGACTATGCCCGAGAGCTCGCCGCGCGGTACTGGCCCGGCCCGCTCACCCTTGTGCTCCTCGCGCACCCCTCGCTCCAGTGGGATCTCGGGGACACCAATGGCACCGTGGCCCTGCGTGTCCCTGCCGACGATGTCGCGTCTGGCGTCCTCGGCCAGGTCGGTCCCATGGCGGTGACCAGCGCCAATGTCACCGGCCACCCGGCCGCGACCACGGCCCAGGATGCCCTCGACCAGCTCGGCGACTCGGTTGCGGTCTACCTCGACGCCGGCCCTTCCCGCGGGGGCGCCGCCTCGACCATCCTCGACTGCACCGGGCCAGAGCCGGTCCTGCTCCGTGCCGGGGCTATCCCGGCCGAGGACCTGGTCAACCAGCCGGACGCGCCCTGACGCCGCCGAGACCCAGCGTGGTCCAGGAACCCGGGGCGTAGGCTCGGCTCGTCAGTGACCCGGGTCGAGGGAAGGTCGGATGCGCGAGTACGTCCTGGTGTGCGTGGTCGCGGCCGTCTTCACCTACCTCGTCACCCCGCTCGTGCGGGCAGTGGCCGTGGCGGTGGGGGCCTTCACCCCGGTTCGTGACCGGGATGTCCACGCCGAGCCGATCCCGCGTCTTGGGGGAGTCGCGATCTTCCTCGGTTTCGTCGGGGCCAGCGCGGTGGCCTACCACCTTCCGTACCTCCATGCGGCATTCACGACCGGCGAGCTTAAAGGGGTGCTCATCGGAGGGGCCATCGTTTGCGCACTCGGTGCGGTCGACGACATCCACGAGCTCGACTGGCTGACCAAGCTCACCGGTCAGGTGCTCGCCGCCGGGGTCCTCGCGTACCAAGGGGTCCAGCTGCTCTCGGTGCCGATCTTCGGCGTGACCGTCCTGCCCCGGCCGGTGCTCATCGCCATCACGGTCTTCATCGTCCTGGCCACAGCGAACGCGGTGAACTTCATCGACGGGCTCGACGGTCTGGCCGCCGGGCTGGTGGCGATCGCCAGCCTCGCCTTCTTCGCGTACTCCTACCTGCTGGCCCGCTCCTACGACCCGGGCAGCCTGTTCACCGCGTCCACCTTCATCTGCGCGGCCGCGCTCGGGTGCTGCCTCGGCTTCCTCCCGCACAACTTTCACCCCGCCCGGCTGTTCATGGGCGATGCGGGCGCGCTGCTGCTCGGTCTGCTCCTCGCCGCGGCGACGATCTCGATGACCGGCAATGTCGACCCGGGGCAGGTGAGCTCGGACCAGCTGACCGCGACGGTCCTGCCGCTGGTCGCCCCGATGGCGGTGCTCCTGCTGCCCTTCCTCGACCTTGTCCTGTCCATCGTCCGGCGCCTGCGGAAGGGGATGCGTCCCTGGCACGCCGACGCCGGGCACCTCCACCACAAGATGATGCAGATCGGGCACGGGCACCGGGGCGCGGTCCTCATCCTCTACCTGTGGGGTGCGGTGGTCGCGCTCGGTTCGGTCTCCTTCGCGTATGTCGGCCGGCTGCTCGCCGGGGCCCTCGTCGTCGGGGCGGCCCTGGTCGCGGCGGTCGTCACCTGGTGGGTTCCGAGGCGGCATACCGGTTTGTGATAACTTTCACATGCCCCTTCGGGCCCACTTCCACCCCCCCTCGACAGGGACATCACCCGTGACCGCAGCCCACTCCGGACCGACCCGTCCGGCCGTCCTGCGGGACATGATGCGTGGCGCGCTGCGGCCCTCGGTGGCGACCGGGCTGGTCGCCGTCCTCGTCGCTGCGACGGTGCGCGGACCCCTCGGCGCAGCCGCTGCGGCCCTCGGATCGGCGGTCGCCCTGGCCTTCTTCTCGGGCGGTCTGTGGGCAATGTCGAAGGTTGTCGGCACCGAGCCGCTCGTCGCCATGGCGGCTGCGCTGGCGGTGTATTTCGCTCAGATCATCGTCATTGGTGCGCTCATCCTGCTGCTTTACGGCGCACCTTGGCTCGATGGGATGGTTTTCGCGGCGGCCGTCCTCGCCGTCACCCTGGTCTGGCAGGTGGTCGCGATCCGCGCCTACCGTCGGTCCCGCCAGCCGGTGTATGACGGTGGACATGGCGACTGACCCACCCCCGCCGTCGGAGAAGCCACCGTTGACACCTGCCCAGCAGTCGAGACTGGAGGAGTCCCGAATGTGGGACGCCGTGGCCTACCTGCTCGCCGGACAGATCGGTTTCGGCGGTGCCGGATTCGTCATCGACAAGGTCTTCACCACCGGCTGGGTCACCCTTGTGGGGATGCTCACCGGCATGGCTGTTTCGCTGTACGTGGTGTGGTTCCGGTACGGTACGAGTCGATGACGATGCGGACGGACGGTGCTCACTGGAGAGCGGCCTGGACTCCGATCGGCGTCACCCGCCCAGGCTCGTGCGCAAGCCGAAATGAGCAACCGATCGAGGAGATCCCGTGAGTTCGGACGTGCTGACCGCACTGGGCGCGCTGGCCGCCTCGGGCAGCGGCGACAGCTACGAGACGCCGACACCGGCCGAGTTCTGGTGGCCCTTGTGGGGTGGCTACGACAACCCGTGGGCGTTCACCCGCCCCTCCCTGGTCCTGCTTCTTTCGGTGGGCCTGATCGCCTGGTGGCTGGTGGCCTCGACGCGCAAGGCCGCGGTCGTCCCGAGCAAGGGGCAGTGGATCACCGAGCAGGTCTACGGGCTGGTCCGCAACTCGATCGCCAAGGACGTCATCGGCAGCCACGACTTCCTCAAGTTCGTCCCGCTGCTCTTCACGATGTTCACCCTGATCCTCGTCAACAACCTCTTCGGGATCATCCCGCCGATCCAGTACCCGACGATGAGCCGCATCGGCTTCCCGATGGCGCTGACGTTGATCGTCTACGTCGTCTACCACGTGGTGGGCTTCCGCAAGCACGGGTTCGCGGGTTACCTCAAGTCGATGATTCCGGGCGGCCTGCCCAAGGCAGTCCTACCGTTCATCTTCGTTCTCGAGTTCATCACGTACTACGTGACCCGCCCGCTCTCGCTGTGTCTGCGGTTGTTCGGCAACATGTTCGCCGGCCACCTGCTGCTCCTGCTGTTCATCACCGCCGGCGACTACATGCTGCTGCACGGCTCGATCGGGATGAAGCTCGTCTCGGTCGGGTCCTACGCCATGGCCTTCGTCATGACCGCCTTCGAGATCCTCGTCGAGTTCCTCCAGGCGTACATCTTCACCCTGCTGACCGCTACCTATATCGCCAGCTCGCTGGCCGACGAGCACTGACCGTCACACCCAACCCGACCGACTTCCAGCGGCGCCGTGCCACTGGGGACAAGAACGAAAGAGGAACACTGATGCTTGGTGGAAACATTGCGATCCTGGGTTACGGCCTCTCCGCCATCGGCCCTGGCATCGGCATCGGCCTGATCTTCGCCGCGTACATCAACGGTGCGGCGCGTCAGCCCGAGGCTCGCGGCATGCTCCAGTCGATCGCCATCCTGGGCTTCGTCCTCGCCGAGGCGCTTGCCATCTTCGGTCTGGTGCTCGCGTTCGTCTTCAAGGCAGCCTGACCCACCGCGCCGTCTAGGGCGCCGAGAACGAGGAGTATGTCGTGCAGCTCATGGCCACGACCGTGATCGGGCGACTGGTGTCCGAGGGTGAGACCACGCCGGCCCAGGGTCTGCCGATCCTGCCCAACATCGGCGAGCTCATCGTCGGCTTCATCGCCTTCGCGATCCTGTTCGTCATCGTGTGGAAGAAGGTCGTCCCCAACCTGGAGAAGGCCTTCGCCGAGCGAGCGGCGGCGATCGAGGGCGGCATCCGCAATGCGGAGGAGGCCCAGGCCCAGGCGGCGGCCGCGCTGGAGCAGTACCAGGCGCAGCTGCGCGAGGCCCGGACCGAGGCGGCCAAGATCCGCGACGAGGCCAAGGAGCAAGGCTCGGCGATCATCGCCGAGATGCGCGAGCAGGCCCAGGCCGAGGCGAACCGGATCACCGAGACGGCGCACAAGCAGATCGACGCCGAGCGCCGCCAGGCGGTCGTGTCGCTGCGCGGTGAGGTGGGTCGCCTCTCGACCGACCTCGCGAGCCGTATCGTCGGGGAGTCGCTGCACGACGAGGTCCGTCAGAAGGGCCTGGTCGAACGCTTCCTCGCCGAGCTGGAGTCCGGGGCGATCCGCCCGGAGAAGGTCGGGACCGACTCCGCGGGGGCAGGCGCCTGATGCAAGGGTCGTCACGCGGCGCCCTCGCCGCTTCGCAGCAGGCCCTCGAGGCCGCCCTGCGCGACGGCGCGGACGGCACCGTTCTCGGTGACGAGCTGTTCGCCGTCGACGCGGCGCTGGAGTCCAGCGCCGCGCTGCGGCGGGCCGTCGCCGACCCCTCTCGGGACGGGACCGCTAAGGCGGCCCTGGCCGACCGTTTGTTCGGTGCCCGGGTCGGGGCCGCCGCGCTCAAGGTCGTCTCGACCATCGTCCAGCAGCGCTGGGCCTCGGAGCGCGATCTCACCGACACGGTCGAGAGCCTTGCCGTCCAGGCGGTCCTTGCCGTGGCCGAGCGGGGCGGCCGTGCCGACCGGGTCGAGGACGAGCTCTTCCGGTTCGAGCGCCTCGTCGCCGCCACGCCGCAGCTGCGTGACGTCCTCACCGACCGGACCGTCCCTGGAGCGGCCAAGGCCGAGGTCGTCGCCACCCTGCTCGACGCAAAGGCAGCCCCCGAGACGCTGCGCCTGGCCCGCCAGGCCGTTCTCGCCCCCCGCGGACGTCGGTTCAGCGCGGTGGTCGAGGAGTACCTCGACATCGCCTCGACCCGTCGGGCCCAGCTCACCGCCACGGTGACCAGCGCGGTCGACCTCGACCCGCAGCAGCGCGACCGCATGGCCGCGGCGCTGGGCTCCATCTACGGCCGCACCATCCACCTCAACACCGTCGTCGATGCGTCGGTGATCGGGGGCATCCGGGTCCAGATCGGCGACGAGGTCGTCGACGGCACGGTCCTTCGAAAGCTCGACTCCGCCCGACGCCACATGGGCGCCTGACCACCCACCGACATACGCAGATCGCTAGAGGAGAAGGAATCACGATGACGGAGCTTTCGATCCGTCCGGAGGAGATCCGGGACGCGCTGGACTCGTTCGTACAGTCCTACGACCCCGGCACCGCCTCACGCGAAGAGGTCGGTCGGGTCATCGACGCTGCGGACGGCATCGCTCACGTCGAGGGGCTGCCCTCGGCGATGACCAACGAGCTGCTCCAGTTCGCCGACGGGACTCAGGGCATCGCCTTGAACCTCGACGTCCACGACATCGGCGTCGTCGTCCTGGGTGACTTCGCCGGCATCGAGGAGGGCCAAGAGGTCAAGCGCACCGGCGAGGTCCTCTCCGTGCCGGTGGGCGACGCCTTCCTCGGCCGGGTCATCGACCCGCTGGGCAACCCGATCGACGGTCTCGGCGAGATCGTTGCCGAGGGTCGCCGGGCGCTCGAGCTCCAGGCCCCCACCGTCGTCCAGCGCCGCTCGGTCCACGAGCCGCTGCAGACCGGCCTCAAGGCCGTTGACGCGATGACCCCGGTCGGCCGCGGCCAGCGGCAGCTCATCATCGGCGACCGCCAGACCGGCAAGACGACCGTCGCGGTCGACACGATCATCAACCAGAAGGCTAACTGGGACTCCGGCGACCCGGTCAAGCAGGTCCGCTGCATCTACGTCGCGATCGGTCAGAAGGGCTCGACGATCGCGGCCGTCCGCGGCACCCTCGAGGAGGCCGGCGCGCTGGCCTACACGACCATCGTCGCCGCCCCCGCCTCCGACGCGGCCGGCTTCAAGTACCTCGCGCCATACACCGGCTCGGCCATCGGCCAGCACTGGATGTATGCCGGCAAGCACGTTCTCATCGTCTTCGACGACCTGTCCAAGCAGGCCGAGGCCTACCGCGCGGTGTCGCTGCTGCTGCGTCGCCCGCCCGGCCGCGAGGCCTACCCCGGTGACGTCTTCTACCTGCACAGTCGGCTGCTGGAGCGCTGCGCGAAGCTCTCCGACGACATGGGCGCGGGCTCGATGACCGGTCTGCCGATCATCGAGACCAAGGCCGGCGACGTCTCGGCCTATATCCCGACGAACGTCATCTCGATCACGGACGGGCAGATCTACCTCCAGTCCGACCTGTTCAACTCCAACGTCCGCCCCGCCATCGACGTGGGTATCTCGGTCTCCCGGGTCGGCGGCTCGGCGCAGATCAAGGCGATGAAGGATGTCGCCGGCCGGCTGAAGATCGACCTGGCCCAGTTCCGCGCCATGGAGGCCTTCGCGATGTTCGCCTCCGACCTCGACCCGGCCTCGCGAGCCCAGCTGGCCCGCGGCGCCCGGCTCGTCGAGCTGCTCAAGCAGAAGCAGTCCAGCCCGTACCCGGTCGAGGACCAGGTGGTCTCGATCTGGGCCGGCACGACCGGCCAGCTCGACGATATCGAGGTCAGCGACATCCGGCGGTTCGAGAGCGAGTTCCTCGACCTGCTTCGGCGCAGCCACCCCCAGGTCCTCGCGAGCATCCGCGACACGCACAAGCTCGACGACGACACCCGCGCCTCGCTGACCAAGGCGGTCACCGAGCTCAAGGGCTACTTCTCCGGTGGTGCGGGCGGCGTTGCGGTTGGCACCGAGGAGTTCGAGGAGATCGACGCGGCGCACATCGACCAGGCCAAGATCGTCAAGGCGAACCGCTGAGCGGTCGCTGACGACCAGACTTCGAGCTAGAGGAAGGCAGGCATATGGGAGCGCAGATGCGGGTGTACCGCCAGCGCATCCGGTCGGTCAAGGCCACCCAGAAGATCACCAACGCGATGGAGCTCATCGCGGCCTCCCGGGTGGTCCGGGCCCGCCAGCGGGTGCTCGCCTCGGCGCCATACACCCACGCGCTCACCGGGGCCGTCTCGGCGGTCGCCGGGCACTCGCACGAGCGTCACCCGCTGACGACGGAGAAGGGGGAGCGCACCGTTGCCGGTGTGGTCATCCTCACCAGCGACCGGGGTTTGGCCGGGGCCTACTCGGTCAACGTCCTCAAGCAGGCCAACGAGCTGATCGAGAAGCTCAAGGGCGAGGGCAAGTCGGTCAGGGCCTACCTCGTGGGCCGGAAGGCGATCGGGTACTACAAGTTCCGCGACCGTGAGTACGTCGACTCGTGGGAGGGCTTCACCGACTCCCCGACCTTCGCCCACGCCCAGGAGATCGGGGATCGGGTCATCGCGGACTTCCTCGACGACTCGCAGGGCGCGGCGGACGAGATCCACGTCGTGTACACCCGGTTCAAGACGATGGTGACCCAGGAGGCCCGGGTCCTGCGGCTGCTGCCGCTGGAGGTCGTCGACGCCGACGACGCCATCGCCACCGAGGAGGGCTATATCGCCGCCGAGGCCCCGGGGGAGCTGCTCCCGTTGTACACCTTCGAGCCCAGCCCGGAGGTCGTCCTCGACGCCCTCCTCCCGCGGTATGTCGCCAACCGCATCTACACCTGTCTGCTCGGGTCGGCGGCCTCTGAGCTCGCGGCGCGCCAGCGGGCGATGAAGTCGGCCACCGACAACGCCGGCGAGCTCATCAAGAAGTACACCCGGATGGCCAACCAGGCCCGCCAGGCCGAGATCACACAAGAGATCAGCGAGATCGTTGGCGGCGCCAACGCGCTCGCCGAGTCGACGAACTGAAGCGCCCAGGAGAAGGACGAAGACCACATGACTGCCACCGTCAGCGAAGTGACCCAGGGCGCCCCCAGCGAGGGCGGCGTCGGCCGGATCTCGCGGATCACCGGCCCCGTCGTCGACATCGAGTTCCCCGTCGACGCGATGCCGCACCAGTACAACCTGCTCGAGACGGAGGTGACCCTGGCCGGCGAGACCAAGCCGTTGCGCCTCGAGGTTGCCCAGCACATCGGCGACAACATGGTCCGCGCGATCTCGCTGCAGCCGACGGACGGCCTGGTCCGCGGTCAGAGCGTGCAGGACACCGGCGGGCCGATCTCGGTCCCGGTCGGCGATGTCACCCTCGGGCACGTCTTCAACACCACCGGCGACTGCCTCAACCTCAAGGAGGGGGAGAAGCTGGAGATCACCGAGCGCTGGGGCATTCACCGTTCGGCTCCGGCCTTCGACCAGCTCGAGTCCAAGACGGTCATGTTCGAGACCGGCCTGAAGGTCATCGACCTGCTCACCCCGTACGTCCAGGGCGGCAAGATCGGCCTGTTCGGCGGTGCGGGCGTCGGCAAGACGGTCCTCATCCAGGAGATGATCGCCCGAGTCGCCCGTGACCATGGTGGTGTCTCGGTCTTCGCCGGCGTCGGCGAGCGGACCCGTGAGGGCAACGACCTCATCCACGAGATGACCGACACCGGCGTCATCGGCCAGACGGCGCTCGTCTTCGGCCAGATGGACGAGCCGCCGGGCACCCGGCTGCGGGTGGCCCTGTCGGCGCTGACGATGGCGGAGTACTTCCGCGATGTCCAGAAGCAGGACGTGCTCCTCTTCATCGACAACATCTTCCGGTTCACCCAGGCCGGCTCCGAGGTCTCCACCCTGCTCGGCCGTATGCCGTCCGCGGTGGGCTACCAGCCGACCCTCGCCGACGAGATGGGTGTCCTCCAGGAGCGGATCACCTCGACCCGTGGTCACTCGATCACCTCGATGCAGGCCATCTACGTGCCGGCCGACGACTACACCGACCCGGCACCGGCGACGACCTTCGCCCACCTCGACGCGACGACCGAGCTGTCCCGTGAGATCGCCTCGCTCGGCATCTACCCGGCCGTGGACCCGCTGTCCTCGACCAGCCGGATCCTCGACCCGCGGTACATCTCGCAGGCGCACTACGACACCGCGGTCCGGGTCAAGCAGATCCTCCAGCGCAACAAGGAGCTGCAGGACATCATCGCGATCCTCGGCATCGACGAGCTCTCCGAGGAGGACAAGATCCTCGTCGCCCGGGCCCGCCGGATCCAGCGCTTCCTGTCGCAGAACACCTATGCGGCAACCCAGTTCACCGGCATCGAGGGCTCCACCGTGCCGCTGAGCGACACCATCGAGGCCTTCACGAAGATCTGCGACGGCGAGTACGACCACGTCGCCGAGCAGGCCTTCTTCATGTGCGGAGGTCTCGACGACGTCGAGCGCCAGTGGGCGGAGATCCAGAAGAACCTCTGACCGCGAGGCCCTGTCTGGCAGGGCCCCGCAGCTGCCGAACGGCCGACCATCCTCAGCGGTGGTCGGCCGTTCGGCGTCCGGAGCGACCGCTCGACCGCTCGACCGGGCAAGCGAGCCCGGTCACACCCACGGCGGCGGTTCGGGCCGAGATGACCACGGTAGACTGCCGGTACAACATCTGCGTCAGCGTCGGAAAGGCATCGTGGTGAGCCAGCTCGAGGTTCAGCTCGTCGACTCGGACGAGATCGTGTGGACCGGTGCCGCCCAGATGGTCCGGGCCCGCTCGATCGACGGCGACCTCGGCATCATGCCCGGGCACACGCCCCTGCTCGCCATCCTCGGCGAGGGCGAGGTTGTCGTGAAGGGCATCGACGCGGCCGGAGTGACCGTGACCGTGGACGGCGGCTTCCTCTCGGTGGACCGTGACCAGGTCCGCATTGTCGTCGACCGTGTCCTGACCCGCTCGGCCTGAGGACTTTCCCGTGCCGGCCGCCCTCACCGTTCTGGAGGCGGTCCTTGCCGCAGTTGTCCTTGGCCTGCTCCTCGCCCTGCTGCTGACCTACGCCCGACGCCAGGCCATCACCCGGGGTCGGGCGGTCTTCCTCTGCGGGCTGCGCGAGAAGGGTGACGAGAAGTTCCAGCATGGGCTGGCCAGCCTGGACGGTGGTGCCCTCGCCTGGTTCCGGCTCAACGGGGTCTCGGTGCGCAGCACCCGCCGCTGGGACCGGCCGCGGCTCGAGTTCTCCGGAGCCTCCCCGATCAGCGCGCCCGAGCTGGCCTCGATCCTCTCCCACCCGCTGCTGGTGCGATGTCAGTACGAGAACGAGACCTTCGACCTCGCCCTCGGCGACGCGTCATACACGGCGCTGCGCTCGTGGGTGGAGTCCATGCCCCCCGGGCACAACGTCAACGTGGCCTGAGGTCGCTCAGCTCGTCGCCGCGCCCGGTGGTGTCGGAGCCTCCTCGCGGCCGCCCCCCGGCCGCCAGAGCACATCCCCGCCGGAGCCGAGGTTGGCGACCCGGGCCAGGACGAAGAGCAGGTCGGAGAGCCGGTTGAGGTAGGTCGCCGTCAACGGGTTCACGCCGCCGACGCCCCGCTCGTCGG
Source organism: Candidatus Lutibacillus vidarii (assembly GCA_016717165.1). Taxonomy (GTDB): domain Bacteria; phylum Actinomycetota; class Actinomycetes; order Actinomycetales; family Dermatophilaceae; genus Lutibacillus; species Lutibacillus vidarii. Next base: position 886,654 of record JADKGA010000002.1, read on the forward strand.
CCGCCTGGTCGCCATACGCCTCCAGCGCTGCCCAGGTGGAGCGCTCGGCTCGCCTGACCACGGTCGTCGCCAGATGAAGGTATGCCGCCCCGGCGCTCCCGCCAGGGAGGATGAACGAGCGGAGCGGCTCCAGCTCGGCCAGATAGCGGTCACAGTCGGCCTCGAGGTCATCGACCCACGGCTGACGGACCCGCAGCGGCTCGTAGGCATAGCTGGTGCGCAGCGGGTTGCACAGGTCCGCCCCAACGTCGAAGAGCTCGTTCTGCACCCGCAGCAGGGTCGCCCGGACGTCCTCGCGCAGTCCGCCGGCGGCCAGGGCGATGCCAAGGACCGAGTTCGCCTCGTTGGTGTCCGCATACGCCTGGAGTCGCGGGTCGGTCTTGGCAGTCCGGGAGAAGTCCCCCAGGGCCGTCGTGCCGTCATCTCCGGTGCGGGTGTAGATGCGGGTGAGGTTGACCATGCGGCTAGCCTCTCACGGCGGACTGTCACCGCCGCCGGCGCGCACCGAGATCACACAAGCCTCACGAAGCAACAGCAGTCCCGCGTGTCGCGTGCGCCTCACCGAGCGCCAGAAGGTACTTTTCGGGCACAGGCAACCGAATGGTCGTCTGATGCGTCTGATGAGTAACCGGACCGACGCGAGGCAGGGGCGACATGGACACCGAGCAACGGGTTGTTCTCGAGGGGCGGATCGACTCCAGGACCGCCCCCGCGTACCGCGACGCCCTGACCTGTGCCATCGCCGAGGGCGTCGGCGCCCTGAGCGTCGACCTGTCCCGCGCCGAGATCGGCGACACCGCCGGGCTCGGCGTCATCATCGGTGCCTACGACCGGGCCCGCCGCCACGGCCGGGTGCTCGTCGTCGATGCGATGTCGCCTCGGGTGGCCCGGATCCTGCACGTCTCCCGCCTCGAGCGGATCCTCCTGCCGAGGACGCAGAGCCCCCGCCAACGCACTGTGTCAGCCGTCACCGCGTAACTCCCTGCCCGCGCGCGGCGAGAGATAAGTACGGTCGACATATGTCTGACGCTCCTCGCCCCACCCGCGACCGCCCCTGGGTGATGCGGACGTATGCCGGTCACTCCAGCGCGACGAAGAGCAACGAGCTCTACCGACGCAATCTCGCCAAGGGCCAGACCGGTCTGTCGGTGGCCTTCGACCTGCCGACGCAGACCGGCTACGACCCGGACCACCCGCTGGCCAAGGGCGAGGTCGGCAAGGTCGGCGTGCCGATCGCGCACATCGGTGACCTCACCCAGCTCTTCGAGGGCATCCCGGTGGCCGAGATGAACACCTCGATGACCATCAACGCGACGGCGATGTGGCTGCTCGCGCTCTACCAGGTCGTCGCCGAGGAGCAGGCCGCCGCGACCGGGAGCGACCCGGCGGCCGCGGTCGAGGCGCTCGCCGGGACCACCCAGAACGACATCATCAAGGAGTACCTTTCCCGCGGCACCTATGTCTTCCCGCCCGGGCCCTCGCTGCGACTGGTCACCGACATGGTGGCCTACACCGTCGCGGCGATGCCGAAGTGGAACCCGACGAATATCTGCAGCTACCACCTCCAGGAGGCCGGCGCGACGCCGGTCCAGGAGCTCGCCTTCTCGCTGGCGACGGCGGTCGCCGTGCTCGACGCGGTCCGTGACTCTGGGCAGGTCCCCCCGGAGAAGTTCGGCGAGGTCGTCGGCCGGATCTCCTTCTTCGTCAACGCCGGCGTGCGTTTCGTCGAGGAGATGTGCAAGATGCGCGCCTTCGTCGAGCTCTGGGAGGAGCTGACCTGGAAGCGGTATGGCGTCGCCGACCCGAAGCTGCGCCGGTTCCGGTATGGCGTCCAGGTCAACTCGCTGGGGCTGACCGAGAGCCAGCCGGAGAACAACGTCCAGCGGATCCTCCTGGAGATGCTCGCGGTGACCCTGTCGAAGCACGCTCGGGCCCGAGCGGTCCAGCTGCCGGCGTGGAACGAGGCCCTCGGCCTGCCCCGCCCGTGGGACCAGCAGTGGTCGCTGCGGATGCAGCAGGTGCTCGCCTACGAGTCCGACCTGCTGGAGTATGACGACCTGTTCACCGGCTCGGCGGTCGTCGAGGCCAAGGTCGAGCAGCTCGTCGACGGTGCTCGGGAGGAGATGGCCCGGATCGAGGAGATGGGCGGGGCCGTGGCGGCGGTCGAGTCCGGCTACCTCAAGTCCGCCCTGGTCGCCTCGCACGCCGCGAGGCGCCAGCGCATCGAGTCCGGCTCGGACGTCGTGGTCGGGCTCAACCAGTTCACCACCAGCGAGCCGAACCCGCTGACCGCCGACCTCACCACGGCGATCCAGACCGTCGACCCGGACGTCGAGCGGCACGCGGTCGACGCCGTCCAGGCCTGGCGGGCGGCCCGCGACGCCGACCCGGTCGCCCGGGACCGGGCGGCCTCGGCGCTGGCGGCGCTGAAGGAGACGGCGGCGACCTCGACCAATCTCATCGAGGCCACCCTCGAGTGCGCCCGGGCCAAGGTGACGACGGGGGAGTGGGCACAGGCGCTGCGCGATGTCTTCGGTGAGTACCGCGCCCCGACCGGGGTCTCCGGGTCCGTCGGCGTCGCCGGGGGCGAGGGCGCCGAGGACATCGCCTCGGTCCGGGCGATGGTCGACCAGGCCTCCGAGGAGATCGGCGGGCGGCTGCGCCTGCTCGTCGGCAAACCAGGTCTGGACGGGCACAGCAATGGCGCGGAGCAGGTTGCCGTGCGGGCCCGCGACTGCGGCTTCGAGGTGGTCTACCAGGGCATCCGGCTCTCCCCGGCGCAGATCGTCGCGGCGGCGGTCGCCGAGGACGTCCACTGCGTCGGCCTGTCGATCCTCTCCGGCTCGCACATGGAGCTCATCCCGGACGTCCTCGACCGGATGCGCGCGGCCGGGCTGACCGACGTCCCGGTCGTCGTCGGCGGCATCATCCCCGAGGCGGACGGCGCCCGGCTCAAGGAGCTCGGGGTCGCGGAGGTCTTCACCCCGAAGGACTTCGGCCTGACCGCCATGATGGGCCGGATCGTCGAGATCATCCGGGCCGCCCGGGTGGAGGCGCCGGTCGGCGGGTGACCCGCCGGGCCTAGTCGGAGACGCCCGTGGCCGCTTCGCGGCGCGGGTCGGCTGCGGCGCGTAGGCTGCCGTCCGCCCCGCGCAGGGCCGCTCCGACGCCACCGAAGAACATCGACCGCTCACCGTGCTCGACCACGGGCAGGCCGCTCCATGCCGCGGCCCGAGCCAGGTCCGGGTCGTGCTCGTACTCGACCCGCGCCGAGCCGTCCGGCCGGATCGACAGGTGCAGCCGCGGCCGGTCGATGGCCTCCTGGAGGTCCAGGCCCATGAGGCAGTGCCGGACGAGCACCTGGGACAAGGCCGTGGTGATCCGGTCCGCGCCGGGGGAACCGATCGCCATGAGCTCACCGTTGGGCCCACGCCCCACGGTGGGCGCCATGTTCGAGGCCAGCCGCGTGCCCGGGCGCAGCGCATGCAGCCCGAGCTTGTTCAGCTCCGGCTCGCCGAGACAGTTGTTCATCATCAGCCCGGTCCCCGGCACGGTCGCCCCCGAGCCATAGCCGGACGAGGCCGTGATCGCGCAGCCGGTGCCAAAGGAGTCGACGACCGAGACATTGGCCGTCGAGGACGACGTCGGCAGGCCGGCGAGCCCATGCCGCTCGACGGTTTCGAGCAGGGCGTAGCCGTCCTCCTCGAGGTCGGTGGAGTGGTCGTGGACGTGGAAGCGGTACTCCAGGACGTGCCGCTGCACCTCGAGGACGTCCCGCCAGGTGCGGTCGGGCCGCCGGGCCAGCTCGCCGAGCATGACGGCCAGCACCGGCCCCCCGATCGACGGCGGCGGGTTCGTTGCGAAGTCCCAACCGGCCAGCGAGGTGCGCAGGGCCGAGCGGATCTGCGGCCGGTACTCCGCGAGATCCGCGGCGGTGATGAGCCCGTCCCGAGCGGCCATGTCCGCCGCGATGAGCTCGGCGAGCGCCCCCGTGTAGACCGTCTGCGCCCCCTCCCGCCCGATGAGCTCGAGCGCGTCTGCTAGGGCCGGGTCGCGCATCACCTCTCCCGCACCGACGACCGTGCCGTCGCTGCGGTGGACGAAGGCGCGGGTCTGGTCGTCCCAGCCGAAGACCGAGTCGTGCGTCAGAGCCAGGTATGACGCGGCTGCGCCGCCGAGCCGGTACCCGTTCCGGGCGGCCTCGACCGCCGGAGCCATGAGCTCGGCCCACGGGACCGCACCGTGTCGCTGGTGCGCCAGACCCATCGCCGCGAAGGTCCCCGGGGTCCCGACCGAGCCGTGGCCGGCATACAAGGTGACGCCGCCACCGTAGGAGGTGACGATCTGGCGTACCCCCTGACCGAACCGGTGCGGCGGCTGACCCCGCCCGGGCATCTCGACATTGCCGTCGATGACCTCGGGGGTGCCGTGGGCGGGCCAGATGGTGACGAAGGCGCCGCCGAGGGCGCTGACGACACCAGGCTCGGTGGCCATCGCGACGGTGATGGCGGCGATCGCCGCATCGACCGCGGTGCCGCCGGCGGCAGCGATGCGCAGACCGGCGTCGACGGCCGGCGCGCTCGTTGCGGCAACGGCGACTCGTGCGCTCACCCGGCCGATTGTGTCAAAGCAGGGATGACGGCGCAGTCGCCGTCTCAGTTCGGCGGACTCAGAACAGCCGACCGGCGGTGTCGTCCAGGCCGCGCAGCGCCGCATAGTCGAGGGTGACGCAGCGGATGCCGCGGTCCTCGGCGAGGGTGCGGGCCTGAGGCTTGATCTCCTGCGCGGCGAAGACGCCGGTGACCGGGGCAAGGTGCGGGTCGCGGTTGAGCAGGTCGAGATAGCGGGTCAGCTGCTCGACGCCGTCGATCTCGCCGCGCCGCTTGATCTCGACGGCGACGCTGACCCCCGCGGCGTCCTTCGCCAGCAGGTCCACCGGCCCGATCGCCGTCATGTACTCGCGGCGCACCAGGGAGTAGCCCTCACCGAGGGTCGAGATGTGCTCGGCGAGCAGCGCCTGCAGGTGGGCCTCGACACCGTCCTTGACCAGGCCCGGGTCGACTCCCAGCTCGTGCTCGGTGTCGTGGTGGACCTCGTGGAGCAGCACCCGGAGCCGGTCGTCGGACTTGAGGTGGCTGACGTCCCACACGGCCACCACCCCAGTGGCGGCCTCCTCGTCGTCGGGAGCCCGTTCGGCCAGCGCGCACGGCGGCGACATCCAGTTGAGCGGCTTGTACGAGCCGCCGTCGGAGTGGATGAGCACCGAGCCGTCGGCCTTGACGACGAGGAGTCGTCGGGCCAGCGGGAGGTGGGCAGTGAGGCGACCGTCGTAGTCGACGCTGCACGTGGCGATGACGAGGCGCACGGTCGGGGAGCCTACCGGCTGCGCCAGGCGGCAATCAGGTCGAGCTCCTCCGCGTCGGTCAGCCCGGACGGGCGGGGCTTGTCGGCCGGTCGGTGCGACTCGTAGTCGAGGGCGTCCCGCAGGGTCGCCGCCAGCGGCCGCGGCGTCAGCCCCAGCGCCCGGCCGCGGGAACCCTCGTGCGCGGTGAACCCGAGCCACCCCGGGTCGTCGAGCCACAGCGGGAGCGAGCGCGGCCCCATGAACTCCTGGACGCCCTGCTCGGCCAGCCAGCCGGAGTCGACCGTGACAAGGGGACCGGTATGCCGCGCGACGCTCCGGGCGGTCGCCAGGTGCTCGCCCAGGGAGACGACATCCCCGACCGCGTTGACGACACCGGCGCAGCGGCGCTCGGCGGCGTCGACCAGCCAGCCGGCAAGGTCGCGGACGTCGATGAGCTGGGTCGGCAGGGTCGGGGAGTCGGGCACGAGCACCGCTCCGTCCGGACCGCTCGGGTGGGCGAACCGCCACGGCCAGTAGCCGGAACGTCCCGTGTGGTCGTCCGGCCCGGCGATGAGACCGGATCGGGCGACCAGGCTGCGATCGGCGCCGAAGCCCTCCAGGACGTGGCGCTCGCAGGCGACCTTGGCGGCGCCATACTCGTCCATCCCGGTCATGAGGTCACCGGCGAGCGGGGCGAGGGTCGGCGCGGACTCGTCCTGACCGACCGTGGCGGGGTCGGCATACACACTGACGGTGGAGACGAAGACGTAATGGGCGGCGCGCGGAGCGAGCGCGGCGACCGCGCGCCGGACCTGGCCCGGCTGCCGGGCGACGTCGACGACGGCGTCCCACTGGTAGGGGAGCAGTGCGGCGAGCGCGTCCGGCCGGTCCCGGTCCGCGCGGACCAGCCGTGCCCCCGCGGGCGCTTCTCCCGAGCTGCCCCGGGCGAGGCAGACGACCCGGTGACCCCGGGCCAGAGCGGCCGCGGCGACATACCGGCCAAGCCATGCGGTGCCCCCGAGGACGAGCAGATCCATCGCCCCAGCAGACCACTGCGGGTGCCACGCACCAAGCCCCTTACGCTGACGGCGTACCCGAGCGTCAGTGTGACCACTCTCGCGTGCCCCCTGCCCTCGCGTGCCCCCTGCGGTGCTGGGAGACTGCGGCTATGTCGCGTGAGATCACCACGGTGGGCGTTGTCGGACTGGGCACGATGGGTGCGGGCATCGTGGAGGTGCTGGCGAGAAATGGCGTTGATGTCGTCGCCGTCGAGGTCGACGAGGACCGCGCCGCAGCCGGCAGGGAGCGCATCCAGCGCTCCACCGACCGGGCCGTCGCCCGGGGCAAGTTGAGTGCGGAGTCTCAGACAGAGCTGCTCGGCCGGGTCAAGGTCACCTCGTCCCTGGCCGAGCTCGCTGGCTGCCACCTCGTCATCGAGGCGGTTCCGGAGCGGCTCGACCTCAAGCGCAACCTCCTCGCCGAGATCGGCCGGATCGTCGCTCCGGACGCCATCGTCGCCACGAACACCTCGTCGCTGTCGGTCACCGACCTGTCGGTCGCCACGGACAACCCCAAGCGCGTCGTCGGGATGCACTTCTTCAACCCCGCCCCGGTGCTGAAGTTCGTCGAGATCGTCCGCACCGTCGTCACCGATGACGCGGTCGTCGACGATGCCAAGGCCCTGGCCGAGCGACTGGACAAGCAGCCCGTGGTCATCGGCGACAAGGCCGGCTTCATCGCCAATGCGCTGCTCTTCGGCTACCTCAACCATGCCGTATCGATGTACGAGAACAAGTACGCCTCCCGCGAGGACATCGACGCGGCCATGCGACTTGGCTGCGGCTACCCGATGGGCCCGCTTGCGCTGATGGACCTCATCGGCCTCGACACCGCGTACGAGATCCTCGACACGATGTACCACCAGGGCCGCGACCGGCTGCACGCCCCCAGGCCGGTCATCAAGCAGCTCGTCACGGCCGGCCTCACCGGGCGCAAGTCCGGCAAGGGCTTCTACTCGTATGCCGCGCCGGGCTCCTCGGAGGTCGTCGCCGACGCGCTGACGCCGGCCGCCGGCGCTGGTGGCGCCTCGCTGCGCCCGATCGCCAAGGTCGGTGTCGTGGGGTCGGGGACCATGGCGACCGGCATCGTTGAGGTCTTCGCCCGCTCCGGCTATGACGTCGTCTATGTCGCCCGCTCCCAGGAGAAGGCCGACGGCGTGCGGGCCTCGATCGAGAAGTCCCAGGCCAAGGCCCTCGAACGCGGCAAGACCACGGCGGAGGCGCGCGACGCCACCCTGGCCCGGCTCACCGGATCCGCCTCGATCGAGGACCTCAAGGATGTCGACATCGTCGTCGAGGCGATCGCCGAGGACCTTGCGGTCAAGCAGGCGACCTTCGCCGCGCTGGACTCGATCTGCAAGCCCGGCGCCATCCTCGCCACGACGACCTCGTCGCTGCCGGTCATCCAGTGCGCGACGGCGACCTCGCGCCCGCAGGATGTCATCGGTATGCACTTCTTCAACCCGGCCGCGATCATGCGCCTCGTCGAGGTCGTCTCGACGGTGTCGACCTCCGCCGATGTCACCGACACCGTGGTCGACCTCTGCGCCAAGATCGGCAAGCACCCGGTGCGCTGTGGTGACCGGTCCGGCTTCATCGTCAACGCGCTGCTCTTCCCCTACCTCAACGACGCGATCAAGATGCTCGAGGCGCACTACGCGACCGCCGACGAGATCGACACCGCGATGAAGACCGGCTGTGGCCTGCCGATGGGGCCCTTCGAGCTGCTCGACGTCGTCGGGCTCGACGTCTCCTTGGCGATCCAGCGCGAGCTGTACATGGAGTTCCGCGAGCCCGGCTTCGCCCCGGCTCCGCTGCTCGAGCAGCTCGTCAAGGCCGGCTACCTCGGGCGGAAGACGAAGCGGGGCTTCCGGGTCTACTGACCGGGCCGTCGTCGGGCCGGCGCGTCGGTTTCCGCGCGCCGCCGTGGGGCGCGCCGCTCAGCGTCTGGTGCGACATACGTCACAATGGTCGTCATGGCCTTTGCAGCGGGGACAGATAGCCTCGTCGCGCCCGCGAGGGGCGCGACGAAGGCCCCGCCGTCCGATCTGGACCCCGAGGTGCCCGCGCGGGAGGCCTTCAAGCGGACCGCCCTGGCGTGCCTAGCGCACGCACAGGCCAATGTCGGGCTGGTCCAGGCGCACGGTGACCACGAGGGGCTGCACCAGTTCCGGGTGGCCTTCCGGCGGCTGCGCTCCCTCCTTTCGCTCTTTCGCGAGGTATGCCGGGACGACCCCGAGGCGATGGCGATCAAGGCGCGGCTGCGGGCGATGACGGTGTTGCTCGGGCCCGCTCGGGATCTCGACGTCTTCCTCGAGGGCCACCCAGAGCTGGCCGAGGACGACCGGGCCAGGGTCGAGTACCACCGGGTCGCGGCCTATGCCGAGATCGAGGAGTTCCTCGGGGGTCCGGTCTGGCCGCAGCTGCTCGCCGACCTGGACCGCTGGCTGGAGTCCGGCGCGGCCGTGCTCGCCCTGTCGACCGAGCCCGGCTCCGGTCACGCCGTCGTGGTGCGGGCGCTCTCGCGGCGTCGCGCGCGGATCATCCACGGGGGAGCCGATCTCACCTCGTTGACCGCGGAAGAGCGGCACCGGGTGCGGATCGAGGCGAAGAAGCTGCGCTATGGCTGCCAGTTCTTCGGGTCGATGTGGCCTGCGGACGCCGACCGGGTGGCCACGCTGGAGAAGCGTCTGGGCCGGCTCCAGGACTCCCTGGGGTCGCTCAACGACCGAGCGACCTGGGAGCAGCTGCGGGTCAGGTGCGGGCTCGAGCACGTCGAGCCGCCGGAGGTCGACGAGGACGGGCTGCTTTGTGAGGCCCAGGACTACGTGGCGCGGATCGAGCATTCCCGGCCGTTCTGGGTGCCCCGCCCGCCCGCTCTCAGTCCCTTCGAGGCGGTGCGCCGGTGGGCCGAGCCGGTGGCCCGCGCCGGTGCGGTTGCTGTCCGGGTCGGCTCGGCGGCGGCCCAGCTCGGTGGTGGGGCGGCCCGCTCGCTGGTCGGGGCCTTCCGCCGGCTCGTCGGCGGCCGCGGGTGACCCGAGTGCCCGCACGCACCTGAGAGAATCGGCCCCATGCCACGGGCCAACCGCAGGGCGGCGACACCGCGTCCCCTCGACCTCGGGCGCGCCCTCGGGGGTGCGGCGCGCCGCGAGCCGTATGCCGGTGGCGAGTGGTTCGTCCGACAGGTCTCCGGTGCGGACGGCGCCCGGACCTACCGGTGCCCCGGGTGCCAGCAGGAGCTGAGCGGCATACCTCACGTCGTGGTCTGGCCGGCCGACGGGCTGGGCGACCTGACCGACCGACGGCACTGGCACACGCCCTGCTGGCGCGAGCGGGCGACCCGGCCGCCGCTGGGGTCCTACCGATGACCCGGCCGCGCGACGAGGTGCGGGCCAGCTCGATCCTGCCGGCTCGGCGCAGGGAGGTGGAGCTGCACACCGCCGACGGGCTGCGGCTGGTCGGCGAGCTCGCGCTGCCCGCGGGCTGTGACCCGGTGGCGACCCTGGTGACCCTGCACCCGCTGCCGACGCACGGCGGCTTCATGGACAGCCACGTGCTGAAGAAGGCCGCGTACCGGCTGCCCGCGATGGCCGATCTCGCCGTGCTGCGGTTCAACACGCGCGGGACGAGCTCGCCGCGGGGGACCTCTGAGGGCGCCTTCGACTTCGCCCGTTCGGAGCAGTATGACGTCGCCGCCGCCATCGAGCTGGCCGAGTTCTGGGAGCAGCCCTCGCTGCCGCGGCGCTGGCTGGTGGGATGGTCCTTCGGGACCGACCTGGCGCTGATGTACGGGCAGGACCCCTCGGTGGAGGGCGCGATCCTGCTCAGTCCGCCCTTGCGGTGGAGCCGCCCTGAGCACCTGGACGCCTGGGCGCAGTCGGGCAAGCCTGTCGTGGCGCTGGTGCCGTCGAACGACGACTTCCTGCGGCCGGCCGAGGCCGTGGAGCGCTTCGCCGCGATCCCGCAGGCCGAGGTCATCGCCGTCGAGGGCGTCGGGCATCTCTGGGTGGGGGAGCCGGCGGTGCGGCGGGTGCTGAGCGAGATCGTCGCCCGGGTCAACCCGGCGGCCCTGCCCTTGCCCACGACCTGGCCCGCGGAGTCGCAGACCCACGAAGCGCGTCCGGTCCACCCCGCCTAAGCTCCCGTCGACGCTGGCGCCGGACACGCCCGCCTGGAATACACCCTTCCCGGGCGCCCCGACCGCGTCGCGTTGGGGGCGCTCCCACTGTGCCGGACCGGCCCGCCGCCCACCCCAGCCCGCAGTCGCGATGGGCTCCTTCCGATCCTGCGCGCAGTCAAACGTGCAGTAGTCAGAATCCCTAGGCGGCATACCGTGGCAAAACCGGACAAAAGAGAGCGCCTCGCCGGACTACTGCACGTTTGAATGCACGTCGTTGGTCGTCTGTGCGGCGCGCTGGGGGGCGCGTCGCGTGCTTGGGACGCTGTGGAGCGATCGCGCCAGGCTCTCGGGGTGTGAGGGGCTGCCCGGCTCCTGCATGCATTGGTCAGCTGCCGACTACGCAAATGGGGCATAACGCTGTACATGGCAGCACACGCGGCCCGCGCTGGGTCACCGACGTGGCTGGGTCACCGACGCGGCTGGGTCACCGAGCCTGCTGGGTCACCGACGTGGCTGGGTCACCGACGCAGCAGCGTGGTGGGGGTCCGCGCTCGGGCGCCAGCTCGCTGCGGAGCAGCCCCTAGTACTGGTCCTGGCGGGGGACGATGACTTCCTCGTAGATCAAGAGCAGCCCAGCAGCGGCCGGTATGGCGATCAGCGCCCCGAGCATCCCCATCAGGGCGCCGCCGGTCATCGCGGCGACGACGGTCACGGCGCCGGGCACCGACACCGTCCGCTGCATGATGCGGGGCATGACGGCGTAGTTCTCCAGCTGCTGGTACACGATGTAGTAGATGATCGCGATGACCGCCTTCTTCGGCTCGTCGAAGAGCGCGACGATCCCCACGACCACCGCCCCGAGGGTCGCACCGACCATCGGCACCAGCCCGAGGAAGCCGACGGCGACGGCGAGCACCGCGGCATACGGGATCCCGACGACGAGCATCATCAGCCAGGAGAAGAAGGCGTTGACGCTGGCGACGGCGACCTGACCGATGGCATAGGACCCGACCCGGCGCATGACCTCCTCGGACAGCGAGACGACCCGCGGCCGCCGGGTGGCGGGCACCAGCGCATAGATCGCCCCCTTGAGCACCGGCAGGGTCGCGAGGAAGTACAGGACGAGGATCAGCACGGTCAGCGTCGAGAAGATCCCGGACGCCAGCGCCTTCCCGGCATCGAGCACGCCGCCGAAGACCTGCGAGACAAAGGTGCCGTCGGTCAGCTTGGCATTGATCTCCTGCTGGGCTCGGGCCAGAACCTGGTAGTGCTGGTCGATGTCCTGGACCCAGCTCTGGTTGACGAAGTTCGTCAGGTATGTCGGTGCGCGCTGGACGAGGTCACCGCCTTGCTGCGCCACCGGTGGGATGACGAAGGACCCGAGCAGCGCGAAGACGACGATAAGCCCGCCGAAGACGGCAGCGACCGACCAACCGCGGGTGAACCCTCGCCGGATCAGCGCCTCGACGACCGGGTTGAGCGCCAGGGTGAGGAAGAGCGAGACGAGCAGCAAGGTGAGGACGGTGTCGAGCTGTTGGAGCGCCCGGACCAGGCCCATCGCGACGAGGACGCCAAGGGCCCCGAGGAAGCCGACGTAGAACGGGGACTGTCGGTCCAGCGGCAGCCCAGCAGGGACGATCGGGAGCCGGTTGCGACCACCCGAGCCCATCGACCCATTGCTGCCCGTCGACCCGTTGCCGCCCAGCGAGCCGGCCGGGCGCACCCGGTGCCCAGAGTCCGAGACCGCGGGGCCACGCGAGCGCCGCCTGTCCGCAGGGGCGGACCGCTCGGTCTGGTCGGGCGTCAATAGGTGGTCCGACTGCTCGGGCGGGGGCGGCATACCCTCGTCGGCGCCAGCCGCAACGGCAGGCGACGACGGTGGCGCAAGGATCGGCCGCCGACCCTCCTGCAGTCGGGCATCGCGAGCCACGCGCACGGCAGCAACGAACGACCGCGCCCGGTGCAGCAGCGTCGCCATGACCACCTCCCGCCAGTGAGCCTAACTGCCCACCGCGAGGAGGTGGTGGACCCAGACCTCAGACGTTACGGAAGCGGTTGATCTGCGGAAGCAGAGCCTCGCGCTTCTCCGGGTTGGTCACGCCCAGGCCCTCCTCCGGCGCAAGGCAGAGCACGCCGACCTTGCCCTGGTGGAGGTTGTGGTGGACGTCGGTCGCGGCCTGCCCCACATCGGCGAGCGCATAGGTCTTCGACAGGGTCGGGTGGGTGAGGCCTCGGTTGATGAGGTCGTTGGCCTCCCACGCCTCGCGGTAGTTGGCGAAGTGGCTCGAGACGATCCGCTTGAGGTTCATCCAGAGGTAGCGGTTGTCGTACTCGTGCATATAGCCCGAGGTCGACGCGCAGGTGGTGATGGTGCCGCCCTTGCGGGTGACGAAGACGCTGGCGCCGAAGGTCTCCCGGCCGGGGTGCTCGAAGACGATGTCGACGTCATACCCGCCGGTGAGCTTGCGGATGTCGGCGCCGAAGCGGCGCCACTCCTTGGGGTCCTGGGTCTGCGGGTCCTTCCAGAACGTGTAGCCGCCGGCGCGCCGGTCGATGACCAGCTCGGCGCCCATCTTGCGGACGATGTCGGCCTTGTCCTCGCTGGAGACGACGCAGACCGGGGTGCCGCCACCGGCCAGGCACATCTGCGTGGCGTACGAGCCGAGACCGCCGCTGGCGCCCCAGATGAGCACCCGGTCGCCGAGCTTCATCGCCGCGCCGTTCTTGGAGATCAGCTGCCGGTAGGCGGTCGAGTTGACCAGGCCCGGGCAGGCGGCCTCCTCCCAAGACAGGTGCGCCGGCTTGGGCATGAGCTGGTTCGCCTTGACGATGGCGAGCTCGGCGAGGCCGCCGAAGTTGGTCTCGAAGCCCCAGATCCGCTGCTCCGGGTCCATCATCGTGTCGTTGTGCCCGTCGTGGTGCTCCAGCTCGACGGACAGGCAGTGGGCGACGACCTCCTGGCCGGGCTTCCAGATGTGCACGCCCGGGCCGGTGCGCAGGACGACGCCGGCGAGGTCGGAGCCGACGATGTGGTACGGCAGGTCGTGCCGCTTGGCCCACGGGCTGAGCTTGGCGTAACGCTCGAGGAAGCCGAAGGTCGGCAGCGGCTCGAAGATCGAGGTCCACACCGTGTTGTAATTGATCGCGCTGGCCATGACCGCGACCAGCGCCTCACCGGGAGCGAGCTCGGGGATCGGCACGTCATCGAGGTGGAGCGACTTCTTGGGGTCCTTATCGCGGGACGCCATCCCGGCGAACATCTCGGTCTCGTCCTTGTGGACGGTGACGGCGCGATAGGACTCGGGGACCTTCAGCGCGGCATAGGTGCCCTCGCTGCGGTCGCCGGACAGGATGGCCTCACGGATCTGCTGCATGATGCACCTCGTCGCACGTCGGGGGAGCCCGGGAGCTGGGCCGTCACGCCCAACGCTACCCAGCGGTAAGGAAGCGGGGCAGGGCGAGGGTCCCCGGGGTGCCGTGAGCCTGCTCACCAGCAGTCGGCCGCAGGAATAGGTATGACGAATCCCGGTGTGGCATACCACTGCTGGATGGACCTGAGTCCAACGCAGGTCGACACCAATCCGGCGGTCCTTGGTCACATCCTGCCGATGAACCCCGGAAAGGGCGGCCAACACACTCGATATGCCGACCCGCGATGGCCCGGCGCTGGGCCGCATATCGTCGGCAGCGGAGGAGAACCGTCATGTCCCTCACCCACCCATCGCGTCGCGTCGCGATCGCCGCGGCACTGACCGTCCCCGCCCTGCTGCTCGGAGCCTGTGGCGGCGGCGGAACCCCCGCCCCTGGGTCCTCGGGCTCGGGGTCTGGTGCCGGCGCCGTGAAGATCGCCGCCATCTTCTCGGGTCCGACCAATGACGCCGACTACAACAACCTCGGCCTGCTCGCGCTCAAGGCCGCCGAGGCCAAGGGCGCGACGATCTCCTTCACCGAGAAGGTCGCGGTCCCCGACGTCGAGGCCCGGCTCAACGAGGCCGTCGGCGACGGCGCCACCATCGTCTGGACGCACGGCTCGCAGTTCTACGAGGCCACTGCGAAGGTCGCCAAGGCCAACCCTGAGGTCACCTTCATCGGCGAGTATGACGGCCAGGCCGCCGACCAGCCGGCGAACGTGTGGACCATCGACCGGCAGTTCCACATCGGCTTCTACGGCATGGGCGTCTTCGCCACCAAGCTGTCGAAGACCGGGACCATCGGCTATGTCGGCGGCCTCTCGCTGCCGTTCTCGATGGCCGAGGTCCACGCGATGCAGCAGGCCATCGCCGACGGCGGCGCCGCGGTGACGATCAAGCCGGTCTGGACTGGCGACTTCAACGACGCCGCCAAGGCCCAGCAGTTCGCGACCCAGCTCATCGGGTCCGGTGCGGACGTCATCGTCGGCTCGCTCAACCAGGGCGCCACCGGCACCTTCCAGGCCTTCGAGGGCAAGCCCTCCGGGTCGGGCTGGGTGACCGCCAAGTACACCGACAAGTCGGCAGCGGCCGGTCCGCACTATGCGGGCAGCCTCCAGTACGACTTCGCCAAGCCGCTCGGCGACGTCCTGGCCAAGATCGCCGCTGGCACTCGGACCGGGCGGTACCCGCTGGGCTTCGACACCGGCGTGACGATCTCGATGTCCGCGAACGTCCCCGCCGACGTCAAGACCGCCGTCACCGAGGTCATGGACAAGATCAAGTCGGGGCAGATCACCGTCAAGCTGGACACCTCGAAGATCGGGTGACGAGGCGATGACGACGCCACACCCCCACGCGGCGCCGCCCTTGCTCCAGATGTCGGGCATCACCAAGGCCTTCGGGCCGGTGCTGGCACTCGACGGCGTCGACTTCACCGTGGCCCCCCGGCAGATCCATGGTCTGCTCGGGGGCAACGGGGCAGGCAAGACGACCCTGATGAACGTCCTCTACGGGCTGTACTCCGCCGACGCCGGCACGATCACGATCGACGGGGTGCCGGTGACGATCGGCTCTCCCCGGGACGCCATCGCGGCCGGTGTCGGCATGGTCCACCAGACCTTCCTCCAGGTGGACGTCTTCACCGTCGCCGAGAATGTCGTGCTCGGGACGTCGACAGCCGGCGTCGACGTCCCGGCCCGGCTGCGTGAGCTGTCCGAGCGCTTCGGCCTGGCCGTCGACCCCACCGCCCGGGTGGCCGACCTGCCGGTGGGAGTCCGTCAGCGCGTGGAGATCCTCAAGGCCCTCTACCGCGGCGCCAAGCTGCTCATCCTCGACGAGCCGACGACGAACCTCACCCCGCAGGAGGTCGACGCGCTTTTCGGCTCGATGCGGGCGATCGTCGACGAGGGGATGTCGGTCGTCCTCATCACCCACAAGATCCGCGAGACGATGGCCGTCTGCGACCAGATGACCGTGATGCGCGACGGCCGCTGGGTCGCCACGCTCGACGCTGCGCGGACCAGCGCGGACGACCTGGCCGCCAGAATGATCGGCGCAGCCCCCCTGGCCGTCGACGCCGCGGGTGTGCCGGTGCCACAGAGCACCGGCGGCCGGACTCGGCCGACGAGCCGGCCCGGTGCCGTCGGAGCAGCCCCCACCGACGCGTCGGCCGCGAGGCTGGTCGTCCGTGGGCTCACCGTGACAGCCGGCGCGGACCGGGCGCCGCTCGTCGCCTCGGTCGACATCGCCCTGGCGCCCGGCGAGATCCTCGGCATCGCGGGGGTCGCCGGCAACGGGCAGGTCGAGCTCGCCGAGGCGCTGACCGGGTGTCGGCCGGTCTCCGGCAGCCTGGTGCTCGACGGTCAGGAGCTCGTCGGGCGCCCGACGGCGACCTGGCTGGATGCCGGCGTCGTCTATGTCCCCGAGGACCGGCAGCGGGACGGCATCCTCCCCGGTGCCGATATCACGGAGAACCTCGTCCTCGGCTCGCACCGCCGCCTGGCCCGGCGCGGCCTGCTCGACTGGGGACGGGCCCGCTCCGACGCGGCGCGGGCCATCGACGAGTTCTCGATCAAGACCCCCAGCGCCGCGACGGCCTGCGGGCGCCTCTCGGGCGGCAATATCCAGCGGGTCATCCTCGCCAGGGCCTTCGGCCGGGATCCGTCGGTGCTGCTCCTGCACAACCCCACCCGTGGCCTGGATATCGCCTCGACGGCCTTCGTCT
Source organism: Candidatus Lutibacillus vidarii (assembly GCA_016717165.1). GTDB lineage: Bacteria > Actinomycetota > Actinomycetes > Actinomycetales > Dermatophilaceae > Lutibacillus > Lutibacillus vidarii. The sequence continues at coordinate 903,311 of JADKGA010000002.1, forward strand.
ACGACCGGGTGCGCCGGGCGGCCGCCGCAGGCTGCTCGGTCATCCTTATCTCCGAGGACCTCGACGAGGTCCTCGCGCTCGCCGACCGAGTGCGGGTGGTCTACTCCGGTCGCCTCGTCGGCGACGTCCCGCGGGAGTCCGCCGACCCGTACGCCCTCGGTCGCCTCATGACAGGAGTGGGGGTATGACGACCACGTCCACCACCCCGGCCCCGTCGAGCCAGCCGTCCGCGGCCTCGCGCCGGGCCCGCCTAAGCCTCGGCGCCGCCCTCCCGTACGCCATCGCCGTGGTCGCCGCCTTCGCCGTGGTCGCGGTGCTCATCGTCGCCTTGGGCCACGACCCCATCCAGGCCTTCCGCGCCGTGCTGACCAACTCCTTCCGCAACCAGACCGGCGTCGTCCAGACCCTGCAGAAGTGGGTGCCGCTCACCCTGCTCGCGCTCGCCTTCGTCATCCCGCTGGCCGCGGGGCGGTTCAACATCGGGGGCGAGGGTCAGATGATCCTCGGGGCCACCGGAGCCGTCGCTGTCGGCATCGTCGGCTCCGGACTACCTGCCGCCGTCCTGCTGCCCCTGGTGGTCCTCGCCGGCGTCCTGGCCGGAGCGCTGTGGGCGGCCGTCTCGGCGTGGCTCATGGACCGGTTCTCGGTCAACGAGATCCTCTCGACCGTCCTGCTCAACTTCGTCTCCTTCGAGCTGCTCGACTACATCGCGTCGAGCGTCTGGTCCGACCCTGGGGCCGGTGGGGCCGTGACGATCCCGATCGCCGCCGCAGCCGAGCTGCCGACGGTGGGCCGCCCCCCGATGCACATCGGCGTCATCCTTGTCGCCTTCCTCGCCGCAGGGGCCGCCGTCCTGGCTCGGCGGAGCACCGCCGGCTACGAGCTGCGCGCGGTAGGCCTCAACGAGCGGGCCGCCAAGCTCCACGGGATCCGCACCAGCAGGGTCGCGGTGGCGTCCATGGTGGTGGCGGGTGCCATCGGCGGGCTGGCCGGCGCGGTCGAGGTGGTCGGTGTCCATCACCGGATGCTCGAGGGTATCCAGTCCAACTTCCTCCTCCTCGGGATCATCATCGGGCTCATCGCCCGCGGCTCGCTCACCGCCGTCCCCTTCGTCGCCTTCGGCATCGCGGTGCTCGAGGTCGGCGCCGGGAGCATGCAGCGCGCTTCGGGGGTTCCGGTCGAGATCGTCCTCATCCTCGAGGGGCTGATCCTGTTGTTCCTGCTCATGTCCGATGTCATCGCCGACCGGGTGCGCAGGTCCCGGACCGTTGCGGTCGCGGCCCAGGAGGCAACGGCATGAACGAGTTCGTCATCCTGACGATCACTGCCATGGTGCCCTTCGTCTTCGTCGCCCAGGGAACGATGCTCTCCGGCCGGGCCGGCATCTTCAATGTCGCCCAGGAGGGGCTCATGCTCCTCGGCGCCGCTGTCGGCTATCTCGTCTCCCTCTCGGTCGGCTCGGACCTGGCTGGACTGGTCGTCGCCGGCTTCGCCGGAGCCGTCTTCGGGCTCATCCTCGCCTGGGCGACGACCTACCTGCGCCTCGACCAGTTCGTCGTCGGTCTGGCGCTCTTCTTCCTCTCCGGGGGGACGGCGAGCCTGCTCTACCGGTTGGTCATCGGACAGGACGAGCCCCCGCGGATCAAGCCGCTGCCCGAGGTGGTCCTCGGTCTGGACGCCATGGTCCTGGCCGCAGTCGCCCTCTCGGTGGCGCTGTGGTGGTGGCTCTACCGCACCGACGCCGGGATGCGCCTGCGGTCGGTGGGGGAGAACCCCAAGGCCGCGGACGCCCTCGGCATACCTGTGTTCCGCACTCGGATGGTCGCTGGGACGGTCGGCGCGGCCCTCATGGCCGTTGGCGGCGCCTACCTGCCGATGGTCTTCTCCGGTGTGTATGCCGACGGGATCGTCGCCGGGCGCGGCTGGCTGGCCATCGCCTTGGCCTTCTTCGGCGGATGGCGCCCGCAGTTCATCCTCATCGGGTCGGCCTTCTTCGCCGCGATGGACGTCCTGGCCCAGAAGGCGCAGGTCACCGGCCTCGGTATCCCGCACCAGTTCGTCTCGATGCTGCCCTATCTGGCGACCCTGCTCGTCATGGTCTTCGCCTTCCGCTGGGCGCTGGTCCCCGGCTTCCTCGGCCGCAACTACGACCGCGAGTCGCGCATCACCAGCTGACCCGGTGTGCGCCCACCGCCCAGCCGGGCCGTCAGTGCTGCGGGTCGGCGGCCGGCTCGACGAGCTCGACGAGGATGCCGCCGGCGTCCTTGGGGTGGACGAAGTTGATCCGCGAGTTCGCCGTCCCGCGCTTGGGCGTGTCGTAGAGCAGCCGCAGCCCACGCTCGCGCAGCGTCGCGCACACCGCGTCGATATCGGCGACCCGGTAGGCCATCTGCTGGATCCCGGGGCCGGAGCGGTCGATGAACTTCGCGATGGTCGACTCCGGGGACAGCGGGGCGAGCAGCTGGATGCACGACGTCGAGTCACCGACTGCCATCATCGCCTCGCGGACGCCCTGCTCCTCGTTGGTCTCCACGTGCTGCAGGGTCATCCCGTAGACATCGCGGTAGAAGGTGATGGCCTCGTCGAGGTCTCGGACGGCGACGCCCACGTGGTCGATGGCGGTGAACAGATCGGTCATGGTCAGACGGTATGCCGGTGCAGGTGCCGAGGCGAAGGGCATGTCGCGGACGTCATACGTCCGGGGAACGGCGCCGTCGGTGCCGCGCTGACCGTGGGAGGGTGGCAGCTGTGACAGCGGTCGTTCTGTTCGTGCTCGCGGCCGTTGTCGTCGGCTTCTCCAAGACCGCGATCGGCGGTCTCGGCGCCGTGGCCGTCGCGGTCTTCGCGTCCCTGCTGCCGGCCCGGACCTCGACGGCCGCGGTGCTGCTGGTCTACCTCGTCGGGGACCTCTTCGCCATCTGGCACTACCGGCGGGAGTTCGACTGGCCTCTGGTCCGCTCGCTGCTGCCGACGGTCATCCCCGGCCTGGCGCTGGGTGCGGGCTTCCTCGCGGTCGTCGACGACGCCATGCTGCGGCGCAGCATCGGCGCCCTCATCCTCCTCACGGTGATCCTCCAGCTGTGGCTGAGCCGCCGCGGCTCCCGGGCCGGTCTAGTCCACGGCCGGGCGGGCACCGCCGCGACCGGCCTGGCCGCGGGCTTCACGACGATGACCGCGAACGCGGCGGGGGCGGTCATGGCGGTCTACCTCGTCGCCAAGGGCGTCGAGAAGCGTCGGTTCGTCGGCACCGTCGCGTGGTTCTTTTTCGGCGTCAACGTCGCCAAGCTGCCGTTCAGCCTGGGCCTGGGACTGCTCGCCTGGACCGACGTCCAGCGGGCCGTGGCCCTTGCTCCCGCGGTCGGCCTCGGGGCCTGGCTCGGCATCCGGACGATGCGGCGGATCTCGCAGCAGCATTTCGACGTCGTCGTCCTGCTGGCCTCCGGCCTGGCCGGTCTCGCGCTGCTCGTGCGCTGACGCGGCGACCACGCGGGCCCGTCGCGGGCCTTCCGGGGGCTCCGACGGCCGGTGAGTCGAGGCCCACATCCCGCGGCATGCCCGGGCGCCATACAGTGGTGGGGACATTGTCGTCTCTCTCATCCCCTGGAGGCTCTCCCATGTCCAGCACCCCCTCCGTGATCGTCGCCGGCGCGCGCACGCCGATGGGCCGGATGCTCGGCTCGCTCAAGGACTTCTCCGGCACCGACCTCGGCGGGATCGCCATCAAGGGTGCGCTGGCCAAGGCGGGCATCACCGGCGACCAGGTCGACTACGTCATCATGGGCCAGGTCCTCCAGGCCGGCGCCGGGCAGATCCCCGCGCGTCAGGCGGCCGTCAAGGGCGGCATCCCGATGACAGTCCCGGCGCTGACGATCAACAAGGTCTGCCTCTCCGGCATCGACGCCATCGCCTTGGCCGACCAGCTCATCCGCGCGGGCGAGTTCGACATCGTCGTCGCTGGCGGCATGGAGTCGATGACCAACGCCCCGCTCATCCTCGAGAAGCAGCGTGAGGGCTACAAGTACGGCTCGGTCACCATGCGCGACCACATGGACTACGACGCCCTGTATGACGTCTTCACCAAGCAGGGCATGGGCAATCTCACCGAGTCGGCCAACTGCGGCGCGATCGAGTTCACCCGGGCCGAACAGGACGCCTTCTCCGCCCGCAGCCACCAGCTCGCCGCCGCGGCCTGGAAGAACGGGCTCTTCGACGACGAGGTCGTGCCGGTCGAGATCCCCCAGCGCAAGGGCGACCCGATCGTCTTCAACACCGACGAGGGCATCCGGGGCAACACCACCGCCGAGTCGCTCGCGGCCCTGCGTCCGGCGTTCGCCAAGGAGGGCACCATCACCGCCGGCTCCGCGTCCCAGATCTCCGACGGGGCCTGCGCCGTCGTCGTCATGAGCAAGGCCAGGGCCGAGGAGCTCGGGCTCAGCTGGCTCGCCGAGATCGGTGCCCACGGCGTCGTCGCCGGCCCGGACTCGACCCTGCAGACCCAGCCGTCGCAGGCCGTCGCCAAGGCGTGCGGCAAGGAGGGCATCGACCCCAAGGACCTCGACCTTCTCGAGCTCAACGAGGCCTTCGCCGCCGTCGGGCTGGCCGCGGCCAAGGAGCTCGGCGTCGACGCCGAGAAGATCAATGTCAACGGCGGCGCCATCGCCATGGGGCACCCGGTCGGGATGTCCGGGGCGCGCATCGTCCTGCACCTGGCCCACGAGCTGAAGCGCCGCGGCGGCGGCGTCGGCGCGGCCGCGCTGTGCGGTGGCGGCGGTCAGGGTGACGCGCTGATCGTCCGCGTTCCGAAGGCGTGAGCCGGCGCACCGCCGACGTCCCGGCACTGGTCGCGGCTGCCCGAGATGGGCAGCCGCGGGCCGTGGCACGGCTGATCTCCCTCGTCGAGGACGCCAGCCCCGCATTGCGCGAGGTCATGGCCACCTTGGCGCCATACACCGGTACGGCGCACATCATCGGCATCACCGGCTCACCCGGGGTCGGGAAGTCGACCTCGACGAACGCAGTGGTCCGCGCCTACCGCGCCCGCGGGCTGCGGGTCGGGGTGCTCGCGGTCGATCCGTCCTCGCCCTTCTCCGGGGGTGCGCTGCTCGGTGACCGGGTTCGGATGCAGGACCACGCCCTCGACCCCGAGGTGTACATCCGGTCGATGGCGTCCCGGGGCCACCTCGGGGGTCTGTCGTGGTCGACGCCGCAGGCGCTGCGGGTGCTCGACGCGGCCGGCTGCCAGGTGATCCTCGTCGAGACCGTCGGTGTCGGGCAGTCCGAGGTCGAGATCGCCGGGCTCGCCGACACGACGATCGTCCTCCTCGCGCCGGGAATGGGCGACGGCATCCAGGCGGCCAAGGCCGGGATCCTCGAGATCGGTGACGTCTTCGTCGTCAACAAGGCCGACCGCGACGGTGCCGACGCCACGGTCCGCGACCTGCGGCACATGATCTCCCTGGGGGAGGCCGGCGGGACCGGGGCCTGGCGGCCGCCGGTGGTCAAGACCGTGGCCTCGGTCGGGCAGGGTGTCGAGGACGTCATGGCCGCCCTGGACCAGCACGTCGACTGGCTCACCACCAGCGGCACGCTGCGGAGCCGCCGCGAGAACCGGGCCACCGAGGAGATCCACGCCATCGCCCTGGCCGCATGGCGGTCCCGGATGGAGGGCGTCGGTTCGGGTCAGGCCATCGCCGAGCTCGCGGCCGCGGTCGTCGACGGGACGACCGATCCCTACACTGCGGCGGACCAGCTGATGGGCGCGCTCAGCTAGAGCTCAGGCCCGCGCCGCGCGCGACACGGCCACCCGGTGACATGGCGTGCTCCCGCGCGCGCCCGCGGCGGCTCACCGAGAGATGGGAAATGGCTGGTATGACAGGCCCAAACGGGCCAGATTCTCGCCATTTGCCATCTCTCGACAACGGGAACGGCGTCAGCTCAGGGTCTGGACGTCGAGGTCGCCGTCGGCATACCTCGAGCGCAGCACCTTCTTGTCGAACTTGCCCACGGACGTCTTGGGCACCTCGTCGATGATCGCCCAGCGCTCGGGCAGCTGCCAGCGCGCGAGCCGGTCGGCGAGGAAGTCCCGCAGCTGCTCCGGGGTCACGCTCGACCCCGCCCGCAGCACGACGCTGGCCAGCGGCCGCTCGCCCCACCGGTCGTCCGGCACCCCGACGACCGAGGCCTCGACGACCTCGGGGTGGGCCATGATCGCGTTCTCGAGGTCGACCGAGCTGATCCACTCGCCGCCGGACTTGATGACGTCCTTGGCGCGGTCGGTGAGCCGGAGGAAGCCGTCGGCGGACAGGCTGCCGACGTCGCCGGTCCGCAGCCAGCCGTCGCTGAACTTGGCCGCCATCTCGGCGACCTCGCCGTCCGACTCGGTCCCGTTGCGGTTGTATGACGCCGTGATCCACGGGCCGCGGACCTCGAGCTCACCGACGCTCTCGCCGTCCCACGGCAGCTTTGAGCCGTCCGGGCCGACGAGCCGACCCTCGACGCCCATGACGAGCCGGCCTTGCGCCGTCGCATAGGACCAGTACTCGTCGGAGCCCTCGTCGCAGCGCGCGGGGGGGATGGCTACCGTGCCGATCGGCGACATCTCGGTCATGCCCCAGGCGTGGACGATGGTGATGCCGTGGTGCTCCTGGAAGGCGCGCATCATCGCGGGCGGGGCGGCCGAACCCCCGACGACGAGCTGACGGCAGGTCGAGACATCCGCTCCTGCGGTCTCGAGGTGCCGGAGCAGCTCGTTCCACACGGTCGGGACGCCGGCACCAGCGCTGACCTTCTCGGTCTCGATCATCTGCGCCAGCGGGGCCGCCTGGAGGAAGCGGTCGGGCATGACCAGGGTCGCTCCGGCAGCCATCGCCAGGTACGGGAAACCCCAGGCGTTGGCGTGGAAGAGCGGCACGACGACGAGCAGCCGGTCATCCTGGCGGATCCCCAGGGTCATCGCCGCGGTCAGGGCGTGAAGGTAGTTCGACCGGTGCGAGTACGACACGCCCTTGGGGTTGCCGGTCGTGCCGGAGGTGTAGCACATCGACGACGCGCAGTCCTCGTCGAGATCCTCCGGCCAGGCATACTCGGTCGGCTGACCGGAAATCAGCGTCGCGTAGTCGTGGACCCCGACGACATGGGCGGGGGCGCTCAGCGCGGCCGTCGTCGCCTCGTCGACCGGGCCGTTGACGATGACGTGGCGGATCTTCGGCAGATGCGCGAGCAGCCCGGCGAAGGGCCCGGCGAGGGTGTTGTCGACGATGACGACCGAGGACCCACCGTGGTCGGCGATATAGAGGATCTGCTCGGGGAAGAGCCGGATGTTCAGCGCATGGAGCACGGCGCCCATCGACGGGACGGCCAGATAGGCGGTGAGGTGCTCGGCGTTGTTCCACATGAAGGTCGCCACCCGGTCGTCACCGCTGACCCCGAGTCCGCGCAGCGCGTGCGCGAGCTGGGCGGCCTGTCGGCCGACCTCGGCGTATGACGCCCGGCGCGGTCCCTCGGCGGTCCAGGTCACGACCTCCTGGTCGCCGTGCAAGGTGGTGCCGAAGCGGAGGATCGAGCTGATGAGCAGGGGCGTTCGCTGCATGGTGCTGTCCATAAGGGGAAGGCTGCCATGCCCCGCCGCGTCACGCCATGACCCCACCGGGTGAACGGTCGCGCGAACCGCCGACCGGCTGGCCCTGGCAGGATGAGGCCATGGACATCTGGCCCGGGCGGCCGTACCCCCTCGGGGCGACATACGACGGTGCTGGCGCGAACTTCGCCCTCTTCAGCGAGGTGGCCACAGCGGTCGACCTGTGCCTGGTCGACGACGCAGGCGCCGAGACCCGACTCCCGCTAACCGAGACCGACGCCTTCGTCTGGCATGGCTACCTCCCGGCCGTCGTGCCCGGGCAGCGGTACGGGTTCCGCGTGCACGGGCCGTACGACCTGGCCAACGGAGACCGCTGCAACCCCGCCAAGCTGCTGCTCGACCCCTACGCCAAGGCCATCGACGGTATGCCGGACGGCCACGCCTCGCTCTTCTCCTACGACTTCGACGAGCCGCTCGGTGGTCTGGCCCCCACCCCGAATGACACCGACAGCCTCGGGCACACCATGCTGTCGGTCCTGTGCAACCCCTTCTTCGACTGGGGGCACGACCGATCGCCGCGGCACCCGTACCACGAGAGCGTCATCTACGAGGCGCATGTCAAGGGGCTGACCCGGCTCAACCCGACCGTCCCGGAGGAGATCCGCGGCACGTATGCCGGCATCGCCCACCCGGCGACGATCGCGCACCTCACCGACCTCGGCGTCACCGCGCTCGAGCTCATGCCGATCCATCAGTTCGTCCAGGACTCCACCCTCCAGCAGCGCGGCCTGCGCAACTACTGGGGCTACAACACCATCGGCTTCCTCGCCCCGCACAACGAGTACGCGGCATACGGGACTCGCGGACAGCAGGTCCAGGAGTTCAAGTCGATGGTCAAGGCGCTGCACGAGGCCGACATCGAGGTCATCCTCGACGTGGTCTACAACCACACCGCCGAGGGCAACCACATGGGCCCGACGCTGGCCTTCCGGGGGATCGACAACAACTCGTACTACCGGCTCGTCGGGGAGGACCTCGGCTACTACTACGACACGACGGGCACCGGGAACTCCCTCCTCATGCGCAACCCGCACGTCCTGCAGCTCATCATGGACTCGCTGCGGTACTGGGTGAACGAGATGCACGTCGACGGCTTCCGGTTCGACCTCGCCGCCACCTTGGCCCGTCAGTTCCACGAGGTCGACCGGCTGTCGGCCTTCTTCGACCTGTGCCAGCAGGACCCCGTCGTCAGCCAGGTCAAGCTCATCGCCGAGCCGTGGGACCTCGGTGACGGCGGCTACCAGGTGGGCAACTTCCCGCCGCTGTGGACCGAGTGGAACGGCAAGTACCGCGACACGGTCCGGGACTTCTGGCGCGGCGAGCCGGCCACCCTCGGGGAGTTCGCCTCCCGGATCAGCGGCTCGAACGACCTGTACGGCCACTCCGGCCGCAAGCCGATCGCCTCGGTCAACTTCGTCGTCGCCCACGACGGCTTCACCCTGCGCGACCTGGTCTCCTACAACGACAAGCACAATGAGGCCAATGGCGAGGGCGGCGCCGACGGTGAGAGCCACAACCGGTCGTGGAACTGCGGCGTCGAGGGCCCGACCGACGATCCCGAGGTCAAGGAGCTGCGGTTGCGTCAGCAGCGCAACTTCCTCACCACCTTGCTGCTCTCCCAGGGCGTCCCGATGCTCGCCCATGGCGACGAGATGGGCCGCACCCAGGAGGGCAACAACAACGCCTACTGCCAGGACACCGAGCTGGCCTGGATGGACTGGGAGCTCGACGCCGACCAGGAGGGGCTGCTCGAGTTCACCCGCTCGCTGGTCGCCCTCCGTCGGGACCACCCCGTCTTTCGCCGCCGCCGGTTCTTCGCCGGCAGCGCCGACCACGGCGGCGAGAGCGAGGTCGGCGATATCGCCTGGTTCGAGCCGAACGGCGAGCATATGGACGCCGAGAGCTGGGCCAATGGCTACGCGCGCTCGGTCGCGGTCTTCCTCAACGGCGACGCGATCCACGAGCCCGACCCGCGCGGTCAACGGATCGTCGACGACTCCTTCCTCATCTGCTTCAACGCCCACTACGAGGCGATCGACTTCACCATCCCGACCGCCGACTACGGCGCCGGATGGCAGCTGGTCGTCGACACCACCGACCCGGCCGCGCTGGTCACCATGCACCTGCCCGGCGCCGAGGTCACCGTCGGGCCGCGCAGCGTCGTCGTCCTTCGGGCGCCCCGCCCGCGTCAGTAGGGCGCGGGTGGGCGCGGTTCGGGCGGCCGAAAACTGCTGGCGGCGCCGCGCTCCCGGTTCTTAGGGTGGGTCGGGTGCCCGTCACTGTCCTCGACCCGTTCGACGACGTCCTCATGGCGAGGATGTATGACGTCGCCGTCGCCGCGAAGTCCGTCGAGCGGCCGTACTTCGTCCCCGTCGCATTGCCCGCCGTGCTGGCCGCGATCCGCCATGCCGATCCTGGGGAGCGCGAGACGATGCTCGGGACATGGGAGGGCGGGCTGCTTGTCGGCGTGGCGACCGTGTGGGAGTTCCTCCTCGACAATGTCAGCACCGCCTACGCCCAGGTCGAGGTGCACCCCGACCACCGTCGCCGAGGGCACGGGAGCGCGTTGGTCAACGCGGTCTGCGCGATGCTGCGTGACCGTGGGCGGGACCGGCTCATCGTCGAGACGGTGACTCCGACGGGCTCCGGCCCGGACCACCCGCATCATCGGTTCGCCCTGCACCACGGCTTCGTGCCCGGTGAGCCGGCCGTGGTCCGGCGGCTCGCCCTGCCGGTGCGGCCGGGTCTGCTCGAGCGGCTCACCACCGAGGCGCGGTCGGCATACGGCTCGAGGTATGCCGTCCAGACCTTTGACGTCGTCCCCGACCCGCTGCGGGCGTCCCTGTGCGAGTGCATGAACCGGGTCGACGCCGACGCGCCCTCCGGTGAGATCGAGTGGGAGCCCGAGTCTTTGGACCCGTCGCGGTACGCGGGGCAGCTGGCGCTCGATGCGCAGATGGCACGCACCAGGCTCACCGCCTTGGCCACCGACACCGGCAGCGGTGACGTCGTCGCCTTCACCGAGCTCTTCCTCCCGCAGGCGCCCCACCCGTACGCCCACCAGGCCGGCACGCTGGTTCTCGAAGCCCATCGAGGCCATGGCCTGGGGCTTGCGGTCAAGGCGGCCAATCTCGCCGAGCTGGGCCGGCGCTTCCCGGAGCGGACCGCCGTCTTCACCGGGAACGCCGTGGCCAACCCCTGGATGGTCGCCGTCAACGACCGGCTCGGGTTCGTGCCCTTCGAGGCGGAGACTCCCTACGTCCGAAGCGTCGGCCTCGGCATACGGTAGGGGCATGCTTGTCGCCTTCTCCGTTGCCCCCGCCGTCGCCGACGAGACTGGGTCGGTCGCCGCGGCCGTCGCCCGCGCCATCGCGATCGTCCGCGACTCCGGCCTGCCGAACCGCACCTCGTCGATGTTCACCGAGATCGAGGGGGAGTGGGACGAGGTCATGGCCGTGGTCAAGGCGGCGTGCGACGCGGTTGCCGAGGTGAGCCCGCGAGTCGGGTTGGTCCTCAAGGCCGACATCAGGGCCGGGTATGCCGGCCAGCTCACCGCGAAGGTCGACCGGATCGAGGCGCTGCTGGACGCTCAGCTTTGAGCCTCGATCGAGGCCGGGTCCCCTTGTGCTCCGCTATGCGTTGTCTGGCTGCACGACGAGCCATGTGCCGGGGTCGAACAACCCGCCGGGGGTGGCTTCTTCTGGGGGTGCGACGACGAGTCGCACTTCGTCGGCTTCGTTGATGGTGAGCTCGAGCTCGGTGCTGCCGGTCCAGTCGATGGTCAGCTGGACGGTGTGTGTGCCTGCGGTGATGGGGAGGGTGACGGTTGATCCGGCGCGGAGTCGACCGACTTCTTCGCCGTCGATGACGATGGTGTAGGCGCGGAAGCGGTCTTGCCATCGGCGGGGGCGTCGGATGGTGAGCTGGCCGGGGCGCAGTGGTTGACCGGTTCTCGTGGCTGGCGGTCGGGGTGCCAGGGGTGTGGGGGCCTGGGGGCGGTGGTGGGTTGGCTGGGGTGGCGGTTCGGTTGGGCTGGGCTCGGGTTCTGCGGGTTCGGGTGGCTGCCCGTGGCGTGTGGTTCGGGTTGGGTGCTTGGGCGGGTGGTTGCGCCGGTTCGCCCATCGGGTGAGGTACTCCTGGATCATCCCGGGTTCGTCGCGGTGTTTCTTCAGGACCATGAATCTCGGCCTGTTCACCAAGGCTGTCGAGGCTCCGAAGACGAGGGAGGTGGCGGCGATGAACGCGAAGAGTAGACCGATCTTGTACCAGGGGTGGGTGGGCTTGTTACCGAAGAAGTAGGACATATCGTACATCAACGCGCCTGAGCACATGAACAGGGTGTCGGAGGGCATCTTCCGGACGATGCCTCGTCCGATTGTCGTATCTCCCCAGTAAGAGACTTCTATGAAGTTGATTTGCCCTCGGAGTCGAGGTGACAACAGGAATATGATGGATAGGACAAGAAATACATTGCCGCCGACCATATAGAAGAGCTCCACGGTCAGTGGTCTCCGCCGTCTTGGGTCAGGGCGAGCCAGCCCTCCGGGATCATCCTGGGACCACCAGGTGGATAGTGCACCTGACACCGGGTCTCCTGGCCGGCCTGGATCAGGAGCTCATGGACGGGGCTGCCGGTCGAGTCGAGGCGAATATGCAGGGTGTGTTCCCCCGGCGGCAGGTCCCATTGGAACTGGCGCATGGGACGCAGCATGCCCACCTCGAACACGAGCAGCAGACCCATTGCGGTGAGCGCCAGGCTGGTTGTTAGCCCGGCCTTAGGGAGACGCTTCCCGCCGTTAGATTTCTGAATAATGGTGAAGACACCCCCAGCCACGAATCCGGCGATGCCCGAGAGCAGCCCAAATCGGGAGAAATAGCCGCCGAGGATGCCTGGGAAGTGTGGCGCGAATAGCTTCCGCAGGAAGGAAACCTCGTGTGGCCGTCGCCCTGCTGGCGCCATACCTCATCCCCCTCCTTCAGACTGAGCCGCGATCCGGCCACCTCCACGGGGCCGGTAAAGGGTGCCGAGTACCGCTCCAGCGGCGCTGCCAGGATACGGCGCCCGCCGGGCTCAGGCCCGAGAAACGCTCGCCGCGGCGCCCGAGACCGCTCCGGAGCCGATCGCGACGCTCCTCGCGCAGGGCTTGCCGTAACGGCAACGGCGTATTCTCGCGATCATGACCGACGCGCAAGCACAGGGACGCGCACGCTGGCAGGCCCGGTATGACGCCGCCGTGGCCCGCGGGCAGGTGCGCGATGCGGACTTCACGACGCTCTCCGGTGATGAGGTCGACCCGGTCTACGGGCCTGCCGACACCGGCCAGGAGGTCGACGAGCGGATCGGCTGGCCGGGGGAGTACCCGTTCACCCGCGGGCTCTACCCCACCGGGTACCGCGGCCGGGCCTGGACGATCCGCCAGTTCGCCGGCTTCGGCAACGCGGTGCAGACCAACGAGCGGTACAAGATGATCCTCGCCCGAGGCGGTGGGGGCCTCTCGGTCGCCTTCGACATGCCCACCCTCATGGGCCGGGACTCCGACGACACGCTCAGCCTCGGCGAGGTCGGGCACTGCGGCGTCGCCATCGACTCGGCCGCGGACATGGAGACCCTCTTCGCCGATATCCCGCTCGGTGACGTCACGACCTCGATGACGATCTCCGGCCCGGCCGTCCCCGTTTTCTGCATGTACCTCGTCGCAGCAGAGCGTCAGGGTGTCGACATCTCGGTGCTCAATGGCACCCTGCAGACCGACATCTTCAAGGAGTACATCGCCCAGAAGGAGTGGCTCTTCGCCCCGGAGCCGCATCTGCGCCTCATCGGCGACCTCATGGAGTTCTGCACCGAGCACATCCCGGCATACAAGCCGCTGTCGGTCTCGGGGTACCACATCCGCGAGGCGGGTGCCACGGCGGCGCAGGAGCTCGCCTTCACCCTCGCCGACGGCTTCGGGTATGTCGAGCTTGGCCTGTCCCGCGGCCTCGACATCGAGACCTTCGCGCCCGGGCTGTCCTTCTTCTTCGACGCCCATGTCGACTTCTTCGAGGAGATCGCGAAGTTCCGCGCGGCCCGGCGCATCTGGGCCCGCTGGATGCGCGATGTCTACGGCGCCACGACCGACAAGGCCCAGTGGCTGCGCTTCCACACCCAGACCGCCGGGGTGTCCCTCACCGCCCAGCAGCCCTACAACAATGTCGTCCGCACCGCCGTCGAGGCCCTGGCCGCGGTGCTCGGCGGGACCAACTCGCTGCACACCAACGCCCTCGACGAGACCCTGGCCCTGCCGACCGAGCAGGCCGCCGAGATCGCCCTGCGCACCCAGCAGGTCATCATGGAGGAGACCGGGGTCACCAATGTCGCCGACCCGCTCGGCGGCTCGTGGTATGTCGAGGCGCTGACCGACCGGATCGAGGCCCAGGCCGAGGCGATCTTCGACCAGATCCGCCGGATGGGCACGCCGAACCACCCGATCGGCGTGATGACCTCGGGCATCCTCCGCGGCATCGAGGAGGGCTGGTTCATGTCGGAGATCGCCGACGCCGCCTTCCGGTACCAGCTCGCCCTGGAGAAGGGCGACAAGCGGATCGTCGGGGTCAACTGCCACACCGAGTCGATCAGCACCGACCTGGAGATCCTCCGGGTCAGCCACCAGGTCGAGGCCGACCAGGTCGCTGCGCTCTCGGCTCGGCGCGCCGCCCGCGACGAGGCCGCTGTCCGGCGGGGTCTGGACGGGCTGACGGCGGCGGTCCGAGAGGGTCGCAACGCCATACCGGCGATGCTTGACGCAGTGCGCGCGGAGGCGACCCTGGGCGAGATCTGCGGACTCTTGCGCACCTTGTGGGGGGAGTATCGCGAGCCCGCGCAGTTCTAGCGCGAACTTGCGAGGGTCCCTGGCCCTGTGCGTAAGGTGGGAGTTCCGCACCCCCGACAAAGGACCCCCGTGACTGCCCCCATGCCCGCGCCCAAACGGTGGGCCGCCGTGCTCGCAGCGCTGCTGGGCCTGGCGCTGACCGTCGTCGGCGCGTGGTTCGCGGCGGTGGTGGGGCCGAGCGGGACGGTGTCCTTCTCGGCGACCTCGTCCGACCCGGTCCTCGTCCCGGCCTCGGTGCTCAACCGGGTCGCCGAGCCGGTCACGGTCCACGTCGACGGCTCTGGTTCGCAGCCGGTCTGGATGGGGGTCGGAGCCGACGCGGACGCCACGGCGGTGGTGGGCTCTGCGACCCACCAGCTCGCCGTCGGGGCCGCCTTCCCCGACCGCCAGCTCCAGCTCGAGGGCAGCGGAACCGGCCTGCTGGCCGACCCGCGCGGCCTCGACGTCTGGGCCGCGACCTTCGGGTCGGACAAGTCCGCCACGACCGTGCTCGAGCAGAATGCGGCCCCCCAGGCCGTCCTCGTCGTCCCGCCCACCGGCGAGGCGGCCAGCGTGACGGTGTCCTTCTCGCGTCGAGCGTGGTTCTACCAGTCGCTCACCCTGCTCGTCGTCGGTCTGGTGGTCCTCTCCTTCGCTGCCGGCGTCCTCATCGCCCACCGTCGCCGGGCCGAGCAGGAGGCTGCGGTATGACGCCCCGGCCGTTGCCGCGCCGCGCCAGAGCCGCTCGCAGCCTCGGCGCCCTCCTCGCCGCCGCCTTGCTCTCCGGCGCACTGACCGCCTGTGGCCCGGTCGACTCGATGCTCGGCATCCGCCCGGCGCCCTCGGCCACACCCGCGGGTGCGCTCTCCGCGACCCGCGCAGCCGAGATCGCCACCGCCCTGTTCGCCAAGGCTGCCACGACCACCGAGGCCTCCAAGGCCGGCGATGCCGCGCGGGCGCAGGTCTACACCGGCGTCGCCCTGACCGCCGCGAACGCCTCGGCCACCTTGGCCAAGGTGCTCACGCCCTTGGACCTCGCGGCACGGGCGACCAGCGGTGAGCCTCCCGTCGTCATCGCCGTGTCCGCCGGGCCGAGCTTCCCGCGCCAGATGGTCGTGCGGACGACGCTGAAGAACGGGCTCCCGGTCCTCCACCTGCTCATCTCCGCCGATGTCCGCAGCCCGTACCGGATCGCGGCCAGCGCGACCATGCTGCCCGGTGCCTCGGTCCGCCCGTTCGCCCCGCTGTCCGGCGGCTCTGAGCCGGTCGGCGACGGCACCGGCCTCAGCGTGACACCGGGCGACGCGCTCAGCCTGCTGCCACCCACCGTGGTGTTTCCCGGGCCGACGGCGCGCGACCCTCGACTGGCCGACGACACGTGGAGCCAGGCCATCCGCGCTGCCGCCAAGGCCAAGGCGGCCGCGCTCGGTGTCTCGGCGACCTTGGCCGAGGCGCACAAGAGCCGCGGCGCGCTCGGCGGCCTCAGGACGGCCGACGGGGGAGCCCTGGTCTTCGTCGTCCTGGACCGCACCGACACTCTCGTCCCCAAGGCCGGGATCGTCCTCACGCCGACGGCGGCCTTCACGGCACTGACCGGCCTGAAGGAGATCCGCAAGTCCGCGGGCACCGCGACCCTCGAGTTCCTCGCCATCGAGATCCCCGCCAGTGGTGCCGCCCGGGTCGTCGCGGCCACCGAGCAGCTCTATGCCGCCTCGGGCAGCTGACCCGAGACCCAGCACGAACCCGGAGAATGACCTCATGACCCAGCAGCCCTTCACCCCCGCGGCCTTGCGGGGCGCCGTCGACCTGTCCGCACTACGCCGCCCTGCGCCGGGCCCGGGCGCCCCGGCCGGGGCCGCCGGAGCGTCCGGACGGCCCGGCGCGCCCGGCGCGGGGTCCGCACCGGGCGCCCCTGGGGCAGCCCCCGGGCGCTCGGATGCCCTGGTCGTCACCGGCGCCGACGCGACCTTCCAGGATGCGGTCTCAGCGAGCCTGCGGCTGCCTGTGGTCGTCGTGCTCTGGTCCGGGCGTCTTGCCCAGTCCGTCGAGCAGGTCGACGCCGTCGCGGCGGCCGCGCGTCGCTCGGGCGGCCGGTTCCAGGTCGTCTCGGTCGATATCGACACCAACCCCGGGCTGCGGCAGGCCTTCGCCGTCGAGCGGGTACCGATGACGGTTGCGCTGCTCCAGGGCCAGCCGATCCCGCTCTTCCTGGGGGCGCTGCCCGACGCCGAGCTGGACAAGGTCGTCGAGCAGCTCCTGACCATGGCCGTCCAGAACGGCATCACCGGCCGGATCGCCCTCGACGAGACCCCGGAGCCGACCGACGAGGAGGCGCCGCTCCCGGCGCACATCGAGGCGGCCTATGCCGCGATTGAGGCGGACGACCTCGAGACGGCGGCGGCGATCTACGAGACCGCTCTGGCGACGACCCCCGGCGATGAGGAGTCCCGGGTCGGGCTCGGCCAGGTGCGGCTGCTCCAGCGCACCCGCGACCTCGACCCCCGCGCGGTGCGCGCGACCGCGGCCGAGCGTCCCGACGATGTCGCGGCTCAGATCCAGGCCGCCGACCTCGACCTCGTCGGCGGGCACGTCGAGGACGCCTTCGCCCGGCTGGTCGACACGGTCCGGGCCACCTCGGGTGCCGAGCGCACCACGGCCCGGGACCACCTGCTCGCCCTCTTCGACCTTGTCGGTGCCTCCGACGCCCGGGTCACCGCGGCCCGTCGGGCGCTGATGAGCGCCCTGTTCTGAGCCTGCGGCTCAGGCGCCGGTGAGCGCGGCCCGGGCGTCGTCGGCGGCTCGGCGGCTCCCGGCGAGATGCCAGGTGTACCCCCGGTGAGTCACCAGCTCCGTGTGCCCACCGGCGCCTCGGACGATGGCTGCACCTGGCAGCCAGTCCCACGGCGGCGCGCTGTGGTGGGCGTAGAGCCCGAGCGCCCCCTCGGCAACCCGGACCAGCTCGAGCGACCCGCACCCGAACATCCGCAGCGTCGCACTGGAGCGCACGAGTGCGCCGAACGGCTCGACGAGATCCGGTACGAAGAACCGGGTCGGGTGGAGGTAGGTCGCCAGGCTGGTCGCCGCCAGCTCGCGGTCGGGCAGGTCCGGCAGCGGTATGCCGTTGCGGGCGCTCCGGACCCCCGGCCCACCGACCCAGACGGTGTCCGAGCCGGCGTGGTAGATCGCGCCGAGGAGCATCTCCTCACCAGCGACGAGCCCGACCGCGCTGGTCCAGCCGGGCAGGCCTGAGGCGAAGTTGAAGGTCCCGTCGACCGGGTCGATGACCCAGCGCCGGCCGGTCGTCCCGACGCCGTGGGCGCCCTCCTCACCGAGCACGCCGTCACCGGGCCGCTCCGCCGCGAGGCGGTCGGTGACGAGCTCTTCGGCGGCGTGGTCGGCCGAGGTGACGATGTCGGTGACCGAGGTCTTCCGCGTGGACGTGACCCCCGACTCGCGCATCCGCGCGGCGAGCCGTCCGGCGGACGTGACGAGGTCGGCTGCCAGCCGGACGTCGTCCGGGTCCAGGCCCGCGGGGTGGGTGGTCAGGGTGGCCTACCCGCCCAGCGCGGCCGAGACCACCGAGCGGGCCTCCTCCTGCACCTGCGCGAGGTGGTCCGCGCCCCGGAAGGACTCGGCGTAGATCTTGTAGACGTCCTCGGTGCCCGACGGCCGGGCGGCGAACCACGCCGACTCGGTGACCACCTTGAGACCGCCGATCTTCGCCCCGTTGCCGGGTGCCTCGGTCAGCTTCGCCGTGATCGGCTCACCGGCGAGGGTGTCCGCCGTGACGTCCGCAGGTGACAGCGCGGCCAGCTTGGCCTTCTGCTCCCGGGTCGCCGGAGCGTCGATGCGGGCATACGCCGGGGCGCCATACCGCGCGGTGAGCTCCGCGTAGTGCTCGCTGGGGGACTTGCCGGTCGTGGCGAGGATCTCCGAGGCGAGCAGGGCGAGGATGATGCCGTCCTTGTCGGTGCTCCAGACCGACCCGTCGAAGCGAGCGAAGGAGGCGCCCGCGGACTCCTCGCCGCCGAACGGGCCGGACCCGTCGAGCAGCCCGGGAACGAACCACTTGAAGCCCACCGGGACCTCGACGAGCCGCCGGCCCAGGGCGGTGGCGACCCGGTCGATCATCGAGCTCGACACCAAGGTCTTGCCGATGAAGCCGTCGGCGGCCCACTGCGGCCGGGCCCCACCGTAGAGATAGTCGATCGCCACGGCGAGGTAGTGGTTGGGGTTCATCAGCCCGCCGTCGGGGGTGACGATGCCGTGCCGGTCCGAGTCGGCGTCATTGCCGGTGGAGATCTGGTAGGCGTCCTTGTTGGCGATGAGCGAGGCCATCGCCGACGGGGAGGAGCAGTCCATCCGGATCTTGCCGTCCCAGTCCAGCGTCATGAACCGCCAGGTCGGGTCGACGAGCGGGTTGATGACGGTGAGGTCGATGCCCAGCCGGTCGGCCATGACCCCCCAGAACTCGACGGACGCCCCGCCGAGCGGGTCGGCGCCGATGCGGATCCCGGCCCGTGTGATCGCCGCGATGTCCACGACATTGGGCAGGTCCTCGACGTACGTCCCGAGGAAGTCGTATGCCGTGGCAGCGGCCCGGGCCCGCGGGAAGGGGACCCGCTTGACCCCGGCCAGGCCGGCCCGGATGTAGTCATTGGCCGCGGCGGCGATGACCTTGGTGGCGTCGGTGTCGGCCGGTCCGCCGTGCGGGGGGTTGTACTTGAAGCCGCCGTCGCTCGGCGGGTTGTGCGAGGGCGTGACGACGATGCCGTCGGCGAGCCCGATCCCGGCCGGGAGGTCGTCGACCCCACCGATCTTGCCCTTGTTCGCCCGCAGGATCGCGTGCGAGACCGCCGGCGTCGGGGTGTAGCCGTCGTGGTCGTCGACGAGGACCGTGACCTCGTTCGCGGCGAGGACCTCCAGGGCCGAGGCCCAGGCCGGCTCGGAGAGCCCGTGCGGGTCACGGCCGATGAACAGCGGCCCGTCGAAGCCCTTCGAGCGCCGGTAGTCGACGATCGCCTGGGTGGTGGCGAGGATGTGGGCCTCGTTGAAGGCGGTCCGCAGCGAGGAGCCCCGGTGCCCGGAGGTCCCGAAGGCGACCTGCTGGTCGACATTCTCCGGGTCGGGCGTCAGGGTGTAGTACGCCGTGACGAGGTGGGCCACGTCGATGAGGTCGGAGGGCTGTGCCGGCTGTCCGGCACGGGGGTGCGACATACCGCGTCCTTTCAGGAGAGGAGAACCGGTCAGTCCTCGGGAGCCAGCCAGACCGCGCTGAACGCGGGCACGACGATATTGACCGCGCACGGCTGACCCGCCCACGGGTAGGGCTCGGCGTCGAGCACCAGACCGGTCGAGCTGGGGGCCTCGGGGCGGTAGCCCGCGGTGTCGAGGACGACCCGCCACCGGCCACCGCGCGGCAGGCCGATGCGGTAGGCGTGATGAGTCTCCCCGCTGAAGTTGACGACGACGGCCATGACCGGGGCGTCGGAACCGGCGTCACCGCGACCGATCCGCAGGTACGAGATGGTGTTGGCCCCCGAGTCGTCGGCGTTGATCCACCGGAAGCCGGCCGGGTCGTCGTCGAGCTCCCACATCTCGCGGCGGTCCCGGTAGATCCGGTTCATGTCCTTGACCAGGGCGTGCACCCTCATGTGCGCCGGCTGGTCGAGCAGCCACCAGTCGAGGCTGCGGCCGTCGGCCCACTCCGACTCCTGGGCGAACTCCGAGCCCATGAAGAGCAGCTGCTTGCCAGGGTGGCTCCACATGTAGGCCAGGTAGGCCCGGACCGTGGCGAGCTGGTCCTCCCGCGAGCCGCGGACCTTGCGCATCAGCGAGCCCTTGCCGTGGACGACCTCGTCGTGGCTGATCGGGAGGACGAAGTGCTCGGAGTACTGGTACATGAGGGCGAAGGTCAGCTGGTTGTGGTGGTACTGGCGGAAGATCGGCTCCTGCCCGAGGTAGCGCAGGGTGTCGTTCATCCAGCCCATGTTCCACTTCAGCGCGAACCCGAGCCCGCCCTGGTCGGTAGGGGCGGTGACCCCGGCCCACGAGGTCGACTCCTCGGCGATCATGACGATGCCCGGCACCCGCTTGGCCGTCGTGGCGTTGACCTCCTGGAGCAGCTGGACCGCCTCGAGGTTCTCCCGGCCGCCGTACTTGTTGGGGATCCACTCGCCGGGGCGGCGGGAGTAGTCGAGGTAGAGCATCGAGGCGACCGCGTCGACCCGGAGCCCGTCGATGTGGAACTCCTCGAGCCAGTAGACGGCGTTGGCGACGAGGAAGTTGCGCACCTCGTTGCGGCCGAAGTCGAAGACGTGCGTGCCCCAGTCGGGCTGGTCGCCCTTGCGCGGGTCCGGGTGCTCGTAGAGCGGCCCGCCGTCGAAGCGAGCCAGCGCGAAGGCGTCCCGCGGGAAGTGCGCCGGCACCCAGTCGAGGATGACGCCGATGCCGGCCTGGTGGAGCCGGTCGACGAGATGCTTGAACTCGTCGGGGTTGCCGAACCGGCCGGTGGGGGAGTAGTAGCCGGAGACCTGGTAGCCCCAGGACGGCCCGTAGGGGTGCTCCATCACCGGGAGCAGCTCGACGTGGGTGAAGCCGAGGTCGCGGACGTAGTTGACCAGGTGCTCGGCCAGGTCGAGGTAGGAGTGCCCCTGGCGCCACGACCCGAGGTGGACCTCGTAGATGCTCATCGCCTCGAACTGCGCCGGGCGGGAGGCCCGCTCGTCGAGCCAGTCCTGGTCACCCCACGAGTAGTGCGAGTCGAAGACGATCGACGCCGTCGAAGGGGCCACCTCGGTCGAGCGGGCCAGCGGGTCGGACTTGAGGTTGACGTGGCCGTTCTGACCCCGGATCGCGTACTGGTACTTCGTCCCCTCCCCGACCCCGGGGACGAAGAGCTCCCAGATGCCGGAGGGGTTGAGCACGCGCATCGGGTGGCTCCGGCGGTCCCAGCCGTTGAAGTCGCCCACGACGTGGACCGCGGTGGCGTTCGGGGCCCAGACGGCGAACGAGGTGCCGCGGACCGTGCCGAGCGGGCCGCCATACTCGCGGATGTGGCTGCCGAGGACGGTCCACAGCTGTTCGTGCCGCCCCTCGTTGATGAGGTGACGGTCGATCTGGCCGAGGGTCGGGGCGAACCGGTAGGGGTCGTCCTGCTCGTGCTCGACGCCGTCGTCATAGGAGACGAGCAGCCGGTAGTCCTGGGTGCTGGTGACCCCCGGCGCGGTGGCGGACCAGATGCCGCCGCGGACGTGGGACAGCTCCATGATCCGCTCGTCGGCGAGCCGGACCCGGACGTTCTTGGCCAGCGGGCGGAAGGCGGTGACGGTGAGCCCGCCCGGCCCTTGGTGGTGCCCCATGAGGTCGTGCGGCTGGGAGTGCCGACCCTCGAGGAAGGCGAACAGCGCGCTCTCGTCCTGGATCGAGACGATGGTCGGTTCAGTGCTCATCTGGCTACGCCTCGCTGGTGAGTCGGTCGATGGCGGAACGGGGTATGCCGAGCCATGTGGGCCGGTGTCGGGCTTCGTAGACGACTTCGTACAGGGCCTTGTCGAGCTCGAGCGCAGCCAGCAGGTCGCCGAACCGAGCCGCAACACTGCTGACTCCACCGTATCCCCGAAGGAAGGCGGCACGGCAGGCGAGGGCCCAGGCGTGCGCCGCCTCCGGGTCGGCGCCGGGATGGGCCGCGAGGTGCGCGGCGGCCGCGTAGTCGAACGAGCGCAGCATGCCGGCGACATCGCGCAGGGCCAGGTCGGGCTGGGAGCGCTCGGCCAGCGGGCGCAGCGGCTCACCCTCGAAGTCCAGGAGCACCCAGCCGCGGCCGGGGACGTCGAGGACCTGGCCGAGGTGGTAGTCGCCGTGGACCCGCTGGAGGGTGGGCCACGCCCCGGTGGCCCCCCGGTCGAGGACCCGGCGGATGGCGTCCTCGTGGGCTGCCAGCGCGGGCACCTCCGTGACGGCGGCGGTATGCCGGTCCTGCCACGACCGTCGCAGCCGGTCCTGGTCGGCGGGGGTGGCCAGGCGGGTGGGGAGGGCCCGGGCCAGGTCGGTGTGCACCTGCGCCGTGGTCGCCCCGAGCGCTGCGGCCCGGTCGGCGAAGTCCGCCCCGGTGGCCAGAGCGGTCAGGGCGACCCGCCAGGCATCCGTGGTGCCCGCGAGGAACTCCTGGGCGAAGGCGAGCTGCCCGTGCAGTGGAGCGCCGTTGGCGTCCTCGCCCCAGGACCCGTCGACATAACCGACACTCGCGGGAACGCTGCGGCAGCCCACCTGGGCGAGGGCCTGCTGGAGGATGATGTCGGGGTTGTCACCGGCGCTGAGCACGCGGAAGACCTTGACGATGGCTGGGGCCGCCGGCTCGCCCGACCGGTCGAGCAGATCGCAGATGACCGAGGTGTTGGACTGCTCCCCGCTGAGCACCCGCGAACGGCTCACCGACACCGCCGGGTCGCCGGACCCATATCCGGTGAAATGCCACTCGGGCGTGTCGCTCTCGCCGCTGGCCTGGGCGAGGACCCGGTTCTGCATGAAGGCGTAGAGCTGCTGGACGTAGACCGGGTCGTGCGGCGCGTCGTAGACCCACCGTGTCCCGAGGACGCTGTGCTCGAGCGTCCCGACCAGCGCCGCCTCGGCGCCCGCGAGCGGGGCGCCCCGGTAGGTCAGCGGCACCTGGTAGGTCGTCGGCGCCGCGGCCGCGTCGTCCCTGAGCACGAGGGTCTCGATGCCGACCTCCCCCGCGGGGTCGTCGAGCCGGAACCCCCGCATGCGGGACAGCCGCGGCTCGTGGCCGTGGCCGGCATACCACCGCTGGCGGCCGATCCAGGAGGTGACGAGCTCGACCTTGCCGGGGGTGAGCGTGGCGCTGGTGTGGATGGTCGACATCGTCAGGCCCTCGTCACCAGGGGACGACGGTGAGGATGTGCACCGGCTCGGAGTCCGGGCCTAACCGGAGGTAGTTGTTCTCCCCCCAGACCCAGGTCTGGTCGGTCACGTGGTCGTGGACCCGGAAGGTCTCGGTCCAGCCCAGCCCGAGCTCGGGCATGGTGAGGTGGACGACCGACTCCCGGGTGGCGTGCGGGTCGAGGTTGGCCACGACGATCACGGTGTCGCGCTGCCCGTCGGGCAGGACCCGGGACTTCGAGAAGCACATGATGTTGGCGTCGTCGACGGCGTGGAAGCGCAGGTTGCGCAGCCAGCGCAGCGCCGGGTGCTGGGCCCGGACCCGGTTGAGCATCGTCAGGTAGGGGGCGAGCGTCCGGCCGGCCTTGGGGCCGCCCGGCTCGTAGTCGCTCCACCGACGGTCCTTGTACTCGTACTTCTCGTTGTCGACCTGCTCCTCCGCCCCGGGGCGTGCGACCGACTCCATCAGCTCGTACCCGGCATAGATCCCGTATGTCGGGACGAGAAGAGCGGCGAGGGCGGCCCGCAGCTTCCACGCGGTCGGTCCGCCGTACTGCATGTATGGCGTGAGGATGTCGTGCGTGGTCGGCCAGAAGGACGGGCGCATATAGGTCGCCGCGTCGCCGGCGAGCTCGCGGCAGTACTCCTCGAGCTCCCACTTCTGGTTGCGCCAGGCGTAGTAGGTGTAGGACTGCTGGAAGCCGGCCTTGCCGAGGGTGTGCATCATCGCCGGCTTGGTGAAGGCCTCGGCGAGCCAGATGACCTCGGGGTGGTCCTTGGCGACATCGGCGATGAGCCACTGCCAGAACTCGACCGGCTTGGTGTGCGGGTTGTCGACCCGGAAGATCTTCACGCCGTGGTCGACCCAGACCTGGATGACCCGGCGGACCTCGGCGTAGATGCCCGCCGGGTCGTTGTCGAAGTTCATCGGGTAGATGTCCTGGTACTTCTTCGGCGGGTTCTCGGCGTAGGCGATCGTGCCGTCGGCCCGGGTGGTGAACCACTCCGGGTGGTCCGTGACCCAGGGGTGGTCGGGGGAGCACTGCAGCGCCAGGTCCATCGCGACCTCGAGCCCCAGGTCGGCGGCGGTGGCGACGAAGTGGTCGAAGTCCGCGAAGGTGCCGAGGTCGGGGTGGATGGCATCGTGCCCGCCGTCCGGCGAACCGATCGCGTATGGCGAACCCGGGTCGTCGGGCCCACCGCCCAAGGTGTTGTTCTTGCCCTTCTTTGCCGCGCTGCCGATCGGGTGGATCGGGGTGAGGTAGATGACGTCGAAGCCCATCGCCGCGACGGCGGGCAGCCGCTGCTCGGCGGTCCGCAAGGTGCCGGAGGCCCATGTGCCTGTCGCCGCGTCGAAGCGGCAGCCCTCGGAGCGCGGGAAGAACTCGTACCACGCACCGAAAAGGGCGAGCTCGCGCTCGACGAGAAGGCGGTAGCGCGGGCTGGGGCTGACCATCTCGCGCAGCGGGTGACGCGCCAGGACTGCGCGGACGCCGTCGGCGGTGCCGGCTCGCAGCCGAGCCTGTGCCGGGCGGGTCGTGTCGCGCAGCGCGAGGACCGCGTCAGGCAGGACCGCGGGGACCGGCTCGACGCTGGCCGGCCAGGCACCGATGGCCCGCTCGATGACCCGGGCCCCCTCCTCGAGCATCAGCTCGACATCGACACCGGCGTCGACCTTGATCGTGCCGTCGTGCTCCCACGTGCCATAGGGGTCGGACCAGCCCTCGACCCGGTAGGTCCACCAGCCGGCGCTGGTCGGGGTGACCTCGGCGACCCAGGTGTTGAGGCCGGGGTTGACGCAGGTCATGGGGACCGGGTGATCGACCCCCTCGGGGTCGGTGAGGACCGCCGTGGCGTTGACGGCGTCGTGTCCCTCGCGGAAGACCGTCGCCGTGATGGTGAAGGTCTCGTGAACAACAGCCTTCGCCGGACGGGTGCCCCCATCGACGAGGGGTCGGACGTCCTGGACCGGGATCCGGCCGATCGGCGCGATGCCGGGCAGCAGCGAGGCGGCCGGGTCGAACGGGGGAGCGGCCGTCACGGCCGCCACCTGCGCGGGAGCGACCTTCGGGATGGCCCGGCGGCTGGCCTTGGGGCGGGGGGTGGCGGCCGAGTCGTCCGTGCTCGAGGCCTGAGCTCGCGGACGTCGGGCGGGCTGCTTCGCACTCACGAGCCGAACCTATCGCGGGTGGTCCGCGGTTGTCCGTGAGGGGCGGACCCTGGTGACCGACCCCTCACGCGGGGGGCAGGGGTGGGTGGAGCCGTCGGTGCACCACGCGCGCACGTATAGTTGCCCCCCGTGAAAGCCATCCGTCGCTTCAGCGTCCGCACCGTCCTCCCCGAGCCCATCGCCGCTCTCGGGGATCTTGCGAGCAACCTCCGGTTCTCGTGGCACGCTCGCACCCGCGAGCTCTTCGCCAGTATCGATCCCGTTCGCTGGGCCGAGGTCAACGAGGACCCCGTCCGACTGCTGTCGCGACTCTCCGCCGAGGAGCTCGCGCAGCTGGCCGAGGACTCCGCTTTCGTCGAGCGAGTCAACGCGGCAGCGACAGATCTGCACAACTACCTCACCGAGCCGCGCTGGTACCAGCGCTGGTCCGAGACCGTCGACGGCGGTGCTCCCAAGGCGATCGGCTACTTCAGCCCCGAGTTCGGCATCACCCACGTCCTGCCGCAGTACTCCGGCGGCCTCGGCATCCTCGCCGGCGACCACCTCAAGTCCGCCTCCGACCTCGGCGTGCCGATCATCGGGGTCGGCCTGTTCTACAAGACCGGCTACTTCAAGCAGTCGCTCAACGCCGACGGGTGGCAGCAGGAGACCTACCCCGTCCTCGACCCGGACGGGATGCCGCTGGCCCTGCTCCGCGAGCCGGACGGCACCCCGTGCCTCATCCAGCTCACCCTCCCCGGTGGGCGCACGCTTTACGCGCACATCTGGAAGGCCCAGGTCGGCCGGGTCCCGCTGCTCCTCCTCGACTCCGATGTCGCCGAGAACGACGATGCGACCCGCAATGTCACCGAGGCGCTCTACGGCGGTGGCGGCGACCGCCGGATCGAGCAGGAGGTGCTCCTCGGCGTCGGTGGGGTCCGGGCGCTGCGGGCCTGGTCCCGGCTGACCGGGGCGCCCAATCCGGACGTCTACCACACCAACGAGGGGCACGCCGGCTTCCTCGGCGTCGAGCGGATCAGCGAGCTGGTCCGGGACGAGGGGCTCACCTTCGACGAGGCCCTCGAGGCGGTCCGGGCCTCGACGGTGTTCACCACCCACACGCCGGTCCCGGCGGGCATCGACCGCTTCGGTGCCGACAAGATCCACCTCTACTTCGGCGGCGACTGCGCGGTCCCCGGCGTGCCGCTGGACCGGCTGCTCGCCCTGGGTGCCGAGGACTACGAGGGCGGTCAGCCCGGGATCTTTAACATGGCGGTCATGGGGCTGCGCCTCGCGCAGCGGGCCAACGGCGTCTCCCAGCTGCACGGCCGGGTCAGCCGGGAGATGTTCGACGGCCTGTGGCCGGGCTTCGACAACACCGAGGTCCCGATCGGCTCGATCACCAACGGGGTGCACGCCCCGACCTGGGTCGACCCGCTGCTCTCCCAGCTCATCGAGCGCAGCCTCGGCGCCTGGGACCTCGACGACCCCGCCACCTGGGAGCGGGTCCCGACGATGCGCTGGGAGGACCTGTGGGCCACCAAGCGCGAGCTGCGGGCCCAGCTCGTCGCCGACGCCCGCAAGCGGGTCCGCAAGTCGTGGATCCAGCGCGGTGCCAGCACCCCCGAGCTCGGCTGGGTGGAGGACATCCTCGACCCGGACGTGCTGACCATCGGCTTCGCGCGGCGGGTGCCGACCTACAAGCGGCTCACCCTCATGCTCAGCGACCCGGAGCGGCTCACCAAGCTCCTCCTGCACCCTGAGCGGCCGATCCAGCTCGTCATCGCGGGCAAGTCGCACCCGGCGGACGACACGGGCAAGAAGCTCATCCAGCAGCTGGTGCGCTTCTCCGACGACCCGTCGGTGCGGCACCGCATCGTCTACCTGCCGAACTACGACATCGAGATGGCGCAGTACCTCTACCCGGGGTGCGACGTCTGGCTCAACAACCCACTGCGCCCGTTCGAGGCGTGCGGCACGTCGGGCATGAAGGCCGCTCTCAACGGTGGCCTCAACCTGTCCATCCTCGACGGCTGGTGGGACGAGTGGTTCGACGGCCAGAACGGCTGGGCGATCCCGACTGCCGACGGCGTCGCGGACCCGGACCGCCGGGACGACCTCGAGGCCGCCGCGCTCTACGACCTCATCGAGAACTCGGTCGCCCCGCACTTCTACGACCGGGATGTCAACGGCCTGCCACCGCACTGGCTGTCGATGGTCTCGCACACCTTCGCCACGCTCAGCCCCAAGGTCCTCGCGAGCCGGATGGTCCGCGACTACACCGAGAAGCTCTACGGCCCGGCCGCCCGCGCCGGGATCGCGCTCGACGGCAAGGGCTGGCGCGGGGCGAAGGCCTTGGCGGCATACAAGGCGAAGGTCCGCGCGGCCTGGCCCTCGGTCCGGGTCGACCACGTCGAGTCGTCCGGCGTCTCGGACTCGCCGCAGATCGGTGACGTCCTCGAGGTGCACGCGTATATCGACCTCGACGGGTTGACGGCGGACGATGTCGAGGTGCAGTTCGTCCACGGTCGGATCACCGAGTCGGACGTCCTGTGGGACACCCAGTCGCTGCCGCTGCAGCTCGGCGAGTCCTTCGAGGGCAGCCGGCACCGCTTCGACGGGACCCTCCGGTTGGGTCGGACCGGCTCGTTCGGCTACACCGTGCGCGTCCTGCCCAAGCACCCGGCGCTCGTCGGTGGCGTCGAGCTGGGGCTGGTCACCAACGCCTGAACCCATCCGTAGTCCCCGGAGGGGGTATGCCGACCCGGCATACCCCCTCCGGCGTCTGCGGTCCGGCCGTCGGTTCGCACCGGCGGCGGCCGAAGGAGCGGGTCAGGTAGGGTCGGCGACCCGGTACACGCGCATCGAGGAGGCGGTGACCCGCTCCACCGTCGAGGTCGCCCCGATCTGGAGGACCGGGCCGCGGCCTTGTGGCCGCGAGTAGGCGCTGTCCCAGACCAGCCGGTATGCCGTGGCCCCCGGCGGCTGGGGGAGGGCGATGTCGCGGTCCCGGGCGCCGCCGTGGAAGACGATGAGCACCCCGATGCCGCCGACGGCGGCGCCGTCGAGGTACATCTGCACGGTCCGGGTGCGCGGGTCCTCCCAGTCCCGGGCTGACATCAGGTGGCCGTCGGCGTCATACCAGGCCAGGTCGGTCGAGCCGTCGGCGTGCTGGGGGCGCCCGGTGAAGAACCGGCGCTGCCGCAGCACCGGGTGGTCGCGACGCAGCTGGGTCAGATAGCGCGTCGTCTCGAGCAGGTCGTTCTGCCAGGGCTGAAGGTGCCAGGAGAACCAGGAGAGGTCGTTGTCCTGGCAGTAGGTGTTGTTGTTGCCCCGCTGGGTCCGGCCGAACTCGTCGCCGGCGTTGATCATCGGGACCCCGGTCGCGAGCAGCACGGTGCCGAGGAGGTTCCGCATCGTCCGCTGCCGTTGGGCCTGGACGCGGGGGTCGTTCGACGGGCCCTCGCTGCCGTGGTTCCATGACCGGTTGTCGGTCGTGCCGTCGCGGTTGCCCTCGCCGTTGTCCGCATTGTGCTTGGTGTTGTACATCGTCAGGTCGGCGATGGTGAAGCCGTCGTGCGCCGCGACGAAGTTCACCGAGGCGGTCGGGCCGCGGTCCCGCGCCCAGAACAGGTCGGCCGAGCCGGCCAGCCGGGTGCCGAGGTCGCGGACGCCATACCCGGGCTGCTCGGCCGTGTCGCGGGCGACGTCACCGAGCCAGAAGTTGCGCGCGGTGTCGCGGAAGCGGTCGTTCCACTCGACGATCGGCGGGGGGAAGTCGCCGGTGCGCCACCCGCCGATGCCGACATCCCATGGCTCGGCGATGAGCTTGACCTGGGTGAGCACCGGGTCGGTGCGCAGCGCGACGAGGAAGGGGTGGTCCGGGTCGAAGTCGTGGGTGCGCCCGCGGGCCAGGGCGACCGCGAGGTCGAAGCGGAAGCCGTCGACATGGACCTGCTCGACCCAGTAGCGCAGCGAGTCCAGGACCATCCGGCAGACCACGGCGTGGCGCAGGTCGACGGTGTTGCCGCAGCCGGTGACATCGATATCGACGCCTCGGGCGTCGAGACGGTAGTACGCCCGGTTGTCCAGGCCCCGCAGCGAGAGGGTGCACCCGTCGGCGGACTGCTCGCAGGTGTGGTTGTAGACGACGTCGAGGATGACCTCGATCCCCACCCGGTGCAGCTCCTTGACCATCGACTTAACCTCGTCGAGGCGCCCCTGCGGGTCGCGAGCGTGGGCGTAGGCGCCGTGCGGGGCGAAGAAGCCGAGGGTGTTGTAGCCCCAGTGGTTGCGCAGGCCGCGCTGGACGAGGTGCGCCTCGGAGGTGAAGGCGTGGATCGGCAGCAGCTCGACCGCGGTGACGCCGAGGCGCAGCAGGTAGTCGGTCGTCGCCGGATGGCCCATGGCGGCATACGTCCCGCGGAGCGGCTCGGGAACCCCGGGCAGACGCATGGTGAGGTTGCGCACATGGGTCTCGTAGATGACCGAGTCGGTCCACGGCCGGCGCGGCGGCGCGTCCGAGCCCCAGTCGAAGCGCTCGTCGACGACGACACACCGGGGGACGGCCCCGGCGGAGTCACGGTCGTCGATGACGAAGGTGTCACCGACGAGGTCAGGGCCGACGCGGTGGGCGTAGATCTCCGGCCGAAGCGACACCTCACCCTCGATCGCCCGGGCGTAGGGGTCCAGGAGCAGCTTGGCCTCGTTGTACCGAAGGCCCAGGTCAGGGCGCCACGGACCGGCGGCGCGGACGCCATACCGCTGGCCCACCCCGACCCCGTGGATCCGGCCGTACCACCAGCCATGGGCGCGCTCGACCAGCGAGACGCGCTGCTCGCTCGCGCCGGTGGTGTCGCCTTCGTCGAAGAGGCAGATGTCGATCCCGTCGGCATGCCCGCCATAGACGCAGACCTCCACGCCGTCCTCGACGACGTGCACACCCGGGGGTGGCGGCGTGTCGCGGCCGGTAGGAGTGGGGATGCGCATGGCTCACAGGCTAGAGGCTCGTTACGGTGGAGCAATGAGCGACCCCACCGCACTGCCCAACTTCCCGCCTCCGCCGGACGAGCATCCGCTCCGGGGCCGCGTCCTCGACGTCATCCAGGACCTCGGGCTCGCCCCGGCGATCGACGACGACGGCGACGTCGCCTTCACGGTGGACGGGCAGAGCATGTTCGCCCGCTGCCAGGACGGCGACCTGCCGATCATGCGGGTCTTCGGCCAGTGGCTCATCGGCGACCATGTCCCGGACGACCTCATGGTCCGGCTCCAGCGCTGCAACGACTTCACCCTCCAGCTCATCAGTGCCAAGACCGGGCTGTCCGGCGACAACCTCGTCGTGACCAGCGAGCACGTCATCACCCCCGGAGCGGACCTGTCGGTCCTCTTCCAGGTCAGCGTCAACGTCGTTCTCCAGGCCGTCGCCCTGTGGAACGGCTCGTTCCTCGAGCAGGCCCCCAACCAGGAGCAGGCCCCTAACCAGGAAGGTGAGTCATGAGCGAGTTCGTCCGTCTCGAGGTCGAGGGTGGCGTCGGGACGATCCGGCTGGACCGCCCGAAGATGAACGCCCTCAACCGGCAGATCCAGGAGGAGATCCGGGCCGCCGCCGCAGAGGCCACCTCCCGTCGCGATGTCGCCGCGGTCGTCGTGTATGGCGGTGAGCGGGTCTTCGCCGCCGGCGCCGACATCAAGGAGATGCAGCAGATGTCGTACACCGAGATGGTCGACGTCTCTCGGCCGCTGCAGTCCGCGATCGGTGCGGTCGCCGATATCCCCAAGCCGACGGTCGCCGCGATCACCGGGTACGCCCTCGGCGGCGGCTGCGAGCTCGCCCTGGCCTGCGACATCCGGATCGCCGCCGACAACGCCCAGCTCGGCCAGCCCGAGATCCTCCTCGGCATCATCCCCGGCGCCGGCGGCACCCAGCGGCTGGCCCGGCTCGTCGGCCCCGCCAAGGCCAAGGAGCTGATCTTCTCGGGCCGCTTCATCGCCGCCGCCGAGGCGCGCGAGATCGGTCTGGTCGACCGCGTCGTCCCCGCCGACCAGGTGTATGCCGAGGCGGTCGCCTGGGCCACGCAGTTCGTCGGTGGGCCGGCCTATGCCATCCGCGCCGCGAAGGAGGCCGTCGACCGTGGCCTCGAGGTCGACCTCGCGACCGGCCTGGAGATCGAGCGGATGCTCTTCGCCTCGCTCTTCGCCACCGAGGACCGCTCGGTCGGGATGACCTCCTTCGTCGAGCAGGGTCCGGGCAAGGCGGTCTTCACTGGCCGCTGACGAGCCGCTCGACACCCTCGTCGTCTACGTGCCCCGGGAGGCGACGCCCCGGGTGCTCGACGCGCTCTTCGGCGCCGGTGCCGGTGCGATCGGGGACTACCGGGAGTGTGCCTTCGTCTCCTCAGGTATGGGGCAGTTCCGGCCGCTCGGCGGTGCCAGTCCCGCGGTGGGTTCGGTCGGCGAGCTCACCTATGTCGCCGAGGACCGAGTCGAGGTGACGCTGCCTCGACGGCTCCGGTCGAGTGTCGTGGCGGCGCTCCGAGCGGCCCACCCGTACGAGGAACCGGCATTTCACGTGGTCGAGCACGCCTCGGTCTCTTGAGCGGCTGTGGTGTGCGCGGTCGGCCGGGTCTCGCCTGGCGTGGGGTGGGCGGTCGGCTGGTCCTGCGGCGTGGGGCGGCGCTCGCTGGTCCTGCGGGCGTTCCGGCCCGCTGCCGGGTCGGTTGCGGACCTGTGCCGGGGCGTAGAGCCTGCTGCGGGTCGCTGCCGCTCCGTCGATCACTGCCTTTTCACCCTCGCCACGCCCGCCTGTCGACTCCCCTTCTCATCGAGAGATGGCAAATGGCTGGTATGGGGTCGAGCTGGGGGCGGCATACCGTGCGTTTGCCATCTCTCGGTGGGGTGCTGGGTCCCGGACTCCTGCTGGCCACCGACACCGCCCGCCCCTCAGCACCGCCCCCCGCCTCAGCATCGAGAGATGGCAAATGGCTGGTATGGGGTCGAGCTGGGGGCGGCATACCGTGCGTTTGCCATCTCTCGATGGGGTGCCGGTTCCGGACTCCTGCTGGCTACCGACATCGCCCCCACCCCTCGGCACCGGACCCGGCACTCGGCACCGCCGCCCCTCGGCACCGCGCCCCGGCCTCGGCACCGCCCCCCGCCTCAGCATCGAGAGATGGCAAATGGCTGCTATGGGGTCGAGCTGGGGGCGGCATACCGTGCGTTTGCCATCTCTCGGTGGGTGCCGGGTTACGGACTCCTGCCGCCCCTCGGCACCGGACCCGGACCTCGGCACCGCGCGCGCCCCTCAACACCGCCGCCCCTCGGCACTGCGCCCGGCTCTCAATACCGAGAGATGGCAAATGGCTGGAATGGGGTCGAGCTGGGGCCGGCATACCGTGCGTTTGCCATCTCTCGGCGAGGGAACCCGGCGGGGCCAGGGTGAGGAAACCGGTGGGGCCATGGTGAGGGACCCGGCGGGGCCAGGGTGAGGGACCCGGCTAGCCCAGGGTGAGGGAACCGGCGGGGCCAGGGTGAGGGACCCGGCTAGCCCAGGGTGAGGGAACCGGCGGGCCCAGGTGAGGGGAACGGGCGCTGCAGGGCGGCGTCACCCGAGCAGCAACAGGCGCATCCGCCGTCGGAGGCCGTCGTGCAGCTCGGGGTCGATGAGGGTGTGCGAGGTGAACTCCACATACGTCCAGCCGGCGGCCTCGAAGAGCAGCCTGCGGGCCCGGTCGCCGAGCCAGTGGGCGCGGTCGGTGCGGTGCTGGTCGCCGTCATACTCGGCAAGGACGCGGCGGTCGCGCCAGAGGAAGTCGGCCCGGCCGAGGAACTGGCCGAACTCGTCATACACGTTGACATTGAGCTCGGGCTCGGGCAGGCCCCACGAGGCGAAGACCAGCCGCGAACGGGATTCCATCGGCGAGGCGGCGCCGACTCGGACCTGGCCCAAGGCGGCGACAAGGCGACGGTACCCCCGGTTCCGACGCCGCGATGCCACAGCGGCCTGCAGGTCGTCGAGGCTGACTCTGGGCACGCTTCGACGGGCGAGAAGGAAGTCCCCGATGACAACGAGCCGGGTGGTCGAGAGGGTGGCGGCAAGGTCGAGCCAGGTGGTCACCGGATCGGTGACCCGAAGCCCACCGGCGGTCACAACCGTACGGCGCTCCAGCCCCCGATGATGCTGACATCCGCCGCGCTCGATCGGCGGTCGACCGCTGGCCCGGGCGACGTGGACCGGTTCGTGGGGCTCAGCCCGCGGCAGGTCCGGCAGGTCCCACAGTCGGGCGGCGGTGAGGTGCGAGAGGCGACATCCGGCGGGAGTGCGGTGGCGAGAGTCAGCAGCAGGCGGCGTATGTCGCCCCCGGGTTGAGGCGGATCGCCTCGCCACGAGCGGACGCCATGGGCGCTGGCCTCGAGGTCGGCGGCGCGGAGGCGAACCCGGGTGACCCCGTGCGCATGCGCCGTCGACGTGCGGAAGGGCTCGGTCCGCAAGGCCGCGGGGAGGTCGCTCGGAGGCCGGCTCACCGAACCATCGTGCGGCCGGTCGGGGCCACTGGGGAGGTTATCCACAGGCAAACCTGGTTATCCACAGGATGAGGGTGCTCGTGGCCCGGCGACGTTACGCCTGGGGCCGACATCGAAAGATGGGAAATGGCTGGAATGGGGTCGGCGAGGGGCCGTCATACCGTGCGTTTGCCATCTTTCGGCGCAGGAGGAGGTGCGGGAGGGCTAGGGAGGCTGGGACTGGCCCGGACCGGGGACGGGACTGGCCCGGACCGGGGACGGGACGGGGACGGGCGGGGGACGCGCACCGGAGCGTGGTGAGCGTTACGGTCCCTAGGTCCTCATCCGGGGCGCGGCGACTGGGATGATGGGCCCTACGAGTGGCCACATTACCGACAAGTAACATGGCCAGGTACGCACCGACCCCACGAGTGGACAAGGACGTTCAGGGATGAACATCGTCGTCTGTGTCAAGCACGTTCCGGATGCCCAGGGCGACCGGACCTTCCGGGAGAGCGACAACACGACCGACCGCGCCAACGTCGACGGTCTGCTCTCCGAGCTCGACGAGTATGCCGTCGAGACCGCCCTCCAGCTGGTCGAGGCGGACGGGGGCGAGGTCACCGTCGTGACGATGGGCCCCGACCAGGCCTCCGACGCGATCAAGAAGGCCCTGCAGATGGGCGCCGACAAGGGCGTGCACATCTGCGACGACGCGCTGCACGGCTCGGACGCCGTGGCGACCTCCCTGGTCCTGGCCAAGGCGATCGAGAAGCTCGGGCCGGTCGACCTCGTCGTCACCGGGATGGCCTCCACGGACGGCACGATGGGCGTGGTTCCGGCGATGCTCGCCGAGCGGCTCGGCCTGCCGCAGGTCACCTTCGCCTCGGAGATCTCGGTCGCCGACGGCGCCGTGACCATCCGGCGGGACGGCGACGCCGGCTCGCAGACGATCCGCTCCGGCCTGCCGGCGCTGGTCTCGGTCACCGACCAGATCAACGAGCCGCGGTACCCGTCCTTCAAGGGCATCATGGCCGCCAAGAAGAAGCCGGTCGAGAGCTGGACGCTCGCCGATGTGGGCGTCGGCCCCGACGAGGTCGGGCTCGGCGCGGCGTGGACCACCGTGTCTTCCTTCGCGGCCCGTCCGCCCCGCGGCGCCGGCACGATCGTCTCCGACGACGGCACCGGTGCCGACCAGCTCGTCGCCTTCCTCTCCGAGCGCAAGTTCGTCTGACCGTCCCAAGGAGATCACTGTCATGGCTGAAGTTCTCGTCCTCGTCGACCACGTCGGGGGTACGGTCCGCAAGACGACCTCCGAGCTGCTCACCATCGCTCGTCGCATCGGCGAGCCGTCGGCTGTCTTCATCGGCGATGGGTATGACGCCGCCAAGGGCGTCCTCGCGGCCTTCGGGGCGCAGAAGGTCTACCGGGTGGACGCCGCCGAGGCGACCGCCTATCTCGTCGCCCCGCAGGCCGAGATCCTCGCCCAGATCGCCGGCGCCGCCAGCCCGGCCGCGATCCTCGTGGCGTCCTCGGCCGAGGGCAAGGAGGTCGCCGCCCGGCTGGCGATCAAGCTGTCCTCCGGCCTGGTCACCGACGCCGTCGGTGTCGACGTCACCGACGGCGCGATCACGACGACCCAGTCGGTCTTCGCCGGCTCGTACACCGTCAAGGCGTCGGTCAACCGCGGCACCCCGATCATCGCGGTGAAGCCGAACTCGGCCGCCCCTGAGGAGTCCCCGTCGAGCCCCAGCGAGGAGTCGGTCGCCTACACCCCGTCCGGCGCGTCCGCGGCGGCCGCGATCGTCTCCACCGTCCCCAAGGCGGCATCCGGGCGCCCGGAGCTGACCGAGGCCGCGATCGTCGTCTCGGGCGGCCGCGGCACCGGCGGCGACTTCTCCAAGGTCGAGGCCTTCGCGGACAGCCTCGGCGCGGCTGTCGGCGCGTCCCGCGCCGCCGTCGACGCCGGGTGGTACCCGCACACCTCCCAGGTGGGCCAGACCGGCAAGCAGGTCAGCCCGTCCCTGTATGTCGCCTGCGGCATCTCGGGCGCCATCCAGCACCGGGCCGGGATGCAGACGAGCAAGACGATCATCGCGGTCAACAAGGACCCCGAGGCCCCGATCTTCGAGCTCGTCGACTTCGGCGTCGTCGGCGACCTCTTCGCCGTCCTGCCGGACGCAACCGCCAAGGTGGCCGCCGCCAAGGGCTGAGCCGCACAGGTCCTGACCGGGTCGGGAGCATCTAGACTTCGTCGGTGCTCCCGACCCGGTCGTATCTGGACCATGCCGCGACAACCCCGATGCTGCCTGCGGCGGTCGAGGCGATGGTCGAGGTCATGGGCCAGGTCGGCAATGCCTCGTCGCTGCACACCTCGGGGCGGGCCGCCCGACGCCTCGTCGAGGAGTCCCGCGAGCTGGTGGCCGAGGCGCTCGGAGCCCGGCCGAGCGAGATCATCTTCACCTCCGGAGGCACCGAGGCCGACAACCTCGCGCTGGCTGGCGTGCTCGACGCCCGCCGCTGCGCCGACCCGCGGCGCGCCCGGCTCGTCGTCTCCGAGGTCGAGCACCACGCCGTGATCGACACCGTCGAGCACCTCACCCGGCACGACAAGGCTCACGTGACCTGGGTGGGCTGCGACGCCACCGGTCTGGTGGATGCCGCCGCGCTGGCCGAGGCGATCGGCGGCCCCGCGTCGGCCGCCGACGTGGCTCTTGTCAGCGTCATGTGGGCCAACAACGAGGTCGGCACGGTCATGCCGGTGGCCCAGCTGGCCCAGGTCGCCAAGGCCGCCGGAATCCCCTTCCACACCGACGCGGTCCAGGCGGTCGGCCAGGTCGAGGTCGACTTCGCCGCGAGCGGCGCGGACCTGCTCAGCGTCAGCGGCCACAAGGTCGGCGGGCCGACCGGCATCGGGGCCCTCGTGGTCGGCCGCGATGTCGCCGTGACCCCGCGGAGCTTCGGCGGCGGCCAGGAGCGCCAGATCCGCTCGGGGACGCTCGCCGTCGCCTCGATCGTCGGCTTCGCCACCGCGATCCGGCATACCGTCGCAGAGCAGGCGACCGCAGCGCGACGGCTCACCGCGCTGCGCGACCGGCTGATCCACGGAGCGACCCAGGTGCCGGGCGTTGCGGTGAGCGGACCGTGGACACCGGGGGACTGGACGACCCGGCTGGCCGGCTGCGCCCACCTCACCGTCGAGCACTGTGCCGGTGACTCGCTGCTCTACCTGCTCGACGCGGCCGGGATCGAGTGCTCCACCGGCTCGGCGTGCCAGGCCGGGGTACCTCGCCCCAGCCATGTGCTCCTGGCCATGGGTATGCCGGCCGAGCGGGCCCGTGGCGCGCTGCGGGTCACCCTCGGCCACACGAGCACCGATGCCGAGGTCGACGCCTTCCTCGCCGCCCTGCCCGGCGCGGTCGAGCGGGCCCAACGCGCCGAGGCGGCGACCTGGCGCACCGCGGCGACCTGATGCGCGTCGTCGCGGCGATGAGCGGTGGCGTCGACTCGGCCGTCGCAGCAGCGCGGATGGTCGACGCCGGTCACGAGGTCATCGGGGTCCACCTGGCGCTCAACCGCCAGGCCGCCACCCTGCGCGAGAGCGCTCGCGGCTGCTGCACCCTCGAGGACGCCGCGGACGCCCGTCGGGTGGCCGACCTGGTCGGCATACCCTTCTACGTCTGGGATCTCTCTGCCGCCTTCGAGCAGGAGGTGGTCGAGGACTTCGTCGCCGAGTACGCCCGGGGACGGACCCCCAACCCGTGCATCCGGTGCAACGAGAAGGTGAAGTTCGCCGCCCTGCTCGACCGGGCCCTCGCGCTCGGCTTCGACGCCGTGGCAACCGGCCACTACGCCCGCATCGCCGAGGGGCCGCACGGCCGAGAGCTGCACCGCGCCCGCGACCGCGCGAAGGACCAGTCCTACGTCCTCGGCGTCCTCGACGCCCGCCAGCTCGCCGCGACCGAGCTGCCGCTCGGCGACTCGACCAAGGACGAGGTCCGGGCCGACGCGGCGGCGCGCGGGCTCGCGGTCGCTCGCAAGCCGGACAGCCACGACATCTGCTTCATCCCCGATGGGGACACCCGGGGATTCCTCGCCACCCGCCTCGACCTGCGCCCCGGCCCGGTCGTTGGCCTTGACGGCGCCGTCGTCGGCGAGCACGACGGGGTGGTGGGCTTCACGGTGGGCCAGCGGCACGGCCTGCGGCTCAGCCGCCCCGCCGCCGACGGGCGGCCCCGGTATGTCGTCCAGGTTCGCCCGGACGACGCGACCGTGGTCGTCGGGCCGCGCGAGGCCCTGTTCGTCACCGCCCTGACTGCCGGGCAGCCCCGGTGGTGCGGCCCTGCACCGCGCGGTCCGGTCCGGCTCGGCGCGCAGATCCGCGCCCACGGCGAGGAGGTCCCGGCCGTGGTCACGGTTGGCCGAGGCGCTGTCGAGGTCACCTTCGACGCCCCGCTCACCGGGGTCGCGCGAGGCCAGAGCGTGGTCCTGTATGACGGCACCAGGGTCGTCGGGTCCGCGACGATCGACGCGACCCGGGCGCCAGCGGCTGAGGACGGACCGACCAGCCCGACCGGACCGGCCAGCTCGACCGGACCGGCCAACCCGGCCGGACCTGCCTCGGGCACTGAGTAGGGTGGCGAGATGACCACGGCGACCGGTGTCGGCTCGTGGCCCGGCACCAGCGCCCGCGAGGCGGTCCGGGCCGTTCGCGACCTCCTGGCCCCAGACGGCCTGCCCTACCTGCCAGAGACCCCCGGCCGCGGACCAGGGGCCGATCTGGTCGGTCGTGGTGCCGGTCTGCTCGTCGAGCTCCCGGTCGACCTTCAGCCGATGGGCTGGCGCTTCGTCGACCGACCCGGCCGGGATGCCGAACGGACCGCCGCCCTGCTCACCGAGGACCTCGACGAGCTCGCCGAGGCCTATGACGGCTATGCCGGAGCGCTGAAGGTGCAGGTCTGCGGCCCGTGGAGCCTGGCCGCGTCGGTCTGGCTCACCCGCGGCGAGCGGGCCCTCACCGACCCGGGAGCGCGCCGGGACGTCGTCTCGTCGCTGTCCGCGGGGGTGGCCGGGCTCCTCGCCCGGGTGCGTTCGCTCGTGCCCGGGGCCGAGCTGGTGCTTCAGCTCGACGAACCGTCGCTGCCGGCGGTCCTCGGCGGCTGGCTGCCCACGGCCTCCGGCTTCGGCAAGGTCGCGGCGGTGGACCCGCAGGAGGTCCGCGCCGGGCTGCGTGAGGTCGTCGCCGCGGCGGGAGCCACCCCCACCGTGCTGCACTGCTGCGCCGGCGACCCGCCCGTCCCGACCCTGCGCGATGTCGGGGCAACCGGGATCAGTCTCGACACCTCCGGCCTCAAGGCCCGCACCTGGGAGGGGGTGGCGGTCGCCGTCGAGTCCGGGATGACGCTGTATGCCGGTGCCGTCCCGACCGCCGAGGCTATGCCGCCCGCCGCCGACCTGGCCCGGGCGCTCGAGCGACGGTGGGCCGACCTCGGGCTGGACCCGGCGACCCTGGGTGCGGTGGTCGTCAGCCCGTCCTGTGGGCTGGCCGGCCTTCCGGGGGCGGAGGCAGTGCGGCGGCAGAAGCTCGCGGTCGAGGTCGCCCTACGCCTCGGCGATATCGCGGCCACCACGTGACCAATCGGCCAAACTCGGACCGACATACCGGAAACGGCCCCCGGCATACCGGAAATACAGTCCGGCATACCGGAACTGCGCGCCGATAGGAGTGAGTGCGCTCCGGCTAGCTGAGGGCTGAGCCCTTGGCGAAGTCGGCATACGACATATTCCAGTCGGTCCAGCCGTTGCCCTCGTCCAGACTGCGCCCGGTACCGGACACGATGACCGGGTCGCCGACCTTCATCTGCTCGTAGAGCCAGGACGCATTGCCCGTGCTCATGCCGACGCAGCCATGGCTGACGTTGGCGTGGCCTTGGTAGCCGACCGACCACGGGGCGGCGTGGAGGAACTCGCCGGACCACGTGACGCGCATCGCGTACCGCACGTCGGACAGGTCGTAGTAGTCGGGGTCGCCCTTCTTGGCCCCGGTGGAGACCATCCGGGTGGTCCACAGCTTCTCCATGATGACCTTCGACCCGCTGCGGGTCGTGAAACCCGGCTTGCCGCCGGTCACCGGGATGGTATTGGCCAGCTTGCCGCCGACATACAGCTTGAGGTTGTGCGCGGCGAGGTCGACCTTGGCGACGACTGAGCGACCGACCGTGAAGTGCGCGACCCGGTCCATCTGGCCGAAGCGGCCGCCACCGGCCGGCACGCCGTTGAGCTTGGCCTCGACGGTGACCTTCGTGCCGGGGGTCCAGTAGTCCTTGGGACGCCAGTGCACCTCGCGGTCGGAGACCCAACGCCACGAGCCCACCTGGGCCGGCACCGAGGTGACGGTGAGGTGCTTCTCGAAGGACGCCTTGTCCTTGACCGCGAGGTCGAAGGTGAGGACGACCGGCATCGCGACACCGACGGTGGCCCCGTCGCCGGGGATCGAGTAGGGGTAGACCTCCTCGTCGCGGCTGAGGGCCTTGGTCTCGAAGCGGATCGTCGAGGTTGCGGTGACCCCGTCCGCGTTCGCGCCGGACATGGTGAGGGTGTAGCTGCGGCCGGGGTCGAGCAGTCGGGCGGCGACCCAGGTCGCCTGGCCCGGGTCGACCGTGCCGGGGACCTCGCCGGGGTTCTCCTTGAAGGTGCCCTCCGGCTTGAGGATGACCGTGTTGAGCGCCCCATCAGTGGCCCACGCCTTGACCGCGGTGCTGACA
Source organism: Candidatus Lutibacillus vidarii (assembly GCA_016717165.1). Lineage (GTDB taxonomy): Bacteria > Actinomycetota > Actinomycetes > Actinomycetales > Dermatophilaceae > Lutibacillus > Lutibacillus vidarii. The sequence goes on from JADKGA010000002.1 coordinate 944,108, forward strand.
TCGACGGTGTCGCCGTCCTTGACATTGGCGAGCAGGGCCACCGGGGGAGTCGTCGGGGTGGGGGTGGACGAGGTGGTCGTGGACCCGGATGGCCCCGCCGTCGAGCCTCCGGCCGCAGCAGTGCCGGTGCAGCCGCTGGCGAGCAGCACAAGCGCGCTCAACGAGGCCAGAACCCCGGGCGCGAGGGTACGACGAGTGCGAACAACCATGCCATCTCCAAAGACGAGGTCCACCAGGCGCGTTCGGACAATCGATCTATTGTCACTCATCAGGGGCCCCTATGTCGTCATTCGTCCGTCTGCGGGGCTTGTCCGGGCGATCCGCGACAGCCTCGCGGCGGTGTCGGGGGGTTCTGCGAGGATGGCCCGCGTGACCGAGCCGACGACCGAGCAGATCCGTCACCGGTGGACCGAGCTGGCCGAACAGGTCCGGGCCCACCAGGTGGCCTACCACCTGCGCGACGCCCCGACCATCTCCGACGGGGAGTATGACGCGCTGGTCCGCGAGCTGGCCGCGCTCGAGGACGCCTACCCTGAGCTGCGGACGCCGGACAGCCCGACCCAGCAGGTCGGCGCGGCATGGTCGACCGACTTCGCCCCGGTCGAGCACCTGCAGCGGATGATGAGCCTGGACAATGTCTTCTCACCTGAGGAGCTGCGGTCGTGGTGGGAGCGGGTGGAGCGGGAGAGCGGCGGGGCGGCATACCACCTGCTCTGCGAGCTGAAGATCGACGGGCTGGCCGTCAACCTGCTCTACGAACGCGGGCGGCTCGTCCGTGCAGCGACCCGCGGGGACGGGCGGACAGGCGAGGACGTCACCCGGAATGTCATGACGATCGACGGCGTCCCGCACCGGCTCGCCGGGACCGGCCATCCCGAGGTCCTCGAGGTGCGCGGTGAGGTCTTCTTCCCCGTCGCAGCCTTCGAGCAGCTCAACGCCGCGCTCGTCGAGTCCGGCGGGAAGCCCTTCTCCAACCCCCGCAATGGCGCGGCCGGCTCGCTGCGCCAGAAGGACCCGCGGGTCACCGCGTCCCGCCCGCTGCGGATGCTCGTCCACGGTCTGGGGGAGCGGACCGGTTTCGCCGTGGTCCGGCAAAGCGAGGCGTATGCCGTCCTCGGCTCGTGGGGGCTGCCGGTCTCAACGCGGTGCCGCGTCGTCGACTCGCTCGCGCAGGCACAGGCCTTCGTCGAGGAGTACGGGGAGCACCGGCACGCGGTGGAGCACGAGCTGGACGGGGTCGTCATCAAGGTCGACGAGGTGTCGGTCCAGGGGGTGCTGGGGTCGACCTCTCGGGCTCCCCGCTGGGCGATCGCGTACAAGTACCCGCCCGAGGAGGTGACCACTCGACTGCTCGACATCCAGGTCAACGTCGGGCGCACCGGTCGGGTGACGCCCTTCGGGGTGATGGAGCCGGTGCGGGTGGCCGGTTCGACGGTGGAGATGGCGACCCTGCACAACGCCGACGAGGTGCGCCGCAAGGGCGTGCTCATCGGCGACATGGTCGTCCTGCGCAAGGCCGGTGACGTCATCCCGGAGATCGTCGCCCCGGTGGTCGACCTGCGCACCGGCGTGGAGCGCGAGTTCGTCATGCCGACAAAGTGCCCGTCCTGCGGGACGCCGCTGGCCCCGGCCAAGGAGGGCGACAAGGACGTGCGCTGCCCCAACACCCGGACCTGCCCGTCCCAGCTGCGAGAACGGCTCTTCGGGCTGGCCGCGCGGGGCGCCTTCGACATCGAGGCGTTGGGGTGGAAGGGTGCCGACGCGCTGCTGACGGCCGGGGTGCTCGAGGACGAGACGACGCTCTTTCTCGCTCGATGCGGCCGCGCTGGCCCAGGTGCCGCTCTACACCCGAGCGGCCAAGGCGTCCGATCCGGCCGAGTCCGTCGTCGGCGGGCGGGTGCTCTCGGCCAACGGGGCCCGGCTGCTCGACAACCTCGACAAGGCCAAGGTCCAGCCGCTGTGGCGAGTGCTCGTCGCCCTCTCGATCCGGCACGTCGGTCCGACCGCGGCCCGGGCCCTCGCCGACGCCTTCGGGTCGATGGCTGCGATACGAGCCGCGTCGGTCGAGCAGCTGAGCGCGGTCGAGGGGGTCGGAGGGGTCATCGCCGAGGCGGTCGTCGAGTGGTTCGCCGTCGACTGGCACCAGGAGATCGTCGACCGCTGGGCCGACGACGGGGTCCGGATGGCCGACGAACGGGACGAGTCGACGCCGCAGACCCTCGCCGGTCTGACCGTCGTCGTCACCGGGTCGCTCACCGGGTTCACCCGGGACGGCGCGAAGGAGGCGATCCTCGCCCGGGGCGGGAAGGCGTCGTCCTCGGTGTCGAAGAACACCGACTATGTCGTCGTCGGCGAGAACGCCGGGTCCAAGGAGGACAAGGCCCGAGAGCTCGGCCGTCCCATCCTCGACGAGGCCGGCTTCGTTCGGCTCCTGGAGACCGGCTCGGCTGACTGAGGGCTCTATTGCGTCGGGGCCGTGCTTCCGGTCGTCGAGCCTGCGACGAGATGGCCCGGTTCTCAGGCCGCCAGAAGCCCGGTCTCAGGCCTCGACCACGGAGGTCGTCACGGAGCCGTCCTCATGGAGCTCGACGATCCGGGCCCCGCAGCCGCTCTCGGGAAGGCTCATCGCCGGCCCGTCGTGGGCCAGGGCGTAGTACGTCGAAGGCGCCCCGAGCAGCCGCAGGCCGCCAGGGAGGGTCTCGTCATACGCCGCGTGGGTGTGGCCGGTGAGCAGTGCGCGGACGTGCGGGCGGGCGGCGAGGGCGTCGAGCAGGGCGTCGGCGCCGTCGAGGACGAACCAGGGGTGGGTGCTGCGTGACCGCGGTGGGTGGTGCATGACGAGAACGGTCGGGACCGGCTCACGGGCATCCAGCATGGCAGCGACCTCGGCGGCGACGACCGAGCCGGCCACCTCGTCGCGGACCGTGGAGTCGACGCCGAGGATCCGCCAGCCGTGGACCTCGGCGTGGGCGGGGCCGAAGGCCGTCGCCACGACGGCCGGGTCGTCGTGGTTGCCGGGGACGGCGATAACGGTGGCGGCGGCTGAGGCGAGCCGGTCCCGCACGGCCGAGGCGGCGGCGAGGGAGAAGTCGTCGGTGATATCGCCGCTGTGCACAGCCACGTCGGCGGGTTCGCCGGCGCGGGCGACGGCCTCAAGGACAATGTCGAGACGTGCTGCGGGGTCAACGCCGGGGTGGTAGTCCGAGGTCCCTCCGACGCCGGAGCGCAGGTGGGTGTCGCTGACGTGGAGCAGGCGCACGGTCGGCATAGCTCGAGAGCCTAGTTCTGCCGGTCGGCCCGGCGGGTCGCGGCCCGCGTGTCGGGCGCCGGCGATGGCGGTATGACGAAACACGCTCGTCATCGAGGCGCCCATAGACTGGCGCCCATGTCCGCACTGTCCCGCGACGATGTCGCGCACCTCGCCATGTTGGCGCGGATCGACCTCTCCGACGCCGAGCTCGACCGGATGCTCGGTGAGCTCGGGGTGATCCTCGAGTCGGTCGCGCTCGTCCAGCAGGCCCCGATCGCCGCCGTCGAGCCGATGTCGCACCCCCTGCCGCTGGTCAACGTCAGCCGTCCCGACGTGGTGCGGCCCAGCCTCACGCCGACCGACGCCCTGTCCGGGGCGCCCGAGGTCGAGCTGCAGCGCTTCTCGGTGCCGCGCATCCTGGACGAGGAGTGAGGACGCGATGACCGACCTGACCGACCTGACCCGCCTGAGCGCCAGCGCGCTCGCCGACGCCCTCGCCCGCCGCGAGGTGAGCTCGGTGGAGGTGACCTCGGCGTGCCTGGACCGCATCGCCGCGGTGGATGGTGACGTCCACGCCTTCCTTCACGTTGCCTCGGAGTCTGCGCTCGAGACCGCTCGCGGCGTCGACGCCCGTCGCGCCCGCGGAGAGGCACTGCCCACGCTCGCCGGGGTACCGATCGCGGTCAAGGACGTCATGACGACCCGCGGGATGCCGACCACCTGCGGGAGCAAGATCCTCCAGGGCTGGGTGCCGCCGTACGACTCGACGGTGGTCGCCAAGATCAAGGCCGCCGGTATGCCGATCCTCGGCAAGACGAACATGGACGAGTTCGCCATGGGGTCCTCGACCGAGCATTCCGCCTACGGCCCGACCCGCAACCCGTGGGACCTCGGCCGGATCCCCGGCGGCTCGGGCGGGGGGAGCGCGGCGGCCGTGGCGGCATACGAGGCACCGCTGGCGACTGGCACCGACACCGGCGGCTCGATCCGTCAGCCTGCCTCGGTGACCGGAACCGTCGGGACCAAGCCGACATATGGCGGGGTCTCCCGGTACGGTCTCGTCGCGCTGGCGAGCAGCCTCGACCAGGCCGGTCCGGTGGCCCGTACCGTGCTCGACACCGCCCTGCTCCACGAGGTCATGGCTGGTTACGACCCGATGGACTCGACGTCGATCAACGCCCCGGTGCCCGGGGTCGTCGAGGCGGCCCGACGCGGCGATGTCTCCAGGCTGCGGATCGGGGTCGTCAAGGAGCTCGGCGGGGAGGGCTACCAGGCCGGGGTGCGCACCCGGTTCGAGGAGGCGGTCCAGCTGCTCGTCGACGCCGGCGCGACCGTCGTCGAGGTGTCCTGCCCGTCCTTCGTCTACGCCCTGGCCGCGTACTACCTCATCCTCCCGTCCGAGGCGTCCTCCAACCTCGCGAAGTTCGACGCGATGCGGTACGGGCTGCGGGTGACCCCGGACGGCGACCCGAGCGCCGAGCAGGTCATGGCGGCGACGCGGGACGCCGGCTTCGGGCCCGAGGTCAAGCGGCGGATCATCCTCGGGACCTATGCGCTCTCGAGCGGCTACTACGACGCCTACTACGGCTCCGCCCAGAAGGTGCGCCGGCTCATTGCGGACGACTTCGCGCGGGCCTTCACCACCGCCGACGTCCTGGTCAGCCCGACCGCACCGACGACGGCCTTCGCCTTCGGGGACAAGATCGACGACCCCTTGGCGATGTACCTCAACGACGTGGCGACCATCCCCGCCAACCTCGCGGGCCTGCCGGGGATGTCGCTCCCCAGCGGCCTCGCCGACGAGGACGGGCTGCCCACCGGCATCCAGGTCCTCGCCCCCGCGATGGCCGACGACCGCCTCTATTCGGTCGGCGCCGCCCTCGAGCGGGCTCTCGAGGCCCGATGGGGCGGACCGCTGCTGCACCGAGCGCCCGAGCTGACCACGTCCCGGAAGGAGGCCTGACATGGCCGACGCCGTCTTGTCGTATGACGAAACCGTATCGTCATACGACCCAGTTCTCGGGCTTGAGGTCCACGTCGAGCTGGGCACCCTGACGAAGATGTTCTGCGGCTGCCCGACCGCATTCGGAGCCGAGCCGAACACCCAGGTGTGCCCGGTGTGCCTCGGGCTGCCGGGGGCGCTGCCGGTGGTCAACGAGGTGGGGGTCGAGTCGGCGATCCGGATCGGGCTGGCGCTCAACTGCGAGATCGCGTCATGGTGCCGGTTCGCGAGGAAGAACTACTTCTACCCGGACATGCCGAAGAACTTCCAGACCAGCCAGTATGACGAGCCGATCGCGAGCAACGGCTGGCTCGACGTCGAGCTCGACGACGGGTCCATCTTCCGGGTGCCCATCGAGCGCGCCCACATGGAGGAGGACACCGGAAAGTCGACCCATGTCGGCGGCGCGACCGGACGGATCCATGGGGCGGACTACTCCCTCGTCGACTACAACCGGGCCGGCATCCCTCTGATCGAGATCGTCACCAAGCCGGTGGTCGGCGCGGGGGAGCGGGCCCCGGAAGTCGCCAGGGCGTATGTCACGGCGCTGCGCGACCTGCTTCGGGCGCTCGGGGTCTCCGATGTGAAGATGGAGCAGGGGTCGCTGCGGTGCGACGCCAACGTCTCGCTGCGGCCGCGAGTCGGCGTCGACGCCGACCAGTCGGCCGTTCCCTTCGGGACGCGGACCGAGACGAAAATGTCAACTCGCTGCGCTCGGTGGAGCGGGCGGTGCGGTACGAGATGACCCGTCAGGCGGCGCTGCTGCGCGCCGGTGGGTCGGTGGTCCAGGAGACGCGCCACTGGCACGAGGACACCGGTATGACGACCGGCGGACGGGTCAAGTCGGACGCCGAGGACTACCGGTACTTCCCCGAGCCGGACCTCGTGCCGATCGCCCCGACCCGGGAACGCGTCGAGGAGCTCCGGGCGACCCTGCCCGAGGCGCCCGCTGCGCGGCGTCGGCGGCTGCAGGCGGACTGGGGCTTCGCCGACCTCGAGATGCGCGATGTCGTCAACGCTGGGGCTCTGGAGATCATCGAGGCGACGGTCGCTGCCGGGGCGACTCCCGCCGGTGCACGCAAGTGGTGGACCGGGGACTTGGCCCGTCGGGCCAACGCCGAGGGTGTCGAGCTGGACGCCTGCGGGGTCTCACCGGCGCAGGTCGCCGCTCTCGATGCCCTGGTGGTCGAGGGGCGGCTCAACGACGCGATGGCCCGGCAGGTGCTCGAGGGCGTTCTCGCGGGCGAGGGTGAGCCATTGGCGGTTGCGGACGCGCGTGGGCTGCGACTGGTCAGTGACGACTCGGCCCTGGAGGCCGCCGTCGACGCCGCGTTGGCGGCCAACCCGGACGTCGTCGCAAAGATTCGGGACGGGAAGGTCCAGGCCGCCGGGGCGGTCATCGGACACGTCATGAAGGCGATGCGCGGACAGGCCGACGCGGCCCGGGTGCGTGAGCTGGTCCTCGCCCGCGCTGCGACCGACTGACCGCCTGCGACGCGGCGACCGACTGACCGCAGGGGACGCGGGCGACGCGGGCGACCGACGGACCGCGGGCCCCCGGCTCGAAGCGTCGAGGACACAGCAAGCTGTGCGTCGAATGCTGGTCGGCGAGCCATCGGGCGGCCGGGTGGGATGTCTGGCATGACCTGCCACGCGCCCGTCGGGAGCCCGAGTGCCGTGACCCGGCGGGGAAGGCGCCGCGGGTTGGCGCGAGATCGGGACCTCACCAGGATTCCGGTACAGGGCTTCCAGGACCCCTTTCCGGCGCCTATGCCGTGCTCCACATCTCGGAGCAGTGCAATTCTCCCCCCACGGAGCCGGAAGGCATCTGCTTCCCCTGCCCTGATGAGCGTCCGCTCTCGCCATCCCGAGGCAGAAGCCCTTTGCTTCGAACGGGGTAGCACGGGGCTCTGCTTCGCATGGGCGATCAGGAGCCGCGTCCTTGGCATGGGGGATGAGGCGGGTCGTTGCTTCCTATGCCGGTGCAGCGGGTCTGCACCGCATCTCGGGGCAGCATGTCCCTCTTTCAAGTTCGGGGGCAGGGAGGTCGTCGCTTCACCTCCCGGTGCAGGAGGTCGTCGCTTCACCTGCCGGTGCAGAGGGTCGTTGCTTCGCCTGCCGGTGCAGAGGGTCGTTGCTTCGCCTGCCGGTGCAGAGGGTCGTTGCTTCGCCTGCCGGTGCAGAGGGTCGTTGCTTCGCCTGCCGGTGCAGAGGGTCGTTGCTTCGTATGCCGGGGCAAAGGGAGTCCCGCTGCGGAGGGGAAGCGGTCTATTGCACTGCGTCGAGATGTGGAGCACGGCATAGGGCCCGAATGAGCACCTCCTTTTCTGGGATGTCTGGCTGACCTCTCTGAGTAGGTCTGGCCGAGGGCCCCCGTTGCCCAACCCATGGGTGGGTCGATGACCGCGAACCCCACGTCCGGCGCACGGCGGGCGGCCGTTGAGCGGGCCAGGGACGGTGCTGCGGACGGTGAGCGGGCCACAGACGGTGCTGCGGACGGCGAATGGGCCAGGACGCGGGTGCGGACGGCGCGCAGCACAAACGCAGGCCCGAGCGCGGCCGGACGACGCGCCGAGAGGGGAGGTGCCAACGGTGGCGGCACGGAGACAACGACGGATTGTGCCGGGCGGGCGACCTGTGCCGGGCGGGCGTTCTGTGCCGGGCGTGCCTCCTGTGCTGGCGGGGCGTCCTGTGCGGGCGGGCGACCTCTGAGGCCGGACCAGAGCTGGCGAATGCGCCAGACACGTGACGAGCTCCCGGAGCTCCAGCGCCGGGAGCCCGTCACGTCACGTCACGTCACGAATCAGCGCTTTCCGCCGCCGAGGAGGCCGCCGAGGATCTGGCCGAGGATGTCACCACCGGCACCGCCCGCGCCCGAGGACGACGAGCTGCCGCCGGCGCCACCGAGCACCCCACCGAGGATCTGGCCGAGGATGTCACCGCCACCGCCGAGACCCTGGTCCGAGGCACCCGCGTCGCTCTGAGCGGCCTGGTCCTGCTGCGCCGGGCTCGCGCCCTGGCCGGACCCGAGCACGCCGCCCTGGTCCTGCGACTGGGCACCGGACGCGCTGGTCGACCCGCCGCCGAGCCCGCCCTGGACCTTCTTGGCGAGCCACGCCATGACGATCGGCGCCAACAGGGGGAGCAGCTTGCTGATGAGGCTGGACCCGCCGCCGCGGCTCATCGCGCCATACCCGCCGAGCTGGCTCATCACCGCGCCGGTGTTCGAGCCGAAGATATTGCCGAGGATGGCCTGGCCGTCCGAGGTGTCGACCTGCGACAGGTCAAGGCCACCATCGAGCAGGCCGCCGTGCCCGCCCAGCGCGGACGCCAGAGACGCGGCGCCGTCCGGGTCCGCCGCATTGGCCTGCAGCCCGCCGAGAAGAGCCGGAAGGGCCTCCTGGGTCGCGGCGCTCGCGGTCTGCTCGTCGACACCCAGCATCGAGGCCAGCTGGTCCATCGGGATCTGTTGGAGGATCTCGTCGTAGTCCGACATCTTGGGTGGTCTCCCCCCATTCGTGGGGCGCATCGTCGCGCCGACTCCGCACCAACCCTATCTCCCACCCCCGCGTGCACCGCATCACGGGGGAGCCGAGCCAGGGGGACTGGCGTCACCACGGAAAGCGCGGCAGGCTCGGTGTATGAGCACCGCTGCTGAGGACCGGACTCTCATCCTTGTGCGCCACTCCAAGGCCGAGCAGGTGTTCGGCAAGCCGGACCATGACCGCGAGCTCACCGACCGGGGTCATCGCGACGCAAAGGCGCTCGGCGAGTGGCTCCACGGTCACGGGCTCATCTGCGATGTCGTTGTCTGCTCGACCTCGATGCGGACCCGGCAGACGTGGGAGGGCATCGAGGCCGGCGGCGGTGGCACCGAGGTCATCGAGTATGCGCGGGCCATCTACTCCGGCGGCACCCACGGCCTGCTCCAGGTCATCCGCGACAGCGGTGGCGAGGCGGACACCTTGATGCTCGTGGGCCACAACCCCGGCATCGCCGCGTTGACCAGCATGCTCGCTGACGGCAAAGGGTCCCGAGAAGCGCACCAGGCACTAGCGCAGGGGTTCCCGACCTCAGGCACCGCCGTCCTGCGCTACAGCGGACACTGGGGCGATATCACCGACGGCTCCGCGGTGCTCGACCGCTTCCACATCAGTCGCGGCTGACCCGGCGGCCACCCGGCATACCGACCTGCAGACCCACCGGCAGACCGGGGGCGGCATACCGGCGCTGGACGGGACCCGACCCGCGCAGTGGAAGTGCCTACGATGGGAAGCCGTCACGCACCCCGGTCCAGGAGGGGTGCGCCGTCCCAGGTGAGGTCGGTATGCCGCAGCTGCGTTCCCGCACAACCACCCACGGCCGCGCGATGGCCGGCGCACGGGCGCTGTGGCGCGCCACGGGGATGACCGAGGAGGACTTCGGCAAGCCGATCGTCGCCGTGGCGAACTCGTTCACCCAGTTCGTCCCGGGTCACGTCCACCTCAAGGACATGGGCGGGCTGGTCTCCGAGGCGATCGCGGCCGCCGGGGGAGTGGGCCGCGAGTTCAACACCATCGCCGTCGACGACGGCATCGCCATGGGCCACGACGGGATGCTCTACAGCCTGCCCAGCCGCGAGATCATCGCCGACTCGGTCGAGTACATGGTCAACGCCCACGCCGCCGACGCCCTGGTCTGCATCAGCAACTGCGACAAGATCACCCCCGGGATGCTGCTGGCGGCGCTGCGGCTCAATATCCCCACCGTCTTCGTCAGCGGCGGCCCGATGGAGGCCGGCAACGCCGTCGTCGGCGCCGACGGCACGGTCAACACCCGGCTCGACCTCATCGACGCGATGATCAAGGCCGTCGACCAGAACGTCTCGGACGCCGACATCGAGACCATCGAGCGCTCCGCCTGCCCGACCTGTGGCTCGTGCTCCGGGATGTTCACCGCCAACTCGATGAACTGCCTGCTCGAGGTCGTCGGGCTTGCCCTCCCCGGCAATGGCTCCACCCTCGCCACCGCGCACGCCCGCAAGGGTCTGTTCGAACGTGCCGGTCAGCTCGTGGTCGAGCTCGCGAAGCGCTGGTATGACGGCGACGACGCCTCGGTCCTCCCGCGCTCGATCGTCACCCGCCCGGCGCTGGCCAACGCGATGCGGGTCGATATCGCCATGGGCGGGTCGACGAACACGATCCTGCACCTCCTCGCCGCCGCACAGGAGGCCGAGGTCGACTTCGACCAGGACGATATCGACGCGCTGTCTCGGGTCACCCCCTGCCTGTGCAAGGTCGCCCCGAACACCAACCGGTACTACATGGAGGACGTCCACCGGGCCGGCGGCATCGTCGCCATCATGGGCGAGCTCGACCGGGCGGGAATGCTCGACGACTCCGTCCACGCCGTCCACGCCGGCTCGTTGCGGGAGTGGTTGGACACCTGGGACATCCGTGGTGGCACGGCCGCCGAGGCGGCATACGAGCTCTTCCATGCCGCGCCGGGAGGGGTGCGGACGACGCAGGCCTTCTCGACGACCAACCGCTGGGCGAGCCTGGACACCGACCAGGCGGACGGCTGCATCCGCTCGGTCGAGCACGCGTACACCGTCGACGGCGGCCTGGCGGTGCTGACCGGCAACCTTGCCCCGGACGGGTGCATCGTCAAGACGGCCGGCGTGCCGGAGCACCAGTGGGAGTTCCGCGGCCCGGCGAAGGTCGCGGAGAGCCAGGACCAGGCCGTCGAGATGATCCTCGGCGGGCGGATCGTCGCGGGCGATGTGGTCGTCGTGCGCTACGAGGGACCCAAGGGCGGTCCGGGGATGCAGGAGATGCTCTACCCGACGTCGTACCTCAAGGGGGTCGGGCTCGGGCCGAAGTGCGCGCTCATCACCGATGGGCGCTTCTCCGGTGGCTCCTCCGGCCTGTCGGTCGGGCATGTCTCGCCGGAGGCCGCCTCGGGCGGGCCGATCGGGCTGGTCCGCGACGGTGACCTCATCTCCTTCTCGATCCCCCAGCGATCGGTCCACCTGGAGGTTTCCGACGCAGAGCTGGCCCGGCGCCGGGCCGAGCAGGACGCAGCGGGCTGGCTGCCGGTCGGCCGCGAGCGCACCGTCTCGGCGGCGCTGCGGATCTTCGCGATGTTCGCCCAGTCGGCCGACAAGGGTGCAGCCCGCAAGGTCCCGTAGGCCTCACCCCGCCGTTGCTCGGCGGCCTTCCGGGCCATGCCGGCGTTGGATCACGTTGCGTGAGATCGCGCCGAGCCCACTCGACGCCGACGAGGCACTCAAACGTGCAATAGTCCGAATCTGAGGCGGCATACCACCGCAAAACGGACACAAATGAGGACTACTGCACGTTTGAATGCGCGCCGTGACCCTCAGCGGAGGCGCAGCCGCCCGTGACCCGCACGTCGCGCGTCCGCCGCGGGACCTCCTCGCCGACCCAGGGCGGGGAGCAAGGGCGCCGCCCGGGGGATTCCTTGGGCCCGCGGCCCGGAGGGGTATCGTCAGGCCATGGAACGCCTGGTCACCTACGACCTCGCCCTCTTGCTCGTCGACCCGGCGAAGGAACGCTTCATCGTCGACTCGGCCACACTCGATCACGCCCTGGCGGCCGCCGCCCTCATGGACGCGGTCCACGCCGGGGTGGTCAGCGTCGACCTCTTGGCGAAGGAGACCAAGCGGCGGCTCGTCCCGGCGTTGCCGAAGGCTCCGGAGAACCCCGTCCTTGCGCTCATCCACGGCAAGGCGGACCAGGTCAAGCCCAAGCGGCTGGTCTTCGACCTCGGCGGCAGCACGAGCATGCACCGCAAGGAACGCAGCGTCCGCGACCTCGCCCTGCACCACCTCGAGGGGATCGGCATCGTCACGACCCGCAAGGCCCAGCAGTTCGGCGCCCCGCGGGCGCCCCGGGTCAAGGTCGTCGACAAGGCACGCCGGGAGTCGGTTCTCTCCGCGGTCCGGGAGGCCCTCGTCGGCGCTGATGCCCCCGACCCCCACATAGCCGCCTTGGCCGTCCTGCTGCGCAGTGTGGACGCCGACCGCAAGCTCTTCAAGGACCTCGACCGCAAGCTGCTGCGCCGCCGGGTCGCGGAGATCGTCGAGGGCGACTGGATGCGCGAGACCCTCTCAGAGGCGGTCGAGAACGCCGCCGCGGCCGCCACGGCAGCGGCGCTGGAGCAACCCACGCCGGGGTCGGCCGCGGCCGTCGAGCGGCATACCGACGCGACACCGTCGCGCTGGTAGCGACCCAGTCACACCCTGCGGGCCAGGTGGCGCCAGGTCGACGTGACAACCATCCCCACCGACTCGTAGAGGCCGAGCGCACCGGTCCTGGAGTCGGTGGAGAGCTCGAAACGCTCCGCACCGTGGGCGCGCGCGGTCGCGAAGGCCTCGCTGAGCAGGGCCACCCCGAGCCCGCGACCGCGCTGGTCGGCCCGTACTGCGAGCTTCTCGACATACCCAAAGCCCTCCCCGACCGGGACCAGCGCGACTCCGACGATGGTCCCCTCCGGGTCCGTTGCCACGCGGAACTGCCACGGCTCGTACCCGGGGCGCTCGAGAATCGGGACCGACCAGTCGGCATACGAGGACTTTGGCCGGTCCGACCACTCGAGGAAGGCGTCCTCGACGACGTGGTAGGCGGCTTCGACATCGGCCGGTCCCTCGACGGCCCGGATCCGGTACCCGTCAGGCAGCTGCGGCACCGCCAGCTCGACCTCCGGAGGCAGCCGAAGCACCCACGAGTCCCACAGCGGCTCGAAACCATGCGCGCCGAGCAGCCGTTCGCGGTACGACCCTGACGGGACCGGCATACCGACGAGCGTGCCGCCCTGACGCCGCGACTCCGCGAGCAGCCACCCGACCAAGGCCCGGCCGAGCCCGCGCCCTCGGTGGTCCGGGTGCACGCCGAGGTCGGCCCAGCGGCCCTGGTAGACCTCGGCGTAGGCCACCAGGGTCGAGCCGTCGAGCACACCGATGCTCTGCGTCGAGATATCGAACGAGGGCCGCTTCCAGTCCGAGACCAGGTCGGCCTCCTCGATAGCGACCTCTCCGATGTCGACCAGCTCGGCAGCGGCGATGAGCTCGAAGACTCCGGTCGAGTCAGACGGGGTCAACGGCCGGGTGGCTAGGCCGGGCGGCACGGAGAGCGGCACGGAGAGCGGGCCGGAGAGCGGAGTGACCATGGCCACAGGGTGCCAGCGGCACCGGGGCCGATGCATCCGGATATTGAGATCGGTCCGTCCGCCGGTTGACACCACGGCCTCGAACGGGGAGCGTGGGCGACGTGGCACGAGTCCTCGTACGTGAAGCGCGCGTATGACGCTGACGTCATACGCGCCGACCCCTTGCCGTCCGACACCCGGACCGAGGGGTTTTTTGTTGCAGACAGACCGTCTGCGACAACACGGACCCGACCACACCGCAGCTGCACCGACCGAACGAGGATGAGATGACCGACACTTTGCCGGCCCGGCCCACTCCGGCCCAGCTGGCGCAGCGCAAGCCAGCCGCCCAGCCCGCCCCCGCGACGAAGACCGCCCCGGTCGAGGTCACCGGCGCGCAGTCCCTCGTCCTGTCCCTCGAGGCGGTCGGCGTCGACACCGTCTTCGGCATCCCCGGCGGCGCGATCCTCCCGGCCTACGACCCGCTCATGGACTCCAAGAGCGTGCGGCACATCCTCGTCCGGCACGAGCAGGGCGCGGGGCACGCGGCCGAGGGGTACGCCGCGGCGACCGGCAAGGTCGGGGTCTGTATGGCGACCAGCGGTCCGGGCGCGACCAACCTCGTCACCCCCATCGCCGACGCCAACATGGACTCGGTGCCGATCGTCGCGATCACCGGGCAGGTGACGAGCACCTCGATCGGGACCGACGCCTTCCAGGAGGCCGACATCCGCGGCATCACCATGCCGGTCAGCAAGCACAACTACCTCGTCACCAAGGCCGAGGACATCCCGCGGGCGATCGCCGAGGCCTTCCACCTGGCCAGCACCGGCCGCCCCGGCCCGGTCCTCGTCGACGTCTCCAAGGACGCGCTGACTTCGCGGACGACCTTCTCCTGGCCGCCCACCCTCGACCTGCCCGGCTACCACCCGGTGACCCGGCCGCACGGCAAGCAGATCCGCGAGGCGGCCCGGCTCATCGCGGCGGCGCAGCGACCGATCTTCTACATCGGTGGCGGGGTGATCCGGGCCCGGGCCAGCGAGGAGCTGCGCCGCCTGGTCGACCTCACCCAGATCCCGCTGGTCACCACCTTGATGGCCCGCGGCGCGGTGCCGGACGACCACCCGCTCCACCTCGGCATGCCCGGGATGCACGGGACGGTCTCGGCGGTGACCGGCCTGCAGAAGTCCGACCTCATCATCGCCCTGGGCGCCCGCTTCGACGACCGGGTCACCGGTCAGCTGTCGACCTTCGCGCCGGAGGCCACGATCATCCACGCCGATATCGACCCGGCCGAGATCAGCAAGAACCGGTATGCCGACGTCCCGATCGTCGGTGACTGCAAGGAGGTCATCGTCGACCTCATCGACGCCATCGCCGCAGACCAGGCCGCCGGCCGGGTCGGCGACTACGCGGCGTGGCGCACCCGGGTGGCCGGCTGGATGGAGACCTACCCCCTCGGCTACACCGACGTCCAGGACGGGCTGCTCGCCCCGCAGCACGTCATCGAGCGGATCGGTGCGCTGTCCGGTCCGGAGGCGACCTATGTCGCCGGCGTCGGCCAGCACCAGATGTGGGCCGCACAGTTCATCCGGTACTCCCGGCCGAACTCGTGGATCAACTCCGGTGGTCTCGGCACGATGGGCTTCGCCATCCCCGCGGCCATGGGCGCCAAGGTCGCCGAGCCGCACCGGGTGGTCTGGGCGATCGATGGTGACGGCTGCTTCCAGATGACCAACCAGGAGCTGGCGACCTGTGTCATCAACGACATCCCGATCAAGATCGCGGTGATCAACAACTCCAGCCTCGGCATGGTCCGGCAGTGGCAGACGCTCTTCTACAACCAGCGCTACTCCAACACCGACCTGCACACCAGCCACAACAGCCGGATCCCGGACTTCGTCAAGCTCGCCGAGGCCTACGGAGTTCTCGGTCTGCGCGCCGAAAAGCCTGAGGACGTCGATGCGACGATCCAGGAGGCCCTCGCGGTCAACGACCGGCCGGTGCTCATCGACTTCGTCGTCCACCGCGACGCGATGGTGTGGCCGATGGTCCCCGCGGGCGTGAGCAATGACAAGATCCTGGACGCGCGCGACGCGGCCCCCGTGTGGGAACGAGAGGACTGAGCGGTATGCCGAAGCACACCCTGTCGGTGCTGGTCGAGAACAAGCCCGGCGTTCTCGCGCGGATCGCCGGCCTGTTCTCCCGGCGCTCGTTCAATATCGACTCCCTCGCCGTGGGACCGACCGAGCACCCGGACATCTCCCGGATGACCGTCGTCGTCGACGTCGACGAGGCGCCCCTGGAGCAGGTGACCAAGCAGCTCAACAAGCTCGTCGAGGTGCTCAAGGTGGTCGAGCTCGACCAGAGCGCGTCGGTCCAGCGGCAGATCCTCCTCATCAAGGTCCGCTCCGATGCGGCCGCCCGCTCGCACATCATCGAGACGGTCGACCTCTTCCGGGGCAAGATCATCGACGTCGGCCCGGACACCCTCACCATCGAGGCGACCGGCAAGTCCGAGAAGCTCGACGCCCTGCTCACCCTGCTCGAGCCGTACGGCATCCGTGAGCTGGTCCAGTCCGGTGTCGTCGCCATCGGGCGCGGCCCGCGCTCGATCACGGACCGGACCTTGCGCAGCGCCTGAGCGCGGGTTCGGCATACTCGACCTCGACCGCACCACCGACGCACCCCTCACCAACCGGTACCCAAAGGAGCTGGCCACCATGGCCGAGATGTACTACGACGACGCCGCCGACCTGTCGATCATCCAGGGCCGCAAGGTTGCGGTGATCGGCTACGGCAGCCAGGGCCACGCCCACGCGCTCAACCTGCGTGACTCCGGCGTCGACGTCCGGGTCGGCCTGGCCGAGGGCAGCAAGTCCATCGCCAAGGCGACCGACCAGGGCCTGCGGGTGCTCCCGGTCGCGGACGCCGTCGCCGAGGCGGACCTCGTCGTCATCCTCACCCCCGACCAGGTGCAGCGGCACGTCTACCGCGACCACATCGCCCCGAACCTCGCCGCCGGGGCCACCCTGCTCTTCGGGCACGGCTTCAACATCCGCTTCGGGTACATCAAGCCGCCGGCCGACAGCGACGTCATCATGGTCGCCCCCAAGGGCCCGGGCCACATCGTCCGGCGCGAGTTCGTCGACGGCCGCGGCGTGCCCGTGCTGCTGGCCGTCGAGCAGGACGCCAGCGGCTCGGCCTGGGCGCTGGTCACGTCATACGCGAAGGCGATCGGTGGCCTGCGGGCCGGCGGGATCAAGACGACCTTCACCGAGGAATGCGAGACCGACCTCTTCGGCGAGCAGTCGGTGCTTTGCGGAGGTCTCTCGCAGCTGATCATGTACGGCTTCGAGACGCTCACCGAGGCCGGCTACCAGCCCGAGGTCGCCTACTTCGAGTGCCTCCACGAGGTCAAGCTCATCGTCGACCTCATGGTCGAAGGTGGCATCGCCAAGCAGCGCTGGTCG
Source organism: Candidatus Lutibacillus vidarii (assembly GCA_016717165.1). Classification (GTDB taxonomy): domain Bacteria; phylum Actinomycetota; class Actinomycetes; order Actinomycetales; family Dermatophilaceae; genus Lutibacillus; species Lutibacillus vidarii. The sequence goes on from JADKGA010000002.1 coordinate 960,981, forward strand.
GTCTCCGACACGGCCGAGTATGGCGACTACGTCTCCGGTCCCCGGGTCATCGACCCCTCGGTCAAGGCGAACATGAAGCAGGTTCTCGCCGAGATCCAGGACGGTACCTTCGCGGCCCGGTTCATCGCCGACCAGGACGCCGGCGCCCCGGAGTTCACCCGGCTGCGCGCCGCCGGGGAGACGCACCCGATCGAGAAGACCGGCCGCGAGCTGCGCAAGCTGATGAGCTGGATCAAGGACGCCGACGCCGACTACACCGAGGGCACGGCCGCCCGCTGACCAGCAGTTCCGCACGCTGCGGAGCCGACCTCGACCACCGTCGAGGTCGGCTCCGCCATTTCTCGTCGTAGGCTCTGAGGACCGCGCTGGCGCCGCCACCGGGTGCTCGCACGGACAGGACAGGAGATCGCGTGTTCGACGGCTGGCCGTACTGGCTGACCTTCGCCGTCTTCTGGGCCGGGGCGATGGTCCGCGGGGGAGCGACCTACTGGGTCGGCCGGGGGCTGCGCGCCGGGGCGACCCGGACCCGCTGGGCGTCCCGTCTGGACGGTGTGGCGGTGCAGCGGGCCGAGTCGGTGGTCTCCCGGTATGGCGCCCCCGTGGTTGCTGCGTCCTTCCTCACTGTCGGGGTGCAGACTGCGATCAATGCGGCGGCGGGCGCGATGCGGATGCCTGCTCGGCGGTATGTGCCTGGCCTGCTGGTGGGGGCGGTGCTCTGGGCGCTGCTCTACACGACCGCCGGTGCCGCCGTCTGGGAGGCGGTGGGCGGGCGGCTCTCGTGGTGGTGGGCCGTGGTCGCGGTGGCCGTCATCGCACTGGTCGTTGTGGTCTCGCGCCGCATCACCGCCCGCTGGCACCGGGCCTAGCTCCAGGGCAAGCTCGGTGCCGGGCACCCGGCCGACGCGGTGTGAGGGGAATGTCACGGGGGTCGGACCGCAGGGGGTGGCCCCGCCCATGACGGGCCCTTCATAGACTGCATTCGGCACATCGTGGTGCTGCGCCCAGCCACCCTGCCGACCCCTACGAAGGACCCGACGTGACCAAGCCCGTCGTTCTCATCGCCGAAGAGCTCTCCCCAGCCACGCTCGAGGCCCTCGGGCCGGACTTCGAGGTCCGGCACTGCGACGGAGCCGACCGCGCCGCCCTGCTCCCGGCCCTCGCCGACGCCGACGCCGTCCTCATCCGCTCGGCCACCATGATGGACGCCGAGGCGATCGCCGCCGGGCCGAGGCTGCGGGTCATCGCCCGGGCCGGCGTCGGGCTCGACAATGTCGACGTCCCTGCGGCCACCAAGGCCGGCGTCATGGTCGTCAACGCCCCGACCTCGAATATCACCTCCGCCGCAGAGCTCGCCGTCGGCCTGCTGCTGGCCTGCGCGCGCAATATCGCCCCCGCCAACGAGGCGCTCAAGGGTGGGGCGTGGAAGCGCAGCAGGTATGGCGGCGTCGAGCTGCTCGACAAAACCGTGGGGGTCGTCGGCCTCGGGCGGATCGGCCAGCTGACCGCCCAACGGCTCAAGGGCTTCGACATGAATGTCATCGCCTACGACCCGTACGTCTCGGCCGCCAAGGCCGGGCAGCTCGGGGTCACCCTCGTCACCCTCGACGAGCTGCTCGCCCAGTCCGACTTCATCACCGTCCACCTGCCCAAGAACAAGGAGACGGTCGGCCTCATCGGAGAGGACGCCCTGCGCAAGGTCAAGCCGAGCGTGCGGATCGTCAACGCGGCCCGTGGCGGCATCGTCGACGAGGCCGCACTGGCCACCGCCCTGGCCGAGGGCCGGGTCGCCGGCGCCGGCCTCGACGTCTACGCCAAGGAGCCGTGCACCGACTCCCCGCTGTTCGCCTTCGAGAATGTCGTCGTCACCCCGCACCTCGGCGCGTCGACCGACGAGGCCCAGGAGAAGGCCGGAATCTCGGTGGCCCGCTCGGTGCGTCAGGCGCTCGCCGGCGACCTCGTCCCCGACGCGGTCAATGTCGACGGTGGCCTCATCGCCGAGGAGGTCCGCCCCGGGATCCCCCTGGTGGAGAAGCTCGGCCGGATCTTCACCGCCGTCGCCGGCTCGGTGCCGCTGCAGCTCGACGTCGAGTGCCACGGCGAGATCACGGCGTATGGCGTCGACATCTGGCGGCTCGCGGCGATGAAGGGCCTCTTCCAGGACGTCGTCGAGGACACCGTGTCCTATGTCAACGCCCCGCTCATCGCCGAACAGCGCGGCCTCGAGGTCCGCCTGCTCGCCGACCTCAGCACCCAGGAGTTCCGCAACACCACGACCCTGCGCGGCGCGGTCCAGGATGGCCGGATCCGGTCGGTCTCCGGCACCCTGACCGGGCCGAAGATGGTCGAGAAGCTCATCGGCATCGACGGCTATGACCTCGAGATCCCGCTCGCGGACCACCTGGCGATCTTCACGTATGACGACCGCCCCGGCATCATCGGCACCTTCGGCCGGATCCTCGGCGAGCGCGGCATCAATATCGGTGCCATGCAGGTGGCCCGCTCCGAGTCCGGCGACAAGGCCCTCGTCGTCCTCACGGCCGACTCCGAGATCCCGCACGAGATCGGTGCCGAGATCGCCGAGGCCATCGGGTCGGAGTCGTTCACGGTGGTCAACCTCTGAGCCGCTCGCCGACGGCGCGCGACCCCGGCTACAGTCCGAACCGACGGTCAGGCCTTCGCTGACCAGCGTCCGTGGGAGGGGGCAGGCGATGGACGAGCTGGACCACCTGGCGAGGACGGTCCTGTCCGTGCGGGCCGCGATCCGGGACCTCGACGCGCCGGTGCCCACCTGCCCCGGCTGGACCCGTCGCGACCTCGTCCTCCATCTCGGAGCGGCCCACCACTGGTCCCGCGGGGCGATCCTCGACGGCCACCCGCGCACCCCGGCGCCCGCCCCGCCGGAGGACGGCTCCACCGACGCCTTGGACCGGTGGTATGCCGGCCACGCGGCTGAGCTGCTCGCGACCCTGCGGGACACCCCGCCCGACACCCCCTGCTGGGCCTTCGGACCCAAGCCGACGACGGCCGGCTTCTGGCGCCGCCGCCAGCTCCACGAGACGGTCGTCCACGCCGTCGATCTCGACCCAGGGCTGACCATCGACCCCGAGGTCGCCCGGGACGGGATCGACGAGGTGGTGTCGATGTTCTTCCCCCGCCAGGTGCGGCTCGAGCGCATCCCCCCGCTGCGCCGCTCCCTCGCCGTCACCATCGACACGACCGGCGACCGCACCGCCCCCGGCAGCGGCACGACGACCTGGGTGATCGCCGGGTCCGGCACACCGGAGGAGCTCGCCGCGGTGGGTGAGCCCGACGCCACGATCCACGGTCCCGCCGATGCCCTGTACGTCCTGCTTTGGGGCCGGATCGGCCTGGACGACCCGCGAGTGGCCGTCACCGGCGAGGCCAGCGCCGCGGCCGCGGTGCTCGACGCGGGGATCGTCCCGTAACCCGACATCGGGTACTCACCAGACGAGACAGCCGGGAGCGCGGGCCTGGCCCGGCATACCCTCGACGCCATGTCTGACCGCCGCGCCGACGCGACCGCGACCACCCTCACCCTGGCCGTCATCGGAGGTGACGGGATCGGTCCCGAGGTCGTCGCCGAGGGCCTGAAGGTGCTCCGCGCCGCGGCCGCGACCAAGGGCATCGACATCGCGACGACCGAGTACGACCTCGGCGCCCGCCGCTGGCATGCCACCGGCGAGACCCTGCCGGCCAGCGTGCTGGAGGAGGTCCGCGGCGTCGACGCCATCTACCTCGGCGCCATCGGCGACCCGACCGTGCCCAGCGGCGTGCTCGAACGAGGGGTCCTGCTCCCGCTGCGTTTCGCCCTCGACCACTTCGTCAACCTCCGCCCGGCCAAGCTCTATCCCGGGGTCGCCAGCCCGCTCGACGTCGCCCGGGTCGCCCCGAACGGGATCGACTTCGTCGTCGTGCGCGAAGGCACCGAGGGCCCGTATGTCGGCAACGGCGGTGCGCTGCGGGTCGGCACCGCGAACGAGATCGCGACCGAGGTGAGCGTCAACACCGCCTTCGGCGTCGAACGGGTCGTCCGCGACGCCTTCGCCCGAGCCCAGGCCCGGCCCCGCAAGCACCTCACCCTCGTGCACAAGCACAATGTCCTCACCTACGCCGGGCACCTGTGGCGTCGGACCGTCGAGCGGGTCGCGGCCGAGTTTCCGGATGTCGCTACGGCATACCAGCATGTCGACGCGGCGACGATCTTCCTCGCCACCGACCCTGGGCGTTTCGACGTCATCGTCACCGACAACCTCTTCGGCGACATCATCACCGACCTCGCGGCCGCGGTGGCCGGCGGCATCGGGCTGGCCGCGAGCGGCAATATCAACCCGGCCCGGAGCACCCCGAGCATGTTCGAGCCCGTCCACGGCTCGGCACCGGATATCGCCGGGCAGGCCAAGGCTGACCCCACCGCGGCAATCCTCTCGGTGGCGATGATGCTCGACCACCTCGGCCACACCGATCTCGCCGGACGCGTCGAGCAGGCCGTCGCCGCCGACCTCGCCACCCGCGGCGCCACTGCCCGCAGCACCCCAGCGGTCGGGGACGCGATCGCCGCCGCGGTCGTCTGACCGGGCAGTTCCGCGACCCGATAACCTGCGAGGTATGACGATGACGTCCCTGTCGTTCCCCATCCACCGCCGCCCCGACCCGACGCCGCTGGACCGGATCGCTGCGGTCCACGCCAGCCCCGGGTTCGGCACTCACTTCACCGACCACATGGCGGTCGCGGACTGGACGACCGAGGGCGGCTGGAGCGGCGACGAGGTCCGCGCATACGGGCCGTTCTCCCTTGACCCGGCCTCGGCGGTCCTCCACTACGCCCAGGAGATCTTCGAGGGCCTCAAGGCGTTCCGCCGCGAGGACGGCTCCATCTGGTCCTTCCGACCGCAGGCCAACGGGGAGCGGCTGGGGCGCAGTGCCGTCCGGCTCGCCCTGCCGCCGCTGCCGGTCGACGCCTTCATGGCCTCGATCCGGTCCCTCGTCGAGGTCGACCAGGCCTGGGTGCCCTCGGCCGACGGCGAGGAGAAGAGCCTCTACCTGCGGCCGTTCATGATCGCCAACGAGGCCTTCCTCGGGGTCCGCCCGGCCCGCAAGGTCCTCTACTGCGTCATCGCCTCGCCGGTCGGCTCGTACTTCGCCTCCGGCGTCAAGCCGGTGTCGATCTGGGTCTCCACCGACTTCAACCGGGCCGGCCCCGGCGGCACCGGCGCGGCCAAGTGCGGCGGCAACTACGCGGCGAGCCTGGCCGCGCAGACCCAGGCCGCCGCGTCGGGTTGCGACCAGGCCGTCTTCCTCGACACCGTCGAACGCAAATGGGTCGAGGAGCTCGGCGGCATGAACGTCTTCTTCGTCATGCGCGACGGCCAGATCGTCACCCCGGAGTTGACCGGCACGATCCTCGAGGGGGTGACCCGCTCGGCGCTGCTCCAGGTCGCCGCCGACCGCGGCTACACCCCGGTCGAGCGCCGCGTGTCGATCGACGAGTGGCGCGACGGGATCGCCTCGGGGGAGATCACCGAGGTCTTCGCCTGCGGCACGGCTGCGGTCATCACCCCGATCGGCCGGCTGGCCTGGGACGGCGGGGAGGCGATCATCAACTCCAACGAGACCGGCCCGGTCGCGGCAGAGCTGCGCGCGGCCCTCCTCGATGTCCAGTTCGGTCGCGCCGACGACCCGCACGGGTGGATGACCAGGCTGGTATGACGCCCTCGCCGTCGACGGTGCGTCCCCTTCTGGTGGCCACCGACCTCGACGGCACGCTGCTGAGGTCCGATGGCTCGGTCTCGGCGCGCACCCGGGCGGCGCTGGCCGCGACCGAGGCCGCCGGCATCCCGGTCGTCTTCGTCACCGCCCGGCCGCCGCGGTGGCTCGACGAGCTCGCCGATGTCGTCGGCGGGCACGGGGTGGCGCTGTGCGGCAATGGCGCGTTCACGTATGACGTCCACGCCCGGGTGGTCTCCGACGTCCGGCCGATCGGCGTCGCCGACCTCCACGCCATCATCGCCGGAGTGCGGGCGGCATATCCGTCGGCCTTCTTCGCGGCCGAGCGGCTGGCGGGTTTCGCGCACGAGCCGGCCTTCCAGTCGATCCACGACGTCCCACCCGGCACCCCGGTCGGACCGATCGAGTCGCTGCTGGACTCCCCGGTCGGCAAGCTCCTCGCCCGCTGTCCCGAACTGCCCGATGACGACTTCCTCGCCGGGGTTGTCGACGTTGTGGGGAGGCACGGCATCGTCGCGTACTCCGGGGCCGGCGGGCTCGCCGAGATCAGCGCTCCCGGGGTGACCAAGGCGGCCGTCCTCGAGGGCTTCGCCGCTGCCCACGGGGTGCCCCGCGAGCGGGTCTGGGCCTTCGGTGACATGCCCAACGACCTGCCCATGCTGCGTTGGGCGGGGGAGTCCTATGCCGTGGCCAATGGCCACCCCGAGGTTCTGGCGGCGGCCCGGCATACCTGTCGCACCAACGACGAGGACGGCGTCGCCGGCGTCCTCGAGGCGATGCTCGCGGGGCGCGGCTGACCAGCGGAGGTGACCGCTCGGTGGTCCGGTCCGCCCCGGATGCCGCGATTGGCCTGCGCACGTACCATTGACCGCACCAGAGCGGGCACGGTTGGATCGGGACGCTGATCTCGCTCATCGTCGTCGGGAGGTGGCCGTGGCACCGGAGCGCCTGAACCCACCGGAGCAGCTCGCGGTCGCGCGGCTCTCCGACGCCGTCCTTCGCCCCACGACGGGCAATGCCTTCGAGACGACCTTCCAGCAGCTGGCCACCTCGATCCGGCTCGGCGTCTTCGCCGACGGTGAGCAGCTGCCCCCGGAGCGCGAGCTCGCCGAACGGCTCGGCGTCAGCAGGGTGACCCTGCGCGAGGCCATTGCCGCGTTGCGCGAGTCGGGCATGGTCGTCACCCGGCGGGGCCGCACCGGTGGCACTGCGGTGACCTACGGCGGTCCGTCTTTCCCCGACAAGCAGCCGAACGTGCGTCGGGGCGCCGACCTCGAGGACGCCCTGTCCTTCCGCCGGGTCGTCGAGGCCGGAGCGGCCTTCCTCGCCGCCTCCCGCAGCCTCTCCGCCGACCAGCGCGCCTGGCTGCGCGACGCGGAGGCGGAGGCGCGCCGCAGCGCCCACGACGCCGCCGCCCACCGGGTTGCCGACTCCCGGCTACACCTGGCCATCGCGAGCACCTGCGGCAGCCCGATGCTCGTCGAGGCGGTCACCCGTGCGCAGGCGGCACTGCACGAGCTGCTCACCGCCATACCGGTCCTGAGCCGGAATATCGACCACAGCACCGACGACCACGGCCGACTGGTGCGCGCGATCCTCGCCGGCAAGCCCGAGCAGGCCCGCCGGATCATGGAGGACCACTGCGATGCGACCTCCGCGGTCCTGCGGGGACTGCTCGGCTGACCAAGGACGCCTCCGATGAGCCCTGAGCGTCCACTGGACCTCGACACCTTGCGGACCGAGATCGACTCCGGTCACCTCGACACTGTCATCGTCGCCTTCCCCGACATGCAGGGCCGGCTCCAGGGCAAGCGGGTCCACGGCCGGTTCTTCCTCGACCACGTCCTCGAGCACGGCACGGAGGGCTGCGCCTACCTGCTCGCGGTCGACGTCGAGATGGCCACCGTCGCCGGCTACGCCATCTCCTCGTGGGAGCGGGGGTATGGCGACATGCGCTTCGTCCTCGACCTCTCGACCCTGCACCGCACCCCCGGCCAGGACTACTCCGCGACGGTGCTCGCCGATGTCGAGTGGCTCGACGGGTCCGGGCCGGTCGCGCCGGCACCGCGGTCGGTGCTCCGTGCCCAGGTCGATGCGGCCGCCGCGCTGGGGTTCACCGCCTTCGTCGGCACCGAGCTGGAGTTCCTCGTCTTCGAGACGCCCTACGACCAGGCCTGGGACCGCCGCTACACCGACCTCACCCCGGCCAGCCGATACAACGTCGACTACTCGATCCTCGGCGGGACCTGGGTGGAGCCACTGCTACGGGACATCCGCAATGCCATGTATGCCGCCGGCATGTCGGTCGAGAGCGCCAAGGGGGAGTGCAACCTCGGCCAGCACGAGATCGCCTTCCGGTACGACCAGGCCCTCGCCACGTGCGACAAGCACACGGTCTACAAGACCGCCGCCAAGGAGATCGCCGCGACGCACGGGCGCTCGGTGACCTTCATGGCCAAGTACGACCAGCGCGAGGGCAACTCCTGCCATATCCACCTCTCGCTGCGCCGCGCGGACGGAACCGCGGCCTTCGCGGACGCCGCCGACCCGCTCGGCTTCTCGGCGGTCTTCCGGTCCTTCCTCGCCGGGCTGCTCGTCTCGATGCCCGAGCTGGCGGTCTTCTACGCCCCGAATATCAACTCCTACAAGCGCTTCCAGCCCGACACCTTCGCCCCGACCGCGGTCGCCTGGGGCCGGGACAACCGCACCTGCGCGCTGCGGGTCGTCGGCGACGGGCTGGGCCTGCGGGTCGAGAACCGGGTGCCCGGTGGGGACGTCAACCCCTACCTCGCGGTCGCGGCGATGCTCGCCGGAGGGCTGCACGGCATACGGGTGGGGCTCGAGCTGGAGGACGAGCTCGTCGGCAATGCGTACACGGCCGACAAGGTGCACGTCCCAGCCACCCTGCGCGAGGCGCGCGATCTCCTGGCCGGGTCCGCGCTGGCCCGGACGGCCTTCGGCGACCTCGTCGTCGACCACTACGTCAACCTCGCCGACGTCGAGCTCGCCGCGTTCAACGCCGCGGTGACCGACTGGGAACGCGTCCGCGGGTTCGAGCGGATGTGAGCGCCATGTCTGGGTCACCTCCCGTCGTCGGTGTCACGACGTATGTCGAGCCCGCGTCCTACGGGGTGTGGACCCAGGTGGCGGCCGCCTTCGTCCCCGCGGGGTACGTCCGGCAGCTCGAGGCATCCGGAGCGGTCGCGATGCTCCTGCCGCCGCGGCGCGACCCCGACCCGGCCGTCGTCGAGGCCCTCCTGAGCCGCCTCGATGCGCTCGTCGTCGCCGGGGGAGCCGATGTCGACCCGGCCCGGTACGGTGCCTCGCCGCACCCGCGCACCCAGGGTCCGCAACCGGATCGGGACTCCTTCGAGCTGGCCCTGGTCCGCCGGGCGACCGAGCTCGACCTGCCACTGCTCGGAGTGTGTCGAGGCATGCAGGTCATGGCCGTCGCCGCCGGGGGCACCTTGTCGCAGCACGTCCCGGACCTCACCGGCACCTCGGCTCACGCACCCGCGCCCGGGCACTACGGGCAGACCCAGGTCACCAGCACGCACGGGTCCAGGGTGGCGCGGGTCATCGGGGGTGCGGCGGCCGTCCGGTGCTCGCACCACCAGTCCGTCGCCACCGCGCCGGGGTATGTCGGCACGGCATACTCCGCGGACGGGGTGCTCGAGGCGATGGAGGCACCCTCGGCCCGGTTCCGCCTGGGCGTGCAGTGGCACCCCGAGGCCTCCGACGACACCTGCGTCTTCGCCGCCCTGGTCACCGCTGCGGCCCACGCGCCGTCCAGAAGGTGAGACGCCATGACCATCGCGGGGCAAGGCGCGGCAGGCTGGCCATCGTGATGACCTCGCTCGTGGCAGCTAGCGCTGCCCTCATCATTACCTAGGCGCGACAGGGCCCACACCCGCTCCTGTCGCGCAGACCTCCCGTCCCCGGGGGGTCTTTTTCATTGCCGGGCCACCCCTCCGGCAGACCGCTCCAGTGCCGGGCCACCCCTCCGGCAGACCGCACCAGTGCCGGGCCACCCCTCCGGCATACCGCACCAACCGCCTGGGAACAGTCCCGGGCAGCACTCCTGAGGAAGCCGACGATGACGCTCCACGTCTACGACACGACCTTGCGCGATGGTGCGCAGCAAGAGGGACTCAACCTCACGGTGGCCGACAAGCTGGCCATCGCGGGGCACCTCGACGAGCTCGGCGTCGGCTACATCGAGGGGGGCTGGCCCGGGGCGAACCCCAAGGACACCGAGTTCTTCGCCCGGGCGCAGACCGACCTGCGGCTACGCAATGCGACCCTGGCGGCCTTCGGCGCGACCCGGAGGGCCGGGGGCCGGGCCGACAGCGACCCGCTGGTGCGGGCGCTGCTCGACTCGGGCGCCTCGGTGGTGACTCTCGTCGCGAAGTCGCATCTGCGCCATGTCACCGACGCGCTGCGGACCACTCCCGAGGAGAACCTCGAGATGATCCGCGACACCGTGACCTTCCTGCGCGGTGAGGGGCGCCGGGTCTTCCTCGATGCCGAGCACTTCTTCGACGGCTACCGCCTCGACCGGGCGTACGCGCTCGAGGCGGTCCGGGCCGCCGTGGAGTCGGGCGCCGAGGTGGTGGCCCTCTGCGACACCAACGGCGGCATGCTGCCCGACCAGGTGGCCGATGTCGTCGCCGACGTCCTCGCCACAACCGGCGCCCCGCTGGGCATCCACTGCCACAACGACACCGGCTGCGCGGTCGCGAACTCCCTCGCGGCGGTCGACGCGGGGGTCATCCAGGTCCAGGGCACGATCAACGGGTACGGCGAGCGCACCGGCAACGCGAATATCGTCACCTTGCTGAGCAACCTCCAGATCAAACGGGGCCTCGAGCTCGTCGAGCCGCGCCAGCTCGGCGACGCGACCCGGATCTCGCACGCGATCTCGGAGGTGACCAATGTGCCGCCTTACTCCCGGCAGCCGTATGTCGGGTCCTCCGCCTTCGCGCACAAGGCCGGCCTGCACGCCAGCGCCCTCAAGGTCGACCCCGACCTGTACCAGCACATCGACCCGGGCACCGTCGGCAACTCGATGCGGACCCTGGTCTCCGACATGGCCGGACGGGCCTCGGTCGAGCTCAAGGCCGCCGAGATGGGTGTCGACCTCAGCTCGCGCCCCGAGCTCGTCGTCTCTGTCCTGGCGACGGTCAAGGACATGGAGCTGCGCGGCTACACCTTCGACGCCGCCGATGCCTCCTTCGAGCTGCTCCTGCGGCGCGCCATCGGCGAGCCGGCACCGGCATACTTCGAGGTCGAGTCGTGGCGGGTCATCACCGACGCCCGGCCGGGGGAGGAGGCGACCTCGGAGGCGACCGTCAAGCTGCACGCGGGGGAGCGCCGCGCGGTGGCGACCGGCGAGGGCAACGGACCGGTGAACGCCCTCGACCATGCGCTGCGGCTTGCGCTCAACGGGACCTACCCCGAGCTGGAGCATCTCGAGCTGATCGACTTCCGGGTCCGCATCCTCGACTCGGCGCACGGCACGGACGCGGTGACCCGGGTGCTCATCGAGACCGCGGACGGCGAGACGTCGTGGACCACGGTCGGCGTGGCGGCGAATATCGTCGAGGCGTCGTGGACGGCGTTGGTCGACGGGATCACCTACGGCCTGAACCGGCGAGGCGTGCCGGCCCGCTGAGCGGGTCGCGCTGAGCGGGTCGCGCTGAGCGGGTCGACTACAGCCTGGCGAGCCGGTTGGCAGCGTACGAGCCGGCAATGCTGATCGCTGCGGCGATGGCGGCGACGACCACTGCGGCCCAGACACCCAGTGCGCCGAGCCAGGAGCCGACGATCTCCTTGTTCGACGCGCTGAGCAACGTCACCGCGACCACGAGGACCGCCGCCGCCAGGCCGGTGAGCAGGGCGCCCTTGGTGCCGAACGCGCGGTATGCCGTGCCGAAGAGGGCGCCGAGAGCCAGGGACAGCACCGCGAGGACGAAGACCGAGGCGAAGGTGAGCACGTAGTCGCCCTTGCCGAGGGCCGCGACGTCGAAGGCGTACACGCCGAAGAACCAGTGGTTCGTGGCCTTCTCCAGGGCGAGCAGGACCACCGCAGACGCGGCGGTGGCGCCCGAGGTGAGGCCGAAGCCCATGAGGGTGCCGAGCCAGAAGTGCCGCCGGGTGCTGCCGAAGGCCAGGGCCATGGCAAAGTTCCGGTTCACGGCCAAGGCCCCGAGCGAGATGAGGAACCCGGGGATCGAGTAGACGGCACCACCGTTGTTCTCCCGCATGCCCTCCTGGATCTGGGCCGAGAGCGGGAACTCGGTGGCCATCCCGATCGCAACGCCGATGACGAGGCTCATCGCCAGCATGATGACGAGGATGCCGCCCGGGATGAGGGTGACATAGGAACGGTTGGCGAGGTAGAGCCGAAGTGATCGGCGAGCGTAGGTCATCGTGAGGTCCTTTGGGTGGTGAACGACTCGGTGTCGACCCCGCCGATCCCGCCGATGCCGATGGCGGCGACGAGCTCTTGGAGGCTGGCAGCCTCGAGGGCGATATTGGCGGCGCGGGCCCGGGACTCGTCGTCGGCGGTGCGTGCCCCACGGACGGTGACCGACAGGATCGACCCGAGGCGGCGCTCGGAGAGGACCTCGCGGTGACCGACCAGGGCGGTCACCGCCGAGTCGAGGCCCCTGGCGACGAAGGCGCTCGTCCGGGCCTCGTCCGCGTCCGCCCGAAGGACGATGCGGCCCTCATGGAGGACGAGGACCTCCTCCAGCAGACCGGCCGCCTCGTCGATGAGGTGGGTCGACATGACGATGGTCCGTGGGTGCTCGCTGTAGGCGAGGAGCAGCTCGTCGTAGAAGATCCCGCGCGCCGACGGGTCCAGCCCGAGGTAGGGCTCGTCGAGGAAGGTGTATGCCGCCCGCGAGGCGAGCGAGATGACGATCGCCAGGGCGGAGCGCTGGCCGCGGGACAGCTTCTTGCACGTGGTGCGGTGCGGCAGGTGGAAGCGGTCCGCCAGCCGCTCGGCCAGCGCGGCGTCCCAGTCGGGGTAGAACCATGACACGGCGCTGAGGACGTCGCGGACCTTGAAGGCATCGTTGTACGGCTGGTCCTCGCGGATGAAGCAGGTCCGACCGAGAACGACCGGGTTCTCCGCGGGGTCCTCCCCGTCGATGAGCACGGTCCCGCCGGAGCGGAAGGTGTGGTTGCACACCAGGGACATCAGGGTGGTCTTGCCGACGCCGTTGGCGCCGAGCAGGCCGTAGATGCGGCCGGGCGGGAGGACGGCCGAGATGTCGGTGAGCACCTCGGTCCGGCCGAACCGTTTGGTGACGTGCTCCAGGACGATGCCGCTCGGGGTCCCGGCGGGTGGGTGGCTGGTCATGACTGGTCCTTGATCATTGTGACGATCTCGTCGGTGGTCAGCCCGACCCGGGCCGCCTCGTCGAGGAGGGGGAGGACGAACTCGGCGGTGAAGGAGGCCCGCCGCGAGGCCCGGAGCGCCTCGGGGGCGCCGGTGGCCACGAACATGCCGAGTCCGCGCTTCTTGTAGATGACGTTCTGGTCGACGAGGCGGTTGAGCGCCTTGCCGGCGGTGGCCGGGTTGATCCGGTAGTGCGCGGCCAGCTCGTTCGTCGAGGGAACCTGGGTCTCCTCGGGGTAGATGCCCGCGAGGATGTCGTCGGCCATCCGGTCCGCCAGGTCGAGGAAGATCGGTCGCCCCTCGGCGAAAGCCGTCACGGGTTGGCTCCTCCTCGCTGGTTCAGTACTCGACTAATGAACCAGGGAACTGAGGACTTTGTCAACCCCGCACAATCGGGACGCCGGAGGCGACCTGCAGCAGGGCGTCGCAGACCGTGAGCAGCCGGCGCCGCAGGGCCGCGGCGCGGGTCATCAGCGGGTGGAGCGCGGCGAGATAGTCGGCCTTGCCGACGGGGGTCTCGATGAGGATCGGCTCGTCACCGAGCACCGTGACGTCATACGGCGAGGCCTGCATGTCGAGGCGGCGCAGGTCGCGAGCGAGGTCGAAGCAGTCCATGACGAGCTCGCTGGGGACGGCCGGGGTGAGCTTGGTGGCCCACTTGTAGAGGTCCATCCCGGCGTGCAGACAGCCGGGCTGGTCGAGGGCGACCTGGGTGTCGCGGCGCGGCTGGAGGGCGTTGCGCGGGACCGCCTCGGGGGTGAAGAAGCGGAAGGCGTCGATATGCGTGCAGCGCAGCGAGTGGCTTTCGACGACGGCGTCGGTCCCAGCCGGGCCTAGCCGCAAGGGCAGCTGGGTATGCCGCACCTGCTCCGCCGGCAGCCGGTAGACCATGGCCCACTCGTGCAGAGCGAAGCAGCGCAGCTGCGGCTCACGCCCGTCGACGGCGCTGAGCAGGTCTCGGACGAACCGGATGCCCTCGGCGCGGCTGGTCGCCAGGGCGGCGGCGTCGACCGAGACAATCTGGTCGTCCGCGCCGTAGAAGCGCCAGGAGGCGCGGGGGAGCCCGGCCGCCCGGTCGAGACCGACGCCCAGGCCGGGGTGCCAACGGCGCAGCCGGGTCGGAGTGGTCGGGTAGTAGGTGAAGAGGAAGTCCTCGGTCGGGTGTTTCTCGCCGAGGGCCCGACGCCTGCGGTGCGCCTCGGTGGCGGCGTCGACCCGGGCCTCATGGGCGGCTTCGAGGTCGCGCCACTGCGTCAGCGCGAGGACCGTCATACCTCGGTTTTCCACAACCCACCCCTCCCGCCCCGCAAAGACACACCTTATGACGCCGTCATAAGGTGTGTCTTTGCGGGTTGTGCACAGGTGAGGGAAGAGGGGCTGGACGGGATGCGGATCGCGCGGTACACGACGGGCGAGGACCCCTGCTACGGAGTCGTGGAGAAGGACGGTGGCCGCCTCGTCGTCGCCAGGATCCACGGGGACCCGATCTACCAGCCGGTGACCTTCACCGGCGAGCGGACCCCGCTCGAGGACGTCCGCCTCCTCGCCCCGGTCATCCCCCGGAGCAAGGTCATCGGCATCGGCCGCAACTACGCCGACCACGCCGCCGAGATGGGCTCGACCCCGCCGGCCGAACCGATGATCTTCCTCAAGCCCAACACCGCCGTCATCGGCCCCGGCGACCCCGTCGTCATGCCGCCGCAGAGCCGCGAGGTCCACTACGAGGGCGAGCTCGCCGTCATCATCGGCAAGGTCTGCAAGGACGTGCCCCGCGAACGCGCCCTCTCGGTCGTCTTCGGCTACACCTGCGGCAATGACGTCACCGCCCGGGACCTCCAGCGCAGCGACGGCCAGTGGTCTCGAGCCAAGGGCTTCGACACCTTCGCCCCGATCGGGCCCTGGGTCGAGACCGAGCTCGACCCGTCGGGGCTGCGGCTGACCACCCGCCGCGACGGCGAGGTCGTCCAGGACGGTACGACCGCGGATCTCATCCACGATGTCCCCACGCTCATCGCGTACGCGTCGGCCGCCTTCACCCTGCTCCCCGGCGACATCATCCTCACCGGCACCCCCGCCGGGGTGGGCCCGGTCGCCGCCGGCCAGCGGGTCGAGGTGGAGATCGAGGGGATCGGCATCCTGTCGAACCCCTTCGTCACCCGCTGAGTGCCCGCCCACGACCCGGTGAGCCCGCGCCGAGCGACGGCCGGACGGCCCCGCCGACGGGATACCCTGGGCGCACTATGAGCGAGAAGCCCTTGGACCCGGTCCGCCTGCGCGTCGCCCCGTCGCCGACCGGTGACCCACACGTCGGCACGGCATATATGTCCCTCTTCGACCTGGCCTTCGCGCGCCAGCAGGGCGGCAGCTTCGTCCTGCGGATCGAGGACACCGACCGGGCCCGGCTGCAGCACGACAGCGAGCGGCAGATCTTCGACACCTTGCACTGGCTCGGGCTCACCTGGGACGAGGGGCCGGACATCGGGGGCAGGTACGCGCCATACCGTCAGTCCGAGCGGCTCGCCACCTACCAGCCGTATGTCGACCGGCTGCTCGCCGAGGGGAAGGCCTACCACTGCTGGTGCTCGGCGGAGCGGCTCACCGCGATGCGGGAGCACCAGCAGAAGCTCAAGCAGCCCACCGGCTACGACCGGATGTGCCTGGGCAAGACCCAGGAGGAGCGCGCCGCGCTGCCCGGGTACACCGAGCACGCCGTCGTGCGGATGCAGATCCCCGACGATGTCGACACCCATTTCGACGACCTCATCATGGGCCATATCGACGCCCCGCGACCGGACGACCAGGTCATCCTCAAGGCCGACGGCTTCCCGACCTACCACCTCGCGGTCGTCGTCGACGACCACGAGATGGGCATCACCCATGTCGTTCGTGGTCAGGAGTGGATCTCCTCCACGCCCAAGCACCTGCTCCTCTACACCTGGCTGGGGCTCACGCCGCCGAAGTTCGCCCATATGCCGCTGCTGCGCGACGAGAAGAAGGCGAAGATCTCCAAGCGCAAGAGCCCCTGGGCGCGGCTGACCTGGTTCCGTGAGCGGGGCTACCTGCCCGAGGCGCTGGTCAACTTCCTTGCCCTGCAGGGGTACCCGCCGATCCTCGAGGCTGACGGCACCGAGCGGGAGGTCTTCACCTTCGAGGAGTTCTCCCGCGGCTTCGACTGGCACAAGGTCAACCCGGCCGGGTCGATCTTCAACCTCGACAAGCTCAACTGGCTCAACGGCATCTATATCCGCGCCCTGGCCGGCGACGAGCTGGCCTCCCGGTTGCTGCCCTATCTCGAGGCGGCCGAGGTCCTCAGCGGTTCGCCGTCGCTCGGCGAGCTCGGCCGGCTGCAGGCCCTCGCCCCGTTGGTGCAGACCCGCATCGAGGTCCTCTCTGACGCTGTCCTGCTCATCGCGCCCTTCTATGTCGGCGACGACCAGCTCGAGATCTCCGAGCAGGCCCGGGCGACGCTCGACCCCGGGGCTCCCGCGGTCCTCGACGCCGCCCTGCGCGCGCTTGGTGACCTCGACGACCACGGCTCCGGAAGCGGGCTGCTCGGAACCGACTCGCCCTGGAATGCCGGCGCTGTGGAGGCGGCGCTGCGGTCGGCGCTGGTCGACGGCCTCGGGCTCAAGCCCCGGGTGGCCTTCGGTGCGGTCCGGGTTGCGATCTCCGGTGCCAAGGTGTCGCCGCCACTGTTCGAGTCGATCGAGATCCTTGGGAAGACCTCGACCCTGGCGCGGCTGCGGGCCTTGCGCGACTCGCTGTAGGCCGTCGTGGCCGACATCAGGTTGCCGATCGGCGACCACAAGTTCAGCGTCCGCGTCGGTCTGCTCTGCGTGCGCGACGGTGCGCTGCTGGCCAACCGACTCGACGGCGACGAGTTCGCCTTCGTGCCCGGTGGCGCGCTGGGCACCGGCGAGGACGTCCTCGACTGCGCCCGCCGGGAGTGGCTCGAGGAGACCGGGCTGGAGGCGGGGGAGTGCCGGCTGGTCGGGGTGGTCGAGAACTTCTTCGGCAACCGCGGTCCGCTGCAGCACGAGATCGGTTTCTATGTCCGGATCGAGCCGCCCGAGCCGGCCCAGCTGCCCGAGGTTGTTCTCGACGGAGCCGACACGGCCTTCCTCTGGGTGCCCCTGGACCAGGTGCGGAGCTTCCCGGTCCTGCCGGTCCCGGTGGCCGAGCTGCTCGACGTCCCGGCAGGTCAGATCCGGCATGTCGTCACCCGCGACACTGACTTGTCGACACCCGCCGACGGCGATTTGGGCGCCGCCGCGTCGGGCCGGTAGTATCACCCTTCGGTCTTTCCGCCCGAAGGCGGTGTCCCGCGCGCGTGGTCTCAACTGCGAAGGCGGGCAGCGCGCGCGGAGCGGGAATACCCCCTTGGGGTATGGTGTAACCGGCAGCACGACTGACTCTGGATCAGTTAGTCTAGGTTCGAATCCTGGTACCCCAGCTCTCCTTCGACACGTCGGAGGATGCCACGGCCCCGTTGTGTAGTGGCCTAGCACGCCGCCCTCTCAAGGCGGTAGCGCGGGTTCGAATCCCGTCGGGGCTACGTGGTCGGAGGGCCCGCAGAGATCTCTGCGGGCCCTCCGGTGTCTTCGGCCCCGGGTGGTCGACACCCCCTCGATCTCTCGACCGCTTGTGTACTGGGGCGTACCGTCAAGAGTGCGAACAGTGCCTGCTGGGGGGACCAGACCTGCTCGGGAGTCACCTGGGCGAGGCGAAAGGGGGAGCCATGCAGCGAAGACGGGTGATCACTATCGCCGTGGCGACGGCGGCGGTTGCTTTCGGACTGTCGGCCGGGCAGGCCTCCAGTGCTGGGCCTGATTCTGCGGGCCACCAACCAGTTCGGACCTCGATGGTCTCGGCGGTGTCACAGCCACGGGCTGCAACGCCTGACCAGGTGGCCATCTCGGGGGCATCCACCGTTCGTGGCGTGTCCGAGACCGACGCAGCCACCTTGCTCGAGGCGCAGCGTGCGTTCGGAGCAGTCGTCAACAAGCTCCACGGCGAGTACTCGGATGCCGTCAGCAGCTACCGCTGGAATATGACGACCGGTCGTGGCGAGGTCACCCTGGTCTTGGGGGCCGACCCGGCCATGCGGGCGGCCGTGACCGCGTTGGCGCTCAGTGTGGGCGCCGATGTCCGCGATGGGGGCGAGATGACCCGCAAGGCGCGTGCAGAGCAGGTCGTGGCGTTGGCCGAGGCGATCCGGCAGGCACACCCGGAAGTCACGACGTTCCGTGTCCGCCCGGCTCAGGACTACCGAAGCCTTGTGGTCGAGACGCCTGCGGACGTCTCCGACGCCATCTCCCAATGGGTGTCCGAGCAGCCCATGCCGGTGGACGTCGAGCAGGTGGTCATCGAGGGGTTGAGCGGTTTCCTCAGCTCGGGCTCGCGCTAGACCGGGGGGATGCGCATGGCTGGCCCCGGCCGACGTCGTCTGGGGGCGCTCTGCCTGGCGGCGATCGGCACGCTCCCAGTCGGCGCGTGCACCGGGAGCGAGGGCGGGCCCGGCTCAGGAGCATCGACCTCAGGGACGTCGACATCCGGCTCGAACGCACCGAAGAGCTATGGCATCGTGTCGGTCGATGGGCTCACGGTCACCGGTCCGGAGTCCCATTCGGCCTTCACGGCGATCGTCGCGGGGACCTTGCGTCTCGACGCGGACGGGTGCTGGCGTCTGATCGTGCCCCCCGACACCGAGGTGACGGTCGTGTGGCCCGCCGGCACGAGGTGGGCGGACGGCACCCACACCGCCGTCACCGTGGACTCCGGGGTGACGCTTCGCTCCGGGCAGTCGATCATGGCCGGTGGCGGAGTCCTGGAGAAGGTGGACCGCTCCTCGGTCAGCGTCGCGCCGGAGGTGGCGTGCCTGTCGGGCAACCCGATCTCGTTCGCGCCCATTGACGACATCACCGTCACGTAGCCGCCGAACACTGGAGGGCCCGCAGAGATCTCTGCGGGCCCTCCAGTGTTCGTCTGCCGCGCCATCGGCCGGAGTGCTCGCGGCGCTCACGGGGACCAGACCCGGCTCACCAGTAGACGATGACCTTGTCGCCGACGACGACCTGGTCGAAGAGCCACTTGATGCCGTCATAGTTGCGGACGTTGACGCAGCCGTGCGAGGCGCCGGCGTACCCGCGGGCCGCGAAGTCCGAGGAGTAGTGCACGGCCTCGCCGCCGCTGAAGAACATTGCGAAGGGCATCTTCGAGCCGTAGGTCGTCGACACGTGGTCACGGGACTTCCAGTAGACCGTGAAGGCGCCCTCGCGGGTCGGGTTCGCCGAAGACCCGAAACGGACGTCCATGCGCAGCAGGGCCTTGCCGTCGACGACCCAGACGAGCTTGCGGGTCGTCTTGCTGATACACAGCGCCCGGCCGGTGAGGCACCGGGAGTCCAGGCCGGCCGTGCTGACCGGGCCGTTGACCGGCTTGGGGGCGACATTGTTGAGCTCGTCCTGGGTCGGCTTGTGCGTCATGGCCGCGAGGCGGTCCCACGTGCGCTGGTCGACCTCACCGGTGACCGGGATGCTCCGCTTGGCCTGGAAGCCCTTGACCGCGTCGACGGTCCTCGAACCGTAGGTCGAGGTGACATCGCCGCTCCACCAGGCGATCTGCTTGAGCCGGGCCTGGAGCTCGCGCACCTGCGTGCCGGTTGACCCGTCCTTCATCAGCGCCGGCCCGGCGACGAGGATGTCGTACATCTCGTCGTGGGTGGGGGTCTTGGTCATCGCGACGAGCTTGGCCCAGGTCGTCGCGTCGACGGTGCCGGTGACGGGCAGCTCACGCTTGGTCTGGAAGGCCTTCACCGAGGAGAGCGTGTCCTCGTCGAAGGTCGCGCTGATCGAGCCCGCGTACCAGCCGATCTGGCGCAGCCGGGCCTGGAGCTCGCGGACGCGGTCGTTCGACGCACCTACGGCCAAGGCGCCATCGGCCGCGGTCGTGGTGCTCGACGAGGAGGACGAGGACGACGGCGTCGAGGACGCCGCGGTGGTGTCGGGCGAGGTCGGCGTCCCGGTGACCGTCCGAGTCACAGCGGGAGCGGCCGCAGACCCACTCGGCAGGGCCGAGCAGCCGGTGGTCGCGAGCAGGGCCGCCGCGGCGGCGAAGGCCAGTCCGGCGCGCCCAAGGGTGATGGCCGGGCCGGTGTGGCGGCTGTCGGTGTGCATGGTGTGCCCTCCTCGGCGGTATGGCGTGCCAGGCATCGCCACGATGATCGTCATATGAGCAGACGCGGCACGGGGCCGGGAGGTTGTGCCGCGCTGGTCACAAGTCGATCACGAGGCCCTGGAGCCCACAGGCTGACCTTACCTGCCGGCTCCCGCGTGCGAGCGGCGCAACACCTCGGTCAGCTTGTTCGCGCCGGCGACGACGGTCGCGGCGTGCAGCCGCCCGGGCTGACGCGAGAGCCGCTCGATCGGCCCCGAGATCGAGACCGCCGCGACAACGCGGCCCGACGGGCCCCGCACGGGAGCGGAGACCGAGGCGACCCCGGGCTCGCGCTCGCCGACGCTCTGCGCCCAGCCCCGTCGTCGGACGGCCGACAAGGTGGTGGCGGTGAACTTGGCCCCGCGCAGGCCCCGGTGCAGCCGGTCGGGCTCCTCCCAGGCGAGGAGGATCTGCGCGGCGGAGCCGGCGAGCATCGACAAGGTGGCCCCGACCGGGATGGAGTCGCGCAGGCCCATGGGGCGCTCGGCGGCGGCGACGCAGATGCGGACCTCGCCCTGGCGGCGGAAGAGCTGGGCCGACTCGTGGGTGTGGTCGCGCAGGGCGCCGAGGACCGGGCCGGCAGCGGCGAGCAGGCGGTCCTCACCGGCGGCGGCGGAGAGCTCGCCGAGACGGGGCCCGAGGATGAACCGGCCCTGCATGTCCCGAGCGACGAGACGGTGGTGCTCCAGCGCGACCGCGAGGCGGTGCGCGGTCGGTCGAGCCAGGCCGGTGGCACCGACGAGCTGCGCGAGGGTCGCGGGCCCCGCCTCGAGGGCGCTGAGAACCGTGGCCGCCTTGTCGAGGACGCCCACGCCACTGCTGATGTCCATGTAATGATATTGACGTCTCATTGCCTGAGACGCAAATTCAGCGAGCAGCGTCGTCGGCGAACCTGAGGAGGAACCGGCCGGCATACGGGAGGGACGCAATGGCGAGGACCCTGGCAGAGAAGGTGTGGGCGGACCATGTGGTCCGGCAGGCCGAGGGAGAACCGGACCTGCTCTACATCGACCTCCACCTCCTCCACGAGGTGACCAGCCCGCAGGCCTTCGAGGGACTTCGGCTCAGTGGGCGCACCGTCCGGCGCCCCGATCTCACCCTCGCGACCGAGGACCACAATGTCCCGACAACCCCGGGGCCGATCACCGACCTGGTGAGCCGCACCCAGGTCGAGACCCTGCGGGCCAACTGCGCCGAGTTCGGCGTCCGGCTCTTCCCGATGGGCGACGCCGAGCAGGGGATCGTCCACGTCGTGGGGCCGCAGCTGGGCCTGACCCAGCCCGGCATGACCGTGGTCTGCGGGGACAGCCACACCTCGACCCATGGCGCCTTCGGGGCGCTCGCCTTCGGCATTGGGACCTCCGAGGTCGAGCACGTCCTGGCCACCCAGACCCTCCCGCTCGCCCCGTTCAAGACGATGGCCGTCACCGTCGTCGGCCAGCTGCGCCCGGGGGTGACCGCCAAGGACGTCATCCTCGCCGTCATCGCCTCGATCGGGACCGGCGGCGGACAGGGCTATGTCATCGAGTACCGCGGCGCCGCCATTGAGGCGATGTCGATGGAAGAGCGGATGACGGTCTGCAATATGTCCATCGAAGCCGGCGCCCGGGCCGGGATGATCGCCCCGGACGAGACGACCTTCGCCTACCTCAAGGGCCGCCCGCACGCGCCGCGGGGCGCCGACTGGGACGCGGCCGTCGCGGCCTGGCGCGAGCTGCGCACCGACGACGGAGCCACCTTCGACGCCGAGGTCGTCCTCGACGCCGACGCCTTGTCGCCATACGTGACCTGGGGGACCAACCCGGGCCAGGGCTCACCGCTGGACGCTGCTGTCCCCAACCCGGCGGACCTCGCCGACCAGGGGGAGCGGCATGCCGCCGAGCGGGCCCTGGCGTACATGGGGCTCACCCCGGGCACTGCGCTGCGCGATGTGCCCGTCGACACCGTCTTCGTCGGCTCGTGCACCAACGGCCGGATCGAGGACCTGCGGGCCGCCGCCGGGGTGCTCCGCGGCCGTCGGGTCGCGTCCTCGGTGCGGATGCTCGTCGTGCCGGGGTCGGCGAAGGTGCGCCTCGAGGCCGAGGCCGAGGGGCTGCACGAGGTCTTCGAGGCCGCCGGCGCCCAGTGGCGGCTGCCAGGGTGCTCGATGTGCCTGGGCATGAACCCGGACACCCTCGCCCCCGGCGAGCGCAGCGCGTCGACGTCGAACCGCAACTTCGAGGGCCGGCAGGGTAAGGGCGGCCGGACCCACCTCGTCAGCCCGCTCGTCGCGGCGGCCACCGCCGTGCGCGGCACCCTCAGCTCACCCGCCGATCTCGACCCCGTGGAGGCCTAGCTCATGGACGCGTTCATCACGCACACCGGCGTCGGCGTCCCGCTGCGGCGCAGCAATGTCGACACCGACCAGATCATCCCGGCCGAGTACCTCAAGCGGGTCGCCCGGACCGGCTTCGAGGACGGCTTGTTCGCGGCCTGGCGGTCGGACCCCTCCTTCGTGCTCAACCAGCCGGCGTATGCCGCCGGAAGCGTCCTGGTGGCCGGCCCCGACTTCGGCACCGGCTCGTCGAGGGAGCACGCGGTCTGGGCGCTCATGGACTACGGCTTCCGGGTGGTCATCTCCTCGCGCTTCGCCGACATCTTCCGCGGGAACAGCGGCAAGGGCGGTCTGCTCACCGCGGTGTGCGCCCAGGACGACGTCGAGCTGCTGTGGAAGGTCCTCGAGAACGAGCCTGGCGCCCAGGTGAGCGTCGACCTGGTTGCCCGCACCGCCAGCGCCGGTGACATCGTCGCGCCCTTTCATGTCGACGACTACACGCGGTGGCGGCTGCTCGAGGGCCTCGACGACATCGGGCTCACGCTGCGCCATGAGCCGGAGATCGCGGCCTTCGAGACGACCCGCCCGAGCCACCGGCCGACGACGGCGGCCGTGGCCGGGATCAACGATTAACTACCCCCCTGTAGACGGCTGGGCCCGGACGGGTTACGGTCTGTCGGTGCAGAAGCCTGGACGAGGGGGGAGTAGGTGAACAAGGCCGACCTGATCAGTATCGTCGAGCCGCGCGTCGGGAGCCGGAAGGTGGCCACCGATGTGGTGGAGTCGATCTTCGATGCCGTGATCCGTGAGGTGGCTGGCGGGGGCAAGGTCGCCATCACCGGGTTCGGCACCTTCGAGGCCGCCGCTCGGGCGCCGCGGACCGGCCGCAACCCGCGCACCGGCGAGCCCGTTCCGATCCGCAAGACGGTCGCGCCCCGGTTCAAGCCGGGCACGACCTTCCGCTCGGTTGTCGCTACACCCGACCTGCTCGACGACACCACCGGCACCGAGCTCGGCGTGGTCTCGCTGGTCCGACGGGCCTCCGCAGTGTCCGCCCGGATCGGGATCGACGCCCAGCTGCCGCTCCACCGGCGGGCGGTCGCGGCGACATCGCCGAGCCCGCACCCGGTCGTGGTGAAGAAGGCCTCGAAGAAGAAGTCGAAGAAGAAGTAGCGGCTACCGGACGACCTGGTCGTCGCCGATGCCGACGACCCACATCTTCGTCAGCCGCCAGGCGTCCTCGTCGAGCGTCGCGGACACCCGCTGGCCGGGGCGGACGTGCCGCAGCCCGGAGGCCTCGACCACGGAACCGTCGAAGGGCACGAGCCGCCCGTCGTCAAGCAGGGCGGTGCCCTCGGTGTCAGAGATGGTGTGGACGCTCACCTGCATGAGTCGACCGTATCGCCTCGACCGGGCCAACACCGAGCCCTAGGTCACACAACCGAGGTGCGGGTGCCATGATGGCGCACGACATTGCCGACGGCAGGATCTGGAGGGCGCGTGGCCACGAAACAGGACAAGGTCCCACCGGCCTACTGGTTCTTCGTCGCGCTGCTGCGCCCCATGCTCATGGTCCTCACCAAGCGGGACTGGCGCGGTCTGGAGCACATCCCCCGGGAGGGTGGCTTCGTCATCTCGCCGAACCACTTCACGTATGCCGATCCGCTGGCCTTCGCGCACTTCGTCTACGACAGCGGCCGGCCGCCCCGCTTCCTCGCCAAGGAGGCCCTCTTCCGGGTGCCCATCATCGGCCGGCTGCTCCGGGCCGCGGACCAGATCCCGGTCTACCGCAACTCGACGCTAGCCACCTCGGCCTTCCGGGAGGCGGTCCGGGCCGTCGAGGAGGGCAAATGCGTGGGCATCTTCCCCGAGGGCACCCTGACTCGGGACCCGGACCTGTGGCCGATGCGCGGCAAGACCGGCGCGGCCAGGGTGGCCCTGGAGACCCGGTGCCCGGTCATCCCGGTCGCGCAGTGGGGTCCCCAGGAGATCCTCGAGCGGTACGGGAAGCGGATCCACCTCTTCCCCCGGAAGACGATGCACGTGCTGGCAGGGCCGCCAGTGGACCTCAGCGACCTCTACGGGCGCCCGATGGATGTCGCGACCCTGCGGGAGGCGACCGACCGGATCATGGCGGCCATCACCGGGCTGCTCGAGGAGCTGCGCGGTGAGCAGGCGCCTGCGGTGCGTTTCGACCCCAAGGCGGCCGGCATCCCCGAGACCGGCAACTTCACCAAGGAAGCCTAGGAAGCGCTCGGCCCATCCTCGCCCTGCGTCGGCACGGCGGCGGACAGGGCGGCGGCCAGGTCGGCCCAGAGGTCCTCGACGTCCTCGACCCCGGCCGAGAGCCGCAGCAGCGACTCGGGCACGGTGAGCGGCTCCAGCGCCCAGCGTCGACGCCGCTCCAGCGTCGACTCGACCCCGCCGAGGCTGGTCGCGTCGAGCCAGAGCCGGACCTCGCCCGACACCGCATCCGCGGCGGCCGCTCCGCCGCGGACCTCGACCGCGAGCATCGCCCCGAACCCGGGATAGCGGACCCGCTCGACCGCCGGATGGGTGGCGAGCCTTCGGGCGAGCTCGGCGGCGTTCGCGGTCGCCCGCTCCATGCGCAAGTGCAGGGTGCGGATGCCGCGTAGCCCGAGCCAGGTCTCCATCGGGCCGGCGATGGCGCCATACCTGCGCCGGTGCGTCTCCACAGCGGCAGCCCGCGCGCGACCGGCCTCGTCGTCGGCGAGGACGACGACACCGAGGAGGACATCGGAGTGGCCGGCGAGGTACTTCGTCGCGGAGTGGACCACGACGTCGACGCCCAGCGACAACGGCCGCTGGAGCACCGGCGTGGCGAAGGTGTTGTCGCACACCGAGATCGCCCCGGCGGCGCGGGCGGCCGCGGCGAGGGCGGCGAGATCGCAGACCTCGAGCATCGGGTTCGTCGGGGACTCCAGCCAGAGCAGGTCCGCCCCGTCCAGGGCCGCGACGACCGCGTCGAGGTCCGCCAGGTCGACCCGGCGCACCCTCAGCCCCTCCGCGGACCGGGAGTCGAGCAGGTCGAGGGTGGTGTTGTACGCATGCTGCGGGGCCACGACGAGCCCGTCGCGAGGGACGAGCGAGAGGGCGGCGGCGATGGCCGCCATACCACTGGAGAAGACGAGCGCACGCCCGCCCTCGAGGGCACCGACGACTTCCTCGAAGGCGCTCCACACCGGGTTGCCGGTCCGCCCGTAGACCATCGGACCACCGGCGGCGTAGGTGGAGGAGAAGACCACTGGAGGGCTGACCGGAGCGTCCGGCTCACGGGCCGGGCGCCCGGCTGCGACGGCGAGGGTGGCAGGGGCCAGGCCGGGAGGCAGCTGGTGGTGCGCGTCGCTCACGGCGCCCACCCTAGCCCGGGGTAGGGTCGTCGTGATGACCACCGAGCAGCCCGCGCCGCACCGCCCACGGGTGGCGGTCGTCTTCGGTGGCCGGTCCTCCGAGCACGCGGTGTCGTGCTCGACTGCCGCCAGTGTGCTCGCCGCGATCGACCGGTCCGCCTATGAGGTCATCCCGGTCGGCATCACCACGGACGGCCGCTGGGTGACCGTTGCGGACGACCCGGGGCCGCTGCGGCTCACCTCCACCCAGACCCCCGCTGTCGCCGACGGCGACCTCGTCGTCGTCCCGCTCGGCACCGCGGACCGGCACCTCCAGGTGCTCCACCCCGGACGACCGCCGGAGGTCCTCGGCGAGGTCGACGTGGTCTTCCCGCTGCTCCACGGCCCGTTCGGCGAGGACGGCACCGTCCAGGGGATGCTCGACCTCGCCGACATCAGGTATGTCGGGTCGGGCGTCACCGCGTCGGCGGTCATGATGGACAAGCACTTCATGAAGGTCGTCTTCGCCTCCGCGGGCCTGCCGATCGGGCCGTACACCGTCATCACCGACAAGGCCTGGGCCCGCGACCCGGAGCGGGCCATGGACGGCGTCGCCGCGCTCGGCTGGCCGGTCTTCGTCAAGCCGGCCCGGGCCGGGTCGAGCCAGGGCATCACCAAGGTGAAGAGCCGCGGCGAGCTTCGCGCGGCGATCGAGACGGCCCGAGAACATGACCCCAAGGTCGTCGTCGAGGCGGCCGTCGCGGGTCGCGAGATCGAGTGCGGCGTCCTCGAAGGGCACGGCGCGCAGGCCCCGCGGACCAGCGAGCTCGGCGAGATCGAGGTCGTCTCGGGGCACGAGTTCTACGACTTCGAGGCCAAGTACCTCGCCGAGGCGGACGTCCGGTTGTCCTGCCCGGCGGACGTGCCGCCCGACATCGCCCGTCGCATCCGCACCCTGGCCGCGGCGGCCTTCGAGGCGGCTGGTTGTGAGGGTCTGGCCCGGGTCGACTTCTTCCTCCGCCCGGATGGCACCGTTCTGGTCAACGAGATCAACACGATGCCCGGCTTCACCCCGCAGTCGATGTACCCGCGGATGTGGGCCGCGAGCGGGGTGTCCTACACCGCTCTCATCGACGAGCTCATCACCCTCGCGCTTGTGCGCCGCACCGGCTTGCGCTGAGCCCTACCGGCTCACGAGCAGTGGTGCCCCGTGCTGGGTAGCGCCGCGGCGGCGGCCCCGAAGGCCGGCAGGAGCAGCGGTTCGGGGGCATAGGCCTTCGGAATGAGCACCTCGATGGCCGGGTCGCGGCCATAGGTCGTGGCCGAGGCCCCGTCGGAGAGGGTCCGCAGCACCCAGTCCACGCCGTCGACGACGACGCAGGGGTCGGTCGTGGGGGCTAGCGGCTCGAGGCCGCAGCGGGCGATGACCGCCGGGCTGCCCCAGGCGCGGACGGCGGGGGAGTCGGTGCTCGTCGCGATGACGCCCTGCCCAGCGACGGCCGCCGGCCAGGCCTTCGCGGCGGCGACACAGGCGGCGTCGGCCGCTCGCGGGGGAACGCTGACCTCAGGGGCTCGAGAACATCCGGACAGCCCGAGGAGCAGGACGAGGGCCCCTGCGGCCAAAGGCAGGCGGGCGGTCGGTCGGGAGGTGCGGCTCAGACGTGCACCACGGTGCAGGTCAGGGTGCGGGTGATGCCCGGCACGTCCTGGATGCGGGAGATGACCATCTTGCCGAGCTCGTCGACCGTCTCGGCCTCGACGCGCGCGATGACGTCATACGGTCCGGTGACGTCCTCGGCGAGCGCAACCCCGCTCACCTCGGCGATGGCCGAGGCGACGGTCGCCGCCTTGCCGACCTCGGTCTGGATCAGGATGTAGGCCTGGACCACGTCAACACCTCTTCGTCAGGTCGCCCGGGAACCTCGTCGTCCCGCGCTCCCAGGTGGGAGCGTGCATGTCAGACGCTACCGTGCCCGGTCGCGCGATGCGACGCCAGGTCACCGTACGCTTCCCTGGTGAGCAGGTGCGCACCACGATGACCCCCCGGCTGGCAGACCTGTCCGAGGAGGAGCTCCTCGCCGTTGTCGTCCCGCTCATGCGCCAGAACCGGCGGTATGCCGGCGAGCTCCTCGGCCCCGGGGACGACGCTGCGGTGGTCGCCACCTCGGGCGCGGTCGTCGCGACGACCGACACGATGCTGCGCGGCCAGGACTGGCGCGACGACTGGTCGAGCGGGGCCGACGTCGGTCACAAGCTGGTGGCTCAGAACCTCGCCGATCTCGCCGCGATGGGCGCCGTCGGCACCGGGCTGCTCGTCACCCTCGCCGCGGACCCACAGACCGAGCTCGCCTGGGTCCGTGACCTGGCCCAGGGCATCGGGGCGGCCTGCGCCCGCTGGGCGGTCCCGGTCGTCGGAGGTGACGTCTGCGGCGCCGCGTCAGGAGTGGTCGTCGTCGGCGCGACGGCGCTAGGTGACCTCGCGGGCGGCGCTCCGGTGCTGCGCAGCGGTGCCCGAGCCGGTGACCTCCTGGCCCTCGCCGGGGGCCTGGGTCGCTCCGACGCGGGGCTGCAGCTGCTCGCGGCGGGTCTGTCGCAGCGCCATCCCGAGGCGGTGGCGTGGCATCGACGGCCCGAGCCGCCGCTGGCCGCCGGCGTCGACGCGCGCCGGGCTGGTGCGACGAGCATGATCGACATCTCCGATGGGCTGCTGCGTGATGCCCACCGGGTGGCCCGGGCCTCCGGGGTGCGGCTGGACCTGGACCGCGCGGCGCTCGACGTCCATGCGGCATACCTGCGTCCCGCGCTGAGCGACGGGGACGCCTGGCGGGCCGTCCTCGCTGGTGGTGAGGAACATTCGCTGCTGGCGAGCTATCCACCCGAGGTGGCGCTGCCGACCGGCTGGCAGGTCGTGGGGGCGGTGTTCGAGGGTGACGGCGTCACGGTGGACGGGGAGCCCGTCGCGGCGGCCGGGTGGGACCACTTCCGGCCCTGAGCCGCCTGCGCGGTGGTCCCGGGGTCAGTGCGGCTGGGAAGACGACGAGGCCGGCCCCACCTGGGGCCGGCCTCGTCGATGCGTCGGGAGCGCTGCGGTCAGCGAGTGACCTTGCCGGCCTTGAGGCAGGCGGCGCACACGTTGACCCGCTTGCGGGAGCCACCGATGACGGCGCGGACGCGCTGGATGTTCGGGGTCCAGCGACGGTTGGTCTTCCGGTTCGAGTGCGAGACGGAATGGCCGAAGCTCGGGCTCTTGCCGCAGACGTCGCAGGTGGCAGCCACGGGTGTTCTCCTACAGTGAGGTGGTCATCGGGTGACCCGGCATCGGCGGCCGCAGGGCGCGCCAGCACGGGCAACCTCCAAAGGATAGCCGAGCCCGTGGCCCGGGCCAAAACGACGAGCCAGCCGCCGGCCGGCCCGATGCGCCCCGACACGGGGGCGATGACGGGTGCGGTGTCGGGGCTGCGCGGCATACTCGGCCTGTGACCACCGACGCGGGCGCCTCCGGCACCGGCACGAGGCCGACCGAGGCACTCGACGCTGGTGCGGCTCGGCGCTGGGCGCTGGTGACCCGGGCCGCCCTGTCCGCACACCGCGGCGAGCTCGACGCCCTCAACGTCTTCCCCGTCCCCGACGGAGACACCGGGACCAACCTCTCGCTCACCTTCGACACCGCGCTCGAGCACACCTGGGCCGCGCTGGGCGAGCACAGCACACTCCCACAGCTCGTCGAGGAGCTCGCCCGGGCGATGCTGCTCAGCGCCCGCGGCAACTCCGGGGTCATCCTCAGCCAGGTCTTCCGAGGGCTGGCGGACGAGGTCCTCGGCAGGCCGGTCGTCGACCTGCCCGGCTCGGACCATCCCCCGGTCGAGCTGCTCGACGCGGTCGGGCTGGCCCGGGCCCTGCGACGGGGGAGCGACCTGGCCTGGCGCTCGGTCTTCCGACCCCGTGAGGGGACCATCCTCTCGGTGGCCGAGGCCGCCGCCGTCGCCGCGGCCGAGGTGGTCACGCAGCGTCCCGACGTGCCCTTGGCCGTCGTGGTCAGGACCGCGCTGGCCAGCTCCCGCGAGGCCCTGGCCCGCACGCCAGAGCAGCTCGTCGAGCTCGCGCGCGCCGGGGTCGTCGACGCCGGGGGGGCCGGCTTCGTCCTGCTCCTGGAGGCCCTCGCCCGCGTGGTCCTCGGCGAGCCGGTCTCGGCGCCCGCCGCGCCTCAGGCCGCACCGCAGGGCGCACCGGTCGCGGCCTTCGCCCTGACAGCGCACGAGTACACGACCGGTCCGGCCTACGAGGTCATGTACCTGCTGGAGAGCTCCGACGAGCGCGCGGTCGGCCGGCTCCGTGAGCGCCTGGACGCTCTCGGCGACTCGGTCCTCGTCGTCGGGGACGCCGCCGAGGGGGTCTGGAGCGTCCACGCCCATGTCGACGACATCGGTGCGGCGATCGAGGCCGGCATCGACGCGGGGCGACCCCGCTCCATCCACGTCACCCGCTTCGCCGACCAGATCGAGGATCACCACGGCGCCCACCTGGCCGCGAACGCGACCCCGACCGCCGCTGCGCCACGGGCCGACCTGGGTCTGGTCGCCGGGGTCGGCGGTGACGGGCTGATCGAGGCCTTCCGCGCCGCCGGCGCCGTCGTCGTGCCGAGCCGCCCCCGCCGTCGGGCCAGCGTGGCCCAGCTGCTCGACGCCTGCCGCGCGACCGCCGCGTCGGAGGTCATCCTCCTCAGCGCCGACGCCGACCTCGAGCTCGCCGCCCGGGCGGCCGCCGCGGCCGCGGCCGGGGAGGGCATCACCGTCGAGGTCGTCGCGGTCTCCTCACCGGTCCAGGGGTTGGCCGCCCTGGCCGTCTTCGACCCCGGCCACCTGCTCGCCCCCACCGTCGAGGCCATGGCCGACGCGGCCGCTGCCACGGCATACGGGGCCGTGACCATCGCCGCGCGCGAGCCGGGCAGCCCGCAGGAGGTGTGGCGCCGCGGCGACATCCTTGGCGTCGTCCGCGGCGAGATCACCCATGTGGGCGCCGACCTCGCCACCATCGGACGGCAGGTCCTGCGGTCCCTGCTGCAGGGGGTGGGGAGCCGAGCGGAGGTGGTCACCCTCGTCGCCGGTGCGGACGCGCCGGGAGGTCTCGTCGACACGGTCGCCGAGGTCGCCGCCGAGCAGGGGCTGGAGACGATCACCGTGGACGGTGGTCAGCCGGTCATCCACCTCCACATCGGGGTGGAGTGAGATGGGTGCGCTCCTCGCGCTGACCGAGGCATCCCCGGTCGGCAAGGTCGTCGGGCCGGCCGCGGCCAAGACCCTCGCGGCCGCGCGCGGGGTGAGGACGGTGGGCGATCTGCTCGAGCTCGTCCCGCGGCGGTACCTCGACCCCGGCACGCTCACCGGCCTGACCGAGCTCGCCCCCGGTATGGACGTCGTCATCGTCGCCGAGGTGCGCCGGGCCGTCGCCCGGCAGATGCGCCAGCGTCGCCAGCGGATGCTCACCGCCACGGTGTATGACGGCCTCACCGAGTTCGACCTCACCTTCTTCAAGGCGTGGGGCCACGAGACCAAGCTCGTCCCCGGCGCCCGGGCCATCGTCGCCGGCACCCTCGGCCGGTTCAACAACCGTTGGCAGCTGGCCCACCCCGAGTACGAGCTGCTCGAGGACGAGGTGGCCGGTGCCGAGTTTCTTGACGAGCACACCCGCCGCCCGATCCCGCTCTACCCGACGACCGAACGGATCTACTCGTGGAAGATCCGCGACGCCGTCCGGCTCGCGCTCGACAGCCTCGACCGCGTGGAGGACCCGGTGCCGCCGCAGGTCCGGGCCAGCCGCGGCCTGCTCGACCGGGCGACCGCACTGGAGCGGGTCCACCGGCCCCGCGACCGCGGTGATATCGCCGCCGCCACCCACCGGCTGCGCTACGACGAGGCGTTCACCCTCCAGACCGTGCTCGCCCAGCGGCGTCGCGCGGCCGCCGCCGAGGTGACGACGGCCCGCCGCCCGGGACCTGGCGGCATCCTTGCCGCCTTCGACGCCCGGTTGCCCTTCGAGCTCACCGCCGGCCAGCGCGAGGTCGGCGCCGTCATCGCCGCCGAGCTGGCGCAGGAGCAGCCGATGCACCGGCTGCTCCAGGGCGAGGTGGGCTCGGGCAAGACCATCGTCGCCCTCCGGGCCATGCTTGCGGTCATCGACGCCGGCGGTCAGGCCGCCCTGCTCGCCCCGACCGAGGTGCTCGCCGTCCAGCACCACCGCTCCATCACCACCATGCTCGGCGACCTCGCGGCCGGCGGACTCCTCGGCGGCGCGGCCAATGGCACCCGTGTCGCACTGCTCACCGGCGGACAGGGCGCCGCCCAACGCCGCGCGGCCCTCAACGACGTCATCACCGGCGAGGCGGGCATCGTCGTCGGGACGCACGCGCTGATCCAGGACCGGGTCGAGTTCCACGACCTCGCCCTCGTCGTCGTCGACGAGCAGCACCGCTTCGGTGTAGAGCAGCGCGACGCCTTGCGCGCCAAGGGCAGCGGCGCGCCGCATGTGCTCGTCATGACGGCCACGCCGATCCCGCGCACCGTCGCGATGACGGTCTTCGGCGACATGGAGACCTCCGTTCTCGCCGAGCTGCCGCGAGGGCGTGCGCCGATCGACACCTTCGTCGTGGAGGCCGCCAACCAACGGTGGGTAGAGCGCACCTGGGCCCGGGTCGGCGAGGAGGTCGCCAAGGGCCACCAGGTGTATGTCGTCTGTCCGCGGATCGGTGCCCCAGGCGATGGGGCCGACGGGCTCGAGGGTGCCGACTGGCCCGAGGGCCGCGACGGACTCGGCGGAACCGAGGGCGGGGACGGCTCACCGGGGCGGGCTGGACGCCGGCTGGACGACATGCCGCTGGAGGACTCCGACGAGGGGGCCGAGCGCCCGGTCGCCGGGGTCTATGACGTCCACGCCCAGCTGCTGGCCCACCCGCACCTCGCCGGGCGCCGGGTCGAGATGCTGCACGGTCGGATGTCGGCCGACGCCAAGGACGCCGTGATGACCGCCTTCCACGCCGGCGCCGTCGACGTCCTCGTCGCCACGACGGTCATCGAGGTCGGGGTGGACTGCCCCAATGCCACCGTCATGGTCGTCGTCGACGCCGACCGCTTCGGGGTGAGCCAGCTGCACCAGCTGCGCGGCCGGGTCGGTCGCGGGACCGCCAAGGGCCTGTGCCTGCTGATGACCACCGCCGACAGCGAGACCGGGCCCACCTCGGCGCTGACCCGGCTCAAGGCCGTCGCCGCGACGACCGACGGCTTCGAGCTGGCTCGGCTCGACCTGGAGACCCGCCGCGAGGGCGACGTTCTCGGGGCGCGCCAGAGCGGCGGCCGGTCCCAGCTGCGCCTGCTGCGGATCCTGCGCGACGAGGCGATCATCGAGGCGGCCCGCGAGGACGCCTTCGCCCTGGTGGCCGCCGACCCCACCCTCGCCGGCCACCCCGCGCTCGCCGCTCGCGTCGCCGCGGCGGTCGACGAGGAGCAGGCCGCCTACCTGGAGCGCGGCTGATGACCCGGGTCATCGCCGGCGAAGCCGGGGGAGTGCGGCTCGCCGTGCCGAAGGGAACCAAGACCCGGCCCACGTCCGACCGGGTGCGCGAGGCGGTCTTCTCCCGGCTGGACCACCTTGACGTGCTCGCGGGGGCCGTCGTCCTCGACCTGTACGCCGGATCGGGCGCCCTCGGCCTCGAGGCGGCCAGCCGCGGGGCTGCCCGGGTCGTCCTGGTCGACCAGCACCGCGGGGCACTGGCCGCCATACGGGCCAATGCTGGTGCCCTTCGTGCCGCGGGGGTGAGCGCGCAGGTCGAGGTGAGCGGGGAGAGCGTCGCCCGCTATCTCGCGTCGCCCGCGGGTTCGCCCGGGGCCGATGTCGCCTTCCTCGACCCCGCCGTACGACCTCACCGACGCCGAGCTCGCTGCCGCTCTTGCCGCCCTGGTCGCGCACCTGGCCCCGGGCGCGGTCGTCGTCGTCGAGCGGTCGACCCGCTCGCCCGAGCCGAGCTGGCCGTCCGGGCTGCGCGCCGAGGGGGAGCGCCGATATGGCGAGACGCGGGTCTGGTACGCCCGCCACGACCAGGTCGCGCCCTAGGGTGGACGGTATGCCGACCCGCTGCGTCTGCCCCGGCTCGTTCGACCCGGTGACCAATGGCCATGTCGACGTCATCCGGCGGGCCGCCCGCCTCTTCGACGAGGTCATCGTCACGATCCTGCACAATCCGGCCAAGGCGGGCACCTTCACCCCCGAGGAGCGGCGCGACCTCATCCTCGAGGCGCTGCCGGCCGACTCCGGGATCCGAGTCGAGGTCTTCGCGCAGACCCTGCTCGTCGACGTCTGCCGGTCCCTGGAGGCCACCGCAGTGGTCAAAGGGCTGCGCGGCGGCACCGACTTCGCCTACGAGCTGCCGATGGCACTGATGAACCGGCACCTCACCGGGCTCGAGACGGTCTTCCTCCCCGGGGCGCCCGCGTACGAACATGTCTCCAGCTCGCTGGTCAAGGAGGTCGTCACGTATGGCGGCGATGTCTCCGGCCTGGTCCCCGACCACGTGCTCGAGGCGCTGGTCCACCGGCTGCGCCGCGGCTGACCCACGCGGGCATTCCTCGATGAGGCAACGAATCCACCGACGCGGGCGTCGTGGATGGGACAACGCGCAATTTGGGGCCCTGGTTGAGCCTCCGGTAGTCTTGGACGTCGGTCTGCGTCCGAAGTGTCGCCGGCCCCACCTGACCCTCGTCCCCCGGAGCCATGACTCGCCTCGATCCCCGCAGCCCGCTCGTGTTCGACACACGTGAGCTGAGCCGGCAGCCGGGGTCCATGGTGACGTCATCGCGACGAGTGGAGCTCGCCGAAGGACTCGGCACCGAGGTCATCGCGGTTCCCGCGGGTTCGCCCGTGGAGCTGGCGGTGCGCCTCGAGTCGGTGTCCGAAGGCGTCCTGGTCAGCGGGACCGTCAACGCCACGGCGTTCGGTGCCTGCGTGCGGTGCCTGGAACCGGTGACGTCCCCTGTGACGGCCACCTTCCAGGAGCTGTTCGCCTACACCGACCGAGCCGCCCACCACCGAGAGGTGGCCGGTGAGGACGCGGGTTCGGCCTCCGGCGATGCCGGAGAGGAGTACGAGCTCGTCGGCGACCTGGTCGACCTCGAGCCCGTCCTCCGGGACGCAGTGGTGCCCACCCTGCCGTTCAAGCCGTTGTGCCGGGCCGACTGCCCGGGGCTGTGCCCGCAGTGCGGGACACCCCTGGCCGACAACCCGGACCACACCCACGAGGAGCTCGACCCGCGCTGGGCGGCACTGCGGTCCTTGCGGACCGACACGTCGACCAGCACCGGTCGGGTTCACGACGAGAAGAGGAACTGACGTGGCTGTCCCGAAGCGGAAGACGTCCCGCTCGAACACCCGCTCGCGCCGCGCGAACTGGAAGGCTGAGCCGGTCGCACTGTCGACCTGCCCGCAGTGCAAGGCGCCCACCCAGCCCCACCAGGCCTGCCCGTCCTGCGGGACGTACAAGGGCCGCCACTACGCAGCCGCTGAGCGCACCGAGCACCAGGGCTGAAGGCCGCGGCCATGGCCGTGCCCCAGGAGGCTTCGGCCCTGGGTGAGTACCTCCACTCCGTCGTCGGCACGCCGATCGACGCGGAGGTCCTTCAGCGTGCCCTGACCCACCGGTCCTACGCCTACGAGAACGGCGGGCTGCCGAACAACGAGCGCCTGGAGTTCCTCGGCGACGCCGTCCTCGGGCTGGTCATCACCGACACCCTGCACGCGAACAACCCCGACCTGCCGGAGGGGCAACTGGCCAAGCTGCGTGCCGCGCTGGTCAACATGCGCGCCCTCGCGGATGTCGCCCGGGTCGTCGGGCTGGGCGACTACCTGCTCCTCGGACGAGGCGAGGAGGCGACCGGTGGGCGCGACAAGGCGTCGATCCTCGCCGACACCCTCGAGGCGGTCATCGGCACCGTCTACCTCTCCGGCGGCCTGCCCGCCTCGGAGGTCGTCATCCATCACCTCTTCGACCCGCTGATCGAGGCGTCGGTCGGTCGGGGCGCCGGGCTGGACTGGAAGACGAGCCTGCAGGAGCTGGCCTCCTCGCTCGGCACCTCCCCGGACTACCGGGTCCGCGAGTCCGGCCCCGACCACGCCAAGGAGTTCGAGGCCGCCGTCAGCGTCGGCGACGAGCAGCTCGGCGTCGGCCAGGGCCGGAGCAAGAAGGAGGCCGAGCAGCGGGCCGCCGAACAGGCGTGGCGCGCGCTCGACGCCCGCGCATCGGAACCCACGCGCTGACGTGCCCGAGCTGCCCGAGGTCGAGGTCGTCCGGCGCGGGCTCGCCGAGCACGTCGCCGGCCGCACCGTCACCGGTGCCGAGGTCTTCGGCGCCCGCGTCACCCGCCGCCACCTCGCCGGTCCGCAGGACCTCATCGACCGGCTCGTCGGCAGCGGTGTCGCGTCGGCGGCCCGGCGCGGCAAGTATCTTTGGCTCGTCCTCGACAGCCCTGACGGCCACCCGGCGGCCCTGGTCATCCACCTCGGGATGAGCGGCCAGCTCCTCGTGTCAGATCCCGGTGCGCCATACGAGAAGCATCTCCATGCCCGCCTGGAGTTCGCCGACGGGGGTCGCGAGCTGCGGTTCGTCGACCAGCGCACCTTCGGTGGGCTGAGCTGGGAGGAGGTGGACGACGAGGGCATCCCCGACCCGGTCCGGCATATCGCTCGCGACCCCTTCGACCCCAGGTATGACGCCGAGGCCGTCGTCGCCGCCCTGCGGGCCCGGCGCAGTGCCGTCAAACGGGCCCTGCTCGACCAGACCCTCGTCTCGGGCATCGGCAATATCTACGCCGACGAGGCCCTCTGGCGGGCCGGCGTGCACGGCGAGCGGGTCGCGGCGACGTTGAGCCGGCCGACCATGCGCCGCATCCTCGGGCACGCCCACGAGGTGATGGCCGAGGCCCTGGACCAGGGCGGGACGAGCTTCGACGCGCTCTATGTCAATGTCAACGGCGCGTCCGGCTACTTCGACCGGTCGCTGAGCGCGTACGGTCAGCAGGGCCGGCCGTGCCCGCGGTGCGGGACTGCGATCCGGCGGGAGTCGTTCATGAACCGGTCGTCGCACTCGTGCCCGCGCTGCCAGCCTAAACCGGCGGGCACGGCTTGAGACGTCGCGGCGGGGGGGAGCCTCGAGTCGTTCGAGAGCCTGGCTAGGCTCCGCTGTCCGAGGTACCAGCCGCCGCGCTGATCGGTCCATGCAAGCATTCACTCATGGGGAGAACCGGTCTGACTCTGCCGCTCGTCGAGCTGTGGTCCACAGACGGGCCCGCCACCTCAGGGTTGATCCCGCCTGATGGCTGCATGGACCTGGTCACTGATGGTGAGGCTGTCGTGGTGGCTGGTCCTGACACTACGGCGCGATTGTTCCTGTCAGATGGCAGCGGGAGTCCGATGTGGGGAGCGCGCTTCCATCCCGGGCTTCTTCCTTCTCTCCTCCGGCTTCATGCGTGCACTGTGACAGACCAGGTCGTGCCCCTCTCCGATGTTGTCCGGACACAAGTTCGTCCGGAGCACCTGAGGGAGACGGAACGCCTCTGGTCCGTGCTACCGAGTGACCGCGTGGCGCGCGCACCCCTGGGTGTGGCCGCGGACTTGTGGCGGGGCAGCACGATCGAGGAGGCGGCCCAGCACGCGGGATGGTCCTCGCGCCAACTGAGACGACTCTCGGTCCAGTGGTTTGGCTACGGGCCGAAGCACCTGCAGCGTGTGCTGCGGGTGAGGAGGGCAGAAGTGCTGCTGCGCCAGGGGATGAGTAAGACCCAAGTTGCGGCTCACTGTGGTTATGCCGATTCTTCGCACCTGTGGCGGGACCGTCGCGCCTTGTTGTGAATGTCACCTGATCACAGCGGGCAGAACAAGTCGACGGGGTTGTCGTCGGGGTCCAGCACGGTCGCGTAGCGCTGACCCCAGAAGGCGTCCCAGGGCTCGTGAACCGACCGGTGCCCGGCCTTGGTGAGCGCGGCGTACGTGCGGTCGACGGCGGAGGGGGACTCGCACTCGAAGGCCAGCGCCATTGCGTGACCGCCCGTCGGCCTGGTCCAGCCGGGTTGGAGCTGACGCAGGAGATCCTCGGTGTCCAGCATCAGGCGCACGCCATCCCCGGTGAAGTCGGAGTGATCGTCATGTGCGCCGCCTCCCGAGAGCCGGAGGCCGAGCACGGAGTAGAAGTCGATGGAGGCAGCCATGTTCGAGACTACGACGGAGACCACGCTGAGAGTTGCCATGCCTTGACGCTAGGGGAGGGCAGAAGCGAGTGGCATGAACAAATCGGCCGTCTCACTCAAGCAGCGATTGGCTCGGCGGCAGCTGACGACGCTCCGGCCGGGCATCCACGGACGTTGAGGACTCTGATGGTCGCTTCAGATGCCTCCCCTCCTGATCGGAAGATCGCTCGCCACGGTGAACGTCACGACTTGTGGTGCGATGCTTCCTCCGACCGACCCGTCGGATGGGTGAGTCAGGGAGCAAGACAGCAAGGAGCAGTTCGCCGCAGTGGTCTTGGCGTACGTGTTGACGTACGCTAGAGCCGGAGGTGTGAGACATGACTGCGGTAAGCGCGACGTCGGCGCGTGCCAACCTGTACCGGTTGATCGATCAGGTGAACCAGGAGTCGGAGCCGTTGACCATCACCGGACAGCGTGGCAACGCCGTGCTCGTTGGTGAGGACGACTGGCGGGCTATCCAGGAAACCCTGTTCCTTGAGTCCGTGCCTGGGATGGCTGAGTCCATCCGTTTCGCGAGAGCCGAGGGTGTCGAGGCTGGGTCGACTGAGCTCGACTGGTGAGTGACGCCGAGTGGGTCGTGGTCTACTCCCGGCAGGCTCAGAAGGACGCCCACAAACTGGCCTCCTCGGGTCTGAAGGCGAAGGCCCAGGTGCTGCTGGACCTGGTGGCTCAGGATCCGTTCAGTTCTCCGCCTCGCTTCGAAAATCTCGTCGGCGATCTGGCCGGCTGCTACTCACGAAGGATCAACATCCAGCATCGGCTCGTCTACGAGGTGCTGCCTGAGGAACGAGTGGTGCATGTGTTGCGAATGTGGACCCGCTACGAATGACCTGACTCCGCATGGCGCCTGGCGTCATCCACATGCCGCACCCGTGGGAACGGATCATGTTTGCCGGGGAACCGGGTTCACGTTTGCATCGTTCGTCGGCTCATGCCTGCTAGGTCGCCTTGCCGGGGGAGCGAAGGGTTAGAGTCCCCGGGTGAGCACCGACCCCACCTTCATCGCCCTCCCCACACCTGAGCACACCGCCGCATGGGTCCTGGCCCAGGTCGAGCAGGGCCTTGCCGCCGCCCGCACCGGCGTCGCCGCGCTCAAGGCGCACCCCCCGGCCGACGCGATGGCCGCCCTGCGGGAGTTCGACGCCGTCGAGACGGCTCTGAGCAATGTGGCCTCGGTCGGCTCGCTGTTCAGCGAGGTCCACCCGCTCGAAGAGGTCCGCAGCGCCGGTGAGGCCGCGATCCAGGAGGTCCAGCGGCTCTCCACCGAGCTGAGCCTGGACCGCGAGCTCTACGAGGTCTTCGCCGGGCTCGATGCCACCGGTCTGGACGCCGACGCGACCCGGCTGCTGGAGAAGGTCCGGCGCGACTTCCGCCGCGCGGGCGTGGACCAGGATGACGCGACCCGCGCACGGATCACGGCGATCAACGAGCGGCTCGTCCTCGTCGGCCAGGAGTTCAGCAAGAACATCCGCGACGACGTGCGCAGCATCAGGGTCCGGCCCGAGCAGCTCGACGGGCTCCCGCAGGACTGGCTCGACGCCCATCCGGCCGGCGAGGACGGCCTGGTCACCGTGACGACCGACTACCCGGACTTCCTCCCCGTCGCCACCTACTGCACCGTGCGCCAGACCCGGCTCGACCTGCGCTTGGAGTTCCTCAACCGGGCCTGGCCGGTCAACGACGACCTGCTCCACGAGCTGTTCGACCTGCGCCAGGAGCTCGCCGGGCTGGTGGGCTACCAGAACTGGGCCGACTATGACGCCGAGGTGAAGATGATCGGCCGGGGGTCGGCAATCCCCGAGTTCATCGACCAGGTCACCGCCGCGGCCGAGGCCTCCGGGCGTCGGGACCTCGCGGTCCTGCTCGAGCGGGTCCGGGTCGACCGCCCCGACGCCGAAGTCGTCGACTCGGTCGACGCGGTCTACTACGAGCGGCTCGTCCAGCAGGAGCAGTACGAGGTCGACACCCAGAAGGTGCGCACCTACTTCACCTTCGCCTCCGTGCGTCAAGGCCTGCTCGATGTCACCGGCCGGCTGTTCGGCCTCACCTATGTCGCCGTCCCGGACGCCCCGGTGTGGCACCCCGACGTCGCCGCGTATGACGTCCACCGCGGCTCGGACGCGGCCGCCCCGGTCGTTGGCCGGATCTACCTCGACCTGCACCCCCGGGAGGGCAAGTACAAGCACGCCGCCCAGTTCGACCTCGTCCGCGGGGTCGAGGGGCGCCAGCTGCCCGAAGGCGTTCTCGTCTGCAACT
The DNA here is from genome assembly GCA_016717165.1 of Candidatus Lutibacillus vidarii. Classification (GTDB taxonomy): domain Bacteria; phylum Actinomycetota; class Actinomycetes; order Actinomycetales; family Dermatophilaceae; genus Lutibacillus; species Lutibacillus vidarii. The sequence goes on from JADKGA010000002.1 coordinate 1,001,553, forward strand.
TCCCGCGCGGCCTCATGGAGCACGACCAGGTCGTCACCCTCTTCCACGAGTTCGGCCACCTCGTCCACCACGTCCTTGCCGGGCACGTCGAGTGGATCAGGTTCTCCGGCGTGGCGACCGAGTGGGACTTCGTCGAGGCGCCGAGCCAGATGCTCGAGGAGTGGGCATGGGACGCCGAGGTCCTGCGGACCTTCGCGCTCGACGCCGACGGTGCGGCGATCCCGGTGGAGCTCGTCGCAGCGATGCGCCGCGCCAACGACTTCGGGAAGGGCTACGCCGCCCGCACCCAGATGTTCTACGCCGCGATGGCCTACGCCTTCCACGTCGAGCGCCCCAGCGATATCACCGCCCGAACCCGTGAGCTGCAGGAGCGCTACTCGCTCTTCCCGTACCTCGAAGGGACACATATGCCGTGCTCGTTCGGGCACCTGGAGGGGTACTCGTCGGCCTACTACACGTACATGTGGTCGCTCGTCATCGCCAAGGACCTCTTCAGCGTCTTCCGCAAGGAGGACCTCTTCGACCCCGAGGTCGCCGGCCGCTACCGGGACCTCGTGCTGGCACGTGGCGGGAGCGCCGACGCCGCCGACCTGGTGGCCGACTTCCTCGGTCGGCCCTACACCGTCGACGCGTACACGGCCTGGCTGGCCCAGTGACCCGCTGAGCCCTGACCTGCCGAGTCGTCACCCGCTGAGCCGGGCAGAGCCGCCCGAGGACGCGGTCGGGGACCCGGCATACCGGCAGTTGTTCGCGCGCTGACGACCCAACCTTTCCGGAGCCCCACCACGTCTTTGGGGATGACAAGGAAGGGAGGACCCGGTGGACACCGGTCATGGCACGACCATCACGAAGACCGAATCGCGCGGACGCCCGCACGACGCGGACTTCACCGAGTACGTCGCTGCCCGACAGGGGCAGATGCTTCGGTTCGCGTACCTGCTGACAGGTCAGCGAGCAGAGGCCGAGGACCTGCTGCAGACGGCCTTCGCGAAGCTCTACCTCGCCTGGGGGAAGGTGGATGTCGAGTCGTCTCGTGACGCCTACGTCCGGACCATCCTCGTCCGCGAGAACGCCTCGACGTGGCGCCGGCTCTGGCGCCGCAAGGAGCTGTCGGTCGGTGAGCTCACCGACGGGTCGGCCGTTGACGCCGGCTTCGTCAGCTCCCCCCACGAGTCCTTCGTCGACCGGAGCCTCATGTGGCAGTGCGTCTGCGCCCTGCCTCCCAAGCAGCGGGCCGCCGTCGTCCTCCGCTACTACGAGGACCTCTCCGAGAAGGCGACCGCAGAGATCCTCGGTGTCTCAGTCGGCACCGTCAAGTCCTCGTGCAGCGCTGCGCTCCGCGCGCTGCGAACCAGCATCACCGCCTCGGAAGGAGGCCCGCGATGAACGCAACAGAGAACAGCGACCGGCAGTGGGAGCAGGCCCTGGCCACGGTTCTGCGTGAGCAGGCACCAATGGCTGACGGTGCGTCCAGCCTGGTCGGCCCGTCGATCCACCGCGCAGGTCGGATCCGCCGCCGCCGTCAGCTCGCCGTGACCGCCGCCGGTGTCGTCGCCGTCGCCGCTGTGGCGACCCCGATCGCCATGGGCGCCTTCGGACGCAACAACGCCGCGACCCAGCCCGGTACGTCGGTCTCCGCGCCGGCCTCCGGGTCGGTCTCCGCGTCGGCCCCCGGGTCGGTCTCCGCGTCGGTGACCGGGTCCGCGCCGGCCACGTCCGCCGCAAGCTCGCCGACAACCCTCTCCATCGCCGCCCTCCCGACCGGTGCCGCTCCGAAGGTCACCTGGATCGAGGACCAGGGTCGGATGGCGGGTAACTCGGGTACGTCGACCATCCACTTCGCCGACGGGACGACCGTCCAGACCCCGTTCTGGGCCCGGCGCGCCGCGGTCTTCGGGACCGGGGTCATCGCCGAGGACACCCCCAACGGCGCCCAGGAGGGGCCGCAGGTCGTCATCCTCGACGCTAAGGGCAAGGAGCTCGACCGCTTCTACGGGCGCGGCCCGGTGGCGAGTGCGGATGGGTCGCGGGTCGCGGTGTGGCGCTTCGTCAAGGCCGGGGACTCCAAGGTCCAGATCTTCGACGCGAAGACCGGCTCGCTCACCCCGCTGGTCGACACGACCTGGAACGCGGAGGGTGGCTACGGCGCCGACCCCATCGGCTTCGTCGACGCCGACCGGGTCATCGTGTCGCCGGTCACCGAGGGTGGCACGCCCGTCCCCATGCTGGTCGACATGGCCGGCTCGCTCACCCCGGTGCCCCAGCTCGCCTGGGTCGCGGCGGTCGCCCCGTCCGTGCACCAGGTCGTCGCGTCGACCTACAACCCGGCGTCAGCGGTGGTCTACTCCTTCGACGGCACCCCCACGATGCTGTGGTCCACGACTGGCCAGACCCCCGAGGCCCTGTCGGCGGACGGCACCCTCGTGGTCACCTCGGACCCGCGGGTCGACGGGTCCGGTGTCCGGGCGCTTACGGTGACGAAGGTGGCGACCCAGCAGGTCGTCGCGACCTTCACGGTCACCAGCTTCGCTGGGGTCGTCTTCGAGGACGCCAGCCACCTGGTCTTCGAGGCCAACGACGGCACCGCCGGCGGGCTGCTCCGGTGCTCGGTCGACGGGACCTGCGAGCTTGCCGTCAAGGGCACGGTCGACACGGCGACGGCCAGCTCCGGCCTGCGGGTGACCACCACCAAGTAGTGCGCTTGTCTCGACGCGGGCTGCGGGCGTATGACGGTCGTATGACCGACACAGCGCCCGCAGTCCGCGTCACTGCGTTCGTCGCCGGCCGGGTCCAGGGGGTGGGCTTTCGCTGGTGGACCCGCAGTATGGCGCTCGAGCTCGGCCTGGTCGGCCACGCCCGCAACCTCGACGACGGTCGGGTGGAGGTCGTCGCCCAGGGGCCGCAGGACAAGGTCCACCAGCTGCTCGCTCTGCTCGGGGAGCAACCGTCGAGCCGGCGCCGGCCCGGCCGGGTGACCTCGGTGGTCACGCTCCCAGGCACTCCCCGCGAGGACGTCCGGGGGTTCGGCGAGCGCTGAGCCCCTACGATGGCGGCGTGAGCACCCTGCCTCCGGACCTCGAGCGGCTTCGGGGGAGCATCGACAATATCGATGCCGCCCTGGTGCACCTGCTCGCGGAACGGTTCAAGTGCACCCAGGAGGTCGGCCGGCTCAAGGCCGCGCTGGGTATGCCGCCCGCCGACCTCGCCCGCGAGGAGCGTCAGGTGGCCCGGCTGCGGGCCCTGGCGGACGAGGCGGGCCTGGACCCGGTCTTCGCCGAGAAGTTCCTCGCCTTCATCATCGCCGAGGTGATCCGCCACCACGTGGCCCTCGTCGACGAGCCACGCGTTGCCCCCGGCCCGGCGCCCGCCGCCGGGTAGGCTGGCCCGGATCGTCCGACCCCACCGGAAGGCCCGCACATCCCGTGTACGTCAAGAGCGTGACCATGCGCGGCTTCAAGTCGTTCGCCTCGGCGACGACGCTGCGCCTGGAACCAGGCATCACGTGCATCGTGGGCCCGAACGGGTCGGGAAAGTCCAATGTCGTCGACGCCCTCGCCTGGGTCATGGGCGAGCAGGGGGCAAAGTCGCTGCGCGGCGGGAAGATGGAGGACGTCATCTTCGCCGGCACCGCCGGGCGGCCCCCGCTGGGCCGCGCCGAGGTCGCGATGACGATCGACAACTCCGACGGCGCGCTGCCGATCGACTACTCCGAGGTGACCCTGTCCCGGACGATGTTCCGCTCCGGGGGTTCTGAGTACGCCATTAACGGCACGAGCTGCCGGCTGCTCGACATCCAGGAGCTGCTCTCCGACTCCGGCATCGGCCGGGAGATGCACGTCATCGTCGGCCAGGGCCAGCTCGACGCCATCCTGCGGGCCACCCCCGAGGAGCGGCGCGGCTTCATCGAGGAGGCCGCTGGGGTCCTCAAGCATCGCAAGCGCAAGGAACGCGCGCTGCGCAAGCTCGAGTCGATGGAGGCCAACCTCACCCGGCTCACCGACCTCATCGGCGAGATCCGCCGCCAGCTCGGGCCACTGGGTCGACAGGCCGAGACCGCCCGCCGGGCCGCGGTCATCCAGGCCGACGCCCGCGACGCCCGGCTCCGCCTGCTCGCCGACGACCTCGTCCAGCTCCGCTCCACCCTCGAGCAGCAGGTCGCCGACGAGACGGCGCTGATCGCCCGCCGCGCCGACGTCGAGCTGGCCCTCGCCACCGCGGTGGAGCGCGCGCGTGAGCTCGAGACCGCCGCCGAGGAGGCCCGCCCGACCCTCGCCGCGACCGGCGAACGGTGGTTCGCCCTCTCCCAGATCGCCGAGCGACTCCGGGCGACCGCATCCCTCGCCGCCGAGCGGGTCCGTCTGCTCCAGGACGACGAGAGCACCCCGACCCCCCCGAGCCGCGACCCCGAGGCGATGCGCACCGCCGCCGCGCGGCTGCGGTCCGAGGCCGGCGGGGTGGAGGGCGAGGTCGGTGAGCTCACCGCCGCGCTCGCCGCCGCGGTCGCCGCGCGGACCGCCGCAGAGCAGCGGTATGCCGAGGAGCAGCTCCGCCTCCAGCGTGCCGTCCGCGCCGCGGCCGACCGTCGCGAGGGCGTCGCACGGCTGGCCGGTCAGGCCGGCGCCAAGCTCTCCCGGATCGAGGCCGGTGAGGCGGAGGTGGGCCGGCTCCGGCAGATCGCTGCCGCAGCCCTGGCCCGGGCCGCCGCGGCCGAGCAGGAGTTCGCCCGGCTCGAGGGGTCGATCGCCGACCACGAGGTGGGCGAGGCCGATCTCGACGCGGTCTACGAGCGGGCCGACAAGCAGCTCACCGCCGCGACCGCGGCCGTCGACGCCCTCCGGGAGGCCGAGCGCGCCACCGAGCGGGAACGCAGCACCAGCGCGGCCCGGCTCGAGGCCCTCGAGCTGAGCCTGTCCGGGAAGGACGGCGTCGCCGCCCTCCTCGAGGCCGCCCCCAAGGGCGTGGTCGGCGCCGTGGCCTCGATGGTGCAGGTCGACGCGGGCTTCGAGCCGGCCATCGCCGCGGCCCTCGGCTGGGCCGCCGAGGCCGTCGTCGTCAAGCAGGTCAAGGACGCGACCACGGCGCTGGCTCGGTTGCGGTCCGAGCAGTCCGGCACCGTCGGGCTCCTCGTCGGTGAGTCAGCCCCGACAGCCGACCGGTCCGCATGGCCGGCGCTGCCCCGGGGCGCCCGGTGGGCCGTCGACGTCATCACGTGCGACCCGGCCGTCCGGTCCGCCGTCGAGGCAGCGCTGAGCCGAGTCGCCATCGTCGAGTCGGCCTCTTCCGTCGCCGCGGTCGTCGCCGCCGGAGGCACCGCCGTCACTCGCGACGGCGATGTCCATGCACCCGGCTGGGCCCGGGGTGGCTCGGCAGGCGGGCCGAGCGCGATCGAGGTCCGGGCCGCCGCCGACGAGGCACGGGCCGCCCTCCGGGCGGCCACCACCCGCGCGGAACGGCTCCGGTTCGAGCTCGCCACCGCCACCGAGTCAGCCGAGCAGGCCCAGCACCACGCCGATGCCGCCCTGGAACGGCTGCATGAGTCGGACGCCCGGCTGTCCGCGGTCGCCGAGCAGCTGGGCGGCCTGTCCACCGTCGTCCGCACCGCCCGAGCCGAGGCCGAGCGCACCGAGGCCGCCGCGCTGGCCGTCGAGCACCGGCTCCACGCCGAGCGGGCCGAGCACGCCCTGCTCGCCGAGCGCCTCGAGGCCGCCTCCGCCGAGCCCGAGGACGCCGAGCCGAGCACCACCGTCCGCGACGAGCTCGAGTCCGCGGCGGCGACCGCGCGCGGCGCCGAGACCGAGGTCCGGCTGACCCTGCGCACCCGCGAGGAGCAGCTGCGCGCCATCACCGAGCGGGCCACCGGGCTGGAGCGCGCGGCCGCGGACGAGCTCGCCGCCCGGGAGCGCTGGGCCGCCCGCGCCGCCCGCCGCAGCCGCGAGCGTGAGGTCGCCGGCGCCGTCAGCGTCGGGGCGGCATACGCCGTGACGGTCGTGAGCCGGGCCGCGGACCTGGCCCAGGCGCGCCGCGATGAGCTGGAGGGCGAGCGCGCGGCGCGCGAGGTCGCGCTGGCCGAGGTGCGCCGCGAGGTGAGCGGACTGCAGGGGCAGCAGCGCGAGCTGACCGACTCGGTGCACCGCGACGAGCTGGCGCGGGCCCAGCAACGGCTGCGCATCGAGACCCTGGAGACCCGGGCCGTCGAGGAGCTCGGCGTCGACCTGGAGACCCTCGTGGAGGACTTCGGGCCACACCGGCCGGTGCCCCTGCTCGCCGGTCCCGACGACCCGCAGGACGACGAGCCGCGGTCCGAGCCGTACGTCCGCGAGGTCCAGGAGAAGCGGCTCCGGCGCGCCGAACGCGCCCTGACCGCGCTCGGCCGGGTCAACCCGCTGGCGCTGGAAGAGTTCACCGCGCTCGAGGAGCGGCATACCTTCCTCGCGACCCAGCTGGAGGACCTCCGCAGCTCCAAGCGCGACCTGCTCGACATCGTCAAGGAGGTCGACGAACGGGTCCAGCGGGTCTTCACCGACGCCTATCTCGACACCGCCGCCGCCTTCGGACGGGTCTTCGCGCGGCTCTTCCCCGGCGGGGAGGGGCGGCTGGTCCTCACCGACCCACAGAACATGCTGACGACGGGCATCGAGGTGGAGGCCCGGCCGCCGGGGAAGAAGATCAAGCGGCTGTCCCTGCTCTCCGGGGGCGAGCGCTCGCTGACCGCGGTGGCCCTGCTCGTCGCGATCTTCCAGGCCCGGCCGAGCCCCTTCTACATCCTCGACGAGGTCGAGGCCGCCCTCGACGACACCAACCTCGGCCGCCTCATCACCTTGCTCGCCGAGCTGCGCGACTCCAGCCAGCTCATCGTCATCACCCACCAGAAGCGGACGATGGAGATCGCCGACGCGTTGTACGGCGTGACGATGCGCGGTGACGGGGTGACCACGGTGGTGAGCCAGCGGCTGCGGGAGGCCGGCGCCGAGGAGCCGGAGGCGACTGCCGAGCCTGTCGGGTCAACGGCGGGTCACGAAGACGTGAAGATTCCAGAACGGGCCGGCTGAACCGGGGTTTCGGTTTGGTCGAACCGCTGCAATGAGTGACCCTGGAGTCATGCTCGTACTCGTTGTCGCCATGTTGGTGTGCCTGGGCCTGGCCGTGACCATCGTCGCCCTCGTCGCCCTCCCGGCGCGCCGCGAGGGGCGCGAGGTGTTCACCCCAGAGGGGGCCGACCTCGTCGCCCGGGTCCGCGACCGGGCCGAAGATGTCACCACGAGCGCGCTCGACAAGGCCCAGGGCCTGCTCCCGCAGCGCACCCCCGACCGCGCCCCGGAGCGCCCGCAGACCCCGTGACGGCCCGCCGTCATGGTTGGATGACGTCGTGACGGACCTGCTCAGCCAGTACGGCATCATCCTCGGCGGCCTGCTGCTCCTCGCTCTCCTCCTCATTGGTCTGCTCCGTGGTCGCCGTGGCGGTCGGGCCCAGCTCCCGCCCAGCCCGGGTAGGCCGGACCGCGGTATGCCGGACCGCGGTATGCCGGACCGCGGTATGCCGGGCGAGGGGTCCGACGCCCAGGCGCCCTCCGGCCGGTCCACCGCCACCCTCCCGTCGCCGGATGACACCGTCGCGCCCCCGGCCCCGGACGGGCCGGTCCTCGAGCGCCCCGCCTCCGCCGTGGGCCGTCTGCAGCGGCTGCGCGCCCGGCTCGCCAGGTCACGCTCCGCGCTCGGCCAGGGCCTGCTCACCCTGCTCTCCCGCGGCCACCTGGACGACCAGGCCTGGGAGGAGGTCGAGGAGACCCTCCTCGCCGCCGACCTCGGTGTCGAGGCGACGACCACCCTGGTCGAGACCCTGCGCCGCCGGGTCTCCGTCGAGTCGACCCGGGACGAGGCCACCGTGCGCGGGTGGCTCCGCGAGGAGCTGCTCGCCCTGGTCGACCCCACGATGGACCGCACGGTGGTCTCCGACCGGGTCGGGGACCGGCCCGCGGTCGTCCTCGTCGTCGGGGTCAACGGTGCCGGGAAGACGACGACCGTCGGCAAGCTCGCCCGGGTCCTCGTCGCGATGGACAAGGATGTCGTCCTCGGCGCGGCCGACACCTTCCGCGCCGCCGCCGCCGACCAGCTGCAGACCTGGGGCGAGCGCGTCGGGGTGCCGACGATCCGCTCCGACAAGGACATGGCCGACCCCGCCTCGGTCGCCTTCGACGCCGTGAAGGCCGCCGCCGATTACGAGGCCGATGTCGTCCTCATCGACACCGCCGGCCGGCTGCACACCAAGGTCGGGCTCATGGACGAGCTCGGCAAGGTCAAGCGGGTTATCGAGAAGCAGTCTCCGGTCGACGAGGTGCTCCTCGTCCTCGATGCGACGACGGGGCAGAACGGGTTGCGTCAGGCCGAGGTCTTCACCGAGGTCGTCGACGTCACCGGCATCGTCCTCACCAAGCTCGACGGGACGGCCAAGGGCGGGATCGTCGTCCAGGTGCAGCGCCGGCTCGGCATACCGGTCAAGCTGGTCGGCCTCGGTGAGGGGCCCGACGACCTGGCCCCCTTCGACCCGCAGGCCTTCGTCGACGCCATCGTCGACTGACCCGCGCGGGGCCGCGCCGACGGCCGCTTCAGCCGACGAAACGTAATCCTTACCCGGCGCGGCCGATCGCAACATCGCCGAAACACAACCACGCCGCCGTCGGAAACCTAGGCACCGCACAGTGTCGGCCATGGACATCAACACCGGTGACACCGCCTGGGTCTTGACCAGCGCCGCCCTGGTGCTCTTCATGACCCCCGGTCTCGCCCTCTTCTACGGCGGCATGGTCCGCGCCAAGAGCGTGCTCAACATGATGATGATGAGCTTCATCGCCATGGCGACGATCTCGGTTGTCTGGGTGCTCTGGGGCTATTCGCAGACCTTCGGCAGCTCATGGCACGGGCTGGTCGGCAATCCCTTCGAGCACGCCGGCCTCTCCGGAGTCCTCGACGCGGCATACGGGTCCGAGGGTCACCTCATCCCCGGCGCGGCCTTCGTCGCCTTCCAGGTCGTCTTCGCCATCATCGCCGTCGCCCTCATCTCCGGCGCCATCGCCGACCGGGCCCGGTTCCTCGCCTGGACGGTCTTTACCGTCGTCTGGGCGACGGTGGTGTACTTCCCGGTCGCCCACTGGGTCTTCGCCTTCGACGGATATGCCGCCCCCACCGGCGGCTGGATCGCCAACGGGATCAAGGCGGTCGACTTCGCCGGAGGGACCGCGATCCATATCAACGCCGGTGCTGCCGGTCTGGCCCTGGCCCTGGTTCTCGGTGCTCGAACCGGGTTTGCCCGCGAGCCGATGCGGCCGCACAATCTCACCCTCGTCATGACCGGTGCCGGGATCTTGTGGTTCGGGTGGTTCGGCTTCAACGCCGGCTCGGCCCTCGGGGCGGGCAGCCTCGCGGCCGGCGTCTGGGTCAACACCCTCGCGGCGACCGGTGCCGCGGTCCTCGGCTGGTTGGCGGCCGAGAAGCTGCGCGACGGCCACGCGACCTCCCTCGGGGGCGCTTCCGGTGCGGTGGCCGGGCTCGTTGCGATCACGCCCTCCTGCTCGACGCTGTCGCCGGCGGGGTCGGTTCTCCTCGGGCTCGCCGCGGGCGCCGGATGCGCCATGGCCGTGGGGCTCAAGTACCGGTTCGGGGTCGACGACAGCCTCGATGTCGTCGGGGTGCACCTCGTCGGCGGGCTGATCGGCACCGTCGGTGTCGGCTTCCTCGCCACCCGGTCCGGGTCGCCGGCCGGTGACGCCGGGGTCGACGGGCTCTTCTACGGCGGGGGTGCCGACCAGCTGTGGCGTCAGAGCCTCGGCGCCGTCGCGGTGCTCGCCTTCTCCTTCGTCGTCACCTATCTCATCGCGCGGGTCATCCACGCCACGCTCGGGTTCCGGGTCACCCGGGACGACGAGATGGCCGGCATCGACCAGAGCGAGCACGCGGAGACGGCGTACGACCTCGGCGGCCTCGCGGCCGGGCGGATGGGTGTCGGAGCGCTGCTCGCCGCCGGCGGGCCGCCCCTCGACCCGCGACCCCTGCCCACGCCGAGCGCCGACGCGACATCGACGACTGGGAGGACCTCATGAAGCTCGTCACCGCGATCGTCAAGCCGCACCGGCTCGACGAGGTCAAGGAGGCCCTCGAGGCGCACGGCATCGCCGGGATGACGATCTCGGAGGTCAGTGGCTACGGGCGCCAGCGCGGGCACACCGAGGTCTACCGAGGCGCGGAGTACCGCGTCGACGTCGTCCCGAAGGTCCGCCTCGAGCTGCTCGTCGCCGACGAGGAGGCCGACGGGATCGTCGAGGTCATCGTCACCTCGGCGCAGACCGGACGGATCGGCGATGGCAAGGTCTGGGTCGTCCCGGTGGAGGACGTCGTGCGCGTCCGCACCGGTGAACGTGGGCACGATGCCCTCTGAGCCGAGCGGTGGGGGGGACCTGCACGCCCGTCGGCTCGACCTCGCCGGCACCCGCGACTTCACCGTCGCCGGTGCCGGCGAGGCGCGTCGCGAGCGGCTGGCGGCATACCTCGACCGGTGGGTGGCCCACGTGTGGGATGAGGCCGTCGGCGCACCCGACCGACCCGGGCTCGCGCTGGCCGCCGTGGGCAGCCTCGCGCGGCGCGACTGCGGCCCACTGAGCGACCTCGACCTCGTCCTCATCCACGACCCCGCGGCACTTCCCTCGGGCGATGTCATCGTTCTCGCCGACCGGATCTGGTACCCGATGTGGGACGCCAAGGCCGGCCTGGACCACTCCGTCCGCACCGTCGCCCAGTGCCGGCAGGTCGCCGAGACCGACCTCGCAGCGGCGGTCGGCCTGCTCGACCTGCGGTATCTCGCCGGCGACGCGGAGCTCGTCGCGGCGACCCGGGCGGCCATCGACAAGGACTGGCGCTCCGCCCTGCGGACCCGGCTGCCCCAGCTCGCCGAGTCGGTGGCCGCGCGGCACGCCCGGCACGGGGAGCTGGCCCATCTGGTCGAGCCGGACCTGAAGGAGGCCCGCGGCGGCCTGCGGGACATGTCGGTGCTCCGGGCGCTCACCCGGGCCTGGCTCGCCGACCGGCCGCACGGGGAGGTCGACGCGGCGTACCGGCACCTCCTCGACGTCCGTGACGCCGTCCACGTCGTCACCGGCCGCTCGCGCGACCGACTCGCCCTGCCCGACCACGACGCGGTCGCCGCACTGCTCGGGTACCCCGACGCCGACCTGCTCCTCACCGATGTCTCCCGGGACGCCCGTACCCTCACGTATGCCGTCGACGCGACCCTGCGCCGGGCCCGGCAGTCGCAGCGCGCCCGGTTCCTGCGGATCGGCCCGAGGCGTCCGACGCTGAGGTCGCTGGGCTACGGGCTCTTCGAGCACGACGGCGAGGTGGTCCTCGGGGCCGGCGTCGATCCGGCCGCCGACCCGCTCCTCGTCCTGCGGGCCGCGGTGCTCTCGGCCCGGACCGGGCGGCCGCTGGCCCCGACGACCGCCGCCAACCTCGCGACGCGTAGCCCACGACTGTCCACGCCCTGGCCCGCCGAGGCGCTGGCCTTGTTCACCGACCTGCTCGCCAGCGGGCCGGGTCTCGTCGCCACCTGGGAGGCCCTCGACCTGGCCGGCGTGGTCGAGGCCTGGCTGCCCGAGTGGGCCGCGGTCCGGTCCCGGCCCCAACGCAACGCCGTGCACCGGCATACCGTCGACCGGCACCTCGTCGAGGTGGTCGTCGCCGCGACCACCCTCCTCGACGGCGTCGCCCGACCAGACCTGCTGCTCCTCGCGGCGCTCTTCCACGACATCGGCAAGGTCGCCGGCAGCCATGACCACAGCCACACCGGCGCGGGGATCGCCGATGCGGCCCTGCGGCGGCTCGGGCTGGCCGACGAGGACCGCGAGCTCGTCGTCCGGCTGGTCCGCGAGCACCTCACCCTCATCGAGCTGGCCACCCGGCGCGATCCGGCCGACCCGGCGACCCTCGCCTCGGTCGTCACGGCCGTCGACGGGTCCGCGGAGGTCCTCGAGCACCTCATCCGGCTCACCGAGGCCGACGCCGTCGCCACCGGCCCGTCGGCGTGGACGGACTGGCGCCGCACCCTGCTCGACCGCCTCGTGCGGATCTCCCGGGCGGAGCTGGCGCAGCGACCGGCGCAGCGTCGGCCCGCGGGGTGGGCCCCGACCGAGGTGGCCGCGCCGTCCCGGCCCCGCCCGCCGGGGCGAGCCCGTACCGGCCCCGGCTCCGGCTCCGGTGATCCGGGCATCGTCGTCGAGGTCAGCTCGCACGGGTCGGCACACGAGCTGCGCGTCGTTGCGCCCGACCGGCTGGGCCTCTTCGCGGACACGGCCGGGCTGTTCGCCGCCGCGGGGCTGGTCGTCCGCTCGGCCGTGCTCCGCACCCAGGAGGGCGTCGCCGAGGACGTCTGGCATGTCGAGTCGCCCTCGGGCGACGCCCCGCTCGCCGCCGACCTCGAACGGGACCTCGCCCGGCTGGGCGCAGGGGACCGCGCTCCGCTGGCTCGGCTGACCCGACGGACCGCGGGGCGGGCGGGGGCCCAGCGCGGGACCGCCGGCCCCCTCAGGACCCGGGCCTTCGTCGTCCCCGAGGCCTCGACGACGGCGACGGTCGTCGAGGTCCGGGCGGGGGACCGCCCGGGGTTGCTCCATGACATCGCCGGGACCCTCACCGGGGTCGGGCTGGACATCCGCAGTGCGCACATCGCCACCTATGCCGGGCAGGCCCTCGACACCTTCTACCTCACCACCGACGGGGGCCGGGTCCTCGACCCCGCCGAGGCAGCGCTCGCGGTCGCGGCGATCATCGACGCCTGCGGGTAGGTACAGTTCTCGGGTGTTCACCAGCCTGTCTGACCGCCTCACCGCGACCTTCAAGAACCTTCGCGGCAAGGGGCGTCTGTCGGAGTCCGACGTCAACAAGGCGGTCCGCGACATCCGGCTCGCCCTGCTCGACGCCGACGTGGCGCTGCCCGTCGTCAAGTCGTTCACCCATGCCGTGCGCGAGCGCGCCCTCGGCGCCGAGGTCTCCCAGGCGCTCAACCCCGGCCAGCAGGTCGTCAAGATCGTCCACGAGGAGCTCATCGCGGTCCTCGGCGGGGCGACCCGGCCGCTGAAGCTGTCGAAGAACCCGCCGACCGTGGTCATGCTCGTCGGACTCCAGGGGTCCGGCAAGACCACCCTCGCGGGCAAGCTCGGTCGCTGGTTCAAGGACCAGGGCCACACCCCGCTGCTCGTCGCCGCGGACCTCCAGCGCCCGAACGCGGTGACCCAGCTCGAGGTGGTGGGCCAGCGGGCCGGCGTGCCGGTCTTCGCCCCCGAGCGGGGCAATGTCTACGGCCACGACGCGGTCGGCTCGACCGGCGAGGGAACGACGTCATATGGCGACCCGGTCGCGGTCGCCGACGCGGGGGTCCAGCACGCCTGCGCCAAGCTGTATGACGTCGTCATCATCGACACCGCCGGCCGGCTCGCCGTGGATGCCGACCTCATGAAGCAGGCGTCCGACATCCGCGACGCGACCGACCCCGACGAGGTCCTCTTCGTCATCGACGCGATGATCGGCCAGGCCGCGGTCGAGACCGCCCAGGCCTTCCTCGAAGGCGTCGACTTCACCGGGGTGGTCCTGGCCAAGCTCGACGGCGACGCCCGCGGTGGCGCCGCCCTGTCGGTCGCCGAGGTGACCGGCCGCCCGATCATGTTCTCCTCCATCGGCGAGGGGGTCACCGACTTCGAGGTCTTCCACCCGGACCGGATGGCCTCCCGGATCCTCGACATGGGCGATGTCCTCACCCTGATCGAGCAGGCCGAGCGGGCCTTCGACAAGCGCCAGACCGACGAGATGGCCCGGAAGTTCCTCGCCGAGGAGGACTTCACCTTCGACGACTTCCTCGAGCAGATGTCGGCCATCAAGAAGATGGGCTCGCTGAAGTCGATGCTCAAGATGATGCCGGGCACGGCCTCGCTGCGCGCCGAGATCGACTCCTTCGACGAGCGGGAGTTCGACCGGGTCGAGGCGATGGTCCGCTCGATGACCCCTTACGAGCGCACCCACCCCAAGCAGATCAACGGCTCCCGCCGGGCCCGCATCGCCGGCGGTTCGGGCGTCACCGTCTCCGAGGTCAACCAGCTGCTCGAGCGCTTCGCCGCCGCGCAGAAGATGATGAAGCAGCTCGCCCGTGGCGGCGGGGGCGGCATACCGGGGATGCCGGGGCTCCCTGGCGCCCGCCGCGGCCGGCAGCAGCAGCCACAGCGCAAGAAGGGCAAGTCCGGCAACCCGGCCAAGCGGGCCGCTGAGGAGCGCGCCGCGGTCGAGCGCGCGGCGACCGCCCGCACCAACCCTGGCGGCGCCTTCGGCCTGCCGCGGACCGACGCGACCGGCGACGGCTCGGTCGACCTGCCGACCGGCTTCGAGAAGTACCTGGGCCGCTGACCTGGGCCGCTGACCTGGGCCCTCGGTAGGGTTTCGGTCATGGCGACGGTGCTGCACGTTCGTGGTCAGGTCCTCGTCGGGCCGGACTCGGTCCGCGACGACATCTGGGTGATCGACGGCAGGGTGAGCTTCGAGGCGCCCGGGCCGGGCGCCGACGTCCAGACCATTGGTGGCTGGGTCCTTCCGGGGTATGTCGACGCGCACTGCCACGTCGGGCTCGACCATTCGGGAGCGGTGGACCGTGAGACCGCCGAGCGGCAGGCGGTCGCGGACCGGGACTCGGGTGCGTTGTTGCTCCGAGACGCCGGCTGCCCGGGCGACACGAGGTGGATCGATGAGCGCGACGACCTGCCGCGGATCATCCGAGCCGGGCGGCATATCGGTCGGACCAAGCGCTACGTCCGCAACTACGCCCACGAGCTCGAACCGGACCAGGTCGTCGAGTACGTCCGGCGCGAGGCCCGGCGCAGCGACGGGTGGGTCAAGCTGGTGGGGGACTGGATCGACCGGGAGGTCGGTGACCTCGCGCCGTGCTGGCCGGACGAGACCGTCGTGGCCGCGGTCGCCGCCGCCCATGAGGAGGGGGCCCGGGTCACCGCGCACTGCTTCGGGGAGGAGTCGCTGCGCCAGTTCGCCGCTGCCGGGACCGACGGCATCGAGCACGCCTGCGGGCTGACCGCGGAGACCATCGAGTCGTTCGCCGCCCAGCGGATCGCCATCGTCCCCACCCTGGTCAATATCGACTCTTTCCCCGATATCGCCGCCGCGGCGCAGGAGAAGTTCCCCCGGTATGCCGCTCACATGGTCGACCTGCACGCCCGGCGCTTCGAGACGGTGGCGGCGGCACATGACGCCGGCATACCCATCTACGTGGGCAGCGACGCGGGGGGCACGCTCCCGCACGGGCTCGCCGCGCAGGAGGCGGCGCTGTTGACCCGGGCCGGACTGAGCACCCTGGAGGCCATCGGCGCGCTGACCTGGGAGGCTCGCTCGTGGCTCGGCCAGCCGGGGCTCACGGAGGGCGCGCCCGCCGACTTCGTCGTTCTCGACGCCGACCCGAGGGCGGCGGTCGAGGCGCTCCAGCACCCCCGGCATATCGTGCTCAGGGGAGCGCTGATGCCAACCGTTTGAGTGTGACCTGGGTCACAATACTAGTAATCCGATCTGCCCTATAGGAATAGCAGAGTTAGAGTGGTTCCTGACCGAGCGCCGGGGGAGGCGCCGACCAACTCCTTGAGGGGAACCACTCATGACCGTTCGACACCATTCCGTCTTGCGCCGCCGGGGCCGGCTCGTCGGCCTGCTCGTCGCCGTCGTCGCGACGCTGGGCGCCTGCGGCTCGGGAAGCGGGACGCCGACTACCTCCGGGTCGTCCGGCTCCGCGCCCGCCCCGGCAACTGTCCGCCTGGGGTACTTCCCCAATGTCACCCATGCCGTCCCGATCGTCGCCGACCGCGAGGGCCTGTTCGCCAAGCGCCTGGGGTCGACGAAGCTCGAAGTCTCGACCTTCAACGCCGGACCGGCCGCCATGGAGGCGCTGAAGTCCGGCGCCGTGGATGCAACCTATGTTGGCCCCGGCCCGGCCACGAACACCTTCATCAACAGCGGGGGCCAGGCGATCCGGGTGGTCGCGGGCGCGGCCAGCGGCGGCAGCTTCCTCGTCGTCCGGCCGGGCATCACCTCCGCTGCTGATCTCCGCGGGAAGACGATCGCCACCCCGCAGCTCGGCAACACCCAGGACATCGCCCTGCGGTACTGGCTCAAGACACAGAACCTCACCTCGGACCTCCAGGGCGGCGGCGACGTCCACATCTCGCCGATGGACAACTCGCAGACGCTGAGCGCCTTCGCCCAGAAGCTCATCGACGGGGCGTGGGTGCCCGAGCCCTATGCGACCCGGCTCATCCTCGACAGCGGCGCGCACGTTCTCCTCGACGAGCGGACCGTCTGGCCGAACGGGAAGTTCGCGGTCACCCTGCTCGCGGTGCGCACCGACTTCCTCCAAGAGCACCCGGACACGGTCCGCGCCCTCGTCGAGGCAGGCGTCGACGCCTTGCAGGTCATCAGCACGACTCCGGCGAAGGCCCAGCAGGATGTCGCCGACGTCATCGCCACGGTCTCCGGCAAGCCGATCAAGGCCGATGTCCTCGCTGCGTCATGGAAGAACCTCGACTTCACCAGCGACCCGGTTGCCTCCTCGGTCGTCGCCGGTGCCGAGCACGCCTTCGAGGTGGGCATCCTCAAGACCAAGCCGGCGCTCGACGGGCTCGTCGACCTGTCCATCCTCAACGCGGTCCTCACCGCCCGTGGCCTGCCGGCGGTGGCGTCATGACCGCGCTGACACTGCAGGCTCCGGCACCAGAGCAGACCGTGGCGCCGGCGGTGCGGCTGGAGGGCGTGACGAAGCGCTTCGGCGCCGTGCTCGCTCTCGACGGCATCGACCTGGACGTCCAGCCAGGGGAGTTCGTCTGTCTCGTCGGTGCGTCGGGGTGTGGCAAGTCCACCTTGCTCAACCTGGTCAGCAGGCTCGACAAGCCGAGCACCGGGACCGTCGAGGTGGCCGGTCGGGCGACGCTGATGTTCCAGGAGGCAGCGCTTTTCCCGTGGCTGTCCGCCCTGGACAATGTCGCGATGCCGATGCGGCTCGCCGGCGTCGAGCGGTCCACCCGCGAGTCGGCGGCCCTCGACCTGCTCGACGCCGTGCAGCTGCGTGAGTTCGCCTCCAAACGGCCGCACGAGCTGAGCGGCGGGATGCGCCAGCGGGTCGCGCTGGCCCGCACGCTCGGGACGGCGGCACCCGTCCTGCTCATGGATGAGCCCTTCGGTGCCCTCGACGCCATGACCCGCGACCTGCTCCACGACGAGCTCGAGAGCATCTGGGCGACCCGGGGCCTGACCGTCATCTTCGTCACCCACAACGTCCGCGAGGCAGTCCGCCTCGGTGACCGGGTGGTTCTGCTCTCGAGCCGCCCCGGACGGGTCGTCGAGGAGTGGCGGGTTGACGCGCCGCGTCCGCGCCGCATCGAGGACCCGGCCGTGTCCGCCCTGTCCGGACGGATCCTCACCGCGCTTCGGGCGGAGGTGGCCCGCCATGGCCGTTGACACCACGACTGGCACCTCCACTGGCACCGCGAGCCGGGCCAGCGAGGTCCACGCGCAGCTGCGCGGGTTGGACTCCCTCGACGCCGCGGACGGCGCCCCCCGGGGCCGGCGACTCTGGGAGGCGGCCTGGCCCAAGCTCGCTGCCGCCGGGCTCGCCCTGCTCGCCTGGCAGGGCGTGGTCTGGAGTGGCTGGAAGCCGAGCTACCTCCTGCCCGGCCCGGGTCCAGTGCTGGCCGAGCTCGGCCGGCAGGGGACGACCCCGGAGTTCTGGACCGCCATCGGCATCACGATGACCCGCGGCCTCGTCGGCTTCGCGATCTCCGCGGTCGTCGGCCTGGCCCTCGGGGTGGTCGTCGCCAAGTCGAAGGTGCTGCGCTCGGCGATCGGGTCGATGATCACCGGGCTGCAGACCATGCCCTCGATCGCGTGGTTCCCGCTCGCGATCCTGCTCTTCCAGCTCAGCGAGCAGGCGATCCTCTTTGTCATCCTCATCGGTGCGGTGCCCTCGATCGCCAATGGCGTCATCACCGGGGTGGACTACGTCCCGGGCCTGCTCGTCCGGGCGGGGAGGAACCTCGGGGCGCGCGGCCTGGCGTTGTACCGCCATGTCGTCCTTCCCGCGGCGCTGCCGAGCATCACCTCGGGCCTCAAGCAGGGCTGGGCCTTCGCCTGGCGCTCGCTGCTCGCCGGGGAGCTCCTCGTCGCGATCGCGAACCGGCCGAGCCTGGGCGTTTTCCTCACCCAGAGCCGCGAGCTCCAGGACACGACCTACATGATCGCCCTCATGATCACGATCCTGGTCATCGGCATCGCCGTCGACGCCGTCTTCGCCGCCGTTGACCGGGGGATCCGGGCCCGCCGTGGTGTCGCGACGCGCTGATCAGGCGACTACGGTCCTGCGTGGGCCGCGGATGGGCAAGAATCGGCCCATGGACATCTCCGCGCGGACCGACTACGCGGTGCGAGCGATGCTGTCCCTTGCCGCCGCTCAGGTCGACCGAACCGGCCCGGTCAGCGCCGAGGCGATCGCGTCGCGGCAGGCCCTGCCGAAGAAGTTCCTCGAGGCGATCCTGTCCGACCTGCGGCGCTCCGGGCTGGTGACGAGCACCCGGGGCAACGCGGGCGGCTACGCTCTCGCGCGCCCGGCTGCGCAGATCTCCCTTGGCGACGTCTTCCGGGCCGTTGACGGTCCGCTCGCCGAGGTGCGCGGGCTACGTCCGCACGACATGACCTACCAGCCGCCGGCCGACCACCTCCCGACGGTCTGGGTCGCGGTGCGGGCCAGCCTGCGCCGGGTCCTCGACGAGACCACATTGGCCGGCGTCCTCGCCGGCGAGCTGCCGGAGCACGTCGTGGCCTTGAGTAGTGCACCGGACGCCTGGCGCAACCGGTAGCCCGCGCGCACGGCCCGGAGCGGGCCGGACCACCACGGCGGATCTGGCAGAATAGGTCGCTGTACTCCCTTCGGACCCGTCGGGTCCGGACGCCTACACCCCGCAGTGCCGGCACCCCGGAGCGCCTTGCTCCGGTCTCGCCGCGCTCGCCATACGAAGCAGGAGACCACTGTCGTGGCCGTCAGGATCCGTCTGAAGCGCATGGGCAAGATCCGTGCACCGTTCTACCGTGTCGTCGTCATGGACTCGCGCGCCAAGCGCGACGGCCGGGCGATCGAGGAGATCGGCAAGTACCACCCCACCGAGGAGCCTTCGCTCATCGACATCGACTCCGAGCGCGCGCAGTACTGGCTCCGCGTCGGCGCCCAGCCGAGCGAGCAGGTTGTCGCGCTGCTCAAGGTGACCGGCGACTGGGCCACCTTCAAGGGCGGCGACGCCCCGGCCGCGTCGCTGCAGGTCCGGGCCCCTCGGGCGAGCAAGAAGGACCTTTACGAGGCCGCCGTCAAGGCTGCGGGCACCACGCTCGACGCCAAGGGCGGGGCGACGACGCCGCGGAAGAAGGCCGCCGCGAAGCCGGCCGCCGAGGCTCCGGCCGCCGAGGCCCCGGTCGAGGACGCCGCTCCGGCCGACGACGCAGCGCAGGCCTGAGCCCATGCTCGAGGAAGCCTTGGAGCACCTCGTCAAGGGGATCGTCGACCACGACGAGGATGTCGTCGTCCGACGGCGGGACCTGCGCCGCGGGACCGTGCTCGAGGTCCGGGTGCACCCCGAGGACCTCGGCCGCGTCATCGGGCGCTCCGGCCGCACGGCCAGCGCGATCCGTACCGTGCTCTCCGCCATCAGCTCGCGCGGTGACGTGCGGGTCGACATCGTCGACACCGACCGGCGCTGAGCTCGACCTCGGTCAGGGGTGTGCCCGTCGTGGGTGCACCCCTGACCCGTTTCGGACCAGAACTCGTTGAGGAGCGGTATGCCGCCCAAGGCCCGGCCATCCCGAGGCGCCGCCGGTGACGCCCAGGTCGTCGCGCGGATCGGCAAACCGCACGGCATCCGTGGCGAGGTGACTGTCCAGCTGCACACCGACGACCCCGGCGGCCGGTTCACCCCCGGCACCATCTTCCCGACCCGCGCCCCGGCCGGCAGCGGCACCCCGAAGGCCCTGACCGTGCGCTCCGCCCGGGACCATAACGGCATCTGGCTGCTCGGCTTCGAGGAGATCCCGGACCGCACCGGCGCGGAGGGCCTGCGTGGGTCGCTGCTCCTGCTCCCGGCCGAGGCTCCCGAAGTGGAGGACGACGCCTGGTATGCCGATGACCTCGTTGGCCTGCGCGCCGAGCGCCCGGACGGCAGCCCCGTCGGCACCGTGACCGGCCTTGTCGTCGGCGCCGCGCAGGACCGGCTCGTCCTCGACCTGGCCGGTGGAGGCACCGCCGAGGTGCCCTTCGTCCGCGCCCTGGTCCCCGTCGTCGACGTTTCTGGCGGCCGGGTCGTCGTCGACCCCCCGGAGGGCCTGCTGGAGCTGGGCTCATGAGGATCGACGTCGTCACGATCTTCCCGGCCTACCTCGAGCCGCTGCGGCTGTCCCTCATCGGGTCCGCTCAGGCCGCCGGGCTGCTCGACCTGCGCGTCCACGACCTGCGCGAACACACCCACGACCGCCACCGCACCGTCGACGACACCCCGTACGGCGGGGGGGCGGGCATGGTCATGCTCCCCGAGCCGTGGGGCGAGGCGCTCGACGCGATCCGCGGCTCCGAGGCGCCGCCGGCGGTGCCGCATCTGGTCGTCCCGAGCCCGGCGGGGGAGCGGTTCACCCAGGCCCACGCCCGGGTGCTGGCTGCCGAGCCGTGGCTGGTCTTCGCCTGCGGGCGCTACGAGGGAATCGACGAGCGGGTCATCGAGGAGGCCGCCCTGTACGGCCGCGTCTCGGTCCTCTCGCTCGGCGACTACGTCCTCAACGGCGGCGAGGTCGCCGCCCTCGCGATGGTCGAGGCGGTCGCCCGGCTCGTGCCCGGCGTCGTCGGCAACAGCGAGTCGCTCGTCGAGGAGTCCCACGAGGGCGGCCTGCTGGAGCACCCGGTCTACACCAAGCCCGCGGTCTGGCGCGGCCACGCCGTGCCCGAGGTCCTCCGCAGCGGCGACCACGCCCGCATCGCTGCCTGGCGGCGGGCGGAGTCGCTGCGCCGCACCGCCGCGCGCCGCCCCGACCTGGTCCCCCCGGCGCAGGTGGGCGATATCACTGACCTGGCCATCGTCCCGAGTGTGCCCGCGGACGCCCCGGAGCTGCTCGTCCTCCAGCGGTGTTGCTGGCTGGGCGAGGGCCGGGTCAACGACACCTGGGACATCCCACCGCTGGTCGAGACCCTGGACGACGTCCGGGCCTCATCTTCGGTATGGCGAACCTGGGTGGTCCGCTCGCACGGTCGGCTCATCGCCTCAGTCCGTGGCCGGGTCGACGAGGACGGCACCTGGGAGGTCGGTCGGCTCATGGTCGCGCCCGACTGGCAGGGTCGCGGGCTGGGTCGAGTGCTCCTGGAGTATGCCGAGCAGGCCGCTCCACCCGAGGTCACCGACCTCTGGCTGATCACCGGTGCGCAGAGCGCCCGGAATATTCGGTTGTACAAACGGGCCGGCTACCGGGTCGTTCTTGGGTCGCCATACCCGGGCACCGTGCTGATGCGTAAACGGCGCCGCTGACCTGCCGCCGGAACCGGCGGTGGAAAGTCCCTCGCCCGCACGGCGGACCCGGCGGTACCGTGGGTCCTGTCCCTGGCCGCCGACGAAGGAGCCTGCCGTGCTCGTGTGAGTCCCGTTCCGCCACCTGCCGACAGCAGGTGCAGACCGACTCGCTCCGGAGCACCGCCATGCCGCAACCTACGGTCCTTTGTTCGGACCTCTCCTTCACCTGGCCGGACGGCCAGAGCGTCCTCGACGGTCTCGACGTCACCGTCCCGCCCGGTCGCACCGGCCTGATCGGCGCCAACGGCTGTGGCAAGTCGACCCTGCTGCGGCTGCTCGCCGGCGAGCTGGCGCCCACTCGGGGCTCGGTCTCGGTCGTCGGACTCTCGGCCTATCTCCCGCAGCGGCTCGACGCCGAGGTCGCCGACCGGCTCGACGACCTCCTCGGTATCGCCGGGCCACGTCGGGCGCTGCGCCGCATCCTTGCCGGTGACCTCGACCCGCAGCTGTATGACCTCGTCGGGGCAGACTGGGACGTCGAGGAGCGCGCCGCGCTGGCGCTGGCCCAGCTCGGGCTCGGCCACCTCGACCTCGACCGCCCGGTCGACACCCTCTCCGGTGGCGAACGGGTCCTCGCTGCCCTCGGCGCCCGGCTGCTCCGCCGGCCCGACGTCCTGCTTCTCGACGAACCGACGAACAACCTCGACCGGCGGGCCAGGGCGCACCTCATCGATGCCGTCGAGGCGTTCCGGGGCGTCCTCCTCGTCGTCAGCCACGACCGTGAGCTGCTCGAGCACGTCGACCAGGTCGCCGAGCTGCGATCGGGCCGGGTGCGCATCGTCGGAGGCACCTACTCGGCATACCTCGAGGTGGTCGAGCAGGAGCAGGCGACCGCCGAGCAGCGGGTGCGGACCGCGGATGCCGCGGTCCGTCGGGAGCGCCGCGACCTCCAGGACCAGGTGACCAAACAGGCCCGGCGGGACCGGTACGGCCGCCTCGACGCCAAACGCTCCGGGATGCCGAAGATGATGGCCGACGCACGCAAGCGCCGGGCGCAGGAGAGCGCCGCCCGGATCGGGGGTGTCCATGAGGACAGGGTGGCCAAGGCCAAGCAGGCGCTGGAGGCCGCCGAGGAGGCGCTGCGCGACGACGCCCCCATCCGGGTCGACCTGCCCGGCACAGTCGTCCCCGCGGGGCGCACCACCCTGCGGCTGTCGGACCTCCACCTGCCCACGGGCCAGGTCGTCGACCTCGAGCTGCGCGGCCCGGAACGGGTCGCCCTCGTCGGCGCGAACGGGGTCGGCAAGACCACCCTGCTGCGCGCCGTGGCCGGTCAGCTCACCGTCGAGGGGGTCTGCCTCACGCCGGTCCCGGTCGGCTACCTCCCGCAGTCGGTCGACCTGCTCGACCCGTCCCGCTCGGTCCTCGACGCCCTGAGCACCCTGGCCCCCACCAGCACACCAGGTCAGGTCCGGGCCCGGCTGGCCCGGCTGCACCTGCGGGGTCGCTCCGTGGAGCAGCCCGTGGAGACGCTGAGCGGCGGTGAGCGCTTCCGGGCCACCCTGGCCGCGCTGCTGCTCGCCGAGCCGCCACCGCAGCTGCTGCTGCTCGACGAGCCGACGAACAACCTCGACCTCGCCTCGGTCGCCCGGCTCGGCGAGGCCCTTTCGGCCTACCGCGGGGCACTGGTCGTCGTCAGCCACGACGAGACCTTCCTCGGCGAGCTCGGCCTGACCCGGCGGCTCGAGCTCACCGAGGCCGGTCTTGCGGAGGGCGACCCGCTCGGGAGCTAGCCCCCGGGCGAGAGCCACACGGGGGCAGCGTCAGATCGGCTCGCCGACGTCGATCCGGTTCCCGAAGGGATCGGCCAGGACGAAGGCGCGCAGCCCGAAGTCGTGGTCGCGGACGCCCTTGACGATGCGCACGCCCGCGGCGACGAGATGGTCGTGCAGGGTCGTCGCGTCGTCGACGATGAGGTGCGCGACATTGATGGTGCTCGGCCGATGGGACGGGTCGAGGCTCAGGTGGAGCTCGGCGGCGTCGCGTTCGACGATGACGAAGCCGACCGGGTCGCCGTTCTCGAAGGTCTTCGTCATCCCGAGGACCCCGCAGTAGAAGTCCAGCGCGGTGGCCAGGTCGGTGACGACGATGCCGGGGGCGGTGCGGCCGAAGCGGACGGCGTGGCTGGTGCTCATGAGATCTCCGGCGCCAGGGACCGGCGGTGCGGTACGGCACGGTAAGGGACGGGGCGGTGCCCGAGGTGGGCACAGCATACCCAACCGACCGGGCGCCAGACGGTCAGCGCAGGACGGCCGCGAGCTCGCCGAGAATCTGCGGGAGACGTCCGACACCGATCGACAGGTGCCCCTCGCCCGGGACCAGGTGCGCCCGGATCCCCGGAATCTCCCCGGCCAGCCATTCCCCGTGGGCCAGCGGCACCATGAGGTCCTCGGTGCCCTGCCAGAGGAAGGTCGGGGTCGCGATCGAGGCCAGGTCGAAGCCCCAGGGCCGGGTGAAAGCCAGGTCGTCGTCGAGCCAGCCGTCGACGCCGTGGGCCAGCGCGGCGGAGAAGTCGGCCGCGAGATCCTCGCCGTACTCGTCGGTCAGACAGGCGCGGTCAACCTCTGGCAGCAGCGAGGCCAGCGCCGCGATGAGCTCGGCCGCACTCGCGCCGCGAAGGCCGGGGGCCTCGGCCTCGAGGTAGGGCCGCAGCGCCGTCTCCCCGGTACTCGCCAGGGCGAACTCCTCGACATTCTGCTCACCCATCCCGGCGGTGAGCTCAGTCCCGGGGACGTCGGCCGGCATCACCCCGGCGATGACCAGTGCTCCGGCGACCCGGTCGCCGAGCGCGGCTGCGGTGGCCAGGGCGTGCGGCCCGCCCCCGGACCAGCCGGCCGTCAGGCACCGGTCCGCTCCGAGGGCGTCGAGGATGGCGGTGACGTCCTCGGCGACATCGGCCACGGCGCGCCCGGCCCGACGGTGCGACCCGCCATACCCGGGGCGGGAGAAGGTGACCAGGCGCAGGCCGAGCGCGTGCGCGGCCCGGGCCGTGGACCGGGACTGGTGGGCCGAGCCTGGCGTCCCGTGGTGGTAGACCAGCGGTATGCCGTCCGCGGGCCCGCTGACGACGACCTCGAGGTCGCGGCCGTCCGGCATCGGGAAGGTCTGCACGGCGTCGAGCCTATGCCGGGGTCGGGGGTGCTGCGAGGCCCGCCGGATTTCGGCCTGGGCCGGCGGTCTGGCAGAATGACCCGTTGCGTCAGGCATCAGCAGCGGCCCCTGCCACAGGGGGAGCGGAGGCACTCCGCGCGGCCCGGCCCGGCGCCCAACCGACAGACCCAGCAGCGGCGACCTGTGGCGCGGCAAGGAAGCAGAATCCGATGCACAACCTCGACGACGTCAACAAGGCCTCGCTGCGCGACGACATCCCGGACTTCCGCGCCGGCGACACCATCAAGGTGCACGTCAAGGTCATCGAAGGCAACCGCTCCCGGATCCAGGTCTTCCAGGGCGTGGTCATCCGTCGCCACGGCGGCGGCATCGGCGAGACCTTCACGGTCCGCAAGGTGTCCTTCGGCGTCGGCGTCGAGCGGACCTTCCCCGTGCACACCCCGATCGTCGAGAAGATCGAGGTCCTCACCCGCGGTGACGTCCGTCGCGCCAAGCTCTACTACCTGCGCGACCTGCGCGGCAAGGCCGCCAAGATCAAGGAGAAGCGCGAGTCCACCGCGAAGTGACGCGGGGGCGCCGTCGCCTGCTCGTCGCGGTCGCCGCGCTGCTCGCGCTGGCGCTCGTCATCGTCCTCCTGGACCGGTATGTCGTCCGTGCGGTCGTCGTCTCCTCGACCTCGATGGAGCCGACCCTGGTGGTCGGGGACCGACTCCTCGTCGACCGTCGCGCCGGTCCGGCCTCGCTTCGGGTCGGGGACGTTGTCGTTGTCGACAGTCCGTGGGGGGAGGGCGCCGAGGTCGTCAAGCGGGTGCTCGGCATACCGGGTCAGACCGTCGCCTGCTGCACCGACACCGGCGCGGTGACCATCGACGGGGAGCCGCTCGCCGAGCCCTGGCTCGCCGCCGGCCTGCAGCCCAGCGCCACCACCTTCTCGGTCACGGTCACTCCGGAGCACCTGTGGCTCATGGGGGACGCCCGGGACCGATCCGACGACTCCCGGCGCCACCTCGGTGACCCGGGCGGGGGACTCGTCGGCTTTGATCGTGTCGTCGGTAAGGTCTGGGTGCGATACTGGCCGACGCAACGACTGGGGCAGCTGGCCTCGGCACCGAGTGGGATCCCAGGAGCGATGGCGGATGGCTGAGGAGCACGGGACGTTCCAGGCCCCGGCGCCGACGGTCGACCCCCTCCCGGGTGAACCCGCCGGGGTCGACCCGGTGTCCGGCGACCCGCACGCCGAGGAGGTCTTCGGCAGCGACCGCACCGCAGGCTCGGTGTCACCCACGGTGGTGTCGACCATCCTCGCCGTGGTCAAGGAGATCGTCATCGTCGTCGTCATGGCGTCGGTCCTCTCCTTCGTCATCAAGACCTGGCTCGTCCAGGCCTTCTACATCCCCTCCGGGTCGATGGAGGACACCCTGCTCACCGACGACCGGGTCATCGTCAGCAAGCTCACGCCCGGCCCGTTCGACCTCAAGCGCGGCGACATCGTCGTCTTCGAGGACCCCGGCGCGCCGGCCAGCCCGTGGATCACCGAGCCCTCGCACGCCCCGAGGCGCGGGCTCAACGCGGTGACGCACAACGTCTTGACCTTCATCGGCCTGCTCCCCGACGACTCGCAGAACCACCTCATCAAGCGGGTCATCGGCCTGCCCGGCGACCACGTCACCTGCGACGGCAAGGGCCCGATCAAGGTCAACGGGGTCGCCATCGCCGAGCCCTACCTCAAGCCCGGCAACGCCCCGAGCACGATGGCCTTCGACATCCACGTGCCGGCCGGCAAGGTCTGGGTCATGGGCGACCACCGAAGTGACTCTGCCGACTCCCGGTGGCACCCCGTCGGCGGCGACGGCAGCCAGGGCTCGGTCCCGATCGACAAGATCACCGGCCGTGCCGTCCTGCTCGTCTGGCCGTTGGACCGTTGGACCGGGCTGGGGCAGCCCACCGAGGTCTTCGCCAAGGTGCCGAACCCCGCCGTCACCCCGTAGCCCACCGTGCCTTCGACCTCGCGGCGTCGTGCGCCCTCGCTGCGCACCGAACGTGGGCTGCAGCGCACTGGGTATGCCGTCCTCGCCGGCATGGACGAGGTCGGCCGGGGGGCGCTGGCGGGTCCGGTCTCGGTCGGCGTCGTCGTCCTCGGCGAGTCGGCCCGCTCGGCACCCTCCGGGGTCAGGGACTCCAAGCTGCTCACTCCCGCTGCGCGCGAGGCCCTCGTCCCGCGGATCCGCCGCTGGGCGGGGGCCTATGCGGTCGGGCATGCCAGCGCGGACGAGATCGACGCCGTCGGCATCATCGCGGCGCTACGGCTCGCCGGTCGCCGGGCGCTGGCGGCGCTGGACGTCATACCTGACCTCGTCATCCTCGACGGATCGCACGACTGGCTCACCGCACCCGAGGAGGTCGGGCTGTTCGCCTTCGCCGACGGGCTCGACGGGGCGCCGACCACCCCACCGGTCCACACGATGGTCAAGGCGGACCTGCGCTGCTCGACGGTGGCCTCGGCGAGCGTGCTGGCCAAGGTGGAGCGCGACGCGATGATGATCCGGCTGGCCGGCGACCACCCCGGCTACGGCTGGCAGCTCAACAAGGGGTATGCCGCCCCCGAGCACCTCGACGCCCTGCGCCAGCTCGGGGTCACGCCGCAGCACCGGCGGTCGTGGCGCCTCCCGGTGGTGGGGGATGATGGTGACCCGGATGCCGCGGTGGCTGCGGCGACGACAAGGACGGACCATGAGCGCTGAAGACCTCGAGAAGTACGAGACCGACATGGAGCTCCAGCTCTACCGGGAGTACCGCGACGTCGTCTCGCTCTTCACCCACGTCGTCGAGACCGAACGGCGGTTCTACCTGGCCAACTCGGTTGATGTGAAGGTCCGCAGCGACGGCGGTGAGGTCTTCTTCGATATCACCATGCAGGATGCCTGGGTCTGGGACATCTACCGCCCCGCCCGGTTCGTCAAGAACGTCCGCGTGGTGACCTTCAAGGATGTCAACATCGAGGAGCTCGCCAAGTCCGAGATCGAGCTGCCCAAGGGCGGTCCGTTCTCCCGCTGACGCTCTCCTGCTCGCCTTCGGGTTGTCCACAGGGAGTCACCCGCTCGTCCCATCCTCCACAGGCTCCGAGCCAGGGCTCGGCGCGCGGCCGGTCGTCGCCCCAGGCTGGGGGAGTGGAACGACACGACCCCGCGCCGCGCGCCGCCGTGACCCGTGCCGTCGGGGCCTACGGCGAACGGCTCGCGGTGCGCCACCTGCAGCGGCGCGGTCTCGAGGTCCTCGCCACGAACTGGCGCTGCCCCGCCGGGGAGATCGACATCGTCGCGGTCGACGGGCGCTGCCTGGTCGTCGTCGAGGTGAAGACGCGGCGGTCCGCGGACTTCGGTCTGCCGGTCGAGCAGGTGCCCTGGCGCAAGCTCGCCCGGCTGCGCCGGCTCGCGGCGATGTGGCTGGCCCTCAACCCCGGCCCGTATGACGACATCCGGGTCGAC
Organism: Candidatus Lutibacillus vidarii; assembly: GCA_016717165.1. Lineage (GTDB taxonomy): Bacteria > Actinomycetota > Actinomycetes > Actinomycetales > Dermatophilaceae > Lutibacillus > Lutibacillus vidarii. The sequence goes on from JADKGA010000002.1 coordinate 1,029,820, forward strand.
ATCGTCGGGGTGCTCCGGCCCCGGTCCGGTCCCGGCATCGTCGACCATCTCGTCGGGGTGCTCTGATGCACCTCGGGCGGACCCGGTCGGTCGGGCTCGTGGGCATCCGAGGGATGCTCGTCGACGTCGAGGTCGATATCACCCCTGGGCTGCCGAAGATCGTCTTCAGCGGCACCGTCGACCCCGCGGTCCGGGAGGCGGGGGAGCGGGTCAGGTCCGCAACGGCATACAGCGGGGTGCCCTTCCCGCCGCGGCGGGTGACGATCAACCTGTCGCCGGCCTCGGTGCCCAAGAGCGGGTCGGGCTTCGACCTGGCCATCGCCGTCGCGGTCCTCGCCGCGGCCCGGGCGGTGCCGGCGGCCCTGGTCGACGGGGTCGTCCACCTCGGTGAGCTGGCGCTGGACGGGACGGTGCGCGGCATCCGGGGTGTCCTCCCGCTCGTCCTGGGCGCCCGGGCTGCGGGCTTCCCGACGGTGGTCGTCCCGTGGGCGAATGTCCCTGAGGCCCGGCTGGTCTCGGGGATCGAGGTGGTCGGGGTGCGGGACCTTGGGGGGCTCATCACGCGGTACCACGACCTCGACCAGGGCCGCTGCCCGGTCGAGCTGGCCGACCCGCCGGCTGCGGAGGCGACGCAGTCCTTCGTGCCGCCGGATCTCGCCGAGGTCGTCGGTCAGGACGACGCTCGACATGCCCTCGCCATGGCAGCTGCCGGGGGTCACCATCTGGCGCTGGTCGGACCACCCGGCGCCGGGAAGACGATGCTCGCCGAACGTCTGCCCGGCCTGCTGCCGCGGCTGACCGAGGAACAGGCCCTTGAGGTCGCCACGGTCGCCTCGGTGCTCGGGGTCCTCCCTGCCGGCGGCCGGGTGCTCTCGCACCAGGCGCCCTTCGTCGCCCCGCACCACGGCGCGTCGATGGCGGCGATGGTCGGCGGTGGCAGTGGGACGGCCCGCCCGGGAGCGGTGAGCCTGTCCCACCACGGGGTGCTATTCCTCGACGAGGCCCCCGAGTTCGCTGCTGCCGTTCTCCAGGCGCTGCGCCAGCCCATGGAGGCCGGCGAGGTTACCGTCGCCCGCGCCAACGGGGCGTTCCGCTTCCCGGCGCGCTTCCAGCTCGTCATCGCCGCCAACCCCTGCCCGTGTGGTCACGGCTCCGGCAAGGGACTGCGGTGCACCTGTCGACCGCACGAGCGGCGGCGCTATCTCACTCGGCTGGGCGGGCCCCTCGTCGACCGCCTCGACATCCAGGTCTACGTCGACCGGCCCACCCGCGCCCAGCTGACCGGCCCGCCAGGGGAGCCGACCGAGGTCGTGGCGGCACGAGTGCGGGAGGCCCGGGCCATCCAGGGGGAGCGGCTGGCTCCCTGGGGCTGGTCGCTCAACCGCGATGTGCCCGGCTCTGTGCTGCGGACCGGGCCGCTCGCTCTTCCGCGCGCCCGGACGGCAGTGCTCGACCAGGCTCTGGACCGGGGCCGGCTGAGCCTGCGGGGGTACGACCGCTGCCTGCGGATGGCGTGGACGCTTCGTGACCTCGACGGCGGGGGCACGCCGACCGCCGATGACATCGCGTCCGCGCTCACCCTGCGGTGCAGCACCGAGGAAGCCGCATGACGCCCTATCCGGACAGCCGGGAGGACTGGGCCGGCGGCGCCCCGCTGCGGCGGCGGGCGGACGACCCGACCTTCCGGGCCCGGGTGGCCTGGTCGCGGCTCGCCGAGCCCGCCGATCCGCTCGCCGGCAGGCTGGTCCGCGAGCACGGGCCCGAGGCGGCTCTGGCGATGGTCCGGGCGGGGGCTTCGGGCGCCGGGTCGTTGTCGGCTCGGGTCGCCTCGCTCGATGTCGATGCGGACCTGGAGCGGGCCGACGACGCGGGGGCGCAGATCCTGGTCCCCGGCGACGACCTCTGGCCGGCGGCCCTCGACGAGCTCACCGTGCCGCCGTACTGCCTGTGGGTCCGCGGCGGCGGCCTGGACCGTCTTGGCCGCTCAGTGGCGATCGTCGGGTCGCGGGCCGCCACGGCGTATGGCGAGCGGGTGGCCGAGGAGCTCGGTGCCGGCTTGGCCGAGCGCGGCTTCACCGTGGTTTCCGGTGCGGCATACGGGATTGACGGTGCCGCGCACCGGGGCGCTCTCGCAGGGGGTGGGCTCACCGTCGCGGTCGTCGCAGGCGGCGTGGACCGGCTCTACCCGACCGGGCACGCCCGGCTGATCGACGAGATCGCTCGGCGAGGTGCGGTCGTCTCCGAGGTGCCGCCGGGGTGCGCGCCGACCCGGTCCCGCTTTCTCACTCGCAACCGGCTCATCGCGGTGCTCACCCAGGGGACCGTCGTCGTCGAGGCGGCGCTGCGGTCCGGCTCGCTCAACACTGCGCGATGGGCCCGTACGTTGGGCCGCCAGGTCGGCGTCGTCCCCGGTCCGGTGACGTCGATGTCCTCTGCGGGCTGTCATCAGGCGGTCCGCGACGGATATGCCGTCCTTGTCACCGACGCCGACGAGGTCGTCGAGCTGGTCGGTGCGATGGGTGAGCTCGCCCCGGTGCGCCAGGGCCCGGTACGGCCCGAGGACGGCCTCGACCCATCGGCGCGTCAGGTCTTCGCGGCGCTCCCGCTGCGTCGTCCCGCGCCGCTGGCCGCGCTGGCGAGGTCGAGTGGCCGCAGCGAGGGCGAGGTCCGGGCCGCCCTCGGGGCCATGCAGCTCGTCGGGCTGGTCGAGCGGGTCGAGGGTGGCTGGCGACGATGTCCCAGCGGGTGAGGCGACCCAGCTCGTCGCAGGTTGGGCGGTGCGCTGTCCGCGTGGCTCATGGCATCGGAGGCCGGGGTAGGTCACCGTGAGGTCATGGACGTCGAGGAGCTGCTGGACGCCTTCGAGCGCCACCTCGCCCTGGAACGCTCGACCTCCCCGCACACCCGACGGGCCTACCGCGGCGATATCGAGTCCTTCTTCGGGTACCTCGACGGCCATGCCCCCGCCGGCTCGCTCGACGATGTTGACCTACCCGAGCTGCGTGCCTGGTTGGCCGACTTGGCCGCCTCGGGGTCTTCGAGGGCGACACTGGCCCGGCGGGCGGCCGCCATACGGAGCTTCTTCCGATGGGCGGCGCGCACGGGACGGGCCCAGAGCGACCCCGCATCGCGACTCGTCGCGCCCAAGCGGCACCGGACGCTGCCCGGGGTGCTCTCTGCGCCGCAGGCCGGCGCGCTGCTCGACGTCGCTGCACTGGCCGCCGACGACGGGAGTCCACTCCGGCGTCGGGATGCAGCGATCCTCGAGCTGCTCTATGCCACCGGGATCCGGGTCGGTGAGCTCTGCGGGCTGGACGTCGACGACATCTCGCAGCACGACCGGCTGGTGCGGGTCATGGGCAAGGGCGCCAAGGAGCGCTTCGTTCCGTATGGCGCTCCCGCGGCCCGGGCCCTCGACGCGTGGTTTGGGGTGCGTGGCCGAGTGGCCCGGCCCGGCAGCGGGCCCGCGGCCTTCCTGGGGGCGCGGGGCGCCCGGATCGACCAGCGCACCGTCCGGCGGCTCGTCCATGCACTGCTCGCCCATGTCGCGGGCGCCCCTGACCTCGGACCGCACGGACTACGTCACAGCGCGGCCACCCACCTGCTCGACGGTGGTGCCGACCTGCGGATCGTCCAGGAGCTGCTCGGCCATGCCAGCCTGGCGACGACCCAGATCTACACCCATGTCAGTGCCGAGCGGCTGCGCGCGTCCTACGAGCAGGCTCACCCGCGGGCGTGAGAGAGTCTGGGGAAGAAGTGTTGCTCGACGGGTGAAGGGAGGTGCGCCGTGAACGAGGACCCCAGCTCGACGCGGCGCGGCTCCGCAGCCTCGCTGACAGGCACCAGAGGCTCGGAGCATCGGCGGCGCCCGGCTCATCGGGTCGCTCGGTCCATGACCCACCTCGGGGGGACGTCGACCCCGCGTCGAACCGACAGCGCACCGCCCCGGACCGAGACAAGCCGGACCAGACGACTGCGCCATCAGCGCCGCATCCGCCGGCTGCGCCGGAGCATCGGGCTCCTGGTCGGGCTGCTCCTAGCCGGCACGGTCGTGGCCCGGGTCGGCGCACCCCGCCCGCAGCCGGCAACCGCACCGGTCGCCGCGCCCTCCGGAGTCGGCGCGACGAGCTCCCCGACCTCCCCAGCCACCGCACCCGCCACGACCCAGGTCCCGCCGGGGGCGGCTGCTGCCCGCGGACTGGTGAGCACGTCACCGTCGCCCACGAGCTCGACCGTCAAACCGGCCGGGTGGGCTCCAGTCGACGTGGTGGAGCGAGGGACCGGACGCCTTGCTGTCCTCGAGGTCCCAGCCGGTACGGGACGCGCCACGGGTCGCATCGTGCGCTTCACGGTCGAGGCCGAGGGCGGGATCAATGTCGACACCCAGGAGTTCGCCCGGATCGTCGAGTCCGTACTCCATGGGAGTCGCGGCTGGGAGGGCGTCGACGGGGTCCGCTTCGTCAACCTCTCCCCAGCGGACGTTGCCGCGGGGCGAAGCGCCGACGTCCGGGTCACCCTAGCGAGCCCAACGACGACGAACGCCCTGTGTGCTCCACAGCTGACCGGCGTCCAGAAGGTCAGCTGTTCCACCGGCCATCGCGCCATCATCAACCTGTACCGCTGGATGAGTGGGAGCCAGACGTACGGCACCGACCTGGCGAGCTATCGGACCTACGTGATCAACCACGAGGTCGGCCACCTGCTCGGCCACGGTCACGAGGGGTGTCCGAAGGCCGGGACCCGCGCGCCGATCATGGTCCAGCAGACGAAGTTCCTCCTCGGCTGCACCGCGTGGCCGTACCCCGCCCGGAGCTAGCGCAGCCGGCCACCCATCGGCAGCAGCACGACCCGGAGGGGTCCGATGTAGCGCAGCGGGTCGACATACTCCGCGCCGACTCGGACCCCCCAGTGCAGGCAGGACGACCCGCAGTGCCAGGAGGTGGCCGCCAGGCCGGCGACCCGGTCTCCAGCGTTGACCCGGGTCCCGACCGGGAGCCAGCCGACCACCGGCTCGAAGGTGCTCCGCACCCCGCCGCCGTGGTCGACGACGATGACTCCGCGGTCGGCGACCACACCCGCGAAGCTGACTACGCCAACAGCGGGTGAGCGGACCGCGGCTTCAGCCGGGGCCGAGAGGTCGACTCCTCGATGCCCCGAGGCGTACGGCCCGGCGGGTGCTCGGAACGGGTGCACCACCGTGGGCCGAGGCGTCAGCGGCCACACCCAGCCGCGGTGGGCCCCTGCTCCACGGGGCTTTGGACCGGGTGCAGCGGGTCGCGAACCAGGGGAGGCGGCTGGCGTGGTTGGGGCCGACATCGCAAGACCCACCCGCGGCGACGTCGGAGGTGCTTGGCGCTCCGCCGCCACCGCGAGCCCGGCGAGGCACACGGCCGCGAGCCCCATGACGACGCCCTGAACAGCCATGGCGTCAGCCTCCGGCCGCGCCCACGCCGGGGCCAGCGCCTCGCTCGGGCCTGTGGACGGTGGGACCCGCCGAACCGGGACTGTGGACAACCAGGAGAGTCGGCTACGGCCGGAGCGCGCCGATCCGGCGAACCGCCTCACGGAGCACCTCGTCGCGTTTGCACACCGCGAAGCGGACCAAGGTCGGCGCCGCCGTGACGTCGTCGTGGAAGACCGACACGGGGATGCCGACGACGCCGCACCGTCGGACCAGCTCCTCGCACAGCGCGACCCCGCTCGCGCCGGCCGCCAACGAGGCCAGGTCGGCGATGACGAAGTAGGTTCCCTCGGGCCGAGAGACCGGCAGCCCGACTGACTCCAGCGCCGCGCAGACGAGGTCCCGCTTGCCCTGCAGGCTCGAGGCGAGGTCGGCATACACCGCGTCAGGCAGAGCGAGGGCGGTGGCGACGGCGGGCTGGAAGGGACCGGCGGAGACGAAGGTGAGGAACTGCTTGACCGCTCGGACGGCGGCGACCGCGGGGGCCGGTCCGGTGACCCAGCCGACCTTCCAGCCGGTGGCGGAGAAGGTCTTCCCGGCCGAGGAGATCGTCAGGGTGCGCTCGGCGATCCCCGGCAGGGTCGCCATGGGGATGTGCGCGACCCCGTCGAAGGTGATGTGCTCGTAGACCTCGTCGGTGACCACCCAGGCGTCGTGCCGGCGGGCCAGGTCTGCGACAAGCTCCAGCTCGGCCCGGGTGAAGACCTTCCCGGTCGGGTTGTGCGGGGAGTTGAGCAGGACCAGCCGGGTCCGCTCGGAGAAGGCGGCGCTCAGCGAGTCGACGTCGACGGCGAAGTCCGGGAAGCGCAGGACCGAGGTGCGCCGCACCGCTCCGGCTAGGGCGATCGTCGCCGCGTACGAGTCGTAGTACGGCTCGAAGGTGACGACCTCGTCGCCGGGCTCGCACAAGGCGAGGATGGTGGCCGCGATCGCCTCGGTCGCTCCCGCGGTGACGAGGACCTCGCGGTGCGGGTCGACGGTCAGCCCGTAGAACCGGTCCTGGTGCGCGGCGATCGCCTGGAGCAGCTCAGGCACGCCGGGACCCGGCGGGTACTGGTTGCGGCCTCCGCGGATCGCTGCGACCGCGGCGTCGAGCATCTCCGACGGCCCGTCGACATCGGGGAAGCCCTGCCCGAGGTTGGTCGACCCGGTCGCCACCGCCAGGGCGGACATCTGGGCGAAGATCGTCGTGCCGAACTCACGCATCCGGGTGACCAGCGGGTCCATGGCCCGACACCCTACTGTCCGGTGGCCGCTCCAGCCCCGGCGAGTGACTGCAGACCCGGGCACGCCGTGATCCGGTAGAGCGTGTACTTCCCCGCCGAGGCGACCGCAGTGAACCCCGGCCGTCCGGCCAGACCGACCAGCCCGACCGTCGAGGGGACGTGCCGACCCCAGTAGGAGTACGTCGTGTCGACGGCATACCCGGCGCGCAGCGAGACCAGGGCAGCGCAGACGTCGGCCCGGGCCGCCACCTCGGCCAGGTGCTCGCCCACGAGGACCGCCGCAGGGTCCCGCGTCGCGCCGATCGACGCCAGGAGCACCGGCCGTCCGGTGAGCGCATAGAGCAATCCGGAGCCGTTGGACGGGTCTCCGACCACCATGACGTCGAGGGGCAGCGGGGCGACCAGGGCCAGCAGGTCGGTCCGGTCGGTCGCGGTGAGGATCGTGTGAGTCGCGTCGTCCGGGTAGTAGTAGTCGTGCACCCGGTCGAACCGGGTCCCGGCGGTGAGCCCAGAGGTCGCCGTCGCGACCGCGGCGGCCACCACGAGGATCGCGGACCACCAGGGGCGGCCGACCAGCGGCGGCCCCCAGGTGCGCAGCGCCCGCACGACAACGGCGAAGCCCGCCCCGGCGAGCAGCGTTCCGGGCACGACGGCCAGGGCGGCGATGCGAACCCGGTCGCTGTACCAGAAGCCGGTGAGCAGAGCGGTCACCGGCCCGGTCGTCGTCGCCGCGAGCAGATAGAGGGCCAGACAGGCGAGATATGCCGTGACAAGCCACTGGCTGAGCCGGCGCCGCCACAACGCCGCTGCCCCGAGGGCCATGAGCAGCGCGAGGGTCCACGCGGGCCGGTTCTGTTCGGCGCCGCTGACGAAGCGCACCAGAGCTGAGGTGACTGGCTCGTCGGGAGCCCAGGTGTAGGCCGCGGCGGTGGCGAGCTGCGGCGAGATGCGGGCCAGAGCGAAGGCGGCCAGCGGCGGCAGGACGAGGCTGGTGACGAGCAGCGCCGCGGCACGGCCGCGGTCGGGCCCGGTGACCAGACGCGCCCCGAAGACGGTGACTCCTCCGGCGAGGGCGAAGAGGATGAGGGCGACCACCGCGTTCGGGTGGGCCAGCCCGAGCCCTGGAAGCCCCGCCGTCAGCGCCACGGTCTCAGGGGTCACGTAGGCGCGCACCCCGGTCCGGCGGGCGTCGGCACGTTCACGGACCACGAGGACGGACAAGGTCAGGACGCCGGGCAGGGCAGCCTGACCGAGCAGGTTGGGCCAGAGGACGCCCCAGCCGAGCAGGACCGAGGGGAAGACGACCGCGATCGCGGCGGCCACGCCGGTCCCGACGATCGCGGCCCGGTTGCCCCGGAAAGCGGCCCACGCCAGGCAGAGCAGGCTGACCGGCCAGACGAGGACCGCTGCGGACAGCGCGGTGAGGTTGACGAGCACGTCGAGCGGGGTCCCGGTGACCTGGTGCACCACCGCAGCGAGGTCGTGGAAGCCGCTGGGGTAGCCGACGAGCAGGGACGAGGCGTTGCCGCTGTCGAGGTAGAGCCGCAGTCGGTTGAGGTGGAAGACCGCGTCGGGGCTGTCGACGAGCTCGCCGGGGGACCCGATGCCGGTCACGGCCGGCCACCCGATGGCCAGCGCCGTAAGGGCCGCGACGGCGAGGACCATACCGGTCCCGGACCAGCCGCCCGTCGCGGACGACGCCGCTGGTGCGGTCTGCCGTCCTGTGCCGCGAGCGAGCAGTCGCCCGACCAGGCCGGCACCGAGGGCGGCAAGGGCGGTCATCGCGACGACGGTGAGCGGGGTGAACCGCAGATGGAGGTATGGCGCGAGGACCGCTCCGCCGGCGACGATGGTGAGGGAGAGCGCTGGGGCCACCCCGAGCAGCCGTACGCCCCGAAGCCCGAGGAGCGCACCGACGGCCAGGCCCGGCCCGAACCAGAGGACGGCGAGCGCGAGGAGGGCCGGCGCGGTCGCGAGCCAAGCGGTCATCGTCGGGGGTTGCTCCTGCTCGTCGGCGCCGGTCCCGCCCCCCGTCGCCGGCTGGTCGGCGTCAGTCTACGGCCCCCGGGTGCGGTAGACTCGGAGCACGGCTGGACCGGTGTTCCGGGCTGGCCGAATTCGCGCGTCTTCTCACCGGCAGTATGCCGGGGCGCACCTCGGCAGTCCTGGTCGGTGTATGTCGACCGGGCGGGTGCGTACGCAGGCGCCAGGGACGAGGCCCTGCTTCGGCATACCTCGTCAGCCAACTGACCGAACCGAACACGAAAAGAGGGACGAGGCATGGCCGTCGTCACCATGCGCCAGCTCCTGGAGAGCGGCGTCCACTTCGGGCACCAGACCCGCCGGTGGAACCCCAAGATGAAGCGCTTCATCATGACGGAGCGCAATGGCATCTACATCATCGACCTGCAGCAGTCGCTGTCGTACATCAACACCGCGTACGACTTCGTCAAGGAGACCGTCGCGCACGGCGGCTCGGTCCTCTTCGTCGGGACCAAGAAGCAGGCCCAGGAGCCGGTGGCCGAGCAGGCGACCCGGGTCGGGATGCCGTATGTCAACCACCGCTGGCTCGGTGGGATGCTGACGAACTTCAACACCATCTCGAAGCGGCTCACCCGGCTCAAGGAGCTCGAGGAGATCAACTTCGACGATGTCGCAGGCTCCGGGCACACCAAGAAGGAGCTGCTCATCCTGCGCCGCGAGCTGGACAAGCTCGAGAAGACCCTCGGCGGCATCCGCACGATGAGCCGGGTCCCCTCCGCGGTGTGGATCGTCGACACCAAGAAGGAGCACCTCGCCGTCGACGAGGCCCGCAAGCTGGGCATCCCGGTCATCGCGATCCTCGACACCAACTGCGACCCGGACGAGGTCGACTACAAGATCCCGGGCAATGACGACGCCATCCGTTCGGTCACCTTGCTGACCCGGGTCATCGCCGACGCGGTCGCTGACGGGCTGATGGCCCGGGCACAGCGCCGGTCGGGCGTCGAGGCCGGGCCGGCCGAGGACGAGCCGATGGCCGAGTGGGAGCGCGAGCTGCTCGCAGCGAGCCAGACCCCGGCCGATGAGGTCGCAGCGCCGGTCGAGGAGCCGGCCGCCGAGGCTGCTGTCGAGGCTGTCGAGGCCGTCGATGCTGTCGAGACCGCTGAGGTCGCCGAGGTCGCCGAGGCGCCTGAGGCCACTGAGGCCACTGAGGCCGCCGACGAGCCGGTCAACACGGTCGAGGCCGTCGTCGCCGACGCCGAGGCCGAGCAGGCCTGACCCGCCATACCTGAAACACGCTGACGAGGAAAGTGACACGAACTCATGGCGAACTACACCGCCGCTGACATCAAGAAGCTCCGCGAGCTGACCGCCGCGGGCATGCTCGACTGCAAGAAGGCGCTCGACGAGGCCGACGGCGATATCGCCGCCGCGCAGGAGATCCTCCGCGTCAAGGGCCTCAAGGGCGTCACCAAGCGCGAGGGCCGGTCCGCCTCGAACGGCCTGGTCACCGCGGTCGCCGGGGACGGCGTCGGCACCCTGCTCGAGCTCAACTGCGAGACCGACTTCGTCGCCAAGGGCGACCGGTTCATCGCGCTGGCCGCCCGCGTGCTCGACCACGCGGTCGCCATCGGCGCGACGGACGCGGCTTCCTTGCTGGCCAGCGAGCTCGACGGACAGCCGGTCCAGGTCGTCCTCGACGAGGCGAACGCGACGATCGGGGAGAAGATCGAGGTCCGCCGCGTCGCACGGGTCACCGGCGACACGGTCGTGTCCTACCTGCACAAGACCAGCCCCGACCTGCCCCCGCAGATCGGCGTCCTCGTCGCGACCAGCGGCGGCGACGACACTCTGGCCCGGGATGTCGCGATGCACGTGGCGGCGTTCAGCCCCACGGCGCTGACCCGCGCGGACATCCCCGCCGAGACGGTCGAGAACGAGCGCCGCATCGCCGAGGCGACGGCCCGCGAGGAGGGCAAGCCCGAGGCTGCCCTCCCGCGGATCATCGAGGGCCGGGTGACGGGCTACTTCAAGGAGAACGTCCTGCTCGACCAGGCCTTCGCGAAGGACCAGAAGCAGTCGGTGGCCCAGGTCGCCGCTGCGGCCGGCGCCGAGATCACCGGGTTCGCCCGGTTCCGCGTCGGTCACTGACCGACCTTCCACGCCCAGGACGCGCCCGGTTCAGCATTGAACCGGGCGCGTCCTTGCGTTGTGGGCGCCGGTCTGTGACCGTCGGGACAGGAGGTGGCTGACATGCTCGAGCTGGCCCGCCAGCAGGTCGTCGACGCGTGCCGTGCACTGCGGGACCGGGGCCTGGTCGTCGGCACGGCCGGGAATGTCTCCGTGCGGGTCGACGACCTCGTCGTCATCTCGCCGAGCGGGGTCGACTACGACGAGATGTCGGTCGCCGACGTCGGGGTGCACACCCTGGACGGGTCACCGGTCGAGGCCGCGCTGCAGCCCTCCAGCGAGCTGCCGCTGCACCTGGCTGTCTACCGAAGCACCGAGCACCGCGCCATCGTCCATACCCATGCACCGGCCTCCACGGCCCTGTCCACCGTCGTGGACGTCGTCCCGCCGTCGCACTACTACTGCGCCCTCTTCGGCGGCCCGGTCCGGGTCGCCCCCTATGCGACCTATGGGTCGGTCGAGCTCGCCGACGGGGTGGTCGCGGCGCTGTCCGAGCGCACCGCCGCCCTGATGGCCAACCACGGCGCGGTCCTCGTCGGGGCGAGCCTGCCCGCCGTGATGCCGCAGGTGGAGTACCTCGAGTACCTCTGCGACGTCCAGCTCCGCGCCGGTGCGTATGGCGCCCCGGTCCGCCTCCTCGACGAGGCTCAGCTCGCCGAGGTCACCGAGCGGCTGGCGTCATACGGGCAGGAGCCGAGCGGGACCTGACCACTGGGGAAGCCGCCGGCCTGTGACAGGATTCCACCGGACACCACGACCTGGAGGCACCCTGATGACGGACCCGACCACCGGCCCCACCTACCGCCGCGTCCTGCTCAAACTGTCCGGGGAGGTCTTCGGCGGCGGCTCCGTCGGGGTGGACCCGGGCGTGGTCAAGGGGATCGCGTGGCAGATTGCTGCGGCCGTGGCCGACGGGGTGCAGGTCGCCGTCGTCGTCGGGGGAGGCAACTTCTTCCGGGGCGCGGAGCTGCAGCAGAAGGGCATGGACCGGGCCCGGGCCGACTACATGGGCATGCTCGGCACGGTGATGAACTGCCTGGCGCTGCAGGACTTCCTCGAGCAGGTGGGCGTGCCGACCCGGGTCCAGACGGCGATCACGATGGGCCAGGTCGCCGAGCCGTATATCCCGCTGCGCGCCATCCGGCACCTGGAGAAGGGCCGCGTCGTGATTTTCGGTGCCGGAGCCGGGATGCCCTTCTTCTCCACCGACACGGTGAGCGCGCAGCGTGCGCTGGAGACCCACTGCGACCGGCTGCTCATCGCCAAGAGCGGCGTCGACGGCATCTACACCGCCGACCCGAAGACCGACCCCACCGCGACCAAGATCGAGGCGCTGACCTTCGACGAGGCCCTCGCCCAGGGGCTGCGGATCCTCGACGCGGCCGCCTTCGCGCTGTGCCAAGAGAACAAGCTCTCGATGCTCGTCTTCGGCATGGAGGGCGACGGGAATATCACCGCCGCCCTGCGAGGTGAGAGGATCGGCACACTGGTCACCGCGGAGTGAGGGAAGAGCGCAACCGATGATCGACGAGACGCTGTTCGAGGCCGAAGAGAAGATGGAGAAGGCCGTCGAGGTCGCCAAGGAGGACTTCGCCGGCATCCGGACCGGACGCGCCACGCCCGGGCTGTTCAACAAGCTCGTCGTGGAGTACTACGGCGCCCCCACCCCGCTCCAGCAGCTGGCCTCCTTCACCACCCCCGAGGCGCGGACCATCCTCATCAAGCCGTTCGACACCAAGGCGATGCACAATATCGAGCGGGCCATCCGGGACTCCGACCTCGGGGTCAACCCGAGCAACGACGGCGTGGTCATCCGGTGCATCCTGCCCGCCTTGACCGAGGAGCGCCGCCGCGACTACATCAAGCTGGCCCACCACAAGGCCGAGGAGGCCCGAGTCTCGATCCGCAACATCCGCCGCAAGGGCAAGACCGACCTCGAGCACGCCATCAAGGATGGCGACATCGGCGAGGACGACGGGGTGCGCGCGGAGAAGGAGCTGGACCAGCTGACGAAGAAGTACGTCGAGACCATCGACGCGCTGCTCAAGCACAAGGAGACCGAGCTCCTCGAGGTCTGAGGCAGCCCGGCCCACGTCCTCATGACGACCTCCGAGCAGGCGCCGCCCGCACCCGCAGGGTCGCGCGCGGGCCGCAACCTCCCGATGGCGGTTGCGACCGGAGTCGGGCTCGGCATCATGCTCGTCGGCTCGCTGATGTGGCGCAAGGACGCCTTCCTCGTCGTCGCCATCGGGTGGATCTGCGCCGGGGTGTGGGAGCTGGTCCGGGCCGTGCGAGCGCACGGCATCCGGGTGCCCCTGTTCCCCGCGCTGCTCGGGGCCCTGTGCATGCTCCCGGCCGCCTTCTACGGCGGCCCGCAGTCCCTCGTCGTGACCTTCGGGCTGAGCGCCGCAGCCATGCTCATGTGGCGGGCCGCCGACGGTGGCCCGGGCGCCCCGGTCGACCTTGCCGCGGGCCTGCTCGTCCTGGCCTACCCGTCCTTCCTCCTCGGCTTCGCGATCCTCCTGCTCGTCCCCAGCGACGGGGCCGGGCGGATGCTCACCTTCCTGCTCGTCAGCGCCTTCTCCGACATCGGTGGGTATGCCGTCGGCGTTCTCTTCGGCCGACACCCGCTCGCGCCGTCGATCTCGCCGAAGAAGTCGTGGGAGGGCCTGGGCGGGTCGGTCCTCGGCTGTGTCCTCGCCGGGGTCGCGTCGCTGGTCTGGGTGCTCCACGGACCCTGGTGGGTGGGCGTCATCCTCGGCGTGACCTCGGCCTTCGCCGCGACGACGGGCGACCTGATGGAGTCGATGATCAAGCGCGACCTCGGGATCAAGGACATGTCGAAGATCCTCCCCGGCCACGGCGGGGTGATGGACCGGCTCGACTCGCTCATCATGACCGCGCCGGTGGTGTGGGCCGTCCTCGCCATCGCGCTCCCACCGGTATGACGCCAGACTCCGACATCCCGCCCCGGCCGCGCCCGGGCCAGCTGACCTTCACCGCCCCGCGGCGGGCCCGCCCGCCGCGGCATCTCGCCGACCTCACCATGGCGCAGCGCCGGGAGGCCCTCAGAGAGCTGGGCCTGCCGGCCTTCCGCGCCGCACAGCTGTCGGTCCACTACTTCGACCGGCTGGTGACCGACCCGGCGCAGATGACCGACCTGCCGGCCACCCAGCGCGCCGAGCTGGTCCAGGCCCTGCTCCCCACCCTGCTCACCCCGGTCCGCACCCTCACCGCCGACGCCGGTGCCACCGTCAAGACGGTATGGCGGCTGCACGACGGCGCGCTGGTCGAGTCGGTCGTCATGCGATACCCGGACCGGGTGACGATCTGCGTGTCGAGCCAGGCCGGATGCGGGATGAACTGCCCCTTCTGCGCCACCGGCCAGGCCGGCCTGACCCGAAACCTCTCTGCCGCAGAGATCGTCGAGCAGGTGGTCGCGGCGGCCCGCTCGCTGCGCGACGGGGGTCTCGCCGGTGGCCGGGAGGAGCTCCCGCTCGCCCGGCGGGTCTCCAATGTCGTCTTCATGGGGATGGGGGAGGCGCTGGCCAACTACGCCGCCAGCGTCGCGGCCGTGCGCCGGCTCGTCGATGCCCCGCCGGAGGGCCTCGGGCTGTCCGCTCGGGGGCTGACGATGTCGACCGTCGGCTTGGTCACGGCGATGGACACCTTCGCCGCCGAGGGGCTGCCGGTCACCCTCGCGCTGTCCCTCCACGCGCCCGACGACGAGCTGCGCAACGAGCTCGTGCCGCTCAACACCCGCTGGCCGGTCGCCGAGGTCCTCGACGCCGCCCATCGGTACTTCACCGCGACCCGGCGCCGCGTCTCGATCGAGTACGCCCTGATCCGTGATGTCAACGACCAGGCGTGGCGGGCCGACCTGCTCGCCCGCGAGCTCACCCGCCGCGGGCACGGCTGGGTGCACGTTAACCCGATCCCGCTCAACCCGACGCCGGGGTCCCGGTGGACCGCGTCGCGCCCCGGCGTCCAGCAGCAGTTCGTCGAGCGGCTCGTCGCGGCCGGCATACCGACGACCGTGCGCGACACGCGCGGCCGGGAGATCGACGGGGCCTGCGGGCAGCTCGCCGCATCGTCCTCCTCCTGAGCCGGCCGTCGCCGACTGCGTTGGTGGGTCAGATGTCGGCATATTCGGGCATTTCGCCACCCAAGGCATGTCGAGGGGATGGGTGCCCAGCGGGTGCCGACTGCGTTGGTGCGTCAGATGCCCGCTTAATCGGGCATTTCGCCACCCAAGGCATGTTCTGAGGAGCTCAAGGCATCTCTGAGCGGCGCGCGGCCGGTTCTCGGCGGCCCCGGTCGCGCGCTGCGGCCGGCATACCGTCATGATGCGAGGGAACCGAGCCCTGACCTGGGGCGACTACCAGGTGTGACCACACGTCGTGAAAGGGGACCGGGCGTGACGACTGCTTCGCATGACACGTCACCGCTCGACCTCGACCGGCTGTATGCCGAGCAATGGGCACCCTTGGTCCGCCTGGGGGCGCTGCTGGTCGACGACGTCGGAGCCGCCGAGGACGTCGTCCAGGACGCCTTCGTCTCGCTCTACCGTCGCCAGGACTCGCTGCGCAATGGGTATGCCGCCTCGGCCTACCTGCGGTCCGCGGTCGTCAACGGCTGCCGGTCGGCGCTGCGACACCGCGGCGTCGTCCGCCGGACCATGCACCTGGTGGCGACCCCGAGCGACGGGGCGGACCGGGCGCGCTTCGAGGCCGTGACCGACGACGCGCAGCTGATGTCCGCGCTGCGCCAGCTCCCACATCAGATGCGCGAGGTGCTGGTGCTGCGTCACTGGGGGGCCCTGAACGAGGCGGAGATCGCCGAGTCGCTGGGCATCCCCGCAGGAACGGTGAAGTCGACGTCGAGCCGGGCCCTGAGCCGGCTCCGCGAGATCCTCGGAGGCCAGTCATGAACGCCATGAGCGACGAGCAGCTCGACCAGGCCCTCGGCCAGGCGATGCAGCGGCAGTCCGTCCAGGACATCCCAGCCACCCGGACTCCGCCCGCGCCCCCGTGGGGGACCGAGGCCGGGCGGACCGTCACCTACGTCCCGGCCAAGAGCCGGCGGTGGCTCCACGCGGGCATCGGCGTCGCTGCGGCGGCAGCTGTGGTCACCGCGGTGGTCCTCGCCACCGGTCACAATGGCTCACCCGCTCCGGGCGGCACTCCCACCGGGTCAACGGTTCCGACGACGCCGTCGAGCCCGACCACCGACGCCACCGGGCCCACCGAGACCCCCGCGACGACCGACGCCCCCCAGTCAGGGACGGCCACCCTCGGCGGCGCCACCGTGGCCCTGCCTACCGGCTGGAGCGCGGTCCATCGGCCCAACATCGTGGCCGGCGCGGACACCTGGTGCCTCGGCGAGGGTGGGAACTGTCGGGTCACCTTCCACCGGTATGACGCCGTCGGCTATGGCGGGCCGGAGCCCGAGGCGCCCACGGGGACGACCGTCGCCACGTCGAAGTACTGCGGCACCGACGCCCCCGTCGGCCCGGTCCTCATCGACTCCAGGACGAGCACGGTGGGCGGCCGGGAGGCCGAGTACCGGAAGTCGACGTTGGACTGCCCGACCGGGACCTTGACCATCGCCCAGTACGTGCTGCCGTCGGCTCCGGCCTACGAGATCTTCGTCAAGTCGGACTATGCCCCCGTCGTCACGGACCTCGAGACGATCGCCAAGGCCACCACCTTCCCGGCAGCCACCGGCGGGCTGCGGTACTACGACCAGGGCCACGTCGAGTCCGCCACCGCCGTCGGCGACGGCTACGACATCGTCCTGCGCCGCTACACCGGCAGCGATGTCAACGACTGGGTGGCCACCGACGTGCGGACCACCTACCACCTCACGACGACCCTTCTGCCTCCCGGCTATGTCATCGGCAACCTCGGCCGCGAGGTGCTCCAGCTCTACACCGACGGCACCGCGGTGACCAGCGTCGTCATCCCCGGCGGCTGACCCGACCGCCAGCCCCGCACCGGAGCCCGCCCCATCCCAGGGCGGGCTCTGGCGTCCTTCCACGCGGCGCGCGAGGGTGCAGGGCAGGGGTGGGGCGGCCCGCCTGACGGGGCGATACATTCGGTATGCCGGACCGGCGCGACCCGCGGGCCGGCATACCGCCGTCGTTGTCGGAAGGACCTCCGTGCGCGCCCTCACCAAACTGACCGCCGGACCCGGGCTGGAGCTGGTCGACCGGCCCGAGCCGGTCTGCGGCCCGCTCGATGTGAAGATCCGGGTGCTCCGTGCCGGGCTGTGCGGCACCGACCTGCACCTGGAGCAGTGGGACGACTGGGCCGCGTCCACGGTGCACGCCCCGATGGTCATCGGGCACGAGTTCTACGGCGAGGTCGTCGAGGTCGGCGAGGACGTCCCGGCCGGGTCCGCGGTCCGGGTGGGGGTCCGGGTGTCGGGTGAGGGGCATATCGTCTGCGGCCACTGCCGCAACTGTCGCGCCGGCCGCCGCCACGTCTGCATCAACACCATCGGGGTGGGCGTCAACCGCGACGGCGCCTTCGCCGACTATGTCGTCGTCCCCGCGACCAATGTCTGGGTCCAGCCCGAGGACATCGACCCCGACCTGGGCGCGGTCTTCGACCCGCTGGGCAATGCCACCCACACCGCCTTGCAGTGGCCGCTGGTCGGCGAGGACGTCCTGGTCACCGGCGCCGGCCCGATCGGGGTGATGGCCGCGGCGATCGCCAAGCACGCCGGCGCCAAGCACGTCGTCGTCACCGATGTCTCGGACTACCGCCTGGCCCTGGCCACCCAGGCCGGCGCCGACCTCGCCGTCAATGTCGCGACGACCCGGGTCAAGGACGCGCAGCGCCGGCTGGGCATGAAGGAGGGCTTCGACATCGGGCTGGAGATGTCCGGTGCCCCCTCGGCGGTCGAGGAGATGCTGGCCAACCTCAACCACGGCGCGAAGGTCGCCATGCTCGGGCTGCCGAAGGGCCCCTTCGCCATCGACTGGGGGCGGGTCATCACCCACATGATCACGCTCAAGGGCATCTACGGCCGGGAGATGTTCGAGACGTGGTACTACATGAGCTCGATGCTCTCGACGTCCGAGCCGCTCAAGGCGGCGGTGTCCTCGGTCATCACCCACCGGTTCCCGGCCGACCGCTGGGCGGACGCCTTCGCCGCGGCCCGGTCTGGGGAGTGCGGCAAGGTCGTCATGGACTGGAGCGAGGGAGCGCGATGAGCACTGTCGACGGGGCCGGCACCGTGGTGCGGGCCGAGCTGTCCCAGACGCTGCGTGAGATCGAGGCGGCGGGCCTGTACAAGCGCGAGCGTGAGCTGACCAGCGCCCAGTCCGCGCACATCACGACGACAGCGGGCCCGGCGCTGAACTTCTGCGCCAACAACTACCTCGGGCTGGCCGACCACCCCGAGGTCGTCGCGGCCGCCCACCGGGCCCTGGACGAGTGGGGCTTCGGGATGGCCAGCGTCCGGTTCATCTGCGGCACACAAAGCCAGCACCGGGACCTCGAGCGGGCGATCAGCGACCTGGTCGGCACCGACGACACGATCCTTTACTCGTCCTGCTTCGACGCCAACGGGGGTGTCTTCGAGACCCTCTTCGGCGAGCAGGACGCGATCATCTCCGACGAGCTCAACCACGCCTCGATCATCGACGGCATCCGGCTGAGCAAGGCGGCGCGGTACCGGTACCGCAATGCCGACCTCGCCGACCTCGAGGTCCAGCTCAAGGCCAGCGCCGGCGCGCACCGCCGCGTCGTCGTCACCGACGGGGTCTTCTCGATGGATGGCTCGTACGCGCCCCTTCCCGGGATCTGCGAGCTCGCCCGCCGGTATGACGCCCTCGTCCTCGTCGACGACTCGCACGCCATTGGCTTCGTCGGGGCGACCGGCGGCGGGACGCCCGAGATGTTCGGGGTCCAGGACCAGGTCGACCTTGTCACCGGCACCCTCGGCAAGGCCCTCGGGGGCGCGTCCGGTGGCTATGTCAGCGGACACCAGGAGGTCGTCGACCTGCTCCGGCAGCGGTCCCGTCCCTATCTGTTCTCCAACTCGGTCGCCCCGGCGGTCGTCGCCGGCTCGCTCACCGCGGTCCGGCTCGCCCGCGAGGCCGGTGAGCTGCGGGAACGGCTCGCCGCGAATGCGACGCTCTTCCGGTCGCTGATGACGCAGGCCGGCTTCGACCTGCTCCCCGGCAGCCACCCGATCACCCCGGTGATGTTCCCCGGGGAGGACGGGGCCCGCCGGGCGGCCGCCGTCGCCGACCACATGCTCGCCAACGGCGTGTACGTCATCGCCTTCTCGTTCCCGGTGGTGCCGGTCGGTCGGGCCCGGATCCGGGTCCAGCTGTCGGCGGCGCACTCCGAGGACGACGTGCGGGCCTGCGTCGACGCCTTCCGGGCCGCTGCTGCTGCCGTAGGGTAACCGGCGACCGTCGGCGCGTTGCGCCCGGCCGATGGGCGAGGATAAGTTTCCGCATACCGTGCACTCACCCGTAGGAGTTCCTGTGGCCCTTCCCGAGCTGACCCCGGAGCAGCGAGCCGCCGCCTTGGAGAAGGCGGCCGCCGCCCGTCGGACCCGGGCTGCGGTCAAGCACCGCCTCAAATACTCGGCCGGGTCCCTGTCCGAGGTCATCGACGCGGGCAAGACCGACGACGTCATCGGCAAGATGCGCGTGTCGGCGCTCCTGGAGTCGCTGCCTGGCATCGGCCGGGTCCGTGCCCGGCAGATCATGGCGGAGGTGGGGATCTCCGAGTCCCGCCGGGTGCGCGGCCTGGGTGCGAACCAGATCGCGGCCCTCGTCGAGAAGTACTCGTGAGCGCAGGGGCCGCTGACCCCACACCCGCTCGCCGTCTGACCGTCCTTGCCGGACCGACCGCCGTCGGGAAGGGGACCATCGCGGCATACGTCCGGGCCCATTTCCCGCAAGTGTGGCTGTCCGTGTCCATGACCACCCGCAAGCCGCGCCCGGGCGAGGTCGACGGGGTCCACTACCACTTCGTCGACGAGGCGGAGTTCGACCGGCTGGTCGAGGCCGGGCAGTTTCTCGAGCATGCGACGGTCCATGGGGCGGCTCAGTACGGCACACCGCGGGGGCCGGTCGAACGAGCGCTCGCGTCGGGGCAGCTGGCCCTGCTCGAGATCGACCTCCAGGGTGCCCGCCAGGTCAAGGTCACCCTGCCGGAGGCGCTCTTTGTCTTCCTGGCCCCGCCGTCCTGGGAGGAGCTCGGCCGCCGGTTGGTCGGCCGGGGGACCGAGACGGCGCAGGAGCGAGCCGTCCGGTTGGCCACCGCGGAGCGTGAGATGGCGGCCCAGGCGGAGTTCGATGTCGTCATCGTCAACGACGATGTCCGACGGGCGAGCGAGGAACTCGTATCATGGATGAGATCGGGCCAGGCCGGGCGCACCGGCTGACGACCCAGCACCCCACCGACGACGAAACGAGACGACCCGTGTCCGGAACTCTGGCGAACCCCATCGGGATCACCAACCCGCCCATCGATGACCTGCTCGAGGCGGCCGACAGCAAGTACGCACTCGTCATCTTCGCGGCGAAGCGGGCCCGTCAGATCAACGCCTACTACGGTCAGCTCCAGGAGGGGCTCCTCGACTACGTCGGCCCGCTCGTGGAGACCGAGGTCTCGGAGAAGCCGCTGTCCATCGCCCTGCGCGAGATCGACGGCGGACTGCTCACCTGCGAGCGCCAGGAGGCGTAGGCCCACGCCCATGCGTGTCGTCCTCGGTGTCAGCGGCGGCATCGCGGCCTACAAGGCCTGCGCGCTACTGCGGCTCTTCCGCGAAGCTGGCGATGACGTGACCGTCGTCCCCACCCGGGCGGCGCTGCACTTCGTCGGCGAGACGACCTGGGCCGCGCTGTCCGGACGGCCGGTCCAGACCGATGTGTGGGCGCAGGCCCACGAGGTGCCGCACGTCCGCCTGGGTCAGGAGGCCGACCTCGTCGTGGTGGCCCCCGCGACGGCGGATCTGCTCGCCCGGGCCGCCCACGGTCTGGCCGACGACCTGCTGACAAGCGTCCTGCTGACGGCGCGCTGCCCGGTGGTCGTGGCCCCGGCGATGCACACCGAAATGTGGGAGCACCCGGCGACCGTCGCCAATGTCGCCCTGCTGCGGCGGCGCGGCGTCGAGGTGATCGAGCCCTCGTCCGGTCGCCTTACCGGTGCAGATACCGGCCCGGGCCGCCTTCCCGAGGCCATCGAGCTGTATGCCGCCTGCCGCGAGGTCCTCGCCCGGGTCGGCACGTCGACCCCGGGAGCCAGCGGCCCCCTGACCGGCCGGCGCGTCGTCGTCACTGCGGGTGGCACCCGGGAACCGCTCGACCCGGTCCGCTACCTCGGCAACCGCTCGTCGGGCAAGCAGGGCAGTGCCCTCGCGGAGGTGGCCGTCGAGCTCGGCGCCGAGGTTCGGTTGGTCTCCTGCAATATGCCCGCCCCGTCCGGGCCGACCGCCGGCGCCATCGAGTGCCTGCCGGTCCAGACCGCCCTGGAGCTGCAGGCCGCCGTCCGCTCGGCGGCATCGACCGCGGACGTCATCGTCATGTGCGCGGCCGTCGCGGACTTTCGGCCCGCGCACTACCAGGGCGCGAAGATCAAGAAGACTGACGACGGCACCGAGTCGGCGCCGACGATCGAGCTGGTGCGCAATCCCGACATCCTTGCCGGCCTTGTCGCCGAGCGCGCCGCTGCGGGAGCCACGTCCCCGGTCATCGTCGGGTTCGCCGCAGAGACCGGTGACGAGCAGGGCACGGTGCTCGACCATGCCCGCGCCAAGCTGGCCCGCAAGGGATGCGACCTCCTCGTCGCCAACGAGGTCGGTGTGGATAAGACCTTCGGCCAGGACACCTCGACGGCATACCTGCTGCGACCCGACAACGACGAGGTGACTGTCGTCGGCCCGACGACCAAACGCGCCGTCGCGGAGGCGGTCTGGCGGGCCGTCGCCGACCTGCTCGCACGGTAGGATCCTCCCGCCGCCCAACCCCTGTAAGGAGCAAACCTGTGTCCGGACGTCTGTTCACGTCGGAGTCGGTCACCGAGGGACACCCGGACAAGATCTGCGACCAGATCTCGGACAGCATCCTCGACGCCATGCTCGAGCAGGACTCCCGTGCGCGGGTCGCCATCGAGACCCTCGTCACCACCGGACTGGTCCACGTCGCCGGCGAGGTGACGACCGAGGGGTATGTCGACATCCCGTCGATCGTCCGCCGGACGGTCACCGGGATCGGCTACGACTCCTCGGTCAAGGGCTTCGACGGGGACTCCTGCGGGGTGTCGGTCTCGATCGGCCAGCAGAGCCCGGATATCGCCCAGGGCGTCGACACCGCTTACGAGAACCGGGTCGGCGAGGACCGGGACGCCTACGACAAGCAGGGTGCCGGTGACCAGGGCCTGATGTTCGGCTTCGCGTGCCGCGACACGGCCGAGCTCATGCCACTGCCGATCCACCTCGCCCACCGGCTCGCCGAGCGGCTCAGCGCGGTCCGCCGGAGCAAGGAGGTCCCCTACCTGCGTCCGGACGGCAAGACCCAGGTGACCATCGAGTACGACGGCGACCGGCCGGTCCGCCTCGACACCGTCGTCGTGTCGAGCCAGCACGCCGACAAGATCTCCATCGAGGAGCTCCTCGCCCCCGACGTCCGGCACTACGTCATCGAGCCGGTCCTCGCCGAGCTCGCCGAGTCCGGCTCGACGCTGGATATCTCGAGCTATCGCACCCTGATCAATCCCACCGGACGGTTCGAGATCGGCGGCCCCAAGGGCGACGCCGGCCTGACCGGCCGCAAGATCATCGTCGACACCTATGGCGGCATGGCCCGCCACGGCGGTGGGGCCTTCTCCGGTAAGGACCCGTCGAAGGTGGACCGGTCGGCCGCCTATGCGACCCGATGGGTCGCCAAGAATGTCGTCGCCGCGGGGCTGGCGGACCGGTGCGAGGTGCAGGTCGCGTACGCCATCGGTGCGGCCCACCCGGTCGGGCTGTATCTCGAGACCTTCGGGACGAACACCGCCCCGGTCGAGCGCATCCAGGCCGCGATCGCCTCGGTCTTCGACTTGCGCCCGGCAGCGATCATCGACCAGCTCGACCTGCTGCGGCCGATCTACGCACCGACCGCGGCCTATGGCCACTTCGGCCGGACCAGCGCCGAGGGCGTCGACGACGCCTTCACCTGGGAGCGTCTGGACCGGGTGGACGCGCTGCGCTCCGCGCTGTGAGCCCACGTGGGCCGGGCTCGTCTGCCCTCTGCTGTCGCACCCGCTGTCTACCCTGACGGTATGACGACCTCCGGCCTGCCCGTCGCGGCCGTGGTCGTCGTCACCCCTCTCGCCCATCTCGACCGCGAGTTCGAGTATGCCGTTCCGGAGGACCTCGACGCTGCGGCAGTTCCCGGCGTGGCCGTGCGGGTGCGCTTCGCGGGCCGCGACCTGACCGGGTTCGTCGTCGCGCGACGCGCGGTGGCGAGCCACGTGGGCGCGCTGACCCCGATCCGCGCGGTCGTGTCGACCGAGCCGGTCCTGTCCGGTGAGCTGCTCGAGCTGTGTCGGGCGGTCGCGAAGCACTATGGCGGCACCACCTCGGATGTTCTTCGGTTGGCGATACCACAACGGCACGCCAGGGCCGAGCGCGCGTTGACCGAGCGCCCGCCGAGCGCCCCGGCGGCTTTGCGCCACCCAGCCGGCGACCCCGGGCCGTGGCGTCGGTATCCCGCAGGAGCGTCCTGGCTGCATCGCGTGGCCGCCGGTGAGGCCCCAGCGGCGTCGTGGCTGGCCCTGCCGGGCGCGGCACCGGAGGAGGACTGGCCCCAGGCTCTGGCCGTCGCGGCGGCGTGGTCGCTGCGGGCCGGTCGGGGGGTGGTCATCGTGGTCCCGGACCACCGCGACGTGGACCGCGTCGATTCCGCCCTCCTCGACGTCCTTGGAGCCGGGCACCACGTGCGCCTCACCGCAGACCAGGGCCCGCAGGCGCGCTACACCGCCTGGCTCACGGCCTCCCGCGGCCATGTCCGTTGCGTCGTGGGCACGCGGGCCGCGGCCTTCGCCCCGGTCCGCGACCTGGGGCTGGTGGCCTGGTGGGACGACGGCGACGACCTTCACGAGGAGCCCCGGGCGCCATACCCGGCGGTGGGGGAGGTGCTGCGGCTCCGCGCGCAGCTGAGCAGTGCGGCGGTGCTCTGCGGCGGCTTCGCTCGGTCTGCCCGGCAGCAGCTCGCGGTGGCCGACGGGGTCGACCGGCCCGTTGACGCGGGCCGGGCAGGGGTCCGCGCCGCGGCCGCCAGGGTCGTCGTCGCGGGGGAGGAGGCCGTGCGCGACGGACCCGCCGGTGCGGCCCGGCTGCCGTCCGTGGCCTGGCGGACCGCGGTCTCCGCCCTCCAGCACGGCCCGGTCCTGGTCCAGGTGCCCCGGCGTGGGTATGTCCCCGCGCTGCGCTGCCAGGACTGCCGGGCACCGGGCCGGTGTCGGGAATGCTCCGGCCCGCTTGCCCTTGGCGCGTCCGCGGCCGGGGTCGCCTGCCGGTGGTGTGGGACGGGCCTGCCGCCTGAAGGTTTCGTCTGCCCGCACTGCGAGGGTCGTCGGCTCCGGTCCTCGGTCGTCGGGGCCCGGCGCACCGCTGAGGAGCTGGGCCGCGCGTTCCCGGGCGTGCCCGTCCTCACCTCTGGCGCGGGGACCGTCCTGCCCGCAGCCGGCCCCGCGCCGGCCCTGGTCATCGCCACCCCGGGCGCCGAGCCGGTCGCCGACGGCGGGTATGCCGCTGTGCTGCTCCTCGACGGCTGGGCCTTGCTCGAGCGGGCCAGCCTCGACGCCGGGCTCGAGGCGCTGAGACGGTGGATGGCCGCGGCCGCACTGTGCCGACCGGCCGCGGTCGGAGGCATGGTCGTCCTCTGCGGGACCAGCACCACGCCCGGCCCGGCGGTCGAGGCCCTGGTCCGGTGGGACCCGGCGTGGCTCGCGGCGGCCGAGCTGGCCGAGCGGAGCGCGCTGCGACTGCCGCCGATGGTGACCATCGCCCGGGTGACCGGCGACCGGCAGGACCTCGCCGAGCTCGCCGCGTCGGCAGCCGAGATCGAGGCGATCGAGCGGATCGGGCCGGTCCCGCTCCCGGCCCCTGCTCACGGGGCGCTCGGCGACCCTGCGGCGGCCCAGCTGCTGCTGCGGGTGGACCGCGCTGGGCGCGGCGAGCTCGCGCGGTGGCTCGCGGCCGCCCGAGCGGTCCGCAGCGCGGCCAAGTCAGCGGCGCCGATCTCGGTGCACGTCGACGTCCGGGAGCCCGGGTGACCCCCACCCGCCCCGGCTGGCCGACCCGGTTCACGCAGGGTACGTTCACACCTGTGCCAGTCATGAGCGTGTCGCCTGGAGGGCCTCGGTGACCCTTGCGCACTCGCTCGCACCGCTGCGTCACCGCCGGTTCGCGTGGTACTTCGCGGCACGCACCGTGTCGCACGCTGGATCGGCGATGGTCACCGTGGCGCTGGCCTTCGCGGTCCTCCACATCACCGGCTCCACTGTGGCCCTGGGCGAGGTCATCGCGGCCAGGGTCGCCGCCACCCTTGTCTTCCTCCTCGTCGGGGGTGTTACGGGGGACCGGCTGCCGCGAGTGGTCGTCATCCAGACCTGCCATGTCATCTCGGCGCTGACGCAGGGGCTGGCGGCCTACCTCGTCATCAGCGGGCGGGCCACCGTGCCGACGATCCTCGCGCTCGAGGCCATCAACGGAGCGGTGACAGCGTTCACGATGCCGGCCTTGATCGGGATGGTCCCGCAGCTGGTCACGACCCCCGAGCTGCAGTCTGCCAACGCCGTGCTGGCCCTGAGCAAGAGCACCCTCGACGTCGTCGGTCCGGCCGTGGCCGGCATACTCGTCGCGTCCGTGGGCCCGGGCTGGGCCCTCGCGGCGGACGCCATGACCTACGCGCTCGCCGTCATCTTCCTCGTCCCGGTGCGGCTGTCCAGATCCGAGTCGGTCGGGTCCAACCGGTCGATGGTCGCCGACCTTCGCGAGGGCTGGGCGGAGTTCACCGAGCGCAGCTGGGTCTGGGTCGTCGTCCTGGTGTTCATGGTCCTCAACGGGATCCATCTGGGGGCGATGGGCGTCATCGGCCCGACCGTCGCCACCCAACGGTCCGAGCTCGGCAGTGACGGGTGGGGATATGTCATGTCGGCGATCGCGCTCGGTGTGGTCCTGGGGACTCTGGTCATGATGCGCTACCGCCCCCGGTTCCCGTTGCGTGCGGGCCTGCTCGGGGTGAGCCTGCTCGCGCCAACCATTCTCGTCCTCGGGGTCTCCCCACAGACCTGGTTGTTGGTCGTCCTCGGCGTGGTGGCGGGCCTGGGCGTGCAGATCTTCGAGGTGTCCTGGACGACATCCCTGCAGGAGAACATCCCGCAGGACCGGCTCTCCCGGGTGGCCAGCTACGACTCGTTCGGGTCCTTCGTCGCGATGCCGATCGGCACGCTGCTCTACGGCTACCTCGGCGCGCATGTCCAGACCCGGCCCCTGCTCGCCATCAGCGCCGGGATCTTCGCCCTCGTCTCGCTGGCCGCCCTGATGCTCCCGTCGGTCCGCAGCCTCACCCGCACCACGGCCTAGCCCGGCCCGAAATCCCGGTGCGCCGGGACCCGGTTGGCGGCATACTCACGGGGGCGCGACCCGACCCCACGAGCAACGAGACGGACCGACGCTGAGCCGACGACAGGATGACGATGACGCTGACCGAGGCGGTGGTCGCCCTCCGCGAGCCCCGCTTCGCGTGGTACTTCGCCGCCCGGACGACGACGACCATCGGCTCGGCGATGACGACCGTGGCTCTGGCCTTTGCGGTGCTGCATATCTCCAACGAGCCGGGCGCCCTGGCCCGCGTGCTCGCCGCGCACACCACAACGATGGTGGTCTTCCTGCTGCTCGGCGGGGTGGTGGCCGACCGGTACTCCCGCACCGCCATCATGCAGAGCTCGCATGCCCTGGCTTTCCTCACCCAGGGCACGGCGGCCATCCTCGTCCTCACCGGTCATGCCCAGATTTGGCACCTCGTCGCCCTCGAGGCGCTCAACGGCGCCTTCTCCGCCTTCGGGATGCCCGCGGGAATGGGCGTCGTGCCGCTGCTCGTCGGGCCGGAACGGATCCAGCAGGCCAATGCCCTGCTGTCGTTCAGTCGGAGCACCGTCACGGTCATCGGGCCGGCCGCCGCTGGAGCGCTCGTCGTCGGAGCCGGGCCCGGCTGGGCGCTGCTCGTCGACGCCCTGCTCTTCCTCGTCGCCATCCCCATGCTCATGCGGGTGGGTCTGCCCGGCCGGGCTCGCGATGGCGCTGCCGCGACCTCCTCGATGGTGGCCGACCTGCGCGAAGGATGGGGGGAGTTCGTCTCGCGCACCTGGGTGTGGGTGATCGTGGGCGCCTTCGGGATGCTCAACGCCATCCACATCGGTGCCGTCTTCGTCCTCGGCCCGGTCATCGCCACCTCGACCTCGGTCGGCGAGCAGGGCTGGGGCCTGGCCCTGTCCGCCGAGGCCGCGGGCACCGTGCTCGTGACGGTCGTGCTGCTGCGCGCGCGGCTGACCCGACCGCTGTTGGTCGGGATGATGGCGGTGACCACCTTGGCGCTGCCCATCGCCGTGCTGGGCCTGGCGCCGCGCACCGACCTACTCATCCTCGCCTTCTTCGTCGCCGGTGCTGGCGTGGAGACCTTCGGGGTCGGCTGGAGCACCTCGCTGCACCAGCACATCCCCGAGGCGGTGCTCTCCCGGGTGAGCAGCTATGACGCGCTCGGGTCGTTCGTCGCGATGCCGGTGGGGGCGATGGTCTACGGGTGGCTGGCCACCGTCTTCGACCACCGCTCCCTGCTGCTCACCAGCGCGCTGCTGTATGTCGTGCTCAGCCTCGCCACCCTCGCGTCGCGGTCGGTGCGCGATCTACGGCAGGTCAGCGCTGCGGACGAGCCCATTCCGCGGGCCGACCTGGGCGCCTAGTGTCGGCCGCCGGGCGTCGCGCGCGGCTCGCCCGGCGCGGGGTTGCGTAGACTTCGGGCACCCCCTCGACGCAAGGACGCCATACCGTATGCCGGTCCAGCCCATCCGACTCTTCGGTGACCCCGTGCTGCGGACCCCGGCCGCGCCGGTCGTCGACTTCGACAAGGAGCTGCGGCGGCTGGTCCAAGACCTCACTGACACCATGCTCGACGCGCCGGGCGCGGGCTTGGCGGCGCCCCAGCTCGGGGTCTCGCTGCGGGTCTTCACCTTCAATGTCGACGGCGTCGTCGGGCACCTCATCAACCCCGACCTCGACCTCACCGACGAGGAGCAGGACGGACCCGAGGGGTGCCTGTCCTTTCCCGGGCTGGCCTACCCGACCCGCCGGGCCCTCGGTGTCGTGGCGCGCGGGGTCGACCAGCACGGCGAGCCGGTGCTCCTCGAAGGCACCCTCACCCTGGCGCGGGCGGTCCAGCACGAGACGGACCACCTCGACGGGGTGCTCTTCATCGACCGCCTCGACCCCGAGCAGCGCAAGCTCGCGATGCGGGCGATCCGGGAGGCCGAATGGTCGGGGGCGACCGCCCCGACGGTGCGGCTCAGCCCGCACGCGACCTTCGGCCGGGCGACCTGACGTGCGCGTCGTCTTCGCCGGCACGCCGCAGGTCGCCCTCCCCAGCCTCGACGCGATCCTCGCCTCGTCGCACGAGGTCGTCGCCGTCGTGACCCGCCCGGACGCGCCGGCCGGCCGGGGCCGGCGGCTCGCCGCCTCTCCGGTGAGGGCCCGCGCGCTCGACCACGGACTGCCCGTCCTGATGCCGCGGACCCCGCGTGACCCGGACTTTCTCACGGCGCTCGCCGACCTGGCCCCCGACGTCTGCCCGGTCGTCGCCTACGGCGCGCTCGTGCCCGAGGCGGCCCTGGCCGTTCCGTCGCACGGCTGGGTCAACCTGCACTTCTCGCTGCTGCCCGCCTGGCGCGGCGCGGCCCCGGTCCAACGGGCCGTCATGGCCGGGGACGAGGTCACCGGCGCGACGACCTTCCGCCTAGAGGCCGGCCTCGACACCGGACCGGTCTACGGGACGATGACCGAGCTGGTCCGGCCGCGGGACACCGCGGGGGACCTGCTGGAGCGCCTCTCCGTCGCCGGGGCCGACCTCCTCGTCGCCACGCTCGACGGCATCGCCGCAGGCCGGCTCGCCCCCGTGCCGCAGCGCGGCGACGGGGTCAGCCTGGCGCCCAAGGTGACCGTCGCCGACGCCGAGGTGCGCTGGGACCATCCGGCGCTGGCGGTGGACCGACTGGTCCGGGGCTGCACGCCTGCTCCCGGGGCCTGGACGGTGCTGGGCGGCGAGCGGCTCGGGCTCGGGCCGGTGCTGCCGGCGCCGGACGCCGAGCCGCTTCCCCCCGGCCAGCTGCTCGTCACCCGCCGCAACGTCCTCGTCGGGACCGCGACGGTGCCCGTCGTGCTCGGTGAGGTCCGGGCGCCCGGCCGCAAGCCGATGCCCGCCGACGCCTGGGCCCGCGGAGCCCGGCTCGAGCCCGGAGCGCGGCTCGGTGGCTGATCGACCGAACCACCCCAGGCCGCGGCGAGCCGCCGGCGACCCGCGGCCGAGCCGACGCCGTGGCACCGACCCGGCCCGGGGGGCGGCATACGAGGTGATGCGGGCCGTCGCGGACGGCGCCTACGCCAACCTCGCCCTCCCGAGTGCCCTGCGCGCCGCGCGGCTGGGTGGGCGCGACGCCGCCTTCGCCACCGAGCTGACGTATGGCGCGATCCGGCTCCGCGGCCGGTACGACCCGATCATCGCCGTGGCCGCCGCCCGCGAGCTGGACGCCATCGACCCCGCCGTCCTCGACACCCTGCGGCTCGGGGTCCATCAGCTGCTCGGCATGCGGGTGCCACCCCACGCCGCGACGGCCGAGACGGTGGGGCTGGCCCGGGCCGTCAACGGCATCGGGGCGGCCGGCTTCGTCAACGCCGTCCTGCGCCGGGTGGGGGAGCGGGACCTCGACAGCTGGCTCACCGCGCTGGCCCCGCAGGACCCGATCGCCCGCGCCGCCTTCGTCCACTCGCACCCCGCGTGGGTGGTCACCGCCGTACGCGCGGCGCTCCTCGGGCATCAGGTGGCCACCGCCGACACGGTGGAGGGCGAGCTCGAGGCGGCCCTGCGCGCCGACAACGACCCGGCGGCCGTCTCCCTCGTCGCCCGACCCGGCCTGGCCGAAGTGGCCGAGCTGCTCGCGGCGGGCGCTCAGGCGCCGCGGTGGGCTCCGACGGCGGCGTTCCTGCCCGGTGGCGACCCCGGGGCGATCACGGCGGTCCGGCAGGGCCGGGCGGCGGTGCAGGACGAGGGTTCGCAGCTCGTCGCCCTGGCCTTGGCCGCGGTGCCGGTCGAGGCGGTGCCCGCGGGACGGACCGAGCGGTGGCTTGACCTCTGCGCGGGACCTGGCGGCAAGGCCGGCCTCCTCGGCGCGCTGGCAGTTCAACGCGGCGCCGACCTCGTCGCGAACGAGGTGAGCCCGCACCGGGCCGAGCTGGTCCGCAGGACGCTCGCGGCAGTCACCGCGGCGGCGGGGACCGCGGGGTCAACAGTCGACGTGCGGGTCGGTGACGGGCGCGAGATCGGTGCCGCCGAGCCGCAGGGCTATGACCGGGTGCTGGTCGACGCGCCATGCACCGGTCTGGGGGCGCTGCGGCGGCGCCCGGAGGCGCGGTGGCGCCGGCAGCCCAGCGACGTGCCGACCCTGGCCCGGCTGCAACGCGAGCTGCTCGCCTCCGCCCTCGACGCGGTCCGCCCCGGCGGGGTGGTGGCCTATGTGACCTGCTCCCCGCATCTGGCCGAGACCCGGTTCGTCGTCTCCGATGTCGTCAAGAAGCGCGCCGATGTCGAGCTGCTCGACGCCGCAACCCACCTCGTCGACGGGGCCGGCTCCCCGCTGCCGCGGACCGGCGCGGCGCCATACGTCCAGCTCTGGCCGCACCTCCACGGGACCGACGCCATGTTCCTCGCCCTGCTGCGACGCACCTGACCCCGAGGAGGTCACGATGGTCGGACCGATCCGCTGGATCTGGGCGTTCCTCGACACCCCGAGCCCTGACGCCGCACGGTCCTGGGCGTACTGGGCCCAGGTGACCGGCACGACCCTGTCCACCCCGCGCGGCGACCACGGGGAGTTCGTCACCTTCGTCCCGCCGCGCGGTGCTGCCTGGCTCAAGGGGCAGGCGGTCGGCTCTGGGGGCGGCACCCACCTGGACCTCGACGTCGACGACCCGGCCGCGGCGGCACGCGAGGCGGTGCGAGCGGGCGCCACCGTCGTCGCCGAGCGGGGGTATGTCGCCCTCCGTTCGCCGGGCGGCTACCCGTTCTGCTTCACCCCGGCCCGCCCAGGCCGTGACCCCGCCGAGCCGGAAGACGAACCCGAGGCCCCCGTGGAGGTTCTCGACCAGGTCTGCCTGGACCTGCCGGCCGCGGTCGCCGACCAGGAGATCGCCTTCTGGGCTCGCCTCACCGGGTGGGAGTGGTCCGCGACGTCGCCTCCCGAGTTCGGCTTCCTCCGCCGCCCCGACGGTATGCCGGTCCGCATCCTCACCCAGCGTCTCAGTGAGAGCGACGGCTCGGTGCGCGGGCACGTCGACTTCGCGTGCGCCTCGAGGCCCGTCAGCCTCGCTCGCCACCTGGCCGCCGGGGCCACGGTCGAGTCGGAGCACGCCTTCTGGACCGTCCTGCGCGACCCGCTCGGCCGGCGCTACTGCCTGACCGACCGCCAGCCCCGGCCGGCCACCGCGCCGAGACTAGGCTGACCCGGGTGCAGATCTCGCCGTCGATCCTCTCCGCGGACTTCGCGAACCTCCAGGCCGAGCTGGAGGCGGTCCGCAACGCCGACTGGGCCCATGTCGACGTCATGGACGCCCACTTCGTCCCGAACCTCACCATGGGGCTGCCGGTCGTCGAGGCGCTGCTGCGGGTCAGCCCGATCCCGGTCGACTGCCACCTCATGATCGAGGACCCGGACCGCTGGGCACCGCCCTACGCCGAGGCCGGGGCCGGTTCGGTGACCTTCCACGTCGAGGCCGCCGCGGACCCTCGACGGCTGGCCAGGACCCTCCGCGGTCTCGGGGCGCGCGCGTCGATGGCGCTCAAGCCGGGCACGCCGTGGACGCCATACGAGGACCTCCTTCCCGACCTCGACATGGTCCTCGTCATGACCGTCGAACCCGGCTTCGGCGGGCAGTCCTTCATGGCCGACCAGATGCCGAAGGTCCGCCAGGTCCGCGAGTCGGTCCGCCGCCACGGTGGGCAGATCTGGGTCCAGGTCGACGGGGGAGTCTCCGCCACGACGATCGAGCAGTGCGCCGAGGCCGGGGCCGACGTCTTCGTCGCCGGGTCAGCCGTGTACGGCGCGCAGGACGCCGCCGCCGCGGTCGACGAGCTCCGCGCCCTGGTCAGCCAGCACCACTGCTGAAGGCCGACGCCGGCGGGTGCCGGTGCCCGCGCGGCTCGACGAAGTGCTCGGGGGGCCAGTCACCGTCGACCGCCTCCACGTCCAGCGTCAGCCGGGCCGCCGGGTCGTGCCGGTCGAGCCGGTCCACCGCGGCCACAACCCCGGTCCGCACGTCGAGACGGACGAAGAACTCCTCGGCCCGCCAGTCGGGGGAACGAACGTCGGGGTCGGACGGCCCGCCCGCGCCGCCGCCCTCGGCCAGAAAGAGCCCCTCGGCGATCACCCCGGGCAGCAGCGCGCAGCACGTACACCGCGGCCGGTATGCCGGAGTGGGCCTCGCGGTCGCCTCCCAGACGAGCCGGTCCCGCCATACCTGCTCTCGGACGTCGGTGAGGTCGACGCCTGAGGCGAGCTCGGCCGGGTCGAGGGCCGCGACGAAGCGGTAGGTCTGGAAGATCTCGTCATCGAGCTCGACCTCGACCGTGCTCGGTCGCCGGACCACCAGGCCCTCGGCGTCGAGCGGGACCTCGACCTCCCACGGCCAGGGGCGGACGACCGGAGCTGACACCCCGTCGACTCCGAAGGAGATCATCGAGCCTTCCGCGTGCTCCGGCCGCGCCACCGCCTGCACGAGCCGACCGTCGAGGGTCTCCACCCGCAAAGCCCGGGGCCGGCCGACCCAGGCCCGCACGGCATACCGGGAGTCGGCATACCGCAGCTGCAGCGAGCGCCAGCGCCACGGCGAGGACTGGGCCAGCCGCGCGAAGGACAGGGGGCTCACCGGCATGGGGACCAGTGTCCCGTCATCGGTCCCGGCGCGCACTGGCATAATTGACACCACGTGCTCCGGGGTCGGTGTAACTCCGAACCGGCGGTGAAAGTCCGCGACCCGACCGCAGCCAGCGGCCGGTTGACCTGGTGGAACTCCAGGACCGACGGTCAAAGTCCGGATGAGAGGCAGCACGTTTCGTCGCGTGACGATGTCGGTAGGCCGCCTCGGCGGCCGCCCGGGGTCGGCGCGCGGCGGGGTGTCCCCGGAGTTCGTCCCTGTCAGAACGAACTCAAGGACGAACACCAACCATGAACACTGGCAACATCTTCCAGCAGCTCATCGCTGCGACCTTCCCCGTCGGTGGCTACGAGATGCACTATCTCGAGCTCATCGGCATCCTCATCGGCGCGGCATCGGCCTATCTGGGCATGAAGCGCTGGGTCTGGGCCTGGCCGGTCGGCATCATCGCCAACGTCATGCTCTTCTTCGTCTACCTCGGCGCACTCTTCGGGGCGGACCAGCGGATCCCGTTGTTCGGCCAGGCCGGGCGGCAGATCTTCTTCATCGCGACGAGCCTGTACGGCTGGTGGCGGTGGAACCAGTCCCGGCGGGCCCGAGGCGTCGACACGGCCGGCCCGGCCATCACGCCGCGTTGGGCAACCTCCAGGGAGCGGACCGGCATCGTCGTCGGCTGGCTCCTCGGGACGGTCATCGTCCACCAGGTCTTCGTCGCGCTGTGGGACCTCGCCCCCAACCCCTACTGGACGCCGGCGTGGTGGTTCTACTGGTGCGACGCGTGGATCTTCGTCGGGTCGGTCATCGCGACCTACTCGATGGCCCGGGGCTGGAACGAGTTCTGGCTGGCCTGGATCGCCGTCGACCTCATCGGGGTGCCGCTGGGCTTCGCCACGAGCTATGTCCCGACGGCCGTGCTCTACATCTTCTACGGCATGTTCGTCCTCTACGGCTTCACCCAGTGGGTCAAGGCCACCCGGGAGGAACGGCCCGCGGAGCTGCCGACCGAGGAGCGGGCGCTGGCCTGACCAGCGGCCTGACCTGGGTACTCTGGGCGGCGTGAAGACCTTCGATGGGCTGTTCGCCGAGCTCGCCGACAAGGCTGCACGCCGCCCGGAGGGATCCGGGACGGTTGCTGCCCTCGACGCCGGCGTGCACACGATCGGCAAGAAGCTCGTCGAGGAGGCCGCCGAGGCGTGGATGGCCGCCGAGCATGAGGGGCCGGAGCGCGCGGCCGAGGAGCTGAGCCAGCTGCTCTACCACGCGCAAGTGCTCATGCTCGCGACCGGGCTGACCCTCGACGACGTCTACGCCCACCTGTGAGGCCGGCCCGCAGGGGCGGGTTCGTCATACGAGAACCGGCCTGACCAGGCCCGACGCCACGACACCGAAGGCCGCGACACCGAAGGCCACGACACCGAAGGCCACGACACCGAAGGCCACGACACCGAAGGGATGGAGCGAACCACCGTGCTGCGCATCGCCGTACCGAACAAGGGGGCGCTCTCCGAGCCGGCCATCGCCATGCTGCGCGAGGCGGGCTACCGGGTGCGCCGGGACGGTCGTGAGCTGGTGGTCGTCGACGGCGAGAACGAGGTCGAGTTCTTCTACCTGCGCCCGCGGGATATCGCGGTGTATGTCGGGTCGGGGACCGTCGACTGCGGCATCACCGGGCGCGACCTGCTCCTCGACTCCGGCAGTACCGCGGTGGAGGTGCTCGGGCTCGACTTCGGCGCCTCGACCTTCCGCTATGCCGCGCGGCCCGGTGAGGTCGCCGAGGTGGCCGATATCGCGGGTCGCCGGGTCGCCACCTCGTATGCCGGCCTCGTGTCGGCCCACCTGGCGCGGCTCGGGGTCGAGGCCGAGGTCGTCCGGCTCGACGGAGCCGTCGAGACCGCGATCACCCTCGGGGTGGCCGACGTCATCGCCGATGTCGTCGAGACCGGGGCCACCCTGCGCAGCCAGGGGTTGCAGGTCTTCGGCGAGCCGATCCTGCGCAGCGAGGCGGTCCTCATCCGCCGGGCCGACAACGGCGAGCCGCCCGAGGTGGCGGTCCTGCACCGGCGGCTCCTGGGCGTCATCACCGCGCGGACCTATGTGCTCATGGACTATGACGTCCCGGCCACCCTCATCGACGCCGCCTGCGCGGTGACACCCGGCTTGGAGTCGCCGACCGTCTCGCCGCTGCGCGACCCCCGGTGGGTCGCCGTCCGGGCCATGGTGCCGCGGAAGCAGACGAACCGCATCATGGACGAGCTGTACACCCTCGGGGCCCGAGGGATCCTCGTCACCGATATCCACGCCTGCCGACTATGAGCGACGACCCGTTCGCCCCCTTCCGGTCCCGCCGGGCCCGCGTGGTCACGCTCACGCTCGGCGCCGTTGCGGTGCTCGTCTTCGCTGCGGTCGGCGTCGGCCTGTATGTCGCCTCCGGGCATCCGGACCGGCTGCTCCTCGCCGCCTTCGGGCTGGCCGTCGCCGCGGTCTGCTGGCGGTACGCCTCGATCTGCGCGCTTCCGGACCGTGAGGGCCTCGTGGTCCGCAACCTACTGCTCACCCGGACGGTGGCCTGGTCGGCGGTGGAGCGGGTCGAGTATGGCGGCGGAACGCCCTGGCCGACCCTGGTCCTCGACGACGGTGACACGCTGGCGGTCATGGCGATCCAGCGGGCCGACGGGGCCCGGGCCGACGCCGAGGCGTCGCGGCTGGCGGCCCTGGTCCATGCGCTGGGCTGACGCAGCAGGACGCGCCGGGCCGCAGCGGGCACAGCGGCGCTGCTCAGGAATCGGTGCGGAGCACCAGGTCGGCCTGCTCCCGCGTCCGGTCCGCGCCGAAGAGCGCCGCCTCCTGCCGGGCCCAGCGGTCCCAGTGCGGGGCGAAGGTGTCCCCGTCGCGCGCCAGCCCACGGCGCATCCGCTCATCGTGGCCGGCCTCGACGAAGACGCGGACGGCGGCATACCCCCCGGCGGAGCCGACGCTGGAACCGCAGCCTTCGACGACGAGAAAGGCCGCGGGGGCGACGGTGCGGGACTCGCCCCACCGGCCGTGCTCCCAGTCCCAGACGCGGTAGCGCGCCTCGACCCCGCCGGACAGCGGCCCGAGCACCTGGCCGGTCAGCAGGTCGACCGCCTCGGCGAGCCCGTCCCAGCCGGGGACGATGTGGTCCATATGGACCGCCGCACAGTGCAGGGCGGCGCAGACCCCCTGGGCGAGGGTCGTCTTGCCCGAGCCGGCCGGGCCGTCGATGGCGATGACCCGGGTGGTCCCGCAGCGTGGCTGCGCGGACCGGGCGAGGGCGACCACCGCGGCCACGTGCGCCGGGTCGGCCGGCTCGTCCACCTGAAACCACACGGCGGCCACCCTAGCCGCGCCGGTACGGTGGCGGCATGACGGTCGCGACCCGGGTCATCGCCTGCCTCGATGTGGACGCGGGCCGAGTGGTCAAGGGAGTGAACTTCGCGAACCTGCGCGATGCCGGTGACCCGGTCGAGCTGGCCCGCTCGTATGACGCCCAGGGCATCGACGAGCTGACCTTCCTCGACGTCACCGCCAGCTCGGGCCGCCGCGAGACGACCTACGACGTCGTCCGGCGCACCGCTGAGCAGGTCTTCATCCCGCTCACCGTGGGCGGCGGGGTCCGCACCGTCGCCGATGTCGACGCGCTGCTTCGGGCCGGAGCGGACAAGGTCGGGGTCAACACGGCGGCGATCGCCCGCCCCGAGCTCATCGCCGAGATCGCCGACCGCTTCGGGGCCCAGGTGCTCGTCCTGTCGGCGGACGTACGGCGCCGACGCGGCCCGGACGGCCAGGCTCTCGGCGGCTTCGTCATGACGACCCACGGGGGCCAGGTGGCAGTCGACCTCGACGCCGTCCAGTGGTGTGCCCGGGCGGCCGAGCTCGGTGCCGGGGAGATCCTGCTCAACTCGATGGACGCCGACGGCACCAAGGACGGTTTCGACCTCGAGCTCATCGCGGCTGTCCGGGCGGAGGTCGCCATACCGGTCATCGCCAGCGGGGGAGCGGGCGCTGTGGAGCACTTCGCCCCAGCGGTGCGGGCCGGGGCCGATGCGGTCCTGGCGGCCAGCGTCTTCCATTTCGGCGAGCTCACCGTGGCAGCGGTCAAGGCGGCTCTTCGGGCCGATGGTGTCGAGGTCCGCTGAGCGTTCACACTGCCAGACAACCGAGTTCGCTAATCGGGGCGTAGCGGGCGCAGGCGGGCTGATCGAGGTCACAGGTCGGTCTCGCCGGGTAGATCGTCCCTTGCGTCACCTCACCCCCGCCCCTAACGTCGCCACGACGACCTGCGTCCGATCGAGCCGGATCGCCCTCAACGAGGAGGGATGACGGCGGGCGGGCGTGGGCCACACAGCGCTCCTGCCCATCCGGGCGGGTCTGATTGAGGGAGCATTGATGGCTACGCGGTCATGACTCGACGTCGGCGTGCGGGCATCGTCCTGGCCGCTGCAGCCGCCCTGGTGGCAGCCTGCAGCAGCAACACGGCGGGCAGCGGCGGCAACGCGACCGGCGGAACCTCCGGTACTGGGACGGCTGCGAAGGTCAAGGTCGCCTTCGTCTACGTCGGCCCCGTCGGCGACGCAGGTTGGACGAAGAAGCACGACGACGGGCGCAAGGAGCTCGAGGCGGCCCTGGGTGACAAGATCCAGACGACCTTCCTCGAGAGTGTCCCCGAGGGCGCCGAGAGCGAGGCCACCTTCGAGCGGCTCGCCCGCGAGGGCAACAAGGTCATCTTCGCGACCTCGTTCGGCTACATGGACCAGATGCTGGCCGTCGCCGCGAAGTACCCGGACGTTGTCTTCATGCACGCGACCGGCTACAAGACCTCGGCCAACATGGGCACCTACTTCGGTGCCGCTGAGGAGGCCCGCTACCTCTCCGGTATGGCTGCCGGCAGCGCCACGAAGTCCAACAAGCTCGGGTATGTCGCCGCCTTCCCGATCCCCGAGGTCATCCGCGGGATCAACGCCTTCACCCTCGGCGCCCAGAAGGTCAACCCGAATGTCACCGTCGACGTCGTGTGGACCTCCACCTGGTTCAACCCGACGACCGAGAAGGAGGCCGCACAGTCGCTGCTCAACAAGGGCATCGACGTCATCGGCCAG
The DNA here is from genome assembly GCA_016717165.1 of Candidatus Lutibacillus vidarii. GTDB lineage: Bacteria > Actinomycetota > Actinomycetes > Actinomycetales > Dermatophilaceae > Lutibacillus > Lutibacillus vidarii. Next base: position 1,068,009 of record JADKGA010000002.1, read on the forward strand.
CACCAGGACACCCCTGGCCCGGGTGAGGCCGCCGAGGCCGCCGGAGCCAAGTGGGTCGGCTACAACGACGACATGTCCCGCTTCGCCCCCAAGGCGTGGCTGACCGCCCCGATGTGGGACTGGGGCCCGCTCTACATCAAGACCGTCCAGGACGTCATGGCGGGCACGTGGAAGACCGGGCAGTACTACGGCACGATGGCCGACGGTCTGGTCAAGCTCGCTCCGGTTGCCGAGAGCGTGCCTGCGGACGTCCGCGCCGCGATCGAGGACACCCAGAAGAAGATCATCTCCGGCGAGTTCGCCCCGTTCACCGGCCCGATCTCCAAGCAGGACGGCAGCTCGGCGTATGCAGCGGGCGCGAAGGCCACCCTGGAGGAGCTCCTGAAGATGGACTACTTCGTCAAGGGCGTCAACGGCAGCGCCTCCGGCAAGGGATGAGTCGATGAGTGACAACGTCCTCCCCGGGACGACGCCCGCGTCGTCCCGGGGGGTGGCGTTGGCCGCCCGGGGCGTGACCAAGCGGTTCCCCGGCGTCCTCGCCAACGCCGATGTCGACTTCGAGCTGCTCCAGGGCGAGGTTCACACCCTCCTCGGCGAGAACGGGGCCGGCAAAAGCACCCTGGCGGCGATGCTCTGCGGGCTGTACCAGCCCGACGAGGGCCAGATCTACCGCTCCGGCAAGCCGATCCGGCTCCGCAGCCCCCGCGAGGGTCTGGCGCATGGGATCGGCATGGTTCACCAGCACTTCCGGCTGATCCCCCGGTTCACCGTCGCCGAGAATGTCATCCTCGGTGACCCCAAGCAGTCCTTGCTGATGAAGCCCGGCGAGGCCGAGCGTCGGGTCGGCGAGATCAGCGAGCGCTTCGGGCTGCCGCTGGACCCGCGCGCGGTCGTCTCCGACCTCACCGTCGGGCAGCGCCAGCGGGTCGAGATCGTCAAGGTCCTTTACCGCGGCGCCGACGTCCTGCTCCTCGACGAGCCGACCGCGGTTCTGACTCCGCAGGAGGCGGAGACCCTGTTCGCGACCGTGCGCTCGATGACGAGCGAGGGCAAGGCCGTCGTCTTCATCAGCCACAAGCTCGGCGAGGTCATGGCGGTGAGCGACCGGGTCACGGTCATGCGGGCCGGCCGGGTGACCGGCGAGGTCGCCACCAAGGACACCAGCGCCCGGAACCTCGCCGAGCTCATGGTCGGCCGGCCCGTCGAGCAGACCGTTCGGCGCGGCACGGGTCAGACGTCTGCAACGCCATACCTCGAGGCGCACGCGGTGCGCCTGGCCGACGCCGGGCGCAATGTCCTCGACGACGTGACCTTGAGCGTCCACGGCGGCGAGATCGTCGGCATCGCCGGCGTTGCCGGGAACGGCCAGCGTGAGCTGGCAACCACCCTGGCCGGGATCACCGCGCCGACCTCGGGGTCGGTGCGTGTCGGCGGGGTCGACATCGGTGGCAAGGGGGCCAAGGCGGCCCGGCACGCGGGTCTGACCTTCGTTCCCGAGGACCGGCTCGGCACGGGTCTGGTCCCTGGGCTCTCGCTCACCGACAACATGCTCCTCACCCGGCGGCGCTCGTTCTTCGTCAACCGGCGCGCAGCCCGCGCCGAGCTGGCCGAGGCCATCGAGCGGTTCGAGATCAAGGCCCCGGGCACTGAGGCGGAGGCCCGCGTCCTCTCCGGCGGCAACGCCCAGAAGGTGCTCCTCGCGCGGGAGGTCTCCGACGCGGCCAAGGACGGCGACGTCCGAGCCCTCATCGTCTCCTCGCCGACGCGCGGCCTCGACATCGGGGCGGCCGAGTTCGTCCGCGAGCTGCTCCACCAGGTCCGGGTGGATGGCGGCGCCGTGCTCGTCATCAGCGAGGACCTCGACGAGGTGCGCAGCCTCGCCGACCGCATCGTCGTCCTGTACCGGGGCCAGATCGTCCTCTCGGGCGCGAGCGAGGAGCTCACCGTGGAACAGATCGGGATGGCAATGGCGGGAGTCAAGGAATGAACCTCCGGATCCGGCTCGAACGCCGTATGCACCAGCGCTGGTGGTACTCCCTCCTCGCTCCGACCAGCGCGATCGTCGCGGCCCTGTGCGTCGGGGCGGTCTTCCTCGCGGTCAAAGGCTTCGACCCGGTCGCGGTGTACCGGGCGCTCTTCGAGGCGAGCTTCACCAGCCTTTACGGCATCACCGACAGCCTCTCCGTGGCGACACCGCTCATCATGACCGGCTTGGCCGCCGGGATCGCCTTCCGGATGAACCTGTTCAATATCGGCGCCGAGGGACAGCTGTATGCCGGTGCCATCGCCGGCAGCTGGGCCGGCATCGCGCTGGGCAAGAACCTCCCTCCGGTCCTGGCGGTCACCGCCGTGCTGGTGCTCTCGGTGCTCGGCGGGATGCTCTTCGCGCTCCCGGTTGCGGCCTTCAAGGCCTACCTGGGGACCAACGAGATCATCACCAGCCTCATGCTCACCTTCGTGGGCCTGTACCTCATGCGCTTCCTCATCTACGGCTCGACGTCCTTCTGGCGTGACCCCGCGGTGACGAACTTCCCCCAGGGCAAGAAGATCGCCAACGCCGCCTGGCTCCCGCTGTTCGGCAGCTATCGCACCGGGTGGGGTCTGGTTCTCGTTGTCCTCGTCGCCTTCGCCGTGTGGGCGCTGGTGAAGTACACCAAGGTCGGCTACGACATGTCCGTGGTCGGATCCTCGCCTGCAGCGGCCCGGTATGCCGGCATCCCCTCCAAGCGCGTGGTGCTCGGAGCCTTGCTGCTCTCCGGGGGTCTGGGCGGGCTGGCTGGTGGCGTCGAGGTGGCGAGCCGGGCGCATGCCCTGGACCCCAACGGTCTAGCGCTCGGCTTGGGCTTCAGCGGCATCGTCGTCGCGGCGCTGGCCCGCTACCACCCTCTGGGGATCATCGTCGTCGCGGTCTTCCTCGGCGGGCTGCGCAACGCCGGTGCGGCCCTGCAGAGCATGCCCGGGCAACGGGTCCCCGCTGAGGTGTCGCTCATGCTCCAGGGGGCGATCCTGCTCTTCGCCATCGGGGCCGAGATCTTCGTCCGGTACCGGTTGCACCTGGTCCGGCGCCCGGCGGTGACCAAGTGAACAACTCGGCCTTCGTTCTCATGCTCGCCGCCTCGATGGTGGCGGCCACCCCCATCGCCTTGGCGGCGCTCGGCGAGCTGCTGGCCGAGCGGTCCGGGGTCCTCAACCTCGGCGTCGAGGGCATGATGCTCATCGGAGCGGTCGTCGCCTTCCAGACGGGCACCAAGACCGGCAACCTCTGGGTGGCGCTGCTTGTCGGGTCACTCGCCGGGGCCGCACTGTCGGCGGTGCACGCCGTCCTCACGATCACCTTGCGGGCGAGCCAGATCGTCACCGGCCTGTCACTGACGATCTTTGGCACCGGCCTGGCCACCTTCGTCGGCAAGTCGATCGAGGGCATGCCGCTTGCGGTGGACTTCCGTCCCACGCCGTGGGGACCGCTGGCCGACCTTCCGGTCATCGGGCCGGTGCTCTTCAAGCAGGACCCCATCGTCTATGCCACCATCGTCCTCGGCTTCGTCATCGCCTTCTACCTGCGGCGGACCCGCACCGGGCTCTCGCTGCGCTCGGTCGGTGAGTCCCCGGCGACGGCCGACTCGATGGGCATCCCGGTCGCTCTGTTCCGGTACATCCACGTGCTCCTCGGTGGGCTGCTGGCCGGTGCTGCGGGTGCGTATCTCGTGCTCGGCCAGGTGCCCTCGTGGAGCCAGGAGAGCACCACGGGTGGTCTGGGCTGGATCGCCCTCGCACTGGTGGTCTTCGCCTCGTGGCAGCCGGTCCGGCTGCTGCTCGGCGCCTTCCTGTTCGGGTTCTCCCGGCAGCTGAACTTCTTCCTCCAGGGCCAAGGGGTGGCGGTCCCGGCGGAGCTGCTGTCGATGCTGCCGTACCTGCTGACGATCATCGTGCTCGTCGTCTGGGGCAGCCGGGACCTGCGGCGCCGCGTCGGTGCGCCCGACGCACTCGGGATCGCCTACGTGCGCGACGAGCGGTGAGCTGGCGGGCCCTTCGCTGACTCGGGCCGCACTGACGCGGGCGGTCTTGACGGACCGCCCGCGTCGGCGTATCGCCGGGTGGCGCCGCGGCAGGTGGCCCGGTCAGGCCGGGTGGCTCCGCGGCGGGTGGCTCCGCGGCGGGTGGCTCGGTCAGGCCGGTGCGGACCAGAAGCCGTGGTGCGCTGCGGCGGCCTCATCATCAAGGAGCGGCCCGTGCACCTCCGTCGGTCGCTGCCCGCCCGCGAAGACGGTGCGGCATGGGAGGGCGAGGGTCGGGTTCGCCGGGTGCGCCCCCGTGATCTCCCTGAGCCGGTGCTCGGACAGCGCGAAGACCACCCGACCGATGCCGGCCCAGTAGATCGCGCCCGCGCACATCGCGCACGGCTCGCAGCTGGCGTACATCGTGTATGCCGACAAGTCCGTGCCACGCAGTCGCACCGAGGCGAGCCTGACCAGGGCGGTCTCGGCGTGCGCAGTGACATCCGCGCTGGTGTTGACCACGTTTTCGGCGACGAGGACCAGCTCGCCGGCCGCATCACAGAGGACGGCGCCGAAGGGGTGGTTGCCGTGGTCCACGGCCTGCCGGGAGACCTCGATGGCCTGTCTGAGTCGGGCACGGTCGGCTGCGTCGACTTCTCTCATGTCGCCCTGCCTAACGGCCGTCGGCGCCGCGCGCAAGGGGGGCGCGAGACGGCGCCGATGTGGCTTCCCGTTTGGACCCACGGCGCCGCTTGCGGCCCTATGCCGTGCTCCACCCCTCGATGCAGCGCCGCACTGCCCCCAGACGTGAAGCAGTGGCCCTCTGCTCCCCGGTGTGAAGCAACGGGCCTTTGCGTCGAGGTGTGAAGCAACGTGCCCTTGCGTCGAGGTGTGGAGCAACGAGTCTCTGCGTCGAGATGTGAAGCAGTGGGTCTCTGCGTCGAGGTGTGAAGCAGTGGGTCTCTGCGTCGAGGTGTGAAGCAACGGGCCTCTGCGTCGAGATGCGAGGCAACAGGCCTCTGCGTCGAGATGTGGAGCACGGCATAGGCGACGCGATGGACCTCCTGGCCCGTCGGTCGGCCGGGTTCGCAAACGCGACAGGCGTCTGGGCGGGGGTTGTCGGGTCGAGCGGCGGTCGGTTGGGCGCCTGTGGAGGGTGCGCGGTGCGGCCGAGGCCGCCGGACTCAGATCCCGAGTGAGGCGGAGCACAGGGCCGAGACGTCCGCGGGCGAGCCCTCCAGCGCCACGTCCGCCACCCGCTGGCGACCGTAGAGGAAGAGCACGAGCTCGCCAGGACGACCGTGCAGGACAACCGTGCCCCGACGTACAGGCCCTTTGAGCGCGGCGCGACCGAAGCCCTCGGCCACGACGACGACTCCGGTCGGGGCCTTCCGCGCCAACAGCCGGCCCATCAAAGAGACGGTCCGCCACAGCGCCTGCTCATGCGCCTGGCCGAGCGCGCGCGGCTCCGCATAGCCCGCTTCAGTCCTCAACACGTCCTCGTGATGGACAAAGAACTCCACCATGTTGGTCCGCTCGTCCACCAGCCCGAGGCGGGTCGGCGCCCAAGCCGGCGGGCCTTGGCGGACCTGGTCCACCAGCTCGGCCCACGGGGTGGCAGCCAGGGCGACCATGGCCTCGTCCAAGCGCCTCGTGAGCTGGGGGATGAGGATACCGATCGCCAGGTCTGGGCGGGACTCGCGGATCACCAGATGTGCCGCCAGGTCGGCTGTCGTCCAGGGCGAGCACAAGGTCGCCGCGCTCGGCCCGACCCGGAGGAAGGTGTCACAGAGGGCGTTCCGCTCGGATCGGGCGTAGCTCGTCATACCGGCATCGTGTCACTCGTCCGAGACCGAGCCGCCGGTCCGCCAGTAGGTGCCGGCATCACGGGAGAGGAAGCCCGCGTCGACGAGGTACCGGCGCACCGCCACATAGTCGTCCGCCAGCTCGCGAAGGACCGCGTTGACCTCGAGCTCGGAGTAGTACACGCCGATGTCGAAGCGCTGGGCGACATGGTCGAGCAGGACGAGCTTCTTCACCCACTTGCGTGGCATGAGGGCGATCCGCCCGTCCGCCCCGAGACACACCGCGAGGATGGCGGTCCGCTGTGCTGGTGTCACGTCGTCGAGGGGGCTGCGCACGGCACGAGAGTATGCCGCACCGCGCTGTCCGTCGGCGCGGCAGTGACATCGCGCAGCGTGGTCCTCGGCCCATGAGAGAGTCGGTGCATGCCCCCCGAGACGATCGCGCACCATGCGTCGCGCGACGTGCTGCGGCGGGGCGCCCGAGTGGTGTGGACCGGCATACGGGAGCAGCGCAGCTGGTTCACCATCGCCGTCCTGGGCAGCGCCCTCTACGGGGTGATGACCGTGGCGGGGGCCTGGGCGGTCGGCAAGGTCTTCCGCGAGATCGTCACCCCAGCGGTCGCCGCACACGAGGTGACCCCCCAGCAGCTGGCGACCGCTGCGGGCTGGCTCGGCGGCGTCGTCGTCCTCAATATCATCGGCGTCCTGGCCCGCCGTCTGGGTGCCGCACGGGTCTCGTTCAACCTCGGCGCGATCTACCGCCGCCGGGTCACCCGCCAGTACGTCACCCTCCCGCTGTCCTGGCACCAACGGCATCCCTCTGGCGAGCTGCTCTCCAACGCCAATGCCGACGTCGAGGCGGCGTGGAATATCTTCGCGCCCCTGCCGATGGCCCTCGGGGTCGTCGTCATGCTCCTCGTCGCAGCGGTCCAGATGGTGCTCATCGACCCATGGGTCGCGCTCGTCGGCTTCTTCGTCTTCCCGGCGCTCTTCGCCGTCAACGCCGTCTTCCAACGGCATATGTCGCCCCTGGTCACCCAGGCCCAGGCCCTTCGCGCGGTCGTCTCCGATGTGGCCCACGAGTCCTTCGAGGCGGCCCTGGTCGTCAAGACCCTCGGCCGCGAGAACGAGGAGGGCGTCCGGTTCGCCGAGGTGTCGAACCGGCTCCGCGCCGCGAACGTCGAGGTCGGACGCACCCGCGGACTGTTCGACCCGGCGATCGATGCGCTCCCGGTGCTCGGCACCCTCGTCGCGCTGGCGGTCGGCGCGCAACGGGTCGCCACCGGAGGCATGACCGCCGCGGAGGTCGTCCAGATCGCCTACCTCTTCTCGGTCCTCTCGTTCCCGGTCCGGGCCTTCGGCTGGGTGCTCGGTGACCTGCCGCGCTCGGTCGTCGGGTGGGAGCGGGTGCAGGCGGTCCTGCGCGCCCAAGGGGCGATGGAGTACGGCGACCGCGAGCTGCCCGGCGCTGGACCGGCCCGCCTCGATGTCGAGGGCGTCTCGTTCGCCCACGAAGTCGTTGACGCCGCCGGACGCGCGGATCTGACGCCGGTGCTCACCTCCGTCACCTTCACCGTCCCCGCGGGCCGCACGGTCGCCCTCGTCGGCGCGACGGGGTCGGGCAAGTCGACCCTCGCCGACCTCGTCGTCCGCCTGGTCGACCCGGCCTCCGGCATGATCCGGTATGACGGCGTCGACGTCCGGACCCTGCGCCGGGACAGCCTGCGCGCCGCCTCCGCGTTGGTCGCCCAGAGCACCTTCCTCTTCGACGACACGGTTCGCGGGAATGTCACCCTCGGGGACCCGGCGCCGGACGACCGAGTCTGGCAGGCGCTGCAGGTCGCCTCGGTCGACGACGTCGTGCGTGCGCTCCCCAACGGGCTCGACACCCGGGTGGGCGAGCGGGGGACCAGCCTCTCCGGCGGCCAGCGGCAGCGGCTCGCACTCGCCCGAGCGGTCTTCCGCGGCCCGCGACTGCTGGTCCTCGACGATGCGACGAGCGCGGTGGACCCCTCAGTGGAGCAGGCCATCTTCGCCCGGCTGCGGGCCGCCGGCGGGGGGACCAGCGTCCTCGTGGTCGCCCATCGGCTCGCGACGATCGCGGCGGCGGACGAGGTGGTCTTCCTCGAGAACGGGGTGGTGAGCGCCCAGGGTGGCCACGAGGAGCTGCTCGCCCGCAACGAGCAGTACCGCGCGCTGGTCTCAGCCTTTGCCGATGACGCCGCCGAGCGCGCCGAGACCGCCGAGAGGGCCGAGCGCGCCGAGACCGCCAAGAGGGCGGAGCATGCCGAGACCGCCGAGGGCACCGAGACCCACGAGCGCACCCAGACCGCCGAGGCGGTGCAGCGGTGACCGAGCTCGCCCAGACCGCGTCGCTCTCGGCCCGCGAGACGCTCCGCCAGGGCCTGCGGATCTCCCCGGAGCTGCGCCGGGGGATCGGCGTCACCCTCGTCGTGGCCGTGGTCGCCACGGCGGGCCGGCTCGTCATCCCCGTCGTCGTCCAGCGCGCCATGGACGACGGCATCGCCGGCCCCGCCGGGGCCCGGCCGGACCTCGTCCTGCGCTATGTCGCCCTGGCCGGGATCGCGGTCGTCGTGACCGCCCTGTCGTCATACGTGCTCAACGTGCGGCTCTTCCGTAGTTCGGAAGCCGGCCTGACCACCCTGCGGACCACCGCGTTCCGACATATCCACGACCTGTCCATGCTCACCCAGAACACCGAACGGCGTGGGTCGCTGGTCTCTCGAGTGACCTCAGATGTCGACACCATCTCGATGTTCGTCCAGTGGGGCGGCATCATGCTCCTGCTCAGCCTGATCCAGCTGACCCTGGCGACCGGGGTCATGGTGGCCTTCAGCCCGGTGCTCGCCGTCGTCGTCTGGGCCTGCTTCGTCCCGCTGTTCTTCCTCATCCGGCGGTTCCAGACCCTCGTCGGGAAGGCGTACACCCAGGTCCGCGCCCGCGTCGGCGACCTGCTCTCGGCCATCTCCGAGTCGGTCGTCGGCGCCGAGACGATCCGGGCCTACGGAGTGGAGGAGCGCACTGCGGCCCGGGTCGACGCCGCCGTCGAGGCGCACCGACGCGCGGCGATCGTGGCGCAGCAGCGCTCGGTCTACGCCTTCACCGCCGGGCAGGGCGTCTCCGGGCTGACCACCGCTGTTGTCGTGGTCGTCGGCACCTGGCTCGCGGTCGACGGCCGGGTGAGCGTCGGGGAGCTGACCGCCTTCCTCTTCCTCGTCCAGCTCTTCACCATGCCGGTCATGCAGGCCACCGAGATCCTCAACGAGCTGCAGAACGCCGTCGCCGGGTGGCGCCGAGTCATCGGGGTGATCGGCACCACTGCGGATGTCGCCGACCCGGGGGGGCGCGGTGTCGAGCTGCCCCGGGGCCCGGTCCGCGTCGACCTCGACCGGGTCACCTTCGCCTACCCCGGCGGCCCGCCCGCGCTGCGGGAGCTCACCGTGACCATCGAGCCAGGCACCCGGGTGGCCGTCGTCGGGGCCACCGGGTCCGGCAAGTCCACCCTGGCGAAGCTGCTCTGCCGGCTCGTCGACCCGACCGAGGGTGTCGTCCTCCTCGACGGCATCGACATCTCTCGAGTCCGGTTCTCCTCGCTGCGCCGCCGGGTGGTCCTCGTCCCGCAGGAGGGCTTCCTCTTCGATGCCTCCCTGGAGGCCAACCTCGCCTTCGCGGTGCCGGGCGCAACCCGGGCCGACGTCGTCGACGTGGTGCACCGGCTGGGTCTGGGCGACTGGGTCGACTCGCTCGCCCTGGGACTGGACACTCCGGTCGGGCAGCGCGGTGAGTCCTTGTCGGTCGGGGAGCGCCAGCTTGTCGCCCTGGCCCGGGCGGCGCTGGCCGACCCTGACCTGCTCCTCCTCGACGAGGCCACCTCTGCGGTCGACCCGCTGACCGAGGTCCGGCTGCAGCGGGCCGTCGAGGAGCTGACGCGCGGCCGGACCTCGGTCGCGATCGCGCACCGCCTTTCGACCGCCGAGGCCGCCGACGACATCCTCGTCGTCGACCGCGGGGAGGTGGTCGAACGGGGGCGGCATACCGACCTTGTCGCCGCAGGCGGCACGTACGCACGGTTGTACGCCTCGTGGGTGGCCCAGACCCGCCGCTCCTGACGGTTGCGTCGATACGCTGCGCGGTATGCCGCAGTCACCCGAGGAGATCTACGCCCGCATCGTCGAGGCTGTCGGTGCCGACGGCCGGCTGCCCATGCCACCGGTCGGGGAGTGGGACTCCTTCCCGTGGGAGGTCGTCGACGGAGCCCTCCAGCCGAAGGTGCTGCGCCCGCCGCTGGAGGCTGAGCCGCCTCGGGCCGGCGAGGAGCCCGGGTCGACCTGCTGGCGCTGCGAGAACCCCGACGCAGGGGTGATCTGGGCCAACGACCGGTGGCTGGTCAGCGCCCCGGCCGCCCCGCGTGGCCTGCCGCTCATCCTCTTCCTCATGACCCGTGAGCACATGGACTTCACCGACATGGACGACGAGCTCGCGGCCGAGTACGGCGTCCTCTCCGCGCGGCTGTGTCGGGTCATGTCGGCGCTGCCGCACATCGGGCGGGTGCACGTGGGGCGCTGGGGGGACGGCTCGTTCCACCTCCACGTGTGGTTCATCGCGCGCCCGGCTCGGCTGCCGGGGATCGTGGGCTCGATGGCCGTCGAATGGGACGAGATGCTGCCCGCCCCTCCCATGCCGGTATGGCGCGGCGACCTCGACACCGTCGCCGCGTCGCTGCGCCGCGCCGCAGACGCCGCGACCTGAGCCCGCCGGCCGCTGGCAGAATGGCCCGGTGACCCCGACCCTCGACCCCGCCGTGGCGGCGCGGCTGAAACGTGATGCTGCCGGACTGGTGTGCGCCGTGATCCAGGACCACCTGAGCAACGAGGTCCTCATGGTGGGCTGGATGAGCGACGAGGCGCTCGCGCTGACGCTGACCACCGGCCGAGTGACCTTCTGGTCCCGCAGCCGCGGCGAGCTGTGGCGCAAAGGGGACACTTCCGGGCACGCCCAGTACGTCCGCCGGGTCGCCCTCGACTGCGACGGCGACGCGCTGCTCGTCGCCGTGGAGCAGGTCGGGGCGGCCTGCCACACCGGTTCGCGGAGCTGCTTCGACGACCGGACCCTCGACACCGCGGTCGAGGTCGGCCCGTGAACCTGGCCGCCGACCTGAGGTTCGGCGCGACCTGGCCGACCCTGGACCAGTTCCTCGAGCTGGCCGCCGAGCGCCGGGTCATCCCCGTCGTCCGGCGCCTCCTGGCCGATGCAGAGACACCCGTCGGGGTCTACCGCAAGCTCGCCTCTGGACGCCCGGGCACCTTCCTCCTCGAGTCCGCCGAACACGGCGGGGTCTGGTCCAGGTACTCCATCGTCGGAGCAGCCTCCCGCGCCACCTTGACCGAGCGGGACGGCGAGGTGCACTGGGTGGGGGAGCCCCCTGCAGGCGTACCGACAACCGGAAATCCCGTCGACGCGCTCCGTGACACCGTGGCCGCGCTGCGGACCGACCCCATCCCGGGCCTGCCCCCGCTGACCGGTGGCATGGTCGGGGCGGTCACCTATGACGCCGTGCACCACTGGGAGAAGGTCCCCGCCGACGGGGTGGACGACCTCCAGCTGCCCGAGCTGTCGATGATGCTCGCCAGCGATATCGCCGTCCTCGACCACAGCGACGGCTCGGTCATCCTCGTGGCGACCGCGATCAACTACGACGACACCGACGAGCGGGTCGAGCAGGCGTATGCCGACGCCGTCGCGCGGCTGGACCGGATGACCGGCGAGCTCGCCGCGCCCGCTGCCAGCACCGTGGCGCTGGTCGAGGAGGTCCGCGCCGAGGTGACCAGCACGCACACCAAGGAGCAGTTCCTCGAGATCGTCGAGGTGGGCAAGGAGGCCATCCGCGCCGGCGAGGTCTTCCAGGTCGTCCTTTCGCAGCGCTTCGCCACCCCGTGCACCGCGGACGTCCTCGACGTCTACCGGGCGCTGCGGGCGTCGAACCCGAGCCCGTACATGTACCTGCTCCGATTCCCCGACCACGACGTCGTCGGCTCCAGCCCCGAGGCCCTGATCAAGGTGACCGGTCGGCGCGCGATCACCCACCCGATCGCGGGGAGTCGCCCGCGCGGGAAGACCCCCGAGGACGACGTCCGTCTCGCCGAGGACCTTCTGGCCGACGCCAAGGAGCGGGCCGAGCACCTCATGCTCGTCGACCTCTCCCGCAACGACCTCCAGCGGGTCTGCGACCCCGGCACGGTCGAGGTCGTCGACTTCATGTCGGTGCGGCACTACAGCCATGTCATGCACCTGGAGTCGACCGTCGTCGGCCACCTCAGCGAGCGTGCCACGGCATACGACGTGCTCGTCGCGACCTTCCCCGCGGGCACCCTGTCCGGTGCACCCAAGCCGCGCGCCATGGCCCTGATCGACGAGCTCGAGGGCCACCGCCGCGGGGTCTACGGGGGTGTGGTGGGCTATCTCGACTTCGGCGGGGACCTCGATATGGCGATCGCGATCCGGACGGCGGTCGTCAAGGACGGGGTCGCCTATGTTCAGGCCGGCGCGGGGATCGTCGCCGACTCGGTGCCGCACCTGGAGTTCGAGGAGACCGTGAACAAGGCGGCGGCGGCGCTGCGCGCGGTGGCCGCCGCCAACGGGATGCGCACCGTGGCGGGGCCTCGATGAGCTCCCGCAGGGCATTCCTCGGGAGCGTCCTGCTCGGAGCCGTCCTCGTCCTCATCGCCGGGGGACAGGCCTGGGTGCGGGGCCGCACCACGGACCCCGTGCTCGGTGCCGGGCCGGTCGAAGCCCTCGGGAGTGCCGCTGCCCCCGGCGCCCTCGCCCTGGCGCTGGTGGCCGCTGCCGCCGCGGTCGGTCTGCTCACCGGTGGGCCCGTCGCGCGGCGCGTGTCGGCCGCGGTCCTCGCGCTGGCCGCCCTCGGCATCGCCGGCGTGGTCGCCCTCGTCGCTGCCGACCCGGTCGGGACCCTGGGCCGTCAGGCCGCGGCAAGCGCCGGACGCACCGGTGTCGTCGATGTCACAGCCGAACCGGCTCCAGGGCTCTGGCTCGCCGCCGCCGGGTCCCTGTTTGTGCTGGTCAGCGCGGTGATCGGGGCCGCCGGATCGCGCCGCTGGGCCGGTCTGAGCGCGCGCTATGACGCCCCCGCACCCGCGGCGGACTCCCGGGGAGCGGTCCGGACCGCCTGGGACGACCTGTCCGAAGGTGTGGACCCCACGACATCCGACCCGTGAGGGCGACGTGGGGCGGGCTGACCTGGCACAATGGCGCCGAAGCCACGGCGCGGTGCCGGCCACGGAGGGAGCAGCATGTCCGCTGAACACGATAACCACGGCATGAGCGTCGCCAACTGGACCGGCGTCGGCGTCATCATCCTCGGCTCGGTCATCATGTCCCTTGCCGTCATCCAGGACGCGCGCCCGCTGTTCATCGTCGGTGCCGTGGTCGTCGTCGCCGGCATCGTGGCTGGCAAGGTGCTCTCGATGGCCGGCTACGGCGTCGACGGCGCCAAGAAGCGCTGAGCGGCCCCTCCCTCTTCGGCGGGGCCCCGAGCGGGATGACCGTCGGGCACGGACGTGCCCGACGAACACGTAGGCTGACCCGGTGACCGTGCTCGACGACATCATCGTGGGCGTGCGGGCCGACCTGTCCGCCCGGATGGCGACCCTTCCGTATGCCGACCTCGAGGCCCGTGCGGCCGCGACGCCGGCTCCCCAGGACGCAGCGGCCGCCTTGCGCCGCGCTCCCGGGGTCGCCCTCATCGCCGAGGTGAAGCGGGCCAGTCCGAGCAAGGGCAGCTTGGCTCCCATCGTCGACCCGGCCGCGCTCGCCGCGTCATACGCTGCCGGAGGTGCACGCGCGATCAGCGTCCTCACCGAGCAGCGCCGCTTCGGCGGCTCCCTCGCCGACCTCACCGCCGTGCGCGCCGCCGTCGACGTGCCGGTGCTCCGCAAGGACTTCGTCGTCGACCCCTACCAGGTGGTTGAGGCGCGTGCCCACGGCGCCGACCTCGTCCTGCTCATCGTCGCCGCGCTCGACCAGCCCACCCTGACCGGCCTGCTCGCCCAGGTCCACGGCCTGGGCATGACCGCGCTGGTCGAGGTCCACGACACGGAGGAGGCCCGCCGCGCCCTGGATGCCGGGGCCCGTGTCGTCGGGGTCAACACCCGAAACCTCAAGACCCTCGACGTCGACCGGTCGACCTTCGCCCGGGTCCGCCCGGTTCTCGGCGACGAGGTCGTCGCGGTCGCCGAGTCCGGGGTCCGCGATGTCGCCGACGTGCGCGCCTATGTCGAGGCCGGTGCCCGGGCGGTGCTGGTCGGGGAGGCCCTGGTCACCGACGGCGACCCTCGCGGGGCCGTCGCCCGGTTCGTCGCCGCGGCGGTGACGGCATGACGGCCGGCCGGTTCGGTCCCTTCGGTGGGCGGTTCGTCCCCGAGGCCTTGATCCCCGCCCTGGAGCAGCTCGACGAGGCTCGTCGCAAGGCCGCAGTCGACCCCGAGTTCGTCGGCGAGCTCGAGCGGCTGCACCGCACCTACACGGGTCGCCCGTCGATCGTCACCGAGGTGCCGCGGTTCGCCGCCCACTGCGGTGGGGCCCGGGTCATCCTCAAGCGCGAGGACCTCAACCACACCGGCTCGCACAAGATCAACAACGTCCTCGGCCAGGCGCTCCTCACCAAACGGATGGGCAAGACCCGGGTCATCGCCGAGACCGGTGCCGGTCAGCATGGTGTGGCGACGGCGACCGCGGCGGCGCTGCTCGGCCTGGACTGCGTGGTCTACATGGGCAAGAAGGACACCGAGCGGCAGGCCCTCAATGTCGCCCGGATGAGGCTGCTCGGCGCCGAGGTCATCCCGGTGACGCACGGCAGCCAGACGCTCAAGGACGCCGTCAACGAGGCGCTGCGCGACTGGGTGACCAATGTCGACTCGACGCACTACGTCCTCGGCACGGTCACCGGCCCGCACCCCTTCCCCGAGATGGTCCGCGACTTCCACCGGATCATCGGCATCGAGGCCCGGGCCCAGGTCCTCGACCTCGTCGGTCGCCTGCCCGACGCCGTCATCGCCTGCGTCGGCGGTGGCTCGAACGCCATGGGGATCTTCCACCGGTTCCTCGACGACCGTGGGGTCCGGCTGGTCGGCTGCGAGGCCGGCGGGCTCGGGGTCGCCAGCGGTCACCACGCCGCCCGGTTCAGCGCGGGGGCGCCCGGGGTTCTCCACGGCGCGTTCACCTATGTCATGCAGGACGACGACGGACAGACGGTCGAGTCGCACTCGGTGTCGGCCGGCCTGGACTACCCCAGCGTCGGGCCCGAGCACGCGTACCTGCTCGAGACCGGCCGCGCCGAGTACCGTCCCGTCGACGACGATGCGGCGATGGAGGCCTTCTCGCTGCTGTGCCGCACCGAGGGGATCATCCCCGCGCTCGAGTCGGCGCACGCCTTGGCCGGCGCGATGACGGTCGGCCGCGAGCTGGGACCGGATGCGGTGATCCTCGTCAGCCTCTCCGGGCGCGGCGACAAGGACGTCCACACCGCCGCCGCGTGGTTCGGCCTGCTCCCCGAGGGGACCCGGTCGTGACCGCCGTCGCGCAGACCCTCGCGGCGTGCCGGGCCCAGGGCCGTGCGGCTCTCATCGGCTATCTCCCGGTCGGCTACCCCGACCTCGCCGGCTCGGTCGACGCGATGCGGGCCATGGTCGAGGCCGGGGTCGACATCGTCGAGGTCGGCGTCCCCTACTCGGACCCGCTCATGGACGGCCCGGTCATCCAGCACGCCGCGGAGGTGGCGCTGGCCGGGGGGACGAAGGTGACCGACGCCTTCACCGCGACCGCGGCCTTGGCCGAGGTCGGTGCGCCGTCGGTCGTCATGACCTACTGGAACCTCGTGCTGCGCCGCGGCGTCGAGCGCTTCGCCGCAGATCTCGCCGCGGCCGGCGGCTCGGGCCTGATCACCCCCGACCTCATCCCCGACGAGGCAGGGGAGTGGCTGGCCGCCTCGGACCGGCACGGGCTCGACCGGGTCTTCCTCGTCGCGCCCAGCTCGACCACCGAGCGCCTCGCCTCGGTGACCGCCGCGTGCCGGGGCTTCGTCTACGCGGCGTCGACCATGGGGGTCACCGGAGCCCGCACCAGCGTGGGCCAGGCCGCCGAGGGCCTGGTCCGGCATACCCGTGAAGTCACCGACCTACCGGTGTGCGTCGGGCTGGGAGTCTCCACCGGCGCCCAGGCACGGCAGGTCGGGGAGTATGCCGATGGCGTCATCGTCGGGTCGGCGCTGGTGCGATGCCTGGTCGATGCCGTGGACCGGGCCGAAGGACTGGACAGGATCCGCGTGCTCGTCAGCGAGCTCGCCGAGGGTGTGAGGAGCTCCCGATGACCGAATCCCCGCAGCGCAAGAGCCCGATGCCACTCGTCCTTGGCCTCGCCGTTGCCCTGGTGTGCGCCCTGGGCGCGGTCTGGGTCTCGGCCCGCCCGTCCGACAACGGCGGCGGGGCCGGCGCGAAGCCGTCGACGACGGTCTCGGCACCGGACGCCGGCACGGCGACCCCGACCGCGGCCGGCACCACCGGGCCTGCCGGGCAAGGACCCACACCCAAGGGGGCCACCTCGCTCGGCAGCGCCGTCCTCGTCCACGACGCGCCCGCCGGCGCCGCGGCGGTCACCCTCTTCGTCGACCCGCAGTGCCCGATCTGCGCGAAGTTCGAGTCGATCTTCGGCAAGGAGATCAGCGATCTGGCCGCCAAGGGGACCATCTCGGTGTCGTACCACGTGATGTCCTTCCTCGACCGCAACCTCAAGAACGACTCCTCGGCCCGTGGCGCGAACGCAATGTTCTGCGCGGCCGACGCGGGGAAGATGGGCGAGTACGTCCAGGCCCTCATGGCCGGACAGCCGGCTCAGGAGGGCGACGGCTTCACCGACGCCGCACTGAGCCAGGTCGCGACCACCGCGGGCATCAGCGGGGACGCCCTGGCCACCTTCTCGTCCTGTCTGACCGGCCGCACGTATGCCGCCCAGGTCGCCGCGTCCGAGGCGTCGGCCGAGGCTGCGGGGGTTCGGGGCACGCCAACGGTCATGGTCGACGGAAAGGTGATGGACCTGGGGAGCCTCACGGCGGACAACCTCGCAGAGCTCATCGCGGCGGCGCACAAGTGACGGCCGGCTGGGCGACGGCGCTGGCGCCCGTGCCGGGGCTGCCATTCCTCCCCGCCGAGATCCCGTCCCCGACCGTGGGGGTGTGGAACCTCGGGCCGATCCCGATCCGGGCCTACGCGATGTGCATCCTCGCCGGGATCGTCGTGGCGGTCTGGGTGGCGGGGCGTCGGCTCGCCGACCGTGGCGTCTCCTCCTCGCTCGCGCTGGACATCTCCGGCTGGGCCGTCCCGTTCGGCATCGTCGGTGGGCGGCTCTACCACGTCATCACCTCGCCCCAGCTGTACTTCGGGCCGGGCGGCAACCCCATGGGCGCCTTCGCGATCTGGGAGGGTGGCCTAGGCATCTGGGGGGCGATCGCCTTGGGGTCGGTCGGTGCCCTCATCGGCTGTCGGCGCCACGGGGTCCCGTTCACGGCCTTCCTCGATGCCGCGGCGCCGGGTGTTCTCATCGCCCAGGCCATGGGCCGCTGGGGGAACTACTTCAACAACGAGATCCATGGCGATGTCACCGACCTGCCCTGGGGCCTGAAGGTCTACCAGTGGGACCAAGGCGCCGGCCACGCGGTGTTCGACGCCTCGGGCAACCCGCACGTCCTCGGGGTCTTCCACCCCACCTTCCTCTACGAGTCGCTGTGGTGCCTGCTCCTGGCACTGGCCCTGGTACTCCTGGACCGGCGGACCCGGCTGGCACCGGGCCAGGTCTTCGCCCTCTACGTCATGGGCTACCCGCTGGGTCGCGGAGTCATCGAGCTCATGCGCACCGACGACGCGAACCACATCCTCGGCCTGCGGGTCAATGTGTGGACCTCGATGCTGGTCTTCCTGCTCGGGGCGTGGCTCTTCCTTCGGGCCCGCCGCACGCCGTCCCAAGAACCGGACAAGGTGTCTCAAAATACGGAATAGCGGGATGGCGGCAGACCGGCCCCTGCATGCTCGGATATCCTGCGAGTGCCGCTGGCCGCCGTCGCCCAGCTCTCGCTGCAGCCCAGAGAAGACGACCAGAGGACGGTGATCGCACGTGGCCTCGAGCCCGCTTCCGCTGTTCTCGACACGCCCGGCCGATATCGGCCTCTACCGTGCCGAGAACGAGCGTGACGCCTGCGGAGTCGCGATGGTCGCCACCTTGCGCGGCACTCCCGGCCACGACATCGTCGCCCAGGGCCTCACCGCACTGCGCAACCTCGACCACCGAGGTGCCACGGGCGCGGATCCCACCGTCGGTGACGGTGCCGGCATCCTCACCCAGGTCCCCGACGACTTCTTCCGCTCCGTCTTCACCGGGGTCCGCCTCCCGGTCGCCGGTGCCTACGCCGTCGGTATGGCGTTCCTGCCCATCGACCCGGACGAGCGCGCCGAGGCCGTGGCCGCCATTGAGCGGATCGCCGCCGAGGAGTCGCTCACGGTCTGTGGCTGGCGGGATGTCCCGGTCGCCGCCGACCTCGTCGGCGAGGTGGCCCGGTCGTGCATGCCGCACTTCGCCCAGCTGGCCGTCCGTTCGGCGATCGGTCGGCAGGTCGGCGCCGGCCTGGACCGGCTCGCCTTCCGGCTGCGCAAGCGCGCCGAGCACGAGACCGGCGTCTATTTCGCCTCGTTGTCCTGTCGCACCGTCGTCTACAAGGGGATGCTGACGACCGCCCAGCTCGAGCCCTTCTTCCCGGACCTGTCCGACCCGCGCTTCGTCAGTGAGCTCGCCCTGGTCCACTCGCGGTTCTCGACCAACACCTTCCCGTCCTGGCCGCTGGCCCACCCGTACCGCCTCATCGCCCACAACGGCGAGATCAACACGGTCAAGGGCAACCGCAACTGGATGCGCGCCCGCGAGTCGATGCTCACCAGTGACGTCATCCCCGGCTCACTCGACAAGATCTTCCCGATCTGTGCCCCCGGCGGTTCCGACTCCGCCTCCTTCGACGAGGTGCTCGAGCTGCTCCACCTCGGCGGGCGTTCGCTCCCGCACGCCGTGCTGATGATGATCCCCGAGGCGTGGGAGAACAACCCGACGATGGACCCGGCGCGCCGGGCCTTCTACGAGTTCCACTCCACCTTCATGGAGCCCTGGGACGGTCCGGCCTGCGTGACCTTCACCGACGGCACCCTCATCGGTGCGGTCCTGGACCGTAACGGTCTGCGCCCGGGCCGTTGGTGGGTCATCGAGGACGACCTCGTCGTCCTGGCGTCCGAGGCCGGGGTCCTCGAGGTCGACCCCTCCCGGGTCACCCGCAAGGGCCGGCTCCAGCCCGGCAAGATGTTTCTCGTCGACACCGGCAACGGCCGGCTCATCAGCGACGAGGAGATCAAGGCCCAGCTCGCCGGCGCCCACCCCTACGCCGACTGGCTCGCCGCGGGGATGACCCGCCTGGAGGACCTGCCCGACCGGGAGCACATCGTCCACACCCCGGCCTCCGTGGCGCGGCGGCAGCAGACCTTCGGCTACACCGAGGAAGAGCTGCGGATCGTCCTGGCGCCGATGGCGAGGAATGGCGCCGAGGCGCTCGGCTCGATGGGCACCGACACCCCGCTCGCCGTCCTCTCCAGCCGCCCGCGGCAGCTCTTCGACTACTTCACCCAGCTCTTCGCCCAGGTGACCAACCCGCCGCTGGACGCCATCCGCGAGGAGCTGGTCACCTCGGTGGGGACGAGCATCGGGCCCGAGGGCAATGCCCTGTCGGCCTCCCCGGCGCACGCCCGCCAGATCGTCCTGCCCTTCCCGATCCTCGACAACGACGAGCTCGCCAAGATCGCCCGGATCAACGCCGATGGCGATCTGCCTGGCTACGCGACCACCGTCATCCGCGGTCTGTACAAGGTCAACAAGGGCCACTGGGCGCTGGCGGAGCGGATCGAGGAGATCTTCACCGAGGTCGACGCGGCCATCGCCAATGGCACGCGGTTCGTCATCCTCTCCGACCGCGACTCCACCCGTGACCTCGCCCCGATCCCGTCACTGCTGCTCACCGCGGCGGTCCACCACCACCTCATCGCCCAGAAGACCCGCACCCAGGTCGGGCTGATCGTCGAGGCCGGTGACGTCCGCGAGGTGCACCATGCGGCACTGCTCATCGGGTATGGCGCCGCAGCGATCAACCCCTATCTGGCCATGGAGTCCGTCGAGGACATGGTGCGCTCGGGCGCGATCACCGGCGTGACCTCGGAGAAGGCGGTCAAGAACCTCATCAAGGCGCTCGGCAAGGGCGTCCTCAAGGTGATGTCGAAGATGGGCATCTCCACCGTGGCCTCGTACCGCGGCGCCCAGGTCTTCGAGGCCATCGGCCTGTCCCAGGACCTCGTCGACACCTACTTCTGCGGCACTGTCTCCCAGCTCGGCGGGATCGGGCTCGATGTCATCGCGGCGGAGGTCGCCGCCAGACACGCTGTGGCCTACCCGCTCGACGGAGGGAGCCCACGGTTCCGACGGCTCTGGGTGGGCGGGGAGTACCAGTGGCGCCGTGACGGCGAGCCGCATCTGTTCGACCCGGACACCGTCTTCCGGCTCCAGCATGCGACGCGCGAGCGCCGGTACGACATCTTCAAGCAGTACACCGCCCGGATCGACGACCAGTCCGAGCGGCTCATGACTTTGCGCGGCCTTTTCCGGTTCGCCAGCCCGGAAGTGCTCGGGCGGGCGCCGGTGCCCATCGACGAGGTCGAGCCGGTCAGCGAGATCGTCAAGCGGTTCAACACCGGCGCGATGAGCTATGGCTCGATCTCCCAGGAGGCCCACGAGACCCTCGCCATCGCCATGAACCGGCTCGGCGGTCGGTCCAACACGGGCGAGGGCGGCGAGGACGAGGAGCGCCTACTCGACCCCGCTCGGCGCTCCGCGGTCAAGCAGGTCGCCTCGGGCCGGTTCGGTGTGACCAGCCTCTACCTCACCCACGCCGACGACATCCAGATCAAGATGGCGCAGGGCGCCAAGCCCGGTGAGGGTGGTCAGCTGCCCGGCCAGAAGGTCTACCCCTGGGTGGCCCGGACCCGGCATTCGACCCCCGGCGTTGGCCTGATCAGCCCGCCCCCGCACCACGACATCTACTCGATCGAGGACCTGGCCCAGCTCATCCACGACCTCAAGAACGCCAACCCGAGCGCGCGGATCCACGTCAAGCTCGTCGCCGAGGTTGGCGTGGGCACGGTGGCCGCGGGAGTCTCCAAGGCACATGCGGATGTCGTCCTCATCTCGGGCCACGACGGCGGCACCGGGGCCTCCCCGTTGACCAGCCTCAAGCACGCCGGAGCGCCCTGGGAGCTCGGGCTCGCCGAGACCCAGCAGACCCTGGTCCTCAACGGCCTGCGGGACCGGATCGTCGTCCAGGTCGACGGCCAGATCAAGACCGGTCGCGATGTCGTCATCGCCGCCCTGCTCGGTGCCGAGGAGTTCGGCTTCGCCACCGCCCCGCTGGTCGTCTCCGGCTGCATCCTCATGCGGGTCTGCCATCTCGACACCTGCCCGGTCGGCATCGCCACCCAGAACCCGGAGCTGCGCGGGCGGTTCACCGGCAAGCCCGAGTTCGTCGAGACCTTCTTCCAGTACATCGCCGAGGAGGTTCGCGAGCATCTCGCCGCCCTGGGCTTCCGTTCGGTCGCCGAGGCGGTCGGGCAGGTCAACACCTTGGATGTCGACCTCGCGGTGACGCACTGGAAGGCCTCGGGAATGGACCTTCGGCCGCTGCTGACCGAGGTGCCCAACCCGACCGGCGGCACGCTCTACCAGTCGACCGGGCAGGACCACGGTCTGGAGAAGGCACTGGACCACCAGCTCATCGCCCTCGCCGAGCCCGCGCTCTCGCACGGCGAGCAGGTCCGAGCCAGCCTGCCGGTGCGCAATGTCAACCGGACCGTCGGGACGATGCTCGGCCACGAGATCACCCAGCGCTACCCGCACGGCCTGCCCGACGGGACGATCGAGCTGACGCTCACCGGGTCCGGTGGTCAGTCCTTCGGTGCCTTCCTGCCCGCCGGGGTCACCCTGCGGCTGGTCGGGGACGCCAACGACTATGTCGGCAAGGGCCTGTCCGGCGGCCGGGTCGTCGTCCACCCGGCGGCGACCGCCTCCCTGGTGCCCGAGGAGAATGTCATCGCCGGCAATGTCATCGGGTATGGCGCCACCTCCGGCGAGCTCTACCTGCGCGGCCAGGCCGGGGAACGCTTCTGCGTGCGCAACTCCGGTGCGACCGCCGTCGTGGAGGGGGTGGGTGACCACGGCTGCGAGTACATGACCGGTGGTGTCGCGCTCATCCTCGGCCCGACCGGACGCAATGTCGCGGCCGGGATGTCCGGCGGGGTCGCCGTCGTCCTCGACCTGCGTCCCGAGCTGGTCAACACCGAGATGGTCGACCTCATGCCGCTGCGGCCCGCGGACGAGGAGCTCGTGCACGACCTGCTCGAGCGGCACGTCGAGTGGACCGGGTCCGATGTTGCCCGCCGCCTGCTCGAGGAGTGGCCGGCCAGCGCGGCGAGGTTCACCCTGATCCTGCCGCGCGACTACCAGCGGGTCCTCGACATCCGGGCCGCGGCACAGCAGGACGGCCTGGACCTTGAGGGTCCCGAGGTCTGGGAGCGGATCGTGGAGGCATCCCGTGGCTGACCCGCAGGGCTTTCTCACCCACCGGCACCGTGAGCTGCCGACCCGCCGCCCGGTCCCGGTCCGGCTCATGGACTGGTCCGAGGTCTATGACGTCCAGCCCGTCGACCAGCTCCAACGCCAGGCGAGCCGGTGCATGGACTGCGGTATCCCGTTCTGCCACAACGGCTGTCCCCTCGGCAACCTCATCCCGGAGTGGAACGACCTGTCCTGGAAGGGCCGCTGGGACGAGGCGATCGAGCGCCTCCACGCGACGAACAACTTCCCCGAGTTCACCGGGCGGCTCTGCCCTGCGCCGTGCGAGACCTCGTGCGTCCTCGGCATCAACCAGGAGCCGGTGACCATCAAGCAGGTCGAGGTCACCATCGTCGAGCGGGCCTTCGAGGCCAGGCAGATCCAGCCCCGTCCACCGGAACGGCTCTCCGGCAAGACCGTTGCCGTCGTCGGCTCCGGCCCGGCCGGCCTCGCCGCCGCCCAGCAGCTGACCCGGGCCGGGCATACCGTTGCGGTCTTCGAGCGGGCCGACCGGCCCGGCGGGCTGCTGCGCTATGGCATCCCCGAGTTCAAGATGGAGAAGTCCGTCCTCGACCGCCGGATCGCCCAGATGGAGGCCGAAGGCACCCGCTTCCGGTGCGGAGTGGACGTCGGCTCCGCGCTCACCGGCGACCAGCTCCGTCAGCGGTATGACGCCGTGGTCCTCGCGATCGGGGCGACCGTCCCTCGCGACCTGAGCGTGCCGGGGCGCGAGCTCGCCGGGATCCACCAGGCGATGGACTACCTGCCGCAGGGCAACCGGGTCGCCCTCGGCGAGAGCGTCGAGGGGCAGATCCACGCCGGCGGGAAGGATGTCATCGTCATCGGCGGTGGCGACACCGGTGCGGACTGCATCGGGACCGCCCACCGGCAGGGGGCCCGCTCGGTCACCTCGTTGGAGATCATGCCCCGGCCCGGCGACAGCCGGCCCGCCGGGCAGCCCTGGCCGACATACCCGATGCTCTACCGCGTGGCGAGCGCGCACGAGGAGGGCGGGGAGCGGGTCTACTCGGTCTCCACCAAGGCCGCCCTCGGCGACGACTCCGGCGCGGTGCGTGCTCTGCAGGTCTGTGAGGTCGAGCTCGTCGGTGGCCGGTTCCAGGAGGTCCCGGGCAGCGAGCGGGAGCTGCCTGCGCAGCTCGTGCTCCTCGCGATGGGCTTCCTCGGCCCCCAGGGCAGCGGTCTGGTCGAGCAGCTCGGTGTCGAGCTCGACGAGCGGAGCAATGTCCGGCGCGACCGGGCCTATATGTCCTCCGTTCCGGGAGTCTTCGTCGCGGGGGACGCGGGGCGGGGTCAGTCGCTCATCGTCTGGGCCATCGCCGAGGGTCGTGCCGCCGCGCAGGGCGTGGACGCGTGGCTCATGGGGTCCTCGAGCCTGCCCCGCCCGATCGGCCCCACCGACCGGCCACTCGCCGTTTGACCGGTCTGCCCGCTGACCGTCACGTCCCCCCTCCTAGAGTTGAGCCATGCGCCGCGCGAAGATCGTCTGCACCCTCGGGCCGGTGACGGCGTCGAAGGACCAGATCCGGGCCCTCGTCGAGGCGGGCATGGACGTCGCACGGCTCAACCTCTCGCATGGTGACTACGCAGCGCACGAGCAGGTCTATCGGTATGTGCGCGAGGCCAGCGACGAGCTCGGCCGGGCCGTCGGCATCCTCGTCGACCTGCAAGGCCCGAAGATCCGCACGGGGCGCTTCGCCCAGGGCCCGGTCGTGCTCCACGTCGGGGACGAGTTCACCATCACCACCGACGACATCCTCGGGGACCAGGAGCGGGTCTCGACGACGTTCACGGGGCTCCCCGGCGACGTCTCGCCCGGCGACCTCATCCTCATCGACGACGGCAAGGTGACCCTGCGGGCGACCTCGGTGTCGCAGACCGACGTCGTCACCGAGGTGGTCGAGGGTGGCTTCATCTCGAACAACAAGGGGATCAACCTGCCCGGGGTCGCCGTGAGCGTCCCCGCCCTGTCCGAGAAGGACCGCGAGGACCTGCGCTGGGCGCTGCGGCTACGCGCCGACGTCGTCGCCTTGTCCTTCGTCCGTTCGGCCGCCGATATCGCCGACGTCCACGCGATCATGGACGAGGTGGGGCTCGGCCGGCTTCCGGTCGTGGCCAAGATCGAGAAGCCCCAGGCGGTCGACAACCTCGAGGACATCGTCGTCGCCTTCGACGGCATCATGGTCGCTCGCGGCGACCTCGGGGTGGAGCTGCCGCTCGAGCAGGTCCCGCTCGTCCAGAAGGTCGCCGTCGAGATCGCGCGGCGCAACGCCAAGCCGGTCATCGTCGCCACCCAGGTGCTCGACTCGATGATCGAAGCGTCCCGGCCGACCCGGGCAGAGACCTCGGACTGTGCCAACGCCGTGCTCGACGGTGCCGACGCGATCATGCTCTCCGGCGAGACCTCGATGGGGAAGTGGCCGATCGAGTCGGTGCGGACGATGGCCCGGATCATCGAGAACACCGAGGACCACGGGCTGTCTCGCATCGCGTCGATCGGGACGGCGGTGCGAACCATCGGCGGAGCGGTGACGGTCGCCGCCGCGGAGATCGCTGAGCTCGTCGGCGCGAAGTTCATGGTGACCTTCACCCAGACCGGTGACTCGGCCCGGCGGCTCTCTCGGCTGCGGAGCAGCATCCCGATGCTCGCCTTCACGCCCGAGCCCGCAACGCGGTCCCAGCTGGCGCTGTCCTGGGGGATCGAGACCTTCATCGTTCCGCCGGTGTCACACACCGACGAGATGGTCCGGCAGGTCGAGGAGGCCATGCTGAGCCAGCGCCGGTGTGTCGACGGTGACCTCGTGGTCATTGCTGCCGGCTCACCGCCTGGTACTCCGGGAACGACGAACGCGCTGCGTGTCCACCGGATCGGGGCGATCCTCCACCCGGAGCAGGTGGCGTCATACCTTCCTGGAACGGTCGGCCAGAGCGTCCCCGCGCCCTCCGCTGCTGGTGGCGGCGCGCGCGGCTGACTCGGCCGGCCCGAGTATGCTGACAGGCGCATCCTCGGCCGGGGTGGTGGAATGGCAGACACGGGGCACTCAAAATGCTCTGCTCGAAAGGGCGTGCGGGTTCAAGTCCCGCTCCCGGCACGTCGACCCCGTCGGGTCGTCCACCTCAGTCAGCGACGATGTAGGTGTGACGTTTAACCCGGTAGGGTGTGGGCTATGACCGAGTCGGAGCTCGACAAGACGACCGACACCGAGCTGGCCGAGCAGGACGAGCCGGGTCAGCCGGCACCGGTCCGTGTGCTCGTCGCCGAGGACGAGGCCCTGATCCGTCTGGACCTGACCGAGATGCTCCGCGAGACCGGGCACGACGTCATCGGCGAAGCGAGCAATGGCCAGGAGGCGATCGACCTCGCGCGCGAGCTGGGTCCGGACATCATCATCCTCGACGTGAAGATGCCGGTCCTCGACGGACTGAGCGCCGCCGAGGTCATCGGCCGGGAGAGTATCGCCCCGGTCGTCATGCTCACCGCCTTCAGCCAGCGCGAGCTCGTCGAGCGGGCCCGGGACGCCGGCGTCATGGCATATGTCGTCAAGCCGTTCACCATCGCCGACCTCACCCCGGCGATCGAGATCGCCCGCTCGCGCTGGGCTCAGACCAAGGCGCTGGAGCTGGAGATCGCCGACCTCGAGGAGCGCCTGGAGACCCGCAAGTCGGTCGACCGCGCCAAGGGCATCCTCATGGGCAAGCTGCGGCTGAGCGAGTCGGACGCCTTCCGGTGGATCCAGAAGACCGCGATGGACCGGCGGATGGGGATGCGCGAGGTCGCGGACGCCGTCATCAAGAGCATGGGCTCACCGGCCGTAACGGAAACGAGACGGTAACGACCGTTCGCATTTGGCGGTCCGCTGTTCCGCCGACGGAAGGTTTCGTCGTAAGGTGCGAGGCGCCCGCGCCATACGCGTGGCCCGAGTCTGACTCGGTCGATGATCAACAGGAGGAACTGTGCCTCAGCGTTCCCTGATCCGCGCGGGGGGTGTCCTGCTGGCCGCTTCTCTCGCCCTGACTGCATGCGGTTCGCGTGACTCCGGCGGCGGTAGCAACAGCGGTGGGACCACCACCAAGACGGCCAAGATCGGCGTCATCGCCCCGTTGAGCGGCGACCTCTCCGCACTCGGCAAGGGCATCCAGCACTCCGTCGAGCTCGCGGTCAAGCAGGCCAACGACAGCAACGCGATCCCGGGCTGGAAGCTCGAGGTCTATGCAGTTGACGACGAGGGCAAGGCCGAGGTGGGCAAGAACGCAGCGACCAAGCTTGCCGCGGATGACGCCGTCGTCGGGGTGGTCGGAAACCTCAACTCGAGCGTCTCGCAGCAGACCCAGCCGGTCTTCGCCGCCGCCAAGATCACCCAGATCTCGCCGGCCAACACCAACCCCACCCTGACCAAGGGTGCGGACGCGGCGAACCCGAAGCGGACCTACGCGACCTACTTCCGGACCTGCACGACCGACGCGATCCAGGGTCCCTTCGCGGCCCAGTACCTCCTGGCCAATGGCATGACCAAGGTCGCGACGATCCACGACAAGAAGGCGTACGGCCAGGGTCTGGTCGACGCCTTCACGGCCGAGTTCAAGAAGGGCGGCGGCACCGTCACGTCCGCCCAGACGATCAACCCGGACGAGTCGAACTATCAGGCGGTCGTCTCGGCCATCTCGCCAACCGGACCGCAGGCGGTCTACTACGGCGGTGAGTACCCGCAGGCGGGTCCGCTCAGCCAGCAGATGAAGGCCGCCGGCCTGAACGTCCCGCTCATGGGTGGCGACGGCATCTACGACCCGAAGTACGTCGACCTTGCGGGGAAGACCTCCGAGGGTGACCTCTCGACCTCCGTCGGTGCTCCGACCGACAGCACCGACGCCGGTAAGAAGTTCCTCGCCGACTACGACGCGGCGAAGTATGCCGAGCCGGCCGCGGCCTACGGTGGCTACTCGTACGACGCCGCCAACGCGATCATCAACGCGCTCAAGGTCTCCCTCAAGGACGCCGCGAACGCCAAGGCGGCTCGCGACGCGACGACCACCGAGGTCGGCAAGGTCTCCTTCGACGGTGTGACCGGCAAGGTGTCCTTCGACGAGTACGGCGACGCGACCTCCAAGGTCCTCACGGTGTACAAGGTCACTGGTGGCAAGTGGGTCGCCGCCAAGACCGACACCTTCAAGTGACCTGACGATCGACCCTGCCTGACGCCACGTCAGGCAGAAAATTCACGACACTCAGGGGCGGGCCTCGCGCCCGCCCCTGAGTGCTGTCAGACTTCACCCCTAGTCGGGGCAGTTAGTCGGGAAGTATCCACCACTACAGACCGGGAGGTGCCGATGGACCTGTTCATGCAGCAGCTGGTCAACGGCGTCACGCTGGGCTCGTTGTACGCCCTCATCGCCGTGGGGTACACCGTTGTCTACGGGATCGTCCAGCTGATCAACTTCGCCCACGGCGAGGTCTTCATGATCGGAGCGTTCGGAGCGCTCGGCACCTGGTCCTACCTCCTGGGGGAGAGCACCTCCATCTGGGTGTTGCCGATCATGATCATCGGGGCGGTGGCAGCCTCCACCGGTACCGCGGTCATCATGGAGCGTTTCGCCTACCGACCGCTTCGGCACGCACCCCGGCTCGCGCCGCTCATCACGGCCATCGGTGTCTCGGTTTTCCTCCAGGAAGCCGTCCGTCTCTTCTACCCCGGGGCCAAGTCGAAGTTGCCCTTCCCACAGATCGACGTGGTCACCGGTCCGGCCTTCAAGCTCGGTGGCGTCGTCATCCAGCGCGCCGCCCTCTTCACCGTCATCGCGCTGGTCATCTGCGCCCTCCTGCTGTGGCTCTTCGTCAACCGCACCAAGCTCGGCCGGGGCATGCTCGCGGTCTCGCAGGACCCTGACACCGCACGCCTCATGGGCATCAATGTCGACCGGATCATCGTCGTCGCCTTCGCCCTAGGTGCCATCCTCGCCGGGGTGGCCGGGGTTGCACAGGGCCTGCAGAACAGCAATATCGACTTCCGGATCGGCTTCCTCGCCGGTCTCAAGGCGTTCACCGCCGCGGTGCTCGGTGGCATTGGCAATATCGAGGGGGCGGTGGTCGGCGGCCTCGTGCTGGGCGTCGTCGAAGCCCTGGTGACCCAGTACACCCAGTACCTACCCTTCGGGCTGAGCGCCTTCGGTGGCAGCTCGTGGAAGGATGTCTGGACCTTCGCGCTGCTCATCCTCGTTCTCGTCTTCCGGCCCCAGGGCCTCATGGGCGCCCGAGTGGTGGACCGCGCGTGAACACCTCGACGCTCCCGAACGGCGCCCGGGGCACGACCGCGGTGACCGTCTCGCGCCCCAGCATGCAGTGGTACCTCACCCTGGCCGGCGTCGTCCTGCTCATCGTCGGCAGCCTGCTCTCGTGGTGCTACGACGAGGGGGTGCTCGGCAATGTCAGCCTGAACGTCAATCCCGGGCCGATCCAGGTCTTCATGATCGTCATCGCCGTCCTGACCCTGTTCTTCTTGCTGCTGCGTGGCGGGCTCTTCCCCGTCCTCGACCGGCTGCTCGACAGCGCCCGTGCCCTGCGCGCTCTTGGGGCAACCGCCACCGCGTTCATGGTCGCCGTCGTCATCGTCATCGCCCTGCAGACCTCCGGCCTGGCCAATGCCGACCCCGGCGTGTTCGTTGCCCTTGTCGGTGCGGCCCTGATCACCTGGGGATCCTGGTCCCTGGCCTCCGACCCGACCGTCGACCCAGTGAGCGTCCACATGCGCGGGTGGGTCGACATCCTCGTCATCGTCGCGCTCCTGGCCATCGTGCTCTTCGGCGCGGCCTACGCCCTCGGCCAGGAGGACGGGACGGTCTTCGTCCTCTTCCTCAGCGTCCTCGGCGGGGTGTCCTTGGCGCTGGCGCGTTCCGGGCTTTTCTCGTGGATCCGGGTCATCGCCCAGCGGCACCGTCAGGTGCTCATGCTCGGGGCCTTCGCCGTGGCCTTCCTCTTCCCGTTCACCCAGAACGGGTCGGACGCGAACATGTCGATCGCGACCCAGGTCATCATCTTCGCGACGACGGCGCTGGGCCTGAATATCGTCGTCGGACTGGCCGGCCTGCTCGACCTCGGCTATATCGCCTTCCTCGGCGCCGGCGCCTACGTGGGCGCGACCCTCTCCTACTCGGCGTTCGCGACGATCCACTGGAAGCCGCCGTTCATCGTCGTGATGATCATCGGTGCCTGCGTGTCCGCCACACTCGGCCTGATCATCGGCACACCGACGTTGCGCGTGTCCGGCGACTACCTCGCCATCGTCACCCTCGCCTTCGGAGAGATCTTCCGCCTGGCGATGTTCAACCTCGACGGCAACAACGGGCCGAACCTCACCCGGGGTCCGAACGGCATCCCGGCGATCCCGGACCTCGAGTTCTTCGGGTTCAACTTCGGGGATACCCATGACATCTTCGGCATACCGATCAACCGGTTCGGGAACTACTACTTCTTCCTGCTCGTCGTCGCGGCGATCATCATCCTCGTCTTCACCCGGCTCAACAACAGCCGGATCGGGCGCGGCTGGGTGGCGATCCGTGAGGACGAGAAGGCCGCCGAGGCCATGGGGGTCAACACCTTCGGGCTGAAGCTCTTCGCCTTCGCCGGTGGCGCCTTCCTGGCTGGCCTCGCCGGCACGGTCAAGGCGCACCAGGACGTCTCGGTCACCCCGGACCAGTACGTCTTCCTCGAGTCGGCCTTCCTCCTCGCGGCCATCGTCCTCGGCGGCATGGGGACGGTCGCGGGCGTCCTCATCGGCGCGACGATCCTCAAGCTGCTTCCCGAGAAGCTCCGCTTCGTCTCGGACTACCGGCTGCTCATCTTCGGCCTCCTCCTCGTCCTCATCATGCGCTTCCGCCCCGAGGGCCTCGTGGCGAGCCATCGACGGCAGCTGGAGTTCCACGAGGAGGACACCGAGCTGGCCGAACACGTCGAGCATGCCCATCTCGAAGCCACCGCAGGATCGGAGGGAACAGCATGACCGCCACGGCGCACGCCGCTAGCGCGCCGGCTCGGACCGACCCGAAGGTCGTCCTCGAGGCCAAGGGCGTCATCATGCGCTTCGGCGGTCTCGTCGCCGTCGACGATGTCGACATGGTGGTCCGTGAGGGCGAGATCGTCGGACTCATCGGCCCCAACGGAGCCGGCAAGACGACCTTCTTCAACTGCCTCACCGGGATGTACAAGCCCACCGAGGGCACGGTGACCTTCGAGGGCTCGGTGCTGCCACCGAAGCCGCGGGCCGTGGTCAAGGCGGGGATGGCCCGGACCTTCCAGAACATCCGCCTCTTCGGCAATATGACGGCGCTGGAGAACGTCATGGTGGGCCGCTACTGCCGGACCTCCGCCATGGCGCTGACCTCGATCGTCCGCGGGCCGAAGTTCCGGCACGAGGAGGCCGCGACCCGCCAACGCGCCCAGGAGCTGCTCGACTTCGTCGGTCTCGGCCGCACGACCGAGCACCTCGCGCGCAACCTCCCGTATGGCGACCAGCGCCGGCTGGAGATCGCCCGGGCCCTGGCCACCGACCCGAAGCTGCTGCTCCTGGACGAGCCGACGGCGGGCATGAACCCCAAGGAGACCCAGGAGACCATGGACCTGATCTTCAAGATCAGGGACTCGGGCCTGGCCGTCGTCGTCATCGAGCACGACATGCGGTTCATCTTCACCCTCTGCGACCGGGTGCTCTGCCTCGTCCGCGGCGCCCTGCTCGTCGAGGGCTCGCCGGCCACGGTGCAGTCCGACCCGCGGGTCATCGAGGCGTATATCGGCACCGGACCGGACGCCCCCGCGCCCACCCCGACGGCCGAGCGCCCCGCGGTGAGCCTGTCGAAGGAGGAGCAGGCGTGAGCGCGCTGCTGGAGATCAAGGACCTCGAGGTCGCCTACGGGAAGATCCTCGCGGTCAAGGGGATCAGCTTCACCGTCGGCGAGGGCGAGGTCGTCTGCCTCATTGGCACCAATGGTGCGGGCAAGACCACGACACTGCGGACCATCTCGGGCCTGCTCCGGCCCAAGAGCGGCGAGATCTGGTTCCAGGGCACCCGCATCGACAAGGTGGCGGCGCATGAGATCGTCTCGCTCGGGGTGGCCCACTCGCCGGAGGGGCGGCGCATCTTCCCGCGGCTGACCGTCGAGGAGAACCTCCTGCTCGGGGCCTTCTCCCGCAATGACGGTGGCATCAAGAACGACCTCGAGGCGGCATACGACCTCTTTCCGATCCTGCGCGAGCGGGCCAAGCAGCCGGCGGGCACCTTCTCCGGAGGCGAGCAGCAGATGCTCGCCATGGGCCGGGCGATGATGAGCCGGCCCAAGCTGCTCATGCTCGACGAGCCGTCGATGGGGCTGTCGCCGCTGATGATGCAGCGGATCATGACGACGGTGACGACCCTGCAGCAGCAGGGCACGACGATCCTGCTCGTCGAGCAGAACGCTCAGGCGGCACTGGGCCGGTCGAACAAGGGCTATGTCCTCGAGGTCGGCAAGGTCGTGCTGTCCGGGTCGGGCCAGGAGCTGCTCCACGACGACAAGGTTCGCAAGGCCTACCTCGGCGAGGACTGAGCCCTCCAGCAGACGCTCATGGACTCGGTGGACGCTGATGGCATCGTGCTCGATGCCAAAAGCACCCATTGAGTCCATGAGCGCGTCCCGGGAGGGACGCGGAGGGGCCGATGCGGCCGGAGGTCGATGCGGCCGGAGGTCGATGCGGCCGGAGGTCAGCGGAGGGCGACGATCACCTGGGTAAGGATCGGCGCCACGACGAGCGCGGGGAGCAGGTCGCCCACCGGGACCTCGCGAACACGCAGCAGCCGGAAGCCGATGCCGACCAGGAGCAGCCCACCGGTCGCCGTGAGCGCGCTGATATGCGCAGCCGGCAGCAGCGACCCCAGCGCCATACCGGCGATGGTGAGGCCGCCCTGGACCACGGCGACCGACGCCGCGGACATGAGCACGCCGACCCCGAAGGTCGACGCGAAGGCGAGGGCCGCGAACAGGTCGAGGGTTGACTTCAGGGCGAGCTGCTCGATGCCGTGGCCGAGTCCGTCCGAGAGGGACCCGAGGATGGTCAGCGGCCCGACGCAGAAGAGCAGGGACGCGGTGAGCCAACCCTCGATGAACCGCTCTCGGGCCTGACCCCCCTCACCGGACGCCGGGAAGCGTCGCGCGACCCAGGACTGCACGACACTGGCGAGACCCTCGAGACGGGCCTCGATGCGCAGGAGCGACCCGGTGATCCCGCCGATGAGCAGCGACCCGAGCACGACGAGGACGGGAACTCCGGTTCCCACCGCCGCGCTGAGAGCGGGATCGGTCACCGAGGTGGCCGAGAGCCCCGCCACCAGCAGGGTTGTGAGCCCCAGGGCGTCGGTCACCACGCCTCTGGTGCGCTCCGGTAGCCGGTGCCCGACCGCCATACCCAGTAGGGACCCGACGACGACCGCGACGACATTGATCACCGTGCCGAGGCCGGGGAAGGGGGCGTCCACGCAGTCACCCTAGGGCAGTACGCCCCGCGCCAGGACGATGGTCCACCGGCACTTCCGCGCCGAGCCTACTGAGCCGTAGAGTCGCCTCGGTGGGAAGCCAGGGGGTTACCCGCACGTGACGCCTGCACCCCTGCGAAAGGCTCATCATGGCTCGCCCGCACGTCGTCGTGCGACCCGCCGACCCGTCGGACACCGACGCCGTCGTCGAGCTGTGGGCTGCCTACCGGGTCGAGTCCGGCGTGACCGGCGAGGCCGCGGCCCGTCGGGTCCTCGAGGGTCGGGTCGTCTCGCTCCTGGACCGCGGTGACGTTCACGTCTTCGTCGCCTACGCCGAGGACGCCCCGGTCGGCTATGTGCTCGTCTCTGATGTGCCGCCGACCCCGCTCAGCGAGCTGTCGAGCGTCTCCATCGACCAGCTGTATGTCGTCAAGGCCCGCCGCCGAGAGGGTGTCGCGCGGCATCTGCTCACCTCCGTCACGGCGTATGCCGAGCGAGCCGGGGTCGAGCAGGTGGTCTCGAACGTCCCGTCCCAGGGCCGGGACGCGAACCGCTTCTTCGCCCGGCTCGGCTTCACCCCGACCGTGGTGCGCCGGGTGGTCCCGACGGCGGGCTTGCACCGAAAGCTCGTCGGTGGTGAGCCGAGGTACTCGGTCGACCAGCTGCTGCAGCGGCGGCGCCTGGCCCGGTTGCGCGACTCAGGTCGCACCTCAGCGGTCTCGCCGACCGTCGCGCCGCGCTGACCTGCTGACCCACTAACCCACTGACCTGCTGACCCACTCTGGCGCGGGGCGCCAGTCAGGCCGGGATGGGACCGCCGACGAGGTGGTCGTGCGCGGCCGTGATGAGGTCACGGAGCCGCCAGATGTCCGGGATGAGCTCGGGACAGCTCAGCAGGCCCAGCCCGAGGTCGGTGCCGCAGCCCTCGACGGTGACCATCAGGCCCAGGCCGTCGCTCAGCGGTGGGAACGGGTAGACCGCTTCCATGAGCCGGTCGTCCAGGGACAGCGCCGACCGCGTGCTCGGGACATTCGACACCATGACGTTGAACGGCAGCCGCAGCCGGTCCGCGAGGTGCATCCGGGTCGCCGCGTGTGCCAGCGCCGAGGGGATCGACACCCCGCTGAAGGTGAAGACGTCCTTGAGCAGCGACTCACTGAGCGACGGCGCTGCCTTGGCCTGGAGCATCGACTCGTGGACGATCCGGAGCTGGTCGAAGGGGTCGTCCACGTCGGTGGGCAGCGGGCAGAGCGACAGTGCGATGTGGTTGCCGGACATCCCGCCCTCGTCCCGGCCCGTTGCGACCGGGACCAGCGCCACGAGCGGCTGCTCGGGTAGCGCGCCGACCGACAGCAACCAGCGGCGCAGCCCTTGCGCGGTAATGGCCAGGACCACGTCGTTGACGGTGACCCCGAGGGTATGCCGCAGTGCCTTGCTCGCGCCCACCGGGATCTTGGTGAAGGCGGCTGAGCGACGCGCGGACACCGCCCGGTTGAAGGGCGTCTCCGGTGCGGGGCGCAGGGCCGGGCCGGAGGCGTCCTCGGGCGCCGCGCCGTCGCGAGCCAGAGCGAGAGCCGTCTCGACGGCTCGTCCGGCGAAGGAGCTGAGCATCGAGACGCCGCGCCGCTCGAGCCGCAGGGCCGAGGCGACGACCTCGCCGCCGGTCCGTGCGGCGGCAGCGAGGACCTTGACCGGTGAGGGGCCGGGGTCGACATGCCATGGTCCCGGTGCGGCCGGGCCAACCTCCTCGTCGGGTCCGAAGAGCGCGGCGAGCAGCCCCCGAGAGCCCATCCCGTCCACGACGCAGTGGTGGATCTTCGTCACCATCGCGGTGCGACCGCCGGGCAGCCCGTGGAGCAGGTGGGTCTCCCACAGCGGTCGGTCCCGTTCGAGGCGCGTCGCAGCGATATCGGCGACCTCGACCGCGAGGTCGGCATCCCCCGAGCCGGGAGGCAGGGTGCGCTCGGACAAATGTCGCCTGAGGTCGAAGTCGGCGTCGTCCACCCACCAGGGCCGGTCCAGCCCGAAGGACATCGTCACCAGCTTGCGGCGCAGGTCGGGCACGAGGTGCATCCGCGCGGCGATCCGCTCCCGGAGGGCGTCGAGCGAGACGGGCCCCTCGAAGACCGCGAGCAGGCAGACGTGCCCGTTCGTCGTCGGGCCGTCCAACGCAAGAAAGGACGCGTCGAAGGGCCGCAGCTGGGCGGGCTTCATGGGAGTAGTTCAGGACCCGGGAGGCGCATCGCGCAAGAGGCAGGTCAGCCGGGAGGTGCAGATCCGGGCCCCGCCCTCGTCGGTGATGACGACCTCGAAGCACACCAGGGTCCGCCCGACGCTGACCGGCGTGGCCACCCCGGTGACGAACCCTTCGCGCGCGGCCCGGTGGTGGGTGGCGTTGAGGTCGATCCCTACCGCGACCCGCCCCGGGCCGGCGACCAGCTGGGCACCGATCGAGCCGAGGGTCTCCGCGAGCACGGCGCTCGCGCCACCGTGAAGCAGCCCGTACGGCTGGGTGTTGCCCCGGACCGGCATCCGGGCCACCAGCCGCTCGGGCGTGAGCTCGACATACTCGATCTCCATCCGCTCGACGAGGGTTCCGGCCGAGGCGGCGCCCATTGCGGCAAGGATGTCGGACTGGTTCACGGGGGCTCCAAACGGCCAGGCTGTCGGTGTTCTCGCCTAGGCTGCCATGCGTGAGCCGACTTCTCCTCCTCGACGGCCATTCGCTGGCCTACCGGGCGTTCTTCGCGCTACCGGTCGAGAACTTCTCGACGACGACCGGGCAGCACACCAACGCCGTCTACGGGTTCACGTCGATGCTCATCAACCTGCTCCGCGACGAGGAGCCGACCCACCTCGCGGTGACCTTCGACGTCTCCCGGCAGACCTTCCGGTCGCAGGAGTATGCCGAGTACAAGGCCGGGCGATCGACCACGCCGGCCGAGTTCGTCGGGCAGGTGTCGCTGGTCCGCGAGGTCCTCGACGCCCTCCGTATCCGTTTTGTTGAGGTTGAGGGTTATGAGGCCGACGACGTCATCGCGACCCTGACCAGCCAGGCGGTCGCGGCCGGGATGGACGTCCTGGTCTGCTCCGGCGACCGCGACACCTTCCAGCTCGTGGGCGACCAGGTGACCGTGCTCTACCCGGTCCGCGGGGTCTCCGAGCTGTCCCGGATGGACGCGGGCGCGGTCGAGGCCCGGTATGGCGTCCCGCCGGCGCTCTACAGCGACCTCGCCGCCCTGGTGGGGGAGTCCTCCGACAACCTCCCCGGTGTCCCAGGTGTCGGGCCCAAGACTGCGGCGAAGTGGCTGACCACCTTCGGCGGGCTCAGCGCCCTCGTCGCGGGGATCGACCAGGTCGGCGGCAAGGTCGGCCAGTCGCTGCGGGACCACCTCGACCAGGTGCTGCGCAACCGCCGGCTCAACCAGCTCGTCCGTGACCTGCCGCTGCCGGTCACCCTGGACGACCTTGAGCGGCGCAGCTGGGACCGCGAGGAGGTCCACACGGTCTTCGACGGGCTGGAGTTCCGGGTGCTCCGAGACCGGCTCTTCGCGACCCTCGAGGCGCCGCAGGCCGAGGTGGAGGAGGGCTTCGCCGTCGACGGCGACGAGCTCGAGCCGGGGTCGGTCGCCGCCTGGCTCGCCGCCCACACGGCGTCGGGGCGCACCGGCGTCCACGTCGACGGCTCGTGGGCCCGGGGGGTCGGCGACGTCGAGGGCATCGGCCTGGCCGCAGCGGACGCGGCGGCGGCATACCTCGATGTCACCCGACTCGACCCGGCGGACGACGCGGCGCTGGCCGCGTGGCTGGCCGACCGCACCCGGCCCAAGGCGATGCACGACGGGAAGGGGCCGGCCCAGGCGCTCGCTTCGCGGGGCTGGGAGCTGCGTGGGCTCACCTCCGACACCGCGCTCGCCGCCTACCTCGTCCGCCCTGACCAGCGCTCCTACGATCTGGCCGACCTCGTCGTCCGCACCCTGCACCGCGAGCTGAGCGAGGACGACGCGGCCGGGCAGGGCATGCTCGACCTGGGGATGGGACCGGGCCGGTCCCGCCAAGCCATGGTCCGGGCCAGCGCGGTGCGCGACCTCGCTGCGGCGCTTGACACCCAGGTGGACGCGACCGGTGGTGCCGCGCTGCTGCGGGACGTCGAGCTGCCCCTGGTCGACGTCCTGGCACGCATGGAGCGCGCCGGGATCGCCGTCGACACCGAGGCCCTCACCGCGTTGGAGAAGGACTTCGACGCGAAGGTCCACGAGGCGCAGGAGGACGCCTGGGAGGCGATCGGGCGGCGCGATATCAACCTCGGCTCGCCCAAGCAGCTGCAGGTCGTCCTCTTCGACCAGCTCGGCCTGCCGAAGACGAAGCGGACCAAGACCGGGTACACCACCGACGCCGACGCGCTTGCGGACCTGTACGCCAAGACCGAACACCCCTTCCTCGAGGCGATGCTGCGGCACCGCGACGCGATGAAGCTGCGGGTCACCGTCGAGGGGCTGCTCAAGTCGGTCGCCGACGACGGCCGCATCCACACGACCTATCTGCAGACCATCGCGGCGACCGGGCGGCTCAGCTCCACCGAGCCGAACCTGCAGAATGTCCCGATCCGCACGGACGAGGGACGCCGGATCCGTGAGGTCTTCGTCGTCGGCACCGGATTCGACGAGCTGCTCTCGGCCGACTACAGCCAGATCGAGATGCGGATCATGGCCCACCTCTCCGGGGACGAGGCTCTGATCGAGGCCTTCCGTTCCGGTGAGGACCTGCACCGGTATGTCGGGTCGCGGGTCTTCGGCGTGCCGCCGGAGGAGGTCACCGCCGCGATGCGCAACAAGGTCAAAGCGATGTCCTACGGGCTGGCCTACGGGCTCTCGGCCTTCGGGCTGTCCAAGCAGCTGACGATCTCCACCGAGGAGGCCCGGACGCTGATGGACGAGTACTTCCAGCGCTTCGGCGGCGTCCGCGACTACCTCCGCGAGGTGGTCGCCGAGGCGCGCGCGACGGGATACACCGCGACCCTCCTCGGCCGGCGGCGCTACCTGCCCGACCTGACCTCGGACAACCGGCAGCGCCGGGAGATGGCCGAGCGGATGGCGCTCAACGCCCCGATCCAGGGCTCGGCCGCGGACATCATCAAGGTCGCGATGCTCGGGGTCGACCGGGCACTGCGCGCTGAGGGGATGCGCTCCCGGATGCTCCTTCAGGTCCACGACGAGCTGGTCGTCGAGGTCGCGCCGGGGGAGCGGGAGGCGGTTGAGGCGCTGGTCCGTCGCGAGATGGGGGCCGCCGTCGAGCTCGACGTCCCGCTCGACGTCTCGGTCGGTCACGGCCGGTCCTGGCACGACGCCGGGCACTGACGGCCCGACCCCGCCTAGCCAACGTCGTGACCTCGCCGAGCGGCCCCGCTCCGCGCCGTAGCCCTGTCCGGTCGACGGCTGCCCCGGCCCGGGCGGCAGCGTCGGGCGCGGCCGCCGCGGTCGTCGTCACCCTCGTCCTGCTCTGGCCGGCGCTGGGCCGGGGTCTGCTGCTCTACCGAGACTTCGTCAGCGTTCCCAGCCCGGTGCTGGGCCCACGTGCCCTGGCCACCGACGGGGCCCCGCCGCGGGCCGTCCCGCTCGACGCGGTGACCGCGCTGCTGGCCCCGGTGGTTCCAGCCGGGGTGCAGCAGCAGGTCCTCCTCCTCGCCTCGCTGGCGCTCGCCGGCGCCGGGGTCGCGGCGCTGTTGCGCCACCGCGGGGTCCTCGCGTCGGTCACCGGTGCCGTGGTCGTCGTGTGGAGTGTGTATGCCGGCGAGCGGCTGCTCCTCGGCCAGGCCCCGACCCTGATGGGCTGGGCGATGACGCCGTGGCTGGTCCTTGCGACGCGCCGCACGGCGGCACTGCCCTCGTGGCTCTTCGGGGTGGTGCTCGCCGCAATGCCCGCGGCGCTGACGCCGGTCGGGGCCGTCCAGGCCGCGGTCACCGTCCTCGTCGTCGCGGGTGGCGCGTTGGGTGGGACCAGGCAGCCGCGCGCGCACCTCGTCGCGGCGACGGCCGCCGCCCTCCTGTGGAGCCTGCCCTGGCTCGTCCCCGCGCTGCGGGGAGCGACCGGGGCGGGGGACCCATCGGGTGCCCGAGCCTTTGCCGTCTCCGCGGGGTCGCCGCTGGCCGTCCTCGACGTCCTCACCGGTGGTGGCGTCTGGGCCGGTGGCGCCCAGCTGGCCTCGCGGGGCACGGTGGCCGCCGTCGCCGCGTCGCTCGGGCTCACCGTCGTCGGGCTTGTCGGGTGGCTGCACCCGGCCAGCGCGCCCAGTGTGGCCCGCACCCGAGCCGGTCGCGGCGCCGTCGTCCTTGCGATCCTCGGCATCCCCGCCGCGGCCATTCTCGCCGCCGGCCCTTTCCTCGGCGCCGTGGAGGCCGCCCAGAGCGTCCCGGGCTTGGCCCTGTTGCGCGACGCACACCGCGTTCTGGGTGTCTCCGTCCTCATGGTCGCCCTCGGGGTCGGCTCCGCCGTCGGGGCGGTCGGTCGGCGGGCGGCGGCCGGCGTGGACCGGTCGGGTCGGGAGGGTCGGATGCGGCCCTGGGTCGGTTCTGGGGCCGGTGGTGTGGTGTCACGGTCGCGGCGCGTCGGCACGGCCGTGCTGCTGGTCAGCCTCGCCGTGCTCGGCGCGCCCGACCTCCCGGCCCGCCTCCACGCGGCATACCGGCCCGTCGCCTTCCCGGCGGGCTGGGAGGCGGCGGTTGCCGCGGCCGGCGGCCAGACCGCCCTCGTGCTGCCCTGGCAGCCGATCCGGACCCAGTCATGGGCCGGACCGCAGCCCTTCCTCGACCCCTTCCCGCTCGGTCATGACGGGCTCGCGGTCAGCGCACGGGACCTGGTCGTCGTGCGGGACGGTGAGGCGGTCAGGGTGGGGCGGCAGGACCCGGCTCAGGCGCAGCGGTGGGCGGCCGGGGAGCTCCGGCCGGGGGACCTCGACGCGGCCGGGATCACCGTCGTCGTCGAGTGGCTCGGAACCCCTGGGACGCTCCCGGAGCGCCACCCCGGCCTGGTCGAGGTGTATGCCGACGAGGTGGTCCGCGTCTGGCGACGCGCCCGGTGACCAGTTCAAGGAATCCTGTGGATTTCCTCGGCGGCACGGGTACCATACCGGCAGGTAACGACGCGGAGGCCCGCGTTGCATGCGGGAGGGAACCCTGTGTCTGACGAGAACACCCAGCGGCGTCGCCGCGGTCTGGTGATCGCCCTGTTGAGCCTGCTGCTCGGCGCCGGAGCGGCTGCTGCGGCGGTGTCGTCGGTGTCCGCCACGATGGGCCCGAAGGACTCCACGGCGCGCCAGGACGGCCCCAAGGAGCCGGTCGACCCGAGCCAGCTCCTCACGTACGGCGGCTGAGCCTCACCCCGGCGTGCGTATCGCTGTCCTCAACTGGCGCGACCTCACCCACCCCGAAGGCGGGGGTGCCGAACGGTACGCCCAGAATGTCTGCGCCGGCCTGAGCGCCCGCGGACATGACGTCACCTTCTTCTGCGCCGCGCACGGCTCGGCGCCGCGCACCGAGACCGTCGACGGCTACCGGGTGGTCCGCAATGGCTCGCGGCTGAGCGTCTACGCGCGCACCCTGGCCGCGCTCCGGCGGATCGAACGCGCCGAAGGAGTCTTCGACGTCGTCGTCGACACCCAGAACGGCGTGCCCTTCTGGGCTCCGACGGTCACCCAGGCGCCTGTCGTCGCCTTGGTCCACCACGTCCACCGCGAGCAGTGGCCCGTCGTCTTCTCGCCTGCCGTCGCCCGGTTCGGCTGGCTGCTCGAGTCGCGTCTGGCCCCGGCGGTCTACCGCGGCCGGCAGTATGTCGCCGTCTCCGCCCGGACCCGGGCCGAGCTCGGTGACCTCGGGATCGACCCCGGCAGCGTCGCGGTCATCCACAATGGCACCGACCGGCCGCGAGCCGAGGCGACGGCCCGGTCGGCCGCCCCGACCCTGCTCGTCCTCGGCCGGCTGGTCCCGCACAAGCGGGTCGAGCTCGCCGTGGACGTCCTCGCGCGCCTGCTGCCGGCCCACCCCGGACTCACCCTGCGCATCGTCGGTGACGGGTGGTGGCGCGAGCAGATCGCCACCTACGCCGAGACCGCCGGGATGGCCGAGCACGTCCACCTCCTCGGCTTCGTCGACGAGGCGACCAAGCACCACGAGCTCGCTTCGGCCTGGGTGGCCCTGGCCCCCAGCGCCAAGGAGGGCTGGGGGCTCAATGTCGTCGACGCCGCATCGCACGGCGTGCCCACGGTGGCACACCACGGTGCTGGCGGGCTCAGCGAGTCCATCGTCGACGGCGTCACCGGGCTGCTGGTCGACGACCTCGACGGGCTCACCGCGGCGACGAGCCTCCTGCTGACCGACGCCGACCTTCGGGAACGGCTGGGGCGGGCGGCCCAGCGGCGCGCGGCGACATACACCTGGGCTGGCACGGTGGCCGAATGGGAGGCGCTGCTCGCGCACGTCGCGGCGGGCGGACCCACCGTGGCGTGGAGTGACCGGGACGTCGACGCGGTCCCGCTGACGGCATGAGCTCCGTGACGGGGGCTGCGCTGCCCCCGGTCGGGAGCGTGCGACGGTCGGTGGCCCTGTTCCGCGCCTTCCGGGTCGAGCAGAGCGACCCCGACCACTTCTACTCCCTGCTCGCGGTCGACTCAGTTCGTGAGCTGTCGCGCTGGCACCGCCTCGACGGAGCGCGGGTCGTCGACGTCGGTGGCGGGCCCGGCTACTTCGCGCAGGCCTTCCGCGACGCCGGCGCGCGCTACTGCGGCGTCGACCCCGATGTCGGCGAGCTGACCGCCCGCGGTCGACCGGACCCGACCTCGACGGTCCGGGCCTCGGGCCTGGCGCTGCCCTTCGCGACCGGAGGCGTCGACATCGCGTACTCGAGCAATGTCCTCGAGCATGTGCCGGACCCCGAGGCGATGGCCGAGGAGATGGTCCGGATCACCAGGCCGGGCGGGTTGGTCTACCTCTCCTGGACCCCCTGGCTCTCGCCGTGGGGCGGGCACGAGACCTCGCCGTGGCACTACCTCGGCGGGGTCCGAGCCGCGGACCGGTATGCGCGGCGGATGGGTCGGCGCCCGAAGAACGACTTCGGCCGCTCCCTGTTCGCCTGCTCGGCCGCCCGGATGAGCCGCTGGGCCGCCCACGCCGCCGCAGCCGGCCGGGTTGAGGTCGTCGACATCCTGCCCCGGTACCACCCGAGCTGGGCCCGCTGGGTCGCCCGGACGCCCGGCTTGCGCGAGGTCGCGTCGTGGAATGTCGTCCTCGTCCTGCGCGTCCGATGACGACCTCGTCAGCGGTATGGCGTTTCCGCGTCGCCGTGGTCGCGGCGGCCCTCACCGCACTGTGTTTTCGCCAGTCGCCGGGGCTCATCGTCCCTGACACCAAGCTGGACCTCACCGCCGACCCCTGGGGCTTCCTCGGGCGGGCCCTGCACCTGTGGGATCCGCAGGGGTCCTTCGGGCAGCTGCAGAACCAGGCGTACGGGTACCTCTTCCCCGTCGGGCCCTTCCACGCGGTGCTGGGCAGCGCGGGCATCCCCGCCTGGGTCGTCCAGCGGCTGTGGTGGTCGACCATCCTCGTCGTGGCGCTCGTCGGGATGTGGCGTCTTGCTCGGGCGCTGGGCGTCCGGAACGGCTGGGCGGCCCTGTTCGCCGCCACGGCATACGCGCTGAGCCCGCGCTTCGTCGAGGAGCTGTCGATCACCTCCGTCGAGGTCTGGCCGATGGCGATGGCTCCCTGGGTGCTCCTCCCGCTGGTGCTCCGCGACCGGTCCAGCTCGTGGCGGGCCACTCGGTCCGGGCTCGCCTTCGCCCTCGTCGGCGGGGTCAACGCGGTCGCCACGCTCGTGGTGCTCATCCCGGCCGCCCTGTGGCTCCTCACCCGGCGCTGGACCGCACCCTGGCGCGGTCTGGTCCTGCGGTGGTCGGCGGCCGTGGCCCTCGCGGGGCTGTGGTGGGTGCTGCCGCTGCTCACCCTTGGGCGGTACAGCCCGCCCTTCCTCGACTGGATCGAGAACGCCGCGGTGACCACCGGTCCCGCGAGCGCCTTCGAGGCACTGCGCGGGACGAGCCCCTGGCTGGGCTTCCTCGCGACCTCCGGCGGCCCCTCGTGGCCCGCGGGGTGGCTCTATGTCACCGTCCCGGTCCTCGTCGTCGCCACCTCCGTCATGGCCGCGCTCGGCCTGCTCGGCCTGGTCTGGCGCCGACGGCCGGGTGCGGATGCGCTGCTGCTCATGGTCGTCGTGGGGCTCGGCCTGGTCACCCTCGGCCACACCGGACCCGGGTCGGCGTGGTGGGCCGATGCCATGAACTCGGCCCTCGACGGGCCGCTGGCTCCGCTGCGGAACACCCACAAGTTCGAGCTCGTCGTCCGGCTGCCCCTCGCCGTCGGGCTCGGCTTCGCCGTCGAGGCGCTCCGGGGGCTGATCGCCGGACTCGATGAGCTCACCGTCGTCCCGCGGCGCATGCTCCCGGTCGTCCTTACCAGCGTCTTCCTCGCCGCGGCCGCCCCCGCCCTCGGGGCGTCGATGGCGCGGCCGGAGGGGTACCGCGTGATCCCGAACCACTGGGTCCAGGCGGCCCAGTGGCTCGACGCCCAACCCGAGCCGGGCGCGGTCCTCGTCACGCCCGGGTCCT
The DNA here is from genome assembly GCA_016717165.1 of Candidatus Lutibacillus vidarii. Classification (GTDB taxonomy): domain Bacteria; phylum Actinomycetota; class Actinomycetes; order Actinomycetales; family Dermatophilaceae; genus Lutibacillus; species Lutibacillus vidarii. Next base: position 1,111,744 of record JADKGA010000002.1, read on the forward strand.
CCTTCGCGGACTTCACCTGGGGCTCGACCAAGGACGAGCCCTTCCAGGCGCTGATGGCTCGTCCGCTCGTCGTCCGTGATGCGGTGCCCTTGGGGTCGGCGGGGCAGATCCGGCTCCTGGACGGCATCGAGAACCGGCTCGGCGAGGGGCAGCCCATCCCAGGACTGGTCGACGTCCTGGGTCGCGCGGGGGTCGGCTTCGTCGTGGTCCGCAACGACCTGCGGACCACCGCCGCGGGGTCGCCGCAGCTCGCGGTCATCCGCGCACTGGAGTGGTCGGGGTTACCTCGGGCAGCCATCTTTGGGCCGTCGTGGACGCCTCCGGGGGAGTCGGCCGACCACGTCGTGGACTACCGGACGGTGCTCAGCCGACCCGCGCTGGAGGTCTTCGCCGTCCCCCGGACGCGACCGGCAGCCGTCGTCCCGGTCGACTCGCTGGTCACCGCCAACGGCGGTCCGGAGGACCTGCTCCGCCTCGCCGAGGCCCAGGCGGGAACGTCCACTGTGCTCGGCAGCGACATCGGGGTCCTCGCCGAGGCAGCCCGCAACGCCGGGGTGGCTGCGCCGTCGCGCCACTGGCTCACCGACGGCCTACGACGACGCGAGGTCAACTTCGGCGCGGTGAGCAACCGGACCTCCGGTCTGCTCACCCCAGACGACCCCGGCCGCTCGACCCGCCGGGTCATCGACGTGGTGGCCGACCGGGCCGCAGCACCGACGGCCCTGCACTGGGACGGGGTCGCGTCCGTCACGGCGTCGACCTCGGCGTCGGACGCGACCGCCACGCTGCGGCTGGGGCCGGCATACACTCCGTCGGCGGCCTTCGACGGCGACCCGGCCACCCGCTGGGTCAGCGGTCGGTACGGCTCGGCCGTGGGGGAGTGGCTGCGGGTCGACTTCACCGAACCGATCTCGGTGTCCGGCCTGACAGCGGTCTTCTCCGGGAGCTCACCGATCGGTGCGGGTCCCTCGGTCGTCGCGGTGGAGACCGAACAGGGCTCGATCACCGCCGATGTCATCGCGGGGGTGGGGCGCCGGCTGCCCTCCCTGCCCGGGGTGAGCCACTGGCTGAGGATCCGGCTCGTCGAGACCGACCCTGGGGTCCAGAACGGCTTCTCGGTCGAGGACATCACCATCCCGGGTGTCCGGCTGCGGGCGAGCGCCGCTCTCCCGGACAGGCCGGTCCTGGCGCAGCCGGGCGAAGGTGAGCCCCAGCCGCAGCCTGGGCCGCCGGCTCCGGAACGGGTCGTCCTCGGTGAGGGGATCCGCGGCCGGTCGGACTGCCTCACCCTCGACGGGCAGCCCCGATGCTCCCCGACCCTGCGGCTGGACCCCGAGGAGCTCAGCTGGGCGCGGACCTGGTTCTCTGCGGCCGGCCAGGAGTATGACGCCACCGGGACGGTCACACCGCTGCCCGGGGCTCCCCTGGAGAAGCTCCTCACCTCGGGGCCGACCTGGCAGGCCAAGGCGTCGTCCCGGCTCGTCGACGCGGCCTCGGGGCGCCCCGGCGCAGCCGTGGACGGCGACCCGCGGACCACCTGGACCGCCGCACCCGGCGACACCGACCCCTGGTTCCAGGTCATCCTTCCCGAACGGGCCCAGGTCACCGGGGTGAGGGTCGTCTTCGCCGACGGTATGGCGGCCTCGCGACCGACCAGCCTCGCGGTCGACCTCGACGGCGGTGTGCACGTCGAGGCCCCGCTGGACGACCAGGGCAGGATCTCGCTGCCGCGCACGCCGACCCGGTCGGTCCTGCTGCACTTCCCCCAGATACGACCCGCCGCCACTGTCGACCCGAGGACCGGGCAGGAGGCCTTCGCCCCGGTCGGCCTCTCCGAGGTCCAGGTGGCCGGCGCCGAGGACCTCTTCCATCCCGTCGACCCGACCGCAGCGACCGGCGTGCCGTGCGGCTTCGGACCGTCGCTCAGGGTCAACGGGAGGGTGTACGAGACGTCGGTCGCCGGGGTCGTGGGTGACCTGCTCGACGGGCGCCCGCTGTCCTGGAGGGTCTGCGGCACCGACCGGGTCGAGATCCCCGCTGGTACGGTCCAGCTCGAGGCCACCCGCTCGGGGGAGTTCCGGCCGAGCACCCTCACCCTGACCGCGCCGACGGCCGCCGCGCCCAACGCCCCCGACCCGGCGAGCATCGAGCGACCGTCCGCCGCGCAGGCCGTCATCCAGGTGCCCGAGCGAGACACTGCGGGCGTGCTCGTCGTGCCCCAGAACGCCAACCCGGGCTGGGCGGCCGCCACCGCCGACGGGACCACCCTGACTCCGGTGCGCATCGACGGCTGGCAGCAGGGCTGGCTTCTGCCGGCCGGCCCGGCGACCGAGGTACGGGCCGAGTTCGGTCCGGACCGGTGGTACCGGGTCGGGCTGCTCGTCGGTGCGCTGGCGCTGCTCGCCCTGCTGGGCTGGAGCGTGCGGGCCCGCCGCCGCAGCACTCTCCTCTACCCAGCGGATCCCCGCATCGACGCAGTGGTGGGTGGGTCCTCGCGGGCCGTCATCCTGGCTGCACTCGGCGGGGTGGCGCTGGTGGGTGGGCCAGCCGGGATGCTGGCCCTGCTCATCGCGGGAGGGTTGGCGGTCCTTACCCGTGCCGGGCGCACGAAGACCACCCGTCGGGGCTCCCTGCTGCGCCCGCTGGCCGCGGCGCTGGTCGTCGGCCTGCCGACGCTCGCGGCGCTGCTCGTCGCGCGAACCCCGTGGCCCGCGGCTGACACCGGCCGGTCCTCATGGCTGGTTCAGCTGGGTGTGTGGACCGCCGTCGCCGTCGCCGGCGTCCTGCTCGTCGCGCCGCGCACCCAGGCCATCAACGGCCGCTCGACGACGACATAGCTCACCGTGGCGACCACCAGGGTCGCGACGAAGGTCAGCCCGAGCCGTTCGACGAAGCGCCCTTGGAAGGATCCGAACCCCGGCAGCCGGTCGACCACGGCGAGAACGATGACGTGGTAGGCGAACAGACCGTACGACACCTCACCCAGACGCGACCCGAGACGGCCACCGAGGGCGCGCACCGCGGTCGGCTCGGTCGCGGGGGCGATGGTCGTCACGGTCGGCAGCAGGATGAAAAGGCCGATCAGGGTGTAGAGCACCGCCTTGACCGCTGCCTGGCCGGGGGTGGGTTCGCTGAGGTCGAGCGGGCCAGCAACGGGCGTCCCGGCGATGGCCAGCAGCGCCACCGCAGCCGCCCACGAGGTCCCCGGCGCCCGACTGAGCGAGTCGAGGACGCCCGGGGCTACCAGTCCCACCGTCCGCGCACCATTCCACAGGGCGAGCAGCATCCCGACGGCGAACCAGCCGACGAAGCCAGGCAGCCAGAGCCGGGCCTGGGGGTGCCCGGTCGCAGTCACCACGGCCATCCAGACCGGGCCTACCGGGACCAGGACGAGCAGCGCGACGCTCGCCCGCCGCAGCCACGTCATACCGCAGCGTCCTCGGCAGAGCAGCGCGGCAGCGGCCGGGAGAAGAAGGTAGAAGGCGACCTCGGTGGCCAGGCTCCAGAACTGGGTGAGCCCGGTGAGCAGCGGGGTGCCGACGTAGATGTGGACGAGGGCCGCGGTAGCCAGGTAGTCCCCGGTGACCGCCCCCTTCGTGGGAACGACGAGGTATGCCGCCCCGACGGCCAGCCAGAGCACCGGGAGGATGCGGGCGGCCCGTCGGGCGAAGTACGACCCGACCCTCGGCCTGGGACGGCCGCCGAGGTGGGCCATAACGTGCGGGCGGAAGAGGACGAAGCCCGAGACGGCGAAGAAGATCGCGACCCCGCTGTCGAGGCGCCCAAGCAGCCCGGCAAACGGTCCGCGGAGGGCGTCCCCGCTGTCGAAACCGACGTGGGTCATCATGACCGCGAGGGCGCCGACCAGACGGAGTCCGTCGACGGCCCGGAAGCGGGCCGCCGAGTCCGCCCCTGAGCTCACGGCGCAGCCTGCGGCAGCCCGACCTGCGCGTCACCGACACAGACGTTGACCGAGTCGGCCAGCCCGGTGATGACCAGTCGGTCGCCCGCGCCGATGAGGTTGACCCAGACCTCGCCGAGCCCCTCGACGAGCGGCACCTCCTGCTGCGCACTGCCCAGCGAGATGACGGCGGGGGTCGCGGAGTCGGCGAGGTACCCGACCCGCACCGCCCAGGACCACTCGAACAGTGGGCCGGACAGCGGCAGCTCGATCCGGCCGCCCACCGCCGCCTGGCACCCACCGAAGACCTGCGCGGTCGCCGAGGGGCTGACCGTCATCGGCTTGAGCTCACCGGTGGGGGTGATGACATAGGGGTTGGTGTACCAGCGCCGGGTGTACATCTGGTCGCGCTGCTCGTCGGTTGCCACCGGCGCGAGGAACCGGCTGACCGAGTTGTACTCGGCGAAGAGCGGTCCGATGAGCTCGCCCGGCACTGCGGTGTCGAAGACCTGGGCCGAGGCCGGCAGAGCCCGGAAGGAGTTCACGGCGTTGTCGACGAAACCGCGGTACGGGTTCCGGGTGCTCATCGCGGCATACCCGTTGAAGGCGTGCAACGAGACCAGCACGGTACTGAGGGCGGCGGCCGAGACGGCGCCCCAGAGCAGCGGCCGACTGACCGCCCGGTCGACTCTGGCCCGCAGCGGCAGCCACGGGTGCTCCTCGCCGACCATCGGGGCAACGCAGGCCCCGAGGGTGACGAAGAGGGGGACGACCGCGTCGGCGAGGTACCGGGTCTCCAGAGCGACGATCGCGCCCCCGAAGGCGACCCGGCCCATCGCGACCACCGCGAGGGACCCAGCGATATAGGCCAGCAGCGCCACCCAGAAGCGCGCCACCCCGCGGCGGAAGACGAGGGAGCCGCCGACGAGGACGAGAGCGAGCAGCCAGCCCAGCCAGTCGAAGGCCCGTGGCGAGTCGACGATCCCGAGGCCATAGCTGGTGGGCTGCCAGTCCCAGGGCCCCCCGAAGATGCCGGGGACGAAGGTCCGCAGCACGCTGAGGTAGACGAAGTCCCCCAACGGCCCAGCCGTGGGTGCCGCCACGGGGGAGGCGTTGCCTGCGCTGCGGACCCCGGGGATGTAGAGGACGAGGTATGCCGCCAGGGCCACGGCATACCCCAGCCAGACCCACAGCGTGCGCCGGACCAGCCCCAGGACCGACCTGAGCCGGAAGTCCACCGTCGGGCTGATCGCCATGGTGAAGAACGGGATGAAGGTGAGGAAGACGACGATCTTCTCGAAGCTCGCCAGCCCGACGACGAACCACAGCACCGCCCAGAGGGCGTCGAGCCGTCTGCCGCTGCGGACGTACCGCGTGTGGTAGATGAGCATTCCCGTGATGGCGATCATCAGCGGCAGCCAGATGATCGCGGCCGCAAGCCAGGTGAAGGCCGAGAGCGTGAGCGGGGTGAAGCAGAACATCGCGTAGGGGATGAGCAGGGCGGGGCGCCGCCCGAAGACTTCGACGAGCAGCCGCCACATCATCGCGCCGAAGACCGCCTGGCCGGCGATGAGGACGAGCACCGTGACCGCCCAGTTGAGCGGCGCGAGATGGGCCAGGAGCCACATGACCGTGAAGCCGATGGGCTCGAAGTGACCGGTGTGGACGCGGGTGAGGTACCCCCAGCTCAGCGGGTTCTCCATGGCGCGGGCGCTGAGCATGTAGTCGTCGGTGATGAAGAAGCTGTCCTTGACGACGCTGAACCGGACGGCGAGCGAGACGAGGAGGATGACGATGACGGCGGTGCGGATCGGGTCACGGACCAGCCAGTGGTCCAGCTCCCCGGCCGGGGCATTGACGGCGACCGCTTCCTGGCGCAGCGCGGCCCGGCTCTCCCGTGGCGTCCGGTTCGCGCCGGTCGCGGCGGTCGCGGCGGTCGCGGCGGCCTGGCCGGTGTGAGGTGGCGGCGCGAGGTCGTCCGACACGGGTGTGCTCTCCTCGGGGGCGTGAAGAATGGAGCTCGACAACCTGCTGAGGGGTGCGGCGCGCAGGCCTTTCCGCGCAACGTCTCCCGCGCGAAGGCTACCCGCTGGTACGCTCCGCGAGAACTGCAGGCAGCACGACACGGGTGGGAGAGCAATGATGCGTCGGGTCCTTGGTGGTGCAGCCCTGCTGGTGGGGGCGCTCCTGATCGTCCTGGGGCTCATGGCTCCGAGCCTGTACACCACCCTCGCGACGGTGCCGCTGAACCAGACCTCGACGTCGATCTCCGCCGGTGAGGACATGTCAGTGGTCCGGCTGTCGAAGGAGCAGGGCTTCCAGCCGCTCACTGGCGTCCGGGTGACCAGCACGCGCAAGGTGCTCGGCATCCCCGGCAAGGCCACCGACAACAACGCCTTCTGGCAGACCGGCGTCACCTCGAGCGTCGACGGCTACGGTGGGATCTCCTTCTCCGACGAGGGCGTCTCCATCGACCGGGTCTCGGGCGAGGCGACGAACTGCTGTGGCGACTACCAGCGCGCGGATGGCACCCCCGAAGCGCCGGGTGAGATGGTGCCGGTCACTCACCAGGGGCTCTACTTCAAGTTCCCCTTCGACGTCCAGCAGCAGACCTACCAGTGGTGGGACGGTGACCTCGATCGGGCCATGCCGATCAACTTCGTCCGCACCGAGGACCTCAAGGGTCTGACAACGTACGTCTTCGAGCAGAAGCTCGGGCCCGAGGTTGTCGGGCACAACGACGGGATCCCCGGCGATGCCTTCGGTTCGGCGACCCCGGTGAGCGCCGACCTCGTCTACGAGAACACCCGGACCTTGTGGGTCGAGCCGGTCACCGGCGTCATCATCAAGGGCCAGGAGCAGGTCAACAAGCGCTTCGAGGCCGCTGGGCTGACCTCCGTCGGTGCCACGGTCGGGACGATCGGCTTCGACGACGCGACGATCCAGGAGAATGTCAACACCTGGAGCTCGAAGGCCTCCGCTCTGAAGTTCGTCAAGGGCCCGCTCCGGCCCCTGGGTCTCGTGCTCGGCCTGCTCCTCGTGGGAGTCGGCCTCTGGGTCCTGCTCACCGAGAAGGCCGCCGCGGCTGCCGGCACCGGCCAGGGCCGTCGGGGCACCACCGCGCCAACAGCGACCACCTGACCGCCAGTGGTCCACCGGTGACGGTCTGACCCTTCAGGGTCAGGCCGTTTCCGGTTCCGCCGGGCGCTGGCTGACGAAGATTGCCGTCCCGGGGATCAGCGCCCCGCGCTGTGGTGACCAGCCACCCCACACCTGGTCGTTCCACGACGGCCACTCCGGTTCCACGACGTCGAGCAGCACCAGGCCGGCGGCGACGATCTCGCGGACCCGGTCGCCCATCGTCCGGTGGTGTTCGACATAGCTCACCTCGCCGCCGTCGTCCTCCTCGACATACGGAGTGCGGTCGAAGTATGACGACGAGGCGACCAACCCCTGCGGACCCGGGTCGTCCGGGAAGGCCCACCGCATGGGGTGGGTGGTCGAGAAGACGAACCGTCCACCCGGGCGGAGCACCCGGGCGACCTCCCGCATCACTCCCGCGGAGTCGGCGACGAAGGGCATGACGCCATACGCCGTGACGACGACGTCGAAGGAGGCGTCCGCGAAGGGGAGCGCGGCACCGTCACACTGGGCCATCGGCGGGTTCTCGCCGATCGCCTGACCGGTGAGGAGCATCCCGCGGCTCAGGTCGGTCGCCACGACCCGGGCACCGGCCCGCGCCAGCCAGCGCGACCCCTGGGCGGCGCCGCAGCCGATCTCGAGGGCGACGAGCCCGCGGACCGGTCCGAGCAGGTGCAGGTCCGCCTCGCGCCACCCCTCCGGGCCGTAGACGAGGTCGGCGTCGCCGAGGAAGGCGCCGTGCTCGGCCTGGTATGCCGCGGCCTCGTCATCCCACCAACGGCGGTTGGCGGTCACCGACGTCTCCTGGTCGACCGCACGGCGGCTCACCCGACTCACCGGCTCAGCCCTGACGTTCCGCGCGGGTCGACCATGGCGGTGGCCGGCGCTTCAGTCCGCAGACAGGGCGGCCGCGCCCACGATGCCGGCAGTGTTCTCCAATGCCGCGGGGACGATCGGCGTCCGCAGCCTGAGCAGCGGGAGGAAACGGTCCGCCTTGCGGGAGATCCCGCCACCGACGACGAAGAGGTCCGGCCACAGCAGGTTCTCCAGGGTGGCGTAGAACGGCTGGAGCCGTTCGGTGGCCCACGTCTTGTAGCCCAGTCCCTCGCGCTCCTTGGCGCTCGACGCTGCCCGGGTCTCGGCGTCGTGGCCGTTGACCTCGAGGTGGCCCAGCTCGCAGTTCGGGATGAGTACACCGTTGTGGAGGAGTGCGATCCCGATGCCGGTCCCGAGCGTGGTGAGGATGACCAGGCCTTGGGCGCCCCGGGCCGCGCCATACCGCTGTTCGGCCACGCCCGCGGCGTCGGCGTCGTTGACGAGCAGGCAGCGACGCCCGAGGGCCTGGGAGAAGATGTCCTCCCCGGGTGCCCCGACCCAGCTCTTGTCGATATTGGCCGCGGTCCGGACGACCCCGTGCTGGACCACGCCGGGGATGGTGACACCGATGGTTGCGTCTGAGGGAAGGTCGTCGGCGAACGCCTCGGCGATCCGCCCGACCACGGCCGCAACGGCCTGCGGCGTCGACGCCGCTGGGGTGAGGAGCTTCTGCCGCGGCTGGAGGAGCGCGCCCGTGGTGAGGTCGACGGGCGCCCCCTTGATGCCCGAGCCGCCGATGTCGATCCCGAGGGCGACAGTGGGTGTGGCCATCTGGTGTTGTCTCCTTGGGTCCGCGGCGGGTACGGGCGGCCTCGCGCCGGACCCATCCTTGCCCAGCCCGACCTGCGGTGCCACCCCGGCCTCGGGGGTGGCCGTCGGGGGCCGGTTCGTCTTTGCAGACCACGCGCGGGCGAGGGTAAGGTAAGGGAGCATCTTTGTGCGCAGACGAGCCTGGGCCCGTCACCGCTCACAGGATGCACCTATCCCCTGTCCACGTGAGCCGTGGGGACCTCCCCTCGGCTCCTGCATATTGTCCACAAACGGAGCTCCTCCTACATGACCATCTCTACGGTCGCTCAGACCGCCCCTCAGGTAGCCGTCAACGACATCGGCTCCGAGGAAGACATCCTCGCCGCGATCGACGCGACGATCAAAGACTTCAATGACGGCGACATTGTCGAGGGCGTCATCGTCAAGGTCGACCGGGACGAGGTCCTGCTCGACATCGGCTACAAGACCGAGGGCGTCATCCCCTCGCGTGAGCTGTCCATCAAGCACGACGTCGACCCGTCCGAGGTCGTCAAGGTCGGCGACGAGGTCGAGGCCCTGGTTCTCCAGAAGGAGGACAAGGAGGGCCGGCTCATCCTGTCCAAGAAGCGCGCCCAGTACGAGCGCGCCTGGGGCACGATCGAGAAGGTCAAGGAGGAGGACGGCGTCGTCACCGGCACCGTCATCGAGGTCGTCAAGGGTGGTCTCATCCTCGACATCGGCCTGCGCGGCTTCCTGCCGGCCTCCCTGGTGGAGATGCGTCGGGTTCGCGACCTCATGCCGTATGTCGGCAAGCAGATCGAGGCCAAGATCATCGAGCTGGACAAGAACCGCAACAACGTGGTCCTGTCCCGCCGGGCGTGGCTCGAGCAGACCCAGTCCGAGGTGCGCACGACCTTCCTCAAGGAGCTGAAGAAGGGGCAGGTGCGCTCCGGCGTCGTCTCCTCGATCGTCAACTTCGGTGCCTTCGTCGACCTCGGCGGGGTGGACGGGCTCGTCCACGTCTCCGAGCTGTCCTGGAAGCACATCGACCACCCGTCCGAGGTCGTCGAGGTCGGCCAGGAGGTCACCGTCGAGGTGCTCGACGTCGACATGGACCGCGAGCGGGTCTCGCTCTCGCTCAAGGCGACGCAGGAGGACCCGTGGCAGCACTTCGCCCGGACCCACGCGATCGGTCAGGTCGTCCCGGGCAAGGTCACCAAGCTCGTGCCCTTCGGCGCCTTCGTCCGGGTGGGCGACGGCATCGAGGGCCTGGTCCACATCTCCGAGCTGGCCGAGCGCCACGTCGAGCTGCCCGAGCAGGTCGTCACCGTCGGTGAGGACATCTTCGTCAAGGTCATCGACATCGACCTGGAGCGGCGCCGGATCTCGCTGTCGCTCAAGCAGGCCAACGACGCGGCCGTCTCGACCAGCGAGTTCGACCCGACGCTCTACGGCATGGCCGCCGAGTACGACGAGCAGGGCAACTACAAGTACCCGGAGGGTTTCGACCCCGAGACGAACGAGTGGCTCGAGGGCTACGAGACGCAGCGGGAGAAGTGGGAGAAGCAGTACGCCGACGCCCACGCCCGCTGGGAGGCCCACAAGACCCAGGTCGAGGCGGCCATCAAGGCCGACGCCGAGGCTGCCGTCCAGGCCGGCGACGTCCCGTCGTCATACAGCTCGGGCACGACCGACGGTGGCGCCTCGATCGCCGAGGGCACCCTCGCGTCGGACGAGGCCCTCGCTGCGCTGCGCGAGAAGCTCACCGGCAACTGATCACGCACTGAGCCGGGCGGCGTCGCTCGTTGAGCTGGCGCCCGCTCACCGCAGGGCCCGGACCACCCCGTGTGGTCCGGGCCCTTTGCTCTGCCCGCCCTGCGAATGGCGGCCGCGCCCGGGCCGGGGGGCCTGCGCGTCTTGGGTCAGCGAGAGATGGCAGATGCACGGTATGACGTGCCCCCCTGCCGCGCATACCAGCCGTTTGCCATCTCTCGGTGTCGAGGGGAGGGTGCGCGCGGACTCCGTGAGGGGTGGTGGCACCGAGCGGTGTCCGAAGCGCGCTCGGAGACCACAAGCAGAGCCACCTCGGTCAGCTCTACCGGCCGGGGGCCTGCGCATCTCGCATCACCGAGAGATGGGAGATGCACGGTATGACGCGCCCCGCCGCCGCGCATACCAGCCGGTTGCCATCTCTCGGTGTCGAGGGGAGGGGCAGGCGCGGACTCCGGGGTGGGCGAATGGTGTGAGGAGGACGGAGGAGGCCCCTCGGGCCAGGTGTTCGCGACTGCGCACGGCCACTCGGCGGTCCCGGCGTTGAAAACTCCCGCCTCGCCGGGCTGGTCCCTCTAGGAGGTGGCGATGGCCGGTGCTCCGACTCCTCGCGGGCCTGGCGGCCGGAGGGTCAGGGGCGAAGCGCTGCGTTGAGCCCCTTATGCCGTTTGTACATCGAGACGAACCCGCGGTAGGGCCGCTCATACGCCGCGTGGGTCGAGGGATCGGGGACGAAGGTGCGGTCCACCGCGACCGCGGCGGCGGCCTGCGCCTCGGTGAGGGCACCGAGCGAGAGGGCCGCCGTGAGCGCCGCGCCGCGCAGCTGCGCCGTGACTGGATCGGCGACCCGGTCGATCCGCCGCCCGGTGACATCGGCATGGATCTGGCACCACAGGTCCGACTGTGCGCCACCACCGATGACACGCAACGGGTCGAGAGGCTCGCCGACGAACTTCTCCACGGCGGCGAGCAGCCAGCGGGTGTTGAAGGCCACGCCCTCCAGCACGGCGCGGGTGAGGTCGGCGCGGGTGGTGTGCAGAGCGAGGTTGTGCCAGCCCCCGCGGGCGAACCGGTCGTCGACCGGGCTTCGCAGTCCGGCGAGCCACGGCGTAAAGAGCACTCCGTTGCTCCCGGCGGGGCTGGTCGCGGCAAGAGCGGTGAGCTCGTCGTAGGTGCCTCCGAGGACGGTGTCCCGGGCCCAGGTCAGGGCGAGGCCGGCGACCTCGTGGTTGTTGGCGATGAGGTACCGGTCCGGCCGCAGCCCAGGAACCGTCGCCACCGACCGGAGGACGTCGGTCTTCTTGGTGGCCACCGGCGCTGAGATCCACGTCGTCGTGGACACCGCGAAGTGTCCCACGTGGTCGAGCAGCGCGCCCGACCCGACCGTGGCGGTGAGCAGGTCCGTGGTCCCGGCGATGACCGGCACGCCGCGGGAGAGGCCGAGCCGGTCCGCCACCGCGTCCAGGACCGGGCCGACGACCGACGCGGTGGGGACGAGCGGTGGCAGCTTGGCCGGGTCGATCCCGGCCAGCTGGACGAGGGTGGGGTCGTACTCGAGCCGCTCCGGCGTGCGGTTGTCGGTGAGCCATGCGAGGGTCATCGAGTTCGGCGTGGCGGTCGCCCGGCCGGTGAACCGCATCGTCAGGAAGTCCACCGGCTCCATGAACCAGAGCGACGCCCGGGCCACCTCGGGGTCGTCGTGCTGGATGGCGAGGATGTTGGAGATCGGGTCGCCGCCGTTGGGCGAGGGAGCGCCGCCGGTGCGGCGGATCCACGTGGCGACCCGCGTCGGGTGATAACCAAGGGCCGGACCACCGATCACGGCCTTGGTGTATGGCGCCCCCCGCGTGTCGAGGAAGAGCCGGCACGGGCCGGTGGGCGTCCCATCCGCGGCCACCGGGACCGTGCTGCCCCATTGACCGGTGACGGCGATGGCCTCGACCCGGTCGGCAGCAACCGCCCCGGACCCCAGCCCGGCGCGGGCCAGGTCGACCACGGCGTCCCACCACAGGCCCGCGTCCTGGGTGGCACGCCCGGTCGAGTCCCGGTCGGTCGGCACCGTTCGGTGCTCGCGCCAGAGCAGTCGTCCGTCGAGGGTCGCGATCCCGACCTTGGGGCCGCCGGTGCCGAGGTCGACGACGAGCGCCAGCCGATCCGCGACGGCGTGGCTCATCGCGGAGCCGGGACGCTCTGCTGGGCGTCGAGCAGCTGACGCATGACGGCGGTGATGAAGACCGAGGCGTCGGCCGTCATACCTCCGGGCAGCCCGCCGTAGAGGGCCGCCGACACGGCCGGCTGACCTGCGTGGTCGCGGGCATAGGCGACCGCCTCGCGCAGGTCGGCGGCGAAGCGCTCGATGACCCCGTCCTGGGTCTGGGGCCGGGTCACGGCGAGGTGGAGGGCGTTGGGGTACTGCAGCCCGTTGAACCGCCAGCCGCGGGCCCGCATGGCGTCGTTGACGTGGTAGATGTCGACGACATCGGAGGTGAACGCCACGACGAAGGTCGGCGTCCCGACCAACCGGAGCTCGGGCGTCGCGACGACGGCATCGCGGATCGCCGCGGCTGCAGCGAAGATCCGCCCGGCGTGCTCGCGGTAGCCGGCCCGCCCCAGGCTCACCATCGACGCCCAGGTCGAGGCGAGCAGGCCGACCGACCGGGAGCCATCCATGCTGGGGGAGTAGTACTTCCCGCCGGACCAGTCCGGGACGAAGAAGTAGGACTGGTTGCGCAGGGCCTGGTCCCGGAAGAGGACGGTGGAGGACCCCTTGAGGCCGTAGCCGTACTTGTGCGTGTCGGCCGAGATCGAGGTCACCCCCGCTACCCGGAAGTCGAACGGGGGGATGTCGTAGCCGAGCTCCTCGCCGAAGGGGAGGAGGAAGCCGCCGAGACAGCCGTCGACATGCAACCCCACTCCGCGGGCGGCGGTGACCTCGGCGATCTCGGCGATCGGGTCGATCGTCCCGTACGGGTAGTTGCCCGCGCTGGCGATGACGGCGGCTGTCGTCTCGTCGATGGCGTCGGCGACGGCGGCGGGGTCGACCAGGGTGGTCTGGGGGTCGACGGGCAGGACGCGCAGCTCGAGGCCGAACAGGTGGGCGGCCTTGGCGAACGCCGGGTGGGCCGTCTCGGGCTTGATGATGCTGGGCCGGTCGATGCCGCGGACGGTGCGCGCGTGCTCCCGGTAGCAGAGCATGGCGTGCAGGATCGAGCCGGTCCCGCCGCTGGTGACCAGCCCCGCCGGAGTCGTCCCGGTCACCGCGTCGGCGTGCATGAGGTCGAGCGCCATCGCGAGGATCTCGCCCTCGAAGCGGGTCGCGCTCGGGCACATGTCGCGCTGCAGAGCGTTCTGGTGGGCGAACCGGCCGAAGGCCTCGGTGAGGAAGTCGTAGTGCTCGTGGTCGCCGCAGTACATCGTCCCCGAGCACTGCCCGGACTCCCAGGCCCGGTCCTCCTCGGTCGCCATCGTCGCCAGCTCGGCGCGGATCTCGTCCCGGGGGCGACCCTGTTCGGGCAGCCCGCGCAGGACAGGGAAGCGGTCCTGGTAGGGATAGGAGTCGAACAGATCGCTCATGGACACACCGTATGACGAAGCCGCCGTCGGTATGGTGGCGGCATGCTGCGCGTCGGCCTGACCGGGGGGATCGGCTCGGGGAAGTCCACCGTGGCTGCCGCGCTGGCCGGTCACGGGGCCCTGGTCGTCGACGCCGACAGGATCGCGCGGGAGGTCGTCGCCCGGGGAACTCCCGGACTGGCGGCCCTCGCCGACCGGTTCGGGCCGGGTGTCCTCACCGCGGAGGGTGACCTCGACCGGGCGGCGCTGGCAGCCCTGGCCTTCTCGGACGACTCGGCCCGCCGGGACCTGGAGGCGATCACCCACCCCCGGATCGCCGCGCGAGCCGCCGAGCTGTTCGCGACGGCGCGGCCGGACCAGGTGGTCGTCCACGATGTGCCGCTGCTCGTCGAGAAGGGGATGGGGGCGGCATACCACCTCGTTCTTGTCGTCGACGCACCGGCCGAGGTCCGGGTCGCCCGCCTCGTGAGGCGTGGTCTCAGCGAAGCGGATGCGCGGGCCCGGATCGAGGCCCAGGCGACGACGGCGCAGCGCCGCGCCGCTGCTGACGTCTGGCTGGACAACTCCGGGACGCAGGCCGACCTGCGGGCGACCGTCGACCGGCTGTGGGTCGAGCGGCTCGCGCCATACGAGGAGAACCTGCGGGTCGGCCGCCGGGTCAAGCGCTCTGATGCGACCACCCTCAGCGCGCCCGACCCGGACTGGGCCGACCGGGGCGCCCGCGTCGTCGGCCGCCTACGTCACGTGCTGCGTGCCCGCGCTGTGGACGTCGAGCACATCGGGTCGACGTCGGTCCCCGGCCTGCTCGCCAAGGACGTCGTCGACGTCCAGGTCGGGGTGGCCGAGCTCGCGGCGGCCGACGACCCGGGCTTCGTCGCGGCGATGCGGGACGGTGGCTACCTGCTCGTCGAAGGGAACGACCAGGACCATCCGCACCCCGCGGACGCCGACCCGCGCGGGTGGACGAAGCGGTTCTACGGCGGGTGTGACCCGGGATGTGTCGTCAACGTCCACGTGCGGCAGGTGGGCTCCGGCGGCCACTGGTTCGCCCTGGCCTTCCGCGACTGGCTGAGGACGAGCCGGCAGGGGCGGGCGGAGTATGCCGCGCTCAAGACCGGGCTCGGCGCTGCGCACCCCGCGACCGCCGACTATGCCGCTGCGAAAGAGCCGTGGTTCGACGTCGTCTACACCCGGCTGGCCGCGGGCGGCTCGGGCCACGCAACCAACTAGGCTCTCCCAACACTCGGGCCGGACCCTGGCGCAGGGCGCATCCTCTGACCCCCCGCCCGACGAGGGTTGTCGGAGGAGGGTCGTACGGTAGGGGTCATGCGACCGACGACCGCCCTGCAGCGCACGGTGGCGCCCTTCCGGGTGGTCTCCGACTTCCAGCCTGCCGGGGACCAGCCAGAGGCGATCGCCGACCTCGCGCGCCGGATCACCGCCGGGGAGGGCAATGTCGTCCTCCTTGGCGCGACCGGCACCGGCAAGTCGGCGACCACCGCGTGGCTCGTCGAGCAGGTCCAGCGGCCGACGCTGGTCATGGCGCCCAACAAGACCCTGGCCGCTCAGCTCGCCAACGAGTTCCGCGAGCTGCTACCTCACAACGCCGTCGAGTACTTCGTCAGCTACTACGACTACTACCAGCCCGAGGCCTATGTCCCGCAGACGGACACCTATATCGAGAAGGACTCCTCGATCAACGAGGAGGTCGAACGGCTGCGGCACAGCGCCACCAACTCGCTGCTCACCCGTCGCGATGTCATCGTCGTCGCGTCGGTGTCGTGCATCTACGGGCTGGGGACCCCGCAGGAGTATGTCGACCGGATGGTCTCGCTCAAGGTCGGCGACCGGATCGACCGCGACCAGCTGCTGCGCAAGTTCGTCCAGATGCAGTACGTCCGCAACGACCTCGCCTTCACCAGAGGCTCGTTCCGGGTGCGTGGCGACACCGTCGAGATCATCCCGGTGTACGAGGAGCTCGCGGTGCGCATCGAGCTCTTCGGCGACGAGGTCGAGCGGCTCTACACCCTGCACCCGCTGACCGGTGAGGTGGTCCGCGAGGAGCAGGAGATGTACGTCTTCCCGGCGTCGCACTATGTGGCCGGGGAAGAGCGCATGGACAGGGCGATCAGCGGGATCGAGGCCGAGCTCGAGCAGCGCCTGGCCGAGCTCGACCGCCAGGGCAAGCTCCTCGAGGCGCAGCGGCTGCGGATGCGCACGACCTACGACATCGAGATGATGCGCCAGGTCGGCTCCTGCTCGGGCATCGAGAACTACAGCCGGCATATCGACGGTCGCGAGGCCGGGTCTGCGCCGAACTGCCTGCTCGACTACTTCCCGGAGGACTTCCTCCTGGTCATCGACGAGTCGCATGTCACCGTGCCGCAGATCGGGGCGATGTACGAGGGCGACATGTCCCGCAAGCGGGTCCTCGTCGAGCACGGTTTCCGGCTCCCCAGCGCCATGGACAACCGGCCGCTGACCTGGGAGGAGTTCCTCGACCGGATCGGTCAGACGATCTATCTCTCGGCCACTCCCGGCCCCTACGAGCTCGACGTCGCCGACGGGGTGGTCGAGCAGATCATCCGCCCCACCGGACTGGTCGACCCGGAGATCGTCCTCAAACCGACGAAGGGCCAGATCGACGACCTCATCCACGAGATCCGGCTCCGGACAGCAGTCAACGAGCGGGTGCTCGTCACCACGCTGACGAAGAAGATGGCCGAGGACCTGACCGACTACCTCCTCGACAAGGGCATCCGGGTCCGCTATCTCCACTCCGATATCGACACCTTGCGCCGGGTCGAGCTGCTCCGCGAGCTGCGGCTCGGCGAGTATGACGTCCTCGTCGGCATCAACCTGCTCCGCGAGGGCCTCGACCTGCCGGAGGTCTCGCTCGTCAGCATCCTCGACGCCGACAAGGAGGGCTTCCTCCGCTCGGCCCGTTCGCTCATCCAGACCATCGGCCGCGCCGCCCGCAATGTCTCGGGCCAGGTGCACATGTATGCCGACCAGGTCACCGCGTCCATGGCCGAGGCGATTGACGAGACCCGCCGCCGACGCGAGAAGCAGGTCGCCTACAACACCGCACATGGGCTGGATCCCCAGCCACTGCGCAAGCGCATCGCGGACATTACCGACCTGCTGGGCCGTGAGGACGCCGACACCGAGTCGCTTCTGGGCAGCGGACGTCGCCAGTCGCGCGGGTCCCGGGGTGGCGCCGCCCGAGGGCAGTCCCTCGCGGACTCCGCGCTGGCCGGCGGTGGCCTCCGCGACATTTCCAGCCTGGCCGCGCACGACCTCGCGACGCTGATCCAGGAGCTCACCACTCAGATGCACGACGCCGCCACCGAGCTGCACTTCGAGCTCGCCGCCCGGTTGCGGGACGAGATCTCGGACCTGAAGAAGGAGCTGCGCCAGATGACCGCGGCGACCTCGTGAGCCTGCTGGACGAGCCGCCCGCCGAGGTGACGGTCGACGAGGCCCTGGTCCGCGACCTGCTGGCGGACCAAGCACCCCACCTCGCCAGCGGACCGGTCACCATCATCGGCAACGGCTGGGACAATGTCGTCGCCCGGATCGGCGCGCATCATGTCGCTCGGCTGCCGCGGCGGCAGGTCGCGGTGCCGCTCATCGAGCACGAGCAGCGCTGGCTCCCCGTGCTGGCCGGCCGCCTGCCGGTGCTCATCCCTGCCCCGGTGGTCGCCGGCGTGGCGTCGGACCGCTTTCCCTGGCCGTGGACGGTGACCCGGTGGTTCCCCGGCCGGACCGCCGCGCAGGCTCCGCCCGCCGACCTCGACCGCCTGGCCGAGACCCTCGCGGCCTTTCTGTCGGCGCTGCATGTCGATGCGCCCGACCATGCGCCCAGCAATCCCGTTCGTGGCATCCACCTCGCCGGGCGGCGCGAGCTCACGGCGGGCTGGCTGGACCGGCTCGGCGCGTCGGTGCCGGCCGACCTCGGCGCGGTGTGGGAGCAGCTCTGCGAGCTCCCGGCCTGGCCGGGGCCACCCCAGTGGCTGCACGGCGACCTGCACCCGGACAACCTTGTCGTCGACGACGACGGTCTGGTCGCGGTCATCGACTGGGGTGACCTCACCGCCGGCGACCCGGCCACCGACCTCGCCATCGCCTGGCTGCTCCTGCCGCCAGGCCCGCGCGCGCGGCTGCGTGCCGAGCTGGCGTATGACGACCAGACCTGGCTGCGCGGGATGGGCTGGGCGCTCAGCCTCGGCGCGGCGCTGGCCGCCCACTCGGCGCAGAACCCCACCTATGAGGCGCTCGGTCGGGCGACTCTGGGCGGCATACTCGATGACCTGAGGACGAGGTGAGAGGGAGCCGATGACCGAGCCGACGGCCAGCATGCGACTGCTGGCCCATGCCCTGGCCAAGCCCGGGGCCTGGGTGGACCACCCGTGGGAGGGTGACACGGTCGCCAAGGTGGGACCGAAGATCTTCGCCTTTGTCGACGAGGACGGCATCGGGGTCAAGTGTGGGCGCGGCCGGGCGGACGCGGACGAGTGGCTCGACCGGTTTCCCGGGGACGCGACGGCCATGGCCTACGTCGGCCGGTACGGGTGGAACACCTTACGGGTCGACGGAGCCATCCCGTTCGACGACCTCCTCGACGCCATCGACGGGTCGTACGAGGCGGTGGTCAGCCGCCTGCCACGGTCGCAGCAGCCGCCCGCGGGGTGACCTCCGTGCGCTGGTCCGCGCCTGAGGCGGCCCGTGGCGCTGTGACACACTGAGGGCCGCATCGAACGGAGAGGTGTACGGCGTGGGTGTCTCGAGCCTGACCTGGTGGGTGACCATCGGGGTCCTGGCGTTGTTCCTCGTCATCGACGTGTGGCACAGCGCGCGGAACCCACACGTTCCCCCCACCCGGGAGGCGGCCCGGCATCTCTTCTTCTACATCGGGCTTGCCGTGCTCTTCGGACTGTTCGTCTGGCGCACCTGGGGCGGGCAGTATGCCGGGGAGTACTACGCGGGCTGGCTCACCGAGTACTCGCTCTCGGTGGACAACCTCTTTGTCTTCCTCCTCATCATGCAGCGCTTCGCCGTGCCGGAGCGGCTGCAGCAAAGTGCCCTGCTCGCCGGGATCGTCATCGCCATCGTCCTGCGCGGGATCTTCATCGCGGCCGGTGCCGCCGCCATCGAACGCTTCTCCTGGGTCTTCTACCTCTTCGGGGCCTTCCTCATCTACACCGCGGTCAAGCTCGCCAAGGAGGGGGAGAGCGATGACGAGGAGTACCACGAGAACCGGCTGCTCCAGTGGGTGGAGCGCAAGTACCGGTTTACGAACGAGTTCGTCGGGACCCGGCTGGTTGCCCCGATCGACGGGGTCCGCCAGCTGACCGCCATGGCCCTGGTCATCCTCTCGCTCGGGACGACCGACCTGCTCTTCGCGCTCGACTCGATCCCGGCGATCTACGGCCTGACCAAGGAGCCCTACCTCGTCCTGACCGCCAACGTCTTCGCGCTCATGGGGCTGCGGCAGCTCTACTTCCTCATCGGGGGCATGCTCAAGAAGCTGGTCTACCTCAGCATCGGGCTCGCCGTCCTGCTGGCCTTCATCGGCGTCAAGCTCGTTCTGCACGCGCTGCACGAGAACGAGCTGCCCTTCATCAACGGCGGTCGGCCCGTTGCGGTGCCGGAGATCCCCATCGCGGTCTCGCTCGGGGCCATCGTCGCCATCCTCGGTGCGGCGACCCTAGCCAGCCTGTGGAAGAGCCGTCGGGACGCCCGCAGCGCCTGAGGCGAGCGGGCGTGGCGCGCTCGTGGAACCAGCGCTATGTCGCGTCGATGACCGGCCGGGACGACGTCCGGTGCCCCATCACCAGGGCGCTCGCGACGACGACCAGGCCCATCCCGCCGACCTGGATCGGCGTCAACCGCTGGCCGAGGACGACGAACCCGGCCAGCGCGGCGACGGCGGGCTCCAGGCTGAGCAGGATCCCGAAGACCTGAGGGCGCAGGACCCGCAGCGCGACGAGCTCGCAGGAGTACGGGATGACCGAGGAGAGGATGGCGATGGCCACGCCCTTGGCGACGATGTCGCCGCTCCAGCGCCCCGCCGTGGCCACCCCCCAGGGCCCGATGAGCAGCGCGGCCACGAGCATCGCGACGGCGAGCCCGTCCAGCCCGGGGAAGGCGGCACCGGTCCGCGAGCTGAGGACGATATAGGCCGCCCAGAAGGTGCCGGCGGCCAGCGCGAGGAGGATCCCGGTCAGTGGGAGGGCGGACCAGTCCAGATGCGAGGCTCCCGAGATCAGCGCGATGCCGAAGGCCGCGGCGACCACGGCGAGCGCGTCGGCGCCGCGGCGGGAGAGCACCGCGGCGAGCGTCAGCGGCCCGATGAACTCGATGGTGACGGCGACCCCGATCGGCAGATGGGCCAGTGAGGCGTAGAAGGTGAGGTTCATCGCGCCCAGCGCCATACCGAAGAGGACGACGGTGACCCAGGCCCGACGGGAGTGGCCGCGCAACGACGGGCGGGCGACGGCCCACAGGACCACGACGCCGATCCCCAGGCGCAGGGCGACGGAGCCGGCCGCGCCGATCTGAGGCACCAGGGTGGCCGCGATCGCCCCGCCGAACTGGACCGAGACCACTGCGGCCAGGACCAGAAGGAGAGCCCGGGTCCGCCCAGGGGTGCGGGCCGGCGTGGTCACCGCGACATCGTCACAGACTCGGCGCCGGGCCAGTGCGGACCCGGCCGGCCGCGCTGAGGGTGGCGCGCAGACGTTCGGTCAGTGGCTCCTCGACGACCGCCCGCCCGGTCTCCGGCGCGTGGATGAGCACTCCCGGAGCAACGACGATGCCGACGTGATGGGCCGTGAGTGCGCCCGGTTCGGTGAAGAAGTACAGGTCACCCGGCTCGACCTCGTCGAGCCGGACCGGGTCGGCCGCGAGCTGCTGGTCGTGGGCATCTCTCGGGACGGTCATCCCGAGCTCGCGCCAGGCCAGGTGGACCAGGCCCGAGCAGTCCAGCGCCACCGGCGACATCCCACCCCAGAGGTAGCCCACCCCGAGATGGCGGCGAGCCAGGGCCAGGGCTGGATGGACCGTGCCGGTCACGGCATCCGCCGCCGCTGCCGACGGCACCGGGCCTTGGGCCACCAGCTGCTCGGCGGCCCCCTTGACGGCGCGCAGATGCCCGGCGGGCAGCCAGCCTCGATACCCACGGGGGTCGGTCGAGCAGGGCTGCCAGGGGCAGATGACCTCGGTCCAGCTGTAGCCCTTGGCGCCGATGACCTGGACCGGCTCGCCCTGGAGGAGCTGGGAGTGCACCTTGCCGTGCAGGCCGAGCCGGCCGGCACCGACGCCCTCTGGTCCTTCGTCGGCGTGGGCATCCATGGCGGCGAGCCACTGTGCCGAGTCGGGGCGCTGCCGCAGCATGGCGGCATCGACCGCACGGGGAGAGTCTGGGTCGACCCAGAGCGTCGTCACCGGCACGGCCACCGTCATCGTCACCACGGACGTCATCGTCACACGTCCGCGGGGCCGAGGCGTCAGGCGCGCCCGAGATACCTCAGCAGCTTCACCGCGCCGGTCATGACCCCGGCATACGCCTCGTCGGTGAGCCCCCAGTGCGGGCCGAGCCGCAGCAGGTACATCGTCGCGACCGACTGGACCTCGGTGTACCGGTGGATGCCCTCGGCACCCTGCCGGCGACCCAGGCCTGAGCTGCGCATCCCGCCCATGGGCGCGTCGATGCTGGCAAAGGTCGCACCGAAGGCCTCGTTGACGTTGACCGTCCCGCAGTGGATGCGGGTGGCGACCCGCTTGGCCCGGGCGATATCCCGGCTGTAGACGGCGGCGTTGAGGCCGTACTCACCCTCGTTGGCGAGCGCGATGGCCTCCTCCTCGGTCGTGAACGGGTAGACCGAGATGACCGGCCCGAAGGTCTCGTCTCCGTGGCAGGCCATCGCCGAGGTCACCCCGTCGAGGATGGTCGGCTCGTAGAAGTACGGGCCGAGGTCGGGCCGGGCCTTGCCGCCGGCGAGGACCCGAGCGCCGTGCTTGACCGCATCCTTGACATGCTCGTCGACCGTGGCGAGCTGCTCGGCGGAGATGAGCGAGCCCATGTCGATGCCCCACTCGTGGCTCGCCCCGAGGACCATCGCCTTGGTGCGCTCGACGAACTTGGCGACGAACTCGTCGTGGATCTCCTGGTCGACATACAGCCGCTCGGTGGACACGCAGAGCTGCCCGCCATTGGAGAAGGCGGCCCGGACGGCGCCCTCGGCGGCCCGGTCGAGGTCGGCGTCGCGCAGGACGAGGATCGGGTTCTTGCCGCCGAGCTCGAGCGAGCAGCCGATGAGGCGCTCGGCGCACTGTCCGGCGATGGCCTTGCCGGTGGCGGTCGACCCGGTGAAACAGACGTAGTCGGCGTTGGCGATCATCGGCGTCCCGAGGACCCGGCCCTGACCGGCGACCATCTGCCACAACCCGGTGGGGAAGCCGGCCTCCTCGATGAGCTGCAGGCCCAGCAGCGCACTGAGCGGGGTGTGGTGGTCCGGCTTGGAGATGACCGCATTGCCGGCGGCGATGGCGGCGATCCCGTCGACGAGGGCCATGGTGAAGGGGTAGTTCCACGGCGAGATGATCGCGACGACGCCCTTGGGCATCCGATGCTCTTCGATCTGGGTGAGGATCGGCACGACCCCGGCCCGCTTCTTCGGCTCCAGGTGACGTTTGAGGGTGCGGGCGTAGTACCGGGCCGTCAGCGCCACGTGGAGCGGCTCGTCGAAGGCGTGGATGCGCGCCTTGCCCGATTCCCAGCAGATGAGGTCCATGATCTCGTCGCGCCGCTGCAGGATGAGGTCGTGCAGCCGCAGCAGGGCGGCAGAGCGCTCCTTGTATGACGACTGCGCCCAGCGGGCGGCGACTAGGCGCGCGGTGGTGAAGGCTGCCTCGACATCCTCGGGCGTCGAGATCGGGATCACTCCGAGGGGCTGACCGGTCGCGGGGGAGTACAGCGTCGTCGTCGTCCCCGAGGAGGCGGCGAGGCGGGCGGTGAGGCCTCGGACCATGGCCTGGTCGAGGGCGTAGGTCGCGTGGGGGTGGTGCTCGGGGTCGAGCGGGCCGAGTGACTTGGGGTCCGCCCCCGTCTTCTTCGACTTGGGGGTCGTCATACCTGGCAGGGTAGGCACATCGTCCCGTCTTGGACATGGGCCAAGTCCCCACGTGACGACGGTCACTGCCGCGGTGGGGCCTTCGGACCGTGGCAGGATCGGGTCCGTTCCCCCAGACTCGGGCTCGTTGCACTAGACGGCTACCGGGTCGGCCGCACATGATGTCGCCGACCCCGGCAAGAGGAGGTGAGGATGTCTACCCCGATCGCATCCTCGGACTTGACCTGGCTCCTGATGGACCGCCCCAACAACCTCATGCACGTCCATGGGTTGCTCATCCTCGACGAGCTGCCCGACTGGGACCAGCTCATCTCGGCGGTCTTCGACCGCATCGTGACGAAGTACCGCGTCCTCAGCCAGATCCCGGTCCAGCGCGACGGTGACTGGTTCTGGGAGGACGATGTCGACTTTGCGATGAACCGGCACCTCACCCGCGTCGTCCTCGACGAGTTCACCGACGAGACGCTGCGCCAGTACGTGTCGAGCCAGTTCTCGATCGCTTTCGACCGGAACCGGCCGTTGTGGGAGATGCAGCTCATCTCGGGTCCGACCGATGATGGCACCGGCGCGGTGCTCACCCGGTTCCACCACGGGCTCGGTGACGGGATCCGGCTGGTCCAGCTGCTCCTGGGGACGTGCGACCCGAGCACCGGCGCTGCGCCGGGCACGGTCGGCCTGCCGGGTGCGGCGAGCCGGGGCCGGCTCGGCACGGTCCTGCACGTCGCCGACCACTCGGTGCGCGACACCATCGACTATGTCCAGCGGGCCGGGGCGGTCGCGGTCGAGGCGGGCCGCAACCTGCGCGCCTCGATCAACCCCCTCGACCTGCAGCACCGCTTCGAGACCGCCCTCGACCTGGTCACCCACCCGGTGCGGTTCATCGACGCGATCACCTCGATCTCCTCGGAGGGCAACGCCTGGGCGAACTCGTGGCGGGAGATCGGCCGGCTGGTCCTCTCCGAGCGGGCCGACGCCGGCGCCTGGAGCGGGCA
Organism: Candidatus Lutibacillus vidarii; assembly: GCA_016717165.1. Taxonomy (GTDB): domain Bacteria; phylum Actinomycetota; class Actinomycetes; order Actinomycetales; family Dermatophilaceae; genus Lutibacillus; species Lutibacillus vidarii. The sequence goes on from JADKGA010000002.1 coordinate 1,135,884, forward strand.
CCCGAGCGGGACCAAGGGCGTCGCCTGGGTCGCCGGCCTCAGTCTGCCCGCCGTGAAGAAGGCCGCGAAGACCTACAAGGCCACGGTCAACGACGTCCTCCTCGCCGCCGTCTCCCTCGCCCTGACCCAGTACCTGCGCGAGCAGGAGGTCGAGGAGGTGCACGACCTGGCGTGGCTCATGCCGGTCTCGCTGCGGCCCTTCGACGGCAAGCTGCCTTCCAGCCTCGGCAACCACTTCGCCGTCGTCCTGCTCTCGATGCCTCTGGGCATCGACGACATTGGCGAGCTCGTCGCCGAGGTCCATCTGCGGACCAGCCGGCTCAAGCACAGCGCCGAGCCCGCGGTCGCCTTCGGGATGCAGCAGGTCATCGCCGAGGTCCCCGGGTCGGTGGCGCGGGCCCTGACCGACTTCTTCTCCGACAAGACGATCGGCCAGCTCACCAATGTCCCCGGCCCCGCGTCCCAGCTCACCCTCGTCGGGGCACCGGTGCGGACCGTCCTCGGCTGGGTCCCGACCTCCGGTGACCAGCCGCTCGGCGTCTGCCTGTTCACGTATGACGGGACGGTCAGCGTCGGTGTCTCGGCCGACCTCCGGATGATCCGCGACCCCCAGCGGATCACCGAGCTCGTCCAGGCCCACGTGGAGTCGATCATCGACTCCGCGGCTGCGCTGCCCAAGCCAGCACGCAAGCGGCCGGCGCCACCGTCCCAACCCCCGGTCGATGCCCCGGCGTCCGGCGCAGCGAGCTCAGGAAGCGAGGGCTGAGCCATGGCGCGTGCCAAGCGGCTGCTCGTCGTCAATGTCACCCTCCAGGGCAACGACTGGGACTTCGACGAGAAGGTGTCCTTCGCCGGCCGGGACTTCCGGCTGGTCCGACGCGGCACCAAGGGTGACCTCCAGGCCGCCGAGGACCTCGTGTGGAAGTGGTCGCTCAAGGCCGACGCCATCGCGGTGACGGGGATCCGCGAGGCCCGGGCCGCGGGGGTCTTCGACGGGGATGTCCACGAGATCCGCCGGGTCCTGCGCACCACCGGCCGGGTGCCGGTCCTCGACGGGTCGATGCTCGCCGACGTCCTCCAGGAGTGGGCGATCCGGCAGGTCCAGGCCCAGATGCCGGGCTACTTCGCCAACGCCCGGACGGTGGTGCTCGGTGGCAGCAACCACAACCGGACCGCGAAGGTACTCCGCGAGTTCACCCAGAATATCGACTACCTCGATGTCACCAAGCGCACCGACGTCCCGCTCGCGCTGGCCTCGAATCGCGTCCTCAGCCCCGCGGCCAAGCTCGGTATGGCGTCCTGGCGGCTGACGCCGGACATCATCAAGGACCGGGCCGAGGCACCGGCCCAGTGGGTCAGCGAGCAGCTGGCGCGCCGGGCGGCGAAGGACGCCGACGTCATTGTCGGGACCTTCACCGAGCTGATGAGCTTCGGGCTCGAGGAGCTCGCGGGGAAGACCGTCATCACCAACGCGATCTCGGACGGGCGACTGGCCGAGCTTGGGGCGCGGGGGGTCGACCTCGTCGTCGACGCCACACCGCGGCCGTTCCCGTTCATGGTCGTCACGGCGATGATCGAGGCCATGGCGGCGGCGATGCTCGACCGCGGTGAGTCGCTGGGCACCGACGACCTCGTCGAGCTCATCGAGTCGGCGAACCTCGAGCCGCGCCTGCTGCGGCCGAACGGGGACCGCCGCAAGAGCCGGTTCGCCTTCGTCATCCACCCGCTCTCGCAGCAGTACTTCAAGAACGTCGAGGCGCTGGGGATGCTCACGAAGGTCCCGGGCATGGGCCGCGCCGTCGAGAAGGCCATGGCCTACGCCCCGCCGTTCGTCTACAGCCATGTCACGGGCATCGAGTCGCCCACGGGCGCCTCGGTCGAGGGCTGGCTCATCTCCGTCGGTGGGACGCCACGCGAGATGCTCTCGCACAGCCCGGAGTTCACCTACTCTCGGCTGCTCGAGGCCGCCGACCTCAGCCGCAAGCTCGGGGCCCAGATCATGGGCCTGGGCGCCTTCACCAAGGTGGTCGGTGACGCGGGCGTCACCGTGGCCAAGCAGGCCGCCCTCCCGGTGACGACGGGGAACAGCTATAGCGCCTCGGGCGCTCTCTGGGCCGCCCACGCCGCCATGAAGCGGCTCGGCATCGCGCCGGTCGACGACGACGGCATCATCCACGGCAAGGCCATGGTCGTCGGGGCCTCCGGGGCCATCGGGTCGGTCTGTGCCCGGCTGCTCGCCCAGGTGACCGACGAGCTGTGGCTCGTCTCTCCCGAGACGGCCAAGCTGCTGGCGATCAAGAAGGAGATCGAGGCGGAGAACGCCCGAGCGGTGCTCCACGTCGCGACCAACCCGTCGGCAGCCCTGCCGGAGATGGACCTCATCGTCACGGCCACCTCGGCGGCGGGCAACAAGGTCCTCGACATCATGCGGGTCAAGCCAGGGTGCGTCATCACCGACGTCGCCCGGCCACTGGACATGTCTGCGGAGGATGTCGCCAAGCGTCCTGACGTCCTGGTCATCGAGTCCGGTGAGATCGAGCTCCCCGGCGACGTGAAGATGGGCAATATCGGGCTCCCCAAGGGGGTCGCCTACGCCTGTCTGGCCGAGACCGTCGTCCTGGCGCTGGAGGGCCGTTACGAGACCTTCACGGTCGGCCGGAATATCGAGTGGGAGAAGGTCAAGGAGATCTACCGGCTCGGGCTCAAACACGGGATGAAGCTCGCGACGATCTCCGGGGTCCGTGGCGTCTACACCGACGAGGACTTCGCCCGGGTGCGAGAGGCCGCCCTCGAAGCCCGCCGCGCCGCGAAACCGGCCGCCGAGGTGCCCGCGGACGACATACCCAGTGGTGAGCTGGACGAGCCGTGCGCGCGGTGCGGTGCCGAGGCCGGGCACCGGTGCCGGACCCGGACGGGGCGGCTCACCCGGACCCACAGCGGAAGGAACGCGACGCAGACCACGTCCGCCTGACCCCACCTGCATCCGGGAAGCCTGCCAGGATGGGAGGCACGTCCCAGATGGAGGAAGAGCCGTGAAGTCGGTAGCGGGTAAGAACGTCCTGGTCACCGGAGCGGCGATGGGCATGGGTCGGCTGTTCGCCGACCGTGCCGTCGCAGAGCATGCCCGGTCGGTCGTCCTGTGGGATGTCAACGAGAAGGCGCTCAACGAGACGCTGGCGACGATGGACACCGGCAGCTCGGCCGTGTCGGGCTACATCGTCGACCTCGGCGATCCCGAGCAGGTCCGGGTCACGGCGGAGGCCGTCCTGGCCGACCTCGGCGAGATCCACGTCCTGATCAACAACGCCGGCGTGGTTCGCGGCAACAGCTTCTTCTGGGAGACCGACTCGGTCCGGGACACCAAGCTGACCATCGACGTCAACACCCTGGCGCCGATGTACGTGGCCCGCGAGTTCCTCCCGACGATGATCGCCAGCCCGCAGGAGTGCCGTCTGGTCAACCTCGCGTCGGCTGCTGGCTTCACGCCCAACCCCAGGATGGCCGCGTATGCCGGGTCGAAGTGGGCCGTCATCGGCTGGTCCGACTCGGTGCGGCTGGAGCTGAAGCAGGCCGGGATCGACCACGTCAAGGTCACGACGGTGTGCCCGTACTACGTCAACACCGGGATGTTCGACGGGGCCAAGTCCGCGCCCTTGCTGCCGATCCTCGAGCCCGCCGATGTCGTCGAGGAGTCCTGGCAGGGCATGTGCTCGGGCAGCTCGTTCGTCATCATGCCGCGCACCGTCGTCCTCAGCGAGGTGCTCAAGGGCCTCGTCCCGATCGGCGTGCGGGACTTCATCGCCGACAACATCATCGGGGTCTATCACACGATGGAGGACTTCACCGGCCGAGCCGGGCAGCAGTCCTGACGAGTGAGATGGAGCGGTTGTGGCTGAACGGGTGTCGGTAGTTCGCGCCTCGTATGGCGCCGAGATCGTCGCCTACGTGGTGGATCCGCCGCGCCCCCCCAAGGCGGGTGCACCGACGGTCGTCCTCGCGCATGGATGGTGCATGGACCACACCAGCTGGCACCGCGTCGTCGACGAGGTGCACCGCAGGCGCGATGTCCGGGTCGTCCTGTACGACCAGCGTGGTCACGGTCGCTCGGCGATGGGGGATATCGACGAGCCGAGTGTGCGGATCCTCGGCGATGACCTCTTCGAGGTCATCCATGCGTTGTGCTCGGACACTCCGCTGGTGCTCGCCGGGCACTCCATGGGCGGAATGTCGATCATGGCGTACGCCGGCCTGCACAAGGACGACTTCGTGGCGCGGGTCCGCGGGGCGGTGCTGGCCTCGACGGCGGCGTCGATCGAGGGGCGTCAAGCGGTGCCGGCGGAGCGGCTCATCATGGCGCTGGCGTCACGGGCGCCGGGGATCTCACCGCGCATCCTCGTCCCTCGGCTGGTTCAGGGCCGGCTGATCTTCGGCGATGACGCTCGCGCCGAGGACGTCAAGCACGCCGTCCACCAGATCCAGCACACGAAGATGCCGACGATCGGGCGGTTCTTCTACGCGATCTCCAAGCACGACGAGCTGGATGCGCTGGGCCACTTCGTCGACGTGCCGACCCATGTCATCGCCGGCACGGCGGACCGGCTCATCCCCATCGACCACGCCCGGGCCCTGCTCGACCGGATCCCGTCGGCGAAGATGACCGAGCTCAAGGGCGCCGGTCATATGACGACCTACGAGGGCGACCGGGTTATCGCCTCGGCAATCATCGACCTCCTCGACCGCAAGCCGAAGAAGCGCTGAGAGCGCGGGGGCGCGGAGGCGACCCGGCCGTTCTTTCCGGCCCAGGCCCGGGGGACGACAGTGGTCTTCCGCCGCCCTATGCCGTGCTCCGGATTCGGACGCAAAGGCCCCCTGCTCCGGATTCGGACGCAGCGGCCCCCTGCTCCGTATTCGGACGCAGAGGCTCCCTGTCCCGCCTTGGGGCGCGGAGGCGACCCGGCCGTTCTTTCCGGCCCAGGCCCGAGGGACGACAGTGGTCTTCCGCCGCCCTATGCCGTGCTCCGGATTCGGACGCAAAGGCCCCCTGCCCCGTATTCGGACGCAGCGGCCCCCTGCTCCGAGATATGGAGCAGGGAACTCATGCCTCGAGACGTGGAGCAGCGGCTCGCTGCCCCGAGAGATGGAGCAGAGACCTCTTGCCTCGAGATGTGGCGCAATGGGCTGCTGCGCCGAGATGGGGAGCACGGCATAGGCGCGGCAGAAGGACTCCGACATCGGCGGTAGCGTCTTGCGAGGTGCCCCGGCCGACGCTGCGGACCGGCCATGGCGGGTCGGACGGAGGTCGGACGGCGGGCGGGTCGGGCGCCGTGGGCGGGTCGGGCGCCGTGGGCGGGTCGGGCGCCGTGGGCGGGTCGGGCGCCGGGGCGGCTCGGACGCCGGGGGGCTCGGACGCCGGGCGGGTCGGACGGAGGTCGGGCGGCGGGGCGGGTCGGACGCCGGGCGGCCAAGAAGCTCAGGGTCATGCGCGCAGCGCGCGCCGCCGCCGGGGCCGCCCGCTTACCAACCGCGGTCGCGCCACTCCTGGAGGAACGGCCGTTCGACTCCCAGCGCCGTGTCGCGCCCGTGCCCGGGGTAGACCCAGGTGTCGTCCCCGAATCGGTCGAACACCCGCTCGACCACGTCCGCATAGAGCGACGAGAAGGACTGACCCGGCATCGTCGTGTTGCCGACCCCGCCGGGGAAGAGCGAGTCGCCGGTGAACAGGTGCGTGCGATTTCCCGGTTCGGCATACGCCAAAGCGACGGAACCCGGCGTGTGACCACGCAAGGCGATGACGTCGAGCCGCGCCCGACCAACCGTGACCACGTCGCCGTGCCGGAGCCGGACCGTCGGTGGCACCGGCAGGGCGTCGGCGTCGTCCTCGCCGGCCGCGCTGGGCGCCGGGTGCCGCTGAAGCAGCACCGCCAGCGCCCGAGTGTGGTCCCAGTGCTGGTGCGTCGTCACCACGAGGTCGAGCCGCCCGCTGCCCTCGGCGACGAGGCCAGTGAGGCGGTCCACGTCGTCGGCCGCGTCGATCAGGAGCTGCTCTCCCGTGGCAGCACAGGTCAGCAGGTAGACGCAGTTGTTCATCGCCGAGACGGTGATCTTGCGGACGGTGAGCCCGTCCAGCTCCCGCACCGAGGTGGGGTCGCCGGGGTGGACGTCATCCCGGTATGCCGGATCGGGGTACCAGCGCGTCGGCGTGGTCATCCGGCGCTCACCGTCGGTGGGGCCGGGTCCGCAGCCCGGGCGAGCCGGAGCAGTGCCTGCGCCCGACCCTCGTGGTCCTGGGCCAGGGCCGCCTCCGTCTCGCTGCGCAGGTAGCGCTCCACGAGGTCCGGCTCGACGTCGTCGAAACCGAAGCCCGCGAGGAGGTCGACATGGTGGTAGACGACCTCGCGGAGCCGAAGCCCCGGCAGTGCGCGGGCGGCGAACAGCCGGCCCCCCGGCGTCCGCTCGACCTGGATCTCGTCGTGCTCGGGGCGGAGCCGGGCCAGGGCATCGGCCAGCCCAGCGGCGGTGCCGGCCAGCGTGTCGAGGAGACCCGAGCGTGGCAGCAGCGCCCAGGACTCGATGTCCGCGGAGCGCTCGGCCTCACCGGCATACATCGTCTCGCCGGTCCCGTCCACGGCCGCCCGAGCCAGCCGGGTCAGGCCCTCGGCGTTGCGGGCCAGGTGCGAGAGGACGTGGGCTCGGGACCAACCCACGCACAGGCTGGGGGCGAGCAGGTCCGTCTCGGTGAGCGTGGCAGCGGTCTTGAGGAGGCGGCGGGTGTGCTCCGCCAGGAGGTCCGGACTGGTCGGCATGGCAGGCAGCGTAGCCGCCGTGAGCCGGCAGCGCGCCAGGCGTGTCGGCGTTGTCGGTGGGGGCACCTAGGCTGTCACCCGTGCCTGGAGTACCCACCGCCGCGCGCCGCGCCCCGCACGAGACCCTCGTGGTCCGGGGGGCGCGCGAGCACAACCTCAAGAATGTCTCGGTCGAGCTGCCCCGGGACTCGCTCATCGTCTTCACCGGGCTGTCCGGCTCGGGGAAGAGCTCGCTGGCCTTCGACACGATCTTCGCCGAAGGACAGCGGCGGTATGTCGAGTCGCTGTCGGCATACGCGCGGCAGTTCCTCGGCCAGATGGACAAACCGGACGTCGACTTCATCGAGGGGCTCTCCCCGGCGGTGTCGATCGACCAGAAGTCGACCAACCGCAACCCCCGCTCGACGGTGGGGACGATCACCGAGGTCTACGACTACCTGCGGCTGCTCTTCGCCCGGGCCGGGCGCCCGCACTGCCCGACCTGTGGCGAGCCGATCACGCGACAGAGCCCGCAGCAGATCGTCGACCGGCTGCTCGAGCTGCCCGAGGGGACCCGCTTCCAGATCCTCGCCCCCGTCGTGCGGGCGAGGAAGGGCGAGTATGTCGACCTCTTCGCCGAGCTGCAGACCAAGGGCTTCGCGCGGGCCCGGGTCGACGGCGAGGTCGTCGCGCTGACCGAGGTCCCCAAGCTGGAGAAGCAGGTCAAGCACACCATCGAGGTGGTCATCGACCGGCTCGTCGCCAAGGGCGACGACAGCGGGGCCAAGCGCCGGCTCACCGACTCGGTCGAGACCGCCCTTACCCTCGCGGGCGGGACCGTGGTCGTCGACTTCGTCGATCTCGCCGCGGGCGACCCCGAGCGGGAGCGCCGCTTCTCCGAGCGGATGGCGTGCCCGAACGACCACGCGTTGACGATGGACGAGATCGAGCCACGGTCGTTCTCGTTCAACTCCCCGTTCGGGGCGTGTCCGTCCTGCCATGGCCTCGGCACCGAGCTGGAGGTCGACCCGGACCTCATCGTCCCCGACGAGGACCTCTCGCTGAGCCAGGGGGCGATCGCGCCCTGGGCGCAGGGGTCGGGGATGGCCGACTACTTCCAGCGGGTCATCGCCGGCCTGGCAGCCGACCTGAAGTTCTCCGTCGACGCCCCGTGGCGCTCGCTGCCGGAGCGGGCCAAGGAGGCGCTGCTCCACGGCCAGAACTACAAGGTCCACGTCACCTACCGCAACCGGTTCGGCCGGGACCGGTCCTACACCACCGGTTTCGAGGGCGCGGTGCCCTTCATCAAGCGGCGGCACGCCGAGACCGAGTCGGACTGGAGCCGGGAGCGCTACGAGGGCTTCATGCGGGAGGTTCCCTGCCCGGCCTGCGCCGGCTCACGGCTCAAGCCGGAGTCGCTCGCCGTCCTCCTTGGTGGCCGCTCGATCGCCGGGATCTGCGCGCTGCCGATCCGCGAGTGCTCGGCCTTCCTGGACGCAGTCGACCTCACCGACCGGGAGCGGCAGATCGCCGAGCGGGTCCTCAAGGAGATCCAGGCCCGGCTGGGCTTCCTCCTCGACGTCGGGCTCGACTATCTCTCGCTCGACCGCCCGGCCGGGACCCTGTCCGGTGGGGAGGCGCAGCGGATCCGGCTGGCGACCCAGATCGGCTCGGGTCTGGTCGGGGTGCTCTATGTCCTCGACGAGCCGTCGATCGGGCTGCACCAGCGGGACAACCATCGGCTCATCGAGACGCTGACCCGGCTCCGTGACCTCGGCAACACCCTCATCGTCGTCGAGCACGACGAGGACACCATCGCCACGGCCGACTGGGTGGTCGACATCGGACCAGGTGCCGGCGAGCACGGGGGAGAGGTCGTCCACAGTGGCTCGGTCGCCGACCTCCTGGCCCATCCCTCGTCGGTGACGGGCAAGTACCTCTCCGGACGGCTCGCCATCCCGACCCCGTCGGTGCGCCGACCTCAGGACGGGCGGGTCGTCACCGTCCACGGCGCCAAGGAGCACAACCTCGTCGACCTCGACGTCTCCTTCCCGCTCAGCAACCTCGTCGCGGTGACCGGGGTCTCCGGGTCGGGCAAGTCGACCCTGGTCAACGACATCCTCTACACGGTCCTGGCGAACCGGCTCAACGGCGCCCGGCAGGTCCCCGGCCGGCACAAGTCGGTCTCCGGCCTGGAGCACCTCGACAAGGTCGTCCACGTGGACCAGAGCCCGATCGGGCGGACCCCGCGGAGCAACCCGGCGACATACACCGGCGTCTTCGACCACATGCGCAAGCTGTTCGCCCAGACCTCCGAGGCGAAGATCCGCGGCTACCAACCCGGGCGGTTCTCGTTCAACGTCAAGGGTGGCCGGTGTGACGCCTGCTCCGGCGACGGGACGATCAAGATCGAGATGAACTTCCTCCCGGACGTCTATGTCCCGTGCGAGGTCTGCCACGGTGCGCGCTACAACCGGGAGACCCTCGAGGTCCACTTCAAGGGCAAGACGATTGCCGATGTCCTCGACATGCCGATCGAGGAGGCCGCGACCTTCTTCGCCGCGGTGCCCGCCATCGCCCGGCATCTGACCACGCTCGTCGACGTCGGGCTCGGGTACGTCCGGCTGGGCCAGCCGGCACCGACGCTGTCCGGCGGTGAGGCGCAGCGGGTCAAGCTGGCCTCCGAGCTGCAGAAACGCTCCACCGGCCGGACCGTCTACGTCCTCGACGAGCCGACCACGGGCCTGCACTTCGAGGACATCCGCAAGCTGCTCGGCGTCCTCCAGGGCCTGGTCGACAAGGGCAACACCGTCATCGTCATCGAGCACAACCTCGACGTCATCAAGAACGCCGACTGGGTCGTCGACATGGGGCCCGAGGGCGGCAGCGGGGGCGGGCGGGTCATCGCCGAGGGCACCCCGGAGCAGGTCGCCGCGCGACCGGGGAGCCACACCGGGGCCTTCCTGCGCCGGGTCCTCCCCGCCGAGACCGCGCCGCCACCAGTGCCCAAAGGTCGTAGTCCTCGTCGGACGAAAGTCGCGTTGTCGGCAGCCGCCTCCTCGTGAAGACTGCTTTCAGGTTCACCGTCAAGGATTCAACGGTATGCCGGACCCGTCCCGGGCCGGCCGACGAAGGCCCGCCCCCGGGCGGCTGACGAACAGGGAGACCATGACCACCTCAGACCTCACCCGCCGATCCGTCGTCCAGGGCGCCGCAGCCGTCGGGCTCGGTGCCGTCGCCGTCGGCACCCTCGCTGCGTGCGGCTCCTCGACCCCGGCCCCGGCCGCGGTCAGCCCGTCGTCCTCCGCCGGCTCGACCACCAGTGGCTCTGCGGCCAGCGGCACCACCGTGGCCAAGGCGGATGTCCCGGTCGGCGGCGGGAAGGTCGTCGACCAGGTCGTCGTCACCCAGCCGACGGCGGGCGACTTCAAGGCCTTCACCGCGGTGTGCACCCACAACCAGTGCCTGGTGTCGAAGATCGAGGGCGGCAATATCGTCTGCACCTGCCACGGGTCCACCTTCGACGCCGCGACCGGGGCCGTGAAGGGCGGCCTTGCGACCGCGCCGCTGGCCGCCAAGACCGTGACGGTCAGCGGCGACAACCTCGTCGTCTCCTGACCAGCGAGCCGGCCGCCGGGCCGACCCTGGTCGAGGCGCTGGGCGGCCGAGACCTGGTCGTCGACGAACGCCTCACCGGCGTGACCGACCACGGCGAGATTGCCGACGTCGAGCTGGACGGTTGCGTCCTCGACGCCTGTGACCTCGAGGGCCTCACCTGGCGCCGCGTCGTGCTGCGCGAGTGCCGGTTCACCGGGTGCAACCTCAGCCGGGTCCGCTTCGTCGACACCAGGCTCGTCGACTGTCTCATCGAGGGCGGCAAGGCCCTCGGTGTCGGCTGGTCGGGGGCTCGGTTGTCCGAGGTGGCCACGGTGCCGCTGCACCTTGTCGACGTCCGCGTCGACTTCGGCAGCTTCACCGGTATGCCGTTGCGGGGGGCCCGGCTGATCCGCTGCTCGGCCCGGGAGGCCGACTTCACCGACGCCTACCTCCGCGAGGCGGACCTGACCGGCACGATTCTCGCCGGTGCCCGCTTCGCCGGCGCGGACCTGCGCGACGCCATCCTCGTCGACGTCGACGAGCACGACATCGACCCCCGGGAGACCCAGGTGCGCGGGGCTCGCTTCTCAGCCGTGGGTGCGGCCCGGTTGCTCGACGCCTTCGGCGTCGTCGTGTCCTGACCCGATCCCCGGCCCTGTCGGGGGGCCCGCCTACAGTGGGTCCGTGGCAGACCCGGCGAGCTACCGACCCCGGCCGGGGCAGATCCCGGTCGACCCCGGGGTCTACCGGTTCCGGGACGCCCACGGTCGGGTCATCTACGTCGGCAAGGCCAAGTCGCTGCGCCCACGGCTGTCGTCATACTTCCAGGACGTCGCGGCACTGCACCCTCGCACGGCGACGATGGTGCGGACGGCGACCGCGGTCGAGTGGACCGTCGTCGCGACAGAGGTCGAGGCACTCCAGCTCGAGTACTCGTGGATCAAGGAGTTCGACCCACGGTTCAACGTCAAGTACCGCGATGACAAGTCCTACCCCTTCCTCGCCGTCACCCTCGATGAGGAGTTCCCCCGGGCCCAGGTGCTCCGCGGGGCCAAACGCAAGGGAACCCGCTACTTCGGGCCGTACAGCCATGCCTGGGCGATCCGGGAGACCCTCGACCTGCTGCTGCGTGTCTTCCCGCTGCGCACCTGCTCGATGGGCGTCTTCAAGCGGGCCGCCCAGACCGGCCGGCCGTGCCTGCTCGGCTATATCGACAAGTGCGCCGCGCCCTGCGTCGGCCGGGTCACGCCGGACGAGCACCGCGCCATCGCCGAGGACTTCTGTGCCTTCATGGCCGGTGACACCGACCCCTTCGTCCGCCGGCTCGAGCGCGACATGCGGGCCGCCGCCAAGGACCTCGAGTTCGAGCGGGCCGCCCGGCTGCGCGACGATCTCGGTGCGCTCTACAAGGCGCTGGAACGTTCGGCCGTCGTCCTCGGCGACAGCACCGACGCGGACGTCTTCGCCATTGCCCAGGACGAGCTCGAAGCGGCCGTCCAGGTCTTCCACGTCCGTCGCGGCCGGGTCCGCGGTCAGCGTGGCTGGGTCGTCGAGAAGGACCAGTGGGAGTCCTTCGGTGAGCGCGAGGGTGCCGCCGCGCTCGTCGAGCGGCTCCTCCAGCAGGTGTATGGCGACCGGGCTGCTGAGGACGTGCCGCGCGAGGTCCTCGTCCCGTCCCTGCCCACCGACGCCGGGACGATGGTGAGCTGGCTGAGCGAGCGCCGCGGCTCCGCCGTCGACCTGCGGGTGCCTCGGCGCGGGGACAAGCGGGCCCTCATGGAGACGGTCCGCCGCAACGCCGAGCAGGCCCTGGCCCGGCACAAGGTGGCCCGGGCAGGCGACCTCACGGCGCGCAGCCAGGCCTTGCAGGAGCTCCAGGATGCGCTGGGCCTGGACGAGGCGCCGCTGCGCATCGAGTGCTTCGACGTCAGCCACGTCCAAGGCACCGAGGTGGTCGCCTCGATGGTCGTCGTCGAGGACGGGCTGCCGCGCAAGAGCGACTACCGGCGGTTCATCGTTCGAGGGGCCGTCGACGGGACCGCTCGGGATGACACCGCCGCGATGCGGGAGGTCCTCAGCCGAAGGTTCGCCCGGCTGACCGAGGAGGCCGCACAGAAGGTGGACCCGACGACGGGGGAGCGGCGCCGGTTCGCCTACCCGCCGAACCTCGTCGTCGTCGACGGCGGCCTGCCACAGGTGAACGCCGCCTACGAGGTCCTGACCCGGCTCGAGGTCACCGGGGTGACCGTCGTCGGGCTGGCCAAGCGGCTCGAGGAGATCTGGGTGCCCGGCTCGGAGTACCCGGTCATCGTTCCTCGGACCAGTGAGGGGCTGTACCTGCTCCAGCGGCTGCGTGACGAGGCGCACCGGTTCGCGATCACCTTCCACCGGGCCCGGCGCTCGGCGGCGATGACCCGCTCGACGCTCGACGATGTCCCCGGGCTCGGGCCGAGTCGGCAGGCCGCCCTGCTGCGCGCTTTCGGGTCGGTCAAGAAGATCCGGGCCGCCGGTGTCGCGGACCTCGTCGCGGTTCCGGGCATCGGTCCGGCCCTCGCCCAGGTGATCCTCGATACCCTCGGGACACCGGGCGCGCCAGCCGTTAACGTGACGACTGGAGAGCTCCTGGACTGACCGGAGGTGACCCGGCATACCGCCAGGCACTAGCCAAGCCACGGTCGGGAGTCGGCGGGCACGCGGCAGGACTCGACACGGACACGGCGCGAGAGAAGGACGGCGATGAGCGACGTAGGGCCTCCCGGACCGATGGTCCGCAGCGCGGACCACATGGTCATCCTCACCGGGATGAGCGGTGCGGGGCGCTCGACGATGGCCAGCGTCCTTGAGGATCTCGGCTGGTATGTCGTCGACAACCTCCCGCCCCAGATGCTTCCCGCGCTGGACACCCTGCGCACCGAGGTCGCGCGGGCGGCCCCGACGGCGGGGTCGTCGGGACTGCCCGACGACGTGCAGCCACGCTTGGCCGCCGTCGTCGACGTCCGGAGCCGGTGGTGGTTCAACCGCCTCAACGACGCTCTCGACGAGCTTGCCGGCCGCGGGGTCCGCCCGAGCATCGTCTTCCTCGACGCCACCGACGAGGCGCTGGTCCGGCGCTTCGAAAGCGTCCGGCGCCCGCACCCGCTCCAAGGCGAAGGCCGACTCCTCGACGGCATCCAGCAGGAGCGCACGGTCCTGCTGGAGCTTCGCTCTCGCGCCGATGTCGTCGTCGACACCTCGGGGCTCAACGTGCACGGACTGGCGTCGAAGACGGTGTCGCTGTTCGCCGCGAGTCGCGGTCCGGCCCTGCGGATGGCCGTGATGTCCTTCGGCTTCAAGTACGGTGTCCCGCTCGACGCCGACTATGTCCTTGACATGCGCTTTCTGCCGAACCCGTTCTGGGTCCCCGAGCTGCGCCCGCTCACCGGACGTGACGCGGCCGTGGCGGACTTCGTCCTCGGCCGGCCCGGTGCGACTGAGTTCGTCGACGGCGTCGTCGGGTGGATGAAGCCGGTCCTCGCCGGCTATCTCGCCGAGGGCCGTCGATATGTCACCCTCGCCGTCGGCTGTACGGGTGGCAAACACCGCTCCGTGGCGGTGGCGGAGGCACTGGCGGGTCGGCTCGCGGGGGCTGACATCAGCAGTTTCGTCGTCCACCGCGACCTCGGGCGCGAGTAGCCAGGGGGTCGCAGGGTGAGGCACGAACGTGCAGTGGCCCTCGGCGGGGGGCACGGCCTAGCTGTGTCGCTGGCGGCTCTCAAACACGTCACCGACACGATCACCGCCGTCGTCACGGTGGCTGACGATGGCGGTTCCTCGGGCCGGCTGCGCGAGGAGTTCCACGTCCTGCCCCCCGGCGACCTGCGGATGGCGATCTCGGCCCTGTGCGAGGACAGCGACTGGGGCCACCAATGGCGTGACGTGCTCCAGCACCGGTTCGGTGGAGAGGGGCCACTCGCCGGCCACGCGCTCGGCAACCTGCTCATCGTCGCGCTCTGGGACCTCCTCGACGGGACCGTGTCCGGCCTCGACCTGGTTGGCCGACTGCTCAACGCGCGGGGCAAGGTGATGCCGATGGCGGGGGAACCGCTGGAGATCGTCGCCGACATCCTCGGGCACGACCCGCACTATCCGGACGTGCTGACGACGGTCCGGGGCCAGCACGCTGTCGCGATCTCACCCGGTCGTGTTAGCGCCGTCCGGCTGCTGCCCCCCGACCCGGCGCCCTGCCCGGAGGCCCTCGCCGCGGTCGCTGACGCCGACTGGGTCTTCATCGGTCCCGGGTCGTGGTTCACCTCGGTGCTCCCACACCTGCTCGTCCCACCGCTGCGGCAGGCCCTCAACGACACCCCCGCACGGAAGGTGCTCAACCTCAACCTCGACGTCGGGGCCGACGAAACGCAGGGTTTCCGGGCTGCGGACCTGCTCCGGACCCTGGCGACCTATGCCCCAGAGCTGAGGCTTGAGGCGGTCGTCGCGGACCCGTCGGTCGTCGAGTCCCTCCGCGAGCTCGACGAGGCCGCGGAGGCCTTCGGTGCCGAGCTGGTCGTCCAGCAGGTGGCCGCTCCCCGGACGGTTGGGCAGCACGACTCGCTGCGTCTCGCGGCCGTCTATCGCGACCTCATGGCCCGCCGAGCGTGACGGGTCGGTCCGGGTCGTCCCCGACGTGCGGTTTGGGCAGCGGCGAACTACCATCGCTGCGTCCGGTTCGCGACGGGGCGGGCTTGAGCGACCGGAGATGCTCGGAGGCAGGATGGTGCGCACGATGGCGATGACGCCCAAGGTCAAGGACGAGCTGGCTCGGCTCGATATCACCAAGCCGTGCTGCCGCAAGGCGGAGGTGGCGGCGACGCTGCGCTTCGCCGGGGGGCTGCACATCGTCGGGGGCCGCATCGTCGTCGAGGCCGAGCTTGACACCGCCATGGCGGCCCGCCGACTGCGGACCTTCATCGCCGAGGTGTATGGCCACCACAGCGACCTCGTCGTCCTCTCCGGCGGTGGCCTGCGCAAGGGCAGCCGCTACCTCGTCCGCGTCGTCGAGGAGGGCGCCACCCTGGCCCGGCAGACCGGCCTCGTCGATGCGCGGGGGCGTCCGGTGCGAGGCCTCCCCGCCAAGGTGGTCAGCGCCGGGTCGTGCGACTCCGAGGCGGCCTGGCGCGGGGCCTTCCTCGCTCACGGCTCGCTGACCGAGCCGGGCCGATCCTCGGCGCTGGAGATCACCTGCCCCGGCCCCGAGGCGGCCCTCGCCTTGGTCGGAGCGGCCCGCCGTCGGCAGATCCAGGCGAAGGCCCGCGAGGTCCGGGGCGTCGACCGGGTGGTGATCCGCGACGGCGACGCCATCGCCGCGATGCTCACCCGCATGGGTGCCCACGAGGCGGTGCTGGCCTGGGAGGAGCGCCGGATGCGCCGCGAGGTCCGCGCCACAGCCAACCGGCTGGCCAACTTCGACGACGCCAACCTGCGCCGGTCGGCGCGCGCCGCGGTTGCCGCCGGCGCTCGGGTCGAGCGCGCGCTCGAGCTGCTCGGCGACGACATCCCCGACCACCTCCGCGAGGCCGGCGAGCTACGGATCATGCACAAGCAGGCCAGCCTCGAGGAGCTCGGTCAGCTGGCCACCCCGCAGATGACGAAGGACGCCGTGGCCGGCCGCATCAGGCGGCTTCTCGCCATGGCCGACAAGCACGCCGCGGACCTCGGTATCCCCGGCACCGAGGCCAACCTCACCTCCGAGATGATCGACGGCTGAACCGCCTGCTCGGCATACCTGCCAGAGCGTCATACGTCACTGTCCACAGGGACCTCCAGCCTGCTCGCGCGAAAGCCGATCCAGTAGGTTGGAGGTGGCAAGTGAGCCGCCACTGACGTCGGCAACCAAACCCCATCCATGTGGAAGGCAATGACGTGACTGTTCGCGTAGGCATCAACGGCTTCGGCCGCATCGGCCGCAACTTCTTCCGGGCCGTCCTGGCCTCTGGCGCTGACATCGAGATCGTCGGGGTCAACGACCTCACCGACAACAAGACCCTCGCCACGCTGCTCAAGTACGACTCGATCCTCGGTCGTCTCGAGGGCGACGTCACGTATGACGACGACTCGATCACGTACAACGGGAAGTCGTTCAAGGCCTGGGCCGAGCGCGACCCCGCCGCCTTGGACTGGGCCTCCGTCGGAGCCGACATCGTCATCGAGTCCACCGGCTTCTTCACCGACGCAACCAAGGCCAAGGCCCACGTCGCCGGTGGCGCCAAGAAGGTCATCATCTCGGCACCGGCCTCCAACGAGGACGTCACCATCGTCATGGGTGTCAACCACGAGGACTATGACTCGGCCAAGCACACGGTCATCTCCAACGCCTCGTGCACGACCAACTGCCTCGCCCCGATGGCCAAGCCGCTGCACGACGCCCTGGGCATCGTCAAGGGCCTCATGACGACGATCCACGCCTACACCGGCGACCAGAACCTGCTCGACGCCCCCCACAAGGACCTGCGTCGCGCCCGCGCCGCCGCGTTGAATATCGTCCCCACCGGCACCGGCGCCGCCAAGGCCATCGGTCTGGTCATGCCCGAGCTGAAGGGCAAGCTCGACGGCTACGCGCTGCGCGTTCCCACACCGACCGGCTCCGCCACTGACCTGACCTTCGAGGCCGGCCGTGAGACCACCGTCGACGAGGTCAACGCGATCGTCAAGGCCGCAGCCGAGGGTCCGCTCAAGGGCTTCCTCAAGTACAGCACCGACCCGATCGTCTCCACCGACATCACCACCGACCCGGCGTCCTGCATCTTCGACGCTCCGCTGACCAAGGTCATCGGCAACCAGGTCAAGGTCGTCGGCTGGTACGACAACGAGTGGGGCTACAGCAACCGGCTCGTCGACCTCGTGCTGCACGTCGGCAAGAGCCTCTGATCACGATGAGCGGCATCGAGTCGTTGGGCGATCTGCGCGGCAAACGCGTTCTCGTCCGCTCCGATCTCAACGTCCCCCTGGACGCGGAGCGGCGGATCACCGATGACGGGCGGATCCGCGCGTCGGCTCCCACGATCACCGCCCTCGCCGAGGCGGGCGCACGCGTCGTCGTGTGCGCCCACCTCGGGCGGCCCAAGGGTGCACCCGAGGAGAAGTACTCCCTCGCACCGGTCGTCGGCCGGATGAGCGAGATCCTCGGTCGACCGGTGGCCTTTGCCACCGACACGGTCGGGGAGTCGGCCCAGGCGGTCGTCGCGGCCCTGCACGACGGCGATATCGCCCTGCTGGAGAACCTGCGGTTCAACGCGGGCGAGACGAGCAAGGATGACACCGAGCGCGGTGCCTTCGCGGCGGCGCTGGCCTCGCTGGCCGACGCCTACGTCTCGGATGGATTCGGGGTGGTCCACCGCAAGCAGGCGTCGGTGTATGACGTCGCCACGCTGCTCCCTTCGGCGATGGGCGGGCTCGTCCGCACCGAGGTCGAGGTGCTCAAGCGGCTCACCGTCGACCCGGCCCGGCCGTATGCCGTCGTTCTCGGCGGGGCCAAGGTCGCCGACAAGCTCGCGGTCATCGACAACCTCCTCGGCAAGGCCGACCGGCTGCTCATCGGCGGCGGCATGCTCTTCACCTTCCTCGCGGCCCAGGGGCACGGGATCGGCAAGAGCCTGTTCGACGAGGCGAGCCTGGAGGCCTGCAAGGGCTACTTGGCCCGCGCGCAGGAGTCCGGCGTCGAGCTGGTCCTGCCCGTCGACGTCGTCTGTGGGCGGGAGTTCGCCGCCGACACCGAGATCGTCACGGTCGAGGCGGATGCCATCCCGGACGACATGATGGGCCTGGACATCGGGCCGAAGTCTGCCGCGCTCTACGCCGGCCGGCTGACCGACTGCCGGACGGTCTTCTGGAACGGCCCGATGGGTGCCTTCGAGATGGCCCCATTCGCGGCGGGCACCAAGGCCGTCGCGGCGGCGCTGGTCGAGGCCACCGCGGCCGGAGCGCTCACCGTGGTCGGCGGCGGTGACTCCGCGGCGGCCGTCCGGCTGCTCGGGTTCTCCGACGACCAGTTCGGCCACATCTCGACCGGCGGTGGCGCGAGCCTGGAGTACCTCGAGGGCAAGGACCTGCCCGGCGTGACCATTCTTGAACAGGAGAACTGATGGCCGACCGCATCCCGCTCATGGCGGGGAACTGGAAGATGAACCAGGACCACCTGCAGGCCACGCACCTGGTGCAGAAGCTCGACTGGACCCTGCGCGACGGCAAGCACGACTTCGAGGCGGTCGAGGTCGCGGTGCTCCCCCCGTTCACCGACCTGCGCTCGGTGCAGACCCTCGTCGACGGTGACGAGCTCGCCCTGAAGTATGGCGCCCAGGACCTCTCGGTCCACGACTCGGGTGCCTACACCGGGGAGATCTCCGGTGCCTTCCTCGCCAAGCTCGGCTGCACCTACGCCGTCGTCGGGCACAGCGAGCGGCGCGAGTACCACAACGAGTCCGACGAGCTGCTCAACGCCAAGGTCAAGGCGGCATACCGGCATGGCCTCACCCCCATCCTGTGCTGCGGCGAGGGGCTGGACATCCGCAAGGAGGGCCGCCAGGTCGCGCACGTCGTCGCCCAGCTGACCAAGGACCTCGAGGGCATCCCGGCCGAGCAGGCGCGGACCATCGTCATCGCCTACGAGCCCATCTGGGCCATCGGGACCGGCGAGGTCGCGACTCCCGCGGACGCCCAGGAGGTCTGCGCGGCGATCCGTGCGCTGCTCGCGTCGCTGTATGACGCCGAGCTGGCCGCGGGCGTGCGGGTGCTCTACGGCGGCTCGGTCAAGTCGAGCAATGTCGCGGCGATCATGGCCGAGCCCGATGTCGACGGCGCCCTCGTCGGCGGTGCCTCGCTCGACCCGGGGGAGTTTGCGGCGATCTGTCGCTTCCGCGACCACATCGGCGCCTGACTCACCCAGCGTGTGCCGGGTTGGGCCGAGGCCTGACCCGGCACACGGTATTGTTGGAAGCTGCGCCCACCGTGGGCGAATCCGACCCCTGACAGACGATGAGGTCCACGTGAACGTAGTGCGCATCGGGCTCCAGGTGCTGCTGGTCATCGCCGGCCTGTTCCTCACCCTGCTGATCCTGTTGCACAAGGGGCGTGGCGGGGGGCTCTCGGACATGTTCGGTGGCGGCGTCTCCTCCAACCTGGGCGGGTCCTCGGTCGCCGAGCGCAACCTCGACCGGTTCACCATCGCGGTCGCCGTCGTCTGGTTCGCCGCCGTCGTGGGCCTTGGCCTGCTCGACCGCTTCACCGCCTGAGGAGGCTGACTGTGGCCAGCGGGAACGCAATACGAGGCAGCCGGGTCGGCGCCGGTCCCATGGGCGAGGCCGAGCGCGGCGACTCCGCGCCACGGGTCCACGTCTCGTACTGGTGCGCCAACGGGCACGAGGTCCGGCCTAGCTTTGCCGAGGAGCAGGGCCTGGTCATCCCGGAGACGTGGGACTGTCCCCGGTGCGGTTTCCCGGCCGGCCAGGACCAGCAGGCGCCCCCCGCACCGCCGAAGGTCGAGCCGTACAAGACCCATCTCGCCTACGTCAAGGAACGCCGCAGCGAGGCGGACGGCGAGGCGATCCTCGAAGAGGCGCTCTCCTCGCTGCGCGAGCGCGGCCTGATCCAGTAGGGCGGCACCCTCTTCACCTGGGGCTCGACTTCGTCCGCGAGGGTGCTCCGCACCACTTGAGCAACCGCTGGCCCTGGGCTGCCCCGGGAGTCGGGCGGCAATAGGCTGGCTGGCATGAGCGCACCGATCGACGCCACGACCACCGCTGCCTGGGCCACCCTCACCGGACTGCGGGAGGGCTTCGCCCCAGACCTGCGCGGCTGGTTTGCGAGCGACCCCGGGCGGGCCCAGCGGTTCACCCGCGAGGCGGCCGACCTCCACGTCGACCTGTCGAAGAACCTGGTCACCGACGAGGTCCTCGACGCACTGGTCGCGCTGGGCACCCAGGTGGGTCTGGAGGCGCGGCGGGACGCGATGTTCGCCGGTGAGCGGATCAATGTCACCGAGAACCGCTCGGTCCTCCACACCGCGCTGCGACGGCCCCGCGGTGCGGCCCTGGTCGTCGAGGGTCAGGACGTCGACCACGAGGTCCACGCCGTGCTCGACCGGGTCTACGCCTTCGCCGACTCGGTGCGCTCGGGCTCGTGGCGCGGCGTGACCGGCAAGCCGATCACCACGGTGGTCAACATTGGGATCGGTGGTTCCGACCTCGGCCCGGTCATGGTGTACGAAGCGCTCACCCCGTATGTCGCTCCAGGTCTGCGGTGCCGGTTCGTCTCGAATATCGATCCCTCCGATGTCTACGAGAAGACCCGCGACCTCGACCCGGAGACGACGCTGGTCATCGTCGCGAGCAAGACCTTCACCACCCTGGAGACGCTGACCAACGCTCGGTTGGCCCGGTCCTGGCTGCTGGACGGGCTGGTCGCCTCCGGAGCGATCGATGGCTCCGAGAAGCAGCGCGGCGAGGCGGTCGCGAAGCACTTCGTCGCCGTGTCGACCGCCCTGGACAAGGTCGCCGCCTTTGGCATCGACCCGGCCAACGCCTTCGGGTTCTGGGACTGGGTCGGAGGCCGGTACTCGGTCGACTCGGCGATCGGCACCTCGTTGGCCGTGGCGCTGGGGCCGGACCGGTTCGCCGAGCTGCTGGCCGGTTTCCACGCGATGGACGAGCACTTCACGTCCACGCCGCTGGCGCAGAACGTCCCGGCCCTCATGGGCCTGCTCAACGTCTGGTATGTCAACTTCCTCGACGCCCGCAGCCACGCAGTCCTCCCGTACGCCCAGTACCTCCACCGCTTCCCGGCATACCTCCAACAGCTGACGATGGAGAGCAACGGCAAGTCGGTCCGCTGGGACGGGACCCCGGTGACGACGGCGACGGGGGAGGTCTTCTGGGGCGAGCCAGGGACCAACGGGCAGCATGCCTTCTACCAGCTCCTCCACCAGGGCACCCAGCTCATCCCGGCCGACTTCATCGCGGTGGCGACCCCGGCCCACCCGCTCAAGGACGGCGAGGTGGACGTGCACGGGCTCTTCCTGGCGAACTTCTTCGCCCAGACCGCCGCCCTGGCCTTCGGCAAGACCGCCGACGAGGTGCGCGCCGAGGGGACGGCCGAGGCGATCGTCCCGGCCCGGGTCTTCGGCGGCAACCGCCCGACCACCTCGATCATGGCGCCCGCGCTGACCCCTGGCGTCGTCGGGCAGCTCATCGCGCTCTACGAGCACATCACCTTCACCCAGGGCGTCGTCTGGGGCATCGACAGCTTCGACCAGTGGGGCGTGGAGCTGGGCAAGCAGCTCGCCAAGCAGCTCGAGCCGGCCGTCGCCGGTGATGCGGACGCTCTGGCGGCGCAGGACTCCTCGACCCAGGGTCTGGTCGGCTACTACCTGGCGACCCGCCGCTGAGCCGACCTGGTCCGAGGGTGTGGGCGGCGGTGCCTGGCGGCCGGACCCGCCGGATCTGCTGGCCCAGGTGTGACGCCCCGGAAGGTCGCTGCGGTCAGGGCGAGCCGAGCCGAACGTAGGCGGCCGGGGCGTGCGCTGCCGCCGCCCGGTCGAGCAGCCAGGTCGTCGACCGGGTGCCCGTCACGCCGGCGGCCGGCGCCTGCAGCGGCCCGGCGCCGGAGAGGGCCAGGGCGACCGCCGAGGCTTTCTCGGCTCCAGAGACGAGAAACCAGACGTCCCTGGCACTGCACAATGCCGGGTAGGTCAGGCTGACCCGCTCCGGCGGGGGCTTGGGCGACCCCCGGACGCCGATGACGTCGCGGGCCTGCTCGTGCACGGCGGGGTGACCGGGGAAAAGCGACGCCACGTGGGCGTCCGGCCCGACGCCGAGCATGAGGACGTCGAAACCCGGCCGAGCGCGTCCCGGGCCAGCGTGCGCAGCGAGGGTGCGGGCATACTGGCCTGCCGCGTCGTCGACGTCCGCCGACCGGTCCGGCCCCGGCACCGCATGCACCCGCTCCGGGTCGAGCGGCACGAGGTCGAGCAGCGCGGCGCGGGCCTGGGTCTCGTTGCGGTCCGGGTGCCCGCTGGGGAGGTACCGCTCGTCCCCCCACCACAGCGTGAGCCGGGTCCAGTCGACGGCATCGCGGATCCGGCTGGTGGCGACCGAGGCGAGCACCGCGATCCCCAGCGTGCCACCGGTGAGGACGATATCGGCGGTCCCGCGCGAAGCCTGGGCGTCGACCACGGCGGTGACGAAGCGGGACGCCGCGGCGTCGGCGAGCAGCCGGGCGTCGCGGTGCACCACGACGACCGGGGAGCTGCTCATGTCGCCTCGCGCTGACGCCGGGTGATCCGGCGCGCGAGCCTGCGGGACTCCTCCGGGGAGGGTGCCTCCCCGACCCGGATCGCCTCGGCCTGGGTGGTCTCCGGGTGCGAGACCAGGTCGATCCCCTTGCGCAGGACAGTCGCATAGACCTCGTCGGCGTCCAGATGCCGCAGCTCGTCGGCCAGGCACTCGGGCAGGGTCCGCCGGGCGAGCGAGATCCTGCGGTCGGGCTGCCCGGTCTGCGAGAGCGTCGCGACCGTGTCGCCGGGCCGGACCAGGTCGATGGGGCCGGAGCGCCGCTCGAGCCGCACGCTGGTGATGCCGGTGCCGGGGGCGGTCTTGACGATCCGCATCGGGGCACGCAGCGAGTAGGCCAGCCAGCCCGCGAGCAGCTCGGTCGACGGAGAGTCCGGGGCGCCGGCGACGACCCCAGAGGTGATCGGCTCGAAGGGCGGCTGTTCGAGGGCGGCGGCGAGCAGCCCGCGCCAGCGGGTGATCCGGGTCCACGCCAAGTCCGTGTCGCCCGGCGCGTATGACGCCGCGCGCTGGGCCAGCGCCTCACGCGGGACCTCGGCCGCGGCGGCGTCGGTGACCCGGCGCTGGGCCATCGCCCCGATCGGGTCGCGCGCCACGTCCGCGGGCGCGAGATGCGGCCACCACGCGAGGACGGGGGAGTCGGCCAGAAGGAGCGGCAGGGCCACGCTGCGCCCGTGGTCGGCAAGCCCGCCATACAGGTGGACGATGACGACCTCACTGGCGCCCGCATCCCCCCCGACGCGGATCTGCGCGTCGAGCCTGGGGTTGCCGCGCCGTGACTCGGGAACGAGGGCGATGATCCTGCTGGGGTGCTGGCGGCTGGCGTCAGTGGCGGCGGTCATGGCGACGTCGAGGTGCTCGCTGTCGACGACGACGACCAGGGTGAGCACCCGACCCAGGGCCATGGCGCCGACGTCGCCGCGGAGGGTGACGAGCTTGCGCCCGATGTCGCTGGTCGAGGTGCCGGGGAGGTCGATGATCATGGCATCCTCCAGCGGCGGCCGTCGCGGCGCATCATCTCGTGGGCCGAGGGCGGGCCCCAGCCGCCGGAGTCATAGGGCTCTGGCGCGCCCGACCGGGCCCAGGACGCCGTGAGCGGGTCGAGGATGCGCCAGGACAGCTCGACCTCCTCGTGCCGGGGGAACAGTGGTGGGTCGCCGAGGAGGACGTCGAGGATGAGCCGCTCGTAGGCCTCGGGGGAGGTCTCGGTGAAGGAGTTGCCATAGCCGAAGTCCATCGTGACGTCGCGGACCTCCATCTGCGCGCCGGGGACCTTCGAGCCGAACCGGATGGTCACCCCCTCGTCGGGCTGGATCCGGATGACGATGGCGTTCTGGCCGAGCTCCTCGGTCGCAGTGTCGTCGAAGGGCAGGTGCGGGGCCCGCTTGAAGACCACGGCGACCTCGGTGACCCGCTTGCCGAGCCGCTTGCCGGTCCGCAGGTAGAAGGGCACTCCGGCCCACCGCCGCGTGTCGACGCTGAGCCGGACCGCCGCGAAGGTCTCGGTGCGCGAACCGGCCGCGACGCCGTCCTCCTCGAGGTACCCCCGGACCTGTTCGCCACCTTGCCAGCCCGTGGAGTACTGGCCCCGGGCCGCGCCACGGGACAGGTCGGTCGGCAGCCGCACCGCGGACAGCACCTTCTCCTTTTCGGCGCGCAGGTGCTCGGCCCCGAAGGACACCGGCTCCTCCATCGCGACGAGAGCCAGCAGCTGCAGCAGATGGTTCTGTATGACGTCCCGGGCCGCCCCGATGCCGTCGTAGTAGCCGGCGCGCCCGGCGATGCCGATGTCCTCGGCCATCGTGATCTGGACGTGGTCGACGTAGTTCGCGTTCCATACCGGCTCGAACAAGGTGTTGGCGAACCGCAGCGCCAACATGTTCTGGACCGTCTCCTTGCCGAGATAGTGGTCGATCCGGAAGACCGCGTCGGGCGGGAAGACCCCCTCGACGATGGCGTTGAGCTCCCGGGCGCTGGCGAGGTCGTGCCCGAAAGGCTTCTCGATGATGACCCGGCGCCAGCTCTTCCCGTCGTGGGTGGACAGGCCGCTGCGGGAGAGCTGCTGGCACACCTGGGCGAAGAAGGCCGGTGGGATGGACAGGTAGAAGGCCAAGTTGCCGCCGGTGCCCCGCTGGCTCTCCAGCGCATGGACCGTGCTCGCGAGGGATGCGAAGGCTGCATCATCGTCGAAGGTCCCGGGCACAAAGCGGAAGCCCTCGGCGAGGTTGCGCCATACCGACTCCCGGAAGGGAGTGCGGGCGTGCTGACGGACCGAGTCGTGGACGATCTGGCCGAAGTCCTGGTCGGCCCAGTCCCGCCGGGCGAAGCCCACCAGGCTGAAGCCAGGCGGCAGCAGACCGCGGTTGGCCAGGTCGTAGATCGCCGGCATGAGCTTCTTGCGGGCGAGGTCGCCGGTCACGCCGAACATCACCATGCCGCAGGGACCGGCGATGCGGGGGAGCCGACGGTCGTCGGCGTCCCGGAGTGGGTTGACGCCCTGGCCGACCCGCGCGGGCCTCATCGGCACCTGGGGGAACGCTCGGGACGGCTCGATCTTGCGGTGGCGAGGCAGCTCATGACGTCCGGGCCTTGATGAGCGCGGCGTCGACGCCGGCCAAGAGGCCGGTCCAGGAGGTCTCGAACTTCGCAACCCCGTCGCGTTCCAGGAGCTCCACGACGTCAGCGTAGGACACCCCCAGGGCCTCCAACGCCTCCAGGGTGGCCTCGGCGGACGCGTACTCCCCGGTGACGGTGTCGCCGGTGACGACACCGTGGTCGGCGACGGCCTGCATGGTCTTCTCCGGCATGGTGTTGACCGTGCCGGGAGCGACCAGCCCGGTGACATAGAGCGTGTCCGGGTAGGCCGGGTCCTTCACGCCGGTCGAGGCCCAGAGGGGCCGCTGCGGGCGGGCGCCGTCGTCGGCCAGGCTGCGCCAGCGCGGGGTCGCGAAGACCTCCTCGTAGGCCTGGTAGGCCAGCTGGGCGTTGGCCACCGCCGCCTTTCCCTTCAGGGCCCGCGCCGCATCGGTGCCGATGGCGTCGAGGCGCTTGTCCACCTCGGTGTCGACCCGAGAGACGAAGAAGGAGGCAACCGAGTGGATCGTCGCCAGGTCGTGGCCGGCCGCCCGGGCGCCCTCCAGACCCGCGAGGAAGGCGTTCATCACGGCTCGGTACCGGTTGAGCGAGAAGACCAGCGTGACATTGACGCTGATCCCCTGGGCAAGCACCTGGGTGATGGCCGGGAGCCCTTCCAGC
The DNA here is from genome assembly GCA_016717165.1 of Candidatus Lutibacillus vidarii. GTDB lineage: Bacteria > Actinomycetota > Actinomycetes > Actinomycetales > Dermatophilaceae > Lutibacillus > Lutibacillus vidarii. The sequence continues at coordinate 1,161,832 of JADKGA010000002.1, forward strand.
GTGGCCGGGATCTTGATCATGACATTGGGTCGGTCGACGCGGGCGTGCAAGGCGACGGCCTGCTCGACGGTCGGTGCGGCCTCGTGGGCCAGGCGCGGGTCGACCTCGATCGACACCCGCCCGTCGACGCCACTGGTCGCGTCGTAGACCGGACGCATGACGTCGCAGGCGGCCCGGACGTCGTCGGTCGTCAGGGTCGTGACGACCTCGTGCAGGCTGGCTCCGGCCTGCCCGAGCCGGCTGATGTCGGCGTCATACGCGGAGCCGTGCGAGAGAGCCGCGGCGAAGATCGACGGGTTGGTCGTCACCCCGGTGACGTGCTGGTGGGCGACGAGCGCGGCGAGGTTCCCGGTCTGCAGCCGCTCCCTGGACAGGTCGTCGAGCCAGATCGAGACGCCGGCGGCGGCGAGCGCGGCGAGGTGGTCGGTCATCTCATGCTCCCTTGACGGCGCGCAGCGAGGCCCGGGCGGCCCTGACGACCGCATCGGTGGTGAACCCGAACTCGGTGAACAGTCGCGCGGCATCGGCGGAGGCGCCGAAGTGGTCGATGCTGACGATCTGGCCGGCGTCGCCGACGACCTCCCGCCAGCCCTGGGCGACGCCGGCCTCGATGCTCACCCGGGCCTTGACGGCCGGGGGCAGCACCGAGTCGCGGTAGGCCCGGGTCTGGGCGTCGAACCACTCACGGCACGGCATCGACACGACCCGCGTCGGCACCTTGGCCTTTTCCAGCTGGTCTCGGGCCGACAGGGCGAGGTGGACCTCGGAGCCGGTGGCGACGAGGACCACCTGGGGCGTCCCACCGGTCGCCTCGGCGAGGACGTAGCCGCCCTTGGCGGTGCCGCGGGCGGCGGCATACCGGCGCCGGTCGAGGACGGGCAGCGCCTGACGGGACAGGCACAGCCCGGCCGGGCGGTCCCGGTGCCCGAGGATGGTCGCCCAGGCCACGGCGGTCTCGTTGGCGTCGGCCGGTCGGACGACGTCGAGGTCGGGGATCGCGCGCAGCGAGGCGAGGTGCTCGATGGGCTGGTGGGTCGGGCCGTCCTCACCGAGCCCGATCGAGTCATGCGTCCAGACGAAGGTCACCGGCAGCTTCTGCAGGGCGGCGAGGCGGGCCGAGGCGCGCATGTAGTCGCTGAAGACGAGGAAGGTGCCGCCGTAGGGGCGGGTCAGCCGCTCGAGCGCGATGCCGTTGAGGATCAGCCCCATCCCGAACTCACGGATGCCGAAGTGCAGCGTCCGGCCGTACCGGTTGCCACTCCACTCCTTGGTCTGCTTGGACTTGGGGATGAACGACGGCTCGCCAGTCATCGTCGTGTTGTTCGACTCGGCGAGGTCGGCCGAGCCGCCCCACAACTCAGGCATGACCGGCGCGAGGGCGGTGAGCACCTTCCCGGAGGCGGCCCGGGTCGCGATGCCCTTGGGGTCGGCCGGAAAGCTCGGGATGGCACGCGCCAGGCCGTCGGGCAGCCGCCCCTCGACCAGCCGGTCGAGCAGCTGCGCCCTTTCCGGGTTGGCGGTACGCCATACCTCGAAGGTCTTGGTCCACTCCGTATGCGCGGCCCGCCCGCGCTTGACCACCTTGCGCGCGTGGTTGAGCACGGCCGGGTCGACGTCGAAGTCCTTGCCGGGGTCCATCCCGAGCAGGGTCTTCACGGCGGCGACCTCGTCGGCGCCTAGGGCCGAGCCGTGCGACTTCCCGGTGTCCTGCTTGGTCGGTGCCGGCCAGGCGATGACGGTACGAAGGATGACGAGGGACGGCTGGTGCTTGGCGGCCTTGCCCGCGGTGACCGCGGCGAGGAGCGCGTCGATATTCTCGACATACTTCGAGCCGGTCCCGGAGGAGCGCCAGTCGACCGTGCGGACGTCCCAGCCATAGGCCTCGTACCGCTTGGCGACGTCCTCGGAGAAGGAGATCTGGGTGTCGTCCTCGATGGAGATGTGGTTCTGGTCGTAGATGACGGTGAGATTGTCCAGCCCGTGGTGCCCGGCGAGCGCGGACGCCTCATGGGTGACGCCCTCCATGATGTCCCCGTCCGAGGCCAGGACGTAGATGTGGTGGTCGAAGGGGCTCTCACCGCGCTTGGCGTCGGGGTCGAGCAGGCCGCGCTGGCGGCGCTGGGCCATCGCCATACCCACGGCGCTGGCCAGCCCGGAGCCGAGCGGACCGGTGGTGATCTCGACGCCCTTGGTGTGGCCGACCTCGGGGTGACCCGGGGTGAGGCTGCCCCAGGTGCGCAGGGCCTTGAGGTCGTCGAGCTCGAGGCCGTAGCCGCTGAGGTAGAGCTGGACGTACTGGGTGAGGCTGGAGTGCCCACAGGACAGGACGAACCGGTCCCGCCCCAGCCAGGTGGGGTCGCTCGGGTCGTGCCGCATGACCTTCTGGTAGAGCAGGTAGGCGACCGGCGCGAGGCTCATGGCCGTCCCGGGGTGGCCGTTGCCGGTTCTTTGGACCGCGTCCGCCGCGAGGACGCGTGCCGTGTCGACCGCTCGGACGTCGAGGGAGGTCCAGCCGGTCTTCTTCGCGACGGGCATCCGACGGCTCGGGGACTTGGACTTCGGGCTCACGACAAGCTCCTTCGGCTGGACGCGGTCGGCGTCGAGGCTGGGCTAGGGCTCGGGCTGCAGGGTTCCTGGTGCAGGTTCGTCATACGGTCGACGTACGTGAAGCCTAGTCCGACGTGCCATGGCTCTCACCGGTGAGCCAGGAGTTGCCGCGGCGCTAGACTCGGGTGTCCGGGCTGACCGGCGCGCCGCCGCCCTGGCGTGCCGACGACGCCCGACCTTCAGACGTGGAGTGACTGACCTGACCGGCCGACCGAAGGACGACGTGACCGCCCTGCACGCTCGCGACGAGCTGGCCTCGACGCCGACGCCCGGGCGCTCCGGTGCGCTGGCCGTCGTCGGTCAGTATGTGGCGCTGACCAAGCCGCGCATCATCGAGACGCTGCTCATCACCACGATCCCGGTGATGATCCTCGCGACCCGGGGGATGCCGCCCTTCTGGCTCGTCGTCGCGACGGTCGTCGGCGGGACCTTGTCGGCCGGTGGCGCGAACACCCTCAACTGCGTGATCGACCGCGATATCGACGCGGTGATGCAGCGGACGTCGACCCGGCCGCTGGTCACCGGGGCGATCTCGCCGCGCGCCGCCACGGTCTTCGGGCTCGCGCTCGCTGTGGTGTCGGTGCTGTGGTTCGGGCTGCTGGTCAACTGGCTGTCGGCGGCGCTGTCGCTGGGTGCGCTGGTCTTCTATGTCGCGGTGTACACGATGCTGCTCAAGCGGCGGACCGCGCAGAATATCGTCTGGGGCGGTGCGGCCGGGTGTATGCCGGTGCTCATCGGGTGGGCTGCGGCGACCGGGACGGTGGCGTGGCCGGCCGTGGTGCTCTTCCTCGTCATCTTCTTCTGGACCCCGCCGCACTACTGGCCGCTGTCGATGCGCTTCCGGGACGACTATGCGGCGGCGCGGGTGCCGATGCTGCCCGTGGTGGCGCAGATGCCGGCGGTGGCGCTGCAGATCGTCGTCTACTCCTGGGTCATGGTCCTGGTCTCGCTCGCCCTGGTGCCGGTGGCGCCGATGGGCTGGGTCTACACGGTGGTCGCGCTGGTCAGCGGCGGGCTCTTCCTCGCGGAGGCACACCGGCTGCTCCGGCTGGCCCGGCGGGGGCGGCCCGAGGCCGAGCTCAAGCCGATGCGGCTGTTCCACTACTCGATCACCTACCTGGCGCTCCTCTTCGTCGCGGTGGCCATAGACCCGCTGCTCTACTTCCCGCTACCCCTGACCTCCTAACCTGTGGATAACCCGCAAAGACACACCTTTAGAAGCGTTCTAAAGGTGTGTCTTTGTTGGAGGGGGGTGGGGCTGTGGATAACTGTTTGGAGGATTGCGCCACCGGGTGCACTGTGACCCTGTGCGAACGCCCGACCCGATCCCTCCGGAGCTGACCGAGACGCCTTTCACCGTGGCGGCGGCCAAGCGGTCAGGCGTGTCCCGGGCCCGGCTGGAGAACCGCCTCCTCACCCGCCCGACGTATGGCGTCCGGTCGGTCACCCCGGTCACGGATGTCGTCGCGATGGCCTCCGCCTTGGCGGCCGCGCTGCCCAAGGACTGCGTCTTCAGCCACGAGACCGCGGCCCGACTGTGGGGGCTGCCGTGCGGGGCGCCCTGGCAGCCGCACTTCCCGAGTCACGTCATGCGGGTGTCGGCCAAGGCGCCGATCCGGCGTCGTGGGGTTCGTGCCCACCAAGGGTTGGAGGTGCGGACAGCGACGGAGGTCGGGGGGCTGTCGGTCACCTCGCTGCTGGACACCTTCGTCGACGTCGCCGCCGAAGGACCGCTCGAGACGGGCGTCGTTCTCGGTGACGCGCTGGTCATGCCGCCGTGGGGCCTGCTGCTCTCAACCCTGACCGAGTTCGTCGAGTCGACGCCACGAGCACCCTATTTGGTGCACACGGCCCTGTCCCTGGTTCGGGTCGGGAGCGCGTCACCTCAGGAGTCCCGGACGCGGATACTGCTCGTCATGGCCGGCCTGCCCGAGCCTGCGCTCAACGCCCCGATCTTCGACGTCGACGGCTCGCTCGTGGCCATCGGCGACCTGGTCTGGTGGGAACAGAAGGTCGTCGTCGAGTACGAGGGCGACCAGCACCGTTCGGACCGGGTCCAGTGGCAGCGCGATATCGCCCGGTACCGGCGCCTCCAGGACGTCGGCTGGTCTGCCATCCGGGTCAGCGCTGAGGACCTCGAGCGCCGGCCCACTCAAGTGGTCGCCCAGGTCCGCAACCAGCTGCGGCGTCGGGCGTCCTGAGCGTCATACGGCGGGGGCGTCATACGGCGGCGGGCGGCATACGCGCCAGAAGCTCGATACCACACCGCACCCGCACGAGCACGTATCCACAGCCCACCCTGTGGATAACCCTCAAAGACACACCTTTAGAAGGCTTCTAAAGGTGTGTCTTTGCAAGGAGGGGGCGGGTGCGGGAGGTCATCACGGCCCAGGCCAGCGCCGCGGTCAGCAGGGCCGAACCGGCGAGGTGGACCAGCACGAGGGCGATGGGCAGCGCAGTGAAGTACTGGCCGTACCCGATGACGCCCTGGGCGATGCAGATCAGCAGCACCCAGCGCCACGCCCGCGCATACGCGGCCGGAGCATGGGCGACCAGCCCGACGACGACGCAGGCCACGACGAGCCCCGTGAACAGCATGACCGCGTCCGCGTGCAGCCACGCCGTGGCCCGCGGGTCGAAGCCGAAGCGCACGTCGCTGAGCGAGTCACCCGAGTGCGGACCGGACCCGGTGACGACCGTGCCGAGGAAAAGCACGACACCACCGACGGCGGCGGTCACATGGACCAGCCGGTGCGCGGCCGGCGGCACCGTCAGGGCGACCGGCCCATCCCCCTCGCGGTACCGGTAGAGCAGCCACGCCGACACCCCCACGAGCGCGATCGAGAGGAGGAAGTGCGGCGACACCGTCCGCGGGTCGAGCTTGGCCAGCACGACGATCCCGCCGACGATGGCCTGCGCGACGATGCCGAGCAGGGGCACCCAGGTCCACCGGTACAGCCGCGGCCGGGTGCCCCGCAGCCGCTGGGCCGCCACGATGATGACCGCGAGAGCGACCGCGGCGAGGACGAAGGTGAGCAGGCGGTTCCCGAACTCGATGAGCTTGTGGTAGCCCTGCTCCTGCTGCACCGTCGGCGTGAACGACCCCGGCACGCACTGCGGCCAGGTCGGGCAGCCCAGCCCGGACCCGGTCAGCCGCACCAGGCCGCCGGTGACGATGATGACCATCTGCAGGACGAGGTTGGCCACGAGGAGCCGGTCGAGCCAGTCCACCTTGCCGGCGGGAAGGGCGGGGGAGTGGGACGACGTGGTGGTCGGCACAGTCACGTCCCCGACTCTACGACCGCCAGTGGTATGCCGTGCGCCACCCTCAGTCGCTCCACCGGAACGTGCGCGACGCCACAACGGTCGCGCCCACGCCCCAGGCGAGCAGCACCCCCACCGCGCCGACCGCCAAGGACCCATCGAGGTATGCCGCCCGCAGGCCATCGGCCAGGGCCGCCGAGGGCAGCAGGCCAGTCACCGCGGCGAGGCCCCCGGAGAGCGTGGCCCGCGGCACGATGACGCCGCCGAGGACGAGGAAGAGCACCCAGAGGAGGTTCGCCACAGCGAGGACGCCCTCGGCCCGAAGCAGCCCGGCCAACACCAGCGCGAGCGCAACGAAGACCCACACGCCGAGGACCAGGAAGACGGGGGCGATGACCAGCCCGGCCCCGCTCGGCCGCCACCCCAGGACCAGCCCGACGCCGCCGATGACGAGGACCTGGACGGCCACCATGGCCAGCGTCGCCACGGCCTTCCCGGCGAGCAGCCCGTCGCGTCCCAAGGGGGTCACGCCGAGATAGCGCAGGACGGCATACCTGCGGTCGAAGCCGGTGGCGATCGCCTGCGCCGTGAAGGCCGAGGAGATGACGCACAGGGCGAGCACGCCCGGCACGGCGATGTCGATGCGACGTCCCGGGCCCAGCGACGGGACCGTCGACATCGCCAGCCCGATGAGGGCCAGCAGCGGGAGGATGAGCGAGACGAGCAGCTGCTCACCGTTGCGGAGCAGCAGGCGCAGCTCGAACAGAGCTTGGGCGCGGACCCGGGCGGCGGGTGCGGCGGGTGCGGCGGGTGCGGCGGGGCGCTGGCTCATGCCGCCCCCACCCCGGCGGTGAGCTGGAAGTACACATCGTGCAGCGACCGGCCGGCGACGACCTCGGCGACGGACCCCTCGGCGACGGTGGCCCCCCGGTGGACGATGACGAGGTGGTCGGCGAGCCGCTCGGCCTCCTCGAAGGAGTGGGTGGTCACCACGACGCTGGTCCCCTCGGCCCGGACCTCGTCGAGCAGCCGCCAGACCTCCAGCCGGCCGTGCGGGTCCAGTCCGGCGGTCGGCTCGTCGAGGAAGAGCACATCGGGACGACCGAGCAGGGCGGCAGCGAGCCCGACCCGCTGGCGCTGCCCGCCGGAGAGCCGACGGACCGGCGTCCGCGCGAAGCTGGTGATGTCGAGCCGGGCCATGAGCTCGGGGACGTCGAGCGGGTCGGCATACAGCCGGGCCAGGTGGGGGAGCAGGACCGCGGCGCTGGCGCCATTGGGCAGCCCACCGCTTTGCAGCATGACGCCGACCCGGGCGCGGTGCTCCGGCCCGGACCGCCACGGCTGGGCGCCGAGCACGGTGACCGAACCGCCGTCCGGGCGCTGCAGCCCGATCGCGCAGTCGACCGCGGTGGTCTTGCCGGCCCCATTGGGCCCGAGGATCGCGGTCACCGCGTGGAGCGGCGCCGACCAGGTCATCCCGGCGCAGGCGGCGACGGGTCCGAAGCGCCGTTCGAGCCGGTCCAGGTGCACGGCGTGGTCCATGCCGGAAAGTCTAGTAACGCTCCGTGGACGGCGTTTCCCATCCGGGCGCGGATTACGTAACATACCTGTTGTGAATTACACGGCGGGAGTGACCCTCGAGCACAGGACGCGCGAGCGCATCCTGGCCCTGGTCTCTGCCCTTGGGCCGATCACCGCCTCGGCGGTCGCCGACCAGCTCGCCCTGACCGCCACCGGCGTGCGGCGCCACCTCGACGCCCTTGTCGCTCAGGGCGCCATCGAGGAGCACGATGCGACCCGCCCCGCCGAGCGTCGTCCCGGCCGACCAGCCCGCGCGTATGTCGTCTCCGACGCCGGTCATGAGGTGCTCCCTTCGGGGTATGCCGACCTCGCCGCCGAGGTGCTGCGCTTCCTCGACCAGCCGAGCGCCCGAGGCGTGGACGCCTTCGCCGCGGCCCGGGCCGAGACGGTCGTGCAGCGCTACCGCGACCAGGTCAGCGGCGTCGGGGACGACCCGGCCGCCCGCGCTCACGCCCTGGTCGAGGCCCTCACCCTCGACGGTTTCGCCGCCACGGCCCGACCGGTCGGTGCCGGCACCCTGGCCGGCATCCAGGTCTGCCAGGGGCACTGCCCGGTGCACCACGTGGCCGAGCAGTTCCCGCAGCTGTGCGAGGCCGAAGCGGCAGCCTTCTCCACCCTCTTGGGCGTCCACGTCCAGCGACTCGCTACCCTGGCCGCCGGCCACCATGTCTGCACCACCTTCATCCCCACGCCGACCCACCCGGGGTCGCCGAGCGCGGCCCACGAAAGGACGACGTCATGACGACCAGCGTCGAGCAGCTCAACCCCGGGCTCGAGGGGATCGGCCGGTACGAGTACGGCTGGTCCGACCCTGACGCCGCCGGCGCCTCGGCCAAGCGCGGTCTCGACGAGACCGTCGTGCGGGACATCTCCACACGCAAGAACGAGCCGCAGTGGATGCTCGACCTGCGCCTGAAAGGGCTGCGCCTGTTCGACAAGAAGCCGATGCCGAGCTGGGGCTCGGACCTCACCGGGATCGACTTCCAGAACATCAAGTACTTCGTGAAGTCGACCGAGAAGCAGGCCACCAGCTGGGAGGACCTGCCCGAGGACATCAAGAACACCTACGACCGGCTTGGCATCCCGGAGGCCGAGAAGCAGCGCCTCGTCGCCGGTGTCGCCGCGCAGTACGAGAGCGAGGTCGTCTACCACCAGATCCGCGAGGACCTCGAGGCCAAGGGCGTCATCTTCCTCGACACCGACACCGGCCTGCGCGAGCACGAAGAGATCTTCAAGGAGTACTTCGGCTCGGTCATCCCGGTCGGCGACAACAAGTTCGCCTCGCTCAACACCGCGGTGTGGTCCGGCGGGTCGTTCATCTATGTGCCCAAGGGTGTGCGGGTCGACATCCCGCTGCAGGCCTACTTCCGGATCAACACCGAGAACATGGGCCAGTTCGAGCGCACCCTCATCATCGCCGACGAGGACTCGTACGTCCACTACGTCGAGGGCTGCACCGCACCGATCTACAAGTCCGACAGCCTCCACAGCGCGGTGGTCGAGATCATCGTCAAGCGCGGAGCCCGGGTTCGCTATACGACAATCCAGAACTGGTCGAACAATGTCTACAACCTCGTCACCAAGCGCGCCGTCGCGCACGCTGGCGCGACTATGGAATGGGTCGACGGCAATATCGGCTCCAAGGTGACGATGAAGTACCCCGCGATCTACCTCATGGGCGAGCACGCGACCGGGGAGACCCTGTCGATCGCCTTCGCAGGCGAGGGCCAGCACCAGGACGCCGGGGCCAAGATGGTCCACGCCGCCCCGCACACGAGCAGCTCGATCATCAGCAAGTCGGTGGCGCGCGGTGGCGGGCGGACGTCATACCGCGGGCTCGTCCAGGTCAACGAGGGGGCGCACCACAGCCGCTCGACGGTGCGCTGCGACGCCCTGCTCGTCGACACGATCAGCCGCTCCGACACCTACCCCTATGTCGACGTCCGCGACGATGACGTCTCGATGGGCCACGAGGCCACGGTGTCGAAGGTCAGCGCCGACCAGCTCTTCTACCTCATGTCTCGCGGTCTGAGCGAGGAGGAAGCCATGGCGATGATCGTCCGCGGCTTCGTCGAGCCGATCGCCCGTGAGCTGCCCATGGAGTACGCCCTCGAGCTGAACCGGCTCATCGAGCTGCAGATGGAAGGAGCGGTCGGCTGATGCCGCTGCTGGAGACCACCCACCACCGGCACGGCGACGCCCCGTACGTGCCGGACCAGTCCCGCGCCGAACGGCTCACCTCCTTCGAGCCGGCCGATTTCGGTTCGCCGACCGGGCGCGAGGAGGAGTGGCGGTTCACCCCCGTCGACCGGCTCCGCGCGCTCTTCCGCGACGAGCCGACGGGGCTCTGCCTGGACTGGGACCAGCACCTTCCCGAGGGCGTCACCGTCTCCGGTGTCCCGGTCGAGCAGTGGCGGCAGGCCGGCCTGCCCCAGCCCGGTGACCGCGCCGCCGCCGTCGCCGCAGCGCGCAGCGGCGGCGTCGGGGTCATCGACATCCGCGCCGGGGCAGAGCTCGCCGAGCCGGTGCGGATCACCCTCTCCGGCGCCGAGGGCCAGCTGGTCCACGGCCACCTGTGGCTGCGTGTCGGCGCGAACGCCCGCGCAACGGTTGTCCTCGACCACACCGGGCTCGCCGACTACAGCGAGGTCCTCACCGTGAGCGTCGGGGACGGGGCGGCCCTCAGCCTCGTCACGCTTCAGCGCTGGGACGACGCGTCGACGCACCTGGCCCAGCACGATGTCGTCGTCGGTCGCGACGCGTCGGCCCGGCATATCGCCGTCACCTTGGGTGGCGGGGTGGTCCGGCTCAACACCAATGCGACGTATGCCGGTCCGGGCGGATCGTTCGAGGCGCTCGGGGTCTACTTCGCCGACGAGGGCCAGCACCTCGAGCACCGCTCCTTCGTCGACCACAGCGCGCCCCGGTGCAGCTCCGACGTCCTCTACAAGGGCGCCCTCCAGGGCGACGGCGCGCACACGGTGTGGGTCGGTGACGTCCTCATCCGGGCCGCCGCCGAGGGCACCAAGACCTACGAGCTCAACCGCAACCTCCTGCTGAGCGAGGGCGCGCGGGCCGACTCGGTGCCCAACCTCGAGATCGAGACCGGCCAGATCGAGGGGGCCGGGCACGCCTCGGCCAGCGGCCGCTTCGACGACGAGCAGCTCTTCTACCTCATGGCGCGGGGCATCCCGCACGACCAGGCCCGTCGCCTTGTCGTCCGCGGCTTCTTCGCCGATGTCGTCGGACGGATCGGCGTCCCCGACGTCGAGGCCGAGGTGATGGCCGCGGTCGAGGCCGAGCTGGCCCGCTCCGAGGCCGCCGGCGGCGTCGAGGCGGCCCAGTGATGAGCGCCGACCTCAAGGCACCGCCCACTGCGACATACCTGTGTCGGCTGGACGAGCTCACCGTCGGCCAGGCCGCCCGAGCCGACCTCGACGGCACCATCGTCGCGGTCGTCCGCACCGCGGACGACACCGTCCACGCCGTCAACGACACCTGCACCCACGCGAACGTCTCGCTCGCCGAGGGCGAGGTCGACGGGTGCACCCTCGAGTGCTGGCTGCACGGGTCGCGCTTCGACCTGCGCAGCGGTTTGCCGCTGTCCCTGCCCGCGACCGTCCCGGTTGCCGTCTACCCCGTCCACGTCATCGACGGTGCCGTCTACGTCGACGTCACCACCGCCAAGGAGCACTGAGCATGGCCACCCTGGAGATCCGCGACCTGCACGTCAGCGTCGACACCGAGTCCGGCACCAAGGAGATCCTCCGCGGGGTCGACCTCACCGTGCGAGCAGGGGAGACCCACGCCGTCATGGGGCCGAACGGCTCGGGCAAGTCGACCCTCGCCTACGCGATCGCCGGCCACCCGAAGTACACCGTGACCCAGGGCTCGCTCACCCTCGACGGTGAGGACCTGCTCACCATGTCGGTCGACGAGCGTGCCCGAGCCGGGCTCTTCCTCGCCATGCAGTACCCCGTCGAGGTCCCCGGTGTCACGGTGTCGAGCTTCCTGCGCACCGCCAAGGCAGCCGTCGACGGGGAGCCGCCGAAGCTGCGGACCTGGGTCAAGGAGGTCCGCGAGGCGATGGACCGGCTGCGCATGGACCCTGCCTTCGCCGAGCGCAATGTCAACGAGGGCTTCTCCGGTGGCGAGAAGAAGCGCCACGAGATCCTCCAGATGGAGCTGCTCCGTCCCAAGCTGGCCGTCCTCGACGAGACCGACTCCGGCCTGGACGTCGACGCTCTCCGGGTCGTCTCCGAGGGGGTCAACCGGGTCGTCTCCGCAGGTCAGACCGGGGTCCTGCTCATCACCCACTACACCCGGATCCTGCGCTACATCCAGCCTCAGTTCGTCCACGTCTTCGTCGACGGGCGTTTCGTCGAGCACGGCGGGCCGGAGCTCGCCGACCGGCTCGAGGCCGAGGGCTACGACCGCTTCCTCGCCCCGACCGCGAGCGCCTGATCGGCATACCTGGGCCATGACGACGACCGTCACGGGGGCCGCACCCTTCACCGCCGCGGAGTCCGCCGCGATCCGCGGCGACTTCCCCATCCTCACCCGCACGGTCCGTGGGGGGCGGCCCCTGGTGTACCTCGACTCGGGTGCCACCTCGCAGAAGCCGTATGCCGTCCTCGACGCCGAGCGCGCCTACTACACGACGAGCAATGCGGCCCCACACCGCGGCGCCCATCTGCTCAGCGAGGAGGCCACCGCGGCCTATGAGCGTGCCCGAGCCCGCTTGGGCGCCTTCGTCGGGGCCCCAGCGCACGAGATGGTCTTCACGAAGAATGCCACCGAGGCACTCAACCTCGTCGCGTACGCCTTCTCCAATGCCACGGTCGGCCGGTTCACGATGGACCGCCGCGACGAGATCCTCGTCACCGCGATGGAGCACCATGCCAACCTCGTCCCGTGGCAGGAGCTGGCCCGACGAACCGGCGCGAAGCTGCGCTGGGTCGACCTCACCCCCGGTGGCGAGCTCGACCTGACCGCGCTGGACGGTCTGCTGACCGAGCGGACCAAGGTCTTCGCGTTCACCCACGTCAGCAACGTCCTCGGCACAGTCAACCCGGTCCGCGAGCTGGCCGCCGCAGCCCATGCCGTCGGCGCGTTGGCCGTCCTCGACGCCTGCCAGTCGGTGCCGCACCTGCCGGTCGACCTCGCTGCGCTGGGGGTCGACTTTGCCGCCTTCTCCGGGCACAAGATGCTCGGCCCGATGGGGATCGGAGCGCTCTGGGGGCGCGAGCCCCTGCTCGACGAGATGCCGCCCTTCCTCACCGGCGGCTCGATGATCGAGCTGGTCCGGATGGAGGAGTCGACCTATGCGCCGCCGCCGCAACGCTTCGAGGCCGGGGTGCCCATGGCGGCCCAGGCGGTCGGGCTGGCCGCGGCCTGTGAGTACCTCGACGGGCTCGGGATGGAGCGGGTGCACGCCCACGAGCAGCTGCTCGTCGAGGCCGCGCTCGACGGGCTCGCCCAGCGCCCCTGGGTGCGCGTCCTCGGCCCCGTGGACGCCACGCGCCGGTCGGGCTCGGTCGCCTTCGTCGTCGACGGCGTTCACGCCCACGACGTCGGCCAGGTCCTCGACGACGCCGGCGTGGCGCTGCGCGTCGGTCACCACTGCGCCTGGCCGCTGCACCGCGCCCTCGGCGTGACCGCCTCGACCCGGGCGTCCTTCGCGGCATACACGACCCTGGACGAGATCGGGACCTTCCTCGCGGCCCTCGACACCGTGCCGGCGATCTTCGGGACCGGAGCCTGACATGGACCTCTACCAGGAGCTCATCCTCGACCACAGCAAGCGGCCCCAGCACGCGGGGCTGCGTGAGCCCTTCGACGCCCAGGTCCACCACGTCAACCCGACGTGCGGGGACGAGGTCACCCTGCGGGTCCACCTCAGCGGGTCCGACCCGTCGGCGACCGTCGAGGACATCTCGTATGACGCACTGGGATGTTCGATCTCGGTGGCCTCGACATCGGTGCTCGCCCAGGAGTGCCTGGGGCACTCGGTTGCCGAGTCCTTGCAGACCTTCGCCGCGATGCGCGCCATGCTGACGAGCAAGGGCGCCGACCGGGGCGACGAGACGGTCATCGGTGACGGCGTCGCCTTCGCCGGCGTCTCCCAGTACCCCGCCCGGGTCAAGTGCGCCCTGTTGGGCTGGCTGGCCTTCACCGACGCCCTCGTCCGGGCCGGCGTCGACATCACCCCCGCCGAAGCAGGAGCGACCCCATGACCCAGACCTCCGAGAGCAGCGCCAGCCCGGTGAACGTCGCCGACGTCGAGGAGGCCATGCGCGATGTCGTCGACCCCGAGCTGGGGATCAACGTCGTCGACCTCGGGCTGGTCTACGGGATCACCGTGGACCACGCCGCGCACGCCGTCATCGACATGACCTTGACCTCCGCGGCGTGCCCGCTGACCGATGTCATCGAGGACCAGACCGCCCAGGCCCTCGAGGGCCTGGTCCAGACGCACCGGATCAACTGGGTCTGGATGCCGCCATGGGGTCCGGACAAGATCACCGACGACGGCCGGGAGCAGCTGCGCGCCCTCGGTTTCAACATCTGAGGTGTCCCGAACCGTCGAGGTCGCGCCGGAGCGCTTCGAGATCTGGCTGGAGCGGTTCACCGCCAACAACCCCGACGGACCGCAGCGGATCGAGTCGGTGGCGCGCTTCGACCACACCCCGATGGTGGTCGTCCTGGTCCGGCGCGGGGGGTTCGCGGTGGCTGTCGTGGTCGACGGCCGCATAGTGGTGCACAAGGTCGGCAGCAGGCACGTCCAGTCCCGGACCGCGGCCGGCGGCTGGTCGCAGCAGCGGTTCGCTCGGCGCCGGGCCAACCAGGCCGACGCCCTGGTCGAGGCGGTCGCTGAGCACCTGACCCGGATCCTGGGGGAGTCGGCGGCCCCGGCCGGCGTGGTCGCCGGGGGCGACAAGGCCCTCGTCCGGGAGCTCCTCGCGGACGGGCGGCTGGCGTCCCTGGCCGCTCTGCCGCGCCGGGAGCTGTTCGACATACCTGATCCCGGCCGCGCCGTGCTCGAGGAGGCCGTCCGGCGAGGGCGAGCCGTGCGGGTCTGCGTGACCGACGGGCCGGTGTCGCCCACCTGACAGGCGGGGCGGCTCGACGGGGCCCGGCCCGGTGGTCAAGGATGGGCGGTATGCCGAACAGCCGTTACGAGGAACTCACCGATGCCCAGTGCTGGGATCTGCTGGACGCGACCCGGTTCGGGCGCCTGGCCACCTGCGCGGCCGGGGAGCCGGACATCTTCCCGGTGAACTTCCTCGTCCACGACGGGCAGATCGTCATGAAGACGGCGCCTGGGACCAAGCTCGCCGAGGTCGCCATCAACAAGGCGGTCGCGATCGAGGCCGACCAGGTGACAGGCGACGAGGCGTGGTCGATCATCGCCAAGGGGGTGGCCCGGGTGGTCGAGACGCTGAGCGAGTCGTACCAGCTCGACGACGAGCACCTGCAGACCTGGTTGCCCGAGGACAAGCCCAACTATGTCGTCGTCGACGTCCAGTCGATGAGCGGCCGAAGGTTCTACCGCGACTTGACCCTCTGAGCACACTTCCAACAAAGACACACCTTTAGACGCCGTCTAAAGGTGTGTCTTTGTTGGAAGGGGAGGGTCAGCCGAGGTTGACGTTCGAGGAGAAGGTGTTGCACTGGTTGATGTCACCGGTCTGGTAGCCGGCGGTGAACCAGTGCTGGCGCTGGGCGCTGGACCCGTGCGTCCACGACTCCGGGGTGACCCGGCCCTGCATCGTCTTCTGGATCCGGTCGTCGCCGACGGCCGAGGCCGCCGAGAGCGCGGAGTCAATATCGGCGCGGGTGATCGGCTTGAGGAAGGTCACCCCGTTCTTGTCCTTCGTCGTCGTCGCGTGGTTGACCCAGACGCCGGCGAGGCAGTCGGCCATCAGCTCGGTGCGGACGGCCCCGCTCTCGGCGCCCTGGGGGTCCTGCTGCGCGCGACCGAGGAGGCCGAGGATGTCCTGGATGTGGTGGCCGTACTCATGGGCCACGACATACTCCTTGGCCAGAGCACCGTCGTCGGCGCCGAAGCGCGAGGTGAGCTCGGCGAAGAAGGAGGCGTCGATATAGACCTTCTTGTCCAGCGGGCAGTAGAACGGCCCGACCTGGTTCGACGCGGTACCGCACCCGGACTGGGTCACACCGGAGTACAGGACGGTCTTCGACGGGGTGTAGGAGACGTTGTACTTCGGCAGCTCGGTGGACCAGAAGGCCTGGACGCTGTTGACCGTCGCGATGACCCGGCAGACGTCGTTGGCGTTGGCGTCGGCGCCGGTCTTGCACTGCGAGAAGTCGCGCGACACCTGGCCGGCGGCCTGGACGTTGGTCGTGTCGCCGATGACCGAGCCGGAGCCAGCGGAGCCGGTCGAGCCCCCGCTTCCGCTCCCGAGGCCGCCCCCGCCGCTGAGGAACTGGAATAGGAAGACGAGCAGCAGGATGACGATGCCGCCGATCCCACCGCCGACGCGGATGCCGCCGGGGAAGCCTCCGCCGCCACCGCCGCCGAGGCCGCCGCCACCGAGTCCGCCGCCACCCCCGCCGCCGGACTCGACCTGGGAGGTGTCCAGCTGGACGTTGTCGTTGAAGCTCATAAACCGCTCCCGGCTCAGCGGGCGCCGTCCGCCCGACCCACGCTCACCTTAACGTCTGCTCACTCAGGAGTATGCCGACACACGTGCTCCCACTGTCCAGGCGCGGTTCGCGCGGCACGTCGGGCCGCCCTCGGGTCAGGACACCACGACGACATCGGGGTGGAAGATCGTCGTCCGGACCCGGACGTCGACCTCCGTCCCGACCTGCGGGGCGGGGACGCCCGGAGGCAGATGGACCATCGACACCTGCATATGCGGCGGTTCGACGAAGGCCGGTCGCATCCCGCTGACGGTGAAGGGTGAACGGATCTTGCCAGCGGCCTCGAGCAGCCCCTCGGCCGCCGCGATGCCCCGCTGCCGCATCGTCGAGGCGGCGCTGGGTGCTTCCAGCCCGATCCCGTGGGCGGTCCCGCCGGAGAGCACCACCACGGTGCCGCCCTGGAGCTGGCGCTGGCGGTACCCGGCGCGGTCACCGCGGGCCACCGGGTGGACGTCGAGGACGTGCGCCCTGACCCGGAAGGCAGTCTCGTCACCCAACCACAGCCGGGTGCCGATCCGGGGGCGGATCACGCGCCCGGGGAACCGGTCGCCGAGCGTGCGCAGCTCCTCAGGGGCCAGGTGCGAGACGAACCACCGGTCGACCGGGATCGAGCGCATCCAGGCGTCGACCTCGTCGACATGCCCGGTCCCCAGGGGTAGGTGGGCGGTCACGCCGAGGAACCGGGGGTCATCGCCCACCGCGTCGACCAGACCGCGAAGCGCCATACGGGACATGCCGTGCCGCATCATCGAGGTGAGCGCCTCGAGGACGTACCGAGCCGCGGGGTTGCGGCCCTGGAGCTCGGTCAGATCGGAGCGCGAGGTGGCGGTGTGGACGAGGCGTGGGTGCTCGATGACCGCCAGGTCGCGGTGGATCGACGGCCGCCAGGGCTCGAGGACGAGGACATCGCCGGGAAAACGGTCGAGCGCGATCGGGGACTCCACATAGGTCCCGACGGCGGTCATGGCGACCCCGCGCTCGTGGAACATCCGAGCGCACTCCTCAAGGACCAGCCCGAGCCCGAATCCGTAGCCATTGCCCTTGGCCACAGGCACGACGCCCTCGGTGCTGCCGACGACACGGTCCTGGTGCGTCCGCCAGCGGGCCGCGTCGACGCGGAGCGTGACCGTCACTCGGTCCCCCTGGCGCGGCGGCGCATGTACCGGTCGAAGGCGAGGTAGAGGAGCCGGTCGGGGCCGGGCATGGGGTAGTCCCACTCGCCGACGTACTCGACCGCCTCGCCACCGGTGCCGACCTTGAACCGGATCAGCCCGAGGTGCGGGTCGTCCTCGCTGACGGTCTCGGTGATGCCCCGCAGGTCGTAGACCCGGGCCCCTGCCTCCAGGGCGTCGCGCATCATCTGCCACTGAATTGCGGTCGACCCCTGGACCTCCCGCTTGGCCGAGGTCGAGGCGCCATACGAGTACCACGCATGGGTGCCGACCCGGATCCACAGGGTCGCCGCGACGAGGTCACCCTCGTGCCGGGCGAGGTAGAGGCGCATCCGGTCCGGGTCCTCGGCGGTGAGCTCGCGCATCATCAGCTGGAAGTACGACAACGGCCGCGGCGTGAAGTGGTCGCGTGCTGCGGTCTCGAGATATGTCGTATGGAAAGCCGGAAGGTCCTCGATCGTCCCGCGTTCGACGACGACGCCGAGCTTGGCGGCCTTCTTGATATTGCGGCGCCACAGCTGGTTCATCCCGGCGAGCAGGTCGGCCTCGGTCCGTCCGGCCAGCGGCACCTGGAAGACGAACTGCGGTTGGCCGGTGGCGAAGCCCCCATCGGTCGCGGCCTGGCTGCGGAAACCCAGCCGCTCGAGAGTCCCGACGACCTGCGGTCCGAGGGGCTCGCTGACGTCGGGGGTCACCTCGGCCAGCCGGGTGACCGCGGGGTCCGCGACGGCGGCCTTGATCGTCTCGGCCCCCCACCGGTTGACCACCACCGTCGGACCCAGGCGTATGGCGAAGGCGCCCTGAGCCGACAGGTGCGCTCGCAGCGCGGCGAGATACTCGACGATCCGGGCATCGCCCCAGTCCAGCGCCGGTCCCTCGGGGAGATACGCGAGGAACTTGGCCACCTTGGGCACCTTGCGGTAGAGCACCAGAGCGGCGGCGCGGAGGGTCTCGCCCTCGAACCAACCGACCGACTCGCTGCGCCAGTCGGTCTTGACCCGGCCCCAGGCGGGGGTCTGCAGGAAGCTCACCGCCGGCTGAGCCTGCACCCACGCCAGGTGCTCGGCGGCGGAGATGGTCCGCACTCGGATCGGGGCGCTCACAACCCCTCACGCTACCGGACCGGGCCGCCCGGAGTCGGGTCTCGGTGGGGCGCGCTGGGGGTTGCGGTCGGGTTGAGGCGAGGTCGCGGCCGGGTCGCGGCCGGGTCGCGGCCGGGTCGCGACGATATCGCGTTGGGTCGCGGCGGCCTCGCCCTGGCACACTGGGGTGGTTTGCCGTCCGTCGGCCGGTCCCGGGAGGGACGGCCACCGCCAAGGAGTCGTCGTGATCACCGCCACCGCCGTCGAGCTGCGCGCCGGCGCGCGTCTGCTGCTCGACGGGGCGACCTTCCGGGTCGCCGCGGGGGACCGGATCGGCCTGGTCGGACGCAATGGCGCAGGCAAGACCACTTTGACGAAGGTGCTCGCCGGCGAGGCCCTGCCGGCCGCGGGCGCCGTGACCCGGTCGGGCGAGGTCGGCTACCTCGCTCAGGACCCCCGGACCGGGGACCTCGAGGTGCTCGCGCGGGACCGCATCCTCTCCGCCCGCGACCTCGACGTCATCCTCCGCGACCTGCGCGCCACCGAGGCGAAGATGGCCAGCGCCGACGACACGGTGCGGGACAAGGCCATGGGCAGGTACGCCCGGCTGGACGCCGAGTTCACCGCGCAGGGCGGCTATGCCGCCGAGTCCGAGGCCGCCGCCATCGCCTCCGCGCTGGGCCTGGACGAGCGGGTTCTCGGGCAGCCGCTGGGCACCCTCTCGGGCGGGCAGCGGCGCCGGGTCGAGCTGTCCCGGATCCTCTTCTCCGGGGCCCAGACCCTGCTGCTCGACGAGCCGACGAACCACCTGGACGCGGACTCGGTCGCCTGGCTGCGGGACTACCTCAAGGGGTATGCCGGTGGGCTCGTCGTCATCTCGCACGATGCCGCCCTGCTCGGCGCCGTCGTCAACAAGGTCTTCCATCTCGACGCCAACCGGGCCGAGCTCGACCTGTACAACGTGGGCTGGTCGACATACCTGGCCCAACGGGAGACCGACGAAAGGCGCCGCAAGCGGGAGCGAGCCAATGCGCAGAAGAAGGCGGCCGCGCTGCTCGCCCAGGCCGACAAGATGCGCGCGAAGGCGACCAAGGCGGTCGCGGCGCAGAACATGGCGCGGCGGGCCGAGCGGCTGCTCGCCTCCGTCGAGGGGGACCGGGCACACGACAAGGTCGCCAAGCTGCGCTTCCCCGATCCGGCGTCCTGCGGCAAGACGCCGCTGCGGGCCTCGGGGCTGTCCCGCTCGTACGGGTCGCTGGAGGTCTTCACCGATGTCGACCTCGCCATCGACCGGGGGTCGCGCGTCGTCGTCCTCGGGCTCAACGGCGCGGGCAAGACCACCCTGCTGCGGATCCTCGGGGGGATCGACCCGCCAGACACCGGCGCCGTCGAGCCCGGGCATGGCCTCAAGCTCGGCTACTACGCGCAGGAGCACGAGAACCTCGACATCGAGCGGACCGTCCTGGAGAACATGTTGACTGCCGCTCCGAACCTCGGCGAGACCGATGTCCGCAAGGTGCTCGGCTCCTTCCTGTTCACGGGGGACGATGTCGACAAGCCGGCCTCGGTGCTCTCCGGGGGAGAGAAGACCCGGCTGTCGCTGGCCACCCTCGTCGTCTCGGCGGCCAACGTCCTGCTCCTCGACGAGCCGACGAACAACCTCGACCCGGCCTCGCGGCTGGAGATTCTGTCCGCCTTGCGGCAGTACCGGGGGGCGGTCGTCCTGGTGACCCACGACGAAGGGGCCGTCGAGGCGCTCCAGCCGGAGCGGGTGCTGCTGCTGCCGGATGGCGTCGAGGACCTGTGGAGCGCCGAGTACGTCGACCTGGTGTCCCTGGCGTAGCGGTCCTCCGGCGACCGCGCGCTGGCCCTCGGCATACCCGCGCGCTTGCCCTCGGCATACCCGCGCTCCTGGCCGCGATGACCGCGCTTTGCCCGACGACATCCGGCTCGTGGACCTCGCTGGCGCTTATGGCACGTAGCGCGATGCCATGAGCCGCCGTGCGGTCCATGAGCAGCGCTCCGCACGCCCGCACCGAGGACGGGGTTATCCACAGGGCGTCCGTTGGGTGATGCGGGGACCAGCCCGAATGACCGACCATCGGCATATGGACGACCTTGCGGTGACGGCCCCGGCCTCCCCAATGCTGGCGGACGTTGGCGTGCTCGCGGATGAGTGGGGGCTGTTCTGCGCCGCCGACGCCCGCCACGCAGGGGTGGGGCCGGCGCGGCTGGCCGGCTTGGTCGGCTCCGGTGCGGTGACTTCGGTATGGCGCGGCTGGTATGCCGTGGGTGCGCCCGAGAGCCGGGAGCGGCTGCATCTGCTGCGGGCCCTGGCGGCGCAGCGCTCGATGCGGGTGCCCACGACACTGAGCCACTACTCGGAGCTGGCGCGGCTCGGGCTCCCGCTCTACCGGGCCAACCTCGACCACGTCCACCTGGCGATGACAACGGGTGATGGCTGGCCCCGGTCGCGCGGGTCCCTGCGTCTGCACCCGGTGCCCGCGGGCGCTCTGACACCCGAGGGCCGGGTCCCGGTGGCGATGGCGGTGGCGGCGACGGGCCTGGTGTGCGGCCCGCTCGACGCGCTGATCGCGGCCGATGCGGCCTTGCGCCTCGAGCTGGTCGCCCGTGGCGAGCTCGCCGAGGCGGCCGAGCTGCTGCGAGGGCACCCGGGGTCGGCGCTGCTCGGCCCCTTCCTGGCCATCGCCGACGGCCGGTCGCAGTCGGTCGGCGAAACCCGGTTGCGGCACGCCTTCCACCTCATGCGACTGCCGGTCATCCCGCAGGCCAAGATCGTCGGTCGGGGGTTCACCGCCTATGTCGACCTGCTCGTCGAGGGCGAGATGGTCGTCGCCGAGTTCGACGGGCTGGTCAAGTACGGCCGGTCCCACGACTCGGTCGACGGCTGGCGCTCGGGGCGCTCCGAGCTGGTGGCCGAGAAGCTCCGCGAGGACGCCCTGCGCGATCTCGGGTACGAGGTGGTCCGGGTGACCTGGTCCGAGCTGGCCGACCCCCGAGGGATCGCCGTTCGGGTCGGAGCGGCGCTGACCCGGTCTCGGGCTCGTCGGCGCCGTCCCTCCTGACCTCCTGCGGTTCATAGCGTGGCGGCGTGCACGTCGGACGCCGGCCCCGTGACGCCAGGTCTGAAGGCGTGGTGGCGTCGATCGCGCGTGGCTCATGGACTCTGTGGGCGCTGATGGCATCGCGCTAGGTGCCAAGAGCGTGCTCAAAGTCCACAAGCGCCGGGGGCGTCGAGGGGGAAGGCGCTGGGAACACCCTCGGGCACTGGGGTGCGCGTGCTTCGCGACGCGGGGGCGTCAATTCGGACGCCGACCCGTGAGCGCCAGGTCTCGAGCCTGGAGGTGGCGTCGATCGGTCGTGGCTCATGGACTCCGTGGGCGCTGATGGCATCGCGCTAGGTGCCAAGAGCGTGCTCAGAGTCCAGGAGCACTCGTCCCCAGGGCGCAGGGACCGAGAGCGCAGGGCACCGAGAGCGCAGGGCTCCGAGGGCGCCGAGGCCCGAGAGCGGCGGGGACCGAGAGCGCCAATGCCCAGAGAGCGCACGGCCCAGAGAATGCCGCCGCTCCGTTCCCTGAGAGCGGCCGAACCCTCAGCTGGGGATGGCGGGGAGCTTGGTCAGCGCCTCGCGAACCGACTCCTGGACCTCGTGGTCGGCATACGTCCGGTCCTGCATGCCCCCGGCAAGGTATGCCGCATAGGCGGGCAGGTCGAGGTGGCCGTGACCGGAGAGTCCGACGACGATGACCTTCGCCTCCCCGGACTCGGCGCACCGCCGGGCCTCGGCGACGACCTCGGCCAGGGCGTGGGTCGACTCCGGCGCGGGGAGGATGCCTTCGGTCCGGGAGAAGAGCACCCCGGCGGCGAAGCAGTCGGTCTGCGTCATGGCGACCGCCTCCATGAGCCCCGACTCGTAGATGTGCGACACCAGCGGGCTCATCCCGTGGTACCGCAACCCGCCGGCGTGGATCGGGTCCGGCATGAAGTCATGGCCAAGGGTGTGCATCTTCATCAGCGGGGTCATCCCGGCGGTGTCGCCGAAGTCGTAGGCGTAGACGCCCTGCGTCAGAGACGGGCACGACGCTGGCTCGGCGCCGCGGATCACCGGCGACATCCGGCCCGCGAGCTTCTCCCGGAGGAAGGGGAAGGCCAGGCCGCCGAAGTTCGACCCGCCACCGGTGCACGCGATGACGACATCTGCCGTCTCGCCGACCTTCGCCAGCTGGAGCAGTGTCTCCTCGCCGACGATCGTCTGGTGGAGCAGCACGTGGTTGAGGACCGAACCGAGGGCGTAGTGCGCGTTGGGGTCCTGGGCGGCCACCTCGACCGCCTCGGAGATCGCGATGCCGAGCGACCCGGGGGAGTCCGGGTGCTCGGCGAGGATCGCCCGCCCGGCCGCTGTGAGCTCGGAGGGCGAGGGGTGGATCGTCCCGCCGAAGGTCTCGATCATCATCTTCCGGTACGGCTTGCCGTCATACGAGGTCCGAACCTGCCACACCTCGCACTCCAGGCCGTACTGCGCACACGCAAAGGCCAGCGACGTGCCCCACTGCCCGGCCCCGGTCTCGGTGGTGAGCCTCGTGATGCCCTCCGCCTTGTTGTAGAAGGCCTGGGGCACGGAGGTGTTCGGCTTGTGTGAGCCGGCGGGGGAGACGCCCTCGTACTTGTAGTAGATCCGCGCGGGGGTCCCGAGAGCCCTTTCCAGGTTGTACGCACGATAAAGAGGCGACGGCCGCCACAGCTTGTAGACGTCGAGGACCTCCTCCGGGATGTCCACGTACTGCTCGGCCGACATCTCCTGCGCGATCAGCGCCATCGGGAACAGCGGCGTGAGGTCGTCCGGCGTGACCGGCTGCCCCGTGCCTGGGTGCAGGTACGGCGGCGGGGGCGTGGGCAGGTCGTGCAGCACGTTGTACCACCGCGTGGGCAGCTCGGACTCGTCGAGGACGATCTTGTGCTGGCGGGCGGTGCTCATGACCTGCTCCTTCTCGGGGTGGGCGATGCGGCTCCATCTTGGCGGCTCGGGGCGGACAACCCAAGCGCCGGTCCGGCCTGTGGTCGGGTCCACGACGGGGGTAGGCCGGCGAGCCCTTCCGGCGAGCCGTGCCGGTGCGCCGAGACCACCAGGTATGACGGTGAGCCCCGACACGCAACGCCGACCGGACCTCCTGACCGGACTAGCCTGCCGAGCATGAGCACCCGACTGCACCCGCACCTGCGCGCCGAGACCTCCGGACCGGTCCACACCCTCACCCTGGACAACCCGGAGGCGCTCAACGCCCAGGCTCCGTCGCTCTGGCTGGCGCTGGCCCAGGCCGCCCGGGAGGTGCCCGACACGGTCCGGGTGGTCGTCCTCGCGGCCGAGGGTGGGTCCTTCTCGGCCGGCCTCAACCGGGCGATGTTCACCCCGGCCGGGATGCCCGGGGAGCCGCCGGTGCTCGCCATGGCGGCAGGCGACCCGGATGCCTTCCGCGCCGAGATCGCTCGGTACCAGGAGGGCTTCACCGCCTGGCGCACCCTGCCCGCCATCGTCGTCGCTGCGGTCCAGGGCCACGCCATCGGGGCCGGTTTCCAGCTCGCTCTCGGCGCCGACCTGCGGATCGTCACCGAGGACGTCTCGTTCGCGATGAAGGAGCCGTCGCTGGGGATGGTTCCCGACCTCGGCGGCACGCGTCGCCTCGTCGAGATCGTGGGGCCGGCCCGGGCGCTCGACATCTGCGGCACGACCCGCGCCATCGGCGCCGCCGAGGCGCTCGCGATCGGGCTGACCCAGCGGGTCGTCCCCACCGCCGAGCTCACCACCGCGACGGCGGAGTATGTCGCCGCCCTGCTCAAGGCCGAGCCGGGAGCGCTGCGCGAGCTCAAGCCCCTGCTGCGGGATGCAGCCGACCGGTCGCCGGCCGACCAGCTCCTCGCCGAGGCGGCCGCCCAGCAGCGTCTGCTCTCCAGGCTCGTCGGGGGCTCGCCGCGGTAGCCGGCCGACGCGCCGAGGCGGGCGAGGTGGTCGGCGGGGCCTGGCACACCCTCGCCCTGCCACGCCGCCCTCGCTGCCGACGCTGCCGAAGCGGACGACCCGGGAATGGCCGGGGACGGCATACCGTTGCCGCACCAGGCGAGAGCGGGAGGTGAGTCGAGATGGGCATGCAGCCGTGGCACACGATGCGGTCCCTGACCAAGGACGCCTCCGTGGCAGAGCACCGGATCGGCCGCGACACGACCAAGCGGGTCCTCGGGTACGCCCGGCCTTACCGCGGCCGGATCGCCGCCTTCCTCGCCGTCGTGGTCGTCGACGCGGTGCTCGTCGTCGCGACCCCGCTGCTGCTCAAGCAGATCGTCGACGACGGAGTGGTGCCGCAGAACGCCCCCCTCGTCGTGCGCCTTGCCCTCATCGTCGCGGCGCTCGCCGTCGCGGATGGGGCTCTCACCGTCGCTCAGCGGCTGTACTCCTCCCGGATCGGTGAGGGGCTCATCTACGACCTGCGGACCGAGGTCTTCGCCCACGTCCAGCGCCAACCGGTGGCCTTCTTCACCCGCGCCCAGACCGGAGCCCTGGTCACCCGGCTCAACTCCGATGTCATCGGCGCCCAGCAGGCCTTCACCTCGGTGCTCGGCTCGGTGGTCTCCAACGCCATCTCCCTGGTCCTCATCGTCGCGGCGATGGCCTCGCTGTCCTGGCAGCTCACCCTCGGGGCGCTGCTGCTCCTGCCGCTCTTCCTCATCCCGGCCCGGCTGATGGGGCGGCGCCTGGCCGAGCTCACCCGCACCCAGATGCAGCTCAACGCCGACATGGGCTCGCGGATGACCGAGCGTTTCAATGTCGCCGGTGCGCTGCTCGTCAAGCTCTTCGGCCGGCCCGAGCAGGAGGACCACGAGTATGCCGACAGGGCGGCCCGGGTCCGCGACGCCGGGGTGCGGATCGCGCTGAACCGGACCGTCTTCTTCGTCGGGCTGACCCTGGTCGCCTCGCTCGCCACCGCGATGGTCTACGGCTTCGGTGGGGTGATGGCGGTCAACGGCCAGCTCACCGTGGGAACCCTGCTCGCCCTCGCGGCGCTGCTCGGGCGGCTCTACGGTCCGCTCACCGCGATGTCGAATGTCCGGGTCGACGTCATGACCGCCCTGGTCTCCTTCGAGCGGGTCTTCGAGATCCTCGACCTTCGTCCTCTCGTCGTGGAGTCCCCGAACGCCGTCCCGCTGCCGGATGGCCAGGTGGCGGTGAGCTTCGAGGACGTCCACTTCAGCTATCCCAGCGCGGACCGGGTCTCCCTCGCCTCGCTGGAGACGACCACGGTCGGTGACCGCTCCGGCGGCGGCGCGGTCCTCAACGGGGTCTCCTTCGTCGCCGAGCCGGGCCAGCTCGTTGCCCTCGTCGGTCCAAGCGGGGCCGGGAAGACGACGGTCACCGCGCTGGTCCCGCGGCTCTACGACCCCAGCGAGGGGGTCGTCCGCGTCGGGGGGGTCGACCTTCGCGACGCCGCGGCCGAGTCGGTGCGGCGGGTCGTCGGCATGGTCACCCAGGAGGCGCACCTCTTCCACGACACCATCCGGGCGAACCTGCGGTATGCGCGGCCCGAGGCGTCGGAGGAGGAGCTGGTCGAGGCGCTTCAGGCCGCCCAGATCTGGGAGCTCGTTGCCTCCCTGCCCGAGGGGCTGGACACCGTCGTCGGTGACCGCGGGCACCGGCTCTCCGGCGGGGAGAAGCAGCGCCTGGCGATCGCGCGGCTGCTGCTCAAGGCGCCCTCGGTCATCATCCTTGACGAGGCCACCGCGCACCTGGACTCGGAGTCCGAGGTCGCCGTCCAGCGGGCCCTGGAGACCGCCCTGCACGGGCGGACGGCCCTGGTCATCGCGCACCGCCTCTCGACCGTCCGGGGCGCCGACCAGATCCTTGTCATCGACGACGGCCGGGTCGTCGAGCGGGGCCGGCACGAGGAGCTGCTCGCCGCCGGGGGGCTGTACACCGACCTCTACACCACGCAGTTCGCCACCGAGCCCGAGCTGCCCGCAGACGTCCTGGGCTGAGCCGCCGGCTCAGTCACGGGTTCAGTCGCCGGCTCAGTCACGGGCTCAGTCACCGGGTCGGTCGCGGGCCCGGGACCAGCGGGCTACTCGTCCTCCTCGTCCCAGATCCGGACCTTCTTCGGGCGGGCCGGCACTGGGGTGATCTCCCCGGCCTCCTCGGCGGCGGCCCGTCCGGCGCGCAGCTCGTTGCGGACCCCCAGCCCGACGAAGACGAAGCCGAACAGGGTGAACAGCGCCCACTGGACCGAGTAGCCCTGGTGCGGGCCGAGGTCGGTGCTCGGCGGGTCGAGGGCCGTCAGCGGGGTGGTCGCCGCCGGCTGTTCGCCCCCCATGACGAGATACGGCTGGTATGCCGTCCGGCCGAGCTGCGCTGCCGCCGTCACGGTGTCGACCGTGGCGAGCTGGCCCTG
The DNA here is from genome assembly GCA_016717165.1 of Candidatus Lutibacillus vidarii. GTDB lineage: Bacteria > Actinomycetota > Actinomycetes > Actinomycetales > Dermatophilaceae > Lutibacillus > Lutibacillus vidarii. The sequence goes on from JADKGA010000002.1 coordinate 1,188,661, forward strand.
CGGCAGGGATCGGTCGACATCGGACTCCGGGGAGCGGAGCCAACCGGTGACGGTGACCTCACCTGATGCGGGGGGCGGGATGGTCGGAAGGATGTTCGCGGCGGCCGCGTTCCCGACCCACCCGCGGTCGACGAAGACGACCCCGCCGGGGGTGTCGAGGGGGACGAGGACCTCGTAGCCGACCCCGGTGCTCTGGCTCCGGTTGCGGACGACGAAGGTGTGCTGGGCGTCATACCGGCCCGTGACGCTGACCCGGGTCCACTGCTGGGACTCGCCCAGGAGTGCCGCGGGCGAGGGGAGGACCGAGGCGAAGGGGACCGGCTCGGCGGTGTAGTGGGCCTCGATCGCGTGCGCCGCGGCCGCCTTGTCCTCGTAGCGGGTCCACTGCCAGTGCGCGGCGAGAACCGAGACGGCTGCCCAGGCGATCGCCAACAGGGTCATGCCGATCCACCGCGGCGAGAAGAGGACCCGGAGCACGACTAGACCGTACCTCGACGTAGGCTGTCGACCATGTCTGTCCTGGTCGACCAGCTGGGCCGGGTCGCCACCGACCTTCGGGTGTCGGTGACCGACCGGTGCACCCTGCGCTGCCAGTACTGCATGCCCGCCGAAGGACTGCCGTGGATGCCGCCCGAGGAGATGCTCACCGACGCCGAGCTGCTTCGGGTGGTCGGGATCTTCGTCGAGCTCGGCGTGACCCAGGTCCGGCTCACCGGCGGCGAGCCGCTGCTGCGACGGAGCATCGTCGACCTCGTCGCCGGGATCGCCGCGCTGACGCCCCGGCCGAAGATCGCGATGACGACCAACGGGCTGGCCCTGGGCCGACTCGCTGCCCCGCTGAAGGCCGCCGGGCTGGACCGGGTCAACGTCAGCCTCGACACGGTCGACCGCGGCGTCTACGAGACGCTGACCCGCCGCGACCGGCTCGCTGACGTCGAGTCGGGCCTGCGAGCTGCCGCCGAAGCGGGCCTGACCCCGGTCAAGGTCAACGCCGTGGCGATGCGAGGCGTCAACGACGACTCGGTGGCCGAGGTGCTGCGGTGGTGCCTCGAGCGGGGGTACGAGCTGCGGTTCATCGAGCAGATGCCACTGGACGCCCAGCATGCATGGGACCGCTCGGCTCTGGTCACCGCGGCCGAGGTGCGAGAGCGGCTGCAGCGTCGGTTCACCCTGACCCCGCTGCCGGGACGAGGCAGCGCTCCGGCCCAGCGCTATCTCGTGGACGACGGCCCCGGCACGGTCGGCGTCATCGCCTCGGTGACCGAGCCGTTCTGCCAGGCCTGCGACCGGACCCGGCTCACCGCAGACGGACAGGTCCGCAACTGCCTCTTCTCCAACCGCGAGACCGACCTGCGTGGCCCGCTGCGCTCCGGGGCGACCGACGAGCAGCTCGCGGCGCTGATCCGCGGTGAGATGTGGCGCAAGGCACCGGGCCACGGGATCGGCCGGGCCGACTTCCACCAGCCCGACCGCCCGATGTCGGCCATCGGCGGCTAGCGAAGCCCCCTCACTCCTGCGTCGAGGACGCCCCGTCTGCCGAGGGGCCGTTCGGGTGGGCCGTCGTGGTGATCCGTTGGGTGGGGTCGACATATGGGGTGACGGTGCCGACCGAGCCGCGCGTGCGGGGGCCGACCGCATTGGCGAGGACCACCGCGAAGTAGGGCAGCACCGCCGCGCCACCGACCGCCACCCATCGCAGCGGGCCGCTCGCAACGACCGCGATGATGAAGCAGGCGGTGCGGATGCCCATTGTCCACAAGTAGCGCCGCATCCGGGCCGACTGGTCCAAGGCCGCCGACTGCGGGGCGGTGGTCACCGAGAAGACCCGGCCGTCCCCGTCCGGGTCGGTGGACTTCCTCGCCCGCGCCATAGCGTCCACGATACGACGCGTCCGGCGCGGGTTACCCATGGGTAGTCCACTAGCGTTCGACGGACATCGGCCGAGGGGCCGGGAAGGAGCACCCATGAGCGAGCCGCGGCGGGTCCTGGTGACCGGGGGCAACCGGGGGATCGGCTTGGCCATCGCGCGGTCCTTCGCCGAGGCGGGCCACCATGTCGCCGTGACCACCCGCAGCGGGGCGGCCCCCGAGGGTCTGGCCGCCGTGACCTGCGAGGTCACCGACACCGCCTCGGTGGACGCTGCCTTCACCGCGGCCGAGCAGGCCCTCGGCGGCCCGGTGGAGGTGCTCGTCGCGAACGCGGGCATCACCCGCGACCAGCTGCTCATGCGGATGAGCGACGCCGAGTTCGACGAGGTGCTCGACACCAACCTCGCCGGTGCCTTCCGGTGCGCCCGCCGGGCCAGCAAGGGGATGATCCGGTTGCGGTATGGGCGGATCATCTTCGTCTCCTCCGTCGTGGGCCTGTACGGCTCACCCGGCCAGGCGAACTACGCCGCGAGCAAGGCGGGTCTGGTCGGGCTGGCCCGCTCGATCTCCCGCGAGCTCGGCGGGCGCGGGATCACGGCCAATGTCGTCGCGCCCGGCTTCATCGACACCGACATGACCGCCGAGCTGCCGGACGAGCGCCGGGCCGCCTATCTGGCTGCCATCCCGGCGGGGCGCTTCGCCGCCCCGGAGGAGGTCGCCGCCGCGGTCCGCTTCCTCGCCTCCGACGAGGCGGGCTATGTCACCGGGGCCGTGCTGCCCGTCGATGGCGGCCTCGGCATGGGCCACTGACCCGCTCCACCCACGAGAACGCTCGTTCCACCCACCGTGACCGCCGCAGAAGGGACGCTACACACCATGGGGCTGCTGACCGGAAAGACCTTGCTGGTGACCGGGGTGCTCATGGACTCGTCCATCGCCTTCCACGTCGCTCGGCTGGCCCAGGACGAGGGTGCGACCGTCATCCTCACCTCGTTCGGGCGGACGATGAAGATCACCACCGCGATCGCCAAGCGGCTGCCGCAGACGCCGCCGGTCGTCGAGCTCGACGTGAGCAACCAGGAGCATCTCGACACCTTGGCCGGGCGGCTGGGCGAGCACACCGACCGGCTCGATGGGGTGCTCCACTCGATCGGGTTCGCCCCGCAGGGCGCGTTCACCTTCCTCGAGGGCAGCTGGGCGGACGTCTCCACCGCGGTGCACGTCTCGGCCTACTCGCTCAAGGCCCTCGCTGTGGCCGCGCTGCCGCTCATGGGCGCGGGCGGCTCGATCGTCGGGCTGACCTTCGACGCGCGCTACGCGTGGCCGGTCTACGACTGGATGGGGGTCGCCAAGGCCGCATTCGAGGCGACGAACCGCTACTGCGCCCGTGACCTCGGACCCAAGGGGGTGCGGTGCAATCTCGTCGCGGCCGGGCCGATCCGGACCACGGCCGCGAAGTCGATCCCCGGCTTCGAGACCTTCGAGCGGGTCTGGGGCGACCGGGCCCCGCTCGGCTGGGACGTCCACGATGCCGAACCGGCCGCCCGGGCGTGCGTCGCGCTGCTGTCAGACTGGTTCCCCGCGACGACCGGGGAGATCGTCCACGTCGACGGCGGCGTCCACGCGATGGGCCAGTAGCCGGGCTGCTCGGCGCCGCTAGGCTGCGTCCTCATGGACCAGCCCCCGACGGTCGACGCCCGCGAGGTGCGGCTCCTCGACGGGCCGAACCTCTACTTCCCCAAGGCTGCGCTCAAGGTGCGCCTCGGCGTGGGTCCCGCGCTGGCCCTGCACCCCCAGCAGGCACGTCGGCTCGCCTTGGTCGTCGGTATGCCGACCCGCCGTCCGGGAGCCGCAGGCTCGACCTGGCGGCTCCAGCTGGTCGCCCGATCGCTCCGGGCCTGCGTGCGCACGGTGCTGGCCGAGGCCGGCGTCGACCGCGTGGCGGTCCGCAGCCGGACCGGCCCCGGCGGCGACGAGGTCGTCGTCGCGGTCCCGTGGCGGCACCGGGGGCGGGCCGAGGTGGCCGGGGGGCTGCTCGCGCCGCTGGTCCAGGAGCTCGTCGACCTCGCCTGCGCGCCCGGTGACCTCTCCACCGCACGCGCCCGGTATGACGCCGCCGTCGCCGACGCCGCGCGCCAGATCCGGGAGGCCGACCCTGGGCCCGGACCGGGGGCCGTCATACCGCAGGTTCCGGTCGTCTCCATCACCGGAACGAACGGGAAGACCACGACGACCCGGCTCGTCGCCCACCTGGCCATGACCGCGGGGCTGACCACCGCGTGGAGCTCGACCGACGGCGTTGTCGTCATGGGGGCCGTCGTCGAGGAGGGCGACTACTCGGGCCCGGCCGGAGCCCGGGCGGTGCTGGCCACCCCGGGGCTCGACATCGGTGTCCTGGAGACCGCGCGCGGTGGGATGCTCCTCAAGGGGATGGGGGTGACCTGCAATGACGTCAGCGTGGTCACCAATGTCAGCGCCGACCACCTCGGTCTGCACGGCATCGAGACCCTCGACCAGCTGGCCGAGGTCAAGGCCATCGTCACGACGGTGACCAAGCCGAACGGCTGGACGATCCTCAATGGCGAGGACCCGCGGACCTGGGCGATGCGCGCCGGCTCCCCGGGGCGGCCCTGGGCGTTCGCGATCGACCCGGACGCCCCGGCGCTGCGTGAGGCGCGCAACCTCGGCGGCCGAGCGATCACCGTCCTCGACGGCCAGATCGTCGTCCTCGGCGGCGGCCCCGCGGACGCCCTGGTCCCGGTGGTCGAGGTCCCGATCACGCTCGGCGGGCTGGCTCGGCACAATGTCGCCAATGCGCTCGCGGGAGCCGCGGCCGCCCTGGCGCTCGGCATCCCGCGGGCCGCCGTCGTTGCCGGCCTACGGTCCTTCCTGCCCGACCCGGTGCTCAGCTCGGGGCGGCTCAACTGCTATCTCGTTCCCACGCAGGATGGCTCGGGCACGGTCATCGTCGTCCTCGACATGGCCCATAACGAGGCCGGGCTCGACGCACTCCTCGACGTCGCCAGAGGGCTGCGCCAGCCCGGTCGCCAGGTCGCGCTGTCCCTCGGAACCGCGGGGGACCGTCCGGACGAGGCGCTCGTCGCGCTGGGACGGATCGCCGGAGCCCGCGCCGACCGCGTGCTCATCACCCACAAGGAGCACTACCTTCGGGGCCGGACGATGGCCGAGATGACCGAGCTCTTCCGCGAGGGTCTGGCCGCCAGCGGGCGGGCCGACACTGAGGTGGCCACCACCGAGGTCGAGGCGGTGCAGCGACTCCTCGCGCAGGCCGGGGACGGGGACGTCGTCGCCGTCATGTGCCACTCCCAGCGGGCCGGCCTGGAGTCCCTCCTGGCGGATCTCGGCGGGCAGGTCGCCGGGCCGGAGGACATCCGCAGAGCCGTCCTCGGTGCCTCGGGTCGGCACCGTGCCGAGGCCGAGCTGGAGGCGCTCTGGGCAGACCCCGACCGCGACCCGGACGAGCGGATCGCGGCGGCCCGGCTGCTCTACGACCGATTCCCGGGGGACGGGCGGGTGGCCTACGAGTATGCCGGGACCTACGACTCGGCCGGTCGCCCCGAGCAGGCGGCCGCGCTCTACGAGCAGGCCCTGGCCGGTGTCTTGCGCGAGCCCTATGCGCGCCGAGCCCGGGTGCAGCTCGCGTCGACGCTGCGCAACCTCGGCCGGGTCGACGAGGCGGTGGTCCTCCTCGACGAGCTCGCCGCGGCCCATCCGGACAGCCTCGGCGTCGCCGCCTTCCGGGCGTTGGCGCTGCACAGTGCGGGCCGGCCCGACGAGGCCCTCGGGTCGATGCTCCAGGCCGTCGCGGCCACCAGCACCGACGAGGACGTCACTCGGTACCGGAGGTCCCTGGCGGCATACGGTCGGGATCTGTTGAGCTGAGCGTCGCCGGGTCGAGGTCCGGGTCACCGATCTCACCGCTGCGCGCTCCGGCCTGGGCCTGGTGGGTCAACGACTCGAGCTCGCCCATGACGACGTCGTGCTGGTCGACGCAAAGGACGACGAGGTCACCCGGGTTGGCCCGGGCCATGGCGTTACGGACCGCCGTGAGCTCCTCGAGGACCACCTCCACCTGACGGCACCTCGCGTCGGCCACCTCGCGGACACCCTCGGCCACCAGAGCCGCCGTCGCCCCCCGGGCCCGGCCGCGCAGCCGGACGTCCTCGCGGACGATGATGACGTCGAAGTGCCGCGCCGCAACCCGCCCGAGCTCGCGCATGTCGTCGTCGCGGCGGTCGCCGGCGGTAGCGATGACGCCGATCCGCGAGACCTTGCCCAGCTCGGAGCGGCTGGCTTTCGCCTCGGCATAGGTGTCGACGAACTCACCGAGCACCCGCATGCCGGGAGCGTTGTGGCAGTAGTCGACGACGACCTCGACATTGTTGACGTCGACGAGGTTCATCCGCCCAGGGGAGAGGTAGTACGAGGTCACGAAGGTCCGCAGCCCCTGCCGGATGTCGTGCAGCGGGGCTCCCGCGGCGAAGGCGGCGGCGGTCGCCGCGAGCGCGTTGGCGGTGTTGAAGCGCGCCGCGCCACCGAAGGTGGCCGGCAACAGGTGGGTCCAGGCCAGCTGCATGACCCGCCGCCCGTGGTGGATGACGATCATCTCGCCGCGGTCGGTCGGCTCGAGGACGACGGCGCGGCCCCCGCGGCGGCAGTGGTCGCTGATCATGTCCCGCACCGCAGTGCCGGGGGGCTGGAGGGAGAACCAGATGACCTCACCGGAGCACTTCCGGCGCATCCGGCGCACATGCGGGTCGTCGGCGTTGAGCACCGCGAAACCACCTCGCGGCACTGCCTCGACAACGACCGCCTTGACGGCCGCGAGCTGGTCCAGGGTGTCGATGCCGCGCAGGCCCAGATGGTCGGGGGCGACATTGGTGACGACGGCCACGTCGTTGCGGTCGTAGCCGAGGCCCTCACGCAGGATGCCGCCGCGCGCCACCTCGAAGACGGCGAAGTCCACCCGAGGGTTCTGCAGCACCATCCGGGCCGACTTCGGACCGGAGGCATCCGCCTTGATGATGAGCCGCTCGTCGATGACGACCCCGTCGGTCGAGGTCATCCCGACCTTGTGGCCTAGGCCCTTGAAGATGTGCCCGATCATCCGCGAGGTCGTCGTCTTCCCGTTCGTCCCGGTCACGGCGATGATCGGGACCCGCGAGGGTGCCCCGGGCGGGAAGAGCAGGTCGACGACGGGCTTGGCGATGAACTGCGGCACGCCCACGGTGGGGTGGGTGTGCATCCGGAAGCCCGGGGCGGCGTTGACCTCGCAGATCGCCCCGCCGATCTCGCGGACCGGGGCGGAGATGTCTGGGCAGATGAAGTCGATGCCCGCGACATCGAGGCCGACCATCCGAGCGGCCTCCTCGGCGATCTCGATATTGTCCGGGTGGGCATCGAAGGTCCGGTCGATCGAGATGCCACCGGTGGACATGTTCCCGGTGAGGGCGAGCTTGACCATCTCACCCTCGGCCGGGACCGAGTCCCACTCATGGCCCTGCCCGCGTAGGACCTCGGTCGCCGTCTCGTCGGTGCGGATCTTGGTGAGGACCTTCTCGTGCCCCACCCCGCGCCGGGGGTCGGCGTTGGTCTGGTCCACCAGCTCGCGAACGGTGCGTATGCCGTCCCCCATCACGTGCGCCGGGACCCGCTCGGCGATGGCCTGCATCCGGCCCCCGACGATGAGGCAGCGGTAGTCCTTGCCGGTGACGAAGGTCTCGACAACCAGGTAGCCGCGGCGGGACTCGGCCTGGGCGATGGGGAAGGCGGCGCGGACGTCGTCGTCGGAGCGCAGGTTGAGGCAGACGCCGCGGCCATGGTTGCCGTCCAGCGGCTTGACGACGACCGGGTAGCCGATCTCACGGGCCACCTGGAGGGCCCCGGCGAGGGTGCGGACCGACTCGCTGCGCGGCACCGGGAGCCCGGCGGAGGCGAGCAGCTTGGCGGTGAGCTCCTTGTCGCTGGCGATGTCGACCGCCAGGGCAGCGGTCTTCGAGGTCATCGTCGCGCGGATGCGCTGGGCGTAGACGCCCTGCCCGAGCTGGACCAGGCTGGCGCTGTTGAGCCGCATGAACGGGATGTCGCGGCTGGCTGCCTCCTCGAGGATGGCCTGGGTCGACGGCCCGAAGGCGGCGCGCTCGGCCCGGCGGAGGAACAGGTCGAGCTCGGCGGCGAAGTCGAAGCCCTCCTCGGCGCTGACGAGGTGGTTGACCAGGCCTGCCGCGAGCTGGCCGGCCGAGAGCCCGACGGTCTCGTCGGTGTACCCGTAGATGACGTTGTACCGCCCCTCGGACCCGCGCACCATGCGCGTCTTGCCGCGCCGCATGTCGTGCCCGGCCTCCTGCTGGAGCTGCAGGGCGACGTGTTCACAGACGTGCCCGAGCCAGGTGCCCTCGGTCATCCGTTCGACGAAGCCGCCCGCATGCCCGCGGGAGCAGGTGTGCCGACCGATCCCCGGCAGCACGTCCAGCAGAGCCTCGGTGAACCCGGGCAGCCGCGAGGTCGGGTAGTGCTCGAGGATGCCAAGGTCGACGAGGAGATGGACCGCCGGGTCGTAGGACCAGACGTTCGGACCACGGTAGACGCGGGACTCGACGATCCGCAGCTCGGGTGCGGGGGGACCCGGGGGTGCGGGCAGCTCGTCCATGGACGTCACTCCTGTGCGGGGAGGGGAGGGCCGTCGCGGCCTGTGACGGTCCACCTTGGCATACGGCCGCAGGTATGACGAGAAGGGGTCAAGCCGGCGGGGGCGTCATACCGGTGTCGGACGCGACCTGACCCAGGTCCGCGGCCGAGCGGTCATGGGTGCCGCCCACGACGACACCGACGTCGAGGTGGTGCTCGACGAAGCCGACGAGGGTGGCGTCGGCGAGGTCGAAGCTCGCGCCGGCTGGGAGGGAGTGCACCACCGCCCCGGAGACGAGCAGGGGGGCGCCGCGGCGTGCCTCGGGCGAGTCGGTCACCGCGCGGCGGCCGTCGATGACGAAGACCGCGCCGGCGCCGAGGACGGTGAGGCGGCGCTCGTTCACGATCTCGGCGGCGGTGTTCTCGTCGATGCCGAGACCGATGAGGTCCAGCGAGGTGGCGACGATGGAGAGCAGCCGGCCGTAGCGGGCCCGTTGGTCGAAGTGCTGGTCGACGACGACCCGCTCGAGCAGGCCCAGGCCGGAGGACAGCTGGCTGGCCCGCTGCCGGGGGGTGAGTCCCTCGTCGCCCATGGAGATCATGAAGCGGCTCATCGCGGAGGCCCCGGCGGAGGTCCCGGCGATCACCGCACCCCGGTGGTATGCGCGGACGATCGCCTCGCCGACGGGCGTGCCGACGATGTGCTGGGTCAGCTTGAGCTGGTTGCCTCCGGTCATGAAGACCCCGGTAGCGTCGTCGAGCCGGGCCACCAGGTCGGGGTCGAAGGCGTCCTGGCGGCTGGTCGGGTTGACGGTGGCGATCGAGTCCCCGGCCCGCAACCGCTGGAAGACCGCAGCGTAGGTCTGGGTCGCCTCGGTGTCGAAGGACGAGGCCGTCGGGACGATGACGATCCGGGACCGCCGACCTCCGGCGAGCCGGACGAAGCGGCGCAGAACGACGGACCGGCCACGCTTGTCCTCGGCCCCACCGATGACCAGCAGGGTGCGCCGAGGGGCGGCGGACCCAGAGGGCTCGGCGGCGGCGGTGGCGGGCACCGCTCTAGCGTAGGACCTTTTGCGGTACGGGCCGGCTCAGCGGCGCGTGCGGAGGATGTCGTCCCGCCAGTCGAGCAGGGCGCGGACCGGGCCGAGGTCGAAAGGCAGACCCGCCGCGGCCGCCGCTGGGGTGTTGAGGCCGAAGGTCACCAGGCGGGTGCCGACGTCGTAGAGGGCCTGGGCGTTCTCGGCGTAGTCGACGCCCTCCGGCTCCGGGTCACGCCCGCGGACCGAGACTCCTGCGGAGCGCTCGACCGCCAGCGGGTCACGGCCCACCCGGGCACACCACTGGTCGAGGACCTCATGCTTGTGGGCGACCTCGGCGGGGCCGCCGAAGCCGTGCCAGATGTCGGCCTGCTCGGCGACGATGCGCAGCGTCTTGCGTTCCCCGCCGCCGCCGACGAGCACCGGGATCGGACGGGTCGGTGGCGGGTTGAGCCGGGCCCACCGGTCCTTGATGATCGGCAGGTCCCGGTCCAAGGCGTCGAGCCTGCCGCCGGCGGTGCCGAACTCGTAGCCGTACTCGGCGTAGTCCCGCTCGAACCACCCGGAGCCGATCCCGAGGATGAGCCGTCCGGCGCTGATGTGGTCGACGGTGCGGGCCATGTCGGCGAGCAGGGCCGGGGTGCGGTACGAGTTGCACGTGACCAGGGCCCCGAGCTCGACCCGCTCGGTGGCTTCGGCCCAGGCGGCGAGCATCGTCCAGCACTCGAAGTGCAGGCCGTCCGGATCGCCGGAGAGCGGGAAGAAGTGGTCCCAGTTGAACAGCACGTCGACGCCGAGCTCCTCGAGCGCCGCACACATCCGGCGGATATCGGCATACGACAAGTGTTGTGGGGCGACCTGGACCGCGACGCGGGGCGGGCGGGGGTCGCGGACCGACACCCCGCCCGGCTGGCTGGAGGACTCGTCGCTCACGCGTCGACCCGCGAGCCCTTCCCGACGACGGTGATGCCCGCCTCGGTGACATCGAAACCCCGGGCCCGGTCGTGCTCGTGGTCGACCCCGATGGTCGCGCCCTCGGCGACGGCAACATTCTTGTCGAGGATCGCGCGGCGGATGTTCGCCCGGCGCCCGATCTCGCAGCCGTCGAGGACGACCGAGTCCATGACGCTGGCGTAGGAGTGGACGCGCACGTTCGGGGAGATCACCGAGTTGAAGACCTGGGCGCCGGAGATGACCACGCCGGGGGAGACCATCGAGTTGAGCGCCTCGCCGAACCGGCCCTGGTACCCGTGGACGAACTTCGCCGGCGGGTACGGGGAGTGGCTGGTGTAGATCGGCCACTCGTAGTTGTAGAGGTTGAAGACGGGATGGATCGAGACAAGGTCCATGTGCGCGTCGTAGTAGGAGTCCATCGTCCCGACGTCCCGCCAGTAGCCCCGGTCGCGGTCGGTGGACCCGGGCACCTCGTTGTCTTTGAAGTCGTAGACGTACCCGGCATCCTGGGCGACGAAGGACGGCACGATATCGCCACCCATGTCGTGCCGGCTGCCCTCGAGGTCGTGGTCCTTGGTCACCGCGTCGACGAGGACGTCGGCGTCGAAGACGTAGTTGCCCATCGACGCGAGCACCTCGTTCGGGGCGTCCGGCAGGCCGACGGCGTCGGTCGGCTTCTCGCGGAAGCGGCCGATCTTCCTGCTGTCGCTCGGGTCGATCTCGATGACCCCGAACTGGTCGGCGAGGGTGATCGGCTGCCGGATCGCCGCCACCGTCACGCCGGCGCCGGTCTCGAGGTGCTGGTCGACCATCTGACCGAAGTCCATCCGGTAGACGTGGTCGGCCCCGACGACCACGACGATGTCGGGCTTCTCGTCGTGGATGAGGTTGAGGCTCTGGAAGATTGCGTCGGCGCTGCCGAGGTACCAGTTCTTGTCGACGCGCTGCTGCGCCGGGACCGGCGCGACATAGTTCCCGAGCATCGTCGACATCCGCCAGGTCTTGGTCACATGGGTGTCGAGGGAATGTGACTTGTACTGCGTGAGCACGACGACCTTGAGGTATCCGGAGTTGACGACATTGCTCAGGGCGAAGTCGATGAGCCGGTAGATGCCGGCGAAGGGAACCGCGGGTTTGGCGCGGTCCGCGGTCAGCGGCATGAGCCGCTTCCCCTCTCCACCGGCGAGCACGATCGCGAGGACCTTGGCGTTCGGCGTGCGTCTCATATGTTCACCCTAGGACTCCCGGTGCACCGCCGCGAGGGGGGATCACACCGGGTCGGCGCGCGGCGCCTGGGGGCCCGACGCTACTCTGCGAGCATGCGCGTAGACATCCTCAGCAAGGAGTACCCACCGGCCATCTACGGGGGCGCGGGGGTGCATGTCGCCGAGCTGGTCCGGGCCCTGCGGGCCCGCGGTGACGTCGATGTCCAGGTCCGCTGTTTCGGCGCAGAACGGGACGAGTCCGGCACGACCGGATATGCCGACCTGCCCGAGCTCGGCTCCGCCAATGCCGCGCTACAGACCCTGGGGGTCGATGTGGCCATCGCGGCCGGGACCGTCGGCGCGGACCTGGTCCACTCCCACACGTGGTACGCCAACTTCGCCGGTCACCTGGGCTCGCTCCTCGGCGGTATGCCGCATATCGTCACCGCGCACAGCCTCGAGCCGATGCGGCCGTGGAAGGCCGAACAGCTCGGCGGAGGGTACCGCGTGTCGTCATTCGCCGAGCGGACGGCATACGAGTCCGCGGCGGCGGTCATCGCGGTGAGCGAGGGGATGCGGCAGGACATCCTGCGGTCCTATCCCGCGCTCGACCCGGCCGATGTCCTCGTCGTCCACAATGGCATCGACTCGCAGCTGTGGGCGCGCCGACGGGACGACGAGGTGCTGGCCCGCTGGGGGGTCGACCCGGCGAAGCCGTCGGTCGTCTTCGTCGGCCGGATCACCCGGCAGAAGGGGCTGCCCTACCTGCTCCGTGCGTGTGCCTCGCTGCCCCCGGAGGTCCAGGTCGTCCTGTTGGCCGGGGCGCCTGACACGCCCGAGATCAAGGCCGAGGTCGAGGGGCTTATGGAGGACCTGCGGGCCCAGCGTTCCGGGGTGGTCTGGGTGCCGGAGATGCTGCCACGCGCTCAGGTCATCGCCTTCCTCAGCGCCGCGACGGTCTTCGCGTGCCCGTCGGTGTACGAGCCGCTGGGGATCGTCAACCTCGAGGCGATGGCCTGCGAGCTGCCGGTGGTGGCGACGGCGACCGGTGGCATCCCCGAGGTTGTTGTCGACGGTGAGACCGGGTGGCTCGTGCCGATCGAGCAGGTCCAGGACGGGACGGGTACCCCGGTCGACCCGGACCGCTTTGTCGCCGACCTGGCCGCCGCGCTCTGCGACGCCGTGAGCGATCCCGAGCGGGCCCGACGGTTCGGGCTCGCCGGTCGGCAGCGGGCGGTCGACTCGTTCTCGTGGGCGAGCATCGGCGACAAGACGATGGCGGTCTACCAGTCGGTCCTGTCCCGCTGACCCGCACCATCTGTGGATAACCCGCAAAGACACACCTTTAGAACCGTTCTAAAGGTGTGTCTTTGCAGGTTGTCCACAGGGGGGTGGGTCGCCGGAAGACATAGGGTGGCGCTATGAGCGACGTTCTCGCCTTCTCCGGCGTCAGCGTCGTGCGCGGCGGCAACACCCTGCTCGCCGACATCTCCTGGGAGGTCGAGGAGGGCCAGCGCTGGGTCATCCTCGGGCCCAATGGCGCCGGCAAGACCACGCTGCTGCAGCTCGCCGCGGCCCGGATCCACCCCAGCGACGGGGTCGTCGGGATCCTCGGCGAGGTCCTCGGGGCCGTCGACGTCTTCGAGCTGCGCCCCCGGATCGGGCTGGCCAGCGCCTCGATCGCCGAGCGGATCCCAGGCGGCGAGCGGGTGGTCGACGTCGTCGTCACCGCGTCCTACGCCGTCGTCGGGCGGTGGCGCGAGGAGTATGACGCCCTCGACCTCGCCCGGGCGCAGGGCCTGCTCGGCTCGATGGGTGTCGGTCACCTTGCGAACCGCAGCTTCGGGACCCTGAGCGAAGGGGAGCGCAAACGGGTCCAGATCGCCAGGGCGTTGATGACCGACCCCGAGCTCATGCTCCTCGACGAACCGGCGGCCGGCCTCGACCTCGGCGGCCGCGAGGACCTCGTGGCCCGCCTGAGCGCCCTCGCCGAGGATGTCGACGCCCCGGTTCTCGTCCTCGTCACCCACCACGTCGAGGAGATCCCACCCGGGTTCACCGACGTGCTCCTGCTGCGCGAGGGGCGTGTGGTTGCCGCCGGTCCGCTCGAGCTGACCCTCACCGCGGCGAACCTCTCGGCGACCTTCGGTCTACCGCTTGCCCTGGACCGGCACGGGGCCCGCTGGTCCGCCCGCGCCGCCGACCCCGGCCGCCACACCGATGCCGACCCCGCCCGGGGGCCTGGCGTCGCCCCCACTCTCGACGTCACGGCCGACCGGAACCTCGGCCCGGGTGCCCTCGCCGCGGACCTCGCGGCGTCATACGCAGGGACGGAGGCACACCGATGAGCTGGGTCGTCTGGCTCGGACTGGCCGTTGCGCTGGGAGCGGTGGAGGTGGCAACGGTCGACTTCGTCTTCGTCATGCTCGCCGGCGGCTCCCTGGCCGGCGCGGTCACCGCGGCGGTCGGCGCTCCGCCGCCGGTCCAGGTTGTCGTCGCTGCGGCCGTGGCGATGCTGCTGCTGGGCCTGGTCCGCCCGGTCATCAAGCGCCGGTTCACCGTCCGCAACCCCGAGCCGATGGGCGCGGCCGCGCACCTCGGCCGAGAGGCCCTCGTGGTCGAGTCGGTCACCGCTCACGGCGGCCAGGTCAAGCTCGTCGGCGAGCTGTGGAGTGCCCGCGCCGAAGACCCCTCGGCTCACTTCCCACCCGGCACGACAGTCGTCGTTGTCTCGGTCGACGGGGCGACGGTGATCGTCGCCGGGTCGGCCGCCTGACCGACATACCTTCCGGTATGCCGGTCCGACTATCAAGAACGGAGCCTGCTCGTGAAGATCGACCCCACCGTCGTGGTGCTGCTCCTCGTCCTCCTCTTCGCCGTCATCGTCGTCGTCCGGGCGGTGCGGATCGTGCCCCAGCAGACGGCGATCATCATCGAGCGGCTCGGCTCGTACTCCCGGACCCTCACCGCGGGCCTGCACCTGCTCATCCCCTTCGTCGACAAGATCCGAGCCAATATCGACCTGCGCGAGCAGGTGGTGTCCTTCCCGCCCCAACCGGTCATCACCTCGGACAACCTCGTCGTGGGCATCGACACCGTGCTCTATTTCCAGGTGACCGACCCGAAGTCGGCGGTCTACGAGATCGCGAACTTCATCCAGGGCATCGAGCAGCTCACCGTGACGACGCTGCGTAATGTCATCGGCTCGCTCGACCTTGAGCAGACCCTCACCGGCCGCGACCGGATCAACGCCCAGCTGCGCGGCGTGCTCGACGATGCGACCGGGCGCTGGGGTGTGCGGATCAACCGGGTCGAGATCAAGGCCATCGACCCGCCGGCCTCGATCAAGGACTCGATGGAGAAGCAGATGCGGGCCGAGCGGGACCGCCGCGCCGTCATCCTCACCGCCGAGGGTGTCAAGCAGTCCGCGATCCTCAACGCCGAGGGCGAGAAGCAGTCCCAGATCCTCCGCGCGGAGGGGTCGGCCCAGGCGCGGATCCTCGAGGCCCAGGGCCAGGCCCGCGCCATCCAGCAGGTCTTCGACGCGATCCACCGCGGCAAGCCCACCCAGCGGCTCCTGGCGTACCAGTACCTCCAGGTGCTGCCCCAGATCGCCCGCGGCGACTCGAACAAGATGTGGATTATCCCCAGCGAGCTGACCGACGCCCTCCGGGGGATCGGCACGGCGCTCGGGGGTGTGCCGACGACCGACGGCGACCCGGAGCCCTGGGTCGAGCCCGGACCGGTGCAGGACGCCTTCCCAGCGGCCGTCCTCGAGGACCCCAGGGATGCGCTGGCGAAGGCTCGCGGTCAGGTCGAGGCGGCCGACGCGGAGGCGGACCGTCATGGTGCCGCGGAGAGCCCGGAGGGACCGGAGGGACCGGCGCCGACGCGGTGACGAGGGGCGGAACCGCTCCCGCCCCGGCATCGGTCGACGGCTAGGGTGGTCGGGTGTCCTGGTTCGAGGCCCTGGCGATCCTCGTCGCCGGCGTCGGCGCGGGGACGATCAACACCATCGTCGGCTCCGGGACGCTGATCACCTTCCCGACGCTGCTCTTCTTCGGCTACCCGCCGCTGGCCGCGAATATCTCCAACAATGTCGGCCTCGTCGCGGGCGGCGCGACCGGCAGCTGGGCCTACCGCCACGAGATGCGCGGCGGCGGCGGCACGATCCGCACCCTGCTGCCGCTGTCCCTCGCCGGCTCCGTCGTCGGGGCGAGCCTGCTCCTCGTCCTGCCGCAGAGGGTCTTCGCCGCGGTCGTCCCTGTCCTCATCCTCGCCTCGATCGCCCTCGTCCTCAGCGGCCCCAGGCTCCAGGCGAGGGCGGCCGCCCGGGCCAGTGCCCGCGCGGGTGCCGGTGCTGTGTCGGCCGGCGAACCGGAGGGTATGCCGTTGCGGACCTCGCCGGCCCTGCTCCTCGGGGTGTTCGCGGCCGGGATCTACGGGGGCTACTTCGGCGCCGCCCAGGGCGTGCTTCTCATGGGGATCTTCTCGGCTCTGACCACGGAGGGGCTGCAACGCCTCAACGGGTACAAGAACGTCCTGTCGACGGGCGTGAACTTCGTCGCCGCGGTCTTCTTCCTCGTCTTCGCCCGGGCTCAGGTCAGCTGGGCCGCCGCCGGGCTCATCGCGGTCGGGGCGATCCTCGGCGGCCTGCTCGGCGCGCGCATCGGGCGCAGCCTGCGCCCGGCGGTGCTGCGCGGCGTCATCGTCGCCGTGGGTGTCGCCGCAGTCTTGCGGATGGTGCTGGCGAGCTGATGCCCATCCACCTCGACGACCCGGCGGACCCCCGGCTGGCCGACTACCTCCACCTCACCGATGTCGCCCTCCGGCGTCGTCTGGAGCCCGAGCGGGGGATCTACCTCGCCGAGTCGGAGAAGGTCATCCGGCGCGCCCTGGCCGCCGGTCACGTGCTGCGGTCGCTGCTCATGGCACCGCGCTGGCTGGTCGAGCTCGCGGATGTCGTCGAGGACGCCGAGGAGGCCGGCTGCCCGGTCTTCGTCGGCGGGCCGGACGTCATCGCCGCCCTGACCGGCTTCCACCTCCACCGCGGAGCGCTCGCCGCCATGCAGCGCCCGGCACTGCCGGCCCTGGCGGACGTCCTCGCCGGCGCTCGGCGGGTGGTCGTCGTCGAGGATGTCGTCGACCACACCAATGTCGGGGCGATCTTCCGGTCCTGTGCGGCGCTCGACGTCGATGCCGTCCTGGTCACCCCGCGGTGCGCCGACCCGCTCTATCGGCGGGCCGTCCGGGTCTCCATGGGCACCGTCTTCCAGGTCCCGTGGACCCGGGTCGACCCGTGGCCCGGATCGATCGCCCAGCTCCAGGCGGAGGGGTTCACCGTGGCCGCCCTCGCCCTGGACGACGCCGCGGTCTCTCTCGACACCCTGGCGGCCGACCCGCCGGAACGCCTCGCCCTGGTCGTCGGCACCGAGGGGGACGGCCTGAGCCAACGGACCATCCGCGGCGCCGATCTCGTCGTCCAGATCCCGATGAGCGGCGGCGTCGACTCGCTCAATGTTGCGGCGGCGTGCGCCGTGGCCGCCTGGGCACTCAGGACGCGGTGACCGGCCGGGCTCTGCTCTCGGACCACCCCGGCCGGGTCGCGACCGCGATGACGATGAAGGAGGCCACCATGACGACCAGCGCCGTCACCGAGGCGCCGCGCGCCGGGAGGAACTGGGCGGCGATGACCGTCGCGAGGACGAATCCGCAGTTGAACATGATGTCGTAGAGGGTGAACACCCGGCCCCGGTAGATGTCCCCGATCTCGCGCTGGATCGCCGTGTCGACACAGATCTTGACCCCCTGGGTGGTCCACGCGACGAAGAGCGCGGAGGCAGCAATGGCCAAGGGCGTCAGCGGTATGGCGAGCAGGGTCGCTGCCGCCGCCCCCCACAGCAGGACGGCGACCGAGCGGGGCAGACCGATCCGGGCGACCAGCCGGGGCGTCGTCACCGCTGCGAGGGCGAAGCCGACGCCGGACGCCCCGAGGACTGCCCCTAACCCACCCAGAGCGGAGCGACCGGCGTCCTTCTCGGCCCGCTCGATGAGCAGCGTCATGACAATGAGCACCCCGACGGGCAGCCGCAGCGCCGTGATCGTGGCCAGAGCGGTGATCGCCCGGGTGGTCAAGTGATGCCGGGCGTCGATGATGGCGTCGAGGACATTGCGCAGCTCCTGCCGCGCGGTGAGATCGACCGAGGTCACGTCCGGGCCGAGCCACGGCAGCCGGCCCGCGGCGAAGGCGGCACCGGCATACATGGCGGACGCAAGGACCAACGCTGGGAGCCCACTTTCCACCGCACCCACGCCAGTACCGATGACATAGCAGATGGTGCCCAGCGTCGGGGCCAGGCCGTTCGCCGGGACGAGCAACGACTCGGGCACCACGTGGGGCAGCGAGCAGCCCAAGGCCGCCTGGATGAGCCGGTTCCCGGCGAGGGCCAGCAGGGACAGGCCGATGAAGAAGGGCCCGACATGGTCGCTGGCGAGCAGGGCGGCCAGGGCGACGAGGAGGGTGGTGCGGGCGAGGTTGGCGATGACGAGGACCCGACGGCGCGACCACCGGTCGAGCAGGACGCCGGTGACCGGGCCGAGGAAGGTGAACGGGAGCAGCAGGATCGCGAAGCCGGCAGCGATCGCCGTGGCGGACGGGGCGTGCTCGGGGGAGAACAGGGCGAAGGACGCGAGCCCAGCCTGGAAGAGGCCGTCGCCGAGGGAGCCGGTGAGCCGGGCGGCCAGGAGCCTGCGGAAGCCGGGTTCACGCAGCACGAGGGCGAGCTGGTCGGACCCGGCGGGCATGGCCGCACCCTACCGCGCGTTCGCCGTCGCACGGTCGGGGCGGCTCGGCCATGACATCGGCCCCGGGCCTGTGACCAGCACAGATCCGGGGCCGAGAGAGTGTCCAGAGGGGGACTTGAACCCCCACGCCCGATAAAGGGCACTAGCACCTCAAGCTAGCGCGTCTGCCATTCCGCCACCTGGACGCGGTGGGCACACCACCTGGTCTCCCGTGCGGTGCGCGCCCCGGAACGATAGCACGCAGGGCTGCCGCCCTCCCAACCGGCACGGGGGCGACATACCCTGTCCGACATGACGACTCCCACGCTCGAGGATGACGCCGCCAGGCTGTGCCGCGACCTGCTGAGGATCGACTCGACGAACCCCGGCGACGGAACCGGCCCGGGGGAGCGGGCCGCGGCCGAGTACGTCATGGGGCAGCTGCAGGAGGTCGGGCTGGACCCCGTGCTTGTCGAGAGCGCCCCGGGCCGCTCCAGCGTCCTGCTCCGTCTCGAGGGTGCCGATCCGGTCCGCCCGGGTCTGGTCGTCCACGGTCACCTCGACGTCGTCCCCGCCGCCGCTGCGGACTGGAGCGTCGACCCCTTCGGGGCGGAGGAACGCGATGGCTGCCTGTGGGGCCGGGGTGCGGTCGACATGAAGGACATGGACGCCATGGTCCTGGCCTGCGTCCGGGACCTGGCCCGGTCCGGTCGACGCCCGGCGCGGCCGCTCACCGTGGTCTTCTTCGCCGACGAGGAGGCCGGCGGGGTCTTCGGTAGCCACTGGGTGGTCGACAACCATCCGGAGTGGTTCGCCGGGGCGACCGAGGCGATCAGCGAGGTGGGGGGCTACTCGGTCACAGTCCCCCGCGCGGACGGGACGGCGGCCCGCGCATACCTCATCCAGACCGCGGAGAAGGGGATCGCCTGGCTCCAGCTGGTCGCCCGGGGCCGCGCCGGACATGGCTCGCTCGTCAACACCGAGAACGCGGTGACCCGGCTGGCCCAGGCCCTGGCCCGGATCGCCGAGCACCAGTGGCCGCGTGAGCTCATCCCGTCGGTCCGGCGCCTTCTCGTCGGGCTGGGTGAGCTCACCGGCCAGCGGTATGACGAGGCCGACCTTGACGCGTCCTTGGCTGCCCTGGGCCGCGCGGCCGCCTTCGTCGCCCCGACGCTGCAGGACACCGTCAACCCGACGATGCTCAGCGCCGGGTACAAGCACAATGTCATCCCGCAGACTGCGACCGCTCGGCTGGACGCCCGCTTCCTGCCCGGGCACGAGCCCGCGCTGCTCGCCACCTTGCGTGAGCTCGCCGGCCCGTATGTCGACGTCGAGGTCATGCACGGGGACATCTCCTTGGACGCCCCCTTCGACGCGCCGCTCGTCGCGGCGATGGAGCGGGCCCTGGTCGCCGAGGACCCGGGCGCGACCGTCCTGCCGTACTGCCTGTCCGGGGGCACCGACAACAAGGCGCTGTCCAAGCTCGGCATCACCGGGTACGGGTTCGCACCATTGCGTCTACCCGCGGATCTGGACTTCGCCGCGATGTTCCACGGGGTCGACGAGCGGGTGCCGCTCGACTCGTTGGCCTTCGGTACCCGGGTGATGGCGCGCTTCCTCGCGGACTGCTGAGCTCGCCTCCAGGATGCGCTGCACGCGGATCTACAGGGTGCGCTGCACCCGGATCACCTTGCGCCGCAGCCAAGCTCGGCGGGCACCGCCCTCGTAGCGGATGACCCGGGCCAGCTCCCACCGACCGTACTCCGCGTGGTCGGTGAGGGCGCGATGCACCTGGGCTGCTGTCGTGCCTCGGGGATAGGTCACGACCATGATGTCCTCCTCGTTCATTGCCACGACATTGCGCCGTACCGGACCGCGGTCGTTACCGAGGCGTCACCGGGCGGGTCTGACAGCCGGCTCAGGGTCGGCTACGGTCGTGTCATGACCGCAGACCTGCGCGCCGCCTTGAGTACGCTCGTCGCCGCCCTCGAACGTCACCTCGAGGTGGCGACGATGCGGCGCGACCCGGACGACCCGAGCGTCGTGGCCGCAGCGACCGATCTGGCGGACGCCTTCGACGACTATGACGAGCTCCTCTTTGAGACCACCGAGGTGGCCACCCCGCTGGCGGTCTTCGAGGGCGACGACGATGACGACTCGGACGATGATGACGACGACTCGGACGACGACGACTCGGACGACGACGATGACGACGATGACGACGATGACGAGGACGACGACGAACTGGACGAGCTCGACGAGGAGGGCGCGTCGGACCACTACTTCGGGCTGGACGACGAAGAGTACGACGTCGATGACGCCGAGGATGCCCCGGTTAGGCCCGCGTCGAGCTGACGTCCTCCAGCGCGGTGACGATCTGGGCCGGGAGCCGCACGTCCTCGGCGTCGAGAGCCTCCTTCAGCTGAGCGGTCGTGCGCGCGCCCACCAGCGCTGAGGCCACGCCCGGCCGGTCGCGCACCCAGGCCAGCGCAACCTCCGCCGGCCGCAGCCCCAGGCCCTCGGCCGCGGTGACCACGGCACCGGCCACGGTCCGGGACTGCTCGTCGAGGAAGCGTTGGACGAACCCCGGGAAGCGCGCCGAGGTGGCGCGAGACCCGGCGGGCACGCCGTGGCGGTACTTGCCGGACAGGACGCCGCGGCCCAGGGGCGACCAGGCGAGCACCCCGAAGCCGAGCGCCTCCGCCGCCGGGACCACCTCGTGCTCGGCGGTCCGGTTGACCAGCGAGTACTCGACTTCGTCGCAGATGAGCGGAACACCCGAACGCTCGAGCAGCGAGTACAGCCGGGTCACCTGCCACCCGGTGAAGTTCGACGCTCCGACGTAGCGGGCCCGCCCGCTCTGGTAGGCCCAGGCCAGCGCCGAGGCGGTCTCCTCCATCGGGGTCTGGTCGTCATACGCGTGGACAAGCCACAGGTCGACGTGGTCGGTGCCCAACCGACGCAACGACAGGTCGAGCTGGGACATCAGACGCCCGCGGGAGGCGTCGACGACGCGCTGCTCGCCGCGCTGGGACAGGCCGGCCTTGGTGCACACGACGATGTCATCGCGGGGGACGACATCGCCGATCATCGACCCGAGCAGCTCCTCGGCGACCCCTTCGCCATACCGGTGGGCGGTGTCGACCAGGGTGCCGCCGCGGGCGACGAAGAGCTCGAGGTGGTCGCGGGCCTCCTCGGCGGAGACGGTGTGGCCCCACAGCATGGTCCCCAGACCGACCCGGGACACGGACAAGCCCGAGCTGCCCAAGCGACGTGTCTGCACGTCGATACCGTAGCCTGCGAGCATGCGTCTCGGCCTCAACCTGGGCTACTGGTCCGCGGGTCGTGCCACGGACGTCGTCGCTGGTCACCTCGCCTTGGCCCAGGAGGCCGACAGCCTCGGCTACGAGAGCGTCTGGGTCGCCGAGGCGTACGGCTCGGACTCGGTGACGGTGCTGTCGTGGCTTGCCGGACAGACCGAGCGGATCCGGCTCGGGTCCGCAGTGATGCAGATCCCCGGCCGCTCCCCGGCGATGACCGCGATGACGGCGGCGACGCTCGACACCTTGTCCGGCGGCCGGTTCATCCTCGGGCTGGGAGTCAGCGGCCCGCAGGTGAGCGAGGGCTGGCACGGCGTGCGTTTCGACGCGCCTTTGGCGCGGACCCGGGAGTATGTCGAGGTCGTCCGGATGGCGCTCGGGCGCCAGGTCGTCGAGCACCCCGGTCGGCACTACCCGCTGCCCTTGCCCGGTGGTCCCGGCAAGGCTTTGCGTATGACGATACGGCCGGTCCAGGAGCAGCTCCCGATCTACCTGGCGGCGGTCGGGCCGAAGAACCTCGAGCTGACCGGCGAGATCGCCGACGGCTGGTTGGCGATCTTCTTCTCGCCCGAGCACAGCGCCGATCTGCGGGAGTCGTTGGGAGTCGGGTCGGCTCGGCGAGCGGCGCCGTCTGCCGGCTTCGACATCGTGCCGACCGTGCCGGTCGTGGTCCACGACGATGTCGCCACCGCTGCGGACGCGGTGCGCTCCTACTGCGCCTTGTACATCGGCGGGATGGGCTCGCGACAGAAGAACTTCTACTTCGACCTCGCCGTGCGGATGGGATACGAGGCGGCCGCTCGCGAGGTGCAGGACCACTTCCTCGGCCTCGAGCCGCGCCGGGCTGCTGCTGCCGTGCCGCTGGAGTTCATCGACGCGACGGCGCTGCTGGGTCCACCGGATAGAATCCGGGACCGGTTGGCCAGGTATGCCGATGCTGGGGTGACGACGCTGTCGGTGAGCCCGGTCGCCGCGACCCTCGAGGGACGTCGAGGTGTCCTGCGTATGATGACCGACCTCGTCGCGGCCGCTGGCCTCGCCGAGTAGCAACCACGAACCGAACGGGGTCCCACCATGTCCGAGCTGTCCTATGTCGCCGCGCTGGTGCTCGGCGTCGTCGAGGGCCTCACCGAGTTCCTGCCGGTGTCGTCGACCGGCCACCTCACTGTGACCGAGAAGCTGCTCGGACTCTCCGTGGACGCACCCGCTGTCACGGCATACACCGCGATCATCCAGCTTGGGGCGATCGCCGCGACACTGATCTACTTCGCCAAGGACATCGCGCGGCTGCTCGTGGCCTGGGTGGCTGGGCTGCGGTCGGCCGAGGCGAAGAAGAACCCCGACTACTCGCTGGCCTGGGCGGTCATCATCGGGTCCATCCCCGTGGCTCTGGTCGGTTTCGCGCTGAAGAAGGTCATCGAGGGGCCGCTGCGCTCGCTCTGGGTGGTTGCTTTCGCGCTGATCCTGTGGAGCGTGGTGATGTGGGCGGCCGAGCGGCACCACGCCGTCCTGGAGCGCAAGGACCGGGTGCGCGGTGAGCACTCGGTCGGGATGGCCGACGGGCTCGTCATCGGGCTGGTGCAGTGCTTCTCCCTCGTCCCGGGTGTCTCCCGGTCGGGAGCGACGATCAGCGCCGGGCTGTTGCGCGGCATCGACCGGGTGACCTCGACCCGGCTGTCTTTCTTCATGGCGATTCCCGCGCTCACGGCGGCCGGCCTGTACGAAGCGGCCAGCACTGACCTGTCCTCGCTCGGGAAGGGGCAGATGGTCCTCGGGATCGTTGTCGCCTTCCTGGTGGCCTATGCGTCGATCGCCTGGCTGCTCAAGTTCGTCGCGACGAACAGCCTGGTCTCCTTCGTGTGGTACCGCGTCGCGGCGGGTGTGGTGCTCATCGCGGTGCTGGCGGCCGGCGCTCTGTCGGCCACCTGAGCACCCGCTCCTTGTTGGGGAGGTGACCGGTGCCTCCTCCTCGCCGCGCGTCCGGCCGACTCTCTGCTCGCCACGCGTCCGGCCGACTCTCTGCTCGAGAGATGGCAAATGCACGGTATGCCGGCCCCGCGTCGACCCCATTCCAGCCATTTGCCATCTGTCGGTGTGGTGGGCTGGGGCGCCCTCGTGGTGGGGGTTCGGGCGGTCGCCGCACTCCGTAGGCGGCGCGCCGAGGCCTGCGCCCAGGAGCGCGTCTTCGTCCGCGCGCCGAGAGATGGCAAATGCACGGTATGCCGGCCGGCCGGCGACCCCATTCCAGCCATTTGCCATCTCTCGGTGTGGAGGGGGGCGGAAACCTCCGGGCGGGGTCGGATGTGGGCGGCGCCTCCGGGCGGGGCGGGGCCTCCGGGCGGGGTCGGATGGGGGGTTGGGCCCCCGCTCCGGGCGGGGTCGGATACGAGTGGGGCCCGGCTCCGTCGAGGGCCTGATGCGGGAGGTTGCCGAAGCCTAGGGCCGAACGCGAGACTGGCCTGACGCCGAAGAAGCGCCCCCTCCGGCTCGGCGGCATACGGATCGGCCCGCCCCACCTGGCCCGGTAACTGGAGCGCCGACCAGCCTGGCCGCGAAGGTGGCTAGAGCCAGCCGGACTTGCGGAAGCTGCGGTAGATCAGACCGCAGGCCGTCGCCATCAGCACAAGGACCGCCGGATAGCCCCAGGTCTGGCGTAGCTCGGGCATGAAGTCGAAGTTCATGCCGTAGATCCCCGCGATCATCGTGGGCACGGCAGCGATGGCGACCCACGCCGAGATCCGGCGCATGTCCTCGTTCTGACGCACCGAGAGCTGGGCGAGGTGGGCGTTGAGGACGTCGGTGAGCAGCCGGTCGTAGGTCTCGATGTGGTCGATGACCCGGAGCAGGTGGTCTTGGACGTCACGGAAGAACGGAATGACGTCCTCGTCGATCAGGTCCAGACCCGGCTCCATGACGATCTTGCGGATCGAGGCGGACAGGGGGATGGCGGCCCGGCGGAACTCGAGGACCTCACGCTTGAGGCGGTAGATGGCGGTCGCGTCGATGTCGAAGCTGCCGGTGAAGACCTGCTGCTCGATGCGTTCCAGGTCGCGCTCCAGCTCGCCGTCGATGAGGACGTAGTTGTCGACAACGGAGTCCATCACGGCGTGCAGGACCGCGCTGGGCCCGAGCTGCAGCTGCTCCGCATGCTGCTCCAGCCGGGTTCGCACCCCGAACAGCGGGTTGCCGTCCCCGCGGCGGACCGTGACGACGAAACGGTCCCCGACGAAGACCGTGACCTCACCGGACTCAATATCGGATGTCCGTTCGATATATCTGAGGGTCCGCAGCACGACGAGCAGGTTGTCGTCATACTCCTCGACCTTGGCCCGTTGGTCGCCACCCACCGCGTCCTCCACCGCGAGCGGGTGGAGCTCGAGACCGCGGTTGACGAGCGCGAACTCGTCATCCGAGGGGTCCTTGAGGCCGATCCAGAGGAAGCCGTCCTCCTCCGCCCGAAGGCGCGCGAGGTCGGCCTCCAGGGACGTGCAGGGGAGCCGCCGCCCGTCCCGGTAGATGGCCTGATCCATGATCACCCGCCTATGTCATCACGTCCGGACCCCCCAGCGCACCAACCCGGCCGTATCGTGACCGTCATGGCGACAGTGGTTCTCGTCCGGCACGGCCGGACGACGGCGAACTCCTCGGGAGTGCTCGCCGGCTGGCTCCCCGAGGTCCACCTCGACGAGGTCGGGATCGAGCAGGCCACTGAGCTCGGGCGACGGTGCGCCACAACGGGATTCACGCCGGCCCGGGTAGTGAGCTCCCCGCTGCCCCGGTGCCAGGACACTGCGGCGCGGCTGCTCCAGGAGTGGGCCCCAGACCAGGAGGTCGTCAGCGACGACCGGCTGGGGGAGTGCCGCTACGGCGCCTGGACCGGTCGCCCGCTGGCCGAGCTGGCCGAGGACCCCCTGTGGCGAGTGGTCCAGGACCAGCCCAGTGCCGCCCGGTTCCCCGACGGCGAGGAGTATGCCGGTGAGTCGCTCGCGGCGATGTCCGCCCGGGCCGTCGCGGCGATTCGGGAGACCGATGCTGCGATCGAGGCTGGTTTCGGTGGCTCGGCGCTGTGGGTGGCCGTCACCCATGGCGATGTCGTCAAGGCGGTGGTCGCCGACGCCCTCGGACAGCACCTGGACCTTTTTCAGCGCATCGTCGTCGACCCCGGCTCAGCAACCGTCATCAGGTACACCGCCGCCCGTCCGATGGTCCTCACGGTCAACTCCGTCGGCGGACGGTTGCCGATTGGCGCCGAGGCACACGGGCGCCCCGGCGACGCTGCGGTGGGTGGGGGTGCCGGCTCGGCACCGGCCGGGTCAGCGGGTTAGTGTCGTCGCTATGCCGGTCTTCGAGTTCGACGCCCCCGAGCGTTTCGTCGCGGGCACCGTCGGGCCTCCCGGTGAGCGGGTCTTCTTTCTCCAGGCCCGCCAGGGCCGATCGGTCGCGGCGGTCTCGCTCGAGAAGCAGCAGGTGGCCATCCTCGCCGACCGGGTCAACGACATCCTCGACGAGGTGGCGGGCAGCGCCGCGAGCGAAGAGGCGGCCGCGGCATACAGCGACGACCTTCCACTCGACGCTCCAGTCGAGGATGAGTTCCGGGTCGTGACGATCTCCCTCGCGTGGGACCGCACTGCGCGCACAGTCATCATCGAGTGCCTCGACGACGACCCCGAGACCACCGCCGGACCGGAGAGCCCGGAGGGCGACGAGGGGGGTGTGCCCTGGGACGACGAGCCGGGCCTGCCCGAGAGCACCAGCCGGCTCAGGGTCGTCCTCACCCCGCCGCAGGCCCGGGCCTTCGCGCGGCGCGCCCAGGCCGTCGTTGCCGCCGGCCGGCCGCCCTGCCCGTTCTGCGGTGGGCCGCTGGAGCCCTCCGGGCACATCTGCCCCCGCGCCAACGGGTACCGGCGCTAGGTCGTCGTGTCCGAGCTCACCCCGCTCGTGGAGCTGCTCGGCCACGCCCCCATGCGCCTGGTCGGACAGGTGACCACCGCGTCGAACGCCGTCTTCCTCGTCGAGGTCGACGAGCTGCCGACCCGGTATGCCGTCTACAAGCCGGTCCGCGGCGAGCGGCCGCTGTGGGACTTCCCGCATGGCACGCTCGCCGGCCGCGAGTATGCCGCCTGGCTCGTGTCCGAGGCGGCCGGCTGGGGACTGGTCCCGCCCACGGTGCTCCGGGAGGGCGAGTTCGGACTCGGCGCGGTCCAGCTGTGGGTGGGGGATCCCTTCGCGGCCGCCGACCAGCGCGACCTCACCGATGTCGTCGACGTCGTCGCGGGCCGGACGGTGCCGGAGGGCTGGCTCAGCGTCCTTGAGGCTCGCTCGGACCGTGGGGAGCCGGTCCTCGTCGTCCATGAGAACCAGCCCGACGTCCGCGCGATGGCGGTCTTCGACGCCGTCGCCAACAACGCCGACCGGAAGGGATCGCACGCGCGCCGCGACCCGCAGGGTCGGCTCTGGGGCTTCGACCACGGGCTGACGATGCACGCCGAGCCCAAGCTGCGGACTGCCCTGTGGGGGTGGGCGGGCCAGCCCCTGCCGGAGGTGGAGGTGACCCACCTCGGCGAGCTCGACGCCGCGCTGGCGGGCGGCCCGGTCGCCGGGCAGCTCGCCGACGTGCTCCCGGCCGCCGACCTCACGGCCCTGCGAGAACGGACGCGCGGGCTCCTCGAGCGCCCCATCCACCCCGAACCGTCCCGGGCCTGGCCCAGCATCCCCTGGCCGGTCCTGTGACCGGGCCGGTCGGTGCCGCCGGGTAGGCTCCGCTGCGTGGAGTCCTGGCCCTCACCCCTGCGCCCGGTGATCCCGGGCTCGCCCCCGGCCCTGCGGCTGTTCGACACCGCGGCCGGAAAGGTCCGTGAGGTGGAGACGGGCCAGGTCGCCGGGATGTACGTCTGCGGAATCACCCCGTATGACGCCACCCACCTCGGGCACGCAGCGACCTATGTCACCTTCGACCTGGTCAACCGGGCGTTGCGCGACTCCGGACGCGAGGTGGTCTACGTCCAGAATGTCACCGACGTCGACGAGCCACTCCTCGAACGGGCCGCCCGGGACGGCGTGGACTGGCAGGACCTCGCCGCCCAGGAGACCGCCCTCTTCCGCCAGGACATGGCCGCTCTGCGGGTGCTCCCGCCGGAGCACTACCACGGGGTCGTCGACTCGATCCCGTACATCGTCGATGTCGTGGCCCGACTCCTCGAGGCCGGGACGGCATACCGGCTGGGCGTTGCCGAGGGAACCGGAGCGGACGTCTACCTCGACGTCACCTCGACCGCGGGCTTCGGACAGGTGAGCGGCTGGAGCCGGGCCGAGATGCTCGAGGTCTTCGCCGAGCGCGGCGGCGACCCAGAGCGACCGGGAAAGCGCGACGCGCTCGACCCGCTGCTGTGGCGCGCGGCCCGGGAAGGCGAACCGTGCTGGGACGGCGGTCGCGTCCTCGGGCGCGGTCGGCCGGGCTGGCACATCGAGTGCACGACGATCGCCTTGACCCACCTCGGGATGGGCTTCGCGATCCAGGGCGGCGGCAGTGACCTGGTCTTCCCGCACCACGAGATGTCCGCGGCTCAGGGGACCGCGCTGACCGGGCAGAGCCCATTCGCCACGCACTATGTCCACCAGGCGATGGTCGGGCTCGACGGGGAGAAGATGAGCAAGTCCAAGGGCAACCTTGTGCTGGTCTCCCGGCTGCTCGCCGACCACGTCGACCCGATGGCGATCCGGCTCGCGCTGCTGCGCCACCACTACCGCACCGACTGGGAATGGACCGGCGCGGACCTCACCGAGGCGGTGCGTCGCCTGAAGCGGTGGCGTATGGCGGCCGCGGCGCCGGCGGGGCCGCCCGCGGACAGCGTCATCGCTGCCCTCCGCAGCGCGCTGTCCAACGACCTTGACGCGGCGGCGGCGGTCGATGCGGTCGACAGGTGGGCCGACGACGTCCTCGACGGCAGCTCGGCTGCGCGGCCAGGAGCCGGCACCGAGGTGGCTCGGGCCGTGGACGCCCTCCTCGGGGTGTCGCTGGCCGGTTGACCCGTGCGCAGGACCTCGGGCTCAGGCCTCGGGCTCCTCGGGCGTCTCCAGGTACCGCAGGTAGCGGCCGAACTCCCGCGCGATGGCGTCGCCGGAGGCTTCCGGCAGCTCCGCGGCGTCGGACTCGTCCTCCAGCGAGCTGACGTACTCGGCCACCTCTGCGTCCGAGGCGGCCAGCTCGTCGACGCCGCGCTCCCACGCCCGGGCGTCCTCCTCGAGGTCGCCGCGGGCGATGACGATGTCGAGAACGTCCTCGAGCGCGCCGAGCAGGGCCAGGGTGGCCTTGGGGGACGGGGCGCCGCCGGCGTAGTGCGGCACGGCCGCCCAGGAGGACATCGCGTCGAACCCCGCCCGGGCAGCCGCGTCGTTGAGCACCCCGACAATGCCGGTCGGTCCCTGGTAGGTCGAGGCGTCCAGCCCGTAGCGCGTCCGCGTCGCGGCGTCGTCCGAGGTGGTCGTCACCGGCAGCGGCCGGGTGTGCGGGACGTCGGCGAGCAGCGCACCGAGGGTCACCACGGTGGACACCCCGAGCCGGCCGGCCAGCTCGACCAGCTCGATGGTGAAGGTCCGCCACCGGGTCGACGGTTCGATGCCCTGGACGAGGATGACGTCGCGGTCCATCGTCGTGGACCGGCAGAGGAAGAGCCGCGTGGTCGGCCAGATGACCCGGCGCTGGCCCTTGTCGAGGGCGACCCGGGGCCGGTTGACCTGGAAGTCGTAGTAGTCCTCCGGGTCCATCGCGGCGAGCTTGGTGGCATGCCAGACGGTGCGCAGGTGGGTGATCGCGGTCGAGGCCGCCTCGCCGGCGTCGTTCCAACCCTCGAAGGCGGCCACGAGGATCGGGTCACGCAGCGATGGCACCTCGGCGACGTCGATCACGGGCAGCTCCTCCTTCGGTGGCACGCGCGGTGGCGTCCGCACGTCCCACCCTATGCAACGGGCCGAGGTGCCGCACCGGTGCGCGGCTAGACTTCGGGGCCGAACCCCCGACCGAAAGCTGCCCCCGTGCCCCCTTCGCGCCCCTCGCTGCGTCAGGCCCTCACCGACCGTGTGCTCGTGGCTGATGGGGCGATGGGGACGATGCTCCAGGCGGCGGAGCCGACGCTCGAGGACTTCCAGGGTCTCGAGGGCTGCAACGAGGTCCTCAATGTCACTCGGCCGGACATCGTCCGGGGGGTCCACGAGGCGTACCTGGCCGTCGGGGTGGATGCGGTCGAGACGAACACCTTCGGGGCCAACCTCGGCAACCTCGGCGAGTACGACATCGCCCATCGCACCCACGAGCTCGCGGCCGCCGGGGCCCGGATCGCCCGGGAGGCCGCGGACGCCTGGTCCACGCCAGAGCGCCCGCGGTTCGTCCTCGGCTCGATCGGGCCGGGCACCAAGCTCCCCTCGCTCGGCCACGCCCCCTTCGCCGTCCTGCGGGATGTGTACCAGGAGTGCGCCGCGGGCCTGGCGGACGGCGGTGCCGACGCCCTCCTCGTCGAGACCTGTCAGGACCTGCTCCAGGCCAAGGCCGCGGTCATCGGCGCCAAGCGGGCGGTCCGCGACCACGGGGGCGACATCCCTGTCTTCGTCCAGGTGACCGTCGAGACGACCGGGACCATGCTCCTAGGCAGCGAGATCGGCGCCGCCCTCACCGCCCTGGAACCACTCGGCGTGGACGGGATCGGGCTCAACTGCGCGACCGGCCCCGACGAGATGGGTGAGCACCTGCGTCACCTCGCGCGGCATGCCCGGGTCCCCCTCACCTGTATGCCGAACGCCGGCCTTCCCATGCTCACCTCCGACGGCGCGCGCTACCCGCTGACCCCGGGCGAGCTGGCCGCCGCGCAGACCCGCTTCGTCGAGGAGTTCGGGCTGCAGCTCGTCGGTGGCTGCTGCGGGACCACCCCCGAGCACCTCGCCGCGGTAGTCGCTGCCGTCGGGTCGCACCCGGTCGTGCCGCGCCGACCCCGTCCCGAGGCCGGGGTCGCCTCGCTCTACAGCGCCATCCCCTTCCGGCAGGACACCGCGTACCTCTCGATCGGCGAGCGGACCAATGCCAACGGGTCCAAGGCCTTCCGCGACGCCATGCTCGTCGGGGACTGGGGTGCCTGCGTCGAGATCGCGCGGGACCAGACCCGCGACGGGGCGCACCTGCTCGACGTCTGCGTCGACTATGTCGGCCGGGACGGCGTGGCGGACATGCGGGAGGTCGTGGGCCGGCTCGCCACCTCCTCCACCCTGCCGCTGGTCCTGGACTCCACCGAGCCGGCGGTCCTCGAGGCCGGCCTGGAGATGCTCGGCGGGCGCGCGGTGGTCAACTCGGTCAACTTCGAGGACGGCGACGGCCCGGACTCGCGCTTCGAGCGCACCATGGCCGCGGCGAGGGAGCACGGCGCGGCCGTCGTCGCCTTGACCATCGACGAGCAGGGACAGGCCCGGACCCGCGACCACAAGGTCGCCGTGGCGTCGCGGCTCATCGAGACCCTGACCGGACGGCACGGCATGTCGGTGGGCGACATCGTCGTCGACACGCTGACCTTCCCGATCGCCACCGGCCAGGAGGAGACCCGCCGCGACGCGATCGAGACGATCGAGGCGATCCGCGAGCTGAAGCGGCGCTATCCGCAGGTCCAGACGACGCTCGGGGTCTCCAATGTCTCCTTCGGGCTCTCCCCGGCGGCCCGGGTCGCGCTCAACTCGGTCTTCCTCCACGAGTGCGTCAAGGCGGGGCTGGACTCGGCGATCGTCCACGCGGCCCGGATCCTCCCGATGAACCGGATCCCGGACGACCAGCGCCAGGCCGCCCTCGACCTGGTCTACGACCGCCGGCGCGAGGGCTATGACCCCCTGGAGCGCGTCCTCGAGCTCTTCTCCGGGGTCGACACGGCCTCGCTCAAGGCAGCCCGCGCCGACGAGCTGGCAGCTCTTCCCTTGGCGGAGCGGCTGGCCCGGCGGGTCGTCGACGGGGAGCGGGTCGGCCTCGAGGCCGATCTTGACGCCGCCCTGGCCGAGGGCCGAGGGCCGCTGGACATCATCAACGACCATCTCCTGGAGGGGATGCGCACCGTCGGTGACCTCTTCGGTCGCGGCGAGATGCAGCTGCCCTTCGTCCTGCAGTCCGCCGAGGTGATGAAGGCCGCGGTCGCCCACCTGGAGCCGCACATCGAGGCCAGCCTGGGGGAGTCCGGCCCCGGCGCGTCCCGGAGCAAGGCGCGGATCGTGCTGGCGACGGTCAAGGGCGATGTCCACGACATCGGCAAGAACCTCGTCGACATCATCTTGTCCAACAACGGCTATGACGTCGTCAATATCGGCATCAAGGCGCCGATCTCGGAGATCCTCCGCGCCGCCCAGGAGCATCAGGCCGACGCGATCGGCATGTCCGGCCTCCTCGTGAAGTCGACGGTCGTGATGAAGGAGAACCTCGAGGAGCTCAATGCCCGGGGGGTCGCTCAGCGCTTTCCGGTCCTCCTCGGTGGGGCCGCTCTGACCCGCGCCTATGTCGAGAACGACCTGGCTGCCGTGTATGCCGGTGAGGTGCGCTACGCCCGGGACGCCTTCGAGGGGCTGCGGCTCATGGACGCCGTCGCCCTGGCCAAGGCCACCGACGCCCCGGTGGGGCAGACCCTGCCGGCGCTGCGGCCCCGACGGGTCCGGGCCCACGTGGTCGCCGACCCGGACGACACCGTCCTCGACACCTCACGCTCCGATGTCGCCGCGGACAACGAGGTGCCGGTGCCGCCGTTCTGGGGCTCGCGGGTGGTCCGCGGGATCCCGCTCAAGGACTATGCGGCATACCTCGACGAGCGGGCGACCTTCCTCGGGCAGTGGGGGCTGCGCGGCTCCCGGGGCGACGGGCCGTCATACGAGGAGCTGGTGGCGACCCAAGGGCTGCCGCGGCTGCGGATGTGGCTGGACCGGATCGCGACCGACGCGCTGGTCGAGGCGGCCGTGGTCTACGGCTACTTCCCGTGCTTCTCCGAGGGCAACGACATCGTCATCCTCTGGCACGAGACCGGCCCCGACGGGCAGCCTGTGGGCAGCGAGCGGGCTCGGCTTGGCTTCCCCAGACAGCGTCGGGACCGGCGGCTCTGCCTGGCCGACTTCGTCGCCCCCCGCGAGCGGTGCGCCGAGCTCGGCCGGTATGACGTCCTCCCGCTCCAGCTGGTCACCATGGGTGCCCGGGTCGCCGAGGCCACCGGTGAGCTCTTTGCCGCCGACGCCTACCGCGACTACCTCGAGCTGCACGGACTGTCGGTGCAGCTGACCGAGGCGCTGGCCGAGTACTGGCATGCCCGGGTCCGCGAGGAGCTCGGCTTCCCCGGACCGCGGCGGGCTGACCATCGCGGAGATCCTCGACCAGGGCTACCGCGGGTCGAGGTACTCCTTCGGCTATCCCGCCTGTCCGCGGCTGGAGGACCGAGCCACTCTGGTCGAGCTGCTCGAGCCGGGCCGGATCGGCGTCGTGCTCTCCGAGGAGCTGCAGCTGCACCCCGAGCAGTCGACCGATGCACTCGTCGTCCACCACCCGGAGGCGTCCTACTTCAATGCGACCTGACCCGACCACCGGGGCAGCCGGGTCCGAGGGTCCCGCCGCCGTGCTGCCCGCCCCCGCTCTGCCCGCGGCCGTGCTGTGGGACATGGACGGCACCCTGGTCGACTCCGAGCCCTACTGGATCGCCGCGGAGCACGAGCTCGTCGCGCGCTATGGCGGGCAGTGGTCCGACGAGCTGGCCCACCAGCTGGTCGGCCAGGACCTGCTCTACTCCGCGCGGTTCATCCGGGCCCACTCGCCGGTGACCCTCGAGCCGGTCGCAGTAGTCGAGGCCCTGGCAGGGCGGGTCGCCGAAGGGCTCGCGACGGCGATCCCGTGGCGTCCGGGTGCTGCTGAGCTGCTTGAGGAGCTCGGTGCGGAAGGGGTGCCGTGCGCGCTGGTGACGATGTCTTGGCGTTCGCTCGCGGACGCCCTCGTCGCGGCCCTCCCGGCGGGCACCTTCGCCGCCGTGGTCACCGGCGACATGGTCGGCGCCGGCAAGCCGGACCCGGAGCCCTATCTGCTCGCCTGCCGCATGCTCGGGGTCGACCCGGGCGACTGCGTTGCCGTCGAGGACTCCCCGGCCGGGGTGCGGTCCGCTGCGGCAGCCGGGGTGCCGACGGTGGGGGTGCCGCACGTCGTGCCGGTTCCCGGCCTTCCCGGGGTGGTCCTGGTCGACACCCTCGCCGGGATGACAGCCGCCCGGCTCACCGAGCTGGCTCGGCTCGCCGCGGCGGATCGCCGCCTGGAGCAGGTGGCCTCGCTCTGAGCGACGGCGCGCGCTGGCCGGCGGCGACCTAGGACAGCGGCAGGGTCGGCCGGAAGTCGTCACCGAGCTGCTCCATGGCCGCCCGGGCGAAGAGCTGCCGGTGCGTGACAGTGCGCTCGGAGCGGCCCCGTCCGAGGAAGCTCACCGCCCAGTGCAGCAGCGTCGTCACGCGGTGCTTGAAGCCGATGATGTAGACGAGGTGGACGGCGAGCCAGAGCACCCAGGCGACGAAGCCGGAGAACTGCAGCCGTCCGATGCTCGCGACCGCGCTGAAACGGGAGATCGTCGCCATCGACCCCTTGTCCCGGTAGGTGAACGGCCCGTCAGCGGGCCGACCGTCGAGCCGGTTGGCGATCTGGCGAGCGGCATACCGACCGCCCTGGATCGCGACCTGAGCGACGCCAGGGAGCTGGTTGAGCGAGATCATGTCGCCCACGACGAAGACCTCGGGGTGCCCCGGCACGGTGAGGTCGGGGAGCACCTCGATGCGGCCGGCGCGGTCGAGACCGGCCCCGGACCGTTCCGCGAGCTGGGCGGCCAGGGGGGAGGCCTGGACCCCGGCGGCCCAGACCTTGCAGGCGCTCTCGATCCGCTCCCTGGTGCCGTTGGCTGACTCGACGACCAGACCGCTCTCGTCGACGTCGACGACCCGGGCACCGAGGCGCACCTCGACCCCCATCGCCTCGAGCCGGGCCTGGGCGCTGGCGCCGAGCCCCTCGCCGAAGGCCGGCAGGACCTGGGGGGCCGCGTCGAGCAGGATGATCCGCGCCGACGTCGGGTCGATGGAGCGGAAGTCGCGGGCGAGGGTGCGGCGGGACAGCTCGGCGATCTGGCCGGCCATCTCCACCCCGGTCGGCCCGGCGCCGACGACGACGAAGGTGAGATATGCCGCGGCATCCTCGGGAGTGGTGGCCAGCTCGGCCCACTCGAAGGCGCTGAAGATCCGGCCGCGCAGCTCCAGGGCGTCGTCGATGCTCTTCATCCCGGGGGCGTGGGCGGCGAAGTGGTCGTTGCCGAACCAGGACTGACCCGCCCCGGCCGCCACGACGAGCGAGTCGTAGGGCGTGACCGTGGTCTGGTCGAGGACGACCGAGGTGACCGTTCGTGCCTCGAGGTCGATCTCGGTCACCGTGCCGAGAATGACCCGGGCGTTGTCCTGGCGGGCCAGCACCTCACGGGTACTCGGGGCGATCTCGCCCTCGGAGAGGATGCCGGTGGCGACCTGGTAGAGCAGGGGCTGAAAGAGGTGGTGAGTCGTCTTGGCGATCAGGGTGAGCTCGACGTCCCCGCGCCCCCGCAGTGCCTGCGTCGAGAAGAGCCCGCCGAAGCCGGAGCCGATGACGACAACCCGGTGTGCAGCCATGATGTGGAGCCCGCCCTTTCGCCCGCCGCCCGGATCACGGTTCCGCGGGACTTGTTCTGTGGTCATCAGCGGCAACAGGGCGCCGGGCTGAGGTATGCCTAACCTGAGCTGGATGTGACCCGGATCGCCTCTCCGGGCGCTCCGCCGGCGTGGCTAGGATGGCCGGATCGGCGGCGAGGAGGCACCAAATGCAGGTCATCGGCGGAGTGCGGCGCGACGGGTCCGGCCCGGACCTGGTGGACGTGGTCAACCCCGCCACCTCCGCGGTCGTTGAGCAGTACCCCGGCGCGGTGGCCGCCGACGTCGAGGCGGCAGTGTCAGCGGCCAAGGCGGCATACGGGCCGTGGTCGAGGGCGACCCCGGGGGAACGCGCGGCTGCCCTGTTCGCCTGGGCCGACCTGCTCGAGACGCGGGCCGAGCAGCTGGCGCAGCGGGAGACCCTGCAGACCGGCAAACCGATCCGGCTCGCGACCGGCTTCGACGTCCCGGGGTCCATCGACAACGTCCGCTTCTTCGCCGGCGCGGCCCGCCAGCTCGCCGGGCAGGCGACGGGAGAGTATTCGGCTGACCATACGAGCTCGATCCGGCGTGAGCCGATCGGGGTGGTCGGCTCGATCGCCCCGTGGAACTACCCGCTGCAGATGGCGATGTGGAAGATCCTCCCCGCGATCGCGGCGGGCAACACGATCGTGCTCAAGCCGGCCGAGAACACTCCGTTGACGTCGGTCGACATCGCGGTGGCGGCCACCGAGGCAGGTGTCCCGGACGGCGTCATCAATGTCGTCTCCGGTGTCGGGGCGGTCGCGGGGGAGGCGCTGATGGCGCACCCCGACGTCCGGATGGTCTCGTTCACCGGCTCGACGGCGGTCGGTCGGCGGGTCATGGAGGTCGCCGCGGGCGGACCCAAGCGGGTCCACCTCGAGCTCGGGGGCAAGGCACCCTTCGTCGTTTTCGACGACGCCGACCTCGAGGCGGCGGTCCACGGCGCCGTGGCCGGCTCGCTCATCAACACGGGGCAGGACTGCACGGCGGCGACCCGGGCCTATGTCCAGCGGCCGCTCTACGACGCCTTCGTCGAGGGGGTCTGCGAGCTCATGGCCGCGGTCCGCCTCGGCGACCCGATGGACCCCGACACCGACCTCGGGCCGCTCATCTCGCGTCGCCAGCAGGAACGGGTGGCCGGCTTCGTGGCCCGCGCCCAGGCCGCCGGTGGCCGGGTCCGTGTCGGCGGCGGTATGCCGGGCGGGGCGCTGGCCGCAGGGGCCTACTTCGAGCCCACTGTCATCACCGACGCCGACCGACGCTCCGAGATCGTCTGCGACGAGGTCTTCGGGCCGGTCCTGGTCGTCCTTCCGGTGGACTCCGACGACGAGGCGATCGCGGAGGCCAACGACTCGCCGTACGGACTCGCCGCGTCGGCGTGGACGACCAGCCACCTGCGGGCACAGCGGGCGATGCGGGAGATCCAGGCCGGCTGTGTGTGGGTCAACGACCACATCCCGATCATCAGTGAGATGCCGCATGGCGGCTTCAAGTCCAGCGGCTTCGGCAAGGACATGTCGACCTACTCCTTCGAGGAGTACACCCAGGTCAAGCACGTCATGACCGATATCACCGGGGTGGCCCACAAGGGCTGGCACCGGACGATCTTCACGTTGCCCTGACGGCTCGTGACCCTGCGCTGGCGGGTCTAGAGGCCGCGCTCGGCCCAGTGTCGGCGATGGGCGGACACGGCCCAGGCGTCGACGCGGGCCCGGTCGGGCTCGTCCGGGAGGACGCACCGACCGCCGAGGAGGACGGAGTGCAGCTCGGCCCGGGCGGCGTCGACGAGGGCGAGGGCCTCGGCGAAGCCCAGCTCGCCCCGCTTGACCGCCAGACACTGCTCCAGGTCGCCGGAGCGCAGCGGCAGCGAGAGCCGGCCGGTCGTCGCGAGCTCGACGCCCTGACGTCCGAGCCGCAAGGCGTGCGAGGCGTACTTGGTGTCATAGCCGTGCCGCTCGACGAGCTCGGGACGGTTCGGCACGCGGGACCGTCGCCCGCCGCCCATGAGGCGCTGCCGCTGGCCGTCGAGGTAGCCGAGGAAGCGCCACCCCGCGGCCCGGGAGAGGATCCCCGGGGTGAGCGCCCGGAGCTCCTCACCCAACGGCGTGGTCACAACGACCGCATCGCCTTGGGCGAAGAGCGGGATGAGGATCGTCGGGTTCCCCGCCACCGCGAGGCGAAGGAACTTGCGCAGCGCATAGAGGCTGAGGTCGAGGTCACCGGGTCCGGAGCGGACCCCCATCGGCTGAGTCCGCCAGATCCAGTGGTGCGGCGCCGGAGCCAGACCGAGCACCTGCGCCGGCTCCTCGATGTAGATCCCGGTCTCGTCCCGGTCGTCGGTGCCCGCGATCGCCATACCGTGCACGCCGGAGCCGACCTCGGTGCGGAGGATCTCGTTGCGCGGGGCGATCTCGTGGTCGCCGATGTCGACATTGGGCCGTGCGGGCATCCCCCGACGGTAGGCCGTCGCGCTCGTTCCCGCACCCGAGAATCAGGCGGAACCGCGCCTCGGCACGCGGACCCGGCATACTCGACTCCGACGCAGAACCGATCCGCGCCAGACACTGAGAAAGGCCGACGATGTCCACTCTCACCGGCAGCCCCCTCGCCGCCGCCACCACCGCCGACGAGGCCCAGGTGCGCCGTGACGACCGCGCCCACGTCTTCCACTCGTGGTCGGCCCAGGCGCTGATCGACCCGCTGCCGATCGCCTCGGCCTCGGGGTCGACCTTCACCGACTACGGCGGCAAGACCTATCTCGACTTCTCCAGCCAGCTCGTCAATGTCAACATCGGGTACCAGCACCCACGCCTGGTCGCGGCGATCCAGGAGCAGGCCGCCCGGCTGTGCACGATCCAACCCTCCTTCGCCAACGACGCCCGATCGGAGGCGGCCCGGCTGATCGCCGAGCTCGCTCCGGGCTCGCTGTCAAAGGTCTTCTTCACCAACGGTGGGGCCGAGGCGAACGAGAACGCCATCCGTATGGCGCGCCTGCACACCGGACGGCCCAAGGTCCTGGCGACATACCGCTCCTACCACGGGGCGACGAACGGCGCGATCATGCTGACCGGCGACCCGCGGCGCTGGCCGTCGGAGCCGGGCATGGGCGGCGTGGTCCACTTCTGGGGGCCCTACACCTACCGGTCGGCCTTCCACGCCGAGACCGACGCGCAGGAGTGCGAGCGGGCCCTACAGCACCTCCGCGAGGTCATCATGGTCGAGGGGGCCGCGACCATCGCGGCGATCATCCTCGAGACCGTGGTCGGGACCAACGGCATCCTCGTCCCGCCGGACGGCTACCTCGCCGGCGTGCGGCAGATCTGTGACGAGTACGGGATCGTCTTCATCGCCGACGAGGTGATGGCCGGCTTCGGGCGGTGCGGCGAGTGGTTCGCCGTCGACCACTGGGGCGTCGAGCCGGACCTCATCACCTTCGCCAAGGGGGTCAACTCCGGCTACGTGCCGCTCGGCGGCGTCATCATCTCCGACGCGGTGGCGGCGAGCTTCGAGCAGCGCGCCTTCCCGGGCGGTCTCACCTACTCGGGGCACCCGTTGGCGTGCGCGTCGGCCGTGGCGTCGATCGAGATCTTCAAGGACGAGGGCATCGTCGAACACGCCCGGATGCTCGGGACCGACGTCATCGGGCCGGAGCTGACTCGCCTCGCGGAGAAGCACCCGAGTGTCGGTGAGGTGCGCGGTCTCGGCGTCTTCTGGGCGCTCGAGCTGGTCAAAGACCGGACCACCCGGGAGCCGCTGGTCCCGTTCAATGCTGCCGGCGCGGCCGCGGCACCGATGAACGAGTTCGCCGCGGCATGCAAGTCCGGGGGGCTGTGGCCCTTCGTCCACTTCAACCGGACCCATATCGTCCCGCCGTGCACGACGACGCCCGACGAGATCCGCGCGGGCATGGCCATCCTCGACGTGGCCTTGGACGTTGCTGACCGGTATGTGACGAACGGCTGAGCCCACTGGCTCGGCGGGTGACGGCGAGCTGAGGTGCTGGGCCCGCGCGGCGGCATTGCAGATCTCACCATCCGGGATTACGGTCCTCTCGTCACGCCCTCCCATGTGGGCGAACTCGGGGGAGTTCGTCGGCCCGATCGCGCAAGGTCGCGCGATCTCACTCAGGAGACGCCATGTCACGACGCACACGATGGGTCGCGGTCGCGGCGGGGATCACGCTCGCGGTGGGGTTCACGATCCCCGCCGCAACAGCGGCCCCTCTCGACCCTGCACCGAATGCGGCACCGAAGACCGATGACTTGCGGTCGCCGCTGGCAGACAAGCAGCGGGCGCTGCGCAGCGCGGCCCTCAACAAGGTGGTGGCCGGCAAGGCGACCGCCGTCGGCGACAACAAGGTCGTCAAGGTGGCCAAGGGCCAGTACGTCGAGCTGGCCCGCCAGGGTGAAGACTCGATCTGGACCGTCCTTGGCGAGTTCGGCACCCAGGTCAACCCGGCCTATGGAGGGACGCCCGGCCCGGTGCACAACCAGATCCCGCAGCCGGACCGCACCGTCGACAACACGACGATCTGGTCGCCCGACTTCACCCGCGCCTACTACGAGCACATGCTCTTCTCCGAGACTCCCGGCGACATCTCGATGCGCAACTTCTACCTCGAGCAGTCGAGCAACCGGTACACCGTCAACGGACACGTCGAGGACTGGGCCCAGCTGCCCTTCAATGCAGCCAACTACGGCTCGAACTACTGCGGTGGCATCGTCTGCGCCCGGACCTGGCTCTTCGTCCGCGACACCGTCAACGCCTGGTACAACGCCCAGGTCGCGGCCGGCAAGACGCCGGACGAGATCGCGGCATACCTCGCGCAGTTCGACCAGTGGGACCGCTACGACTACGACGGCGACGGCAACTTCACCGAGCCGGACGGCTATATCGACCACTTCCAGGCCGTCCACGCCGGTGAGGGCGAGGAGACCGGCGGCGGGGCCCAAGGCACCGACGCGATCTGGAGCCACCGCTGGTACGCCTTCTACAACAACATCGGCGTCACCGGTCCGGCGGGCAACCCGCTCGGCGGCATCCAGGTCGGGGGCACGAACCTGTGGATCGGCGACTACACCGTCGAGCCGGAGAACGGCGGCGTCGGCGTCTTCGCGCACGAGTACGGCCACGACCTCGGCCTACCCGACCTCTACGACACCAGCGGCAACACCGGCGGTGCGGAGAACTCGACCGGCTTCTGGACCCTGTACTCCAGCGGCTCGTACGGCTCGACCGGCCTGCCCGCTGACGGCATCGGGTCCAAGCCGATCTCGATGAGCGCCTACGAGAAGATCTTCCTCGGCTGGTCCAAGTACCAGGTCGTCGGTGCCGGAAAGAAGGCCTCGGTCAAGCTCGGCCCAGCGGTCTCGACGACCAAACAGGCCCAGCAGCTTGTCGTCCTCCTGCCGGACAAGAAGATCTCCACGGACATCGGGTCGCCATACGCCGGCACGTCCTTCTACTACTCGGGGTCGGGCAACGACCTGGACAACTCGATGACCCGGTCGGTGACCCTGCCAGCGGGCACCGTCTCGATCACCGCGAAGGCGCGGTACGACATCGAGCAGGACTGGGACTACGCCTACCTGACGGTCAACGGGACGCCGGTGGCAACGAACCTCTCGAGCGCGACGAACCCGAACGGCCAGAACTTCGGCAATGGCATCACCGGCAGCTCCGGCGGGGCGTGGGTCGACCTTACGGCTGACCTGTCGGCGTTCGCCGGCCAGACCGTCACGCTCGGCTTCCGGTACTGGACCGACGGTGCGGTCGCACCGGCTGGGCTCAGCATCGACGACCTCGCCATCACCGGCCTGCCGACCGATGGCGCCGAGACCGACCCGGGCTGGACCTACACCGGTTTCATCCGCACCACCGGTACGGTGACGCAGTCCTTCTTCAACGCCTACTTCGCCGAGTTCCGGAACTACCAGGGCTACGACTCGGGGCTGAAGACGGGGCCGTACAACTTCGGCTTCCTCGACAATGCGGCACTGGGCAACTGGGTGGAGCACTATCCGTACCAGGACGGCCTCCTGGTCTGGTACTACGACACCTCGTTCGCGGACAACAATGTCGGCGACAACTGCCTCTCCGGCCGGTGTGGTGGGCTCTTCCTCCCCGTGGACGCGCACCCCGCGCTCATGGTCCGTCCGGACAACGGGACGGTATGGCGCCCGCGGATCCAGAGCTACGACGCGACCTTCGGCCTGCAGCGCACCGACAAGATCACGCTGCACGCCAACAGCATCGCCGCGACCTACGGCGGTCTTCCGGCGGTGTCGACCTTCGACGACTCCACGTCGTACTGGGTCGCACCGAACCCGGCCATCGGGAACTACGGCTGGGCCAGCGTTCCGGTCCCGAACACCGGCACGAGGATCCGCGTCGACAGCGTGTCGGCGCAGAACACCTTCATGCAGGTGAGCGTCAACCCGTAGGGCGCTCCTGACCGGCGAGGGGGCCGTGGACCACCAGGTCCACGGCCCCCGTCGTCATCATCGGGGGGCTCCACCCCAGCCGTAACGTGCCAAGGCCCGCCGACCCCCGGGCATCGCCTGCTCTCGTGGTTAGTCGCTGGTGGCCGAGACGACGTCCACGGCACCCACGGCGGCGGGGTCGAGGGCCCGCCGAACCGCGTCGTCGGGCAGCGGCGGGGGAGTGCCACCCCAGAGCGGGCAGTACTCCTTGTAGTCGCACCAGTCGCAGAGCCGGGACTGCCGGGGCCGCCAGTCACCGTCGACCGCCGCCCGCTCGATCGCGGCCCACAACGCCTTGACCTTGCGCTCGACCGCGAGCAGGTCTGCCTCGTCAGGGACATATCGGACGATCTCGCCATTGCCGAGGTAGACCAGCTGGAGCATCCGCGGCACCACGCCACGCAGCCGCCACAGGACCAGCGCGTAGAACTTCATCTGGAAGAGCGCCTTGCCCTCGAACAGCTCGGAGGGGGAGCGCCCGGTCTTGTAGTCGACCACCCGCAGCGCCCCGTCGGCGGCGACGTCGAGCCGGTCGACATACCCGCGAAGGACGAGCCCGTCGACCTCGGTCTCGACATACAGCTCACGCTCGGCCGGCTCGAGCCGGGTCGGGTCCTCCAGGTCGAACCACTGCCGGACCAGCTGCGCCGCGCCGTCGAGCCAGCGCCCCTCGATATCGACCTCGGCGACCTCGTCGACGCCGGCGTCGAGGACCCCGGCGAGCTCGGCCTGCTCCTCGACCAGACGCGCCCACTGCGGCCGGACCAAGGCCACGGCGGCGGCGACCGTGCGCTGCTCCGCGGGCAGGTCGAAGAGCCGCTCGAGCACGGCATGGACGAGGGTGCCCCGCGCCGCGGCCGGGCTGGGCGCCGTCGGGATGCGGTCGACGACCCGGAACCGGTACATCAGCGGGCACTGCATGAAGTCGGCCGCGCGGCTGGGGGAGAGGGCGCGGACCTGGGTCATGGCGCCAGCGTATGCCGCCCCGCCGACAACCTCCCGGCAGCCGTCCGGCGGCCCCGGGCCGCCACGCGGCTGCCGTCGGGGGCGGCCTGGGCTGTGGCCGTCATCGAGAGATGGCAAACGGCCGGTATGGCGTGCCCGGGGCCCCGTCATACCGTGCATTTGCCATCTCTCGATGGTGAGCCGCGAGGCCCTGACAGTCGCGGGGCGCACGATGACGGGGCCTGAGGGGCTGACCGGGCGAGACGGCGCAGGCGGCTATCCTCACCCCATGAGCGACGCGGCCGAGGGCCGGGCACCGACGGCCGGCCCGTCGGCCGCTGAGGAGTCCACCGAGCCGGACCAAGCGTGGCGGATCGGCGCTATCGCGGGCGTCCCGGTCTATCTCGCGAAGAGCTGGCTGGTCATCGCCGCCCTCGTCATCTACATGTTCGCGCCTCAGGTCCGCACCGTACGGCCCGCGGACCCGGCGATCTCCGCCTATCTCGTCGCCGCGGCCTATGCCGTCGTCCTGCTCATCACCGTCCTCATCCACGAGGTAGCCCACGCGGTGGTGGCGGTGCGCGCGAGGTACCAGGTCCGGCATATCGTCGTCCACCTCCTCGGCGGGCACACGATCTACGACTCGACCAACAACCGGCCTGGGGCCAGCGCGCTGGTCGCGGTGAGCGGCCCGGCCGCCAACTTCGCCCTGGCCGGGATCTGCCATCTCGCCGCCCCCGCCGTCCCGTGGGAGATCGGGGAGCTCCTGCTCAACGCCGCCACCCTGGCAAATGTCTTCGTCGGCGGGTTCAACCTTCTCCCGGGCCTCCCGCTCGACGGCGGCCATCTGGTCGAGTCACTGGTCTGGGGGGCGACGAAGAACCGCAACACCGGGCGCATCGTGGCCGGCTGGTTCGGTCGAGTGGTCACCCTCGTCGTCCTCTACTGGTTCCTCA
The DNA here is from genome assembly GCA_016717165.1 of Candidatus Lutibacillus vidarii. Lineage (GTDB taxonomy): Bacteria > Actinomycetota > Actinomycetes > Actinomycetales > Dermatophilaceae > Lutibacillus > Lutibacillus vidarii. Next base: position 1,232,584 of record JADKGA010000002.1, read on the forward strand.
TCCGCCCGGCCCTGGCTGGTGAGCCGCTCGGCCTGTTCAGCATCGTCTGGGTGGGCATGATCGCGCTCTTCCTCTGGCGCGGAGCCGGCGCGGCAATCCGGGGTGGGCAGGTCCGCGGCCGTCTCGAGAGCGTGCAGCTGTCGACGCTGCTGCGCCCGATCCGCCTGGCACGCCATACCGACTCGGTCGCGGCCATCGCACCCTGGCTCGGTGAGGCGACCCTCGTCGTCATCGGCGCGGACCAGCACCCGCTCGGCATCGTCGACCCGGCGGCCCTGGCCGAGATCCCGCGCAGCGACTGGGAGTCAGCGTCCGCCGACGCGGTTGCGGTCCGACTCCCTGACCCGTGGGTGGTCCAGGCCGACCCCGCCGGGGACGTCGTGCCTGTCGCCATCGCGCTGGAGCGCAGCGGGGCCGCCGCAGTCGTCGTCATCGGGCCGGACGGCGAGCCCGCCGGCTGCGTCTACGCCCGCGACGTCGTGGCGCTGACCCAGGGCACGCCCGCTTAGACTGGCGACCCATGCCCGACGCACTGCCCTCACCTACCGCAGCGACACCCACCGGTGCCGAGCTGCGGCGTGGCCCGCTCCTCGAAGGGGACCGGGTCCAGCTCACCGACGGCAAGGGGCGGATGCACACGATCACCTTGTCTGCCGGCAAGGAGTTCCACACCCACCGTGGCCGGCTGCTGCACGACGACCTCATCGGCGCCCCGGACGGCACTGTGGTGACGAACACCGCCGGTATGGCGTACCTCGCGCTGCGTCCGCTGCTCGCCGACTACGTCATGTCGATGCCCCGCGGGGCCGCGGTGGTCTACCCGAAGGACTCCGGCCAGATCGTCATGATGGCCGACATCTTCCCCGGAGCCACGGTCGTCGAGGCCGGGGTCGGCTCGGGGGCCTTGTCGATGTCACTGCTGCGGGCAGTGGGCGATGGCGGCAGGCTCATCTCGTTCGAGCGGCGCGAGGACTTCGCCGATATCGCCCGCGGCAACGTCCGTGCCTTCTTCGGGGTCGACCACCCCGCCTGGAGTGTCGTCGTCGGCGACCTCGTCGACGCCCTCCCCGGCGTGGTCGAGCCCGGCTGCGTCGACCGGGTCGTCCTCGACATGCTCGCCCCGTGGGAGTGCCTCGACGTCGTCGCGGACGCCCTCGTGCCCGGCGGGGTCCTGATCTGCTATGTCGCCACGGCCACGCAGCTGTCCCGGGTCGCTGAGGCGCTGCGCGAGCACGGCGGCTACACCGAGCCCAGCGCGTGGGAGTCGATGGTCCGGGGCTGGCACCTCGAGGGCCTTGCCGTCCGCCCCGAGCACCGCATGCACGGCCACACCGGCTTCCTCATCACCTCCCGTCGGCTTGCTCCGGGGGTCGCCGCACCACGGCGGACCCGCCGGCCCGCCAAGGGCGCGTATGACGACCAACCGGCCGAGGCCGCGGACCGCGACTGGAGCGCCGAGGAGCTGGGCGAGCGGCCTATCTCGGAGCGCAAGATCCGCCGGGTCCGTCGCGACGTGGGAGACGGTCCCGCACTCTGAGGCCGCGGCGGGTTATCGTCGTCGCCAGGACGTCATACCCGCAGGAGGCCACGGTGACCACCGACGAGACGCAGCGCCCGCCCGCCGCGGACGAGCCGGCGCGCGACGCGCTCGCCGCGGAGGTCAGCGCGCTCGGGGCCCGGCGGCCGGAGCAGCCCACCCGGGTCGGTGACCTGGAGCGTCGAGTCCTGCAGCTGCAGACCTCGGTGACCACCTTGTCGGCGCAGAACGACCGCCTCGTCCGCACCCTCAAGGACGCCCGCGAGCAGATCGTCACCCTGCGGTCCGAGGTGGACCGGCTCGCCCAGCCGCCGAGCTCGTTCGGGATCATCGTCGATGTCCACGACGACGCCACGGTCGACGTCCTCACCGGGGGCCGCAAGATGCGGGTCGCGGTGAGCCCCTCGGTCGAGCTCGCCGACCTCGGCGAGGGTCGTGAGGTGCGGCTCAACGAGGCGCTCAACGTCGTTCAGGCCTGCCGGTACGAGCGGGTCGGTGAGGTCGTCACGGTCAAGGAGGCCCTGGACGCCGAGCGGCTGCTCGTCGTGGCCCACGCCGACGAGGAGCGGGTCTGCCGCATCGCCACGGCATTGCGAGGCGAGCGGATCCGGGCCGGGGACGCGGTCCTGCTCGACACCCGGTCCGGCTTCGTCTATGAGCGGGTGCCCAAGGCCGAGGTCGAGGAGCTCATCCTCGAGGAGGTCCCCGATATCGCGTACGAGGAGATCGGTGGGCTCGGGCCGCAGATCGACCAGATCCGCGACGCCGTCGAGCTGCCCTATCTGCACCCCGACCTCTACACCCGGTACCGGTTGCGCCCGCCGAAGGGTGTCCTGCTCTATGGCCCGCCCGGCTGCGGCAAGACGCTCATCGCCAAGGCCGTCGCGGCCTCGCTGGCGCGTAAGGTCGCCGAGAAGACCGGCCACGAGATCGGCAAGTCCTACTTCCTCAATATCAAGGGCCCCGAGCTGCTCAACAAGTATGTCGGCGAGACCGAGCGGCATATCCGGCTGGTCTTCCAGCGGGCCCGGGAGAAGGCCTCCGACGGCACGCCCGTGGTCGTCTTCTTCGACGAGATGGACTCGCTCTTCCGCACCCGCGGGTCCGGGGTGTCCTCCGATGTCGAGACGACGATCGTCCCGCAGCTGCTGTCCGAGATCGACGGGGTCGAGCGGCTCGAGAATGTCATCGTCATCGGCGCCTCGAACCGGGAGGACATGATCGACCCGGCCATCCTGCGGCCCGGACGGCTCGACGTGAAGATCAAGATCGAGCGCCCCGACGCGGAGGCCGCTCGGGACATCTTCAGCAAGTACCTCACCACGGATCTGCCGCTGCACCACAGCGACCTGACCGAGAACGACGGTGACCCGCAGCGGACCATCGAGGCAATGACCGCCGCAGCGGTGGAGCGGATGTACTCCGAGACCGAGGTCAACCAGTTCCTCGAGGTCACCTATGCCGGTGGTGACAAGGAGGTCCTCTACTTCAAGGACTTCAACTCCGGCGCGATGATCCACAATATCGTCGACCGGGCCAAGAAGATGGCGATCAAGGACGACCTGCTCACGGGTGCGCCGGGGCTGCGGGTCGACCACCTCCTGGCCGCCTGCGTCGACGAGTTCAAGGAGAACGAAGACCTCCCGAACACGACGAACCCGGACGACTGGGCGCGGATCTCGGGCAAGAAGGGGGAGCGGATCGTCTACATCCGCACCCTCGTCGGCGGCAAGGACGGCACCGAGCCGGGCCGCTCGATCGCCAATATCGGCAGCACCGGTCACTACCTCTGATGGGCGCCCGAGCCGCTATATACTGCCCGCCGTGACAGCGGACGTCGCGGTGGTCTTCGTCCACGGCATCGGCCAGCAGGCCCGCTCGCAGACCCTGCTCGGCTGGGCCGAGCCGCTGGCGGCACGGCTCGACGCTCTCGACCGCGCCGCTGGAGGCGCAGGTCTGGTCGTCGAGGCCGCCACGGTGGACCCGGCCTCACCCGACCGGATCTCGATGGTCGTCGGCGGCCGCCACATCGTTGCCTCGGAGGCGCTGTGGGCTGACGCTTTCCGGCCCACCGGTGCATCCGAGGTATGGCGCTGGTCGTGGTCGATGTCGCTGCGCGCCTTCGGTCGGCTGGTACGTCACATGGTCCGGGTCAACATGGCGGGCGCACAGTCGACGCGGGCCATGACGGACATGGCTCGGGCCTTCTCTGAGGGCCTCACCCGGACCTGGTTGGGTCCGATGCGCGTCATCAGCGGCGTCTCTGGTGGGGTGGGCGCACTGACCTCGTTGGCGTTGCTTGCGACCGCGTCGTCTGTCGTCATGGCGGTGTCCCTCGTCGTCGAGGTCGCCATGCTCGGTGTCGTTCTCGTCGCCGGTCTGCTGGCCCTCACGGTGCTGACGCTTGTCGCGCCCATCCCCGGACTCGGCCGGCTCGCCCAGCCGCTCGTCGCCGGGCTTGGCGCATTCCTCGGCGATGCGACGGTGTGGACTCGGCACCCGTTGCGCGCCGCCGCGATGCGCGACGTCGTGCGGGCTGCCGTGCGGCAGGCGAGGATCGATGCCCGCGACGTCATCGTCGTCGCGCACTCCCAAGGCGCGGCGGTCACGATGGACGCGTGCTTCTCCGATGGAGTGGACGCGGCGACCACTCCCACGGTGGTCGTCACTGTCGGCGGCGCCGTGTCGCTGCTCAACCGGCCCACCTTCGGGACGCGGCAGCCGTGGCCCATCGCAGACCGCTGGGCCAGTACTTCGGTGCGGTGGATCAACGCCTGGGCGATCTGGGATCCGGTGCCGTCCGGTCCTTTCGGTCGGACGCCCGGGGAAGCCCGCGCGCGCTGGGAACGGTGTATCGCCCGCGGGCGCCGGCTGCGCATTCAGCCCTACCTCGACATCCTGGACACACCTGTGCAGCTCGGCCCGTCGTTGGCTCGCTCCGTGCGGCCGTTGCGCGAGGCCCTGCAGTCGGCTGCGGACGAGGCGGGTCCGGTCGAGGGGGGCGCCAGCCCGCCCGGTCCGGAGGAATGGCCCCTCTACAACGCCAGCTCACTGCTCCTCGACCACATTCGGTACGAGCGCAATCCGGCACTCGTCGACCGATTGGCGGCCCTCGTCATGGACCCTGGCGCGGACCTCGCCACGGCGGAGCGTTATGACCTCGAGCGCCGCTTGGTCCGCACCATCCGGCACCGCGGCTGGTTCGGTCTGGTGGCGCTGCCCGCTGCGATCGCGGCGGTCTCCACCCTCGCGGGGGTGTCGAGCGTTGTCGACCTCATCAGGCGCGGGTCGGACTGGGTTCGGAGCCGGGACGACACCGTGTCCCGCGGGCTCGCGTGGATCGGCGACCATGGCCTCCAGGGCGTCCTCGTGAGTGTTCTCGGTGTGGGTGCGGCGTACGCCGTCCTTGTCGCGATCGGCCACCTCCTCTGGGTCGCGGGGAGACGTCGGGTGGGATTGAGTCCCGTCTCGTCTCGCCCAGGACTGCCCGTAGCGTTCGCCGCCCTCGTCCCGTTCTTCGCCGTCGAGGTGCTCATGGTCGCGGCGACGATCTGGACCGCGGGCCGGGGTCTGGGGTGGGACGGGTGGGCCCTCGCGGCCATATCGCTCGTCGCTGCGGGGCTTGTCACGGCGCTGCCGGGACTCGGTCCCATCCCCGCGAGCATCCGATCTGCGGTCCCCCCAACTCCCTAAGGCATCGAGGGCGGGTCCGGGGCCCCCCGCCGGGCGTGGTCCCAACGGCCGCTCCGCGTCGGCTAGGTTCTGGTGCCATGCGCTTCTTCAACGGGCTGCGGCCGACCGTCGACCTGTCCTATGACGACGTCTTCATGGTGCCGGGCCGCAGCGCCATCGGCAGCCGGATGGACGTCGACCTGGCCACCTGCGACGGCACCGGGACGACCATCCCGGTTGTCGTGGCCAACATGACCGCGGTGAGCGGCCGCCGGATGGCCGAGACGGTGGCCCGTCGCGGTGGCATCGCCGTCATCCCGCAGGACATCCCGGTCGACGTCGTCGCCGAGGTCATCGACTTCGTCAAGACCCGCCACCTCGTCCACGACACGCCGGTCACCCTCGCGCCCACCTCGACGGTCGCCGACGCACTTGGGCTGCTGCACAAGCGGGCCCACGGGGCGATCGTCGTCGTCGACGACGGCCGCCCGCTCGGCGTCGTCACAGGGGCCGACCTCGAGGGCGTCGACCGGTTCACCCAGATCGGCCAGGTGATGACCCGCGAGGTCGCGACGATCCCCGATGGCATCGACCCGGAGACCGCCTTCGACCGGCTCGGCGAGCTGCGGCACCGACTCGCTCCCGTGGTCGGGGAGGACGGTCGGCTCGTCGGTCTGCTGACCCGCCAGGGCGCCCTGCGCGCCACCCTCTACCGCCCGGCCGTCGACGACGACGGGCGGCTGCGGATCGCCGCGGCGTGCGGCGTCGGCGGAGACGTGGCCTCCCGCGCCACCAGGCTCGTCGAGGCCGGTGTCGACGTCGTCGTCCTCGACACCGCGCACGGGCACCAGGAGAAGATGCTCGACGCGCTCCGCGCCGTGCGGGCCGAGGGCATCGACGCCCCGCTCGTCGCGGGTAATGTCGTCGCCGCCGGCGGGGTTCGCGACCTTGTCGAGGCCGGCGCCGATATTGTCAAGGTCGGCGTCGGTCCCGGTGCGATGTGCACGACCCGGATGATGACCGGGGTGGGTCGGCCGCAGTTCTCCGCGGTCCTCGAGTGCGCAGCGGCCGCCCGGGAGCTCGGTGCGCACGTCTGGGCCGACGGCGGCGTCCGGCATCCCCGGGACGTCGCCCTCGCGCTGGCCGCGGGAGCGACCAATGTCATGATCGGGTCGTGGTTCGCCGGCACCTATGAGTCGCCCGGTGACCTGCACATCGCACCCGACGGTCGCACCTACAAGGAGTCCTTCGGTATGGCGTCCGCGCGTGCCGTGCGCCAGCGCACCAGCGGCGAGACGGCCTACGACCGGGCCCGCAAGGCCCTCTTCGAGGAGGGCATCTCGACCTCGCGGATGTTCCTCGACCCGATGCGTCCCGGTGTCGAGGACCTCCTCGACACCATCACCGCCGGGGTGCGCTCGGCGTGCACCTACGCGGGGGCAGCGACGCTGGAGCAGTTCACCGAGCGGGCCGTCATCGGGCTGCAGAGCCAGGCCGGGTATGCCGAGGGCCGCCCGCTGCACAGCTCCTGGTAGGGCGGTCGTCGCGACTGCGCCGTGAGGGGCGGTCAGTCCGCCGCGGTCTCGGCAGTCCGCCGAGCCTCGAGCCAGCGCCACCCCAGGAGCAGCAGGGCGAGGACGGCACCGGCGACGAGGACGAAGGACCACGCGACGCCCCGGCCGGTCAACGCCCGCACCGCCATACCGCCGAGCAGGGTGACCAACCAGACGGGGACCGCGGCACGCACCCCCAACGGGGCGGCGTGGGTCCGACCGAAGGTGAAAAGCCAGCCGACGGTGAGGCCCACGAGGAACGGCCAGGCGGTGATGAGGACGCCGAGGACCGGGTTCTCCTCGCCGTGGCTGGCGCGGCCCACGGGCCGCAAAGAGGGTGACCGCGGCACAGTCGAGCAGGTATGCCGTCCGGGCCCTCACGGGGCGAAGGTGTTGGCGAACAGACCGGGCACGCCGAGCCCGAGGTCGTCGGGCAGGTCGTCGAAGGGCAGCTTCGGCTGCGGTGGCGGCGCATGGGTGGGGTCGACGCCGGCGAAGAGCTTGCTGATCGACTTCCCGGCGTGGATCCGGCTGATCGCCTCGGCGAACAGTGCCGACACCGACAGGGTGCACAGCTCGGGCCAGTCCCTCGGCGGCGGGACCGTGTCGGTTGTGACGACCTCACGGATCATCGGGTGGTTCCGCAGCCGGCCCACCGCGGGGCCGGTGAACAGGCCGTGGGTGCAGCTGACGCTGGCGCTGACCGCGCCGTCGTCGGCGAGCCGGTCGAGCAGCTCGACGATCGACCCACCGGTGGCCACCTCGTCGTCGATGATGATCGCGTGCTTGCCGCGCACGTCACCGACGATCTGGATGGACACCTCCTCGTCGGAGATCCGGTGCTTGTTGCCGGCGGCCACCGGCAGCCCGAGCAGGCGGGCCAGCAAGGTGGCCGACTTGGCGTTGCCGAAGTCGGGGGAGACGACCACCGAGTCGCCGAGGTCCTGGGAGCGGAAGTGGTCGGCGAGGATCCCGATCGCGGTGAGGTGGTCGACCGGGACGGAGAAGAAGCCGTGCACCTGCCGGGCGTGCAGCTCCATCGTCAGCACCCGCGTCGCTCCGGCGGTGACGAGGAGGTCAGCGACAAGACGCCCCCCGAGCGAGATCCGGGAGGCGTCCTTCTTGTCCGAGCGCGCGTACGCGTAATGCGGCATCACGGCGGTGATCGACGCCGCCGAGGCGCCCTTCGCCGCGTCGATCATCAGAAGCAGCTCCATGAGGTGCTCCTGGGTGGGTGGCACCAGGGGCTGGACGATGTAGACATCCCGCTGTCGACAGTTCGCCAGCAGCTGGACCTGGATGCAGTCGTTGCTGAACCGGCGGATGTCGACGTGGTCGAGCGGCACACCCAGGTGGTGGCAGATCCGTTGGGCGAGCCGAGGGTGGGCGTTGCCCGAGAACACGACGATGTCCTTCACAGACCCCTCCGCGCGTTCGCTGCCGTGACGGGGACAGCCTAACGGACGGTAGACCCCCGGTGGGCGCCACGGGGCCTAGGGTTGGCGGTATGACGGTGCGCCGGATCATGGGGGTGGAGACCGAGTACGGCATCTCCGTCCCGGGCCACCCCACGGCGAACCCGATGCTGCTCTCGGGAGCCGTCGTCACGGCATACGCGCAGGTCCACGGCCTGCGGACCGGACGGGGACGCTGGGACTATGCCGACGAGGCGCCGCTGCGGGACGCCCGTGGCTTCGAGATGTCGCGGATGATGGCCGACCCGAGCCAGCTGACCGACGAGGACCCGACGATGGCCAATGTCGTCCTCACCAATGGCGCCCGCCTGTATGTCGACCACGCCCACCCGGAGTACAGCTCACCGGAGGTGACCAGCCCACGGGCCGCGGTGACCTGGGACCGGGCCGGTGAGGTCCTCGGCGCGCAGATCGTCGACCTGCTCGCCCAGGACCCGGGCGCCCCGGCGATCAACCTCTACAAGAACAACACCGACGGCAAGGGCGCCTCCTATGGCACCCACGAGAACTACCTCATGCGCCGCTCGACCCCGTTCGGACGGATCGCCCGCGACCTCATCCCCTTCTTCGTCGTCCGCCAGCTCATCTGCGGCGCGGGCCGGGTCGGGATCGGCCAGGACTCACGGACCGCGGGCTTCCAGATCAGCCAGCGGGCCGACTTCTTCGAGGTCGAGGTGGGCCTGGAGACCACCCTGAAACGGCCGATCGTCAACACCCGCGACGAGCCGCACGCCGAGGCGGACCGGTTCCGCCGGCTGCACGTCATCATCGGTGACGCGGTGCACTTCGACGTCGCCGGGCTGCTCCGGGTCGGCACGACCTCGCTGGTCCTGGGCATGATCGAGGCCGGCGTCCTGCCCGATCTCACCCTGCGCCGACCGGTCGGCACCCTGCATGAGATCTCGCACGACCCGACCCTGCGCCGCCTCGTCGAGCTCGCCGACGGGCGCCGGATGCGCGCCCTCGACCTGCTCTGGGTCTACCACGACGCCGCGGCGGCATACCTGGCGCGCGACGGGGGCAGCCCCGACGCCGACACGGCCGAGGTCATGACGTGGTGGGCGCAGATCCTCACCCGGCTGGGGGAGGACCCGATGTCCTGCGCGGCCGAGATCGACTGGGTCGCCAAGCTGCGCCTGCTCGAGGGCTACCGGGACCGGGACGGGCTGGGCTGGGGCGACGCCCGGCTCGCCGCGGTCGACCTGCAGTTCGCCGACGTCCGGCCGAGCAAGGGGTTGGCCCACCGGCTGCGGGCGATGGGCCGGGTCCATGAGCTCGTCCCTGAGGCCGACGTCCTCGCCGCGGTGACGAACCCGCCGGAGGACACCCGGGCGTACTTCCGGGGCCGCTGCCTCGATCGGTTCGGGCAGCAGGTCGTCGCCGCGTCCTGGGACTCGGTGGTCTTCGAGGTGCCGGGCGACCCGGTGCTGCGGCGCGTGCCGATGCTCGACCCGCGCCGCGGGACCAAGGAGCAGGTCGGCGCGCTCGTCGACACCGCGGCCGGGGTCGCCGAGCTGCTCGCCGGTCTGGCGTCGTGAGCCACAGAAGTCGGACCGGCTCGGTAGGGTCAGCAGTGACCCGTGGTGGGTCGGGAACGACCCGCGACGGCTGCACCGCCCGCGGCGAGTGAGGAGAAGGTATGTCGAGCCAGGAGCAGAGCCGACCGACCAAGCGCGAGGGCGACCCGGTCGAGCCACCCCCGCCGGCTGCGCCGGCTGGAGCCGCTCGGCGTGAGGCGATGAGCGACGACATCGACGCGGTGCTCGACGAGATCGACGGGGTGCTCGAGTCCAACGCCGAGGAGTTCGTCCGGGGGTTCGTGCAGAAGGGCGGGCAGTGAGCCAGACCCATGAGGGCCGCCTCCCTGCGGCATACCTAAGAGCGGGCTCGGCCTCGTTCGCGGAGTTCCTCGGCGAGCACGCCCCGACCCTGCTGCCCGGGGGGCGCGCCCTGCCCGTCGGCACGGCGATGGAGGCGCCGCACGGGACGACCATCGTCGCCCTGGTCTGCGCCGGCGGCGTCGTCATGGCCGGCGACCGGCGCGCCACGATGGGCAGCCTCATCGCGAACCGTGACATGGACAAGGTCTTCGCCACCGACGAGTTCTCGGTTGTCGGTATTGCCGGGACCGCCGGGGTCGCCATCGAGCTGGTCAAGCTCTACCAGGTCGAGCTGGAGCACTACGAGAAGATCGAGGGCACCTTGATGTCCCTCGAGGGCAAGGCGAACCGGCTTGCGACGATGCTCCGCGGCAACCTTGGCCTGGCCATGCAGGGTCTCAGTGTCCTGCCGGTCTTCGCTGGCTACGACCCGGACCAGCAGGCCGGCCGGATCTTCTCGTATGACGTCACCGGCGGCTGCTACCCCGAGCGTGACCACCACTGCATCGGCTCTGGCTCGCTGTTCGCCCGCGGGGCGCTGAAGAAGCTCTGGCACCCACAGATGTCGAGCGAGCAGGCTGTGGCGATCGCCGTGGAGGCGCTCTACGACGCCGCCGAGGACGACTCGGCGACCGGCGGACCGGACGTAGGCCGCCAGATCTGGCCCCGCGTCGCGGTCATCGACGGCCAGGGCGTGCGCTTCGTCGGTGACGACGACCTCGAGTCGATGGTCCTCGCGCTGGTCCAGGCCCGCCGGGGCAACCCCGGAGGTGCCCGATGACAATGCCCTTCTACGTCTCGCCCGAACAGCTGATGAAGGACCGGGCCGACTTCGCCCGCAAGGGCATCGCGCGGGGCCGGATGGTCGTCGTCGCCCAGTACGACGGCGGCATCGCCTTCCTTGCCGAGAACCCGTCCCGCACCTTGCACAAGGTGTCCGAGATCTACGACCGGATCGGGTTCGCCGCCGTCGGGAAGTACAACGAGTTCGAGAATCTGCGCGTCGCCGGCATCCGGTACGCCGACCTGCGCGGCTACTCCTACGACCGCTCCGATGTCACCGCCCGGGCACTGGCCAATGCTTACGCCCAGACCCTGGGGGCGGTCTTCACCGAGCAGTCCAAGCCGTACGAGGTCGAGATCGTCGTCGCCGAGGTCGGGCACAGTGCCGACGGGGACCAGATCTACCGCCTCACGTATGACGGCTCCGTGGCCGACGAACGCGGCTTCGTCGCCATGGGCGGTGCGGCCGAGCAGGCCGAACGGCGCCTCGAGGAGCAGTGGCGGCCCGGGATGTCCCTCGCCGAGGCCCTGCGGCTCGGGTATGGCGTCCTCGCGGCCGACCCGGCCGGTGGCGCTGCCCGCGAGCTCGGGGCCGAGCAGCTCGAGGCGGCCGTCCTCGACCGCAGCCGACCGCGGCGCACCTTCCGCCGGATCGGCGTCGCGACCTTGGCCCAGCTGTTGAGCGAGACCTCGACGGTCACCGACCTGCCTCAGGACGAGGGCTGAGCGGCTGAGATCAGCGCGACACCTTCTGCGTGACCGGCTCGGCGTCCGCAGGAGCGGACTCGAGCAGCGCGGCGACATCGGCGTCCTCGACGGCGAGTGCCTCCGTGGCCGGCTCTGTGTCGTCGTCGCCGGTCGAGGCCTCCTCATGGTTGGTGGACGCGTCCGCCTCCGGAGCCGCGACGGCCACGGTCGGCGCGACCTCGGCCTCGGTGTGCCCACCGAGGGGGTCGATGAACGAGCCGCCCCCGAGCGTGGCGAGCATCTGGCGGACGTTGGTCAGCTGGGCGGTGATGCTGTCCCGTCGAGCGGTGACCGCAGCAAGCTCGCGCTCTGAGTCGCGGCGGATCCGGTCGGCCTGCTCGCGCGCAGCCCCGAGGAGCGAGGCGGCCTCGGCGCGGGCCTGGTCGAGCAGGCCGGTGGCCGTCGCGGCCGCGTCCTTGTGGGCGCGGTCCGACTCGGCGGCCAGCGCGGCGGCACGGTCCTGGACAGCGGTCAGCGACAGCTGGTGCTGGTCCATCTGGGCCGAGAACTCGGCGGCGGCCTTGTCGCGCCGGGTGGCCAGGGTCGTCTCGAAGTCCGCGGCGGCGGCGGCGGCCTTGGCGCGCTGGTTCTCGTAGACGGCCTCGGCCTCGCCGCGGCGGGCCGAGGCCTCACGGTCGGCGTCGTCGAGGATCGCATCGGCCTTCCGGCGGGCGTCCTCGACGATCTTCGTCGCCTCCGCGTCGGCCTTGGTGCGGGCGTCCTCGGCATACCGGTCGGCCGCCGCCCGGGTGGCGTTGGCCTCCTTGGTCGACTGGGCGCGATGCTCGTCGGCGGCGGCCTGGGCGCCGGAGCGGATCTGCGCGGCCTCCTCGTCGGCGAGGGTGAGCATCGAGCCGATCCGGGACCCCAGGTCGGCGAAGGTGGGGTTGGCGGCGCTGCGCTGGGCCGCCTCGAGCTCGGCGATCCGGCTCGCGTGGGTGGCGACGCTGCGCTCCAAGGCCGTGTTGGCGGCATGGAGGTTGGCGACCTCGACCGTGCGAGCCGCAGCCTCCTGCCGGGCGGCCTCGACCGAGGTGGCCAGCTCGGCGACGGCGTGGTCGACCTGACTCGGCTCGTAGCCGCGCAGGACGGTGCGGAAGGCGGAGGTGTCAGTCATGGCGATCGGTCCATCTCGTTTCATCGGGGGGTCGGGCGGGGCTGGGGTGAGGGGGTCGGGCCGGCAGGTTATCCGGCGGGAGGCTCCGGGGGGTCCTCGGTCGGTGCGGTCTCCGGCACGGCGAGGGCCTCGATGACCCCGGACAGGGTGCCGAGCTGGGCGGTGATGTCGTCGCGGCGCTTGGCCAGTGCGGCGACCTCGGCGCGGGCCCGGTCGAGCATCCCCCGGGCCTCGGCGCGGAGCTGGTCGGCCTCGGTGCGAGCCGAGCTGACCGACCGGACGAGCTCGGCACGAGCCTCCCGCCGGTTCTCGTGCGCCTCGCGCTGCAGCTTCTCCACCTCCGCTGCGGTGCGCTCCCGGACGAGGCGGGCTCCGTGCTCGGCCTCCTGGAGGCGGCGCTGCGCGCGAGCGGTATGCGCGGCGGCGCTCTCCTTCGCCTCGGCGAGGAGTCGCTCGGCGTCGGTGTGTGCCGTGAGCAGCGACCGCTGGGCGTCCTCGCGCGCGGCGGTGAGCACCGCTTCGGCCTGCGCGCGCACCCGTGCGGCCTCGGCCTCGGCGAGGGTGACCGACTCGCGGGCGTTGTGCTCGGCGGTGGTGACCAGGGCCTGCGCCGCCTGACGCCGGTCGCGGACGTGGTCGGCCAGCTCCCGGTGGGTCGTCGAGCGCAGGGTCGCGGCCTCCTCGTGCGCCTGGTCGAGGACATCGCGCATCGTGCCCTTGGCCCAGTCCATGTGCGCGGCGGCGGCGGCGAGGACCTCGTCGGACTCGGCCTGGACCCGGCTCCGGAGCCGGTCGGCCTCGGCGCGCGCGTCGCGGGTGATCCGGGCAGCCTCCGCGGTCGCCTCGGCGACAACGGTCTTGGCGTGGTCCAGCAGCCCAGCCGCAGTGGCCTGGGCCTGCTCCACCTCGGCGGCAGCCGCCGCCTCGGTCTGGGCGAGAAGTGCCTCGGACTGCGCCTGGGCCTCTGCCAGCCGGCGCGCTTCCTCCGCAGCGAGCTGCTCGGAGCGCTCCCGTTGCGACCGGTCGAGCTCGGCGCGCAGGCCGTCGATCTCCGCGAGTGCGCTCGCGTGCGCCGAGCGGGCCTGGCCGAGGACGAACTGCGCCTCGTCGTCTGCGGCGGCCCGGTGCGCGTCGGCCTCGGCGCGGGCCACCGCGACGGCGTCCTCCGCGGTGCGGTTCGCGGCCGAGGTGATGAGGGCGGCCTGCTCGGCGGCGTCCTGGACCAGCGCGGCGGCGTCGTCGTGGGCCTCGGCGAGCCGGGCCTGGGCCTGCGCGTGCGCGCTGGCCGCGTCGTCATGGAGAGCCTTTGCGCGGGCCTGGAGGTCGTCGGCCTCGGTGCGTCGCTGGGCGGCGACGGCGAGGGCGTCGGCGTGGGCCCGCTCAGCCTCGGCGCGGAGCTGGTCGGCGAGCTCCTGGGCCCGGGCGAGGATGAGCGAGGCGTGGTGAGCGACATCCCCGATGGCCTCGGACGCGCGGGGCGCCGATGCTGTGGTGGACGTCGCAGTCATGCGGCCCATGATGACAGGTCAGCCCGGTGGGGCGAAAACCCCGGCGTGAGCCCGCTGGGGCGGGCAGCCGGGCACGTACAGTGGCCCCCGTGGAGCATCGGATCGTCGGGATCGAGACCGAGTATGGCGTGACCTGCACCTCGTCGGGCCAGCGCCGGCTCACCCCCGACGAGGTCTCCCGCTACCTCTTCCGCCGGGTCGTCTCGTGGGGCCGGTCGAGCAATGTCTTCCTCGGCAACGGGGCCCGGCTCTATCTCGACGTCGGGTCGCACCCGGAGTACGCGACCGCGGAGTGCAGCACCCTGCGCGAGGCGCTGGCCCAGGACCGCGCCGGTGAACGGATCATCGAGGGCCTCGTCGAGGACGCCCAGGCGCGGGTGACCGACGAGGAGATCGACGGGACCGTCTACGCCTTCAAGAACAACACCGACTCAGCCGGCAACTCCTACGGCTGCCACGAGAACTACCTCATCGGCCGGTCCGGCGACTTCAGCGCCGTCGCGGAGGTCTTCCTCCCCTTCCTCATCAGCCGGCAGATCACCTGCGGGGCGGGCAAGCTCGTCGTCGGTCCGTCCGGGTCGGCGCACTACGCGGTGAGCCAGCGGGCCGACCACATCTGGGAGGGCGTCTCCTCGGCGACCACCCGGAGCCGGCCGATCATCAACACCCGCGACGAGCCGCACTCGGACGCCGAGCGCTACCGGCGGCTGCACGTCATCGTCGGCGACTCGAACATGTCCGAGACGACGACCCTGCTCAAGGTCGGCTCGGCGCACCTGGTGCTCCGGCTGCTCGAGGCGGGGGTCGGCATACCTGACCTGACGCTGGAGAACCCGATCCGCGCGATCCGGGAGATCAGCAAGGACCCCACCGGGCGCACCCTGGTGCGCCTGGCCAACGGGAAGAAGGCCACCGCGCTGGACATCCAGGGCGCGTACTTCGAGCGGGCCGCTGCGCACGTGGACCGGGACGGCGCCGACGACCCGCTCGTCCCGCAGGTCCTCGACCTGTGGGGGCGCACCCTCGAGGCCGTGGCGACGGGCAACCTCGCGGCGGTGGAGACCGAGATCGACTGGGTCATCAAACGCCGGCTCATCGAGCGCTACCAGGTCAAGCACGGCATCGCGCTGTCCGACCCGCGGCTGCAGCAGGTCGACCTGGCATACCACGACATCACCCGGCGCCGGGGGCTGTTCTACGTCCTGCTCCGGCACGGGCAGGTCGCCCGGGTGACCGGCGACCTGGAGACCTTCGAGGCGAAGTCGATCCCGCCGCAGACGACCCGGGCCAAGCTGCGCGGCGACTTCGTCCGGGCCGCCTCGGCGAACCGCCGGGACTTCACCGTCGACTGGGTGCACCTGAAGCTCAACGACCACTCGCAGCGGACCGTGCTGTGCAAGGACCCCTTCGCTGCGGCCGACGAGCGGGTGGAGAAGCTCATCGCTTCGATGGACGTTGGGTGAGCGCGGCGGACCCGATGACGATGCCGGCGCCGACGAACTGCGGCCAGGACAGCCGCTCGCCGAGGACGACGACCCCGAGCAGCACCGCGACGATGGGGATGAGGTAGGTCACCGTCGCGCCGACCGTCGGCCCCGCGGCGCGGACGACGTCGAACTGGAAGGCGAAGGCGACCCCGGTCCCGAGGACGCCGAGGGCGAGGACGGCCAGAACAGGCCACAGCGGCGCCGAGCCCGGCCGGACCGACCACGGCAGCGCCACCGAGGACCGGTTGACCAGCCACCACCCAAGGAGCACGACGACCAGCTGGCCGCCGGCGGCGACGAGCTGCGCGGTCGGCTGAGCCAGCCCGCCGAGGTCGCGTCCGCCGATGGTGCGTCGGTTGTAGACCCACCCCAGCCCGTATGACGTCCCGGCCAGCAGCGTTGCCCCGAAACCGACGAGGTCGGGGCGGCCGAGGTCACGCCAGGGCTGGAGGATGATGACCACCCCGAGCAGGCCGAGGAGCACGCCGGTGACCTTCCGCCGGGTCGGCCGGTCGCTGGGGAGGAAGACCATCGCCGCAAGGAGTGTCGCGATCGGGGTGACCGCGTTGCCGATGCCGGCCAGCGCCGAGCTGACCCGGGTCTCGCCATACGCGAAGAGGGTGAAGGGGAGGGTCGACAGCAGGAAGCCGGACACCATGAGGTGACCCCACGTCGACCGTTCGCGGGGGAGCCGGGTGCCGGTGGCCACGGAAAGAGCCAGGAGCACCATGCCGCCGGAGAGCACCCGCAGAGTGGAGATCTGGACCGGTTCGAGAGCTCGCAGGCCGACCATCATGAAAAGGAAGCTCGACCCCCAGATCACCGCGAGGGCGAGAAACTTGGCCTGCCAGGGGACCCGCTGGGTGGTCATCCGCGCTCGATGACGCGGCGCACCGAGTCCGGGACGGGGGCCTCGGGGCCGGTCCAGGGAGCCGGCTCGGCCGGGCCGCGGACGGTCCGGAAGGGCACCACTCCCATCCAGGTCGTCGGGGCGACCTCCTCGGCCGGCTCGCCGGGCAGGCCGGTGCGCTCCTTGTAGAGCCAGGAGCCCTCCTCGATGGGCAGCGCCAGGGCGACCGTTGCCGCGACCTCCTTGGCCGTGCTGGAGCGCACCTCGGAGGTGCGGCCAGGCAGGATCTTGTCCGAGAGGATGTTCAGCGCGTCGTGGGCGGCGCGGCCGGTGAGGATCTCGAAGGTCCCGCGGAGGACCGCCGAGCGGTAGTTGGCCGAGGACTCGAAGGTCGACTCGGCGACGACCAGCCCGTCGAGGGCGAAGACCCCGAGGCACGCCGGGGCACCCTCGGCGAAATGGCGCAGCAGCCCGGCCCCGGTCGACCCGTGGATGAGCACCCGGTCGCCGTCGCGGGCGTAAAGCAGCGGGACCATCCACGGCTGGCCGTCGACGACGCTGGAGACCGTGGCGACGAGCTGGTCGTCGAGGAGGGCGTCCAGCCGGGCGCGGTTGGAGGTGCCCCGGTCGGGCTTGCGGGTCAGTCGGTCGAGGCGTGGCGTGCTGGTCATGGGATGCATCCGATCACACTCGTGGAACGCGCGGCGCGGGGGTTTCGTGAGGACGTGGCCGAGGGGGTTAGACTCCGAGCCGTCCGACATCCTTTAACGACCCGTCCAGCGAGGCGGGGAAGGAGGTCCATCGCCGTGGCGTGTCCCGACGTGGAACCACAAGCCCAGTCCCTCGACCCGGTGTTCGCCGCTGCCGCGGCCCCGTCGCCGGTGTCCCCAGGCCCTGCGTCGCCGGACGGTCCGCCACCGGACCCCTCGCCACCGGATGCCCGGGTCGTCCTCACCGACGCCGATATCGCCCGGGCCCTGCGCCGCATCGCCCACGAGGTGCTCGAGCGGACCAAGAGCCTCGACACGGTGGTGGTTCTCGGCATCCCGACCCGCGGGTCGAGCCTGGCCCGCCGGCTCGTCGCCGTCATCGAGGAGGTCGAAGGCGTCAGCGTGCCCGTCGGTGTCCTCGACGTGACGATGTACCGCGACGACCTGCGCCACCAGCCGACCCGGCACGTCGAGCCCTCCCAGATCCCGGCCACCGGCGTCGAGGACAAGACCGTCATCCTCGTCGACGACGTCCTCTACTCCGGCCGCACGGTCCGCGCGGCGCTCGACGCCCTCGCCGACTACGGCCGGCCCCGCGCCGTCCAGCTCGCCGTCCTCGTCGACCGCGGCCACCGGCAGCTGCCGATCCGGGCCGACTATGTCGGCAAGAACCTCCCGACCTCGACCGCCGAGAAGGTCCAGGTCCGACTCACCGAGCACGACGGACTCGACGTCGTCCGCATCACCGGAGGGCTGCCCCGATGACCCGCCGCCACCTGCTCTCCGCCGCCGACCTGACCAGGGCGGATGCCGAGGAGATCCTCACCACGGCCGCCTCGATGCACGACATCCAGCACCGCGAGGTCAAGAAGCTCCCGACGCTGCGCGGCCGGACCGTCATCAACCTCTTCTTCGAGGACTCCACCCGGACCCGCACCTCGTTCGAGCTCGCCGGGAAGTGGATGAGCGCTGACACGATCAATATCTCCGCCAAGGGATCCTCGGCGTCCAAGGGGGAGTCGCTGCGCGACACGGTCCTGACCGTCGACGCGATGTCGGTCGACGCCTTCATCATCCGGCACTCGGCCTCCGGCGCCTGTCACCAGGTGGCCGGCTGGGTCGACGCGAGCGTCATCAACGCCGGTGACGGCACGCACGAACACCCGACCCAGGCCCTGCTCGACGCCTACACGATGCAGCAGCGGATCGGCTCGCTCGAGGGCCGGCATATCGCCATCGTCGGCGACCTCACCCACAGCCGGGTGTTCCGCTCCAACCTCATCCTGCTGCGCACCCTCGGGGCCCGGCTCACCGTCGTCGCGCCGCCCACCCTGCTGCCCAGCGGGATTGGCGCCTGGTCGGCGCGAGACGGCTTCACCGTCTCCTCGGACCTCGACGCGGTGCTCTCCGGCGACGACGTCCCGGACGCGGTGATGATGCTGCGCGTCCAGAAGGAGCGGATGTCGGGTGGGTACTTCCCGACGGCCCGCGAGTATGCCGTGGGCTACGGCATGACGGCGGCGCGGTACCGAGCGCTGAGCGCAGCGAACCCCGATGTCGCGATCCTCCACCCCGGTCCGATGAACCGCGGGCTCGAGATCAGCCCCGAGGCGGCCGACTCGCCGCACTCGGTCATCCTCGACCAGGTCTCCGCGGGTGTCGCCGTGCGGATGGCCGTGCTCTACCACCTGCTGGCGGCGGACACGACGGAGGTGGCGGTATGACGGCGCGGCTTCTCGTCCGCGGGGCGAGCATCCTCGGGGGCGGACGGGCAGACCTGCTGGTCGAGGACGGCGTGGTGACCCAGGTCGGGTCGGTGTCGAGCGGCGACGGTGTCGAGGTCCTCGACGCCGACGGGCTCGTCGCGCTGCCGGGCTTCGTCGACCTGCACACCCACCTGCGTGAGCCGGGGCGTGAGGACGCCGAGACGGTGGCCTCCGGGTCGGCCGCGGCCGCTGCGGGCGGGTACGCCGCCGTGCTCGCCATGGCGAACACCTCACCGGTGACCGACACCGCCGAGGCCGCCGAGCGGGTCCTCGACCTTGGCCGGGCCTGTGGCCTGGTCGACGTCCAGCCGGTCGGCGCGGTGTCCAAGGGACTGGCCGGCGAGGAGCTCGCCGAGCTCGGTCTGATGGCCCGGTCGCGGGCCTCGGTCCGGGTCTTCTCTGACGACGGCAAGTGCGTCCAGGACGCCCGGCTGATGCGCCGGGCGCTGGAGTACGTCCGCGCCTTCGGCGGGGTCGTCTCGCAGCACTCCCAGGACACCCGGCTCGCCGACGGCAATGCGTGCTGTCACGAGGGGGAGATCTCCGGACGGTACGGCCTGCCCGGCTGGCCGAGCGTCGCCGAGGAGGTCGTCGTCGCCCGTGACGTCATGCTCGCCCGGCATACCGGGTCGCGGGTGCACGTCGCCCACGTCTCCACCCCGGGCGCGGTCGAGGTGATCCGCTGGGCCAAGGCTCAGGGTATCGCCGTCACCGCCGAGGTGACCCCGCACCATCTCGCGCTGACGACCGACCTGGTCAGCGGCTACGACCCGGTCTACAAGGTCAACCCCCCGCTGCGCCCGGAGGAGTTCACCCTCGTCCTGCGCGAGGCCCTTGCGGACGGCACGATCGACGCGGTCGCCACCGACCACGCCCCACACGCCCTCAACGACAAGCAGCACGCCTTCGTCGACGCGGCCTTCGGCATGCTCGGCCTGGAGACCGCCTTCGCCGTCGTCCACAACCTCATGGTGGCGACCGGGCAGATGTCGATGGAGCGCCTCGCCGAAGTCATGTCCGTCGCGCCGGCCCGGATCGCCGGGCTGTCGAAGCGGCATGGTCGGCCGATCGCGGTCGGGGAGCCGGCCACCTTTGCGCTGGTCGACCCGTCGGCCCGGTGGACGGTGGACCGGGAGGCGTCGGCGTCGCTGTCGCGCAACAACCCCTGGCACGGCCGCTCGTATGCCGGCCGGGTTGTCGCCACGCTGCTCCGCGGCCGGGTCACCGCCCGCGACGGCGTGGTCGTCAGCGCGGGGGAGTAGCCGGTGGTCGCGCGTGGGCCGGCGGCCCTGGTTCTCGAGGATGGGCGGATCTTTACCGGTTCGTCATACGGGATGGTGGGGGAGACCTTCGGTGAGGCGGTCTTCGCCACCGGGATGACCGGCTACCAGGAGACCCTGACCGACCCGTCATACCACCGGCAGGTCGTCGTCATGACCGCCCCACACATCGGCAACACCGGCTGGAACCGCGAGGACGACGAGTCTGCACGGATCTGGGTCAGCGGCTTCGTCGTCCGTGACCCGGCGTTGCGGCCGTCGAGCTGGCGGGCCACCGGGTCGCTGGAGGACGAGCTCGTCCGGCAGGGCGTCGTGGGGGTCTGCGAGATCGACACCCGCGCCCTGACCCGGCACCTGCGGGACCGCGGGGCGATGCGGGTCGGGCTGTTCTCCGGCCCGGCCGCGACGGCCGGCCCTGAGGCGCTCGTCGAGCGGGTCCGCCGGTCACCGCAGATGGCCGGGTCCGCCCTGGCCGCGGAGGTCTCCACCACCTCGGCATATGTCGTCCCGGCGGTCGGGGAGCGGCGCTATGTCGTCGCCGCCCTCGACCTCGGGATCAAGGCGATGACCCCGGCGCTCATGGCGCAGCGGGGGATCGAGGTGCACGTCCTGCCCGCGACGGCGACCTTCGCGGATATCGTCGCGGTCCAGCCCGACGGGGTCTTCTTCTCCAACGGCCCGGGCGACCCCGCGACGGCGGACCGCGAGGTCGGCGTGCTCCGGGAGGTGCTGGCGGCCGGCATACCCTTCTTCGGGATCTGCTTCGGCAACCAGCTGCTCGGTCGGGCGCTGGGTTTCGGGACGTACAAGCTCACCTACGGGCACCGGGGGATCAACCAGCCGGTGCTCGACAAGGCGACCGGCAAGGTCGAGGTGACCGCGCACAACCACGGTTTCGCCGTCGACGCGCCCCGCACCGGTGATGCGGCGACCGACTTCGGCACCGCCCGGGTCTCGCACATCTGCCTCAACGACGACGTCGTCGAGGGGCTGGAGCTGCGGGACGCGAGCGGCGCGGTGCGGGCGTTCTCGGTCCAGTACCACCCCGAGGCCGCCGCCGGTCCACACGACGCGTCCTATCTCTTCGACCGGTTCGTCGACCTCCTCGCCCAAAGCTGCGCCGTACCGTCTTAGTCAAGGGCGCCAGGACCATGCAGCTGTTCGTACGACGAAAGCGGCGGCGAGGCATTGAATGGCGGCTGCAACGATACAGACACCGACAAAGCCGGCGAGGAGGGTGCCCCCGTAGGGGAGGGCAATTCCTGCATCCACCGGAATCTGCGTGAGCCGAAGTCCGAGGAGGCCCGCAACGACTCCTCCCAATGCTGTGGGAAGAGCAGCCAGGGCAGCTGCCGCGACGACAAACGGCCCCGGACGAGCAGTGAGGACGCCAATGGGGGCGAGCACCTTACCAAGACCGAGGGTGGCGGAATAGGTGCCACAACCGATCGCGATGGCGAGTAGGGCCAAGGCGAATAGCGCGGTGAGGCTGATCCACGTGCTTTCGTGGGCTGCCGCGAATCCGGCGCCGGCATACGAGTAGCCTGGAGAGTCGGGACCGTCGTTCGGCCAGGTCGTAGGGACGACGGCTTCCTGGAGAGCTTCAGTGTTGATCGCAGTGCGGCTGTGAAAGACCAGCCATTGCTGTGTGAAGCGGGGGGCTGCGGCCGCCGGGTCTCCCTGCAGCACCTCCACAGTGCCCTGGTCGATGGGGATCGACAGGGGCAGGAACTGGAGGTCTCCGCCGATGAGGTGGGCGATCTGTGGCTGCCCCGAGGGCGGGCAAGTGAGGCCAACACTAGCGAGAGCCTCGCACGTCCCCATAACCTCCGGCGGGTCGCTCTCGGACACCAGGAGGACATGGACGCCTTTGGGAGTGCGGCGAATGGCCTCCTGCGCCCCGCGCACCCCATCGAAATACATCGCCACTGCCACCCGCCCCTCCAGCGCAGTCGAGACCGCGAGCGCTTGACGGGCCCGGTCGCCGAGGGTGTTCGTCACGAACTGACCCTGAAAGGCAATCACGGCTGACAAGACGATGACGGCCGCTGGCGACGCCACCGCAGCCGGGTTGCGCAGGAGAGCTCGGCATGTGATGAGAAGCGAGGGGCTCAACCGGGGGGCCGACCAGGTCTCGAGGATGGCGGCAGTCCCCTTGACGATCCACGAGAGGAGCATTGGCGTGCCGAGGAGGACAAGAAGGGTGCAGGCCAAGTACGAGACATACCAGGTGGTCCTGCGCGACGGATCAACGAGATCCGGGAGCCGTCCAGCCGCCACGAGTCCCAGCGGGGTGAGGAAGGCCGACCAGAGCGGCCATTTCCAGTCCCGCGATTCTGGTCGGGTGGAGTCGGCAGCCGCTCGGGCGCGACGCCCGACGACCAGGAGCGCGCCACCTGTGAGTCCCAACAGGGCGGCGACCACGAGCCAGATCCACCTCGCTCGGAGTGCCTCGGCCGATGAGATGTACCCCGTGATCGGGAGCGTGATGTCAGTGGTGACGAGGCAACTGACCAGGCCCGCGGAAGCAACCGTAGTGACGACAAGGGCTGGGAGGAGCTCGCCGAACTGGACGAACCGCTCCTGCCACGGCGAGGCGCCTAACGTCCGCAGAGTAACAAGTCGCCGATTCCGGGCAGGCGCCGTGACCCGTCCTGCCGCCAGACAAAGACCACCTGCCGGCAGAACGGCTAGGAGGAGGAAGAGAACCAACACATATGGCGCTGGCGTAAGGCCAATACTGTCGCCGAACACCCGGACAGGGTCGTCCCACCAGTGTCGGCTGGGACCTCCGAACGCTTGGTATGGCACCATTTGGCCCGCCGGAACCGACCCTGGAAGGGGATTGACATAGGCAAGGCGCTCGTTGGCGCTCGTCAGACCCTCCGGCGCGATGGTCCCGGCAAGCTTGCCGTAGCGAGTGGCGATCCCCTCCGCGGCGCCGTCTGTGAGCAGCTGGCTGGACAGGAACGCTTCCCCAGGAAGCGGCCATCGGGGCAGACCGGGAGGTGGGGCGACGCCATCTTGCTGGCGGACCACCAGGACAACCGAGTGCTGAAGGCCGTCGCTCAGCCGCGCGAATCGGGCCTGAAGGACGAAGGGTGCCCCAGCTGACAGCCGGGCTCGCGCCTCGAGAAGCTGCCGCTGGTCAGGTGACCCATCGAGTGCCGGTTCCATGGCAGCAAAGAACTCTTCACTGCCAGTAGGGAGTCTCGCGGCGTCTCGGTCGGCCCGGTGCTCGTAGGCCAGATGTGTCCCTGCGAGAAGGATCGCCGCGACCGCAGCAGCGATGAGGGCGGCCCCCTCCACAAGGGTGGCGAATAGAGCCCCGGTTGAGTTCCGTCGGCTGCGCAGCCCGAGCGTAACCGCTGCAGACGCGCCTTTCATCGGCGGCTGACATTCAGTGGTCTGAGCTTGCCGTCGCTCAGCTGGAACACCCGGTCGGCTCGCGCGGCGACATGCTTGTCGTGAGTGGCGACCAACAGGCCGCACGACGTTGCTGCCGGCACCGCGAAGAGCCCTGCCACGACGAGGTCACGCGTGGTTGAGTCCAACCCTCCGGTCGGCTCGTCGGCCAACACGAGGCTGGGGTCGTTGACCAGAGCTCTCGCAAGGGCGACGCGCTGTCGTTCGCCACCAGACAGCCGATCCGTCGGGGAGCCGAGATCCGACAGGCCAACAGCGGCGAGACGCGCAGCGGCCCGGGACCGCGCCGTCGCCGCATCGACACCATTCAGGACAGCGGGCAGCGCGACGTTCTCCAGCGGGGTCAGCTCACGCAGAAGTTCTCCTGATTGGAAGACCATTCCGATGTGTCGAGCCCGAAGCGCGCTTAACCGTGCAGGAGAACAAGAGGCCAGGTCGGTGCCCCGGAGGGTAACGGTGCCGTGCGCGACGGGGATCAATCCGAGGCATGCGGCAAGAAGCGTGCTCTTCCCTGAGCCGCTCGCTCCCATGATCGCCACCGACTCGCCCGCGTCTACGACTAGGTCGATGTTGTGGAGAATCCTCCGGTGCTTGCGCCGCGTCCCGACGTCAACTGCGACTGAGGTCAGAACAAGCGCACTCGTCACGACAACCTCCCTGGGGACCTCGGCTCAACGCTCCACGTATGGGTTGCGAGGCTCAGCCTAGAATGCCCGAACAGTCGTCGCCGATCGGCGGTCTCGTCTTCGACCGTCGCCAACACGCCCAAGGCCACTGTTGCTCCCGACATGTGTGTATGGTCAGGTCGGCCCCGTCGGGCGCGGTAGCATCGGAACGAATCTGACCGTCCTTTAACCGCTGTCCAGTGAGGCAGGGAAGGAGGTCCTGACGCGATGCGTCTCGACCGGCCCGTGAACAGGTGGCCTAGTGCCTAAGCGCGCCGACATCCGCAGCGTCCTGGTCATCGGGTCCGGCCCGATCGTCATCGGGCAGGCCTGCGAGTTCGACTACTCCGGCACCCAGGCCTGCCGCGTCCTGCGCGATGAAGGCATCCGGGTTGTCCTCGTCAACTCCAACCCGGCGACGATCATGACCGACCCGGAGTTCGCCGACGCGACCTATGTCGAGCCGATCACCCCGGAGGTCGTCGAGGCGATCATCGCCAAGGAGCGCCCGGACGCGGTGCTGGCCACCCTCGGCGGGCAGACCGCACTCAACTGCGCGATGGCGCTGCACGAGCGCGGTGTCCTCGAGCGCTACAACGCTCCCCTCATCGGCGCCAATGTCGACGCCATCCGGCTCGGCGAGGACCGCGAGGCCTTCAAGGGCGTCGTCGCCCGGTGCGGCGCCGAGAGCGCCCGCTCCGTCGTCGCCCACACCATGGACGAGTGCCTGGCCGCGGCGCAGACCCTGGGCTACCCCCTCGTCGTGCGGCCCTCCTTCACCATGGGTGGGCTCGGCAGTGGTTTTGCGTATGACGAACCGGACCTGCGGCGCATCGCCGGTGCGGGCCTGCAGGCCAGCCCGACCACCGAGGTCCTCCTCGAGGAGTCCATCCTTGGTTGGAAGGAGTACGAGCTCGAGGTCATGCGCGACCACGCCGACAATGTCGTCGTCGTCTGCTCGATCGAGAACCTCGACCCCATGGGCGTGCACACCGGCGACTCGATCACCGTCGCGCCGGCGCTGACCCTGACCGACCGCGAGTACCAGCGGCTGCGCGATATCGGGATCGCCGTGATCCGCGAGGTCGGTGTCGACACCGGCGGGTGCAATATCCAGTTCGCTGTCAACCCGGTCGACGGCCGGGTCATCGTCATCGAGATGAACCCTCGGGTCTCCCGGTCCAGCGCCCTGGCCTCGAAGGCCACCGGCTTCCCGATCGCGAAGATCGCGGCCCGGATGGCCATCGGCTACACCCTCGACGAGGTCCCCAACGACATTACCGAGCAGACTCCGGCGTCCTTCGAGCCGACCCTGGACTATGTCGTCGTCAAGGTGCCCCGGTTCGCCTTCGAGAAGTTCCCCCAGGCCGACCCGACCCTGACGACGACGATGAAGAGCGTCGGCGAGGCGATGTCGATCGGGCGCAGCTTCACCGAGGCGCTGCAGAAGGCGCTGCGGTCGATGGAGCGCTCCGGCAGCAGCTTCCACTGGCTGCCCACGAGCCAGACCGCGCAGGAGGCGTTGACGCAGAGCCGGCGCCCCACCGACGGCCGGATCGTCTCGGTCCAGCAGGCGCTGCGGCTCGGCGCCACCGTCGAGCAGGTCCACGAGGCCACCGGCATCGACCCGTGGTTCCTCGACCAGATCGAGCGGATTAACGCGATCGCCGCCGAGCTCACCAGCGCCCCTCAGCTCGGCCCGGCCCAGCTGCGCCTGGCCAAGCGGCACGGCTTCTCGGACGCCCAGCTGGCCCAGCTGCGGGGGATGCCGGAGGCGGTCGTCCGCGGGGTCCGGCACGCCCTCGGCATCCGCCCGGTCTACAAGACCGTGGACACCTGCGCCGCCGAGTTCGCCGCGCGGACGCCATACCACTACTCGTCCTACGACGAGGAGACCGAGGTGAGCCCGCGCGAGAAGCCGGCCGTGCTCATCCTCGGCAGCGGCCCGAACCGGATCGGGCAGGGCGTGGAGTTCGACTACTCGTGCGTCCATGCGAGCTTCGCCCTGCGCGACGCCGGCTACGACACCGTCATGGTCAACTGCAACCCCGAGACCGTCTCGACCGACTACGACACGAGCAGCCGGCTCTACTTCGAGCCGCTCACCCTCGAGGACGTCCTCGAGGTCTACTACGCCGAGTGCCAGGCCGGGCCGGTCGCCGGAGTCATTGTCCAGCTCGGCGGGCAGACCCCGCTCGGGCTCGCGGCGGCGCTCAAGTCCGAAGGGCTGCCCGTCGTCGGGACCAGCCCGGAGGCGATCCACCTCGCTGAGGACCGCGGCGCCTTCGGGCACGTGCTCGCCAAGGCGCACCTGCCAGCCCCGCAGCACGGGACGGCGTTCAGCATCGACGAGGCGCTCGACGTCGCCCACCGGATCGGCTACCCGGTGCTGGTGCGGCCCTCGTACGTCCTGGGCGGGCGCGGCATGGTCATCGTCTACGACGACGCCTCGCTGCGCACCTATGTCGAGAAGGCCACCGACGCGAGCCCGGAGCACCCGATCCTCGTCGACCGCTTCCTCGACGACGCGATCGAGATCGACATCGATGCGCTCTTCGACGGCGAGGAGCTCTACGTCGGCGGGATCATGGAGCACATCGAGGAGGCCGGCATCCACTCCGGCGACTCGGCGTGCACCCTTCCGCCGGCCACCCTCGGGGCGTTCGAGCTGGCCCGGGTCCGCGAGGCGACCCGCAAGCTCGCCGAGGGCATCGGGGTCCGTGGGCTGATGAACGTCCAGTTCGCCCTGGCCCAGGACGTCCTCTATGTCCTCGAGGCGAACCCCCGTGCGTCCCGGACGGTCCCCTTCGTCGCCAAGGCGACCGGGGTCCCGCTGGCCAAGGCGGCGGCCCGGGTCATGATGGGCGCCTCGATCGCGTCGCTGCGGGCCGAGGGGCTGCTCCCGGCCACCGGTGACGGCGGGGTCATGCCGGCGCACGCCCCGATGTCGGTCAAGGAGGCGGTGCTGCCCTTCGCCCGCTTCCGCACCCAAGAGGGCACCGTCGTCGACTCCCTTCTCGGCCCGGAGATGCGCTCGACCGGGGAGGTCATGGGGATCGACGCGGACTTCGGGGTCGCCTTCGCGAAGAGCCAGCTCGCGGCGTATGGCGGCCTGCCGACCGAGGGCGCGGTCTTCGTGTCGATGGCCAACCGGGACAAGCGGGCGATGATCTTCCCGGTCAAGCGGCTCGTCGACCTCGGCTTCCGGATCTACGCGACGACCGGCACCGCCGAGGTGCTGCGGCGGCATGGCATCGAGGCCGAGGCGGTCCGCAAGATCACCGAGCGCGCGGAGGGTGCCAGCACCGAGGGCATGACCAGCTCGATCGTCGAATTGATCGCGGCCCGCCGGGTGCAGATGGTCGTCAACAGCCCGAGCGGGGCGCTGTCGCGCAGCGACGGGTACGCCATCCGCACCGCCACCACCGGGGCCGACCTACCGATCATCACCACCGTCCAGCAGCTCGGCGCCGCCGTCATCGGCATCGAGGCGCTGCGCGGCGGGCCGCTGCGGGTCACGTCGCTCCAGGACCACGCCCGCGACCTCGACCTCTACGGCCGAGGGACGGCCCGGTCATGAGGCTGCCGGTCTACCGGACCGTCTTCGACACCGTCCTGACCCGCACCGACGCCGAGGACGCGCACCACCGGGCCTTCGGCGCGTGGCGTCGGCTGGCGGCCGTCCCGCGGCTCACCGACCTCGTGCAGGCCACCCTGACCCGCCCCGACCCGGCCATCGGGGTGGAGGTCTTCGGCAAGCGGCTCCCCAGCCCGCTCGGGCTGGCCGCGGGCTTCGACAAGAACGCCGAGGGCATCGACGCCCTCGCCGCCTGGGGCTTCGGGGCGATCGAGGTCGGGACGATCACCGGCCAGGGCCAACCCGGCAACGACCGCCCCCGGCTGTTCCGGCTGCCGCAGGACCGGGCGATCATCAACCGGATGGGCTTCAACAACGACGGCTCGGCCGTCGTGGCGGACCGGCTGCGCCGCCGCGCCGCCGGGCCGCACCGCGACGACATCCTCCTCGGCGTCAACATCGGCAAGACCAAGGTCGTCGAGGCCGCCGACGCGCCGGCCGACTATGTCCTCAGCGCGACAGCCCTGGCGCCATACGCCGACTATCTCGTGGTCAACGTCAGCTCGCCCAACACCCCGGGCCTACGCGACCTCCAGGCTGTCGCCGCGCTGCGCCCGCTGCTCAGCGCGGTCCGCGCGGCGGCCGACGGGGCGGCCGGTCGGGCGGTGCCCCTGCTGGTCAAGATCGCCCCCGACCTGGCCGACGCCGACATCGTCGAGGTCGCCGAGCTCGTCGTCGAGCTCGACCTGGCCGGGGTCGTCGCGACGAACACGACGATCGCCCGGACCGGCCTGCGGACCGACGTCGCGACGGTGGAGCGGATCGGCGCCGGTGGCCTCTCCGGTCCGGTGCTGCAGGAGCGCTCCCACGCCGTGCTGCGGCTGCTACGAGCCCACCTGCCAGCAGACTGCGTCGTCATCAGCGTCGGGGGAGTGGGCTCGGCGACGGACGTCCTGGCCCGGCTCGCCGACGGGGCGACCCTCGTCCAGGCGTACACCGCGTTCATCTATGAGGGGCCGCTGTGGGTGAGCCGGGTCAACCGCGAGCTCGCCGCGGCGAGGAAGGGGCAGCGATGACACCCTTCGGGGTCCGGCTGCGAGCCGCGATGACCGATCTCGGGCCGCTCTGCGTCGGGATCGACCCGCACGAGGAGCTCCTCGACGCGTGGGGTCTGCCGCGCAGCGTCGACGGGGTGAAGGCCTTCGCCGCGACCTGCGTCGAGGCCTACGCCGGGGTCGCCGCCGTCGTCAAGCCCCAGTCCGCCTTCTTCGAGCGGTATGGCGCCGCCGGCGTCGCCGTCCTGGAGGACACTCTGGCCGGGCTCCGGGAGGCCGGCACGCTGAGCATCCTCGACGCCAAACGCGGGGACATTGGGACGACCATGGCGGCATACGCTCAGGCCTTCCTCGGTGAGGAGAGCGTGGGGCGGGCCGACGCGCTGACGGTGAGCCCCTATCTCGGCTACGGCTCGCTGCGCCCGGCGCTCGACCTGGCCGAGCAGACCGGGCGCGGCCTGTTCGTCCTGGCCCTCACCTCGAACCCGGAGGGCCCCAGCGTGCAGCACGCGAGGACCGACAGCGGCAGCGTCGCGGGAAGCATCGTCGCCGGGGTCACGGCCTCGAATGCGGCGGCACGGGCCCGGGGCGAGCTGGGAAGCATCGGGATGGTCGTCGGCGCGACCGTCGGATCCGCCGTGGCCGACCTCAGCCTCGACCTCCTCGCCGCGAACGCGCCGCTGCTCGCCCCCGGGCTTGGTGCCCAAGGGGCGACGGCCGAGGACGTCCGACGGGTCTTCGGGACGGCCCTGCCGAACGTGTTGGCCAGCTCGAGCCGCGAGGTCCTCCAGGCCGGCCCGTCGGTGGCGGCGCTGCGCGCGGCGACCCTGCGACACGCGGACGCGCTGAGGCAGATCACGTCCGGCTGAGGCGGGCCGGCACCGGCCCCGGCGTTAGAGTGTCAGGAAGCCTGTTCTGTCGATCTCGCGGAGGTCCGTGTGCGCTCGTCAACTCGTGTCTGCGCGGTCCTGGGGGTGTCCGCGAGCCTGGTGCTCGTCGGGTGCGGCTCGACTCCCTCGGGCCCGGCCACGCCTACCGGGTCGGCGACGACGACGCAGGCGATGGCCACGCCTTCCGCTGCGGACCGCGCGATGCTCGACACGATCCAGGTCGTCGGGGCCGACCCCACCGCGGGCACCGACCCGGTCACGGAGCCGACGGTAACCCTGACGAAGAAGCCGGTCTCGGTCTCGACGACGACGGTCAAGGTGCTCCGCCCCGGCACCGGGGTGCTCAGCAAGACCGGTGACAAGGTCACCGTCCGCCAGGTGCTCTACGTCGGCAACGAGGGCGTCAAGCTCGACAGCAGCTATGGCGAGAAGCAGCCGGCGACCTTCACCCTCAGCGGCACCGACATGATCCCGGGCCTGATCTCGGCGCTCACCGGGGTCCAGAAGGGCTCCCGGATCCTGTTCGTCATCCCACCGGCGCAGGCGTTCGGCACCAGTGGACGCACCGTGATCGGCATCTCAGGCACCGACAACCTCGTGGTCGTCGCCGATGTCGTCGATGTCACGACCCCCAAGCCGGTCCTGGAGAAGGCCGAGGGCACCGTCATCGCTCCGCCAGCAGGCCTGCCCACGGTGACCTTCGAGGACGCCACCGGCCCGATCGTGACGATGCCCAAGACCACCCCGCCCGCCGACACCGTCCAGCAGCTGCTCATCGAGGGCAATGGCGATGTCGTCACGGTCGGTCAAGAGATCACCGTGCACTACTACGGCGCACTGTGGAAGGACGGCAAGGTCTTCGACTCGTCCTGGCAGCGCAAGACCCCGGCGACCTTCGCCATCGGCGTGGGGAAGGTCATCAAGGGCTGGGACGCGACCCTGGTCGGCAAGAAGGTCGGCTCGCGTGTCCTGCTCATCATTCCGCCCAAGGACGGCTACGGTGCGAGCGGTCGGCTCCCGGACATCTCGGGGACCGACACGATGGTCTTCGTCGTCGACATCCTTGGCGCGTCCTGACCCCCGGACGACCCAACGTCAGTACCCGACCAGTCGTCACCACCCACCTGAGCAGAGGACACCATGGCCTGGGCCGTTGACCGCGACAAGCCGGAGATCGACTTCCCCGGGGACACCCCGCCCACCGAGCTGGTCATCGAGGACCTCGTCATCGGCGACGGAGAGCCCGCCACCGCCGGGCGGACCGTGTCGACCCACTATGTCGGCGTCGCCTGGTCGACCGGCGAGGAGTTCGACGCCTCGTGGAACCGGGGCGCGCCACTGGACTTCCGAGTCGGCATCGGCCAGGTCATCAAGGGCTGGGACGACGGCCTGCTCGGGATGCGCGTCGGTGGGCGCCGTCGCCTGGTCATCCCGCCTCACCTCGGGTATGGCGCCCGCGGGGCCGGCACTGTCATCAAGCCGGGGGAGACGCTGATCTTTGTCGTCGACCTGGTCGACGTCCGCTGAGCCGTCCGTGGCCGGCGCAGCGCCCACCCCAGCGGCGAAGACGGAGCGGCTGCTCAACCTCGTCATCGCCCTGCTGTGGACCCGCCGGCCGCTGACCAAGGCGCACATCCGCGACGCCGTCCCGCAGTACCAGCAGACCGCCTCCATCGAGGCCTTCGACCGAATGTTCGAGCGTGACAAGGACGAGCTGCGCGACCTCGGCATACCACTGGTCACCGAGGTCATCGACCCGCTCTTCGACGACGAGCTCGGCTACCGCATCGACCGCCGCGAGTACGCCCTCCCGCCGGTCGACCTGGCCCCGGACGAGGTCACCGCGCTGGCCCTGGCGGCGCGGGCGTGGAGCCAGGCCAGCCTCGCGGGTGCCGCGTCGATGGCGCTCAACAAGCTCCGGGCCGCGGGGGTCGAGATCGACGAGCGGTCGGTCGTCGGCATCGAACCGACGATCCGCACTGCCGAGCCGGCCTTCGACGCCGTCCGGGCCGCCCTGGTGGCCCGGCAGGTCGTCTCCTTCGAGTACCGCAAACCGGACGGCTCCGCGGCGGCCCGCACGGTGCAGCCCTGGGGGCTCACCTCCTGGCGCGGTCGGTGGTATCTCACCGGCTTCGACCTCGACCGCGGTGCCGAGCGCGTCTTCCGCCTGGGCCGGGTCGTCGGCGCGGTCACCACGGTCGGCAAGCCCGGTGCGTATGCCGTCCCGGCCGACCACCGACCGCGGGTCCTCGTCGCGGGGGTTGCCGACGCGGGCCCACCGAGTGAGAGCCCCGCGGTCATCCGGCTCCGCGGCGGTGCCGGGCAGACGCTGCGACGTCGGGCCGTGAGCGAGGTCGACGACGCCGGATGGACCACGGTGACCCTGGCTTCGACCAACCTGGAGCGGCTGGCCGACGAGGTGGCCGGCTTCGGCCCCGAGGCGCTGGCGATCTCCCCGCCCGAGCTGGTCGCGGGCGTGAAGGCCCGTCTGGCCGGTGCCCTTGCCGCTGCGGCGGGGCCTTCATGAGCGCCGCCGAGCGCCGCCGCGCCACGCCGGCCGAGTCCGCGACGGCCCGGCTGGGTCGGCTGCTCACCCTCGTCCCTTGGCTGCTCGACCACCAGGGCATCCCGGTGGAGGAGGCGGCCGCGACCTTCGGGGTCACCTCGGCCCAGATGGAGGCGGACCTCTCGCTCCTCTTCGTCTGCGGCACCCCCGGGCACCTGCCCGACGACCTCATCGACGCGGACTGGGAGGACGGCCGGATCTTCCTCTCCAACGCCGAGAGCCTGGCCCGGCCGTGGCGGTTCACCCTCGACGAGGCACTGACCCTCATGGTCGGGCTGCGCGCGTTGAGCCAGGTCGGGGGCCTGGCCGGCGCTGGGACCGACCGCGACGGTTCCCTGGCCGACGGCGCTACCGGCGCGGGCGGCGGGGATGCCGTCGAACGAGCGCTGGCCAAGCTGGAGGCTGCCGCGGGCGCCGTCGCCTCCTCGGAGTCCGCGCGGGTGTCGGTCTCCATCGCCGACGACGCGGCGGGCGCGGCGCTCGCGACGGTGTCCGAGGCGCTGCGGTCGGGGCGGCGGGTCCACCTCAGCTATCTCGTACCCTCCCGGGACGAGACGACCGAGCGGGATGTCGACCCGATGCGGCTGGTCTCGATCGAGTCGAGGTGGTACCTCGAAGGGTGGTGCCACCGCGCCGAGGCGGTCCGGCTGTTCCGGGTCGACCGGATCGTCGCCGCCACTGTGCTCGACGCCGCGGGCGCCATACCGGAGCAGGTTGTCGGACGCGACCTCACCGCAGGACTGTTCGTCCCCGATCCCACCGACCTCGACGTGGTCATCGAGACCGGACCGGATGCCGCCTGGGTCGCCGAGTACTACCCGACGCAGAGCGTCACCGAGCTCGAGGGTGGCTTCCGTCGGCTCGTCCTGCGCACCGGAGACCCCGGCTGGGTCGCCCGCCTGGTATGGCGCCTCGGCGGTTCGGCCCGGGTGGTCGAGCCCGCCGACCTCGCCCGGAGTGTGCGCGATGGTGCCCGCGAGGCGCTGGCGGCATACGACGCTCTCGGGCAGCAGGCGTAGTCTGCGGCCGTGCGCATCCTGCTCTGGTCAGTGGTGTGGCTCGTGCTGCTCGTCGGCGCGGGCCTGTACCTGTGGCGTCGGGTGCGTCCCCTCCCGGGCAAGGTGGCTGCCGCCGGCCGGGAGGTCGAGGCCCTGACCAGGCAGCTCGACGCACTCGAGGCCATGGCCGAGCCGCAGCGCTCCCCGCTCAAGGGTGCCAAGGAGCTGGCGGTCTTCGGGTCCCCTCGGGAGCTGCGAGCGGCTTACGCGCGCGGGGTGGCCCGCAGCCGCGACGCCCGGGCCCTTCGACGCCACGACCGCCTGCCGGGATGGGCCCTTCGGGCCATGCCGCGCGAGTACACTGCAAGCCTGCCCGCTCGACCCGGCTCCGACGAAGGACAGCCCTCATGAGACTCGGCCCCGCTGAGATCGCCATCCTCGCGCTGGTCGCGATCCTGCTC
The DNA here is from genome assembly GCA_016717165.1 of Candidatus Lutibacillus vidarii. GTDB lineage: Bacteria > Actinomycetota > Actinomycetes > Actinomycetales > Dermatophilaceae > Lutibacillus > Lutibacillus vidarii. The sequence goes on from JADKGA010000002.1 coordinate 1,266,587, forward strand.
CTCGGGTGGAAGAAGATGCCCGACATGGCGCGCAGCCTCGGCCGCTCGATGCGGGTCTTCAAGTCCGAGGTCAACGAGATGAAGAAGGATGGCCAAGGCGCCCCGACATCGGTCCAGGGCGAGGTCGTCCCGCCGCCGGCCCCGGCCGCACCTCCGTCGGTCACGCCGGGCGCCTCCATGCCCACCCCGCAGGTGCCCCCGGCCGCTCAGCAGCAGCCGGCCGAGCAGCCCTGGCGTCCCGACAGCACACTCTGAGCGCCCACCGGCGCCCGCTCACCCCATGACGCTCGACCTTCGGCGGCCTCGCCATGGCCCGGCGCCGAGGTGACCCCGAGGGGCGGATGCCCCTCCTGGAGCATCTGGCCGAGCTGCGGCGGCGGCTCTTCATCGCGGCCTTGGCCATTGTCATCGCGGCCATCGCCGGGTGGCTCTTCTACGAGCCGATCATCGCGGCGCTGCAGCAGCCGATGGTCGACTTCGAGTTGAGCCATCCGGACACGTTCACCAAGGTCAACTTCTCGGGTTTGACCGATGGCCTGGCCATCCAGATCACCGTGAGCCTCTTCGTCGGCATGCTCATCGCGACGCCGGTATGGCTGTACCAGATCTGGGCCTTCGTCGTCCCGGGCCTGACCAAGCGCGAGAAGCGCGTGACGCTGTGGTTCCTCCTGTCGTCGACGCCGCTCTTCCTCACCGGGTGCTGGCTTGCCTATCTCACCCTGCCGAAGGCGATCGACGTGCTGCGTGGCTTCACCCCGAAGGGAGCGGCGGCCATCACGCCGGCGGCCGACTACCTCAACTTCGTCCTCAAGTTCATCGTCGCCTTCGGGGTCGCCTTCCTCCTGCCGGTCTTCATCGTCGGGCTCAACCTCGCCGGGCTGGTCTCGGCGGCAATGCTGCGAAAGGCCTGGCGGGGGGCCGTCATGGGGATCATGGTCTTCGCGGCGGTGATCACCCCGACCGTCGACCCGTACTCGATGTTCCTCATCGGTGCGCCGATGGTTGCGCTCTACTTCCTCGCAATGGGAGTGTGCGCGGTCATGGACCGCCGCAGGCGCAAGAAGGACCCGAGCTGGCTCGGCACCCCCGACGACGAGGCCTCGTCGATCGACGACCTCGCCGAACCGTTGGACCCGTGATGGGCCAGCGCATCGGGGTCGTGGTCAACCCGACGTCCGGCCGGGGCCGCGGAGCCGCCATGGGCGCCGCCGCGGTAGCCCGCCTGCGGGCCAGCGGCGGGGAGGTCGTCGACCTGTCCGGCGACTCGCACGCCCACTCGACGGACAACGCCCGCGCTGCGGTCGCCTCCGGGGGGATCGACGTTCTCGCTGTGGTCGGTGGCGATGGTATGGCGCACCTGGGGGTCAACGCCTGCGCGGGCACCCCGGTGGCCCTGGCGATCATCGCCGCGGGCACTGGCAATGACAACGCCCGTTCGCTCGGCCTGCCCATCCGTCAGCCGGAGCAGGCTGCCGACCTCATCTCTTCCGGCGCGGTCCGGACCATCGACGCCGGACGCATGCGGGCCTCCGACGGCGACCGGTGGTGGATCGGGGTCCTCGGCGGGGGTTTCGACTCGGTCGTCACCGAGCGCGCCCACCGGTGGTCCTGGCCCAAGGGCCCGATGCGCTACAACCTCGCCGTGGCCCGTGAGCTGCCGGTCTTCACGGCGATCCCCTACGCCATCGAGGTCGACGGTCACCGCGTCGAGACCACGGCGATGCTCGTCGCGGTGGGCAACGGGCCGGCCTTCGGGGGTGGGATGCTCGTCCTGCCCGAGGCGAAGTTCGACGACGGTCTCCTCGACGTCCTCATCCTCCACGAGGTCTCCGTCCTGGAGTTCCTCAAGGTCTTCCCGCGGGTCTTCAAGGGCACGCATGTCACGCACCCGAAGATCGAGATCCTCCGCGGTGAGAAGGTCCGGCTCGAGACGACCGGGATCATGGCCCAGGCCGACGGCGAGCGCTTCCACCCGATGCCGATCGACGTCGAGGTCGCGCCCGGGGCACTCCGGGTCGTCGCGCCGAGCTCGCGCTATGTCACGTAACGTGTGACCCATGTCGACGCCGGCGCAGCGCTATGCCGCCTCCCGGCGTCGGGCTCGAGAGTCCCGGTCCCGGGGAGGCGCGTCCACCGAGGGACAGCCGTCGCCGGAGGCCCTCGCGGCCGTCGACGCCTTCGCCGCAGAGCTGGCGTTTCCGCTCGACGACTTCCAGCGTGAGGCGTGCGAGGCGGTTGCGGCCGGGCGTGGAGTTCTTGTGGCAGCCCCGACCGGCGCGGGCAAGACCGTCGTCGGCGAGTTCGCCGTCCACCAGGCCCTCGCCACCGGCCGGAAGGCCTTCTACACCACGCCGATCAAGGCGCTGTCGAACCAGAAGTACCTCGACCTGGTGGCCCGGCACGGCGCGGCGCGGGTCGGCCTGCTCACCGGGGACAGCCAGGTCAACGGTGAGGCACCGGTCGTCGTCATGACCACCGAGGTGCTCCGGAACATGATGTATGCCGGGTCCAGCACCCTCGACGGCCTCGGCTATGTCGTCATGGACGAGGTGCACTATCTCGCCGACCGGTTCCGTGGCGCGGTCTGGGAGGAGGTCATCATCCACCTGCCGCAGGACGTCCAGGTGGTCTCCCTATCGGCCACCGTGTCCAACGCCGAGGAGTTCGGCGAGTGGCTCGGCGAGGTCCGCGGCGGCGGCTCGACCGGGCAGCGGACCGCGGTCGTCGTCAGCGAGCACCGCCCGGTGCCGCTGTGGCAGCACCTCATGGTCGGCTCACGCATCCTCGATCTCTTCGTCGAGGCGGAGGTCTCCGGCCGGGCAGCGGTCAACCCGGAGGTCCTGGACGCCATACGGCATGTGGAACGGGCCGACCAGTGGACCGGGGGCGGCGGCCGACGTGGACGACCCGCACCGGGTGGGCCGGGCGGGGGAGCCGGCGGGCGCGGCTTCGCCAGAGCGGGTCGGGGTGGACGCGGGGGTGGTGCCCCGAGCCGGTACGAGGTGGTCGACCAGCTCGACCGGGCCGGCCTGCTCCCGGCCATTACCTTCATCTTCAGCCGGGTCGGCTGTGACGCGGCGGTCGGGCAGCTGCTCGCCGCCGGGGTACGGCTGGTGCCGCCGGACGAGGGCTTACGGATCCGCCGGATCGTCGAGGAGCGGGTCGCCGGCATCGCCGAGGAGGACCTCGGCGTCCTTGGCTACTGGGAGTTCGTCGACGGCCTCGAGCGTGGCTTCGCAGCCCACCACGCGGGGATGCTGCCCACCTTCCGTGAGGTCGTCGAGGAGCTCTTCACCGCCGGGCGGGTCAAGCTTGTCTTCGCCACCGAGACCCTCGCCCTCGGCATCAACATGCCGGCCCGGACCGTGGTTCTGGAGCGCCTGGTGAAGTTCAACGGCGAGACCCACGCCGATATCACCCCCGCCGAGTACACCCAGCTCACCGGCCGCGCCGGTCGCCGAGGCATCGACGTCGAGGGCTATGCCGTCGTCCTGTGGACCCGCGGCCTCGACCCTGAGGCGGTCGCCGGTCTGGCCTCGACCCGGACCTACCCACTGCGGTCGAGCTTCCGGCCGACATACAACATGGCGGTCAACCTCGTCGCGCGGGTGGGGCGCGCGCCCGCCCGGGCCGTCCTGGAGACCTCCTTCGCGCAGTTCCAGGCCGACCGCGCCGTCGTCGGGATGGTCCGCACCGTGCGTCGGCACGAGGAAAGCCTCGCCGAGTATGCCGAGCACATGACCTGCCACCTCGGGGACTTCACCGAGTATGCCGCGCTGCGCGAACAGATACGGGCAACCGAGAAACAGGCGTCGCAGGCCAAGGTCTACTCGCAGCGCGCCGACGCCGCGGCCAGTCTGGACCGGCTCGGCGTCGGCGATATCGTCGTCGTGCCCGAGGGCCGGCGCGGCGGGCTGGCCGTCGTCGTTGAGGCCAGCCGGGAGGGACGCCCGCCGGGGCCACTGGTGGTCACCGAGCAGCGCCGGCTGCGACGGCTCACCACGGTCGACGTCCCCGACCCGGTCGAGCCGATCACCCGGATCAAGCTGCCCAAGGGCTTCCTGGCCCGCAACCCGCACTCCCGGCGGGATATCGCCGCGGCTATGCGCTCCGCCGTCCCGCACCTGCCGCCGTCGGACGGGCGAGGGGGCGCCCGGCGGATGCCCGCCCATCTCGAGGAGCAGATCACCGAGCTGCGCCGACGGATGCGGGCGCACCCGTGCCATGGCTGCCCGGACCGCGAGCACCACGCCCGGTGGGCCGAGCGCTGGTGGCGGCTGGAGCGCGAAAACGCCGGCCTGCGCCGCAGCATCGAGGGCCGGACCAACTCGGTGGCGACGACCTTCGACCGGATCTGCGAGCTGCTCGTGGCCCGGGGCTATCTCGCGGCGGGCGGGGAGAGCGTCACCGCCGACGGGGCCCGGCTGCAGCGGCTCTACACCGAGCGCGACCTGCTCACCGCCGAGTGCTTGCGTCAGCGCACCTGGAGGGGTCTAGACCCGGCGAGCCTGGCCGCCGCCGTGTCGATGCTCGTCCACGAGCCGCGCCGCGACGAGGAGGACCAGGCCCCGCGGATGCCGAACGAGTGGGTCGAGCGCGCCCTGACCGAGATGACCCAGCTGTGGACCGCGCTAGCCGCTGCGGAGGAGCAGGCGCTGCTTCCGGTGACCCCGGCCCCGGCCGCGGGGATGGCCTGGATGGTCCACCGCTGGGCCTCCGGTCGCCGGCTGGAGGACGTCCTGCGCGGTTCGGATATCGCTGCGGGTGACTTCGTCCGGCGGTGCAAGCAGGTGGTCGACCTGCTCGGCCAGGTGGCCGATGTCGGCGGCGACGACGCGGTGAGCCGGACCGCCCGGAAGGCGATCGACGCGATCCTGCGGGGCGTGGTCGCGGCCGACCGGATCGACTGATACCGCGCCTGCGGACGTGTCGGGCGGGGCGGTGCCTGCCTAGCGCTGCGTCCTGGGGTCGGCCGCCGGAGCTGGCGAGCTGACCCGCAACCCGACCCGGAGCGCGCCGACGGCTTCGTGCAGGGCCCGTTGCCCAAGGTCGGTGACGAGGATGTTGATGAACGGGTGGACGGCGTCCCGATGCCGTCGCAGCGAAACCGGCACGCCAGCGGCGGCCAGGCGGGCGGCATACGCCTCGCCTTCGTCCCGGAGCACGTCGAAGCCGGCGACGGCGACATACGTCGGCGGCAGCCCACTGAGGTCCTCCGCGAGCAGTGGTGAGACCAGCGGGTCGGACGGGTCGCCGGTGTCGCCGAGATAGTGCCTGATGTACCAGTCGATATTCGTTCGGGTGAGGAAGTAGCCGGTGTGGAACAGGCCGTAGGACGTCGTGTCGAGGTGGGCGACATCGGTCGCCGGGGCGAAGAGCAGCTGGTATGCCGGCGCCGGCCCGCCGTCGCGGGTGGTCACCCAGGACACCACGGCGGCGAGATTGCTGCCCGCACTGTCCCCGGCCACAGCGATCCGGGTCGGGTCCACGCCGAGCTCGGCCGCAGCCGCATGCGACCACCGGAAGGAGTCGATCGCGTCCTCGACGCCGGCGGGGAAGGGGTGCTCGGGGGCGAGGCGGTAGCCGACGTTGAGGACGGCCACCTCGGCCCGAGCGCAGAAGGCCCGAGCGACGTGGTCGTGGCTGTCGATGCTGCCGACCACCCAGCCGCCGCCATGGAACCAGATGAGCAAGGGCAGTTTGCCCGCGGGGACGCCGGCGGGCCGGTAGAGCCGGGCAGGGACCCCACCACCACGGGTCGGCACGGTGAGGTCGCGAACCTCCCCGACCCGGCTCGGTCGCCCCGCGAAGAGCCACGACTCCTGCTCGATGACCGCCCGCGCCGAGGCCACCGTCCGTTCCTCGAGCTCGGGGCCCGCAGTGCGCGAGAGGATCTTCAGGCCGACCTGGATGTCGACATCGAGGGCGCCGTCGTCGATGACCAGCGGCCGACCGGCCACCCGCCGCTTCGTCGCCTGGGGCAGGGCCAGCAGGGCGGCGAAGGCGCGCCGTTGGGCCCGGTCCGCGGCGGTGGGAGAGTATGGCGGCATGGCCTCAGCGTAGCCAGCCCGCTTTCCTAGGGGCGTCTTCCTCGACCCGACGCACGGAGCAGTGGTGATCATCGTTCTGCCGCCCTCTGAGGGCAAGACCGCTCGGCGCCGAGGCAAGCCCATGGACCTCGACGGGCTGAGCTTCCCGTCGTTGTCGGGGGCCCGCGCCGCGGTCGGCGCTGCCCTCGCGGAGGTGTCCGGCTGGCCGAGCGCACCCGAGGTACTCGGGGTAAGCGCAGGGCTGCTCGACGACATCGCCGCCAACCTCGTCCTTGGGTCCGCGCCGGCCGTGCCCGTGGGGGAGCTGTACAGCGGGGTCCTCTACGACGCCCTCGACCTCGCCGGGCTGGACCCGGTGTCGCAGGCTCGAGCCCGGCGCCGGGTCGTCGTCATCTCGGCGCTCTACGGGGCGCTGCGTCTGACCGACAAGGTCGCGCCGTACCGGTTGGCGATGGGGGCCTCCCTGCCTCAGCTGGGGCGCCTCGCGCCCTTCTGGCGGCCGCTGCTCGTGCCTGCCTTGGTGGCGGCCGCGGGCAGCGGGGTCGTCGTCGACATGAGGTCGGCGCCGTATGTCGCAGCGGCTCCGGCGCCTGCTGACCTGGCGCACCGGTGGGTCCACGTTCGGGTGCCCGGCGCCAGCCACGGGGCCAAGCACACCAGGGGCCTGGTCGCTCGGGCGCTGTGCGGCATACCGTCGGCGCCGCGGACCGTGCCTGCCGTCGCGAAGGCGATGGAAGCGGACTTCGACGTGACCTTGGCCCCGTCGGGGGGCCGGCGACCGACCTGGGTCATGGACGTGACCCTCCGAGCCGATGTGCACCCGGGTTCCCGGGGGAGCGGCGACTAGCGGGACGCGAGCGCGGCGGTGACCCGGGAGACCGGGCCGGTGATCCGGTAGGTCCGGGCGAGCCGGTCCAGGGCGCTCGGGTCGACCGGGTGCTGAGGGAGTGGCGGCACGTCGGGCGGGAGCGGGACGTCGGCGGCCACGCGCACGACGGCCGGGGCGACGTCGAGATAGCCGCGGCCCTCCTCCAGCCGGGTGCGCTGGGCTCCCTTGATCGCCGGATCGCCGCCGTCGACCGCTGCGATGAGCCCGCCGAGCGTGCCATAGCGCTCCAGCAGGGCGGCACCGGTCTTCTCACCGATCCCGCGCACCCCCGGGAGCCCGTCGCTGGAGTCGCCGCGCAGGACCGCGAGGTCGGCATACGCCGCGCCGGTGGGGACGCCGTACTTGGCGGAGAGGAAGGCCTGGTCGACGAGGTCCGGGTCGCGGACCCCGCCGCGCGCGGTGTAGAGGACGCGGATCCGGGCGGCATCGTCGACGAGCTGGAAGAGGTCGCGGTCGCCGGTGACGACGTCGACCGGCTGGGTGCCGTGCGCCCGCGCGACGAGGGTGCCGATGACGTCGTCGGCCTCGTAGTGCGCGGCGCCCCACCGGGGGATGCCCAGGGCAGCGAGCGCCTCGATGATGACGGGCACTTGGGTGTTGAGGTCTGCGGGCGCATCCTCGACTGCGGTCCCGCCGTCGACCACAGCGACGCGATGGGTCTTGTACGTCGGGATCGCCGCGACCCGCCAGGCCGGCCGCCAGTCGTCGTCCCAGCACGCCACGACATGGCTCGGCCGGTAGCGCTCCACGAGGGTCGCGATCATGTCGAGGAAGCCGCGCACCGCGTTTGTCGGCGGGTCCTGCGGGTCGGCCCGCTCGTCGGGGACGCCGTAGAACGCCCGGAAGTACAGGCTTGCCGAGTCCAGGAGCAGCAGCGTTCCAGGGCCGGTGGACATGCGCTGACTGTACGTCATCGGTTCTTTGCTCCGGCCCGCCCCATCGTGGTTGCGGAGGGTGCGGCTGGTGTGGGTCTGGGTCTCGGGTTCGGCTCCTCGCTCGTCATCGAGAGATGGCAAATGGCTGGTATGCCGCCCCAGATCCACCGGCATACCAGCCATTTCCCATCTTTCGGCAGTGCGGTGGGGCGCTGCGTCGACGCTTGGAGCGCAGTCTCGGTAGGACCGTCTCGAGGGTTTGTCTCACGCCTGGCGCAACGCGCTGGACACCGGAGCCCGTGCGGGGCCTAGAGTGCCGATGTGGAAGAACTGGACCGGCGCCTCGTGGGCCTCCTGGCGGCCGACGGCCGGATGAGCTTCACCGACCTCGGCCGTGCGACGGGCCTGTCGACCTCGGCCGTCCACCAGCGGGTCAGGAGGCTCGAGGAGCGTGGCGTGATCCGCGGCTACCGCGCCGACGTAGACCCGAACGCCCTGGGACTGTCCCTCACCGCGCTGATCTCCGTCGTCCCGCTCGACCCCTCCGCCCCGGACGACATCCCCGAGCGGCTCCAGCACATCCCGGAGATCGAGGCCTGCCACTCGGTGGCGGGCAAGGAGAACTACGTCCTCAAGGTGCGGGTGTCGACGCCCCTGGACCTCGAGGAGCTGCTCTCCCGGATCAGGCTGGCGGCCCAGATCAACACCCGCACCACCGTGGTGCTGTCGACGCCGTGGGAAGGTCGCCCGATCGTCAAGGACTGACGTGCTGGTCAGGATCTTCGAGTCCACACCGCCGCGGCTGGTCACCCCGACGGCGAACCGGCCGGGCCGGAGAACCGGAAGTGCAGCCCCCACAGTGTCCCCGCCACGACGACCAGGGCTGCTGACCCCAGGGCGAGCCCGACGAAGGACCCGCTGACCAGGGGCGACAGGGCACCTGACACCGCGGCGTTGCTGGCGTTCGCCAGAGCCGACTGCAGCGATGAGACCGTCCCGCGCTGGGTCGGGCGCAGGTCCATCAGCGCCACGGTCGCGACCGGGAAGACGACCGAGACCCCGAACGACGCCAGGGCCATCCCAACGAGGACCCCTGGCAGCGTCGAGACGTGGACGACCGCGGTGAGGACGAGCTGGACCAGGGCTCCCAGGGTGAGGACCACGAGCCCCAAAGCGATGAGCCCGCGGGTCGAGACCCGCCCCGACAGTCGCCCGACGACCCATGACCCGACGACCATCGCGCTGACCATGGGGAGGAACTGCACCCAGTAGTCCTGGGGCCCAAGGTGGAGCAGACCGGCGACGATGGCCGGTGCGGAGGCGATATAGAGGAACATCGCTGCGAAGCCGGCGGCGATCGCCAGGCAGACCCGCAGCACCGCCGGGTCGCGGGAGGCCGACGCCAAGGACGCCACCAAGGCACCGGGCCGGAACGCGGTCCGCGCGGCCACTGGGTGGCTCTCCGGCAGCAGGAACCATGTGACGGCCGTCGCGAGGACGGCATACGCGGCCAGGAACCAGAAGATCCCGCGCCAGGAGGTCCAGGTGAGCAGCCAGCCACCGATGACCGGTGCCAGGGCGGGTGCGACGGCGAAGATCATCGACATCGTCGCCATGGCGCGTTGGGCCTGGTGCGGCGGGAAGAGGTCGCGCGCCACGGCCCGGGTGACGACCAGGCCCGCCCCGGCGACGACGCCCTGCAGCACCCGGCCGGCCAGCAGCACCCCGAGCGATGGCGCCACGGCACAGACGGCTGAGGCAAGCGCGTAGGCCGTCAAACCGGCGAGGATGACCGGACGGCGGCCCAGCGCATCGGAGAGCGGTCCGTGCGCGAGGCTGAAGACCGCGAAGGTGAGCATGTAGACCGAGACGGTCTGCTGCACTGCGACCGGGCCGACGCCGAGGTCGGTCGACAGCGCGGGGAACGCGGGGAAGATCGTGTCGATCGTGAACGGCCCGATCATCGTCAGGACGGCCAGAAGCACGACCACCCCACGAGGCGCACGGACGTCCGGCGCCGAACCGACGCCGGACACGCTCACATCATGTCAGGGCCGGCCGGCTGCTGCGTTCCGGCCGACTGCCCTCAGCGCGTTGCTTGCAGCGCGGCGACGGACCGGCTGGCCAGCGCGGCCTCCATCGACGCGGCGTGGGTCGCGTCCTGGTCGACTGCGGACCGCCACCACTGCTGTCCAGCCTCGGGGAGGGTGTAGATCGGGTCGTAGTAGACGTACTCGCGGGAGAGGGCGTCGGCGTCGGCGGCCTCGATCGAGGTGCGGTAGTTCTTCCGCCAGTACGAGATGCCCAGCTCGCGGTCGTAGGCGTCGTTCTGGTTGACCCAGCGCTTGCCGACGAAGGGGACATCGCAGACGATCCGGGGCGTGGCGAAGCCGGGGAGATAGCCCATGATCGAGTGCTGGAGGCGCTGAGCCTCGGCCAGCGAGAGCCGCCAGTGCTCACTGAACGGGATCATGTCGCACATGTAGAAGTAGTACGGCGTGATCGCGGCCTCGTCCTGGAGGGCGAAGCACAGGTCGAGGAGCTGCTCAGGGGTGTCGTTGACCCCGCGCATGAGCACGCCCTGGTTACGGACGTTGAAGATGCCCGCGTCCATCATCGCCCGAGCCGCCTTGGCGACCAGCGGGGTGACCGACTGGGCGTTGTTGACGTGGGTGTGGATCGCGAGATGCACGCCGCGGGCCCGCGCGGTGGCAGCCACCCGGCCCACGCCCTCGACAACCTCGGGGGAGAGCCAGTGCTGCGGCAGGCCCATGAGCGCCTTGGTGGCGAGCCGGATGTCGCGGACGTTGTCGATGGTGAGGAGCTGGTCGACGAAGGCCTCGAGGTTCTTCCACGGCATGTTCGCCACGTCGCCACCGGAGACGACGACGTCGCGCACCGTCGGGGTGGCGCGCAGGTAGTCGATCATCGCGCCGTACCGGTCGGCTGGCTTCCCGGCGAGCTTGAGCTTGGTGACCTGGGCGGTGGAGTTGCCGACGAGGTCCATCCGAGTGCAGTGCCCGCAGTACTGCGGGCAGGTCGGCAGCAGCTCGGCGAGCACCTTGGTCGGGTAGCGGTGGGTCAGCCCCTCGGCCACCCACATGTCCTGCTCGTGGAGCGAGTCGCGGGAGGACTTCGGGTGCGAGGGCCAGTCGCTGCGCCGGTCGGAGAACACCGGGAGCATGTAGCGCCGCACCGGGTCGGCGTAGAAGGCCGCGGTGTATGCCGCCCCCGAGCTCGGCATACCGGCGTCACCGGTGGCCGGGACCATGGTGTTGAGCATCTGCGGGGGGACGAGGATCGACATCGTCGCGCGCTCGGCCTGGTCCTTGTCGAGATCGGCATAGAACTCGTCGGTGAGCAGGTCGCCCATGACCTCGCGCAGCTGACGGATGTTCTTCACGCAGTGGGACCGCTGCCACTGGACGTCCTCCCACTGGGCGGTCGTCACATCTCGCCACCCGGGCAGGCGGGTCCAGTCCGGCTCCACCAACGGGTGGCGGCGGTAGTGGTACGGCTGCTCGATCGCTACGCTCATGAGTGGGATGATAGCGAAAGTCATCCGTAGTTTCCCTGTCTACACCGCAGAAACTGTTGCTACTGACCGGTAATCAAGGAGGATCTGTGTCCACGGCTCGCCCAGCCACATCGTCGCCGGTGGGTCTGCACCGCGTTCTCGAGCCGTCGGGGGAGCAGGTGACCCTGCCGCAGACCGCCCAGCGCCTCGACGCCTCACCGCAGCTGTGGCCGGACGAGGTCCGGATCGACATCGAGACGCTCAACCTCGACGCGGCGTCATACCGCCAGCTCGCGACCAAGCACACCGGCGCGGACGGGACGGTCGACGGGGCGGCCGTGCGCGCCGAGGTCCTCTCGATCATCGCCGAGCGGGGCAAGATGCAGAACCCGGTCACCGGGTCGGGCGGGATGCTCATCGGGACGGTGGCCGAGGTCGGCCCGCAGTCCACCCTGGGCCTGAAGGTCGGCGACCACGTCGCCACCTTGGTCTCGTTGTCCCTCACGCCGCTGGCCGTCAGTGACGCCCTCGCCCGATGGGACGGTATGTCGGAGCAGGCTCCGGCCTCCGGCCACGCGATCCTCTTCGGGCGCAGCATCGCCGCCGTCCTGCCCGACGATCTCGACCCTCGGCTCTCGCTGATGATCATGGACGTCTGCGGCGCTCCGGCGCTGGTGTCCCGAGTGGTCAAGCAGCATGTGGCGGCGTCCGGCATACCGCCGGTCGTTGCCGTTCTCGGCGCTGCCGGGAAGTCCGGGTCGCTCTCCCTCGCTGCGGCGCGGGAGTCCGGGGCAGGGCGGCTGATCGGGGTCGTCCCCTTCCAGCGCGAGGCGGACCTGCTGGCGGGCACCGATCTGGCCGACGAGGTCGTCATCGCCGACGCTCGGTCACCGCTGGGGCTCTCCGGGGCGGTTGCCGCTGCGGGTGGCCCGGCCGATGTCACGGTCGTGTGCGTCGATGTGCCGGGGTGCGAGCAGCCGGCGATCCTGTCGACGGCTCAAGGTGGCACGGTGGTCTTCTTCTCGATGGCTACGTCGTTCGCGGCGGCGGCGCTCGGGGCCGAGGGTGTGGCGGCGGACGTGACGATGCTGGTGGGCAACGGGTACACGCCCGGGCACGCCGAGTACGCCTTGTCGCTGCTGCGGTCGACGCCCTCGGTGCGGGGGCTGTTCGAGCAGCGCCTCGCCGCTGAGACCGCCTGAGGCGAGACGGGCAGGGCGCCACGCGACCCGGCCACCCAACTCGCCCCAGCAAGCCCAACCGACCCGGCCCCACCGCCCGGCTGCAGCCGAGCCGGGTGCGGTGGCCCCATCCACCCCACGTGACTCAGTCACCCCACCCGACTCCGCCTGTGGCCTGGCTCGGCCACACCGCTCGCCCCAGCCACCCCACGTGACTCAGTCACCCCATCCGACACACCCGCACCTTTCGACTCGGCCACCCCAACCGACACACCCGCACCTTTCGACTCGGCCTGGGGTCGACGCCTGGCCACCCGCCGACGGCGAGAGATGGCGAACGGCTGGAATGCGCCAGCGTCAGGGGCGTCGTACCGTGCATTTGCCATCTCTCGGCGAGGAGGGGAGCCGGAGAGGGAGGCGAGGGGCGAAGGCAGAGCTAGTGGCCGCGGCGCCTCGCCGCTGACACGGCTTCGGACTAGATCGCACGGCTGCATCCGGGCCGGGTGCCGTCCATCCACCCCCCTCGATCCGGCCCGCCGTCGTCAACCCCACTCGACTTATCCACCCCAACCGACACACCCGCACCTTTCGACTCGGCCTGGGGTCGACGCCTGGACACCCGTCGACGGCGAGAGATGGCAAATGGCTGGAATGCGCCAGCGTCATGGGCGTCATACCGTGCATTTGCCATCTCTCGGCGAGGAGGCGGGCCGGAGAGGGAGGCGAGGGGCGAAGGCAGAGCTGGTGTCCGCGGCACCTCGCCGCCGAGACCCGCGCGGCTACATCGGAGCCGGGTGCGCTCACCCCATCCACCCCAACCGACACACCCGCACCCTTCGACTCGGCCTGGGGTCGACGCCTGGCCACCCGCCGACGGCGAGAGATGGCAAATGGCTGGAATACGCCAGCGCCAGGGGCGTCATACCGTGCGTTTGCCATCTCTCGGCGAGGAGGTGGGCCGGAGAGGGAGGCGAGGGGCGAAGGCAGAGCTAGTGGCCGCGGCGCCTCGTTCGACACCGCTTAGCCGCCGACACCGCCTCCCCGCCGAGACCCGCGCGGCTACATCGGAGCCGGGTGCGCTCACCCCATCCACCCCAACCGACACACCCGCACCCTTCGACTCGGCCTGGGGTCGACGCCTGGCCACCCGCCGACGGCGAGAGATGGCAAATGGCTGGAATACGCCAGCGCCAGGGGCGTCATACCGTGCGTTTGCCATCTCTCGGCGAAGAGAGGGGCGGAAAGGAGTGGACGCGACCACCCAGGGGCCCGGCCGCCTGAGCGCGGAGGGACCAATGCCCTGCCGAGCGAAGGGGAACCGACGCCCATGCCGAGCGAAGTCGACTCCGGCTGTGATGTCCTCGGGGGATGCGGACATTACCGGGTGTGAGACATCCACCCAATCCGCGCGTCCCCCCACCGACCTGCGACGGCCCGCCCACCGCGAGCGTCGAGGCACTCTTCCGCGACTATGCACCACGAGTCCGTGCCTACGCCCGCCGGCATACCAGCCCGGACGAGTGCGACGACGTCGTCCAGGAGACCTTCCTCATCGCGTGGCGCCGCCGCACCGAGCTCCCGGCCGACCCGCTCCCGTGGCTGCTGGTCGTTGCCCGGAACATTCTCTCCACCCGCCGCCGGTCCGGTCGCCGCGCCGACCAGCTCTGGCTCGCCGCCGCACGTGACCTTTGGCGTATGCCGGACCACGCCAGCCCGGAGACCGCCGTGCTGGAACGGGAAAGGCATCTCGCCGCCCTAGCCGCCTGCACCCGACCCGAGCGCGAGGCACTCCTGCTCGTCGCCTGGGACGGACTCAGCGCAGCCGACGCCGCCGCCGTGGCCGGCTGCTCACCCCGAGCCTTCGCTGTGCGGCTCAGCCGCGCGAGGGCCAGGCTGTCCCGCGCCCTCGACGCCGGGCCCGCCGCGCCCACCCTCACCCCACGACTTGCCCAGGAGACCTCATGACCAGCGTCCGCGACCCCTTCGACGTCCTCACCACCCACCGCCCCGACGAGCCGACGCTCCAGGCCGACTGGCCGTCGCCCAGGCGTGCCGAGCTGCTCGCCAGAGTGCTCGACGCAGCAACCACGCCGACCACGGCCAACGGGCCGACCAGGGCCTGGGCCGGCACCGGCGTCGGCGCCACGAAGCCGAGGGAGCCGAGCCTGTGGCGGCGCCCCCTCCCGCGCCTCGCGGCCGCGGTGGCGCTGGCCGCTGCGATCGGGGGCTACACCCTCATCAGCCCTGGGACCCCCCGGGTGGCCCCAGCCGCGGGGCTCGACACGCTCTCGGCCATCGCGCGCTCGGCCGCTGCGCAGCCGATCCCGGCCGGCCAGTTCGCCCATCTGCTCACCCAGAGCCACCAGAGCGGCCAGGCAACGAGCCTCGCCCCGACCGCCGACCCCGACAAGGTGGGTGCCCTGCCCCAGGGTCGGGTGTCCCAGACCCGCGAGAGCTGGATCTCCGCGGACGGGATCATGTGGGTTCGCGACAGCTCGAGCGCTGGGCCGGCGGTGGAGCGATGGAAGTTCTGCCTCCCTCAGGGGGATATCGCCCAACCGAGCCCGGCGGCCATCGACCAGTGGCCGACCGACGCGGCCGGACTCGAAGGGCTGCTGCGCAGTGAGGTCTCCGGGTCGACCTCCGAGGACGAGGCGGTCTTCGTCGCGATCGGTGACGTTTTGCGGCTCGGCTACACCCCACCGGCCATCCGGGCGGCCGCGATCGAGGTCCTCGGCGGTCTGCCCCAGGTCACCACGGCCACGCGCACGGTCAACGGGGTCGCCCTCCTCGACGTCTCCTTCCGCGACGAGGCGGCGCGCCCCGGCGTGACCGCCACGCTCACCTTCGACTCGTCGACCAGCGAGCTGGTGGCCGAGTCCCAAACCGGGGGAGGGGCGGACTACGCGGCCGAGTACTCCCAGCGGAGCCTCGTGCGGAGCGTCCCGGCCGAGGTCACCGCTGCGGCGGTGGACCAGTGCGACCGGTCGGACTCCAACGCGGCCACCGCCGTGCCCAGCAAGGGCTGAGAGGACGGAGCAACAGCTCAGAGGAGGGGCAGCGGCAGAGACGACGCAGCCGAGCCCCAAGCAGTGAATCTTGCGGCAATTGAGTCCTCGCGCCGCAAGATTCACTGCCTGACTGCTAGTCTGGTGAAGTGTCTGAACGTCGACTTCTGAACCTCAACGAGGACGTGGTCCGCAAGGCGCGGCGCTTGGCCGCCAAGGCCGGCGAACCGGTCGTCGCCATGACCAAGAGCCACACCACGGTCTCGGTCGAGCGCGCCACGCTGCGGCTGGCCGGTCTGTCCGGCGCCGACCACGAGAAGGTCCCGTGGGTCAACCACCTCGTCGACGCGGTCCGCGCGCAGGTGGGGCTCGAGCACGGAGTCACCACCCCCGTCTTCGACGCGCTGCTGCGCGACGAGGCCCCCGACCTGCTCACCCTGGCCCAGAAGGCGGCAAGCGGCTCGGTCCAGTTCCGCCTTCCCGGTAAGGACGACCGCGCCGCCGCCAAACGCGCCGGTCGCCGCGAGGTCTCCCGCGGCATACGCAAGATCGACCGGCAGCGAGCCGTCCGCGACGAGCTCATCGCGCGGGTCGGCAATCCGCCGAAGACCCCGTGGATCTACCTCATCGTCGCGACCGGCGACATCTACGAGGACATCCCGCAGGCCCAGACTGCGGCCCGCGAGGGCGCCGACGTCATCGCCGTCATCCGCTCGACCGGGCAGTCGCTGCTGGACTTCGTCCCCGAGGGGGCGACCCGGGAGGGCTTCGCCGGCACCTACGCCACCCAGGAGAACTTCCGGCTCATGCGGGCCGCCCTGGACGACGTCTCGGACGAGGTCGGCCGGTACGTCCGCCTCACGAACTACGCCAGTGGCCTGTGTATGCCGGAGATCGCCGCCCTGGCCGGCATGGAGCGTCTCGACATGATGCTCAACGACTCGATGTACGGCATCCTCTTCCGCGATATCAACCCGATCCGCACCTTCGTCGACCAACGGTTCAGCCGGCAGGTCCACGCCCGCGCCGGGATCATCATCAACACCGGCGAGGACAACTACCTCACCACCGCGGACGCGGTCGACGCCGCGCACACGGTCACGGTGAGCCAGCTGCTCAACGAGTACTTCGCCAAGGAGGCCGGGCTCAAGCCCTGGCAGATGGGCCTGGGGCACGCCTTCGAGGTCAACCCGGACATCCCCGACTCGTTCCGCATCGAGCTGGCCCACGCGCTGCTGGCCCGCGAGCTCTTCCCCAAGGCCCCGCTGAAGTGGATGCCGCCGACCAAGCACATGACCGGCGACGTCTTCCGCGGCTACCTGCTCGACGGCTTCTTCAACCTCGCTGGTGTCCTCACCGACCAGTCGATCCTTCTCGTCGGGATGATGACCGAGGCTGTGGTCACGCCCTTCCTCTCCGACCGCGACCTCGCCCTGCAGAACGTCCGGTACGTCATGAACGCGGCCGGCTCGCTGTCCGAGGACTTCAACCCGCCGAAGAACGGCTTCATCCAGACCCGGGCGAAGATGGTCCTCGGTGAGGCCGTCGACCTGCTCGAGTCGATCGTCTATGACCGCGACGAACAGGGCCTGCCGCCGCTGCTCACCGCGATCGCGGACGGCACCTTCGGGCTGATGAAGCGCCCCGCCACCGCCGGCAAGGGACTCGACGGGGTGGTCACCCGCGCCGACGACTACGACAACCCGGCGATCACGTTGCTCGAGACGGGAGCCGACCGATGATGAGCAGCGTCAAGCAGAAGTACGAACGCCGCATGGAGCCCGTGGTCGTCGGCGACCCGAGCGCCGCCGGGACGAGCAAGATGGTCCGTGCCTATGGCGACACCACCGGCGACGGGATGGTGCAGCTCTCGTTCACCCTGCCGCTGCCGCACGACAAGCGCGCCGAGGGCGCCGCGCTCCAGCTCGCCAAGAAGATGGGCATGGAGCCGGCCATGCTCGTCCACGCCAAGGCGATGGGCTCCGGGTTCACCTTCTTCGTCGTGTATGGCGCCGTGTCCCATGTCGTCGACCTGCGACAGGTCAAGGTCGTCGAGCGGGAGTTCCCGCTGCTCAGCTCCAAGGAGGTCAACACCGGGATCCGGGACACGCTCAAGCGCCGGCTCGTCGTCGTGGGGGCCTGCATCGGCACCGATGCGCACACCGTCGGCATCGACGCGATCCTCAACATCAAGGGCTTCGCGGGGGAGAAGGGCCTGGAGTACTACTCCGAGATCAAGGTCGTCAACCTCGGCGCCCAGGTCCTCGTGCCCGAACTCGTCGCTCGCGCCCAGGCCGAGCAGGCCGACGCGGTCCTGGTCAGCCAGGTCGTCACCCAGAAGGACGCCCACCTGCACAATGTCACCCAGATGTCGGCGGCCTTCCGGGAGGCCTACCCGGCCGGACGGGTGCCGCTGCTCGTCATCGGCGGTCCCCGCTTCGAGGATGACGCGGCCGAGCGCCTCGGGGTCGACCGGATCTTCGGGCGGGGCACCACCCCGAGCGAGGTCGCCAGCTATCTCGTCCACGCGGTGCAGACCAAGGGTGCCCGCAAGCGCCCGGCCAAGAAGGGATGACGATGTCGACGACCAGCTCGGCCACCGTCGGGATGACGGTGACGCACCGGCGCTATGTGCCGTACAGCCACGCCCATTACGCAGGCAACCTCGTCGACGGCGCGTACTCCCTGGCCGCCTTCGGCGATGTCGCGACCGAGATGTGCATCAGGACCGATGGCGACGAGGGCCTCTTCGCGTCATACAGCGACGTGCAGTTCCGCGCGCCGGTGCGCGCGGGAGATGTCATCGAGATCTCCGCGACGCTGGTCCGGGTCGGCCGGCGCAGCCGCGAGATGGACTTCGAGGTGCGGGTCGTCGGCCGGGGCAGGCCAGATCGCGGTGCCTCGGCGGCGGAAGTCCTCGATCCGCCGGTTGTCGCCACCTCGGCGCGCGGCGTCGTCGTCGTTCCTTAGCACGTCATGTCCCTCGCGCAGGGGACAACGATCGGCGTGTCGCGCAACGACACGCCGATGGGTCTCGAATTCGTCGCAACTTGACGAAATCCCGGACCCGCGCGCTGACCAGCACTGATGCGCATTTCTGCAGGTCAGAGGCGGATTGACGGGTGGCGGTCACGGGGTATGTTAGGCGAGGTCGACCCGTCCGGGGAGGTACCCGCAGCAGCGGTCCAGGGTGAGTCGGCACATGATTTGACCGGCTCGCCGCTGTCCCCACGGCAGCCGGGGGCCGGGTCAGACTGGCTCAACGAAGGAGAACGCAGGGCTCACGGCGCCCAGTAGAAAACAGTCGTGGCGCGGCACCCGGCCGCACCTCGACTGGTCCCAACGGCGCCGTGGGTCCTGCGTTCGTCTGTGCAGGGTTATGGCCTACGGTGCAGGGGTGCAGCGTCTCGTCCTCGCCGTGCTCGGCGGTCTCGCGGTGGCGCTGGCGTTCCCGACGACGAGTCTGTGGGGCCTGGCACCGGTCGGCCTGGCCTTGATCGGCCTGGCCACCTGCGGCGCCGGCTGGGCCCACGGAGGGACCCTCGGGTATGTCGCCGGGCTCGCGGTCTTCCTTCCGACACTGAGCTGGGCGGGCATCTATGTCGGGACCCTGCCGTGGCTCGCGCTCAGCGGTCTGCAGGCGGTGGCCGTCGCCGGGGTCGGTGCCCTGCATGGCGGTCTGACCGGTGCGCGGCCTGGTGTCGCGAGGGTGCGCCCGGTCGTCCTCGCTGTGTCCTGGGTGGTCGCCGAGTCGCTGCGCGGCCGGCTCCCGTACGGCGGCTTCCCGTGGGTGCTTCTCGGCACCAGCCAGGCCGACTCGCCCTTCGGCCGGCTCGCACCGGTCGCCGGGACGGCCGGCATCGGCTTCGCGGTCGCCGTGTGCGGTGGCCTGCTGGGGTATGCCGTCCAGGCCCGCGGTCGGGGCCGCACGAGCTTGGCCGCGCTGGTCACTGCCGCCGCGGCGCTCTTCGCCGGCCTGGTGGTGCCGCTGCCTGTCGACGGGCCCATGGTCTCCGTCCTCGGGGTTCAAGGGAACGTCCCGCGCCCCGGCCTGGACTTCAACGCGGAGCGACGCGCCGTCCTGGACAACCACGTCCGGGCGACGATGGCGGCGGCCGACGAGGTGGCCGCCGGAACCCGGGCCCACCCCGACCTCGTCGTCTGGCCGGAGAACTCCTCCGACATCGACCCCACCCGCAACCCGGATGCCGATGCGGCGATCCGTCAGTCCGTCGACCGGATCGGCGCGCCGGTCATCGTCGGGACCCTCACCGACGACGGGACGGTGCTCCACAATGTGTCGTTCACCTATGCCCCCGGCGAGGGCGTCGTCGCCCAGTACGTCAAGCAGCACCCGGTCCCGTTCGCCGAGTACATCCCGGACCGGGCCTTCTGGCGCCGGCTGAGCTCGGCAGTCGACCTGCTCCCACGGGACTACAGCCCCGGGGAGGGTCGAGGCATCGTCACCGCCACGACCGCGTCGGGGGCCACGGTCCGCGCGGGCCTGTCGATCTGCTTCGAGGTCGCCTACGCCGACCTGGTCCGCGATGTCGTCACCCACGGTGCGAACCTTCTCGTCGTCCAGACGAACAACGCCACCTTCGGGTACACCGCCGAGTCGGAGCAACAGCTGGCCGTGAGCCGGATCCGCGCCATGGAGTTCGGTCGGTCGGTCGTCCATGTCTCCACGGTCGGTGTCAGCGCCTTGGTCACCCCGGACGGAACACCACACCTCACCACGTCGTTGTTCACCACGGCGCTGCTGTCCGGTGTGCTCCCGCTGCGTGACGACCTCACGCTCGCGGCGCGGCTGGGACAGTGGCCCGAGCTCCTCGCAGCCGCGCTGCTCCTCGGGCTCGCCGCCGCGCATACGGCGGGGTGGCGAGGGGGACTGCGCCGCAGCGGTGGGCAGCGTCATACCGGCAGCAAGGAAGGCAGTCATGCAGACGACCGATGACCGACTCACCCGGGTCGTCGTCCTCATCCCGACGTACAACGAGCGGGAGAACCTGCCCCAGATCGTTGCCCGGGTGCGCGCTGCGACCCCGCACGTCGACATCCTCATCCTCGAGGACAACTCCCCGGACGGCACCGGTGAGGTGGCCGACGCGCTGGCGGCCGCCGACCCTGCGGTGCACGTCATGCACCGGCCCGGAAAGGCCGGGCTGGGGGCCGCCTATCTCGCCGGCTTCCAGTGGGCGCTCGACCAGGGGTATGACGCGGCCGTCGAGATGGACGCGGACGGCTCGCACCAGCCCGAGCAGCTGCCGAGGCTGCTCGAGGCGGGACGCTTCGCCGATGTCGTCATCGGGTCGCGGTGGACCGCCGGCGGCTCGGTCGTCAACTGGCCGGCACACCGCAAGGTACTCAGCCGCGGCGGCAACCTCTATGTCAACGCGATGCTGGGCATCTCGGTCGGGGACGCCACGGCGGGGTACCGGCTCTACCGGCGCTCGGCCCTCGAGGCGATCGACCTCGCCGGGGTGTCCAGCGCGGGCTACTGCTTCCAGGTCGACATGACATGGCGGGCGGTCCAGGCCGGGCTGCGGATCGTCGAGGTGCCGATCCAGTTCGTCGAGCGCGTCGTCGGCGACTCCAAGATGAGCCAGGCGATCGTGGCAGAGGCGCTGCGCAATGTCACCGTCTGGGGGTCCAGAAAAGGGCCGCCCAGGTGGGCCGTGCGGCTCGGTCGGCGCGGGAGCGCACTGGGGGCCTGGGTGCTGGCGCGGCGGCGCGGGAGGGCCGATGGCACCGGCTGTGACCCAGGTGCGGCGACGGCGGCCGTGGGGGCGGTTGCTTGCGCTGGCCCTGCTCGTCGTGCCGATCGCCGAGATCGCCGTCATCATCGCGGTCGGCAAGGTCATCGGGGGCTGGCCGACCCTGCTGCTCCTCCTGGTCGAGTCCGCCTTCGGGGCCTGGCTGGTCCGCCGCGAGGGCGGCCGGGCCTGGCGGGCGCTGTCGGAGGCACTGAGCTCGGGGAAGATGCCCGCTCGCCCGCTCGCCGATGCTGCATTGGTCCTCGTCGGAGGGACGCTGCTGCTCACCCCCGGCTTCCTCACCGACATCGTCGGCTTCTTCTTCGTCCTGCCGCACACCCGTCCATTGGCCCGTACATTGCTCGAGGCGGCCGTCTCCCGGCGGCTGCTCGGGAGCGCGACCGTGGTCCGCGGCGCGTGGGGGAGCGGGGCCCCCGGACCTGCTACGCACCCGCCGCGGGCGTCGAGCGGTGAGGTCATCGAGGGCGAGATCATCGAGGACTGAGCGTGGCCTGGGTGCCACGCACACGCGACGAGGGCTGGGCCATCAGGTGGCCCAGCCCTCGTCGCGTGTGTCTCGCGCGGTCAGGCGCTGCGCGCCTCGGGGCGTTCGCCGCGAGAGGCCCGAAGCAAGGTCAGGCGCTCCTCGAGGAGCTCCTCCAGCTCAGGGATGGACCGGCGCTCCAGGAGCATGTCCCAGTGCGTGCGGGCGGGCTTGCTCGCCTTCAGCTCCGGGTCGGGCCCGTCGAGCAGCCGGGCGTCGTCGCCGCAGCGGCACTCCCAGGTGGACGGGATGTCGGCTTCGACGCTGAACGGCAGGTCGAAGCGGTGCCCCTTGGGGCAGATGTAGGTCGTGATCTGGCGCTCGCTCGGGACGACGTTCTCATCCGACTCCATGCTCAACGCACCGAGACGGGTCCCCCGTAGAGTCCGGTCGGCCATGCGGTTTCCTCCTGGTCTGAGCGCGCCGCAGGTGCGGCCACGTACAACTCAGACGGTTCAACGTCCAGACCCGTTGCACTGTTCCTTGTGTGACGTGGGTCACAGTTGGTCGTTGAGCCCCTCCCGCGGCTGGGGGAGTGGGGCATCTGTGCAGGTCAGATGACTGCGGGCACCTGGTTCCCCGCGGCGATGATTCCCTCGCGCATTGTGCAGGTCAGATGACTGCGGGCACCTGGTTCCCCGCGGCGATGATTCCCTCGCGCATCCGGACCCGGGACAGTAACAATCCACCGACGACGAAGAAGACGATGAGCGCGAGGATGGCCGCCCGGTACGAATGGGTCAGCTGCTGGACGAGCCCGAAGAGCAGCGTCCCGAACCAGCTCGTGCCCCGCTCCATGGCCTGGTAAAGGCTGAAGAACTCCGCCTCTCGGTTCCGGGGGACCAGCTGGCTGAACAGCGAGCGGGACAGCGCCTGGGACCCACCGAGCACCAGGCCGATGCCGACCGCGAGGGCGAGGAAGATGAGGAACTTGCCGCGCGGGACGACATACGCGATGGCGACGATGACGGTCCAGGCGACCAGGGAGTACAGCACGGTGCGCCATGCGCCGAGACGGCCGGCGAGCTTGCCGAAGATCAGGGCCCCGAAGAAGGCGACGAACTGGACGAGGAGGATGACCTGGACGAGCTGGGTACTGGTGAAGCCGAGCTCCTCGGAGCCGTACACCGCGGAGGCGTTGATGACCGTCTGGATGCCGTCGTTGAAAAAGAGGTAGGCGACGAGGAACTGCATCGTCTGCGGGAACCCGCGCAGCTCCTTGAGGGTCCGGGCCAGCTGGGTGAAGCTGCTCCCGACGGTGCTCTTGGAGGCTTCGGCGCCCAGGTCCGGCGGGGAGTTCTGCACGCTGCGCAACCCCAGGTAGGGGATGAACGTGAAGGCGCCCCACCACAGACCTGCAGAGAGCAGGCTGATCCGCACCGCGGTGCCGGTGGAGATCCCGAGGGAGTCGGCGAGGTTGAGCAGGACGAGGTTGAGCAGGAGAAGCAGCCCACCGCCGAGGTAGCCGAAGGCCCAGCCCCGACTCGAGACCCGGTCGCGTTCGTCCGGCGTGGCGATCTTGATGAGCAGGGCGTCATAGACCACCAGGGAGCAGCCCAGACACAGGTTCGCGATGACGAGAAGGAGGACACCGAGCTGCCAGTTCGTCCCGGAGAGGAAGAACATCGCGGCAGCGGCGGCCGAGCCGACCCACGCGAAGCCGCCGAGGAGCCGGGTCGGGTGCTGCGTGCGGTCGGCCACCGCGCCGACGAAGACCAGCAGGAAAGCCGAGATAATCGTCGAGACCGTCGCGGTGTAAAAGACCAACGACCCGGGGGAGACCGGGATGCCGAGGACGTTGAGGTCCACGTCGCAGCGCGCCCCGTCGGCGATGCCGGGGCAGGCGGCCTCCTTGGCGATGGCCGTCAGGTATGGGCCGATCAGGACGGTCATCGTCGTCGTCACGTATGCCGAGTTGGCCCAGTCGTACCAGTACCACGCTCGCTGCTCGCGGCGCATCCCTGCGGAGGCGGCTCGGGAGGCCGCTGCGGTCGTCATGGCGGACACTGTCGCACACGCGCGCGGCCTGATGTGGCTAAAGGGCCACGAGTCGCCGCCGGGCCTCATCAGCGGGCCCGCAAGGACGCCCCGCTGCGATCTGGGAGCCGGCTCCCGCTAGCATCGGTGGGCCGCTCGGGACCGGCCGGGCCGCTCCTTCATGACCCCCAGATCGCACCCGACACATCGCCACCGACAAAGGAGAGAGCGCATGACCAGCACGAGCGCCCGCGCCCGGGACCTCGCGGTCGTTGCCACCTTCGCCGGCTTCATCGCCGCACTCGGGCTCGTCCCGGCGTTCGCGCCCTTCGGGTTTCCGGTGCCGATTACCCTCCAGTCGTTCGGGATCATGCTGACCGGAGCGGTCCTCGGCGCTCGCCGCGGTGCCTCGGCAGTGCTACTCTTCCTGGGCCTCGTTGCGCTCGGCCTGCCACTGCTCTCCGGTGGTCGCGGCGGGCTGGGGGTCTTCGCCGGGCCGAGCGCCGGCTACCTCGTCGGCTTCCCGATCGCCGCCTTCGTCACCGGCTGGCTCATCGAGCGCAAGGGCGCCCCGTTCGTCCTCGGGTACGGGCTCGCCGCGATCGTTCTGGGCGGCATCGTCGTCCTCTACGCCTTCGGCGTCCCCGTGACGGCCTGGCGCGCGGGGATCACCCTCAAGGCGGCTCTGGTGGGCAGCGCGGTCTTCCTCCTCGGCGACAGCATCAAGGCGGTGGCGGCGGCCGTCGTCGCCACGGGGGTGCACCGGGCCTATCCCGGGCTGCTGCCGGACCGCCGGGGCCACGCGGCGCCGCTGGGGTCTCAGGCCCGCTGACCGAGCGCCCCGCCCGGGCGCGCGCCGCCGCGGAGCAGGCGCGGCCGCGGATCAGTCCTCGACACCGCGCGCGACGAGGGCCTCGCCCAGCCGGTCGGCGTGCCGCAGCGAACGGACGACGAGCGGGACCGCGAAGGCGACCGGGCTCGCCGTCAGGCCACGGGCCCGCTGGGCGTCGCGAACCTGCCGAGCAAGCTCGACGACGACCGGCACCGAGCGGATGCCGAGGGCCACGAGCAGGCCGACCCGCTCGGGCTCGACGCCCCACCGGCGCAGCGGTCCACAGAGCCTGACGACGACGTCGACGATGTCGCTGGTCCGCGTGGTGAGGCTGACCAGGGCCGCGAGGAGGACCAGGGCGAGCAGCACCCCGACCACGACGACGGCCCGGGCCCATCCGTCGACCAGCCACTGGAAGACGCCCAGGGCGACGAGCAGCCAGAGCACCGGCCGGACCTGGGCCAGGGCGGTCCGCCCGGGGAGCCGTGCAACGGCATACAGGGCGAGAGCCAGGCCCAGAAGGACGCCGACCTGCCACGGCTCACGGACCAGAGCAGACGCCGCCGCGACACCGGCGAGGAAGAGCAGCTTGCGCGCGGCGCCGAGGCGGTGGATAAGGGAGTCCCGCGGGACGTAGACCGACGCGGTGCTCATCGCACCAGCGCCCGGTAGTGCGCGACGGCGGTCCCGGGGGAGCCGTCGAAGGCGAGCCGGCCCTCGTGGAAGACGATGACCCGGTCGAAGTCGTCGACGAGGTCGAGATCATGGGTGACGAGAACGACCTGTTGGGCCAGGCCACGGACGACGGTCCGGATGCGCTCGGTGTTGGCCAGGTCGAGCAGGGTGGTCGGCTCGTCCATCACGACGAGGTCGGGCTCGGTGACGAGTACGGAGGCCAGTGCGAGGAGCTGCTTCTGTCCGCCGGAGAGCAGGTGCGCGGGGTGGTCACGGTGGGCGTCCAGCCCGTATGACCCCAGGGCGGCGTCGACGCGCGCCGCGACCTCGGCCGGAGCGAGCCGGCGGCGACGCAGCCCGAAGGCGATGTCCTCGGCGACGGTCGGCATGACGATCTGGGCGTCCGGGTCGGTGAAGCAGAAGCCGACCCGGCGGCGGACCGCGCGCGCCTCGCTGGCCGTGTCGAGCCCGTCGACCCGCACTTTTCCGGTTGTCGGTATCACGAGGGCGTTGAGCATCCGGGCGAAGGTCGACTTGCCGGACCCGTTGGCGCCGATAACCCCGATCCGCTGCTCGGTCAGGGTCAGGGTGACGTCGTCGACGACGAGTCGGCTGCCCACGCCCTCGGCGAAGGCGTGGCTAACGTGGTCGAGCTCGATCACCGGCATGCTTCCACCACCAGTGCCGTGCCCTGGCCGCCACCTGCGGCGATCGCGGCCAGACCGTACCGACCCGCCGACTGCCGGACCAGCTGGGTGAACAGCCGGACGACGAGGACTGCCCCGCTGGCTCCCCACGGGTGGCCCAGCGCCAGCGCGCCGCCCTGGCGACAGACGCGGTCCGGGTCGATGCCGAGCTCGTCGTAGCAAGCGAGCACCTGGCCGGCGAAGGCCTCGTTGACCTCGATGACGTCCAGGTCGTCGATGCCCAGGCCGGCATACCGCAGGGCGTGGCGCACGGCCGGGACCAGTCCGATGCCGGGGCGGTTCGGGTCGACCCCGACCGAGGCCGCACCGAGCACCCGCAGGCCCGGCAGCCCGGCACTGCCCGGGGCGAGGGCGACGACGGCGGCTCCGTCGTTGACCCCGCACGAGGTGCCGACGGTCACCGTGCCGGCTGGGTCGAAGGCCGGACGCAGCCGCGCCAGCTTGGCCTCGGTGAGGCCGGCGCGGGGGCGGTCGTCACGGGTGACTCCGGCGACCGCGACGAGCTCGTCGGCGAAGGCACCGGCCTCGGCGGCGGCGACGGCGAGCCGGTGGGACCGGGCGGCATAGCCGTCCTGGCGCTGCCGGGTGATCCCGTATCCGGCGGCGAGCCGGTCGGCGGCGACCCCCATGTCGGGGTCGTCCGGGGCCGGGGCGAACGGGGCCCGCTCGTAGCGCTGCGGCGGCGCATCGCCGGTCGGCGGCCAGAACCGCCACGGCGCGGTCGACGCACTCTCCGTGCCACCGGCGAGGACCGGCCAGTGGTCCTCGCGGACCAGCCGGGCGCCGATCTCGATCGCCGCGAGGCCGCTCGCACACTGCCGGTCGACTGTCACCGCGGGGGTGCTCGTGGGCAGCCCCGCCGCCAGCGTGGCCACGCGCGCGATGTCGCCGCCGGGGCCCATGCAGTTGCCGAGGACGACCTCGGCGGGGGAGCGGTCGACCTGCGCGGCGACAGCCTGCAGCGCGGCGGCGCCCAGGTCGGCCGCGGTGACGCTGGCGAGTGAGTGGCCGGCGGTACCGATGGGGGTGCGTCGGGCCGCGATGATGACCGCGTGGTCAGGCATCGGGACCCTGCCGGGGGAGTGCGCTCTGGGGTGAGCCCTGGAGCGCGCTCTGGAGGGTGCTGAGCTGCGCGCGGTCCACCTTGCCAGCCGGGGTGAGCGGGAGCGCCGACGTGACCTGCCAGCGCCGCGGCCGGTGGCTGGGCGGCAGATGGGTTCGTGCCTGGCGGTCCAGCCGCTGCCGGTCGGCCGCATCGGTCACGGTCACGGTGACGACCTGGCCGAACGTCGGGTGCTCCGACCCGTGGACCGCGAACGGTGCCTGGGCGGCGCTGCGCAGTGCGGCCTCGACATCGGCGATGAGGACCGTGGCGCCCGCGGTGACGACCGCGTCGGGGCGGCCGTCGATGGTGAGGATGTCGGCGTCGAGCGCTCCGATGTCGCCGACCGTGGCCCAGCCGTCGGGGTCGCGGCGCAGCGAGCCAGAGGGACCGGCATACCCGTCGCAGACGTAGGGCGACCGGACCCACACGACCCTGTCGCGGACCTCGACCGTAACACCGGGGAAGGCCCGCAGCCCGCCACCGTCGGCGTCGAAGGCGACGAAGGAGAGCTCGGCCGCGCCGTAGTAGTGGGCGACCCGCAGCCCGCGCCGACCGGCCTGGTGGGCGGTGGACTGAGCCAGGTGAGCGCCGGCGACGACCACGGTGGTCCCCGCCGGCAGCTCGGCTCCGCGCAGGTCCAGCTGGGCGGGGGTGAGGACGGCATGGGTCGCCTCGCGCGGGTGGTCGGCTCGTCCCGCTCCGACGTATGCCGCATGGACCGCCGCGTAGAGGTTCATCGTCGCGCTGAGCGGTCCAGGGACCCAGAGGCGAGCGCGGGCGTCGACGCCGGTCAGGGCCGTGTAGTGGTCGTGCGAGGCCCACCAGGATTCGGTGGTCCGCAGCACGCGGCGGGGGGTGTGCGCTCCTCGTGCTCCGGAGGTGGCGCCGGAGGTGGTACCGGAGGTGGCCAGGGCCAACCGCGCGCCGGTGCGATGCGCCTCCAGGACTGCGGCCACCGGGTCGGGATGCTCGTCCGGCCGGACGACGTCGGGCCGTTCCTCAGCCTGCGACACGCGCGTCACGGTACCGGCCGCCGAACGGCTCCGACAAATGCCGAATGGACCCGGGTCCGCTCGCGGCAGATGTCTTGACATCAAGATATCCCGATGGTGGGCTTCCCCCATGACGCACGCCTGGGACCCGCAC
This sequence comes from Candidatus Lutibacillus vidarii, assembly GCA_016717165.1. Classification (GTDB taxonomy): domain Bacteria; phylum Actinomycetota; class Actinomycetes; order Actinomycetales; family Dermatophilaceae; genus Lutibacillus; species Lutibacillus vidarii. The sequence continues at coordinate 1,294,849 of JADKGA010000002.1, forward strand.
ACCTACCTCCGGTATGCCGGTGAGCGCGCCCGGCCCTTCCTCGACCTCGTGGCTCGGGTCGACGTGCCTGCACCGCGGCGGGTCGTCGACCTCGGCTGCGGTCCCGGCAATCTCACCGCCGTCCTCGGTCAGCGCTGGCCCCGGGCCGAGATCGTCGGGATCGACAGCTCCGTGCCGATGCTCGAGGCGGCCCGGCGTGACCACGGCGTCGGCGAGCGGGTCCGCTTCGAGCTGGGCGACCTGCGTGACTGGCCGGGGTCGCGCTGGGCGCCGGCCGATGTCGTCGTGAGCAATGCCGCGCTGCAGTGGGTCCCCGGGCACCTCGACCTACTGCCCGGCATCGTCGAGGCGCTGACCCCCGCAGGTGTGCTGGCGGTCCAGGTGCCCGGCAACTTCGGCGAGCCCAGCCATACGATCCGCGCCGAGCTGGCGGCGCAGCCGCGCTATGCGGCATACCTCGAGGGGGTGGCCGTGCCGCAGTCGCACGACCCGACCACCTACCTCCAGCGGCTGGCCGAGCTCGGCTGCGCCGTCGACGCCTGGGAGACGACCTACCTGCACGTCCTCACCGGGCCTGACCCGGTCTTCGCGTGGGTCTGCGGCACCGGCGCCCGGCCGACCTTGCAGGCGTTGCCAGAAGGACCGGTCCGGGACGGGTTCGTGGGGGAGTACAAGGAGCGGCTGCGGGCGGCCTATCCCGACGGGCCGGCCGGAGTGGTGCTGCCCTTCCGACGGGTCTTCGTGGTCGCCCGGCGCCTGCCAGAGCGATAGGCGCCGGCGCCGCCCGGCTCACGCAGGCCCCTCGTGGCGTGTCACGTCGGCTTCGCCACATCCGCCGTGCCCATGGCGCCCGACCCGTCACCGACCATCTGCGCGGGCGCGACGCCGGACGGGTCGCCCCATACGCACTGCCGCAGGTCGTGGCCAAGGTTGGCCAAGGCGAGGTATCCTTGGCCCATGACGACCGTCAACATCGGCAAGGCAAAGACTGATCTGTCTCGCCTGATCAACCTCGCCCTGGCGGGGGAAGAGGTCGAGATCGCCAAGGACGGCGTCCCCGCAGTCCGACTCGTGCCGGTGACTAGCGTTTCGCCCGGAATGCGGTTTCTCGCGGCAGGTGGCTCGATGTCTGGACTGATCCGGATCGGCGACGACTTCGAGTTCACCGACGATGAGCTCGATGAGATCCTCGACGCATGAGGCTGCTTCTGGACACGCACGTGGTTCTGTGGCAGCTTTCGGGCGAGCGAGAACTGTCCCAGTCTGCGGTTGCCGCGATCGCCGCTGCCGATGATCTCCTGTTCAGCGTTGTGTCCTTCGCCGAGATAGGCATCAAAGCAGCCGTCGGAAAGCTGGTCGTCCCGGAGGACCTGCAGGCCAAGATCACGGACGCGGGGGTGCGCAGCCTCGCACTGGCCGCGGCGCATGGCCTCGCAGTGGCTCAGCTCCCGACCCACCACCGCGACCCCTTTGACCGTTTGTTGATCGCTCAAGCCATGACCGAGGGGCTGACCCTGGTCACTGCAGACCCGAACTTCGCGGCCTACGATCTGCCCATCGTGGCCGCCTGAGCAGCTCCGGAAGTTCATCTGCCGCGTGCGGGAGTTGCTGCACCTGTCGATGCCCAAGTGGCCTGGTCTACCTCGTGGATGGCGACGACCTCGTGATCCTCCAGGCACGGTTTCACTTCAAGTGACGGTCACCGGTGGCGTCGCCTCACCCCGCTGCGGCTCCTGACCTACTGAGGCGGGTCAACGTTGAGTCCGGCACCTGATTGCCACTAGCATGACGGGATTGGCGAAGTAACCAGACGAACTAATGGGTGCGGCCTAAGGGGCCGCGGCCGTCCGGTTAACATTGCCATTCTCAGTGGTTCGGCTCACTTCTGCCGGGGCTTGCTCGCCCGGCGGCAGTGAGCGCATCTGCGATCCTGTGTACGCACCCGTCAGGATCGCGGCGCACGTCGGTGTCCCACACACGGACCACGACCCATCCGGCCTCCGCGAGCAGGGCATCGGCTCGTGCGTCACGGGCCTGGTTCGCTGCGATCTTGTCCCTCCAGAACGGGGTCGCCTTGTCCGGGTCGAACTTCTTCCCGTGCCAGAACTCCCCGTCGATGAACACGGCTACCTTCCACCTGCCGTACGCGATGTCGGGCTTGCCGGGCAGATCCTTCCGGTGGAGCCGGTAGCCGGCCAGCCCCGCGGCACGGAGGGCGGCCCTGAGGGCGAGCTCGGGGCCGGTGTTCTTGCCCTTCACCCTCGACATGAGCCGGGACCTGCGCTCCGGGGTCAACCTGTCCACCACCCCGCCCATCACAGCCCACGGCGGTACGGGAAGCAATCGCGGGGTGGGACACTCGGCTGCATGACCGTCGCGCTCCTCCACGCGGGAGACCCGCGCCATCCTGACCACGCCGAGTGGCTGGCCGAACTGGGCCGGGTGACGTACGCCGCCGCCGGGGTGGCGGGCATCTGCTTCGACTTGGCGCGGGTGCTCGGAGGCGTCGACTCCGCAGCCATGTACAACGACCCGCTCGGCACGCTTGCGAAACGGCTCCAGCCGTTGGCGGCGACAGACAACCCGACGGGTATGCGCGGTTTCGCGGCGAACCTCGACCGGGCGCGCGTAGCCCGCAACGACCTGCTGCACGCCCTCCCAGTCCGCCACGGACTCCACCGCCGGCGCACCGACGACCCGCACTACGTGCGGAACTTCTTCGACGTCGCCGACCTCGCCGCCGTCACCGCGATCCTCGAAACCACACGCTCCGAGGGCAACCGGCTGCTCTACCACGACAGCGGCCAGTCCGTCCGCGACTGGTACAACCGCCAGTAGCCCGCGGGGTTATCCACAGGTCGGCGAGCCAGTAGGCCGGGAGGGGGACCGGACGGATACTCTCGGCCGTATGCCTGTGACCGTCCCCACCCGTCCTGTCGCCGTGGACCTGTTCGCGGGCGCCGGCGGGCTCTCTCTCGGGCTGGAGCAGGCCGGGTTCGACGTGCTCGCATCCGTCGAGTACGACCCCGTGCACGCGGCGACGCACGAACGGAACTTCCCCCACACGGAGGTGCTGTGCGCGTCCGCCGCTGACATCACCGGCGACCAGTTCCGCGCCGCTGTCGCCTGCGGCTGGGAACGGCACCACCCCGGCGAGACGTGGGACGGTCACGTTCACCTGGTCGCGGGCGGGCCGCCCTGCCAGGGGTTCTCGTGGATCGGGAAGCGGCAGGTCGACGACACCCGTAACGACCTGATCTTCCACTTCTTCCGGCTCGTGAACGAGCTCCGCCCGGACTACTTCGTGATGGAGAACGTGCCCGGCATGCTGTCCGGCGCGCACAAGGCGCTGCTGGACGACCTGGTCGACCACTTCGAGGCGGCCGGGTACGTCGTTCAGCCCGCGCGGATCCTGAACGCAGCGGAGTACGGCGTCCCGCAGGACCGGCGCCGGCTGTTCCTGATCGGGTCCCGTGAGGGGCTGGTTCCGGCGACGCACCCGGAGCCGACGGTGGAGCCCGTGCGGAAGGTACGGTCAACGGTGCCGCCGCCGATGTTCGAGCTGCTGCCCATCGGGCCCACCGTCTCGGACGCCGTCGCGGACCTGCCCGACCTCGACACATTCGACGCGCTGCTCGACTCCGACCACACGCGCCTGTCCGCGAAGGCACGCCGGAAGCAGGAGTCGTCCGCGTCGCCGTACGCGCGCCGCCTCATGGGCCTCGACCCCGACGACGGCGACTACTCGCACCCGCGGGACTGGGAACCGGACCTGCTCACCTCGTCCATGCGGACGGTGCACACGCCCGTGTCCGTGGCCCGGTTCGCGTCCACGACCCCCGGCAAGGTCGAGCCGGTGTCCCGGTTCCTGCGCCTGCCCGGCGACGGGCTCTGCAACACGCTCCGCGCCGGGACGGGCGGAGAGCGGGGAGCGTTCACCAGCCCCCGCCCGATCCACCCGACCCTCCCGCGCGTCCTCTCCGTCCGAGAGGCAGCGCGCCTGCACTCGTTCCCCGACTGGTTCCGGTTCCACGTGACCAAGTGGAACGGGTTCCGCCAGATCGGCAACGCCGTCCCGCCGCTGCTCGGACGCGCCGTCGGAGCCCAGGTCATCGCCGCGCTCGGCCTGACCCCGACCCGCCCCGCCACGGCTCTGCGGACCGGCCCGGACGACCTGCTCACCCTGTCGATGAAGGACGCCGCCGACCGTATGGGAGCCGACCGGGAGTCCATGCCGAAGTCCCGCCGCGTCTCCCGCGAGCAGCTCGCCCGGATCGCCGCCGAGCAGGAGAACGGCCAGGAGAGGGAGTCCGCCTGATGCCACCACGCAAGGGCGTGTACGGCGCCATCGTCGAACACATCTTCCACAAGCACTACAAGCCCGGCGACACCGAGGTCGAGTTCGACCGGCCCGAGATCGAGACCGCGTGCGCGGCCCTCGGCGTGAAGGTCCCGAAGAACCTCGGCGACGTCGTCTACACCTACCGCTACCGCTCCGACATGCCCGCCACCGTCGCCGCGAAAGCACCCACCGGGCAGGCATGGCTCATCCGCGGACGCGGCATCGCCAAGTACGCGTTCGTGGCCGTGGACGAGGCGCTCCTCGCGAACATCCGCCCCACCCCCGGCCACGCCGTCGTCAAGGTCCCCGACTCGACACCCGGCATCATCGCCAAGCACGTCCAGACCTCCGAACAGGCGCTGCTCGCGAAGGTCCGCTACAACCGGCTGATCGACCTGTTCACCGGCGTCGTCTGCCACTCCCTACAGAACCACTGGCGCACCACCGTCGGACAGGGCCAGATCGAGACCGACGAGGTGTACCTCGGCGTGGACCGGCACGGCACCCAGTACGTCATCCCCGTCGAGGCGAAGGGCGGCAGCGACGCGCAGAGCATCGTGCAGATGGACCAGGACCTGGCCCTGTGCAAGGACAAGTTCCCCGACCTGGTGCCCCTGCTCGTCGCCACCCAGTTCACCGGCCGCGGCGCGAGCCCGAAGGTCGTCATGTTCCTGCTCACCGAAGACCCCGTGTCGGGGTGGCCGCAAGTGACCAGCGAAGCCCACTACCAGCTCGTCACGCCCGACTCCATCACCGCAGCCGAACTCGCCGCGTACCGCCGAGAATCCCTCCGGGCCCAGCCGTAGCGCTGCTCCTTGCGTTTTCGTCGAGTCCGATTCGATCCCGCGTAGTTTGCCTAGCTTTGAAGCGCTGCGGCTATCGCCCTTTGTGACGTGCTACACATCGAGACCATGTCCGCGAAGAACGCGAGGTTGTCCTCGACGGAGCCGTACTCGCTGGGGTCATCCCACATGGTGCAAATCAACGCCCGAGCTGTGGCGTCCACTTCGTCTTGGATCATCACGCTGCTCCCGTTCCTTGCCTCTAGGAAGTCCCAGGCCGCAGCCCTGAAAGGTTCAAGTGGGAGGGCTGCCGGGTCACCGTCTATCCACTTGCGTTGGGCCTCCTGCAGCCCGCCAGACAGGGTGGCTGGGAGGGCTGGCAGCTCGCGCACCACTAGGAGCATCACTTGCTCGGCGGCAGTGGCGAAGGAAATCCCTGCGCGCCCAGCGCGCGACTCAATCGCCGCAATCAAATCATCATGCACGCTCATTGGTGGTACCCCATCGCATCCCGCAAGAAGGCGCAACTCTGACAAGGGGGGCGGACCGCCCCGTGCGGAACCTGACCCTTGTCGCCGATCTGAACTGCTCGCATCGAGCCCCCCTTCGGGTCTACCCCTGCTCGCAGCGCTTGGCTCACGCAACGAGGTTCCGCGCACCCCCCATGCCAAGGCGCGCGGGCACGCGCTGGTATCGAGTCCAGCACCGCGCTCACTCGTGGGTGGAGTTGCGTGGGAGAACCAGAAGCGTCAATGAACGACCTGCCGCCCGCTTTGAACTCAGCGACCGCCCCCTTCATCTTGCCCGCCCTGTACTGCGCGTCTGCGAACTTCGCTAGCCGATCCGATCCCTCAACTAGGCGGTTCGCTTCTGAGACCGCCCTCTCGCACCATGCCTTCATTGCATGGCTGGCGCGTGCTTGCGCATGGGCCATAACACGTCCGAGACGCGCGAGACGGAGCAACATCCGGGGGCTCATCTGCCCGGTCGGGTCTCCGGTGAGGTACGGGTCGCCGTCGGTGTAGCCGTACGCGCTGCGGGTGAGCGTCACGAGGGGGTCGCGGGTGAGGAACTGGCCCGTCTGCGTCGTAGTAGCGGGCACGGAGGTAGGTGAGCCGGACTCGGTGTCGCGGTACTCCCCGGCCCAGCCGAACGGGCTGGTCGCGCCCGTGCCGGTCGTGGCGGTCTGGTTGCGTTACGCGTCCCACGTCCGGGAGAGCTTGACCGCCCCGGCCCCGTCGACCAGCGCCCGGATCGACCCGGTCAGGTCTGTAACCGGGTAGACGGTGGTGCCGCCCGTGGTGGCGGTCTGCTGGACGAGACCTCCGTCGGGGCCGTACAGGTAGCGGTTCGTCCCGTCCTGCAACAGCAACGGCAGGCCCCCGCTCGGGTCCCACAGGAACGTCTCGACCGGGCCTGTGCCGGTCTGCTTCGACTGGCGTACCCCGTCCGCGTCGTACGTGTAGACGGTCGCGGCCCCGGTCGCGGGGGTGTTGGTGGCGAGCCGGTCTTCCGCGTCGTAGGCGTAGCCGAGGGTCTGCCCGCCGCCGGTCCGCCCGGTGCGCGCCCCGGTCGGGCTGTACCCGTACGAGTAGGCGGTCGTGCCGACGGTCGCGGCGGTGAGCCGGCCCCCGTTCGAGAACGTCCGGCCCGTCTGCCCCGGCACGGTCTTCAGGTTCGAGGCGGTGTCCCAGCCGTACGTCTTCGTCCCGTCGGCCGTGACACGCACGGCCGCGTCGAACGTGAGGCTGCGGGTCGTGTCGCCCGTGACGGCCGTGCCGGTCGGGGTGATCGTGTTGAGGGCGTCGCGGTTGTCGTAGCCGTACCCGAACGACGCGAGCGCGGTCGCACCCGCCTTCGTGACGAGCGACGTGGGCCGGGCCGCGTTGTCGTACGTGTTCGTGGTGACGACCGTCCCGCCGGGCCGCGTGTGCGTCCTCGGGTTCCCGTCCGGGTCGTACGTCCACGAGTGCGACCGGGCGGCCCAGTCGGTGAGCCCGGTCATCCGGCCCTCGTCGTCGAACGCCCTGGTAACGGTCCCGCCGCCGGTGCCGGGATACGTGATCGAGGTCTGCCGGCCGCGCTGGTCGTACCCGAACGTCACGTCGCGGGCCGTGCCGGGGGCGTCCAGCTTCGTGACTTGGCCCGCGTTGTCGTACTGGGTGTACCAGGGGATCCCGTCACGGCTCGTCGTGGACGTGCGCCGCCCCGCGAGGTCGTAGACGTAGGTCGCGTACCGGACCCCGTCGACGGTCCGGGTGAGGACCCGGCCGGCAGGGTCGTACGCGAGACGGCCAGGTCGGCCCGTAGACGCCGCGCCCACAGCAGGTGGTACACGAAAGCACGCGCCACACCGGCCGGGATGCCGAGCCGGTCGGCTGCGTGCTCCGCGCCCACTGCGAGGGCCAGTCCCTCGCTGAACGCCGCGGTGATCACCGCTTCGGCGGTCGGGTCGGGGCGGCACCTGTCCGTGCGGTAGCCAGCGAGCCAGCGGCGTTCACCGCGCTGTCCTCTGGGAGCCCGTCCAGTACCGTGTAGTCCCAGCCGATGAGCTCACACGCCGCCCGTGTCAGGTCCGACTGGGCGGCGAACCTGCCGTCACGCATCCCGGACGCACGGACGTCCACGACGAGACCGGATCCGTCCGCCCGACGGACGAAGTAGTCCACCACGTGGTCGCGTGGACCGGCCTTACCGCCGGAGAGGGGCCAGAGGAACGCTAACGGCTGCGCGGCTACCGAGACGGTGTCGGGCTGGAAGTCCAGCCAGATGAGCGAGTCCCGTTCAAGGAGCGACTCGTACCCGACGTGGGCCGGTGCCCGGTACGACCAGTAGTCGCCCTCGTAGTTGCGCTTCTGGCGCCACGAGCGGAAAGGACGCATGAACAGGCCGTCCTCGACCGGCCACGAGGCGACGACCGGACTTGCAGGTTCAGGACCTAGGGTGCGCCCAGGAAGCCGGCACTCGACCAGCGTTCCGTCCGTGACGTTACGCGGCAGCGAGCCGGGGATGGACGCGGAGCCAGCGCGAGCCACGGCGACCTCCTAGCGGCAACATACAGTCGGAATGACTACATCTCGGCACTACTGCTCGGACTATGGCAATGTCAACGTGGACTCAACAGTCCACGGGAGAAGTACGCGAACCTCATTTACTATGAGTGCCGATAATCGACATTATGTCGCACCAGCTCGACCGCGGCCATCACGGCGTAACGGTCACCTTCGACCGACAACCCGTGCCCCTCCCCCCCAACTCTCGAGCGGGTACACCCATGGAAAGGCAAACTACGGAACGACCAACGCCGGCCGCTGCACGCTCCTGCACGCTTACCCGCGCAGCAGGCGAAGGCTCGCGGGAGGGTCCGACTCACTGCACCACTGCAGGTTGATTTTGTCCCCGACGCGCGACCATGTGCCGGAGCCGACACCGCGATGGACTCGGTGGACAGGCACGTGGCGTGGCGCAGGGTCTTTGATCGGTAAGGCGCTCGTAAGACCCCGGGGCGACCTTGGCCCGTACGGTCGAAGAGTCAGACCACCTCCACCTGGAAGGACTCACCATGACGCGACATCTGTTCGCGAAGGCCGCCCGCGGCCTAGCCGGTGCCACGGCGGCGAGTGCGCTCGTTCTGGCGGCCGCTCCGGCAGACGCGGCTCTCCCCCCGGCAAAGACCCTGCCGCCGATCGTCGGCCTGCTTCACTGTGGGTATGCCGGATTCGACTTCCCGAGCCCGGGCCAGAGCGTCCGGTTCCCGGTGACGCAGTGGGCGTGGGATGGTCTGGCCCGTCCGATCGCGGTTCGACTCGTGGGAATCGCGCCGGACACACCCAGCTACGGGACCTGGGCGATCGACACCCACGGCACCACATCCCGTTTCGACGACGAGGTCACCTTCACCGCGGCGGCGCCCCCGCCCACATACGCCTACACGGGAGTCGCCTACACCGTCGCCGCCCACGGACAGCGGGCGACCTGTCGGATCCAGTCCAACGCCGCCCAGCCCCCGGCGGAGGCGGCTGACGAGGGCGGTTGACGGCGGCGCCGCATGTCGGCCGGAACGGCATACTGGGCCTTCGGCGACGCAGTCGAACGTGCAATAGTCGACCCGCGGGGCGACATACCGGGTCAAACCGACCATCAACGCGGGCTATTGCACGTTCGACTGCCGCCTCAGCCTGGGACGCGACCCGTCGCATCCCGGGGCACACCGCCCTCGTGAAGGGGATAGTGCACGTCCTCTGCGCGGTTGCTGGGTCCGGCGAAACCCACCTTCATCCGAGCGGCCCACCTGAGCGCGGCCTATCCTCGGGGAACCGCGACCGGCGGCCCACGACGCACGAGGAGTGACGCGATGTCCCGACCCATCCACTTCGAGATCCACGCGGCGGACGTCGAGCGGGCCTGCACCTTCTATGCCGCGGTCTTCGGCTGGACGTACCAGGACTGGACCGATTTCGCCGGCATGCCGTACTTCGGAGTCGAGAGCGGGCCGGAGGACCAGCCCGGAATCAACGGCGCGATCATGCAGCGGATGCGTGGCCTCGAGGCCGGCCCGGGTGCACCGGTCAACGGCGCGGTCCTCACCATGGGCACCGACGACTACGACCGCGACCACGCCACGATCGTGGCCGCCGGTGGCCAGGTGGCGCTCCCGAAGGCGGCCCTACCCGGGATGGCGTGGCAGGGGTACTACCTGGACACCGAAGGAAATGTCTTCGGACTGCACCAGCCCGACCCGCACGCAGCCTGAGTTCGGACGGGCACAGCGGCACGGGCCGGGCTGGGCCCGACCCGTGTCGCGGTGACGCTGTGGGCGTCAGTTGGGAATGGTGAGAACCGCGCTCTTCTGGAAGCTCGTCCACGGCGACGTCACACCATTGCTCGTGACCCGGAAGCGCACGTTGTGGTAGACCTCCTCGTCCCCGAGCTCGCCGTCCACGAGGGTGCGGACGTTGGAGAGCGTGGTGACACCGGCGGAGGTGAACGATGTGGTGCCCAGGTAGTCGTCCGGGTTGGGCCAACCGTCCTCCTCGTAGCGCTCCTGCGTGATGCTGACCGTGCGGTTCGAGGAGCACGACACGCTGATCCGGTAGTTGACGAGCTTGACGCCGGAGCTGTTGAAGCCGGCGAAGATCGGCTTCAAGGGGGTGACGGTGCATCCGCTGCTGGTGTTGGCGGCGGCCGGTGACGCCATCGCAACCGACAAGGCGGCGGATGTCGCAAGGGCGGCCAGCGTGGCGATCCTCTTCTTCGTGCGCATAGCGTGTCTCCTTGAGGTGTCGTGGGCGCGAGCGCCCTGATGGACCTCCAGAGGAGCGCCGATCCACCCTAAATACCTACATTTCGGGTGCTAAGTGAAGGGCCCCGCCGCGATTGCGGTCAGCGGGCGGTCATCGACACCGGAGCGCCCAGGGACACGGTCCGCGACACCGTGCAGAGCCGATCCCGCGACTGCGCGACCGCCGGCGCGAGCCGCTCCCGGGCCTGGTCGCCCTCGGGCCCCTCGGGGAACTCCACCACGAAGCTCACCTCGATCGCACCCATGTGGTTGCCCCGCTCGTCCTTGAGCTTCTCGCCCCGGGCGACGACGTCGAACCGGGTCGGCTCGGCGCGCCGGGAGGTGATGAGGTCCACGTCGACCGAGCTGCACCCGGCGATCGCGACCAGCAGCAGCTCCACCGGCGAGAAGTCTGCGGTGGACCCCGACCCGACCCGCAGCGATGCCCCGCGCGCATTGGTCGCGACATACTCCTCCGGGCCGGTTCTGGTCAGGCTGATCTCCCGCCACGGCGAGTCGGTCACGGCATACCTCCTCAGGACTTCGGTGCGGGCGCACGGACGAGAGCTCGCCGGACGCCCGTCACCAACGCCCCCGATGGTATGCCGCCCCCGCCCGACGTACGCTGCCGACCGTGGGCGAAGACCTGGCCAAGGTGCAGCAACACTTCGCCAACTTTGCCCAGGGCCATGCCCATCTCCCGCTCTACCACCGGATCAGCGCCGCCGCCGCCACGGACGACGAGGTCGCAGGGCTGTTGCTCGCCGCCCGCCCCGGCCAGGCGCGTCCGGTGCTCCTCCTCGCAGCCCTGCACGACCTCGTGCTGCGCCGCCCCGACCTGCCGGCGGCCCGATGGTACGCCAGCGTGGTCGGCCGCGAGACGCTCCCCACCGGCGACCCCTGGCCGGAGGTCCGCACGACGGTTCTCGACCACCGGGACGAGCTGACGGAGGTCATCGCCACCCGGACCACCCAGACCAACGAGGTCAACCGCACCGTCTACCTCACCGCCGGGCTCACCCGGGCCGCCGCGGGCCTCCCGGACACTCCCCTGGCCCTGGTCGAGCTCGGCGCGAGCGCCGGCCTGCTCCTCGCCCTCGACCGCTATGACACCGCTCTGACCAGGGACGATGCCCCCTCCACCCGCTATGGCGACCCCGCCTCGCCGGTGCGCTGCGGGGGCGAGGACCGCTCCCCCACTCCCCTGGGCCTGGCCATCCCGCCGATCGTCGCCCGCGCCGGGCTCGACCTCGACCCGGTCGACCTCCACGACGCCAAGGCGGTGCGCTGGCTCGAGGCGTGCCTTTGGCCGGATGTCGCAGGACGGGTCGAACGCTTCACCGCTGCGGTGGACCTCGTCCGGCCCGCCCCTCCCCCGGTCGTCCGCGGTGACCTCGTCGACGACCTCGCCGAGGTTGTGGGGCAGTATGCGGATGACCCCGCCACGCACCTGGTCGTCTACACCTCGTGGTCGCTCACCTATGTCGACAAGGCCCGCCGGCCGGCCGTGGCCGAGACCCTGGCGCGCCTCGCCGCCTCGGGCCGCCCGGTCTCCTGGCTCACTGCCGAGCCGGCCGGATGCGTGCCCGGCATACCGGCCCTGCAGGCTGGACTGGACGACGACAGCACCGTCCTGGGACTGCGGACCTGGCGGCACGGCGACGAGCGGACCCCGGCGGTCCTCGGCACGGCCCACCCGCACGGTGAGCGCGTCTGCCTCACGCCATGGAACCGGCCGTCGACAGACGGCGTCCAAGAGCCATGAGGACAGCAGCGCCCCGCCGCCCGGTCCGTCGGGCCCACGTCGTCATCGCCGTCCTGGGCCTGGCCGGGCTCGTCCTGGCAGCGTGCGGGTCACAGCCCGCCTCGCCCCGTGCCACCGGCGGTATGCCGGTCGACCCGTTCATCGCCCGCGCCCAACAGGTCGCCCAGACCTGGCGGGACTCCGGGCTGCTCACGAGCTGGACGACCGGCTTCGTCCCGTTCTCCCCCCTCACCCTCGAGCCCGTCGGTGGGTATGCCTCGAACGAGAATCTCAAGGCGGCATACGGAAATGGGTACGTGAAGTCCGCCGTCACCCTCCCGGTCGAGGCCGGGAAGGGCGAGATCACCTATGCCGACGGCTCGCGCCAACCGGTCGGACTGGTCAGCGCCCAGAGCGCCTACACCGCCATGGTGCCGCCGCAGCAGGGCACGTGTCCCCCCAAGCCGGGCACGACCACCTGTGACTGGGCCATCGTCTCGAAGGTCGAGCCCGGGACCACCACGATCCTCACCAGCCGCGGCGAGGCCACCGTGCCGACCTGGAAGTTCACCGTCATCGGACTCCGCGAGCCGCTCGTCCGGGTCGCGGTCGACCCCGCCGATATCACGACCATGCCCGAGCTGCCTCCGATCGACGGTCGCGGCTCCTGGACCGGAGCGACCTCCGTCGAGGGCTGGCAGGCGATCAAGGGCACCAGCGTGACGATCGCGCTCGGGCTCGGCGCGTGTGACAAGGACCCGCGCGGCCTGGTCTGGGAGAACGACGACGTCGTCGTGGTCGGCGGCAGCGTCACCCCGCCGGACCCCGGCACCGCCTGCACCGCACAGCTGATCATCACTCCGGTCACCGTGACGACAAAGGCGCCGGTCGGCACCCGTCCGATCCTCGACGTCCTCTCCGGGCGCGCCCTCCTGAAGTCCTACGCGCCCGACTGAGCCACCACGGCGACATACTGGGCCGGCGCCTCGGCGACCTCGGCCGAGCACGACTGGATCGCGGGCGCGCCCGGCTCGGTGCGCACCACGACCTGGTGCGTGCGCACCGCACCATCGACGCGTCCGGTCACCGCCACCGACCAGCCGTCCGCGCCGTCAGTGACCGTCAGCTCCGTCCCCACGAACCCTGGCCCGGTATGCCGCAAGACCGCCGATAGCGCCGCCTGCGCCGGTGGTGCCAGATAGGTCATCCCCCGCAGGTATGCCGAGTCGACCTCCCCGGCGAGATGGCGCTCGACCACCCCCGCGGCAATCGCGGGGTCGAGACGTCCGTACTGCACGCACTCGGGCAGCATGAGGGCGGTCGGGGCGAACCGGTGCCCGCCCAGATGGCTGCTCTCCCACACGCGGTCCGGCCAGCGGGCCGCCAGGTCCGTGACGACGGGTCGGGCCAGCTGGGCGCAGCACACATCACGTTTTCCATGTGTACATATGAGAATAAGGTCGGCACGTCCGAGCGGTCGCGCGTCGGGGTGCTCGGCGCCGGAGGCGAGGGCCTCGGCGGCAGCGCCTAGGTCGTCGGCCTCGGTCCACGCCCCGGCGACGACGGTGCCCGACGCGTGGTCGACGACGAACCACCGCCGCACCCCAGGCGGCCGATGGTCGCCGGGGCGGCGGATGAGGACGACCTGGGCGTCATACGCCGTGGCGGTCTGGGCCAGAAGCGGCCCGACGGGACCCTCCAGCGGCGGGCTAGACAGCGCCTGCCGCGCCCACGGCCCGGGGTGCTCGACGAGCAACCACCGACTGGCGCGCTGGGCCGTCCCGGCCATGATCTCGCCGTGCCCGCGGGAGATCAGTGAGCAGCGAGCGGGCGCGGAATCGGCAGCGAGGTCGGGCGTGTGGAGCACCTCCGCATGGTACGTGGCATGCTGGCCCCGTGCCGCAGCCCTCACCCAAGGACCGGTTCATCACCGTCTACGGCCGCAAACCGGTCCTCGAGGCCCTTGCGGACCCCGCGCTGGATGTCGACAAGGTCATCGTCGCCGACAACGCCCGCGGCCCGGAGATCAAGGACATCGAGCTGGCCGCGCGCCGGCGCCGGATCCCGGTGCAGCAGGCGACGCCGCAGCGGGTCAAGGTCCTCGCCGGCAACGGCCGGCACGACCAGGGGGTGCTCGCCGATGTCGTCGCCCCGCGGATGCAGCGGCTCGCCAGTGCCCTGGAGGCCGGCACCGTCGGCGGCACGGTCCTCCTCCTCGACGGCATCACCACCCCGGCCAATGTCGGGATGATCCTGCGCACCGCCACCGCAGCCGGACTCGATGGGATCGTCGTCCCCCGCCGCGGCGTGGCCAGCCTGGACCCGCTGGTCGTCAAGGCGTCAGCCGGGGTGGCCTTCCGGGCGCCGATCCTCACCGCGCACACCGCCCTGGAAGCCGCTCAGGACCTCGTTGCCCACGGGTACCGGCTCGTCGGGCTGGACGCCGACTCCGCGGAGAACCTCTTCGATGCGGACCTTGACGCACCGGTTGGGATCGTCCTCGGCGGCGAGACGAACGGGATCAGCCCCGAGGTTATCGACCTGCTCAGCCGGAGCGTCCGCATCCCCATGGCCGCGGACGTCGAGTCGCTCAATGTCGCGGCCGCCGCAGCCGTGGTGTGTTTCGAGCTGACGCGACGTTCGTTCGGGCACCGTCGCACGGGCGCCGCGCACTAGGGCCGGGGGCTCGGCCGGAGCGGGCCCTAGCGCTGCCCCCATCGCTGCGCCAGCGCCGCGACCACCCGGAGGTCGCGGGCCGTCGATCGGACCCCGAGGACTCGCTCGGTCCGGACGTTGGTCAGCTTCGCCTCATGGAAGGGGACCGACAAGACCGCCACGACGTGGCGACCGACCACGGTGACCCGCTCCCCCGGCGCGTCGACCGCCCCGAGCCGGACCACCGCATCGGCGGACGGCTCGGCGGAGAGGAAGGAGACATAGCGCTTCGTCGGGGTGTTCGGGGGGAAGGGCGACGGGAGAGCGGCCGCCGTCTCGGCGATATCCACCAGCTCCTCGGGGCGGCGGACCATCGTCGGGACCTCGAAACCCCAGCGGGTCGAGATCGACCGGGTCAGCTCGGCGGCGAGCTCGTCGGGGTCGGTGCCGGACCAGGCGAGGTGGACATTGCCGCTCTGGATGTGGGTCTCCACGTCGGCATACCCGGCAGCCGTGAGGTGCTCGCGCAGCTCCCCCATCTTCACCCAGCGCGGGCGGACGTTGACCGCCCGGAGGAAGGCGACGAAACGCGGCATACCCGGCTAGCTGACCTGGTCCAGGTGCAGTGAGCCACGGCCCACCTCGACGACATGCCCGCCGACCTGGACCCGGCCGTCGGCCTGGGGCGTGACATAGATTGTCGAGGGCCGCCCCACCTGATCGCCCTGGCTGATGACCACCCGGTCGAGGGCACCGGCGGACCCGATGAGCCCCCCGAGGTTCGCACCCGCGGAGCCGGTGGCCGGGTCCTCGAAGGCCGATCCACCGCCGGTGTAGAAGAAGCGCGCGACGATCCGGGTCGGGTCGCCCTCCAGCCGGCTCCACACCAGCACCTGCCCCTCCCCGTATGGCGCGAGGGCGTGCTCGAGCAGGAGGTCGGCCCGGGCCGAGGCACCGCGGACGGCCGCGACGCTTCCGACCTGGAGAAGCAGCTGCTCGACCCCGGAGTCGACCCAGACCGGGTCGGCGGCGATATCGCGCGGCGCGACGCTAACGGCCGACGCCACCCCGGTTGCGGGGCCGGCATACTCGCGGATCCGGGAGGCGCGCGCGGTGGTGAGCACCCAGCGGTCCTTGACCTTCTTGACCGGCACCAGGCCGGCCGCCATCGCCAGGGCGACCGGCTCCTTGCCCCGGTTGAGCGAGGAGACGACGCTGGCCGTCCCGAGGGTCGGGTGGCCCGCGAAGGGCATCTCGATGTCCGGGGTGAAGATCCGCACCCGGGCGTCGGCGCCGCGCGAGGCATCTTCGTCCGGCGGGAGGACGAAGGTGGTCTCGGAGAGGTTGAACTGGCGGGCCAGCGCCTGCATCTGCATCGTCGTCAGGCCGCTGGCCCGCTCGACGACGGCGAGCGGGTTGCCGGAGAAGCTCACACCGGGCTGGGCGAAGACATTGAGCAGCCGAAACGGGAGGTCCACGGCCCTACGATGCCATGCGACGAGGACGATGTCCCGGACCGTCGGTGAACGGCGTCCTTGGGAGCCGGGCGGCGGTGCCGGCCCGCTCGGGTCAGCCGGGCGGCGGTGCCGGCCCGCTCGGGTCAGCCGGGCAGCTCCCAGGTGTGGACCGGGGCATTCGCATGCATGTGGTCGGAGTACTTCGCGAGCATCTCCCGCAGCGCCTCCACCCGGCCCAGGCCGCGCGCCTCCAGCCGCTCGACCGCGAGGGACTGCCAGCTCGCGCCGTTCATGCCGGTCAAGGCCCGGGCCTCGATGATCCCGAGGTAGCGGTCCGCGACCTCGGTGGCGACACCCCACCGGCGCAGTCCCTCCTGAGCGGTCGGCAGCAGGTGACGCAGGACCAGCTCGGACACCGGGATCTCACCTCGCCCTGGCCAGTAGAGCCGGGCGTCGATGCCATTGCGCCCGCCGTCGATGAAGTTGTCGCGGGCCGCGGCGAAGCTCATCCGGGTCCACACCGGCCGGTCATCCTCGGCGAGCACCCGCAAGGCGCCGTAGTAGAAGGCTGCGTTCGCCATGACGTCGACGATGCTGGGTCCGGCGGGGAGCACCCGGTTCTCGACCCGCAGGTGCGGTCGGCCGTCATGGGTGTCATAGATCGGCCGGTTCCACCGGTAGACCGTCCCATTGTGCAGCCGAAGCTCGGCGAGCTCGGGGACGCCGCCGGCCTCGAAGACCTCACTCGGGTCCTCGTCGGAGCACTCCGGCAGCAGCGCCGGGAAGTACTGCACGTTCTCCTCGAAGAGGTCGAAGATCGAGGTGATCCACCGCTCCCCGAACCACACCCGGGGTCGGACCCCCTGGTTCTTCAGCTCGGGGGCGCGGGTATCAGTCGCCTGGGAGAACAGCGGGATCCGGGTCTCGGCCCAGAGCCGCTTGCCATAGAAGAAGGGCGAGTTCGCCCCGAGCCCCAGCTGCACCCCCGCGAGCAGCTGAGCGGCGTTCCAGTGGTTCGCGAAGTCATGCGGGGCCACCTGGAGATGGAGCTGCATCGAGGTGCAGGCCGCCTCGGGTCCGATCGAGTCGGTGAAGGTGTGCAGCTCCTCGCCGGAGGGCCCTTCGATCTCGAGGTAGGTGTCCTCGCCCCGGGCGTCGAGGATCGCGTCGTTGAGGGCGGCATACCGGACGTTTGCGCTCATCCACTCACCGGCGAAGTGCTCGGGCATGATCGTGGGGAGGATCCCGATCATGACAATGCTGGCGCCAACCCGGGCGCTGGCCTCCTGCGCGTGGTTGAGCGAGGCCCGCAGATCCTGTTCGAGGCGCAGCGCGGAGTCGTCCGGAAGCCGCCGCGGCGCGACATTGAACTCGATATTGAACCGGCCCAGCTCGGTCTGGAAGTCGTTGTCGGCGATCTGATGGAGCACCTCGGCGTTCTCCATCATCGGCCGGTGGTCCGGGCCGACGAGGTTGAGCTCGATCTCCATCCCCGTCATCGGGTCCTCGAACTCGAAGTGGCTCTCGGAGAGCATCTGTTCGAAGACGTCGAGATTGCGCCGCACCTTCTCGCGGTACTTCTGGCGCTGCTCACGCGTGTATGTCGATGCCTGGACCTCGGCTCCCATGGCCCGAACCCAACCACATCGGGCACTGCGCTGGCTACGGCGGTCCACGCCACCACCCGGCACGCCGAGTAAGGTCCGAAGGGTTGTCGGTGGGGGCTCATAGCCTGCGGGTATGCGGTTGTTGCACACCTCCGACTGGCACCTGGGCCGACGGCTCCACGGGGTGGCACTGCAGCGCGCGCACGAGCTCTACCTCGACCATCTCGTCGAGGTGGTCCGCTCCGAGCGGGTCGACGCGGTGCTATTGGCCGGCGATGTCTATGACCGGGCGGTGCCACCGCCGGAGTCCACGGCCCTCTTCGACGACGCGCTGACCCGGATGGTCGACGCGGGGGCGCAGGTGGTCGTCTCGTCCGGCAACCACGACTCGGCGGTCCGGCTGGGCTTCGGTGCCGGGCTGCTGTCCCGCGCCGGGGTGCGGATGTGCACGACAACAGCCGGTGTGGGGAAGCCGGTCCTCGTCGGCGATGTCGCGGTCTATGCGCTGCCCTATCTCGAGCCCGCGGTCGCCGGGGACGACCTCGGAGCGGCCGAGCGGACCCACGCGGGCACCCTGCGGGCCGCGATGGAGCGGGTGCGGGCGGACGCCGCCGGTCGTGGGCACGCCGTCGTCGTCTCGGCGCATGCCTTCGTCGCCGGGGGGCTGAGCAGCGAGTCCGAACGGGACATCTCCGTCGGCGGGGTCAGCGCGGTCCCGCCAGAGGTCTTCGCCGGCGCCGACCTCGTCGCCCTCGGCCATCTGCACGGCGCCCAGACCCTCGCCGAGACGGTTCGCTACAGCGGGTCCCCCGTGGCGATGTCCTTCGGCGAGGTCGGCCAGGTCAAGGGCAGCTACCTGTGGGACATCGAGAGCGGGCCCTCCGGGGCACGCGTCCGTGGCGAGTTCGTCACCGCACCGGTGGAGCGACCGCTGAGGGTGCTGCGCGGCGAGCTCGCCGACCTGCTCGGCGATCCTGCGCTGCTCGAGGCCGAGTCGGCATACTGCCAGGTCGTCCTCACCGACCCGGTGCGACCGGAGGGTGCGCTCGACCGGGTGCGGGCGCGCTTCCCGCACACCCTGCGGCTGGAGTTCCAGCCCAGCGGCACCGCTGTCGTCCTCCCTCATCCGTATGCCGCCCGCACCGCCGAGCGCGGGCCGGTCGAGGTGTGCGACGACTTCCTCGGTCACGTCCGGGGCGGCCGTGGTGCGTCTCCTGCCGAGCGTGCGGTGCTCGTGAAGGCCTTCGACGCCGCTCGCCTGGAGCGGGCCGAGGTCGACGACTCTGCGCGGCGAGTCGTCGGCGCCGCGCGGGGGGTTGCATGAGGATCCACCGGCTCGAGCTGCTCGCCTGGGGGCCCTTCCCAGGCGAGGTCGTCGTCGACTTCGACGCCCTGGCGGCCGAGGGTCTCTATCTCGTCCACGGGGCCACCGGGGCGGGCAAGACCTCGCTGCTCGACGCCGTGTCCTTCGCGCTGTACGCCTCCGTACCCGGGCCGCGGGGGTCCAGCCGCCGGCTGGGCAGCGACCATGCCGACCCTGCTGTCCCGCCGTCGGTGCTGCTGGACTTCACCTGCTCCGGGCGCCGGCTCCGGGTGCGGCGCACCCCGAAGTTCACCCGGCCCAAGCGCTCCGGTCGCGGCGACCGGGAGCTCCCCGCGACCGTCACGGTCGACGAGCTCGTCGACGGTCGGTGGGTCAACCGCTCGACCCGGGCGGGCGAGGCCGACGACCTCATCGCCGATGTCGTCGGGCTCGGCCGGGAGCAGTTCGCCACCGTCGTCGTCCTCCCCCAGGGCGACTTTGCGTCCTTCCTCCGCGCGGCGCCGGAGCAGCGCCGTTCGCTGTTGGAGAGGCTCTTCGACGTCCAGCGCTTCGTCGACGTCGAGCACTGGCTCGCCGAGCGGCGCCGGGCGTGCAAGGACGCGGTCATCGAGCTGGATGCCGCCGTTCACCACGAGCTGCAGCGGATCTCCGACGCGGTGGCCGGGGCCCCTGGGCTCGAGCATCTGGCCGTTCCCACCGTCATCCCTGCCCCCGCCGCCGACGTGGTGCCGGTGGTCGAGCAGCTGGCCGGCGTCGCCGCCCTGGCCGCCGTCGAGGCGGCCACCGACGCCGACCGGGCGGAGGCGATGCGCCTCCACAGCGACGCGGCGTGGACCCAGGCGGTGACGCTGGTGCAGCAGCACGACCAGTGGAACGCCGCAGCAGCCGAGTCGGCTCGGCTCGACGATGAGCGTCCCGCGGCGGAGGCGCTGGAGCGGGCCGTCGATCGCGCCCAGCGGGCCCGGCTGTGCCTCGATGCCGTCGCCGAGGCGGAGGCCGCCGAGCTGGCGGCGGCGCAGGCCGCTGAGCGCCTCACCCGGAACCGCTCAGGCCTCGGGCGTGATGCTGCACTCACCGGGGAGGAGATCGCCGCACTGCTCCGTGGCTGCGAGGCCGGCCGCGCTGCCCTCGACTCAGGAGCCCGGTCGCTGACCGCCCTCCGCGCCGCGGAGCGGACCCTGGCCGCCGAGACCACGGCCCGAGATGAGGCCCGGGGCCGGGCCGCGGCCACGGTCGAGGCACTGGCCGATGTCGCGGCGCGGCGCGTTGCCGAGGTCGAGAGGGTCGAGCAGGCTGCTGCACTGGCAGCCCGGGCCGAGGCCCTCACCCACGAGCTGGCAGACCTGGTCCGCCGCTCCGGGCTCACCGCCGAGCTGACCAGCGCCGAGGAGTCCTTGGCCGCTGCTCGACCTCGGGTTGCTGAGCAGCTGGAGCGGACCAACGACGCGCACACCCGGTTCAACGTCCTCCGGGCCCGTCAGCTCGCCGCGATGGCGGCGACCCTGTCGACGGCGTTGGTCGACGGGCGACCCTGCCCGGTGTGCGGCTCCGACGCCCACCCTGCCCCCGCCGACCCGGCGGAACGGGTCGACCAGGGCGAGGTCGACGCCGCCGAGGCGCATTGGGCGATCCTGCGGGCCGAGCTGGACTCCACCCGTGAGGGCGTGGCCGCCCTGGAGCAACGCTGCGCCTCCCTGAGCCTCGCGCTCGGGACGCGGCTTACCCCCGCCGAGCTCGACGACGCCGTCACCGTGGCACGTCAGGCCCTCGCCGTGGCCACCGAGGCACGGACCGCCCTGCCCCAGCTGAGCCTCGCGGTGAGCGGCTCCGACGAAGCGCTCGCCGCGCTCACCGCGGAGCTGGCCGGCTTGCGGGAGCTCGGCGAGCGTCATGACGCACTCGCCGAGTCCGCGCGCATCGAGGCGGCGGCGGCCGAGCAGGCCCTGGCCGACGCGCTCGCCGCACACGGCCAGTGCCCGTGCGCTGTGACCGATGCTGCTGCGACGGGTGCGGCTGCGACGGGTGCGGCTGCGACGGATGCGGCTGCGACCGGCACAACGGATCACGCACCCGCCCCGGCCCTCGCTCTCCTTCTCGCCCGTGCGGTGGAGCAGCACACCGACGTCGTGGCATGCCTCGACTCCCTCGCGGTTGCTCAGGACCTCAGCGACCGAACCCGCGAGGCGTTCGAGCTGGCCCGGGCCCGGCTCCGCACGCGGCTGGACGACCAGGGTTTTGACACCGCAGACGAGGTCGCGGCCGCGGCGATGACCGCGGCTGACCTTGCGGCGGCCGCCGAGCAGCTCGCCCACCGCCGAGCCCGGCAGCTGGCGGTCGCGGCCATCCTCGAGGATCCCGCGCTCGGCGCCGTCGCGGCGCAGGACCGTCCGGATGTCGATGCGCTCAGCGCCGAGCGCGAGCAGGCCCATCGGCTCGCCCAGGAGGCAGCGCTGGCCCGCACCGCGCTGGAGCGGGCCGCCCAGGCGGTCCAGTCGCGACGGGCGTCCCTCGCCACCCTGGCCGTGCGGCTCTCCTCGGCGGTCGACGAGCTCGGCGTCGTCACCGGTCTCGCGGACGCCTGCACCGGCGTCGGCACCGAGAACACCCGGCGGATGCCCTTGTCGGCATACGTGCTGGCTGGGCGGCTGGAACGGGTGGTCGAGCTGGCGAACGAACGGCTGGCCAGGATGGGCGACGGGCGCTACCTGCTCGAGCACAGCGACGACCTCGCCGCCCGCGGCGCAAAGTCCGGCCTCGGGCTGCGGGTCGTCGACCGGTGGACCGGCAGCACACGGGACCCAGCCTCGCTCTCCGGCGGCGAGACCTTCATGGCCTCGGTCGCGCTGGCGCTCGGGCTGGCCGATGCGGTGCGCGCCGAGTCCGGCGGGGTCGACCTGCAGACCCTGTTCGTCGACGAGGGCTTCGGCAGCCTCGACGACGACAGCCTCGACCAGGTGATGGACGTCCTCGACGGGCTCCGTGACGGTGGCCGCAGCGTCGGCATCGTCAGCCACGTTCCCGAGCTGCGCCAGCGCATCCCGGCCCAGGTGGTCGTGACCAAGAGCGAGACCGGTTCCTCGGTCCGGCTCCGTGGGGTTCAGGGGGCGGCCGAGGTCGCCTGATCGGTGCCGCCCACCTCGCGTGGGGACACGGCCCGGTGCCCCCACGCGGTTGGTCTCCGACGCGTCAGCTCTCGAAGGCCTCCGGCGGCGGGCACGCGCAGACGAGGTGCCGGTCGCCATACGCACCGTCGATCCGGCCCACCGGCGGCCAGTACTTGCTCCGCCGGTCCACGCTCGCCGGGAAGGCCGCCTGCTCGCGGGTGTACGGGTGGTCCCACTCGCCCGCCAGGCTTGCCGCCGTGTGCGGCGCGTGCCGCAGCACCGAGTCGGCGACCGCGACGTCGCCGCGCCCGACCTCATCGATCTCGGCCCGGATGGCGATCATCGCGTCGATGAACCGGTCCAGCTCGGCCAGGTCCTCGCTCTCGGTCGGTTCGACCATGAGCGTGCCGGCGACCGGGAAGGACATCGTCGGGGCGTGGAAGCCGTAGTCGATGAGCCGCTTCGCGACATCGTCGACGCTCACCCCCGTGTCCTTGGTGATCTCGCGCAGGTCGAGGATGCACTCGTGAGCGACGAGCCCGTTCGGGCCGGTGTAGAGCACCGGGTAGTACGGCGCGAGCCGCCGCGCGACATAGTTCGCGTTGAGGATGGCGACCTGGGTCGCCAGGGTCAGCCCGGCGCCGCCCATGAGCCGGACGTACGCCCAGGAGATCGGCAGGATGCTCGCCGACCCGTATGGCGCTGCAGCGACCGGACCGACCCCGGTCGAGGGGCCGCACTCCGACGCCAGCGGGTGGTTCGGCAGGAAGGGTGCGAGGTGCGCGCGGACGCCGACCGGCCCGACGCCGGGGCCACCGCCGCCGTGCGGGATGCAGAAGGTCTTGTGCAGGTTCAGGTGCGACACGTCCGACCCGAACCGGCCGGGCTGCGCCAGGCCGACGAGGGCGTTGAGGTTCGCGCCGTCGACATACACCTGACCTCCCGCGTCGTGGACCTGGGCGCAGAGGTCGGCGATGGTCTCCTCGAAGACTCCGTGCGTCGACGGGTAGGTCACCATGACGGCCGCGAGGTGGTCCGCGTGCTCGGTGATCCGGGCGGTGAGGTCGGCCATGTCGATATCCCCGCCAGGCGCGGTCTTGACGACGACGACCCGCATCCCCGCCATGACCGCGGAGGCGGCATTGGTGCCGTGCGCGCTGGCCGGGATGAGGCAGACCCGACGGTGGCCTTCGCCGCGGGACTCGTGGTAGGCCGCGATCGCGAGCAGCCCGGACAGCTCGCCCTGGCTCCCCGCGTTCGGCTGGAGTGACACAGCGGCATACCCGGTGATCTCGCAGAGCCAGCCACTGAGCTCCTCGACAATGCGGCGGCTGCCCGCCGAGAGGTGAGCAGGGACGAACGGGTGGAGGCTGTTGAACTCGGGCCAGGTGACCGGCGCCATCTCGGTCGCCGCGTTGAGCTTCATCGTGCACGACCCGAGCGGGATCATCCCCCGGTCGAGGGCGTAGTCCTGCTGGGCGAGCCGGTGCTGGTAGCGCAGCATTGCCGTCTCGCTGTGGTGGCTGGCGAAGACCGGGTGGGTGAGATAACTCGATGTGCGGGCCGCCCACTCCGGCCACGAGGGCTCGTCGCCCACTTTGACCGCTGCGGCGCCGAAGACGCCGAGCAGGGTCGCGACCTGGTCGCCGGTCGTCAGCTCGTCGGTGCTCAGCTGCACCGTGTCGGCGTCGACCTGCCAGAGGCAGATCCGCTGCTCCAGTGCCGCCGCGACGATGTCGGCAGCCCGCCCGGGCACGCGGACCCGGATCGTGTCGACAAAGCTGCGGGTAGGGACGGTCAGGCCGGCCGCAGACAGGGCAGCCGCGATGGCTCGCGCGTGCCGGTGGGCCCGGCGCGCGATCTCGGCGAGCCCGTCCGGACCGTGGTAGACGGCATACATGCTGGCCATGACGGCGAGGAGCACCTGCGCGGTGCAGATATTCGAGGTCGCCTTCTCGCGCCGGATGTGCTGTTCGCGGGTCTGCAGAGCGAGCCGGTATGCCGGCTGCCCGGCCGAGTCGACCGAGACCCCGACGAGGCGACCGGGCAGCTGACGGGCCAGCGCGTCGGTCACCGCGATATACCCGGCGTGCGGGCCGCCGAAGCCCATCGGGACGCCAAAACGCTGGGTCGAGCCGACGACGACATCGGCGCCCCACTCCCCCGGCGGGGTGAGCACGGTGAGGGCGAGGAGGTCGGCAGCCACGGCCATCAGGGCGCCGGCCTCGTGCGCAGCGGCGGTGAGCGGACGCAGGTCGCGGACCTCGCCGTCCCCGCCGGGGTACTGCGCGAGGACGCCATAGACCTTGCGGCCCCCTGCGGCCGCGGTGAGCTGGTCGGCGGTGCCGACCTCGGACAGGTCCGCGGTGACGATCTCGATGCCGAGCGGGCGGGCCCGGGTGGCCATGACGGCGAGGGTCTGCGGGAAGGCGTGCTCCTCGACGAGGAAGACCGCGTCGTCACTGCCCCGCACGCTGCGCCGCAGCAGGGTCATCGCCTCGGCGGCCGCGGTCGCCTCGTCGAGCAGCGAGGCGCCGGCCACCGGGAGGCCGGTGAGGTCGGCGACCATGGTCTGGAAGTTGAGCAGCGCCTCGAGCCGGCCCTGGGAGATCTCCGGCTGGTATGGCGTGTACGCCGTGTACCACGACGGGTTCTCGAGGATGCCGCGCTGGATGACCGAGGGCGTGTGGGTGCCGTAGTACCCGAGCCCGATCATCGAGGTGACCAGGGTGTTCTGGCTCGCGATCTCGCGCAGCTCGTCGAGGACGGCCACCTCGGAGGCGGCTGCCGGGACGGCGAGGCGGTCCTCGGCGCGGATGCGGCTCGGGAGGGCGGCGTCGGCGAGGGCCTCGAGACTGTCGTAGCCGACGGCGTCGAGCATCCGGGCGCGGGCGTCGGGGTTGGGGCCGATATGCCGGGCGGCGAAGGCGGGCACAGACTCGGTGGTCATCGGGTCTCCTGAGGGTCGGGACGGCTCACGTCCCCCCTCTGTCGGACCCGGTCGTCGCTTCAGAGTGGCCTACCCGTGTGGTTCTTTCGCCTGAGAGGTTCCGGGGGTGTTGCCCCTTCGGCGCCTCACCCGTCGGTACGAACCGAGCGCGCGAGGACTCTCCCACACGAGGTCATCGGCGGGATGAATGTACCAGGTACGGCCCGGCCTCAGGCGGGACGGCGCGACTCTCGGCGGGCCCGCAGCTCGTCGGTGGCCACCACCGGGATGGTGTCGTCGTCGATCCGCTCGCTGGGCAGGTCGGCCAGCGACCCCTCGACCTCGCGCCATACCTTGCCGACGGCGATGCCGAAGACACCCTGTCCGCCGAGAACCAGGTCGATGACCTCGTCGGCGGAGGTGCACTCGTAGACCGAGGCGCCGTCGCTCATCAGGGTGATCTGGGCGAGGTCGTCGACGCCGCGGCTGCGCAGGTGGTCGATGGCCACGCGGATCTGCTGGAGCGAGACGCCGGTGTCGAGGAGCCGCTTGACCACCTTGAGGACGAGGATGTCGCGGAAGCTGTAGAGCCGTTGGGTGCCGCTGCCGGTCGCGCTGCGCACCGACGGCTCGACCAGGCCGGTGCGGGCCCAGTAGTCGAGCTGGCGGTAGGTGATGCCGGCGGCGCCGCACGCGGTGGGGCCGCGGTAGCCCACGTCCTCGCTCAGGGCGGGCAGGTCATCGTCGAAGAGGAGCCCCTGGGCGCCGACGGGTACGCGTCGGGTTTCCTGCGGAACGCTCACGGTGTCCTCCTCGGCCGCGCCGGTTTCGGCGACGAATGGCGCCCTCGTAACTACACGAAGGTGGTTCTTCCTGCGACGGTACGGCCCGCTACCCCAACCGTCAATCACCGGTACACATAGTCACACGGCGTGTCTTCTGTCACTCCAGTAACACTAACCCTCAACTAAACCCTCACCCTTACTGCAAAGACACACCTTTAGAAGCCTTCTAAAGGTGTGTCTTTGTCGGGGAGGAAGTCCTCGGCGGAGACCTCGTCGAGGAACTGGCGGAACTTCTCCACCTCGTCGTCCTCCTCGGCGGGCATGGTGATCGAGGCCGCGTCGAGCACGTCGTCCGCGACGGTGATCGTCGCCCCGGTCCGCAGCGCCAGCGCGATGGCGTCCGAGGGACGGGCGCTGACGATCGTCCCCGCGTCGAGGAGCAGCTCGGCGAAGAAGACCTTGTCCTCGAGCCGCACAATCTGGACCCGGGTCAGCTCGTGCCCCAGCACCTCGAGCACTTCGGTGAAGAGGTCGTGGGTCAGCGGCCGCGGCGGGACGACGCCCTGCTGGGCATAGGCGATCGCGCTCGCCTCGGCCGCACCGATCCAGATCGGAAGGAATCGCTCCCCTTCGACCTCCTTGAGCAGGACGATCGGCTGGTTGGTGGGCATCTCGACGCGAACTCCGAGGACTTCGACCTTGCGCACAGGCCCACGGTACCCCGCGCCCCGCCAATCCGGACGAGGCGCACGACGCGCTCCTGACTCCAAGCGCGTCAGCCAGACCGCCTCAACCCCGACGGCGTCAGCCGGACAGACCTGAGCGGACCAGCGCGACATGCAGTGCGATGCAGTGCCGCAGCACCTCGGCGGTCGGGTCGTCCATCGCCCCGCGCCCGGCAGTGGCCTTCGCGGGGGCCCGAACCTGTTGCGCCAGCCCGATCTCCCGGGCCGCTGCGGTCCGGAACGAGCGCAGGTGCCGGGCCTCCACCCCGTATGCCGCCAAGGCGCCTGCGGCCCGGGCGATCGCGAGATGGTCCTCGGTGAAGTCGGTCGAGCCCAGCGGGAGGACGCCATACTCCTGCAGTGCACCGAACATCTCCCTCGACAAGCCGGAGGTTGAGCGCAGCTCCTCCGCGGTGAGCCGGAGCAGCCGCGGCGCCCCGAGATCGAGGGCCGAGGGGATGAGCGGGTCGGCCACCTCCGGGGGGACGACGGGCCGCTCGTCGGTCCCCACCTCGGGCACGGTCAGCCCTCGGTCCATCGCGTCGAGGGCCTCGCGGATCACCCGAAGTGGCCAGAACCGCTCCCGCTGCGCAGTGAGGACATACCGGATCCGCTCGACGTCGCTCAGGGCGTACACGCGGTACCCCGAGGCGGTCCGGGCCGGGTGGACCAGGCCCGCCGCCTCGAGGAAGCGCAGCTTGGAGACGCTGACGTCCGGGAAGTCCTCACGCAGCGCGGCGATGACCGCGCCGATGGTCAGCCGGTCCGGCTGGGTGGACCGCCGCCGGGTCTGCGCCACGGCTACCGGGCCGGGTTGTAGGTGAGCCGGAACTTGCCGATCTGGACCTCGTCGCCGGCGCGGAGCACGGCCTCGTCGACGAGTGACCGGTTGACATAGGTGCCGTTGAGCGAGCCGACGTCGCGGACCCGGTAGCTCCCGTCCTCGCGGACGAAGACGGCGTGCCGCCGCGAGACCGTGACGTCGTCGAGGAAGATGTCGCTGTCCGGGTGCCGCCCGGCCGAGACCTGGGCGTCGTCGAGCAGGAAACGCGCCCCGACATTGGCGCCGCGGACGACGACGAGCAACGCGGTCTGCGGACGCAGCGCCGCCACCGTCGCGAGGTCCTCCACGGTGAGGCCGTAGTTGTCGTGCGACTCCGGCGACTCGGGCGCTTCGGCATCGCCGACGCGCTGCAGCTGCATCGTCGTCGGCTCGCGCCGCTCGACCGGCTGCATCGGGTCGGTCGGGTCAGCCATCGTCTCGCCCTTCTGTGGTCGGCGCCGTCCCCCTGCGGCGTGCTGATTCCCCAGGGTAGAGCACCAGGCTCTGAGCGTGGGCCGGATCGGCCCTGTTCACGGCGTCGGACTCGCAGTCGCGGTCGCTGCGGGCACCGGTGTAGCGAAACGCGGCGGGATGAGCGTATGCAGGGCGCGGATCTCGATGTGGTCGCGGATCGACACCGTCGCCACTCCCCCGCGCTGGCTCACCGAGTCGACAACCCCGCCGGGGATCGACATCGCTGCAGACAAGGTGGCCGAGTCGCCGATCGCGAGGATCGTCAACGGGCGCTCGACGGGGGCGTTGTCGGCATACACCGTCGTCCCCTCGTCGTCGAAGAAGGTCGAGGCGACGACGCGCACCCCGCCGACCTGGATCACCTCGGCGCCGGCATTGCGCAGCTCCTGGACGATGTCGAGGAGGTGCACGGCGGTGACCTTTGAGCCGGGGTCGGAGATGGTCAGCGCAATGCCGGGGCCCGTTGCCGGGACGGTGCCAGCGAGTATGCCGAGACGGTCGACCTGGTCCTGGGCCTGCTGGAGCGCGGCGGCAGAGGTGTCGACGCCGGAGCGGAGCGCGTCGCGGTTGCGCTGCAGCTCACCGAGCTGGGCGTCCAGGCGGGCCGACCGCTGGCTGACGTCGTCGAGCACGCGAAGAAGCTCGGGCTGGGTCAACGACTCCAGACCGGCCTCCTGGGTCTGCTGGACCTGAGTGGCCAGGGCGAACCCCAGGGTGACGGCGAGCACGGTGACCAGAACGTTGGCTTTGGTGAGCCGGGGTGCCCCGATCCGGCGCAGCCGGCGCCATGCATCGCCTCGCGTGTCCGCGGCCCTTTCGGTCATGCGCGGAACAGGTGTCGGCGGATCGAGGCGACATTGCTGAAGATGCGGACACCGAGCACGACCACGACACCGGTCGACAGCTGGGTGCCGACGCCGAGCTGGTCACCGAGGAAGACGATGAAGGCGGCGACGACCACATTGGAGAGGAAGGAGACGATGAAGACCTTGTCGTCGAAGATCCCGTCGAGGACCGCCCGGACCCCGCCGAAGACCGCGTCCAGGGCGGCGACGACGGCGATCGGCAGGTAGGGCTGCGCCCACAGCGGGACGGTGGGGTGGAGGACCAGACCAGCGATGATGCCGACGACCAGCCCGATCGCAGGGATCATTCGCGGTCCCCTTTCCGGCGCATGCTCACACGGGCGATCGTCATTCTCTCACCCGCCGGAGGTCCCGGTTGTCGCCCCGCGCAGGACCTGCGCCGAGGTCAGGTCGAGCCCGGTCGCCGAAGGAACCGAGAGCGAGTCGGCTGCGGCGAACTCGGCCCGGATCGAGTAGTTGTCAACCAGAGCGGAGAGATAGCCTCCGGCCACCGTAGCGGCGAAGCTCGGCTCGAGGGCCTGCGGGTCTCCGATAGCCGTGATGAGGTAGGGCCTGGTCAGCGGACGGAAGTCGACGAGCAGCGCGTTCCCGGCGAACCGGATCGACGACCGCGCGGTGAGCCGCATCCCGTTGACTGCCATCGCCTCGGCGCCGGCCTGCCACAGCCCGTTGACGACGATCTGCAGGTCGCGCGCGGTGACCCGGCCGTCGGTGAAGCCGGTGCTATTTCGGGGGTCCGAGCCACCCCCCACCCCTGACTCGAGGGCGTCATCGAGGGTGAGGCTGACCCCCGGGCCGGTCATCGCCTCGGCGCCGGTGGCCGCCGTGAGCCGGCCAAGCTCTGCCGAGATCGCCTCGTTCCCGGTCAGTTCGAGGGCCGCCGCTTGGTACTGGTCGATCTCGGCCTCCATGCTGCTGATCCGCGCACCGACCTGGTCATCGTGGGCTCGGACGGCGAGGATCCGCTCGACCAGATCGCTGCGCACCTTGGCCGCCCCGGTGACCGGGCGCCGCAAGGTGACGGCAGAGACTGTCAGCGCGAAGCCGAGTACCAGCGCAGTGATGACGGCGACGCCACGGCGAGCTCGCGGCTGTAGCTCACCCAAGGTGGTCCGGCGTTGGGCCGCCGCCACGTAGCCCGGGTCGAGCGGGTGGTCCATGATCTCGGTCAGCAGCCGCATCGAGGCGTCGACCGGACCGGTTCGGGACGGGATCATGCCGGCGCCCCCCGACCCGGTCCTGCCGGCCGATCGGGAAGACCCGCTGCCCGCAGGCGACGCAGCTGGCCGAGCACCCGGGAGGCTTGGACGACATACAGGCCGGCTGCGACCCAGTAGAGGTAGACGCCCCACCAGACCATCGCCCACCCGACGATGCTCGCGGCGGTGCCCACCCAGCCGTCGAAGGTGCCGAGGAGCAGCAGTGGGAAGGCGTAGAGCAGGTTGAGCGTGGCCGCCTTCCCGACGACATTGACCGGCAAGCCGGTCTGCCCCGCCCGCTTGAGGACCAGCATGACGACGGCCAGCAGCACCTCACGTGCCACGAGGAGCCAGACGAACCACCACGGGATGACCTCGCGGACGGCCAGCCCGACCAGGGTCGCGGCGACATAGAGGCGGTCGGCGACCGGGTCGAGGAGCTGCCCGAGCCGGGACTCCAGACCGAAGGCGCGGGCGATCTTCCCGTCGAGATAGTCGGTGATGGCGCTGAGCACCAGGACGATGAGCGCCCACCCGTCGAGGCGGCGCAGCAACAGCCAGAGGAAGAGCGGCACCCCGAGGAGCCGGGCAAAGGAGAGCAGGTTGGGCACGGTGAGGATGCGGTCACTCACCTCTCGCTGCCGGCTCGCCACGGGCCCAGCGTAACGGCGTCCACGCGCCGCACCGTGGTGCGCCGGGCTAGAGTCCACCGGTATGCCGACCTTCGCCGTCAACTACCGGTATGCCGACCAGCCCGCCGCTCTTGGCGAGCATCGTCCCGCACACCGGGCCTTCCTCGCCCAACACGCCGAGGCGGGTCACCTGCTCGCCGCCGGCCGCTTTGCCGACGAGGGCCCCGAGGCCGCCCTGCTGGTGTTCCGAGCGCAGTCGGCGGACGACGTGGCCGGCTGGCTCGACCAGGACCCGTTCGCTCTGGTCGGGCTGGTCGCCGAGCGGGAGATCAGGCTGTGGCCGGTCGTCCTCGGCCCGTGGGTCGCTCAGCAGTAGCGGCCCAGAGCACCACCGCGGCGGCGACCCCTGCAGCGACCGCGGTGACCACCGAGGTCGGGCCCGTCGTGACCCGGCCCACCGCGATCCAGCCCAGACCCCAGGCCATTGCCGCGGCAACGGCATACCGTCCACCGAGCTGGCGGGCGAGGAGCACGCCGACACCTGCCGCGACCGCGAGGACGACGACCGCGGCCCCCTGGGCCACCGCGGCACCCGGACGGACCCCGGAGGAGACCAAGGCCGCGGTGACATTGGCGCAGGTCGCGACGCTGACCCAGCCGAGATAGAGCCCGAAGGTGCCGTCGAGCAGCAGGCGGCTGGCAGTCGTCGCGCCGGCCGAGGACCCCAGGCGGCGGACCAGGACGCCGAGGGTGATGGTCAGCGCCGCGATGACGCCCACGCTGACCCAGATCCAGCCCTGCTGGGTCACGAGCAGCCAGGCGGCGTTGAGCAGCATGGACACGGCGGCGAGGTAGCCCGTCGAGCGGACGCGTGGGTCGGTGGCCGGACCCGGCAGCCATTGCCAGACGGTGTAGGCGCCCAGCCCGAGGTAGATGACCGACCAGATCGAGAACGCCGGCACCGCCGGAGCGAGCAAGGTGGCATCGGCGGCGAGCGAACCGCCCGAGGACTCCTCCACCCGGGTACCGAGGACGCCGACGCCGACGAGGGTGCCGACGACGCAGAGGACCTCGCTGACCGTGACGACGACCTGGCGACGTCGGTCCGCCGAGGTGGCCTGGCCGCGACCGCTGGCCTGGAGGGTGGATGAGTGAGTGGTCATCGGGAGACCCCTTGTGGTGTTGAGGTGGACGTGGGCGTGGCCGTTTGGGCCGAGGGGTGCGCGTGGTTGACGAGGCGGTTCGCGGCCGTGACCGCCGCCCGCAGCTCGGTCGGCAGCCGCGCGGCCCCGAGGTCGGCGGCCACCGCGGGGGTCGCACCGGGCCCGCCGACGGCGACCACGTGCCCCGCCGACATCTGCCGCACCGTCTCGGCGTGGCCCTGGAAGACCTCCGAGCGGGTTGCGGCGATCACGACGAGGTCGGGGCCGATGACCCGGACCGCGCCGAGGAGCTCCGAGGCAGGGGTGTCCTGCCCGAGGAACCTGATCCGCCAGCCCGCCTGGCCCAGCAGCAGGCCGAAGGCCAACAGGGCGATGTCGTGGCGCTCGTCCGCCGGGCAGGCGAGGACCGCGATCGGCCCGGTCCCGACGCCCCAGGTCAACGTCCGGGCCGAGAGCCGGCGCCGGATCAGCTGGCTGGCGAAGTGCTCGTGGCCGATGGTGGTCTCGCCGCGGGCCCACCGCTCGCCGAGGTCGACAAGATAGGGCAGGACGACCTCGCACAGGGCAGGTTCGAGCCCGAGGCCGTCGAGCGTGTCGTCAAGGACGACCTGCACCGAGCGCTCGTCGAACCGGTCGACCGCCTCGCGCAGTCGAGCAATCAGCTGCCGCGGAGCCTGCCCGGTAGGGTCGGCGGCCTCGGCACCGAGGCGCCGCTCGGCCAGGACCTGGGCCACGGCGCTCGACACCGGGACTCCCTGGGCACGCAGGGCCAGCACGGCCCGGACCCGCGCCTCGGCCTCGGGGCCGTAGAGCCGGTACCCACCCGAGGACCGCAGCGGCTCCACCAGACCGTAGCGACGCTCCCACGCTCGCAGGACGTGCGCGCTGACGCCCACGACGGCAGCCAGCTCGCCGATCCGCATCGGTCCGCGCTCCGAGGTCATGAGGCACCCTAACTCGCCTTCACAGGATTAGACAAAGATTTGACGCCGGGGGGGTAGGGACCCTAGCGTCGGCCCATGCTCTCCACGCCCGGGCTCGAGGTCCGCGACCGCCCGCACCCTCCCGAGCGCGTCGCCGTCATCGGCTCGGGCGTTGCAGGGCTCACGGCGGCATACCTCCTCTCCCGGACGATGTCGGTGACCCTCTACGAGGCCGACGACCGCCTGGGCGGGCACGCGCACACCCACGACGTCGCCGGACCGGACGGGCCGATGCCCGTCGACACCGGTTTCATCGTCCACAACGACCGGACCTACCCCGTGCTCCGCCGCCTGTTCACCGAGCTCGGCGTGACCTGGCGCCCCACCGAGATGTCGCTGAGCATCCGCGACGACGACACCGGCCTGGAGTACGCCGGCGGCCGCGGCCTGCCCGGCTTCGTCGCCCGGCCGCGCCAGCTCGCCTCCCCGGAGTACCTTCGGCTGCTCCTCGAGGTCCGTCGCTTCCACCAGGTCGGCCGGGAGTTCCTCGAGCGGACCGACGACGAGGACGTGCTCACCTTCGGCGAGCTGCTCACCTCGCACGGCTTCTCGCCCTCGTTCATCCGGCGGTATGCCGTCCCGGTCGTCTCGTGCGTGTGGTCGACCGGCGGAGCGGAGGCACTGGACTACCCGGCGCGCTATCTGCTGCGCTTCCTGTCGCACCACGGGATGCTCAGCGTCGGCAACTCCCCCACCTGGGCGACGGTCCGCGGGGGTTCCCGGGTGTATGTCGAGGCCATCGCCTCCCGGTTGGACGCGGTTCGGATGGGGCACCGGGTCGAGTCGGTCCTTCGCGACCCTGACCTCGTCTCGGTGACCGACAATCGAGGCGTGACGCAGCACTTCGACAAGGTGGTCATCGCGACCCACCCGGACCAGGCGCTCGACCTCCTTGACGACGCGACACCGCAGGAGAAGGAGGTGCTCGGTGCCTTCCGGTACACCCGGAGCCAGGCGCTGCTGCACACCGACCCGTCGTTGCTGCCCCGCGCTCGGGCGGCGCGGTCGTCATGGAACTTCCTGGTCCGATCCGACGGCACCGGCGCCCCGCTGGTGACCTACTGGCTCAACCGGCTGCAGGGCCTACCCGCCAGCCACCCGCTCTTCGTCACCCTCAATGGCGCCGACCTCGTCTCGCCGCGGTCGGTCATCGCCGAGATGGACTATGCCCACCCCGCCTACGACCTCGAGGCGGTCCGGGCCCAGCGCCTGCTCCCGGGGCTGTCGACCGGCCGGACCGCCTTCGCCGGGGCGTACCACGGGTGGGGCTTCCACGAGGACGGGGCCCGGTCCGGGGTGGCGGCCGCGGCGGCCTTCGGGGTGACCTGGTGAACGCACTTCCGGCTCCGGCCCAGGCGCTGCCGTCGGTGTCCGCCTCGGCGCCCCAGGCTCCGTCGGTCGGCCCGGGGCTCCGGTTGCCCGCGCTGGTGGTGGGGTCGGTCCGGCATACGAGATATCGCCCTCGACGGCACTCCTTCACGTACGGGCACTACCAGTGGCTCGTCGACCTCGACGCCCCGCCCCAGATGCCGCGCGGCCTGGGCTGGCTCGGCACGCTCCGGCCGGAGGACCACCTCGGCTCACCGACGAGCTTCCCGGCGCTGCGTGCCGAGGTGCTCGAGGCGGTCGCTGGCCGCCGGGCTGGCCGCCGAGTCCGTCGAGCGGGTCGTCATGCTCGCCCACGCCCGGATCCTCGGGCACGTCTTCGACCCGATGTCGGCCTTCTGGTGCCTCGACGCCGACGGCAGGGTTGTCGCGGTGCTTGTCGAGGTCCACAACACGTATGCCGGCCGACACGCCTATGTCGTCGAGCTCGACCCGGGCTGGCGTGCTGAGGTGGACAAGGAGCTCTTCGTCTCCCCGTTCAACGACACCTCGGGGCGCTATCTCCTCCATCTGGAGCTGACGCCCGACCGGGTCGTGGCGGTCGTCCGGCTGGTTCGGGACGGATCGCCGGTCGTCACGGCGGCGGTGCAGGGGGTTCCGGTGGCGTTGACGCCTCGGCGCCTTGCGATGACCGCCGCCCGGCACCCGCTGATGACCCAGCGGGTCTCGGCGCTGATCCGGGTCCACGGCATCTGGCTCTGGGCGCGGCGGCTGCCGATGTACACCAAGGCGTTCGGTGGACCCAAGGCGGAGCGGTCCTCGGCGGCCGGGACTCGGGCCGCATGAGCGAGCTGCTGGCGCGGGTCGCGCGCGGTGTGGACACCGCCCTCGACCGTTCCGTGCTGCTCGGGTACTCCCGCATCGGGTATGCCGTCCGCCGGGCGCTCCCGACCTGGCCTGCGGACCTACCGGCTGGGGCTCTGAGCGGCACCGAGATCGCGGTGACCGGGGCGACCTCCGGCCTCGGCGCCGCGACAGCGACCCAGCTCGTCGCGCTCGGGGCGCATGTCCACCTCGTCGTGCGCAATGTCGACAAGGGCGCCGAGGTGGCCGCGTCGCTGGCGGCCGCTGCCGGGTCAGAGACAGCCACCGTGTGGGAGTGCGACCTCGCCGACCTGGCCAGCGTCCGGGACTTCGCCGACCGGTTCGTGGCCTCGGGTCAGCCTATGCACGGGCTGGTCCACAACGCCGGGGCCCTGCCGGCGACGCGGTCCGAGTCGGCCCAGGGGCACGAGCTGACGATGGCGCTGCACCTGCTCGGACCGCTCGCCATGACCGACGCGCTGGCCGGTCCGCTCGGCGCCTCCCGGGCGCGGGTCGTTCTGGTCACCTCGGGTGGGATGTACGCCCAGCGGCTCAGGGCCGACGACCCGGAGTACCTCGACGGGCCGTACAGCGGTGCCACGGCATACGCGCGGAGCAAGCGAGCCCAGGTCGAGCTGCTCCCCCGGCTGCACGCTCGCTGGGCCCCCCTCGGTATGTCGGTCTACGCCACGCATCCGGGGTGGGCCGCGACGCCTGGGGTGACCGAGAGCATCCCGGCCTTCGCCTCGGTGACCCGGCCGATCCTGCGCGACGCCGACGCGGGTGCGGAGACGACGACCTGGTTGCTCGGCGCCTCGCCACGACCGCCCGGTGGTGGACTGTGGCACGACCGGCGGGAGCGGCCGACGACCTACCTCCCGTCGACCCGGACGACCGAGCGGGAGCGCGAGGTCATGTGGCGGTGGGCCCTGAGCGCCGCTGGCCTGCCGACACCCTGAGGGGTTCTGGGCGCCAGGGGTGGTAGCGCTCCCCCGCGCACCCGTGCGCGCGCCGCTCATGGACTCGCACGTCGCTGATGGCACCTTGCTCGATGCCAAGAGCATTCAGCGAGTCCAGGAGCGCCAGCTCCAGCGGCGCCCCCACGTCGTTAGCGCTCCCCGCGCACCCGTGCGCGCCACTCATGGACTCGCACGCCGCTGATGGCACCGTGCTCGATGCCATAAGCGCTCTCGGAGTCCACAAGCTCGGGACACCCGGGCGCGATGATGGCCGAGCGTGATGAGAGAACGACAACGCGAGATGACGCGGGTCCCGGAGGCAAGAGGTGCCCGCGGGAGCCGCCGAGGCCTCGAACCGCCTCTGACCTGCATGTTCATCGGTCGGGCTGACAGGATTTGAACCTGCGACCCCTTGACCCCCAGTCAAGTGCGCTACCAAACTGCGCCACAGCCCGTTGCTCCTCGCGGAGCCATCAAACCTTAGCGCACGGCCACCAGCGGCACCGAATCCCCGATGCGCCGACAGCGAACCGGGCACCGACGGCCGGCACGACCATGCCGCTCACCCGGCGACACCGTGCCAGCGGCTCAGCGACGCCGTTTCTCGCGGACCCGCACCGACACCTCGATCGGCGAGCCCTCGAAGCCGAACTGCTCGCGCAGCCGTCGCTCGAGGAAGCGCCGGTACCCGTGCTCGAGGAAGCCGGAGGCGAAGACGACGAAGCGCGGCGGGCGCGTGGCTGCCTGGGTGGCGAAGAGGATCCGGGGCTGCTTCCCGCCGCGGACGGGGTGCGGGTGCGCGGCGACGACCTCGCCGAAGAAGGCGTTGAGCCTGGCGGTCGGGATCCGGGCGTCCCACGAGTCCAGAGCCGTCTCCAGCGCCGGGACGAGCCGGTCGAGATGCCGTCCGGTCTTCGCCGAGATATTGACCCTCGGGGCCCAGGCCACCTGGCCGAGGTCCTTCTCGATCTCCCGGTCGAGGTAGTACCGGCGGTCCTCGTCGAGCAGGTCCCACTTGTTCATCGCCAGGACCAACGCCCGACCGGCGTCGACGACCTGACCGATGACTCGGACGTCCTGCTCCGACAAGGGCTCGGAGACATCAAGGAGCACCACCGCGACCTCGGCCTTCTCGATCGCCGCCTGGGTGCGCAGCGAGGCGTAGAAGTCCGCGCCCCGGGTCTGGTGGACGCGCCGTCGGATGCCCGCGGTGTCGACGAAGCGCCACTGTTTGCCGCCCAGCTCTACCAGCTCGTCCACCGGGTCACGGGTGGTCCCGGCGACATCGTCGACGACGACCCGCTCCTCCCCCAGCACCCGGTTGAGCAGCGAGGACTTACCGACATTCGGGCGCCCAACCAGCGCCACGCGGCGCGGCCCGCCGACTCCCGCGGCGGCGGCCACACTGGACTGCGCCGGCAGCACGTCGAGGACGGCGTCGAGGACGTCGCCGCTGCCGCGGCCGTGCAGGGCCGAGACCGGCCACGGTTGACCTAGCCCGAGGTTCCACAGGGCCGTCGCGTCGGCCTCGGCCCGCTGGTCGTCGACCTTGTTGGCGACGAGGACGACGGGCCGCCCCGAGCGGCGGAGCAGCCGGACGACCTGCTCGTCGGTGTCGGTCGCCCCGACGGTCGCGTCGACGACGAACATGACGACGTCGGCGAGCTCGATGGCGACCTCGGCCTGCTCCGCGACGCGCTGGTGGATGCCGGTGACGTCGATCTCCCACCCGCCGGTGTCGACGAGGGTGAACTGCCGCCCGGACCACTCGGCGTCATACGCCACGCGGTCGCGGGTGACGCCCGGGACGTCCTCGACGACGGCCTCGCGCCGCCCGAGGATGCGGTTGACCAGCGTGGACTTGCCGACATTGGGCCGCCCGACGACGGCGACCACCGGCCGGACCACCTCGGTTGCGCCCGCCCCGTCGCCATCGAGGTCGCCCTCGAGGAGCGCACGGTCCGCCTCGTCGAGCTCGAAGTCCTCCAGCCCGGCGCGCAGGGCGCCGGTCAGCTGGAGGTCCTGGTCCGGGGCGGGAATGTCACTCACCAGGACATTCTCCCGTATGCCGGGCCCACTCCCCTACCGGCCGGCGTCCGGGGCGGGTGGCAGCTCGTCGTCCGGCAGCGGTATGCCGGTCCGCGCCACCGACGCCAAGACGTGGTCGTGCAGGGCCACCCGGAGCTGTTCGGTCACCTGCCGCCGCCGGTCCCGTCCGGGCAGGCCGGGATCGGGTTCAAGCACGACGGGCGCCCCGAACACGGCCACCAGTCGGCCCCGGACCCGGGGGATGGCGGACCGACCGTCCCCCGTGGTGCGGGTCCCGAGGCACGCGACGGGGACCACCGGGCAGCCGATCTGCAACGCGAGCCAGGCCGCGCCACCGTGGATCGCCCTGACATCACCCCGCCCTCGGGTGCCCTCGGGGAACATCCCCACGGCACCGCCGCCCCGCAGCACCGCCAGCGCCGAGCCGAGCGCGGCCCTATCGGCGACGCTGCGGTCGAGGGGGATCTGCCCGACCCCCTCCATCAGCGCCCCCATCGGGCCCGAGAAGGTCTGCTTCTTGATGATGAAGTGCGCCCGACGGGGCACCATCGAGAAGACGAAGGGCCCGTCGAGGAAGCCGAGGTGGTTCGCCACGACGAGGACCGGGCCGGACCGCGGCACGAGATGGGCGTCGACCCGCTGCCCCCGCCAGGCCGTCCGGAAGAGCACCGCACCGACTCCGTGCCCGACCCGAGCCCGCCACGCCGGGGGCGGTGGGACCGACGCCAGGCTCACCACGGCCGGTTCGACGTGCTCGCCGCGACCACCGCCAGCACCGCGGCCACCGAGTCCTCGAAGCCCAGGTCGGAGGTGTCGACCAGGGTGACGCCCTCGGCGGGGGCGGTGAAGTCGACGACGGTCGAGTCGGCGGCGTCCCGGCCGACGACGAGGTCGTGGGTGGCCTGGATCGCGGCGGCCGTGGCCTCGCCGTGGTCGTCGCGGGCCCGTCGGGCCAGCCGGGCCGCTGGGCTCGCCGTCAGGAGGACCCGGACGTCCGCATCGGGTGCGACGACGGTGGTGATATCGCGGCCCTCGGCGACGACCCCACCGTGGGTCCGTCGGCATCCGGCGATGATCTCCCGCTGGCGGTGCCGGAGCACCTCACGCACGTCGAGGTTGGTCGCCACGGCGGAGACGGCGGCCGCGATCCGAGGTTCTCGGATCGCCATACCGATATCCTGTCCAGCGACTTCGACGGTCGGCGCGGCCGGGTCCAGGCCGATCTGCAGGGGCATACTCTCGGCAGCGGAGGCCACGGCAGAGCGGTCGCCGAGGTCGATCCCCTGGTCCAGGCACCACCAGGTCACCGCCCGGTACATCGCGCCGGTGTCGAGATAGGCCAGGCCCAGCTCGCGGGCCACCGCCTTGGACACGCTGGACTTGCCGGACCCGCTGGGCCCGTCGATGGCCACGACGACCGGCGCTGGGGTGCTCGACACGCAGCACACTGTACTGAGCCGGTCGACGCGCAGGGGGCCCACCACAGAGACGGCGGCGGGTCAGCCGTGCAGGCGCCAGCCGCGCCGGACCAGCTCGGCCGCAAGAGACTCCGCCGCAGAGGGCACGACGGCGACCTCAGCGATCCCGAAGGGCTGGCCCAGCCCGTGGTCGAGGCGGAGGTCCTCGAGGTTGACCCCGATGTCCCCGACGTCGACCAGAAGGCGGGCGAGGTTGCCCGGCGTGTCCGGGACGACCACCGAGACGATCCCGTATGCCGTGGGGACGGCGCCGTGCTTGCCGGGGATGAGGGCGTGGCCGGCGTTGCCATTGCTGATCGTCCGGGCCAGGACCTCAAGGGCTCCCTCCGAGCCGCCCGCCGCCACCTGGTCCAAGGCCTCGACCACCCGCGACAGGTCGCCCTGGAGCCGGACGAGGACATCGCGGACCGAGGCCGCGTTCCCGGCGAGGATCTGGGTCCACAGCCCCGGCTCGCTCGCGGCGATCCGAGTGACATCGCGCAGCCCCTGGCCGGCGATCTCGACCGCCTCCTGCGACATACCGCGCAGCTGGGCCGCGACCAAGGAGGCCGCGAGCTGGGGCAGGTGCGAGACCGCGGCGACGGCGTCGTCGTGGGCCTGCGGGGACATCTGGGTCACCAGGGCCGCGCCGGCGTCGGTCGCCAGCCGGGCCACCAGCGTGACGGCGGCAGGGTCGGCGCCGTCGTGCGGGACGACGACCCAGGCGCGACCGTCGAAGAGGTCCGAGCGCGCCGCGACCGCTCCGGAGCGTTCCCGGCCGGCCATCGGGTGCGAGCCGACATACCGCGACAGGTCCGAACCGCTGGCGCGGACGGTCTGCAGGACGGCGGACTTGACCGAGGCGACATCGGTGACGACGGCGTGGGGCCAGCGGGACAGGCTCTCGGCCACCACCGCACCGGCGACATCCGGCGGAGCGGCGACGACGACGACCTCCGGCTCGGCGCCGGGCGCGTCGTCGGCCGCAGTGGCCAGCCGACCCGCACCGAGGTCACGTGCGAGGCCCATCGCCGTCGGTGAGGGGTCCCACAGGGTGACGTCGTACCCCTGACGGCTCAGGGCGAGACCGACACTGGTGCCGATCAGCCCGGTGCCGAGGATGCGGACGCGCGTGCTCACGGCCGCCAGAGTAGCCCGCTGGGCCGCCTGCCGGAGCCGGTGCTCACAGCCCGACGGCGGAGAAGAGCGCGCCGACCTCGTCCCGCGACAGCGCCCGGTACCGGCCTGACCGCAGCTCACCGAGGTTGACCGGCCCCACGTCGGTGCGAACCAGGGCCTCGACCGGGTGTCCGACGGCGTCGAGGAGCCGACGGACCACGCGCTTGCGACCCTCGTGGAGGACGACCTCGACCAGGGCCCGCCCGGGGGCCGAGTCGACGATCCGGAAGGAGTCCACGGCGACCGGGCCGTCCTCGAGCTCGACGCCCTCGCGCAGCTGCTTGCCCAGGCCCCGCGGGATTGGACCGCGAACCTGGGCGAGATAGGTCTTGGTCACGCCGTAGGACGGATGCTGTAGCCGGTGCGCCAGCTCGCCGTCATTGGTGATGAGGAGCAGCCCTTCGGTCTCGGCGTCGAGGCGTCCGACGTGGAACAGCCGCCCCGGGATCCGGTCGACATAGTCCGCGACCGAGGGGCGGCCGCGGTCGTCGTTCATCGTCGAGACGACGCCCTTGGGCTTGTTGAACGCGAGGTACACCCGGGACTCGTCGAGCTGGACGCGGACACCGTCGACGTGGACGACCTGGCGGGCCGGGTCGATCCGGGTGCCGAGCTCGGTGACGACCTGGCCGTCGACCTGGACCCGGCCGGCGGCGATGAGGCCCTCGCAGGTGCGCCGCGAACCCACCCCGGCAGCGGCGAGCAGCTTCTGCAGCCGGGTCCCGCTCGGCTCATGGACATCCCGGGCGGGCGCCACGGGCGTTGCGGGTGTCGCCGACCTGGTGGACTTGGCTGACTTCGCGGCTCGCGCGGGACGTTTCGGTGTGCTGGGCCGCCGCCCGCTGGTCGTCATCCTCGGCCCTCCTCGGCGAGCTGGTCGAGCAGGTCGGCGTCGGGCAGGTGGTGCGCGATCGGCGGCAGCTCGTCCAGCGAGCGTAGCCCCAGCCGCTCGAGGAAGTAGCCGGTCGTCCCATAGAGGATCGCTCCCCCCTCGCCGCGGTCGTCGAGCTCCTCGACCAGCCCGCGGGTGACCAGGGTGCGCAGCACACTCTCGACGTTGACCCCACGGACCGACCCGATCCGGGCCCGCGAGACCGGCTGGAGGTAGGCGACGACGGCCAGGGTCTCCAGTGCCGCCTGGGTCAGTCGCGCCTGTGCCCCGTCGATGACGAAGCGCTCGACGATCGACCCGTACTCGGTGCGGCTGTAGAACCGCCAGCCGCCGGCCACCTCGCGCAGGGTGAACCCGCGGTGCTGGGCGGCATACTCGGCCTCGAGCTCGTGAAGGTGCGCCTCGACGGTGCCGACGGTGACCTCCAAGGCGGTGGCCAGCGCAACCGTCGGGACGGGCTCCTCGACGACCATGAGCACGGCCTCCAGGGCCGAGCGCACCCCTCCCGGGAAGGCGTCGATGTCGAGGGCGGTCGCCCCCAGCTGGTCGTGCTCGGTCACGGCGTGTCCTCCTCGGTCGCGGGTGCTCCCCGCCCGGTCGCGCGGTCCCGCGCGTGGTCTGCCCGGTCACCGTCATCCGGTATGTCGAACTCGTCGCTGACCTCGACCGACTCGATGTCCTCACCGGTCCAGCGGACGGTCAGCTCCCCGAGCGCCTCGGCCTGCTCGACGGTGACGACCCGTTCGCGGTAGAGCTCGAGAACGGCGAGGAAGCGAGCGACGACCACCAGGGTCGACTCGGCGTCGGCGACGAGGGAGCGGAACGACAGCACGCCGTCCCGCCGGAGCCGCGCCACGAGGATGCCGGCCTGGTCCCGGACGCTGACCAGCTGCTGGTGCAGGTGGTCGACCCGGACGCTCGGCGGCTCCTTCGGCTCTAGGGCGCGGGCGGCGATGAGGGCGAGCTGGTCCGGGGTCACCGTCATGATGAGGTCGGGCAGCAGAGCGGCGAAGCGGGGCTCGAGCCCGCCGCGCCGGGGCAGCGAGTGCGCGGCCGCCGCCATCGAGTCGGCGAGCTCGCGGGCGACCTCCTTGAAGGCGCGGTACTGGAGCAGCCGGGCGAAGAGCAGGTCCCGGGCCTCGATGAGGGCGAGGTCCTCGTCGTCCTCGGGACCGCTGCCGGGCAGCAGCCGGGCCGCCTTGAGCTCGAGCAGGGTCGCCGCGACGAGGAGGAACTCGGAGGCCTGGCCGAGGTCCCACTCCTCGTCCTCGGCGCGCATCGCCTTGATATGGGCGATGAACTCGTCGGTGACCTGGGCCAGGGCGATGACGGTGATATCGAGCTTGTGCTTCGCGATGAGGCCGAGGAGGAGGTCGAAGGGGCCCTCGAAGACGTCGAGGTGGACCTCGAAGGGGGCCGAGCCGCTGCGCCGGGTGAGTACCCCGCCCGGGACCTCGGTGACGACCGTCCCGCCGCGCTCCCCCGGGCTCACGTCAGGCCGCGAGGCCGCGGGCGATGAGCTCACGGGCGAGCTGCCGGTAGGCCTGGGCGCCGGAGTGCGTGGCGGCATACGAGGTGATCGGCTCGGCGGCCAGGGTCGCGTCGGGGAACTTCACGGTCCGGCTGATCACGGTGTGGAAGACCTGCTCACCGAAGTGGTCGACGACCGAGCGGACCACCTCACGGCTGTGCAGGGTGCGCCCGTCGTACATCGTCGCGAGGATGCCGTCGACCTGGAGCCTGGGGTTGAGCCGGTCGGTGATCTTCTCGATCGTCTCGACGAGCAGGGCGACGCCGCGCATGGCGAAGAACTCGCACTCCAGCGGGATGATCACCCCGTGCGCTGCGGTCAGTGCGTTGACGGTGAGCAGCCCGAGCGAGGGCTGGCAGTCGATGAGGATGACGTCGTAGTCATCGGCCACCGGACGCAGCACCCGGGAGAGGATCTGCTCGCGAGCCACCTCGCCGACGAGCTGGACCTCTGCGGCGGAGAGGTCGATATTGGCTGGCACGACGTCGAGCCCAGGCACCCTGGTGGGCTCGATGACGTCACGGATGTCGTGCCCGCGGCCGATGAGGAGGTTGTAGATCGTCACGTCGAGGTTGTGCGTCGGGATGCCCAGACCGACCGAGAGCGCGCCCTGCGGGTCGAAGTCGACAAGGAGGACCTTGCGTCCGACCTCGGCCAGCGCGGCCCCGAGGTTGATCGTCGTCGTCGTCTTGCCGACGCCGCCCTTCTGGTTGCACATCGCGATGATCCGGGCCGGGCCGTGCGAGCGCAGCGCAACGGGCTCGGGGAACTCGGGCAGGGGTCGACCGGTGGGGCCGAGGCCGCCGGGACCGACCTCGTCGATCCCCGGGAGGCGCGCGGCGGCGGAGTCGGCAGCGCGCTCGGCGTGCTTCGAGTGGCCCTTGCTCACCGGCTGGTCCGCTCCCTGCTCCCGTGCCTACCGTGGTCGGCACGACCTTATCAGCGCGCCCGGGGATGCGCCCCGGCGTAGACCTCGCGGAGCCGCTGGACGGTGACCAGCGTGTAGATCTGGGTCGTCGTCACCGAGGCATGCCCGAGCAGCTCCTGGACCACCCGGACATCGGCTCCCCCGTCGAGCAGGTGGGTGGCGAAGGAGTGTCGCAGGGTGTGCGGCGACACCTTGC
This sequence comes from Candidatus Lutibacillus vidarii, assembly GCA_016717165.1. GTDB lineage: Bacteria > Actinomycetota > Actinomycetes > Actinomycetales > Dermatophilaceae > Lutibacillus > Lutibacillus vidarii. Next base: position 1,339,105 of record JADKGA010000002.1, read on the forward strand.
CGCCGAGGTCGGCCCGCTCGGCGGCCCGCTCGACCGCGGACCAGGCCCGTTGCCGGGTCAGCCGGGCCCCGCGGGTGCCGAGGAAGACCGCCGGTGTGCCCGTCCCACGGGTTGCGAGGACCGGCCGGCCACGGACGAGGTATGCCGACACCGCCTCTCGGGCATGCCGACCCAGCGGGACGACCCGCTCTTTGCTCCCCTTGCCGAACAGTCGGACGCTGCCGCCGTCGAGGTCGACGTCGTCGACGTCCAGCCCGACGACCTCGGAGATCCGGGCTCCGCACCCGTAGAGCACCTCGATGAGCGCGACGTCCCGTAGGGCGACCACGGGGTCCTCCGCACCCGCGGCGCGGATGAGCCGCTCGACCTCCTCGACCGCGATCGCCTTGGGCAGCCGCAACGCGGCCCGGGGCGGGGCGATATCGCGGGCCGGGTCCCTGGTCGTCATACCGTCGAGGGCAAGGAACTTGTGCAGCCCGCGGACGGCCACCATCGCGCGGGCGGCGGAGGCGGCGGTGAGCGGGCGATGCGTCGCATCGCCCTCTCGAAGTGCGGCGAGGAAGCCCGCCACGTCGGAGGGGGTCACGGCCTCGGCGTCGGTCACGCCGGCGCCGGTGAGGTACTCGGCATACCTGCGCAGGTCACGCCGGTATGCCGCGACCGTGTTCGCCGCCGCGCCGCGCTCGACCTGCTGGTGGGCCAGCCACCCCCGGACCTGCCGCTCCAGCCGAGTCAGTGCGCCTGGCGGAGCGGGCAGATCGGGGGTCGCGGCGCTCGGGTCAGGCAAGGGCCTCGTCGAGGGGCCGGTACGCGAGCGAGAGGTCGTCCGCGACCGCCTTGTAGGTGACCAAGCCGTCGTGGGTGTTCAGGCCCAGGGCCAACGCGCGGTCGGCCTGGCAGGCGGCCCGCCAGCCCTTGTCGGCGAGGCGGACCGAGTAGGCCATCGTCGCGTTGGTCAGCGCCCACGTCGAGGTGTTCGGCACCGCACCCGGCATGTTCGCCACGCAGTAGTAGACCGAGTCGTGGACAGTGAAGGTCGGGTCGGCGTGGGTGGTCGGCCGGCTGCCCTCGAAGCACCCGCCCTGGTCGATCGCGACATCGACGAGGACCGACCCGGGCTTCATCTGGGCGACCATCTCGTCGGTGACGAGCTTGGGCGCCTTCGCGCCGGGGATGAGGACGGTACCGATGACGAGGTCGGCCCCGAGCACCTCCTGCCGGACCGAGAGCTTCGACGAGGCGATCTGGCGGACCCGGTTGTCGTACCGCCAGAAGCTCATCCGCAGCTTGTCGAGGTCGGTGTCGAGCAGGGTGACCTCGGCGCCCATGCCGAGCGCGATATTGGCGGCGTTCTGGCCGGCGACGCCGGCTCCGAGGACCACGACCTTGGCGTTGGCGACGCCGCCGACGCCGCCCATCAGCACGCCGCGTCCGCCTTGGGCCTTCATCATCGCGTGCGCGCCGACCTGCGGGGCCAGACAGCCGGCCACCTCGGACATCGGGTAGAGCAGCGGGAGCAGCCCGGAGGGCAGCTGCACCGTCTCGTACGCGATCGCCGTGACCTTCTTGGCCATGAGCTCCTCGGTGAGCGGCTTGTCCGCGGCGAGGTGGAGGTAGGTGAACAGGACGAGGCCCTCGCGGAGCCGGTGGTACTCCTCCGCGATGGGCTCCTTCACCTTGAGCACCATGTCCGCGACGCCCCAGACGTCGTCGGCCTCGGCGAGGATGGTCGCTCCCTGGGAGACGAACTCCTCGTCACTGATCGAGGAGCCGACCCCGGCACCGGCCTGGATGTAGACCTCATGCCCATGCCCGACGAGCTCGGCCACGCCCACCGGCGTGATGGCCACGCGGTACTCGTTGTTCTTGACCTCGCGAGGGATACCGACCTTCACGATGACGCCCTTCCTTCTTGGAGGTTCCTCGGCCCGGAACCGGCGTCATTGCCGTCCGGGGCGGTACTGCAGCGCTGAGCCCGAGCATAGTGGGGCCGCCCTCGCGCGGCGGTGGGAGGATGCTGACCGGTTCGACGGTCCCGGCCCTGGTCCAGCGCGGGTCGACGGCGTCCGGGCCTACGCGCTGAGGAGGCGGTCATGAGGAAGCTGGCGACGATCTCCCGGTCCCGGCTGGTCCGGCACCTGGTGCAGGACTTCCTGCTCATCGGGTGGGTGCTCGGCTGGGTCCGGGTCGGCTTCTGGATGCACGACCTCGTTGCGGTGCTGCGTCAGCCCGCCGACCGGCTCGGCTCGGTCGGGGCGGGCCTGGACCGGCAGCTGGGGGCGGCCGCCTCCGCAGCCACGGACCTGCCGCTGGTCGGAGACCGGCTCGGCGCGCCCTTCGAGGCCATGCGCGGCCCCACCCGTGAGCTGCAGGCCACCGCCGGTCAGCTCTCCGAGCAGGTGGAGCATCTGGCGACGGCCCTCGGGTGGGTCAGTGCCGCTGTCCCGATCCTCGTCGTCGTGGCGATCTGGGTATGGCGCCGCGCGCGCTTCTGGCAGCTGGCCCGCGTCACGGCGGCCCTGGTCGACGCCGACGAGGACCTCGACCTGGTCGCCCTCCGGGCGCTGGTGCACCAGCCGATGCACCGCGTGGCCAGCATCAGCGCGGACCCCGCCGGCGCCTGGCGTCGCCGTGAGCCGGCCGTGCTTCGCCAGCTCGCCGAGCTCGAGCTCGACGCCGCCGGACTGGTTCTGACAGCACCGCCCGCGGTTCGGTGAACCACCGGGGCACTGGGCCCGTATATTGCCCGGTGGACCCCCGTGACGAGACCAGGAGAGCCTGTGACAGACATCCCGAACACCCCGCCCTCGCCCGACGGGACCGAGCCTTTCCCGACGGTCACGCCGGACCGCACTCCTGAGCTGACCAGCGGCACTCCCACAGCGGCCGTTCCCCCGCCCTACCAGCCCCCGGCCGAGGGTGCCCTCCCCCCGCCGTACCAGCCGCCGGCCGAGGGTGCCCTCCCCTCGCCCTACCAGGCCCCTGCGGACAGCCCGTTTACCCCGGTGGAGGCACCCACGAGCTCTGGCGGTCTGTTCGGCAGGCCTATCGTCAGGGCAATTCTCGCAGCCGTTATTGCTGTCACGGTCGGCGTGAGCGTCCAGATGTACTCGAAGCGCAACGACCCGGAGAAGGCCGTCGCTGGCGACTGCATCCAGAAGGACGGCGACAGCGATGCGAAGAAGGTCGACTGCTCCTCCCCGGACGCGCAGTTCAAGGTGCTGTCCAAGGTCACCAATGTCAAACGCTCGGCAGCCACGGACGAAATCTGCTGGAACCAGCCCGCCACCCATTCGCTTTGGCAGGGTCAGAGCGACAAGGATGACGCCATCGGCTTCGCTCTCTGCCTGGAGCAGATCGTCAAGTAGCCTCACCCCTGTGGCCGTGGACCGGTTCGAGGGACGCATCTGCGGCGTCGGCACCCGGGAGGGCTCGCGGATCGTCGTGGGTCGGTGGGACCGCTCACCGCTGGGCGAGTTCGCCGATGTCATGGTGGAGTCGCGGGACGGGCACCGACTGCTCGTCGCGCCGTCACGGGCTGTCGCCGAGTATGTCGGTTCGACATACCGGTTCGACGAGGTCCGGGTCCAACCGGTCGCGGTCGAGGAGTCCACGGGGCGCTGGGACGTCCATGCCGGACCGGTCCAGGTCGCGGTGAGCTTCGGCGGGCGCCTCCCGCTCGGGCGGGTGCTGCACGCGATCCCCACCCGACTCGCCACCGAGCGACGCTGGGCAGCGGCGACCGACCTCGTCGCCCGAGTCGTCCTGCGCGGGGTCCGGACCACCGGATCGGCCGGCGGCGGACGCCGCGAGACCTACTGCGTCACCGACCTCGTCGCCGTCACCACTGTCGTCGGCGAGGTCTTCGGCCGCGACGTCATCGCCCTCGCGCCGGTCGACCCACCAATGCGGTTCGGCTTCTCCTCGACACCCCGGACACCGTCCCTGGCCAGCGTGGTGACCTACGTGGAGTCCCCGTCGCGCTGAGCCGCGATCACCGTCGGGTGCAAGTCCTCCGCCGGTGGTGACCACGCCCGCTCGTCGGCCGGCTGCTGCTCCCCCGTGCGGATGTCCTTGACCTCGTCGACGGCCTCAGCGTCCCGGGCGGGGAACCACACGAACGGGATGCCGCGGCGGTCGGCATACCGGATCTGTTTGCCGAACTTGGCCGCCGCGGGGGCGACCTCGCAGGCGACCCCCCGGGCGCGCAGTGCGGCCGCGACGGCGTTCGAGCGGGGACGCGACGCCTCGTCGTTGACGGCGACGAGGACGGCGGCGGGCGTCGAGCGGCTGGCCGTGGCGAGCCCGCGCGAGACGATGAGGCCCATGAGCCGGGTCACCCCGATGGACACCCCGACGCCGGGGTAGGCCCGGACCCCGTCCGAGGCGAGCTCGTCGTACCGTCCGCCGCTGCACACCGCGCCGAACTCCGGGTGGCCGAGCAGGAAGGTTTCGTAGACGGTGCCGGTGTAGTAGTCCAGGCCCCGCGCGATCCGCAGGTCCGCCTCCACCCGCCCCGGGGCGTGGGCCATGCCCTCGCGGATGACGGCGGCCAGCGCCGCCAGGCCCTCGTCCAGCTCGGGGTGGGTCACACCCAGGGCCCGGACCGCGTCGACGAAGCCGAGGTCGGTCGAGCGGATCTCGGCCAGGGCGAGACACTGCCGCGCCTGGGCGGCGTTCAAACCGGACTCGACCAGCATGGCCTCGACCCCGGCGGCGCCGATCTTGTCGAGCTTGTCCACGATCCGTAGCGTCGTGGCGACGTCCTCGATGCCGATGCCCCGGTAGAAGCCCTCGCAGATCAGCCGGTTGTTGACCTTGACGACGAAGTCCCCCACCGGGAGCTGCTCGAAGATCCCCGCAAGGATCAGCGGCAGCTCGGCCTCGAAGTGCGGCGCGAGGGTGTCGACATCGATGATGTCGATATCGGCCTGGGTGAACTCGCGGTATCTGCCCTCCTGCGGCCGCTCCCCGCGCCACGAGCGCTGGATCTGGTAGCGGCGGAGCGGGAACTGCAGCTTGCCGGCGTTCTCCAGGACGTAGCGGGCCAAGGGGACGGTGAGGTCGAAGTGCAGCCCGAGGTCGCTGCCGGCGTCGGCGGCCGCGGCTGGGCCGGCACCGTCGCTGCGCCCGGCGAGCCGGCTGACGGCATAGATCTCCTTGTCGGCGTCCCCGCCCTTGCCGACGAGCCGCTCGACCGGCTCCACCGCCCGGGTCTCGACCGAGACGAAGCCGTGCAGCTCGAAGGTCCGCTGGATGACGTCGAGGAGGTGCTGCTCGACGATCCGATCCGCGGGGAGGAACTCGGGGAAGCCGCTCAGGGGGGTGATCTTGGGCTGGCTCACGGGCGCAATCCTTGCAGGTACGGGTTGGTGGCGCGTTCCCTTTTCATCGTCGTCGCCGGGCCGTGGCCGGGCAGCACCAAGGTGTCATCGGGCAGCGGCAGGACGCAGTCACGCAGCGAACGGGTCATCGCGGTCATCGACCCACCGGGCAGGTCGGTGCGGCCGATCGACCCGGCGAAGAGCACGTCGCCGCTGACCACCGTGCTCGTCAGGCCGCTGTCGCGACCGATCCCGTCGGGCACCCCGGGCAGGGCGAACATGACCGAGCCCTCGGTGTGTCCCGGCGCATGGGTGACCCGCACGTCCAGCCCGGCGAGGGTCAGGCCGGCGCCGCCGGAGATCTCGATGATGTCGTCCGGCTCCCGCCAGGTCGCGCGGCTCCCGAACTCGGCCTCGAGCATCGCCAGCAGCTGCGGGTCGACCCCGCCAAGTGGGTCGCGCAGGCGGTACCGGTCGTCCCCATGGATGTATGCCGCCGCGCCGCCGGCGCCGCAGACCGGCGTCACGGAGTACACGTGGTCGATGTGACCGTGGGTCAGCAGGACGGCGGCCGGTCGCAGGCGGTGCTCCTCCAGCAGGGCCTGCAGCCGGGGCAGCACACCGACCCCAGGGTCGACAACGACGGCATCCTCCCCCGGTCCGGTTGCGAAGACATAACAGTTCGTCGCGAAGGCGGCCGCCGGGAACGCGAAGGTCAGCACGGCACAGACACTAGTGACATTGCCTAGACTGCACGTGGCCGCATGCGGCCTGTCCGTCCCAGCGGGGACCACTGAACGACGAGGAGCACGCCGTGACCAAGGCTCAGGACCGGGCCCGTGAGCGCCGCCGCGCTGAGAAGCTGGCCGAACGCGCCGGAGAGCCGGTGCCCGCCCTGCGGCGAGACCGGCAGGTGGCGGCCACCTTGATCGGGGCCCTCATCCTTGTTATCGGCGCCGTGTGGTTCTCCGCGTGGAACTCCACCCGCTCCCAGCAGGCTGCCTCGGACCCGCTGTCCTCGGTGACCGCCGAGCCCACGAACCAGGCGACCGGGTCGCCGTCGACGTCGGCGACTCCCACCCCCTCGGCGACACCGATTGTCCTGCCCGGGTGCACCGCGGCGCCGAAGGCGCCCGGCAAGGGGTTGACGCTGACCCAGCAGCCCGACCTCGCCGGGACGACAGGCAAGCGATTCCTCGCGACGATCACGACCAACTGTGGGGCGCTGACCATCGACCTGTATGGCGACAAGGCACCCAAGACCGTGTCATCCTTCCGGCTGCTTGCCGAGAAGGACTACTGGAAGAACACCCCGTGCCACCGGTTGGTGACCTCCGGCATCTTCGTCCTGCAGTGCGGCGACCCGACCGGTACTGGAAGTGGCCCAGGTCCCGGGTACAGCTATGGCATCGAGAACGCCCCAGCGGACGGCAAGTACCCGCGCGGGACCCTCGCCATGGCGCGGACCCAGGACCCCAACAGCAATGGCGACCAGTTCTTCATCGTCTACAAGGACACGACCTTGCCGACCGATGGTGGCGGATACACCATCTTCGGGAAGGTCGTCTCCGGACTCGAGATCGTCGACAAGGTCGCGGCAGCGGGGATCAACCCCACCGACCAGACCTCGCCGCTGGCCCCCCTGTCTATCCTGTCCGCAAGCGTCAAGGCGAAGGGGTGAGCACCGTGAGCGAGACCCCGGACATGGAGCTCGACACCACCGTGGCCCCCGAGGTCGTCACCGAGGTTGAGCTGGTCACCGAGCCGCAGCCCGAGGCTGAGGCTGCCGCCGAATCGGAGGTCGCGTCAGAAGCCGCGGCTGACGAGCCCGAGTCGGAAGGCCACCCTGAGCCCGAGACCGAGCCCGGGGCTGCTGCCGAGCCCGAGACAGAAGGCGCCACTGAGCCGGAAGCCGGGGCTGCCGTCGAGCCCGAGTCGGAAGGCCACCCTGAGCCCGAGACCGAGCCCGGGGCTGCTGCCGAGCCGGCCGCCGAGGTCGTCGCGGCGCCTGAGCCCAACCCCGCCGCTCCGCCCGTCTCACGTCCCCCGGTGCCGTCGCCGGCGATCCTTGCGCAGCGCCATGGTTCCCCGTCCGCCCGGGCCTTCGGGCGAGTGGACGAGGACGGTATCGTCTACGTCCGACACGGTGACGGGGAGCGGGCCGTGGGCTCCTACCCCGGTGCCCGGCCACAGGATGCGATCGGCTACTTCGTCCGCAAGTATGACGATCTGCTGGCCAGCGCTGACCTGCTCCTCCAGCGACTCAACCACACGACCGTGGCGGCCAAGGAGGCCGCCGAGGCGCACGCCAAACTGGCCGAGCAGGTGTCCGGGGCCAATGTCGTCGGTGACCTCGCCGCACTGGACGAGAAGGTCGCGGCGATCGCCGCGGTGGTCGAGAGCCGTCGGGGCGAGGAGGCTGCCGAGCGCGCCGCGGCCAAGGAGGCCGCGAAGGAGCGCCGCACCGCGATCGTCACGGCCGCCGAGGCGATCTCCGCGCAGGACCCGGAGCGGATCCAGTGGAAGGCCAGCGGAGCCCGGATGCGCGAGCTGCTCGATGAGTGGAAGGCCGAGCAGCGAGGCGGGGTCCGGATCGACAAGGACTCCGAGGCAAGCCTCTGGCACCGCTTCAGCGCGGCCCGGAACAGCTTTGACAAGGCGCGCCGGACGTACTTCGCCCAGCTCGACTCCGCCCAGTCCGAGGCCCGGGTCATCAAGCAGAAGCTCGTCGCGGAGGCCGAGAGCCTCGCCAAGAGCACCGACTGGGCCGCCACCGCAGGTGCCTTCAAGAGCCTCATGAGCCGGTGGCGCGACGCGGGTCGGGCCAGCCGGCCGGACGACGACGCGCTGTGGACCCGGTTCAAGACAGCCCAGGACTCGTTCTTCGCCGCCAAGGACGCAGTGACGGCCGCCGAGGACGAGGAATACCGCGCGAACCTCGCGGTGAAGGAGAAGCTCGTCGCCGAGGCAGAGGCGATTCTCCCGGTCGCCGACCTCGAGAAGGCCAAGGCCGCCCTGCGCAGCATCCAGGACCGGTGGGAGTCCGCCGGGCGGGTTCCTCGTACCGACATGGACCGCATCGAGCGGGCCCTCAAGCGGGTCGAGCAGACCGTCCGCGAGGCCGAGGACAAGCGCTGGGCCGCGAGCAACCCGGAGGCCGCAGCACGGGCGCGCAGCCTGGTCGAACAGCTGGAGAGCTCGGTCGCGACCCTGCGCAAGCAGCTCGCCGCGGCGCAGGCCAAGGGCGACTCCGGCGCTGTCGGCAAGGCCAGGGATGCCCTGCAGGCCCGGGAACAGTGGCTCGAACAGGCTCGCGCGGGTCTGGCCGAGTTCGGCGGCTGACTGACCCGCTCTCGCACGGACCGTCGTTCACCCGTCCATCGCTCTCTCGGCCCGGCGCGCCGGGTCCGCGACGCCGGTCAGTCGGGCCGCGGCGTGCCGGTGCGGTAGACGGCGAAGACGCCGTCGACGGTGGTGATCGAGTTGATGATGTGGTCGAGGTGGGTCGGGTCGCCCATCTCGAAGGTGAAGTGCAGGTTCGCCACCCTGTGCCGGGTCGTGGTGACCGACGCTGACAGGATGTTCACCTGGTGGTCGGACAGCTCACGGGTGACATCGCTGAGCAGTCGGTTCCGATCGATCGCGTCGACCTGGAGCTGAACAAGGAAGACCGAGGTCGCCGTGGGCGCCCACGCAACGTCGATGAGCCGCTCACTGTCGGAACGCAGCGCTGTCGCGTTCGTGCAGTCGGTCCGGTGGACCGAGACGCCGTTTCCGCGGGTGACGAAGCCGAGGATGTCGTCGCCGGGCACGGGGGTGCAGCATCGGGCGACCTTGACCCAGACGTCGTCGGTGCCGACGACGACCACGCCCGGATCGCTCCGCAGCCGCCGGGTGACCGCCCGGGTGGGCGAGGTGGTCTCAGCGAGGTCCTCGCTGGTGCCGTCCTCGCCGCCAAGGGAGTCCATCAGCCGGCGGATGACGTGCTGGGCCGAGACATGCCCCTCTCCGACCGCTGCATAGAGCGAGGAGATATCGGCATACCGAAGGTCGCTGGCCACCCCGGTGAGTGACTCGGCCGTCATGAGCCGCTGCAGCGGCAACCCCTGCTTGCGCATCGCCTTGGCGATCTGGTCCCGCCCGTTCTCCAGCGCCTCCTCACGGCGCGAACGGGAGAACCAATGCCGGATCTTGTTCTTCGCGCGAGGGCTGGTGACGAAGGTGAGCCAGTCACGCGACGGGCCCGCGCCATCTGCCTTCGAGGTGAGCACCTCGACGACGTCACCGTTCTCGAGCTTGGACTCCAACGGGACCAGACGGCCGTTGAGCCGGGCACCGATGCACCGGTGGCCGACCTCGGTGTGGACGGCGTACGCGAAGTCCACCGGCGTCGCTCCCGAGGGCAACGCGATGACCTGCCCCTTCGGGGTGAAGACGTAGACCTCCTTGGCGTTGATCTGGAACCGGAGCGAGTCAAGGAACTCGCCGGGGTCCTCGGTCTCCTGCTGCCACTCGAGCAGCTGGCGCAGCCAGGTCAAGTCGCTGGTCTGGTCGGCATCCTTCTTGGCGCCGCCCTTGGTGCCGTCCTCCTTGTACTTCCAGTGCGCGGCGACGCCATACTCGGCACGGCGGTGCATGTCGAAGGTGCGGATCTGGATCTCCACGGCCTTACCGCCCGGCCCGATGACCGTCGTGTGCAGCGACTGGTACATGTTGAACTTGGGCATGGCGATGTAGTCCTTGAACCGCCCCGGCACCGGCCGCCACCGGGCGTGCAGCGCGCCGAGCGAGGCGTAGCAGTCCCGGACCGACTCCACGAGCACACGCACGGCGAGGAGGTCGTAGATCTCCTCGAAGTCCCGGCCCCGTCCGACCATCTTCTGGTAGACGGAGTAGTAGTGCTTGGGCCGCCCGGTCACCGTCGCGGTGATCCGCGCCTCCTTGAGATCGGCAGACACCTGGGCCTTGACCTGGGCGAGGTACTCCTCACGGGCCGGGGCCCGGTCGGCGACCATCCGGACGATCTCGTCATACATCTGCGGGTGCAGAGCCGCGAAGGAGAGGTCCTCGAGCTCCCACTTGATCGTGTTCATGCCGAGCCGGTGGGCCAGCGGCGCGTAGATATCGAGGGTCTCGCGCGCCTTGCGGCTGGCCGACTCGCTCGGCACGTGCCGCCACGTGCGGGCGTTGTGGAGCCGGTCCGCCAGCTTGATGACGAGGACCCGGATGTCCCGGGCCATGGCGACGACCATTTTGCGGACCGTCTCGGCCTGAGCAGCCTCGCCATAGGTCATCTTGTCGAGCTTGGTCACTCCGTCGACCAGGTCAGCAATCTCGTTGCCGAACTCGCGGCGCATCTGGTCCAGGCTGTAGGAGGTGTCCTCCACGGTGTCGTGGAGCAACGCCGCGGCCAGGGTGGTCGGGGTCATCCCGAGCTCGGCGAGGATGAACGCGACAGCGACCGGGTGGGTGATGTAGGCGTCACCGCTCTTGCGGTACTGACCCTCGTGGGCCCGCTCCGCGACAGAGTAGGCCCGCTCGATGACGGCCGTGTCGGCCTTGGGATGGGTGCTGCGGACCGTGTGGAGCAGCGGCTCGAGCTGGGGATGGCCGAGCGACTTCGGTCCGCCGAAGCGGGCCAGCCGGCGCAGCATGCGCGCCTGGGTGCCCGATGAGGGCACCGGCTCGACGCGCACTTCCTCCGCCATGACGGAAGTGTAGTTGCCCGCGGGGACACCCTTCGACCTCCGGGCCCCAGGCCACCTTCCGTCGGCCGCGTGGCCGGCGGGCTGACCTTCGGGTCTGCGCGGTCAGCGCCTGGAACGCGGCGGTCGTTTGGGCTGGTTCCTTGGCCCGGTGCTCGCGTACTTGTGCAGCGGGCGCCCAACAGGACCGACCCCCGCCACCGAGCGGAGCTCGTCGTTGGGCAGCAGCTGGTCCACGGGGGCCTCGGCCGGTGCCGCGGCGGCCGTCTTGGCAGCGGTGGCCTCCACCCTGCGGGCGTGCTTGGCCAGGTCGGCAACAGCCGGTTCGTTGCGCCGCAGCCAGACCAGCAGCGGCGTCGCGACGAAGATCGACGAGTAGGCACCGACCGCGATTCCGACGAAGAGCGCCAACGACAGGTCGACGAGCGTGCCGGGCCCGATCTTGGAGATGCCGACGACAAGGATGGCGAGGATCGGGAGCAGTGCGACGACCGTGGTGTTGATCGACCGGACGAGGGTCTGGTTGACGGCGAGGTTCGCCGCGGCGGCATACGACATCCGGCGGCTCCCGAAGGCGTCCGCGGTGTTCTCCCGAACCTTGTCGAAGACGACGACGGTGTCGTAGAGCGAGTAGCCGAGGATCGTGAGGAATCCGATCATCGACGCGGGGGTGATCTCGAAGTCGGCGAGGGCGTAGATGCCCACGGTGATGACCATGTCGTGGGCGAGGGCGACCAGCCCGGCCACGGCCATCTTCCACGTCCGGAAGTACACCGCCATGAACAGCCCGACCAGGACGAGGAAGGCGATCAGCCCCTGGAGGGCCTTGGCACTGACCGAGGCGCCCCAGGACGGACCGATCAATGAGGCGCTGACCTTGGTGACGTCGACCCCGAAGGCCTTCGCCAAGGCGGTCTTGACGCCCTCGTTCTTCTCGCCCGCCGCCACCGTCTGGACCCGGACGCTGTCACCGACGACCGAGGACTCCACGAGACCGTCGATGCCAGCACCGGAGACGGCGGCTTTCGCCTTCGCCTCGTAGTCGGTGGTGACGGCGTTGCTGATCCGGTACTCGGAGCCGCCCTCGAACTCGATGCCGAAGTTCAGCCCGTGCCACACGATGCCGAGGGTGGCCAGCGCGAGGAGGAGCGCTGAGATCGAGTACCAGGTCTTCTGCCGGCCGATGAAGTCGATCGAGCGCTTGCCGGTGTACAGGTCGTTGCCGAACTGGGCGATATTCATGCCTTGGCTCCTGCGTCGACGAAGCGACCTGCACCGACATACCGGGTGGTCTTGGCACCCAACCGGTCCGGGCTCAGACCCGACCACGGATGACCACCACCGAAGAAGGTCGTGTGGGCGAGGATCCCCATGATCGGGTGGGTGAAGAGGAAGACTATGAGCAGGTCGATCAGGGTCGTCACGCCGAGGGTGAAGGCGAACCCGCGCACATTGCTGGCCGCGAGGATGTACAGCACAACGGCGGCGAGCAGGTTGACCAGGTCCGCGGCGATGATGGTGCGCCGAGCCCGAGCCCAGCCGGCCTCGACGGCGGCGGCGAGGGTGCGGCCCTCGCGCACCTCGTCGCGGATCCGCTCGAAGTAGACGATGAACGAGTCCGCCGTGACCCCGATCGACACGATGACACCGGTGACACCGGCAAGGGTGAGCCGGAAGTTCGCCGCCCAGCCCAGCCAGGTCAAGGTGAGATAGGTGAGCAGCGCGGCGGCGACGAGCGAGACCACCGTGACCAGGCCGAGCAGGCGGTACTGGACCAGCGAGTAGCCGACGACGAGCAGCAGCCCGATAAGGCCGGCGAGCAGCCCCAGCTTGAGCTGCTCGCTGCCCAGGGTCGGGCTGATGTCGTTCTCGGTCTGCAGGCTGAAGGACATCGGGAGCGCACCGAACTGGAGCTGCTTGGCCAGCGACCGTGCCGACTCGATGGTGAAGTTGCCGCTGATCTCGGCCTGACCGGTGAGGATCGCCGCATTGGTTGTCGGAGCCGAGATGACCTTGCGGTCCAAGACGATGGCGAACCGGTTGAGGTTCCCCTGCAGCCCGTAGAGCCGGGTGGTGACAGCACCGAACTTCTTCGCGCCGTCGGAGGTGAAGTTGAGGTTGACCACGACGATATTCGTCGTCTGGCCGTTCTGCTGACGGTACCCGGCCACCGCCGAGGAGATATCGGTGCCGTCGACCTCCACCGGGCCGAGGAGGTACTTCTCGTTGAGGTCGTCGCTGCAGGTGATGAGCGGCTTGGCCGGGTCGTCGACCAGCTCTGAGGTCTGGAACTTCGTGCAGTCCACAGCGGTGTACTCGGCCTGGAGCGCCGGGGTCACCCAGGCGAGGTCGCTCGCGCTGGTGGGCGTGGCCGTGGGGGTCGCGGTGCCGGACCCCGTGGAGGTGCTCGAGGCGGTGGCGGTGGGTGCCGGTGTGGTCGTGTCGGCGCGCAGGGCCGGGGGAACCAGTGCGGGGCTGCCGGTGAGGGTGTTGCCCGGCGCGGGGGTGAAGGCCGGTGCCGGGGTCGTCGTCGTGACGCTGGGGGTCCCTGAGGATGTGCCCGTCGCCGTTCCGGTGGCAGTTGGCGTGGAGGTGGGGGTGAGCCGTCCGGCTGCCGCCTCGAGAACGGCCCGGAAGCGCAGCTGGGACGGCTTTCGGATTGCCTGGAGCTGCTCGGCGGTCGGTTGCCCAGGGATCGAGACGACGATATTGCGACCACCCTGGGTGGTCACCGTCGCCTCGGCCACGCCATTGGCATTGACACGCTGCTGGATGATGTCACGCGCCTGGTCGAGCTGGCCCTGGTTGACGGTCACGCTGGAGTCCGACAGCACCGGCTCGAGCACCATCTCCGTGCCGCCCTCAAGGTCGAGGCCGAGCTTGGGGGTCAGCTGGCCGGTGCCCCAGGTACGTGCCCCGATGACGAGAGCGCCAAGGGCGAGGATGATGGCAACGAAGGACAGCAGGGCCCGCCGGGGGCCGCGCGTACGCGGGTTCAAAGCCACGGTCATTCCCCGCTCTGGACCGTGGGGGCATCGGCGACGGGGGCCTTCATCCCGACCGCGCGGCGGTCGAAGCGCAGCTGCACCCCGGGAGCCACATCGAGGGTGACCGTCGCCGCGTCGAGGGCCGCGATCGTGCCGAACAGGCCCGACGTCGTCACCACCTGGTCACCGACCTCCAGGGCCGCGTGCAGAGCCGCGACCTCGCGCTGGCGCTTGCGCTGGCCGAAGAACATGAAGCCGACGAGCGCGATGAGGGGGAGGAACAGGATGATGCTGCCCAGGCCGCCAGAGCCATTGTCCATCGGTGCTGAGTTCCTTCGTGACGGGGACGGAGGCCACGTGTCGGGCCGCCAGGCATGCGGGCAACGAACCTGCACACCGGCATACCCGACCGAGTCTAGGTGAGCATCCCAAGGCGCACCAAAGAATGACCCGGCGAGCCGCGACCTATCCGCGGAAGGTGTCGGTGTCCAGCGGCAGCGGCTCGGCCTGGAGGACTCCGGCCGGGGGCGTCAGCCCCAGGTGACGCCAGGCCGAGGCCGTGGCGCTGCGCCCCCGTGGCGTCCGGACGATGAGGCCCTCGCGGACGAGGAAGGGCTCGGCCACCGTCTCCACGGTGTCGCCCTCCTCCCCCACCGCGACGGCGAGGGTGGCCAGCCCCACCGGACCCCCACCGAAGCGACGGCACAGCGCGTCGAGGACAGCTCGGTCCAGCCGGTCCAGGCCCATGGAGTCGACGTCGAAAAGGGCCAGGCCAGTGCGCGCGGCGTCCAGGTCGACCAGATGGTCACCGTGGACCTGGGCCCAGTCCCGGACCCGGCGGAGCAGCCGGTTGGCGATCCGAGGTGTGCCCCGGGACCGGGACGCGATCTCGGTGATCCCGGCGTCATCGGCCTCGATGCCCAGCAGGGCGGCGGAGCGGCGCAGGATCGTCACCAGGTCGGCGGTGTCGTAGAACTCGAGATGTCCGGTGAAACCGAAGCGGTCCCTCAGCGGCGCCGGCAGCAGGCCAGACCGCGTCGTCGCCCCGACGACGGTGAACCGCGGCAGCTCCAGTGGTATGGCGGTCGCCCCGGGCCCCTTGCCCACGACGATGTCGACGCGGAAGTCCTCCATCGCGAGGTAGAGCATCTCCTCGGCAGCGCGGGACATCCGGTGGATCTCGTCGAGGAAGAGGACCTCCCCCTCGGCGAGCGAGGACAGGATCGACGCCAGGTCGCCGGCGTGCTGGATCGCCGGGCCGCTGGTCACCCGGATCGGCTGGCCGAGCTCGGCGGCGACGATCATCGCCAAGGTGGTCTTGCCCAGCCCCGGCGGTCCGCTGAGCAGGACATGGTCCGGTGCGGCGCCACGACGCTTCGCAGCCTCTAGGACGAGGCCGAGCTGGTCCCGGACCCGAGGCTGGCCGGGGAAGTCCTCCAGCCGACGGGGGCGAAGAGCCGCCTCGACCTGGCGCTCCTGGTCGGTCCCGCGAGGGTCGACCACCCGCGCCGTCGCGTCATATGACCCGTCCTGTCCCCCGGCCCACTCGGGGTCCTCCCACGGGCGGTTGCCGCTCACCGGCCGAGCACCTGGAGTGCGGCACGCAGCAGAGCTGCGACACCGGCGCCATCGTCGGCCAGGGGTGCGACCCGCTCGACCGCATCGTCGGCCTGCTTGGCGCTCCACCCGAGCCCAACGAGGGCCTGGCTCACCTGTCCGCGCCAGTCGGGCGCGCCGACCGTCAGTGACGCGCCGGCGGCGACCGGCTGGGTGGTGCCGACCTTGTCGCGCAGCTCCAGGACGATCCGCTCGGCCCCCTTGCGGCCGATCCCCGGCACCTTGGTCAGCGCGATGAGGTCACCGCCGGCGATGGCCGCCCGGAGAGCATCCGGCGTATGCACGGCGAGCATCGCCAGCGCGAGCCGCGGACCGACCCCGGAGACGGTCTGGACCACCTCGAAGAGGTCGCGCTCGGCGTCGGTGGCGAAGCCGAACAGGGTGAGGGCGTCCTCCCGGACGACCAGGGAGGTGGCCAGCCGGACCTGCTGACCCGGCCGGACCCCGGCCGCCGTGGCCGGGGTGGTGTGGGCGCGCAGCCCCAGCCCGCCGACCTCGACGACCACGGAGTCCAGCCCGGCATGTCCGACCAGCCCAGTGAGCGAGGCGATCATCTCGCCACCACTGCGGCGTCGATCCGGCTCTGGGTCCCGGCGCGCCAGACGTGGCAGATCGCCAGGGCGAGGGCGTCGGCGGCGTCCGCCGGCCGAGGTGGCTGGTCCAGCCGGAGCAGCCTGGTCACCATCGCCGTCACCTGGGCCTTGTCGGCCCGGCCCGAGCCGGTGACCGCGGCCTTGACCTCGGTCGGGGTGTGCGAGCCCACCGGCAGCCCATGGTCGGCGGCGACGAGCATGGCGACGGCGGCCGCCTGCGCCGTTCCCATGACGGTGGCGACATTGACATCGGCGAAGACCCGCTCGACCGCGATGGCGTCGGGCCGGAAGCGAAGGACCCAGGCGGTCAGGTCGTCGCGCAGGGTCTGCAGCCGCAGTGCCGTTGGCGTCCCCGCCTCGGTCCGGAGCACCCCGACGGCCACCATCGTCGGTGGCCGTCCGGGGGTGCCGTCGACGACGCCGATGCCGCACCGGGTCAGCCCGGGGTCGACTCCCAGCACCCGCACAGGACCTCTCCGATCGACCGGTGGACTGGACCGCGTGCGTCGGCATACCTGCACCGGCATACCGAACACGTGTTCGGGAGTCACGTTACCGGGCGAGGTGCGCGGCGCGACGGCGCGACGCGCCGGGACGGGGACGCGCACTGCCGCCTGGATCGGCGACCATGGAGCCATGACCACGCCCTCCACCGCCCCGCGGCGCCGTGCCTCGTCCGGGTCGCCCTACGAGGCGACCATCGGGTTCAGTCGCGGGGTCCGCGACGGTGAGCTCGTCCTGGTCTCCGGCACGGCACCGGTATGGCCGGACGGGCACGTCGACCCCGACCCGCTCGTCCAGGCCCGACGCTGCTGGGAGATCGTCCTGGCCGCCCTCGCCGACCTCGGTGCCACGGCTGAGGATGTCGTCCGCACGAGGACCTATCTGGTCACCGCCGCCGCTGCTGAAGCGGCCTCCCAGGCCCACGGTGAGATCTTCTCGGCCATCCGGCCGGCGTCGACGATGGTGCTCGTCGCGGGCCTGCTCGACCCGCGGTGGGTCATCGAGGTCGAGGCCGATGCGGTCGTCCGCCGCTGACCCGACTGCCTCCGACGTCAGTCGCGCGCGGGATCACTCCTCGTCGAGCTGGGCGAGGATCTCGTCACTGATCGCGCCGTTGGCGTAGACATTCTGCACGTCGTCGGAGTCCTCGAGCGCCTCGATGACCCGCAGCATCCTGCGCGCGCCGTCGATGTCGAGCGGCACCTCCATGCTCGGGATGAACGACGCCTCGGCCGAGTCGTAGTCGATCCCGGCCGCCTGGAGCGCCTTGCGGACCGAGACGAAGTCGGAGGCCTCCGAGATGATCTCGTACGACTCGTCCAGCTCGTTGACCTCTTCGGCCCCGGACTCGAGCACCACCTCGAGCAGGTCGTCCTCGGTCAGTGACCGTGCGCCCTGCTGGGCCGGCACCATGACGACACCCTTG
Organism: Candidatus Lutibacillus vidarii; assembly: GCA_016717165.1. Classification (GTDB taxonomy): domain Bacteria; phylum Actinomycetota; class Actinomycetes; order Actinomycetales; family Dermatophilaceae; genus Lutibacillus; species Lutibacillus vidarii. Next base: position 1,356,760 of record JADKGA010000002.1, read on the forward strand.
CGGGTGAACAGGTAGGACACCGAGCCGGGGTCGGCGAGCGAGCCACCGTTGCGGGTCAAGGCGGTGCGGACCTCGGCCGCGGCGCGGTTGCGGTTGTCGGTCAGGCACTCGATGAGCACCGCGACCCCGCCAGGGGCATAGCCCTCGTACATGATCGTCTGCCAGTCGGCTCCGCCGGCCTCGGCACCCGAGCCCCGCTTGACCGCCCGGTCGATATTGTCGTTCGGGACCGACGACTTCTTGGCCTTGTAGATCGCGTCCCACAGGGTCGGGTTGCCGAGCGGGTCTCCCCCGCCGGTGCGCGCCGCGACCTCGATATTCTTGATGAGCTTGGCAAAGAGCTTGCCGCGCTTGGCGTCGATCGCAGCCTTCTTGTGCTTCGTGGTTGCCCACTTTGAGTGGCCGCTCATGACCGCTTCCTCACCATCTCGACGAAGAGGGCGTGCACGCGGACGTCACCGGTCACCTCGGGGTGGAAGGACGTGGCGAGCACGAAGCCCTGACGAACTGCGACGATCCTACCGTCGGCGCGGCCCCCCGTGACGCGGGCGAGGACCTCGACGTCGGCGCCGACCTCCTCCACCCAAGGGGCCCGGATGAAGACCGCGCGCACCGGACCACCCACCACGCCGGAGACGTCGAGGTCGGACTCGAAGGAGTCGACCTGGCGGCCGAACGCGTTGCGCCGCACCGTGATGTCCAGGCCCCCGAGCGTCTGTTGCCCGGAGGCCGGGTCGGTGATGCGGTCGGCCAGCAGGATCATCCCGGCGCACGACCCGTAGGCCGGCATACCGGCGCGCAGGGCCGACCGCAGCGGGGCGGACAGGTCGAAGGCGCGGAGCAGCTTGTCGATCGTTGTCGACTCACCCCCGGGCAGGACGATCCCGTCGATCCGCTCGAGCTCCCCAGGCCGCCGGATCGCGCAGGTCGCGGCGCCGACCGCCTCGAGCGCGGCTCGGTGCTCGCGAACGTCACCTTGCAGGGCGAGGACTCCGATGGTCGGTCGACGAACGGTCACAGCCGCAAAGGATACGCACGAACCGCCCCGCGGCCGGGCCCGCTTGTGCTGAGATGCTGTTGTGCCTCACGGGGAGGCACCACGTGGCCCGATGGGGGATGCCATGCCGGACACCACCACCTTGTCCCGTCGCACCGTGCTGACCGCGCTGGCGGCCGCACCTTTCGTCGCGGCGGGTATGTCGGCCGCGCGGGCGGAGGCCGGCGCCACCGCCTGGACCAGCGGCCTGAACTCCAGCGGTCAGCTGGGGAGTGGCACCCTGGTCAACCGCCCGACCTTCGCGGCGGCCGCAGTCCTCCTGGACGCCGACCAGGTCGCCGGAGGGCGCGAGCACGTTCTGGCCAGGGTCGGCGGGGCGGTGTGGTCCTGGGGCGAAGGCACGAAGGGAGCGACCGGGCGAGGGGTGCGTACCGACTCGCTGGTGCCGGCCCTGGTGCCAGGGATCTCGACCGCGACGACCATCGTGACCGGTCACTACCACAGCCTCGCGGCGCTGGCTGACGGGACGCTGCGCGCGTGGGGCTACAACCTCTTCGGCCAGCTCGGCGATGGCACCCTCGTGGCACGGCGCTCCCCGACCACAGTTCCCGGCGTCTCCGACGTGGTGGCGCTCGGTGCGGGCCGGGATATGACCGTGGTGCTCCGTGGCGACGGGACGGTCCTCGCCTGGGGCGGAGGCGCCAACGGCGAGCTGGGAAATGGCACCACGCCAGCGACCCAGACCACCCCCGTTGTCGTCTCGGCACCGGATGACATCGTCGCCTTCGCGGGCGGTCGCAACCACGTCATCGCGTTGCGCTCCACTGGCACCCTCGTCGCGTGGGGGCTCAACAGCTCGGGCCAGCTCGGCGACGGGTCGAAGACGAACCGGTCACTCCCGGTGCCCGTTCCCGGGCTGACCGACGTCGTGAAGATCGCATGCGGTGCCGATCACTCGGTCGCCCTGTGTGGCGACGGCACGGTGTGGTCCTGGGGTGAGGCCAGCCGCGGCCAGCTCGGGCTCGGATCGACAGTGGACCGGGTCAGCCCGACCCGGGTCACCGCGATGCCGAGCGCCGTGGCCGTCGGCTGCGGTCGGGATCACACCCTCGCTGTGGGCTCCGATGGACGAACCTTCGCCTGGGGGCAGAACGACTACGGACAGCTCGGTGACGCGACCCTCGTCCGACGCCCCACACCAGTCGTCATACCGGGTCTGACGAGGGTGGCAGAGGCGCACGGCGGGCGGGGCTACACCGTGGTACGGCGTCTCCCGGCCTGACCGCCGACCGGCCTCCCCTTCCGGCGGCCCCTACCAGCAGGCCCTACCAGCAGGCCCTACCAGCCGCGCTCGGCGAGCCGGTGGGACTGGGGCAGCTCGTCGACATTGATGCCGACCATGGCCTCCCCCAGCCCACGGGAGACCTTGGCGATGACGTCGGGGTCGTCGAAGAATGTCGTCGCCTTGACGATCGCCTCGGCGCGCTGCGCCGGGTTGCCGGACTTGAAGATCCCCGAGCCGACAAAGACGCCCTCCGCACCGAGCTGCATCATCATCGCCGCGTCGGCCGGGGTGGCGATCCCGCCCGCGGTGAAGAGGACCACTGGCAGCTTCCCAGCCTCGGCCACCTCCTTGACCAGCTCGTATGGCGCCTGCAGCTCCTTCGCCGCGACGAAGAGCTCGTCCTCGGGGAGGTTCTGCAGCCGCCGGATCTGCTGGCGGATCTGGCGCATGTGGGTCGTGGCGTTGGAGACGTCGCCGGTGCCGGCCTCGCCCTTGGACCGGATCATCGCCGCGCCTTCGGTGATCCGGCGCAAGGCCTCGCCGAGGTTGGTCGCGCCACAGACGAAGGGCACGGTGAAGGCCCACTTGTCGATGTGGTTGGCGTAGTCGGCCGGCGTGAGCACCTCGGACTCGTCGATGTAGTCGACCCCGAGGCTCTGCAGGACCTGGGCCTCGACGAAGTGACCGATCCGGGCCTTGGCCATCACGGGGATGGAGACGGCGGCGATGATCCCGTCGATCATGTCCGGGTCACTCATCCGCGACACCCCGCCCTGAGCCCGGATGTCGGCCGGGACCCGCTCCAGCGCCATGACCGCCACGGCGCCGGCGTCCTCGGCGATCTTCGCCTGATCCGGGGTGACGACGTCCATGATGACGCCCCCCTTGAGCATCTCGGCCATGCCCCGCTTGACTCGAGCGGTGCCCGTGGTGGGAGCGCTGTCGCTCATCGCTGCCTTCGCCTGCTTCCTTCGTGCGTATGCCGTACGCGCACCCGGGTCAACCGGATGCATGACCGACCGAGGATACCCGGATCCGACCTCACGGCGTCGTCGCCCCCACGTCCTGGGCCAGCTGGCGCAGCTGCGCGACGTGCCCGAGAAGGGCGATCCGGCCGGATCTGGTGAGCTTGACCCACGTGCGCGGGCGGCCGGTCTCGCGTGCCTTCTGCTTCGAGGACGACACGTAGCCCGCCTCCTCGAGGGTCTTGAGGTGTTTGGACAGCACCGAGTCAGCGACCCCGAGGAGGTCCCGCAAGGTCCCGAACTCCATCTCGTCGATGACGCCCAGGGCACCGCAGATCTGCAGCCGCTTGGGCTCCAGCAGGCTGATGTCGAGCGCCGGCGTGGCCCGGCTCACGTGGCGCTCCGGAGGGCGGCGCGCAACGTCGCGTCAAGGCGAGGGCCAACCCACAGGGTCGTCAGCGCACCCACGACTGCGGCGACGACGGCCCACCACCAGTCGAGCTGTCCCCGGCGCACCGCGAGCGAGGTGAGGACCCCGGCGAGCAGGACGGCGAAGAGGACGACGGACAGCATCCGCCCCTGCGCGATCTTCCACCCGTTGGCCCAGATGCCGGTCAGGTTGCGATAGGCGCGGACCAGCCAGGCCAACCCCACCATGTAGGCGAGGAAGGTGAGGTACCAGAACTGCGCCGACGCGGTGCCGACCACGAAGACGAACACCAGGCCCGCCAGCACCGGGTGGTACCACCACGGCGTGATGGCGAGCTCGGCCAGCGCCCCCCTGCCCTGGGCGAGCGCATCGAGCGCGGCCTGGGCTTCGGCCGCTGAGGGCTGCGCCCGGGCTGGGCCGGGCGAGGACGACGGCATACCTGAGTTATTTTCCATTGCAGAAAACTACCATGGAACTTTCCGTTCTGGAAATCCCCGAGTCCATGCCCGACCCGGTCAGCCCCGCAGCCCGGTCGGGATGTCGTCGTCGAACTCGACCGTTCGGGGCAGATCGGCATGTCCGGCCAGCCGGAACCAGCGGACGACGACCTTGCGACGGACCTGGCGCACGGCGGTGACCGCGTCATTGTGGAACCGCCTGGCGAGCTGGACCCGGTCGTTGGCCGCCGAGAGCCGGTCGATCGCGTCGGTCCCGTCCACATGCTCCGCGCGGACCACGGCGACGACCTCGTCGGGCAGGGAGAGCCGGATCGCCTCGGTCAGCTCGCTCTCGACCATCTCCCGGCCGCCCGGCGCGTCGACCGCCTCGGAGAGGGACTGGGCCGACGCGTCCGCGAGCAGCAGGGCGCTCGCCGGGTCCAGCACGCCTGAGTTCGCCAGCTCCAGAGCCGCCTCGGCCCGCCGGACCAGGGCGGCATCGAGCACTGCGAGGGTGCCCTCGACCCGTCCGTGCAGCCGGTCCAGCCGGGCGGCGCTATAGGACAGGTACCACGCAAGGAGCACCGCCGCCGCGAAGCCGAGCAGGAGCATCTCCTGGGTGCTCATTCCAGCCCACTCCCCCGGCCCATCCGGACCACCCGCGCCCACAGACCGCTCGGGTCTGCCGCGTCGGCGGCCGCTGCCGCGCCAGCCGTCACCGTCTCGTACACCGCCATGACGTCCTCGGCCACCACCGACCAGTCGAAGACCCGGGCCCGCAGCGCCCCCGCAGCAGCGACGGACAGCCGCTCGTCGCGGTCCCGCAGCAGGTCGACGAGGACCCGGGCCAGGTCGGCGGGATTCTCGTTGGCAAAGGTCCGGCCGGCCGTCCCGCCGTCAAGGACCCGCACGAAGGCCGGGATGTCGCTGGCCAGCACCGCTGTCCCGGCGCTCATCGCCTCGATGAGGATGATCCCGAAGCTCTCGCCGCCGGTGTTGGGGGCGACATAGACGTCGACGGACCGGAGCAGCCGGGCCTTGTCCTCCTCGCTGACCGGGCCGAGGAACTCGCAGGCAGCGACCGTCTCCCGGGACATCCCGGCGGTCACCTCCTTGGCGTCCCCGGGTCCGGCAACGAGCACCCGCACTCCGGGCACCGCGGCAATGACGGCAGGCAGCGCGGCGGCGAGGACCGGCATACCCTTGCGGGGCTCTTCCATCCGTCCCAGGAAGGCGACCGTCGGGCGGTCGGGGGTGCCGACCCAGCGCGGGTCCGTCGCGGCGGAGGCGAACCGGTCGACATAGACCCCGTTCGGTATGACGACCGCGTCCCCGCCCACGTGGGTCGTCACGGTGCGGCGGGCGTCCTCGGAGACCGCGATCCGGCCCCCGATCTTTTCCAGGCTGGCGCGGACGAGCGGGTAGGCCGCCTGCATGGCCCGCGACCGCAGGTTCGAGGTGTGGAAGGTCGCCACGGTCGGGCCCTCGCTGGCCCACAGCGCGAGCATCGAGGCGCTCGGGGTGACCGGCTCGTGGAGGTGCAGGACGTCGAAGCCGCCGTTCTCGAGCCACTTGGCGACCCGGGCCCCCGTGACCGGCCCGAAGGTCAGCCGGGCCACCGAGCCGTTGTAGCGCACCGGTACCGCCCGACCGCAGGTGACGACATAAGGCGGCAGGTCGGCGGTCTCGTCGTTGGCCGGTGCCAGGACGCTGACGTGGTGGCCCTGGGCGATGAAGTACTCCGCGAGATCGCGGACGTGGAACTGCACCCCGCCCGGAACGTCGAACGAGTAGGGGCAGACGATGCCGATCCTCATGGCGTGCGCTGTCGGGCCGGGTCGAGGTCGTCGACGAAGACGCGCTGCAGCATGTGCCAGGAGCTGGTGTGCTGGGTGATTCGGGCACCGAGGAAGTCGACGCAGCGCTGGGTGAGCTCGCGGACCGCAGCGTCGCCGTCGAGGTCGGCCCGAGGCTCGATCTGCTCGCTGAACTCGACCCGCACGACCTTGCCGCCGACGCCCTTGCCGGGCGGGGCGTCCTCGTACCAGACCGCCGCGGTGAACAGGGCCGCACCGGTGGCCACGGCCAGCGCTGCAGGCCCCTTGGCGACCCGCGCACGATGGCCGCAGAGGTCGACCTCGACGCCGTTGGCGGTGAGATCCCGGTCGGCCGGGAGCGGGACGAAGGCGCCATGGTGCAGCGCCTCACGCATCGCGTCGAAGGGCTTGGGGCCGCCGGTCAGCGGGACGATCGTCATCCCCAGCTCGGTGCGGAACCGCAGGAAGTCCTGGAAGACCTCCTCAGGTTCGAGGCGTTCGGCGATCGTGGTCACCGGCCACAGATGGGTCGTCGACCAGGCGCCGCCGAGGTCGAAGTTGCCCATGTGCCCGATGAAGCAGATGACGCCGCGGCCCTGGTCGAGGTGCGTCCGGGCCGCCTCGTGGCCGGTCGCCACGACCGCCTCGGCGAGCTGGGTGCTGCTCATGTCGGGCAACCGGAAGGCCTCGCAGAAGTACCGCATGTAGGACCGCATCCCGTCCCGGACCAGGTCGTCGAGGGCCTTGTCGTCCAGCTCGGGGCGGACCTTGGCATAGTTGCTCCGGAGCCGGCGCACGCCCTTGCCCCCGCGCAGGACGGCGGCATCGGCCATGGCCTGGAAGATCCCATAGGCCACTGGCGCGGGCAGCCGCCGCACGGCCTGCCAGCCGACGCGATAGCCAGCGACGGTCAGGGCCCCGGTGACCGGGTCGAGGATCGAGCTCATGCCCGGGTGACCGCCTGCCGCCGGACCTCGAGCATCCGCTGGACCACGGTGAACCCGGAGGCAATCGCGAGCAACGCCAGCACGACCTCGAGCAACAGGGGTGAGACTCCCATCCCGACGACGCCGGTCGCGGTGAGCACGGTGACGAGCCGGTCGGCGCGTTCGGCGATGCCGACATTGGCCGTCATCCCCAGGCCCTCGGCACGGGCTTTCGCGTAGCTGACCACGCCGCCGAGGATCAGGCAGGCCAGGGCGAGCCCGGCCATCGTCGAGTCGGCCCCCTGCCCGGCGTAGAAGAGGACCAGCCCACCGAAGATCGCCGCGTCACCGAGGCGGTCGAGGGTGGAGTCGAGGTACGCGCCCCAGGTCGACGAGCGGCCCGAGCTGCGGGCCATGATGCCGTCGATGGTGTCCGAGAAGGCGAAGAAGACCACGACCAGCGTCCCCACGAGGAACTGGCCGCGCGGGTAGAAGACCAGCGCGCCCGCGCAGACCCCGATGGTCCCGACGATCGTCACGATGTCGGGACTGATGCCCAGGGCGTTGAAGACCCGCGCCAGCGGAGTGAGCAGAGTCGTGACCGTGGCGCGAAGGAGGCGGTTGAGCATGGTGCCTCCCAGCGTAGTGGCGAAGCTGCGGTATGCCGGTCAGGCGCTCGGCCAGGCGGCTGCGAGGCGTTGGCGGGTGTCGTCGAGCAGCACCGGCAGGGCCTTGGTCTGTCCGACGATGGGGAGGAAGTTCATGTCGCCGCGCCACCGCGGAACCACGTGCTGATGCAGGTGCGCCGCGATGCCGGCCCCGGCGATATCACCTTGGTTCATCCCGAGGTTGAAGCCCTGCGGGGCGGAGGCGGTGTGGAGCGCCTGGACCGCCTGCTTGGTCAACGCCGTGAACTCGGTCGTCTCCTCGTCGGTGAGGTCGACATACGCCGAGACATGCCGGTACGGGCAGACGAGCACGTGCCCGGGGTTGTACGGGAAGAGGTTGAGCACGACGTAACAGTGCTCACCGCGGCGGACGATAAGCCCCTCGGCGTCCTCGCGGGTGGGAGCGGTGCAGAAGGGGCACGAGTCCCCGGGGTCGCCGGGGGGCTTGGCGCCCTCGATATAGGCCAGACGGTGCGGGGTCCAGAGCCGTCCGAAGCCGTCCGCAACGCCGGCCAGGTCGTCCGCGCGTTCCGTGGTCACGGCCCGATCCTAGTGCGCGGCGTGTTGGTGCCCAGCGGCCTGGTGACCGTGCGTTGGTCGACGGCCGCACCGGCATACCGGACAAATCGCCGACCAACGCGTGGCGGGCCACCACCGGGCCACCCCCCCCCGGCCCGGGGGGGGGCCGGGGGGGGCGGGGGGGGGGGGGGGGGGGGGGGGGGGGGGGGGGGGGGGGGGGGGGGGGGGGGGGGGGGGGGGGGGGGGGGGGGGTTGGTCGACGGCGGCACCGGCATACCGAACAAATCGCCGACCAATGCGTGCCCCTCGACACCCCACCGTGTCGACACCTCAACGGTTCGGCCGTGTCGAGCGGATCGTCCACAGCCGTGTCCCGGTTCGTCACGTCGTCCACAGCCGCGCCCGCCTCAGTGGCGGACCGCCGTTCGGGCGCCGAACCTCGACGGTATGCCGACCAGCCCCCGACACGAGGACCTCGCTGCCCTGGCGCGGCGGCATACGGCCGTGGTGGCGTACCGGTCCGCCGCCCAGCACTGGGGCTGGGCGCTGCTGTTCGAGCCGACGCGGCCGCAGCTCGTCGTCCCCCGAAACCGGCGCATTTCGGAGAGCGCGCGCTCCCGGTTGGCGGTGTCGTGGCGAGCGCTCAACCCCTCCGACGTCGTCGACGGCTGGGTCACCTCGCCGGCGCGGACAGTCCTCGACTGCGCCACCGCGCTCCCGTTCGGCGAGGCGCTGGCCGTGGCAGACTCCGCGCTGCGCTCGGGGTCGGTCAGCCACAGGGCACTGCTGGCGCTCGCCGCACACCATCCGGCGCGCGGCCGGGCTCGGGTGGGCCGGGTGGTCCGGCACGCGAGCGCTGCCGCCGCGAACCCGTTCGAGTCCGCGCTGCGCGCGATCGCGCTCGGGGTGCCCGGTCTGCTCCCCCAGCCCCAGCTGACGATCAGGGAGAACGGTCGCTTCCTCGGCCGCGTCGACCTCGGCGACCGTGCGCTGCGCCTGGCCATCGAGGCGGACAGTTTCGCGTTCCATGGCGAGTCCTGGATGCTCACCCGCGATGCCCGCCGGTATGACGACCTCGTCGCCGCCGACTGGCTGGTGCTCCGGTTCGCGTGGGAGCACGTCGTCCTGCGCCAGCATTGGGTGTCAACGGTGCTCTCTGACGCCGTGGCGCTGCGCCGTGTGCAGCTCGGCGTGCGTTGGTCGACGGTCGCAGCGGCATACCGGACAAATCGCCGACCAACGCACGCTGACCGCGCAGGGTGACCACCTCGACACCGCGGCTTCTCATCACCGCTGGGTCTCGACCGCAGCCTCTCGACCGCAGCGTCTCGACGCCGACTCCCGACGCCGACTCTCGACGCCCCCTCCGGGGCCGACCTCAGACCTGGCGGCGCTCCCGGATCGCGGCGAGGATCTCCGCGGCCGCGTCCGCCACCGGCACCCCGTTCTTCTGCGAGCCGTCCCGGTACCTGAAGGACACCGCACCGGCCGCCCGGTCGTCCTCCCCCGCGATGAGCACGTAGGGCACCTTGGACTTGCTGGCGTTGCGGATCTTCTTGGGGAAGCGGTCGTCCGATGCGTCCAGCTCGACCCGGACGCCCTGGGCCGCCAACCCGCCAAGCACGCCGCTGAGGTACTCGTGGTACTCCTCCGCAACGGGCACCCCGAGCACCTGCACCGGCGAAAGCCACACCGGGAAGGCGCCGGCGTAATGCTCGGTGAGCACCCCGATGAACCGCTCGATCGACCCGAACTTCGCCGAGTGGATCATCACCGGCTGCTGACGCGAGCCGTCCGCCGCCTGGTACTCCAGTCCGAAGCCAGCCGGCTGGTTGAAGTCGTACTGGATCGTGGAGAGCTGCCAGGTCCGGCCGATGGCGTCCTTGGCCTGCACCGAGACCTTGGGGCCGTAAAAAGCGGCACCACCCGGGTCGGGCACGAGGTCAAGGCCGGTCTCCCGGCATGCCTCGTCGAGCACCCGCGTGGCCTCGACCCAGTCCTCGTCGGACCCGACGAACTTGTCCGGCTTGGAGTCGTCACGCGTGGACAGCTCGAGGTAGAAGTCGGACAGCCCGAAGTCCCGCAGCAGGGACAGGACGAAGCCCAGCAGGTGCTTGATCTCCGCGCCGGCCTGCTCCTTGGTGACATACGAGTGCGAGTCGTCCTGGGCGAACCCACGAACGCGCGTCAGCCCGTGCATGACCCCGGACTTTTCGTACCGGTAAACGTGCCCGAACTCGAACAGCCGCATCGGCAGGTCGCGGTAGGACCGCCCACGCGACCGGTAGATGAGGTTGTGCATTGGGCAGTTCATCGCCTTGAGGTAGTAGTCCGACCCCTCCATCTGCATGGGCGGGAACATCGTGTCGGCGTAGTACGGCAGGTGACCGGAGGTGTGGAAGAGCCCTTCCTTGGTGATGTGCGGCGTGCCGACGTAGAGGAAGCCCTCCTCGATGTGGCGCCGACGGACGTAGTCCTCCATCTCCCGCTTGAGCACCCCGCCCTTGGGGTGGAAGACCGGCAGCCCGGAGCCGATCTCGTCGGGGAAGGAGAACAGGTCCAGCTCCACGCCGAGCTTGCGGTGGTCGCGCTTCTCCGCCTCGGTCAGCCGGTGCAGGTATGCCGTGAGGTCGTCCTTGGTCGGCCACGCCGTCCCGTAGACCCGCTGCAGCTGCTGGTTGGCCTGGTCGCCGCGCCAGTATGCCGCACTGCTGCGCATCACCTTGAAGGCGTTGCCGAGCAGCTTCGTCGACGGGATGTGCGGGCCACGGCACAGGTCGCCCCAAGCCCGCGACCCGTCGCGGCGAACGTTGTCGTAGATCGTCAGCTGTGCGCCGCCAACTTCGACGCCGGCGCCTTCAGCCGCGTCCTCGGCCGACCCGCCCTTGAGCCCGATGAGCTCGCACTTGAACGGCTCGTGGGCCAGCTCGGCCAGCGCGGCCTCGTCGCTCACCTCGCGGCGCACGAAGGTCTGGCCCTCGTTGATGATCCGCTGCATGACCTTCTCGAGCTCTTTGAGGTCATCGGGGGTGAACGGCGTCGCGACGTCGAAGTCGTAGTAGAAGCCATCCCGGATCGGCGGCCCGATCCCGAGCTTGGCGTCGGGGTTGACCTGCTGCACGGCCTGGGCCAGGACATGCGCGCACGAATGCCGCAGGACCTGCAGACCCTCGGGCTCGTCGATGCGCACCGGCTCGACGATGTCACCATCGGCCAGAACGTGGGCCAGGTCGCGCAGCTCACCGTTGACGCGCGCGACGACGATCGTGCGGTCAGCTCCGAAGAGGTCGGCCGCCGTAGTGTGCTCCGCGACCGATCGCTCGCTTCCGGCGACGTGGACGAGGATGGCGGCAGGCACGGTGGTTCTCCTTGGGAGAGCGGGTGGGGAACTGCGGGTGGTCGCGGCGCCGGCACCGAGCTCGGTATGCCGACCCGCCCCCGATGCTACCCAGGGCACGCGGGCCGCCGCGCCCGAGTTAGCGGTGGCCCATGTCGATGGTCAGTGGCTCGGCTCCCCCGCACCGACGCTGTCACCGGTACGGATCGAGCCGGGCTCGGCGACGACGGCATACACCAGACCGCACCGGGCGTTCCGCTCGACGAGCTCCAGAGCCACCTCCCCGACGAGCATCCGGTGCCCGATGAGCTCGTCCAGCTCGGCCGGCGTGAGCTCGACGACGAGGTTGGCCCGAGGTGCGCTCGCGGCGTAGACGTCGGCGGTGACGATCGAGATCGGGGCGCCCCGGTGCCGGTCGCCGTCGAGCCCAGCCTCGGTGACGACGGCGGGCGAGAGGGCCCGGCCGGGCTCGCCTGGCACCGGGTAGACGTAGATGGCGCTCACCGTCCCAGTCATGCGCGGCAGCCTAACCGCCGACCGGGGATGACGCACCGATGTTGAGCCCCATCGCCACGGTTGTTCGCTCTCGCCACCGTTACACCCGGGGCATCCCAGAACAACCATGGCGCCCACCGCGGTGCACTCGTTGCGTGGATGTGGAGGTGGGCCCCACCACACCCCGCAATGAGTGAAGGGACCCGCGATCGCGGGTCCCTTCACTCATAGGCGTGGATGTGGAGGGACTCGAACCCCCGACCTCTCGCGTGTGAAGCGAACGCTCTAACCAACTGAGCTACACATCCGGGTGGCCACCGTGCGAGGCGACCGAGGCCACACAATAGCGCTCCGCGCGGTGGCCCCCATAATCAGCGACCGCCCCGCCAGAGGGGCGCCCGGCAGGCTCAATGAGTGCCAGGCAGCAGGTGCAGCGGCTGCTCGACCGGGTCGGGCAGCCAGGTGGGCACGCCGGCGATGATGAACAGCCCCCAGAAGACGAGTCCGACCAGGGCCATCGTCGCCAGCGCCACACCCACCTTGACGTACCACGCCTGCGCGAGGACCCAGGTGTTCCACCGGGACAGCACCCCCTTGCCCCACTCGAGCAGCTGCTGGGCCTTCTCGAACTCCGAGGCCCAGATGGCGATCCCGAGGAAGACGATCGCCCAGCCGGGTCCGGGCAAGGGCACCAGGGCCAGGCCCACGAGAACGATGACCAGGCCGACGCCGAAGACGGCGAGCCGGTAGAGCCGCCGCGACGCGGGCCGGGACTTGATCCGGGCTCGCCAGGCCCACCGGTCCTCGGCCGCGTCGATCAGCAGGTTCGGGTCGGAGTAGTCCTCGGGCTCGCGCCGTGCGTCCTCGGCGCGTCCAGCGGCGTTCATGGGTCCACCTGCTCGGCGGCCCGTCGGGCGAACAGCGCCCGCAGCGCGGTGGTCACCGGCCCGACCGGGAGGGAGCGACCGTCGACCGAGGTCGCCGGCAGGACGTCGCGCGTCGACGAGGTGACAAAGACCTCGTCGGCCGTCGCCAGATCGGCCAGGGGCACACGGACCTCGCGCACCTCGACCCCAGCCGTACGCCCCCACTCCCGGCCCCACTCCAGGACCAGCTCGCGGGTCACCCCGAGGAGCGGCCCGGCCTGCGCGGGCGGCGTCGACAGCACCCCGTCGCGGACGACGAAGACATTCGAGCCGGTCCCTTCGCACAGGTCGCCGGCGGTGTTGGCGAAGACCGCCTCGTCCGCACCGCGCTCCTTCGCGTAGGCCAAGGCGATGACATTCTCGGCATATGACGTCGTCTTCACCCCGGTCGTGGCGGACCGTTCGTTCCGGGTCCACGGCACGGTGACCAGGGTGCAGGATGGGCCGGGGCGAGGCGACGGGCCGGCGGTGACGACATACGTGAGCGCTCCGGTGAGCCGGTCCGAACCCAGCGGGCCGCGCCCACCGGTGACGGTGTAGCGCAGCCGCCCGAACTCCAGAGGTGAGCGCAGGACCGCCTCGATCCCCGCGTCGATGACGGCAAAGTCCGCGGCGGGCAGCCCCATGCCGGCCAGGGATCGCTGCAGGCGCGCAGCGTGCCGACGCCGCGCGAAGGGCACCCCGTCGACCACCTTGAGGGTCTCGAAGACCCCGTCGCCGACGGTGAGACCGTGGTCGACCGCGCTGATCGAGGCGGCCGCCGGGTCGACGAGCCGCCCGTCGACCCAGACCTGAACCCCTGTCATCGGTCCTCCTCGTACGGTCGGCCGGTGAGGCCGACGAGCCGGGCCGCCTTCAGCTCGGTCTCCCTCCACTCTGCCAGGGGGTCCGACCCCCAGGTGATCCCCGCGCCGGTGCCGAAGTGGAGCATCCGCCGGCCCGCGTCGTCCCGCTGTGCCCAGAACGTCCGGATGCCGACCGCGAGTTCCGCCCGCCGCCGGTCCGCGTCGACCCAGCCGACTGCACCGCAGTAGGGCCCGCGCGGGACCGGTTCGAGGTCGCGGATCGCCGCCAGGGCGGTGTGCTTGGGCGCACCCGAGACCGACCCGGGCGGAAAGGTGCATGCGACGATGTCGCGCCAGCGCACTCCCGGTCGGAGTCGCCCGGCGACCGTGGAGACGAGATGGTCCAGACCCGGATGCGGGTCGAGGCCGCAGAGCACCTCGACATCGACCGTGCCGGGCTCGCACACCGGTGAGAGGTCGTTGCGGACCAGGTCGGTGATCATGACGTTCTCCGCGACGTCCTTGTCGAGCATCGGCTCACCAGGACGGGAGGTCCCCTTGATCGGTCGGCTGACGATGCGCTCGCCGTCGCGTTCCAGATAGCTCTCCGGCGAGGCCGAGACCAGGTCGAGCCCGGCCGCGTCCACCCGGATCCGCGCCGCATAGGGCGCCGGGTTGCCGGCCCGGAGCACCGCGGCGAGTGCGTCGAGGTCGGCGGACTCGGGCAGCTCGTGCGAGAGGATCCGGCAGATGTTGACCTGGTAGACCGTTCCTGCGGCGACCCTGCGGCGCACCTCCTCGACCGCGTCCCGGTATGCCGCCTCGTCGATCGAGCTGCGCCACGGTCCGGGCAGGCCCGCCCAGCGTCCGGCCGAGGGCGCGACCGGTCCACGGACGACGGAGCCGAAGCGGACCGCGGTCACCGCCCCCTCGAAGGTGGCCACCACCGCCCAGAAGCCACCGCCGTCCAGGGCGTCCACGGCAGCCTCGCCGGTCCGGACGTCCTCGACACCGGTGGCGAGCGCGTCACCGAAGGCCGCGTGGTCCACCGGGGAATGGTACGGCCCGGCAAGGACTGGGCCCGCGACCACCTCCGGGTGCGACTAGCGCCGCCGCCCGAGCAGCCAGCCGACCAGCAGGCCGAGCAGACCCGCCCCGACGAGCGGACCGAACTGCTTGAGCAGCACCGGGCCGGCGGCGGCACCGAGGTCGACGACGTCGGGCACCTCCCGGCCGTGCACCGCCGCCGGACGAGCCGGTATGCCGCCCGCGCTCGCGTCACCGCCGCCGGCCGCCCCGCCTGCCGTCGCGGCGAGGTCCTGCACCGGCATACCGTTCGCGCCGACGGCAGCACGACCGGCCGCGCCGTCGGCGAAGCGACCCTCGAGGCAGTCGACGAACTGCTGGAGCAGCTTGTCCGAGACGTCCTGCATCACACCGCGGCCGAACTGGGCCGGTTTGCCGGTGACATTGAGGTCGGTGAGGACGTGGACGAAGGTTCGTCCCGGCGACTCCTCGGCCAGGACGATGGTGATCGTCGCTCCGGCCGTCCCGTTGCCGCGCTTGTCCTTGCCCTTGGCCTCCAGGACCATCCGGTGGGCGTGCTCGTCCCGCTCCACCCACGTGCCGGTGCCGGTGTAGACCAGCGCGATGGGGCCGAGCTTGACCTTCGCCGTCCCCTTGAACCCGCCCGCGGAGACATCGGTGACGGTTGCGCCGGGGAAGCAGGTCCCCAGATCCTCCAGGTCGAGGAAGGCAGCCCAGACCTGGTCGACCGGGGCAGGGACGGCGAAGTCGTGCTCGAGCTCCATCGCGTCAGCCTCCCGCGGCCTTGAGGACGGCCCGCGCGGTGAGCACCGTCGCCAGGTGACGCCGGTACTCCGCCGACCCGTTGAGGTCGCTCGGCGGGTTCGTCCCCTCGGCGGCCCGGGAGGCCGCCTCGCGAACGGCGTCGGCGGTCACCGGACGGCCGCGCAGAGCCTCCTCGACGCCCCGGGCCCGCAGCGGCGTCGAGCCCATGTTCGTCAGCCCGATCGCCGCCTCGGCGATGTGCCCGTCGGCGACGCGGACGGTCGCCGCAACCGCGACGATCGCCCACTGCTGGGCCACCCTGACGAACTTCTCGTATGCCGAACCGGCTCCGCCGTGCGACGGGATCCGGACCGAGGTGAGCAGCTCGCCCTCCCCCACCGCCGTCTCGAAGAGATCGGTGAAGTAGTCGTCCGCCGCGACCGTCCGCGAGCCACCGCTGCCGGTGATGACCATCGACGCGCCCAGCGCGAGGATCGGTGCGCCATAGTCGCCAGCGGGGTCGGCGTGGGCCAGCGACCCGCCGATCGTCCCCCGGTGACGCACCTGGGCGTCGGCAACCTGGCTCACCGCGTCGGCCAGCACCCCGGCGTGCTCACGCACCAGCGGGCTGTTGGCGATCTCGTGGTGCGTCGTCATCGCGCCGATGACCAGGTCGGACCCATCGACGCTGATCCCGCGGAGGCCGTCGACCCGGCCGAGGTCGATGACCACCGATGGGGCGTTGAGCCGCATCTTCAGCACCGGCAGCAGGCTCTGCCCGCCGGCGATGACCTTGGCGTCGTCACCGCTCTCGGCCAGTGCGGCCAGCGCCTCGTCCACGGAGGTGGGGGCGACATACTCGAAGGTTGCGGGGATCACTGGGCACCTCCCTGCGTCGCGGCGCCGCTATCGGGGTCGTGGTTCGGGGCACCGGCACCGAGGTGGCTGGCGGCCGCCGCGGTGCTCGGCCCGCCCGAGCCCGAGGCGCCGCGGATCGCGGTCCAGACCCGTTCCGGGGTGCACGGCATCCGGATGTCGTTGACGCCGAGATGCCGCACCGCGTCAACGATCGCGTTGACGACCGCCGGCGTCGAGGCGATGGCTCCCGCCTCGCCGACGCCCTTGGTGCCGAGGGTGTTCGTCGTCGACGGGGAGGTCGTCTGGTCGACCGTCAGCGAGATCGTGTCGGCCGAGGACGGGATGGTGTAGTCGACGAGCGAGCCGCTGACCAGGGTGCCCGCGTCGTCGTAGACGGCCTCCTCCCACAGCGCCTGGGCGACGCCCTGGACGATGCCGCCGTGGACCTGACCGTGGACGATGAGCGGGTTGACGATCGTGCCGATGTCGTCGACGGCGACATACTTGCGCATCGTCGTCTGGCCGGTCTCGGTGTCGACCTCCATGGCGCACAGGTGGGTCCCGTGCGGGAAGGAGAAGCTCACCGGGTCGAAGGTCGCCTCGGAGTCGAGGTTCGGCTCGAAGCCGTCCGGGAGGTTGTGGGCCGAGAAGGCGGCCCAGACGACCTCGGCCATGGCCTGAGCGCTGTCCGTCCCGCGCACCGTGAACGAGCCGTTGGCGAAGTCGATGTCCTCGACGCTCGCTTCGAGCAGGTGGGCCGCGACGACACGGGCCTTCTCGATGACCTTGTCCGCGGCCCGGATCACCGCCTCGGCACCGACGACGAGCGAGCGCGAGCCGTAGGTGTCCAGGCCCTTGTGGGCGACCTGGGTGTCACCGTGGAGCACCTCGACGTCCTCGAAGGGCACGCCAAGCCGGTCCGCGACGATCTGGCTCCACGCCGTCTCGTGGCCCTGGCCGTGCGGGGACGTCCCGGTGACGACCTCGACCTTGCCGGTCGGCAGCATCCGGACCGACGCTGCCTCCCAGCCGCCGGCGGCATAGGACAGCGACCCGAGCACCCGCGACGGGGCGAGCCCGCACATCTCGGTGAAGGTCGAGACCCCGATGCCGAGCTGCACCGGGTCGTTGCTGGCCCGGCGCCGGGCCTGTTCGGCGCGCAGGTCGTCATACCCGAAGAGCTCCTTGGCGCGCGCGGTGGCGGCCTCGTAGTTGCCCGAGTCGTACTCCAGCCCACAGACCGAGGTGAACGGGAACTGCTCGTGGCGGATCCAGTTGCGCTCGCGGATCTCCAGCGGGTCGACCCCGACCTCGACGGCCAGCTCGTCCATGAGCCGCTCGATGGCGTAGGTGGCCTCCGGCCGTCCGGCGCCGCGGTAGGCGTCGGTCCACGTCTTGTTGGTGAAGACATTGCGGCAGGTGAAGTGGTACGCGGGGAACGTGTAGATCGCGTTGAACATGAACGCGCCAAGGATCGGCACGCCCGGGGTGACCAGGCCGAGGTAGGCACCCATGTCGGCGAGCAGCTCGACCTTGAGCCCGGTGACGTGACCGTCCGCGGTCGCCGCGAGGGTGAGCTTCTGCCACTGGTCACGGCCGTGGTGGGCCGAGACGAGCGACTCCGAGCGGGTCTCGGTGTACTTGCACGGCTTGCCGGTATGCCGGGCCGCGAGCACGGTGATGACCTCTTCGGGGGTGAACTGGAGCTTTCCGCCGAAGCCGCCTCCGACGTCCGGCGCGATGACCCGGATCTTGCTCTCCGGGATGCCGAGGACCGCCGCGGTGAAGATCCGGACGAAGTGCGGCACCTGGGTGGACGACCAGATGGTCAGCTGCTCACCGGTGGGGTCGCAGACGAACGAGCGGGGCTCCATGAACGCGGGGATGAGCCGCTGCTGGCGGTACTCGCGCTCGATGACGATGCCGCCGTCGCGGGCGGCAGAGATCGCCGCCTCGACATCACCGCCGGTCCCAGCGGCGCCGGAGTCGAAGGTCCACACCGCAGAGGTGTTGGTGCCCAGGTCGGGGTGCGCGAGGGTCTGGTCGGCCGCGGCCGCCTTGAGCTCCAGGGCGGCAGGCAGCTCGTCGTACTCGACGTCGACCAGCTCAGCGGCGTCCCGGGCCTCCCCGGGGCTGCGTGCGATGACGACGGCGACGATCTCCCCGGCGAAGGCGACCCGGTCGACGGCGATCGACGGGTGCGTCGGGGCCTTCTGGTCAGGGGTGATCGGCCAGGCGCAGGGCAGTCCGCCCTGGATGTCCTTGACGTCCTCGCCGGTGAGCACGGCGACGACATTGGGGGCCTGGCGGGCCGCGTCCGCGTCCACCGAGGTGATCCGGGCGTGGGCGTACGGGCTGCGCACCATCGCGAGGTGGAGCATCCCCGGGAGGGTGAGATTGTCGGTCCACCGGGTTCGGCCGACGATGAGCCGGGCGTCCTCCTTGCGGCGACGTGGGCTGCCAACCTCGGTTGCGGGGCGGTCGTCGACGACGGTCATGACTGGCCTCCGCTCATGGCGCCGGCGCCCTGCTGCACGGCCTTGACGATGTTGTGGTAGCCGGTGCACCGGCAGAGGTTGCCCTCAAGCCCTTCGCGGACCTCGGCCTCGGTGGGGTGGGGGTTCTCGGTGACGAGGTCGACCGCCTGCATGATCATCCCCGGGGTGCAGAAGCCGCACTGGAGGGCGTGGCAGTCCCGGAAGGCCTCCTGCATCGGGTGCAGGGTGGCACCGTTGGCGAGCCCCTCGATCGTCGTCACCTCGTGCCCGTCGGTCTGGACCGCGAGCAGCTGGCAGGACTTCACACTGCGGCCGTCGAGGTGCACCGTGCACGCACCGCAGTTGCCGGTGTCGCAGCCCACCACGGTCCCGACCTTGCCGAGCCGATCTCGGAGGTACTGCACGAGCAGCGTTCGCGGCTCGACGTCGTCGGTGTATCTCGTCCCGTCAACCGTGACGGTGATCCGCGTCATAGGTCCTCCTTGGACTGGCGCCTTGCCGCATAGTGGCGCGGCTCACACTACGCCGCAAGGGGTGACCTGGATCACCGCGATGACCTGTGAGCTCCCGACGCCGGACGGTCGTGCACGAGAACGCCCGATATGGCACGGTCGGGGGATGCCTCACCACCGTGGCGCGGTACTTTCCGCTGTGGCAAGTGGTGCCCTCTTCGGCACCGCCGGGACCGCGGCCGCGTTCGCGCCCGTCACGGCCAGCCCGCTCGGGATCGGCTGGGTCCGGATCGCCGGCGGGGCCCTCGTCCTCACGGTCGTGACCGGTCTGCTCGGGCGACGGCTCCGCGAGATCCGTTCTGCGGTCCGGCGCCCGCTGCTGTGGGTCGCCGCCGCCGGAGCCGCCGGCTACCAGGTGTGCTTCTTCGCCGCGACCCGCAACGCCTCGGTCGCTCTCGCCACGCTCGTCGCGGTCGGGTCGGCGCCGCTGTTCTCCGGCTTCCTCGGCCGGCTCACCCTCGGTCACCGCCTCCCCCGGATCTGGTATGCCGCCACCGCTGTCGCCCTGGTGGGGCTGGTCATCGACTCGTGGTCCGGGATCACCGAGGCCGAGCTCGGACCGGCGGTGGGCCTCGGGGTCACCCTCGCCATCGGCTCGGGCGTGAGCATCGCCACCTATACCGTCGCGGCCACCCGGCTGATGGAGGACGGGATGGGCCAGCTGCCCCTTACCGCGGCCGCCTATCTCGTCGGTGCGGCGCTGCTCGTCCCGGTCGCCCTCACCCAGCCGCGCGCCTGGGTGGGCGAGCCGTCCGGGATCGCCGTGGGGGTCTATCTCGCCGTGGCGACCATGGCGCTGGCGAACCTGTTCTACCTCCGCGGCCTCGCGCGGCTACGCCCCGGGCCGACGGCGACCCTGACCCTCATGGACCCCGTCGTCGCCGGGCTGCTCGGCGTGCTGGTCCTGCGGGAGCGACCTGCGGGGGCGGCATACGTCGGCTTTGCGCTCGTCCTGGTCGGGCTGGGAGTGCAGGCCTGGGCGTCCGCCACCCGCGGCGAGGAGGCCCTTCCCGCGGTCGGCTGACCGTCCCTACTGTGGCCGGGGAGCTACCGAGGGACGTCGGGGTGGGCGTGGATCGGGCCGTCACCGTCGGCGAGGCGCGTTCCCCCGCCACCCCAGCGCCGGGCGATGATCTCCGCCGCAATCGACACCGCGGTCTCCTCGGGGGTACGGGCCCCCAGGTCGAGGCCGATCGGGCTGGACAGGCGGGCGATCTCGGCGTCGGACAGGCCGGCCTCCCGGAGCCGGACGATGCGGTCGGCGTGCGTGCGCCGCGAGCCCATCGCCCCGACGTAGGCGACGGCGGGTAGGCGCAGCGCCACCTGGAGCAGCGGGACGTCGAACTTCGGGTCGTGGGTGAGGACGGCCAGAACGGTCCGCTCGTCGATCCGTCCGGCCGCCACCTCGTCGGCGAGGTAGCGGTGCGGCCAGGTCACCACGACCTCGTCGGCGTCCGGGAACCGGGACCGCGTGGCGAAGACCGGCCGCGCGTCGCACACCGTGACGTGGTAGCCGAGGAAGGACCCCATCCGGGCCACGGCCGCGGCGAAGTCGATCGCCCCGAAGACGAGCATCCGCGGCTTCGGGGCGTATGACGACACGAAAACTCGCATCCCCTCGCCCCGACGCTCACCGTCTGGACCATAGGTGAGCGTCTCGCTGCGCCCGGTGGCCAGCAGCCCGCGGGCGTCGTCGAGGGCCGCCGCATCGGCCCGCGCCGACCCGAGCGACGCGGCGCGCTCCGGGTCACCCGAGCCCTCCGGGCGGACGACGATCCGGCGACCGACGAGCGAGCGGTCCGGGTGGTCGATGACGGTGGCGACCGCGACCGGGCGGCCCGCGTCGATATCGTCGGCCACCGCCCCGAGCTCGGGGAAGGTCGTCAGGGAGACCGGCTCGACGAAGACGTCGAGGATCCCTCCGCAGGTCAGCCCGACCGCGAAGGCGTCGTCGTCGGAGACGCCATACCGCTTGAGGGCAGGCACACCGGACCCGACCACCTCGCCGGACACCTCGTAGACCGCGCCCTCGACGCACCCACCCGAGACCGAGCCGACCGCTTCGCCGGCGGGGCCGACGAGCATCGCGGCACCGGGCGGGCGCGGGGCAGAGCGGAAGGTGGCCACCACCGTGGCGACCCCGATCGTGTGACCGGCCCGCCACCAGGGCAGCAGCTCGGCGAGGACGTCACGCACGGGCGAGCACCTCCAAGAGCTCGAGGTAGGCGCCGAGCGAGTGCCCGGCGACGAAGTGGTCAACATACGGCAGAGCCGCGACAATCCCCTGCTGGATCGGCTGGTAGCCCGCCTTCCCCCGGTGCGGGTTGAGCCACACGACCCGGTGAGCCAGCTGGGCCAGATGCCGCATCTGCTCCCCCAAAGTGCTGGCGTCGCCGCGCTCCCACCCGTCGCTGCACACCACGACGACGGCGCCGCGCGCCACGCCCCGACGGCCCCAACGGGTGATGAAGGCGCCCAGCGTCTCGCCGAGCCGGGTGCCCCCGGACCAGTCCGGGACGGCCTGTCCGGCGTCGT
This sequence comes from Candidatus Lutibacillus vidarii, assembly GCA_016717165.1. Lineage (GTDB taxonomy): Bacteria > Actinomycetota > Actinomycetes > Actinomycetales > Dermatophilaceae > Lutibacillus > Lutibacillus vidarii. The sequence goes on from JADKGA010000002.1 coordinate 1,378,541, forward strand.
GCAGCGCCCGGTCCGGGTCGCGCTGACGCAGCGCCCGGGTCACCCGGGTCAGCCGGGTCCCCACGGTGAAGACCTCGGCCGGGGCTCCGGAGCGGAGGTACCGGTGCGCCACCCGCAGCAAGACGTCGGCGTAGGGGCTCATCGAGCCGGAGACGTCGATGAGCAGGACGACCCGTCGGGGTCGGGTGTGTCGGCGCCGCCAGGCGAGGTCGGTCGGCTCACCGAGGTGCTTGAGCTGGGCGCGCAGGGTGCGGTGCGGGTCGACCTCGCCGCGCCGGCTCGGCAGCCGCCGAGTCCCTCGCCGCAGCGGGGCCCGGGGGCGCAGGGTGTCGATCGTCGCCGCGAGCAGCTGCTTCTCCGCGGCGGTGAGGGTGGTGACGTCGCGGTGCCGGAGGACCTCGACGGCGCTGGCGGCGACCTTGAGCACCTCGTCGTCTGGGTCCTCGGTGGGCCGGCCAGCGGCGCCCTCGTCGCTGTCCAGCCACACCTGCGGCCGGGTGCGTTCGGGCGGCACTGAGGTCAGCCCACGCTCCTCACCGCCGAACCACCCGGTGAAGACCTGGTCATAGCGCTCGATGTCCTCCGGCCCCGAGCACAGCGTCGCCCGGCCGGCCCAGTAGGTCGCGGCGCGGTCCGACATACCGACGGTGGCGACGGCGAGCAGGTAGGTCGACTCGCGGTCCGCAGTGACCGGGAGCCCAGCCGCGCGCAGCGCGCGGGCGAACCCGAGAAGGATCCCGTCCGGCGCGAGCGTCGTCACCGGGACAGGATCCGGTCGAGCATCATCCGGACCCGGTCGGCGTCCTCGCGGTACTTCACCGCCACCCCGAGGGTGCGAGCGGCGGTCTCGACGTCGACGACCTCGGTCCCGAGCTGGTGCAACGCGCGGGCCCAGTCGAGGGTCTCGGCGACCCCGGGCGGCTTGATGAGGTCGGTGGTGGTCCGAAGCAGCTGGGTGAGCCGGACGACCTGCTCACCGAGCGCCTCGCTGACCTCGGGCGCCCGGCTGCGGACGATGGCGAGCTCGCGCTCCAGCCCCGGGTGCTCGATCCAGTGGTAGAGGCAGCGCCGCTTCAGGGCGTCGTGGACCTCGCGGGTGCGGTTCGAGGTGAGCACGACGATCGGCGGCTGCTCGGCGCGGACGGTACCGAGCTCGGGGATGCTCACCTGGTAGGTCGAGAGCACCTCGAGGAGGAAGGCCTCGAACTCGTCGTCGGCCCGGTCGACCTCGTCGACCAGCAGCACGCACGGACTCTCCTGGAGGGCCCGAAGGACCGGCCGGGCCAGGAGGAACCGGGTGGTGAACAGGTCGGCCTCGACCTGGCCGAGGTCGACATCCGACCCCTGCCCGCCCCGCCGGGCCGTCGACTCGACCGCGCGCAGGTGGAGGATCTGCCGCGGGAAGTCCCAGTCGTAGAGCGCCTGCGAGGCGTCGATGCCCTCGTAGCACTGGAGCCGGACCAGCGGGATGCCCAGGCCAAGCGCCAGCGCCTCGGCCAGTGCCGTCTTCCCGGTCCCGGGCTCTCCCTCGAGCAGCAGCGGTCGGTGCAGCCGCAGCGCGAGGAAGCCGATCGTCGCCAGGGCGTCGTCGCAGAGGTACCCGGTGCTTGCCAGGGTCTGCGCCAGGCCCGCGGCAGAGGTCACCTGATCCGTGGGGAGCATGGGGACAGCATGGCCGCTGGGCCGGTCAAGCTCCACTGTCGTCCATGAGGTCCTGCGGTGTGTCGACATCCCACCCGGTCGCGAGGTCGCCGCACTCGACGGTGCGGTGTGGGTGGGTGGCCAGGTAGTCCCGTGCTCCCCGGTCGCCTTCGGCCATTTCTCGTATGCCGGACCAGTGGTCTCGTCCGAGGACGACGGGGTGACCTGGACGACCGCCGTATGCCGCCCGCACCAGGGCGCTGGGGGCGCTGGGGCCGTTGGCTGAGGGCGCCGCGACGAGCCGGACGACGACGTCCGAGCCGACGTCAGGGAGGTCGACCAGGGTGACGACCGCCGCGTTGACGGCCAAGTCGTCGAGGGCCGCCAGCCCGGCGCGGAGCGACTCCCCCATCCCCTGCGCCCAGGTCGGGCAGTCGACGATGCGCACCGGCGCGGCCGCCAGGTGCTCGCGGACCGACTCCCCGGCCGCCCCGACGACGACCACCACGGGGTCGCAGCCGCCGTCGCGCAGCGACGCGACCGCGTGGTCGACATACCGGCGCCCGTCCGCCCTGGTCAGCAGCGCCTTCGGCGCGCCGAACCGGCGTCCGCCACCCGCGGCGAGGACCAGTCCGGCAACGCTCATGGCGGCAATGCTGGCAGACTCGGCCGCATGCGTTCATCGGGGCGGGTCGGGCTCGTCGCCACGGCGGTCCTGGTGGGCCTGGCGGTGGTGGGGTGCACGACGTCGCCGCCGCCCACCGACGCTCGCAGCAGCGCCGCGGCACCCGCCGAGCGGCCAACGGTGGGGCGTGCTGCGAGCAGCTCCGCCACCGCGACTCCCGCCGCGCCGTCCTCGACCGTCCGACCGCCGACGTCGGTCACGCTCGCGTTCGCGGGGGACGTCCACTTCGAGGGGCACGTGCGCTCGCTCCTGGACGACCCGGCCAGCCTGGCCGTCCTCCAGCCGGTCATCGGCGCGGCGGACCTCAGCATGCTCAACCTGGAGACCTCGATCACCTCCCGCGGTGTCGAGCAGCCGAAGCTCTACCACTTCCGGGTCGCTCCGCAGGCGCTGGACCTGCTCAAGGCGGCCGGCCTGGATGTCCTGACCATGGCCAACAACCACACCGTCGACTACGGACCGCTCGGGCTGACCGACAGCCTCGCGGCGGTCGCCACGTCACCGATCCCGGTGGTGGGTTTCGGGCCGAACGCCGCGGCGGCCTTCGCCCCTGCGGTGTTCACTGTCTCTGGCGTCAGCATCGCCGTCATCGGGTCCTCGCAGCTCAACGACTACACGATCCACGCATATCCGGCGACCTCGACCACGCCCGGCATCGCCGGCAACCTCGACCCCACCAGGCTGCTCGCGGCGGTCCGTGCGGCCCGGGCGAAGTACGACATCGTCGTGGTCTACGAGCACTGGGGCACCGACTACACCGAGTGCCCTGACGGTGCTCAGCGCGCCACGGCCTCGATGCTCGCCAAGGAGGGCGTCGACATCGTCGTCGGGAGCCACGCGCACCGGATCCAGGGCTCCGGGTGGCTCGGCCGGACGTATGTCGCCTACGGCCTCGGCAACTTCATCTGGATGAACACCCGCGGGGATATCGACAAGCACAGCGGCGTGCTCACCCTGAGCGTCAACCCGGCCGCGGCGATCGCGCTGCGCGGTGCTTCGTTGCCAACCCGGCTCAAGGCACCGTCAGTGGTCCGGACAGCCGCCTGGCAGCCGCTCATGGTCGGGGATGCGGACGGCATACCTCGTCGTCCTTCCGCCGCCAAGGAGAAGGCCCTGTATGACGCCTGGGTGACCAACCGCGGGTGCGCCCGGCTCGCCTCCCGCCCACTCGCGTAGCCGCCACACACTGAGCGGTGCGCAACCGGCGATGACAGGATCGCCGCATGGAGACATGGGAGCGTCGAGTCGAGCTGCCGCTGATGGGTGTTGCGCTGGTCTTCCTCATCGCCTATGCCTGGCCGATCCTCGACCCCGCCGCGTCCGCCGAGGTCGTCCGGGTCTGCGAGCTGGCCCAGCTGGTCGCCTGGGCCGCCTTCGCCGGGGACTACGTGGTGCGGCTCAGGCTGGCGACGGATCGACGGATGTTCCTCCGGACGAACGTGCTGGACCTGCTCGTCATTGCGTTGCCACTGCTCCGTCCGTTGCGGCTGCTCCGCCTCGTGACGCTGCTGCGGGTGGTCAACCGGACGGCGACTCATCAGCTCCGGGGGCGCGTCGTCTCGTATGTCGTCGGGGGCTCGATCCTGCTCGCCCTGATCGGCGCCCTCGCGATTCTCGACGCCGAGCGAGGCGTGCCCGGGTCGACGATCCAGACCATCGGCGATGCGGCGTGGTGGGCGGTGACGACGATGTCCTCTGTGGGGTACGGCGACATGTACCCGGTCACTGCTCTGGGTCGGTGGATCGCCGTCGGCCTCATGGTCAGTGGGATCGGCATCCTCGGGACGGTCACGGCGACGCTGGCCTCATGGCTCACCGACCGGCTCCGCGAGGAGACCGCTGCCGCCGAGCAGTCGGTGCTGACCGAGGTGCATGCGCTGCGGGACGAGATCCAGTCACTGCGGCAACAGCTGGCCCCTTGACCGCTACCGGCCTGAGATCCAGGGCCCCGGGCACCCGACCCCGCAACGGGCGTTGGTCGGCGAAATGTCCGGTATGTCGCAGAGGTGAACGACCAACGCACGGGTGAGGATCCTCGGCGACGCGGCTTGCATCGCGCAGTATTCGGTGTCACTATGTACCTGGTAGTCAGTGTTACCGAGTAGCGGGAGCAATGCGTGGGCAAGCAGATGACCGAGATGCTCAAGGGCACGCTCGAAGGCCTGGTGCTGGCGGTCCTGTCCGTGCAGTCCGCATACGGCTACGAGATCACCGCGTGGCTGCGTGAGCAGGGCTTCGCCGATATCGCCGAAGGCACGGTGTACGCGCTGCTGGTGCGGATCGAGCAGCGCGGGCTCGTCGACGTGCAGCGGGTCCCCTCGGAGAAGGGTCCGCCACGGAAGGTCTACTCGCTCAACGCTTCCGGACGCGCCTCCCTCGATGAGTTCTGGGTCACGTGGGACTTCCTCAGCGACCGCATCAGCCACCTCAAACCCCAAGGACACCACCGATGAAGATCACCACTATCGTCGACCGGCTCGTGGCCGACCTCGGCGACAAGCGGCGCTGGCGCGCCTACCGAGCCCGCGCCAGGGCCCTCCCGGGCCCCTACCGCACCACAACCGAGGCGCTGGAGCGCTACCTGCTGCACGCCGGCGGGATGGCCAAGGGTGACCGCCTCGTGCAGATGCTCGAGGATCTGGCGGACCTTATGGAACGAGCCGCCGCCGACCAGACCCCGGTCCGGTCGATCGTCGGCGACGACCCGGTGGCCTTCGCCGAGGACTTTCTCAGCAACTACGCCGACGGCCAGTGGGTGAACCGGGAGCGTCAGCGCCTCACGGCCGCGATCGCCGCCGCGGAGGCCGACCACACGGGAGACCCAACATGAGCACCGGCACAGCACCGGCCATCACGATCCGTGGACTGGAGAAGTCCTTTGCTGACAACCACGTGCTGCGAGGGGTCGACCTCGAGGTGGCCAAGGGGAGCATCGTTGCCCTCCTCGGCCCCAATGGCGCCGGGAAGACGACCCTCGTCCGCATCCTCGCTACCTTGCTGGAGGCCGACGCGGGCACCGCCACGGTCAACGGCTTCGACGTGGCCACGCTGGCGCGTGACGTGCGGGCCTCGATCAGTCTCACGGGGCAGTTCGCGGCCGTCGACGAGGTTCTCACCGGACGGGAGAACCTCGCGCTCATGGCGACATTGCGCCACCTGCCCGACACCACCGCCATTGCCGATCGGCTCCTCGCCCTTTTCGACCTCACCGAGGCCGGGAACCGGCGCGTCGCGACGTGGTCCGGGGGCATGCGTCGCCGGCTCGATATCGCCATGAGCCTCATTGGCGAACCGCCGGTCATCTTCCTCGACGAACCGACCACTGGACTCGACCCGCAGTCCCGCCTCGAGGTCTGGGCGGCCGTGCGTGAAGCGGCCGCGAGCGGCACCACCATCGTGCTGACGACCCAGTACCTCGATGAGGCGGAACAGCTGGCCGACCGGATCGCCATCGTGCACGAGGGCCGGATCCTCGCTGAGGGCACGCTCGCCACCATCAAGGCACTCAAGCCGGCGCCGCGCATCGAGTACGTCGAGAGGCATCCGTCATTGGAAGAGATCTTCCTCGCCCTCACCGCCAAGGACCCGTCTTGAGCGCACACTTCGTCACCGACACCCGAGCCCTGCTCGGCCGCTCATTGCGGCATATCGCCCGCAGCCCCGACACCATCGTGTCGACGGCGATCGTGCCGATCATCATGCTCCTGCTCTTCGTCTACGTCCTCGGCGGGGCAATCCGTGCCGGCACCGGGCCGTACGTCAACTACCTCCTGCCAGGCATTCTCCTGGTCACCATTGCCTCGGGAGTCGGGTACACCTCCTACCGGATCTTCCTCGACAACCAGAGCGGCATCGTCGAACGTTTCCGGTCGATGCCCATCGCCAGGTCCTCGCTGCTCTGGGCGCATGTCCTCACCACGGTGGTCGCCACGCTCGCCTCGTTGGCGGTCGTTGTCGGTGTCGCGTTGCTCATGGGCTTCCGATCCGGCGCGGGCGTTCTGGCGTGGCTCACCACGGTCGCTGTCCTCACGCTGTTCACGCTGGCGCTGACCTGGCTCGCCGTCATCCCCGGGCTCACCGCGACCTCGATGGACGGCGCGGTGGGCTTCGCCTACCCGCTGGTCTTCCTCCCCTTCATCAGCTCGGCCTTCGTCCCGACGGCGACGATGCCCGGCCCGGTCCGCGCCTTCGCCGAGCACCAGCCCGTCACGGTCATCGTCGACGGCGTGCGCAACCTGCTCGCCGAGCAGCCGGTCGGGACCGACATCTGGGTTGCGCTCTCCTGGTGCGCCGGACTGCTGGTGGTCGCCTACGGCGGCGCCATGCTGACCTACCGGCACAGCCAGCTCCGCTGAGCCCGTGCCTGCGCTGCGGACCGAGATCCCGTCACTCCGGGAGCAACAAGCCCCCTGAACACTCGCGGCCCGAGTCCAGGACCCAGGGCGTCCGACCTCGCCAACGTGCGTTGGTCGGCGAAATATCCGGTATGCCGGGCGCGGCGTCGACCAAGGCACGTTGCTCGGCGGGTCGACACGGTCGACCTGGGAGCGTGTCGCACGTGGATCCCACGGGCCGCGAGTCAGAACGGCCCCTGGCCTGCGTTTCCGCAGGTCAGGGGCCGTTCTTCGGTGGTGGGCGATACTGGGTTTGAACCAGTGACCTCTTCCGTGTCAAGGAAGCGCGCTACCACTGCGCTAATCGCCCGAGATCGGGGTTACCCGAGTCGAGGTGGAGACGGGATTTGAACCCGTGTACGCGGCTTTGCAGGCCGCTGCCTCGCCTCTCGGCCACTCCACCGTGAAGGCGGTTCACCCTCCGAGCGGACGACGAGGCTCGAACTCGCGACCTCAACCTTGGCAAGGTTGCGCTCTACCAACTGAGCTACGTCCGCAGGTCTGCGCCGGCCCCCCGGAGGGGAAGCGGTGCAGACGTAGACACTAGCCGATCTGCGAGGCGACCTCAAAACCGCCGCGCAGCAGGCTGCTCCCCGGCGGCACCGGCACCCGAGGGTGGGCCGAACCGCTGCTCCCCGAGCTCCTCCATCGAGTCGACCACGGGCATCAGGGGCTCCTCCGCACGTGGCCAGACGATGCGGGTCGCCGCGTTGAACCCGGCGCCGATGAGCACCGCGATGGCCAGGGCGTACAGCCAGATGAGAATGACGATCGGGGCGCTGAGCGGTCCATAGATCGAGGTCCCACCGACCGACGCGGAGATCACGGCCCGCAGGACGACCGAGGCGAGCAGCCAGATCACCAGGGTCAGGGCCGCCCCGGGCAGCTCGCGGCGCCACCGGAAGCGCTCAGGCGTCGCGACGTGGAAGAGCGCGGCGAGCCCCGCCACTCCCCCCAGCCCCACGAGCGGCCAGTACAGCGCGAGTATGCCGGTCAGCCGCTCCGGCAGCCACGACCCGAGCAGGCTCGGGCCGATGACGACCAGCGGCACGACGACCGCGGCAGCGAGCAGCCCAGCGACATACAGCGAGAAGCTCAGCGCGCGAGTACGGATGATCCCCCGCTTGCCACTTTGCCCATACATGATCGAGATGGTGTCGAGGAAGACGTTCAGCGCCCGCGATCCCGACCACAGGGCCAGCAGGAAGCCGACCGAGAGCAGGTCGAGCCGGCCCCGGGCAAAGACATCGTCGACCGTCGGCACGACGACCTTCGCGACGGCATCCTCGGCGAAGACGTGGCCGGCATACTCCGTCACTGCGGTGGTGAGGCTCGCGACGGCATCATGGCCGACGAGCGTGCCGACATACCCGACCGCACCGAAGACGCCAAGGACGAACGGCGGCAGGGACAGCAGGAGGAAGAAGCCGGCTTCGGCGGCCAGACCGGTCACCCGGTACCGCAGGCACACCCGGATCGTCCAGAGGACCACGCGCGCAGCAGGCGTCGCCCCGCGGACTCCCGCGAGGCGTCGCCGTAGCCAGGCCGTCGTGAGCCCCATGCCGCCTCACCGTAGCGGCACGGCGGGCTCAGCTGTCCTTGACGCGCTCGGTCTCGACCTCGAGGTCGTAGCTCGCCGCGGGGAAGACCGGCGCCATGTCGGTCATCGCCTCAAGGAGCAGCTGCTGGACGGCGAGCCGCGCATACCACTTGTTGTTGGCCGGGACGACGTGCCAGGGCGCTGTCTTCGTCGAGCACCGGGTCAGCGCGACCTGGTAGGCCGCCTGGTACTCGTCCCAGTGGGCCCGCTCGGTGACATCGCCGGGGTTGTACTTCCACAGCTTCTCCGGGTCGGCGAGCCGGGCCAGCAGACGGGCCTTCTGCTCGTCCGCGGAGATGTGGAGCATGACCTTGACGATCGTCGTCCCCGCCGCCGCGACCTTGCGCTCGAAGGCGTTGATCTCGGTGTACCGGCGCCGCAGGACGTCACCGGGCACGAGTGAGTGGACCTTGACGATGAGGACGTCCTCGTAGTGCGAGCGGTCGAAGACGCCGATCTGGCCCGGGCCGGGCAGGGCGTTCTCGATCCGCCAGAGGAAGTCGTGGGCGCGCTCCTCGGTCGACGGTGCCTTGAACGAGGTGATCCTGACGCCCTGTGGACCGACCGCTCCAACGACGTGGTCGAGGATGCCGCCCTTGCCGGAGGTGTCCATGCCCTGGATGACGAGCAGCACCGAGCGCCTGCCACCGCCCTTGGACTCGGCGAACAGTCGCTCCTGGAGCTGGCCGAGCCGCTTGGTGCAGTCGGCGAGGGCCTCCTCGCCGTCCTTCTGGTCGCCCGCGAACCCTGGGGTGGAGTCTGGCGAGATGTCGGCGAGCTGGTCTCCCCGGGTGAACGCGAGCACCTCGGAGAAGCGCTTCTTGACCCCCGCGTCCTTCTTGACCTCCTTGGTCACCTTCGCCGCGGACTCCTCGGTGCCGGCCGACTCGACGACCTCGACCGGTGCGGTCGCCGATAGGCCCTCGCCCGTCGGCTTCTCCGGCTTGTCCTTGCCCTTCGTCGAGGCCTTCCTGGCGGCCTTCTTGCCCGCCTTCTTCCCGGCCTTCTTCGCCTGCCGGGTCGCCTCCTTGAGCGCGGCCTTCTCGGCCTTCTTCGTCAGCTTCTTCGTCGTCTTGGCCCGCGCCTTCGCGGCGGCCTTCGCGCCCTTGACCTTGGAGTTCTTCGCCATGGCGGCCATCATGGCGAAGTTTCTCGCGCGCCGATAGTAGTACCGCCATACTGGATGTCCATGCGAGTGATCCTGGACGAGCGGGCGAACTCGTTGGCCTGTGGGGGCACGCTGTCCGACGATCTCCTCGCCGACCTGTATGCCGTGCCAGGCTCCGGCCGGTGGCTGCGGGCCACCATGGTGGCGACGATCGACGGCTCCGCCACCGGCGCCGACGGACGCTCCGGCTCGGTCAACACCGACGCCGACCATGTCGTCTTCGGGCTGCTCCGCGCGCTCAGCCACGCGACGCTCGTCGGCGCCGGAACCGCCCGGGACGAGAGCTATCGCGCCCTGGAGATCGACACCCGGTGGGTCGCGATGCGCGCGGCGGCCGGATTGCCGCCGGCATACCCGCTCGTGGTCGTGAGCCGCTCCGGAGCGCTCCCCGAGCCGCTGGTGCACACCGCACCACCCGGTCGGGTGCGGCTGGTGACCTGCGCCACCAGCCCCCGTCTGGACACCGTTCGCGAAGCCCTGGGCACCGAGCACGTCCACGTCTGCGGCGGCGCGGAGGTCGACCTCTCGAGCGCGGTGGCCGAGCTCGCCGCCGCGGGGCTGACCCGGCTCCTGGCCGAGGGCGGCCCGAGCCTGCTCGCCGACCTGATCGCCGCCGACCTCGTCGACGAGCTCGACGTGTCGACCGCCCCGACCGCGGTGGGCGGCACCGGTCCCCGGATCACCCACGGCAGCGCGTCCCGCACCGGCTACGCGCTCGGCACCATCGTCGAGCAGGACGGGACGCTCATGACGCGCTGGGTGTGCCCAGGCTCAGCGTGGTCGTGAGGAAGTCACGCACGACGCCCTCCCACCGATGCGGGTCGACATTCCACTCCTGACAGTGCCGGGCGACCCCGTCGTCGACGAAGGTGACCAGGTCCGGGCGGAGCGCGGCCAACCGCATGCTCGGCGCCCCTGGGACGACATCGTCGTCGTGGGAGTGGACGATGAGCATCGGGTGGCGCAGCTCGGCGCTGCGGGTGACCCAGTCGGTGCGGCTGAGGTCGACCGGCTCGTGCAGGCCGATGAGCCAACGCCCCTGACGGGGGTGGCGCAGGATCCGGGTCGCGGCCGCGAGGACCGGCCACGGGGCGTGGTACTGCCCGAGGTGGAAGCGGAGCACCTCGGCCCAGTCGACGACCGGACCGTCGAGGACCACCGCCGCGACGTGCCCAGCCAGCGGCGACCGGTCCAGCAGCTGCAGGACGATCGCACCGCCCATCGACCACCCCACCAGGACGATCCGCTCGGCGCCACGAGCCAGCGCGAAGCGGACCGCCGACTCGACGTCACGCCACTCGGCCAGCCCGAGGTAGTAGCGCCCGTCCGGTCCCGGCGGTGCCTCCTGGTCGTTGCGATAGGTCGTCACCAGCGAGGTCAGCCCGAGCGCGTGCAGGGTCGGGAGGGCCCGCAGCGCCTCCTCGCGGCGAGCGCCGCGGCCGTGGACGAGGACCGCCCACGTCCCGGCTCCGGGCGCGTCGGCGGCACCGGGGACGACCCACGCGGGCAGGACGCCGGGCTCACCGGCGATCTCGACGTGCTCGGTCGGCAGGCCCAGGGCGCTCTGTGGCGTCCCCGCGAAGACATAAGGGTCCCACCGCGCCGGCCCGGGCGAGAGCCTGCCGACATCCACTCCGAGCAGGGCCCGGGTCACGGTCCCCCGGCCGGGATGGATCGAGCGGATGGCGCCGACCCGGCAGTGCCCGGCTCCCCCGTCGACCCACAGCCCGTAGGTCCCCGGCAGGACGGTCACCGGGGTGCGGCCGAGGACGATCTCGTCGTCCGACACCGAGACGACAGTGACATCGTCGACCATCCGGTAGTCCGGGGTGAGCAGCCGCCTCGACAGCACGGTCGCCGCGCCCACAGCGGCGCCAGCGAAGGCGGTCGGGAGGGCGACCGCTGCCGCGGCCGCCACGTCGGTGAGCCGCCGGTTGCGTCCGGGGGTCGAGCCCGGTCGCGGTGCGGGGTCGCCCATGACGTCATCCTCCCCCGGGGTCAGGGCCTGCGGGCCAGGATGTCGGTGAGGTCGTAGGACACCGGCTCGTCGAGCTGGGCGTAGGTGCACGACGCCGGCTCACGGTCCGGTCGCCACCGGACGAACTGCGCCGTATGCCGGAAGCGCGCGCCCTCCATGTGGTCGTACTTGACCTCGACGACCCGGTCGGGCCGCAGCGGGACGAAGCTGAGGTCCTTGCCGACACTCCAGCGGCTGTACTCCGAGGAGCGTGGGGTCCGGGCCCCCTCCTCCTGTCGAGCCCAGGCCCACGGGTGGTCGTCGAAGGTCGTCACGAGCGGGGCAAGCTCGGTCATCAGCTCGCGCCGCCGCGCCATGGGGAAGGCCCCGATGACGCCGACGCTGGCCAGGGTGCCTGCATCGTCATACAGGCCGAGGAGCAGCGAGCCGACCGCATCCGGGCCGGAGGTGTGGACGCGGTAGCCGGCCACGACGCAGTCAGCGGTGCGGACGTGCTTGACCTTGACCATCGCCCGCTTGTTCGGCTGGTAGGTGCCGGTGAGCGGCTTGGCGACGATGCCGTCCAGGCCGGCGCCCTCGAACTGCTCGAACCACCGCTGCGCTGCGGCGCGATCGGTGGTCGCGGGGGTGAGATGCACCGGAGGTGCGGCATCGGCGAGGGCCTCCTCGAGCAGCCGGCGGCGCCGGGCGAAGGGCTCGCCGGTGAGGTCCTGCTCGCCCAGCGCCAGCAGGTCGAAGGCGACGAAGGAGGCCGGCGTCTCCCCGGCGAGCCGCTTGACCCGGCTTGCGGCGGGGTGGATGCGCTGCTGGAGCAGCTCGAAGTCGAGCCGGTCGGCGCCGGGGCGGACCACGACGATCTCGCCGTCGACGACGCACCGCGGCGGGAGGCTGGCCAGGGCCGCGGTGACGATCTCGGGGAAGTACCGGGTCATCGGCTTCTCGTTGCGGCTGCCGATCTCGACCCGGTCACCGGAGCGGAAGATGATCGACCGGAAGCCGTCCCACTTCGGCTCGTAGAGGTAGTCCCCTTCAGGGACCGAGGGCATCGACGCGGCAAGCATCGGGGCGACCGGCGGCAGGACCGGGAGCGCCCAGGCGTCCCGTTCGGCGGCATCGCGCTCGGCCTTGGGCGCAAGGTAGTCCCCCTCGGCCCGGTCGGTCCGGCGCTTGCTCGGCTGGACCCGGGGCGGCTCGCCCGGCATCTTCGGGTAGTCGGGTGGGAAGGACAGCTCCCCGAGCCCGCGGTCCAGGTCGGCGGCCCATAGCCCCAGGGCAGGCAGGACCGAGCCGGCCTGGTCGTCCAGGCTCGCCCAGGGGTCCCCGAGCGCGGCAAGCCGCTGCGGGACGGTCCGCACGGTGAGCTCGGCCGGATCGACGGTCGGCAGCTCGGCCCAGGTCACCGGGGTGGAGACCGGCGCACCGGGCAGCGGACGCGGACTATAAGCCGCCGCGATGGTCCGGTCCCGGCAGGCCTGGTTGGAGTCGACGAAGACCTTCTCCCCCCGCTCCTCCTTCCACCAGGCGGTGGTGACGAGGTCGGGCAGCCGGCGCTCCAGCTCGCGGGCGATCCCGATCACCGCGTGCCGCACGTCGAGGAACTCGTGGGTCGGCTCGATCCGGGCGAAGACGTGGACCCCCCGGTTGCCGGAGGTCTTGGCGTAGGCGACCAGCCCGACCTCGGCCATGAGGTCGCGCAGCGCCAGCGCCGCCTCGACGGCGTCGGCGAAGCCGCGGCCGGGCTGCGGGTCCAGGTCGATCCGCAGCTCATCGGGGTTGTCCAGTGCGGGGCTCCCCATCCCGCGGACCGGCCACGGGTGGAAGGTCACCGTGTTCATCTGGACCGCCCACACCGCCGCGCCGATCTCGTCGACGACCAGCTGCGCGTGCCGCCGTCCCGAGGGGTACCGGCACATGACCGTCCGGACCCAGTCCGGCACGCCCTGCGGCGGGTTCTTCGAGTAGAAGGCCTCACCCTCGATGCCGGTCGGGAAGCGCTGCAGGGTGACCGGGCGGCCGGCCAGGGCCCGCAGCAGCGCCGGACCCACGGCGGCGACATACTGCGCCAGCTCGCCCTTGGTGATCCCGCTGTCCGGCCACAGCACTCGGTCGGGGCTGGTGACCCGGACCTCCCGGACCTGCCCGCCCGGCCCGGGGACCGTCACCGTCATCGCCTCACCCATCCGCGAAGGGTACCCTTCCCCCACCCCGTCCTGATGCGAGGAGCGACCATGTCCGACGGCACATATGACGTCAAGCGCACCGAGGAGCAGTGGCGCCGGCTGCTCAGCCCGGAGGAGTTCCGGGTGCTGCGCCAGGCAGGCACGGAGGCGCCGTTCACCGGGGAGTACACCGACACCACGACCGAGGGGGTCTACTCGTGCCGGGCGTGCAGCGCCGAGCTCTTCCGCAGCGAGACCAAGTTCGACTCGCACTGCGGCTGGCCCTCCTTCTACGGTCCGCTCGCGCAGGACCGGGTCGAGTATGTCGAGGACCGCTCGCTGGGCCGGGTCCGCACCGAGGTGCGCTGCGCCTCGTGCGGCTCGCATCTCGGGCACGTCTTCGAGGGCGAGGGCTATGACACGCCCACCGACCTGAGGTACTGCATCAACTCGGTCTGCCTCACCCTGGAGCCGACGGGGTCGGACAGCCCGCCGCCGTCGTGACCTGATCGTGACGCAGCCGCGGGGAACCCCGCCGCGGCCGGGCCCCTCCAAGTGCTGACCGAACCCGTCACGCCCAGGAGGTCCGCCATGACCGCCACACCAGCCTCGCGTCTCGCCCACCTCGCCGCTGCCGCCGCCCTCGGTCTGGCCCTCGCCGCATGCTCCGGTGCGAGCGAGACCAGCTCAACCGTCGCCCCCGCCGGCGCCGGGGTCGTGCAGGACGGCATCGCCCCGGCCGACCGCGGTGCGCTGGCTGCAGGCTCCGGCGGGGCAGCCGCAGGGTCCAAGCCCGCCGCGGCGAACGCGGGCAAGGGCACGACGATCCTTCCGGGCGCTCCGACCGGACGGGCGCTCGCGCGCACCGCGGCACTGACCGTCACCGTGCCGGATGTGACCGTAGCCGCCCAGAAGGTCCGGACGATCACCGCAGGGGCGAAGGGTCTGGTCCTCCAGGAGGCGCTCTACAGCGGGACCGACCCGAACCCCCAGCCGGGCACCGACAGCAAGGGCGGGGCGCCGTCGGTCTCGCCGGGCTCGACGATGGTCCTGGAGATCCCGACCACGGGCCTGGACACCGCCCTCGACCAGCTCGGTGCTCTCGGGCACATCGAGAGCCGGTCGGCGTCCACCGAGGACCTCACCACCGGCATCGTCGACGTCCAGTCCCGCCTGACGACGATGAAGGCCAGCCTGGCCAGGGTGCGCGCGCTCATGGACAAGGCGACGACGCTGAGCCAGGTCGTCGAGCTGGAGGCCCAGGTGGCCCAGCGGGAGGCCGACCTCGAGTCCCTGACCGCGACCCTTGCGAGCATGCAGGGCCGGGTGGACACCGCCACGGTCACGCTCAACCTCATGACGGCCGCATCGACGGCCACGACCGAGGCCGACTCCGGCTTCCTCTCCGGGCTGCGTGCCGGGTGGGAGGGGCTGGTCAAGGGAACTGCCGTGGCGCTGACCGTGCTCGGGCTGGCGATGCCCTTCCTCCTCGTCGCGGCGGCCATCGGCATACCGCTGCTGCGGTGGCGTCGCCGGCAGCGCGGCGCCGCACAGGTGCCGCAGACGCAACCGGCGCCTGCTGCCGCGCAGGAGGCGGAGCAGACGCCGGTCGAGGTCTAGCGCGGTCGCGGCGTCAGAGCCGGGGGAAGTACTTGAACGGGAGGTCGCCGCTCTCGTGGTCGGTACTGGCCGGACCGACGATGAGCGGGTCCGGCCGACCGACGACGGCCTCGTTCTTGCTCGGGTAGTCGACCTGGGCGAGCACGACCCGCATCGCCTCGAGCCTGGCCCGCTTCTTGTCGTTGCTCTTGATGACGACCCACGGGGCGTCGCCGGTGCTCGTATAGAAGAACATCGCCTCCTTCGCCTCGGTGTAGTCGTCCCAGCGGTCCAGGCTGGCCATGTCCGTCGGGGAGAGCTTCCACTGGCGCACCGGGTCCAGGCGCCGGGCGTCGAAGCGGCGCATCTGCTCGGCGTGACCCACCGAGAACCACATCTTGATGACCTGGATGCCGGCGTTGACGAGCATCCGCTCGAACTCCGGGGTCTCCCTCATGAAGTTGAGGTACTGCTGCGGGGTGCAGTAGCCCATGACCCGCTCGACGCCGGCGCGGTTGTACCAGGACCGGTCCATGAAGACGATCTCGCCGCCGCTGGGCAGGTGCTGGACGTAGCGCTGGAAGTACCACTGGGTGATCTCGCGCTCGGTCGGCTTGTCGAGGGCGACGACCCGGGCACCGCGGGGGTTGAGGTGCTCCATGAAGCGCTTGATCGAGCCGCCCTTGCCGGCGGCGTCGCGGCCTTCGCAGATGACGAGCAGCTTGGTCCCGGACTCCTTGACATGCTTCTGCAGCTTGAGCAGCTCGATCTGCAGCAGCCGCTTGGTCTCCTCGTACTTCTCCGTGGAGAGCTTCTTGTCGTACGGATAGCCCTGACGCCACGCGGGCAGCGGCTTGTCGGGGCGCCCGGGTTCGGACTCGGCCGCGGTCGAGTCGGCGGGGGTGTCATCGACGCCGAGGAGCTCGTCGAGGGAGGAGATCTCCGCGGCCTCGACGGTGACGACCTCGGGGCCGGCGGTCACTGCTGCGGACGGTCGTGGGACGGCCTTGGCGGCGGCGACCCGCTTGGCCGTGGTTGCTGGGGTGGCTGGGGTGGTTCGGGTGGTTCGGGTGGTTCGGGCGCGGGACACACGCTGGGTCATCTGTACCTCCGGGCACACGGGGGGTCGAGGTCGGCACGGGCCCGTTCACGGTAGCCGCCAGGTGAACGCCAGGTGACGGACCAAGGTCCCACGGGGCCGTGGGCGGTGGTGCGGCGTGGCTGCACGGCTCCCGGGCGAGCCGCGACCTAGTCTCAAGCCATGCGGACCCGACGCCTCCCCCGGGACCACGCGGTCGTCTTCGCCCGCGTGGTCTCCGAGCTGCGGGTCGCCGTCGCCCGCCCCGAGGTCCGCCTCACCGAGGTGCCCGCCCCAGGTCGCATCGCGCCATACGCGTATGCCGTGACGGCGGACGTCAGCGAGGTGAGCAGCGACGAGGATCTCGCCACGGGGCGCTTCGTTCTCCTCTACGACCCGGCCGCGCCCGCCCCATGGGACGGGCAGTGGCGGGTCGTCACCTTCGCGCGAGCCGAGCTCGAGCCCGAGCTTGCCACCGACCCGCTGCTGGGTGCGGTGGGGTGGAGCTGGCTCATGGACGCCATCGACTCGGTGCAGGCGCAGGTCACCGCCGAGGCCGGGACGGTGACCCGGGTAGTGTCGGAGAGCTTCGCCGGACTGGACGAGCGGCCGCCGTCCGTGGAGATGGAGATCCGGGCCTCCTGGACCCCGACCGACGACGATCCGGCACGTCATCTCCAGGCGTGGCTTAGTCTGGTGTGCACGATCGCCGGACTGCCTCCGCTGCCGGACGGTGTCGTGGCACTCCCGGGACAGCGTCGCTGACCTCCGGGCTGGACAGCGCCCCCGGACGGCCCCGTCCGAGGTGGCCGAGAACGATGGTGGGTTGATGACGTCGGACGAGCTGAGCCCGGTCGGGCCGAGGCAACGCCGACGGTTCCGGGCAGCGCGTCGATCGGCTCCGGCCGCCCCCGAGGTTCCGGCCGAGGTCGACCCCACCGCAACCGAGAGTGGCGCGGTCCCCTTGGACATGCCCGCCGAGGGGGTGCCGGATGTCATCACCGACGCGGACGCCCTGGATGTGGCGGTGGCGGCCCTGGCCGCCGGCTCCGGACCCGTGGCGATCGACGCGGAGCGCGCCTCGGGCTACCGCTACGGCCAGCGCGCCTATCTCGTCCAGCTCAACCGGCGCGGCGCCGGCACCGTGCTCATCGACCCGATCGCCTGCCCCGACCTCTCCGGCCTGTCCGCCGCGATCGAGGATGCCGAGTGGGTCCTCCACGCGGCCACCCAGGACCTGCCCTGCCTGACCGAGCTCGGCCTGCGGCCGCGCCGCCTCTTCGACACCGAGCTCGGCGCCCGACTGGCCGGCCAGCCCCGGGTCGGCCTGGGTGCCGTCGTCGAGCACTACCTCGGCGTCATCCTCGCGAAGGAGCACTCCGCGGCCGACTGGTCGACCCGGCCCTTGCCCGAGCCGTGGCTGCGGTATGCCGCCCTCGACGTCGAGCTCCTCGTCGACCTGCGCGACGCCGTCCATGCCGACCTCCAGGCGTCGGGCAAGCTGGCCTGGGCGCAGGAGGAGTTCCACGCGCTGCTCGACTTCACCGGGCCGCCGCCTCGGGTCGACCCCTGGCGGCGCACCTCGGGCATGCACCGGATCCGCAAGGCCAAGGACCTCGCCGTCGTCCGGGAGCTCTGGTACGCCCGGGACGCCCTCGCCGCGGAGCGGGACGTCTCACCGGGCCGGATCCTCCCGGACCTGACCATCGTCGAGCTGGCGGCCGCCCCCACCGTCACACCGGCCGTCATCGCCGAGACGAAGGAGCTGCGACCGGCCCGACGCAACAGCGAGGTCTGGGTCGCCGCGGTCGCTCGTGCTCGGGCCCTGCCCTCGGGGTCCTGGCCGCCCACCTCGCTGCCCTCCGGCGCGCCCCCGCCGATCCGGTCCTGGGCCGAGCGCGACCCGGCCGCCGCCCGCCGGCTCGAGCTGGTCCGGGCCACGTTGACCACCCTGTCCGAGGAGCTCGCCATCCCGGCCGAGAACCTCATCACCCCCGATCTCATGCGGCGCGTCCTGTGGTTCCCGCCCGCCGGGCCGGCCGAGGTCCCCGCCGCACTGTCCCTGGCCGGCGCCCGCCCGTGGCAGGTCGAGCTCATCGGGCCGGCCATCGCCCGCTCGCTGGAGGAGCACCCGCCCGCCTGAGTGGGTGACAGCGATCACGAACGCCGGGCCGCCCGCCACGGGCTGGGGTTGTTACCGGCCAGTAGGCTAGGACCGTTCCCGATCCTGACCATCGAAGCCCAGGGAGGCACCGTGCCCCGCACCGTGCGAGAGGTCGTCTTCGTCGACGGCGTGCGTACGCCATACGGCAAGGCCGGCGACAAGGGCATCTACGCCCAGACCCGCGCCGACGACCTCGTCATCAAGTGCATCCGCGAGCTGCTCCGCCGCCACCCCGACCTGCCCAAGGAGCGGGTCGAGGAGGTCGCCATCGCAGCGACGACCCAGATCGGCGACCAGGGCCTGACCCTCGGCCGGGTCGCGGCCCTCCTCTCGGGTCTGCCGAACACCACGCCCGGATACTCCATCGACCGGATGTGTGCTGGGGCCATGACCGCGGTGACGGCGGTCGCCGGGGCCATCGCCATGGGCGCCATCGACGTCGGCATCGCCGGCGGCGTCGAGCACATGGGGCGCCATCCGATGGGTGAGGGCGTTGACCCCAACCCGCGGATCCTTTCCGAGCGGCTCGTCGACCCCTCGGCCCTGGTCATGGGCCAGACGGCGGAGAACCTCCACGACCGCTACCCGAGCCTGACCAAGGAACGCTGCGACGCCTACGCCGTGGGCTCCCAGGACAAGACCGCCGCCGCCTACGCCGCCGGCAAGATCCAGCAGGACCTCGTCCCGGTCGCCACCCGGCACAAGGACGCCGGGTGGGGCCTGGCCAGCGTCGACGAGCCGCCGCGTCCGGGCACCACCGTCGAGGACCTCGGCGCGCTCAAGACGCCTTTCCGCCCGCACGGGCGGGTCAGCGCCGGCAACGCCGCCGGCCTCAACGACGGTGCCACGGCCTGCCTGCTCGCCGCCGAGCAGACCGCCGCAGAGCTCGGCCTCCCGGTCGGGATGCGCCTGGTGTCGTACGCCTTCGTGGGTGTCGAGCCCGAGGTCATGGGCATCGGCCCGGTCCCGGCCACCGAGAAGGCCCTGGCCAAGGCCGGCCTCACCATCGAGGACATCGGCCTGTTCGAGCTCAACGAGGCCTTCGCCGTCCAGGTGCTCGCGATGCTCGAGCACTTCGGCATCCCCGACGACGACCCCCGGGTCAACATGTGGGGCGGCGCCATCGCCGTCGGCCACCCGCTCGCCTCGTCGGGCGTGCGCCTCATGACCCAGCTGTCCCGGCAGTTCGCCGAGCGGCCCGACGTGCGCTACGGCCTCACGGCCATGTGCATCGGGATCGGCATGGGCGGCTGCGTCATCTGGGAGAACCCGCACCACGCCGACTACCAGCCCAGCACGAAGGATGTGGCCTGATGACCACGCAGACCATGCCCGCCGGCGGCGCCGACCTCGCCGCGATGTTCCCCGACGAGGTCGTCACGAAGTGCCCGGTTCGGGATATCACCTTGCCCGGCGGCGCCGGGACCCTGGCCCTGATCACCCTGGACAACGGCTTCGACCACACCCGGCCGAACACCTTCGGGCCGAACTCGCTCGCGGCGCTGCGCACGGCCGTCGAGGGGATCGCTGCGCGGGCCGCTGCCGGTGAGATCGTCGCCGCTGCGGTGACCGGCAAGCCGTTCATCTTCGCCGTCGGGGCCGACCTCTCCGGCGTGCCGAAGGTGACCGAGCGCGACCAGGCC
Organism: Candidatus Lutibacillus vidarii; assembly: GCA_016717165.1. GTDB lineage: Bacteria > Actinomycetota > Actinomycetes > Actinomycetales > Dermatophilaceae > Lutibacillus > Lutibacillus vidarii. Next base: position 1,398,650 of record JADKGA010000002.1, read on the forward strand.
ATGGCCATCGCCTCAGCCGGCCACGCGGTCTTCGCCGCCTTCTCCGACCTGCCCGTGCCGACCTTCGCCTTCGTCAACGGCGCCGCCATGGGCGGCGGGGTCGAGCTGGCGCTCGCGGCGTCATACCGGACCATCTCGGCCGGTGTTCCCGCGGTCGCCCTGCCGGAGTGCTTCCTCGGGCTGGTCCCGGGCTGGGGCGGCTGCTACCTGCTCCCCCGGCTCGTCGGGGCCCAGAAGGCGCTCACGGTGATCATCGAGAACGCCCTCTCGCAGAACCGGATGCTCAAGGGTCCGCAGGCCTTCGAGCTGGGGATTGCCGATGTCATGTTCGAGGCGGCCGACTTCCTCGAGGAGTCGGTGGCCTGGGCCGCGAAGGTCGTCAGCGGCGCGGTCACGGTCGAGCGGGTCGACCACACTGCCGACGTCGCGGCGTGGGACGATGCCGTCACGGCAGCCAAGGCCGTGGCCGACACGAAGACCGGCGGGATGTCCCCGGCGCCATACCGGGCTCTCGACCTGGTAGCCGCCGCACGCACCCGCACCCGGGCCGAGGGCTTCGCCGCAGAGGACGACGCACTCGCCGACCTGCTCATGGGCGACGAGCTGCGGGCCGGCCTGTACGCCTTCGACCTGGTCCAGAAGCGGGCCAAGAAGCCGGCCGGCGCGCCCAGCCCGGCGCTGGCCACCAAGGTCACCAAGGTCGGCATCGTCGGTGCCGGGCTGATGGCCAGCCAGCTCGCCCTGCTCTTCGCCCAGCGCCTCGAGGTGCCGGTCGTCATGACCGACCTTGACCAGGGCCGGGTCGACAAGGGCGTCGCGTACGTGCGCAGCGAGCTCGCCAAGCTCGCGAAGAAGGGTCGGCTCTCCCCCGACCGCGCCGCGCGGTATGGCGCCCTGGTCACCGGCTCGACGAGCAAGGCGGGCTTCGCCGACGCCGATGTCGTCATCGAGGCCGTCTTCGAGGAGATGAAGGTCAAGAAGGTCGTCTTCGCCGAGGTGGAGGCGGTTGTCTCGCCGCAGTGCGTGCTCATGACGAACACGTCCTCGCTCTCGATCACGGAGATGTCCGAGGGGCTCGCCCACCCGGGCCGCCTCGTCGGCTTCCACTTCTTCAACCCGGTCGCCGTCATGCCGCTGCTCGAGATCATCACCGGCGCGCACACCGACGACACCGCGCTGGCGACGGCCTTCGCGATGGGCAAGAACCTCAAGAAGACGTGCATCCTCGTCAAGGACTCGCCGTCCTTCATCGTCAACCGGTTGCTGGGCCGGTTCATGGCCGAGGCGGGCAAGGTCGTCGACGAGGGCACCCCGATCGAGACCTCGGACGCCGCCTTCGCCGGGCTCACCCCGATGCCGCCCTTCGTCCTGCTCGGGCTGGTCGGTCCGGCGGTCGCGCTGCACAACAACGAGACGCTGGCGCGGGCCTTCCCCGACCGGTTCTACGTCCCCGAGGGCATCAAACGGATCGTCGAGGCCGGCCGGACCAGCTTCTACACCCTCACCGCCACCGGGATGGCCGTCGACCCGGCCGTCGTCGAGCTCGTCGGGACCCCGGAGCACCCGACCCCGTCGAGCGTCGAGCAGGTCCGTGACCGGGTGCTCTCGGCCCTGGCCGACGAGGCCCGCCGGATGCTCGACGAGGGCGTCGTCTCCGCTCCGATGGATATCGACCTCGCGATGATCACCGGCGCCGGCTTCCAGTTCTGGAACGGCGGCCTGACCCCGCTGCTCGACCGGACCGGGGTCTCCGAGCGGGTCACCGGAGCGCGCTTCCTGCCACCGGGCGTCGCCAGCGTGCCGCAGAGCGCCTGACGAGGGCCGACACCCGGGGGTGGCTGCGCTGTCCGGCGCACGACACCCCCGGGTCGGCACCGCCCCGCGCCCAGGTCGTCACCCAGGGATGGCACATGGCAGGTATGACGGGTGTTCTGGCACGCCATACCGGCCGTCTGCCGTCCCTCGCCGGAGCCACGGAGGGCGGCCGCCGTCACCGTCACCACCTCGGGCGCGGTCATCTCACATGTGAGTTAAGGTCGGTGTGTGGACACGTACCTGGCCCGGATCGGGACGCTGATCCGAGACGCTCGGCGCCATCAGGGGCTGACCCAGAGCGACCTGGCCGACTCGTTGGGGACCAGCCAAAGCGCCGTGGCCCGGATCGAGCAGGGCAAACAGAACCTCAGCCTGGAGATGCTCGCCCGGATCGGTGAGGCGCTCGACTCCGAGTTCGTCTCGCTCGGCCACACCGGCCCCCAGCACCTGCGGATCGTCGGCGGGACGAAGCTCTCCGGGGCCATCGACGTCAAGACGAGCAAGAATGCGGCCGTCGCTCTGCTGTGCGCGGCGCTGCTCAACAAGGGCCGCACCACGCTGCGCAACCTGGCCCGGATCGAGGAGGTCAACCGGATCCTCGAGGTGCTCGCGAGCATCGGGGTCCGCACCCGGTGGCTGCCGAACTCCAACGACCTCGAGCTGCGCCCGCCGGCCCGGCTCGACCTGGACTCGATGGACCTCGACGCGGCCCGGCGGACCAGGACCATCATCATGTTCCTCGGTCCGCTGCTCCACGACTACGCCGACTTCCAGCTCCCGTATGCCGGTGGCTGCGACCTCGGGCTGCGGACCATCGAGCCGCACATGATCGCGCTGCGGGCCTTCGGCCTGCGCGTCACCGCGACGCACGGCAGCTACGAGGCCCAGGTCGACCCGTCGATCCGGCCGGCCAAGGCGATCGTCCTCACCGAGCGCGGCGACACGGTGACCGAGAACGCCCTCATGGCTGCGGCCCGCCACCCCGGTGAGACCGTCATCCGCAACGCCAGCTCGAACTACATGGTCCAGGACCTGTGCTTCTACCTCCAGGCCCTCGGGGTGACCGTGGAGGGGATCGGCACCACGACCCTGCGCGTCGTGGGGGTGCCGCATATCGACGTCGACGTCGAGTACTCCCCCAGCGAGGACCCGATCGAGGCCATGAGCCTGCTCGCCGCGGCCGTCGTCACCGGGTCGGAGATCACGATCCGCCGCGTGCCGATCGAGTTCATGGAGATCGAGCTGGCGCTGCTCCACGAGATGGGGATGACCTACGAGATCTCCGAGGAGTACCCGTCAGCGAACGGCCTGACCCGCCTGGTCGACCTGCGGACGATCCCCGGCCCGCTCAAGGCTCCGATCGACAAGATCCACCCGATGCCCTTCCCCGGGCTCAATATCGACAACCTGCCGTTCTTCGCCCTCATCGCCGCCTGCGCCACCGGTCAGACGATGATCCACGACTGGGTCTACGAGAACCGGGCCATCTACCTCACCGAGCTGACCAAGGTCGGCGCCAAGGTGCAGCTGCTCGACCCACACCGCGTGCTCATCGACGGGCCGACCCGCTGGCGTGCCGCCGAGGTCATCTGCCCGCCCGCGCTGCGCCCCGGCGTGGTCGTCCTGCTGGCGATGCTCGCCGCTCCAGGGACCTCGGAGCTGCGCAATGTCTACGTCATCAACCGCGGCTACGAGGACCTCGCCGAGCGGCTCAACGCCCTCGGCGCCACGGTCGAGACCTTCCGCGACATCTAGTCCCGGGTGGCCGCCTCGGCCCGGATGGCCAGGGCCCGGTTGACCCGCTCGGCGACGCCTGCGCCGGTCAGCCCGATCTCGTCGAGCACCTCCGTGCGGCTCGCGTGAGCCAAGAACATCTTCGGTATGCCGGCCCCGAGCACCGGCACCAGGGAGCCTGTTGCGCGCAGGGCCGCCCCGACGGCGGCGGTGATCCCGGTGTCGGCGACATTGTCCTCGACGACGACGACGAGGTCGGCCGCGGCCGCCATACGGGTCAGCGTGACCGGCACGGGTAGCACCCAGCGGGGGTCCACGACGCGCACCTGCCGACCGTCCGCGGCGAGCCGGCGGGCGGCATCCAGCGCCACCGGCGCCATCGCGCCGACCGAGACGACGAGGACCTGCGGTCCGCCGTCGCAGTCGTGCAGGACGTCGAGGTCGTCCCGCACGGCGACGACCGGGACCGGGTCGGGGGTGTTGCCCTTGGGGAAGCGCAGCGCGGTCGGGGCATCGCTGATGTCGAGCGCCTCGCGCAGTGCCCGGCGCAGGGTGACCCCGTCCCGTGGAGCGGCGAGGCGCAGCCCCGGCACGACGCTGGCGAGCGACAGGTCCCACATCCCGTTGTGCGAGGCTCCGTCGTTGCCGGTGACGCCGGCCCGGTCGAGGATGAAGGTGACGCCGGCCTCGTGGAGAGCGCAGTCCATGAGCAGCTGGTCGAAGGCCCGGTTGAGGAAGGTCGCGTAGACGGCGACGACGGGGTGCAGGCCGGCGAAGGCCATCCCAGCCGCCATGGTCACGGCGTGCTGCTCGGCGATGCCGACGTCGAAGACGCGGCTCGGGTGGGCGTCGGCGAACTCCTTCAGGCCCACGGGGATGAGCATGGCTGCAGTGATCGCGACGACATCCTCGCGGGTGCCCGCCACGGCGAGGAGCTCCTCGCTGAACTCGTCGGTCCAGCTGCGGCCGGTCACCTCCAGGGGCAGACCGGTCTCCGGGTTGATCTTCCCCACGGCATGGAAGCGGTCCTCGGCGTTCTCCCGGGCCGGCTGGTAACCACGGCCCTTCTGGGTGAGGACGTGGACGAGCACCGGCCCGCCGAAGTCCCGGGCCCGGCGCAGGACGTGCTCGAGGGCCTCGACGTCATGCCCGTCGACCGGCCCGAGGTACTTCAGCCCGAGGTCCTCGAACATCCCCTGCGGGGCGACGATGTCCTTCAGGCCCTTCTTCATCCCGTGCAGCGTCTCGTAGGCCGCCCGACCCACCACGGGGGTCCGCGCGAGGGTGCTCTTGCCCCAGTCGAGCACCCGCTCGTAGTTGCGCGCGGTCCGCAATGTCGCCAGGTGGTTGGCCACGCCCCCGGTGGTCGGCGCATATGAGCGGCCGTTGTCGTTGACGACGACGACCAGTGGCAGGTCCTTGTCGGCGGCGATATTGTTCAGCGCCTCCCAGGCCATCCCGCCGGTCAGTGCCCCGTCACCGATGACGGCGACGGTATGGCGGTCCCGCTCCCCGGCGAGCCGGCGCGCGGTGGCGACCCCCTCGGCCCAGGACAGGGCGGTCGAGGCGTGCGAGTTCTCGACGACGTCGTGCTCGGACTCGCCGCGGCTGGGGTAGCCGGAGAGCCCCCCGCGCTGGCGCAGCCGGGCGAAGTCCTTGCGGCCGGTGAGCAGCTTGTGGACATAGGACTGGTGCCCGGTGTCGAGGATCACCGTGTCGCGAGGTGAGTCGAAGACCCGGTGCAAGGCGATGGTCAGCTCGACGACCCCGAGGTTGGGGCCGAGATGGCCGCCGGTCCGGGAGACCGACTCGACGAGGAAGGCCCGGATCTCCTGGGCCAGCGCAGGCAGCTGCTCGGGCGCGAGTCGCCTGAGGTCACCGGGTCCGTCGATGGTGTCGAGCACGCTCACGATGTGGGGTCCTGGCTGTTCCTCGTCGGGTCCTGGCGAACTCCCCGAGTCTACGTCCTAGAGCCGTGGGACGTAGTCCTTGCCCTCCAGGGCGTCGAGGAGCTGGCCGGCCGAGCGACGTGCGGACACCAGGCGCAGGCCCTCGCGCTCGAGGGTGAGCAGGACCCCGCCGAGGGCCTCGGGTCCGAGGTGCTCGCCGAGCTCGACGCGGGCGTCCCGGTAGGCCTGGCGCATCGCGGCGACCTGGCCGTCGAGGTGTCGGGTGGCCAGCCACGCGAGCGCCACGGGATGGTGGACCCAGGCGTCATACCGGCGGTAGTCCGGCGGGCAGACGTCGAGCAGCCACGCGACCGCGCGGTGCTGCCAACCCTCCACCGCCGGGGGCGGCACCTCACGGGGCCAGCCGGGTGGCACCGCCGCCCGACGTGGCCTGCTGTTCTCTCCCACAACGCCATCGTGCCCTGCGGGTCCGACATCGCACACCTCCCGGTCCGGCAGGCCCGTGAACGCCCGTGCGCGCCCTCCCAGGACGGGGAGGGCGCGCACGGGGGCCAGCAGTGAGGCGTCAGCGCACCAGGGACCGCAGGACGTACTGGAGGATCCCGCCGTTGCGGAAGTAGTCGGCCTCCCCAGGGGTGTCGATCCGCACCACGGCAGAGAAGGCGACGGTCCGACCGTCCGCGGCGGACGCGACGACCTCGACGGTCCGTGGGGTCACCCCGTCGTTGAGCGCCGTCAGCCCGGTGATCGCGAAGGTCTCGGTGCCGTCCAGGCCGAGCGAGGATGCCGACTGACCCGCGGGGAACTCGAGCGGGACGACGCCCATGCCGATGAGGTTCGAGCGGTGGATCCGCTCGTACGACTCGGCGATGACGGCCCGAACCCCGAGCAGTGCGGTGCCCTTGGCTGCCCAGTCGCGCGAGGACCCGGAGCCGTACTCCTTGCCGGCGAGGACCACGAGCGGCACCCCGGCGGCCTGGTAGGCCGCCGACGCGTCGTAGATCGTCGTCTGCTCGCCCCCGTCGAGGAAGTTCCGGGTGAAGCCGCCCTCGACGCCGTCGAGCAGCTGGTTGCGCAGCCGGATGTTCGCGAAGGTCCCGCGGATCATCACCTCGTGGTTGCCGCGCCGCGACCCGTACGAGTTGAAGTCGGCCCGGTCGACGCCGTGCTCGGCGAGGTAGCGGCCGGCCGGCGAGTCGGCCTTGATCGACCCGGCCGGCGAGATGTGGTCGGTCGTCACCGAGTCGCCGAGCTTGGCGAGGACCCGCGCGCCGGAGATGTCCGCGACCGGCGCGGGCGTCATCGTCATACCCTCGAAGTACGGGGGCTTGCGGACGTAGGTCGACGACGCATCCCAGCCGAAGGTCTCCCCCACGGGGGTGGGCAGGGACTGCCAGCGCTGGTCGCCGGCGAAGACATCGGCGTAGTCCTTCTCGAACAGGTCCCGCGTGATCGACGCAGTGATCGTCGCCTCGACGTCGGCCGGGGCCGGCCAGATGTCCTTGAGGAAGACCGGGGCGCCGGCGGCGTCGGTTCCGAGCGGCTCGGTCTCGAAGTCGAAGTCCATCGTCCCCGCGAGGGCGTAGGCGATGACCAGCGGCGGCGAGGCGAGGTAGTTCATCTTGACGTCGGGGTTGATCCGGCCCTCGAAGTTCCGGTTCCCGGAGAGCACCGCGGTGACGGCGAGGTCGCCGGACTGCACCGCCGCGGAGACCTCCTCGGGCAGCGGGCCGGAGTTACCGATGCACGTCGCGCAGCCGTAGCCGACGAGGTTGAAGCCGAGCTTGTCGAGATAGGGCCACAGGCCGGCGGCCTCGTAGTAGCCGGTGACGACCTTGCTGCCCGGCGCCATCGACGTCTTCACCCACGGCTTGACGGCCAGGCCACGCTCCACGGCGTTCTTGGCGAGCATCGCGGCCGCCATCATCACCGACGGGTTCGAGGTGTTCGTGCAGGAGGTGATCGAGGCGATGACGACCGCACCGTCGCGCAGCTCGAAACCGCCGTGGGCGTGCTCACCGCCACCGGCAGCAACCGGCACGGACCGCAGCCCGTCGACGGCGCCATAGTTGGTGACATCGGTCGCGAAGCGCTCCTTGGCCTGCGTCAGGACGATCCGGTCCTGCGGCCGCTTGGGGCCGGCGATCGAGGGGACCACCGTGCCGAGGTCGAGGGAGAGCTTCTCGGAGAACCGGGGCTCGGCCGCCGGGTCGAGCCACATCCCCTGCTCCTTGGCGTACGCCTCGACCAGCGCCACGGTCTCGTCGGAGCGCCCGGTGAGCCGCAGGTAGTCCAGGGTGACCCCGTCGATGGGGAAGATCGCGCACGTGGAGCCGAACTCCGGGCTCATGTTGCCGATCGTCGCGCGGTTGGCCAGCGGCAGCGCCGAGACGCCCTCGCCGTAGAACTCGACGAACTTGCCGACGACGCCGTGCTTGCGCAGCAGGTCGGTGATCGTCAGGACGACGTCGGTCGCGGTGACCCCGGGGCGGACCGCGCCAGTGAGCTTGAACCCGACGACGCGTGGGATGAGCATCGACACCGGCTGACCGAGCATGGCCGCCTCGGCCTCGATGCCGCCGACGCCCCAGCCGAGCACGCCGAGGCCGTTGACCATCGTCGTGTGGCTGTCGGTGCCGACGCAGGTGTCCGGGTAGGCGACGCCGTCGCGGACCATCGTCACCCGGGCGAGCCGCTCGATGTTGACCTGGTGGACGATGCCGGTGCCCGGCGGGACGACCAAGAAGTCGTCGAAGGCGGTCTGGCCCCAGCGGAGGAACTGGTAGCGCTCCTTGTTGCGGCCGTACTCGAGCTCGACATTGCGCTCGAAGGCGTCGGCTCGGCCGAAGACGTCGATCTGCACGGAGTGGTCGATGACCAGCTCGGCCGGGGCAAGCGGGTTGATCCGCGCCGGGTCGCCGCCCAGCTGGGCGACGGCCTCGCGCATGGTGGCCAGGTCGACGATGCACGGGACGCCGGTGAAGTCCTGCATGACGACGCGGGCCGGGGTGAACTGGATCTCGGTGTCCGGTTCGGCGTTCTCGTCCCAGGACCCCAGCGCCTGGATCTGCGCGGCGGTGACATTGGCGCCGTCCTCGGTCCGCAGCAGGTTCTCGAGGAGGACCTTGAGGCTGAACGGCAGGCTCTGGCTGCCGTCGACCGCTGCCAGTCGGTAGATGTCGTATGACGCCCCACCAACCTCGAGTACGCCTTTGGCCCCGAAGCTGTTCACGCTGCCCACGACGGGCTCCCTTCTCCGTGATTTATCTTGATATCAAGATATCTAAGCACACCTGGCGGCTGCTGTCAGCAAAGCACTGCGGAGTTCCTCCGGCAACGGCGCCGGTCGCCCGGTCCCGAGGTCGACCTCGACATAGGTGACCCGGGCACTGGCCCGGACCGGCTCGCTCTCGCCGGCCCGGCAGATGTCGTACCGCAGCGTGTATGACGTCCCGCCGACCCGGTCGACGAGAACTGAGATCTCGGCGTTGTCGAACAGGTGCAGCGGCACGAGCCAGTCGAGCTCGGCGTGGCGGACCATCGCCAGCGACGTCGAGCGCCCGGGGACAAAGGGCTGGCCGATCGCGGCGAGGAAGGCGAACCGGGCGTCGTCGCACCACCCCAGGTAGTGCGCATTGAAGACCACGCCGGCGGCGTCGACGTCGGCCATCCGCACCGAGACCGAGAAGGTGAAGCCGTCTGGATCCTGCGTCATGTCGTCACGTCCGGCGGGCGAAGGTGGCAATGCACTCGACGTGGTGCGTCATCGGGAAGGCGTCGAAGGCCCGCAGGCCGGTGAGGGCGTAGCCGCGCTCCATCGCGTAGGCGGTGTCCCGCGCCAGCGCCGCTGGGTCGCAGGCGACATAGACCACCCGGCGTGGGCGCTGCCCGAGGATCATCCGGATCACCGCCGAGCCGGCGCCGGCCCGGGGCGGGTCCAGAACCACCCCGTCGACCCTCCCGGCCCGGGCGAGCCGCCGCAGCACCGCGTCGACCCGGCCCCGGTGGTAACGCAGCTGCGGCCGTCCGGTGGCATTGCGGATGCCGTCGGCGACGGCCTGGCGGTCCGACTCGACCGCGTCGACGTGGCCCGTGGCGCCGACGGCATCGGCCAGCGGTACGGCGAACAGGCCGGCGCCGGCATACAGGTCGAGCATCCGCTCCCCCGTGGCCGGCTGGAGGACGTCGAGGACGTGGTCGACATAGGCCGCCGGCGCACCGGGGTGGACCTGCCAGAAGCCGGTGGCCGCGACGGAGAGCTCGCCGGACCACCGGCGCCCGCGGACCGGCTCGTGAACCTGAGGCCCGCGTGCGCCTCCGTCGCGCTCCGGGATGACGACCGCGGCCGAGCCGTCACCGGGGGCGACGACGTCGACGGCCTCGACCCCGGTCCAGCTGCGGGACAGGACCCCCGAGGCGGTCACCGCCTCCGCGGCAATGAGGCAGTCCGCCACCGGGACGATCTCGTGCGAGCGGTGCCGGCGCAAGCCCGCGCGACCGTCCGGCCCGACGGCGAAGCGCTGGCGGCTGCGCCAGCGCAGCCCGTCCGAAGCGCCGGGGAGCGGCTCCACGACCACGTCGAGGTCGACCTTGGCCAGCCTGCGCAGCTGCTCGGAGACCACGGCCGCCTTGAGCGCCCTCCCGTGCTCGGGGTCGGCGTGCTGGAAGTCGCAGCCGCCGCAGCCCCCCGGACCGGCATACCGGCAGGGGGGTTCGCGGCGACCCGACGAGGGCTGGAGGACGGACACCGCGTCGGCCCGGACGAACCGGGCGCCGCCGCCGACCTCGGTGACCCGCGCGACCACCCGCTCGCCGGGCAGGGCGTGCCGGACGAAGACCACCTGGCCGGCGACCCCAGCCACGCAGTGGCCGCCATGGGCCACGGCACCAACCTCGAGCTCGACCTCGTCCCCGACCGCGAGACCGTCGGTCATTGGGTGACGCGCAGGGTGGACGGATGCCCGTCGACCCACTCGGGGTCCTGCCCCTCGGAGGACTGGAGCTGCCACGGGACGCTGACCATCATCACCCCGGGCGTGAAGAGCATCCGGGCCTTGAGGCGCAGTGCGCTCTGGTTGTGCAGGATGTGCTCGTACCAGTGGCCCACGACATACTCGGGGATGTAGACCGTGACGACATCGCGCGGGTTCTCACTGCGGATCGACTTCACATAGTCGACGACGGGCCGGGTGATCTCCCGGTATGGCGACGCGAGGATCTTCAGCGGCACCGGGATCTCTCGGCGGGCCCATTCCTTCGACAACGCCTCGGAGTCCTCCGGGTCGACCGAGACGGTCAGCGCCTCCAAGGTCGTCGCCCGGGACGCCCGGGCGTAGGCCAGGGCGCGCATCGCCGGCTTGTGGATCTTCGACACGAGGACGACGGCGTGGACCCGAGAGGGCAGCAGCTGACGATAGTCGTCGTCGACGGCCAGCTCGGTGCGCACCTTGTCGTAGTGGCGGTGGATCGCCAGCATCATCGCGAAGAGCACCGCCATGGCGAGGATCGCGTACCGCGCCCCTTCCATGAACTTGGTGATGAGGACGACGACCAAGACCGTGCCGGACATGACTGCACCCACGGCGTTGATGACCCGCGAGCGCTTCATGCGTGAGCGCACCTTCGCGTCGGTCTCGGTGCGCAGCGAACGGTTCCAGTGCCGGATCATGCCACTCTGGCTCAGCGTGAAGGAGACGAAGACCCCGACGATATAGAGCTGGATCAGGCTGTTGACCTCGGCCTTGTAGGCGACGATCAGCGCCGCAGCGGCCGCGGCGAGGATGAGGATGCCGTTGCTGTAGGCGAGCCGGTCACCGCGGGTGTGCAGCTGGCGCGGGAGGAAGCCGTCCTTGGCGAGGATCGAGCCGAGCACCGGGAAGCCGTTGAACGCCGTGTTCGCCGCGAGGATGAGGATGATCCCGGTGACGATGGTGACCACGCCGATGCCGATCGGGAAACCGTCGAAGACGGTCTTGGCCAGCTGGGCGATGACGGTGTCCTGGACGTAGCCGGTGGCGGGAGTGACCCCGTCCGCCGTGACGAACTCGACATCTGGGCTGGCCATCTGGATGCCAGTGAGCTTGCTCAACGTGATGATCGAGGTGAGCATCGCCACCGAGATCACGCCCATGAGGAGCAAGGTGGTCGCCGCATTGCGGCTCTTCGGCTTCTCGAACGCCGGGACCCCGTTGGAGATCGCCTCGACTCCGGTCAGCGCCGCGCACCCGGAGGCGAAAGCACGAAGCATGAGGAAGGCCACGGCCGCCCCCGCGAGGGAGCTGTGCCCGGGATCGGCCGGCAGGATGAGGTCCGCACTGGGCGCCTTGCCGAGGCTGCCGGTCAGCTGCCGGACGAAGCCCCACAGACCCATGCCGATGATCGCGAGCATGAAGGCATAGACCGGGACGGCGAAGGCGCGGCCGGACTCGCGCACCCCGCGGAGGTTCATCGCCGAGAGGATGACGACGAGGGAGACAGCGATGACGACCTCGTTGCCGCGGATGCCCGGGATGAAACCGGCGGCATTGGCCACACCGGAGGAGATCGAGACGGCGACGGTGAGCACGTAGTCGACGAGCAGGGCACTGGCGACGGTCAGGCCCGCCTTGGGGCCGAGGTTGACGGTGGCCACCTCATAGTCGCCTCCCCCGGAGGGGTAGGCATGGACGTTCTGCCGGTATGACGCCACGACGATCGCCATGACGGTGATGACGGCGAGGGCGATCTGCCACGAGTGGATGGCCGCGAAGGCCCCACCGGCCAGGCCCAGCATGATGAGGATCTCGTCGGGCGCATAGGCAACCGAGGACAACGCATCGCTGGCGAAGATGGGCAGCGCGAGCTTCTTCGGCAGGAGGGTCTCGTGAAGCCGGTCGCTGCTCATCTTCCGACCCAGCAGGACCCGCTTGAGGACCGAACCAGTAGCCACGGAGGTCACTCTATTCCTGGGCATGATGACCGCACACCGACCGACCGCCTCCGGTGTAGCGTCGTCCTCGTGCACTTCGTCATCATGGGATGCGGCCGGGTCGGGTCGACCCTGGCCCGGTCACTGTCAGACCAGGGACACGACGTGGCGGTCATCGACTCCGACCCGATGGCCTTCCGCCGGCTCGGGAGCTCCTTCGACGGCCGTACCGTGACCGGGATGGGCTTCGACCGGGACACGCTCAAGGCCGCCGGGACGGCCGAGGCCTATGCCTTCGCGGCAGTGAGCAGCGGCGACAACTCGAACATCCTCGCTGCTCGGGTGGCCAGAGAGACCTTCGGCGTCGAAAATGTCGCGGCCCGGATCTACGACCCGGCCCGAGCGATGATCTACCAGCGTCTGGGCATCCCGACGGTCGCGACAGTGCGCTGGACGGCCGAGCAGATGATGCAGCGCCTTCTTCCCAAGGGTTCGATCCCCGAGCTCACCGACCCCTCGGGCAAGGTCTCGGTCGCTCAGGTGCCGCTGCACGACGCCTGGATCGGTGAGCGGCTGACCCGCCTCGAGGAGGTGTCGTCGAGCCGTGTGGTCTATCTCACCCGTCTCGGCGAGGGGGTCCTGCCGCATCGCGACACCGTCTACCAGGCCGGCGATCTCGTCCACCTCGCCGTCGACGCCCACTCGCTCGGGTCCGTCGAGGCGATCTGCGCGGCCGCACCCCCCGCCGACTGAGCCACCGAAAGGTCCCTTCATGCGCGTCGTCATTGCTGGTGCGGGCAGCGTCGGGCGTTCGATCGCCCGAGAGCTGCTCCACAATGACCACCAGGTCCTGCTCATCGACCGGGACGCCGACGAGGGCGACACCTCTCGGGTCCCGGACGCGCAATGGCTCCTCGCCGACGCCTGCGAGATCACCGCCCTCGACGAGGCGGGGCTCGGCAACTGCGATGTCGTCGTGGCCGCCACCGGGGACGACAAGGTCAACCTCGTCCTCTCGCTACTGGCCAAGACCGAGTTTGCCGTCCCGCGGACCGTCGCCCGGGTCAACAACCCGAAGAACGAGTGGCTGTTCGACGAGGCCTGGGGTGTCGATGTCGCCGTGTCGACGCCGCGCCTCATGACGGCCCTGGTCGAGGAGGCCGTCACCGTCGGTGACCTGGTCCGGATCTTCACCTTCCAGCAGGGCAAGTCCTCGATGGTCGAGATGACCCTGCCGCCGACGAGCCCGCTCATCGGCGAGGCGGTCGGCGATATCGCCTGGCCGGTCGACACGGTGCTTGTCGGTGTGCTGCGCTCGGGTCAGCCTTTCGCGCCGAGCCGTGATGACGCCCTCGAGGCCGGGGACGAGCTGCTCTTCCTCACCACGGCCGCTCACGAGGACGAGCTGGAGAACCTGCTCAGCCCCGGGCACCGGCCGCACTCGCGCGAGCTGGACTAGCGACCGGGACTAGCCCGCCGGGGTCCGCTCGCCCTCGTCGAGCGGGGTGCGCCCGCGCAGCAGGACCACACCCATGGCGGTGAGCGCCAGAAGGTAAGCCGGCCAGCCGAGGACGATCTTGCTCACCCCGAGCGCCGAGACCTCGCCCGCCCGATAGAGCGGCAGCATCACGGCCACCCGGACGGCATACAGGCCGACGAGGACCCAGGTGAGCGTCGAGGCGACCTTGACGATCCCGCGATGACGACGCCACCGGAAGGGGTCCTCGGCGAGGTCGGCGGGGTCGGCCGCGGCGACGACGAACCCGAGCATCGGCCAGCGGACGAGGACCGAGATGAGCGAGAGCACGCCGAAGGCGGCGTTCCAGAGGATTCCGGGGAGGAAGACGTCCTCGGCCTTGCCCGACCGCAGCGCGAAGAAGGCCGCGACGGCGATCCCGACGGCGGCCGACCCGAGCGTCTGGAGCGGTTCGCGGCGGACCACCCGAACGACGGTGACGACGGCGAGGCCCACGAGCGAGGCGAGCAGCGCAGGTCGGACCGACTGGGCCTGGATCCAGCCCGCGGTGAACGCCAGGGTGGGGACGGCGGCGTCGATCGCCCCGCGCCACCCACCGATGGCCTGGGACAGGCGGTGGCGGACGAGCTCCTCGACGGTCGCGTGCTCGCCCCAGCCCTCAGGCATGGGGCGGGATGATCTCGTATGACGCGTTGAAAATCGTCTTCACGCCCCGGTACCGGGTGACCCGGCCGGTGGCCTTGAGGACGGTGCCCGGGTGGATGCCGAGGATCTCCCGACGGCCCAGCCAGACCAGGGTCAGCGGCTCGGTGCCGTCGTAGAGCTCGGCGACCAGCGCCGGCACCTCGGTGGCGGGGCGCAGGATGATCGAGCGCACCGCGCCGGAGACGGTCGCGACCTGGCGGTCGGCCAGGTCGCGGATCGGCTTCCCGCCGCGACGCTGGGAGTCCGCCACCATCGTGTCGGCGTCGAGCTGCTCGGGGGTCATCCGCAGCCGCTCGAGCACGCGGGTCCAGGGCCTGGTCATCGCGTCGTCCCTCTCAGTGGATCTCGGTGATCTCGGGACCCCGGTCGAAGGGTCGCAGGTCGTCCTCGCGGCGACGCTTGCCGACATACTCCTGGGGCGGCTCCGGCGCGGCGGACAGCTCGACGGGGAGGGTGAGCGGAAGCAGGTCCCGGGGGGCCATCGGAGCGTCGCCCCTGGACACGACGACGTCACGCACCACGGCCAGCGCCGGAGCCACCTGGGTCGGGTCCGCGGCGCCGGCACCGCTGACGACGGCGCGGAGGAACCACCGGGGCCCGTCGATACCGATGAACCGCGCCGGCTGGAACTGGGTGCGGCCGTCCGCCCCCCGCTGGGGCATCCGGGTGAGCAGCTCACGGCCGAACGGGCCGTCGACGATGTCGGCGGTGCCGCCCTGGGCGACGATGCTCTGGGCGATCTCGCCGCGGATCTCGGCCCAGATCCCCATCGTCTTGGGTGCGGCGAAGGCCTGCAGCTGCACGGCCGAGCCGGCGACCAGAACCGTAACGGCGAGGACGCCCTGGCCGGCCTCATCGGTCTCCAGGTGCAGCTGCATCCCGTCCCGCGGGGCGAGGAGCAGCGCACCAAAGTCGAGGAGCCCCGCGGTGTCGACGACCTCGGACCGGTCCCGGGGCCCGGTCAGCCGGTCCGCAGGGCCGTCGGCGCCGCTCTCCGGGGCCGCGGGACCGGCCTCCCGGTCATTGTCGACGGGGTCCGCGGGTGCGGCCACGCCGGGCTCCTCGGCGCGACGACGGAAGAGTGCCACTGACGATGTCCTTGCTCCAGGCGCAGGCCATGGGCCGACGCAGACGGTGGGTTCGACCTAGCGTCTCACGGCTGCCGGTCGATGGGGGTGAACCCGCCGGTATGCCCATGGCCTCCCGAGCCGCGAGCGCTGTCCGGCAGCTGGGTCACCTCGACGAGGTCGGCGACGGCGACCTCCTGGACGACGAGCTGGGCGATCCGGTCGCCGCGGCGCACCTGGAAGGGCAGGGCCGGGTCGAGGTTGACGAGGTTGACTTGGATCTCTCCTCGGTAGCCGGCGTCGACGGTCCCAGGACCGTTGAGGGTGGTGACCCCGTGCCTGGCCGCGAGGCCCGAGCGCGGATGGACGAAGGCGGCATACCCGTCCGGCAGGGCGATGGCGACACCGGTAGCGACCAGGGCGCGCTCCCCCGGCCCGAGGAGCACATCGTGGCGCGCCACGAGGTCCGCCCCGGCATCCCCGGGGCGGGCATAGCTCGGCAACGGGAGGTCCGGGTCCAGCCGCTGGATGAGGACGGGCACACGCCGGCTCATGGTTGCCTGCTCACGGCTGCCTCGGGACGCTCAGGCCGCGCACTCTCGACAGACGAGCTGTCCGCCGACCTCCTTGGCGAGCTGGCTGCGATGGTGCACGAGGAAGCACTTCGAGCAGGTGAACTCGTCGGCCTGCCGCGGGATGACCCGCACTGAGAGCTCCTCGCCCGACAGGTCAGCGCCGGGCAGCTCGAAACCCTCCGCCTGCTCGGCTTCGTCCACGTCGACACTCGAGCTGGACTTCTCCACCCGGCGGGCCTTGAGCTCCTCGAGCGAGTCCTCGGCGAGGTCGTCGTCGGTCTTACGGGGTGCGTCGTAGTCGGTTGCCATCGTTCTCCCTATGTCCTCTCAGCCGGTGCTGCTCCCCAGAACGCCTCAACCGGTCGTTTTGTGCCAACACACCACTGCGCGCGGATTGTGCCTCATCCACACCCCTTACGTCATCTCGGCCCTCACGAGCCGGTCGAGCTCCTCGACCAACCCGACCGGGCCGGCGAGGGTCAGACCCGGTGCTGGAGGGCCGCCGTCGGCCCCCCGGAGCACGCCGCCGGCCTCGGTGACGACCAGCCAGGCCGCGGCGATATCCCAGGCGTTGAGACCCATCTCATAGAAGACGTCGAGGCGACCCGAGGCGACCAGGCACAGGTCGAGCGCTGCACTGCCCATCCGCCGGATGTCGCGGACCCGGGGCAGCACCCGGGCCAGGATCTCGGCCTGAGCCCGTCGCTGGTCGGCGCGGTACCCGAAGCCGGTGCCGACCAGGGCAGCGTCCAGGCTCGACGCGGTGGACACCGTCAGCCGCTCGTCGCGGCCATCGGGCCCGCGTCGCCACGCACCTGCCCCGGCCCTGGCGTGGTAGACGGTCGAGGCACTGGGGTGGGCGACAGCGCCGGCGACGGGCCGCCAGGCCCCCACCGTGGTGGGGTCACCGGTCACCACCGCGACGGAGACGCCGAACTGAGGTATGCCGTACAGGTAGTTGACCGTCCCGTCGATCGGGTCCAGGACCCAGGTCAGCCCGGACTCGCCGGCCGAGATCGCGCGCTCTTCACCCAGGAGGGCATCGTGGGGCCGTTCGCGCCGCAGGACCTCGCGGAGGAAGTCCTCGGCAGCGGTATCCATGGCCGTGACGACGTCGGTCGGCGAGGTCTTCGTTGCGGCGACGGCGACGACATCCGGCCGCTCACCGACAATGAGGCGCCCTGCGGCGACGGCCGCCTCGATCGCGAGCGCCTCCAGCTGCTCGAGGAGCACGCTGTCCATGTCCAGCACCACCTTCCGGGCACTCACCCTAGGCCCCCTCGGCGTGGCACCCGCCGCGGGGTGTCCGCCAGTGGCACGCTCGGGTCAACGCCGGGGACCGAAGGAGGGGACCATGCAGGACCTACGCCTCGTCGGCGTCCACGAGGATGGGCGCCGCGTCGTTCTCGTCGGCCCCGACGGACAACGGTTCACCCTGCCCATCGATGACGCCCTCCGAGCAGCAGCCCGGCACGACCGGCCCCGCCTCGGGCAGCTCCAGATCGAGATGGAGGGCGGAGCGCGTCCCCGGGAGGTCCAGGCCCTCGTGCGGTCCGGGCTGACCGCCGAGGAGGTCAGCGCCCGCACCGGGTGGAGCATCGAGCGGGTCCGCAAGTACGAGGGCCCGGTCATCGACGAGCGCTACCACATCGCCATCATGGGCCGGACCGCGACGCTGCCCCACACCCAGACACCGACGCCGCTCGAGGAGCGGGTCGTCCACCGCCTGGCGACCCGTGAGGTCGACCCGGGGACGGCGGCCTGGGATGCCTGGCGCGGCGAGAGCGGCCGCTGGACCCTGGCGGTGACCTTCTCGGCCGGGGGCCGGGAGCGGCGGGCCCGGTGGACCTTCGACATCCCGTCCAGGACTGTTCGCCCGCTCGATGACGAGGCCCGGTGGCTCAGCGAGGACGACCCAGCGTCGTCGGTCCTCACCGGTGGGCTGGGTGTCCGTCCCCCGACCACGGTGTACGACGTCGAGGCCGAAGGCGGCATCACCCCCCGGGTGCGTCGCTCCCACGACCCCGTCGACCTGGTCTCGGCCATGCGGGAACGCAGCCGGACCCGCCGCGGGCCCCGCCGGGTGCCGGCGCCCAGCGACCTTCCCGGTGCCGCTCTGATCCCGCCGGACGCGCTCCCCCTCGACGACCTCGGCTACGACCCAGCGACCGACGGGCCGCCACCTGCCGCGCATCCCCGGCTGGTCTCGGCCGCCCCGGTCGACGCGGACGAGCCCGATCTCGTCGAGCCCGACCCCTTGGACGACCCCTTCCTCGACGCGGGCCCGGCGGACCTCGACGCCGCGCCGTTGTACCTCGCCGAGCCCGACGACCTCGCCGAGCCCGACGAGCTGACCGATGTCGAGATGGGCCGCGGCCTCGGCGAGGCCGACGCTGTCGAAGCAGAGCCCGGTGGAGTGATCGACGCCCCGAGCGTCGTCGACGACTCACCCGATGGCGGCCCCGGGTCCGACGCCGCCGTGGAGGAGGCGCCCCCGGCCCGCAGAACCCGGCGTCCGAGCGTGCCGAGCTGGGACGAGATCGTCTTCGGCACGGGGCGCAGCCGTCCAGGAGACGGGTCCTAGCGGGCCCCGGATCGGCCCGTGGGCCGGTCCACCGACGCTACGGAGCCGGAGGAGTCGTCACATACGGCGGCTGGGAACGCGGCAACGGACAGGCATCGATCTCCAGCGGGAGCGCCTGCGCCGACGACGCGACCCGCTGAGCATCGTGCGAGGTCATCCGGCGCATGTAGTGCCGACGGCAGAGCACCTCGTAGTCGACCAGCCCGGCGCCCCCCGGCGTGGTGTCGCCGACGACGACCTGGTCGCCCTCGACCACCATGACCCCGTCGACGACGCGGGCGTTCGTCGTTGCCTTCGCACCGCACCAGCACAGCGCCTCGACCTGGAGCACGCTGACCCGGTCGGCCAGCTCGACGAGGCGTTTGGACCCCGGGAAGAGCTCGGTGCGAAAGTCGGCGGTGATGCCGAAGCAGAAGACGTCGACGGCCATCTCGTCGACGATCCGGGCCAGCTGCTCGACCTGCTCAGGGGTGTAGAACTGCGCCTCGTCGCAGATGAGGTAGTCGACCGCCCGGCTCGCCATGGCCTCGGCGACGACGGCCTCCCAGAAGTCGAGCGTGTCGCCGACCTCATGCGCCGCCGTGGCGAGCCCGAGCCGCGAGGACAGCACGGACTCGCCGGCCCGGTCGTGCTTGGTGAAGATGAGCCCGGACCGTCCACGGGCGCGGTGGTTGTGGTCCATCTGCAGGGCGAGGGTGGACTTCCCGCAGTCCATCGTTCCCGAGAAGAAGACGAGCTCAGCCACGACCCACCACCCTACGACCCGGCTCGTGGTGGGACGGACAGCAACGGTATGGCGACCTCGTCCTCGGTCACCGAGCCGTGCAGACCCCGCAGCACCAACAGCTCGGGACGCATCTTCGAGCTGTCGACCACCGCGGTGTCGTCGAGCAGGTTGACCAGGACGTCACCGATCCGCGGCAGCACCCGGTCGTGGACCGGCCCGAACCAGCCCTGACCGACGGCGGTCGCACGCCGGGTCACCGTCGCGGAGGCGCCGAGCCGGGCACGCCATACCGCGGCGACGTCCTCGGCCGCGCCCGGGCGACAGTACAGCTGGACCGCGCGCGGTTCGCCCCCGACCGAGGCGACGCCGTCGAGCAGCCCCGCCTCGTCAGCCAGGTCGATGCGGCGGTCGAAGGGCACCTCGACCATGCCGTGGTCGGCGGTGACGTGGATGGCGGTGTCGTCCGGGACCAAGGCGGCAAGCCGACGTAGCGCCGCGTCGACCCGCTCGACCTCCTCACCCCACTCGAAGGAGGTGCACCCGTGGACATGTCCGACCGTGTCGACATCCCCCCAGTAGAGGTAGACCAGCGAGCGTTTCGTCGCGGCGACCGCTTCGGCGGTCGCGGCGATGCGGGCGTCCAAGGGGCCCGCTGCCACGAAGCGTCCGCCGCGCAGCGCGGCATTGGTCAGGCCGGAGCCGTCGAAGTATGCCGGCCCGATCCGGGCCACCCCAACGCCCTGAGCAGCGGCCCGCTCGAAGACGGTGGGCTCGGGCTGCCAGGACCGAGGGTCGGGACCGTCGGTCCAGGACAGCTCGTTGAAGACGGCGTCGGTGCCGGGGTCGAGCACCTCGTATCCGACGAGCCCGTGGCTGCCCGGCGGCAGTCCCGTGCCGAAGCTGCCCATCGAGGTGGCCGTCGTCGACGGGTACCCGCACACCAGCGACTGGCCGGTCGGCAGCAGCGACCTCAGGAACGGGGCGTGCCCGCCGCGACGGCGCAGCAGCCGCTCCCCCAGCCCGTCGACGAGGACGACAACGGCTCTGGCGGGCCGGCGGCAGGGCGGCGACCAGGCCGTCGTCGGCATACCCGGTGACGCCCAGTGAGGTGGCGACGGCGGGCAGGACGCCGGCCAGGCTCGCCCGGGCATACCCCGGCGGCTCGACCCCCGGGACAGCCGCCGGGTCGACGGAGGTGGCCGGGTCGCTCACGCGAGGTGGGAGCGACCGATGGCGGAGGACAGCGCTGCCGCGAAGTCGATGGCCCGCGCCAGGGCCGCGTCCCCGTCGGCGTCGGCGCTGATCCGCAGCGAGATGTCGTCGGCGGTGACGGTGCCGTCATATCCGTGGTCGCCATCGCACGACGGGTCCGCGCACACGGCCGGTAGCAGGTCGACCCGGCTCACCGCGCCCCAGCCGAGGGTGACGGTGATCTCCCGGCCGAGCGAGCCCGGGACATAGCTCACCGGGTCGGGGACGACGTGGGTCGTCATCACCCCCCGGACGGCCGACAGCGGGACGGTCTCGCAGTTGGCCGTGGCGACCGGCCGGGTGGCGGCCGGGTCGGTGTGGTCGTCGGCGTGGGCGATGACCAGCCGGCTCGAGGTCACGGCGAGGACGGTGATATGGCGACGCACGGTGTCCTCGTCGAAGGTGGTCTCCTGGTGGACCAGGTACGCCCGCGGCGCCTCGCCGGCCAGCGCGTGGGCGACGACGTCGGCGACCAGAGTCGGGTAGTACCCGGCCCGTTCGATGTCGGAGACCAGGTCGGCCGGGAGTGAGGAGGCGGCAGGGAGCGCGGACATGGCCGCCATTGTCGCACCCGCGAGCCTTCCGCCGCGTCCCTCGACCCGGCCTCCCGACCGCGGTGGCGCGTCAGATCGTGCGGCGCTCCACCTCGAGACGCAGCTGGGTGGGCGAGACGACCACCTCAGCTCCGAGCACGTCGACCCCACCGGCCCAGGCGTTGACCGGCAGCAGGCGCACCACGGAGACCTCCGGCAGGTCGTCCGAGAGCGCGCCGACCCGGGCGATGAGGTCTTCGAGGGCGCCGCGGTCGACCGGCTCCCGGCCGCGGTACCCGCCGAGGAGCGGTGCCGACTCCAGCGAGTCGATGAGGTCTGCGACGTCGACATCGCGCAGCGGCGGGATCCGGTAGGAGATGTCTCTGAGCATCTCGGTTGTCGGTCCGGCGACCGAGAAGCTGACGACCGGGCCGAAGAGCGGGTCCTCCAGAGCCGTGAGCACGCAGAAGACCCCCGGGTTCGCCATGTGCTGCACCGCGAAGCCGTCTGTGGCCAGGGGGCCGAGCCGCGTGGACAGGGAACGGAACGCGAGGCGGACGGCCTCCTCGGACTGGAGGTCACCGGCCACGCCGGGCACGCCCTGGTCGCGGACCACCGGGTTGCGGGCCTTGATGATGACCGGGAAGCCGATCTCGCGGGCAGCCTTCGTGGCACCGGCCGCCGTGGTGACCCGGCGGGACTCCCACAGCGAGATCCCGTAGGCGCTCAGCAGCTCGGTGGTCTCCTCGATGTCGAGCGTGCGGCCCTGCGGGTCGCGTTCCAGCACCCGCTCGACGAGGGCCGCCCCGCGCGCCCGGTCGATGTCGGCGGGGATGGCCGGCTCGCCGCGGTCTCGATAGCGCCACTGGGCATAACGGGTCACCGCGGCTAGCGCGGCCACGGCGTCCTCAGGGAGGGTGTATGCCGGCACGGTCCGGGTCGCTCCGGTGCGCTCGGAGACGGCGGTGAGCTGCTCGGTCACCCCGTGCATCCCGAGGAAGCACGCGAGAACCGTCTTGTCGGTCGCCGCGGCCTCCTCGCGCACCGCCCGGACGACCTCCTCGTCGTAGACGACGAGTGGTGGGATGAAACAGGTGAGCACGGAGTCGACGAGCGGGTTCTGCAGCACTTCTCGTAGTGCCGACCGGAAATCTGCATCGGTGGCCTCGGCAGGGAGGACGACCGGGCCGTGAGCCACCTCCAGCCCGTGGCCGGACGCCGACTGCGCGGCAATCGAGCCCAAGGAGTGGGCGTTGGCGACAATGGCGACCCGGTTCCCGCGCGGGAGCGGCTGCGAGACGGCCAGCTGCGCGATGTCGAACAGCTTGTGCACATCGCTCGCGCGGATGACGCCGGCCTGGTTGAGCATCGAGTCGAAGGCCTCGTGCGGCATCTGGGTGTTGCGGATCCGGTGACCCGGCGGGGCGTCATACGCGCTGAGCCCGGACTTGACGACGATGACTGGTTTGGTCGACGCGAGGTGACGCGCGACGCGGGAGAACTTGCGCGGGTTGCCCATCGACTCCAGGTAGAGCCCGACGACAGAGGTCCGAGGGTCGTCGATCCAGTACTGCATAAGGTCGTTGCCCGAGACGTCGGCGCGGTTGCCCGAGTTGGCGAAGATCGACAGCCCCAGGCCACGGCGCGCGGCGGAGGCGAGGATCGCGATCCCGAGCGCGCCACTTTGGCTGAACAGGCCGAGCGGGCCGGGCGATGGCAGGGTCGGGGACAAGGAGGCGTTGAGTCGGACGGCCGGGTCGTTGTTGATGACGCCGAAGGACGAGGGGCCGACGACCCGCATCCCCCACTTGCGGGCCCGGCGTCGCAGCTTGTCCTGGAGCAGCTCGCCGTCCGGACCGGCCTCCGCGAAGCCGGCGCTGGCGACGAGGAGGGTGTGGACACCCGCCTTGCCGCACTCCTTGGCGACGTGGACCGCCTGCGCCGCGGGAACGGCGACGATGGCGAGGTCGACCTGACCGGGGATATCGCCGATGCGCGAGTATGCCTTCAGCCCGAGCACCTCGTCGGCCTCGGGGTTGACCGCGTAGACCGGCCCGGTGAAGCCGGCGCCCAGGATATTCGCCAGGACGTTGTGGCCGACCCGGTCCGGCGAGCGGCTCGCTCCGATGACCGCGATCGATGAGGGGTAGAGGACCCGTCTCATGCTGATCGACTCGGCGCGGTGCTCCCGGGCGAGCCGGACCTCCTGGGATCGGGCGGTCGGGGTGATATCGAAGCCGACCGCGACCACCCCGTCCTCGAACCGGTGGCTCACCTCGTAGCCGGCCTCGCGGAAGACGTTGAGCATCTTGCGGTTCTGCGGGAGGACCTCGGCGACGAACCGGCGGATGTCGCCCTCGTGGGCGATCGCGGCGAGGTGTTCGAGGAGGATCGAGCCGATCCCGCGGCCCTGGTAGTGGTCGGAGATATTGAAGGCGACCTCGGCACTGTCCTTCTCGACGACGTCATAGCGCCCGATCCCGATGATGTCGTCCCCGATCGTCGCGACAAGGGCGACCCGATCCTTGTAGTCGACATGGGTGAACCGGTGGACATCCCGGTCCGAGAGCTCCTTGAGCGGGGCGAAGAAGCGCAGGTAGATCGACTCCTCCGACTGACCCGCGTGGAACCGCCGGACCCCGGGAATGTCGTCGGGGACGATCGGGCGGAGGTGCGCCACCGATCCGTCCTTGAGGACCACGTCGGCCTCCCACTGGGCCGGATAGCCCTCCGGGCGAACCGCCACCTCGCTCATGGCCACATCGTCCCACGTGGGCGCCGTAGCGCCGAGGGCAACCGGTCCGGGGAGCGACGCGATGCTGCCCACACCGTGCGAAGTGACCTGGGACGATGGGGCCATGGAGCTCGACGAGGTGATCCGGCGCCGCCGCATGGTCAGGCGCTACGAGGCCGACGAGGCGGTCCCCGACGACGTCCTGCGCCGGCTGCTCGAGTACGCCGCACGGGCCCCGAGCGCCGGCTTCAGCCAGGGCTGGGACTTCGTCGTCCTCACGGAGGCGGCGGACCGGGCGGCATTCTGGGCGGCGACGACCCCGCCCGGCGAGGAGCCGGACTCGTGGCTGAGCGGTCTGATGACCGCCCCCGTGCTCGTCCTGTGCTGTTCAGACAAGGAGCGCTATCTCGACCGGTATGCCGAGCCCGACAAGGGGGTCACCGACCGCGACGAGGGCTTCTGGCCGGTCCCCTACTGGGATATCGACACCGGGATGGCCGCGCTGCTCATCCTCCTCGGCGCCGTGGACGCCGGCCTTGGCAGCTGCTTCTTCGGCATACCGGTGGGGCGGCACGAGGCGGTCCACGAGACCCTCGCCATCCCGCCCGACCGCAGGCTGGTGGGGGTGGTGTCCGTGGGGTACCCGGCGCAGGACCGGCGCAGCCCCTCGCTGAAGCGGGGTCGTCGCCCCGCCGAGGAGATCGTCCACTGGGGCCGGTTCGGCGCGGCATCACCACCGACTCCCGAGGCTTTGTGAGGATGAGGGGTCGAGCCCACTGCCGGCCGCTGAAGGAGATGACGCCCGACCATGGCCACCGGCCGCACCGCACCACCGCCTGAGGATCTCGTCGAACGGATCATCGACGTCGACGTCCAGGACGAGATGGAGGGCGCCTTCCTCGAGTACGCGTACTCGGTCATCTACGCGCGCGCCCTGCCCGACGCCCGGGACGGCCTCAAGCCGGTCCAGCGCCGGATCCTCTTCGCGATGGACGAGCTCGGCCTGCGGCCGGACCGCGGCCACGTCAAGTCCTCCCGGGTCGTCGGTGAGGTCATGGGCAAGTACCACCCGCACGGGGACCAGGCGATCTATGACGCCCTGGTGCGGATGGCCCAGCCGTTCTCGATGCGCCTCCCGCTCGTCGACGGGCACGGCAACTTCGGCTCCCTCGACAGCGGCCCGGCCGCCTCCCGGTACACCGAGGCCCGGCTCGCCCCGGCCGCCCTGCTCATGACGGCGAGCCTGGACGAGGACACCGTCGACCAGGTGCCCAACTACGACGACCAGCTGCTCCAGCCCGAGGTCCTCCCCGCCGCCTTCCCGAACCTGCTCGTCAACGGCGCGAGCGGCATCGCCGTGGGCATGGCGACGAACATGCCGCCGCACAACCTCGTCGAAGTGGTCCAGGCGGCTCGACACCTCATCGAGCACCCGGACGCCACCCTCGACGACCTCATGCGCTTCGTCCCGGGCCCGGACCTTCCCGGGGGCGGGCGGATCGTGGGCCTGGACGGCATACGGGAGGGGTATGCGACCGGGCGCGGCACCTTCCGGACCCGCGCGACCACCCGAATCGAGAACATCACCCCGCGGCGCAAGGGCATCGTCGTCACCGAGCTCCCCTATCTCGTCGGCCCGGAGAAGGTCATCGAGAAGGTCAAGGACCTCGTCACGGCCAAGAAGCTCCAGGGCATCTCGGACCTGAAGGACCTCAGTGACCTCAAGCACGGGCTGCGCCTGGTCATCGAGATCAAGAACGGCTTCCACCCCGAGGCCGTGCTGGAGCAGCTCTTCCGGCTCACCCCGATGGAGGACTCCTTCGGGATCAACAATGTCGCCCTGGTCGAGGGGCAGCCGCGCACGCTGGGGCTCAAGGACCTGCTCGCGGTCTTCGTCGCCTTCCGCGTCGACGTCGTCCGGCGCCGGACGGCTTACCGGCTGGCCCGCCGCGAGGACCGGCTCCACCTCGTCGAGGGCCTTCTCATCGCCATCGTCGACATCGACGAGGTCATCCAGCTGATCCGGTCCTCCGACGACGCGGCGACCGCGAAGGCCCGGCTCATGTCGGTCTTCGACCTCTCCGATGCGCAGGCGACCTACATCCTCGACCTCCAGCTGCGCCGCCTGACGAAGTTCTCCCGGATCGAGCTGGAGAAGGAGCGCGACGAGCTCGAGCGGCTCATCGAGCAGCTCCGGGCGATCCTCGCCGACGAGCGCCTGCTCCGGCGGACCGTCTCGACCGAGCTCGACGAGGTCGCCAAGGCCCATGGCACCCCGCGGCGGACCGTCCTGCTGGAGTCCGCAGGCGTCCCGGCTGCGGTCACCCATCCCCTTGAGGTCGCGGACGACCCGTGCTGGGTGCTGCTCTCGGCGACCGGGCTGCTCGCCCGGACCGCCTCCGACGAGCCGATCCCCTCCGGCGGTGAGCGGGCCAAGCACGACGCCGTGGTCTCGGTCGTCGCGGCGACCGCCCGAGGGCAGGTCGGGCTGGTCACCTCCACGGGTCGACTGGTCCGGCTCTCGGTGCTCGAGCTGCCGACCTTGCCGCCGACCAGTGGCGCCCCGGCCCTGTCGGGCGGGACTCCGCTCAAGGGCCACATCGAGCTGGACCGCGGCGAGGAGGTCGTCGGGTTGGCCTCGCTGCTCGACGGGGCCGACGGGCTGGCGCTGGGGACGGCTGCCGGTGTCGTCAAGCGGGTCCTCGTCGACTACCCCGCGAAGGACTCCTTCGAGCTGATCGGGCTGCGGCCCGGCGACTGGGTGGTCGGGGCTGCGGCGGTGCCCCGCGAGGATGTCGACCTCGTCTTCGTCACCTCGGACGCCCAGCTGCTCCGGTTCCCCGCGTCGTTCGTCCGTCCCCAGGGCCGACCGGCCGGGGGCATGGCGGGCATCCGGCTGGACTCGGGGGCCGCCGTGGTCCACTTCGGGGTGGTCGACCCCGGTCGGGACGCGGTCGTCGTCACGTCCGCGGGTACCTCCGCTGCGCTGCCCGGCACCCAGCCCGGCTCGCTCAAGGTCACTCCGTATGCCGAGTACCCCGCCAAGGGCCGCGGTACCGGCGGGGTGCGGTGCCACCGGTTCCTCAAGGGCGAGGACACCCTGGTCCTCGGGTGGGTCGGCGCTGCTCCGGCGCGGGCCAGTGCCGCGAACGGCGTTCCGGTGGCGCTACCGGAGGCAGTCGGCCGCCGGGATGGCTCTGGCTCGCCCGCGAGCACCGTCATCGCAGGGATCGGCCCCGCCCTCCCCTGACCGGGCTCGCCACCCTGGGCCACTCCACTGTCGCGCGGCCCCTTGGCATGCCTCCTGGCCGCTCGGAGCTGCGCTGCCGAGCACCCGAACGTGCAGTAGTCCCGTTTCGCGCCCGAAATGCCCCAGTATGCCGGCCCCGAAACCGACTACTGCACGTTTGAGTGCCCGCAGCGGGGCTCCGGAGGGGGAAGGCGACAGCCAAGGGCTCCCAGCACCGCGGGGGTGTCTCACGTCGTGTCGGCTCCCTGATCAGCCGGCAGAGCGGCCGTACACTCGCTGACCATGCGAGTTGGAGTCTTCGGCGCCACGGGCCAGGTGGGCGGCGTCATGCGCACCCTCCTGGCGGAGCGCGCCTTCCCGGTCGACCAGGTCCGCTTCTTCGCCTCCGCACGGTCGGCGGGCAGGACCCTGCCGTGGGGCGACGGCGAGGTCGTCGTCGAGGACATGGCGACCGCCGACTTCTCGGGCCTCGACATCGCGCTCTTCTCCGCCGGCAAGGGCGCCTCGCTCCAGTACGCCCCCACGGTGGCCGCCGCCGGTGCCGTCGTCATCGACAACTCCAGCGCCTGGCGGATGGACAGGCAGGTGCCGCTGGTCGTCAGCGAGGTCAACCCCGACGACCTCGACGACCTCCCCCGCGGGATCGTCGCGAACCCCAACTGCACGACCATGGCCGCGATGCCGGTGCTCCAGCCGCTGCACACCGAGGCGGGGCTGCGTCGACTTGTCGTCTCGACGTACCAGGCAGTGTCCGGAACTGGCGGCAAGGGCGTCGCCGAGCTCGACACCCAGGTGCGCGCCGTGGCCGACGGCGCGGCGGCGCTCGCCTTCGACGGCAGCGCGGTCACCTTCCCTGCCCCGGTTGCGTATGTCGCCCCCATCGCCTTCAACGTCGTGCCGATCGCTGGCTCGCTCGTCGAGGACGGCTCGGGCGAGACCGACGAGGAGCAGAAGCTGCGCAACGAGTCGCGCAAGATCCTGCATATCCCCGACCTGGCGGTGAGCGGCACCTGCGTGCGCGTTCCTGT
This sequence comes from Candidatus Lutibacillus vidarii, assembly GCA_016717165.1. Classification (GTDB taxonomy): domain Bacteria; phylum Actinomycetota; class Actinomycetes; order Actinomycetales; family Dermatophilaceae; genus Lutibacillus; species Lutibacillus vidarii. Next base: position 1,426,947 of record JADKGA010000002.1, read on the forward strand.
CTACACCGGCCACTCGCTCGCCCTCAACGCCGAGTTCGAGCGCCCGATCTCCCCGGAGCGCGCCCTCGAGGTGCTCCGCGCCGCCCCCGGCGTCGTCGTCACGGCAGTGCCCAACCCGATCCAGGCGGCCGGGCAGGACCCGAGCTTTGTCGGTCGGGTCCGGGCCGACCAGTCGGTCGCCGACGGCCGGGGGCTGGCGCTATTCGTCAGCAATGACAACCTCCGCAAGGGCGCCGCGCTCAACGCCATCCAGATCGCCGAGGAGATCGTGCGTCGGAGGGGCTGACCAGCGCCGATGATGCCTGACCCGGACCACTGTGACCTGCTCCTGCACCGGGCGGACCTTGTCGCCACGGTCGACGGCGCGCGGACCGAGCTCCGCGGCGGTTGGGTGGCGGTCACCGGCGGCATGGTCACCGCGGTCGGTGGAGCCGGGGAGCCCCCGCCCCAGGCCGCCGAGGCGGTCGACGTCGGCGGCTGCCTGGTCACCCCCGGGCTGGTCAACACCCACCACCACCTCTACCAGAACCTCACCCGGGCCTACCCCGGGATGACGGACAAGCCGCTCTTCGGGTGGCTGACCTCGCTGTACCCACTCTGGCGCGGGCTCGACGAGGAGTCGGTCTACGCGAGCACCTTCGTCGGGCTGGCTGAGCTGGCCCTCAGTGGCTGCACGACGAGCACCGACCATCTCTACGTCCACCCCCGCGGTGCCGGCGACCTCCTCGGCGCCTCGATCGTCGCGGCCCGCGACCTCGGGATGCGCTTCCACCCCACCCGGGGGTCGATGAGCCGTAGCGCCAAGGACGGCGGGCTGCCGCCGGACGACGTGGTCGCCGATGACGACGAGATCCTCGCCGCGAGCGAGGAGGCCGTCTCCCGCCACCACGACCGCTCCCCCGGCGCCATGGTCCGCGTCGCCTTGGCGCCGTGCAGCCCGTTCAGCGTCACCGAACGGCTCATGACTGCGACGGCCGAGCTTGCCGAGCGGCTCGACGTGCGCCTGCACACCCACTTCGCCGAGAACGCCGAGGACGACGCCTTCTCGCTCGCCACCTTCGGCTGCCGGCCGACGGAGTACCTCGAGCGGACCGGCTGGGCCACCTCCCGCACCTGGGTCGCGCACTGCGTCCGGCCCGACGACGCCGAGCAGCGCCGTCTCGGCGCAGCCGAGGTGTCGGTCGCCCACTGCCCGAGCAGCAACCTCATCCTCGGCTCCGGGATCGCGCCGGTCGTTCCCATGCGGCGGTACGGAATCTCCGTGGGCCTCGGGGTCGACGGCTCGTCGTCGGCAGACAGCGGCTCGATGTGGCTCGAGGCCCGTCAGGCGATGCTCCTCGGCAAGCTCCGGGACGGCCCCGCGTCGCTGACCGCCCGCGACGTGCTTGAGATGGCGACCGAGGGTGGCGCCGACTGCCTGGGTCGGCGGGGTGAGATCGGGACGCTGGTTCCCGGTTCGGTCGCCGATATCGCGGTATGGCGCCTCGACGGCCCGCTGTATGCCGGTGCCGTCGCCGACCCCGTGGAGGCCTGGCTGCGTTGCGGCCCGACCTCGGCCTGGCACACCATCGTCGCCGGCCGCTTCGTCGTCAGGTCCGGGGCACTGGTCCACCCGGGAGTTCCGGAGGCCCTGCGGCTGCACACCCGGCACGCCATACGGATTCAGGGCAGCTGACCCGAACCACCACCGGCACGTAGCCCGACCGGGCCCCCGGGGGGGGGGGGGGGGGGGGGGGGGGGCCGGGGGGGGGGGGGGGGGGGGGGGGGGGGGGGGGGGGGGGGGGGGGGGGGGGGGGGGGGGGGGGGGGGGGGGGGGGGGGGGGGGGGGGGGGGGGGGGGGGGGGGGGGGGGGGGGGGGGGGGGGGGGGGGGGGGGGGGGGGGGGGGGGGGGGGGGGGGGGGGGGGGGGGGGGGGGGGGGGGGGGGGGGGGGGGGGGGGGGGGGGGGGGGGCGGGGGGGGGGGGGCCGGGGGGGCGGGGGGGGGGGGGGGGGGGGGGGGGGGGGGGGGGGGGGGGGGGGGGGGGGGGGGGGGGGGGGGGGGGGGGGGGGGGGGGGGGGGGGGGGGGGGGGGGGGGGGGGGGGGGGGGGGGGGGGGGGGGGGGGGGGGGGGGGGGGGGGGGGGGGGGGGGGGGGGGGGGGGGGGGGGGGGGGGGGGGGGGGGGGGGGGGGGGGGGGGGGGGGGGGGGGGGGGGGGGGGGGGGGGGGGGGGGGGGGGGGGGGGGGGGGGGGGGGGGGGGGGGGGGGGGGGGGGGGGGGGGGGGGGGGGGGGGGGGGGGGGGGGGGGGGGGGGGGGGGGGGGGGGGGGGGGGGGCCCCGGGCGCGCCCGCGGGGCCGGCCGGGGGGGGGGGGGGGGGGGGGGGGGGGGGGGGGGGGGGGGGGGGGGGGGGGGGGGGGGGGGGGGGGGGGGGGGGGGGGGGGGGGGGGGGTGGGGGGGGGGGGGGCGGGGGGGGGGTGGGGGGGGGGGGGGGGGGGGGGGGGGGGGGCGGCGGGGGGGGGGGGGCCCGCCGGGGGGGGGGGGGGGGGGGGGGGGGGGGGGGGGGGGGGGGGGGGGGGGGGGGGCGGGGGGGGCGGGGGGGGGGGGGGGGGGGGGGGGGGGGGGGGGGGGCCGGGGGGGGGGGGGGGGGGGGGGGGGGGGGGGGGGGGGGCGGGCGGCGGGCCGCCCGGGGGGCGGCCGGGGGGGGGGGGGCGGGGGCCGGGGGGGGGGGGGGGGGGGGGGGGGGGGGGGGGGGGGGGGGGGGGGGGGGGGGGGGGGGGGGGGGGGGGGGGGGGGGGGGGGGGGGGGGGGGGGGGGGGGGGGGGGGGGGGGGGGGGGGGGGGGGGGGGGGGGGGGGGGGGGGGGGGGGGGGGGGGGGGGGGGGGGGGGGGGGGGGGGGGGGGGGGGGGGGGGGGGGGGGGGGGGGGGGGGGGGGGGGGGGGGGGGGGGGGGGGGGGGGGGGGGGGGGGGGGGGGGGGGGGGGGGGGGGGGGGGGGGGGGGGGGGGGGGGGGGGGGGGGGGGGGGGGGGGGGGGGGGGGGGGGGGGGGGGGGGGGGGGGGGGGGGGGGGGGGGGGGGGGGGGGGGGGGGGGGGGGGGGGGGGGGGGGGGGGGGGGGGGGCGAAACCGAGCTGAACCGAAGCGAACCGAGGAGCTGAGCCTCAGGCGTCGATCCGCTCGCGGTCCAGCCGGGCGGCGGAGTCGACGATGAAGTCCCGCCGGGGGCTGACGTCATTGCCCATGAGCAGCTCGAACACCGTCTCGGCCCGGGCCGCGTCACCGAGGGTCACCTTGCGCAGGGTCCGGTGCCGCGGGTCCATCGTCGTCTCGGCGAGCTGGTGAGCATCCATCTCCCCGAGGCCCTTGTAGCGCTGCATCGGCTGCTTGACCTTCTTACCCCGTTTCTCCAACCGAGAAAGGGTCTGGCGCATCTGCGCCTCGGTGTAGGTGTAGATGAGCTCGTTCTTGGCCGACCCGGGGTTGACCACCTCGATGCGGTGCAGCGGAGGCATGGCGGCATACACCCGGCCGGCCGCGACGAGCGGACGCATGTAGCGGAAGAACAACGTGAGCAGCAGGGTGCGGATGTGGGCGCCGTCGACATCGGCGTCGGTCATGATGATGACCTTGCCGTAGCGAACCGCGTCGAGGTCGAAGCTGCGCCCCGAGCCGGCGCCGATCACCTGGATGATCGCGGCACACTCGGCGTTCTTGAGCATGTCGGTGACGCTGGCCTTCTGGACGTTGAGGATCTTTCCCCGGATCGGCAGCAGCGCCTGCCACTCCGAGGAGCGGGCGGCGGTGGCCGTGCCGAGCGCGCTGTCGCCCTCGACGATGAACAGCTCGGTGCGCTCGAGATCGGTGGAGCGGCAGTCCTTGAGCTTGCCCGGCAGGGTCGAGGTCTCCAGGGCGGTCTTGCGGCGCTGGGTCTCCTTGTGCAGCCGCGCGCTGATCCGCGACTTCATCTCGGCGACGACCTTCTCCAGCAGCAGCGCTGCCTGCGCCTTCTCGGTGCGCTTGGTCGAGGTGAGGATGGCGGTCAGCTCGGTCTCGACCACCCGCCCGACGATGGCGCGCACCGCGGCGGTGCCGAGGACCTCCTTGGTCTGGCCCTCGAACTGCGGCTCGGCGAGGCGCACCGTGACGACGGCGGTGAGGCCGGCCATGAGGTCATCCTTGTCCACCTTGTCCGTGCCGACCTTGAGCCGCCGGGCGTTGATCTCGAGCTGGCGGCGGAAGACCTTGAGCAGCGTCTGTTCGAAGCCCGCGACGTGTGTGCCGCCCTTGGGCGTGGTGATGATATTGACGAAGGACTGGACCGAGGTGTCGTACCCGGTCCCCCATCGCACGGCGATATCGACGCCGCACTCGCGCTCGACCTCGGTCGCGGTCATGTGGCCGCGGTCGTCGAGCACCGGCACCGTCTCCACGAAGGTCCCCGACCCCTGCAGCCGCCAGACATCGGTCAGCGGTGCGTCCGGCGCGAGGAACTCGACGAACTCGGAGATCCCGCCGTCGTGGAGGAAGCGCTCCTCGACCGGCTCGGCACCCCGCTCGTCCCGGACGACGATCGCCAGCCCCGGGACGAGGAAGGAGGTCTGCCGGGCCCGGTCGTGCAGCGCCGAGAGGTCGACGAAGGCCTCCTTGAGGAAGATCTGCCGGTCCGGCCAGAAGCGCACCCGGGAGCCGGTCTTGGCCCGGGCGACCTTGCCGACGACCCGCAGCTCGCTGGTGTCGACGAAGGGCGAGAAGGTCGAGTCCGGCGAGGGGCCGCCGCGGTCGGCGAAGTTCCCGGGTTCGCCGCGCCGGAAGGACATCGCGTGGGTCTTGCCGCCACGGTCGACCTCGACGTCCAGCCGCGCCGAGAGGGCGTTGACGACCGATGCGCCGACCCCGTGGAGCCCGCCGCTGGCGGTGTAGGAGCCGCCACCGAACTTGCCGCCGGCGTGCAGCTTGGTGAAGACGACCTCGACGCCGCTCAGCCCGGTCCGGGGCTCGACGTCGACCGGGATGCCGCGGCCGTTGTCGCGCACCTCGACCGAGCCGTCCGCGTGCAGCACGACGTCGATGTGCTTGCCCGCCCCGGCCAGGGTCTCGTCGACGGCATTGTCGATGATCTCCCACAGGCAGTGCATGAGCCCGCGACCGTCGGTGGACCCGATGTACATGCCGGGACGCTTGCGCACGGCCTCGAGCCCCTCGAGGACCTGCAGGTGGCGTGCGGTGTACGTCTCGGACACCCCAGCAGGCTATCCGTCCGGCGCACCTCAGATCGGCTGCCACGCGGCGGTATGCCGGTCAGGACCGGTATGCCGGTCAGGACCGGTATGCCGGTCAGGACCAGTCGCGCGCGTCCCGGATGACTCCCTCGGCCTCGATCGCCGGGACGGGGACGACGGTACAGGTGAACCGCAACCCGTCCCGGACCCGGCGGGCGACCTCGGCGCAGACCGCATCCCCGTCGACGCCCGGCGCCAGGACGACGTGCGCGCTCAGCTGGTCGAGGTGGTCGACCCGGTCGATGACCAGCTGCCAGGCGGACACCCCGGCAACCCCGGCGAGGACGGCGCCGGCCTGGCGCGGGTGAAGGAACATCCCGCGCACCTTGACCGCGGCACCGGAGCGCCCGAGGACCCCGACGAGCCGGGCCCGGCCGTCCGCTCCGACGGTCCACGCCGACAGGTCACCCGTGCCGAACCGGACGAGGGGGTACCCGCGGCGCAGCACCGTGACGACGACCTCGCCCTCCCCCTCGACCACCGGCAGGCCGGTGTCGAGGGAGCAGACCTGGATGAGCACGCCCGGGGCGGGCAGCAGGCCACTGCCCGGGGCGTCCTCGTAGCCGATCAGCCCCGCCTCGGCCGTGCCGTACGCCATGAGCACCGTCGGCACCCGCTCCTGGAGCACCGCGCGCAGCGAGTCCGGCAGCGGTTCGGCCGTGACGACGGCCTTGGCCAGCCGCCACCGCTCGCGCGGCAGGCCCGCGTCGTCATACCGCTCGATGAGCGCCTTGAGATAGCTCGGCAGCCCGGTGTACCCGCTCACCCCGAGGTCCGCGATTGCGGCGGCCTGGAGGTCCTGGTTGCCGATCCCCCCCGGCAGCACCCGCGCACCGACCGCCCGGGCCCCCTCGTCGAACATCGCGCCGGCGGGCGAGAGGTGGTACCCGAAGCAGTTGAGGACCAGGTCCGCCGCACCGATCCCGGCCGCCTGCAGCGCCGGCGCCCAGCGCCACGGGTCGGGGCCGGCGAGCATCGGCTCGTAGAGCGGCCCGGGTGACTGGTACACCCGCGCCACGTCGGCGTCGGCCGCGAGCAGCCCACCGAAGGGCGGGTCGGCTCGCTGCTGGGCCAGGACGTCGTCCTTGGAGAGCACCGGTATGCCGTTCAAGGCCTCGACGCCCCCCGCGGGGTCGACGCCCGCCGCCGCGAAGCGGGCGGCGAGCGTCGGCACCGCGGCCGTGGCGGCGGCAAGGGCCTGCGCCACCGCCGGAGCCACCTGGTCGACATACGCCTCGACGGCACCGACGACGGACGAGACCATCACCGACCTCCTAGAGCCAGCGCTTGCGGCGCTTGTAGTGCTTCACGTCGCGGAAGCTCTTCCGCGCGCCGGAGTCGCCCAGGCCGAGGTAGAACTCCTTGACGTCCGGGTTGTCGGCGAGCTCGGCGGCCGTGCCCTCCAGGACGATCCGGCCCTGCTCCATGATGTAGCCGTGGTGGGCGATCTCCAGGGCCCGCCGGGCGTTCTGCTCGACGACCAGGACGGTCAGGCCCATCTCCTCGTTGATCTGGGCGATGAACGCGAAGATCTCCTTGACCAGCAGCGGGGCCAGCCCGAGCGAGGGCTCGTCGAGCATGAGCAAGCGCGGCTTGGCCATCAGCGCCCGGGCGATGGCGAGCATCTGCTGCTCGCCGCCGGAGAGATAGCCCGCCACCTGGCTGCGGCGGTCGGCAAGCTTGGGCAGCAGCCGGTACACCGTGTCCAGCTCGGCCTCGATGTCGACCCGGCCCCGGAAGTACGCCCCGGCGATGAGGTTCTCGGCCACCGTGAGGTGCTCGAAGACGTGCCGGCCCTCCATACACAGGGAGAGGCCCATCCTCACCCGGTCGGCCGCATCGCGCGAGGTGATGTCCTGGCCGTCGAAGGTCACCGTGCCGTCGGTGACCTCACCGTGCTCGGTCGGGAGCAGCCCGGAGATCGCCTTGAGGGTCGTCGACTTCCCGGCGCCATTGGACCCCAGGAGGGCGACGATCTTCCCGTGCGGCACGGCGAGGGAGAGCCCGCGCAGCACGAGGATGACGTCGTCGTAGATGACCTCGACGGTGTTGAGGCTGAGCAGGTCGGTGGTGGCCGGCGACCCGGCCACCACCGCAGCTCCCGCTGAGGGTGCAGTCATCAGGGAACTTGGTTGGCAGCGACCTCGGCGAAGGTGCCACCCTTGACCTGGTAGATACCGGTACCGGTGGAGCCCCGGTGCGAGTCCGCGGCGAACTTCACCGTGCCGGTGCCGACCACGCCGCCGGTGTCGACCGCGTCCATCGTCTCCAGCGCCTTGCGGATCGCTTCGCCGGTGAGGTCACCGCCGGCCGCGAGGGCCTTCTCAATGCCCTTGGCCATGACCGCCATGGTGTACCAGCCCTGGGCGTAGTGGACGCCCTTCTCGGTCAGGGTCGTGCCCTTGGCCTTGAGGTAGTCCTCGATGTCCTTGTGGCCGGGCTTGGCCGCCGAGGCCGGCGCGAACGGCTGGATGAGGATGTGACCCTCGGCGTTCTCGGCGCCGGCGGTCTTGATGAAGAGCTCGTCGGAGCACCAGTTGAGGCAGACGATCTTCATGTCCAGCCCGTTGGCCTTGATGTCCTTGGCGACCTGGGCGGCCGGGCTCGAGACGTTCTGGATGACGATGTACTTCGCGCCCTGGCTCTGTGCCTGCTGGAGCAGACCGGTGAAGCTCGTCGTGCCCTTGGGCATCGGGTACGGCTTGAAGCCCAGCTGGAGCCCCTTCTCGGTGATCCACTTCTGACCGTCGGCCAGTGGGGCGGTGCCGAACGGGCTGTCGTTGTGGAAGACGGCCACCTCGGCCTTGCCGCCGGCGTCCTTGGCGATCCAGTTGAGGGCCACGCGCATCTGGTCGGAGTAGGTGGGTGCGACGACGAAGTTGTATGGCGACTGGGCCACGTCAGTGAGGACCTCGGCGTAGGAGGCCGACATGAACGGGAGCTTGTCGGCGGCGACCTTGGTCCGCAGGGCCTCGGAGTCACCGGTGCCCCAGCCTTGGATGACGACGGCCTTCTCCGAGACGTACTTCTTGTACAGCTCCTCGGCGGTGGGGACCTTGTAGGCGTAGTCGTTGGACATCGCCTCGATCTTGCGGCCGCTGATGCCGCCCTTGGCGTTGACCCAGTCGATATAGCCGAGCATGCCCTCGTTGTAGGGCTTGCCGACGTCGCCGGTTGCGCCGGTGAGGTCGGCGATGATGCCGATCTTGATCGGCGCCGCTGACCCACCTCCGCCGGAGCTGCCTCCGCTGCCGCCGCCTCCGCAGGCCGACAGGGCGAGGGCTACCGCAGCGGCGGCGGCCAGGGCCGAGATGCGTGTCGTGGCTTTCATGTCTGACTCCGTTCGGATCGTGCCGGGAGGGTGGGGTGGTGTCGGATCTGTCGGTGCAAGCGGGGTGGGGAGGAGGTCAGTAGCGGAACGGCCAGAACCGGACGTAGTCCTTGACGCGGGACCAGATCCGGTCCAGACCACGCGGCTCGACGAGCAGGAAGACGATGATGGCCAGGCCGAAGACGGCGTTCTTGATCGCCGGGAGCTGGTCGGAGAGGAAGGGCGCGGTGTCCTGGAGTGCCTCGGCGAGATCGGTGAGGATCGGCGGCAGCACCATCATGAAGATGGCGCCGTAGACCGATCCGGCCACGCTGCCCAGACCACCGACGATGATCATCGCGAGGTAGAGCACCGAGACGTCGAGGGTGTACCGCTCCCAGGTGACGATCTCGGTGTAATGAGCGGCCAGGCCACCGGCCAGCCCGGCGAAGCCGCTCGACACCGCGAAGGCGGTCACCTTGGCGCGGGTGAGGTTGACCCCGATGGCCTCGGCAGCGATGTCCTGGTCGCGCACGGCCATGAACGACCGACCCAAACCGGTCCGGAAGATATTGCGGGCCGCGAGGACAGCCAGGATGGTGATCGGCAAGAGGACCCAGTACCACTGGGTCTCGAAGGTCTCCCGCTCGATCTGCCAACCGAAGATATTGAGCCGCGGGACGTCGACATACCCCTTGTCCTCGGTGAGGAAGCCCCACCGCTTGACGACGAAGAGGATGATCTCCTGGCTGGCCAGCGTGGCGATGGCGAGGTAGAGGCCCTTGAGCCGCAGCGCCGGCAGACCGAACATCGCACCGATCACCGCCGTGACGAGGACCGCGGCGATGAGCGACAGCGGCACCGGCAGACCGGCCCGGGTCGACAGCAACGCCGAGGTGAACGCGCCGACAGCAAGGAAGCCGCCCTGGCCGAGCGAGATCTGGCCGGTGAAGCCGACGAGGATGTTCAGGCCCACGGCGCCGATGACCGCGATGAGGATGGTGTTGACGATCCCGAGCCAGTACGAGTCGAGGACCGAGGGCGCCGCAACCAGGGCAGCCGCCATGATGATGAGCCGGGCGAACTCGGCCTTGGTGTGTCGCAGGGCCAGCTCGGCCTTATAGGTCCGGTGGTAGATGCCGGTCGCGGTCGCCATCGCTTAGACCCTCTCGATCCTGGTCTCGCCGAAGATGCCGTAGGGCCGAACCATGAGGACTCCGGTCAGGACGATGTAGGGGATGACCTCGGCCAGACCGGCGTCGGCGTAGCCGGAGACATAGGACTTGAGCAGGCCAATGGTCAGGCCACCGACGATCGTGCCGGGCACCGAGTCAAGGCCACCCATGATGACGACCGGGAAGACGACCAGTCCAAAGGCGGCGATATTCTGGTCGACCGCGGAGAGGTCGGCCAGGAGCACCCCGGCGATGAGCGCGCTGGTCGCGGCGAGTGCCCAGGCGAGGGCGAAGACGCGACGCACCGAGATGCCCATGGTGAGCGCGGCCGGCTGGTCGTCGGCGACCGCTCGCATCGCGATGCCGTGCCGGGACCGGCGGAAGAAGATGGTGAAGCCGACCAGGACGATCCCGGCGATAACGATGGCGAGGAGCCGGTCGAGCTGGATCGACACCCCGAGCAGCTTGACCTGCGTGGTCGGCAGGATCTTCGGCTGCTCCCGGACCGAGGTCCCGAAGAAGAGCTGGACCAACGACTTCAGCACCGAGGACAGACCGATCGTCACCATGATGACGCTGATCGCGTTCTCGCCGACCAGGGGGCGCAGGATGAACCGCTCGACCAGGACGCCGAGCAGCACTGCCAGCGCCGCGGCCGCGACGACGGCGACGACGAGCGGAAGCCGGAAGATGACGAAACAGGTGTAGAAGAGGTACGCCCCGACGAGGAGGAACTCGCCCTGGGCGAAGTTGATGACCTGGGTGGCCTTGTAGATCAGGACGAAACCCAGCGCCGCCAACGCGAGGATCGCCCCGTCGGCCAGGCCGTAGACGGTGAGGGACAAGAAGGTGCTCATCGGCGCCCACTCCAGACCGGCCGACGCTTGCGGCCCTCGGGGACGTGGTAGGTCGACATGTCGACGATGGCGAGGCGAATCTCGCGCTGGACAGTGCTGCCGTCCTGGTAGGTCACCGTGGTCGAGACGTCCACGCCAGGAGCACCGGACTCAAGGGCGCTGATGATGTCGGCATACCGCTCGGTGATGACATTGCGGCGCACCTTGCGGGTGCGGGTGATCTCGTCGTCGTCGGGGTCGAACTGCTTGTGTAGCAGCAGGAATCGCCCGACGCGGATGCTCTCGGGCAGATCCTCGTTGGCTCGGTGGACCTCCTCGCTGATGAGGTCGCGCACCTCGGACTTGCCGGCGAGGTCGGTGTAGGTCGTATAGGAGAGGCGCTCGTGCTCGGCCCACGACCCGGTCGTCAACGGGTCCAAGGTGATGATCGCCGTCATCCCGCCGGCGACCGGGAAGACCACTGCCTCCTCGACATACGGGCTGAACTTCAGCTTGTTCTCGATGAAGGCGGAGGAGAACCTCGTGCCGTCGGCCGTGGTGAGGACGTCCTTCTGCCGGTCGATGACGACGAGATGGCCCTTGTCGTCGAGATAGCCGGCGTCCCCGGTGTGCAGCCAGCCGGCCGCGTCGACTGCCTCGGCGGTGGCCGCAGGGTTGCGCAGGTAGCCCTTGAAGACCGAGGCGGACCGCAGCAGGATCTCGCCGACCTCGTCGATGGTGATCTCGGTCTGTTCGATCGGGGTGCCAACGGTGTTGAAGGCGATGTCGTCGTCGCGGTGGACCACGGCAATCCCGCAGATCTCGGTCTGGCCGTAGATCTGCTTGAGGTTGACGCCGATCGCGTGGAAGAACCGGAAGACGTCGGGACCGAGGGGGGCGCCACCGGTGTAGCAGTGTTGGATCCGCGCCAGTCCGAGCTGGTCGCGGACCGGCCGAAGCGCCACCTGGTCGGCGACCCAGTGGACCACCGCGAGACCGCCGGTGCCCCGGCCGTGGATCTTGTGCTCGGCGACCCTGTCACCGATGGCATATCCCCAGCCGAAGACCTTCCGCTTGAGCCAGCCGGCCTCGTCGATGCGGACCTGGACCTCGGAGAGCATCGACTCCCAGATCCGGGGAGGGGAGAACATGACGTCGGGGCCGATCTCGCGCAGGTCGGTCTTCTGCGTGGCCGAGTCCTCCGGGAAGGACAGGGTCAGCCCCCGGGAGAGCCCGCAGGCCACGGCGAGCATCTGCTCACCGATCCAGGCGAACGGCAGGAAGGAGACGTACCGGTCTTTCGCCGCGATCGGGTCGATGGCGGTGAGGTGCTCGGCCATCGCCAGGAGGTTGGTGTGGCTCAGCTCCGCGAGCTTGGGCCGGCTCGTCGTCCCCGAGGTCGTGCAGACCACTGCGGTGTCACCCGGCTGGCCCAGATCCACCTGGGCGTCATACCAGCCGGGGCGCTGGGCACCCCACTCGCGGCCGGCGGCCTCGACGTCGGTGAAGTCCTTCAGGACCGGGTCGACATACTGTTCGAGCCCGTGCGGGTCGTAGAAGACGACGGTCTCGACGAGCAGCGGCGGCATGTCCGTGCTGGGCGCGGCGGCCTGGTCGGCCCGCAGCTTGAGCAGCTTGTCGACCTGCTCCTGGTCCTCGGCGACGACGACGCGGATCCGGGCCAGGGTGAGGATGTGGAGCAGCTCCTCGCCGATGCTTGTCGGGTAGATGCCGACGACGGCAGCACCGATGCTCTGGGCGGCGAGCTCGGCGATGAGCCACTCCGGGCGGTTGTCGCCGAGGACCGCGACGATATCCCCGCGCTCGATGCCCATCGAGGCCAGCCCATGGGCGAAGTCGCGGACCCGTTCGGCATACTGCGCCCAGGTCAGCGGCATCCAGATGCCGTACCGCTTCTCCTGCATCGCCGTGTCGCTGGGGCGGGAGGCCGCCAGCCCGGCCAGCAGCCTGGGGAAGGTACTCGTGGCCGGCGCGACGGCGGTGGCCGTCGAGCCGGCGAGCCGGCGGCGCTGGCGGAGGCGGCCATCAGTGCTCCTCGGCGCCGAGATAGGCCTCGACGACCTGCGAGTTGGTCTTGACCTCGTCGGGAGTGCCGTCGGCGATGAGCCGCCCGAAGTCGAGCACGCTGACCCGGTCGGAGATGTCCATGACGACGGCCATGTCGTGCTCGATGAGGATGACCGTGACGCCGGCGAGCTCGTGGACGTCGAGGATGTACCGGGCGACGTCCTCCTTCTCCTCCGAGTTCATCCCCGCCATCGGCTCGTCGAGGAGCAGCAGCGCCGGCTGAAGGCACAGCGCCCGGCCCAGCTCGACCCGCTTCTGCACCCCGTAGGCGAGCGCGCCGACCGGCTTGTGCCGATGCGGCTGCAGCGAGAGCAGGTCGATGACCTCTTCGACCAGGCCCCGGTGCTCGATCTCCTGCCTGCGCGCCGGGCCGAACCACGCCATCGAGGCGAGGACGCCGTGCCGCATGTGGACATGGCGGCCGAGCATGAGGTTCTCCAGCACCGTCAGGTGGGTGAACAGCTCGATGTTCTGGAACGACCGCGCCACCCCGAGCCGGGCGATCCGGTGCGGCTGCATCGCGGTCAGCTCGTGCGCGCCGCTGGCGGTGTGCAGATGGATGCTGCCCTCCTGCGGATGGTAGAGGCCACTGATGCAGTTGAGCAGGCTCGACTTGCCCGCACCGTTCGGGCCGATGACCGAGTGGATATGGCCCTGGGTGACCCGGAAACCGACGTCCTTGAGCGCCGTGACCCCGCCGAAGTGGAGACCGATGTCGACGATGTCCAGCACCGGTTCGCCCGGCGCGATCGTCGAGGAGTTCAGTGCGTGGTGGTAAGCCCGGGTGAGCACCGTCCGGACCTCCTCGTCTCGGGCGCCTCGAGAGCCAGCCCGCTCGGTCGTTCGTCAGGGCCAGGTCCCATGGCCACCTTCGGTTGCCCGGAGGCTATCCAGGTGCCGTACGGCAAGGGAGCGTCAGTATGCCGCCCGAGCGCCAAGCGGGCGCCGGGCTCCGGCCAACGGCACGCAGTGACCGTGCGGCGCAGCGCTATTGCGCCGCTCGTCGGTGGCAGGGCACCCCGTCGGCTCAGCGGTGAGGCCGGTCGGGACGACACCCGCCGATCTCCCGATGTGCGCTGCGGGAAGGAATCGGCGTGCTTGACTGTTCCTACGACCGGTCCCTGGCGACGATCTCGCACCTCTGACGTCACACAGCGGACCACAGGAAGGCCCGCACGGAACACCGTCGGGACGGAGTACGACCTATGAAGGAGGCGAAGACATGACCCCCACGCTGGCTCCCAGCCTGACCTCAGCCGACCGGTGCGACCGGTGCGGTGCCCGGGCGTACTACCGGGCCGTCCTCACCTCCGGGGGCGAGCTGCTGTTCTGCGGCCACCACGGCCGCCAGCACCTGCCCGCGCTGCAGGCGCGCTGCCTGCGGATCATCGACGAGACCGACCGTCTTGCCGACGCCCCCCTGGCCACCGCGGACGAGGAGTAACCCGCCACCATGGTCGGGGTGACCGCCGTCCTCATGGTGGTGGGGATGGTGGGGATCGTCATCCCCGTCCTGCCCGGCCTGTTCCTGGTCTGGGGCTCGGTCCTGGCCTGGGCTCTGGTCACCCGGACGTCGGCCGGCTGGGTCATCCTCGGCGTCTGCACGGTGTGGTATGCCGTGGGCCTGGTCACCCAGTACCTCGTCCCCGGCCGTCGGCTGCGGACCGCCGGAGTGCAGACCCGGACCCTCGTCCTTGCCCTCATCCTGGGGATCGTCGGCTTCTTTGTCATCCCGGTGCTCGGCGGTCCGCTCGGCTTCGTCGGGGGGATCTACCTTGCCGAGTATGCCCGGACCCGCGAACCCGCGGCGACCTGGTCGGCGACGAAGGAGGCGCTGCGCGCGGTCGCGCTGAGCATGGGGATCGAGCTTGGCGCGGGCTTCGCCATCGCCGCGACGTGGATCGTGGGACTCTTCCTCACCCGCTGAGGTGGAGCCAGGTCAGCGGTCCTCGCCGCGCTTGTCCCAGCGCTGCTCGAGCCGCTGCATGAAGCTGCCGCCGCCCCTGCCCCCCTTGGGGGCCGGAACTGCCCCGTCCGCACCCTTGCCCTGTGCCGGCTTTGATCGGCGCACTGGGGTGAAGGCGTATGCCGCACCGGCCACCATGAGGGCAAAGCCGAGGCCACCGAAGACCACCTGGGCGTTAACGACACCGACGAAAACCAGCCCGAGGCCGACCAGGACCCCGACGACCCCGAGGATGATCCGGCGCCGCTGCGCCGAGGTGTCCGGGTTCTGCAGCCGGGTCGCGAAATGCGGGTCCTCGGCGTAGAGCGCCTGCTCCATCTGCTGGAGCATCTTCTGTTCATGCTCGGACAGTGGCACCGTGTCCCCTCCTTCGCGCCCTCTCGTGGCGGCCCCGGTGGCCGACACCCTCAGGATAAGTCGCCGCCGGGCTGCTGGGAACCCAGGGTACGTCCTTCGAGCAGGCGCGCGGGCCGGACCGCTCCAGCGCCGAAGCGGGCGCTGGCCCGGTCGACAGCCCGGTCGGCGTCACGCCACCCGTGCTCGGGTTCGTCGAGCAGCCCCTGGATCGGTGCCTGGGCCCGCGGCACCAGCCCCTCGACCCGCACCCCGACGAGCCGGATCCGGGCCCGCTGCAGGCCCAGGGCGTCATACAGCGCCTTGGCGGTGTCGAAGATATCCCGCGAGACGTCGGTCGGGCCCTGGAGGGTGCGCGATCGGCTGATCGTCGTGAAGTCGGCGAACCGGACCCGGATGGTCACCGTCCGACCGGCCATCCCGGCCGCGCGGACCCGGGCCGCGGTGCGGTCGCTGAGCTTGAGCAGCTCGCGGTGGATCAGCTCGGGGTCGTCGATGTCGACGGCGAAGGTCTCATCGGAGCCGATCGACTTCTCGGCGCGCTCCGGGATGACGCCCCGGTCGTCCCGGCCCCAGGAGAGCTCGTGGAGGTGCGACCCGAGGCCGGGTCCGAGAGCGCGGCGCAAGGTGTCGAGCGGGGTGTGGGCGATATCGGCGACGGTGCGCAGCCCGAGCCGGTGCAGGGTCTCCTCGGTCCGGTCGCCGACGCCCCAGAGGGCCCCGACCGGGAGGCCGTGGAGGAAGGGCACGACGTCGGCTATGGGGACGACGAGCAGGCCGTCCGGCTTGGCCAGCGCCGAGGCGAGCTTCGCGACGAACTTCGTCGGGGCGACCCCGACCGAGCAGGTCACGCCCTGCTCATCGGCGATGGTGTCGCGCAGCGCGGCGGCGATGAGCGCCGGCGAACCGAGCCGACGCTGGGCGGGGGCCACGTCGAGGAAGGCCTCATCGAGGGAGAGCGGCTCGACATACTCGGTGACCGAGCCGAAGGTGGCCATGACGGCGGCGGAGATCCGCGCATACCGACGGTGGTCCGGGGCGACGACGACGGCCTGGGGGCAGAGCCGACGGGCCCGAGCCATCGGCATCGCCGAGGTGACCCCGAAGGCGCGCGCCTCGTAGGTGGCGGACAGGACGACCGAGCGGCCGCCCTCACCACCGATGATGACCGGACGGCCGTGCAGCTCGGGCCGGTCGAGCAGGGACGCCGAGGCGTAGAAGGCATCCATGTCGACATGGAGGATCGTGCACCCGGTGTCGTCCGGGTGCTCACCTCCCGGGCGAGAGGTGAGCGGGAACTGGCGGCGGCTCATCGATGCTCACCCGGGCCGAGGCCCTCAGACGCGCGACGCCAGGACGTGCAACCCCGCGCCGAGCTGGCCGAGCAGCGCATAGTTCGGGTGCGAGCTGGCGGCCTCCTCCAGCGCGAGCAGGGCGGCCCGGTCCGCGGCATTGTCGACCACCGTCGCGGGGACGAGGTCGCTGAACAGTCGCACTCCGTGGACCCGGTCCGCGGTGAAGGACCGCCGCCGCAGCAGGGCGAGGACCGTGTCGGTGTCGAACCGGCGCGGCAGCGGGTCGGCCGCGCCCCACCGTCCGTCGGTGCTGGTGAGCACGGCCGTCGCGGCGGGGATGTCCCCCGCGACCACCTTGGCGAGGACGACGGCGAGCCGTCCGGCCACCAGCAGGGACAGCGCCCCGCCCGGCGCCAGCGCGGTATGCACGGCGGCAAGGGTCGCGTCCGGGTCGTCGACGACCTCGAGGACGCCGTGGCAGCAGACGAGGTCGACCGAGGCCGGCTCGGTGACCTCGGCGAGGCTGTCGGCGTCGCCCTGGACCGCGCGGACCCGGGCCGCGACGTCGGAGTCCCCGGTGCGTCGGCGCAGGGCGGCGAGGGCATCGGGGCTCGGGTCGACGACGAGAACGTCGTGGCCGAGCTCGGCGAGCGGGACGGCCAGGCCGCCGGTGCCGCCGCCGAGGTCGAGCACGCGCAGCGGGCGGCCGAGCTCGGCACGGCGACGGTCGACGAGGTCGGCGACTGCCGACCACACGGCCGCGGTGCGCAGCGAGGTGCTGGCCCGGCGGGTGGCCTGCTCGGGGGGCACGACGGGCTCCTTCGGGGGGTCGCGGGTCGAGGCGCGTCGGTGGCGGCGTGCTCAGCTGCCACCCTAATGCCCCGCACTTCCCGGGCTGGCGTGCCACAGCTTGCGTGGCGCCTTGACCCCCTCCCCGGCGGGCCGGACGTCGGCATACGGGGACTGCCGGAAACCGGAGGCATGGACCAGCACCGGACGACCGTTCGGCCCGCCCACCCCGTCACGGGAGCTTCGGCCGACCGCCTCGGCCCGCTCCTGCGCCATCGCGTCGGCCCGCTCCAGGGCCTCCTGGACGGCGTCGAGGCCGCCGCGCCGCCAGGCCTCCCAGAGCTCGCCGAGCTCCCACGCCCCGGAGGCGAGGATCGAGACCCCGCGTGGCCCAGTCCGGCGAACCTGGCCACGGACGAGAAGGAGCCAGGAGTGGAAGATCGTCGCGGCATACGGGCCCTGGACGTCCTCGAAGAAGGTGGCATCCGCCGGCCCGGTGCCGTCGTCGACGGTGAGGAAGACGACCCGTCGCCCGGAGCGGACCGGCGGGGTCTGCGTGGCGACCTTGACCCCGGCGACCCAGACCACCCGCGTGGTGCGGGTGTCGAGCAGGTCGCACGCCCGGGTGGTCCCCAGCGCCTCGAGGAGCGGGGCGTAGAAGTCGACGACGTGAGCGCTGGCGTCCAGGCCGAGGATGTCGAGCTCGGCCCGGACCCGTTCCGGCCCGGTCAGCTCGGGCAGGCCGTTGCCGCGGGTCAGCGTGGGGGTGTCGCCGAGGTCGAGGAGCAGCTGGCTGGGCTGCAGCGCGGCGGGCCGCACCGGACGGGCCGCCTGGGACTGGGCCGAGGCGAGCACGGCCACGTCGGTGCGTGGCACGGGGTCGCTCCACGGCGACCCCCGGCCGTCGGTGGCCTTGCCCCAGGCCTTGATCCCGCCGGAGATGGACCGGCCCCGGGGCGAGCGGACCGACCGGCTCCACCGGTCGAGGTCGGCGAGGTGGACGAGCAGGTCACGCCGGGTCACCTGGCCGCGCCGGCCGAGCCGCACCGTCGACACGTCCCGGCTGGCCGGGGCCGACGCCGGGGCCGACGCCGGCCGCCGGGGCGCGAAGCCCGCCGCGGTCGGCAACGGCTCGATGCCGTAGACCGAGTCGAAGCCGCCGGCGAGGATGAGCCGCTCGGTCACGGGGACGCTCACCTGGGCGCGGGCGACGAAGTCGGCCAGACCGGCGTATGGCGCCCCCGCCTCGATCGCGGCGACCTCGGCACCGCTGATGCCCTTGACGTCGGCCAGGGAGAGCCGGATGCCATACCCGCTGGCGTCGGGCAGGTCCGGGTGCGCCCCCTGGTGCGGGACCCGGTCGGCCTCGGCGAGCCGCTCGATGCGGTACTGCCCGGTCGAGGCGTTGACGTCCAGGCCGAGAATGGCGATCCCCAGCGAGCGGGCGTCGTCGAGGATGAGCCGCTTGGGGTACATCCCCGGGTCGTGGGTGAGCACTCCGGCGAGGAAGGCCGCCGGATGATGGGTCTTGAGCCAGGCCGACTGGTAGGTGGGCAGGGCGAAGGCGGCCGCGTGGGCCTTGCAGAAGCCGAACGACGCGAAGGCCTTGAGCACCGCCCAGATCTGCTCGGCCACCGCACCGACATACCCCCGGGCCCGGGCCGCGGGCCGCCACCAGGCCTCGATCTCCCGTTGACCGTCAGGGCTGCCGAGGGCCCGGCGGACCTCGTCGGCATACGCCAGGCTCACCCCGGTGGTCTCGGCGACGATCTGGAGCACCTGCTCGTGGAAGACGACCACCCCCTCGGTCTCCTGCAGCGCCGGGATGAGCCCGGGATGGATGTAGTGGGCCCGCCGCCACCCGTTGCGGGCCGAGAGGAAGGGGACGATCATGTCCGACTTCACCGGGCCGGGCCGGAACAGCGAGATGTCGATGACGAGGTCCTCGAAGGAGCGCGGCCCGAACTTGCCGACGAGCTCACGCTGGCCGGGGCTCTCGATCTGGAAGCACCCCAGGGTGTGCGTGGTCCGGATGAGCCGGAAGGTCGCCTCGTCGTCGAGCGGCACCTGGGCCTGGTCGTCGAGGTCGACCGACGACCCGTCGACCCGCTGGACCTCGGCGACGGCGTGGGCCATCGCCGACTGCATCCGGATGCCGAGGATGTCGAGCTTGAGCAGCCCGAGGGTCTCGACGTCGTCCTTGTCGAACTGGCTCATCGGGAAGCCGAGCCAGGAGGCCTCGACCGGGGTGCGGTCGAGCAGCCCGGAGTTGGACAGGATGACCCCGCACGGGTGGAGCGCCACATGTCGCGGCAGCCCGTCGAGCCGCTCGACCAGCTCGAAGAAGACGTCGAGCCGGGCGGAGCCGAGCCCGCTGGCCCGCAGCTCGGGCAGGTCGACGATGGCCGCCCGGGCGTTGCGCGCGGCGATATGTGGGAACGCCTTGGCCATCGCGTCGACCTCGTGCGGGGGCAGGCTGAGCGCCGCCCCGACGTCCCGGATCGCGTGCCGCACCCGGTAGGTGTCCATCATCGACACGCAGGTGACCCGCTCACCGCCGAAGCGCTGGAGCACCTGTTCGTAGATCTCGGTGCGCCGGGCCGACTCCACGTCGACGTCGATATCCGGCAGCTGGGCGCGCAGCGGGGAGCAGAACCGCTCCATGAGCAGGCCGTACCGGATCGGGTCGACCCCGGAGATGCCGAGGAGGTAGTTGACCAAGGACCCGGCCCCCGACCCGCGGGCCGCCACCCGGCAGCCGAGGTCGCGGATGAGGTCGGTGACGGCGGCGACGGTGAGGAAGTACGTCGGGTAGCCGAGGGTGGCGATGACGGCGAGCTCCTCGTCGAGGCGGGTCTGCACGGTGGCCAGCTCGGTGTCGCTGCGCCCGGGGTAGCGGGTGGCGACCGCCCCGCGGCAGCGCGCGGCGAGGACGGCCTGCGGGTCCTCGGCGGGACCGATACCGAGGACCTCGGGCTCGGGGAGGTGGACCGAGCCGATGCCGAGGTCGCCGGCCGGGTCCTGGACGCACTCCAGGGCCAGCCGCATGGTCTCGGCGAACAGCCGGCGGGCCGCCTCCGCGGCCGCCGCTCCCCCGGGGCTGATCCCCGGGTCAGCGGCGGTCACCACGTCGAGCGCGGTCGCGTGCATCGCCGGGGTCGGGGCGAGATAGCCCGCCTGGTTGGCCCGGTCGACATGCCGCGAGTGCAGCGGGACCAGCCGGCGGGCCGCGTCGAGAACGTCGACGACGGCCGCGTCCCCCGGGTCGGCATGGCGGACCGCACCGGTGAGGACGACCCGAACCCCGGTATGCCGCGCCAGCCCGAGCATCCGGGCCGCCTGGCCGAGGCTGGTGGGGGTGCCCTCGGGACCGCCGTGGCAGACCACCTCGAGGGCGACGGCGTCCTCGGGCAGCACTGAGCGCCACCGGGCCAGGGCGGCCGCGGCGAGGTCGAGGCGGCGCCGGGCCACCGCCGCGCCGACATCGGAGCCGGGGCCGAGGAGGACGACCAGCGGGCTCGGCCCGCCGTCCTCCGCGCGGGCGTGCGCCGCGAGCAGCTCGGCGGTCGCGACCGGGGTGCCGCGCTCGCCCCGCAGGTGGGTCGCGGTGACCAGCCGGCACAGCCTGGACCAGCCGAGCCCGGCGGGCAGCCCGAGCCGGCCCCCGCGGGCCAGGACGGTGACCCGCGGCAGCCGTGGGTCGACGACCTGCCCCCCGCGGACGGGGGTGCGCGAGAGGGTTGCCGTCCGCGGGGAGGCTCGCGCGGATACTGCCGGGGCTCGCTCCCCGACCCGGGACGCCGGGGCGTCCGGAGGTTCGACGGCCAGGTCGACCCCGAGGATCGGCAGCACTCCGGCCTCCTGGCACGCCGCGGCGAACCGGACCGCACCGTAGAGACCGTCCCGGTCGGTCAGCGCCAGCGCCGGCTGCCCCCAGGCCTTGGCGCGCGCGACGAGGGTCGCCGGGGTCGAGGCGCCATACCGCAAGGAGAAGCTCGAGGCGACGTGCAGATGGACGAAGGCATCACCCACGCCCGCCCCCAGCCGCACCGACCCCGATGGGGATGAGGTATGCCGCCACCGCATCCCTGCGCGGCGCACCGAGCACGTCGGCGACGATGCCGAGGAAGACCTCCGCCTGGCGGAGCAGGTCGTCGGCCTCCCGGGCGCCGGAGATCGCCGCCCCCCGCTCCAAGGCGGCCCGGCGCCGACCCGATGCGGCGAAGAAGGCGGCCCACTCGGTCAGCTCGGGGGCCACCTCGGTGAGGACCTGCCAGACGCTGCGCGGCCGGGAGCGACGGCTCGGCACGCTGCGGGCGGCGACGACCGCGGCGGCGGCGCGGAGGGCACCGAGGTGAGCCTCGACATACCGCTGCGCGGCGTCGCCGCACTGGCTGGCACACCGCAGGCTCGCAGCGGACCGGTCGAGGAGGTCGACACTCTCACCGGGTGGGCTGCCGGGCATGGGGATCCTCGCTCTCCTGGGTCGGTGGTCACGCATCGGTCGGTCCTGGCGCGGCGGGTCAGTCGCTGACCCGGATGAGGGTCCAGCCCGGCTCGGCCGAGCCCTCCGCCCGGCCGACGATGAGGTCGAAGACGCCGGTGCGATGGAGCCGCCCCGGACCGGCCTCGACCCGCCACACCTGCCAGTCCGCGGTGAGGGTCGCCAAGGACCGCTCCGGGGGCTGTCGGTCGGCCGTGGCGCTCGCCCCGGCAGCGCTCCGGCCCACCTCCTGCCACCACGGCCTGGCCTCGGCCCAGTGCGCCAGCACGGCCCGGACCTGGTAGACCCGACCCCGCCAGAGGAAGAGCTCCGGGGTGCCCGCGACGGCCTTCACCTCGACCTGGTCGGCATACCGTCTCGTCATGGCACCCTCCTTCGTTATTCGTACAGATGTTCGATAGGGCAACTGTACGAGACGGGTCCGACAGCCTGTCAACCGCGGGTCCGCTCCCCGCTACGGTGTCGCCATGACGACCGAGCGCATCGCCGACCACCCGAGCGTCCAGCGGGTCCGGGCCCGGCTCGCCGAGCTCGGCGCGACCGGCCAGGTCCGGGTCCTCGACGACGCCGCCCGGACCGCCGCCCAGGCCGCCGAGCAGCTCAGGGTCACGGTGGACCAGATCGCCAACTCCCTCGTCTTCGCCGCGCACGCCGAGCCCGGCGCGGCACCCGAGCCGCTGCTCGTCCTTGCCTCGGGTGGGCACCGCGTCGACACCGCCGCCCTCGCCGGGCGGCTCGGCCTGCACCAGGTCGCCCGCGCGGACGCCGAGTGGGTCAAGGAGCGCACCGGCTTCGCCATCGGCGGGGTCGCGCCGGTCGGCCACCTCCACCGGCTGCGTACTGTCGTCGACACCGCCCTGGCGGCATACGACGTGGTCTGGGCGGCGGCCGGCCACCCGCATGCCGTCTTCCCCACGACCTACGCCGAGCTGCTGCGGCTCACCGAGGGTGAGCCGCACGCCGTGGACTAACCTGCGACAAGCGGGCGTGACCACATCGTTGCACTGGGTGGGAACGCCCGACCCGGCACCGCTGTTGGACACATCGCAACGCCCCCTGAACGCAAAGGACTGTCATGGGCGCAGAAGTACTCCCGTGGGTCTTCACCTCGGGCTGGGCCAGCGGCATCAACGCCTACGCCGTCGTCCTCATCATGGGGCTGGTCGACAAGTTCGCCCACCTCCAGCAGATCCCCGACGCGCTGGCCCGCACCGACGTCCTCATCGGTGCCGCCGTCCTCTTCCTCATCGAGATGGTCGCCGACAAGGTGCCCTATGTCGACTCGACCTGGGACTCGATCCACACCGTGATCCGGCCGGCCGTCGGGGCGACCCTCGGGTACCTCATCGGCCATGACACCGCCGGCATGGACGCCGCCTTCACGGCGGCCACCGGGGGCATCACCGCCTTGCTGTCGCACCTGGTCAAGGCCGGGCTGCGCACTGCGGTCAACACCTCGCCGGAGCCGGTGAGCAATGTCGTGGTCAGCACGGGCGAGGACCTCACCGTCGCCGGTGTCATCTCGCTGGCCATGGTCAACCCCTGGCTCGCGGCGGGCGTCGCCGCCGCCCTGCTCGCCATCGGCGCGGTCCTGCTCGTCTTCGCGCTGCGTCGGGTGCGCTCGCTCAAACGCCGGTATGACGACTGGGGGGTCCGGATGGGCATCGCGGTCCCCCCAGAGCAGCGCGGTCGGCGGGGGCTGCGCCGCGGTGGCCCGCCCGGCGGCCCCGTGGCGGGGGCTCCCGACCCGGGCGCCGGGTCGAGCTCGCTGCCGCCGATCCCGCCGGCGCCCTGACGCTGAGCGGCCCTGAGCCTGCCGGTCTGAGGCTCTGCCGCGGGCTCAACGGCGGGGCAGGGCGAGCGCGTCGACGACCTCCTGCGTCGCCGGCGACCGGTTCATCGTGATGAAGTGGACCCCCGGCGCCCCCTCGCGGAGCAGCCGCGCCGTGAGCTCGGTGGCGATCTGGACCCCGACGACCCGGACCGCCGCCGGGTCGTCCGCCACCGCGTCGAGCCGATCGGTCAGCGCGGTCGGCAGCGGCTGACCGCTGAGCTGGGCCATCCGGGTCAGCTGGGGATAGCTCGTCACCGGCATGATGCTCGGGACGATCGGCAGCCGGGCCCCCCGCGCTGCGACTCGGTCGCGCAGCCGCAGGAAGGCGTCGACGTCGAAGACGAACTGCGTGATCGCGAACTCCGCGCCCGCAGCCTCCTTGCGGACCAGGACCTCGGCGTCGTGGTCGAGGCTGGGCGACTCGGGGTGCTTGTCGGGGAAAGCGGCGACCCCGACGGTGAACCGGCCGAGGGACTTGACGAGGCGGACGAGGTCCTCGGCGTGGTCCAGCCCCTCGGGATGCCGCTGCCAGGGAGTCCCCAGACCGCCGGCGGGGTCACCGCGGATCGCCAGGACGTTGGAGATCCCGGCGGCGGCATACCGGCCGATGACGTGACGCAGTGCGGCAACCGGGGCACCGACGCAGGTGAGGTGCGCCATCGCGGTGAGCGTGGTCTGCGCGGCGATCCGCTCAGTGGCTGTCACGGTGCGGTCGCGGGTCGTGCCGCCGGCGCCATAGGTGACCGAGACGAAGGCCGGGCGGACCCGCTCGAGCCGGCGCACAGCGTCCCAGAGTGTGGCCTCCCCCGCGTCGTCCTTCGGTGGGAAGAACTCGAAGCTCAGGGCCGGGTCCGGGGCGGCGAGCAGGGCCGGGATCGTCGAGAGCGGGGCGTCGGGAGCGCCCTGGCGACGCACATCCGGGCGTGCATCCGGGGGCGTCCCGACGAACGAGGGGTCCGGCGCCATACCTCCAGCGTAGGCACCCGCGGCGGGTGCCCGCGCCGTGGGACCACACCCTGGGCACCCCCGCCGAGGCCGTAGGCTCGGGATCGAACCGCCCGCCCGAAAGGACGCCCCCTGTGACCGACCCGCTCGACCGCGTCGACCTGCGCCCACGCGTGCAGGCCGTCGTCGATGGCGAGCTGGCGCGGCAGCGCGAGGTGCTCCGCGAGCTGGGCTCCGACCTGGACCACCTCGTCGACGAGGTCGCGGCCCTGCTCAGTGGGGGCAAGCGGCTGCGGGCGGGCTTCGCGTACTGGGGGTACCGGGCCGCGGGTGGGGCGGATAGTTCCGCCCTGGTTCGGCTGGCGACGGCCATGGAGTTTTTCCAGGCCGGCGCCCTGGTCCACGACGATGTCATGGACGACAGCGACACTCGGCGCGGGCGCCCGGCGATCCATCGTGCGGCGCAGGCCTGGCATGACACCCGGGACTGGGGCGGCGACGGCGCACGCTTCGGCGAGGGGGCAGCGATCCTTGCCGGCAACCTTTGCCTGGCCTGGTGCGACGAGCTCTTCGCCGGCTGCGGGCTGCCCGCCGAGGAGCTCGCCCGGGCCCGGCCGGTCTTCGACGTCATGCGGACCCAGCTCATGGGCGGACAGCTGCTCGACCTCGCCGCCCAGGCTCAGGCGTGGGCCGGGCTCGACGCCCCGGGTCGGGCGGCCCAGGCCCGTCGGGTCATCCGGTACAAGAGCGCGAAGTACACCATCGAGCACCCCCTGCTCATCGGGGCCACCGCCGCAGGGGCCGGGCCGGAGCTGCTCGAGGCGCTGTCGGCATACGGGCTGGCGCTCGGGGAGGCCTTCCAGCTGCGCGACGACCTGCTCGGGGTCTTCGGGGACGCCGCGCTGACCGGGAAGCCGGCCGGGGACGACCTGCGGGAGGGCAAGAGGACCCTGCTGGTCGCCCTCGCACTGGAGGAGGCCAGCGCCGAGCAGTCCTCCACCGTCGCGACGCTGCTCGGGCGGGCGGATCTCGACGACGCGGGGGTCGCCGCACTGCGCGCCGTGCTGACCTCGACGGGCGCGGACCGGAAGGTGGAGCAGCACGTCACCGAGGGCGCCGCGGCTGCGCGGGCGGCGCTGGAGCGGGCACCCGGGCTGGACACCGAGTTCCGCCAGGCGCTGAACGACCTCGTGGACGTCGCGACCAGCCGAACGTCCTGACGTCCCGGACCTGGTCCGACGTCGCTCGCCCGTGCGGTGTGGTCGTCCACACGGGACGCGACCGGAGGGCCGGCTCAAGGCCTTCGGCGCAGGTCAGAGCGCGGTGAGCGCTGCCCGGCGGCGAACTTCGGTGCGGTGCCCGGCGAGGGCGTCGATCGGCGCCATCCCCCCGGCCAGGGTCGGGTCGAGGGTGAACAGCCAACGGAGCATCTCCGCGTCGTCCATGCCGCCGTCGGACAGGACGGTCAGGGTGCCGCGCAGCTCGGGTCGCGGACCGGATCCGTCGGCGAACTTCGCCGGGATGTGCAGGGCCCGGTTCGGGCCGAGCCGCAGGGCGAGCAGCTCCTTGTCGCTGAGGTAGGTCCGGACCCGGGTCACGGGGACGCGCCAGCGCTGCGCGAGATCCGGAACGGTGACCCACTCCCCCACCAGGGCTTCGAGCTCGGCAACCTCCGCCGAGTCGAGCCCTGCGCCCGCGCCGGCGCCGGCGTCGGTCAGGGCGGCCGGGTCGCCCCCGTCGGGCGCGCCGACAGGACCCTTCCGTCGTCCAGGATCGGTCCCTCGGGTGGCCTTCGTCACGCCGACAGCCTCGCATCCCCACCCCCAAACCTTCAAAGACACACCTTTAGAACCGTTCTAAAGGTGTGTCTTTGAAGGTTATCCACAGGGTGTGGAGGACACTGCTCACAGAAGCGAGAGGCCCGGACTGTGGTTCCTGACCGTTTGATCCGGGTATTGTCACACCAGCCTCATCCGTACCGCACGAACCACACGCCTCACCCGATGCCGCCGACCTACCCAGGGAGTTGTCGAGAGCATGCCGGTCCCGGCCCCCGTCCCCGCCCTTCCTCCTGCCGCCACGATCGCCCCGCCGATGACGGTCCTCACCTCAGCGACTCGGTGGGCGCCATACGTCGTCCGCACCGGGGACACCCTGTGGGATATCGCCCAGCGCACCCACACCACGGTCGGCGCCCTCGTCGCACACAACCGCCTGCCCAACGGTGGCGCCCACCTCGTCCCCGGTCAGGTGCTCCAGGTGCCGTCATCGGCCAGCACCGCGCGCCCGCGCGGCACCGCTGCCCCGCGACCGGTGCCCTCCCGCACCTATGTCGTCCGGCGCGGCGACACCCTGACCGCCATCGCCGCAAGGTTCCGCGTCCCGGTCGGCTCGCTCGCCCGCGCGAACCGCGTGTCGAACCCCCACGTCATCCGGGTCGGCCAGCGCCTCGCGGTCCCCGGGGCGAAACCGAGCACCCCGGTGGCCAAGCCCGCCGCGGTACCGGACACCTTCCTCGGTCGCACCTACCCCGCGGCCGTGGCCCATTCGGCGGCGCACAACCGGGCGGTCCTCGCCAAGGCCCCGGTGCCGACTCGGGCCCAGACCCGGACGCTGCTCATCGCGGCCGCGCGCGCCCAGGGCGTCGACCCCCGCCTCGTCTTGGCGATCGCCTGGCAGGAGTCCGGCTGGAACCAGCGCCTCGTCTCCCCGGCCAACGCGATCGGGATCATGCAGGTCATCCCCAGCTCGGGCCAGTGGGCCTCGTCAATGGTCGGGCGCAAGCTCAACCTGCTCGACCCCCGCGACAATGTCACCGCCGGGGTGGCCATCATCCGGTCCCTGCTCCGGTCGGCCGACAACACCCAGCAGGCCATCGCGGGCTACTACCAGGGGCTCGCCGGCGTCCGCCAGAACGGCATGTATGCCGACACGCGGCAGTATGTCGCCAATGTCCTCGCCATCCGCGCCCGGATGCGCTGACCGCGTCCGCTCCGGCCCGGCGGAACGGCCGGCCAAGCCTCGCTCCGTAGAATCGACCCCGTGTCCCTGCCCCCGCGCACCGAGCCCGGCCGTCTGCTCGACGGCCGCTATCGGCTGCTGACCCACCTCGCCGACGGGGGGATGGCGAGCGTCTGGCTCGCATTGGACGAGCGGCTCGAGCGCGAGGTGGCGCTGAAGATCATGCGCTCAGGCCTGGCCGCGGATCCCGAGTTCGTCGAGCGCTTCCGCCAGGAGGCCCGGTCGGCCGCGCGGCTGAGCCACCCCGGCCTCGTCGCGATGTTCGACCAGGGGCGCGACGGCGACGACATGTTCCTCGTCATGGAGTTCGTCCCAGGGCGGACCCTGCGCCAGCTGGTTACCGATGAGGCCCCGGTCGGACCCGGACCGGCGCTCGACATCATCGACCGGGTGCTCGACGCCCTGGCCGCGGCGCACCGGGCCGGGATGGTCCATCGGGACGTCAAGCCCGAGAATGTCATCGTCCGCCACGACGGCTCGCTCAAGGTGGCCGACTTCGGCCTCACCAGAGCGGTCGCGGCGGCGACGACCGGGGGCCAGCCCGGCGTCCTGCTCGGCACGGTGTCGTACCTGTCCCCCGAGCAGGTCGAGCACGGCAGCGCCGACGCCCGCTCGGATGTCTACGCCTGCGGGCTGATCCTCTACGAGCTGCTGACGGGGCGGAAGGCCTTCGACGGCGAGACTGCGATCCACGTCGCCTACCAGCACGTTCACGGCAGCGTCCCGGCCCCGTCGACGACCGTTCCCGAGCTGCCGGAGGCCCTCGACCGCCTCGTGGCCCTGGCGACGGCCCGCGACCCGGGCCAGCGCCCCGACAACGCCGCGGACCTGCTCGTCGAGGTACGCCGGACCAGGTCGATCCTCGGCCTGCCCGCCCTTCTCGCCCCGGTCGCGACGACGACCGCCCGGCTCGACATCTCCCAGCTCTCGTCCCACGCGGCCACGCAGGCCACCGCTCCGGTCACCACGGCCGACCCCGACGGCACCGTGCCCAGGCCCACCGCGGACCCGACGACCGGTCGACCTCCCGACCCCCCACCGAGTCTGGTCGACGTCGCGGACGGAGCGTCCCACGACGGGGCGCACGGCGGATCAGCGTCGCTCGACCGCACCGCCGCCCTCCCGATCGTCCGCGAGCAGGACGCTCTCCCCCAGCCGCCGGCCGCGACCACCGGGCCAAGGCGCCGACGCCTCCTCCTGCCCGTTCTGCTGCTCCTCCTAGCCCTCGGCGCGGGCGCCGGCTGGTGGTTCCTCCTCGGCCCGGGCGCGACGACGGTGGTCCCCAAGGTCGCCACCCTCCAGCTCACCGACGCCCAGACCGCCCTCGCGGCGAACCACCTCGTGGGGTCGGTCACCGAGGTCTTCGACGAGACCGTCCCGAAGGGCCAGGTCATCTCGTCCGCCCCAGCGGCCGGCGCAAGCCTTCACCGCGGCGACACGGTCGCCCTGACCACCTCCAAGGGCCAGGAGAGGTATGCCGCCCCCGCGCTGGTCAAGACCAAGGCGGCCGACGCCAAGGCTGTCCTCGCTGGGGTGAACCTCGCTCTCGGGACGAGCACTGCGGCATACGACGAGACGATCCCCGAGGGTAGCATCGTCTCGCAGGACCCGCCCGCCGGGACCGCGATGAAGCGCGGTGCCCCCGTCTCGATCGTTGTGAGCAAGGGACGCGAGCCGATCCCGATCGCCGACTGGCGGGGCAAGCCAATGGCCGACGCGGTGGCCGCGCTGACCAAGGCGGGCCTGAAGGTCACCCAGGGCACGCCGGCGAACAGCGACACCGTTGCCAAGGGCAATGTCCTCGAGCAGAGCCCGGTCAAGGGCACCCTTTTCAAAGGGGACACCGTCACCCTCGTCGAGTCGAAGGGCCCGGTGCTCGTTCAGGTCCCCAATGTGGTGAGCATGCAGCGCACCAAGGCGGTCAAAGCCCTCGAGGCCCTGGGCTTCCGGGTCAACGTGGAGAACCTCTTCGGCGGCTTCTTCGGGACGGTCCGCTTCCAGGACCCAGCCGGTGGCTCGATGGCGCCGAAGGGCTCGACGGTCACCATCCGGGTGGTCTGATCAGCGTCGCCGTGTCCCCGCCGCAAGGGTGGCGGTGAGCACGTCGACCGCGTATGACGTGGCAGCCTCGTCGACGTCCAGATGCCAGACCAGCCGCACTGCAGTGGGGCTGACGGCATACCCTCGCACGCCTGCCTCGGCGAGGGCCGCGACGAAGGCGGGCGCCTCCCACCCGACCGCAGCGGCGTCGAGGACGACGATATTCGTCTCGACCGTGGCGGGGTCGACGCAGCCCGGGGCCGCCTCAGCACAGGCCTGCGCGGCCCGGCGGGCCCGGTCGTGGTCGTCGGCCAGCCGCTCGATGTGGTGGTCCAGCGCCCAGAGGCCCGCCGCCGCGAGGATGCCCACCTGCCGCATCCCGCCGCCGAGCCGCTTGCGCCAGACCCGGGCCTCGGCGACCGCGTCAGCAGAACCGACCAGGACCGACCCGACGGGCGCACCGAGCCCCTTGCTCAGGCAGACCGACACGGTGTCCGCGCAGTCGCCGTAGTCGGCGAGCGGGACCCCCGAGGCGACGTGCGCGTTCCACAGCCGGGCCCCGTCCAGGTGCATCGCCACCCCTTCGCGCTCGGTTGCGGCACGGACCGCCCGCAGCGCCGACAGCGGCTGCACCGTCCCGCCGCCGAAGTTGTGGGTGTTCTCGACACAGACCAGCGAGGTGCACACCTGGTAGGGCCCGACACCGGTGACGACCATGGACAGCGGGGCCACCGGGTCGAGCAGGCCCCGGGGCGCCGACCAGGTCCGGCTGGTCACCCCCGACAGCACCGCTGCCGCACCCAGCTCGGCGCGCACGACGTGGGCCAGCGAGTCGGAGAGCAGCTCCTCACCGGGCTGGCAGTGCACCCGGACCCCGAGCTGGTTGGCCATCGACCCGGTCGGGGTGAACAGCCCGGCCTCGTGGCCAAGCAGGGTCGCGACCCGTTCCTCCAGCGCCCGAACCGTGGGGTCCTCACCGAAGACGTCGTCCCCGACCTCGGCGCCGGCCATGGCGGCGCGCATCCCCTGGGTCGGTGCGGTGAGGGTGTCCGAGAGCAGGTCGGCACGGTATGACGGCATGGGTTCAGTCCTGGGAGAGCATCTCGGCCACGAGGAACGCGAGCTCCAAAGCCTGTTGGTGGTTGAGGCGTGGGTCGCACACCGTCTCGTAGCGCTTCTCGAGGTCTGCGGCGAGGATCTTCTCGGCCCCCCCGAGGCACTCGGTGACGTCATTGCCGGTCAGCTCGACGTGGATGCCGCCGGGGTGGGTGCCGAGGCCCCGATGGACCTCGAAGAAGCCCCTGACCTCGTCGACGACGTCGTCGAAGTCGCGCGTCTTGTAGCCGGTGGTCGACTCGAAGGTGTTGCCGTGCATCGGGTCGCAGATCCACACCACGCTCGCGCCCTCGGCGGTGACCCGCTCGACGAGGGGCGGCAGGGCATCGCGGACCTTCCCGGCGCCCATCCGGGTGATGAAGGTCAGCCGCCCCGGGGTGCGCTGCGGGTCGAGCTTGTCGATGACCTTGACGACATACTCCGGGTCGGCCTTGGGGCTGAGCTTGACCCCGATGGGGTTGTGGATGCGGGAGACGAACTCCAGGTGAGCGCCGTCGAGCTCGCGGGTGCGCTCGCCGACCCAGACCATGTGGCCCGAGGTGTCGTAGGGGCGCCCGGTGCGCGAGTCGATCCGGGTCAGCGCCGCCTCGTACTCCAGCAGCAGCGCCTCGTGGGCCGCGAAGAACTCGACGGTGCGCATCGCCTCGAAGTCGGCACCGCACGCGGCCATGAAGCGCATCGCCTTGTCGATGTGCTTGGCCAGCGCCTCGTACCGGGCGTTCGCCCCGCTGGCGACGAAGCCCTTGTTCCAGTCGTGGACGTGCCGCAGGTCGGCATACCCACCGGTGGTGAAGGCGCGCACGAGGTTGAGGGTGGCCGCCGACGCGTGGTACCCGCGCACCATCCGGTGCGGGTCGGGGGTGCGGGCCTCTTCGGTGAACTCGAAGTCGTTGACCATGTCCCCGCGGTATGCCGGCAAGGTGACCCCGCCGCGGGTCTCGGTCGGGGCGGAGCGCGGCTTGGTGTACTGCCCGGCCATCCGGCCCATCTTGACCACCGGGAGCGAGGCCCCGTAGGTGAGCACCGCGGCCATCTGCAGGACGGTCTTGATCCGGTCACGGATGTTGTCGGCGGTGGCGTAGGCGAAGGTCTCGGCGCAGTCGCCGCCCTGGAGGACGAAGGCCTGTCCGGCGGCGACGGCGGCCAGCCGCTGGGTGAGGATGTCGCACTCGCCGGCGAAGACGAGCGGGGGCATGATCCGCAGCGTGGCGAGCGCCTGGTCGAGGCTGGCGACGTCCGGCCACTGGGGCTGCTGGTTCGCCGGGAGAGCCCGCCAGGCCTGGAGGTCGGCCAGGACGTGCGGGTCAGGGGCAATGCTCACCCGCATAGCCTAGGCGCGCCCGAGGGCCGGTCGGTGCAGGGTCCGCGGTGTGGTCGACCGCGCGGGTGGTGGCGAGCTGGGTGGGCGTACCGTTCTCGCCGTGACCTTCTCCGTCGTCGCTCGCGTCGGCCCGGCGTATGGCGTCGCCGTCGCCAGCAAGTTCCTCGCGGTCGGCACTGTCGTCCCGGCGGCCCGGATCGGGGTGGGCGCGGTGGCGACCCAGTCTTTTGCGAAGGTGTCCTTCAAGGCCGACGGGCTGGCCCTGCTCGCCGACGGGGTGTCAGCGGCCGAGGCCGCTCGGCGGCTGCTCGCCTCGGACCTAGGGCGGGAGGAGCGCCAGCTCGGCATCGTCGGTGCACGGGATGCGGCGACCTTCACCGGCTCCGGCTGTATGGCGTGGGCCGGCGGGGTCTGCGGCTCGGACCCCGAGGCGGATGAGGCGTACGCGATCCAGGGGAATATCCTCACCGGGCCCGAGGTCGTGGCGGAGATGGAGCGGGCCTGGCTGGGATCGAGCGGCCTCCCGTTCGAGCGGCGGCTCCTCGCGGCGCTGCTGGCCGGGGATGCCGCCGGCGGCGACCGTCGGGGACGCCAAGGGGCTGCGGTGTATGCCGTCGCCCCCGGCGCCGGATATGACGGATGCGGGGTGGTCTCCGACCTGCGTGTCGACGACCACCTGGACGCGACCCGGGAGCTGGCGCGGCTCCAGGACCTGTCCGACCTGTACTTCGGCCACCCCGAGGACGTCAGCCCGCTGACCGGAGCGCTCGCCGACGAGGTCCGGGCCCTGCTGGCGGCCGCCGGGTACAGCGTGGCTGCGGGGGCTGAGGCGGCGGGGGCCGAGGCTGAGGCGGCGGGGGCCGCGGCGCTGGACGAGGCGCTCGGTCAGTGGGCCGGCGTCGAGAACCTCAAGCTGCGCCTCGTGCCGGGTGGGATCGACGCCCGCGTCTTGGCCTACCTCCGCGCCCTACCGGAACAGGGACGTCTTCAGAGGCCTTGACGCACCTTTGGTGGCCTTTCTCACGGGGTGACTTTGCGAGTCATCCACACGAGTCAGGCGGCGGGGTTCGGGTCATCCACCAAGGTCAGGCGGCGGGGTTGCGGTCCTCGCCGAGCTCTGCAGCGTCGAGGGCGTCCTCGAGCTCGTCGGCGGCTCGACCCGGGCGGGCGGCCTCCTGGAGCTGGACGGCCCGGATCCGCGCGGTACGCAGGAGGCGGTCCTTCATCGACGTCGCATACATGTCGACATACTCCTGCCCGGACAGGCGCATCAGCTCGTACATGATCTCGTCGGTCACGGCGCGCAGGACGAACCGGTCGTCCTCCATCCCCTCGTAGCGGGAGAAGTCGAGGGGCGCGCCGATGCGGACCCCGATCCGCATGATCTTGGGGACCTTCTTACCGGTCGGCTGAGCCTTGTCGGTCCCGATCATCGCCACCGGGAGGACCGGCACGCCGGCCTCCAGAGCGATCCGGGCCACACCCGTGCGTCCGCGGTAGAGCCGACCGTCGGGTGAGCGGGTCCCCTCGGGGTAGATGCCGAGGAGCTGTCCGCGGCGTAGGACCCGAAGCCCGGAGCTGAGGGCCGCCTCTCCGGCCTTCCCGCCGGAGCGGTCGATGGGGAGCTGACCGATGCCTCGGAAGAAGGCGGCGGTGAGCCGGCCCTTGATGCCTTTGCCGGTGAAGTAGTCCGACTTCGCCAGGAAGGTCATCCGGCGGGGGACCACCAGGGGCAGGAAGACCGAGTCGGAGAAGGACAGGTGGTTGCTGGCGAAGATCGCCGGACCCGACTCGGGGATGTGCTCTTGTCCCTCGACCCATGGACGGAAGAGCAACCGCGCTATCGGCCCGATGACCAGCATCTTGAGCACCCAGTAGAACACCTGGTCTCCTCAGCGTTATGTGACCCGCGGCACTATACGGTAACGCACCCTGGGGGCGTCGCTGACGACGGAAGGTGGCGGCTCCGGTGCCCCGCCGTGCGAAGATCGGTGCCGTGAGCGAGCGAGCCAATGGCGACGAGGAGCTCGACGCTCGCTGGGCGGATATCGTCGCCAACTGGGACGATCCGGCGCCGCCGAGCCACGACGATCTCGACGGAGCGCGGGCCTTCGACGCTCCGGCGGCCGACCCGGGGCCGGAGCCCTCGGACTCGGCCTTCGGTTCAGGCACGGCGAGTGGCGCGTCGCCGGCATACCGGGGTGTGCCCGAGGCTGCCGAGGGCGTAGATGCCGGACGTACCGACCCGATCGAGGCCGGCTGGCGAGCCTACGAGCCCCCTGCCGATGACGAGCACTGGAGCCCCCCGGATCCCGAGCCGCTCCCCCCGTCTCAGGATCTCGGCTTCTGGATCCCTACGGTGGGACTGGGCGGGGGGGTGTGCCTGCTCCTCTTCGCGGTCCTCATCCGCCCGGACAATGCCGGCTGGTATGCCGGCCTGGCCCTCGCAGGGATGGTCGTCGGCTTTGTGACCATGCTCCGGCGCGGTGGGGGTAGCTCCCCTGAGGACAACTTCGGGATCAGGCTGTAGGGCTGCCTGGACGCCACCTGGCAACCGAAGCGTCCCGGTAACCGAGCGGCGCGGCGACTGGGAGGGCAGTTGGCGGGG
Source organism: Candidatus Lutibacillus vidarii (assembly GCA_016717165.1). GTDB lineage: Bacteria > Actinomycetota > Actinomycetes > Actinomycetales > Dermatophilaceae > Lutibacillus > Lutibacillus vidarii. Next base: position 1,461,399 of record JADKGA010000002.1, read on the forward strand.
CTACGGCATACCGCCTGGCGCGACCGCCCGTGATGGAGTCGCTGCCACCGCCTCCGGCCACGACCGGGACCTCCTTCCCGCCGCCTATGCCGTGCTCCGCATTTCGGAGCAACACCTCTCTGCTCCCCATCCGGAAGCAGGGGGCAGTTGCACCGCATGTCGGAGCAACACCCCTCTGCTCCTCATCAGGAAGCAGGGGGCTGTTGCTCCGCCGCTGGGAGCAGCGTCGCCGCACTAACCGGGAAACAGGCCCCAGGTGCGTTTCGGGTGAACCGGCCTAGCGTTCGTCGAGGGCTTGTGCGGGACGTGTTCGACGCTGACGGGCTCGTTGGGCGCACGGGCGTCCGTCATCAGGCTGCTGAACGGGTGTGGAGCACGCCGCGGTCCCAGGCCCGTAGCCGAGGCCGCGGTGGGGCCGCAGCCGTCCGGGGTAACCGCCATCGCCACGGGGAGGGACCGCCGCACTGCGTGCCCCCAGGTCCGCGAACAGGTGGAGCAGCGCGGCGTCGACGCCCTGGCCAGGCCCCGACTGCGATGCGCCGTGGCGCACGACACCGGCTGGACCAGACGGCGCTCACGTCGTCGGACCAGCCGAGCGGGAAGCCACCCACAGTCCCTGGGCTCGCCGAGCGACCTCGCCAGGACGGGATGCGCATCGGTGAACAGGCATCCCGGGCAGGCACCGAGATCCTGACGTTTTTGCACCGAGCAACGGAGCAGAGAGCCATTGCGTCGAGATGTGGAGCACGGCATAGGGCCTCAAGAGGCCCCTCTCGGCGTCCTTCCAGGGGCGAGGTGCGGCCCGAACCTGCGGTCTCCGCTGAGCGCTACACCGACGAAGAGCTTCGGGCGCCGCCTTCGCCGCGGGTCAGGTCAGCGGCGCCGATCAGGCCGGCCTCGCTTCCCAGCTGGGCGGCCACGATCCGCGCCTCGGGCCGATAGCCGCGACCGGTCAGCTGACGCCGGAAGGCCTCCCGAGCGGGACCGAGCAGCAGCTCGCCAGCCGCGCTGACCCCTCCGCCCACGACGAAGGTGCCGGGGTCAAAGGCGGCAGCGAGGTTGGCGATGCCGAGACCGAGCCACTCTCCGATCTCCCGGATGAGCTCGACGGCTGCGGCGTCTCCTCGATGCGCCGACTCGGTGATTGCGGGTCCGGTGAGGTTGTCGACGTCCCCGACATACGCCTTGAGCTCCTCGACGATCGGCGACCGAGCCAGCAGCAGCGCCCGAGCCTCGCGCACCAGGGCGTTCCCGCTGGCGTACTGCTCCCAGCAGCCGCGGTTCCCGCACTCGCAGCGCACCCCGTTGGGGACGACCTGCATGTGGCCGTACTCCCCCGCCATGCCGTGGCGTCCACGCTCGACGCGACCGTTGACGACGATGCCGCCGCCGATACCAGTTCCGAGGGTGATCATCATGAGGTGAGACTCGCCGCGGGCCGCACCGAACCGGTACTCGGCCCACGCGGCGGCGTTCGCGTCGTTGTCCACCGTCACCGGGCCGGGAACCCGGGCCGCCAGGGCGTCCCGCAGCGGCTCCTGACGCCAGGACAGATGGGGGGCGAAGACAACCGTTGCCCGGTCGGCAGCGACGAAGCCCGCCGCGCCAATGCCGACGCCGACGATCTCGGCACCTCCAGCGCGGCCCAACAGCTCGTCGACCACCTCGACGATGGTGTCCTCGACGACCGCGGGGGACGTCGAGCGGTGCGGCGTGTCCCGGCGCATCCGCTCGAGGACCTGCCCCTCCTCGTCGACCAGACCACCGGCAACCTTCGTCCCGCCGATGTCGATGCCGATCGCGAGCTGCGTCATACCAAGTGTCCTTCCTCGCCGTCGAAGTGGTCGCCTTCGTCAGAATGTGGCGCGGCCGCGCCGCCCGCAGAGTCGGGTGCCGCCGCGCCGCCAGTGCGGGCCGCCGCCTCGCTCGCCCCCGCCTGGTCGGCCGGCCAGGAGCGGGACCGGTCGTCGGCAAAAGCACGCAACGATGTTGCGACGTCGGCCACGAGATCGGCCAGCGCGAGGATCACCTCGGGCCGTTTGTCACGAAGAATCCGCAGCCCTAGACATACCGGGCAGATGCGGCAGTCGGGCGCCATACCTGAGCCGCACGTGCACGGCTCGCCCGCCGCGGCCGGCGACCCACCGGACCCGCGGGGACCTTCGCGGCGCGGCTCGTACCGGTGCCCGACCCCCTCCGGGGGCACCACGGCACCGAGCGCCTGCAACAGCCGAGCGGCCTCGTCGGCCACCGTGCCCACCTCGGGTGGGCGCTCCTCATCACTCACGTCAACGGCTGGGCGCGTAGCAAGCCCAGCTCACTCCTTCCGGTCGTCAGCCCTCGACCCGTGACTTCAGGGAGCGCAGGGCCGTGTCGACGATGGCCTTCTCGGCCTTGCGGCGCAGCAGCCCAAGCATCGGGATCATCAGCTCGACGGTCAGGCGGTAGGTCACCGCCGTGCCCTCCGGTATGGCGCTCAACGTGTAGATGCCGTCCATGGCCCGAAGGGTGGAGGCCTCGACCAAAGTCCAGGAGACTGCACCCGTGCCGTCCTCGACGACATCCCAGTCATAGTCGAAGAGGCACGCGTCCTTGATGACGCCGGCGTCGAAGTACAGCCGCGCCTGGTCGGGCCATCCGTCACCGTCCTCGGCGAGGATCTCGACCTTCTTCACGTCCCCGGCCCACTCGGGGTAGCGGGCCAGGTCGGCGATGACATCGAGCACGTGCGCCGCGGGGGCGTTGACGACGATGCTGGACTCAGTGCTCTCGGCCATGGCGGAAGGCTACCCCGTGCATGATGACGTGAGTCACGACCCCCGGTTCCGCAATGCTCGATATCGTCGGGACGAGAGCCTTGACCCACCCGGGTCCCTCTTCCCAGGGCTACAAAGGAGCGGCAGACCCGTGCAGGAACACCTCGTCCCCCCGGCAGTCCCCTCGACGACAACCGGCAATCTCGCGGACCTCCCGTTCCGGAACGCCGCGCGTCGACCGGACCACGTCGTTGCCGCCCGCCCCGTCGACGGTCAGTGGGAGGACGTGACGGCGGCCCGCTTCGCCGACGACGTCGCAGCCCTTGCGAGGGGGCTCATCGCCGCCGGCATCCAGCCCGGTGAGCGGGTCGGGCTGATGAGCAAGACGCGCTACGAGTGGACCCTGGCCGACTTCGCGATCTGGGCAGCCGGCGGGGTCGTCGTCCCGATCTACGAGACCTCCTCCGCCGAGCAGGTCCGCTGGATCCTCGCCGACTCCGAGGCCGTCGCGGTCATCCTCGAGACCCCCCACCATGAGGCTGTCGTCGCCGAGGTGCGTTCCGAACTCGCCGGCCTTCGCTCGGTCTGGCAGATCGACGGCGGCGCCATCGCTGACCTGGCTGCGAGCGGGTCATCGGTCTCCCAGGAGGACCTCGAGACCCGCCGCGCGGTCAGCGACCGCGCCACGGTGGCCACGATCATCTACACCTCGGGGACGACGGGCCGACCGAAGGGCTGTGAGCTCACTCACGGCAACCTGCGCGACCTCGCGGAGAACACCACAGCACGGCTGGCGGGGATCGTCGCCGCGCCGGAGGCATCGACCCTGCTCTTCTTGCCGCTCGCGCATGTCTTCGCCCGGTTCATCGAGGTGCTCTGCATCGAGTCCGGTGCCAAGCTCGCGCACTCCAGCGACCTCAAGAACCTCCTCGGGGACCTCGCGAGCTACCAGCCCACCTTCGTCCTCGCCGTCCCGCGAGTGTTCGAGAAGATCTACAACTCGAGCGAGCAGAAGGCGACCGCCGGAGGCAAGGGGGCGATCTTCGCCGCGGCCACCGCGACGGCGATCGCCTACAGCGAGGCCCTCGACACCGGATCGGTCGGCCTTGTCCTGCGGATCAAGCATCTGATCTTCGATCGTCTGGTGTTCGGAAAGATCCGTGCCGCGATGGGCGGGAAGGTCCAGTGGGCCGTCTCGGGCGGGGCGCCCCTCGGCACCCGCCTCGGCCACTACTTCCGGGGAGTCGGGGTGACGATCCTCGAGGGCTATGGACTGACCGAGACCACCGCCCCTGCCACGGTGAACACCCCTGAGCTGGCGAAGATCGGCACGGTCGGCCCGCCTCTGCCGGGGGTAGGGATCCGGATTGCCGACGACGGCGAGATCCTCATCAAGGGGATCAACGTCTTCCGCGGCTACCACAACAATCCGGAGGCGAGCAGCGCCGCCTTCAGCGACGGGTGGTTCTGCACCGGTGACATCGGTGAGCTCGACTCCGAGGGCTATCTCAAGATCACCGGGCGCAAGAAGGAGATCCTCGTGACGGCCGGGGGCAAGAATGTCGCCCCCGCGGTCCTGGAGGACGCCCTGCGCGCCCACCCCCTCGTGTCGCAATGCGTCGTCGTCGGCGACGGCAAGCCGTTCGTCGGCGCCCTGATCACCCTCGACGCGGAGATGTGGCCGGGTTGGGCGGCGAATGCCGGGGTGGACGTCCCCCTGGAGAAGGCGAAGACGGACCCGACCGTGCTCGCTGCCCTGCAGTCCGCCGTCGACACCGCGAACCGCAGCGTCAGCAAGGCCGAGTCGATCCGCAAGTTCGCGGTCCTCGACGGCGACTTCACCGAGGAGAACGGCTATCTGACCCCGTCGTTGAAGCTGCGCCGCAATGTCGTCATGCGCGACTTCGCCGACGAGGTCGAGGCCCTCTACGGCGGCTGAGCCGGCGGGGCACCGGGCGGCGCCCTCCGGCTGTCGACCGACCAGGGCCGACCTACCGCAGCACCGACAGGTCCCCTTGCCACGCCCGAACGAGCTCCGCGAGGGTCAGTCCGAAGCCCGCCTGCAGCTGCGGCGCACAGTCCAGGTCGGCGTCCCCTTCGGCCGCGCAGCCGCGCGCCAGCGCGACCACCGCGGCCAGGTCGCGGCGACTCACCAGGACTCGGGCGGCCCGCCACGACATGAGGTATGCCGCCTGGACGTCCGCGGCGCCAGGGTCGAGCGCCGCAGCGCTCGGCAATGCAGTAGGCATCGGATGGCTGCCCAGCCAGCGCACCAGCGGATCGGCGAGCGTGCGCAGCGGGATTCCAATATCGGCATACGAGAGCTCTTGGGCCAATCCCTCCTCGAGCCAGACCGGTAGCCGCCCCGTCGCCTCGGCCCGGAGCGCGACGTGGGCGACCTCGTGGGTGATGACCGCGCGCCGGCCCGCTGGCGTGAGACCGGACGCGCGCGGTGGCACGAGGTAGACGGTGACCCCGACCCGCTCCCCCGCCGAGTCGTCGGGCCCCACCGTGAGGGCCCCGACATCGGCGGACGCGCCTGACGCGGTCCCGGTCAGCGCACCGAGCTCGGGAAGGCTGGCCGGAGCGACCAGGAGGACCTGGGGAGGCGCCCCGAACGCGGCACCGACGGTATGGCGCGCCGCGCTGAGATCGGCGACCACGGCGTCGGTCGCGGCCGCGTCGAGGCCCGAGACGACGACCTGGCCGGGAGCAGAGCGCACCACCGAGCCGTCCACCGCCCAGGGCGGCCCGCCCTCGACGCCTTTCTCGTCCGCCACGACCCATCCGGACGAGGACCTCGCCAGGACCCAGTCGACGACCGCCTCGCGGGGCCCGTCGCCCAGAGCGACAAGCCGGTACCCCAGGGTCACCCGCACCAGCCACCGCGGAGCCGTAGGCGTCGACCCGGCCGCCTCGGCAACCGCGTGCGAGGCACGCAGCGTCAGCTCGGTCACCCCGAGGTCGAGCATCCGGTGCAGCACGGCAGACGTGCCTCCGGACTCGGCCCAGGCAGCCTCCCGGGCCGACGGATCGGTGCTTACCAAGGCGCGTGCACGTCGCTGGACGACCGCGGCCACCTCTTCGGGCGCCGGCGCGCTGCCCACGCCGGTGCCCGTGGTCAGGCCGGCCGGGCCGCCGGAAGACTCGACACCGACGACCGGCCCAGCACACCCCGACGCGACGACGGCGGCGAGCACCACCACCGCCCGACGAAGGGTCGACCGCCACACCGAGGTCACCCGACAGCGCGCCTCGGCGGGGTCACCCGCTCGGCGACGACCCGGGACGCCGCCCGATGGCTCACCAGGCCCGCCTCGACGAAGACCGACACGGCCCGCCGCTCCGCCTCGTCGAGGGGCAGGACAGCACGCCCCTCGATCTGCAGCAGCACCGTGACCACGCACTCGTCGCAGTGCTGCCCTCGGACCGGGCAGGTCTGACAGTCCATCAGCATGTCGACCACCTCCACCTGGGGGCGAGGCCATCGTGCCCTCGCACCATTTCCCACTGCGTCATACGACCACCGTATTCACGACCACTGACAACCCTCCCCGACAGCCTGACCCAACCACGAGATAGGCCACCCCGCGTGGCAGCGAAGGGTTGTCGGCGCCGGGTCGTAGCGTCCTTGCCATGCACGCGGTCCAGGCCACCTTCGCCGACCTCGGCACCCCGCTGTCCGGGGTGACCTTCGTCGTCGTCGACCTGGAGACCACTGGGGGCTCCGCCTCCGCGTGCGAGATCACCGAGGTCGGAGCGGTCAAGGTCCGCGGTGGCGAGGTGCTCGGTGAGTTCCAGACGCTGGTCAACCCCGGCGCCCCGATTCCGCCGTTCATCAGCGTGCTCACCGGCATCTCCGACGTCATGGTGGCCTCGGCGCCGAGCATCGACGCGGTGCTGCCGGCCTTCCTCGAGTTCGCCCGTGACAGTGTCCTCGTCGCGCACAACGCCGGCTTCGACGTCTCCTTCCTTCGCGCTGCGGCCACTCGGACCGGGCACCTGTGGCCAGGCTTCCGAGTCGTCGACACCGTCCACCTCGCCCGCCATCTGGTCAGCTCGGACGAGGCCCACAACCGCAAGCTGAGCACTCTCGCGGGTCTGTTCGCCGCGACGACGACGCCGAACCACCGAGCGCTGTCCGACGCGCGCGCCACCGTCGACGTCCTGCACGCCCTCATCGGCCGGGTCGGCAACCAGGGCGTCCACACCCTCGAAGAGCTGCTCAGCTATTCCACCCGGGTCAGTCCGGCCCAGCGCCGCAAGCGCTTCCTCGCCGACGGGCTGCCGCCCCAGCCCGGGGTCTACGTCTTCAAGGACGCTCGGGGCCGGCCGCTCTATGTCGGCACGTCGACGAATATCCACCGCCGGGTCCGGTCCTACTTCACCGCCTCGGAGCAGCGCTCCCGGATGGCCCAGATGGTCACCCTGGCTCACTCGGTGCAGCCGATCGTCTGCCAGACCGGGCTCGAGGCCCAGGTCCGCGAGCTGCGCCTCATCGCTGAGCACCGCCCCCGGTTCAACCGTCGGTCCACCCGGCCGGACCGCGCCTGGTGGGTCACCCTCACCGCCGAACGCTTCCCCCGGCTCACCATCGTCCGCTCGCTTCGCGCGGGCGGCCATTACCTCGGCCCGTATGCCGGCAAGGCCTCCGCCGAGGCAGCGGTTGCCGCCCTCCAGGAGGTCCTCGCGCTGCGCCAGTGCACGATCCGGCTGACCCGACGCCCGCAGGAGTACGGCTGCATCCTCGCCGAGATGGGTCGCTGCGGGTCGCCGTGCACCGGCGAGCAGAGCGAGGCGGACTACGCCGTCCTCGCCGACTCGGTGCTCGACCTCATCCGCGGCGCCAGTCGTCATCCGGTGCAGGCGCTGGCCGAGAAGATGGCGCTGCTGGCGAGCCAGGAACGCTACGAGGAGGCCGCCGTCCTCCGGGACCGGGGTGCCGTCCTGGTCCGTGGGTTGCGCCGGGCCCAACGGCTCGGCCCGTTCAGCGCGCTGCCGGAGGTCGTCGCGGCGCGGCCGCTCCCCGTCGGTGGCTGGGAGCTGGTCTGCATCCGGTACGGCCGGCTCGCCGGTGCCAGCACCAGCCCGCGTGGGGCCGACCCCATGCCGTATGTCGCCGCCTTGTGTCAGACAGCAGAGGTGGTCGACCCGCCCGTCGGCCCCCGACCCGCGGCCACCGTCGAGGAGGCCGAGCTGCTGCTGCGCTGGCTCGAGGAGCCTGGCACGAGGCTGGTGCGCCTCGACGGGGAGTGGGCGAGCCCCGTGGCCGCTGCGGCCGCCGTCGCCGACACACTGGGCGGCCGGTCCCACCCGACCCGGGCCCAGGCGTCCTGATCGTGGCGCGGCTAGGCTGGCACTCGTGATCACCGCGATCGTTCTCATCCACTGCGACGTCGACCGCATCCCCGAGGTCGCCCAAGAGATCGCCGAGCTCGACGGGGTCACCGAGGTCTATTCCGTCGCCGGGGATGTCGACCTCGTGGCGATCGTCCGGGTCCACGAACACGACGCCCTCGCCGACGTCATCGCCGACCGGCTCGGCAAGGTCACCGGCGTCCGACGCACGGCGACCCATATCGCCTTCCGTACCTACTCACGGCACGACCTCGAGGCCGCCTTCAGCCTCGGGTTGGACTGACCTCCGGGCCGTCCCCGAGCCGACCTCTGAGCCGTCCCCGAGTGGCCTGCGGGCCGCCCCGGGCTGACCTGCGAGCCGACTTAGCCGGCGCCCGAGTCGAGTGGGCGGGCGCCGAGCCACTCGCTGCCGCGCCTGGCAGGGCCGCCCTACCGTCGGCGGCTGGCCGCTACCCACCGGTCGAGCGCGGCCGCGGCGGACCCGTCGTCCAGCGCAGCCGCGGCCCGGGCCATCCCGGCCCTGACGTCTCGGTGCAGGGACTCGGTGTCGTGGCCCGAGTCCGCAGCGGTGACGGCCAGCGCCAGACCGGTGTTGAGCACAACCGCGTCACGGACCGGGCCGGGCGCACCGGCGAAGACCTCGCGGACCACTGCCGCGTTGTGGGCCGCGTCCCCGCCGCGCAGCGCCGACGTGGGGTGCAGGTCGAGGCCGAGGCGCTGCGGGTCGAGGGTGTGCTCACGAGTCTGGCCGCCCCGGACCCACCACACCGACGAGGTGGTGGCCGTCGTCAGCTCGTCGAGGCCGTCGTCGCCCCGGAAGACTGCGGCGTCGCGGCCCCGCTCGGCGAAGACGCCGGCGAGGATGGCGGCCATCCGCCGGTCGACCACACCGACGGCGGCATACGTCGGCTGGCCGGGGTTGGTGAGCGGACCGAGGAAGTTGAAGACGGTTCCCACCCCGAGCTCGCGGCGGGCCACCGCTGCGTGACGCATCGAGGGGTGGAAGGCCTGGGCGAAACAGAAGGTGATCCCGGCCTCGGTGGCCAGCTCGGCGACCCGCCCCGGCGGCAGCGAGAGGTCGACACCCAAGGCCTCGAGGACATCGGCAGACCCTGACGCCGACGAGGCGGCCCGGTTTCCGTGCTTGACGATCCGGACCCCACAGCCGGCCGCCACGACCGCCGACATCGTCGAGATGTTCACCGTGTGAGCGCGGTCGCCCCCCGTGCCGACGATGTCCAGACTCGGCCCGGGCACCTCGATCCGCACCGCATGGGCGAGCATCGTGTCGGCCAAGGCCCGCACCTCACCGATGGTCTCGCCCTTGGCCCGAAGGCCGATGAGGAAGCCGGCGACCTGGGCCGGGGTTGCCTCGCCGGCCATGATCTCGCCCATCGCCCATCGGGCAGCGTCCGAGGTGAGGTCCCCGCCCGCGAGCAGGGTCGACAGGACGTCTCCCCAGCTGAAGGGAGCCGGTCCGGGGGTCGTCATCAGCCAGCGCGGCGCGCAGAGCGGGCCAACGCCGCGACGGCCCCGGCCACGGCGACCGGGTCGAGCGGGTGCGGCACCACGAGGTCCGCCTGGGACCAGGTCGCCAACCAGCCGTCCTGAGGACGCCCGGTGAGGACGAGGATGGGCGGGCACTGGTGGATCTCGTTCTTCAGCTGCCGGCACAGGCCCATCCCGCCCATCGGGGTGGCCTCACCGTCGAGGACGAAAACGTCATACCCACCGCTGTCGGCGGCGGCCACAGCGGCGGCGTGCGTCGCGCACTCGAGCCAGCCCACAACCTCGACGTCGGACGCGGGGCGGCGACCGACGGCCAGACGGACCGCGTCGCGGGTCGTGACGTCGTCGCTGTACAGCAGGACCCGGATCTGGTGGGTCGTCGAGGGGGGGCTGGCCGTGACGGTCATGACCGTGATCGTACCCGGCCTGGCCGGCCCCCGGCCGGGAGGCTCCGTCGCAGGTCGCGCCGCGAATTCGCGGGACCGCGCCAGAAACGTGACGCTGGCCACGATGGGGACACGAATCACCGGAGGGTCCTGGCGCGCCCGCGTGTGTTTAGGGCCATAATGAGGCCCGTGGCGACAGCATCTGCAGTGACCGACAACGTCTCTCACCCTCCTGCAGTCACCGGGCACGGCCCCGTGACACGGCCGAACACCGTTCAGGTGGGCACCATCGTCTGGCTGGCGAGCGAGCTGATGTTCTTCGCCGGCGTCTTCGCGATGTACTTCCAGATCCGCTCGGCGTCGACCGCGCTCTGGGCCGATCAGACCGCCAAGCTCAATGTCCCTTTCGCCGCCATCAACTGTCTCGTCCTGGTCATCTCCTCGGTGTGGTGCCAGATGGGCGTGTGGAAGGCCGAGCGCCTGCAGCCGGGCCGCACCGGTTCGCTGCTCCAGGTGAGCTCGTGGGGCATGCGCGAGTGGTACGTCCTCACCTACATCTTCGGCGCGGCCTTCATCGCCGGCCAGGTGTACGAGTACGCCAAGCTCGTCTCTGAGGGCGTCACGCTCTCCAGCGACCAGTACGGCTCGATCTTCTTCTTCTCCACCGGTTTCCACGCCCTGCACGTCTCCGGCGGTTTGGTGGCCTTCCTGCTCATCATCGCCCGGACGTTCACCAGTCGGCGCTACGACCACAAGCAGGCCGTCGGCGCGGTTGTCACCTCGTACTACTGGCACTTCGTCGACGTCGTCTGGATCGCCCTGTTCTCCACCATCTACCTGCTTCGATGACCGCGCGTCGGATGCGCTCGCCACAGCACGCCCCCGACCCGACCTGCACCACCGACCAGAACAGGACGACCCCGTGAACGCCTTGGCCGCACGCCGCCGTCACCCCGCTGCGATCACCGTTCTCCTCCTGCTCGGCCTGATCCTCACCGGCGCCGCCTACTCGCTCCTGGCCCCCAAACAGGCCCAGGCCGCGCTGGCCTCGGAGGACCAGGTCGCCGCAGGCAAGTCCCTGTTCCTCGCCAACTGCGCCTCGTGCCACGGGCTGAACGCGCAGGGAACGCTGTCCGGTCCATCCCTCATCGGGGTCGGCGCTGCGTCCGTGGACTTCCAGGTCTCCACCGGCCGTATGCCGGCCGCCGGCACCGGCGTCCAGGTCGCTCGGGGCGTTGCGAAGTTCGACGAGGAGGCCACCGCGGCAATGGCGGCCTATGTCGCCTCCCTCGGTCAGGGCCCTGCCATCCCCGAGGAGGCCGTGACGAGCGGTCAGGGCGCCGACCTGGCCCGCGGCGGTGAGATCTTCCGGGTCAACTGCGCCATGTGCCACAACTTCGCCGGCGCCGGCGGTGCGCTGACTTGGGGCAAGTACGCGCCCGCGCTCAAGGACGTCACCGGACGCCAGATCTACGAGGCCATGGTGACCGGCCCGGCGAACATGCCCAAGTTCACCGACACGAATATCTCGCCCGAGGACAAGAACAATGTCATCGGCTTCCTCAAGGCCATCGAGACTCAGCCCCAGCAAGGCGGCTACCACCTCGGCAACCTCGGCCCGTCCTCCGAGGGGCTCTTCGCCTGGGTGTTCGCCCTCGGTCTGCTCATCGGAGCCGCGGTCTGGCTCGGGTCCAAGGCCGCCTGACCCACCGAAACGTCCCATACGACCCCCAACCGAACAGGAACCACGAGGGCTATGAGCGAGCATGGCACGACCCACGACGAGGTGAGCCGAGCCGCTACGGGCACGCTCCCGCAGCGCTTCGACGACCCCGGCCTGCCGCCACACGTGCCGCGTCAGGCCGACCACGACGAGTCCGCCGCCAAGCGCGCCGAGCGCCAGGTCGCGGTGATGTTCGGGCTGTCCATCGTCAGCACCGTGGCTTTCCTCGTCGCCTACTTCGCGGTGGACCAGCGGTCCACGGTCTTCTTCCCGGGGATCGGCTCGACCAATGCCTACCACCTGGTCCTCGGCGTCACCCTGGCGCTGTCCCTGCTGATGATCGGCCTCGGCGCGGTCCACTGGGCCAAGACCTTGATGCCCGACCACGAGGTCGTTGAGGAGCGGCATCCCCTGCGTTCCTCCGACGAGGACCGTGAGCACGCGGTGGCGACGATCCTCGATGGCGGCGACGCCGCGCAGCTGCCGCGGCGCAACATGATCAAGTACTCCCTCGGTGGTGCCCTCGGCCTGTTCTCGCTCCCCCTGGTCCTGCAGGTGGCCGGCTCGCTCGGCCCGACCAATGTCTCCGAGCTCGCCGAGACCCTGTGGGATATCCCCACCGAAGGCAAGCACGCGGGCAAGCCCATCCGGCTCATGCGCGACCCGCAGAACACCCCGATCAAGGCCGAGGAGGTCGCGATCGGCTCGGTCTTCCACGTCCTCCCGGAAAGCCTGGACTGGCACAAGGAGGAGAACGTCGAGGCCGGCCGGGCCGAGTGGAAGGGTGTTCTCGACGAGAAGGCGAAGGCTGCGGTCATCCTGGTCCGCCTGGACCCGAAGGACTTCGTCTCCACCAAGGCCCGCGACTGGGGCTACCAGGGCATCGTCGCCTACTCGAAGATCTGCACCCACGTCGGGTGCCCGGTCGGCCTGTACGAGCAGAAGACGCACAACCTGCTCTGCCCCTGCCACCAGTCGACCTTCGACGTCACCAGGGACTGCGAGGTCGTTTTCGGCCCCGCCAAGCGGGCCCTGCCGCAGCTGAAGATCACCGTGGATGCAGACGGTTACCTCGTGGCCCCTGAGGGCTTCAAGGAGCCGGTCGGCCCGAGCTACTGGGAGCGTTGATGAGCACCGCAGCAGCCCCCCGCGGCGCAGCCCCCCGCGGCGCAGCCGCCCTGCGCACCGACGACCCGGCGGTCCGGCCGGAACCGACCGGCACGGTCAAGAAGCTCGGCGGCCTGGCCGGCTGGGTCGACGACCGGACCGGTGTGGCCAAGGGCGCCGGACACATGCTCAAGAAGGTCTTCCCGGACCACTGGAGCTTCATGCTGGGCGAGATCGCGATGTACTCGATGATCATCTGCCTGCTGACCGGTGTCTTTCTCACCTTCTGGTTCGTCCCCAGCATGGGCGAGGTCCCGTATGACGGCTCGTACATCCCGCTCCAGGGCGTCCAGATGTCCGAGGCCTACAAGACCACCCTGGACATCTCCTTCGACATCCGCGGCGGACTGCTGATCCGGCAGATCCACCACTGGGCCGCGCTGATGTTCGTCGTGGCCGTCATGGTCCACATGTTCCGGGTGTTCTTCACCGGCGCCTTCCGCAAGCCGCGAGAGATCAACTGGGTCATCGGCACCGTGCTGTCGCTGCTCTCGATCGTCGAGGGCTTCGCCGGCTACTCGCTCCCCGACGACCTGCTCTCCGGTACCGGCATCCGGGCCGCCGAGGGCTTCATGCAGTCGATCCCGATCGTCGGCAGCTATGTGGCGTACTTCCTCTTCGGCGGTCCGTTCCCGGGCGAGGCGATCATCCCGCGCTTCTACACCGCGCACGTGCTGATCATCCCGGCGATCCTCATCGGCCTGTTCACGGCCCACCTGCTCCTTGTCATGGTGCACAAGCACACTCAGTACCCCGGCCCGGGCAGGACCAACTCGAATGTCGTCGGCTTCCCGTTGATGCCGGTGTACATGGCCAAGGCGGGTGGCTTCTTCTTCATCGTCTTCGGCGCCATCGCCTTGGTGTCGGCGTTGTTCACGATCAACCCGATCTGGGCCTACGGACCGTACGACCCGTCGCCGGTGACGGCGGGGTCGCAGCCGGACTGGTACATGCTCTTCGCGGACGGCGGTCTGCGGCTCCTGCCGGGCTGGCTGGAGATCCCCATCTTCAAGTGGACACTAAGCCTCAATGTCGCGATCGGTGCTCTGCTGCTCATCCCGGTGATGTACACGCTGATCGGGATCTACCCCTTCCTTGAGGCCTGGGTGACCGGCGACAAGCGTGAGCACCACCTCCTCGACCGTCCGCGCAACGCCCCGGTCCGCACGGCTCTGGGCGCCGCCTTCATCGCGGAGTACTTCGTGCTCGCCATGGCCGGGGTGAACGACATCCTCGCGATCAAGTTCCACCTCGCGATCAACTCGATCACTCGGGCGCTTCAGCTGCTCTTCTTCGTCCTCCCGGTCATCGTGTTCTGGGTGACCAAGCGGCTTTGCCTCAGCCTCCAGCGCGCCGACCGGAACCTCGTTCTCCACGGCCGCGAGACCGGGAACATCTACCGGTCGGCCGATGGCGAGTTCACCGAGATCCACGAGCCGCTGGACCCGTACCGGCGCTGGACGCTGGTGCAGCACGAGGTCGGCACTCCGTTGGCGTTGGGAAGCACCAAGGACGCCAACGGTGTCGAGAGCCCGCTGTCGAAGAAGGCGCGCCGCCGGGCCAGGTGGTCGCAGTTCTACTTCAGGGACTCGGTGGCCCCGGTGACCCCGGCCGAGCTGGCCGCCGCTCACCACCACGGCGAGCACGACGCGCTCCCGAGCGCGGAGTCCGCGACGCACGTGGGGCCCTCGGAGCACTAGCCCCTGCGTCGTCTCCATCTGGCTGATGCCCCGTCGCGTTGCGGCGGGGCATCACCCGTTCTACCGCGAGGGTGATCCGCGACCCTGGGTCGGTCGCTCGGTCGGCCCCTCGGTCGGCCCCTCGGTCGGCCCCTCGCATGGCCGGCGGTGGTCGGTGCGAGGGGGCGTGGCAAGGCGGGGGCCTCCAGACCAGAGTCCCCAGGTTAGACCTTCCGGGGCCACCCCGACTTCGACACTAGGGTGCAGACTGCCTCCCATCTGCCTATGCCGTGCTTCACGATCTGGCGCAGTACCGCACTGCCCCGGCACCCGAGGCAACACCGCACTGCCCCAGCACCCGACGCCTCGAGACCCCGGCACCACGCTCGGGTGAGAGCAATCGACACCAGGACGACGATCCCCACGCGACGCAAGCCGTCCCCGGCACCCGGCGCCTCGAGACCCCGGCACTCGGCCCGGGTGAGAGCAATCGACACCAGGACGACGATCCCTCTCACCCGACGCAACACCGCACTGCCCCGGCACCCGAGGCCTCAAGACCCCGCACTCGGCCCGGGTGAGAGCAATCGACACCAGGACGACGATCCCTCTCACCCGACGCCCTCGCGCCACTGCCCCGGCACCCGAGGCCTCGAGACCCCGGCACTCGGCCCGGGTGAGAGCAATCGACACCAGGACGTCGATCCCTCTCCCCCGACGCAACACCGCACTGCCCCAGCACCCGACGCCTCGAGACCCCCGCACTCGGCCCGGGTGAGAGCAATCGACACCAGGACGACGATCCCTCTCCCCCGACGCAACACCGCACTGCCCCGGCACCCGAGGCCTCAAGACCCCCGCACTCGGCCCGGGTGAGAGCAATCGACACCAGGACGACGATCCCTCTCACCCGACGCCCTCGCGCCACTGCCCCGGCACCCGACGCCCCCGACGCAACACCGCACTGCCCCGGCACCCGAGGCCTCGAGACCCCCGCACTCGGCCCGGGTGAGAGCAATCGACACCAGGACGACGATCCCGCTCACCTGACGCCCCAAGCGGGGCGGCCGACTCCCTCGCGCTACCGGTGGAGGGCCCGTTCATTGACCTGCTGGTCGTCGGCGGCCCGCATACGGTCGACGACGGTGATGGCGACTGGGCCCAGGGGTGGCAGAAGCACGCAATCCTGGGATGAGGCGGCGTCATACGGTGCTTCTGCCACCCTTGGTGTCGGGCCACTAGCCGCGCCGGGGGCAGACAACCCCCTACGCCCACCCTCGCGACCTGGCGTGGGACGCTAGGGCCATGGCACCTGGCCCGGCCGCCAGTGGTCCGCACCTGACGCGGGCCGCCTTCGAGCTGATCGTGGACGAGGCGCTGGACGCCATCCCGTCGCGCCTGCTCGACCTGCTCGACAATGTCGCGATCATGGTCGAGGACGAGCCACCCCCCGACGAGCCAGACCTGCTCGGGCTGTATGACGGCACCCCGCTGACCGAGCGGGACAGCTGGTGGGGTGCCGGATCTCTTCCGGATCGGATCCTCATCTTCCAGGGGCCTCTGGAGCGCATGTGCTCGGACCTCGAGGAGCTCCGCGACGAGATCGCCGTCACCGTCGTCCACGAGATCGCCCACTACTTCGGCATCGACGACGACCGGCTGCACGAGCTCGGCTGGGAGTAGGCATGGGGCCGTGACCCGGCCAAGGGACATGGCTCCGCCGCCGCTGACCGAGACTGAGACGGCGTTCCTGGGTGCGACCGCAGACCTCCTGCCGGTGCGGCGCTCCTCAGCGGCCTCCGAGCGGCCCAGGGCCCCGAGAGCGACCTTCTCAAGGGCCCACAGAAGCCGCTGAGGACAGCTCAGGCGGCTCAACGCGTCTCCCCTGTGCCCTCCTAGTGCGTTTCGCGGCCCGGAGTGCCCCCTCGGGACGTCTGGGCCGCCTCGCCAGGAGTGGGGGGCCCAGGGCGGGCGTCGCTCCCTCCCAAGGGCCTTTCTGCACACGGCACCAGAGACGCCAGAGACCGGGACGCGAGAGACCGGGACGCGAGAGACCGGGAGGCGAGCGCGTCCGGAACGATCCTGGCTCAGCGCGGACCCCGAACAGGACTGAGTAGGTTCAGAAGGCGACGGAGGGTCCCAGCCCGCGGGCTGGGACCCTCCGTCAGTGCTAGACGTTGCCGGGCGGCCTCTGTAGCACCGCCATCTCACGCATTAGTGCATCTCACGACCTACTGCGCGTACTCGCCGTGGTAACCCTCGAAGACCCAGCCGACGACGGACAGCACGAGCAGGAAGATCCCGATGATCGCCAGCCACCATCCGACCGCCAGGCCCACGAACGTGATGGCGCCCCCGCCGGCGACCGCGAGCGGCCACCATGAGTGCGGGTGGAAGTGGCCGTAGTCGCCTTCGGCGTCCGCCTGACTCGCGTCGGGGTTGTCCTCGGGCCGCAGCGGGAGCTTGCGCCCCGTCTGCCAGAGGTAGAAGCCGATTAGCGCCGCGAGCATGCCCGTGAGGAACAAGGCCACCACGCCGGTGAACTCCGTAAAGCTGGTCAGCACACCGTAGAAGGCGGCGAAGAAGACGAAGAAGACCACCAGGAAGACGAAGATCTTGACCTCGGTTTTCATGGCTCAGGCTCCCTTGCCCTTGAGCTTGTCGACGACGGCCTGGTCGGCGTGAGCGGTGTGACCCACGGACTCAGGGTGGTGCAGGTCGAACGCGGGACGCTCCGAACGGATCCGCGGCAGCGTCGCGAAGTTGTGCCGCGGCGGCGGGCACGAGGTGGCCCACTCCAGCGACGCGCCATAGCCCCACGGGTCATCCGACTCGACCAGAGGCGCGGTCCGCCAGGTCTTCCACACGTTGTAGATGAACGGGAGCATCGACAGGCCGAGGATGATCGCGCCGACCGTGCTGACCCGGTTCGCGACGGTGAAGCCCTCGCCGGGGAGGTAGTCGCCATAACGGCGGGCCATGCCCCACACACCCAGCCAGTGCTGGATGAGGAAGGTGAGGTGGAAGCCGACGAAGAGCATCCAGAAGTGGATCTTGCCGAGCTTCTCGTCGAGCATCCGCCCGGTGAACTTCGGCCACCAGAAGTAGTAGCCGGCGAACATCGCGAAGGTCACCGTGCCGAAGACGGTGTAGTGGAAGTGCGCCACGACGAAGACCGAGTCGGACAGGTGGAAGTCCAGCGCCGGCGAGGCGAGCATGACGCCGGTCAGCCCACCGAAGAGGAAGGTGACGATGAACCCGATGGTCCAGATCATCGGGGTCTCGAAGGACAACGAGCCGCCCCACATCGTCCCGATCCAGTTGAAGAACTTCACGCCGGTCGGGACGGCGATGAGCATCGTCATGATGGCGAAGAAGGGCAACAGAACCTGGCCGGTCACGTACATGTGGTGGGCCCACACGGCCGAGGACAGCGCGGCGATCGCGATCGTCGCACCGACGAGGGTCTTGTAGCCGAAGATCGGCTTGCGTGAGAAGACCGGGACGATCTCGCTGGTGATGCCGAAGAAGGGCAACGCCAGGATGTAGACCTCGGGGTGACCGAAGAACCAGAACATGTGTTGCCAGAGCATCGCGCCGCCGCTGGACGGATCGAACAGGTGCGTCCCGAAGCGACGGTCGGCGCCGAGGCCCAGGAGGGCGGCCGCGAGCACCGGGAAGACGATGAGGACGAGCAGCGAGGTGATGAGGATCGTCCAGGTGAACACCGGCATCCGGAACATCGTCATCCCGGGTGCACGCATCGTGATGATCGTCACGGCGAAGTTCACCGCACCGAGGATGGTCGCGACGCCGCCGACGGCGAGGCCGAAGACCCACAGGTCACCGCCGACGCCGGGGCTGTACGTCGAGTTCGACAGCGGCGCGTAGGCGAACCAGCCGAAGGAGGCGGCCCCGCCCGGAGCGAGGAAGCCCGCGCCGGCGGCGATGCCGCTGAAGAGGTACATCCAGTAGGACAGCATGTTCAGCCGCGGGAAGGCGACATCGGGGGCGCCGATCTGCAGCGGCATGATCGCGTTCGCGAAGGCCGAGAACAGGGGCGTCGCGAAGAGCAGCAGCATGATCGTGCCGTGCATGGTGAACAGCTGGTTGTACTGGTCGAGGTTGTCGACGACCTGCAGACCCGGCTCGGTGAGCTCGGCGCGGATGATCAGCGCCATCACGCCACCGAGGAGGAACCAGATGAAGGACGTGATGAAGTAGAGGTTGCCGATGACCTTGTGGTCGGTCGTCGTCATCCACTTCACCACGGTCTGGCCGGGCAGCAGCCTGGGCCGAGCGACCGCGGAGCCGGTCGTCCGGTACTCCATCGTGGGGGTGCTGGCGGTCATTACTTGCTCCTGCAGGGCTCGGGGAGCAGCTTCTCGTCACCGGGGACGAGCTGCTCCGGGCTGTCCTGGACACACAGCGCGCCGACCTGACCCTTGTCCTTGAGGGCTTGCATGGCGGCGTCATAGTCGGCCTGGGAGACGACCTTGACCTTGAAGAGCATCTGCGCGTGGTAGGTCCCGCACAGCTCGGCGCACTTGCCCTGGAACTCACCGATCTGGGTCGGCACGATCTGGAGCTTGTTCGTCTTGCCGGGGATCATGTCGAGCTTCTGGAGGAAGGCCGGGATCCAGAACGAGTGGTCGACGTCGCGGGCGTTGAGGGTGAACTCGACCCGCTTATTGACCGGCAGGTAGAGGACCGGCTGGGGCGCGCCGCCGGCGTCGGTGTTCAGCTCGGTGTGGACACCGCTCTCATAGACGCCGGAGTCGACATAGTTGAAGTCCCAGCTCCACCGCTTGGCCACCACGTTGATCTGGACGTCCGGTTTGGCGGAGGTGTCCATGAGGACCGACTCGTCCCGCGCGGTGTAGTAGAAGAGCACGCCGACCATGAGGACCGGGATGACGGTGAACATCACCTCGATCGGGACGTTGTACTTCACCTGGGGCGGGAGCCCCACGTCGTCCGGCTTCCGGCGGAACCGGACCATCGCGTAGAAGAGCAGCCCTGCGGTCACCGCGCCTACGAAGAGGGCCGCGATCCAGGTGCCATTCCACAGCGTGATGATGCGGTTCGTCTCGGAGGTGTACTGGCCGTCGCCGGCTGCCACGGGCAGATAGCCGGCCCGGTCACATCCGGCTAGAACCAGCGTTCCGGCGGCGGCTCCGATGGTGAGCAGACGAGACGCTCGAGTTCGCCGTCGAGCGGGGCTGTCGGCATGCGGTCGCAACGGGGGCACCCTTTCCTGACGCGTCCACTGTCGTGGACACCCTACTGCACGAAACGGATTCCAGGACCCCCCCGACGCGCCCTGTGGCGTAGCCGATAAAGGGCCGATGACGTGCGGTTTCAGGCGGAAGACCCGGCCGAGCGCCAGAGCCGCGGCAGGGGGGCCGCCAGTGCCTCGGAGAGTAGTGCCAGATACCCCGGACGCGGCACCTCCTCGACCCCCAGAGTGGACAGGTGTGACGTACTCCACTGCACGTCGATGAGACGTCGCGGGTCATCGTCCTCCGCGAGGATCTCGACCAGCGCGACGAGGGCGACCTTCGAGGCGTCGGTGGCGGTGTGGAACATCGACTCCCCCGCGAAGAGACCGCCGATCGCCACCCCGTAGAGCCCGCCGACGAGCTCCCCCGCGCGCCATACCTCGATGGTGTGCATCCACCCCAGCCGGAAGAGCCGAAGGTATGCCGCCGCGATCTCGTCGGTGATCCAGGCTCCCTCGCGGCGCGGGTCCGCGCAGCCGGCGAGGACCGCCTCCGCCGCGGTGTCGACGGTGATCTCGAAGCGCCGCACCGACCGCCGCAGCGACCGGCTCACGGCGAGGTCGGCGGGGAAGAGCACCCCCCGACGCTCCGGCGACCACCAACCCATCGGCGCCGCGCCGCTCTCCCCCAGCCCCATGGGGAAGAGCCCGCTGCGGTAGGCGTCCAGCAGGGTGGCCGGCTCGAGGTCCGCCCCGGTCCCGACGAGGTCACCGGCCCCGGCCGGGATGTCGAAGTCGTAGCCCGACGGCGGGAGCAGGACCGGCATACCGACCGTGCTCTAGGGGTGGCGACAGCGGATGCGAGGCGCGATGGCCGCGGCACTGGCCTCGCCATACGACTCGGCGATCCGGTCCATGAAGCGCCGCTGGCTGAGCCGGTACTCCTGGGTGCCCACGGTCTCCAGCACATGGACGGCAAGCATCGCCCCGACCTGCGCGGCGTGCTCGTGGTCGAGCCCCGCGACGATGCCGCTGAGGAAACCGCCGCGGAAGGCATCGCCCACCCCGGTCGGGTCGGCGATCTTGCCCCGGACCTTGGCGACCCCGACGACCAGCTCGGGCGCACCACGGCGGCGCACCCGCACTCCGTCCCCGCCCAGCGTGGTGACCTGGACCCCGACATGGCCAAGGATGTCCTCGGTGGTCCAGCCCGTCTTCTGGGTGATGAGGTGTGACTCGTACTCATTGGTGAACAGGTAGGCCGCGCCCTCGATGAGCCGCTTGATCGGCTCACCGTCCATCCGGGCCAGCTGCTGGCTCGGGTCGGCGGCGAAGGGGATGCCCCGCGTGCGGCACTCGTCGGTATGCCGAAGCATCGCCTCCGGGTCGTTGGGCCCGATGAGGACGAGGTCGAGGCCACCGACCCGGTCGGCGACCGGCTGGAGCTCGATCTGGCGGGCCTCGGACATCGCCCCCGCATAGAAGGTGGCGATCTGGGCCAGGTCACGGTCCGTTGTGCAGATGAACCGCGCCGTGTGCTGGGTCCCGGAGACGTAGATCGACTCGCAGTCGACGCCGTGACGCTCCAGCCAGGACCGGTAGTCGACGAAGTCCTCGCCGACTGCTCCGACGAGCAGCGGTCGCTGGCCGAGGTTGGCCATCCCGAAGGCGATATTCGCCGCGCAGCCGCCTCGGCGGACCTGGAGGTCCTCGGTGAGGAAGGACAGCGAGATCTTGGCGAGCTGGTCGACGACCAAGGAGTCGGCGAACTTGCCCGCGAAGGTCATGAGGTGGTCCGTGGCGATGGAACCGGTGACCGCGATGCGCACCGAGCCACCCTAACGCCCAGGCGAGCCGACGTGAGACGGTCTGGGGGTGAGCGGACCAGAGACCGATCCCGGGACGGGGACGGTAGGGCAGACCACCGGCTACCCGATGCTGATGCACACGGCGCTCGACGCCCGGGACGCGCGAGGGCTGGCCGAGTTCTACCGGCAGCTCCTAGGTCTGCACTACCGGCCGGGTGACGAGCCCCCGACTGATGGCGGGACCGACGACGCCGACTGGCTCGTCCTCCTCGACGACTTGGGACGTCGGGTGCTGGCCGTCCAGCGCAAGGCGGACACGACGCCGCCCACCTGGCCGTCCGAAGATGTTCCGATGCAGCTGCATCTGGACTTCCAGGTGACCTCCGCAGCGGAGCTGGAGCGGCATCGCGCCCGGGCCGAGACGCTCGGAGCCCGGCTCCTGCACGACCGGTCGGACGAGCCCGGAGAGCCGCTCTACGTCATGGCCGACCCAGCGGGCCATCCGTTCTGTCTGCTCGCCCAGCGCCCGCCGGCCGGGCAGGTCAGCTGAAGGAGTCGCCGCAGGCGCAGGAGTGCCCGGCGTTGGGGTTGTCGATCGTGAAGCCCTGCTTCTCGATCGTGTCGGCGAAGTCGATCGTCGCGCCCATGAGGTAGGGGGCGCTCATCCGGTCGACGACGACCTCGACACCGTCGAAGTCGACGACCGCGTCGCCGTCCAGAGTCCGCTCGTCGAAGTACAGCTGGTAGACCAGGCCCGAGCAGCCGCCCGGCTGGACGCCGATGCGCAGCCGCAGGTCGTCGCGACCCTCCTGCGCGAGCAGGCTCTTGACCTTCGCGGCCGCTACGTCGGTCAGCACGACGCCGTGCGTCGCGGTCGAGGGGGCGGCGGTGTCTTGCTGAGTCATGAGGTCCTCGCACGGTGGAAGGTCACGGGTACGTCTGGGTGAACCACCCCCGCGGTCGGGTTGTTCCTCGGCCCGGTGGGTAGGTCTACCTTACCTGCCGAACACCCTGGTCGCGTACCCCGCACCGTCCGCAATGTCCGGTCTGGCGCCTCACCGGTATGGCGACCAGGTCCGCGCCACCGCGGCGGTCCGTGCGGCGAGGGCCTCGACCGGGTCGGCCATCGACGCTCGCACCTGGGCCGAGGTCTCGGCCACGGCATACACCGCACTGAGCCCCAGCGCCTGCGACTCCCGCCGTCCGACCATGGTGCTGCCCACCACGGCCACCGCGGGCGTGCCCATCTCGAGCGCCGCCGCGGCGACCCCGGGGACGACGCCGGCGTGCAGGGACCGCCAGTCCAGGCAGCCCTCCCCCGTGACGACCAGGTCGGACTCCTCGACGGCGCCGCCGAGCCCTACCGCCGCGGCGACACAGTGCGCTCCGCCGACCCGGGTCGCCCCGAGGAGGTGGAGCGCATAGCCGACCCCGCCTCCGGCTCCGGATCCGGCGAGCCGGTCCGGTCGCAGTGGGGTCCCGGTCACCAGGTCGACCCGCTCCGGGACCACCCGCCTGACCCGCTCGGCGAAGTGCCCCAGCGCGGACTCCACCGCAGCGGCGAGCCCCGGCGGCAGCTCCCCCTCCGCCGCCTTCATCGCCGTCGCCCCGCCCAGCCCGAGCAGGGGCTCCTCGACATCGGTGGCGAGGACGAGCTCGACGCCTCGCAGCGGCTGCCGGCACTCCTCGATCCCGGCCAGGTCGGCCGCCGTGACCTCGGCAAGAGGCAGCGGGCCGTGACCGAGCGCGGGCAGAGCGCCGGGGGCGAGGGCCGCGAGCAGCCCGGCACCCCCGTCGTGGCAGCCGAGGTCCCGGACGCCGACGACGACCCGGCGCGCCCCGGCTGCTGCGGCCGCGAGGACCAGCTCGCCGACACCTCGCGAGGTGGCCGTCTCGAGCTGCCCAGCGGGGTCACGCATCAGGTGCGCTCCGGCGGCGGTCGCGGCGTCGACATACGCCGTGCCGTCCTCGTCGAGGACGACAACCGAGGCGACGCGCGCACCGACCGGGCCCGTGACGGTCACCGGTAGGCTCCGCGCGCCGGGAAGCGACCGGGCGAGGACGTCGGCGAAGCCGAGCCCGCCGTCCGAGAGCGGCAGGGTGCGCACCTCGTCGTGCGGTGCTCCCCGCCGCCAGCCGGTGGCCAAGGTGTCGGCGGCCTGCGCGGCCGTCAGCGTCCCGGCGAAGGCCGAGGGGGCGAGGAGGACCTGCACCGGGTCATCGTGGCAGACCTACCATGGGGCGTAATGTCGGCCCCGCCCGCTCCGCACGTCCGCACGCTGATCGTCGGTGCGGGCTTCGCCGGCGTCGCGATGGCGATCCGGCTCCGAGCGGCGGGGGACGAGGACTGGCGCCTCATCGAGCGCGCGAGCGCCATGGGCGGCACCTGGCGCGACAACGCCTACCCCGGCGCCGCCTGCGACGTGCAGTCCGTCCTCTACTCGTACTCCTTCGCGCCGCAGCCCCGGTGGAGCCGTCGGTACGCGCCGCAGCAGGAGATCGACGGCTACCTCGTGTCGGTCGCGCGCCGGTACGCCATCCTCAACCGGGTCGAGACCGACACCGAGCTGCGCCGGGCCGCCTGGGACGACGCGGCGGCGCTCTGGCGGGTCACGACGAGCCGAGGTGAGCTCACCGCGACCACCCTCGTCGTGGCGACCGGCGCGCTCGCGGACCCGACGATGCCCGCGATCCAGGGTCTGGACCGGTTCGAGGGCGCGGTGGTGCACACGGCCCGCTGGACGCCCGAGACCGACCGGCTGGTGCAGGGGCGTCGGGTCGCGGTCATCGGCACCGGCGCCTCGGCGATCCAGCTCGTCCCCGGGATCGTCGACGAGGTGGCCCAGGTCGACCTCTACCAGCGGACCGCGCCCTGGGTGCTCCCCCGCGGCGACGCCCCGGTCCCGACGGCCCTGGTCGCGGCATACACGAGGTTTCCGGCCCTCCAGCGAGCCCACCGGGCCGTGGTCCGCAGCGTCCGGGAGGGCACCGTCCCGCTCTTCGCCTACTCCAGTCGGCTGGGACGCGTCGCGGAGGCGCGGGCGAATGCCTACCGCCGGACCGAGCTGCCCGACCCGGTCCTGCGGGCCAAGGCGACGCCGGACTACCGGATCGGGTGCAAGCGGGTGCTCATCTCGGACGACTACTACCAGGCGCTGCGCCGCCGAAGCGTCGACCTGGTCACCGACCCGATCGTGTCGGTCACCGCCGGCGCGGTCGTCACCCGGGAGGTCGCCACCGGCTCGCTCGTGGAGCACCCGGCCGATGTCATCGTCTGCGCGACCGGCTTCCTCCCCATGCGCCCGCCGATCGCCGAGCGGATCGTGGGCGCGGACGGTGCCCCGCTCGCGCAGCGCTGGGACCGCGACGGCGTGGCGGCGTACAAAGGGACGGCCGTGCCCGGCTACCCGAACCTCTTCATGGTCGTCGGTCCGAACACCGGGCTCGGCCACTCGTCGATGATCCTCATCATCGAGGCCCAGGTCGGGTATGTCGCCCAGGCGCTGCGCCACCTGCAGACCACCGGGGCGGCGGCGGTCGAGGCGACCGAGTCGGCCACCTGGGCGTGGAACGACGAGCTTCAGCGGCGGCTGTCCCGGTCGATCTGGCTGACCGGCGGGTGCTCCAGCTGGTATCTCGACGCGCATGGCCGCAATGTCACGCTCTGGCCGGGGACGACCTGGTCCTTCGAGCGGGCGATGGCGCGCTTCGACCCGCACGTCTACCGGACCATCGCGCCGAGCCGGGCGAGCAGCAGCGCCTCGGCGACGCAGGCGCGCTCGAACTCGCCGAGATGAAGGGACTCGTTCGCGCCATGGGCCCGGGTGTCCGGGTCCTCGACCCCGGTGACGAGGATCGCGGCCTGCGGGAAGCGCTCGGCGAAGGCGGCGATGAACGGGATCGACCCGCCGACGCCGATATCGACCGGCTCGGTGCCCCAGGCGTCCCGGAAGGCGGCCCGGGCCTGGTCGTAGATCGGGCCGGTCGCCTTCGCCGCGAAGCCCGGACCGTCGTCGTCCAGGCGCACCTCGACCTGCGCGCCCCACGGCGCGTGCTCGCGCAGGTGGGTCGCCAGCAGCTCGTATGCCGCCCGCGGGTCCTGGTCCGGGGCGAGCCGCATCGACAGCTTGGCCCGGGCGGAGGGCAGCAGGGTGTTCGAGGCCCGGTCGACCGTCGGGGCGTCGATGCCGATGACGCTGAGCGAGGGCTTGGCCCAGAGCCGGTCGAGGATCGTCCCGGTCCCGGTCATCGACACCCCGTCGAGCAGACCGGACTCGGCCCGCAATGTCGGTTCGTCATACGGAAGGTCGGCCGCCTGACCCGACCGGAGCCCGGCGACCGCGACAGTGCCGACCTCGTCGTGGAGCGTGGCAACCAGCCGGCACAAGCAGGTCAGGGCGTCGGGGACCGGACCGCCGAACATCCCGGAGTGGACAGCGTGGTCGAGGGTGCGGACGGTGACGACGACGCGGACCAGGCCGCGCAGGGTGGTCGTCAGCGAGGGGACACCGATCTTCCAGTTCTGCGAGTCGGCCAGGACGATCGCGTCGGCGGCGAGGGCGTCGCCGTGGCGCTCGAGGATGGCCGGGAGCGACTCGGACCCGATCTCCTCCTCGCCCTCGACGAAGACGGTCACCGAGACCGGAAGGTCGGCCCCGAAGGCGCGCAGGGCGGTGACATGGGCCATCACCCCGGCCTTGTCGTCGGCCACACCGCGGCCGTAGAGGCGCCCGTCCCGCTCGGTCGGGGTGAACGGCTCGCTCTCCCACTCGGCGGCCTCGCCAGGCGGCTGGACGTCGTGGTGGGCGTAGAGCGTCACGGTCGGGGCGCCGGGCGGTCCGGCGCGGTGCCCGATGACGGCCGGGCGGCCGCCCTCCTCGACCACCGACACCTCGAGCCCTTCGGCGCGGAGCAGCTCCGCGACCGCGTGGGCGCTCCGTGTCAGGGGCTCCTGGTCGAAGCTGCCCAGAGAGACGCTGGGAATCGTGGCCAGCGCCTCGAGGTCGGCCCGGGTCGCGGGCATGAGGGCGGCGACCCGCGCCTTGAGCGCATCGACCACGGCAGGGGCGAGAAGGTCGTCGGTCACGGTGGCGACGATACCGCTGTCCGCCGGGCCCTGCGGCCCGCCGGTCGGGCCCGGCTGGGGCGTTACAGTGTGCTCCGTGTTCGGACGGAAGAAGACCCCAGCGCCCAGCCCGGCCCACGAGGACCGGCCCGGGGCGAAGAACCGACCCACGCCCAAGCGGCGCGACCAGGAGGCGGCCAACCGGCGCCCCCTCGTCGTCACCGACCGGAAGGTGGCGAGGGAGCAGAACCGGGTCGCCCGCCAGCAGGCCGCGGCGCAGCAGCGCCAGGCGATGCTCACCGGCGACGAGAAGCACATGCCGGCCCGGGACCGGGGCCAGGTCCGCCGGTACATCCGCGACTATGTCGACGCCCGCCGGAGCGTTGGTGAGTTCCTCCTGCCCGTGATGCTCCTGGTCCTGGCCCTCTCGTTCGTCCAGAACGCTCAGGTCGCCATCGTCGTGGCGATCCTCCTCTACCTCCTCGTGCTCGCCTCGATCACCGATGTCGTCCTCATGTGGCGCCGCCTCAAGAAGCAGCTCGTCGCCAAGTTCGGTGCCGACGAGATCCCCCGCGGGGCGTGGAGCTATGCCGCGATGCGCGCCCTCCAGCTGCGGGTGCTCAGGATGCCTAAGCCGCAGACAACTCGGGGCAGCTGGCCCAGCTGAGCCGCCGCCTGCCCCGACCGGGACCGTCCGGCGCCGAGTCCGCCTCGCGGCGGTCCCGCCCCGAGGCCCCGCAGTCATGTCAGGGCTACGCCGACCCGCCGAGGTCGTGGAAGGCCGTGGGTTCGCGCGTCACCGCGTAGGTCGCGAAGGTCGCCCGACTCACCGTGCCCTCCGGCGTGCGCTCGACGAGGAAGAGCTCGCCGCGTTCCCGGCCCTCGACAGCGCGGTACCGGTCCGGGCCCTCGGCGACGAACCTGGTGACCGAGGTCATCCCCCGCTCGCCCAGCATGGCGCTCAACCGGCCCTGCTCCACGAAGAGCTCGAGCGGTGAGCCCTCGGTCCACCACAGCCCGGCGAGCTCGGCGAGGGCGTCCTGCGGCGCCTCGGGTGCCCACGGCGTCGGGGCGGTGGGCATCGCGTCGAGCACCGTGGTGAGCAGCTCGGCCGCGAGGTCGACGCATTCGGCGGTCGTGCTCGAGTTCGCGGAGACAACCGCGCCGAGCCGGTCGGGACGGGAGACCATTAGCCCGGTGAGGAAGCCTGGCATCGCGCCACCGTGGCCGACATACACCCGGTCGCCGCGCCGTTCCATCCCGAAGCCCAGACCGTAGGCACCCCGCCAGGAGGCCAGGTCGGTCATGACGATGGGCCGGCACATCTCCTCGACCGTCGACGCGGCCAAGACCGCCGCGTCCGGCTCGGCGATGAAGTCGGCATACCGGAGCAGGTCGGCGACGCAGGACCACAACCCGCCCAGCGGGGCCGTGACCCCGCTGTCGAAGACCGGCTCCTGCGTGGCCACCCTGGTGTAGGGGTGGATGGCGTACCCCACCGCGTGGTCTCCCTCGGGCTGCAACCCGGTGCGGGTCAAGCCGAGCGGGTCGAGCAGGCGGTCCCGCAGGACCTCGGCCCAGGGCCGCGCGCTAACCCGCTCGACGACCTGGCCGAGCAGGGCATAAGCGAGGTTGGAGTAGTGGAAGGCGAACGCCGGGGGCAGGACCTGCTCGGCGGCTGGGAGGTCGCGCAGCAGACCCTCGACATCGGGGGCCTGCAGGGTCTGCCACAGCTCGCCCGCCGGTTCACGCTGCAGGCCCGAGGAGTGCGACAGCAGGCGCCGCAGGGTGAGTCGGCCGTGCGCCGAGACCGGGACGTACTCCCCCACCGGGGCGTCGAGGTCGACCAGGCCGTCGTCGCGCAGGGCCATGACGAGCGCAGCGGTGAAGGTCTTGGTCACCGAGCCGATCATGAACATCGTCGCGTCGGTGCCAGGCGTGCTCGCCGCGCTGCCGGCCGAGCCGAGCCGGGCCGAGCCGACATGGCGGGACCAGATCGGGGCACCGTCGCGGGTCAGCCCGACGCTCAGACCGGGGATGCGCCACTGCTGCTGGCGGGTGCGGACGAGGTGGTCGAGGGCGCGGTCGACGTCGCTGTCGAGGGGCGTGGTCACGGGGTTTCTCCAGGTGGGGATGCTCTGCGGGGCAGGGGTCAGACGGGTCGCAGGCTCATCGGCCCGTAGACCAGCGTCTCGCCGTCATACAGGCTCACCGCGTCCACGCCGACGGCCACGAGGTCCTGCCAGCACTGGCCGACCCAGCTCTCCGCGTCCGACTGTGTGGGGTAGCCCGTCGTCGGCAGATCGGGGCCCTGCATGGGCGAGCCGTCGGCGGCGAGATAGGTCCAGGTCCAGCGATGCTCCATGTCGTTAGCCTCTCACGCCGCTGCGACAGCGCACGGGCGGCTAGCGTGTCCCGTGTGCGATGGACCGATGCCCTCCGCCTGAGCGTCGGCTCCTTGACGGCATACCCCGTCCGGGCCCCTCGTTCGGTCGACTCCGGCCGGGCGGCCCTGGCCATGGTGCTCGCGCCCATCACCGCGCTCCCGCTCGCTGCCCTGTGGTGGGGACTGGCCGCTCTGGCGCGGTTGACCGGTCTGGCCCTCGTCTGCGCGGTGGTCGCCGTCGGGCTCTCGGCGCTGGTCACGCGGGCCTTGCATCTCGACGGTCTCGCCGACACTGCCGATGGTCTGACCAGCGGGTATGACGCCCAGCGGATGAACGAGGTGATGCACCGGGGCGACACCGGGCCGGCCGGAGCGGCCGCGGTCGCCCTGGTTATCCTCCTCGACGTGTCCGCGCTGGCCGCGCTCTGGGCGTATCCCCCCGGCGCTCTCGTCTCCGTGACCGCCCTAGCGGCGAGCCGTTCGACCTTGGGCTGGCTCTGCGGACGGTCTCGGCCCGCTGCGCCGGGCAGCTCGTTCGGGGCGACCTTCGCCGGGACGGTCCCGGCGTGGGCGGCTGCGACCGGGCTTGTCGCCCTCGTCGTCGCGGTGGTGCTCGGTGCCGCCGCCAGTGACGCGAGTGTCCTTCCGCCCCTGGCCGCGATCGCCGGAGCGCTGGTGGCGGCGCTGTCCGTCGCCGCCCGGGCGAGCGGGCGGCTGGGCGGGGTGAACGGGGATATCTTCGGCGCCGCGGTCGAGATCTCCCTCGCCGCCGGACTGGTCGCCGGGGCATTCGTCACCGCGGTGGCGCTGTGACACGCCGGGACGCGACGCGCTGAAAAGTCCGCTGCGCTGGCCCACCCGCAACCCCGCTATCCTGCCTGAGGCGGCATCGCAGTGCCGCGTCATACAGCGCAGTGCCGCGCGTACAGGGGACGTTGCGCGGGATACCACGGAAGGGAAGCGCCAACGGTGGCCGAGCTCAGGCTCAGCGACACGGCGAGCGCGGACGTCGAGGCTGGGGCCCTCGTCGTGCCGCTCGTCCGCACGTCCGACGGTCCGGTCCTCGCATCGGGTCACGGACTGCCGCGTTCCGCGGTGTCTCACCTGCGGTCTGCGATCGATACCCTCCATCTCACCGGCGATCTCGGCGAGGTCACCCTGGTCCCCGGAGTCCCTCGGGTCATGGCGCCCCTCGTCGCTCTGACCGGTCTGGGCGCGCGCCGGGGCCGCTCACCGCTGGACCCCGAGCAGGTCCGGCTCGGTCTGGGGGCGGCGACCCGGCGGCTGGCCGGTCGGGACCACGTCGCGATCTGTCCGCCCAGTGACGACCCCTCGGGTCTTCGGGCCGCCCTCGAGGGCGCGGCTCTGGGCGCCTACGCCACGACGGGGTACCGGTCCCGGCATGACGACATCCGTGCGGTCCAGACCGTCACGGTCCTGCGCTGCGCGACCCCCGAGGCGAGCGGTTCGCACGCCCGTCGGGCCGAGGTGGTCGGCGCGGCCGTGGCCCTGTGCCGCGACCTGGTCAACGACCCGCCGAACATCCTCACCCCCGAACGCTTCGCCGAGGTCGTTACCACGGAGACCAGGGGCACCCGCACCACAGTCAGCGTCCTCGACGACCAGGCCTTGCGGACCGGTGGTTTCGGCGGCATCCTCGGCGTCTCGGCGGGCTCCTCTCACGGAGCCCGCCTGGTGACGATGAGCCACCGGCCGCGCGGCGCCCGCGGGTCGATCGCCTTCGTCGGCAAGGGGATCACCTTCGACTCCGGTGGGCTGTGCCTCAAGACCCCGGCCGGGATGCTGGCGATGAAGACAGACATGGCGGGTGCCGCAGCGGTCGCCTGCGCGGTCCTCGCCATCGCCCACCTGCGCCTGCCGATCGAGGTCACCGGCTACCTCGCGCTCGCCGAGAACATGCCGGGCGCCTCGGCACAGCGCCCAGGGGACGTCGTGGCGATCCGAGGCGGGCGCACGGTGGAGATCGTCGACACCGACGCCGAGGGGCGGATGGTCCTCGCCGACGCACTGGCGCTCGCGAGCGAGTCGACACCCGAGGCGATCGTCGACATCGCGACCCTGACCGGCGCCCAGATCACCGCCCTTGGGCCGCGGATCGGCGCCGTGCTGGCCAACGACGAGCAGCTCCAGGCCGAGGTCGTCGCCGCCGGGCACAGCTGTGGGGAGCGGCTCTGGCCGCTACCTATCCCCGACGACAGCGCGGCGACATTGCGCTCCACCGTCGCCGACCTGCGGCACATGGGGCCGACCGACGGCGGGATGCTCTACGCCGCCGGCTTCCTCCGCGAGTTCGTCGGGACGGCCGCCACCGGCTCACCCATCCCGTGGGCGCACCTCGATATCGCTGGCCCGGCGCTCAACCGGGACGACGCCTACGGCTACGTCCCCAAGGGCGGGACGGGGTATGGCGTGCGGACCCTCGTGGCTCTCGCCGAGCGGTTCGCCGCCCGGTGACGCTTCTCCCAGCGCTCCTCCAGTCCTTGGGGGCTCGGGCGCTCGTCAGTCGTCGGACTCCGCGCGGCGCTGCCGGCTGGTCCACTCCCGCATTCGCGCGGGGTACCCGGTGAGGTTGACGTCATAGACGGGGACCCCGAGGTCGCGGGACAAGGCAAAGGCCCGGTCCCGGGAGCCCACCGCGCGGCGGGTCCACTCCCCGTCAGCGGCCACGAGGACGACGGTCGTCGCGGTCACCGAGGTGGCCGGTTCGACATACGCCTCCACCCCGCGCCGGTCGGTGATGAACGTGCGGAAGTGGGTGCGGACGGCCTTGAGGTCGACGTCCATCGCAGGGCCGTCTCCCTTCTGGGGCGCCCCACCTCCACGCACCTTGTCCCACAAAGCCACCGTCATACAATACGCGGTCCCGGTCGCCGTCCGCGTGCGGACGATTCGAGGCACCCCCTCGTGCCCCATGACGATCTGCAAGGATGCAGTGCTACGCGGCCCTTGCCGCCGCGGGCCGAGCCACACGACGGAGGAGCCACGGATGTCCAGCGCCGCGGTCGACCAGGTGGACTATGACATCGTCGTCCTCGGGGCCGGCTCGGGCGGCTATGCCTGCGCGCTGCGCGCCGCCCAGCTCGGGCTGCGTGTCGCCTTGGTCGAGAAGGACAAGATCGGTGGCACCTGCCTGCACGTCGGCTGCATCCCCACCAAGGCCCTCCTCCATGCCGCGGAGGTCGCCGACACGGTCCGCGACGCCGCCTCGGTGGGAGTCCGCGCCACCCACGACGGGATCGACCTCGCGCAGGTGCTCCGGTACCAGGACGAGGTGGTCGGTCGGCTCTACAAGGGCCTGACCGGACTGGTCGCAGGGCGCGGCGTCGACGTCGTCACCGGGGCGGGGCGGCTCGCCGGGCCCGGCCAGGTCGAGGTCGAGGGCCGGACGCTGCGGGGTCGCCACGTCGTTCTCGCGACCGGCTCGGCGCCTCGGCTGCTGCCCGGCATACCCATCGGTGGGCGCATCGTCACCAGCACCGAGGCACTGCGCCTCACCACGGTCCCGGAGCGCGTCGTCGTCCTCGGCGGCGGGGTCATCGGCGTGGAGTTCGCCTCGGTATGGCGCTCCTTCGGCGCCCACGTCACCGTCGTCGAGGCTCTCGACCGGCTGCTCCCACCGGAGGACCCGGCCGTCAGCGCCGCCGTCCAGCGCGCCTTCCGCCGCCGCCGGATCGAGGTCCGCACCGGCGTACGCGTCGCCGGCGCCGTCGACGACGGCAGCCAGGTCACCGTCACCTTCGAGGACGGCGGGGTCGTCTCGGCCGACCTGCTGCTCGTCGCCGTCGGTCGGGTCCCGGTCACCGACGGGCTCGGGTATGCCGAGGCCGGCGTCACTCTCGACCGCGGGTATGTCACCGTCGACGAGCAGCTGCGCACCGGCGTCCCGGGCGTCTACGCCGTCGGTGACATCGTCCCCGGGCTGCAGCTCGCGCACCGCGGCTTCGCCCACGGCATCTTCGTCGCCGAGCACATCACCGGACGCAACCCCGCACCGGTCGTGGACGCGCTGATCCCCCGGGTGACCTACAGCGACCCGGAGGTCGCCTCCGTCGGACTCACCGAGTCCCAGGCCCGGGAGCGGTACGGCGAGGTGAAGACCGTGGAGTACAGCCTGGCCGGGAACGGGCGCTCGCAGATCCTGCACACCCAAGGGTTCGTCAAGGTCGTCAGCGTCCCGGACGGCCCGGTTGTCGGTATCCATATGGTCGGCGCACGCATGGGCGAGCAGGTCGGCGAGGCGCAGCTGATCTGCGCGTGGGAAGCACTCCCGGGCGAGGTCGCCGCTCTCGTCCACGCCCACCCGACCCAGAACGAGGCCCTCGGGGAGGCCCACCTGGCCCTCGCGGGCGCCCCCCTGCACGCGCACGCCTAGGCTTGTCCCTGTCTGCAGCACCCGAAGGAAAGGAAAGTCATGTCGGAGCGCGTGACGATGCCAGCGCTGGGCGAGTCGGTCACCGAAGGAACCGTGACCCGGTGGCTCAAGCAGGTCGGCGACGCCGTACGCGTGGACGAGCCGCTGCTCGAGGTTTCGACCGACAAGGTCGACACCGAGGTCCCGAGCCCGGTCTCCGGCACCCTTCAGGAGATCCTTGTCCCCGTCGACGCGACGGTTCCGGTCGGGTCGGACCTGTGCGTCATCGGTGACGGCGCCGCCGCGCCGGTCCCCGCCGCCGCGCCGGCTGCCGCCGAGCCCTCGGCGGTCGAGACAGCGACCGTCCAGACCCCCGCGACGGTCGAGACTCCGGTCGTGTCCGCGCCGGTCCCGGCCGGCCCGGCACCGACGGATGCGCCAGCCCCCGCTCCGGCCTCGGCCGCTGCACCCGCCGGCGACGGCGTCACGGTCGTCATGCCGGCGCTGGGTGAGTCCGTCGCGGAGGGGACCGTGACGCGGTGGCTCAAGAGTGTCGGCGACCACGTGCGGGCCGATGAGCCGCTCCTCGAGGTCTCCACCGACAAGGTCGACACCGAGATCCCCAGCCCCGCCGAGGGCGTGCTGACCTCGATCATCGTCGACGCCGACCAGACCGTCGCCGTCGGAGCACCGCTGGCCGTCATCGGCGGCCAGGGCGCGGCGGCGGCACCAGCCCCGGCGGCGGCACCAGCCCCGGCGGCGGCACCGGCCACACCCCCGGCAGCTCCGTCGGCTCCCGCGCCGGCTCCGTCGGCTGCCGCGCCAGCTCAGTCGGCTCCCCCGGCTCCCTCGGCCGGTCCAGCCCCAGCACCAGCGCCGGTCGCTCCCCCGGCACCGGTGGCCCCTCCGGAACCGGCAGCCCCGGTCGCGGCAGCCCCGGCGGTCGAGGCGGGCGACGGCGGCGACGCGTCCTATGTGACGCCGTTGGTCCGCAAGCTGGCGGCCCAGTACGGCATCGACCTGGCGAGCCTCAGCGGCACCGGGGTCGGCGGCCGGATCCGCAAGCAGGATGTCCTCGACGCCGCCGAGGCCGCCGCCGCGGCCGCAGCAGAGGCCCGCCGGGCCGCCGAGGCGACCGCCCGACACGCTGCGCCGACCCCCCCGGCCGCGCCGGCAACCCCGGCGGCTCCAGCACGCGCGGTGGACGCCTCCTCCAAGCGCGGGACCACCGAGCCGATGAGCCGGCTGCGCAAGGTCATCGCCTCCAGGATGGTCGAGTCGCTCCAGGTCTCCGCGCAGCTGACGACGGTCATCGAGGTCGACATGACCCGCATCGCTCGCCTGCGGGAGCGGGCGAAGGCTTCGTTCGAGGCCCGCGAAGGCGTCAAGCTCAGCTACCTGCCGTTCATCGCGGCAGCCGTCTGCGAGGCCCTCAAGACGCACCCCACGGTCAACTCCAGCATCGACGGTGACCAGATCGTCTACCACGGCGCGGAGCATCTGAGCATCGCCGTCGACACCGAGAAAGGCCTGATCGTCCCGGTCGTCAAGAACGCCGGCGACCTCAATATCGCCGGGCTGGCCCGGGCGATCAACGACGTCGCCGACCGGACCCGGAACAACCGGATCACCCCGGATGACCTCGCCGGTGGCACCTTCACCATCACCAACACCGGCAGCCGCGGGGCGCTCTTCGACACCCCGATCATCAACCAGCCCCAGGTCGCCATCCTCGGCACCGGTGCTCTGGTCAAGCGTCCAGTCGTCGTCACCGACGCCGACGGTGCTCAGAGCATCGCGGTCCGGGACATGATGTTCCTCGCCCTGTCCTACGACCACCGGATTGTCGACGGTGCAGACGCCGCACGCTTCCTCGCCACGCTGCGCGCCCGGCTCGAGGACGGGGTCTTCGACGAGGTGCTCGGCGACTAGCCGGCAGCGGAGGTCACCATGGCACCCCGAATCGTCCTCGCCGGCTCGTCCGGGCTCATCGGCAGCGCGCTGTCGGCATACCTCACCGCCCGCGGCGACGAGGTGGTGCGGCTGGTGCGGCGGCCCGCCCGTACCGCTGGCGAGCTGAGCTGGGACCCGGCCGCGGGGCGGCTCGACGCCGGCGCCCTCCAAGGCGCCGCGGCCGTGGTCAACCTGGCCGGGGCCGGCGTCGGTGACAAGCGGTGGAGCGAGGACTACAAGGCCCTCATCCGCAGCTCACGCGTCGACACCACGCGCACCCTCGCGCTGGCCGTGGCAGCAACTGGCGAGCCGATCCGGTTCGTCAACGCGTCGGCCGTGGGGTACTACGGCAGTGACCGGGGCGACGACGTCCTCACCGAGGAGAGCGCGCCTGGTCAGGGCTTTCTCGCCGGGTTGGTCCGGGACTGGGAAGCAGCGACCGCTCCAGCTGCGGCCTCCGGGGCCCCGGTCGCTCTGGCCCGGACCGGCCTGGTCATGGATGCGACGGGGGGCGCGTTCGCCCGGCTCGTCCTGTTGACCAAGCTCGGGCTGGGCGGGCCGATCGGGTCAGGGAAGCAGTACTGGCCCTGGATCTCGCTGCACGACGAGGTCCGGGCCCTGGCGTGGCTCGTCGACCACCCCGAGGTCACTGGCGCGGTCAATGTCGTCGGCCCGGACCCGCTCCGGCAGGCCGCGATCGCCGCGGCGATCGCGGCGCGGCTCCACCGGCCGCACGTCGTCCCCGCCCCGGCCGCCGCCCTCAAGCTTGTCCTCGGGGAGTTCGCCGACGACGTCCTGGGCAGCCAGCGGGTCATCCCGGCGCGCCTGGTCGCCAGCGGATTCCGGCACGACCACCCGAGCATCGAGGATGCCGTCGCGGCGATGCTCTAGGCCGACCGGACCGCCATCGTCCGCGGGCCGGGCTCAGCCCGTCGGCTCGAGCGGGTCCACCACCTCGACGAGCCGCCACGCCGAGCCGGACCACTGCAGCCCATACTGCAGCGTCCGCCCCACCGTCGCCGCGACCTCCTGCCTTCCGCGTGGGCCGACGACGGCGTATGCCGAGCGGTCGATGACGGCGTCCAGGACGGCCGATTCGACGGTGGCCGACCGGACCGACGCCGAGGTCACGGTGAGGGTCAGGCCCTCGTACCGCGAGCCGGCCGCCACCACCTGGGTGATGAGGGCGCGGTCGGCGCGCCAGGCCGGGGAGTCGGGGAGCTCCGCCTGGGCCAAGGCGGCCGCGTCGAGAGCGACGACGGCGGCCGTCCGCGCCTCGATGACCCCTTGGAGCACCGATTTGGGGTCCGACCGCAGCAACGAGATGGGGTCCTGCGCCGCGCTCGATGAGGCGCTCGATGAGGCGCCCGACGCGGTCGCCGTCCCCGTGGTCGGCCGGGATGACGATCTGGCGGGCCCGGTCGGGGCCGATGACGTGACAGTCTGCTGCCGCCCTGAGCCGGCCCCCAGTGCCGGTTCCAGGGTTGGCGCGGACGCGTTGGTCGGCGACGCACTCGATGGACCGGCCGCATCGGCGCCCCGATGTCCCCACCACACCAGCAGTCCGGCGACCACCGCAAGGAGCAGCGACGCCGCAACGATGATCGGGAAGGGTAGGTGGGCACTCCCCTGGTCATCCACCGGACCGCTCCGGTGCCGCGCGGCGCCGCGGGTCAGCGCACCCGGCCGCGCCGCCGAGGCGAGCTCGGCCCGGGCCGCGTCGAGGCGGGCGGCCATGTCGTCCAGCGACAAGGCACCCCCGAGCGCGTCGACGAGGATCGGACCCAGCGCTGGGCCCGCGGTGGTGACGATAGTGGCCCCCCGACGCGGAGCGGTCGCCGGCCCGATCCGGACCCCAGTCAGTGCGAACCATCCCACGGCCACCAGCCCGGGCACCGTGCTCCCCGAGTCGAGGGTCGGACCGGGTCGCGCGTACGGCGCCGACGGGCCCAGGACGACGACCGACTCGGGCTCGAGCCGTCCGGGCCGCTCCCCTGCGGCCACCCGGGCTTGCTCTCCGTGGGCAAGCTCCGCCAGGAGGATGAGGCACTCGGTCGCCGTGACCGTGCGCCCCTGCGCGACGAGCTCGGCCAGGGTGCGCTCCGGCGTGCGTTCCGGGGTGCCCTCGATGGGCGCGGGCTCCGGCGGGGGCGGCATACCTCCATCTTGGGGCCGGAGGGCGACCGGTGGCTGGTTGTCCACAGGAGGATGTGGTTATCCACAGGCCAACGATGAGTAGGGTGCCGCAATGGGCGAACCGACGATCCTCGCGACCTCCGGGGGGTACCTCCCCCACCCCCGCCTCAGCTATGCCTTCGGCCCGATCCTGACGTATGCCGTCGAGCTCTCCGGGGCGCACGGGCGCCGCCCGAGGGTGACCACCGTCGGCACCGCGATGGGGGACCAGCGCCACCGCACCGCAGACAGCGTTGAGGCCGCTCGTGAGGCCGGCTTCGAGCACACCGACCTTGCGCTGTTCCCGATGCCGAACCTCGACGACATGGAAGGGCATCTCCTCGCCCAGGACGTCGTCTGGGTCCACGGCGGGTCGGTGGCCAACCTCCTCGCCGTGTGGCGAGTGCACGGGCTCGACGCCGTCCTCCGCCGGGTCTGGCAGTCCGGGGTCGTTCTGGCCGGCTGCTCCGCCGGCTCGATCTGCTGGTTCAGCGGCGGCACGACCGACTCGTACGGGCCGACCCTGCGACCGGTCACCACGGGCCTGGGTTTCCTCCCCTATGACAACGGCGTCCACTACGACAGCGAGGCGCAGCGTCGCCCGCTGGTCCACGAGCTCGTCGCCAGTGGCGTCCTGCAGGAGACCCACTGCACCGACGACGGCGTCGGGCTGCTCTACCGCGGGACGACGCTCGTCGAGGCAGTCTCTGAGCGCAAGGGTGCAGCGGCCTTTATCGTCCGCCGGACCGAGAACGGCGTGGAGGAGGAACGGGTCGAGCCTCGGCTTCTCTGACCGGCCCGTCGCTGGCCCGGCCGGTCGGCGACGTCAGGACGGCGTGACGACGTCGACCACCGTGGCGGTCGCCGAGCTCACCCGGGCCGCATCGAGGACCGCGAGGACGTGCACCGCGTCACGCGGGTCCACCGGCATCGCCGCCTGCGGGTCCAGTGCCGCCAGCGCGGCAGCCACGGAGCGGTAGAAGTCCGCCGGGTCGGCGTGCTGAGCCGGCACCGGCTCGCGGTCGTCGGCGCCGCGGATCAGCCAGCCATGGTGACCGTCGAGGTCGGCGAGGTCCCCCAAGGCATGCTCCTGCCCGCTCGCCGTGGCCAGCAGGTATGCCGCCTCACGGCCGAGCAGCCGCAGGCGTGGCCCCGGTGCCGCGCTGAGCGACGTGGCACCCACGTGGGTGAGCATCCCGGACCCGTGATGCAGCGCGAGGAAGGCATCGTCGTCGGAGACCGTGCTCCGCGAGGCGACCTCGGCATACACCCTGACCACCGGACCGAAGAGGAGAACGGCCTGGTCGACGAGGTGGGTGTGCAGGTCGAGCATGATCCCGCCGCCCTCCTGCCAGGGCGCCTCCTCGCGCCAGCGGCGTCGGGGCACCGGCCGCCAGCGTTCCCAGCGGAGCTCGGCCCGGAACGGCTGGCCGACCAGGCCCGAGGCGAGGACGTGCGAGATGGTGGCGAACTCCGGGTCGTACCGGCGGTTCTGGAAGACCGTGAGCGGCACCCCAGCGGCCTTGGCGGCGGCCACCGCGGCCGCGGCGCTGCGGGCGTCGACCGCCAGCGGCTTGTCGACGACGACCGGTCGCCTGGCCGCCACGCACTGGCCGACCTGGTCAGCGTGCACCCCGCTCGGGGAGGCCAGCACGACGACGTCGATATCGTCCCGCTCAAGCATCGCGCTGAGGTCGGGGACGACCGCGACGCGATGTTCGGCGCGGGCCGCGTCGGCGCGCTCGGCGTTGCGGGTGGCCACCGCCGCCATGGTGAGGCCCGCGGCTCGGATCAGCGGCGCATGGATATCCCGGCCCGCCATACCGTAACCGACGAGGCCGACCCGGACGGCGGTCACGGCCCCGCGCCCACCAGTGCCGCGGGTTCCTCGCGCGGCTCGGCAGACTCACGCCACAGGGCCGACGGCCACCACGTCCGCGCGCCGATGTCGTAGGCCAGGGCAGGGACGAGCAGGCTGCGGACCACGAGAGTGTCGAGGAGCACCCCGAAGGCGACGAGGAAGGCGATCTGGACGAGGAAGAGGATCGGGAGGACGGCCAGCGCCGAGAAGGTCGACGCGAGGACGACACCGGCGCTGGTGATGACCCCGCCGGTCACCGCGAGACCGACGAGGATCCCGGGGCGGGTGCGGCGCTGGAGAGTCTCCTCGCGAACCCGCGTCATGAGGAAGATCGAGTAGTCGATGCCGAGCGCCACGAGAAAGACGAAGGCGTACAGCGGCGTCGCGGGGTCGGACCCCGGGAACCCGAGGACGTGGTTGAAGATGAGCGCCGCCGTTCCGACCGTCGCCGCGAACGAGATGACATTGGCGAGGACCAGGACCACAGGGGCGACCAGCGACCTGAGCAGCAGCGCGAGGACGATGAAGATGACCAGGAGGATCGCGGGGATGATCGTCCGCAGGTCGCGGTTGCTCGCGTCCCGCACGTCGACATCGGTCGCGGTGGCACCCCCGACGAGCGCCTCTGGGGTCACCGCGTCGAGCGAGCTGCGCAGGGCCACAACGACATCCTGCGCCCCGGCGCTGTCGGCGGCCTCCACCAGGGTTGCCTGGATGAGGACGCGGCCGTCGACGACCGTGGGGGGCACCCCGTGCACCGTTCCGACGGTGACGTCCTTGATGCCCTGGGTGGCGGCAGCGGCATCGGCGACGGCCTGGGCCTTGGCCTCCGGAGCAACGATGACGACAGGGGACCCGGACCCGGCCGGGAAGTGCCGGGCGAGCACCTCCTGGCCGGTCACCGAGTCGACCTTGGTGAGGAAGAGGTCCGAGGTCGACACCCCGGAGGCCCGGAAGGTCGTCGCGAAGCCGGCGAGAGCGACCATGACGACGGCGGTGACGACCCAGACCCGGCGCGGGTGCGCCCCGACCAAGCGGGCCACCCGACCCCAGATGCCGCGGTCGAGCGCCGAGTCGATGGTGTGGACGTGGTCCAGGCGCGGGGTGCGCGGCCAGAACACCCGTCGGCCCCAGAACACCAGGGCGAGCGGGAGGAAGGTCAGCGTGGCGACGAGGGCGCCGGCGATGCCGATCGCCCCCACCGGCCCGAGCCCGCGGGTGCTCCCCAGGGACGACAAGGTGAGGCAGAGCAGCCCGAGGATGACCGTCACGGCGCTCGCGCCGACCGGGGGCAGCACGGCGCGCCACGCGCGGCGCATCGCGACCCAGGCGTTCTCCTCGTCGTGCAGCTCCTCCCGGTAGCGCGCCACCAACAAGAGCGCATAGTCGGTGGCCGCCCCGACGACGAGGATCGAGAGGATGCCCTGGCTCTGGCCGTTGAGCTCGATGGTCCCGTTCTTCGCCAGCGGGTAGACCACGAGGGCGGCCAGGGAGAGGCCGAGAGCGGCGCTGGCGAGCACGGTGAACGGGAGGATCACGCTGCGGTAGACGATGAGAAGGATGACGAAGACGACGCCCAGCGCGACGATGAGCAAGATGCCGTCGATCCCGCCGAAGGCGGTGATGAAGTCGGCGAGGAAGCCGCCGGCCCCGGTGAGATAGGACGTGAGGCCCAGCGGGGCCAGCGTGGTCTTCGCCTCAGCCTTGATCGCCTCCGCCGCGAGGAAGAGGACCGTCTCCTTGCCGATGGTGTCGGTGAGCCGCTCCGCCTTCGCGGTCACCGGGATGAGGACGGCTTTGCCGTCCTGGCTCGGCAGGGCGGCCGCCGGTGCGGCGATGAGATAGGACCCCAGCGTCTCCGACGACCCGTCGACGATCGGCCGGTTCGGCAAAGCCGCGAGGAACGCGGTGATCGCAGCCCGGTCGGCCTCCGTGAGGCCGGAGTCCCGCTCCACGACGACGAGATAGGGCAGCCCGTCCGGGCCGGTGGAGAACTTCTTCGCCATCTCGTTGACCGTGGTGGACTCGGCTGACTTGGGCAGGAAGTTGGCATTGTCATTCTGCTGCACCTCGGAGAGCCGACCCACCAGCGCTCCGCCCACGCCGCCGATCCCCCCGAAGAGCACCAGAGCCAGGACACCGAAGACGAGCCGCCGACCCAGGCTGAAGCCGTCGGCGCGTGAGGCGCGGCCGAGACGCAGCCACGCGCCCGTCCCGAGCTTGGCTCGGCGGTGACCAGCGCGGGGGTGGGGCGGGTTCGAGTCGGACATCAGCACCTCTTCTCGACGGGGGCGTCGGCTAACTCTAGACATATGACACCGGTACGCCGGCGTACCCTCTCACCCATGAACAGACTCGACCTGGTCCGCCTCGGGCCGGGGCTCCAGGACTACGAACGGACCTGGGACCTCCAGCGGGAGATCCACGCCCAGGTGGTCGCCCGGACCCGCGACGATGTCGTGCTCCTCCTCGAGCACGCCCCCGTCTACACCGCGGGCCGGCGGACCGAGCCGCACGAACGCCCCCTCGACGGGACACCGGTCGTCGACGTCGACCGCGGCGGGAAGATCACCTGGCACGGGCCGGGCCAGCTCGTCGGCTACCCGATCGTCCACCTCCCCCTGCCGATCAACGTCGTCGCCCACGTCCGGCGGCTCGAGGAGGTCATGATTCGCGCCTGCGCCGACCTCGGCGTGGCGACGACCCGGGTCGAGGGGCGTAGCGGCGTCTGGGTGCTCGCCGATGAGCACGGCCCGGACCGCAAGCTCGGCGCCATCGGGGTCCGGGTGAGCCGCACCGTGACCACGCACGGCTTCGCGCTCAACGCCTGCTGCGACCTTGGCTGGGCCGCGACGATCATCCCCTGCGGGATCGTCGGCGCCGGAGTCAGCTCGCTGAGCCGTGAGCTGGGCCGCACCGTCACCGTCGACGAGGTCACTCCCCTCGTCGAGCGGCATCTGCTCGACGTGCTCGCCCCGGTGAGCGCGGCGGCGGCTCAGGCCAGCTGACCGGCATACCTGCTGTGGCCTGCCTCTGAAGCGGGATGCGCGACCGGCAACCCATGCCGACAGGCGTGTCGGAGGGGGCGGGGAGGACCCGGCCGTCCTAGGGTCGTGACAGCCGAGAAGGGAGCAGCCGTGTCAGGGGCACCTGCGATCGAGACCTCAGGTCTGCGCAAGACCTACCGCACTCGGCGGGGCCGCCAGGTCGCCGTCCAAGGGCTCGACCTGCACGTCCCGGCCGGTGGAGTGCACGGCTTCCTGGGCCCGAACGGGTCCGGCAAGACCACCTCGATCCGGATGCTCCTCGGGCTGATCAACGCCGACTCCGGGACGATGACGATCTTCGGCCACCCGGTCCCCGACGACCTCCCGGCCGTCATCGACAGGGTCGGCGCCATCGTGGAGTCGCCGAAGTTCTTCCCCGCGTTCTCCGGCCGGACCAACCTCGAGCTCCTCGCCGGTGCGATCGGCGCGCCGAAGAGCCGCGTGGGCGAGGTGCTGGAGGCCACCCATCTGGCCGACCGGGCGAAGGACCACTACGCGGCATACTCGCTCGGCATGAAGCAGCGGCTGGCCGTCGCGGCGACCCTGCTGAAGGACCCTGACCTGCTCATCTTCGACGAGCCGACCAACGGCCTCGACCCAGCCGGGATCCGCGAGGTCCGTGACACGATGCGCGACCTGGGCCAACGGGGCAAGACCGTGCTCGTGAGCAGCCATATCCTCGCCGAGGTCGAACAGGTCGCCGACACGGTGTCGATCATCGGGCGAGGTCACCTGCTCGCGTCCGGGTCGGTCTCGGCCATCCTGGGCTCGCAAGGAACGACCGTCGTCCGGGTGGGGGTCAGCGAGCCCGACCGGGCCGCGACCCTGCTCGCCTATGAGGGCTGGACCACCCGACGCGAGGGCACCCATCTGGTCGTCGAGGGCGCGAGCGACCCCGCGGCAGTGACCCGAGCCCTCGCCCTGGCCGGCCTCTACGTCCACGAGCTCACCCCGGTCGTCCCGGACCTGGAGTCGGTCTTCCTCGACCTCACGACCCACGAACAGCTCGGCGCCCCGCCGACGTCACGCGCGAGCCGATGGGGAGGCCGGAAATGATGCGGCTGCTCGTGGTGGAGACCCGGCGGCTATGGCTGCGCCGGCTCACCTGGTTCACTCTGTTCGCGGGGCTGCTCGTCATCGGGCTGACGGGCGTCGCGACCTGGCAGCAGGCCCAGCCGGTCAGCGCGGCGGAGCAGGCTCAGAGCGACAACGACTACCAGCAAGCCCTCAAGGACTGGCAGGCCAACGGCGAGCAGATGCTCAAGGACTGCCTCCAGCAGCAGGCCGAGGCGCAGAAGACCGACCCGAAGGCAGACTTCCAGTGCCAGGCGGCCAACCAGGCGCCCCAGCGCGAGTGGTTCGGCCGGCAGCCCCCCAGCTTCCTCGAGATCGCTCAGAACACGACGCGCAACGCGGCGCTGACTGTCGGATTCCTCGTCTTCCTCATCGGCGCGAGCGCGGTGGCAGCGGAGTTCACCACCGGCGCCATCGGCACCTGGCTGACCTTCGAACCGCGCCGGCTCCGCGTCCTGACGAGCAAGCTCGTCGCCACCGGCGTGACCGGCTTCCTCGCGAGCGCCGCACTAGTCGCCCTGCTCGTCGGGACGACCTACGCGATCAGCCGGTATGCCGGCACCGTGGGAGCACTTCCCTCCGACGGGTTGCGCGCCCTTGGGCTCCTGACGCTG
Source organism: Candidatus Lutibacillus vidarii (assembly GCA_016717165.1). GTDB lineage: Bacteria > Actinomycetota > Actinomycetes > Actinomycetales > Dermatophilaceae > Lutibacillus > Lutibacillus vidarii. The sequence continues at coordinate 1,505,553 of JADKGA010000002.1, forward strand.
CGAGTCACGGCAGCTGCCACTCTGGCGGGCCTCGTGGGGGCCAGTCTTGGGGCGCTGACCCGGCATACCGGCGCTGCTATCGCCGTAGCCCTCGGCTACGCCGTGGCCATCGAGGGCTTCGTCCGCGCGTGGAAGCCCGAGCTGGCTCCCTTCCTCGTCGACCCGAACCTCAACGCGTGGATCGGTGGGCAGTCCACCTACTCGGTGCCGCTGTGTTCCACCAACGCCGAGGGCTTCTATTCCTGCACATATGTCGAGCACACCCTCTGGCAGGCCGACGGCGCGCGCTTCGGCGGGATTGTCGTTGCCCTGCTCATCCTCGTCGCGCTGTGGGCCTTCCGGCAGCGCGACGTCACCTGAGCCTTGGGCGGCGCAGGCCTGGTCACCAGGTCATCGGGCCCGACCCGGCGGGTAGTCTGACCGGGTGACCGCGACCCCCGAAGGACGACGGCTCCTGCGTGTCGAGGCCCGCAACGCGCAGACGCCCATCGAGCGCAAGCCCGCCTGGATCCGCACCACCGCGCACCTCGGCCCGCAGTATGCCGAGCTGCACTCGATGGTGCGCCGCGACGGCCTGCACACCGTGTGCGAGGAGGCCGGCTGCCCGAACATCTTCGAGTGCTGGGAGGACCGCGAGGCCACCTTCCTCATCGGCGGCGAGCAGTGCACCCGGCGCTGCGACTTCTGCCAGATCGACACCGGCAAGCCCGCCGCCCTGGACCGGGACGAGCCGCGTCGGGTCGCGGAGTCGGTCGCGACGATGGGTCTGCGGTACGCGACGGTGACCGGTGTCGCCCGCGACGACCTCCCCGACGGCGGGGCCTGGCTGTATGCCGAGACGACCCGCCAGATCCACGCCCACAACCCGGGGACCGGCGTCGAGCTGCTCGTGCCGGACTTCGACGGGATCCCGCACCTGGTCGACGAGGTCATCGCCTCCCGCCCCGAGGTGTGGGCGCACAACCTCGAGACGGTGCCGCGGATCTTCCGCCGGATCCGGCCGGCCTTCGACTACGACCGCTCCCTCGCCGTCCTCGCCCGGGGCCGTGCCGCGGGCCTGGTGACCAAGTCCAACCTCATTCTCGGGATGGGCGAGGAGGAGCACGAGATCGAGCAGGCCCTGCGCGACCTCCACGCCGCCGGCACCGATATCGTCACCATCACCCAGTACCTGCGCCCCTCGACGCGGCACCATCCGATCGCCCGGTGGGTCCACCCGGAGGAGTTCGTCCACTGGTCCAACCTCGCCCGCGAGCTCGGGTTCGCGGGGGTCATGGCCGGTCCGCTGGTCCGGTCGTCCTATCGCGCCGGGCGGCTGTGGGCCCAGGCGATGGCCTCCGTCGGCCGCGAGATCCCGGCCCACCTGGCCCATCTGGCGGTCGCGGCGCAGGAGCCTGCGCGGCAGGAGGCCGGGGCGGTCCTCGCCCGGCTCGGCGCCCGCACCGCGTCGGGCGTCGACCCCGTATCCTGAGCGGCATGGCACGTAGCGACTCCGCCCCCGACGCGACCCCCAAGCCCAAGAAGCAGGGACGGATCGCCCAGATCGTCCAGGTCTACAAGGTCTCCAAGACGGTCGACCCCGCCATCGGCTGGTGGACGCTCGGTGCCTTCCTCGGTGTCATCGCCCTGGCGGTCGTTGTCGGCCTGGTGACCAAGCTGTGGATCTATCCGATCCTGCTGGGCCTGCCGTTTGCGCTGCTCGCGGCGGTCATCGTTCTCAGCCGGCGGGCCGAGGCCGCGGCATACCGCCAGATCGAGGGCCAGCCCGGTGCCGCCGGTGCCGCCCTGTCCGCGCTGCGGCGCGGCTGGTATGTCGAACAGCAGCCGGTCGCCGTCGAGGCGACCCGGGGTGGCGACATGACCTCGGCCGCGCTGGTCTTCCGCGCCATCGGGCGGCCGGGGGTCATCCTCGTCGCCGAGGGCCCGACGGCCCGGGCGCAGAAGCTGCTCGCCGCGGAGCGCAAGCGGGTCGAGCGGGTGGCGCCGGGCGTGCCGGTCCACACCATCCGGGTCGGCGAGGGCGGGGGCGACGATGTCGTCTCGGTCCGCAAGGTCGCGAGCGTCATCCAGCGCAAGAAGCCGGTGCTCAACAAGGCCGAGATGGCCGCCGTCAACAAGCGGCTCAAGGCGCTCGGCGGTGTCCGTCCACCGATCCCCCCGGGCATGGACCCGACCCGGGCGCGCGTCGACCGGAAGGCGATGCGAGGGCGCTGAGCGCGGTGGGCATGCCGGACCTCGGGCGGGCGGTCGGCCCACGCTGAACGGGACGCCGGCGGGGCGCTGGCGGGTCGTCAGGGGGACGCCGGCGGGACGTCAGCGGAAGGTCACCGGGTGGAGAGCAGGGCGGTGTTGGCGACCTTGTCGTGACCCCCGCGGCCGTCCCTGTCCCAGATCAGCGCCGGGATGGCCAGGCAGAGCAGCACGGTCCGCGCGAGCACCTGAGGCACGGAGGCGCGGCCGCCGCGAAGGGCGACCAGCTGGAGCCCCATGACCCGGTGACCGAGGGTCGCCCCGGCGACGCTGAGCAGGACGAGGTTCTCCACCGCGAAGATCGCCAGCGGGGTGAAACCCTGCTGACCGCCCCACGGCCGCGGCACGCGGAACAGGCCGATGGCGATGAGCTGGCAGGCGACCCAGTCCAGGCCGAGCGCGGCCAACCGACGCCCGAACCGCCCAAGCGACCCAGGGCCGGTGCGCGGCAGCCCGAGGCGCTGGCCGACATACTCGCCGGTCTGGTCTCTCGTCACCGCGCCCGGGCCGTCCAGCCACGAGCCCATGTCCTTGCGGTCCACCACGGACTCAGCCTAGCGGGGGCTGCCCGGGCAGCCCCGCTCGGCTGCTAGTCGCCCGCTCACCTCGCCGAGAGATGGCAAATGCACGGTATGACGCCCCGCCCGGCCTCGAATAACAGCCATTTGCCATCTCTCGGCGTCGGCGGGGGGGGGGGGGGGGGGGGGGGGGGGCGGCCCCCCCGCCCGCCCGGGGGGGGGGGGGGGGGGGGGGGGATAGCAGCCATTTGCCATCTCTCGGCGTCGAGCTGCGGCGTCGAGCTGCGGCGGCAGACCGCGACGAGGGGCGCAGCGCGGGACACCGACCCGCTCAGACGTAACACCGGCGAAACATGAGGGTCACTACGGGGAAACGGCCCAGGTCTAGCGTCGGGGACGACCGCATCAGGGCGGGGCGCCCGCCTCGCCGCTCACCAGGAGGACAAGTTGTTCAGCAGCCCTGACGAGGTTCTCGCCTTTATCAAGGACGAGGGCATCGCGTTCGTCGACATCCGGTTCTGTGACCTGCCCGGCGTCATGCAGCACTTCAACGTGCCGGCGCAGAGCGTCACGGAGGACTTCTTCACCACCGGGCAGGCCTTCGACGGGTCCTCGATCCGCGGCTTCCAGGCCATCCACGAGTCGGACATGAAGCTCATCCCGGATGTCGCCACCGCCTTCGTCGACCCGTTCCGGGCCGAGAAGACCCTCGTCATGAACTTCGCCATCGTCGACCCCTTCACCGACGAGCCGTACAGCCGCGACCCGCGCAATGTCGCGATGAAGGCCGAGGCATACCTGAAGTCGACCGGCATCGCGGACACGGCATATTTCGGTGCTGAGGCCGAGTTCTTCGTCTTCGACGACGTCCGCTACGAGACCCGGGCCAACGCCGGCTACTACTTCATCGACGCCCAGGCGGCGGCGTGGAACACCGGCAAGGTCGAGGAGGGCGGCAACAAGGGCTACAAGCCGCGGGTCAAGGGTGGCTACTTCCCGGTTCCCCCGGTCGACCACTTCGCCGACATCCGCGACAAGATGTGCCTGCACCTGGCGGAGGTCGGCCTCACCGTGGAGCGGTCGCACCACGAGGTCGGTTCGGGTGGCCAGCAGGAGATCAACTACCGCTTCAACACCCTGCTCCACAGCGGCGACGACATGATGAAGTTCAAGTACGTCATCAAGAACACCGCCTGGGCGGTCGGCAAGACGGCGACCTTCATGCCCAAGCCGATCTTCGGTGACAACGGCTCTGGCATGCACACGCACCAGTCGCTGTGGAAGGACGGCGAGCCGCTGTTCTACGACGAGCGAGGGTATGGCGGCCTGTCGGACATCGCCCGGTGGTACATCGGCGGCCTGCTCAAGCACGCCCCCTCGCTGTTGGCGTTCACCAACCCGACCGTCAACTCGTACCACCGGCTCGTCCCCGGCTACGAGGCCCCGGTCAACCTCGTCTACTCGGCGCGGAACCGCTCGGCCTGCGTCCGGATCCCGATCGCTGGGACCTCGCCGAAGGCCAAGCGCATCGAGTTCCGGATCCCGGACCCGTCGTGCAACCCCTATCTCGCCTTCGCGGCCCAGCTGATGGCCGGCCTGGACGGCATCAAGAACCGCATCGAGCCCCCGGAGCCGGTGGACAAGGACCTCTACGAGCTGCCGCCCGAGGAGCACGCCGAGATCGCCCAGGTGCCCGGGTCGCTCCCCGAGGTGCTGGCGGCGCTCGAGGCCGACCACGACTACCTGCTCGAGGGCGGGGTCTTCACCGAGGACCTCATCTCGACCTGGGTGGAGTGGAAGCGAAAGAACGAGGTTGACCCGATCCGGTTCCGGCCGCACCCGCACGAGTTCGAGATGTACTTCGACATCTGACCGGTATGACGGCGGGGCCTCACGGCCCCGCGAACCACGGCGGTGGTGGGCCTCGGGGTGCCCACCACCGCCGTGGCGTTCGGGCCCTTCGCGCGGCGGCTGAACCGCGGGTCAGCCGGCCGCGGACTTCTCGGCCTGCTCCGCCAGGGTCGAGAGGTCCTCGCCGCGGTTCGGGCAGACCACACCACGCTCGGTGACCACGGCGTCGATGAGCCGGGCCGGGGTGACATCGAAGGCGGGGTTGAAGCCGACTGCGCCGGGCGGGCACACCTGGGTGCCCAAGAAGGTGCACACCTCCGCCCCGTCGCGCATCTCGATGTGGATCTGGGAGCCGTCGGCGGTGGCCAGGTCGACCGTCGACCACGGCGCGGCCACGACGAACGGGATACCGGCCTCCCGCGCCGCGAGCGCCAGGCCCACCGACCCGATCTTGTTGGCGGTGTCGCCACTGCGGGCGATCCGGTCCGCGCCGATGAGCACCGCGTCGACCAGGCCGCGCAGGATCGTCGACGCCGCGGCGCCGTCGGCCTGGACGACATACGGGATCTGCTCCTGGGCGAGCTCCCAGGCGGTGAGCCGCGCGCCTTGGAGCAGCGGGCGGGTCTCGTCGACATACACCAGCTCGATGGCGCGTTCGGCGGCGAGCTGGCGGACGATGCCTAGCGCAGTGCCCCAGGAGGTGGTCGCCAACACACCGGTGTTGCAGTGGGTGAGCACCCGCAGTGGCCGGTCCACGCCCACCCGGGCGCGCAGCCACTTGGCGCCGAGTCGGCTGAGCTCGCGGTTGGCCTCGCCGTCCGCACGGACCACATCCACAGCGGCGGCGAGCACTGCGTCGCGGCCCTGCGGCAGGTGGGGAAGGACCTCGTCGACTCCCCAGGCGAGGTTGACCGCGGTCGGGCGTGCGGTGCGGACCGCGGCGATCGCCTCGTCCCGCTGGGCCGGCGACCAGCCGGACCGGGCCGCCTCGTCCATGGCGATGACCACACCAAGCGCACCGACGCCGCCCAGCGCAGGAGCCCCCCGGACGGCGAGCCGCTGGACCGCGTCGACCAGGTCCGCCACGGTCGTGACGTCGAGGTACTCCTGCGTGTGCGGCAGTCGGGTCTGGTCAAGCAGCCGGAGGACGGCTGGCCGGCCATCCGAACGGCCGTCGACCCACGCGATGGCCTGAGGCTGCACGCTCGCTCCTACTGATCGGTACACGCTGAGGCGCCCACGCTAGCAACCCGCGATGCCAACCCCAACCACCAACCCACACAAGCGGATATCCTCGCGGGTAATCGCACGTTTCGTACTGCCCAAGAGGGGGATGGGTCGTGACGTCACCGACCTCGGACCGCCGGTTGCGCCCGACGGGCACCCTGGCTCAGCAGGTGAGCGACGACGTCCGGAAACGGATCGGCAGCGGGGAGTTCGCCGCCAACGAGCGGCTCCCCAGCGAGACCGCCCTGGCGGCGGAGTACGGCGTCTCTCGGGTCACGGTGCGGACCGCGCTGCGGACCCTGGAGTCGCAGGGCCTCATCGACGTCCGGCACGGCAGCGGGTCCTTCGTCGCCGGCTTCGGCACCCAGATCCGCGCCGGGATCCAGGAGCTCCGATCGATGAGCGAGACCATCCGCGCGATGGGCCATACCCCAGGGATGCAGCGTCACTCACTGACGCACCGTCGCGCCACGCCCGAGGAGGAGGAGCTGCTGCGCCTCGCGAGCGGTGAGGCGGTGCTTCACATCGAGCGGATGGTGCTGGCCGACCGCCGGCCGGTTGCCTTCAGCTATGACACTGTCCCGGCGCGCTTCTTCCCGCCCGAGCGGGCCGAGCACGTCGGCGAGGCGAGCCTGTTCGACGATCTCGACGCGGCGGGGATCCACCCGGTCCGGGCCAGCGCGGAGATCCACGCGGTGGTCGACCCCACCATCGGGTGGGGGTCGAACCGGCCGAAGCAGGGCCTCTACATCCTTCTCGACCAGCTCCACGTCGACCGGCAGTCGACGCCCGTCTTCTTCTCGAAGACCTACTTCGCCGAGGGTCGCTTCCAGTTCGTCGTGCTCCGCACCCGCTAACCCCTGTGGATAACCTTCAAAGACACACCTTTAGAACCGTTCTAAAGGTGTGTCTTTGAGGGGTGGTTATCCACAGGCGGTCCACTCGAGCATCGTCCCGGAGTCGGGGCCGCTGACGACGGTGAGCCGCCCACCCGCGTGGTCGGCTCGGGCGGCAAGGTTCGCCAGCCCGCTGCGTCGAGTCTGGTCCACCGGTATGCCGACCCCGTTGTCGACCACCTTGACCCGCACCGAGCCCGGCTCGACCCAGAGCCGCACCGAGGCCTTGGTGGCCTTCGAGTGCCGAGCGACATTCGACAGCGACTCGCGCACCACGGCCACCACGTGTCCGAGCATCTTCTCGTCGAGAGCCTCCAGGTCCCCGGAGACCCGCAGCCGCGGTGTGAACCCCAACACCCGCCGGAAGGTCGTCACCAGGCCGCGCAGCTCGTCGAGCGGGTCCTCGGAGATCTGCGGCTGGTTGAGGTCAAGGATGGTTCGTCGGATCTCCTTGACCGCCCCGTCGAGCTCGTCGACGGCGGACTCGATCCGGCGCTGGATGGCGGCCCGGTCTTTCATCAGCCCCGCAGACTGCAACGAGAGCCCGGTCGCGTAGAGCTGCTGGATGACGACGTCGTGCATGTCCCGGGCGATCCGGTGCCGGTCCTCCAGCAGCGCCAGCCGTTCCCGGTCACGCTGCCCTCGGGCCGCGACGAGGGTGAGAGCAACCTCGGCGGCATACTTCTCCAGCTGACCGAGCACCTCGAAGGCGGACCCGGCGCCAGCCCACCCGACGATGAGCAGGCCGACGCTGGCCGGTCCGGTGATCATCGGGACGACGGCGGTCGCGCCATTGGAGTCCAGCCCGGTTCCCCGGCGCAGCCGTCCGGCGATCGCCTCGGCGGCCGGCTCCCCGGGATGAGAGACCAGCAGGAGGCTCTGGCCGGTCTCGAGCACCTCACGCCAGTGGCTGGACCCGAGGATCGACCCCACCGCCGTCTGGCTGAGCCGCCGGTCCGGCCCGACCGCGGCCCGGATGGCGAGGTCGTCCGAGTCGTCGACCACCGCGACGACCGACATCGCCGCCTCGGCGACGGCCATGGCGCGCTCGACGACGAGGTCCAAGGCGGCGAGATCGTCCTGCCCGTCGAGGAGCGCCTGGCTGATGTCCGAGACGGCGTCGGCCCACTGCCGCTCGCGGTGCGCCGCGCCATACCGCCGGGCGTTGTCGATCGCGACACCGGTCGCTGCCGCCAGCGCGACGAGGACCGACTCGTCGGCCTCGGTGAAGGAGCCGCCGTCGATCTTCTCGGTGAGGTAGAGGTTGCCGAAGACCTCCCCGCGCACCCTGATCGGGGCGCCGAGGAAGCTGCGCATGGGCGGGTGCCCTGGCGGGAACCCCCGCGAGGCCGGGTGCCGACGCAAGTCCGGGATGCGCAGCGGCCGCGGCTCCTCGACGAGCAGGCCGAGGATGCCCAAGCCCCGCGGCGGGTGCGCCATGGCCGCGCGCTCCTTGGCGGTGATGCCCTCGGCGATGAACTCGGCCAGGTGCCGCCCACTGGGGTCGAGCACGCCGAGCGCACCGTACTTCGCTCCGACCAGCTCACAGGCACTGCGGACGATGCGAGTGAGGACCTCGCGCATCTCCAGGTCGCTGCTGACGTTGAGTACGGCGTCGAGCAGTGGACCGAGCCCGCCGGGGAGCGCGGACGCGCGGGTTTTGCTCACGACGACATGGTATGGCGCACCGGACGCTGCGGTGGGACGGCGCTGACGACGGCCGGGGTTAGGACGCCCGCCGCCGGGTCGGCACGGTGACGACCTCGCAGTGGGCCCGCCGACGGCACTCCTCGGCCACGTGAGCGGAGCCCCGCGGGTCGTCCTCGCCGACGACGAGCACCGCCGCCCTGGACGCGGACTCGAGCAGGGCCTCGGTCGGGTCGCCGGCGACGACCTGGAAGCTGCAGGGCACGCCACGGTGCCCGCGCAACGCCCTCAGCGCGCTGCGGAAGGTGGCCCGGTCGGCCTCGTCGCGGTCGGCGCCGACCAGGTCCGGGTCGACGACCTGGATGAACCGGAGCCGGGCACCGAGCTCCACGGCCCGCTCGACGGCAACCTCGGCGACATCGTCGGCATACCCATCCGGAGCCAGCCCGACGACGATGTCGACCAGCTCCTCCTCCCGTCGGCCGGGTCGCCACGCGGTGGTGTACGCCATACCCACATGGTGCGCGCCGGGCCCACGAGGTCTCAGGGCCTTTGGTCCTCAAAGCCGGACCGCAGCCTCGGCACCCATCCGAGGGGCGCTCGGGTCAGCGGCGCAGGTCCTTGCGCTGCGGGTGGGTGACGGCGAAAACCGCGGCCTGGGTGCGCCGCTCCATCCCGAGCTTGCCGAGGATCGACGTCACGTAGTTCTTCACCGTCTTCTCGGCCAGGCACATGTCCTCGGCGATCTGCCGGTTGGTCTGGCCCTGGGCCACGTGCTCGAGGATGCGCCGTTCCTGGGCGGTCAGCGCCGCGAGGCGGGGGTCGAGGGAGTCGCGCGCCATGCTCGCGCGCATCCGGTGCACGACGGTCGCCTCGATGAGGTTCTCGCCGGCGTTGACCCGGCGGACGGCGTCGACCAGGTCGCTGCCCTTGATGTCCTTGAGGACGTACCCGGCGGCGCCGGCGAGAACGGCGGCGCGCAGGGCCTCGTGGTCGTCATACGAGGTGAGGATCAAGGCGCTGATACCGGGGTCGACGGCGCGCACCTCGCGACAGACGTCGATGCCCGAGCCGTCGGGCAGTCGCGCGTCGAGGACGGCGACGTCAGGGCGCAGCGCCGGGATCCGCCGGATCGCCTCTGCGGCAGACCCGGACTCCCCGACCACGGTGATATCGCCGGAGAGCTCGAGCAGCTCGGTCAGGCCGCGCCGCACGATCTCATGGTCGTCGAGGAGGAACACCTTGATCGTCACCCGCATAGCGAACCACAGGCGTGCCTTACCTACCTACTCCGTCGCGGGGCGGGGTCCCTCCGAGGTATGCCGGAGAACCCCGCCCGCGGGGGTCAACGGACGACGGCGACCGGGCAGGAGGCCTCATGGATGACGCCGTGGCTGACCGAGCCGAGCAGCAGCCCGGCGAAGCCGCCGCGGCCGCGGGTGCCGACGACGACCAGGGCCGCGTCCTCGCTGGCGGCTGCCAGGGCCTTGGACGGCTTCTGGGAGATGGCCTGGGTGGTCACCGTCAGGCCCGGGTAGCGCGCGGTGAGGTCGGCGGTCACCGCGCTGAGCTCCTGCTCGGCGGAGCTGCGCCGGGCGTCCTCGCCCTCCTCGGTCACCACGGTCGACCACGCGTCGACCCCCGCTGCCAGGGCACCCGCGTCGGGCTCCCAGGCATGCAGCAGGACGAGCGGGGCCTTGGCCCGGGCCGCCGTCGATGCGGCGAACTCCAGCGCCCGGCGCCCGGCGTGGGAGCCGTCGACCCCCACCACGACCGGGCTCCCCGAGGTGAGGGTCCGGGTCCCGTCGCCACGGACGACGACGACGGGGCACTGGGCGTGCGAGATGACGCTGTACGCGACGGACCCGAGCACAGCGGCCGCGAGCTCGCTACGACCCCGGTTGCCGACGACGACGAGATCGGCGTCGGCGGAGGCGTCGACCAGGGTCGCGGCAGGCGAGCCGAAGACGACCTTGCCTTCCATCGTCAGACCCTCGACGTCGGCCACGGTGGCCCGCGCCTCGGCGAGGGCCTGCTCAGCCGCCGCCGCCGCCTCCGGCGCGACCATGCCCTGGTCGCCGCCCGGCCCGGTGAGCACACCTTGGACGCTGACCGCGCTGAGCACCGTCAGGGTGCTCCCGCGCCGGGCCGCCTCCTGCGCAGCCCAGAGCAGCGGAGGGACGGAATCGGATGCTCCACTGAATCCGACAACAACCATGGTGCGGACACCTCTTCGTGGCTCGGGTCGTACGGGCGAACGGACGGCACCATCGTGGGGACAGTCATGAGACTCGACAAGAGGCTGAAGCCCTACTTCGCCCCGAGTTCACCTGCGGCGCCGTAGAAGACGTCGTCGACGACGGCGCGGGCGCGTCGAGCGACCCGGAGGTACTCCTCGACCAAGGCCCCCGGCGCACCCGGCTCGCGGCCGATGATCCGGCCCATCCCGCCCGCGTCGCGGACGTCGGCGGGCACCGAGTCGACGGCCCGGCCGCGCCACAGCACCCCGGCGTTGCGCAGCTCGGACGCCAGCATCCACGAGGCACGGAGCACCCGGTCCTGCTCAGGTGTCAGCAGCCCGGCGGCGGTCGCAGCGGTGAGTGCCTCGACCGTCCCGGTGACCCGCAGCGCCGGCACGGCATACGCGTGCTGGAGCTGGAGCAGCTGGACCGTCCACTGGACGTCGGTGAGCCCGCCCCGGCCGAGCTTGACGTGGGTCCTCGGGTCGGCGCCGCGGGGCAGGCGCTCGGCCTCGACCCGGGCCTTCATCGTCCGGATCTCGCGGACCTGGGTCGGGGTGAGCCCGCCGGGACGCCAGCGCAGCGGCTCGACCAGGTCGATAAGGGCGTCCCCGAGCTCGCGCGACCCGGCCACGCAGCGGGCCCGGGTCAGCGCCTGGAACTCCCAGGTCTGCGCCCAGCGGGCGTAGTACTGGGCATAGGACTCAAGCGAGCGGACCAGGGGCCCGTTCTTGCCCTCCGGACGCAGGTCGGTGTCGAACCCGACCGGGGGCTCGGCGCCGGGCACGGCCAGCAGCCGGATCAGCTCCTGGACGACGGCGAGCGCCCTCGCCTGGGCCACCTCCTCGGAGGCCCCGGGGTGCGGCTGGTGGACCACGATGGCGTCGGCATCGGAGGCGTAGCCGAGCTCCCGGCCGCCGAGGCTGCCCATGCCGATGACGGTGATCGCGGTGGGGACCGGCTCCCCCGTGGCGTGCTCGACCGACCGGATGGCGATCTCGAGGCCGACCTCGATGGTCGCCTCGGCGATATCGGACAGGGACCGCCCGACCGCCTCGATGCCCATCCCGCCGACGAGGTCGGCGAAGACGACCCGAAGCAGCTCGTGGCGGCGCACCCCGCGGACGGCGGCGATCGCCTCATCGGCCCGGTCCCGCCGTCCGGCGGCATTGCGCATGATCGCCGTCAGGGCGGCCACGTCACGGGGGGCCAGCCCGGCCGGGTCGCCGAGGAAGGACACCGACTCGGGGGCGCGCAGCAGCAGGTCGGCGGCATACCGGCTGCGGCCGAGCACCCGGGCGAGGTTCTCCGCGGCGCTGCCCTCGTCGCGGAGCATCTTGAGGTACCAGTGGATCGTCCCCAGCTCGTCACTGACCCGGCGGAAGGCGAGCAGCCCGGCGTCCGGGTCGGCCTCGTCGGCGAACCAGCCGAGCATGACGGGGAGGAGCTGGCGTTGGATCGCCGCGCGCCGGGAGACCCCGAGGGTGAGCGACTCGAGGTGACGCATCGCCCCGGCCGGGTCGCGGAAGCCGAGCGCGGCGAGCCGGGCCCGGGCCGCCTCGGGGCTGAGCCGGCTGTCGTCGGTGCTCAGCCGCGCGGCGGCGGAGAGCAGCGGGCGGTAGAAGAGCCGTTCGTGGAGGCGCCGGACGTTGCGGGAGCGGCGCAGCCGGGCCTCCTGGACCTCGCTGGCCGGGTCGGCGACGAAGCCGACCGAGCGCCCCAGGGCCCGCAGCTCGATCGGGCTGACCGGCATGAGGTGGGTGCGCCGCATCTTGGCGAGCTGGATCCGGTGCTCCAGGGTCCGCAGGAAGCGGTACGCCTCGTCCAGCTCGGCGGCATCGTCCCGGCCGACATAGCCGCCCTTGGCCAGGGCGCCGAGCGCCTCGAGCGTGGTGGCCGAGCGCAGTGAGGCGTCATACCGGCCGTGGACGAGCTGGAGCAGCTGGACGGCGAACTCGACGTCGCGCAGCCCACCCGGCCCGAGCTTGAGCTGGCGGGCCGCCTCCCCGGCCGGGAGGAGTCCCTCGACGCGGCGGCGCATGGCCTGGACGTCCTCGACGAAGTGCTCCCGCCCGGCGGCCTCCCAGACCATCGGGCTCAGGGCGGACTTGTATGCCATCCCGACCGCACGGTCCCCGGCCGACACCCAGGCCTTGAGCAGGGCCTGGAACTCCCAGGTCTTGGCCCACCGACGGTAGTAGGCGACATGAGAGGCGACCGTCCGCACCAGCGGACCGGCCTTGCCCTCCGGGCGCAGCGCCGCGTCGACAGGCCACAGCGAGCCCTCCCCGGTCGTGGCGGAACACGCCTTCATCAGGCCGGTCGCCAGAGCGGTCCCGACCTCGAGGGCCCGGTCCTCGCCGACCCCCTCGGCGGGCTCGGCGACGAAGATGACGTCGACATCGGAGATGTAGTTGAGCTCGCCCCCGCCGGTCTTGCCCATCCCGATGACGGCGAGCCGGCAGTCCTCGTGGCCGGGGCCGTACTCCTCCCGGGCGACGGCCAGCGCGGCTTCCAGCGCCGCCTCGGCGAGCTGCGCGAGCGCCTCGGCGGTCACCGGCAGGTCCGCGACCGGGTCCGGGGAGGTGAGGTCCAGTGCCGCGATGGCGAGCAGCTCGGCTCGGTAGGCGATGCGCAGCGCGTCGTATGCCGACCGCGCGCCCCGGGTGGCGGGCTGGACGGCGGAGACGAGCCGGTCCCGCAGCTCGTCCCCGGTGCGTCGCTGGGCCGTCGCGACCGCGCGCCATGCGCGGGGGTGGCTGACAAGGTAGTCGGCCAGGGCACTGGAGCCGCCGAGGACGGCGGTGAGACGCAGCCGGGCGACGTCGTCCTCGCGCACCGCGCGGACCAATGCCGCCGTGCCGTGCTCGGGGTCGTCCCGTAACGCCCCACCGGCGACCGCCTCGCTGACCCGGAGCAGCCCGAGCACGGCCTGGTCCGGGTCGCTCGTGCGGCCCATCGCCTCGACCAGGGCGATCGAGGTGGCGTCGCGGTCGTCCGCCACACCGACCAGGGCGGTCATCGCCGGGTCGTCGAGCATCCTGCGGGCCCGGATCGGGTCGACAAAGCCGAGCCGGGCAAGCCGGGCCTCGACGGAGGCGGCGCGGGGCCGCGACGTGCCGCCCGGAAGGCTCATGGGGTCGAGACTATCGGGGCCGGCACCGCGCCCCGGGTGGCCGCAGGCACTCGACCGGTGGCCGCACCAGGCAGGCCGACCGCCAAGCGGCTAGAGCCGTGGGAGGTACCGGTCGAGCTCGAACTGGGTGACCTGGCGGCGATAGTCGGCCCATTCGGAGCGCTTGTTGCGGAGGAAGAAGTCGAAGACGTGCTCGCCGAGGGTCTCGGCGACCAGCTCGCTGCCCTCCATGATCCGGACCGCGTCACCGAGCGACCCGGGCAGCTTGTCGATCCCCATGGCCAACCGCTCGGCGTCGGTGAGGTTCCACACGTCGTCCTCGGCCTCCGGGGGCAGCTCGTAGCCCTCGGTAATGCCCTTGAGCCCGGCGGCGAGGATCACCGCGAAGGCGAGATAGGGGTTGGCCGCCGAGTCGAGGGAGCGGAACTCGATCCGGGTGGAGTTGCCCTTGTTCGGCTTGTACATCGGCACCCGCACCAGCGCGGAGCGGTTGTTGTGGCCCCAGGTGAGGTGGGCCGGCGCCTCTCCCCCACCCCAGAGCCGCTTGTACGAGTTGACCCATTGGTTGGTCACCGCGGTGATCTCGGCGCCATGCCGCAGCAGGCCGGCGATGAACTGCCGTCCGGTCCTGCTCAGCTGGTATGGCGCCCCCGCCTCATGGAAGGCGTTGGTGTCACCTTCGAAGAGCGACAGGTGGGTGTGCATCCCTGAGCCGGGGTGCTCGGCGAAAGGCTTGGGCATGAAGGTCGCATAGGTGCCGTGCTCGAGGGCGACCTCCTTGACTACCGTCTTGAAGGTCATGATGTTGTCGGCGGTCGAGAGCGCGTCGGCATACCGCAGGTCGATCTCGTTCTGGCCGGGCGCACCCTCGTGGTGGCTGAACTCGACCGAGATGCCCATCGACTCGAGCATGGTGATCGCGGCCCGGCGGAAGTCCTGCGAGGCGCCATGGGCGACATGGTCGAAGTAGCCGCCCTGGTCGACCGGGATGGGCTGGCCACCCGGCGGCGGGACGTCCTTGAGGACGAAGAACTCGATCTCGGGGTGGGTGTAGAAGGTGAAGCCGAGGTCGCTGGCCTGCTTCAACGCCCGGCGCAGGACGTACCGCGGGTCGGCCATCGACGCCGAGCCGTCCGGCATCCGCAGGTCGCAGAACATCCGGGCCGTGCCGGGCCGCTCGCCGCGCCACGGGAGGACCTGGAAGGTCGACGGGTCGGGGCGCGCCAGCATGTCCGCCTCGTAGACGCGCGACAGCCCCTCGATCGCCGAACCGTCGAAGCCGATGCCCTCCGCGAAGGCTCCCTCGAGCTCGGCCGGGGCTACGGCGACCGACTTCAAGGTGCCGAGGACGTCGGTGAACCACAACCGGACGAACCGGATGTCGCGCTCCTCGATGGTGCGCAGCACGAACTCTTCCTGACGGTCCATGGCGTGATCCTGCCTCACCGACGTTTCGGCGAGGTTACGTCGACGCGCCCAGCCCGGCCAGGAAGATGGCCTCGGCGAGCGCGGTCCGACGGATCTCCTCCGGGTCGACGCTCTCGTCCGGTCCATGGATGCCGGCTAGCGGCTCCTCGACCCCGATGAGGAGGATCTCGACCTCCGGGTGGACCGCCGCGACCGCCGCGGCGAAGGGGATCGAGCCGCCGTCCCCGATCCGCTGGACCGGGGCGCCATACGCCTGCTCCATCGCCGTCGCCAGGGCCGCATACCCGGGTCCGTCGACACGCCCGAGGTAGGGCTCGCCGTGGCTCACCGGGGTCACCGTCACCTGCGCACCCCACGGCGTATGCCGGTGCAGGTGCTCGATGAGCCGTTCCTGGGCGTGGCCGGCGCTCATCCCCGGCGGGACCCGGAGGCCGACGAGGGCGGTGGCCGAGGCGACGATGGCGCCGACGGCGCCCTCGACCCGGGGGGCGTCGATGGCCAGGACCGAGACCGACGGCTGGGCCCACACGGCGTTAGCGACGCTGCCGTGCCCGTCGTCGCCGAGGACGCTCACCCCGTCGAGCACCCCGGCGTCGGCCCGCACCTGGTCCACCGGGTAGGGCGCACCGGTCCACCGGGGCGCGTCCTCGAGGCCGTCGATGACCGTCCGGCCGGAGGCGTCGCGCAGCGAGGTCAGCGCCACCATGAGCGCGTGCAGCGCGTCGGGGGCGGCTCCGCCATAGCTGCCGGAGTGCACCGGCGCGCGCAGGGTCGACACGGTGACGACGACACTGCCGGTGCCCCGCAGGCTGGTGGTCACCGTCGGGACGCCGACGGCGATATTGCCGACGTCCGCGATGACGACGATGTCCGCCGTGACGAGGTCGGGCCGGGTGGGGACCAGGTCGATCAGCCCGATCGTGGACTGTTCCTCGGAGCCCTCGACAAGGGCGACGACCGACACCGGCCAGGACCCGAGGACCTCGCGCACCGCGCGGAGCGCGACGAGGTGGGCGACGAGGTTGCCCTTGCAGTCGGCTGCGCCCCGGCCGTACCACCGGCCGTCACGTTCGGTCAGCTCGAACGGCGGGCTGGACCACGGCTCTAGCGGACCGGCGGGCTGGACGTCGTGGTGGCTGTAGAGCAGGACGGTCGGGGTGCCGGGCGGCCCGTCGGCGCGACCGACGACGACCCGGGAGCCGTCGGGGGCCTGGACGTTCTCCAACGTGAGCCCACATTCGGCGAGATAGGCCTGCGTGAGGTCGGCGGCCCGGTCGCACTCCTCGACCGGTTCGACCGCCGGGTCGAAGACGGACCGGCAGCCGACGAGCTCGGTGAGGTCGTTGCGGGCGCGCGGCATACCGGCCTCGACGGCGGCGGTGAGGGCGCGGACGACGTCGGCGGCGAGCGGAGCGGGGGTCGGTGTCATGGGACGATCTCCGAGACATAGGTCGGCAGCATCTGCCACCAGGTGGGCCAGTCATGGTCGTAGGCCGGGCCCCAGTCGTCGACCCGGTTGGGCACGCCCTTGGCCCCGAGCGCGTCGGCGACGGCCCAGGACTGCCCGATGTCCTCCCACCGGCCGGTCCCGCTGGCCAGGATGACGAACCGGCTGCGGAGCCGCTCGAGGTCGGGCCCGTCGAGACCGGGGAGGAAGTGGGTCGGGGAGGCGTAGTAGAGGTGGTCGTCGAAGGCTCCGTCGACGAGCGGCTCGAGCCGGTAGGTCCCGCTCATGCAGATCGCCGCGCCGACCAGGTGCGGCCAGCGGCAGAGCAGCGCCAGGGCGTTGAAGGCACCGATCGAGGCCCCGGCGACGACGACGGAGCGACCGCCGCCGAGGTCGTTGTGGATCGCCGGCAGGACCTCCTGGGCCACCGCGTGGTGGAACTGGTCGATGAGCCACAACCGGTATGCCGGCTCGCCGCGTCGGGCCACCAGTGCCTGACCGGCGACGCTGTCGCACGAGTAGACGCACACCCGCCCGGCGTCGATCAGCGGCCACAGGTGGGCGACCAGCTCGTTGCGCTCGATCTCGTGCGCGTCGCCACCGGCGGTGGGGAAAACGAGCAAGGGGACACCGGCGAAGCCCCACCGGGCCAGGGTGAGGTCCTGCCCGAGCCGGTCCGAGTACCACCGCTGGGTGACGGTCATGTCCGGCTCCTCACTCGTAGACGAACTTCTGCGCGCCAGGGAACAGCCAGGACAGGCCGTCCCGGAGCCGGTCCCGCCAGTTCTCCCAGTTATGACCGTCGCGTGCTTCGACGGACAACACGTCCATCCCGGCCGAGCGGAAGACGGGGGCCATCGACCGGTTGGGAGTGATGAGCGGCTCATAGATGCCGCAGGACATGAAGAGCCGGTCGACCGGGGCGCTGGGCGCGGCCCGGAACCGGTTGACGAACTTCACGACGGGGTCGAACGCGGGCCCGCCGCCGTGGTCGTGGCCGATGTCGGTGAAGACCAGCGAGGCGGACTGCAGCAGCAGCGAACCAACCGCGTCCGGATAGCGCACCGCCGCGGCCAGCGACGCGATCCCGCCGAAGCTGGCCCCCATGAGGCAGCAGCCCTGCGGACCCTCGCGCAGCGGGAGCCGTTCGGTCAGGTAGGGCCGCAGTTCTCGTGCCACGAACCGAGAATGCGGGGCGTGGTTCGCGTACTCGACGAGCCGGTCCTTCGGGGTGAGGAAGGCTGCGACGACCGGAGCCATGTCGAGCCGATGGATGAGGTTGTCGAGGACGGTGCGCAAGGCGGCATACGCGAGGTAGTCGCCGCCGTCGTGGACGACGAGGAGGGGGTACCGCTGGGCGGACTGGAACCGGGCCGGAAGGTAGACCTGGACGGGCTGGTCCCGGCCGAGGGCCTTGCTCGGGACGACGAGGTCGACCATCTCGCCGGCGCGGGCCTCGGGATCCGGCAGGGCCCACTCGGGGACGGCGTAGCCCTCCGAGGCGCAGACCGAGGAGGCCCCGAACGGACCGTGGGCGAGGCGGGTGTTGAGCGGGTCGTTGAACCGGACGACGGTCGAGCCACGGACCGTCTCGACCTGGTACTCGACCCGGGAGCCCACCGGCAGGACCGTCGTCACCGCCCACAGGTCGCTCGCGCCGACCCGACGCATCCGCAGCGGGTCGGGCAGGCCGACAACGCGGTGTCTGACGTGCACCTCGTCGGCCTCGCCTCGGTAGAGAAAGGTGGCCCGCTCCCCCTCGACGATCGGTGAGCCGTACCGTGCGACGAAGCGGTCGACCGACTCGGCGTCCAGCGGTCGACGTTCCTTGAGCCGGTTGATCGCGAGCTTGGTCATCGGTGCTGCCCCTTGCGGACCGTCCCAGCGAGGGTGACCACTCGGGCCTCCTGGGGCAGCTGGCCGTCGGCGTCGATGCGCAGCCGGGCGCCATCGTCGAGCAGGACCGCCTGGCGCTTGCGGAACCGGCGGGCCAAGACCGACATCCGGGCCTTGTCGTCGAGGCGGAGCCGTCGGGTGGCGTGCGGGAGCAGCAGCAGGTCCGGCAGCCGACCCAACCCGCGGTCCCACACCGAGGCATCGGAGTCACCCTGGGGGGCGTAGTCGTGGAAGAGGACCACCTTGCCCGTCAGCACCATCGCGCCCGCCGACCAGGCGATGACCGGCACGTGCTCGGGCAGGCGGACGTCGAAGAGACGCAGGGCGGTCAGCAGGGTGGCGACATTGCCCCCGGTGAGGACGACGACCCGACACGAGGCGAGGTCGGCAGCCACCTCACCGCGGTGCCAGGCGACGACCTCGCTCTGCGAGGGCGGAGCCTGTTCCTCCCGGCGCCGATGCAGCTCGGCGAGCTCGGCGAGGTACCAGCGGTCGACCGTGCGCACCGTGCGCACCGACTCCTCCAGCGCGGCCGCGGCAGCCCCGGTGGGGTCCCCATGGCGGGCGATCCGGTGCTGGACGGAGTATGCCGCGGCGAGGGCATGCCGCAGACGCAGCTCATAGAGCGCGACGAGGGTGTCGCGCTGCTCCCCGAAGGCATAGGCGGCCGCCGCGACGTCGGGGTCCTTGGCGAGGACATCGGCCATCCGGGCGTGCAGGCGCAGGTTGAGGGTGCGGCCGTCGAGGACGGAGTCGAGCTCGCGGTCCTCGCCCTCGCGCTCCTCCCAGCCCGCGTTGACGGTCGCCACCGCCCCCTCGACGCCGAGGGAGCGAAGTGCGGCCCGCGCCGTGACGGTGAAGCGCTGCGGTCCGAGCAGGATCGTCGTCATCCGGCGTAACAGTGGACGGTGCGTCCGACGTCGTCGAGCATGTCCCGCAGCACGTCGTAGTCGGGGTGCCGCAGCCGGATCCATGCGTTGGCCATGAAGCCGGCCTCGACGGGCTGCGTCGGTGTCCCCGGGCCGGGGAGGTGGGCGTCGAGGAGCCAGGCGGCATACCGGCCGGCGATCTCGTCGTACCCCGAGTAGCCCTGGATCGTCCCGTCGGCGTCGGGCCGTATGGCGACCAGGCCCGCCGAGTAGGGCCGACGCTGGGGGGCGCTGACCGACCCGTGGACGATGGCGTGCGCCCACTCGCGGTAGACGTCGGTGTCATTGCTCGCCGCGTAGAGGTCCCAGCAGCCCACGCCCGGCGGACGGCACCCGATCTCGGAGAAGCGCAGCCCCTTGGGTCCGTAGAACCACTCCATGTGCGTTGCCGAGGTGTCGATGCCCAGCGTGGCGACGACCTTGCGGCCGAGGTCGCGGACCTCGCGGTAGAAGGGTGAGTCGTCGATCCGGTTCGTCGTGATGAACTGCGGTGAGATCCACCGGGTCCGCATCGCCTCGAGGACGTTCGGGTAGTAGTGCGTCGCCCAGTCGTAGGCGACATGCCCGCCGACGGTGATGGTGTCGTAGAAGCCCTCGTGCCCCTCGACGAACTCCTCGACCGCGACCGAGAGCGAACCGTGAGCGGCGAACACCTCAAGAGCCCGCTCCAGATCGGTGTCGGAGTCGACCCGGAAGGTGTCCTGAGCGCCGGCGGCGGCACGCGGCTTGAGGATGAGCGGGTAGCCATTCCACGCGGCGAAGTCGCGGACCTGCTCGGCGGTCTCGGCGCCGGTGCTCGCGGCGGTCGGCACCCCGGCCTGACGCAGCGCCTGCTTCATCGACGGCTTGTCCCGACACAGCCAGGTGGTCCGCACCGAGGTGCCGGGGATGCCGGTCGCCTCGCGGACTTCGGCGGCGGTCAGAGTGTGCGCCTCGATGACGGCTTCGAGCCGGTCGACATAGACCTTGCTCTGGATGACGCGCACCGCCTCGGTCATCGCGTCGACATCGACGACCGACCCGACGCGGTAGTAGCCCCCCAGCGCCGAGCGCAGCTCGTCGTCAAAGTGCGCCTCGTCATACTCACCGACGCCGATGACATTCGCCCCCACCGAGGCGAGGGCCAAGACGAACCGGCGTTGGTTCGCGGGGAAGAACGGCTCGACGAAGATGACGTTCACGTGGCGACCTTATCGAGATGCTGGCGCAGCGCCACTTGGTGCGACCCGTCGGTGCATTTCCGGCCACACCGGGACGTGGGCGTGCTCATACTTGCTCATCGCCGCCCGCGGGCGGGTCGTCGACACCCCAGGAGGTGGCCATGTCCGTGCCCCGAAAGCTCTCACCGACAGCGCTGGTCCGCCGGCTCAGCCCTCGGTCCTTCGCCGCGGGCTTCGTCGTCGCCGCTCTCCTCGTTGGCGGCGGAGCCGCCTTCGGCGCCATCCCCGCCCTCACCACCGGCAAGTTCACCGCCTGTGTCACCACCTCGACCGGCGCCACCCGGATCATCGACTACGAAGCCGGCAAACGGTGCACCAGCGCCGAGACCACCGTCTCGTGGAGCAAGGGCTGGACCTACCGCGGCACCTGGCAGCCGGCGTTCACCTACGCCGTCGGCGACGTCGCGTACTCCAACGGCACCAGCTACCTCGCCAAGGCCCCGTCCACCAACCAGTCCCCCGCGACCAGCCCGACCTCCTGGTCCATCCTCGCCAGCCGGGGCGCCACTGGTGCAACCGGTGCCCGCGGACCGGCCGGCCCCAGCTACGCCAAGACCGTGCTGGGGAACACGCTGTTCCCCACGCCGTGCTCTCTCGTGACCATTGCCAGTACCACCTTGACCCCATCGGTCCAGACCGGGGTTCTGGCGCTCGGGGAGGTCGGGTTCGCGGCGAACGGAAGCCCCGGAGGCATCTCCCTCTACCCCTGGGTCGAGGTGACCGAGGGCGCCACGATTGTGGGGTACCACCAGGCGTCCACCGTGTGGGTCTCCGGCACCGAGAGTGTGGCCGTGAGCGTCACGGGCCTCATGCTCACGGCGGGCGGGGCGACCGCGGTGCTTCAGCCCGGACACACGTACACCGCAACACTGAAGGGCGGGCTCTCGGGCACGTGCTCCGGGACCCCGGAGATCCCGCAGTCCACGCTGACCGTCCAGTACACCGGCCTCACCCCCTGACCAACGGGCGCCCCGCGGAATCCCGATGCACGCGGCGCGCCGGCTGGTCGACAATGCCCGGGTGCCCTCATCACCTCGCCTGCGCCTGGACCTCACGCCGTGGCGCAGCTCGCGCGACTTCCGGCTGCTCTTCGTCGCGGGGACGGTCTTCTACCTCGGCGCGATGGTGTCCTATGTCGCCCTGCCGTACCAGCTGTACCACCTGACCGCGTCGAACCTGCTCGTCGGGCTCGTCGGTGTGGTCGAGCTGGTCCCGCTCGTCGTCTTCGGACTTTGGGGCGGGGCCCTCGCCGACCACACCGACCGCAAGCGGATGCTCGTCTGGACTGGGGTCGCGCAGGCCGCCCTGACTGCGGGGCTGGTCCTCAACGCGGCGAGCCCGTCGCCCTCGGTGCCGCTGATCTTCGTCCTCGCGGGCGCACTTTCGGCGGCCCAGTCGCTGCAGCGACCCTCACGCGAGGCCCTGCTGCCGCGCACGGTCGGGCATGCGGTGATCCCGGCGGCGGTGGCGCTGTCCTCCCTCGGGATGCAGACCGGCATGCTGGCCGGGCCGGCCCTAGGGGGTCTGCTCATCCAGCACACCGGCCTTGCCTGGTGCTACGGGGTCGACCTGGCCGGGCTCGTCATCGCCACGCTGTTGTTCACCCGGCTCGGGCGCTACCCCGTCGCCGTCGAGCAGGCCGCCGGCTCGCCCGGGCTTGCCGCCGTCGGCGACGGGCTGCGGTATGCCGTCTCGCGCCCGGACCTGCTCGGCACCTACCTCGTCGACATCGTCGCGATGTTCATGGCCATGCCGACGGTGCTCTTCCCGGCGTTCGCCTCGGACGTCTTCCGGGAGCCCGGCGCGCTCGGGCTGCTCTACACCGCGGGGACGGTCGGCTCGTTCGTCGCCACCGCCACCTCGGGCTGGACCGCCCGAGTCCACCACCACGGTCGGGCGGTCGTCCTCGCCGCGGCGCTCTGGGGAGCGGCGACGGCGGCGGCCGGGCTCAGCGGCTCGGTCTGGGTCGCCATCGCGTGGCTGGCGCTCGCGGGTGGGGCGGACATGATCAGCGCCTTGTTCCGCTCGGTCATCTGGAACCAGACGATCCCCGACTCGATGCGCGGCCGGCTCGCGGGCATCGAGATGCTGTCGTACTCCGTGGGGCCGCTCGGCGGTCAGGTCAGGGCCGGGCTGGTCGCCGACCGGTGGTCGGTGCGCGGCTCGATCGTCAGTGGGGGGGTGCTCTGCGTCCTCGGCGTCGGCCTGTGCGCCGCCTGGCTGCGTTCGTTCTGGGGGTATGACGCCCGCACCGACGACCACGCGGTGCGGGAACGACGCCTCCGTGACGAGGCGGCGGCCGCGACTGATGGGACGATGTCGTCGTGACGACACGCTGGGAGCAGCTGGCCGGGCCAGACTCAGGCACGAAATACCAACGCCGCTTCGACGCCCTCGCCGCCTCGGGCCAGGACATGCACGGTGAGGCTCGCTTCGTCGCCACCCGGCTCGCGCCGGGTTCGGCGGTGCTCGACGCGGGCTGCGGCACCGGCCGGGTCGCCATCCGCCTGCACGAGCTCGGGTATGCCGTTGCAGGGGTCGACGTCGACGCCTCGATGCTCGCTGTTGCCGCGGAGCGCGCCCCGCACCTGCCCTGGGTCCATTCCGACCTGGCCGCCCTTTCGCTCGACGGACCGGGCCCATTCGACGCGGTGGTCCTCGCCGGCAATGTCATCCCGTTGCTCGGCCCGGGCACCCTCGACGCCGCCGTCGGTGCGGTGACGGCCCACGTCGCTGCGGGCGGGGTCATCATCGCCGGTTTTGGGCTCGACGCGGGACACCTGCCGACGGGGTGCCCGGTGACCCCGTTGGCGGCATACGACCTCGCCTGTTCCCGGGCCGGGCTGGAGCTGGCCGACCGCTTCGGGACCTGGGACGGCACGCCCTTCCTCGACGACGGGTACGCCGTCTCGGTCCACCAGAGGTGCGCGTCCTCAGGCAGCGGCTAGGCCGGGCCGGACGACGTGGGCTTGGCGTTGAGGCGCCTCAGGTGGGACGGAGTGCCTCAGGTGGGACGGAGTGCCTCAAGTGGCTCGACGCGGGAGGCCCGCCAGGCTGGGTAAAGCCCTGCGATCCCGCCGACCAACAGCCCAAGCAGCGGGCCAAGAATGGCGACACGGTCGTCCATGACCGTCGTCCACTGCTTCGCGAGGCATACCACGACCACCGAGACGACCCCGATGCTCGAACCCACAAGCCCTCCCAAGA
Organism: Candidatus Lutibacillus vidarii; assembly: GCA_016717165.1. Classification (GTDB taxonomy): domain Bacteria; phylum Actinomycetota; class Actinomycetes; order Actinomycetales; family Dermatophilaceae; genus Lutibacillus; species Lutibacillus vidarii. The sequence continues at coordinate 1,529,445 of JADKGA010000002.1, forward strand.
GGCCCAGGAGTGTGGCTTCCGCCAGGAACTGCGCCTGAATGTGTCGCGGCCGAGCGCCGAGAGCCCGGCGCAGGCCGATCTCGCCGGTTCGCTCCACAACAGAAACAATGGTCGTGTTGGCGATACCGATCATTCCAACGACGAGGCTGACCCCGGCCAACAGCAGTAGGAGACTGTTGAGGTCTTGCGAGACCTGGTTGCGAACTGAGCGAGGATCCGGCGGCGTCCTCACCTGGTAACTGCTGGCGTGGTCAGGATTGGCGGCGTTGGCTAGCTGGGCGGCAACGACGCCGGATGCCCCCGGGTCGACCACGGCCCACAGGCTGTAGCCCGTACTCGGCGGTGCATGAAACAGAGCTCGAGCGGTGCTAGCGGGAATGACGACTGCCGTCAGCATCTCCGCGTGACGCTCGGTGTTCGCGATGATTCCCTGGACCAGGAAGGGCTCATCTGCGACCCACACGGTCATCCCCGGCACGACCCGTGAGATCCCGAGAACCCGAGCGACCTGCGGCCCCAGGAGCACGGGTCGTTGCTGGTGATCCTCGGCCCACGTCGAGTAAGCGGCCCCGGCACTGAGACTGACCCCCGCCTCGCGAAGAAGCCCCGGTGTCGCGGCCATGACTGGACTGAAGTTAGCCCGCGGCCCCCCCCCGAGGGCGGCAGGTTCGACAGACTCTTTGCTCCTTCGACCATCCAGCCAATGCCCGCATGGACGACTCCGCGTAGGGCCGCCACCCGCTCCTCAGCGTCAGGACGGAAGGTGTAGGACCAGGCCCTGATGTGGTCAGTGTCGGAGGTGACACTCACCTCGTTCGCGACCGCAGGGTCAAATCGCTTGCCGATCTGTGCCGAGGCCGATGTAGTCAGCCCCAAGACAGAAATGAGGACGGCGACGCCGAGGACTGTTCCTAGGGCGGTCAGGATCGCTCTCGCGGGACGCTGGACGATGCCCGCGATAACCTCGCCGAACAAGTCCCGGAACGTCATCCTGGATCTGGGCAGTCCAGACACTGTCGAGGCGACTCTCATTGTTCCGTCAGCACCCCGTCGAGCACGCTCAGCCGGCGCCTGCCCGCCGCCGCGATGCGGGGATCGTGAGTGATGATGACAACAGTGGTCCCTGCGGTGTTCAGATCCGCCAGGACGGTCATGACTTGATGGCCGTTGGCAGAGTCCAGGTTCCCGGTCGGTTCGTCGCACAAGATGACCAGGGGAGCGCCCATCAGGGCGCGCGCGATCGCAGTGCGCTGCATCTCACCACCTGACAAGGTGTTCGCAAGGCTCGACGCCCGCGGCCCAAGGCCAACCCGGTCGGCCAGCTCGAGTGCTCGCCGACGGCGCTCCCCTGGCCTCATCCCTCTATAGACGCCCGCGAGCTCGATGTTCTCCCTCACGGTTCGACGCGGCATGAGGTGGAAGCTCTGGAACACCAGCCCGATCCACTGGCCGCGAACTGCGGTCCTGTCGTCCTCTCCCAGGTCGGTGGTGTCGACGCCGTTCACGGTGACTTTGCCGCTCGTTGGCCGGTCCATCAGACCAGCCAGGCTCAGCCATGTGGACTTCCCGCTGCCGCTCGGTCCGCACATAGTCACCAGGTCCCAGGCGTGGATGCTCACGCTGCAGTCGCGCAGCGCAGTGACCTCGGGTGGCCCGGCAAAGAGGCGGGTGACCTCGTCGAACACCAGAACGGGCGGCTTCTCCATCACCAATGGCTAGTCTCTGTGGTGGCCGGACTGGTCGTAGACCTGCCTTGGTCTCCCTGACCTATCAGCACCACGTCCCCAGCCGAGAGTGTCTCGGTCGTGGTCGTGGGCGTGACCTGGACCCTACCGTCACCTTCTGCCCCAGTAGCCACGTCAACGATTCGGACCGAGCCATCCGATGCTTGTACAGCGATCGAGGAGGACCCGGCGGCATTGGTGAAGACTGCGCCGACGGCAACGTTGAGCACCTCCGAGGCTGTGCCTTGCAGGTGAATCAGGACACGCACCTGAGTGCCGAGCTGGGTGGCAGAGATCGCGCCGTCCGGGGTCACCACCACCCTGACCGGGCGCACCGAGCCGGTGTCGGCGACTGCCGGCTCGTTGAAGGTGGCGCTACCGTAGGTCACGCTCGTGACCTTGGCCGCGTGGTCGGCGCCGTCACTAGCGAGGATTCGGGCACGCATGCCGACGGTAACGTCGCTGGACGACGCTGAGGTCAGTTCGCTGATCACGGCCACCGGCGAGCCGCTCACAAGGTCTAGCGCTATCCCAGTGCCAGGACTGCCGAGACCGACCGACACGTTCGCAGCCCTCGCAGGGAGCGTCGGCACATAGACCACCTCGGCCATCGGGAAGCACGTTCCCGCCGCCGCGGACGCGGTCGAGCTCCTCTTCCGGGCGCGGACCACCTCCTCGTTGGCCCGCACCAGAGCACGTTGGGACGCGGCAAGTGAACGCAAAGCATCTTCAATGCCGTCTGCCCTGGCCTGAACAGCGGATGGATCGGCGGCTGCGCTACCACTCAGCGGTCGCCGCGCACGACGCAGTGCGGTCTGCGCCTGAGTCACGGCATCCTGGGCCTGAATCTGGGCCTCCTCGGCAGCTGACGCCGCGTCCGCAGCGACCGTTGCCTCGTCCTCGCCCACTGTGCACGGCGAGTAACCCGCGCCCCGGTAAAGCGATGCAAGCGCCGATTGGGTCGCGGGTCCCATCCCACCCTCAGTGGCTCGGAGCAGCCCCAGCCCACGCAGAGCGGTCTGAAGCTGAACGACGTCCGGGCCGCCCTGCCCAGGCATGATGATCCGGTAGGCGGGCAGCTGGCCGGGGAGCACGAATATCGGGCGGCCACTCAACTCCAGAACGACCTGCCCAGACACGATCGCTTGCCCGTCCTTCACTCGGACAGCGCTCACCACCGTCTCACCGGATGATGATCCGCTCGTCAGGGCCACCGGGGTGGTCCGCCCAGGCTGCACGGTGGCTGCAGCCGCAAGGCTATGAGTCACCACGGACAACTGCACGACGTCCGTTACGGGGGTCAGTGGGGGGCCGCACTGTCGGCGGCCTGCTGTTCGGGAGACCTCACAAACCGCCCGCTGACCAATCCGACTGCAAGCGCAACGCAAGCCACAGCCACCATCGGCCCCAACTTTCGGACACGAGAAGACGTCTCTCCCATCAGTGACTGGCGGCTAACACTGATCGTGCCTTGAGCAACGCCGCCTGAACACCGTCGTAGGCGGTAGTGAACTGGCTCTCCCGATCAGTGATATATCGGTTCTGGTAGGCGATGTCCACGGCATGCTCAATGCCAAGAAAGTTCACCTGCTCAGCGCACAGCAAATCATCCACCGCGGTCTTGATTGCATCCGGCCCCGTCCGCCCACGGACCGATTCGGATGCCTCATACCTATGCGCAAACGCGTAACCTCTCGTGGACATACAACTAGCCCACGCGCCCTCAGCTGCCTGCAAACGGCTATCCGTCATCGTCTGGTTCCACGCATCAGACAAGCCACCCTGCACAAGCCCAATGAGGTCCATCCGGTAATTTCGTTGGCCGAGGAGTTCATGATGAGCCTCGCCAAGACACCCGCCCTCATGGATCTTGGTGCCCGAGTTGTCCACCAGTTGCGACGGTTTTCCTGCGGAGTCCAACCCCGTCAGCACTTCATGTTCACTGGCAGAGGGATTCCATCCGTTGGCAGGCGACTTGTCAGGGTTGTCGACCTCCGTAAAGTTCGTCGGGTCTCCCGCGTATCCGTAGCGACCGGCGGATTCCGCTGAAATTACCCCGTAGCGATTGTCAAGCAACAGGGCATCGCTGGCGAGGGACACACCGTTCGGCTTCAATGTCGTAGCAACGCCGAACCTCGCGGCGCATGGGACAGCCAGGACGGTTGCCGCGTTCTCAATGATCGCAGCGTCTTGAGGGGAGAGAACGTACCTAGCCAGCGGCATATCTCGTGCCGACGAGGCGGTGAGGCGCGGCGGGCTGGCTGGGATAGCGGGCTCTGTCCGCGCTTGTGAGGGTTGACCACATGACGCCAGGACGAGAGACCCCACGACAGTCATATACCGCCGCGCCAACACCCCTTTCATCACGAACTTACGTAATTTGGAGCGAACTTGGCTTATCGTTCTTATCGTCGCCGAAGTAGTAAGGATTTCCTGTGGAGAGTTGAACCAGCCATTGCCGGGCCACAGTTGGCCTGAGAAGGAAACGCCATCAAAGAACCTGATATCACACGAGTTATCGTCATTGGCCGCGCTCGCTTGGCAGTTCCATCCGACGAGCCCCTGTTCGTCATCACCGATTCTTTGTCGCCATACGTTGAGGTGCAGGACGTCGAGCCCCAGACGCTGATCGCCGCCCCCCCCCCCGTTCCGAAGACCCTGATCCTCAGCAAGGCCCCAGATCACCAGCTGACGTTGGTTGCAGCACTGGCGGAAGGGCCAACCAGACTCCCGCCCACGGTGAGCGCCACGCGGGCCAGAATGCTCAACCGCTTCCGACCTTCCAACATCCTAGCCTCCCTGTTATCTAGACATGTCAGGGCCGAATACCGCCGACCCCCATCCAGTCTACGCAGCCCTCACGATCTTCGCATGGCAGAGCCACGCACAACGGATGGGACACCTATCAGCGCTCCCTCGCCAGGCACGGTCGCGACCGGGCTCTGCCTGCGGCGAGTTCCACACCGGCCGGGTAAAGGGTGCTGGCGACGCGGGCAGTTAGCTCGACCTTGAGCGAATTCATCGCGCCGTAGGCGCGCTGGTGGCCGAGCGTGGTTGACCTCGGATTCCGAGGTACCCGGTGACGCCCTTGGCGGCATACGACCGGGCCTGCTCCCGGGCCGGGCTGGAACTGGCGGACCGCTTCGGGACCTGGGACGGCACGGCCTTCCTCCACGACGGGTATGCCGTCTCTGTCCACATTCGTCCGAACCTGTCCGGCGGCGAGTAGACCCTTCTCACATCCTCTTACACCGGTTCTGACGTTCGGTTAGGTCCTGAGGTACTACGTTCGGAACTCATGACTCGCCTCCGCGCTGCCGTCCTTGGGTGTGCCCTCGTCGTTGCGGTGACTTTGACCTCCCCCACCCCCGCAAACACTGAGACCATCGAGCCGACCCTTCGGTTCAGCGCTGCCGGGGACTTCGGCAGCACCTCCGACGCCGCGGCAGTGCTTAGCCTCATCGGCGGCATCAACAACGACCTGCACCTCGCCCTAGGAGACAACTCGTACGGCGTGACCGGTGAGGAGCAGAAGTGGTGCGACTTCGTCAAGGCACGGGTCCGCGAGGCCTACCCGTTCCAGCTGCTAGCCGGCAACCACGAAAGCAACGGGCGAAACGGAAATATCAACGACTTCTCGGCCTGCCTGCCCAACCAGCTCCCGGGGGTCGTCGGTACCTACGGTCGCCAGTACTACGTCGACGTGCCGGCCGCGTCCCCCCTCGTGCGTTTCGTCATGATCTCCCCGGGGCTCACCTACCCTGACGGGCCTTGGTCGTATGCCGAAGGGACGCCTCGGTACGCATGGACCGCCGCGGCGATCGATGGCGCGCGCACCGCGGGGATTCCCTGGGTGGTCGCATCCGTCCACAAGCCGTGCCTCAGCATCGGCAAGTACGAATGCGATCCCGGCGCGGACATCACCAACCTCCTGGTGGCCAAGAAGGTCGACGTTGTCCTCCACGGCCACGAACACGTCTACCAGAGGACGGCCCAGCTGGCTCTGAGTACCGCGTGCACCTCGATCACCCCCGGCGTCCTCACGCCGGCATGCATCGTCGACTCCGATTCCACACTGGTCAAGGGACGCGGAACCGTCGACGCCACCGTGGGCACCGGTGGTCAACCCCTTCGATCGGTCAACACGGCCGACCCAGAGGCCGGGTACTTCGCGGCCTGGAGCGGCTCGAATGCAAAACCCACTTACGGGGTGCTGTCCTTCACCGCGACCCGGAGCACGCTGTCGGCGGCCTTCCTCGGGACCCCGGGTGGGACCTTCACCGACGCCTTCACGATCGGGACGACGACCAACGCCTCGCCCACCGCGTCGATCTCCAGCAGCTGCTCCAGCACGACCTGCCAGCTCTCCGGCGCTGGATCGGTCGACCCGGACGGAACGATCACTGCATACCGCTGGTCCTTCGGCGACGGGGCAACTGCGACTGGGGTCACGCCGATGCACACCTTCCCGGCAAGCGGTACGTACGACGTCACACTGACCGTGACGGACAACGATGGGGGGACGGGGTCAGCAACCAGTTCGGTCACGCTGGACTCAATCGTCGCCTCGGACGAGTTCAACAGGACCCTATCCTCGGGCTGGGGGACTGCCGACCTCGGCGGAGTTTGGACCACCTCGACCGGGGCTGCGGTGGACGGCTCTCGAGGGACTTTGACCATGGCTGCCGGGCAGGGTGCGGGCGCAGCCCTGAACGGGGTGGACGTGCGGTCTCCCGATGTTGTCGCGGTGCTCGCTCCCGACCGGCAGCCGCTCGGTGGGAGAGGTCTGTCCGCCTCAATCGACGTGCGGCGCGGGGCGGCTGGGGCCTACCGGATGAAACTCCGGATGCTCGCCGACGGGCGGGTCGGGCTCACTCCGCTCTTCGTGGCCGCGGCGGGCAGCGAGCAGGCCCTTGCCGCGGAAACGATCGTGCCCGGACTCATCAGTGGGCCTACGGCACCGGTACGGGTCCGCGTCCAGGCGTACGGGAACTCCCCCACGACGCTGCGGGCCAAGGCCTGGGCGGTCGGGACCGCCGAGCCGACCGCGTGGGCCACGACCCTGACCGACGGGACCGTCGGCCCGCAGGGCGCCGGCTCGCTGCGGTTCTACACCTACCTGTCGGGGATGACGTCCAACGGGCCGGTCAGCCTCGCGGTCGACAGCCTCAGCGTGGCCGAGTTGGGCTGACTCAGTCCTCGCCCTCGGAGTCCGCCCACGCGCGGTCCTCGGCGTCCCACTTCTCGGTCTTCTCGCGGGCGATCTCCAACGCGCGGACAGCCTCGTCCTCGGTGTCGTAGGGCCCCATGACGATCTCGCCCCGCGACTTGGTGTCATCGGTCTCCACCTTGCCGGTGTTGACGTTGTACCAGTAGGCCATGGCGGACTCCTTGCCTCCGGGCGGCCGCAGCGCCCTGAGCTAGGGAGCAACGCTGCCGCCTAAGATCCACTCTATGCCCGCCCTCGTTCGGCCGATCAGGCCCCACCCCGTGAGCCCTCGGCGACCGGTGCCACCGACCATCGCACGGCCTGCGTACGTCGACCAGCCCGGCCCGGAACGCTCCGGGGGCAAGGAGGTCAAGGACGCCGAGACGATCGAGAAGATGCGCGTCGCCGGCCGGATCGCCGCACAGGCACTTGCCGCGGCTGCCGCGGTCATCGCCCCTGGCGTGACGACCGACCGGATCGACGCGGTCGCCCACGAGTTCCTCCTCGACCACGGCGCCTACCCTTCAACACTGGGGTACAAGGGCTTCCCGAAGTCCCTGTGCACCTCGGTCAACGAGGTGATCTGCCACGGCATACCAGATGCTCGTCCCCTCGAGGAGGGCGACATCGTCAATATCGACATCACGGCGTTTGTCGGCGGGGTCCACGGGGACACCGACGCGACCTACCCGGTGGGCGTGGTCGACGAGGCGTCCCGGCTGCTGCTCGAGCGCACCCACGAGGCGATGATGCGGGGCATCAAGGCCGCCCAGCCCGGTCGGCAGGTCAACATCATCGGTCGGGTCATCGAGTCGTACGCCAAGCGCTTCGGGTATGGCGTCGTGCGCGACTACACCGGGCACGGCATCGGCGAGGCCTTCCACTCCGGCCTGGTCATCCCGCACTACGACGCGGCGCCGCACTACGACACGCTCATCGAGCCCGGGATGACCTTCACCGTCGAGCCGATGCTCAACCTCGGCTCACCGGACTGGGTGCTCTGGGACGACGGGTGGACGGTGGTCGCCGCGGACGGCCTGCGGTCGGCGCAGTTCGAGCACACGATCCTCATCACCGACGACGGGCCGGAGATCCTCACCCTGCCGTGAGCGGCGCGGGTCCGAGCGGTTCGGTGGCTCGTGGTGTCCGCGCGCCGGGCCGCCGCCTTCACTGAGCGCGGTTGACCCGGGCGAGGACGCGGTCGGCGTTGCCGTCCAGATAGGCGCCGCCGCGCCAGATGCCGAACGCGAGTACCGCAAGACCAAGGACCACCGAGACGGCGAGCGAGGCCCAGCGCGCCCAGGCCGGACCACCGGTCAGCCACCACAGGCCGAGTGCCAGGCCCGGAGCACAGACGGCGATATCGCTGGCCATGAAGACCATCTGGGCGATGAAGGAGGAGCCCACCGAGCCCGGCGGGGTGGAGAACGGGTTGTCCTGCGGGCCGGGGACGGGGTACGGCAGCAGGACGCTGGTCAGGCTCGCGATGCCCATACCGGCCCCGGCCACCCCGAGGGTGAGCCCGGCGACGAGCGGGATGGCGTCCCAGCGCCCGGTCATCACCCCCGCCGCCACGACATATGCCGTGCCCGCGAGGAGCAGGACGACCAGGTACGGCACGAGCCGCCCGAGCCGGTCGGCCCAGCCCGGCACGCCGGTGGTGACATGGGCGGCAAAGGCCGAGTCGTCATACGCGACGTCGTTGTGCGGGCCGAGCCCGACGAAGAAGGCGAGGACCAGCGGTGTGGCGAGGGCGACCTCCTTGGCCTCGCCGGCCCAGGCCCGGTTGGTGACGAGGAGGATGAGCGGGACCAACGGAAGAGCGACGGCGCTCATCCGGTACCGGGGGTCGCGGCGCCACATCGTCAGGCAGCGGGCCGCGATGGCCCACACCGGAGCCGCGGGCAGCCTGCCGAAGAGCCCGAGCCCCTCGACGCGCTCGCTCGAGGACACGGTGGCCAGGCCGCGGGGGTTGAGGACGATGCCGGCCGTGGCGCGGACCCACGCCCAGCCGAGCAGGGCGACGAGGAGCCCGGCGAGAGCGAGCCGCAGCAGGGCGCCGACGAGATTCCCCTCGGCCCAGGCCCACGGTGCGGACCAGGCCCACCCCAGGGGGGTCCAGGAGATCACCCGGGCAGTCTCGGTGACCCGGGCCGCGGTGAGTGCCCCGGCGAGGCCGCCCAGCGTCGAGGCGCCAAAGATGTAGCCGAGGATGAGCACCATCGTCACCGTGACGATGGCGTCGCGGCCTCGCCTCGACTGGAGCAGGCTCGAGGCCCACGCCGTGCCGACCCGGCTCAGCAGGGTGCACGTCGCGACGACCAGGATCGCGCTCACGGCGGCGATGAGGGCGCCGACGAGCGAATGCGACCACGTGACGATGCTCATCGCGGCAACGAGCGAGGTCCCCAGCGCAGGCAGCCCGACGAGGGCGCTGACAGCGAGGCCGAGGGCCAGAGTACGGCTGGGGATGGCGTAGGTCGCGAACCGGCTCGGGTCCAAGGTGGGGTCGGTGCCATAGGCAAACATCGGCACGACGATCCAGGCGAGAACGAGCACCGAGCCGCCGAGGGTGATGACCGGTCCGGAGATGCCCGCGGAGGGCTCGTCGAAGCGGAGGGCGATGAGGGCGGCACAGGCGGTCGCGACCGCGCCGCCGCCATAGAGGACGCCGAAGGCCAGGCCGATGAGCTGGCTCGGACGGCGCCGCAGGCTGTTGCGCAGCAGGGTGAGCTTCAGTCGGAGAAGGTGCGCAACCATTCCAGCCCCTGAACATGGGTCCGGCCCCCGACGAGGTCGACGAAACGCTCCTCCAGACTGCGGCCACCGCGGACCTCGTCGACTGTTCCGACGGCGCGCACCTGCCCGGCAGCGATCACGGCCACGTCGGAGCACAGCCGCTCGACCAGCTCCATGACGTGGCTGGAGAGCACGACGGTGCCGCCGGAGTCGACGAAGGCGTCGAGGATCTCCTTGATCGTCGAGGCCGACACCGGGTCGACCGCCTCGAAGGGCTCGTCGAGGACGAGCACCCGCGGGGCGTGGACGAGCGCGCAGGCCAGCGAGATCTTCTTCGTCATACCGGCGGAGTAGTCGACGACCAGAGCCGAGGCATCACCGGCGAGGCCGAGCGCGCCGAGCAGCTCATGGGCGCGGGAGACCACGGTGTCACGGTCCATGCCGCGCAGCAGGCCCGAATAGGTGACCAGCTGCAGCCCGGTGAGCCGGTCGAAGAGCCGCAGGCCGTCCGGGAGGACGCCGAGGAGCCGCTTGGCGGCGACCGGGTCGGTCCAGACGTCGTGGCCGAGGACGCTCACGGTGCCGGAGTCCGGCCGCAGCAGGCCGGTGACCATCGACAACGTTGTCGTCTTGCCGGCGCCATTGGGGCCGACGAGCCCGAAAAAGGACCCCTTCGGGACGTCCAGGTCCAAGCCGCCGACGGCGACGGTCTGGCCGAAGGTCCTGACCAGGCCCCGGCACCCGATGGCGATCTCGCCGGTCCGCGCGACGGCCCGGGGTGGCGGGAGGTCAGCGCGGGCACCAGTCGGGGGTGGTAGAGGCTGCCCTGCTGCGCTGGGGGCGGTTGGTGTGCTCATGGCGTCGAGGGGCGACTCGGTCATGCGTCGACTCCCACCGCGCCGCGTCCGGCGAGGTCGAGCACCTCGGCGCCACCGAAGGTGCCGATGTGGTGGAGGTAGAGATCCCGTCCTGGCGGGGCGAGCAGGCCGTCGTGGATCGGCACGATCCGGGTCGGTGCCACGCGCCTGACGAAGCCGATGCTGTCGCGTACTGCTGTCCACGGGGCGTTGACGGGGACGGCGAGCAGGTCGACCTCGCCGGCCTCGCCGTCATAGGCGTCGCCGGGGTGGTACAGGGTGGGTTCACCGTCCGCCGTGAACCGGATGCCGACGTTGTTGACCGTCGGCATCTGGTCGTGGTTGAAGGCGTGCCACTCGCCCACCCCGGTGAGGGTGAGGCCGGCGATGCGGATCTCCTGCCCGGCTCGAGTGGCGTCGGCGTCAAAGCCTTGCGCTGAAAGGAGTACGGTGCTCTGCGGGTCGGCGAGTACTCGGGCCTGCGGGTTCGCTCGAGCGAGGTCGGCCAAGCGCGCGGGGTCCAGGTGGTCGGCATGCTGGTGCGTCACAACGATGGCGTCGAGGTCCCGCAGCCCCTCGAAGCCGGTCGAGAAGCCGCCTGGGTCGACGAGGACGCGGGTGTCGGCCGCCTCCACGAGGAGGCAGGAGTGCCCGAGGTGGGTCAGTCGCATGGCTCCACCGTATGTCGCGGGCGCTCGGCTCGCCTCGCCTCGCGACGCAGGGTGCTTCCTCGGTGCTCGCAGTGCGCGGCTAGCAGCGCGGCGGTGTCGAGGAAGCGTCCCGACTCCTCCGCGTACCCGAACCACGCGAGGTACAGACCGGTGGTCACCCGTTCGACGAACCCCCAGCGCCATACCCGGTCCTCGTCGTCCCCGGCGAGCTCGGCGAGTAGCCGGCTCGCCTCGCGAAGCCGACGGTATGCCGCGTCGCCGCTCCCGCGCTCCCCCGTGCTGCGTTCCGCGAGGAGCTCCCGGCAACCGTCACGAAGGACAACCCCGAGGTCGTAGGCACGCTCACCGACGAAGCCATCGGGGTCGATCAGCGCCCAGCGGTCGCCGCGGCGGAGCACATTGCCCGGATGGGGGTCGCCGTGACAGACCACCTCAGGGCGCTCCGTGGCCGCGAGCTCCTCGGCGTACTGTCTGGCCCGGGCGACTGCGCCCTGGTGCCTATTCCCGTATCGAGGGCCGAGATTCTCGAGGATGCCGGCCAGTCCTTGCGCCTTGTTCTCGTCCTGACGCCCGACACCCAGGGGGACCTCCCAAGCTTGACGCAGCAGCGGGACGACCACTCGGGCCTGGTCGATGAGGTTGGTCGACTCGGTCCACAGGTCCGCGCCGAGTCGTTCGGTGAGCAGAGCCCCGTGGGACGGATCCCAGCCGAGGACATGGACGTAGCCTCGGCCGTGAGCAGCACGCATCACCTGGACGGCATGGTCCATGGCACCTGGCTCGGCGATCTTGAGGACTGCGGGGCGTCCGTCAGCCGTCGTCACGGCGAGGGTCGGCATCCCCGCGCCGCCGCCGAGGAGGTGGTCGACCTGAAGCCCCCACCGCGCCACGGTGGGCCGGAGCACGGTGGCGAAGTGGTCGACAGCGCCGGTGATGTCACGGTCGGAGGCCTCGGCCTGCCGGCGCCCCTGGGCGATAGCGAGCTCTATCGGGTCGACCGTCACCCCCGCAGGGTAGCCATGAGCCCTCTCACTGCCCAGCCCTCTGCTGCCTACACCCACGCAGCTCCGCCCGCCGAGCCCCTCCCCGCCCAGCACTGCCCACCTGGACTCTCCCCGGCCTGACCCCGCCCCTGCATGGCTAGCGTTCGGCCCCCTATGCGCTGCTCCGTATTTCGCCGCAGAGCAACCCTGCTCCCCATTCCGATGCACGGGGCCGTTGCTTCCCAACCCGACGCACGGCGCCGTTGCTTCCCAACCCGACGCAAAGACCCACTGCCGCTGCGCCCGACGCAAAGACCTGCTGCTCCCGATCAGGACGCAAGGGCCCACTGCTTCCTATCTGGGTGCAGAGGGCCACTGCGTCGAGATGTGGAGCACGGCATAGGGCGCGAAAGGCACCCCCCGACACGCTCAGTCTCGTTCCCAGGCCCGGTAGAGGAAGGTGCGCAGGAGGGCCGCAGGACGGTGCGCCAGCTGGCCTCCACCGCCGCCGAACGGGCAACAAGCGCCCCGAAACAGCGGTGGCCTCCCACGTGGGGAGGCCACCGAGGTGCGAGCCGACCGGTACGCCGGGTTCTGTCGGCCGCGACCACCGGTTGCCCGGAGGCCGCAGCGGGCGGTCATCCATCTCGGGTGGCCGTTGCCGGACACCTCTAGCGCTCTACCCGGGTGCTCGGGCGGGCCGCCCTCGAACGCACCCTGTCTGAGCTTGCTCCCAGTGGGGTTTACCAAGCCGACCGAGTCGCCCCGGCCGCTGGTGGTCTCTTACACCACCGTTTCACCCTTACCGCATGCGCCTTCCGGCGGGGCCGGTGGTTCGACATACGGCGGTCTGTTCTCTGTGGCACTGTCCCGCGGGTCACCCCGGGTGGCCGTTAGCCACCACCGTGCCCTTCGGAGCCCGGACGTTCCTCGGCGGGTCGGCTCCCCCGAAGGCGGGCCGCCCGACGCGACCGCCTGGTCGCCTCGCGCCTTAAGGATATGCCCCGTGGTTAGGTCAGAGTGTGGAGCCGATCTTCCGCAAGAGCCGGTATGCCGTCCCGGCGCGCTACTGGGCCTGGGAGGCGGCCGGGCTGCGCTGGCTCGCCGAGGCGCCCGGCGGCGCTGCGGTCGTCGAGGTGGTCGACGTCGGAGGAGACCACCTCGACCTCGCCCGGCTGACCACGGTGAGCCCGAGCGCCGCGGCGGCATACGCCGCTGGGCAGGGACTCGCGCGGACCCACCAGGCCGGCGCCACCGCCTTCGGGGCACCGCCACGCGGCTGGAGCGGCGACGGGTACCTCGGGCCGCTGTCCGAACCGCTCCCGCTTGCGTTGGGGACCCACGGGCGCTGGGGTGAGTTCTATGCCGACGAACGGCTCCGACCCGTCGTCGCACTGGGCCGGGAGCGCGGGGTCTTCGACGCCTCAGACGCCGCGGCGGTGGACGTGCTGGCCGACCGGCTGCACGTCGGAGACTTCGACACCGACGACCCGCCCGCCCGGCTGCACGGCGACCTCTGGTCCGGCAACCTCATGTGGACCCCGAACGGCGCGGTGCTCATCGACCCGGCAGCGCACGGTGGGCACCGCGAGACCGACCTCGCGATGCTCCAGCTCTTCGGCGTCCCGCACTGGGCGGACCTGCTCGCGGGGTACCAGTCGGTGTGGCCTCTGAGCGAGGGGTGGAAGGACCGGGTGGCTCTGCACCAGATCCACCCGCTGCTCGTCCACGCGGTCCTCTTCGGCGGCGGGTATGCCGGCCAGGCCCTTGCTGCGGTTCGCCGCTACCGGTGACGCGCAGACGCCGACACCCATGCCCGCCGGCGCAGCCCCTGACACAGTCACCGCCTCCACCGCCGCGAAGGGTCGCAGCGAACTCAGACTCCGCCCGGCCCCGGCGCGGACCGAGGGTTCATCCGGAAGCGGACCGTCCCGGCCTCGACATCCGCTGAGACCAGCCGCGCGGGAGCCACCGCGCCGACCCGGGCCGAGCCGTCGGCCTGGGCCAGGATCGCCGGATCGGTGACCTGGACAAGTAGCCCCTCCCGGACCGCCTCGACGACCGCGACGTCGAAGGTCCGGCCCACCTGGTCGCAGAGGACGGCCGCCTCGACCGTGTCGACGCACGCCCGGTCGACCGAGCTGGCGAGGTGATCGCCCCCGGCCATCTGCTCGGGCAGCAAGGCGAGTCCGGCGCGGACCCATTCCGGAACCGCTCGGGCGTTGAGCACGGCGTGGCACAGCTCCAGCCCGAACCGGTCGACCAGCCGCCGCAGCGGCGCGGTGACATGCGCGTATGGCGCCGCCACGGCCGCATGGGTCCGCTCCTGCGGCACGGCGCCGTCGAAGGCGGTATAGGCCGCGCCACGGAACAGCCGGGTCGCCTGGTGGATGACCGCCAGGTGCCGGGGGTCGGTGCGGTCGAGGGAGCGCAGGAAGGCGCCGTACGGCTGCTCGTGCGGCCAGGTCACGCCAAGGGCCTTGGCCTGGCGGCGCAGCCGCTCCTGGGCGTCGACACCCGCCGCAGGCATCGTGCGGAGCACACCGAGCCGCGCGGCGATCATCGCGTCCGCGGCCGCCATACCGGTCATGAGCGAGATCTGGGCGTTCCACTCCTCGGTGGCCACCGGCGGGCGGAACGCCAGGGTGTAGCCGCTCGCCTCGTCCCCGTGGACCTCCTGCTCGGGCATCGGCAGGCTGGCCCCGCCCCGGGCCGCCTCCTGGGCCACCCGGAGCGTCCCGATGTCGCGGAGCAGGGCGATCTGCTCGTGCGGGTGCCCGGCGTCGAGGTCCCGCTGCGCTGAGTCGTAGTCGAGCCGTGCGGCGCTACGAACCACGGCCCGCTCGAGCTCCACCGAGGTCACGACACCCGAGGCATCGAGCGCGAGGTCCCAGATGAACGCTGGCCGCTCGACACCGGGGAGCAGGCTCGCCCCTGACTCGCTGAGCACCTGGGGATGCAGCGGTACCCGCCGGTCGGGGCAGTAGATCGTCACGCCCCGGCGCCGGGTCTCCACGTCAAGCGCGCCGCCGGGAGCGACGAAGGACGGCACGTCGGCGATCGCATAGCGCACCCGGAAGCCCGTGCCGGACCGTTCGAGGAATATCGCCTGGTCCAGGTCCATCGAGCCGACCGGGTCGAGGGTGACGAAGGGCAGCTCGGTCCGGTCCGCCCGGCCGTCGCGCGACCAGGCCCGCGCGGCCGCCTCGGCCTCGCGCAGCGCCTCGGCCGGGAAGTCCGCGACGACCCCCAACCGGGTGCGGATCGCCTCGAAGCGCTGCGCCAAAGGGTGCTGCGCTGCGCCGGGCGCGGTGAGGCGGACGTTGGTCTTCACCATGCCCACACCTTAGGTCGGGCCGGTCGCCCGCCTGGTCACCGGTGCGTCGAGTCGAGGTGCGCCGTGCGGTTGACGAAGGCGACATTGACCGTCCCGTCCTGCCAGACCTGCACGGCCGTGAGCGAGGCGGGCGCGGTCGCGAGCACCCAGATCTTGTCGTGCGCCAGCCCGAGCACCTCGGCGAGGACGACCATGATCGGCTTGCGGTGGGTCGCGATGACGACGGTCCCGCCCCGCTCGACAGCTCTGCGGTATGCCGCCAGAACCCGCGTGGTCAGGTCCTCGTGCGACTCACCGCCGGGCCGGGCGTGTGTCGGGTCGTCCCGGAACCGGCGCAGCTCCTCAGGACGCTCGGCCATGAGATCGCGCATCGCGACGCCATCCCAGTCCCCGAAGCCCTGCTCGTCCCAGTCGCAGTCCTCGACCGGGTCGACCCCGAGCGCGTCGGCGACCGCGCGCCCGGTCTCCTTGGCCCGAGCCAGCGCGGAGGTCAAGACGACCGTCTCGCCGGGGTCGACGAGCTCGGCGACCCCGCGCCCGGCCGCGGCGGCCTGGGCGCGCCCTTCGGCGGTCAGGGACGGGTCGGCGCCGCCGCGGCCGTCGAGGCGGCCGTCGACCGTGAACGGAGTGACCCCATGGCGAACCAGGATGATCCGCGTCGGGCTGCCGAGGTCGGGTGGGGCGACTCGGCGCTCCCCCGACAGGTCTCGCGCCTGGGCGTCCCAGACCACGGTCTTGCCGTCCATCGCGTCGTTGGAGAGCGCGTCGGCGTCGGTGTTCTCCTCACGCGGCACCCAGGTGAACCGGACCTGCCCGCCGGCGGCCTCGATGCCTCGGACGACGTCTCGGGCCTGGAGGGCGAGCCGGCGCATGTCCTCTTGCTTGATCTTCCACCGGCCGCTCATCTGCTCGACGACGAGCTTGGAGTCGAGCCGGGCCTCGATCGAGGCTCCCGGCGCAAGAGCCGCGGCGGCCTCGAGCCCGACGATCAGCCCGGTGTACTCGGCGACATTGTTGCTCGCCATACCCAGGGGTGCGGCCCGGCGGGCGAGGACGGCACCGGTCTGCGGGTCGCGGACCAGGGCGCCATACCCGGCGACTCCGGGGTTGCCGCGCGACCCACCGTCCGCCTCGACGACCAGACGGCGGTATGCCGCCCCGCTCACAGTCCGGACTCGGCGGTGCGCACGAGGATGCGGCGGCACTCCTCGCAGCGCAGCACCTCATCGGGCGCGGCGGTCGCGAACCGGCTGACGTCCACGGGGTTGAGCTCGAGCTGGCAGCCCCCACAGCGGCGGGCCCGCAGCTCCGCGGCGCCGACGCCGCCGGCCCCGGCGCGGATCTTGTCGTAGAGCGCGAGCAGGTCGGTGGCCACGCCCGGGACCAAGGCGGCCCGGTCGGCGGCGACAGCCTCGTCCTCGGCGGCGAGCCGGGCCAGCGCCTCGTCCCTCGCGGCCTGCGTGGCCCGCGCCTCGGCGACGAGCTCGGCCCGCTGGCGGTCGAGGTCGGCGACCTCCGACTCGAGGGTCTCGGCGCGCTCCATCACCTCGATCTCGATGTCCTCGAGGTCGGCCTGCCGGCGCGCCAGGCTCTCCAGCTCGTGCTGGATGGCCTGGAGGTCTTTCGCCGTCCCCGTGCCGGCGTCGAGGCGTCCCCGGTTGCGGGCGGCTCGGTCCCGGACCAGCTGGACATCGGACTCGGCCCGCGCCACCTCGCTCTGGACGTCCGAGAGGGCCGTGCGGGCGTTGACCAGCCGGGTGTCGAGCGCGGCGAGCAGGCCGTCGAGCCTGGTCAGCTCGGCGTGCTGCGGCAAGGTCTTGCGGGCGTGGGCCAGCTGCTGGGAGCGGGTGTCGAGCGCCTGGACCTTGAGCAGGGTGCGCTGGGCGGTCGGGTCGGCGATCACGGTGTGCCTCCGGTGGCGTTCGCACCAACGACGAAGGTCCAGGGGTCGGTGCGCAGGGTCGAGACGTGGATGGGCATCGGGTCGAGAGTAGCCCGCAACGCCTGCTGCGCGTGCGCGAGCCACAGCCACTCGCTGGCCCAGTGCCCGCAGTCGACGAGGTATGGCGTCCCACCGGCCGACGCCTCCCGGGCATCGAGGGCGGGGTGGTGCTTGAGGTCGGCCGTGACATAGACGTCGGCGCCGGCGGCCCGGGCGATGTCGATATACCGGTCCCCCGAACCGCCGAGGACGGCGACCCGGCGGACCAGCGCGTCCGGGTCCCCGGCGACCCGGGTCCCGCCCGCGGTCGCGGGCAGCTGCCGGGCCAGCGCCTCGACGAAGCCGCGCAGGGTCATCGGCGCGGGCAGCTCGCCGACCCGCCCGGTCCCGACGAGGGATCCCCCCGGCGCGGAGCCCTCGGGCACGAGCGGCGTTGAGGTCTCGAGCCCGCAGGCCCGGGCGAGCGCGTCCGCCACGCCGGTGTCCGCCTTGTCGGCGTTGGTGTGGGCGGCATACATGGCCAGTCCGCCGCGGATCGCGGCGGTGACGGTGGCGCCGATCGGTGAGGTGGTCGCGACCGAGCTCACCCCGCGGAGCATGAGCGGGTGGTGGGTGAAGAGCAGGTCCGCCCCGGCGTCGAGCGCCTCCTGAACCACGGCCAGGGTCGGGTCGACGGCCAGGTGCAGCCGTCGGACGGGCGCGGCGGGGTCGCCCGCGATGAGCCCCACCCGGTCCCAGTCGTCGGCGGTCTGCGGCGGGTACAGCGCCTCGATGGCGCGGACGACATCGGCGACGGTCAGCACGTGGGCCCGGCCGGGTTCGAACCGACGACACCCGCGGTGTAAGCGCGGTGCTCTACCAGCTGAGCTACAGGCCCCGAAGTCCGGTGCCCCGGATCCGCCGACCATTGTGTCAGCCCCTGCGGCCCCGCGGGTGCTCCGCCACCGGACCGGCCCAGCCCCAGTCCCTGGGGAGAGGTCACCGCAGCGGGACGAAGGCGTAGCGACCTGGGGCGTATGACGTCCGCGGCGCCCCGTCGACCAGCTCCACGAGCACCAGCCGCCCAGCCGCAGGAAGGACCATCCGGCCCCCCTCGACCAGCTGAGCGACGAGGGCGTCGGGGACCTGGCCACCATCCGCGCTGACGAGGATGCGGTCGAAGGGGCCCGCCTCGGGCAGCCCGAGAACCCCTTCCCGTGCCAGGGCCACTGACGCCCAGGGCAGGTCTGCCGCGCGGAGCCGTTCGGCGGCGAGGTCGACCAGCTCGGAAACAATCTCGACGCCCCGGACGCTCCCGGTCGGTCCGACCAGGTGGGCGAGGATCGCCGTGGTCCAGCCCGAGCCGGAGCCGACGTCGAGCACCGAGGCACCGGCCGGGACCTCGAGCAGCTCAAGCATCACCGTGACCGTCGAGGGTTGGGAGCAGGTCGCGTCGAAGCCGATGGGCAGCGCCCGGTCCTGGGCGGCATACCCCCGCTGGCCGTGCGGCAGGTAGCCGACCCGCGGCACCGCGGCCATCGCCCGCGCAACCCGCGCGGAGCCGGTGGACCGCCACAGCGCCATCGCCGGCCTAACGCAGCGCCTCGAGCGCCTCGCGGTAGCCGGCGAAGTCCCGCCGCTCCCCCGGTGGGTTGACCAGCGCCCAGCGGATGACGCCACTGCGGTCGACGAGGAAGGTCCCCCGCGTCGCCGCGCCGATGCCCTCGTGGAAGACCCCGTAGGCCGAGGCGACCGCACCGTGCGGCCAGAAGTCGGACAGGACCGGGAAGAAGTAGCCCTCGGTGTCGACCCAGGCGCGGATGGAGTACATCGGGTCGCACGAGATCGCCAGGACCTGGATGTCCTCGCCCTGGAAGTCCCCCAGCGAGTCCCGGATCTCGCTCAGCTCCCCCGTGCAGATGCCCGAGAAGGCGAACGGGACGAAGACCAGCAAGGTGTTCTTCGCCGCGCGCAGGTCGGCGAAGGCGATCTCCTCGCCGTGCTGGTTCCGCAGGACGAAGTCCGGGTGCCGTGTCGCCGACGGACAGGGGGGTGAGCGTGGCGGTCATGGGTGCAGTGTCTCAGGTCCGGCTGACTGCCCTGCGTCGGCAGCAGCGGTATGCCGGTCAGCGGCGGGCGGAGCGGGGGGCGACGAGCCTGGTGGCCGACCAGTCGGCGCTGACGCTCGCCGAGCCTGAGGTGTGCAGCCCGGCGGTCACCGCGGCCTCCTCGATATCGCTGGCCTCGACCTCGCCGGGCCGGCCGGCCTTCGGGGCGAGCAGGACGAGGAAGCCGCCGTCGGCGAGATTGGGCAGGGCGTCGACAAGGATGTCGACGAGGTCACCGTCCCCGGAGCGCCACCAGATGAGCGCGGCGTCGGCGACATCGCCATAGTCCTCGTCCGCGAGATCGGAGCCGACGACGTCCTCGACGGCGAACCGGAGGTCGTTGTCCACGTCGTCGTCCCAGCCGAACTCCTGGACGACCTGGCCTGACATGAATCCCAGCCGGGCCAGTCCACTGGCCGTGATCGGCTCGGTGGTGTCCACCGGGCGCTGGCTCCTTCCGTGCTGCTGGTCCGACGACGTCTGCGGCACAGTCTGCCTGAGCGGGCCGCCGCGCTTCCACACTTTGCCGGATATTCAGCCACCCGTCGACGGCGGGGCGCCCGGCTACAGTGACCGGATGGGACGGGTGACCAGCCGGGTGCGCACGGTGCGCGTCGATATCTCCGACGTCGCTTCGCACCCCGTGGTCACCAGGCCCGACACGGTTGTCGTCGAGGAACCGCTCGCGATCCGCGTCGGCGGCGAGGTGCTCACCGTGACGATGCGCACCCCGGGCGACGACTTCTCCCTCACCATGGGCCTGCTGGTCTCCGAGGGGCTGATCGGCTCGGCGGGTGATGTCGCCTCGATGCTGCACTGCGTCGACACCGAGGGCACCGACGGCAGCGGCAGCCCGACCTACAACGTCGTGGACGTCACCTTGCGCGCCGGGCTCGCGGCTCCGGCGGTCACCTCGCTGCGGTCGCTGGTCGCCACGAGCGGGTGTGGCCTGTGCGGGGCGGCCAGCATCGACGCGATCCGGCACCGGGCCGGGTTCGACGTGAGCCTCGACGAGGCGAGCTGGCCGTCCGCGACGGTCGCCGGCTGGCCGGAGCAGCTGCGGGCCCGGCAGCAGGTCTTCGACCGCACCGGTGGGGTCCACGCGGCCGGGCTGGTCACCCCCTCCGGCGAGCTCGCCTTCGTCCACGAGGACGTCGGGCGGCACAACGCCGTCGACAAGGTGGTCGGGTCGGCGCTGCGCGCCGGGCTGGTGCCGCCGCTGCGTGGACATGCGCTCGTCGTCTCGGCCCGGGCCAGCTTCGAGCTGGTGCAGAAGGCCTACCTGGCCGGCATACCGCTGCTGGCTGCCGTGTCTGCACCATCGAGCCTCGCCGTCGAGCTCGCAACCCAGACCGGGCTCACCCTGGTCGGCTTCGTCCGGTCCCCGCGGATGGTCGTCTACGCCGGCGCGCAGCGCGTCTCACCCCCATGACCCCGATGTGACCTGGCGCACGTCCTGGGAGAGGATGGGTTCACCTTCGCGACTGCAGCCAGTGTCCCGATGAAAGGACCCACCGTGGCCAAACCGTTCGCCGGCCCGCTCCTCAACGGCATCCCGAGCCAGCTCCCGGACATCGACCCGGACGAGACGGCCGAGTGGCTGGAGTCCTTCGACGACGTCATGGACGAGAAGGGCCGGGTCCGCGCGCGGTACATCATCCTCAAGCTCATCGAGCGGGCCCGCGCCCGACAGGTCGGCGTCCCCTCGCTCACCGCCACGGACTACATCAACACCATCCCGCCGGAGCGCGAGCCGTGGTTCCCCGGCGACGAGGACCTCGAGCGGGGCTACCGGCGGCTCATCCGGTGGAATGCCGCGATCATGGTCCACCGGGCGCAGCGCCCCGGTGTCGGGGTCGGTGGGCATATCTCGACCTATGCCTCCGCGGCCTCGCTCTACGAGGTCGGCTTCAACCACTTCTGGCGCGGCAAGGACCACCCCGGCGGCGGCGACCAGATCTTCTTCCAGGGGCACGCCTCGCCGGGGATGTACTCGCGGGCCTTCCTCGAGGGGCGGCTCGGCGAGGAGCACCTCGACGGATTCCGGCAAGAGAAGTCGAAGCGGCTGTCCCTGCCCTCCTACCCCCACCCGCGCCTGGCGCCGGAGTTCTGGGAGTTCCCGACCGTCTCGATGGGCCTGGGCCCGATGAACGCGATCTACCAGGCCCAGTTCAACCGGTACCTGCACAACCGCGGCATCAAGGACACCTCGCAGCAGCGGGTCTGGGCCTTCCTCGGCGACGGCGAGATGGACGAGCCGGAGTCACGTGGGCTGCTCCAGCTCGCGGCGAACGAGGAGCTCGACAATCTCACCTTCGTCGTCAACTGCAACCTCCAGCGGCTCGACGGTCCCGTCCGCGGCAACGGCAAGATCATCCAGGAGCTCGAGGCCTTCTTCCGCGGCGCCGGCTGGAATGTCATCAAGGTGATCTGGGGCCGTGGGTGGGACCCGCTCATCGCCGCCGACCGCGACGGGGCGCTCGTCGCGCTGATGAACGCCACGCCGGACGGGGACTACCAGACCTTCCGCGCCAACGACGGCGCCTACGTCCGGGAGCACTTCTTCGACCGGGACCCGCGGACCAAGGCCCTGGTGGCGGGCTGGAGCGACGAGGACATCTGGTGGCGCCTGGGCCGCGGTGGTCACGACTACCGCAAGGTGTATGCCGCGTACAAGGCCGCGACCGAGCACACCGGGCAGCCGACGGTCATCCTCGCCAAGACGATCAAGGGGTACATGCTCGGCACCTCCTTCGCCGGGCGCAATGCGACGCACCAGATGAAGAAGCTCACCGTCGCCGACCTCAAGAAGCTGCGTGACTCGCTGCACGTCCCGATCACCGACGAGCAGATCGAGTCCGACCCGTACAACGTCCCCTACTACCACCCGGGGATGGAGGATGACCGGATCGCGTACATGGTCGACCGCCGCAAGAAGCTCGGTGGCGGTCTGCCCTCGCGCCGGGTCGCCCACGCGCCGCTGGTCCAGCCCCCGGACGATGCGTATGACGTGACCCGCAAGGGGTCGGGTAAGCAGGCCGTCGCGACGACGATGGCGTGGGTCCGGCTGCTCAAGGACCTCATGCGCACGCCCGAGTTCGCCGAGCGGGTCGTGCCGATCATCCCGGACGAGGCCCGGACCTTCGGGATGGACTCCTTCTTCCCCTCGATCAAGATCTACAGCCCGCACGGCCAGACGTACACGGCCGTCGATGCCGACCTCATGCTCGCCTACAAGGAGGCGACCGACGGTCAGATCATCCACACCGGCATCAACGAGGCCGGGTCGATGGCCTCGTTCGCGGCCGCAGGGTCGGCATACGCCACGCACGGCACGGCCATGGTGCCGATGTACATCTTCTACTCGATGTTCGGCTTCCAGCGCACCGGTGACTCGATCTGGGCCGCGGCCGACCAGATGGCGCGCGGCTTCCTCATCGGGGCGACGGCGGGCCGGACGACCCTGACCGGCGAGGGCCTGCAGCACGCGGACGGCCACTCACCGCTGCTCGCGGCGTCCAACCCGGCTGTTATCCACTACGACCCGGCGTATGCGTACGAGATCGCGCACATCATGAAGGACGGGCTGCGCCGCATGTATGGCGAGGGGCGCCCCGGCGAGGACCCCAATGTCATCTACTACCTCACGGTGTACAACGAGCCGCAGGTCCAGCCGGCCGAGCCCGAAGGCCTCGACGTCGACGGGCTGCTCCGCGGGATGTACCTCTTGCGTGCGGCCGACACCTCGGGGTGGCAGCACGAGGCGGCCCGGGTGCAGCTGCTCGCCTCGGGCGTGGGCGTCGCGTGGGCGCTCGAGGCTCAGGAGCTGCTCGCCGCCGACTTCGGCGTCGCCGCGGACGTGTGGTCGGTGACCTCGTGGATCCAGCTGCGCCGGGACGGGCTGGAGTGCGACATGCAGGCCTTCCTTCACCCGGACCAGGAACGCCGGATCCCGTATGTCGCCGCGCAGCTCTCGGCCCACCCCGGTCCGGTGCTGGCGGTGTCGGACTATATGCGCGCCGTCCAGGACCAGATCCGGCCGTGGGTGCCGAGCCCGTACGTGTCGCTGGGCGCCGACGGTTTCGGTTTCTCCGACACCCGGGCGGCGGCGCGGCGGTTCTTCCACATCGACGGGCCGTCGATCGCGGTCCGGGCGCTGCAGGCGCTGGCCGACCAGGGCGGCGTACCGGCCTCGACCGCGTTGGCGGCGGCCGAGAAGTACCAGCTGCTCGATGTCACGGCAGGGACGTCCGCCACCGCGGGCGGCGATGCCTGAGGGGTCGGGATCTCCGCTCGGTGTGGCCGCCCCGCCTGGTTCGGCTGCCCCGGGCGGTTCGGCAGCCCCGCCTGACTCGACCGTGCCGCGTGGGGCGGTCGGACCTACCTATGGCGTGGCAGACCCGGACACGGTCGCGGCACAGTACGCCACGCCCGACCGGCTGCGCCGACGCATGTCGATCTGGCGCCCCGGTCCGGACGGGCGGACGCCTCGAGACGTGGCGCGTGACCTGGTCGTCGGCTTGGCACCACGGTCGGTACTCGAGGTGGGGTGCGGTACCGGCGAGCTGGCTGAAGAGATCGCCGCAGCACTCCCGGCGTGCGCCTATCTGGCCACGGACGCATCGGAGTCGATGGTGGCGGCCACCGCCGCTCGGGGCCTGCACGCCGAGGTTGCGACGATCGGGTCGCTGCCCTACCCCGACGCGTCCTTCGACGTCGTCGTGGCGGCGTGGATGCTCTACCACGTCCCCGACCTCGACGCCGCACTGGCCGAGGTACGCAGGGTGCTCCGTCCGGGCGGGTCCTTCGTCGCGGTGACCAATGGCGACCGGCATCTGGCGCGGCTGCTCGAGGACGCCGGAGGTGACATCTTGGTCACGCAGTTCTCCTCCGAGAACGGCGAGGAGGCGCTGCGACGGTACTTCGCTCGGGTCGCGGCCACGCACATCGCGACGACGGCATACTTCACCGACCACACCGACGCGGTGGCCTACCTCGAAACGGTCGACGAGTCCCTGGCCCACGGGCTGGCGTGGTTCGACGGGCCGCGCGTGGAGGCTGGGTACACCACGGTCTTCCACGCCCGCTGAGCGTCCCCCCAACGCCGACATCAGCTGGCACCCCGGGGGGCTACGGATCCCAACCCCAGCACTGCCGTCGCCGACCCTTCCTGCCACGGTTGTTCGGGTCGGCCCCTGGTATGTCGGTGGCAGTCCCGAACAACCGTGGCGTTGACACTCAGGCCGACCGCCCACCGACCGACCACCCCACCTCCCACCGACCTCTTACGCACCGCCCACCGGCGGCCCACCCCATCGCCACGGGGCGACCCCCTTCGCTCGGCGCGACTCTTAGAGGCCCCGACCAGGCACCCGGCGCCAGGTCCACAACGGGCCGTCGCCGCTGAAGTAGCCATGCCTGGTGAACCACCACGAATGCGGTGTCGTCGCGATGGCGGCCGGACGATGCGCGGGGAGCCGACGCCCCGCATCGTCCCGCGCCACGAGCTCCGACACCGGCCAGTCTGTGGTGGCCGTGGTGGAAGCGGAAGGACCGGGCGCGTCCGGTGTCACGCAGAGCCGGAAACCCGTGCTGCGCAAGGCGTCCACGACGGCAGCGAGGCGCAAGTCGCCGGCCGAGCGTTCGAGCCTGGCGACGTGGCTGGCGGAGTAGCCCCTTGCGGCGGCATAGCCGCGCTGGCTGAGTCCGAGCTGGCGCCGGTGCGCCCGGATCGCGAGCGAAACGACGTCCGCCAGCGAGAGGCGCTCGCGGACCCGGTCGGCGTGTTCTCCGAGCTCAGCGGCGATCTGCTCCAGGCGGCGCTCCCGGAAGGACCGCGGCGCGGGGCGAGATGGGAGGGATGTCATAGCTCAAGTCCACGCCGCGGCAAGCGGTGATGCCACGGTCGGTCGGGCGCCTGTGGATGACGTGACGACGACACAGCCCCCTGGGGACGAAGCCGTCGCGACCCGCCGCGCCCACGTGGCCCACCCGGCTCCACGCCTGGCAGGACCCCCCAAGCCCGCCTACGCCGTGCTCCGTATCTCGACGCAGTAGCCCTCTGCCCCACAACCGGAAGCAACAGCCCTCTGCCCCACAACCGGAAGCAACAGCCCTCTGCCCCACAGCCGGAAGCAACAGCCCCCTGCTCCACATCTGGGAGCAAAGGGGTCCTGCGTCGAAACGTGGAGCACGGCATAGGGCGGCGGGAGGCACCCCAGGAAGAGCACGTGCGGTGCGCGATCGTGCATGACAGCCGTCCCCAAGGGAACGTCGCGGCGTCGACGGCCCGAGCGCCGCAGTCGACCCGCCAGACCGCCCACCAGACCGCCCACCAGACCGCCCGCCAGACCGCCGCCGCCAGACCGCCGCCCGCCAGCAGCCGCCCGGCAGACTGCTGGCCAAGCCCGCCCAATGGGCGGCCACCGCCACGCGCCAGGGCGCCCAATAGAGTTGTCGCCGTGTCCAAGGTCCTGAGCTCCCTGCCCGTCGGAGAACGTGTCGGCATCGCCTTCTCGGGCGGCCTCGACACCAGCGTCGCTGTCGCGTGGATGCGCGAGCAGGGCGTCATACCGTGCACCTACACCGCAGACATCGGCCAGTATGACGAGCCGGACATCTCCGGGGTCCCCGGGCGGGCGATGCAGTACGGCGCCGAGATCGCCCGGGCGGTGGACTGCAAGGCGTCGCTGGTCGATGAGGGCTTGCAGGCCATGGCCTGCGGTGCCTTCCATATCCGCTCCGCGGGGCGGGCCTACTACAACACCACGCCCCTGGGCCGGGCCGTCACCGGCACCCTGCTCGTCCGCGCCATGCACGAGGACGGGGTCAACATCTGGGGCGACGGCTCGACCTTCAAGGGCAACGACATCGAGCGCTTCTACCGCTACGGCCTGCTCGTCAACCCACAGCTGCGGATCTACAAGCCGTGGCTCGACGAGCGCTTCGTCGCCGACCTCGGCGGCCGGGCCGAGATGTCCCAGTGGCTGACCGAGCGTGGCCTGCCGTACCGGGACAGCAAGGAGAAGGCGTACTCGACCGACGCCAACATCTGGGGCGCCACCCATGAGGCGAAGACGCTCGAGCACCTGAACGTCTCGATGGAGAGCGTCGAGCCGATCATGGGCGTGAAGTTCTGGGACGAGTCGCTGCCCATCCCGACCGAGGACGTCTCGGTCCGGTTCGAGCAGGGCCGCCCGGTCGCCATCAATGGGCGCACCTTCGACACCGCCGTTGACCTGGTCATGGAGGCGAACGCCATCGGCGGCCGACACGGGCTCGGGATGTCGGACCAGATCGAGAACCGCATCATCGAGGCCAAGTCCCGCGGCATCTACGAAGCCCCCGGTATGGCGCTGCTCGTCATCGCCTACGAACGCCTCATCAACGCGGTCCACAACGAGGACACCCTGGCGACCTACCGCACCCAGGGTCAGCGGCTGGGACGGCTGATGTACGAAGGCCGCTGGCTCGACCCGCAGTCGCTGATGCTCCGCGAGTCGACGATGCGCTGGGTCGCCTCGGCCGTCACCGGCGAGGTGTGGCTACGGCTGCGCCGGGGCGAGGACTACTCGATCCTCGACACCCAGGGCCCCAACCTCACCTACCACCCCGACCGCCTCTCGATGGAACGGGTCGAGGACGCCGCCTTCGGGCCGACCGACCGGATCGGGCAGCTGACGATGCGCAACCTCGATATCGCCGACTCCCGGGCCAAGATCGAGCTGTATGCCGCCCAAGGGCAGCTGCTCACCTCCCAGCGCGAGCTGGTCGGAGAGGTCGAGTCAGGTCGGGCCGCCGAAATCGCCGCGATCGGGGCGCCCGTGGATGAGGACGCCTCCGACGTCGAGTCCCTGGACCGGGCGGCCATCGACTCCGGCGTTGACTGACCGCGAGAAATCTGCCGCCCCGACGAGACCTTGTGTGCGGCATACAAATAGCATGGGGACGTGAGCCGAGACCGAGGTGCGGTGAGCGCCGCGACGATGACCCGGGTGGCCCGTGCCGCAGGCGCATTGGCGACCGCGGCGTCGCGCCGGATGGAGACCAGCCACGACTGGTACCGGGCACTGTCCGCCGAGGAGCGCTCCTGGGTCGGGCTGGTCTCGCAGGCCGGCATCGCGTCCTTCATCGCCTGGCTCCAGGTCGGCGAGTACGGGCCGGCCGATGCCCGGGCCGTCTTCGCCGCCGCGCCGCAGGCCCTGACCCGCTCGATCACCCTGCGGCAGACCCTCGACCTGGTCCGTACCGTCGTCGATGTCGTCGAGGACGAGGTGTCCCCATTGGCCGAGCCCGGCGAGGAGGTCGTGGTCCGCGAAGCGGTCCTGGTGTACTCGCGTGAGATCGCCTTCGCCGCCGCCCAGGTGTATGCCGGAGCGGCCGAGGCGCGCGGCGCCTGGGACGCCCGGCTCGAAGCCCTCGTCGTCGACGCGGTCCTGCGGGGCGAGGCGGACGACTTCATGCAGTCCCGAGCAACCGCACTCGGGTGGGGATCGGTGACCCCTGTCACGGTCGTCGCCGGAACGGCCCCCAAGCAGGCCGACGCAAGCGCGATCGACCTGCTTCGCCGCACGGCGGCCAAGTATGGCGCGGAGGCCCTGGCCGCGGTGCAGCGCGACCGCCTCGTCCTCGTTCTCGGCGGCACGACCGAACCGATGGTGGCCGCTCAGGGACTGGCTGAGCTCTTCGGGGAGGGCCCGATCGTCGTCGGCCCGACCGTCCCTCATCTTTTCGGCGCGGGCCGCTCCGCCAGAGCAGCCCTCGGCGGACTGGCGGCGGCGGCGGCCTGGCCGGCCGCTCCCCGGCCGGTGACCGCCGCCGATCTCGTCGCGGAGCGCGCCGTCGCCGGCGAGCAACCGGCCCGGACGACCCTGATCGACACGGTCTACCGGCCGCTGCTCGCGCATCCGACGCTGCTCGACACCGCGACGACCTTCCTCGAGCTCGGCGGGACGATCGAGGCGACGGCTCGGCACCTCTATGTCCACACCAACACGGTGCGCTATCGGCTGGGCCGGATCTGCGAGGTCATCGGGTACGACATCACCGTCCCGCGGGAGGCGTTCACCGTGCACCTCGCCTTAGCGATGGGCCGGCTCGACGCAGCCCGGCGGTCCCGGGCACGGGACCTCCCGGCCGCTCCCCCGGCTGAGCCCACCACCTAGGACAAGCCCCCGCGACACTGTAGGAACCATCCAAAGTCCGCGAGGGTCCTTGGTGTGCTTCCTCGCGGCGGTATGCCGGTGCAGGCCGCCACACTGGAAGGGTGCTCGCCATCGTGTGCCCCGGACAGGGGTCGCAGACTCAGGGCTTCCTGGCTCCGTGGCTCGACCTCCCCGGCGCCCGGGACACCCTCGGACGGCTCTCCGAGGCCGGCGGGATCGACCTCGAGCAGCACGGGACGGTCTCGGACGAGGAGACCATCAAGGACACCGCCGTGGCTCAGCCGCTCATCGTCGGCGCGGGGCTGCTGATGGCAGCCGCGCTGCTCGGAACCGATGGCGTCGATGCCCGCTGGGCCCTCACCGGCCACAGCGTCGGTGAGCTGACCGCTCTCGCGCTCGCTGGCACCCTGACACCGCAGGCCGCGATGTCCCTCGTCGCCATCCGCGCCCACGGCATGGCACAGGCCAGCGCCGTCGCGCCCACCGGCATGGCCGCGGTGCTCGGCGGTGACCCGGAGGAGGTCCTCGCCGTGCTGGCTCGACACGGCCTCACGCCGGCGAACCGGAACGGCTCCGGCCAGGTGGTCGCCGCGGGAACCCTCGAGGCTCTCGACGCCCTGCGGGCCGACCCCCCGGCGCGCACCCGGGTCATCCCACTCAAGGTGGCCGGGGCCTTCCACACCGCGCACATGGCCCCCGCCGTCGCCGCGCTGGCAGCAGCCGCGCGCCAGGTCGAGGCCGCCGACCCGGTGAGCCCGGTCGTCTCGAACGCCGACGGGGCGGTCGTGGGCTCGGGTGCTGAGCTGCTGGACCGCCTGGTGACCCAGGTGAGCAACCCGGTCCGGTGGGACCTGTGCATGGAGACCCTCGCCTCGCTCGGCGTCACCGGGTTGGTCGAGCTCGCTCCGGCAGGGACGCTCGTCGGGCTCGCCAAGCGCGGCCTGCCGGGGGTCGAATGCGTGGCCTTGAAGACCCCTGACGACCTCGACGCGGCGCGCCGACTCGTCCGTGAGCACGGAGGTGCGTCGTGACGACCACAGCAACCGCCCGGCCGAAGGGCACCGGCCGGATCTCGAGCAACGGCTCGCTGCGGCAGGCCCGCATCCTCGGGCTGGGTGGCTACCGCCCCGAGCGGCTCGTCCCGAACTCGGAGATCGTCGACCTCATCGACTCCTCGGACGAGTGGATCCGAGAACGCTCGGGCATCGTCACCCGGCGCTGGGCCGGCGCCGAGGAGACCGTCGAGATGATGGCCCGCGCGGCCGGCGCCCAGGCCCTGGCGAACTCGGGCATCGACATCGGCCGAATCGACACCGTCATCGTCGCGACCGTGTCGCACCCGTACCAGACCCCCGCGGTCGCCCCGCTGGTCGCGCATCAGCTCGGCGCGGACCGGGCTGCCGCTTTCGACATCTCCGCCGCGTGCGCGGGTTACTGCCACGGGATCTCCCTGGCCCACGACATGGTCCGCGGCGGCACGTCCGAGTTTGTGCTGGTCATCGGCGTCGAGAAGCTCACCGACTTCACCGACAAGACCGACCGCAGCACCGCCTTCCTCTTCGCCGACGGCGCCGGCGCCGCGGTCGTCGGCCCCTCGGAGGAGGCCGGCATCGGGCCGACGGTCTGGGGGTCGGATGGCGCGCAGTGGGACGCGATCGTCCAGCGCGACTCCTGGCTCGACGTCCGCGACAAGGACCTCGACTGGCCGGCGATCACCATGATGGGTCAGACCGTCTTCCGCTGGGCAGTGTGGGGCATGGCCCCGATTGCGCAGCAGGCCATCGACAAGGCCGGCATCACCGCCGCCGACCTCGACGTCTTCATCCCCCACCAGGCCAACCTGCGGATCATCGACGCGATGACCAAGCAGCTCAAGCTGCCCGACGATGTCGTCGTCGCCCGTGACATCACCGACTCCGGCAACACCTCCGCGGCGTCGATCCCGTTGGCCACCTTGCGTCTTATCGAGGACGGGCTGGCCCCCTCGGGTGGGCTCGCCTTGCAGATCGGCTTCGGTGCCGGACTGGTGTATGCCGCCCAGGTGATCCAGCTGCCCTAGACCACGCGATGTTCCCGGTTCGGCATCCGCGATCTGGCACCTGGGCTCGATATCCAGGCTCGCCATACGAGAACTGCGGGACGCCCGACCACAGACCGGCTCGACCAAGAGTTTCACCCCCAACCCAAGGAGACACAGCACCATGGCGCAGAGCACCCAGGAGATCCTCGCCGGCCTGGCCGAGATCGTGAACGAGGAGACCGGGCTCGACCCCGCCTCGGTCGAGCTCGACAAGTCCTTCACCGACGACCTCGACATCGACTCCCTGTCGATGATGACCATCGTCGTCAACGCGGAGGACAAGTTCGGCGTCTCGATCCCCGACGACGAGGTCAAGAACCTCAAGACGGTCCGCGACGCCGTGGACTTCATCGCCTCAGCCCAGGGCTGACCAGCAGCACCGGCCGCCGCGGCGGTCGGGCGTCCAACGGCCACGGCCGCAGCTGGTGCCCGGCCCCCGCGCGACTCCCCCCACGGCCCGACTCTCTCCCGCCTAGGAGCCCCGCCATGACATCCCCCGCACCGCGCCGAGTCGTCGTGACCGGGCTGGGCGCCACGACCCCGCTCGGCGGCACCGCCTCTGACACGTGGGAGGCGCTGCTCGCCGGCCGCAGCGGTGCCCGGACCATGGCGTTCGACTGGGTGGCGACCTACCAGCTGCCGGTGACCTTCGCGGCGACGATCCACACCGACCCGGCCGAGGTCCTCAGCAAGGTGGAGACCCGGCGGCTCGACCCGTCCTCGCAGTACGCCCTCATCGCCGCTCGCGAGGCCTGGGCCGACGCCGGGACCCCTGAGGTCGAGGCGGAGCGCCTCGGTACGGCCGTCGGCTCCGGCATCGGTGGGGTGTGGACCCTGCTCAGCCAGTGGGACACCCTGCGCGAGAAGGGCCCGCGACGGGTCTTCCCGCTCGCCGTGCCCATGCTCATGAACAACGGTCCCGCGGCCGCGGTCTCGCTGGAGTTCGGGGCCCGCGCCGGGGCGCACACCCCGGTCAGCGCGTGCGCCTCAGGCGCCGAGGCGATCGGCTTCGGGCTGGAGATGATCCGCTCCGGCCGGGCCGATGTCGTCATCTGTGGCGGCACCGAGGCCGCCGTCCACCCACTGCCGATCGCCGGCTTCGCGGCCATGCAGGCGCTCTCGACCCGCAACGACGCGCCCGAGCTGGCGTCCCGGCCCTATGACACCGGACGCGACGGCTTCGTCCTCGGTGAGGGTGCCGCCGTGGTGGTCCTCGAGGCGGAGGAGCACGCCGCCGCTCGCGGAGCACGGGTGTATGCCGAGGTCGCCTCCGTCGGCATGTCCTCCGACGCCCACCACATCGCCGCCCCCGAACCCGAAGGCGCCGGAGCAGCGCGCGCGATGCGCGAGGCGGTGGAGCGCGCAGGCCTCAGCGCCACCGACATCGTCCACATCAACGCGCACGCGACGTCCACCCCGGTCGGAGACGTCGCCGAGTCCACCGCGATCCGCCGGGCCTTCGGCGCTGACGCCGACCACATGCCGGTCTCAGCAACGAAGTCGATGACCGGACACCTGCTCGGAGCGGCGGGCGCGTTGGAGAGCGTCTTCACCATCCTCGCCGTCGCGAACCGGCTGGCCCCGGCGGCGATCAATGTCGACGACCTCGACCCGCAGATCGACCTTGACGTGGTCCACCGCACCCACCGGGAGCTCCCGTCCGGCGATATTGCCGCGCTGAACAACTCGTTCGGCTTCGGCGGACACAATGTCGCCTTGGTCGTGCGCTCGGCCTGACCTACGCTGGGCCTGACCTGCGCTCGGTCAGACCCTCCGGTAGCGCTCCGCGCTGTCGGGCAGCTCGTCGATGGAGTGCCCGCCCGCCTCGACCGTCACGGCGTCGACGAGGTCGCGCGTAAGGGTGCGCTCGGCGGCGACGTCGACCTCGCCGGTCCCGTTGGTGTCCTCGGCCACGTCACCGCCGACCGCCCGCGCGGTCGCGTCGTCGGCGGCGCGCTGCTGGGCCGAGCGCGAGCTGAGGTGCACCTCGGGCATGAAGACCAGGACGAGCAGACCGGCGGCGCAGACGATGGCCCCGAGGAGGAAGACGAGGTCCATCGACGTCGCGAAGCCCACCTTGAACGGGTGCGCCAGCCGCGGGTCGAGCGCCCCGATCACGGAGGAGTCACCGAGGACGTTGCCGAAGGACGAGGTGTCCTTGGCAGCCAGAGCCGTGACGAAGGCCTTGTTCGTCGGGTTGGCCAGCACCGCGGGGTCACGCAGCGCGGCGAGGAAGGCGGGGTCCTGGGCCGCCGCGCCGAAGGCCTTCTGGATGTTCTCGCCAACGGTGTTGAACAGGACCGAGAGGAAGACCGCCACTCCGAGCGTCCCGCCCATCTGGCGGAAGAAGGTCGCGGCGCTGGTCGCCATACCCATGTCGCGCGGGTCGACCACCGCCTGCACCGCCAAGGTGAGCGGCTGCATGGTGTTTCCCAGCCCGAGGCCGAAGAGGAACATCAGCGCCATGACGGCCCGGATGTCGGTGTCGGCCGAGATCCGGGAGAGCAGCACCAGCCCGACGACCATGAGAGACACCCCGGCGATGGGGAAGATCCGCACCTTGCCGGTCTTGGTCATCAGCTGACCGGAGACGACCGAGGCGATCATCATCCCCATGACCATCGGCAGCATCTGGAAGCCCGAGGTCATCGGGGTCGCCCCGTGGACGATCTGCAGGTAGAGCGGGATGACGAGCATGCCGCCGAACATCCCCGACCCGATGACGACCCCACCGCCGAGGGCGATGGCGATGGTCCGGTTGCGGAAGATCCGCATGGGAATGAGAGCCGCCTCGCCCATCCGGGTCTCCACCGAGACGAAGGCGACCAGCCCGACCAGGCCAACGGCATACGCAATGAGTGACGAGGTGGACGTCCAGCCCCACTCGCGGCCCTGCTCGGCGACGAGCAGCAGCGGGACCACGCCGACGACCAGGGTGAAGGCACCCCACCAGTCGATGGCCGAAGCGCGTGGAAAGTGGGCGACGTGCAGCGTGCGGGCGACGATGAGCAGCGCGACCAGGCCCACCGGGACGTTGACGAGGAAGACCCAGCGCCAGCCGGTGATCCCGAGGATCGAGTCGGCCTGGGCGAAGAAGCCACCGATGATCGGGCCGAGCAC
The DNA here is from genome assembly GCA_016717165.1 of Candidatus Lutibacillus vidarii. Taxonomy (GTDB): domain Bacteria; phylum Actinomycetota; class Actinomycetes; order Actinomycetales; family Dermatophilaceae; genus Lutibacillus; species Lutibacillus vidarii. Next base: position 1,563,358 of record JADKGA010000002.1, read on the forward strand.
CGACGAGGTGCCGAAGACGGCGAGGAAGTAGCCCTGGTACTTAGCCCGCTCCCGCGGGGGGACGATGTCGCCGATGATGGCCAGCGCGAGCGAGAACAGGCCGCCGGCGCCGATGCCCTGGATCGCGCGGAAGGCGGCCAGCTGGTACATCGACCCCGCGAAGGAGCACATCGCCGAGCCGAGGATGAAGATCGTGATGGCCGCCATGAAGAACTTCTTGCGGCCGTAGATGTCCGAGAGCTTCCCGTAGAGCGGGGTCGCGATCGTCGAGGTGATGAGGTATGCCGTCGTCACCCACGCCTGCGCAGACAGGCCATGGAGCTCGTCGGCGATCGTCTTGATCGCCGTGCCGACGATGTTCTGGTCGAGGGCGGCGAGGAACATCCCGGTCATGAGGCCGGAGAGGATGGTGAGGATCTGCCGATGGGTGAGGCCCTCGGCGGGGGCTGGGGCCGGCGGCAGTGCCGCCGCTGGTGAGGTGGACATGGAGTGCTCCTGGTCGCTCTGCTGGTCGGTGGTGGGTGGGCGCTCAGCGGCCCGCGGGTGTGGGCGCTCAGGCGCCGCTGCGGTAGCCGCTCAGGCGCCGCGGGAGTGGCCCGGCCCGGGGGCCAGGCGGGTCTTGGTGGCTTCAAGGTCGTCGCCGAGTCGGCGAACCCCGGTCAGAAGCGCGTCGGCGTCGGACTGGCTCCAGTCGTGCAGGACCCCGCGCAGCCACTCGCCGCGTCGAGCCGTGATGCTCTCCACGGCGGCGTGCCCCGCTGGGGTGAGATCGAGCAGGTGGGCCCGTCCGTCCTGGGCGTCTGGCGCCTTGTGGACGAAGCCGTGCTGGACGAGATGGGAGACCTGCCGGCTCACCGTCGAGACGTCGGCATGAACGCATTCGGCGAGATCGGAGACCCGACGAGGCTCCTGAGCGAGGCGGAAGAGCACCGGGAAGTGCGTGATATCGAGTGCCGGGTCGGGGGTCGGCACGTACTGCCTCATCGAGGTGAGGATCTTGATGAGGCGGATGAGCTCGCTGCCGAGCTCACGCGCCGTGGGCTCGGCTACGGCCGCGTCGAGGTCCGGGGTCACCGGGATACTGTAGATAAAGTTGCATGCAACAAGCAAATTACCTGTGATGGGCGGCCTGGCCCCCTGCGGTCAGCCCACCTTGTGCAGCCAGCGCACCGAAGTGCCGTCCCCGGCGTGCCGGAAGGGCTCGAGCTCCTGGTCCCAGGCGGCTCCCAGCAGATCGTCGATGGCGGCTAGGACGGCGGCCGCGTCTCCCTCGGCGTCGGCGAGGACGTCCCGGAGCCGGTCCTCGTTGATCACCGCGTCACCGACGGCGGAGATCCAGGTGTGGTGGATGCCAAGGGTCGGGGTGTGCTGCCAGCGGGACCCGTCGCAGCCGGCCGAAGGCTCCTCGGTCACCTCGTAGCGCACGTCGTCCCAGCCGCGCAGCGCGCTGGCCAGGCGGGCACCGGTGCCGGCTGGCCCGAGCCAGGAGAACTCCGCCCGGACGAGCTTGCGCCCGAGCGGCTGGGCGGTCCACTCAAGGGACACGCGCTGCCCGAGCACCGACTCCAGCGCCCACGAGATGTGCGGGCACAACGCAGCAGGGGTGGAGTGAATGAACACCACCCCGCGGGTCGACGAAGGCGTCGTCATGTGGCCACCTCTTCCGTGCTGGGACGTCTTCCCCGACGGCCCCACGACAGAAATGGCGGTATGACGCACCACGCGGCACGACATACGCATTATGCCCCACCGACATCACCGGTACCAGGCATGACATGCCGTGCCATCCGTCCCAGGGGGCACTCGCGCACCGGAGGTACCCGTTCGGCCACGATGTCGCGTGCGCTCTACGGGGCGAGTCCTCTGACGTGTCAGGATGTTGGCACGCTCGCCGTCACCGAGGAGGCACGATGTTCGACACCATCATGGGGCTGCCGCTCCACCCGCTCGTCGTCCACGCCGTCGTGATCCTTGCCCCCACGGCGGCGCTCTTCGCCCTGGCCTATGCCGCCCTGGCCCGCTCGCGGCGCGCTCTCTGGTGGCCGACGCTCGCGCTGACTGTCGTCGCCACGGGGGCCGCGCTGGTGGCCAAGGAGAGCGGGGAACGGCTCGCCAACCGGGTCTTCACGTCGCTCGACAGCACCGCTGCCGGATATGCCGAGAAGGTCAAGCAGGTGACGACGCACACCGACGCGGGGTCGCTCATGGCCAAGGTCATGGTGGCCTTCTTCGTCCTGACGGTCCTGGCGATGTTGACCTCGCTACGTCCGCATCGACGCGCTGCCGTTGAGGCGCCTGCTCCGGTGGCGGTCGCGGTGCCGGCGGGCGATGACGCTGCCACCACGTCCTCGACGCTTTCCGTGACGGCTGCCGCTGGCGGCGGGCTCGGCCTGGTGCTGCGAGTCCTCGTCGTCATCGCGGCGCTCGCGGTGCTCGCGGCCACGGCCGTTGCCGGTCACTCGGGCGCGACGGCCGTCTGGTCCTCGATCATCAACGGCTGACGGCCGTCCGTGCTGGCCGGCGGCTCTAGCGTGCCGGCCGCCACACCCGTATCGGCATACCGATGAGGGCCGCCTCCCCCGCTGTGTTGCGTGGGGGGCGGCCCTCGCCGGTGCTTCCTTCGAGGTATGCCGCCGCGCGCCTGACGACGTCATGACTTCGTCGCCGGGGTCCGGAGGTCAGCCGTTGGCCGAGGTCCCGCTGGTCGCCGACCCGCTCGGGGCGCCGGAGGGAGCCTGGCCGTTCGCGCCCGGAGCGCCCGCGCCGCCAGGGCCGCCCTGACCCATGGTCTGGACGTTGGTCACGGCGAAGCTCTTGTCGATCTGGACGATGATCTGGGTGCCGTCGGTCCGCACCATGTGGGCCTCGTAGACGCCCTCGGAGTCGGTCTCGACCCGCTGGATCGTCGCCGTGGGCTCCTTGGCCTTGGCCGCCGCCGTGACCTTGGCGGCGGTGTCACCGGTGAGCAGGGTCTCGTCCGAGCGGACGGGCTTGCTCGGGTCGGGTGCGGCCTGGGTGCCGTTCGCGGCCGGCGCCTGGGTCGTGGTCGTGGCAGTCGAGGCCGAGCCCGACGTTGTGTCGGCCGAGGCGAAGGCCGCGCCGCCGATCCCGAGAACCGCTGCCGCCAGGACCGCCGCACCTGCGCCGACGAGGGTGTTCTTGTTCATGTCGCTCATCTCCTTGGTGTGTGGGTCGGGGCGTGTCCCGACCTCGTACGACCACAGTGCGAGCGCGCCCTATGCCGGACCTGGCACCTCGGCCTGGGCCGGCTGTGGCCTGGTGGGTGCGGGCTGTGACCCGATGTGGATCGGCTGTGCGGACGGGCCGGCGGGGCGGCAGGGTCGGCGGCCCGCGATAGGCTGAGCGCCGCGATCACGCACCGGGGCAGTAGCTCAGATGGTCAGAGCAGGAGACTCATAATCTCTCGGTCGCCGGTTCGAGCCCGGCCTGCCCCACTGCAGAACTCGCGCTGTGGCCGTGGCTCTGGATCTGTCCAGGTCAGGAGGCAACCCAGCGCATCGGGTCACCCCACCCGAGGTCTCCGACGCCAGCCTTGTCAAGAGCGAGTGCGACGAGAGTGCGCCGGTGGGCGGCGAACGTCAGGACGTGAGCGATCATCCCGCCGTATGTGAAGACCTCCGCCGGGTCGCAGAGCGCGTCGACGAAGGTCTCGTCCAGCTCTTCGGCGGCTACGACCCGACGGACCTCGGCGAGATACTTCGGCCCATCCACCGCCAGCCGTGCACGCAGAGAGAGCACGGACTCGTGGTCCTCCACCGACCAGTCGTAGTCGTACTGCCCGATCGCCGCATTCCACATCCCTAGCTGGCCCACGAGCCGGGACAACAGCGAGCGGATCGACTGGACGTCGTCGTCCACGTCGAGCCCGATGCGGTCATCGAGTCGGTCATCGGGCAGGGTTGCGGCGCGCTCGATCATCTCGCCGACGAGCCACACATGGTGTTCGACCATCCTGGTGAGCAGATCCATCGCAGACACCTTTCGCTGGGCCGGCAGTCGGATGCCCGCCGGAGGGTGGAAGTGGATATGACTCGTCGACGGAAGGTGGATGCGCCCCGGCCGCCGCCGGAAGCTGCTCGGCGAAACACCGAAAGCTCGGCGGAAGGCGCGCGTGAACGCCTCGTTGGAGCCGTAACCCGCCCCCACCGCAATATCAAGCACCGTGTCGCGGGTCGTCACCAGCCGGTATGCCGCGCGTTCGAGCAGGATGCGCCGACGCAAAGTCGCGGGCGGTTCCCCCGCGACCGATGCGACGATGCGGTCGGCGTGGTAGCGCGAGAGGTGCAGGCGCGCCGCCAACGTCGCGGCGCTGGTACCGGGCTCGTCGAGGGTGTCGGCCAGGACGGCGACGAATGCGGCGAGGGTGTCGCTCGCGGTTGTCATACCTGACATCGTGGCGGTGGGCCGGTCGACGCGCTTGATCGCCCTTGCGCTTCCGGCTTCGCGGTACGGTCGAGGCGGACTTTGCGCCACGCCAGGAGACGGAGACCGCCGTGCGAGCCACGATCATGCTGTGCGACTACGCAACCGTGGCTGACGGCAAGCTGTACATCAGCGGGGGCGGCTGGAGCGTGACGAATGCCCAGGTGCCCGCGTCAGCGGTCGCGGCGAAGTTCGAGGTGCCCTGGACCCAGGCCAACCAGCCGATCCGCATCGCCTTCCGGCTCATCGACGCCGACGGCGCGCCGGTCCTTCTCGCCGGGCCCCAAGGGCCACTCCCGGTCGGCGCCGAGGCGGTGCTGGAGGTGAGCCGGCCGTTGGGCGTGCCTGCCGGGACGCCGATCGACGCGCCGATGGCCTTTGGAGTCCCGCCCCTCAGCCTGGCGGCGGGTCGCCGGTTCGGCTGGGTCCTCGAAGTGGACGGTGAGACCCGCGAGGACTGGACCCTGACCTTCAGTACCCGCCCAGCCGGCGAGCACCCCTGAGCCGCGCGGGTCGCGGTGCCGCGGGCGGCGGCGTTGGTGGGCCGAGTCGTACCCCGCCTGCCGCCCAGTCGGGTCAGCGTCAACCACCGGGACGATGGTCGCCGTTCAGGAGGCGCGCCGAGTGTCGCCACGACCCCTGGGGTGCGCATGCCACGTCGGACGGGAGGGCGTTGTCGGCCCCTATGCCGTGCACCACTGACTGAAGCAGTGGGCCTTTGCTCCAGCATGTGAAGCAATGGCCCGCTGCTCCCGGATACGAAGCAGTGGCCCTCTGCTCCCGGATACGAAGCAGAGGCCCTCTGCTCCCGGATACGAAGCAGAGGCCCTCTGCTCCCGAATGTGGAGCAGAGGGCCGTTGCGTCGAGGGGTGGAGCAGAGCATAGGGAGGCGAAGAGCCCTCACGGGACGGCCGAGGGCCGCCCGCCAGGCTGCCTCACCTCCCGCGTCAGCGTCAGCGTCAGCGTCAGCGTCAGCGTCAGCGTCAGCGTCGGTCGACAAGCCCCGGACGCGGGCGGCCGGACCCGGTCAGGGCGAGGCGTCACCCCGCGTCAAGGGTGGCCCGCATCGCCTCGACCATGTGGTCGATGTCGGCCTCGGTGCAAACCAGTGGCGGGGCGAGCCGGATCGTCGAGCCATGGGTGTCCTTGGCCAGGACACCGCGGCGCGCCATACCCTCGCACAACCGGCGACCGGTCATCAGCGAGGTGTCGACGTCGACCCCGGCCCACAGCCCACGCTGGCGGATCCCGACGACGCCGTGCCCCTCGAGGGTGCGCAGAGCCGTGTGGAGCTCCTCACCGAGCCGCCGGGCCCGCTCCTGGAACTCCCCGGTCTTGAGCATCAGGACGACCTCGTGCCCGATCGCGCAGGCCAGCGGGTTGCCGCCGAAGGTGGACCCGTGCGAGCCGGGCGTGATGACGTCCATGACGTCGTGGTTCGCGGCGATCGCCGAGACGGGCATGATGCCGCCGCCGAGGGCCTTCCCCATGACCCAGATGTCCGGGACGACGAGCTCGTGGTCGCACGCGAAGGTCTTCCCCGTGCGGGCGAGACCGGACTGGATCTCGTCAGCAACCATGAGGACGCCGTGCCGCGTACAGATCTCCCGAACCGCTGTGAGATAGCCGTCCGGCGGGATGACGACCCCGCCCTCACCCTGGATGGGCTCGAGCAGGACCGCGACGGTGTGCTCGGTGATGGCGGCCTCGACGGCCGCGGCGTCGCCATACGGGACGATCGTGAAGCCGGGCGTGAACGGCGAGTAGCCCTCCCGCGCAACCGGGTCCGTCGAGAAGCCGACGATGGTCGTCGTCCGACCGTGGAAGTTGCCGTCCATGACGACGATATTGGCCCGCTCCGGGTCGACCTTCTTGACCTGGATGCCCCACTTGCGGCTCACCTTGATGGCGGTCTCGACGGCCTCGGCACCGGAGTTCATCGGGAGGATCATGTCCTTGCCGGTGAGCTCGGCCAGCTCGCGGGCAAACTCCCCGAGCCGGTCGTGGAAGAACGCACGGCTCGTCAGCGTCAGGGTGGCGAGCTGCTCCTGCGCGCGCGCCACCAGCCGCGGGTGGGAGTGGCCGAAGTTGAGCGCCGAGTACCCGGAGAGGCAGTCGAAGTACTCCCGTCCCTCGACATCCCACACCCAGGCACCCTCGCCGCGGTCGAGCACGACCTCGAGCGGGTGATAGTTGTGGGCGGCGTACCGCTCGACCACCGCGATGTGGTCGGTCGTGGACATCGAGACCGCTGTAGCGGGCATGTCGACTTGCCTTCCTCCGGACGCTGCCGGTGCCGTTGGCCCGCGGCAGCGCCGGTGGGCGCGACCGCGGGCTCCTCCCGGCTACGGTACAGCCCCACCGGGCGAGCCACGCGAGGCGGTAGCGTGTTCGCGTCCCGATGACGGGCCCTGTGCCGGGGCCCGTCACCCGCTCGGGAAGGAAACGCCCGAAATGACCGAACGCCGGCCAGACGACACCGCCGCAGCCCCCGCCGTGGGTGCGGACCTGCTCCTGCGCCGAGTCCGTCTGGTCCCGCTCGACGGTATGCCGACCCCGTCCGTTGAGACCGACGTCCTCATCCGGACCGGCCGGATCACCGCGGTCGGGCCAGGCCTGGACCGCAGCGGTCACGGCCTCCGCGGCGGTCCTGGCGGCCGGTCCGACCTGCGCGGCTCGGACCTCGAGGTCTACGACGGCGCGGGCCGGTTCGTCATCCCGGGCCTGTGGGACCACCACGTCCATCTCGTCCAGTGGGCGCTCACCGCCTCGAGGCTCGACCTCAGCGGCACGTCGAGCGCGTCGGCCGTCCTCGACCGGGTTGCCGGGCACCTGCGCACTCTCGGGCCGGGCTCGGAGCTGGTCCAGGGGTACGGCTATCGAAGCGCGGCCTGGCCCGAGCGCCCGAGCGTCGCTCAGCTCGACACGGTCACCGGCAGCCGCCCGGTCGTCCTCGTCAGCGGCGACGCCCACAACGGCTGGCTCAACTCGGCCGCCTTCACCCTCCTCGGGGTCCCCCGGGTCGAGGGGCCGCTGGAGGAGGACGACTGGTTCCCCATCTACGGGCGGCTTCAGGACCTGCCGGGGGCGGCCGGGGCCGCGGCGGCGGCATACCGGCGGGAGGTGCGGCGAGCCCACGCGAAGGGGATCGTCGGGGTGACCGACCTGGAGTTCGACCGCGGCCACATCCAGTGGCCGCGCCGGATCGCCGCAGGCATCGACACCCTGAAGGTGCGCGTCGGTGCCTACGCCGAGGAGCTCGACGACATCCTCGCCGCGCGGCTGCGGACCGGGGACCCGCTCCCCGGTGGCGGCGGGATGGCGGTCATGGGTCCGCTGAAGATCATCTCGGACGGCTCGGTCAACACGCGGACGGCATACTGCTGTCATCCGTATGCCGATACGAGTAACGACATGGACCGCGGTCCGGACGCGCGCGGCGGCTACGGACGCCAGCTCACTCCCCCGGAGGTTCTGAGCGAGCTGCTCACCCGGGCGCACGCCAACGGCCTCTCGGCCGCCGTGCACGCGATCGGGGACGCCGCGAACCGGGACGCGGTCGAGGCCTTCGCGGCCACCGGGGCGCGGGGCACGATCGAGCACGCTCAGCTGCTCCAGTGCGAGGACATCCCCAGGATGGCCGCGCTGGGCGTGGCGGCGAGCGTCCAGCCGGCGCACCTGCTCGACGACCGGGATATCACCGAACGGCTGTGGGCGGGCCGATGCGACCGGGCGTACCCCTTCCGCTGGCTGCTCGATGCCGGGGTCGAGCTGCGGTTCGGTTCGGACGCGCCGGTCGCGCCCCTGGACCCGTGGCTGGCCATGGCCGCCGCGGTGCATCGCAGCGCCGACGAGCGTCCACCGTGGCACGGCGAGCAGGCCCTGAGCGTCGCTGAGGCCCTGCGCAGCAGCGTCGACGGCATCCTCGCCGTGGCTCCCGGCGGGCCCGGTGACCTCGTCCTGCTCGACGAGGACCCGCTCGCCGGCGCCGGCTCCTTGCCCACAGGAACGCTCGCAGCGCGGCTGCGGGCGACGCCGGTGGCGGCAACCGTCGTCGCCGGTCGGGTCGTCCACGGGTGAGCGGAGGCGCGTGATATCGTCTGATATCTATCAGGAGGTGGACCGTGCCGGATGTGCTGATTCGCAACTTCCCCGCCGACGACCTCACCCTGCTCGATGAGCAGGCTGCCCGGATGGGCATCTCACGGACCGAGTACCTGCGTCGGCACCTTCATCGTGAAGCGCGTCGCACGGCAGGCTCGGTGACCGTCGGCGACCTTCGCGCGGTGGCCGAGCTGTTGCCCGACCTCGCCGACGACACGATCATGTCCGATGCCTGGTCATGAGCACGTCCTGGCTGGTCGACAAGTCCGCGCTCGTTCGCCTGGGCTCGAGCCCCGACGCTGAGGAGTGGGCGAACCGGATCGAGCGCGGACTCGTTGCCATCAGCACCGTCACCCTGCTCGAAGCGGGCTTCTCCGCCAGGTCAGCAGTCGAGCTGTCCCGGGCCTTGGGCTCAGCACCATTGGCCGCGATGCCGGTGGAGTACCTCAGCCCCGCCGCCGAGGACCGTGCGGTCGACGTGCAACGCCTCCTGGCCGAGCACGGGCACCATCGCGGGCCGTCCATTCCCGACCTGCTGATCGCCGCCGCGGCCGAAGTGAGCCGGCGAACCGTGCTTCACCTGGACAAGGACTTTGACCTCATCGCCGAGCTCACTGCCCAACCCGTCGAACGCCTCCGCACCGAGTAGACCGTCCACTCGAGGCGCACAACCGGCCGCAGGGTGAGACGCCGAGAGGCGCCCCTGGGGGCGCCTCTCGGATGGGGGTGCTGGTGGCTCCCCCGGTTGGACTCGAACCAACAACCTACCGGTTAACAGCCGGTTGCTCTGCCAGTTGAGCTACGGAGGATCGGCAGCCGGAACTCTACCAAGAGCGCCGCGCGATACCGAATCAGGCCCGGTCACGGCAGCGGCATACCGACCTGTTCGCGAAGGTACGCACGGACCCGCCACACCTGGTCGGCCACCTCCGGGTCGTCGGGCCGGGCGAACCGGCCGAGGACCACCTGGTCGAGCAGCTCCCCGGTCGCGAGGTTGCGCCGGATCGCGACCCGGCCGGAGCGCCGGTCGCCGAGGTCGAGGGGGTAGGTGAGCACGGCGCTGGCCTGGACCCGCTCACGCACCACGGTGAGCAGGCGTTCGGCGTCGTCAAGCGCCCACTGCGCCGGCCGGGCGCCGTCCACCCAGGTGACGACCAGCCTGGCCGCCTCGCGGCTCCACGACGCACCGTCGACGTGATGCCAAGGCCGCTCCCAGCCGTCCTCCCCGGTGAGCACCAGCCGGTATGTCGTTGCGACGACCCAGCCGTCATGGCCGCTCGGCACGGCGGCGGCGAGGACCTTCTCGCCACGCCCGAGCGCGACGCCCTGTAGTGCCTCGTCCGGGATCTCGGTGCGATGCCTGCTCCAGCGCGCCACGCTCACCCGCCTGCTCGGGCCCGAAGGTCGGCGAGCTCGCGCTGGAGCAGCTGCAGCTCGCGGGCCACCTGGCGCTGCCGATCCGGGTCGGGCTGCTCCGCGGAGTCGAGCCGGCGCAGCGCGCTCATCGCGTCAGCCACGCGGGCCTGCAGGCCGGACTCGATGACCCGGGCCAGCAGCCCGTCGACATACCGACGGTCGGGAGCGCCACTGACCGGGTCCATCTGGACCGGCAGCCCCGCGACCGCGAGCTCACCGACGAGGGGCTGCAGGCCGTCCGGAACCGCGGCAGACACCGACGCCACCCAGGCGCTGAGCGGGGCGTCGGACTGCGGGCCTCCGAGCTGCTGCGCCGCCGCGACGACGGCGCGATGTGCGGGCGCCCGGAAGGCCAGCGCGTCGAGCGCGACGAAAGCCGGCCCGTCGACGAGCTCGGGGTACTGGAGGATGCACTGGAGCAGCTGGCGCTCGGCCTGGACGACGGGATCGCGCAGGTCCGGCGGCGGGATCTCGGCGGCCCCGTCCTCGACGTGGTCGAGGTCGTCGGGCGGGGCGGCCGACGGCCTCTCGGGCGGGGGGTTCTTGGCCGCCCGCGCCACTTCCGAGGCCACCTGCTCGACCTCGACCCCGAGCCAGCCGGCGACCGTGCGGACGTACTCCGGTCGCAGCGACCGGTCGCGGATCGAGGCGATGATCGGCGCGGCGGCCCGGATGCCGCTCACCCGGCCCTCGGCGGTGCCGAGGTCGAAGCGCCGGATCGTCGTGCGGACGGCGAACTCGAACATCGGCACGGCATCCTCGACCAGAGCCCGGACGGCGAGCTCTCCCGAGGACAACCGCAGGTCACAGGGGTCCTGGCCACCGGGTGCGACGGCGACATACGACTGGGCGGCCCACCGCTGGTCATCGGCGAAGGCGCGCATCGCCGCCTTCTGGCCGGCCGCGTCGCCGTCGAAGGTGAAGACGACCTTGCCCGGCGCGAGCTCGGCCTCGTCGCGGATCAGCCGGCGGAGCACCTTGACGTGCTCGGCGCCGAAGGCCGTGCCGCACGTCGCGACGGCGGTCCCGACGCCGGAGAGGTGGCACGCCATGACGTCGGTGTACCCCTCGACGATGACGGCGAGCCGGTCCTTGGCGATGGCCTTCTTCGCCAGGTCGAGGCCGTAAAGGACCGAGGTCTTCTTGTAGATCGGGGTCTCCGACGTGTTGAGGTACTTCGCCTCGATCCGGTCGTCGTCATAGAGGCGCCGGGCGCCGAAGCCGACCGTGTCGCCGGTGATATCGCGGATCGGCCAGACGAGCCGGCCGCGGAACCGGTCGAAGAGGCCGAACCGGCCCCGACCGGCCAGGCCGGCGGTGACGATCTCGTCCTCGCTGAACCCCTTGCTGCGTAGATGGGCGGCCAGCGCCTCACCGGCCTTCGGGGCGTACCCGACGCCGAACTGCTTGGCCACCGCGCTGTCGAAGCCCCGGGAGCGCATGAAGTCCCTCGCGGCTCGGGCCTCGGCGCCCGACAGCAGCTCCGCGCCATAGAACTCCGCCGTCACGCGGTTCGCCTCGACCAGCCGGGCCCGCCGGCCCTGCCCGAGCCCGTCGTCGCGGGCGCCCTTGCCGCCGGGGCCGGTCTCGTCATACCTCAGCTGGATGCCGAGCTTGCCGGCGAGCCGTTCGACGGCCTCGGCGAAGGACAGATGCTCGACCTTCTGGACGAAGGAGATGACGTCGCCGCCCTCGCTGCAGCCGAAGCAGTGCCACACCCCGAGCGCGGGGCGGATGGTGAAGGACGGGGTCTTCTCCTCGTGGAAGGGGCACAGCCCCTTGAGCGACCCGGGGCCGGCCGAGCGCAGCGAGACGTGCTCGCGGACGACGTCCTCGATCGAGGAGCGGTCCTTGACCGCGGCGAGGTCGTCGGCGTTGATCCGTCCGGCCATGTCACCTCCTCGGGTCGTCGCTGCCCGCAGTCTAGGAGCCTGGACCGTCAGCCGGCCCACTGTCGGTGCAGCGCGACCGCTCGGGCGTCGGTCAGCGAGGCCACCTGGTCGATGACGACCCGCAGCCGGGCGGCCTCGTCGGCCGCCGTCGCGTAGTCCACCCAGAGGTCGGGGTCGAGCCGCCCCGCGGGGTCGGACTGGTATGCCGCGCACAGCTCGGCGATGACCTCGCGCTCCTCGGCGTGGATGGCGAGCAGCCCGTCGGCGTGCATGACGAAGTGGGCGGCCGTGCCTTTGAGGACGGCACACTCGGCCCGGATCGGGTCCGGGACGACCAGCTCGGCGGCATACCGGGCCAGCGGTCCGTCGCCATAGCGGGCCCGGGTAGCCTGCTCGACCCCCCCGACGAAGCGCCCGATGAACTGGCTGGTGAGGTCCTTCAGCGCCGCCTGGTCGGTGCGGGTGCCGTCATACCGTCTGGGGAAGAGGCCGCTGCCGACGAGCCGGTCCAGTGCCGCTGCCAGCTCACCTGGGTCAAGATCCGGCGCGTATGCCGAGTGCGCCTCGGCCAGGGCCGGCTCCATGTCGGCGCGGGAGCTGAGCACGCGGACATCGACCAGACCGGCCGCGACCGCGTCCTCGACGTCGTGGACCGAGTAGGCGACATCGTCGGACCAGTCCATGACCTGGGCCTCGAGGCAGCGCCGCCGCTCGGGCGCGCCCTCCCTTAGCCAGCCGAAGACGTCGCTGTCGTCGGCATATGCGCCGAACTTCAGGGTCGGGTAGGGCGCGCTGCCGTGGACCCACGGGTACTTCGCGACCGCGTCGAGGCTCGCACGGGTGAGGTTGAGCCCGGCGGAACGGCCGTCCGGATGGTGCCGCTTTGCCTCCAGGCGGGTGAGCAGGCGCAGGCTCTGGGCGTTGCCCTCGAAGCCGCCGATGTCGCGGGCCACCTCGTTGAGGGCGGTCTCGCCGTTGTGGCCGAACGGGGGGTGGCCGAGGTCGTGGGCGAGGCAGGCCACCTCGACGACGTCGGCATTGCAGCCGAGCCCCTCTCCGAACTCGCGGCCGATCTGGGCGACCTCGAGGGAGTGGGTGAGCCGGTTGCGGACGAAGTCGTCGAAACCTGCGGTGAGCACCTGGGTCTTCGCCGCGAGCCGGCGCAGGCTGGCCGAGTGGAGCACCCTGCCACGGTCCCTGGCGAAGTCGTCCCGGTCGGCTCGCTTGCGCGCGGGGTCCTCGGCGAGCCAGCGCTGCCGGTCGGCGGCGGTGTAGCCCGTCATTGGCGTTCCTGCGCCGCGTCGCCGTCGGCGGGGTCGGCGTCGGCGTCGGCGGCCGAGGTGGCAGCGGCGACTGCGGCGGCGTGTGCGCGGGTGAGCCAGGCCGGGGTCTCGCCATACCGCTGCGGTCGGATGAGCCGGCCCGCCGCACAGTCGGCGACGAGGTCGGCGAAGCGGCTCTCCCGTGTGCGCTCCTGCTTGGCCGAGAGCACCCAGTAGGTCGCCAGCTTGCGGTATGACGCCGTCGCTTCCGCCCAGAAGGCCTTGGCCGCGGGGTGCGCTGCCAGCATGGCCGCGAGTTCGTCGGGCAGTCCCACCTCGGCCTGCTCGTAGGCGTAGACGACTTGTCGGTCAGCCGTACGGTTTTCCCAGGCGACGATACCAGCCGGCATCATCCGCCCAGCGGCGGTGAGCTCCTCGACCGAGGCGAGGTTGATCCGGCTCCATACGGAGCCCTTCTTGCGAGGCGTCCAGCGTTGGCGGACCGCGTCGTCGTCGAGCCGTTGGACGACCGAGTCGATCCAGCCGTAGCAGAGCGCCTCGCGGACGGCGTCGGGGTAGAGCAGGCCGCGCTTTGTCACGTGCTTCTTCCAGAACCCCACCCACAGCTCGGTCTCCGTGGCGTGGTGGGCGTCGAGCCAGGCGCGGAACTCCTCCGCGGAGTCGAAGAAGCGCGCCGGGCGCTCGGCGGTGCCGCCAGGGCGACCCGGCCCAACGCCGGGCTGGCCGCGCCCGCGGTCGCTCTCCGCCGCCATGTCCGCCGACTCACTCACGGACGACCTCCAACCGGCGGCCGCAAACGCAGTCCACGGGGCCTCTCTGGCGCCCTATGCCGTGCTCCACATCCCGGAGCAGAGACCCACTGCCCCTCATTCCGACGCATAGGCCACTGCTCCACCTCTCGGCGCAGAGCGCCATTGCTCCACATCCCGGAGCAAAGCCCTGCTGCCCCACATCCCGGAGCAGAGCGCAACTGCCCCACATCCCGACGCAAAGGGCACTGCTTCCGATGTCGGAGCAGCGGCCCTCTGCGTCGAGATACGGAGCACGGCATAGGGCACCCAAAGAGACACCACGAACGCGCTCGCGACCGGCGCACACGCCCCAGCGCGAGACGCACGCAAGTCGATCGCCATCGCCCCACGGCACGCAGCCCAACACGCCCCACGGCGGGGCCCCCAACACGCAGCGCGGGCGGTCAGCGTCCGGCGACGAGCACGCGTCACCGTGCCGCTCTCCCGGCGCGGCGCCCAACGATCGTCCCCACGACGGCGGCCACCCAGCCCGTCTCACCGTTCATCCACCGCACGGCAACGAGGTTCGTTGGCACCAGGAAGTCGTCGTCTCGGTCCGAGCCCACCCCGATCTCGACCCCGAAGGCGTCACTGACCCGACCCCAACGCAGATCAGTCGCCGTGGTGAGGTAGTGGGCGATCCCCAGCCCGTAGCGCTCCACTAGCGGGTCGTGGTCGGGGCGCTTCGAGGCCCGAAGGGCAGACCACGCCAGGTACGTCCGGTCATAGCCGGCAGCGAGGGAACCGAGGTTCCCAGCGTCCACCCCATCGGCGGAGAGGGCGGCCAGCGCCGCGTCGATCCGGCGCTGTCCGGCGTCGTCCAGGGGCAACAGACGCGGTATGACGAGCGGGGTCGCCTCAGCCTCGGCGGCATCCAGCTCCTCCATCTGCGGGGCCGGCTCGGGCACCGAGCGGCTCTCACCCTTGTCCCTGAACCACGCCATGTCGCCCAGCGTACGGGGCCGCCCCGGTGGCCGCCCGCCCCATGGCCGCCCGCCCCCGTGGCGGCCCACCACCCGCGAGGCGATGCGACGACAGCCGCAAAGCGCGGCGACGTCAGCCGCCGGAGACCGACAGCTCGGCCTGGCCGACGAGGACCCGCTGCGCCGCGGTCAGCTCCTGCGAGTCGAGCCAGCCCTCCGGAAGCGCGACGGTCTTCGGCGTCCCGGCCCGCCCGCGCGGACCCTCCGCGTCCGATCCCGGCCACGGCGCGCTCGGGTCCAACCGCGCGAGCAGATCGTCCAGCCGATCCAGGGAGTCGACCAGGGCGAGCTCGGTGCGCAGGGTCGACCCGGCCGGAAAGCCCTTGAGGTACCACGCGATGTGCTTGCGCAGGTCCCGGCAGCCGAGCAGCTCCTCGCCGTCATACATCTCGACGAGGTAGGTGGCATGTCGTCGCAGCGCCGCGGCGACCTCGCCGAGCGCGGGTGTGACCCGCGAAGGCGACCCCGCGAAGGCTGCCGCGAGGTCCGCAAAGAGCCAGGGCCGACCCAGGCACCCGCGCCCGACGACGACGCCGTCGCAGCCGGTCTGGGCCACCATGGCCAGTGCGTCCTCGGCGGACCAGATGTCGCCATTGCCGAGGACGGGCAGCGGGTCGAGGGCCTCCTTGAGCCGGGCGATCTCCTCCCACCGGGCGTGCCCGGAGTAGTGCTGCGCAGCGGTCCGGGCGTGCAGCGCCACCGCGGCGACCCCGGCATCGCGGGCCGCGCGCCCGGCGTCGAGGAAGGTCAGATGGTCCTCGTCGATCCCGAGGCGCATCTTCACCGTGACCGGGACGTCATACCGGCTCGCCTCCCGGACGGCGGCGCGGACGATGGCCGCGAAGAGGTCCTTCTTCCACGGCAGGGCCGCTCCCCCGCCCTTGCGGGTGACCTTGGGCACCGGGCACCCGACGTTGAGGTCGATGTGGTCGGCCCGGTCCTCCTCAACGAGGAGGCGCACCGCGGCAGCCATGACGACCGGGTCGACGCCGTAGAGCTGGACCGACCGCGGGTGCTCGTCCGGGTCGTGCTCGACCAGCCGCATCGTCTCGGGGTGCCGCTCCACAAGAGCCCTGGAGGTGACCATCTCCGAGACGTAGGCGCCACCGCCGGCATACTCGCGGCACAGGCGTCGAAAGGCGCGGTTGGTGATCCCCGCCATGGGCGCCAGGACGAACGGCGAGCCGAGGGTATGGCGGCCGATGCGCAGGGGCGGGGTAGGCGTCGACATGGCCCCACCATTGTCGCAGCGGCGGCGACTGGCTCTGCCGGACCAGGCGCGGCCTCGGGGAAGGCGCTGGCCCTACGACGCGCCCAGCGCGGCCTGGAGCAACGGCGCGAGGCGACGGCTCTGCGACACCGTGAGGTGGTTGGAGTCGCGGTAGGCGGGTCCGGCCGCCCTAGCGGTGTCGCATCGCCCGGCCGGGCAGAGCTCGGTCCAGAGGTCCAGCGTGCGAACCCCTGCCTGATGCACTGCCGTGGCCTCGGCGGCGAGCGCCGCTGCTTGGGAGGTCTGTTGTGCGGTGCGCTCGACACTGAGCTGGCAGCCGTCGGGGTGCCACACCACCAGCGCGGCCGGGCAGCGGGTCAGGCCCCATGCAGCCTCACCCGTCTCGTCGGTTCCTCCCGGGTGCGGAACCGTCGCGATGACCAGGACCTGATGACCGCCGGCGCCGAGCCACCCCAGCGACCGGGTCACTCCAGCCGTCCACAACCGGGCCTTCCCCTCGGGTGTCCAGTCCCACCCTCCTGCGCCCACGGGGTCGGCGAGGGCCACCCGGCCCGCCGAGATCCAGGTGTTCGCGGCCGCGATGACGACCGTCCCGCGCGGGGCGCCGGCGAGCCAGGCCCGCACGTGCGCGTTGCGACGCCGGCATACCTCGTCGTCCCGTCCGGACTTGTTGACACGCACGTCGACGAACGGGCAGCTGGCCTGCGTCGCCAGGACCAGGGGGCGATTCAGCCGCTGCGCCGCGAGGTCGAGGCCGTCGGCGTACATTCCGGCGTTCGAGTCGCCGACGAGGTAGATCGGTGGGCCAGGGCGCTCGGCCCCGATCGTGCACGCGGCGAGCCGCTCGATGGGCTGGCCCGAGCTGCATCCCGCCGAGGTGCGCAGTGGCCGCGCGGTGTCCTGCTGCAGCCGGACCGCGTTGGGCTCGGCGCTCACCCGGTCGGCCACCACCGCCAGGCCGGCGAAGGCCAGCGTCGGCGCCGCCACGGCTGTGGCCAGTAGCCGCCAGGGGAAGCGCGACCCGGGTGCCGCGCGACGCCACGGCTGCTCAACCCACCGGTATGACGCCCAGGCCACGCCGAGGGCGGCCGTGACGGCGACCCAACGTGTCGAGGCAGACGGGCCGAACCAGCCCATGCTGAGCACGAGCAGCGGCCAGTGCCACAGGTACCAGCTGTACGACAGGTCCCCGAGCCGGAGCAGACCCGGATGTTCGAGAGCGCCTCGGCCGGGCCCGCCGTGCCCAGCGAGCAGCAGGGCGGTCGCCGCGACCGGGACCATGAGCCAGGGCCCCATCGGCGGGCCGGGATCCGGGGTGAGGACGAACCAGCACCACGCCGCGAGCCCGGCGAGCTGACCGACGACGGACCAGGTCTGGGCTGGCCGACGGGCCCGCAACAGCAGGAAGACCAAAGACCCGGCGAGGAACTCCCACCCCCGCAGCGGCGCGAGGTAGAAGGCCGCGCGGTCGGCGGCGGGGTACCCGGGCAGCGGAGCGCCCCCGGCGGTGCGCAGGAACAGGGCCAGGCTCGCAACCGCCAGGGCTGCGCTGACCCAACCGAGCAGCCGACCCCGGCGACGGCCGACTCCGAACGCGAGGACCACGAAGAAGCCGATGTAGAACTGCTCCTCGACGGCGAGGGACCACATGTGGACCAGCGGCACCTCGTCGGCCCGGGTGCCGAAGTAGTCCGGGGCGACGGCATAGGCCCCGTGGTTAGCGAGGAAGACACTCGTCCAGCGGCCCAGCTGCGCGGTGAGCTGCATCGTCCCGAAGGGCGAAAGGACCAGGGCGGATGCAGCGGCTGTGACGAGCAGGGCGACGGTCGCGGCCGGGAGGAGGCGCCGGATCCGCCGGGCGAAGAACCATGAGGCGCTGACCCGTCCGGTCAGCTCACGGCGTTGCCAGACCATCCGGGTGATGACGAAGCCGGAGAGGACGAAGAAGGTGTCCACCCCGGCATACCCGCGGGGCAGGACGCCACCGGCGTGGTACAGCACGACCGCGAGGATGCTGAGTCCACGCAAGCCCTGCACGTAGCCCAGGCGGGCACCGCCGAAGGCGTCCGTGGGTACCGGCCGGGCGACCCCCTCGGTCATGTCCGCAGCGCCGCCCTGTCGCTCGACGGGCGCACGCGTCGCGCGGGCCGCATGAGTCTCCTGTCGTCGTCGCTGCGCATCGTCCACCTCAGGGGTGTCACCGGGAGGCTATCGGCTGCGGTGCCGCGACACGCCTACCCCACGACGTGATGCGTGCCGACGGTTCACGGCCACGGTCGGCCGCCGTGGTCGAATGTCCCCGTGAGCGCACTGATCTCCGCTGAGGCCCTCGCGGCCTGCTTCGACTCCGTCATTGTCCTTGACGTCCAGTGGACCCTGGGTGGGCCGCCCGGTATCGAGGACTACCAGCGCGCCCATCTGCCCGGTGCCGTGTATGTCGACCTGGACTCCGAGCTCGCCGGCCCGCCCGGGGGTGGGCGTGGTCGGCACCCGTTGCCCGATCCCGAGGTGCTGGAGGGTGCCCTGCGTCGCAGTGGGGTGGACGACGGGTCCGCCGTCGTCGTGTATGACGCCCAGACGTCGATGTCCGCTGCCCGGGCCTGGTGGCTGTTGCGCTGGGCGGGGCTCTCCGACGTCCGGGTGCTCGACGGCGGCCTGGCCGCCTGGCGCGCTGCCGGGCTCGCGGTCGAGACCGGCCCGCAGCCGGAGCGGCCGTCCGGGTCGGTCGTGGTCCGGCCCGGGTCGCTTCCGGTTCTCTCCGCCGCTGACGTCCTGGGTGCTGCTGCGGCTGGGGTCCTGATGGACGCTCGGGCCTCGGAACGCTATCGCGGCGAGGTCGAGCCGATCGACCCAGTCGCCGGGCACATCCCGGGGGCGGTCAGCGCTCCCACCACGGAGAACCTCGACGCGGACGGGCGCTTCCTCCCCGCGGCCCGGCTCCGGGAGCGCTTTGCGGCATACGGGATCGGGCCGGGAACCGCGGTGGCGACCTACTGCGGGTCCGGCGTGACCGCCGCGCACGAGGCCCTGGCGCTGCACGAGGCCGGCATCGAGGCGGTGCTCTACCCGGGGTCGTGGAGCGAGTGGGTGTCCGACCCGGCCCGCCCCGTCGCGACCGGCCCGACACCGTAGCGCAGCCCCTTCTCGCAGCGGCCTCCTCGCGCGCCAGGCCACCTGGTTCACCGGCTCGCGCGCGCACTCAAACGTGCAATAGTCCCGTTTCGCGCCCGATTTGCACCGGTATGCCGCCCCCGCGGGCGACTACTGCACGTTTGACTGCCCGCAGGCCCCGGTCATCGCGGGTCGGGCAGCGGGCCGATGGCCAGCGGCCCGACCAGATCGGTCCCGTCGACGGCGATGGTGGGCTCCAGCTCGCTCACCCGGTAGACCTGGCCGGAGACCATGTCCCACGCGAGCAGCCAGGAGGATGACCCCGCGTGGACCTCGACGACGACGAGGCGCTGACCCGACCACCCCTGCACCGAGCAACACCCCTTCGACCACGTGGAGCTCGCTCCGGCTGGAGGCACAACCATCCGCCAGGACGAGGGCGTGTCCGCGTTGACGGCAAGCACCCCCTGGTAGGCGCCGTCCAGCTCGTCCGAGGCAGCAGCGGAGAGGAAGACCCCTGTCGCCGCCCACCCGGTGAGCGAGGACGCCGTCAACTGCCACCCCGACACGACGCCCGGCGGGGCCGGGGCCCGAGCCTGGAGCCGACCCGAGGCATCAAAGGTGGCCAGGTCCGGGAGCTTGCCGGAGTACTCCACCAGCCCGTAGTGCCCCGCTCCAGCGGGAGGCGGCAGCTCGCGCACCGAGCGTCGGCCTGCGGCGACGGTCCAGGCCCGATCGGCACTACGCACGATGACGGCCGAGCCGTCCAGACTCCACCCGGCCCACTCGACATAGGGGTCCGGCACGGGGACCCGGACGCGCGTCCCAGCCGCCAGGTCGATGAGAACGATGGCCCCTTGCGAGGGCAGGACCACCTTGGTCCGGTCCGGGCTCACCGTGCCCGGGCCGATGGCGAAGTGCGTATTGCCCCCGCTGTCGACCGTGGGCTGCACCGTCACATCGGCGACGATCCGGTACTCGCCACGTGGGTCCATGAGGACTGGGTGGTATCCGCCGCCCGCCGCATCGGTCATGAGCACCGCCCGAACGGTGGAGATGGGATCGTCGGCCAGAGCGACAAGCCGGGTCGGCAGGGCGATCCGCGACGGCAGCCCGAGGTCCAGCCACGGCAGGGTGGGGACGAGGGACTCCTCCGGCAGCCGCCACACCGTGCCCGTCCCGACCCGCTGGCCGATCGGGTCGGCTCGCCCGGTCGTCGGCGTCAAGGCCGCCGTGGTCGCGCCCGGCGTGGCCGTCGGGCCGGGGTCGCCCTTGCCGTCCAGCAGCGCGGGCACGATAGCGACGACGGCGGCGCCAGCGGCCACGGTGATGAGCGAGCGGCGGCCCACCGAGCGGCGTCGGGCCCGAGCGCCAGACCACGCCCGCTCGGCGAGGTCGACCGGGGCGACGTGAGCGCTGGCCTCGTCGAGGAGGTCGGCAAGGATGCGGGTCATGAGCGGTCCTCCGCCGTGAGCAGCAGGTCGGGGACGCGCTCGCGCAGCCGTCCCAGGGCATCGTGGGTCGTGCTCTTGACCGTGCCGAGCGAGACGCCGAGGATCTCGGCGGCCTGCACCTCGGATCGGTCCTCGAAGAAGCGCAGGACGAGGACGGCCCGTTGCCGGGCGGTGAGGGTCTCCAGGGCGCGGGCCAGGTCGACCCGCTGGCTGACCTCGCCTGCCAGCACCGCCGGGTCGGGTAGCCCATGCCCGGGCTCGAGCCCGACGAGGTTCTCACGGTGGCGTTTCCGCCACGCCGAAACGGCATCGCGGTAGAGGATCGTGCGGACGAAAGCGTCCGGATGCTCGTCGCGGAGCCGGTCCCACCGCAGCGCGAGCTTGACGAAGGCCTCCTGGAGCAGGTCCTCGGCCAGGTGTGCATCACCGCAAACGAGATAGGCCGCCCGCAGCAGCCGGTGCTGGCGGGCCCGGACGTACGAGACGAACTCTGGATCCGCCGTGCGCTCCATGACCCACCTCCTCTACCCCGTCAACGCGCCAGACCCCTCGCTGGGTTGGGTCACGTCCCGGGCGAAGGTCGCGATGATGCCGCAGGTCTGCTCGGGGCGGGTCAGCGGCAGCAGGTGGCTGGCCCCTCGGACGGTCCGCACCCGGGCGTCCCGCGCCGCGGCGGCGTAGCGGTGTGCGTGCACCCCGAGCTGGTCGTACTGCCCCCGGACGATGAGCACGGGACAGCGCACGTCGGAGAGCAGCTCCGGGCGCCCACCGGCCATGACCGCCGCCCAGGCGTCGGACACCCCGTCGAACCAGTACCCGTCCGCCGCGATCGCGGCGAAGACCTCGGGGCGCACCAGCCGGGTCAGCAGCCGGTCGTTCATCAGGCCCACCCGGTCCCGTCCCGCGCGCGAGGTCGCCTTCCCCAACAACCGGTATGCCGCCGCGCCCGGTCCGGCCGGCACGGCGGTCGAGCCGATGAGCACCAGACCGGCCAGCCGGGTCGGGTGCTCGGCGGCATACTCCATCGCGACATAGCCGCCCAGGGAGTGCCCGACGAGGACCACGGGAAGGCCGGCCGGACCCCCTCGACGGCAGCGGCGACCGACTCGACGGCACGCGGCATGGTGAACGGGTCCTTCGCCAGCGTGCCGTGCCCGGGTAGGTCCGGCGTGGCCACGTCGAAGGTGGGCGACAGCCACCGGCGATGGACCTCCCACTGGACGCCACTGACCCGGGTGCCGTGGACGAGCACGAGGCGAACCGTCGGAGGTACCTGCGCGCTTACAGCCATCCGTGCTCCTCGGCGATCCGGGTGGCGTCGGCGCGGTTGCGTGCCCCGGTCTTGCCGATCGCGGCGGAGAGGTGGTTGCGGACCGTCCCTTCGGTGAGGTGGACCGAGCGGGCGATCTCGGCCACCGTCGCCCCGGACCGGGCCTCGCGCAGGACGTCGATCTCCCGGTCGGTCAATGGGGAGTCGCCGACGACGAGGCTGTCTGCCGCGAGGGAGGGGTCGACGACCCGCAGCCCGGCGGCCACCCGGCGCACCGCATCGGCCAGCTCACGGGCCGGGGTGTCCTTGACGACGAACCCGGAGGCCCCCGCGGCAAGGGCGCGGCGCAGGAAGCCTGGGCGGCCGAAGGTCGTCACCATGAGGACCTGGACGGACGGCTGGGTATGCCGGATCAGCGTCGTCGCTGCGATGCCGTCCATGCCGGGCATCTCGACGTCCATGAGGACGACATCGGGGCTGAGCTCTTCGGCCAGCGCGACCGCCGCCTCGCCGCTGCCGGCCTCGCCGACGACGGTGAGGTCCGCCTCGAGGTCGAGCAGAGCGGCGAGCGCGCCGCGGATCAGGGCCTGGTCGTCGGCGAGGAGCAGCCGGATCATGCGGTGGCCTCCGGGAGCGACACGACGAGCGCGTACCCGTGCGGCGCGAGCGACCCCGCGGCCACGGTCGCGCCGACCGCGACCGCCCGCTCCCTCAACCCGGCGAGCCCGGCGCCATCGGCGGACCCACCAACCGGCTCGGGCCCGGACGCCGGGCCTCGCCCGTCGTCGAGGATGCTCACGCTGGTGCGCCCGAGCCGGACCGTGCATTCCGAGGCCGCGCTGTGACGGACGACATTGGTCACCCCTTCGCGAACGGCCCAGGCGAAGACCTCCCGGAGGCCGCTGTCGACCTCGTCGGTCGAGTTCGGCAGGACGGCCTTGATGCCCGCGGCATCCAGGGCGAGGCGGGCCCGCGCCAGCTCGCCGGGCAGGGTCAGCTCGCGGAAGCCCGCGGCGGTGCGCCGGACGTCCCCCAGGGCGTCCCGGGAGAGCCGTTCGAGGTCAGCGATCTCACGGCGGACCCGCTCGGCCGGGGCGCCCCCCTCGAGCAGCCTCCCGGCGAGCTCGGCCTTGACGGTGATGACGGTCAGCGAGTGCCCGAGGATGTCGTGCAGGTCGCGGGCGATCCGGCTGCGCTCGTTCTCGACGGCAAGGCGTTCGTTCTCCTCCCGGGCGACAATCAGCTCGACATTGCGCCGGGTCAGGCTGCGGACCCCGAACATCGCCCCGCAGCTGGCGAGGATCGACAAGCTGATGCCCGACGCATCCGACCAGCCCAGCACGGCCCGCGCCACCCCTTCGGTGACGACGACCAGCGCCAGGCAGGTGAGCACCGCAGCCCGAAACCCCAGGAGCATGACCGCTGCCACGCCGACGAAGACGCTGGCACCGAGGCCTGTTGGGCCGAGCGTGAGCGCCATTCCGAGACCGAGCGACGCGAGCAGCGCGAGCGCGCGAGCGCCGAGCGGAACCGGGCCGGACGAGGTCCAGGTCGACCGCAGGAAGGCGAAGATCGCCAGGTAGACCAGGCAGAAGCCCACCGTCAGCAGCAGGCCGACCACCCCGGCGGCGGTCTGCCGCGCCGACCACGCGGCGCCGAAGGTGGGGGCGAGGAAGAGCAGGTAGGCGCCGGCGAAGGCCACGCCGAACCGGGACGCGGTCCGCACGTAGCGGGCCAAGGTCCCCTCAGGCTCCGAGCCTGGCACAGCCTCCGCCGACGCTGGACCGGCCGCCGGATGCGGAGCCGGCGCCGGCCGGACGACCGGACCCGCGTCGTCGACGGGGGTGTCGGTCATGACGTGCAGGGTACCGTCGGGGCCGCCCCGAGCGCGGCCCCGACGACCCCCCTGCACCGTCGCCGTCACACCCGTGCCGTGTCCCTGCGGAACCGCCAGATCGCTCCGGCGACGAAGATCAGGCCCCAGACAACGAGGTTGACCACCCAGCTCACCTGGAAGGCGTCGTGGGCACCTGCGGCGGTCTGGCTCAGCGGCCAGTGTGCGATCTGGCTGAAGCCGTAGATCGGGGTGAGCGCGGCGACCTGCCCGTAGCCCGAGTCGGGGTCGATCGGGGCCGAGAAGATCCCCCCGAAGATCGACAGGACCGCGAGGATCGGACCGAGGAACTGCATGGCGTTCTCGCTCGGGAGCAGGTACCCCATGAACAGGCCGAGGGCGGCGAAGACGAGCGACCCGAGCACCACGGCCAGGCCGGACTGCCACCAGCCCTGGGTGGACATGACCGCCTTGTGGGTCAGGGCCCCGGCGGCATACGTCATCGCGGTGGCGACCACCCCGAAGACGAGCGCCGCGACGACCTTGGTCATCACATAGGGGAGCGGCTTGAGCGGGGTGAGCCGCAGCTGCCGGCTCCAGCCGCAGGCCCGCTCGATCGACACCGACGCGCCGGCGCTCGTCGTGGCCATGATGGCCCCGTAGATGGCCATGCTCACCATGATGTAGGCCCCCACGTTGGCGACCGCCGGACCCATCCGGTCGTTCTCGCCGGTGATCTGGGCGCTGATGAACAGGAACATGACGATGGGGAAGATGATGGTGAAGATCATCGTCCGCCGGTTGCGCAGGACCCGGCTCAGCTCGATGCCGAGCACGGTCCGGTTGAGGCCGCCGGCGGCGACCGGGCGGGCGGACGGGTCGAGGATCGCGGTGCTCATCGCAGGCTCCCGGGGGTCGAGGCGGTCGTGGCGGTCGGTGAGGGGGTCGAGGCGACCCGGTCGGGCTCGGCGGCCTGGTCCCCGGTGAGGGCGACGAAGGCGTCCTCGAGGCCACGGGCGAGGATCTCCAGGTCGCGGGCGGGGGTGTGGTTGAGCAGGTGGCGCGCGACCGCGTCGCTGTCGCCGGTGTGGACGAGGACCTGCTCGCCGCGCACCTCCACCGACTGCGCGTGCGGTATGCCGGCCAGCGCGCTCTGGTCAGCCCCGGGCCAGGTGGCGCGCACCGTGCGGCCGGTCCCCAGCGCCCGGACCTCTGCGGCCGTCCCGTCGGCGACGATCTCGCCCTTGCGGAGCAGGACCACGCGGTCGGCATACGCATCGGCCTCGTCAAGGTAGTGCGTGGCGAAGACGACGGTGCGCCCACGACCTGCGTCGGCGCGGATGTTCTCCCAGAAGGTGCGCCGACCGGCGACATCCATTCCTGCGGTCGGCTCGTCGAGGATGATCAGCTCCGGGTCGCTGACCAGCGCCATCGCGAAGCGCACCCGCTGCTGCTCACCTCCGGAGCACTTGCCCACCTTGCGGTCCGCCAGTTCGGCGATCCCGGCCCGCTCGATGACCTCGTCGACCGCGAGCGGGGCCGGGAAGAGCGCAGCGGTGTAGCGGATCGTCTCGCGCACGGTGAGATCGGGCAGCAGTCCGCCGGTCTGGAGAACCGCCGAGACCAGTCCTCGGTCGATCGCCTCCCGCGGGGCCATCCCGAAGACCGACACCGAGCCGGAGGACGGCTGGGACAGGCCGAGGACCATGTCGATGGTCGTCGTCTTGCCGGCACCGTTCGGGCCGAGATAGGCGACGACCTCACCCTGGCCGACCTGGAGGTCCACGCCGCGGACGGCGTGGACCTCGCCGAAGGACTTGGTCACGGCGCGCAGCGCGATGGCGGGCGGAGCAGTGGTCGAGGTCATGCCTCGATGCTGGCCTGCGCCGGGTCTGGCGGCCTCGTCGGTCCGTCACGTCCTCCCCATGACGAATGTCAGGGGTCTGCCGTCAGCAGCCGAGCAGCCGAGCCCCCAGCCAGGCGCCGACCTGCGCGATGGCGACCCGCTCCTGGGCCATCGAGTCGCGCTCACGGATCGTCACGGCGTCATCGTCGAGGGTGTCGAAGTCCACGGTGAGGCAGTACGGGGTGCCGATCTCGTCCTGACGGCGGTACCGGCGCCCGATCGCCCCCGCGTCGTCGAACTCGACATTCCACGACCGGCGCAGCTCGGCGGCGAGGTCCCGAGCCTTCGGGGAGAGGTCGGCATTGCGCGACAGCGGGAGCACGGCGGCCTTGACCGGGGCAAGCCGCGGGTCGAGGCGCAGGACGGTCCGCTTGTCGACCCCGCCCTTGGTGTTCGGGGCCTCGTCCTCGACATAGGCCTCGACGAGGAAGGTCATCAGCGAGCGGGACAACCCGGCCGCAGGCTCGATGACATACGGGGTGAACCGCTCCCCGGTGGTCTGGTCGAAGTAGGTGAGGTCCTGGCCCGAGGCCTTGGCGTGCGTCGAGAGGTCGAAGTCGGTGCGGTTGGCGATGCCCTCGAGCTCGCCCCATTCTGAGCCGGCGAACCGGAAACGGTACTCGATGTCGACGGTGCGCTTGCTGTAGTGAGAGAGCTTCTCCGCAGGGTGCTCATAGTGCCGCAGGTTCTCCGCGGCGATGCCCAGGTCGACGTACCAGCGGGTGCGCTCGTCGATCCAGTACTGGTGCCACTCCTCGTCGGTGCCGGGCACGACGAAGAACTCCATCTCCATCTGCTCGAACTCGCGGGTGCGGAAGATGAAGTTGCCCGGGGTGATCTCGTTGCGGAAGGACTTGCCGGTCTGGGCGATCCCGAACGGCGGGCGCTTCCGGGCGGCATTCATGACATTGACGAAGTTGAGGAAGATGCCTTGGGCGGTCTCGGGCCGCAGGTAGTGCAGGCCGGACTCGTCCTCGGTGACGCCCAGATAGGTCTTGAGCAGCCCGGAGAACTGCCGCGGGTCGGTCCACTTGCCGCGGGTGCCACAGTGCGGACAGGCGATCTCGACCAGCGGGACGTCGTCCGGGTTCGCGATCCCCTTCTTCTCGGCCACCTGCTCCTGGAGGTGGTCGGCGCGGAACCGATGGTGACAGGACTGGCACTCGGTCAGCGGGTCGGAGAAGGTCGCGACGTGACCGGAGGCCTCCCAGGTCTGCCGCGGGAGGATGATCGAGGAGTCCAGGCCGACGACGTCCTCACGAGCGGTGACCATGGAGCGCCACCACTGCCGCTTGATGTTCTCCTTGAGCTCGACTCCCAAGGGACCGTAGTCCCACGCCGACCGCGTCCCCCCGTAGATCTCCCCGCACGGGAAAACGAAGCCTCGCCGCTTGGCGAGGCTGACGACCTGGTCAACGGTGGTGGACGGTGCAGCCATGCGCCCAAGGGTATCCGTCCGCGCGGGTCGCCCCGCTCACCCGGGTCGGCCACCGGGTCGGTCGCCCGGTCGGTCACCGGGTCGGTCACCGGGTCGGTCGTGAGGTCGGCCTCCCGGCTCCCCTCCCGTACCCTGGAGCGGTGAGTATGCCGTTGCGTTCCCGACTCGAGCACGCCAGCGTCCCCGTGGCCGAACGGCTCAACGCCCTGCCGCGGCTCGTCCTGCCGCTGGTCGTCCTCGCGCTCTTCGTCGTGTCCGTCCTCGTGCCGGCCTTCGGCTGGGTGCCGCTGGTCCTCGTGGCGGCGCTCATCGCGTGGTTCCTCTTCCTCACCTGGCCGCGGCTGAGCCTGCCCGAGCGGCTCATGCGCAGCACCGTCCTGCTCATGGTCATCGCCGCGGCGATCGTCCGGGCCTTCCCCCGCTAGCCGACGCGGAGTCAGTCACCGCTAAGTGATTTTGAGAATCACTCTCACTTCTCGTACAGTCGGGCCATGTCCCGTCGACCGCGCCGCACCGCCTTGGCGTCCGTTCTCGCGACCGTCGTCGCCGCGGCGCTGGTCGGCGTCAGCGCCTGCACGGGCCCGAGCGGTGAGACCGAGTCGACCGGCAAGCCCGCCGTCATGGCGGCGTTCTATCCGCTGGAGTACCTGGCCACCCGGATCGCAGGCGACGACCTGGTCGTCATACCGCTGACGAAGCCGGGAGCCGAACCGCACGACGTCGAGCTGACCCCGCGGACCATCGCCGACCTCCCCAAGGCGCTACTCGTCGTCTTTGCCAAAGGCTTCCAGCCCGCCGTCGACGATGCGCTCGCGGCCCAGCCGGCGACCGCCCCCTTCGACGTCACGCAGGCTGCCCGGCTCACCACGTCGAGCAGCGGCACGACCGACCCGCACTTCTGGCTCGACCCGGTGCGGTACGCCGATGTCGCGACCGCTCTCGCGGCGCGGCTGGCCAGCGTCGATCCGGCGCACGCTGCGGGCTACACCTCCCGCGCGAGGGTCCTGGTGGCCGAGCTCACCGCCCTCAACGGTCAATGGCTCACGGGCACGAGGACCTGCCAGATCAAAGATCTCGTGACCAGCCACGCGGCCTTCGGCTACCTCACGGCGGCCTATGGGTTCACCCAGGTGCCGATCGCGGGCGTCTCCCCCGACGCCGAGCCCAGCGCCGCAGACCTCGCCCGGGTCGCCGACCTGGTCCGTAGCGCGGGGGTGACGACGATCTACACCGAGCCGCTGGTCGACCCCAAGCTCGCCGCCACCCTCGCGTCGTCGACCGGGGCGACGGTCGCCACCCTCGACCCGGTCGAGGGCATCACGTCGACCTCGGCCGGCACGGACTACCTCGAGGTGATGACGGCGAACCTCGCCGCGGTCCGGGCGGGGCAGCGGTGCCCATGACCAGCTCGCCTCCCAGCGCGGCCCGAGAACAGGTGGGCTCGGTCATCCTCCGGCTCGCCGGGGCGTCCTTCGGGTATGCCGAGCGCCCCGTCCTCACCGCGGTCGACCTCACCATCCGCGCCGGGGAGGTCGTCGCCGTCCTCGGCCCGAACGGCTCGGGCAAGTCGACGCTGGTCCGCGGCGTCCTCGGCCTGGCCCCGTGCCTGGGTGGCAGCGTCGAGATCCTCGGCACCCCCAGGGACCGGTTCACCGAGAGGCATCTGGTGGGATACGTCCCGCAGCGGCATACCCTCACCGCCGCAGTCCGGGCCACGGCGCGGGAGATCGTCGCGACGGGTCGCATCGCGCGGCGCGGGCTGCTCCGACGCCCGTCCCGGCCCGACCGGGAGGCGGTCGACGCGGCCCTGCGGGTCGTCGGGCTCGGCGAGCACGCCGACACCGACGTCTCGACCCTGTCCGGCGGCCAGCAGCGTCGGGTCCTCATCGCCCGGGCGCTGGCCGGAGACCCCCAGATCCTCCTCATGGACGAGCCCACTGCCGGCGTCGATGTCGCCAACCAGCACGTTCTCGCGGAAGTCCTCGCCCGGCTCGCCGCTCAGGGGGTCACCCAGGTCATCGTCACCCACGAGCTCGAGGCCCTTGAACCAGTCGTCACGCGGGTCGTCGTCATCGACCGGGGCGGCATCACCTTCGACGGGCCAACCGCGCAGTTCGAGCAGGTCCACCCGCACGTCCACCACGACCACGACACGCACCACCACGACCTCGAGCTGAGCGCCCAGGCCAGCCCCGGGGTCGTCACCAGTGGGCCCTTCCACGAACCTGGAGGGGTGCGCGGTGGTTGACCTCCTCGGGTACGACTTCCTCCAGCGCGCCCTCGTCGCGGCGGCGATCGTCGGGCTGGTCGCGCCGATGGTCGGGGTCTTCCTCGTCCAACGCCGGCTCGCCCTCATCGGCGACGGCATCGGCCACGTCGCGCTGGCCGGGGTGGCCGTCGGGCTGCTGACCAACCAGGCCCCGGTGCTCACCGCGCTCGTCGCCGCGGCCGCCGCCGCAGTTGTCGTCGAGCTGATCCGCAGCCGGGGGCGGACCGGCGGCGACACCGCCCTGGCGATCATCTTCTACGGTGGGATCGCCGCCGGTGTCGCGCTCATCTCCGCCTCCCCGAAGGGCTCCCCCGCCAATCTCACCTCCTACCTCTTCGGTGCCATCACGACGGTCTCCACAGGTGACCTCACCATCTTCGCCGTCATGGGTGCCGGCGTCGCCGCGGTGGTGGCACTGCTCTGGTCGGCGCTCTTCGCCGCTGCTCAGGACGAGGAGTATGCGCGGGCCGCGGGACTGCCGGTCCTGGCCCTCAACCTCGTCCTCGGCGTCCTCGTCGCGGTGACCGTCGTCGTGGCCATGCGGGTCGTCGGGCTGCTGCTCATCAGCGCCCTCATGGTCGTGCCCAATGCGACCGGGCAGGTGCTCGGGCGCTCGTTCGCCGGTGCGGCCCGGTGGGCGGTCCTCATCGGGGTGCTCAGCGCGGTCGGTGGGGTCCTCCTGTCCTACCAGCTCGACACCCCGTCCGGCGCGACGATCGTCCTGCTCGCCGTCGCTGTGTATGTCGTGGCCGCGCTCGGCGCCGGCGTGGCTGCGGCCGTCCGGCGACGCGGGCACGGGCGCGGCGGTGACCCGGTGGAGCCGGACCACCAGCACGGTCCCGGCTGCGGTCACGACCTCGTCCTGCACGAGGACCACGTCGACTATGTCCACAGCGGGCACCGGCATACCGAGCTGGGGGCTCTTCACCCCGACACCGCCCCCCGAGGCGAGACAGGGACCCCCCGATGAGCACCCGCCGTCCCACCCGGCAGCGCGCGGCTGTGGAGGCCCTCCTGCGCACCAGCGATGACTTCGTCTCCGCCCAGGCGATCCACGCCAGGCTCCGCGAGACCGGCGACGCGGTCGGGCTGGCCACGGTCTACCGCACCCTGCAGGCGATGAGCGCGGAGGGCCTGGTCGACGTGCTGCGTACCGACGACGGGGAGGCGGTCTACCGGCGGTGCTCCGAGTCGCACCACCACCACCTCGTCTGCCGGTCCTGCGGGCGCACCGTCGAGGTAGAGATCCCCGCAGTGGAGCGCTCCTGTCGCGCGGTGAGCGAGGAGCACGGGTTCACCGACGTCGTCCACACGGTGGAGATCTTCGGGACCTGCCCCGGCTGCAGGTGACCCCGCTCGCTCAGGGGCGCGGGTTCTCGTACGGCTGACCGGGCTCGACGATCGGGGTCACCGTTGTCGCCTCGATGACCGCCAGCGGGGCGTCGACCGTGCCACCCGGCGCTCCGGGCCAGGTGCCCAAGACGCCGACCCAGGTGCCGGTCGCCGCGGGGACCGCCGAGCGCACCTCGACGCGAACCGGTCGGGCGTCGGCGGCTCCCGCCGTGGCGACCAGCCGGGTGAGATACCACGACGTCGACGAGTCGCCCGGCAGGACGAAGCCGGTGAGCAGGACCGTCCGGGCTCGCAGCTGCTCCGCCGAGGCCGACAGGGCGAGCCGCGAGTATGCCGTCAGGGTCATCTCGGCCAGCGGACCGACCGGCCCCGCCTGCTCCGCCGAGGAGGCCTGGCCGCCGGTCGGCAATGACGCAACCGAGCCGTCACCGCGAGCGCCGGCATACGCACCGAGCGGACCCGGAGCGAGCGCGGCGAAGGCGACGAAGGGGACGACCATCCCCCACCCGACGCGCAACCGACGCGGCTGCCGGGGCATGGCGTGCGCGGCAGCTGCCGCGGCGGCCCGGCGAGCCGACCGGGAGAGGGCTGCGGCGCCCTCCGCCGCGCCCTCCACAGCCCCTCCGGTGGCTTTGTCCGCGGCTCCATCGAGGAGGCGCGGTTCGGCGGGCGCGACCGCACGGTAGGCCGACGCGACGTGGTGGTCGCGCATGGCGGAGACCACGGCCAGGGCGATCATCAGCACGCCCGCGCCGATGATGCCCCACCGGCTGGCGTCGGGGACCAGGGTGAGGCACTGACCGGTCGCCGACGACGCGATGACGATGACGCCGACAACGGCCAGGGCCAGACTGCGATAGCTCTTCCTCACGTGAGCACCACCCCCGCGGCGACGGCTCCGAGCACCGCAAGGGCTCCCGCGACCACGGTCACCTGCGCGGCGCCGCGGCGGCCCAGCCATGCGGTCAACCGCACCGCCGTGGAGAGGTCGGCGGCCGGCCCGACGACGAGATAGGCGAGCTGGGCGACCAGGGGGAACCGGGTGAGACTCACGGCCACGACGGCGTTGGCCACGGCGTCGGCCCCGCCCAGCACGGCGAGCACACCAGCGACGGCGACGGCGGCCAGTGTGGAACCGCCCACTGCCTCCAGCCAGGAGGCCGGGACCAGCTGCGAGAAGGCCGCAGCCAGCGCCGCGGCGAGGGCGAGGTGGCCGCCGCCGCGCAGCAGGTCGTCCCTCGCGCGGTCGATGAACCGGCCCACCTCGGCCGAGTCCTCCGCGCCCGCAGGCACTGCCCGCAGCCCTCCCGCACGAGCCGCGGAGGCACCACTGAGGACCGGCCACGCCCACCCGACGAGAAGGGCCAGGACAAGGCCGATGCCCACCCTGGCGGCAAGCACTCCGGGCTGGCCAGGGAAGAAGACCGCGGTGGACACGAGCGCGACGGGATTGGCTGAGGCAGCGCTGAGCCGGTAGGCGTGCGCGGCCCCCGGGGTCACGCCGGCGCGACACCACTCGGCGGCCGTGTCCGCGGCACGAGCGGAGGTCTGCGGCAGGACGAGTCCCGCCAGCGCCGACACCGGCACGGCTAGAGGCCCGCCACCGCGCGACGCCGGCACCTCGGCAGGGTCGTCGGCGTCGGGCGCCAGGGGCCCGGAAAGCCGGTGCGCCATACGCGGGAGAAGCCACACCGACAGGGCGGCCGAGAGCAGGACGCCGGCGACGAGGAAGGGCAGCCCCTGGAGACAGACCGACGCCACCACGGCGAGCCAGGCCGACAGCGGTTCGACGGACGCCACGGCGGTGTGCAGCCACCCCCGCGCCAGGACCAGGGCGATGAGACCGGCGGCAACGGCCAGCCCGGCCCACGGGATGGCGCCGCGGACCGACTCGAACCACTCCCTCGCGCGGACAGCCGCGCCGTCGACCCGGGCGAGCAGAGACCGGCGCTGCGGGCCCGGTGTCGCGCCGCGGTGCCGGTCTGAGCGACGAGCCGGGACGGCCGAGGAGCCGTTGCGCTCGGGAGGCTCAGCCGTCACTGGGCTGGTCCCGGGTCGGGTGCAGGGGTTGCGTCTGGGAGCTTTCCTGGGGTT
This sequence comes from Candidatus Lutibacillus vidarii, assembly GCA_016717165.1. Lineage (GTDB taxonomy): Bacteria > Actinomycetota > Actinomycetes > Actinomycetales > Dermatophilaceae > Lutibacillus > Lutibacillus vidarii. Next base: position 1,596,231 of record JADKGA010000002.1, read on the forward strand.
GGTCCACCGCCCCGCCATAGCGCCGGTCCCGGCCGACATAGGTCGCGACGGCCTGCCACAGGTGCCGGCGGTCGACATCCGGCCAGAGCGTGTCGAGGAAGACGAGCTCGGCATATGCCGACTGCCACAGCAGGAAGTTCGACGTGCGCTGCTCGCCGGAGGTGCGGATGAACAGGTCGACATCGGGCATCGTCGGCTCGGCGAGATAGCGCTGGATCGTCGACTCGTCGACCCGGCGCGGCGAGAGCCGGCCGCTGGCGACATCCGCGGCCAGTCGCGCAACGGCGTCGGCGATCTCGGCGCGCCCGCCGTAGTTGACGCAGAAGTACAGCGTGAGGCCGGTGTTGTGCCGGGTCAGCTCCTCGGCGACCTGGAGCTCGTGGATGACCGAGCGCCACAGCCGCGGGGCCCGCCCGACCCAGCGCATCCGCACGCCCCAGTCGTGCAGCTGGTCGCGGCGGCGGCGGATGACGTCACGGTTGAAGCCCATGAGGAAGCGCACCTCGTCGGGGCTGCGCTTCCAGTTCTCCGTCGAGAAGGCGTATGCCGACAGGTGCGGTATGCCGAGCTCGATCGCCCCGGCGACGACGTCGAGCAGCGCGGCCTCCCCCGCCTCGTGGCCGGCGGTGCGGGGCAGGCCGCGGGCGTTGGCCCATCGGCCGTTGCCGTCCATGACGATGGCCACGTGCTTGGGCAGCGCCTCGCGGGGCAAGGCGGGCACCTGGGCCCCGGAGGGGTGCGGGAAGGGGCGCCGGTAGGTCATACCCGCTCCACGTGCGGCATGGCCCGCAGCCCCCGCTCGAGGTGCCAGCTGAGGAAGGCGGTGACCAGGCCGCTGCCCTCGCGGCGGTGCTGGACGGCGCTGGCGTCGGCGATCGCCCAGTCGCCGGTCAGCAGCGCGGAGAGCAGCTCCAGGGTCGCCGGGGCGGGCGTGGCCGAGCCTGGCGGGCGGCATACCGCGCAGACCGCACCACCGGAGGCGACGTGGAAGCTGCGGTGCGGCCCTGGCTCGCCGCAGCGCGCGCAGTCAAGGAAGCTCGGCGCCCAGCCGGCGACCGCGAGCGCCCGGAGCAGGTACGCGTCGAGCACCAGCGCCGAGTCGTGCTCACCCCCGGCGAGCGAGCGGACCGCGCCGGCGAGGAGGTGGTACTGCTGGGTCGCGACCTCGTGCTCGTCGGTCAACCGGTCCGCGGTCTCGAGCATGACCGACATCGTCGTGTATGCCGCATAGTCCTTCGACACCGTGTCGCCATAGCCGCCGAGCGAGACGGCCTGGTTGACCGTGTCGAGGTTGCGGCCCTCGTAGCACTGCAGGTCCACGGCCATCCCGGGCTCGAGCCGGGCCCCGAACCGGGAGGTCGTCCGGCGCACGCCCTTGGCGACCGCGCGGACCTTGCCGCGCCCGCGGGTGAGCAGCGTGACGATGCGGTCGGCCTCACCCAGGTTGTGGGTGCGCAGGACGATCGCCTCGTCTCGGTACACGGGCATGGGGCCATTGTCTCCCGAACCGCTGCCGGCGGCGGACGATCGGTCGGCTGCGCGCGTCGGCATACCCCGTGGTCGTGGACCTGGGGTTGCGCGCGATGGTCAGCCGCGGACGAAGGCGACCGCCGCCGCGTCCTGGGCGACAAGCCGCCAGCCCGGCGCGGACCGCAGCCGGGTCGCGAGCCCGGCCGTCGCGGGGACGACGACACAGTCGGCGCCTGCGGTGTCGGCCGCGAGATCGCCGGCGGACCGGGTGACCGCCGCCTCGTTGCGCCGGACCTGCTCCGCGCCGAAGACGTCGTTGCGCGAGTCCACCGACACGAGCAGGTCCGGGCGGACCAGCTCGAGCCAGCCGCCGAGGAGGTAGGAGTTGAGGACATGACACCGCGGCGGGAGGCGGTCAGTCACGGCCACGGCCGGGTAGGTCGCCGGGTCCGGCTGGCCGAGCCCGGCGGCGAGCCCGCCGGCGAGCAGGGCGCAGACCAGGGCCAGCGCGATCGCGAGGGAGAGAACCCCCCGGCGGCCCCACGAGACGACGACCGGCTTGACCGTTGGCAGCGCGGTCCGGCTCGGTCGTTCGGGCAGCACCAGGCGCGGGAGCCGGGTCGCGGGAAGAACGGCGGCGGCGAGCAGCACCGCGACCGGCAGCATCCGGGCCCAGACCAGCGAACTCAGCGCGGGAAGCGCGAGCAGCGGGAAGAGCAATGGGTCGCGCGAGCGCCAGGTCACCACGGCCGCGGCAGCAGCGGCGACCAGGCCCGCGACGACCGCCGGACTGGTCAGCTCGGGGCGCGACCACTCCGTGATGACTCCGGTCGACTCCCTCGCGACGGTGACCGCTTGGGCGAGGATCTGCGGGCCGGCCGGGTTGACCATGACCCCCAGGGTGTAGACCGCGAGGGCGGCGCCGACCCGTCCGAGGGCGGCGGGGCGCCATACCGCCGTGGCGACGGCAGCTGCGGCCAGCAGCGGCACCCCCATGACCGCGGTGGAGTGCAGGTTGACCCACACGGTGGCCAGCGCTCCGAGCCCGACCAGCCGCGCGGGCAGCTGGGCAGCGGGGCGGGTCACCCCCCGCGTAAGCAGGACGAGCACCGGTATGACGCAGTAGTCGACCAGCTGTGGGCGCACCGAGAGGAAGGTCAGCTGCGCCAGGGCAGCCCCCTGGACGACGACGGTGGCGGCCAGCGGACCGGCACCGAGCCGGCGGGCGACGAGGAGGACCAGACCCGCGGCGAGGAAGGCCAGGACAGCCCCGGCGAGCGCGATCCCGGGAAGACCGCCGGACCGGTAGGCCCAGGCGAGGAGGACGTCGAAGCCCCAGGAGTTCACCGTCCACGGGTGCCCGGCGGCGGTCCACGAGAACGGGTCGGCCGTCGGCAGTCGGCCCAGGTCGAGGATCAGCTCGCCGGTCCTGGTCTGCCAGAAGGTGTCCGACTCGGCCAATGTGCCGGCACGCAGTGCGACGATCGGCGCCACTGCGAGCCAGGCGAGCAGCCAAGGGCCGCGTCCCCGTGCCAGGTCCACCCGATGGACGGTAGCAACAGGCGGGCATGCGCGACGTGGGGCGACGCTGGTCAGCGGGGTGACTCGTGCGTCACTAGAACAGATGTTCGAGTCTCTGCTAGCATGGAGCGATGACCGTGGCACTGCAGGGGTCCCTTCTCGACCTTGCCGACGCGCCCGCGTTCCGACCCATCGGGCCGTCGGTGCGTCGGATGACGCTGACCCGGGGTGCCTGGGTCGACCATCTGCCCGGGTGGCTGGGCGGGTCGGAGCTGCTCTTCGACGCGCTGCTTCGCGAGATTCCCTGGCGCGCCGAGACCCGGCAGATGTACGACTCCGTTGTCGCGGTCCCCCGTCTCACCTGCACCTATGACGGCTCCGCCGGTCTGCCCCATCCGTTGCTGAGCGACGCTCGGCGGCTGCTGTCGGGGCACTATGCGGCCGAGCTCGGTGAGCCCTTCGTCTCCGCGGGGCTGTGCCTGTACCGTGACGGCGCCGACTCCGTGGCCTGGCATGGGGACACGATCGGCCGCGGTTCGACACAGGACACCATGGTCGCGATCCTCTCCCTCGGCGCGCCTCGGGCGCTGTCACTGCGACCGGTCGGCGGCGGCGACATCGTCCGCGTCGAGGTCGGCCACGGCGACCTGCTCGTCATGGGCGGCTCCTGCCAGCGCACCTGGGAGCACGCCGTCCTCAAGACGGCCCGGCCGGTCGGTCCCCGCATCTCGATCCAGTTCCGTCCGAAAGGAGTGTGGTGATGAGCCATCTCGTCAGGTCGACCTTCCGGGTCGTCGACGTCGCGCCGACCGACTACGCCCCACCGGTCGAGGTCGGCATCCCCGTGGGCCACGCCTACCTCACCAAGGAGTTCACCGGCGCGGTCGCGGGCCGGTCAGTGGCCCAGTTCTCCTCGGCGTTCTCGATGGAGACCGGTGTCGGCACCTATGTCGCGCTCGAGGTCTTCTCGGGGACCTTCGACGGCCGCGACGGGACATTCGCGTTCGCCCACACCGCGACGACCGATGGTGCCCAGCGCTCACACCATCTCGTCGTCATCGTCCCGTCCAGCGGCACCGGCGGGCTCGTTGGCCTGACCGGTACCGGTGAGCTGGTCATCGACGCCGATGGCACCCACCACCTCGACTTCGACGTGGCGTATGACGACGCCGGTGCCGCTGCCGGGGGGGGGCGGCGGGGGGGGGGGCGCCCGGGGCCGGGGGGGGGCGAGGGCCGGGGCGGGGGGGGGGGGGGGGGGGGGGGGGGGGGGGGGGGGGCGGGGGGCGGACCTAGCGGGCACCCCGGCCCAGTGCTGGTGCCGGGGTGACGAGGGGGTGCCATGGGGGGGGGTGGCACCGGGGGGGGTGTCCCGATCTCGATGCCGTTGGCGGTGACGTGAATGGTCTGCCCGGGGGTGGCCGTGCCGGTCACGTCGGGGATGCTGTCTGGGCCAGTTGAGCCGTCAGTCGGGCTGGTGATCGCCACGGTTGCCGCCGTGGCCAGTGCCATGGGTCCGATGAGCACGACCCACAGCGCTGCGAACACTGCCAGCACCCCACGCAACAGCCTGCGCATCTGACCATAACCCCCACAATCACGCTGCGAGGCATGCCTTCTCGGCTCGCCAGGCTGCGCTCCCAAGGATGGCGTCCGGGTCTCGCTTCTGGCAAGGGCGACCCGGAGCGCGCCTCCAGGTCGGCGGGCAGCCGTGGGGTCAAGGACGACTGGTGTATGCCGCCGGGCGCTTCTCGAGGAAGGCGGCGATCCCCTCCTGGGCGTCCTGCGAGGTCACCGCGGCGGCCATGACCTCGATGGCCAGGTCGTAGGCTTGCCGTTGGGGCAGCCCGACCTGGGCGTAGAAGGTCCGCTTGCCCAGGGAGCGGCTGTACGCGCTGCCGCGGGTGACCCGAGCGACCAGCGCGGCCACCTCGGCGTCGAGCTCGCTGCCCGGGACGGCCCTGTTGACCAGGCCCCAGTCGGCGGCGGTGGTGGCGTCGATGGTGTCACCCGACAGGGCCAGCTCCAGGGCCCGTTTGCGCCCGACGCTGCGCGCCACGGCGACCAGCGGGGTGTGGCAGAACAGCCCGCCCTTGCCGCCGGGGATGGCGAAGCCGGCGGTGTCCGCGGCGACGGCCAGGTCGCAGGAGGCGACCAGCTGGCAGCCTGCGGCCGTCGCGAGGGCGTGGACCTTCGCCACGACCGGCTGCGGGATGCCTTGGATGGCGTCCATCATCGCCGTGCACTGGAGGAAGAGGTCGCGGGCGGTGCGCAGGTCGGCGCCGGCCATGTCCGCGAAGTTGTGCCCCGCGGAGAAGACCGGGCCGTTGGCCGCGATGACCACGGCCAGGGCGTCACTGGCTCCGGCGGCCAGGACGGCCTCGGTGAGCTCGGCCATCATCGCCGCGGACAGCGCGTTGCGCTTCTCCGGCCGGTCGAGGGTGATCGTCGTCGTCGGTCCGTCCCGGTGCACGGTGAGGTTCTCGAAGGTCGCCATGACCGACAGCATCCCGCGACCTGGCGCCCGGCGGGAGTCCTCGTCCGGTCAGGCGTCGAGGGAGATCGCCACGTCGACGGCCGACACCGCCTGCCCGGTGCTGTCGGCACGGCATGCGTCGAGCACGGTGTCGGCCAGCTTGACGATGTGCTCCCCGCCGTTCTCGACGACCCGCTCCCACATCTGCTCGGGGGTCTCGGACGAGCTGGTGACCGGGCGCGGACTCTGCGGTCGGTAGGCCGACACGACGGCGGCAGTCGCGGTCCAGGCGGCCGCGTAGGCGTCGAGCCACAGCGCCCGGGGCAGGCTCGGCAGCGCAAGGCGGACCGCGTTGGGGGCCGTGACCGCGTGGACGAGCATGGTCGGGTTCCCGTGCGCCAGCCGCGAGTATGCCGCCACGGCCGCGCCGACCAGGGTCTCGAGGGCTCCCGTCACCTCGTCCGGCCCCGCCGGTCCGGCCGCGGAGGCGAGCTTCGTCGCCAGGTCGGGCAGGTCGGCCTGCTGCCGGAGTCGGTACCGGATGCCGAAACGTTGGTCCGGTATGCCGGGCAGGCCCTCGACCACCTCACCGACCGGGCGCCGCCCCGACGGCCTGACGATCGTCACCGGCTCCCACCGGGCCGCCCAGTACCCGAGGGCATGCGCGACCTCGGTCCGGCGCGGCTCGGTCTCCTCGTCCCGGATCGCTCGCAGCGCGTGGCCCAGTCGGATCACCCCGTGCGTTGCGCCGCTGGCGATGCCAGGCAGCAGCCGCGGCCACCACGTGGCCACCGTGGCCTGCCACCCATGTTCGGCCACCTCGGCGCGGAAGAACTCCCGCCACTCACCGAGCAGGACCGCGTTGCCGAAGTCGTGGTGCCAGTCCTGCGCTCCGATCCTGAACCGCGCGACCGGTGCGTCGTCGAGGCGGTCGAGATAACTGTCGGTCCAGCGGTGCACGAGCTCGCCCGAGCCGCGCCTGGCCAGCGCCTCCACGACCATCGGTCCGTGGTTCGACAGCCACCCCTCGAACTCCGGACCGGTCGCGTGGAACCGGTCCAGCGCCTCGTCATACACCCCTTGTGTTGTCACCATGTCCCTACCCCACACCATCACGTGGACTTGAGGTCAAGGCTTGGACTCGCACGACCTGCTGACCATCGGCGAGGTGTCGGACCGCAGCGGTGGCCCCCTGTCCTTCGGGCTCGGATCACGGAGCTGGAGCAGGTCCGCGACGGGCTAGCGATGTCCGTCGGGTGCGGATGCCTCACCATGCGGCAGGGTGCGGTCGTCAACCCCGACGACGCCTTGGCGACCACCGAGGCGGGTGCCCGCCGGGTCTTCCCCCACGAGGGGTGACCCGGCGGGCGCGTCCTCGGGTCAGCCGCTCACCTCGGCGGGGCGCAGCGCCCGGTTGACCGCGGAGACGATCGCCTTGAGCGAGGCGCGGACGATGGAGGAGTCGACCCCGACGCCCCAGAGCACCCGCTCGCCGACGGCGCACTCGACATACGCGGCGGCCTTTGCGTCGCCACCGGCGGACATGGCGTGCTCGGCATAGTCGAGCACGCGGACGTCCACGTCGAACTGGGCCAAGGCATCGACGAAGGCCGCGATCGGGCCATTGCCGTGGCCCTCGACCGTGGTGACCTCGGTGCCGGGGACGGAGCGGTCGCGCAGGCCGACGACGAGGTGCGTCTCGCCATCCTCCTCCGCGTCGATCCGGGTCGAGGCGAGCCGGAACCGCCCCCACGGGTGGTCCGGGGTCGGGAGGTACTCGTCCTCGAACTTCGCCCAGAGCTCGGCCGGGGTGACCTCGCCGCCGTCCTGGTCGACATCGTGCTGGACCACGCCGGAGAACTCGATCTGGAGCCGGCGCGGCAGGTCCATCCCCCGCTCGGTCTTGAGGATGTACGCGACGCCACCCTTGCCGGACTGGCTGTTGACCCGGACCACGGCCTCGTAGGAACGGCCCAGGTCGTGCGGGTCGACCGGCAGATATGGGACGCCCCACGGGATGCCGTCGACCGAGGTCCCGGCCGTGCGGGCGTCCTTCTCCATCCACTCGAAGCCCTTCTTGATGGCGTCCTGGTGGGAGCCGGAGAAGGCCGTGAAGACGAGGTCACCGCCATACGGGTGACGTTCGTGGACCTTGATCTGGTTGCAGTGCTCGACGGTGCGCCGGATCGCGTCGATATTCGAGAAGTCGATCTGCGGGTCGACGCCCTGGGTGAACAGGTTCATCCCCACGGTGACGAGGTCGACATTGCCGGTGCGCTCGCCGTTGCCGAACAGGCAGCCCTCGATCCGGTCCGCGCCGGCGAGCAGGCCCAGCTCGGCCGCCGCGACGGCAGTGCCGCGGTCGTTGTGTGGGTGAAGGCTGACGACGACCGAGTCGCGCCGGGCGATCTGGCGGATCATCCACTCGATCGAGTCGGCGTAGACATTCGGGGTGATCATCTCGACCGTCGCGGGCAGGTTGACGATCATCTTGTGGTCCGGGGTGGGGTCGATGACCTCGATGACCGCATTGCAGATCCGCATCGCGAAGTCGAGCTCGGTCCCGGTGAAGGACTCCGGCGAGTACTCGTAGTAGATGTCGGTGTCGGGGATGGTCTCTTCGAGCTTCTTGATCAGCTTCGCGCCCTGGACGGCGATATCGATGATGCCGTCCTGGTCCAGCCCGAAGACGACCCGCCGCTGGAGCGTCGAGGTCGAGTTGTAGAAGTGGACGATCGCCTGCTTGCTGCCGCGGATCGCGTCGAAGGTCCGCTCGATGAGGTGGTCCCGGCACTGGGTCAGCACCTGGATCGTCACGTCGTCGGGGATATGGCCGCCCTCGATGAGCATGCGGCAGAAGTCGAAGTCGGTCTGGCTCGCGCTGGGGAAGCCGACCTCGATCTCCTTGTAGCCCATCGAGACGAGCAGGTCGAAGAGGCGCTTCTTGCGCTCGGGGTTCATCGGGTCGATGAGGGCCTGGTTGCCGTCGCGCAGGTCGACCGCGGCCCACCGGGGTGCCTTGGTCAGGCGCTGGGTGGGCCAGGTGCGGTCGGGCAGGTCGATCGGGATCTGCTCATGGAAGGGGACGTACTTGGTGAAGGGCATCCCCGAGGGGGTCTGTGGGTGTTTCATGGCCGGTGCTCCTTGGCTGGGTTCTCGTCGCTGGGTGGTGTCCGGCCGGGCACACCTCACACCGCGACGAGGGGGGCCGGGTCAGGCCTCGCCGCGGCAGCGAAGGAGCAGGCTCGCAGAGCGCACGTCGTCGAGGGTATGCCGTGCCGTGGCGCCGAGTCCACCTGGCGAGCCGGTGTGTCCACATCCTGGTGCATTCACGGTTCTACCCCCCTTGCGTTCAACCCCCTGCAAAGACACACCTTTAGAACGCTTCTAAAGGTGTGTCTTTGAGGGGGTGGAACGGGGGGTGGGTTCACGAACTGAAGGTATGACGGCGCGGGTCACGCCTCGTCGAGGGCGTCGATCAGGGGGGTCAGGCTGAACCAGATCCGCGTCGAGATCTCCGCGGCCTCCTCGCCATGCCCGCGGGCGCAGGCCTGGATGAGGCTGGTGTGCGCACGCACCGAGGCCCGCCCGCCCAAGGTGGCGAACCGCAGCCGCTCGACCCGGCGCAGCAGCGGCGTGAACTGCTCGAGGACCTCCGTCACGGCGGAGTTCCCGCACACCCGAACGGGCACAGCGTGGAGCACGTCGTCGGCAGCGAGCGCCCCCTCGGCATCCGCATGCCGCAGCGCCTCGGCGAAGTCCTCGTTCGCGCCACGCATCTGGGCCAGGTCCGCATCGGTCAGCCGCGGGACCGCGCCGCGCACCGCCACCTCGTGCATGGCCGCGACCACCTCGAGCGCGTCCCGAGCCGCCGCGGCGCTCAGCCCGGCCACCGTGGTCGAGCGCCCCGGGCGGCTGAGGACCAGCCCGGACTGCCCCAACCGCAGCAGGGCCTCACGCACCGGAGTGCGGCTCACGCCGAGCCAGGCCGCCAGCTCGTGGTCACGCAGCTGCTCCCCCGGCGCGAAGGTCCCGTCGACGATGGCGTCGCGGAGCCGGAGGTAGACGTCTTGTCGCAGCAGCGAGCGGTTCAGCGCACCCCCCGGTGGAACAGGCATGCAATATATTGGTTGCCTGGTCAGCAAGCCTGTCAAGGGGTCGTCGCCCCCTGTTTCGCGCCCGTCCATGTGGCCTGACCATGGGGCCCCTGTTGCCGTTGTCAGTGGTCACGGCGACCCTGGTGGTATGCCGACCTCAGCCGCCCCCCAGCCCTGGTGCTCCATCGTCCCCGACTACCTCATGCGCCGGCTGGCCTCGGCGGACGAGCCGACGGTGGTCGCGGCTGCGGAACGGTCGCTGCGTGCCGACGTCGCGATGCGCGCACGTCGGGAGCAGCAGGACCGCATCATCGGGCGCCTCCCGGGCATCGTCCCCCAGGGCCTCCGAGACCGCGCCCGCGACGCCTCGACACCCCCTCGCGCGCAGCAGGTCCCGACCAGCCCGGACACCGAGCCCCCCACCGCCCGGCGCTCGCTCTATGACGCCGAGCACCGGACCAGCCTGCCCGGACGGCTGGTCCGGTCCGAAGGGGAACCGGCCACGGAGGACATCTCGGTCACCGAGGCCTACGACGGACTCGGCGCCACCTGGGGGCTGCTCATCGAGAGCTACGGCCGGGACTCCCTCGACGGCGCGGGCCTCCCGCTCACCGCGACGGTCCACTACGACAAGGACTACGACAACGCCTTCTGGGATGGCACCCAGATGGTCTTCGGTGACGGCGACGGGGTCTACTTCGACTCGTTCACCTCGTCGATCGACGTCATCGGCCACGAGCTGGCGCATGGGCTGACCCAGTACACCGCGGGGCTGGTCTACGTCGCGCAGTCCGGCGCGCTCAACGAGTCCCTCTCCGATGTCTTCGGCTCCCTGGTCAAGCAGCGCTCGCTGGGCCAGGACGCGGAGGCCGCGGACTGGCTCATCGGCGAGGGCCTGTTCACCGACAGGGTCAACGGGGTCGCGCTGCGCTCGATGAAGGCGCCTGGAACGGCATACGACGACCCGGTCCTCGGCAAGGACCCTCAGCCGGCCGACATGGACGGCTATGTCGACCTGCCGCACGACAGCAGCAATGACAACGGCGGGGTTCACATCAACTCCGGCATCCCGAACCGGGCTTTCTACCTCACCGCCACCGCACTCGGCGGCCCCGCATGGGCCGCGGCGGGGCAGATCTGGTTCGACACCCTCGTCGCGGGTGGGCTCCCCCGTGACGCGGACTTCACCGGCTTCGCGAAGGCGACCGTCGCTGCGGCAAAGGCGCGGTATGGCGCGACCGGCGTCGAGGTCGCGGCGGTCCGCGAGGCGTGGCGGACCGTCAAGGTGCCGCTGCGGGTCACGCATCGCAACCGCTGACCGCTGACCGCGGACCTCCGGGCACTGGCAGCGTCGGCACCGACTACTGCAATGGCTCCACCGGCACCGACACGGCCGTCAGCTGCGAGACGATGGTCGGCTTTCCCCTCAACCCCGAGAACCGGTTAGAAGCCCAGCCGCTGCAGCGCCTTGGGGTCGCGCTGCCAGTCCTTGGCCACCTTGACGTGCAGGTCGAGGTGGACCCGCTGACCGAGCAGCGACTCGATCCCGGCCCGCGCGGTGGTTCCGACCTCGCGCAGTCGGCTGCCGCCGCGGCCGATGACGATCGCCTTCTGGGAGTCGCGCTCGACATACACGGTCACCCGGACGTCGAGCAGGGGCGCGGCGTCCTCCCGGCCCTCCCTCGGCACCATCTCGTCGACGATGACCGCCAGCGAGTGGGGCAGCTCGTCGCGGACGCCCTCCAGGGCGGCCTCGCGGACCAGCTCGGCGACCATGACGGCGTCCGGCTCGTCGGTGTGGACCTCGTCGGGGTACAGCTGCGGCGAAACGGGCAGGTGCCCGGCGAGGACCTCGGCGACGGTGTCGACCTGGTCGCCGCGGGTCGCCGAGCACGGGACGATATCGGCCCATGTGCCCGCCTGGTCGACGGCGATGAGCTGCTCGGCCAGGCGGCGCCGGTCCACGCGGTCGCTCTTGGTGACGATCGCGACGACCGGGGTGCGCTTGGCCCGCTGCAGCTCGGCGAGCTCGCGGGCGATGAACTGGTCGCCGGGGCCGACCCGCTGGTCGGCGGTGATGCAGAAACCGACGACGTCGACGTCGAGCAGGGTCTCCCGAACCACGTCGTTGAGCCGCTCCCCGAGCAGGGTCCGCGGCTTGTGCAGCCCCGGAGTGTCGACGAGGATCAGCTGCCACGCTGGGGTGGTGACGATGCCGCGGACGGTGTGCCGCGTGGTCTGCGGCTTGGACGACGTGATCGCGACCTTCTCGCCCACCAGGGCGTTGGTCAGGGTGGACTTCCCGGCGTTGGGTCGGCCCACGAGGGCGGCGAAGCCGGCTCGGTATGGCGCCTCAGGCATCGAGGTCTCCTTCGGTGCGTCGGGGCGAGGCAGCCGTCGAGACCGGCTCGACGAGGACCGTCGCGAGGCGGTGTCGGCGCCCGGCCATCCGTTCGGCGGTGAGGAGCAGCCCGGCCACCTCGGCGCGCGACCCCGGCTGGGGCACCTGGCCGATGGCCTTGGTCAGCAGCCCGCCGACGGTGTCGACCTCGTCCTCGTCGATGCCGACGGCGAACAGGTCGGCGAGGTCGTCGATGGCCATTCCGGCAGGCACCCGGAGCCGGCCGTCCCCGAGCGGCTCGATCCCCGTCGTGTCCCGGTCGTACTCGTCGGAGATCTCCCCGACGATCTCCTCGAGGATGTCCTCGATGGTGACCAGGCCGGCCGTCCCGCCGTACTCGTCGACGACGACGGCGATGTGGTTCTGGTCGCGCTGCATCTCCCGGAGCAGGTCGTCGACCTTCTTCGACTCGGGGACGAAGACCGCGGGGCGCATGACCTCGGTGATCGGGCGGGCCGCCGCCCCGGCGTCGGCGTGGGTCGCTCGGACGACGTCCTTGAGGTAGAGCACCCCGCGGATGTCGTCGGAGTCGTCGCCGACGACCGGCACCCGGGAGTACCCCGACCGGACGAAGAGCGCGGACGCCTGCCGCAGCGACTTGCCCAGGGCGATGGTCTCCATGTCGATCCGGGGCACCATGACCTCGCGGGCGGTCGTGTCAGACAGCTCGAAGACGGAGTGGATCATGTCCCGTTCGTCGTCCTCGATGAGCTGGTTCTCCTCGGCGAGGTCGACGAGGTCACGCAGCTCGGCCTCGGTGTCGAAGGGCCCGTTGCGCTCCCCCGACCCCGGGGTCACCGCATTGGCGACAAGGACCAGGGCGGTGGCCACCGGGCCCAGCACGGTCCGCAGCCCGACGGTGAAGGGCGCGGCCAGCGGGGCCAGGACGTCGTAGTACGACCGCCCAAAGGCCCGCGGCGAGACCTCCGCGAAGAGGAAGGCGCCCAGTCCCACCGCAGCGATCGCGCCGACCAGCGCCACCGCCCCCTCGCCGGCGAGCAGGTGGACGCTCAGGCCAAGTCCCAGCGCGGTGGCGGCATACGCGAGGCACCGCACGACGACGAGAACTGCCAGGTATGGCGCCCGGTCGGCGACCACGCGGACCAGCGACCGAGCGCCCGTCCGCCCCTCGTCGGCGAGCTCCTCGGCGCGCGAGGGCGACATCCGCAGCAGGGCCTCCTCGGCCGCGACGAGGACGAAGGTGAGCCCGGCCCCGAGCAGGACCGCGACGACCCAGGCGGCGGTCATCGTCGCCGCCTCAGCGGCCGCGGCGGCCGCGGGTCGCCAGGAAGGTGAGGAGCAGCTGACGCTGCAGCTCGAACATCTCCTTCTCCTCTACCGCCTCGGCGTGGTCGTACCCGAGCAGGTGCAGCAGGCCGTGGACGGTGAGCAGGAGCAGCTCCTCCTCGGCCGCGTGCCCGGCCGCCTGGGCCTGGCGCGCCGCGACCGCGGGGCACAGGACGATGTCGCCGAGCACCCCTTCGGCGGGCTCCTCGTCGGGTCGGCCGGGCCGCAGCTCGTCCATGGGGAAGCTCATGACATCGGTCGGCCCGGGCAGGTCCATCCACTTGACGTGCAGCGACTCCATGGCCGTCTCGTCGACCAGGGTGAGGCACAGGTCCGCCTGGGGGTGGACCCGCAGCTGCTCCATGACGTAGCGCGCGCAGGCCATCAGCTCGATCTCGTCGACCTCGATGTCGGTCTCGTTGAGCACGTCGACGCTCATCGTGGGGTCCTTCCGCCCGGGTCGGCCTCGGCCCGTTCGTAGGCGTCGACGATCGCGCTGACGAGTCGGTGGCGCACGACGTCCTGGGAGGTCAGCTCGGCGAAGTGGACGTCGTCGACCCCGTCGAGGATCTCCCGGACGTGCCGCAGCCCGGACCGGGTGCCGCCGGGCAGGTCGACCTGGGTGACATCCCCGGTGACGACCATGGTCGAGCCGAAGCCGAGCCGGGTGAGGAACATCTTCATCTGCTCGGTCGAGGTGTTCTGGGCCTCGTCGAGGATGATGAAGGCGTCGTTGAGGGTGCGGCCGCGCATGTAGGCCAGCGGGGCGACCTCGACGGTTCCGCTGCTCATGAGCCGAGGGATCGAGTCGGGGTCGACCATGTCGTGGAGGGCGTCATACAGCGGGCGCAGGTAAGGGTCGATCTTGTCGCTCAGCGTGCCGGGCAGGTAGCCGAGCCGCTCGCCGGCCTCGACGGCGGGCCGGGTGAGGATGATCCGGCTGACCTCTTTGGCCTGCAGCGCGGCGACGGCCTTGGCCATGGCGAGATAGGTCTTGCCCGTGCCGGCCGGACCGATCCCGAAGACCACGGTGTGCTCGTCGATGGCGTCGACATAGCGCTTCTGGTTCAGCGTCTTGGGCCGGATCGTGCGGCCCCGGTTCGAGACGATGTTCATCGTCAGAACGTCGGCGGGCCGCTCGCGGGTCTGGGCCCGCAGCATCCCGACGGACCGCTCGACCGCGTCCGTGGTGAGCCGGTGGCCGCCGCCGACGATCGCGACGAGCTCGTCGATGAGCCGGTCGGCGAGGGCGACCTCCTCGCTCGGGCCGCGCAGGGTGATCTCGTTGCCCCGGACGTGCAGGTCGAGCCGGGGGAAGGCGCGCTCCAGGGTGCGCAGCAGCTCGTCGTGGGGGCCGAGCAGGGACACCATCGGCACCGCGGTGGGAATGGTGATCGTGTATGTCGGTGCGGCCGCTGAGCCGGCGCCCGATCGGGGGCCGGCCGCGGCCTGCGGGATCTGGGCGTCGGTCATCGTCTCGCCATTCTACGGGCGTGCCGTCCGCTCGAGGTCACGGCGGCGTCGACGCCCGCCGCTATCCGGGGGGCCAGCCCATCCGCCGCCCACCGATGACGTGGAGGTGGGCGTGGAAGACGACCTGACCGCCGGCCCGACCGGTGTTGGCGACCAGCCGGTACCCGTCGTCGAGACCCTCCGACGCCGCGACCCGGGCGCCGAGGGCTACGAGGTCGGCCAGCTCGGTCGGCGCCTGCGCCAGGGTCGGGATGTCGACGACGTGGCGCGTCGGGATGACCAGGACGTGGGTGGGCGCCGTCGGGTTGATATCGCGGAAGGCCAGCGCGTGCTCGGAGGTCGCCACGACCTCGGCCGGGATCTCGCCGGAGACGATCCGGCAGAAGAGGCACTCGGTCATGAAGCCCACCTTAGCGATCGAGCGGTCAACCGGATCGGGGCGCTGCGCGTCCTACCGACGTGGCATTCTCGGTTGTGATGGACGCCGATGACGGGCCGACCGGCACCGACCTCGATGCCGCGCTCACCCAGCTCTACCGCGCGCAGTGGGCCCCGATGGTCCGCCTGGCGTGGCTCCTGCTCCACGACCAAGGGGCAGCCGAGGAGGTCGCAGCGGACGCCTTCGTCGCGATCCACTCCCGCGTCGTCGACCTCGTCCAGCGCGGGGCCGCGGCGGCATACCTGCGACGCAGCGTCGTCAACGGATGCCGCTCCCGGCAACGCCACGAGATCGTCGAGGCGCGCTACCGGCGCCGCGTGGAACAGTCCGTCGACCTGCCCGGCCGGACCACGGCGTCCAGCGCCGAGGCCGAGGCGCTGGCGCACGTGTCCGGCGCGGCCCTGCGGGCGGCGCTGGCCACCTTGCCGCAGCGCCAACGCGAGGTGCTGGTGCTCCGGTACTTCTGCGACCTGAGCGAGGACGACATCGCGGCTGCGCTCGGCATCCGCGCCGGGTCGGTCAAGACCCACGGGCACCGCGGGTTGGCGGCGCTGCGCGAGGCTGTGGAGGTGCAGCGATGACCAAGGACGTCGGGTATGACGCGCTGGAGCAGGACCTGCGGGCTGCCCTGGCTGAGGACGCCGCAGCGATCGCTCCGGGCGAGGCGCTCGGGTCGATCCTGGCCCGGACCGCCGATGAGCCCCCGGTGCGGGACACGGACCTTCGTGGCCTTCATGGCCTTCGGGGCCGGCGAGGGCGCGGGGCCTGGCCGAGCGTGCGGTGGTCCCCGGCGGTCTTCGCCGGCGCTGCAGCGGCCGCGGTCGTCGCGGTCGTCGCGTGGGCGGGGGTCGGGCACCGTCCTGCGCCGTTCTCCCCCGGCGGACCCACCCAGCCGGTCGCAACGAGCGCACCGACGGGCTCGGCCTCCGCGACGTCCGCACCGACGACCGGGGCCAGCGGGACGATCTCGGCCGGCCCTGGGACTGGCGGGCGGGCTGTGCCCGTCTACTACGTCACCGACGTCCCTGACGTCGGACCCCGGCTGGTCCGCGAGTTCTTCCCGTCGTCGACCGACTCCGCCGAGGCCGCCGCCGCGGCGGCCCTAAACCTGCTGACCACCACGCAGCCATCCGACCCGGACTACGTCAGCCTGTGGCCCTCCTCGATCGAGCTGCGCCTCACGGTCAGCGGGTCGACGGCCACGGTCGACGCGACGGACTGGCCGGTGAACCACGGCTCGGCATACGAGGCGATGTCGGTGGAGCAGGTCGTCTACACCGTCACCGCGGCCGACCCCGCGGTGACCAGCGTCCGGTTCCGGGTCAACGGGGCGGTTCCGCCGTCGGGGCATCTCGACCTCACCGCCGCCGTGGGTCGCGGGTCGGCCTTCTCCACCGTCGCGGACGTGTGGATCCTCGAGCCGCTGCAGGACGCAACGGTCGGTTCGCCGGTGGCGGTGTCGGTGTATGGCACGGCATACGAGGGGGTGACGACCCTTAAGGTCTTCCGCGGGGCGACCGAGGTCTGGTCCGGGACCGTGACGACGGCGATGGGTCAGTACGCGCAGGCGTCGACGACGGTGGAACTGCCGGCCGGGGCCTATGAGCTGCGGGCCTACACCGGCAATGGCAAGGACGCCGCGGTGACCCTCTGGGACACCAAGACCTTCACCGTCCACTAGAGACTTCAGTCAAAGACACACCTTTAGAACGGTTCTAAAGGTGTGTCTTTGAGGGGGTGGGGGGCCAGCGGTGGGTCGAGGCGAGGACCGCGAGGGCGACCGGACCGGCCGTGGAGGTTCGCAACACCTCCGGCCCGAGCCGGACGGCGAGCGCCCCGATCCCGGTCAGCCCGGCGAGCTCGTCCGCACCGATGCCGCCCTCCGGCCCAACGACCAGGGCCACCTCACCGCGGCCGGGCAGCCGGACCTCGCCCAGCGACAACATGGCCTCCTCGTGGAGGACCAGGACCAGCGCAGAGCGCCGCAGCCGAGCAACCAGCGCCGCCCCCGACACCAACGGCTCGACAACCGGCAGCCAGGCCCGACGGCTCTGCTTGGTGGCCGTGGCGACGACCGACTCCCACTTGCGCCGCCCGCGCTCGGCCCGCTCACCGCGCCACTGGACGATGGACCGCCCGGCCTGCCAGGGCACCACGGTCTCGACCCCCAGCTCGGTCGCCATCTCCACGGCCGCCTCGTCCCGGTCACCCTTCGCCAAGGCCTGAACCAGCGTGTATGACGGCTCGGCCCGGGCGACGTCGAGCCGCTCAAGAACCACCCCGGCCACCCGGTCCGGCGCGACCGAGCCGACCCGGACCAAGGCCCGCCCGCCGACACCGTCGCAGACCAGCACCGACTCCCCCACCCGGACCCGGGCGACCGTGGCGGCATGGCGGGCCTCGGCACCGACCAGAGCCACGGAGTCCCCGACGCTGGGGTCCGTCCAGGACCGCGCGTCGACGAGGAAGAGGGGCGCGGTCACGCGCCCTTGAAGGCGTCGCGCAGCTTGCCGAAGAAGCCCTGGCTCGCCGGGGTCATCCGGCCATCGGGCCGCTCCTCACCGCGCAGCGCGGCCAGCTGCCGCAGCACGTCCTCCTGCTCCGGGGTCAGCCGCGTCGGGGTCTGGACGACGGTGTGGACGATGAGGTCACCACGGCCCGAGCCACGCAGGTGGGTGACCCCGAGGGAGCGCAGCGTCACCGTGTCGCCGGACTGGGTGCCGGGGGCGACGTCGAGGTCCTTGACCCCGTCGAAGGTCGACAGTGGGATGGTCGTCCCGAGCGCCGCGGCGGTCATCGGCAGCTCGACGGTGCAGTGCAGGTCGTTGCCGCGCCGGGTGTACGACTCATGCGGCTTGACGACGACCTCGACATACAGGTCACCGGCCGGGCCCCCGCCGGGGCCGACCTCGCCCTCGCCGGCCAGTTGGATCCGGGTGCCGGTGTCGACGCCCGCGGGCACCTTGATCCGCAGGTTGCGCCGGGTCCGGACCCGACCGTCGCCAGAGCACTCGAAGCAGGGGTTCGCGATGACGGTCCCGTACCCCTGACAGTGGTGGCAGGGCCGCGAGGTGCGGATCTGACCCATGAAGTGGTTCTGCACCTGGGTGACCTCGCCGCGGCCCTGACAGGTCGAGCAGCTGCGCGTCCCGGTCCCCGGCTGGCAGCCACTGCCCTCGCACGACCCGCAGACCACCGCGGTGTCGAGGGTGACATCCTCCTCGGAGCCGAAAACCGCATGCTGGAGGTCGATGCCCATCCGCACCAGAGCGTCCTGGCCGCGCTGGACCCGCTGTCGGGGCCCCCGGGTGGCCGCCCCGGCGCCGAAGAAGGCGTCCATGACGTCGCTGAACGAGAACCCGGTGCCGAAGCCCGCCCCACCCGAGGCCGCGAACGGGTCGGCGCCCATGTCGTACATCCGGCGCTTCTCCGGGTCGGAGAGGACCTCGTACGCGCGGGAGACGGTCTTGAACTTCTCCTCCGCGTCGGCTCCGGGGTTGACGTCCGGGTGCAGCTGGCGGGCCAGCCGGCGGTACGCCCGCTTGACCTCTTCCGGGCTCGCCGAACGCGACACCCCCAGGTCGGCGTAGTAGTCGTTCACAGTGTCCTTCTCGTCGGGAAGTGGTGCTCAGACGTGCGCGGTATGCCGGACAGCGACCCGGCGGTGCGGCGGCTCATGGGGCGAGGATCTCCGAGACGTACCGGGCCACCGTCCGGACGGCGGCCATCGTCGCGGGGTAGTCCATCCGGGTCGGCCCGAGGACCCCGATTCCCCCGAGCAGCTCGGCGCCGGGACCGTAGCCGGCCGTGACGACCGAGGTCGAGCGCAGCCCCTCGTACTCGTGCTCGGACCCGATCCGCACCGCGATGGCGTCCTGGTCCGAACCGAGGTGGCCGATGAGGCGGAGCAGCACAACATGCTGCTCCAGAGCCTCGAGCACCGGCCCGAGGCTGAGGGTGAAGTCGCCGTGGACCCGCGCGAGGTTCGAGGTGCCAGCGAGGACGACCCGTTCCTCGCGCTGCTCGACAAGGAGCTCGCGCAGCGCCCCGACAACCGCCTCGACGACCGGGTGCTCCTCGGTGGGAAAGGCCGCGAGCAGGTGGTCCAGCCGAGCCGCGGCCTCACCGAACGGCCGCCCGCACGCCTCGGCGTTGACATGGGCCCGCAGCCTGGACACCAGGCCGTCCCCATCCAGCCCGGAAAGGTCACGCCCGACGTCGAGAACGCGCTGCTCGACGCGGCCGGTGCTGACGATGAGGACGAGCATGAGCCGGGGGCCGCCGATGCCGACGAGCTCGATATGCCGCACGCTCGACCGGGCCAGCGAGGGGTACTGCATGACCGCCACCTGGCTGGTCAGCGTCGCGAGAAGGTGGACGGTACGGTCGACGATGTCATCGAGGTCGACCGCCCCGCTGAGGAAGGCCTCGATGGCCGAGCGCTCCGCTCGGCTGAGCGGCTTGACCTGGCTGAGCCGGTCGACGAAGACGCGGTAGCCGGCATCGGTCGGCACCCGACCGGCGGAGGTGTGCGGGGCGTGGATCAGCCCCTCCTCCTCCAGCAGCGCCATGTCGTTGCGGACCGTCGCGGCCGAGACCCCCAGAGCGTGCCGCTCCAGCAGCGCCTTGGAGCCGACCGGTTCGGAGGTCCGGACGTAGTCCTGGACGATGGCGCGCAGCACGGCCAGCCGTCGTTCCTCACTCACGGCGCCTCCCCTCGTCCGGCTCGTCATACTCCGCCCGTTGGCACTCTGTGCCTGCGAGTGCCAAGTCTACGCCGAAATGGCGGCCCCGCCGTGTCGCCGCGGCGCCGCGTCCTGGTCGCCATACGCTGCCGGGATGGACAGCCCGCGCCGACCGACGGACCGGTATGCCGGTGACGTCATCGCCGCCGCGCGCGCTCCGCGGCCGCGCCGCTCCCGCGATGTCCCCGCCGAACCGGGCCTGGTCGTCGAGCACCGCGAGAGCGGGTGGTGCGGGGCGGTCGTCGCCTGCGAGAAGGCCGGCGGGATGTTCGTCGTCACCCTGGAGGACCGCCGCGGCGCGGTCCGGGCCTACCCGCTCGGCCCGGGGTTCCTCATCGACGGCGCACCGGTCACCCTCACACCGCCGGTCGCGGCGGCCGCACGAGCGCTGGCCGAGCACCGTCGGGCCGCCGAACGGACGGCCAGCGGGTCGGTCGCCGTCACCGACCGTCGCGCCACGGTCGCTCGAGCCTCCCGGCTGTATGTCGAGGGGCGCCACGACGCCGAGCTCGTCGAGAAGGTGTGGGGCGCCGACCTGCGCGTCGAGGGCGTCGTCGTCGAGATGCTCGACGGGGTCGACGACCTCGTCGACGCCATCGCGGCCTTCGAGCCCGGACCCGGCCGCCGACTCGGGGTCCTCGTCGACCACCTCGTCCCGGGCAGCAAGGAGACGGCGATCGTCGAGGCGGTCCGGTCCCGGCGGGCGTGGCGGCCGCACGTGCTCGTCGTCGGGCATCCGTATGTCGACGTCTGGCAGTCGGTCCGCCCGCAGCGGCTCGGTTGGCGGGCCTGGCCGCAGATCCCCCGAGGCTCCTCGTGGAAGGTCGGGATCTGCCAGGCGGCGGGCTGGCCGCACGAGACCCAGGCCGACCTCGCCGCCGCCTGGCGGCACATCCTGAGCAGCGTCGGCTCCTATGCTGATCTCGAGCCTGCACTTCTCGCCCGGGTCGAGGAGCTCATCGACTTCGTCACCGCCCCGGACTGAGCGCAAGCTCCCGCTCGCCGCCATTGCCCACCACCCACGCCGCCATTGCCCACCACCGACGAGGAGCGCTCCATGGACCAACAGCAGCCGGTGGACCCCACCCGCCCCCTCGACGTCCAGGACGCGACGTCGCCGCTGAGCGCCGCGCCGCCGCCCCCGCCCCCGCCCCCGCCTGCGCCGGCTACCGCGCCGGCTCCCAGTGACGCCGGTTCACTGCCCCCGGCGCCCACGGGGGCGCCGGTCCCACCGCCCCCTTCGGGCGTTCCGCTGCCCCCGCTTCCAGGACCCGCCTACCCGCCTCAGGCACCGCCGGCCGGCGGCAACCCCTACCTCGCGGCCCCGCCGGCGCTGACCCCGGAGCAGGAACGCACCTGGGGCATGCTCGCCCACGCCGTCCCCGCGGCCGCGATGGTGCTCAGCGCGGGCACGCTTGGCTTCGTCGGGTCCCTGGTCATCTACGTGATGTTCAAGGACCGTGGCGAGTTCGTCCGCACCAACGCCCGGAACTCGCTCAACGTCCAGCTCATGACATTGATCCTCTGCCTCATCTCGCTGCCGCTCATGCTGGTCCTCATCGGCTTCCTCACCTATGGGCTCGCGCTGCTCGGGGCGCTCATCATCCACATCGTCGGTGCGGTCAAGGCCAACCGTGGCGAGTGGTTCGTCCCGCCGCTCACGCCGACCTTCGTCAAGTAGCCGCCACGCTCAGGAGGCGACGACGCCGAGCAGGCGCCGGACCACCGTGTCGGCGAGCAGGCGACCGGCCCGGGTGAGGACGACCACCTCGCCCACCTCGCCCGCGGCCGCCTCGACCCGGAGCAGCCCCTCGGCGACAAGCGGCGCCACCGCCGCTTGGCCGAGCTCGGCCAGCCCGGAGACTGCCAGACCCCGGCGATGCCGGATGCCGAGGAGGACCCACTCGTCATACCGCTGGCTCTGCGTGAGCAGCTCGCGACCGGCGGCCGGGGAGCAGCGCTGCGCCAGGCGCGCGGCGTACCCGCCGGGGTGGCGGACGTTCCACCACCGAAGACCGCCGACGTGGCTGTGCGCGCCCGGCCCGGCGCCCCACCACGAGCCGCCCAGCCAGTAGCCCTCGTTGTGGCGGCACCGGGTGTCCTCCGAGGTGGCCCAGTTGCTCACCTCGTACCAGTGATAGCCCGCGTCTCGCAGCAGCGCGTCGGCCAGCTCGTACTTGTCCGCCGCGTCGTCGTCCTCCGGGGCGGGCACCAAGCCGCGGCGCACCTGGGCGGCCAGCCTGGTCCCCTCCTCGACGACCAGCGCGTATGCCGACAGGTGGTCCGGCGCGAGGTCGGTCGCGGCGCGGAGGGACCGCTCCCAGTCGGCCAGCGACTCCCCCGGCGTGCCATAGATGAGGTCCAGGCTGACCTGCAGTCCGGCGGCGCGGGCCCCGCTGACGGCGGCGGCAACATTGTCGGGGTCGTGGGTGCGGTCAAGGGTGCGCAGGACATGCGCGACCGCCGACTGCATCCCCAGGCTGACCCGGGTGAAGCCGCCGTCGGCGAGAGCGGCCAGCGTCGCCGGCGTGACGCTGTCCGGGTTGGCCTCGGTGGTCACCTCGGCGCCCTCCGCGAGACCGAACCGCGTGCGTACCGCGTCGAGCACCCGGACGAGGTCCGCGGCCGGCAGCAGGGTCGGCGTGCCGCCACCGACGAAGACGGTGTCGACCTGGCCGGCATCGGGCAGGACCCGCCGAGCGAGCTCGAGCTCCGCGACCAGCTGGTCGGCAAAGCCGGCGGCAAGACCTGCGGCGCCAGGCAGCTCGGCCGGGGCATAGGTGTTGAAGTCGCAGTACCCGCACCGAACCGAGCAGAACGGGACATGCAGGTAGATCCCGAACGGCTCGGTCATCCCGGCGAGCGCCTCGTCGGGCAGCGAGCCGTCGCGGGGCGCCGGCGCGCCGTCCGGTTGTGGTCCCGCCATGCCTGCAGTATGCCGGACAGTCCGTCCCACCATGTGGACACCTTCTGGGGCCGCTTCTACCCCGCGAGGCGACTCCAGTCACACGCCCTCCGGCGTGTCCGCCCGACACGCCGGAAGGTCCTCGGCAGACGTCCATGGCCACGCGGTGACGCTCTTGCCAACCCTCTGCGAGCAGACTAGAAATATCCCTACGCCGCTGGTTCGCCAGCAGCGGGACCGATCGGAAAACGAGGTCTGACCTGCGGGTTTACCTGCGGGAACGCGCCCGAAAGGGAGCGAGACCAGCGCCCGGACGGCCAGGTGCGAAGCCCTCGGGCCGAGCACCGCGGCGGCTCCTGCCGACCGGAACCGACGCCCTCGGGCGACGGCACCGGACGGCGGCGAGCAGCCAGATCGGTGTCAGCGCCGATCACGGGAGGTCCCTCGGGACCGCCCACCTGGCAAGGCCCTCGGGCCGCGCCAGAGCCGACCGGCCTTCGGGCCGCGAGGCACGTCGACCCTCGGGTCGACACCGGCCGGGGCAACCCGACCGAGAAGGGCCCGGAGACTCATACTCCCCGGGCCCTTCACCTTTCCTACGGGAAGGTGAAGGCCCCGGGGACCCCACCCGGGCCCCACCCGCCCCCGGCCAGAAAGGTGAAGGCCCCGGGGACCCCACCCGGGCCACCCGCCCCCGGCCAGAAAAGGTGAAGGCCCCGGGGACCCCACCCGGGCCCCACCCGCCCCCGGCCAGAAAGGTGAAGGCCCGGGGACCCCACCCGGGCCACCCGCCACCGGCCAGACAGGCGAACAGCCCGGGGGCGCGCTACTTCTTCGCGGTCGTGGGGTCGTTCGAGAGGGCGGCGATGAAGGCCTCCTGGGGCACCTCGACGCGGCCGACCATCTTCATCCGCTTCTTGCCTTCCTTCTGCTTCTCGAGCAGCTTGCGTTTGCGGCTGATGTCACCGCCGTAGCACTTGGCTAGCACGTCCTTGCGCATGGCACGGACCGTCTCCCGCGCGATGATCCGCGACCCGATGGCAGCCTGGATCGGCACCTCGAACTGCTGGCGTGGGATGAGCTCCTTGAGCTTGCTGGCCATCTGGACGCCATACGCATAGGCCTTGTCCTTGTGGACGATCGAGGAGAAGGCGTCCACGGTGTCACCGTGAAGGAGGATGTCGACCTTGACGAGGTCGGCCTCCTGGTCGCCGTCCGCCTCGTAGTCGAGACTGGCGTACCCGCGGGTGCGCGACTTCAGCTGGTCGAAGAAGTCGAAGACGATCTCGGCGAGCGGCAGGGTGTAGCGCATCTCGACCCGCTCGGGGCTGAGGTAGTCCATGCCGCGCAGGGTGCCGCGGCGCTGCTGGCACAGCTCCATGATCGACCCGATGAACTCGCTCGGAGCAAGGACGGTGGCCCGCACCACTGGCTCACGCACCGAGGCCACCTTGCCCTCGGGGAACTCGCTGGGGTTGGTGACATCGACGAGCGAGCCGTCCTCCATCCGCACGTCGTACTCGACATTGGGCAGCGTGGAGATGAGGTCGAGGTTGAACTCCCGTTCGAGCCGCTCGCGGACGATCTCCAGGTGGAGCATGCCGAGGAAGCCGACGCGGAAGCCGAACCCGAGCGCCGCGGAGGTCTCCGGCTCGTAGACCAGGGCCGCGTCGTTGAGCTTGAGCTTGTCGAGGGCGTCACGCAGCGCCGGGTAGTCCGAGCCGTCGATCGGGTAGAGCCCGGAGAAGACCATCGGCTTGGGGTCGCGGTAGCCACCGAGCGAGGCTTTGGCCGGCTTGCTCATGTTCGTCACGGTGTCGCCGACCCGGGACTGGCGCACGTCCTTCACCCCGGTGATGAGGTAGCCGACCTCGCCGACACCCAGGCCGGCCGACGGCTCAGGCTCGGGCGAGATGACGCCGATCTCGAGCAGCTCGTGGGTGGCGCGGGTCGACATCATCAGAATGCGCTCGCGCGGGTTGAGGTTGCCGTCGATGACCCGAACGTAGGTGACAACGCCGCGGTAGGTGTCGTACACCGAGTCGAAAATCATCGCCCGGGCGGGCGCGGTGGGGTCGCCCACGGGCGCCGGCACCTGGCGGACGATCTCGTTGAGGAGCGGCTCGACGCCCTCGCCGGTCTTCCCGCTCACCTTGAGGCACACCGACGGGTCGACCCCGATGAGGTGCGCGAGCTCCTCGGCATACTTTTCCGGTTGAGCAGCCGGTAAGTCGATCTTGTTGAGCACCGGGATGATCGTCAGCTCGTTCTCCATGGCCAGGTAGAGGTTGGCCAAGGTCTGCGCCTCGATCCCCTGCGCGGCGTCGACGAGCAGCACCGCACCCTCGCACGCGGCGAGCGAGCGAGAGACCTCGTAGGTGAAGTCGACGTGCCCGGGGGTGTCGATCATGTTGAGGGCGTAGGTCGCGCCGTCGAGCTCCCACGGCATCCGGACGGCCTGGCTCTTGATCGTGATGCCGCGCTCGCGCTCGATGTCCATCCGGTCGAGATACTGCGCCCGCATGGCGCGCGCGTCGACGACCCCGGTGAGCTGCAGCATCCGGTCCGCGAGGGTGGATTTGCCGTGGTCGATGTGGGCGATGATGCAGAAGTTGCGGATCAGCTCCGGTGGGGTCGCGTGCGGAGGCAACGCGGTGCGGGCCATGGGAGACACGGGAGCGGCATACCTTCTGCGGGACGACTGGCGACAGATCCGGCCTAGTGTCCCACGACGAAGGCTCGCCGCCCACCTTCCCCGCCCCTCGCCGCGCCCTTCGGGGGACCGCGACAGGCCGCGGCCCTCGGGCCGGGACGGGTGCCGGGACGGTGCCGCGTACCCTTGCGCCATGCGATCGGTCATCCGCGACCTTGCCGAGGCCGTGCTCAGAGCGCTCCGTTCGGGCACCTTGGCCCACGAGGCGCGCAAGGAGGACGACCACCAGCGTCACCAGGACGCCGGTGCGGCTTATCCTGGCGACTTCGACGGCGTCCCCGACCTGCGCTACGACCCGCACCCGGACGGTCGGCCGGACCCGGGCGAGGTCGTCTGGGCCTGGGTGCCTTTCGAGGAGGACCACCGCCTCGGCAAGGACCGGCCGGTGCTGCTCGTCGGCAACGACGGCCCGTGGCTGCTCGGGTTGCCGCTGACCAGCAAGGACCATCACCGCGACGCGGCGCAGGAGGCGCACGAGGGCCGGCTGTGGTGCGATGTCGGCAGCGGAGCCTGGGACCGTGAGGGCCGCCCCAGCGAGGTACGGGTCAACCGGGTCATCCGGGTCGACCCGGACCAGATCCGCCGGGAGGGCGCGATCCTGGACCGAGCCCGGTTCGACGCCGTCGCCGCGGCAGTCAAGGCGGCGGGCCACTGAGGGCAGTCAGGTCCCCTGGCCCGGCCCCGGCACCGCGCGAGAGCCCTGAAAAGACCAGGTCGGCCCACCCCTTTGAGGGGCGGGCCGACCTGGTCTGGTGCGGCGCGGAGCGCGTCAGCCGATCGACGCGAGCTTCTTGGCCATGGCCGACTTCTTGTTGGCGGCCTGGTTCTTGTGGATGACGCCCTTGCCCACGGCCTTGTCGAGCTTGACCGAGGCGGACTTGAGCGCCGACGCCGCGGCCTCCTTGTCCCCCGAGGCGGCCGCCTCACGGAACTTGCGGACGCCGGTGCGCAGCTCGGACTTGACCGCCTTGTTGCGCTCGGTGCGCTTGGCGTTGGTCTTGATGCGCTTGATCTGCGACTTGATATTTGCCACGAGTGAACTTTCTGCTGGTCGAGATGGGTGCCGTTGAGAGGGCGGCACGCGGACCCGGGACTGGGCGTGGGCACCCTGGGTGGGTTCGCGATGGACTGCTCGTGCGCGCACGACCGGGCGCGCACGCAAGGAAAGAATCTACCAGCCGCCACAACGGGCGGCCAAAATCCCTCGGTTGACCCGCCCGTAGGGTGAGGAGTATGCCGTCCCACCCCCCAGGTATGACGCCGGCGGTCGCCGCGCCCGTGGTCCTCGACGCGTGGGGCGGCCCGGACCACGGCCCGGTGCTGCTCTTGCTCCACGGCTTCTCCGACTCCGGCCCCTGCTGGGCCGACGCCATCGAGCGCTGGCGGCAGACCTTCTCGGTCGTCACCTGGGACGCGCGGGGGCACGGGCGCTCGCCCCGGTTCACCGCGGACCAGCTCGCCGTCGGCCCGGGCGCGCTGATGGTGGCCGATGCCGTCACGGCGGCCGAGCAGCTCGCCGCTCGCAGCGGTGCCGCCATCGGGGTCGTCGGGCACTCGATGGGCGGCAGTACCGCGGCGGGCCTGGCGCTGGCCCGGCCCGACCTGGTGGCCGCCCTGGTCCTGGAGGACCCGGCCCTCCCCGGTCTGCCGGGCGGTCCCGGCGAGAATCAGGCCGAGTGGGGGGCGGAGCAGGTGCGCGGGCTGCAGCAGATCGCTGCGGAGCCCGTCGCGTCGCTCGAAGCGGCCCGGCTGAGGCACCCGCTGTGGCCGTCGAGCGAGTTCGACCCGTGGCTCCAGGCCAAGCTGGACTCCGACCTCGGTATGACGGCCAACGGTCGGATCCTCAACGAGGACAACGCCTTCGAGGTCGCCCGGTTGCTTGCCGTCCCGACCCTGGTCGTCACCGGCACCGACGGCGTGATCTGGCACGCCGACGCGGTAGCGGCGCTGCGGTCGGCGGCCGGCCCGCAGGTCCGCGTCAAGGTGCTCGAGGGCGCGGACCACTGCGTCCGGCGGACCCGGACCGAGGAGTTCCATGCGCTCGTCGACCCGTGGCTGCGCGAGCGGCTCGGCGTTCGATAGGTCTTCCGGCGTCAGCGCCGCCCGGCGGCCCGGGCCTCGGCGATGGTGAGGATGGCCCGCTCCACCGCGTAGACCGGGTCGCGGCCCCCGCCCTTGACCTCGGCATCCGCGGCAGCCACCGCCTGGATCGAGGTCGCCAGGCCCTCGGGAGTCCAGCCCGAGGCGAGCCGGCGGGCCTTGTCGACCTGCCAGGGCGCCATACCGAGCGAGCTCGCCAGGACCGCCGAGCTGGCCCCCCGCGACGCCGAGCCGACCCGCACCACCTGCCTGAGCTGGCCTGCGAGGACCGCGACGATCGGGACCGGGTCGACCCCGGTGGCGATCGCGTGACGGAGCAGCCGCAGCGCCTCCCCCGCCTGGCCCGCCACGGCCGCATCGGCGACCCGGAAGCCGGTGGCCTCGACCTTGCCCCCGTGGTAGGTCTCGACGACCCGGTCGTCGACGACCCCCTCGGTGTCGACGACGAGCTGGGCACACGAGGCGGCTAGCTCGCGCAGGTCCTTACCCACCGCCTCGACCAGGGCGCGGACGGCCTCAGGGGTCACCTTGCGGCCGGCGCGGCGGAACTCGTTGGTGACGAAGTCCGACTTGTCGCGGTCCGACTTCACCGCGGGGCACTCGAAGATCCGGGCCTTGCCCGCGACGAGCGCGTCCAGCACCTTCTTGCCGCGCGGACCGCCGGCGTGCCGGACGACGAGCGTGACGTGCTCGGCCGGGGCAGCGAGATAGTCGAGCAGGTCGGCGTGCAGGTCCTCGGAGGCCTCGTGCAGGGCCTCGATGACCACGCAGGTCGACCCGCCGAAGAGCGACGGGCTGGTGTCCATGACGAGCTGGCCACTGTGGTAGTCGGGGCCGACCCGGACGACGTCGAGGTCGGGTGCCTCCACCTTGAGGTCCGCGAGGACGGCGGCGACCGCGCGGTCGGCGAGCAGCTCCTCGGGACCCCGGACCAGGACCAGGGGCGGGATGTCGCTCACCGCCTAAGGGTCCCACGAACCGCCGACAACGCCACCGGCGGCGTCAGAGCGGGAACAGCGAGTCCAGGCCGAGCTGCTCGATCCGGGTGCGCACGGCGTCCTCGGTCAGCTCGAGGTGGTCGGCCAGTTCCTCGACCGTCACGCCCGCGGTCACTCCGTCGCGCAGCTCCTCGTCGAGCTCGTCGCTCCACGCGATCCCGGCGACGACCGCAGACCGGGAGGACGTCGGCAGCGGCGGTGGGCCGGCGACCGGCCGCCCGTCGGGACCGGTTCCTCCCCCGAGGGAGTCACGCCCGGTCGGGTCATCGACCGGCTGCGGGGGTGGGGCGGTCTCGTCCAGGCGGCTCAGCGCCGCTAGCACCACCGATCGGTCCGCCGTCGGCCAGAACGGTGGGAGGGACCGCTGGAGGAAGCCGGCATACCGGGCCGTGACCAGGCGCGAGTCGAGGATGGCGACGACCCCACGGTCGTCCATCCGGCGGACCAGCCGGCCGCTGCCCTGGGCGAGCCGCAGCGCGGCGTGGGTCGCCGAGACGGCCATGAAGCCGTTCCCGCCCATCCGGCCGATGGCCTGGGTGCGGGCGGAGGCGAGCGGGTCGTCGGGGCGCGGGAAGGGGATCCGGTCGATGATGACCAGCTGGCAGGCCGACCCCGGGACGTCGACGCCCTGCCACAGGCTGAGGGTGCCGAACAGACAGGTCCTCGGGTCACGGGCGAACCCCCGGACGAGGGTCGCGAGCTGGTCCTCCCCTTGGCACAGCACCGGTATGCCGGTGCCGTCCTCGTCGAACCGGGCCCGGAGCTGCTCGGTGGCGCTCTGGGCCGCCCGCATCGAGGAGAACAGCCCGAGGGTGCGCCCGCCGGCGGCGCGGACCAAGGCCTCGATCTCGTCGACCATCGCCTCCCCAAGCCCGTCGCGGCCTGGGGCGGGCAGGTGCGCGGCGACATACACCATGGCTTGTCGGCGGTAGTCGAACGGGCTGCCGACGTCGATCCCGGTCCAGGTCGGCGCACCGTCGCCGCGCAGCCCCATCGTCCCGGCGACGGCGTCGAAGCTGCCGCCCAGCTCGAGGGTGGCGGAGGTGAGGATGACGGTGCGGTCGTGGAAGATCCGCTCGCGCGCCAGACCCGCGACGCTCATGGGGGCGACCCGCACGGTGGCGCCGCGGCGCGGGTCGTGGTTGAGCCAGACGACGTCGAGCTCACGCTCCTCGAGGATGCGCGCGGCGTTGTCGTACACCTCGTCGACCGCGGCTCGGGCGACCTGGCGGCCGGCGTCGAGCGGCTGGCCCTGCTCGGGCTTCACCTCGCTCTGGACGGCGCGTGCGGTGTCGCGGACCCGGCTCAGGGCGAGGGTCAGAGCGTCAGGTATGCCGGGCAGGCGCCCCTCCGGGAGCCGCTCGAGGGCGGCGTCGAGCATCGCCGCGCACTCCTCCACCAGGGCGGCGGACTCGGCATACCGGGCACTGCGACGAGCCGCGGTGACGACCATGGCGGAGGTGAGCTCGTCGGTGATCGTCGAGGTGATGCGGTCGGTCAGCTCGTGGGCCTCGTCGATGACGAGGACGTCGTGCTCGGGCAGCATCTGCCGGCCCTCGAAGGCGTCGATGGCCATGAACGAGTGGTTGGTGACGATGATGTCCGAGTCCTTGGCGGCGGCTCGGGAGCGTTCGACGAAGCATTCGGTGACCTGCGGGCACGACGCCCCGAGGCACTCGTGGGCGGCGACGCTGACCTGGCGCCAGGCGCGTTCACTGACGCCGGGGACGAGGTCGTCGCGGTCGCCGGTCGTGGTCGTCTCGGCCCATCGACGGAGTCGGACCACCTCGGCACCGAGGCGGCCGGCGGCGGCGTCGACCTGGCCGGTGTCGAACAATGCGTCGGCGTCATCGGGGTACCCGCCGTCGAGCTTGTGCAGGCACACGTAGTTGCGACGGCCCTTGACCAGGGCGAACGTGGGCGCTCGCCCGAGGATCGGGGCGACGGCGTCGGCCATCCGGGGCAGGTCGCGGTCGACGATCTGGGCCTGAAGGGCGAGCGTCGCGGTGGCGATGACAACGGGTTGACCCGTTGCCGCGGCGTGGGCGGCGGCCGGGACCAGGTAGGCAAGGGACTTGCCGGTGCCGGTGCCGGCCTGGACGAGCAGGTGCTCTCCGGTGTTGATCGCCCGAGTGACTGCCCGTGCCATCTCGACCTGGCCCGGGCGGGTCGCCCCACCGACGGCCGCGACGGCAGCCTCGAGGAGGGCGTTGAGCACGGTCGTGTCGGCGGCGTCGGGCACCCGCTCAGCCTATGCGGCCGCGTGGGTGGCCTTTCCTTCCGCGTCTGGTCCCGAGCCTCCCGGCCCCGAACCGACCCTCCCAGCCCCACGAACCGACCCTCCCAGCCCCACGAACCGACCCTCCCAGCCCCACGAACCGACCCTCCCAGCCCTCCGAACCGACCCTCCCAGCCCCCCGAACCGGCCCTCCCAGCCCCCCGAACCGGCCCTCCCAGCCACCCGAACCGGCCCTCCCAGCCACCCGAACCGGCCCTCCCAGCCACCCGAACCGGCCCTCCCCGCCCCCCGAACCGGCCCTCCCAAGGGACACTCACTCGCCCTATGCCCTGCTTCAACCCGTGACGCAGTAGCCCTGTGCTCCGCAATACGACGCACGGATCTCCCCCCTTGCAGGAAGCAACCACTGCGGCGTATGCATCTCATTTGCTCCCGCCGTCGACGGGCCTGGGCGTCGTTCGCCGGCCGTCACTGGGTTGCCACCGCAGTCCGGTCATCGTGCTGAGTGGTTCTCCCTGCGACAGCGAGACCCAGGATCGCCGTCTCTCGGGTCACGCGCTCACCTCGTGGAGTTTCCACTGCGGCCCTCGCTGCACAAGTTGCCGTGCAGGTCCTTCCCCAGCGAGGCGAAGCGAGGAGTGCCGCGTCGGTCGATGCCGCTTTCCCGTCGGCGTCGGCGTCGGCGCTCCCGCGAGTACCTACGCTGCACCACCATCGTGAAGGCCCGCCGGACTGCGGGCAAGGGGGAACGCGCCGGAACCGGGCCACCCCACGGGACCATTCCTCGGCCTATGCACTGCTTCCACCTGTGACGCAACAGCCCTCTGCTCCAGGATGGGAAGCAAAGGCCTGTTGCGTCGAGGGGTGAAGCACGGCATAGGGGGCCAGGGGGTGCTCCCGGTGTGCGCTCCCTCGGTGCCACGAGCTGGCCCCCTCCACCGGCTCAGGCCATGCCCGAACCACGTTGCCGAGCCCTAGCCGAGCCCGAGCCGAGCCCGAGCCCGAGCCCGAGCCGAGCCGAGCCCGAGCCGGAGCCGAGCCCGAGCCGGAGCCGAGCCCGAGCCGGAGCCGAGCCCGAGCCGGAGCCGAGCCCGAGCCGGAGCTGAGCCCGAGCCCCAGCCGGGGCCGAGCCGGCGCCGGGGCCGAGCCCGAGCCACCGGAGTCCGCTGGCTTCGCGTCTGGGGCGAGCCACGACCCGCCCGAGCAACCAGGTCAGCGCTCGGCATACCTGATGCGGGTGAACGGCCACTCGGCGCGCAGCCAGCCGAGGATATGCCGGTAGAGCACCGCATCGAGATCGGCGCGGTCCGCCACGACCCACGACGAGACGCCGGCGTCCACGCCCGCCTCGTCGTCCTTGGGCGGGTAGACGTACAGGCAACCGATGGTCTCTCGGGTCGCCGGGTCGAGGACGGTCCAGGTGAAGCCGGAGCGGGCGACGAAGTCGTCGGCATGCATCTGCAGGTCCTGGAGGTTCTCGTCCGCCGTGTACACCCGTACCGGCCAGCTCCGCCCAACGAAGCCCGGTGTGGCTTGGATGTGCGCCATCGACCCGGTCCACGCTGCGAGGTCCGGCTCGTTGTGCTGCGGACCGAGCACCTCGAAGGCGAAGTCAGCCGTCGGAGGCGGGTCGGGCACCACGAAGTCGTCCGGCACGAAGGGCCGCGACACCGGGATCTCAGCCATCACCGACCCCTACCGCGCCGTCGCGTAGGGCGCCAGCTCGGCGGCGAGGTCGGGCCGCACCCGCGCCGTCACCGCCGTCCCGGACTCGATGTGCTCGGAGGTCAGGACATCGCCGTCCGCGTGGATGCGGTGGAGCAGGTCGCCGCGGTCGTAGGGCAGGAGAACCTCGACGGCAACATCCGGGCGCGGCAGCTCCTCGGCGATCTGCTCGACCAGTGCCGGGATGCCGTCACCGGTGCGGCACGAGACGACCAGGAGGTGCTTCTCGTGCCGGGCGAGCCGGGCGATGACCTCGGGGTCCGCCGCGTCGGCCTTGTTGACGACGATCAGCTCACGCACCGTCGCGGCGCCGACATCGGCCAGCACCTCGCGGACCGCGCTGATCTGGCCCTCCGGGTCCGGGTGCGAGCCATCGACGACGTGAAGCACCAGGTCGGCGTCGGCGACCTCCTCCAGGGTGGACCGGAATGCCTCGACGAGCTGGTGCGGAAGGGACCGGACGAATCCGACCGTGTCCGCGAGCGTGTACACCCGCCCGTCCGGGGTGTGGGCTCGACGCACCGTGGGGTCGAGCGTGGCGAAGAGCTGGTTCTCCACCAGCACCCCGGCCCCGGTGAGCCGGTTGAGCAGCGAGGACTTCCCCGCGTTGGTGTACCCGGCGATGACCACGCTCGGAACGCCGTGCGCCTTGCGCGAAGCCCGCTTGGTGTCCCGCCCGGTCTTCATCGTGGCGATATCCCGCTTGAGCTTGGCGATCCGGGAGTTGATCCGCCGCCGGTCCAGCTCGATCTTCGTCTCGCCCGGGCCTCGGGAGCCGATGCCCTCACCACCGGCGACCCGGCCACCGGCCTGGCGGGACATCGACTCACCCCAGCCACGAAGCCGGGGCAGCAGGTACTGCAGCTGAGCGAGCTCGACCTGGGCCTTCCCCTCCCGGGACTTGGCGTGTTGAGCGAAGATGTCGAGGATCAGCGCGGTCCGGTCGATGACCTTGACCTTGACGACATCTTCGAGCGCTCGACGCTGCCCAGGCGACAGCTCTCCGTCGCAGATGACCGTGTCCGCCCCCTCAGCCACGACGACATCACGCAGCTCGGCGGCCTTGCCCTTGCCCAGATAGGTGGCCGGATCCGGCTGGTCGCGGCGTTGCAGCAGGCCGGCGAGCACCGTCGACCCGGCCGTCTCGGCGAGCGCGGCGAGCTCGCGCAGGGAGTTGTCGGCGTCGTCGACCGAGCCGCTCGTCCAGACCCCGGCGAGGACGACCCGCTCGAGGCGCAGCTGGCGGTACTCGACCTCGGTGACATCCTGGAGCTCGGTCGAGAGCCCCGCGACACGGCGCAGCGCAGCTCGCTCCTCCCGGTCGAGCTGTTCGCCGTCATGGGCGAGGTCGTCATACGTGACATCGTCGAGGGCGGCGGCGGA
Source organism: Candidatus Lutibacillus vidarii (assembly GCA_016717165.1). Taxonomy (GTDB): domain Bacteria; phylum Actinomycetota; class Actinomycetes; order Actinomycetales; family Dermatophilaceae; genus Lutibacillus; species Lutibacillus vidarii. Next base: position 1,630,200 of record JADKGA010000002.1, read on the forward strand.
CGCGGCCCATGGCTGGTCTCTCATCGTGTCCAGCCTCTCACCTGCCGGTCCGAGGGCGCGAACGGTTTGCCGACCGGACCGCGCTACCGTGGTGCCCGATGGCAACCGGCGATGTCGATCACTATTTCGCCGCCGACCCGGCCTCGCCGGAGCAGCGGCGTCGGCTGCGTGTCGCGCTCGTTGGTAGAGAGCTCGAGGTTGAGACCGCAGCGGGAGTCTTCTGCCCGGACCGCGTCGACCTCGGCACCGCGGTCCTGTTGCGCACCGTCCCGGACCCCCCGGAGCGTGGCAACCTCCTCGACCTCGGCTGCGGCTGGGGCCCGATCGCCCTCTCGCTCGGCCTGCTCTCCCCCGAGGCCACAACCTGGGCCGTCGACGTCAACCAGCGCGCCCTCGACCTCGTCCGGGTCAACGCCGCGCGGCACGGGCTGAGCACGGTCGTTGCCGCCACGCCGGAGGAGGTTCCGGCGGACGTCGAGTTCGACGTCATCTGGTCGAACCCACCGATCCGGGTTGGGAAGGACGCCCTGCACGACCTGCTGCACACCTGGCTGCCCCGCCTCGCCCCGTCGGGTGCGGCCTACCTCGTGGTCCAGAAGAACCTTGGTGCCGACTCGCTGCACCGCTGGCTGGACGAGGAGCTCCCCGGTATGGCGTGCCGGCGCCTGGCTAGTGCCAAGGGCTTCCGCGTGTTGGAGGTCACCCGAGCAGCGTCGTGACCCCGTCCGCGACCAGCGCGGCGGGGCCGACGAGCTCGACCCCGCTGTCGCCGACGGCACGGACGACCAGGGTGCCCCCGGGCACCTCGACGGTCCACTCGTTCGGCGCTCCCGCGCCCTGCCAGAACTTCGTCGCCAACGCCGCCGCGCTGGCGCCCGTGCCGCAGGACCGGGTCTCACCGACCCCGCGCTCGTGGACCCGAAGCCGGATCCGGCCCGGGCCGATCACGTGCACGATCTCGACGTTGGTCCCGTCCTGCGGGCGCGGGAAGACCACCGGGGGCCTGGAAAGGTCGAGCCGGTCGAGGTCGATCTCGGCGGGGAGCACCGCGACGGTGTGCGGGTTGCCCATGTCGACGCTGAGGCCGGACAGCTCTGGGCCGCCGGGGACGACGACGGTCGCGTCAAAGCCCTTCGCGGCGGCCGTGAGCGGGTCGGCGAGCTCCCACGGGCCGAGGTCGATGGAGATGTTCTCGCCCTCGAAGTGGACCTGCTTGACCCCTGAGCGGGTGGCGATGCTGAAGTGCCCGCCGGTCTCCAGTCCCTCCCGGCGCAGGTATGCCGCGAAGACCCGCGATCCGTTGCCGCACATCTGGGCCCGGGAGCCGTCGGCGTTGCGGTAGTCCATGAACCAGGGCGCGGCACCGGCCTGCTCGCGTACCGTGACCTCCTCGGCGGCGCTGGTGGGGACCACCCGGATGATCCCGTCCGCTCCGATGCCTGCTCGGCGGTCACAGAGCAGCCGCACGGCCTCGTCGGTGAGCAGGTCGCCGAGGGTCCCGTCGAGGTCTGGAACCAGGACGAAGTCGTTCTCGGTGCCGTGCCCCTTGGTGAACCGCAGCGAGGTCATGGCGCTATTGTCCCCGAGCCGGGCCCTTGCCGCCCACCACGTCGGACCAGCTCCACCGCATCCTCAACGAGTGTTACTGACTGAGCGTCGTACCAGGTCACTCGAGGGTCGGCCCGGAACCACGACTCCTGCCGTCGCGCGAACCGCCTCGTCAGCTGGGCCGTCTGCGCGACCGCGTCCGAGCAGGAGAGGACGCCGTCCAGGACGCCGAGCGCCTGGGCATACCCGAGCGCTCGAGCGGCGGTCCGCCCGCGGCGCAATCCGCGCGGCAGCAGGGCCTCCACCTCAGCGACCAGGCCCGCGGCGAACATGGCCTCCGCTCGGGCGTCGATGCGGACGTCGAGCCTGGGCCGCTCGAGACGCAGCCCGATGGCGACGGTGTCAGCGACATAGGCCCGCTCGGGCATTCGGGCCGAGAACGGCTCGCCGGTGAGCTCGACGACCTCCAGGGCCCGGATCACCCGACGGGCGTTTCCCGCAACGATGGCCCCCTCGGCGGCAGGGTCGAGGGCCCGCAGCCTCGCCCGGAGGGGTTCGAGACCCACCTCGGCATACTCCTGCTCCAACCGAGCCCGGACCGACGGGTCGGTCGGCGGGATGTCGAGGACGTCGAGCGCGGCCCGGACGTACAGCCCCGACCCGCCGACAACGACCGGCACCCGACCCGCGGCGCGGATCCGTCCGATCGCCTCCCGGGCGTCGCGTTGGTATGCCGCGACACTGGCCTCCTGCGTCACCTCGAGGACGTCGATGAGGTGGTGGGGGATGCCGCGGCGCTCGGCGGGGGTTGCTTTGGCGGTGCCGATGTCCATGCCCCGGTAGAGCTGCATCGCGTCGGCGTTGACGACCTCACCGCCGAGGCGCAGCGCCAGCGCCACACCGAGCGCGGTCTTGCCCGTCGCCGTGGCACCGACGACGGCGACCACCGGCAGCGAGCCCGGCTCGGTCATCCCACGTGCTCGTGGTGGTCGTGGTCGTCGAGGTCGTCGAGGTCGTCGTGGCCGAAGGGGTCGGGGTCGACCCCGGGCATCCAGGTCAGCCCGGGCGTGCCCCAGCCGTTCGCCTTGACCGCCTTGCGGGCCTTCTTCGACCAGCGTCCGTCGAGCCGGTCGACATACAGCGTGCCGTTGAGGTGGTCGAACTCGTGCTGCATGCACCGCGCGAACCAGCCGGTCGCGGTGAAGTCGAGCCGCTCCCCCGCGGCGTCAAAGCCGGACACCCGGGCGACCAGCGGCCGCTTGAGCGGGAAGCTCTCGCCCGGCACGGACAGGCAGCCCTCGGCGTCGTCGTGCGGGTCCGGGTGCGTGACCGGCACCGCGCTGGTGGTGACGACCGGGTTGACGACCACGCCGCGGGCCGGAACGCCGTCGTCGTTCGACATGTCGTAGGTGAAGACGCGAAGGCCCACCCCGATCTGGGGCGCCGCCAGGCCGACACCGTGCGCGGCGTCCATCGTCTCGTACATGTCCTCGACCAGTCCGCGCAGCTCGTCGTCGAAGGCGGTGACGGGCGCGGCCACCCGATGGAGGACGGGCTCGCCGGTGATGACGACGGGTCGAACGGTCATACCTGAATTCTTCCTCAACTTTGCGGCCCGACTGGACCAGGGGCGCGCTGAGGGGTGAAGGTATGGGCAGTGGCCTGGCAAGAGGGCCACATGAAGAAAGCGAGTCCTCGTGAGCATGTTGGACAACCTCAAGGACAAGGCCCAGGAGCTCCTGGGTCAGCACGCCGACAAGGTCGAGGAGGTCAGCGACCAGGCCATCGAGAAGGCGGGGGACGCCGCTGACTCTGCGACGGGGGGCAAGTTCTCCGACCAGATCGACAGCGCCCAGGGTGCTGCGGACGACGCGATCGGCGAGTAGTCACTCACTGACCTGCTACGTGGGGCCCGGCGCCGTCGGTGCCGGGCCCCACATCGTCATACCGGTCAAGAGGCGGGGTTTCACATGAGCAGCCGCATGACCTCGAAGTCACTCGACGCCTGCACGCCACCGAGGACCCCGCCGGTCTTCCCGAGGTACCGGAACAGCCTGCCGTCGGTGAGCCGTGTGTAGAGGTCCCCTCGACCGTCCTTGTTGACATCACCCGGAGAGCCCACCCAGGTCTGGGTACCCCATCCCGACGTGCCCAGAACGGTGGGAGATCCCAACGCTCCGCTCGCCGTCGACGGGTAGAGGTAGAGGGCGCCGGCCGAGGTCACCGCCAGGAGATCGGCGCGTCCGTCCCCGGTGAGGTCGCCCATCCCGGTGATCCACTTCATACCGCCCCAGCCACTGCCGACCTGGCCCTTCGAGGAGATCGTCCCAGTGATGGCGATCGAGTAGAGATAAAGCGCACCGTCGCTGCGCCGAGCCCAGATATCCGGCCGGCCGTCCGCGTTCACGTCCGGAGCGATAGCCAGGGCCGTAAAGGCGCCCCAGCCGCTGCCCACCTGGGTGGGGCTGGCGAATCGCCCTCCCCCGAGGCCCTTGTAGAGCCACATTGTCCCGTCCGCACGCTTGGCGAGCAGGTCCGAGCGCCGGTCTCCGTTGACATCCCCAGGCGAGCCGATCCACACCGCAGACCCGAACCCCGCCATGGTTGGTGTGATGTACCACACCACCCCGTCCGGTCCGGTCTCACAGACCCAGAGCACCCCGTTGCTGGCCATGACCCCCACGACGTCGACCCGCCCGGTCCCGAGGAAGTCCCCGCGCACCCCGGACGCGGACCCGGTACTGAGATAGTCCAACCCGAAGACGATGGCCCCGTCGCCCGACGCGAGGTGGCCGGCGTCCCCGTCATAGCGCACGGTGAACGGCTGGGTCGCCGAGCCGAGCACCGTGGTCCGGCAGGTCGCCCGGCCCGACACCAAGGCGACGGCCGAGCAGATGGGTGACCCATCACGCAGGAAGGTCACCGTGCCGGTCGGGGCGGGTGCCGGGCTCGTCACTGTCGCGGTGAGGGTGAAGGGCACACTCACGTATGCCGTTGCAGGTGCCGACAGGACGACGGTAGCGCCGGGAGGAGCCGCGGCGGTCGACGCCGAGACGATGTCGACCCGCCGCGTCACTCGACCGTTGCGAGAGTCGGTGACCGATTTCCCGGTGTTCTGTACGACATACGCGAGCTGGTCTGCCGTGTGGGCGGGTTTGGCCGAGCTCACGTCGGCGAGCGCACCGGCCACCGCAGGTGCGGCGGCCGAGGTCCCGGTGAAGTAGAGCTCGTCGATGAGGACGTTGACCCCCGGGGCGAGGGACTTCAGCAGGGTGCCTGACTGGGAGAAGCAGCCGAGCTTGTCGACACCGGTGACCGCATCGGTGCAGCCGAGCAGGGTCGTGTAGTTCGTCCCGAGGTTCTGGTAGTACGTGGCTCCGACACTCAGTGCCCCGCTGGAACAGCTGGGCCAGGCGATGCCATTGCGGAAGGTGCCCGAGCTCATGGCCGAGTTCCCCGAGGCGACCACAGGGACCACGCCGCGGCTGCGCAGGTCGAGGAAGGCCGCGGAGAGCGGTCCGGCCGCGCACTCGGTGGTGTGGAAGGTCGTGTCGCCGAGGCTGAGGTTGGCGGCCCTGATGTTCTCCGTGGCCGCCCTCGCGGCGACGTCGTCGAGCGCGGTGAGGATGTCGGTGTCGTAGGCGCTACTGCCGCTGAAGACGTTGTAGACGCTCAGCTTCGCCTTGGGTGCCGTCGAGGCGACGATGCCAGACACCCACGTTCCGTGCCCCGTTCTGGGCCCGACTCCGGTGCCGGTCGCGTCGACATACCGCGTGATATGGCAGGTCCCCGTGCCCGGGCCGCTCGAGCAGTCCCCGAACTCGGCCCGCAGTCCGGGTTCGAGCCAGTTGACGCCGGTGTCGAGGACGGCCACCTGCACCCCGTGCCCGTCGTAGCCCGCGGCGACTGCCTGCGGCTGGCGCATCACGGTCAGCCAGGCCGGCGGTGTGGCGGGCGCCGGGTACCCGGGCGGCGCGGGGGTCGCGGTGCCGGCGACAGAGTACGAGCGTGGCGTGTCGACGGAGATGACCCCCGGGGCGTGGCCGAGCCGAGCGAGCACGGCCGCCGAGGAAACGCGCACCGCCATGACCGGCAGGTTCGGGTAGTCGCGGACGAGCGTGGCATCGGTACCCGTCGCGCCGAGCGCCTGCTGCTTGGCCGACCGGTATGCCGTTGCAGCGGCCTGCGCTGCGTCGCGACGGGTCGTCGACCCCACCGGGGCGGCCGCCGCTGCCGCGAGGGGGCGCACGACCGCGGAGGAGTCGACCGTGACGAGCACGGTCACTGGGCCGCCCTTCGCCGCTGCGACCGCCGCCGTGGCAGCAGAGGTCGTCGCCGGGCTGGCCACCGTGGTCGACGCCGTCGAGGGGATCGCCCCGCTCCCCCGCGCGCCGACTGCGCCAGCAGGGAGCGACCCGGAGGCAAGGAGGGCGGCGATGACACCGAGACGGACAGTGCGGGACGGTCGTGACATGGCTGCTCCTCAGCGTGTCGGTGACCCTCGGCAGCCTAAACGACTCGGCGCCGCTGGACCCGCGGAACGGCCCCGATCGGCGCGTCAGTGACCGCAGCGTTGTTGGGGCGCGATGACCCGGGTCAGCAGGACCGGGTCGCTCCCGCGAAGGTCGGACGCGCGGTCGTCGGGATGCCCAGGGCCACCGACGGCCGGCTCGCTCCGTCCGCGGCCAGCTCGGCCCAGGCCTGCCCCCCGCGGGTCCGCCGGACCTCGAACCTGCCCCCGTGCAGGGGCGCGTCGGCGACGAGATGGTGCGGGGCGCCATACGTGATGGTCGTGGTGACGATGTCACCGGGACGCGGCCGGTCCGACTCGGCCAGCCCGGGGGGAAGGGCGACGTGGACCAGACGGTTGTCGCGAGCCCGGCCGGTCAGGCGGTGGGTGTCGGCGTCCTTGCGGCCCTCCCCGACCGAGACGAGGACCTCGACGTCCCGCCCCACGAAGGCCCGGTTCGCTGCCCAGGCGAGGTCGTCCTGCAGGGCGACGAGTCGGTCGAAGCGCTCCTGGACGACGGCTTTGGGGACCTGGTCGGCCATCGTCGCCGCGGGGGTGCCCGGGCGGACCGAGTACTGGAAGGTGAAGGCACCTGAGAAGCGCGCAGCGGCCACGACGTCCAAGGTGGCCTGGAAGTCGGCCTCGGTCTCGCCGGGGAAACCGACGATGATGTCGGTGGTGATCGCGGCCTCCGGGATCGCCGCGCGCACCTCGTCGATGATGCCGAGGAAGCGGCGGGCCCGGTACGACCGGCGCATGGCAGACAGGACGCGGTCGGAGCCCGACTGCAGCGGCATGTGCAGGCTCGGCATGACGTTCGCGGTGGCGGCCATGGCGTCGATGACGTCGGAGGTGAACGCGGCCGGATGCGGGCTGGTGAAGCGGACCCGCTCGAGCCCGGCGACCTCGCCGCACGCGCGGAGCAGCTTGCCGAATGCGAGCCGGTCGCCGAACTCGACACCGTAGGTGTTGACATTCTGTCCGAGCAGGGTCACCTCGACAACGCCCTGAGCGACGAGGGCCTCGATCTCGGCGAGGATGTCGCCGGGGCGCCGGTCCACCTCCGTGCCGCGCAGGCTCGGGACGATGCAGAAGGTGCAGGTGTTGTTGCACCCCACCGAGATCGACACCCAGGCGGCATACGCGCTGTCCCGCCGGGTGGGCAAGGTGGAGGGGAAGACGTCGAGCGACTCGAGGATCTCGACCTCGGCCCGCTTGTTGTGCCTTGCCCGGTCGAGCAGGGCCGGCAGCGAGCCGAGGTTGTGGGTGCCGAAGACGACGTCGACCCACGGGGCCCGGCGGATGATCGTCTCGCGGTCCTTCTGGGCCAGGCAGCCGCCGACGGCGATCTGAAGGTCGGGGTTGCGGAGCTTGGCGGGTCGGAGCTGGCCGAGGTTGCCGTAGAGCTTGTTGTCGGCATTCTCCCGGACCGCGCAGGTGTTGAAGACGACGACATCGGCCACCTCGGGCCGGTCCGCCACCGAGGCGATGTCGACATAGCCGGCGGTCTCGAGCACGCCGCTCAGCCGCTCGGAGTCGTGGACGTTCATCTGGCACCCGAAGGTGCGGACCTCGTAGCTTCTCATCGCAGCGCCCAGGGTACGTGATCCACCCCCACCCCCCTTATCCACACCCCTCCCCCGCAAAGACACACCTTTAGAAGCCTTCTAAAGGTGTGTCTTTGCGGGTTATCCACAGGGGGGAAGATCAGGCTGGCGTGGGAGCCAAGGCGAGGATCGTGTACGCGACCCGGATGTGGGTCTCGACGAGGTCGGCGGCCCGCTGGGCGTCCCGACCGGCCAAGGCCTCGTAGATCGACTCATGGTGGCGCTGAAGGTCGGCGCGGAAGGCGTGCCAGTCCCCCATCTGGCGCGAGGCCCGAAGGATCGGCAGCCGCATCGACTCCCGCACCGCCACCGTCATGTCGGTGATCAGCCGGTTGTCGGCCGCTTGGGACATCAGGACGTGGAACTCGGTGTCCAGCTCGTTGAAGGCGTCCAGCCCCACGGCCGGTGAGGCCATCGCGTCGAGCACCCCGCGCAGGCGGCGCAGAGCCGGCTCCGAGATGCGCTGCGCGGCGAGGGTGACGCTGACTCGCTCCAGCGCGACCCGCAGCTCGACGACATCCCCGACCGGGAAGTTCGCCAGGGCGACCTGCAGCCGGAGCAGCTTGGTCAGCGCCTTGCTCTGCTGGTCGGTGACCCGCGTGCCGCTACCCGGACCTGCGCCGACCGAGGAGGTGAGCACCCCCTGCGCTTCGAGGGCCCGGATCGCCTCGCGGGTCGCTGACCGGCTCACGCCGAGCTGCTGCGCCAGCTCCCGCTCGGGCGGCAGGAGGTCACCCACGCTGAGCTGACCGGCGAGGATGGCCTCCTCGACGTGGCGCAGGACGACTTCGTACGCCTTCACAGCGACCTCCTGATACCGGGTGGTGACCCAAGACTCTTGACGGGTGGTTGTGCCACATACTACGGTCCTCCGTAATGGTCCTACCAATATGCATCACGAACTCGCTCGGTCGGACCATATGACGTGGACTCCCCGTCGCCCACGACAGCGACGGAACGAACTGAACCGGTCACCCTCCCCCATCCGCTTCGCCAATGGAGGCCAAGCCCATGCCGACCACCTTTCAGCCCCAGCTCGACCCCCTCGGGAGCGTGTGGCTCTCCGCCGTCGTCGCGCTCCTCCCGCTGCTGACGATCTTCCTCACCCTCGGCCTGCTGCGCTGGAAGGCGCACAAGGCGGGCCTCACCGCATTGCTCGTCGCGATCCTCGTCGCGGTCCTGGCGTTCAAGATGCCCGCCGGACTAGCTCTCCTGGCGGCCACCCAGGGCGCGGTCTTCGGGCTCTTCCCCATCGTCTGGATCGTCTTCACCGCGATCGCCCTCTACCAGGTCACCGTCGTCAGCGGCCGGTTCGAGGACCTCCGCGCCGTCTTCAACCTCATCAGCGATGACCCGCGCGTCCAGGCGATGCTTATCGCCTTCTGCTTCGGCGGCCTCCTCGAGGCGCTCGCGGGCTTCGGCGCTCCCGTGGCCATCACCGGCGTCATGCTCATGGCTGTTGGCTTCTCGGCCCTGCGTGCCGCCTCGATCGTCCTGCTCGCCAACACCGCCCCGGTCGCCTTCGGTGCCATCGCCATCCCGATCATCACGGCCGGCAACCTCACCAAGATCCCCTACACCGACATCGGCGCGTATGTCGGCCGACAGACCCCGCTGCTCGCGCTCTTCGTCCCGCTCTTCCTCGTCCTGCTCGCCGACGGCCGCCGCGGCCTGCGGCAGTGCTGGCCGGTGGCGCTGGTCACCGGCGTGAGCTTCGGCATCGCTCAGTTCATCTCGTCGAACTACCTCTCCGTCGAGCTCACCGATATCGTCGCCTCCCTCGTCGGGCTGGGTGCCGCCGTCGTCCTCCTGCGCTTCTGGCAGCCCGCCGGAACCACCGAGGCGTATGCCGCCATCCACGCCGACCGCACCGCTGAGCGCTCGGCGATGACGGCTGAGGAACTCGCCGGCCTGCCCGCGGGGACGGACGGGGTCGAGGCCCGCCGGGGTCTGGACGCCGCGCGGATCTGGATGGCGCTCTTCCCCTACCTGCTCGTCATCGTCGTCTTCTCGGTCGCCAAGCTGTTCACGCCGGTGAAGAACTTCCTCGTCGGCGACTCGGCGGTCAAGGGCAGCTATGGCACCGATGTGAAGATCCCCTGGCCTGGCCTGGACGGCCAGCTGCTCACCGGGGCCGGCAAGCCCTCCACCTCGACGGTCTACACCTTCCAGTGGCTGTCCAGCCCCGGGACCATGTTGCTCATCTGCGCGTTCGTCGTCGCGGCGGTCTACCGGGTCTCCATGCGAGACACCCTCGGCGTCATCGGCCAGACGGCCCACAAGCTGCGCTTCTCGATGGTGACGATCGCCTCGGTCCTGGCCCTTGCCTATGTCATGAACTTCTCCGGGCAGACCATCACCATCGGCACGTGGATCGCCGGCACCGGCGCCGCCTTCGCCTTCTTCTCCCCCATCCTCGGCTGGCTCGGGACGGCGGTCACCGGTTCGGACACCAGCGCGAACGCCCTCTTCGCGACCCTCCAGCAGACCGCTGCGACGAAGGCCGGCATTGACCCAACGCTGCTCGTCGCGGCAAATACCGCGGGTGGGGTCGTGGGCAAGATGGTCAGCCCACAGAACCTCACCATCGCGGCCACCGCCGTCGGTCTGCTCGGGCGCGAGTCGGACATCCTCCGCAAGGTCATCTGGTGGAGCCTCGGCATGCTCGTCGCGCTCTGCCTGCTCGTGGGCTTGCAGTCGACGCCGGTCTTGGGCTGGATGTTGCCATGACAGCACTGTCGACCGATCCGGCCCAGGCCGCCCGCCCCGGGACCGGCCTGCGGGTGGCCCTGTTCGCCACATGCATCAACGACACGATGTTCCCGCAGACCCCGAAAGCCGTCGTCACCTTGCTCGAGCGACTGGGCTGCACCGTCGACTTCCCCATGGCCCAGACCTGTTGCGGCCAGATGTTCACCAACACCGGCTACTTCGACGAGGCGCTCCCCACGGTGCGGGCCTATGTCGACGCCTTCGCGGGCTACGACTATGTCGTCGGCCCCTCGGGGTCGTGCATCGGTTCGGTCCGGGAGCAGCACCCGATGCTCGCGGCCCACTCGGGCGACACAGGGCTCGCGGCGCAGGTCGCCAAGGCCGTGGCGGCGTCATACGACCTGTCCGAGTTCCTTGTCGACGTGCTCAAGGTGACCGACGTGGGGGCCTACTTCCCGCACCGGGTCACCTACCACTCCACCTGCCACTCGATCAGGGTCGCGAAGGTGGGCGACCGGCCCTACCAGCTCCTCCGGGCGGTGCGGGGCATCGACCTGGTCCCGCTGGAGGGGGCGGACCAGTGCTGCGGCTTCGGCGGCACCTTCTCGGTGAAGAACCCGGACGTCTCGGTCGCGATGGGCGCCGACAAGGCGCGCCGCGTCATGGACACCGGCGCGGAGTACCTCGTCGCCGGGGACAACTCGTGCCTCATGCACGTCGGTGGACTGCTCCACCGGATGCGTAGCGGCGTCAAGCCGATCCACCTGGCGGAGATCCTCGCCCAGACCGGAGAGGGGCTGTAGATGAGCCAGTCCGCTGCCCGGCGCACCCCCGCGCCGCCCGAGGGCACCTACCTCGGTATGCCGCGCTTCCCCGTCGCCGCCAAGGGCGCCCTCGGCAACACCCAGCTGCGCAAGAACCTCCGCCACGCCACCGGGGTCATTCGGGCCAAGCGGGGCAGGGTCGTCGCCGAGGTCGACCGCTGGGAGGAGCTGCGCGTCGCCGGCGCCGCGATCAAGGACCGCACCCAGCGGCACCTCGACAGCTACCTCCTCCAGTTCGAGGCCGCGATGACCGCGGCAGGCGGTCACGTCCACTGGGCCCGCGACGCCGCCGAGGCAAACCAGATCATCGTCGAGCTCGTCCGTGCGCAGGGGGCGGACGAGGTCGTGAAGGTCAAGTCGATGGCCACCCAGGAGATCGACATGAACGAGGCGCTCGAGGCGGCCGGCATCGCCGCCTGGGAGACCGACCTCGCCGAGCTCATCGTCCAGCTGGGGCATGACCGGCCGAGCCACATCCTCGTGCCGGCCATCCACCGCAACCGCTCCGAGGTGCGGGAGATCTTCCTCACCGAGATGGGGACCTACGGGACGCCACCCCCGGCGGACCTGACCGACGACCCGGCCGAGCTTGCAGGCGCGGCCCGACGTCACCTCCGGGAGAAGTTCCTCCGGGCCTCGGTGGCGATCTCCGGGGCGAACTTCGCCGTGGCCGAGACGGGGACGCTGGTCGTCGTCGAGTCCGAGGGCAATGGGCGGATGTGCCTGACCCTGCCGGACACCCTGATCTCGGTTGTCGGTATCGAAAAGGTGGTGCCGACCTTCGCCGACCTGGAGGTCTTCCTCCAGCTGCTTCCCCGCAGCAGCACCGGTGAGCGGATGAACCCCTACACGACGATGTGGACCGGGGTAACACCTGGAGACGGACCGCAGAATGTCCACGTCGTCCTCATCGACAACGGGCGCACCGAGGTCCTCGCCGACCCGTCGGGGCGCGCTGCGCTGCGGTGCATCCGGTGTTCGGCGTGCCTCAACATTTGCCCGGTGTACGAGCGGGTCGGGGGCCATGCCTATGGCTCGGTCTACCCCGGCCCGATCGGAGCGGTCCTCACCCCCCAGCTGCGGGGGACGGACAGCGCCATCGACCGTTCGCTGCCGTATGCCTCGACCCTGTGCGGTGCGTGCTTCGAGGTCTGCCCGGTGCGGATCCCGATCCCGGACATGCTCGTCCACATGCGCAAACGGGTGGTCGAGGCCAAACACGGCGACACCACGCCCCACGCCGAGTCGCTGATGATGAAGGCCGGCTCGTGGCTGTTCGGGGACGCGCGGCGGCTGGCGATGGCCCAGAAGGCCGCGGGACTGGGCCGCCGGATCATGCCGGACTCGGTCTCCCATCTCGGGCCGCTGCCACCCCCATTGGCTCGATGGGCCAACGCGCGAGACCTGCCGATGCCACCCACCGAGTCCTTCCGGTCCTGGTGGGCCCGCGAACGAGGAGGGTCGAGCCGATGAGCGCCACCCGTGAGCTGATCCTGGAACGCATCCGCGTGGCTGTCGCTGACCTGCCGCGCACGGCGGACGCGGTCGCAGATGTCCCGGTCCCGTGGGCCTATGGCGAGGCGACGCCGATGCCGGATGTCGTCGAACGGTTCGTCGAGCGGGTCGAGGACTATCGCGCCGTCGTCGACCGATGCACGGCCACCACCGTGGCGTCCCGACTGTCCGCGATCGTCCGCGAGCACAACGTGGGCTCGGTCGTCGTCCCTGCGGGCGCGCCGCAGGACTGGGCGGCCGCCCTGGCCGAGGTGGCCGTGGTCCGCCGCGACGACCCCGTGCTCAGCCATGCCGAGCTCAACGAGGTCGGTGCTGTCGTCACGGGCGCGCGCGTTGGGATCGCCGAGACCGGCACGATCGTCCTCGACCACGGCCCGGACCAGGGCCGCCGGGCGCTGTCTCTCGTCCCCGATGTCCACCTCTGCGTGATCCGGGCGGACCAGGTGGTCTCCGACGTTCCGGAGGCCGTGGCGGTCCTGACGTCCTCGATGGCCGCGCGCTCCCCGCAGACGTGGATCAGCGGACCGAGCGCCACCAGCGACATCGAGCTGGACCGGGTGGAGGGGGTCCACGGGCCTCGGACCCTCGTCGTCCTCCTCGTCGAGTAGCCGCCCGCGGAGCGAGGCACCGAAGGAGGCGCCGAAGGAGGCGCCGAAGGAGGCGCCGAGCAGTGTTTCGACAGGCTCCGAGCGGGATTCCGGACCGCGTCCGGTCACGACGCGGCCCGGAATCCGCGGGCCGGATGGGACGTTGACCGGGTGGCAGCGTCTGCTGCCACCCGGCTCACCAAAGGCACCACTGTGCGGACCCTGCTCAACCTCGTCTGGCTCGTCTTCGGCGGCTTCTGGCTCTTCCTCGGGTATGTCGCCGCCGGCATCCTCTGCTGTCTACTTATCGTCACCATCCCGCTCGGAGTGGCGTCCTTCCGGATGGCGAGCTACGCCCTGTGGCCCTTCGGACGAGCGGTCATCTCGACGCCGACGGCAGGGACCGGCTCACTGCTCGCCAATGTCGTGTGGTTCGTCGTCGCCGGCTGGTGGCTGGCCCTCGGCCATATCGCCACGGCCATCGCCCAGGCCGTGACGATCATCGGCATCCCGCTCGCCGTGGCCAACCTCAAGCTGCTCCCGGTGTCGGTCATGCCGTTCGGCAAGCAGATCGTCCCCACCGACGCACTTCCGGTGGGTCAGCGACCGCTGCACTCGCTCTGAAGGCCCGTCGCTGGCGGCCCCCGGGGGCGAGCCCCCGCGGTGACAGCCGCTGCGGCCGGTCAGTCCCGCTGGTGCTCCGGGGCGGCGTTGACCGCGTCGCGGACCACGGCATAGACCAGGCCGGAGGGATACCCCTTCCGCGCGAGCATGGCCGAGAGCCGGCGGGCCTGGACCATCGGGGGCTGCCCACCGAGAGTGGCGAGCTTCTTGGCGACCAGCTCCTCGGCCGTAGCCCGCTCGCTGCCCTCGCCGACCGCGGCCAGCGCGGCCGCGGCGGTGTCGCGGTCGATGCCTCGGTTCGCCAGCTCGTGCGCGAGTCCTGACCTGGCCAGGCCGCGGGTGGCCTGCTTGGACCGGACGAGCAGCTCGGCATACGCCTGGTCGTCGACGAGACCGACCTCGGTGAACCGGTCGAGGACCTCCCTCGCGACCTGGTCCGCGCAGCCCTTGTCGCGCAGCGTGCGCTCGAGCTCGGCGCGGCTACGGGGCGCCAGCGCGAGCCGGCGCAGGACGATCGCACGGGCCACGGCATGCGGGTCACCGCCGCCCTCGGCGTCGTGCTCCGGCCCCGTGGGACCCTCGCTGTGCTGCGCCACCGCGGGCATCCCGCGCCTGCCGGCCCCGCTTCGGCGGCGCCCGGACCCGGGAGCCGGCCCAGTGCTGACGTCCGGACCCGCGCTGGACGCCTCGGCGGCGGCCAGCGCGGCCCGGGCCTGGTCGAGCCGAGACCGGCTGTCGATCCCCGCCATCGGCTCAGAACTCGACGGGCACGTCCGCCGGCGCGTCCATCCGCGGACCGACGCCGAGCTTCTCCTTGATCCGCTTCTCCAGCTCGTTGGCGAGGTCCGGGTTGTCGACAAGGAACTGCCGGGCGTTCTCCTTGCCCTGGCCGAGCTGGTCGCCGTCATAGGTGTACCAAGCCCCAGCCTTGCGGACGAAGCCCTGGTCGACGCCCATGTCGATGAGGCCGCCCTCGCGGGAGATGCCATGGCCGTAGATGATGTCAAACTCAGCCTGCTTGAACGGTGGGCTGACCTTGTTCTTGACAACCTTGACGCGGGTCCGGTTGCCGACCGCCTCCGAGCCGTCCTTGAGCGTCTCGATCCGTCGGACGTCGAGGCGCACCGAGGCATAGAACTTCAGCGCCTTGCCGCCGGTGGTCGTCTCGGGCGAGCCGAACATCACCCCGATCTTCTCCCGGAGCTGGTTGATGAAGATCGCCGTGGTGCCAGTGGAGTTCAGGGCGCCGGTGATCTTGCGCAGCGCCTGGGACATCAGCCGGGCTTGTAGACCGACGTGGCTGTCGCCCATCTCGCCCTCGATCTCGGCGCGCGGCACGAGCGCGGCGACCGAGTCGATGACGATGACGTCAATGGCCCCGGAACGGATCAGCATGTCGGCGATCTCGAGGGCCTGCTCACCGGTGTCTGGCTGGCTGACCAGGAGGTTGTCGATATCGACCCCGAGGCACTTGGCGTACTCCGGGTCGAGGGCGTGCTCGGCGTCGATGAAGGCCGCGATGCCGCCCGCCCGCTGCGCGTTGGCGACCGCATGGAGCGCCACGGTGGTCTTGCCGCTGCTCTCCGGGCCGTAGATCTCCACGACCCGACCGCGCGGCAGCCCACCGATGCCGAGCGCCACGTCGAGGGCGATCGAGCCGGTCGGGATCACCTCGATCGGTGGGCGGACGTCGTCGCCGAGCCTCATGACGGCGCCCTTGCCGTGCTGCTTCTCGATCTGGCCCATCACCGTGGCGAGGGCCTTGTCGCGGTCTGGCGCAGTGGCCATGTCACCCACCTGTCCTTAGTCGTGTCGGCCGTCCATAGGCGACCCGCGTGAGGCCGCCCCGGTCGATCCGGGACGTCACCTGTTGTCGAGTCGGACGTTAGGCGCCCCCACCGACAACCGCCTCACCCGGCATACGGCCTGTGGACAGTGGGACATTGGCGAGGACACCTGGGGACGACAGTACCGAACGAATGTTCGAGTCCCATGCGACACGCCGGTATGTCGGCCCGCACCCGACCCGCACCCGGCTCGCGCCAAGCTCACGCCACGGTGGGGCCAGGCGCGCGCCGGGTTACCGCCGGGCCGGTGGCTTGTCGCGGCCGAACCGGCGCGACGGAGGGACGTCGAAGGCGTCGCAGAGGGCGAGCCACACCTCGCGCGGCGTCGAGCCGGCGGCCAGCGCCTCGGTCGGCGTCCGGCCGCCCAGGCTGGCCAGGCAGTGGTCCTGCGCGATGGACGCGGCATATCCGGCGCCGAACTCGGCGGCCATGAGCTCCCAGAAGTCACTGTGCCGCATCGGGTCAGTCTCGCAGACGCCCGGCTGTTCCCTGACCGTGACCTGAGCGAGCCCCCGGTGTCGGCGGGTCGGGTTATCGTTGCATGTCGCGTGGCAGTCGCGTCACGCGCCGGGCCTGCACGGCCCGGACCCGTGGCCCCAGGGGGTTTGTGCACCGCCATGTCCGATTTCACCCACGATCTGCCCCAGCCGCCTGAGCCCAGCCCCGCGTCCGGTGCCCCGGTCGAGACCAGCTCCTCGGCCACGATCGCGTCCCCGGTCGACATGGTCGCACCCCCGCGGAAGCGGCGGACCGCCCTCATCGCGGGACTGGTCGCCCTGGTCATCGTCGGCGGTACGGCGGCGCTGGCCATGACCAAGCTGCGCCCCTCCGGCACGCAACCCGATGTCATCATCCCTGCGTCAGCGGTGGCCTACGTCCGGGTCGACCTCGACCCCTCGGCCGGCCAGAAGCTCAGCGCGGTCCGGTTCATGTCCAAGCTGCCGAAATCGGCCGCGGACTTCGGGACCGACCCCCGCAAGGCCCTCATCGAGGAGCTGAGGAATAGCGCCACCGACCCACAGCTGAAGACCGCGCTCGCGGACGCGGAGAGCTGGCTGGGCAACCGGGCCGCCGCTAGCGCCTTCGTCACCGCCGATGGCACCCCAGTCCCCTTCGGCGCGGTCGAGGTCACCGACGAGGCCAAGGCGAAGGCCGCGTTCGCCTCGATGAGCGCGACCTCCGGCTCAGGCGACACCGAGGTGACGATCCG
Organism: Candidatus Lutibacillus vidarii; assembly: GCA_016717165.1. Lineage (GTDB taxonomy): Bacteria > Actinomycetota > Actinomycetes > Actinomycetales > Dermatophilaceae > Lutibacillus > Lutibacillus vidarii. The sequence goes on from JADKGA010000002.1 coordinate 1,647,184, forward strand.
CTCCGGCTACGCCCTGTTCACCGAGAAGGGCAAGGGCGCGACCCTCACGGCGGAGATCGACAAGGGCACGATCGCGACGAACGCCACGTATGCCGAGGACATGGCCGCGCTGGGCGACCAGGGAGTGGCCTCGGCGTGGGTGGACGTGGCCAAGGGTCTTGACGCCCTGGCGAAGAGTGGCCTGATGCCGGGCGGATCGGTTACCGACCTCCAGTCTCAGATTGGTGGCCTCAACAAGGGAATGCGCTTCGCTACCGCAGTCCGCTTCGACCCGGACTATGTGGAGCTCGCCGGTGTGTTTCGGGGCGACGGCCTCGGGGAGGTGGCAATTGCCGCTCCCCCGGGGCTCGGCCAGCTGACCTCATTGCCCGATGACACCCTCATGGGCACGCAGATCAACGGGTACGACAAGGGCCTCGAGAAGGGCTGGCCCGATTTCGCCAAGTCCTTCGAGTCCGCCGCCGATGTCACCATCGCCGACCTGGAGCGCGGGCTCGGCCTGCGGTTGCCCGATGACCTGATCAACATTCTCGGGTCCACTCTGACCGTTGCGCTTCCGGACCAGCGGTTCGGGAGCGATGGTCCCACCTTCGGCGTCATCACCACGCCCAAGGATGTCGCCGAGGCGGAGCGCGCACTCGGGTCGGCTCTTGAGGCGCTCGAGGCGCCGTTGTCGATGAGTGTGGACGGGCCCAAGCTCCTAGTGACCTCCGACGAGGCCTACGCCACGCGTCTCAAGGCCGGCGGCACGCTCGGCTCGGTGGACGGTTTCGCCACCGCGGTCGGTGACCCGTCGAAGGCGATGTACGGCTTCTTCATCAACCTTGACCTGTTCGAGAAGAGCTACGCCGACTCGTTTCCCGCACAGTGGAAGGACTTCGTCCTGGCGCTGAAGTCGGTGGGCGGCTCGTCGACGATGTCAGCCACCGAGGGCACCTTCCAAGTCCGGCTGCTCAGCAACTGACCTCCACCGACACCGTGGGCCCGGTCGCCCACGGTGTCGGTGGCTCGTGGCAGGCTGAGGCTCTGATGTCCCAGACCTTCCCCGCCCGGTCGCCAGCACCGAGGCTCGACGCCTTCTCCGGACCCACCCGCGAGTGGTTCCGGAGCAGTTTCGACGCGCCCACGCCCGCCCAGACAGGGGCGTGGGCCGCAATTTCGGCCGGGCAACACGCCCTCGTCGTCGCACCGACCGGATCGGGCAAGACCCTGGCCGCCTTCCTCTGGGCAGTCGACTCCCTGGTCAGCCGGTCGGAGACAGTGCGACCGGAACGGCGCTGCCGGGTCCTCTACGTCTCCCCACTCAAGGCGCTGGCCACCGACGTCCAACGCAACCTCCGGGCGCCACTGGTCGGCATCGAGCGGGCCGCGGCCCGCCTGGGACTGACGGTGCCCGAGGTCACCGTGGCGGTCCGCTCCGGCGACACCTCAGCGCAGCAGCGGCGCCAGCTCGCGACGAAACCTCCGGACATCCTCATCACCACCCCGGAGTCGCTCTTCCTCATGCTTACCTCAGCGGCGCGCAGCGCCCTGGCCGGGGTCGAGACGGTCATCATCGACGAGGTCCATGCGGTCGCGGGGACCAAACGCGGGGCACACTTCGCGCTCTCCTTGGAGCGACTCGACGCGCTCCTGGACCGGCCGGCCCAGCGGATCGGGCTGAGTGCCACCGTCGAGCCGGTGGACGAGGTGGCCCGCTTCCTGGCCGGGGGGCGTCCGGTCAGCGTGGTCCGGCCCCCGTCGGAGAAGCGCTGGGACCTCAAGGTCGTCGTCCCGGTCGAGGACCTCGGCGCCCTCGGCGAGCCGACCGGCGACCTCAGCGGACCCGCGGCCGGCGAGCCGCGGCGCACGTCGATCTGGCCCCGTGTCGAGGAGCGCATCGTCGACCTCATCGCCGAGCACCGTTCGACTCTCGTCTTCGCCAACTCCCGGCGTCTCGCCGAACGACTGACCGCACGGCTCAACGAGGTGTGGGCCGACCGGCTGGCGGCCGCCGCGGAGGCCACCGAAGCCGAAGCTACCGACTCCCCAGGTACCGACTCGCAAGGTACCGACGGGGAAGGTGCCCACGGGGAAAGGGCCGGGGCGGGACCGGCCGGGCGGGACGGGGGCCACACGGGGCCCCCGGGCGAGCCACCGCGGCTCGGACCAGCCGAGGCCATCTCGGCCTCGGGCCTCAGCCACGGGGCGGCGCCATACCTCGCCCGGGCCCACCACGGGTCGGTGAGCAAGGAGCAGCGCACCCTCATCGAGGAGGACCTCAAGGCGGGCCGGCTCCCCGCTGTCGTTGCGACGAGCTCGCTGGAGCTCGGCATCGACATGGGAGCGGTCGATCTCGTCGTCCAGGTCGAGTCGCCGCCCAGCGTGGCCAGCGGGCTGCAGCGGGTGGGCCGGGCCGGGCACGAGGTGGGGGCGGTCTCGCACGGGGTGCTCTTCCCGAAGTACCGGGGCGACCTGGTCCAGACCGCGGTCGTCGTCGAGCGGATGCGCGCCGGGCTCATCGAGTCGCTGCACATCCCGGCGAACCCGCTCGACGTCCTCGCCCAGCAGATCGTCGCCATGTGCGCCCTCGACGACTGGCGGGTCGACGACGTGGAGGCACTGGTCCGCCGCACGGCGTCCTTCGCCACGCTCACCCGCCCGGTCCTCGAGGCGGTCCTCGACATGCTCGCCGGCCGCTACCCCAGCGAGGAGTTCGCCGAGCTGCGCCCGCGGCTGGTCTGGGACCGGGTCCAGGGGGTGCTGAGCGGACGCCGCGGCGCCCAGCGGCTCGCCGTGACCAGCGGCGGGACCATCCCGGACCGCGGTCTCTATGGCGTCTTCCTCGCCGGCGCCGAAGGCACCGCCCGCCGCGTCGGCGAGCTCGACGAGGAGATGGTCTACGAGTCCCGCGTCGGCGATGTCTTCATGCTCGGCACGACGAGCTGGCGGATCGAGGACATCACCCACGACCGGGTCATCGTCACCCCCGCGCCGGGCCAGGTCGCCCGGTTGCCGTTCTGGAAGGGCGAGGGGCTCGGCCGTCCGGTCGAGCTGGGCCGCGCGGTCGGCGCACTCACCCGCGAGCTGGCCGCGCTCCCCTCGAGGGCGGCCACCGCACGGCTCGCGGCCGCGGGTCTGGACGAGTTCGCCGCCGGGAACCTGCTCACCTACCTCCAGGAGCAGCGCGAGGCCATCGGGGCGGTCCCCTCCGACGTCGGGATCGTCGTCGAACGCTTCCGCGACGAGCTCGGCGACTGGCAGGTCGTCATCCACTCCCCCTTCGGCAGACCGGTCCACGCCCCGTGGGCGCTGTGCATTGCCGAGCGGCTCCGCGAACGCTTCGGGGTCGACGTCCAGGCCCTCCACGGCGATGACGGCATCGTCCTGCGCCTGCCCGATGTCGAGCTCGGCGCCGAGGACGACCCGGCCACCGGCTCGGTGACGACGCGCGGTGGTGGGAGCGGTGACCTTGCGGGGCGCACCCTCGACGCCGAGCTCGCCGAGCTCCTCGTCCTTGACCCCGACGAGGTGGCCGACATGGTCACCGCGACGATCGGCGGGTCGGCGCTCTTTGCCGCGCGCTTCCGGGAGTGCGCCGCTCGGGCCCTGCTGCTGCCCCGTCGCAACCCCGGCCGGCGGCAGCCGCTGTGGCAGCAGCGGCAGCGGTCGGGCCAGCTCCTCGAGGTCGCCTCGAAGTACCCGTCCTTCCCGATCGTCCTCGAGGCGGTCCGGGAGTGCGTCCAGGATGTGTATGACGTCCCGGCCCTCGTCGACCTGATGCGGGCCGTCGAACGGCGCGAGATCTCGGTCTCCCTGGTCACCACTCCGGCCCCCTCACCCTTCGCCCGCGCGCTGCTCTTCGGGTATGTCGCCCAGTTCCTCTACGAGGGCGACGCGCCCCTGGCGGAGCGCCGGGCGGCCGCCCTGGCGATGGACCCGACCCTGCTCGCGGACCTGCTGGGGCAGGGCGGCGCGCTGGCCCTGCGCGACCTGCTCGACCCGGACTCCCTGGCCAGGACCGAGGCCGAGCTGCAGCATCTCGCCCCGAGCCGGTGGTGCCGCGACGCCGAGGATGTCGCCGACCTGCTCAGGGTGCTCGGGCCACTCTCCGCGATCGGGGTGGCGGCCCGCAGCGCCCGTGAGCCGGCGGATGCCGAGCCTGACCTGCGCCAGGCCATGGGCTGGCTCGACGAGCTCACCGCAGCACGTCGGGTCATCGCCGTCCGTATCGCCGACGAGCTGCGGTATGCCGCCGTGGAGGACGCCGGCCGGCTACGGGACGCCTTGGGCACGGCCGTCCCGCCGGGCGTGCCACACGCTTTCCTCGACGGCGGCCCCGACCCCCTCGGTGACCTGGTCGTCCGCTATGCCCGTACCCATGGACCGTTCACCGTGGACGAGGTGGCCTCGTGGTGGGGCCTGGGACGCGCGGTTGCGGCGGCGCAGACCGCCCGGCTGGTGGCCGACGGTCGTCTCGTCTCCGGCGCGCTGCGCCCGGTGACCGACGCGGACCACGTCGGCGCCGAGCTCTGCGACCCTCAGGTCCTGCGCACCCTGCGGCGGCGGTCCCTTGCTGCGCTGCGCGCCGAGGTCGAACCGGTCGAGCCGATCCAGCTCGCCCGCTTCCTCTCGGCCTGGCAGGGCGTCGGCGCCTCGTCGCGGGGCCCTGACGCGCTGCTGCGGGTGGTGGAACAGCTGAGCGGCGTACCCCTGCCGGCCAGCGCCTGGGAGAGCCTGGTCCTGCCGGCCCGACTGCCGGCCTACTCCCCCGGCGACCTCGACGAGCTGATGACCTCCGGCGAGGTGATCTGGAGCGGCGCCGGCGAACTGGCCGGCGGGGACGGCTGGGTCGCGCTGCACGCCGCCGACCTCGCACCGCTCACCCTCCCGCTGCACGCCGACCAGGCCGACGGCCCGCTGGCCGAGGCGGTCCTCGCGGCCCTGTCCGGCGGGGCCGGCCACTTCGTCGGCTCCTTGGTCACGGCCGCCCGCACCGCCGTGCCGGAGGCGACCGAACGGGAGGTCGCCGAGCTGCTGTGGTCCCTGGTGTGGGCCGGGGCGGTCACCAACGACACCTGGGCGCCGCTGCGGGCGAGGCTCGGGGTCAGCCGGGTCACCCATCGCTCCCGCGCGGCAGCGCCCAGGGCCCGCCCGGGCCGTCGCGGTCTGCTGCTCCCCCGCAGCGGCGGAGCCGCGACCAGGCCCACGACCGCCGACCCGGCCCTGGCCGGGCGATGGTCGCTGGTGCCGACCCCCGAGCCGGACCCGACGACCCGGGCCCTGGCGACGGCGGAGCTGCTCCTCGACCGGTATGGCGTGGTGACCCGCGGGTCCGCCGTGGCCGAGGACGTCCCCGGGGGCTTCGCCGCGGTCTACCGGGTGCTCAGCGCCGCCGAGGAGGCCGGTCGGGTCCGCCGTGGTTACTTCGTCGAGGGCCTGGGCGCGTCCCAGTTCGGCACCACCGGAGCCGTCGACCGGCTCCGCGCCGGCGCCCCCGCTCCCCGCGCCTCCCACGGGAGGCCGGGGGTGTCGGCCGCGCCTCCGGCATACGTGCTCGCCGCCTGCGACCCGGCCAACCCCTATGGCGCGGCGCTGCCCTGGCCGGCACGACCGACCGCCAGCGCCGAGCCGGACGGCTCGCGCGGCCACCAGCCGGCTCGCAAGGCCGGCGCGGTCGTCGTGCTCGTCGACGGGGCTTTGGCGCTCTATGTCGAACGCGGCGGGCGCTCGACTCTGTCGTACACCGATGACGACTCGACGCTCGCCGCGGCGGCGCACGCCCTGGCCGAGGCCGTGCGCCGCGGCGCTCTCGGGCGGATCACCGTGGAGCGCACCGATGGCGACCCGCTGCTCGGTTCGGGCCACCCCCTCGGCCGGGCCCTCAAGGACGCCGGCTTCATCGCGACCTCCCGCGGCCTACGGTTACGGCGGTAGGTCAGCCATGCCCGAGGGCGACACCGTATGGCGCACCGCGCACCGCCTCGACACGGCTCTCCGCGGCGCCGAGCTGACCCGCAGCGACCTGCGCTGGCCAAGCGTCGCTGAGCTCGACCTGCGCGGGGCCTCCACGGTGGGGGTGGTGCCACGTGGCAAGCACCTGCTGCACCGCCTGGACACCGGTCTGACGATCCACTCGCATCTGCGGATGGAGGGTCAGTGGCGCGTGGTCGCCACGCCCGAGCTCACCGCCAGGTCCCTGGCCGACAGCATGCTGCGGGCCGCGCTCGGAACGATGGCGTGGACCGCTCTGGGCCTGCGCCTGGGCATGCTCGACGTCGTCCCCACCGCAGCGGAGCACACCCTGGTGGGCCATCTCGGCCCGGACGTCCTCGACCCGGCCGCGGAGACCGCGGACATGGTGGCCGCCGTGGAGCGCGCCCCCGGCACCATCGCCGAGGCGCTGCTCGACCAGCGGCTGCTCGCCGGCATCGGCACCTTCTACGCCTGCGAGTCGCTCTTCCTCACCGGGACACATCCGTGGAGCGCCGCGGCGCGGCTCGATCGCGAGGCGCTGGGCGGGATCATCGAGCGGGCCCGGACGCTCATGCGGGCCAACCTGCCCCATGCCGTCCAGAGCACCACCGGGCTCCGGGCCCCCGGCCAGCGCAGCTATGTCCATGGCCGGCTGGCGCTGCCGTGCCGCCGGTGCGGCGAGCCGGTGCGGGTCAGTGGATCGAGCGGCAGCGGACCGCCGAGCACCCAGGAGCGGGCGATCTTCTACTGTCCGACCTGCCAGGGCGGACTCGCGCCCGCCGACCGGGGAGAGCCACAACGTCCGCTGGGGTCGAGTCCTCGACGCGGTGTCAGGCAGCCGACGCGGACACCCCGGACGTCCCACTGACCGGCAGGCCGTCCAAGGCGACGGCGACGGCCTCGACCTCGGCCGCGCGCAGGGAGACCTCGCTGAGCACCGCCGACAGCGGCACCTCGAGGGCGTCGCAGATTGCCGCGAGCAGCTCGGAGGATGCCTCCTTCTCGCCGCGCTCGACCTCGCTGAGATAGCCGAGGGAGACCGCGGCCCGCTGGGACACCTCGCGCAGGGTGCGACCCTGACGCCGCCGATAAGCACGCAGCACACCGCCGAGCTCGTGTCGGAGCAGGACCATGACCACCCCTTCTCTCGCGTGCCGGATCGGTGTCTCTCAGTTCGCCCTACGCTACAGCGTCCACGCTGCCCGCGCTGGCGGAGCCGCACCGCACACGCCGAAACGGTCAGCCGCAGAGCCGCTCGAGCAGGCGTAGGGCGGCCCGAACACTGGCCCGTCGGATCTGCTCCCGGGACCCGCCAAAGCGACACTCCTCGACCACCGGCGCGCCGAGCCCCGGGCCCGAGACCGCCACGAAGACCGTCCCCACCGGCATACCGTCGGACGGGTCGGGGCCGGCCACGCCGGTGGTCCCCACCCCCCAGGTCGCGCCCAAGACCCGGGCCGCTCCGCGCGCGAGCGCCGCCGCGACCTCGGGGTCCACTGCACCGACCCGGCCCAGGAGGTCGGGGTCCACCCCGAGCAGCGCGGCCTTGGCGTCGACGGCATACGCAACGACACCCCCGCGGACCACGGCCGACGCCCCCGGGACCGACACGAGGGTCGCGCAGACCAGGCCGCCGGTGAGGCTCTCGGCACAGGCCACCGTCTGGCCGGCGGCGGCGAGCCGGCGGACGAGCAGCTCGGCGACCGGGTCGACGTGGGGGTCCGCCGACGGCGGGTCAGCGCTCACGCGCGTCGCGGCGGATGTCCCGGGCCTCGCGTCGGGCCGCCTTCTTGGCCATCGTCCGGGCCGAGGTGCGCTTGAGCCGTTGGGCCTTGACGGCATAGTCCAGGCCGGTGGCCACGGTGACCGCGGTGGCGGCATACAGCAGGGTGAGCGCCGCGGAACGGGACAGCTCGGCCATCGGGAGGATCCACCACGGGAAGACCAGGCCGGCCACGGCGAGGGACTGGAGGAAGGTCTTGACCTTGCCGCCCCGGCCGGCGGGCATGACCCCGTGGCGGATGATGAGGAAGCGCATGATCGTCACCCCGACCTCGCGGACCAGGATGAGGACGGTGACCCACCACGGCACCTCGCCGATGAGCGACAGCCCGACCAAGGCGGTGCCGATGAGCGCCTTGTCGGCGATCGGGTCGGAGATCCGGCCGAAGTCGGTGACCAGGCCCTTGCGCCGGGCGAACTCGCCGTCCAGACCGTCGGTGATCGTCGCGACGACGAAGACGGCCAGGGCGGCGAGCCGGTAGGTCGCCGAGTGTCCCGACCCGACGAGCAGCAGCCCGCCGAAGAAGGGCACCAAGGCGAGCCGGAGGACCGTCAGGTAGTTGGCGATATTCCACGCACTGGGGGCGATGGCCGGCGACGGAGCGGCGGGCCCGGCAGCTCCTGGGACGGGGCCCGGTCGGTCGGCGGACTGGGCGGGCGGCGGGGCGGTCATCGCGACCTCGCGAGCAGGTCCACGCCCTCGGTGCCGACGACGGTGGCGCACACCAGCGAACCGACCTCCGGCGCGCCCTCGCCTGGCCCGAGCGAGACCGCGGTCAGCCCGTCGACCTCGGGGCCCTGGTGGGCGCTGCGGCCGACGACGCCGACCCGGCCGGCCACGTCCTCGACCTCCTCCACCATCACAAGAACATCTTCGCCCATCCGGTCCTCGGCGCGCTGGGCAGTGAGCTCCTCGACGAGCCCGGCAATGAGGCTCCGCCGCCGCTCGACCTCGTCGGCCTCGAGGTGGCCGTCCAGCGACTCGGCCTCGGTGCCCTCCTCGTCGGAGTATCCGAAGACCCCGACGACGTCGAGCCGGGCCGCTTCGAGGAATCCGCCGAGCTCGGCGAGGTCCGCCTCGGTCTCGCCAGGAAAGCCCACGATGACATTCGAGCGGATCCCCGCCTGGGGCGCCCGGGCGCGCACCGACTCCACCAGCCGGAGGAAGTCCTGCGTCCCACCGAACCGGCGCATCCGCCGAAGCAGCGCCGGCGCGGCGTGCTGGAAGGACAGGTCGAAGTACGGTACGACCCCCGGCGTGTCGGCGAGGACGTCGAGCAGCCCGGGGCGCATCTCGGCGGGCTGGAGGTAGGACACCCGCACCCACTCGATGCCCGGCACCTCGGCCAGGCGGGGCAGCAGGGCTTCCAGCGCGCGCAGCTGGCCGACGTCCTTTCCGTATGACGTCGAGTTCTCGCTGACGAGGAGCAGCTCGCGCACCCCCTGCTCGGCGAGCCAGCGGGCCTCCAGGACGATGTCGTCCGGCGGACGCGAGACGAACGAGCCGCGGAAGGCCGGGATGGCGCAGAAGGCGCATCGCCGGTCGCAGCCACTGGCGATCTTCACCGGCGCCCACGGCCGGTGGTCGAGCCGGGTCCGCAGCACCGGCGCGACCGCCACCGACCCGTGACCCGGCGCGTGCGCCGAGGACGCTGCGCGGTCCACCGGGGCGATGGGCAGCAGGGTGCGCCGGTCGCGCGGCGCGTGGGCGGGAACCGGTGTGCCGTGAAGCACCGAGTCGAGGATCGCCCCGAGCTCGGGGTAGGCGTCGAAACCCACCACCGCGTCGGCCTCGGGCAGCGCCTGGGCCAGCTCGGCGCCATACCGTTCCGCCAGGCAGCCCACGGCGACGACCGCGCGGGTCCGTCCGGACGACTTGAGATCGGCGGCCTCGAGGACCGCGTCGACCGAGTCTCGTTTGGCCGACTCGATGAACCCGCAGGTGTTGACCACGGCGACGTCGGCGTCCGCCGGGTCCTCGGCGAGCTCCCACCCAGCCTGCCGCAGCCGGCCGGCGAGCTCCTCGGAGTCCACCTCGTTGCGCGCGCAGCCCATCGTCACCAGGGCGACCCGGCGGGACGACGACACTCGCGGCTCCTGAGGAGTGGACAGGCGCTGGACAGCCTCGCGCAGCAACGCTGGACGAGCGCCGCTTGCTCCGACTCTAGTGGCCTATCGTGGTCGTGGCCGCCACCCCGGGCGGGAGGATGGAGTACTCGCACCGTGACCGATACTGCCGTCGCCGCTGTCGTCGACGCCCTCCGTGCCCAGGCCGTGGTCGATGGCCACAACGACCTTCTGTGGGAGGTGCGCCAGCAGGTCGGCTACGACTACACCCGGATGGACCTCACCCAGCCGGTCCGGACCACCCGGACCGATATCCCGCGGATGCGGGCGGGCGGGGTCGGCGCCCAGTTCTGGTCGGTCTTCGTCCCCTCGTCGCTGCCGGGCCACGAGGCCGTGACGATGACCCTGGAACAGGTCGACGGCGCGCACCAGATGATCGCCTCCTTCCCCGAGCACCTCGGCCTGGCCCGCACCGTCGCCGAGGTCCGCGCACAGGTCGCCGCCGGGCGGATCGCCTCCCTGCTCGGCGCCGAAGGCGGCCAGTCGATCGGCTGCTCGCTCGCCGCGCTGCGGACCTTGCACCTGCTCGGCGTGCGGTACATGACGCTGACCCACAATGACAATGTCGCCTGGGCCGACTCCGCGACCGATGTCGCGTCCTGTGGTGGGCTCACCCGTTTCGGCGTGGCCGTTGTTCACGAGATGAACCGGCTCGGCATGCTCGTCGACCTCTCTCATGTCGCCGACACGACGATGCGGGCCGCGCTCGCTGCGACCAAGGCGCCGGTGATCTTCAGCCACTCCTCGGCCCGGGCCCAGTGCGACTCACCGCGGAATGTCCCCGACGACGTCCTCGCGGCGACTGCCGCACAGGGCGGGGTCTGCATGGTCACCTTCGTCCCCGAGTTCGTCTCCCCCGCCGCGGCGGTATGGCGCGCCGAGGCCGCCGAACAGGCCCGCTCCGAGGGGGTGCGGGCCTCCGACTATGTCGAGTTCACGACCTGGGCGGCGTCATACAAGCTGCGCCACCCCAAGCCGGAGGCGACGATCGACGACGTCGTCCGGCACGTCGAGCACGTGCGCGAGGTGGCCGGGCTGGACCACGTGGGGATCGGCGGCGACTACGACGGCACCGACTCGACCCCGGTGGGCCTGGAGGATGTCGCCGGCTACCCCCGGCTGCTCACCGCCCTGGCCGAGCGCGGCTGGAGCAGCGCCGAGCTGCAGGCCCTGACCGGCGCCAACGTCCTGCGGGTCATGGCGCAGGCCGAGTCGGTGGCTCGCGAGCTCCAGCGCACCCAAGCCCCGAGCCTTGCGACCATCGAGGAGCTCGACGGGACGCCCGCGGCCTGAGCCATGGGCCTGCCCCGGCCCCATGCAGACTGCTCCCGGGCTACTCCCGGCCGGTCAGCTGCCAGGCGTCCTCGGACCCGGCGAGGTCGTCCCCGTCGATCCAGATCCCGTCCACATCCTCGTCGCCGTCGGCATAGCCCGGGGCCGGCGGCGGGTCCTCACCCCGGAGCATCGCCAGGGTCGCCGGCAGGTCGTCGGGCATGACGAGGACGTCGCGGGCCTTGGACCCCTCGGACGGGCCGACGATGCCGCGCGACTCGAGCAGGTCCATCAGCCGGCCGGCCTTGGCGAAGCCGACCCGCAGCTTGCGCTGGAGCATCGAGGTCGAGCCGAACTGGGTCGTGATGACCTGCTCGGCGGCCTGGAGCAGCACGTCGAGGTCGTCCCCGATGTCGTCATCGACCTGCTTCTTCGTCGTGGTGACGGCGACGTCCTCGCGGTAATGCGGCGCGAGCTGGGTCTTGACGTGCTCGACGACGGCGTGGATCTCCGACTCGGTGACCCAGGCGCCCTGGACCCGCATCGGCTTGCTCGACCCCATCGGGAGGAAGAGCGCGTCGCCCTGCCCGATGAGCTTCTCGGCGCCGGCCTGGTCGAGCACGACGCGGGAGTCGGCGAGCGAGGAGGTCGCGAAGGCCATCCGGGACGGCACATTGGCCTTGATCAGCCCCGTGACGACGTCGACCGAGGGCCGCTGCGTGGCCAGGACGAGGTGGATCCCCGCGGCCCGGGCCAGCTGGGTGATCCGGACGATCGACTCCTCCACGTCTCTCGGAGCGACCATCATGAGGTCGGCGAGCTCGTCGACGATGATGAGCAGGTACGGATATGGCGCGACGACCCGCTCCGACCCCGGCAGCGGCTGGACCTTCCCGGAGCGGACCGCCCGGTTGAAGTCGTCGATGTGCTTGAAGCCGAAGGCGGCGAGGTCGTCATACCGCTGGTCCATCTCCCGCACCACCCACTGGAGGGCTTCGGCGGCCTTCTTGGGGTTGGTGATGATCGGGGTGATGAGGTGCGGGATCCCGTCATATGCCGTGAGCTCGACCCGCTTGGGGTCGACGAGGACGAGGCGGACCTCGTCGGGCGTGGCCCGCATGAGGATCGAGGTGATCATCGAGTTGACGAAGCTCGACTTGCCGGCACCGGTGGCGCCGGCGACGAGCAGGTGGGGCATCTTCGCGAGGTTGGCGACGACGAAGCCGCCCTCGACGTCCTTGCCGACGCCCATGATCATCGGGTGGTCGGTCGAGCGGGCGGCCTGCGAGCGCAGGACGTCGCCGAGGCTGACCTTCTCCCGGTCGGCGTTGGGGATCTCGATGCCGATCGCGGACTTGCCCGGGATCGGGCTGAGGATCCGCACGTCGGCGGAGGCGACGGCATACGCGATGTTCTTGGACAAGGCGGTGACCCGCTCGACCTTGATCGCAGGCCCGAGCTCGACCTCGTAGCGGGTGACGGTCGGTCCGCGGCTGAACCCGGTCACCTGGGCGTCGATATCGAACTGGTCGAGAACGGTCGTCAGGGCCTCGACGACGCGGTCGTTGGCGGCGCTGCGCTCCTTGTGTGGGGACCCCGGTGCGAGGACCGCCTGGTCCGGCAGGGTGTAGGTGACGTCGCCGGCCAGGGCGAGCTGCTCGACCCGGGCGGGGAGGGTGGTCGTCGGCGGCGGCTGCAGCGGCAGATGTTCGACCGGCACGGGTGCGGTGACGGGTGCGACGACCGACCGGGGCGCCCCGCGCCGGCGGCGGTCCGGCTCGACGTGCGCGGCCTGCTCAAAGGCTGCGTCCCCGCTGGGGGGTTCGGTCGGCCCACCCAGCCGGGCGCGCCGCCGGGCGCGGGTCGCGGCCCCTGTGTCGAGTGCCTCGTCGGTGGCGCCGTCGGCCCTGTGCTGACGGCCGTGCAGCAGGAGCCCGGTCAGCTGCTCGACCCGTGCCGGAATCTGGTTGACGGGGGTGGCCGTCAGCAGGAGCAGGCCGAAGAAGCCCACGATGAGCAGGATGACCAGGGCGCCGACGCCGGTGACCGCCGAGGCGAGCGGGCTGGAGGCGAGGAAGCCGACGATGCCCCCGGCGCCGCGCATTGCCGTTGGGCCCTGCGGGGGCGTCGGCAGGCCCGCCGCGAGGTGGGTGATCCCGCACGCCGCTGCGGTGAGCGTGAGCGTCCCGATGAGGATGCGGTTCGTCGCCTCGGAGTCCTGTGGGGCCCGCATCATCCGCACGCCGAAGGCCAGCAGGACCAGCGGGACGACATACGCGATCCGACCAAACGACCCGGCGACCACGGCGTGGACGACGTCCCCGACGACACCAGGAGCGCCCCACCACTCCCGCGCCATGACCAGGACCGCGAGGGCCACCAGGCTCAGCCCGATGCCGTCCCGTCGGTGCTCCGGTTGGAGCTCGCGAGCTGAGGTCCCGACCTTGCGGACCGCGCCGCCGGCCACGTGCGACAGGCCCAGCCAGGTGCCGCGGAGAAGCCGCAGGGGCGCGGAGGCCAATGAGCCGTGACTGCGGCGCCGGGACGAGCCGGACGGCTTGGATGCGGGTCGGCGTGGCGCCGCCCGGCCGGAGCCGGCCGTTGCGGACCGCGCGCGGGTCGTGGAGGCCGAGGGACGTGTCGCCATGGTCGCAGACTAGGCGATCGCCTCCTCAGACTCACGCGTCACACGCGTATCTTCGGGAACTCATGTCACAGGACAACCCAGTGAGGAATCCATGGTTCACGTCGGGCATAAGGGTGTAGGCTTTATCTCGTCCGGTTAAGTCTGAGTCCTTAAGAGGAGCTCGCCGTGTATGTCGTCACCGCGGACCAGCGGGACAGCCGTTCGGGGCCCGACCTTGTGCCCGCCGCACTTGCCGACCTCGCCACGGTACGTCATGGGGCGCCCATCCGACCCTTCGAGCGCACCGTAGGCGACGAGATCCAGGCCCTCTTCGACGAGCCCTCGTCGGCGCTCGTCAGCTGCCTGCACCTGTTGCGCACCGGCCAGTGGCACGTCGGCCTCGGCGTGGGTGCGGTCGAGACTCCCCTGCCGGAGTCGACTCGTAGCGCCCGCGGCCCCGCGTTCATCGCGGCCCGGCGGGCGGTCGAGGCGGCCCGGACCGGCGTGCACCGGGTGGCTGTCCGGGCCGGCGACTACGCTTCGAGCCACAGCCCGGCGGCGGTCCACGCGCACCTCGCCGAGTCCGCACTGCTCCTTGTCGCTCGGATCGAGGGCGGCCGTAGCGCGAAGGGATGGGAGGTGAGCGACCTGCTCGACACGGGGATGACTCAGGAGGCCGCGGCCCGCGTGCTCGGGATCAGCCAGGCCGCGGTGAGCCAGCGCGTCCGTGCAGCCGCCTGGGTCGAGGACCTCCGCGGCCGCGAGCTGGTCCGCCACCACCTCGTCGCCGCCGACAAGGGCGAGGGCCTGTGAGGCAGTACGCCTTCGACGCCGCCATTGTCACCGTCGCCCTGCTCGGCGGGGTACTGCTCGGCCACCCGGTGGTGTCCGGCGTCTTCGCTCGGGTCGCCCGATCCGCCCGCGGTCCTCGCACCGGCGCCCAGGCCGCCGCCGACCCTCCCGCCGCTCACGTCGCCGACCCACCACCGCTCGCCGGGGGACGCTGGATCGGTTACCTCGAACGGGTCAGCGTCGTCACGGCACTGCTGGTCGGGTGGCCGGAAGGCATCGCGCTCGCCGTCGCCATCAAGGGCCTGGGTCGGTACCAGGAGCTACGAAGCGCCACCCCGGGCACGGCCGAGCGCTTCATCATCGGCACCTTCACCTCGCTGCTCTGGGCCTGCGCCTGGGGGCTGCTCGGCCGCTGGGGCCTGGCCGTCACCCGTTAGCCGTCGTTCGCGGCAGGGCCGCGGTCAGCTCCCAGGTGTCCCTTGGGAGGGGGTCGTCACGGACAGCCGAGCCCAGACGGCCGCGTGGTCGCTCCCGGGGATGGTCTCGGTCCCCGCGTCGACCACGGACAGCCCGCGGATGAGGATGTGGTCGATATGGATGACCGGCGGGATGACCAGGCCGGTCGGCCAGGTCGCGACCCACGTCGCCCCCACGCTGCGGGTCGCGTCGTGGAAGGTCGCGGAGAGCTCGCGCAGTCCTGGATGGTCCGCGGAGGCGTTGAAGTCCCCGGCCATGACCACCGCGGCATCGCTGGGCTGAGCGTCCGCCCACGTCCGCAGGTCGGCGAGCCCGCGGCGCCAGGCGTCGGCCTCTCCGGACGTGGGCGCGAGGACATGGACCGCGCGGAGGGTCAGGGCTTTCCCGCCGGGCACGATGACTCTCACCGAGGGCTCGGCGTGCAGCCGTGGGAAGGAGCCCACCGTGTCCAGCAGGGCCATCGGCCACCGGGAGCGGATCACCGTCCCCTGAGCGCCGTCGCGGGGGACTCCGATCTGGTTCGGCAGGATGGCGTCCATCCCCGCCGCCTCGAGACGCGTGAGGGCCGCATCGGTCACCTCCACCAGGACGAGGACGTCGACCTTGTGCCGTCCGACGGCGTCGAGGACCGCTGTGGCATCGCCCTCCCCGAAGTAGAGGTTCGACGACATGACGACGACGTCGGTGTCGGCAGGGGCCGCGGCGCGGGACTGCAGAGTCGGCACGGCCAGGGCGACGGTGATGAGCAGGAGGCACCCGGTCAGCACTCCGACGACCAGCCGCCTGGTCACGGCCAGCGTGAGCGAACCGACGATGATGCCGGCCAGGGCGAACAGCGGGACCAGCGCCTGGACCATCGCCAGGGCGTCGACCGGGCGGTCGACATACCGGCTGAGAACTGCGAGCAGGCAGACGGCGACGACGGAGCCCCCTAGCCAGGCCAGACCACCGCGGCGGCGCCGAGGTCCTGCGGGCGCCACCTCGTCGGCCGACGGGCTCACGCCTCGACGACGACAGGGATGATCATCGGGCGGCGGCGGATCTTGCCACCGACCCAGCGTCCGACGGTGCGCCGCATGATCTGCTGGAGCTGGACCTCGTCGACGACACCCTCGGCGAGGGCCTCCTTGAGGGCCCGCTCGACCTGCGGGATGACCGCGTCGAAGACGTCGGCATCCTCGGCGAAGCCGCGAGCGGCGATCTCCGGACCGGCGACGATCGCGGCGTTCGCGGCGTCGATGACGACGATGCAGGTGATGAAGCCCTCGTCGCGGAGGATCCGGCGGTCCTTGAGCAGACCCTCGTCCGCCTCGCCGACCGAGGAGCCATCGACATAGAGGTAGCCGCACGGCACGACGCCGGCCACCCGGGCCACGCCGTCGGTGAGGTCGACGACGACACCGTCCTCGACGACGAGGACGTTCTCCGGCGCGACGCCGGTGGCGACCGCGAGTGCGGCATTGGCCTGGAGGTGCCGCCACTCACCGTGGACTGGCATGACGTGGCGCGGTCGGACGACGTTGTACATGTAGAGCAGCTCGCCGGCGCTGGCGTGTCCCGAGACGTGCACCTTCGCGGTGCCCTTATGGACGACATTGGCGCCGAGGCGCATCAGGCCGTTGATGACCCGGTAGACGGACCGCTCGTTGCCCGGGATGAGCGAGGAGGCGAGCAGGACGGTGTCCCCGGGACCGACGTCGATCTGATGGTCCCGGTTGGCCATCCGGGACAGCGCCGCCATCGGCTCACCCTGGCTGCCGGTGCAGACGAGGACCACCTGGTTGTCGGGCAGGTCGGCGAGCCGTTTGGCCTCGACGAGCACCCCGCGCGGCACGTGGAGATAGCCGAGCTCAGCGGCGATCGTCATATTGCGGACCATGGACCGGCCGACGAAGGCGACCTTGCGGCCCGCCTTGTCGGCGGCGTCGAGGACCTGCTGGACGCGGTGGATGTGCGAGGAGAAGCACGCGACGACGATCCGCCGCTCGGCATGCCGGAAGACCTTGTCGATCGCCGAGGAGATCTCCCGTTCGGGAGCGGTGAAGCCTGGCACGTCGGCATTGGTGGAGTCGGTGAGAAAGAGGTCGACGCCCTCTGCGCCGATCCGCCCGAAGGCGCGCAGGTCGGTGAGCCGGCCGTCAAGCGGCAGCTGGTCCATCTTGAAGTCGCCGGTGTGCAGCAGGGTGCCGGCCGAGGTGCGGACGACGACGGCCAGCGCGTCGGGGATCGAGTGGTTGACGGCGAGGAACTCGACGTCGAAGTGCCCGAGCCGCTCCCGCTGCCCCTCGGAGACGACGAGCGTGTACGGCTTGATCCGGTGCTCCTTCAGCTTGGCCTCGACCAGCGCCAAGGTGAGCTGGGAGCCGATGAGCGGGATGTCCGGCTTACCACGCAGCAGATAGGGCACCGCGCCGATGTGGTCCTCGTGCCCGTGGGTGAGGATGACCGCCTCGATATCGCCGAGCCGGTCCTCGACATACGCCAGGTCGGGGAGGATGAGGTCGATCCCGGGGTGCGCCTCGTCCGGGAAGAGGACGCCGCAGTCGATGACGAGCAGCCGCCCGTCGCGTTCGAGGACGGTCATGTTGCGGCCGACCTCGCCGAGCCCGCCGAGCGCGACGACTCTCAGGGTGTTGGGCGCCGGCGCGGCGGGGGCAGGAAGCTCGGGGTGGGGATGGCTCACAGAAGACCTGATCTACGAAGGCCCTCGCGCAGGATCGCGAGGTGCTCGGGGGGCGACTCCACCAGGGGGGAGCCGGACGTGCGCGGACCGTATGACGCCCAGCTCGGCCAGTGCCGCCTTGGCCATGATCGCTCCCTGGCTGAGCCCCATGATGGCGTCGACGACCGGGACGAGCCGGCGGTGGATGGTCGCAGCGGTGGTCAGGTCCCCCGCGAGGACCGCGTCGATCATCGCGGCATACTCGCTGCCGGCGACATGACCCACGACGGAGATGATGCCGACGGCGCCCTGGGCGAGGTGGGCGAGGTTGAGGACGTCGTCTCCGGAGTACCAGTGCAGGTCCGTCGCGGCCATGACGTGGGTCGCGGCCCAGAGGTCGCCCTTGGCGTCCTTGACCGCGACGATGCGCGGGTGGTCGGCGAGCCGGATGAGGGTCTCGGTGGCGATCGGGATGCCGGTGCGGCCGGGGATGTCGTAGACGACGACCGGCAGGTCGGTCGCGTCGGCGATCGCGCCGAAGTGGGCGACCAGTCCCGGCTGGGTCGGCTTGTTGTAGTACGGGGTGACGACGAGCAGACCCGTGGCACCGACGTTCGCCGCGCGGCGGGCCATGTCGATGCTGTGGGCGGTGTCATTGGAGCCCACCCCGGCGACGACCTGGGCCCGGTCGCCGACGTGCCCGGCGACGATCTCGATGACCCGGATGCTCTCGTCCGACGTGAGGGTGGCCGACTCGCCGGTGGTGCCGTTGACGATGAGGCCGTCGTGACGCTGGGCCAGGAGGTGGTCGGCGACCGCGCGCACGCCGTCCTCGTCGACGGCGCCGTCCGGCGTCATGGGGGTGACCATCGCGGTGAGCACTCGGCCGAAGGGGGGCGTCGTCATACGTCCAGGCTATCCTCCGCGGCCTGTGCGACCCGGGAGCGCGCACCAGGTGGACGGTGCCGGCGGGTCCCGCCGTGGGCCGGACAGACAAAGGGCCGCGGTGCTGCCTGCTCGGGGGTCCAGGCAGCACCGCGACACCCGGCATATCGTCGGCCGTCGAGAAACTGTTACAGCGGAGATTGATCACGATCATGTGACCTAGGTCACAATGTGCGGTCGGGGTTGGCGGGTTGACGGCGCGAGCCCGCGGCCAGGGTCACGCTGTCGGTCCGCCTTGTTACGGTGCGTGCATGCGTCAGTACCTCGACCTCCTCGACCACGTGCTCACCACCGGGGTGGCCAAGCACGACCGCACCGGCACGGGCACGGTGAGCACCTTCGGGTACCAGATGCGCTTCGACCTCGGCGCCGGCTTCCCCGTCCTGACGACCAAGCGCCTACACCTGCGCTCGATCATCGGCGAGCTCATCTGGTTCCTCCGCGGCGACACCAATATCGGCTGGCTCAACGAGCACGGCATCTCGATCTGGGACGAATGGGCCGACGCGGCCGGCGACCTCGGGCCGGTCTACGGCCACCAGTGGCGCAGCTGGCCCACCCCGGACGGGCGCACCGTGGACCAGATCGCCGCCGTCGTCGAGTCGATCCGCACCAACCCGGACTCGCGGCGCCATATCGTCAGCGCCTGGAATGTCGCCGATGTCGACAAGATGGCGCTCCCCCCGTGCCACACGATGTTCCAGTTCTATGTCGCCGACGGCCGACTCTCCTGCCAGCTCTACCAGCGCTCGGCCGACGTCTTCCTCGGGGTGCCCTTCAATATCGCGTCCTACGCCCTGCTGACCCACCTCGTCGCCCAGGTGACCGACCTGCAGCCCGGCGAGTTCGTCCACACCCTCGGCGACGCCCACCTCTACGTCAACCACCTCGACCAGGCCCGGCTCCAGCTGAGCCGCGAGCCGATGGCGTTGCCGACCCTGCGCCTCAACCCGGCCCGGCGGGCACTGGACGAGTTCGAGATCGAGGACATCGAGCTCGTCGGGTACCTCGCCCACCCCTCGATCAAGGCCCCGATCGCGGTATGACGCGGGTCGTCCTCATCGCCGCCGTGGCCCGCAACGGGGTCATCGGCAACGGCCCGGACATCCCGTGGACTCTGCCCGGTGACCTGGCCCGGTTCAAGCGCCTCACCATGGGCCACCCCGTGGTCATGGGCCGGCTCACCTTCGACTCGATCGGCCGGCCGCTGCCGGGGCGGCGCACCCTCGTCGTCACCCGCCAGGTCGGCTGGAGCCACGCCGACGTCGAGGTCGCCCATTCGGTCCCCGAGGCGCTCACCCTCGCCGGGCCGGCACCGGTCGTCTTCGTCGCCGGGGGCGGGCAGGTGTATGCCGAGGCGATGCCCCTGGCCACCGACCTGATGATCACCGAGGTGCCGCTCGAGCCCGACGGCGATATCACCTTCCCGCCGATCGACCCCGCGCTCTGGCGCGAGGCCAGCCGAGAGGACCTCGCCGACCGGTCGTATGTCGACTACGTCCGCGGCGCGGACAGTCAGGCGTCGTAGTCCAAGGTGACCCGGTCGGTGACCGGGTGCGCCTGGCAGGCCAGGACGATCCCCTTGGCGATCTCGTCCGGCTCCAGGGCGTAGTTCTTCGTCATGGTCACCTCGCCGTCGACGACCCGGGCGCGGCAGGTGCCGCACATGCCGCCGGTGCACGAGTACGGCGCATCCGGCCGGGCCCGCAGCGTCGCGGCGAGGATCGACTCGGCCTTCGTCGGCATCTCGACCACGGTCCGGCGCCCGTCGAGGGTCACCGTGACGACCGCCTCCGGTGGCGCGGAGGTGTCGACGACGACGGAGGGACCGGAGTCCTCGGCGTGGAAGATCTCGTGGTGGACGTGCGCGGCATCCGCCCCGACCTCGGCGAGCACCTCCTGCGCGGCCTCGACCATGCCCAGTGGGCCGCAGAGGTACCACTCGTCGACGGTCGCCGGCGGGATGACGACCTCGAGGATCCGCCGGATCCGGTCCGCGTCGAGGCGCCCGGAGAAGAGCTCGGCGTCCTGCTCCTCCCGGGAGAGCACCGTGACGAGGTGGAAGCGCGCGGGGTACCGGTTCTTGAGGTCCTCGAGCTCCTCGAGGAACATGATCGACTCGGCGTTGCGGTTGCCGAAGACGAGGGTGACCCGCGAGAGCGGCTCGCGGCCCAGGGCCGAACCGATGAGCGAGAGCACCGGGGTGATCCCGGAGCCGGCCGCGAAGGCGACATGGTGGCGGGTCAGGCTCGGGCCGCGCCGGGCAGGTGAAGGTCCCCACAGGAGGCATCACCTCGAGCTCGTCCCCCACCTCCAGCTGCTCGGTGAGGTATGTCGACATCAGGCCACCGGGCACATGGGCAACGGCGACCCGCAGCGTCGGGACGACGTCACCGTCCCGCGGCACCGCGCAGATCGAGTAGGACCGCCGGACCTCCTCGCCGTCGACGATCCGGCGCACGGTGAGATGCTGACCCGGCTGGTAGCGGTACTCCTCAGCCAGCTCCGGCGGGCAGGTGAAGCTCACCGCCCGGGCGTGCGGGGTGAGCTGCTCGATCGCGCTGACGACCAGCGGGTGGAAGGAGGCGCGCACCCGGCGCGGGGTCTGGATCATCGAGGTCACCTTGGGCTCGCAGTCATCGGGTCGGCGTCGACGCGGAAGGTCGCCGGGTCAGAGGGGCTTGAACTCGTCGAAGGGCTCGCGGCAGTCCCGGCAGCGCCGCAGCGCCTTGCACGCCGTCGAGCCGAAGGCGGCCAGCTCCTCGGTGTCGAGGGAGCCGCACCGCGGACAGGCCACCTGGCGCACCGCCAGCCCGACATCGACCGGGCCGGTGGTCCTCGGGTGGCCGACCTCGGCGGGCGGGGCGATGCCGAAATTTCGTAGCGCCATACGACCGCGGGTGGAGATCCAGTCCGTCGACCAGGGCGGGGAGAGGACGGTCTCGACCCGCGCGGTGTACCCGTGCCGACGGGCGACCGACTCGATCTCGGCGGCGATCGCCTCCATCGCGGGGCAGCCGGAGTAGGTCGGGGTGAGCCGGACGACGATCTCGCCGCCGGGCTCGTCCACCTCGACCGCACGGATCATCCCGAGGTCGTCCAAGGTGATGACCGGGATCTCGGGGTCCGGGATGGCCCGGACCGCGAGCTCGACGACCGAGATGGTCATGACGCTCACCACGTGGCTCCCGGGTGGGAGCGCGCGACATGCTGCAGCTCGGCGAGGAGGTAGCCCATCGCCTCGGAGTGCACACCCCGACGCCCACCCGAGCTCGACCAGGTCGGCGCCGCCGGTGGCTCGAGGGTGGCCTCGCCGAGCACCGCGCCGATCCGGGCCCGCACTGGCGCCAGCAGCGCGGACGGCAGGGTGCCCAGACCCGAGTCGGCCGCCGCGATGCTGATCTCGTCGTCGGTGAACAGCTCACCGACATACGGGGCCACCCACCACAGCGCGAGCTGGGCCCGCTCGTGGGACTCGGTCGTCCCGTCACCGAGCCGGACCACCCAGGTCGCCGCATGGGTGACGTGGTACGCGGCCTCCTTGACCGCCTTGGCGGCGATCCCGGCGAGGGTCTGGTCGGTCGACGCGGCGAGCCGGGTGTAGAGCTCGTGCTGGTAGGTCGCGAACCACAGCATCCGGACCATCTCGCGGCCGAAGTCGCCGCGGGGCTGCTCGACGAGATGGACATTGCGGAACTCGCGCTCGTCGCGCAGCATCGCGTAGTCGTCCTCGCAGCGCCCGGTGCCGTCCAGCTCGCCGGCCCGGGTGTAGAGCCGGCGGGCCTGCCCGATGAGGTCGAGCGCGACATTGCCCAGGGCCATGTCCTCCTCGACCTGCGGGGAGCGGCTCACCCACTCGCCGAGCCGCTGCGCGTAGACGAGCGCGTCGTCGGCCAGGCCGAGCAGGTATGCCGCGGCGAGCTCGCCGTCGAGGCCCTGCCGAGAACGTCCTGGGGTGTTCATCGGGGCCCCCGGGACGTATCGAAGCGGAGCGGAGAACGTCCTGGGGTGCTCATAGGTACTCGACGTCCTCGGGCACCTCGTAGAAGGTCGGGTGCCGGTACACCTTGTCGGCGGCGGGGTCGAAGAAGGAGTCCCGTTCGTCCGGGCTGCTCGCGGTGATATCCGATGCGCGGACCACCCAGAGCGAGACGCCCTCTTGACGCCGGGTGTAGAGATCGCGGGCGTTCTGCAGGGCGAGCTGGGCGTCCGGGGCGTGCAGCGAGCCGGCGTGGACGTGGGACAGCCCGCGCTTGGCGCGGACGAAGACCTCCCACAACGGCCAGCCGCGCTCCGACATACCGGCAGCCGGGTCGGTGCTCATGCCGCGTTCCCTTCCTTCTCCCGCGCCGACGCCGCGCGCCGGGCTGCCTTGTCGGCATACGCCATCGCTGCCTCCCGGACCCAGGCGCCCTCGTCGTGGGCGCGGATCTTGTGGGCGATCCGCTGGGCGTTGCACGGCCCGTTGCCGCGCAGCACCGCCCAGAACTCGTCCCAGTCGATCTCGCCGAACTCCCAGTGCCCGCTCTGCTCGTTCCACCGCAGGTCCGGGTCGGGCAAGGTGACGCCGATCCGCTGGGCCTGCGGGACGGTCATGTCGACGAAGCGCTGGCGCAGCTCGTCGTTGGCGAACCGCTTGATGCCCCAGGCCATCGACTGCGCGGTGTGGCCACCCTCGATCGCGTGCTCGCCGGTGTCGCGCGGGCCGAACATCATCAGCGCGGGCCACCAGAACCGGTTGACGGCGTCCTGGGCCATCGCCTGCTGGGCCGGGGTGCCACGCATGAGGGTCCAGAGGATCTCGAAGCCCTGCCGCTGGTGGAAGGACTCCTCCTTGCAGATCCGGATCATCGCCCGGCTGTACGGGCCGTAGGAGCAGCGGCACAGGGCGACCTGGTTCATGATCGCGGCGCCGTCGACGAGCCAGCCGATCGCGCCATTGTCGGCCCAGGTCAGCGCCGGGTAGTTGAAGATCGTCGAGTACTTCTGCTTGCCCGCGTGGAGCTTGTCCATCAGCTCGGAGCGGTCGACGCCGAGGGTCTCTGCGGCGCTGTACAGGTAGAGCCCGTGTCCGGCCTCGTCCTGGACCTTGGCGAGCAGGATCGCCTTGCGGCGCAGCGACGGCGCGCGGGTGATCCAGTTGCCCTCCGGCTGCATCCCGATGATCTCGGAGTGCGCGTGCTGGGCGATCTGGCGGATCAGGGTCTGCCGGTAGCCCTCCGGCATGACATCGCGCGGCTCGACCTTCTGGTCCGCGGCGATGATCGCCTCGAAGCTGTCGAGCAGCTCGGAGTTGGCCTGGGCGCTCGCCGCGACGGCATCGGCATACATGCTCGTCTCGGCGGCGTTGAGCGGGGCCCGGTCGGGGTCGCCGAAGTCGTTCCCATACATGGCTTCAGTATGTCGTCCGGGTGCCGGGCGGGCTACGCGACGCGGCTCACCGACTGCGACGATGAGGTATGCCGTCCCAGGCCCGTGGCGCCGCCGACTCCGACCGCGGGGGCCCCGAGCCGCTGTCGCCGGGGCGGCGCGCCGAGGTGCTGCGCCAGTCGCTCTCGGTCGGCATCGCCACCGGCGCCTACGGCATCTCCTTCGGGGCGCTCTCGGTCGCGGCCGGGCTGTCGGTGCTGCAGACCCAGGCCCTGTCCGCTCTGATGTTCACCGGGGGCTCGCAGTTCGCCTTCGTCGGAGTCGTCGCCGCAGGTGGCGCCGGGTCGGCGGCAATCGCGACGGCGACCCTGCTCGGCATTCGCAACGGGCTCTACGGGCTGCAGGTGACGACCTGGCTCGGCGCTCGCGGGCTGCGCCGGGCCGCCGCGGCCCAGCTGACCATCGACGAGTCGACCGCGGTGGGCATGGTCCAGCCCGAACCGTCCGGTCGACGGCTCGGCTTCTGGACGACCGGGCTCGCCGTCTTCGTCTTCTGGAATGCCGCGACCCTGCTCGGGGCGATCGTCGGCAATGCGCTGGGCGACCCAAAGCAGTGGGGTCTGGACGCCGCGGCGGCGGCCGCCTTCCTCGGGCTGCTCTGGCCCCGACTGCGCTCCGGCGAGGCCGCCGGGGTCGCCGCAGCGGCCGCCCTCGTCGCGGTTCTCGTCGCGCCGCACGCGCCAGCGGGCATCCCGGTCATCGTCGCCTCGCTCGTGGCGGTCGTCGTCGGGCTCGCACCTCGCCGGACGGGGGTGGCGACGTGAGCCTGTGGACCGCGGTCCTGCTCGCCTCGGCCGCCGCCTTCGCGACGAAGTATGCCGGGCACGTCGTTCCCGGCCACTGGCTCGAGGGGCCGCGGATCTCCCGGGTCATGGCGCTGATGCCGATCGCGCTGCTCGCCGCCCTCGACGCGGTGCAGACCGTGGCCGGTCCGGGCGGTAGGCCGGTAGTCGACTCCCGGCTCGCTGCCCTCGTCGTCGCCGCGGTGGCCCTGCGGGTGCGGGCGCCATACATCGTGGTCGTCATCGCGGGAGCCGCGACGGCAGCCGGGCTGCGCGCCCTCGGACTGCCCTGACCCGACACACTCCCGCGGTGGCCGGGTGGGCACCTTCTCATGCGGTGGTGCTCACCACCGCGCACCGCCGCGCCTCACCGCCCCTCGGCGCCCTCGCCGCCCCCTCACCGCCGCGCCTCACCGAGAGATGGCAAATGGCTGGTATGGCGGGGCCAGACCAGCCGGATTCCAGCCATTTGCCATCTCTCGACGCAGACCTGGCCCTGCGCACTCGACTACCGTGAACGGATGGCCGACCCGACGACCCAGAAGAGCGACCCGCCACTGGCCGCCGACGAGGTGACGATGCTGCGGGCCTTCCTCGACTTCTACCGCGCGACGGTGCGCCGCCAGGCCGAGGGCCTGACGCCCGAGCAGCTCGCGACCCCGCTGGCACCGGCGATCATGACGCTCGGCGGGATGCTCAAGCACCTCGCCCTGGTCGAGGAGAGCTGGTTCCTCCGGTACCTCGAGGGTCAGGAGCTGTCCGAGCCCTGGGTAGGCGTGGACTGGGACACCGACCCGGACTGGGAGTGGCACTCCGCCGCAGCGGACCCGCCGGAGGAGCTCTTCGCGCTCTACGACCGGGCCATCGCTGTGGCCAATGACTGCACCGACCGGGCGCTCGCCAAGGCGGGTCTGGACACCCCATCGGTGCGGCCGTCCCGTCGCGAGGGGGTGCCCTTCACGCTGCGGTGGATCCTCGTCCACCTCATCGAGGAGTATGCGCGGCACGCCGGCCACGCCGATCTCATCCGGGAGAGCATCGACGGCCAGGTCGACCTGTAGACCGAGCTCCCCCCCCGCGCCGGGCCGCGGCCGGGGGGGGGGGGGGGGGCCGGGGGGGGGGGGCCCGGGGGCGCCCCCCCCGGGGGGGGGGGGGGCGCCCGGGCGGGGGCGGGCGGGGGGGGGCGGGGGGGGGGGGCCCCGCCGGGGGCGCCCGCGGCCTCAGCCCAGGCCGAGGTAGTGCTCCAGGCCTACGGTGACGCCGGGGTGGGCCGCGACCCCGCGAACGCCGGCGAGGACGCCGGGCATGAAGCTGGCGCGGTCGAAGGAGTCGTGCCGGATCGTCAGCTGCTCCCCCACGCCACCGAAGAGCACCTCCTGGTGGGCGACCAGCCCGCGGAGCCGGACCGCGTGGACGTGGACGCCGTCGACCTTCGCCCCGCGGGCACCGTCCAGGTCCTGTGTCGTTGCATCCGGTATGCCGCCCAGCCCGGCCTCGGCGCGCGCCGCGGCGACGAGCCGGGCGGTCCGGGCCGCCGTACCCGACGGCGCGTCGACCTTGTCCGGGTGGTGCAGCTCGACGACCTCGACGGACTCGTAGAACCGGGCCGCCTGCTGCGCGAAGCGCATCATGAGGATCGCCCCGATCGCGAAGTTCGGCGCGATGAGGACGCCGACACCACCGCCGGTGCGAGCCTGCGGCGCCGCGGCGACCTGGGCGCGCAGCGCGTCGAGGCGGGCGTCGTCCCAGCCCGTCGTCCCGACGACGACGTGGACGCCCTGGGCCACGCATGCGGCGACATTGCCCGGCGAGGCGCTGGGCACCGAGAACTCCACGACGACATCGGCGCCGCCGAGGTCACCGAGGTCGTCGCCGACGTCATACCGGCCGACCAGGCGCAGCCCGTCCGCGGCCGCAACCGCCTGGCACACCTGCGAACCCATCCGGCCCGCCGCGCCGATCACCGCCACGTCATACGTCTCGCTCACCGGGCCAGCGTAGCCAGCCACCCCCTAGAGTGGCGCCCATGTCCGCTCGGCCGCCGGTGACCCCGCCCGGGACCGCGCCCCCCACTCCCGAGCAGGTCAACGCGATGGTCGCGGCGCAGTTCCCCGGCATCCGCAACCGCTGCGACGCCCTCGGCCCCGACTGGGCGGTGGCCCGGCGGGAGGTGGCGCCGGCCGACATCCGCCCCGGCGGGTACATCAGCGGCCCGGCCCAGTTCGCCCTCGCCGATGTCGCCATGTGGTTCCTCTCCTTCGCCGTCATCGGCCGGATCGAGCCGATGGCGCTGACCTCGGAGCTGTCGATCCGGTTCCTCCGGCCGGCCCAGGGCCGAGTGCTTTGGGCTCGCGCGGCCCTGGAGTCCGCGGGTCGGCGCCAGATCGTCGCCAGCGTGCGGATCTGGGTCGACGACCGCGAGGACGCGCCGTGCTCAGTCGCGCAGGGCACCTATGTCATCCCGAGGGAGGGGACGGGACCTCTTCCCGTATGACGCCCGCGGTCCGCCGGATAGCCTCACACCGACCGCTTGGCCTTAAGGGGGGCGTCCCATGGACCTCATGACCCGCTACCTGGGGCTCCCGCTGCGCAGCCCGATCGTCGCCGCGGCCTCGCCGCTGAGCACCTGGGTCGACGGCATCCGGGCCCTGGCCGACGGCGGCGTCGGGGCCATCGTCCTGTCGTCGATCTTCGCCGAACAGATCCGCTCCGAGCCGGAGGTCCGGGCGGCATACCTGCGACTGGTCGAGCAGGCGAGCCCGCTGGTCGACGTGCCCCTCATCGCCAGTCTCAACGGGAGCACCCGGGGCACCTGGCCGAGCTTCGCCGCCGAGGTCGAGCAGGCCGGGGCGGCCGCCATCGAGCTCAATGTCCACATCCCACCGGGCGACGTGCGCACCCACGCGCGCGACGTCGAGCAGCGCCATCTCGACGTGCTCAGCCGGGTCCGGGCCAGCACCAGCCTCCCCGTCGCGGTCAAGCTCAGCCCTTACCTCAGCTCGGTCGGCGAGCTCGCCACCGCCTTGGATTCGGCGGGAGCGGCCGGCCTCGTCGTGTTCAACCGCTTCTTCCAACCCGATATCGACCTCGACCTGCTCGCCCTGTCCACCCAGCCGCACCTGTCGACCCCGGACGAGGCGCGCCTGTCGCGCACCTGGGTCAGCGCGCTGCGCGGCCGGGTCCAGGGCTCACTCGCCGGGAACACCGGGGTCGACACGGCCGAGGATGTCGTCAAGTACCTCCTCGCCGGGGCCGATGTCGTCATGACCGCCTCGGCGCTGCTGCGCCATGGGCCCGGGCACGCCCAGGTGCTCGGTGACGGGGTCCTCGCGTGGATCAAGGCCCGCGGCTTCGAGGACGTCGACGCGATCCGGGGCCTGCTCGCCACCCCCTCGGTGGGGACCAGCTGGCCCGGGCCCGGGCCGGCTATGTCGCGATGATCCAGCAGGGCGCCCGGGCCTACCTCACCGAGTAGCTCCGGGGTGCTCCCCCGCGGACGAACGCGGGCCCGGCATACCTCGTCGGTATGCCGGGCCCGCGTCGTGACCTGGACGGATCAGCCTTCGGCAGGAGCCTCGCCGGACTCGCCGCCCTCGCCGTCGGCGATGACCGCCGCGAGGGAGAGCTTGCCGCGCGGGTCGATCTCCTTGAGCTCGACCTGGACCTTCTGGCCGACCTTGAGGACGTCCTCGACCGCGTCGATCCGGCGGCCGCCGACGAGCTTGCGCACCTCGGAGATGTGGAGCAGGCCGTCCTTGCCGGGCAGCAGCGAGATGAACGCGCCGAAGGTCGTCGTCTTGACGACCGTGCCGAGGAAGCGCTCGCCGACCTCGGGCATCTGCGGGTTGGCGATCGCGTTGACCGCCGCCCGTGCCGCCTCGGCCGACGGACCGTCGACGGCGCCGATGTAGACGGTGCCGTCGTCCTCGATCGAGATGTCCGCACCGGTGTCGTCCTGGATCTGGTTGATCATCTTGCCCTTGGGCCCGATGACCTCCCCGATCTTGTCGACCGGCACCTTGATGGTGATGATCCGCGGGGCGTAGGCGCTCATCTCGTCGGGCGCGTCGATGGCCTCGGCCATGACGTCGAGGATGTGCAGCCGCGCCTCGCGGGCCTGGGTCAGCGCGGCAGCCAGGACGTCGGCGGGGATCCCGTCGAGCTTGGTGTCGAGCTGGATGGCCGTGACGAACTCCTTGGTGCCGGCGACCTTGAAGTCCATGTCACCGAAGGCGTCCTCGGCCCCGAGGATGTCGGTCAGGGCGGCATACCGCGTCTGTCCGTCGACGGTGTCCGAGACCAGACCCATGGCGATGCCGGCAACCGGGGCGCGCAGCGGCACACCGGCGTTGAGCAGCGACAGGGTGGACGCGCAGACCGAACCCATCGAGGTCGAGCCGTTCGAGCCCAGCGCCTCGGAGACCTGGCGGATCGCGTACGGGAACTCCTCACGCGTCGGCAGCACCGGCAGCAGGGCCCGCTCGGCGAGCGCACCGTGGCCGATCTCGCGCCGCTTCGGCGACCCGACCCGGCCGGTCTCACCGGTGGAGTAGGGCGGGAAGTTGTAGTTGTGCATGTAGCGCTTCTTCGACTGCGGCGAGAGCGTGTCGAGCTGCTGCTCCATCTTGAGCATGTTCAGCGTCGTCACCCCCATGATCTGGGTCTCGCCACGCTCGAAGATCGCCGAGCCGTGCACCCGCGGGATGACCTCGACCTCGGCCGACAGGGCCCGGATGTCGCGCAGCCCACGGCCGTCGATGCGGACCCCGTCGCGGAGGATCCGCTGCCGGACGACCTTCTTCTGCACCGAGCGGTAGGCGGCCGAGACCTCCTTCTCGCGGCCCTCGAAGGGCTTGCCGGCACCGGCGAGGTCGGCCTTGAGCGACTCCTTGAGCTGCTCGACGCGGTCCTCGCGCTCCTGCTTGCCGGCGATCGACATCGTCGCGGTGACCTCGTCGAGGCTGGCCGGCCGCCTCGACCGCCGCGTAGACGTCCTCCTGGTAGTCGAGGAAGCGCGGGAACTCAGCGATCGGCTTGCTGGACGTCTGCGCCAGCGTGGCCTGGGCCTCGCAGAGGACCTTGATGAAGGACTTCGCGGCCTCCAGACCCGAGGCGACGACCTCCTCGGTCGGGGCCTGCTTGCCCTGGTGCTTGACGAGGTCCCACGTGGCGTTCGTCGACTCGGCCTCGACCATCATGATCGCGACGTCGTCACCGACGATGCGGCCGGCGACGACCATGTCGAAGGTCGAGCGCTCGACGTCGGAGTAGTTCGGGAAGGCGACCCACTGGCCGTCGATGAGCGAGACCCGGACCCCACCGATCGGGCCGCTGAACGGCAGACCGGAGATCTGGGTCGACGCCGAGGCGGCATTGATGGCGAGCACGTCGTACTGGTGGTCCGGGTGGACCGACAGGACGGTGATGACGACCTGGACCTCGTTGCGCAGCCCCTTGACGAAGCTGGGACGCAGCGGGCGGTCGATGAGCCGGCAGGTGAGGATGGCCTCCGTCGTCGGGCGGCCCTCCCGCCGGAAGAACGAGCCGGGGATCCGCCCGGCGGCATACATCCGCTCTTCGACGTCCACGGTCAGGGGGAAGAAGTCGAAACCTTCCCGCGGGCTCTTGCCCGCCGTC
This sequence comes from Candidatus Lutibacillus vidarii, assembly GCA_016717165.1. Classification (GTDB taxonomy): domain Bacteria; phylum Actinomycetota; class Actinomycetes; order Actinomycetales; family Dermatophilaceae; genus Lutibacillus; species Lutibacillus vidarii. Next base: position 1,677,671 of record JADKGA010000002.1, read on the forward strand.
GTCGTCGACAGGACCATCGTCTCGTCGTCGAGATAGGCGCTGACCGATCCGCCGGCCTGCCGGGCCAAGCGCCCGGTCTCGAACCGGATGGTGCGGGTGCCGAACGAGCCGTTGTCGATGACTGCTTCGGCGCTGGTGATCTCTGGACCCTCCATGGGCCCTCCATTTCTGCTTCAGAACTTCCGTCAACCACGCGCATCATCGTTGTGCGCGGGGGTGTTTTCGTTCAGGTGGTACTCAGGTGGTGCTTAGGTGCAGCTCCGGTATGCCGCGGCGACGCCGAGCGACCGGAAGGGATACGCCGCGGGGCGGTCCCCAGTGGGACCGCCCCGCGGCGTGGCGTCAACGGCGCAGGCCGAGACGCTTGATCAGCGAGCGATAACGCTCGATGTCGGTGGCCTCCAGGTAGCGGAGGAGCCGGCGGCGCCGGCCGACGAGCAGGAGCAGCCCCCGACGGCTGTGGTGGTCGTGCGGGTGCGTGCGCGAGTGCTCGGTGAGGTCCTTGATCCGCTGGCTCAGCAGCGCGATCTGGACCTCGGGGGAGCCGGTGTCGCCCTCGGCGGTGCCGTACTCGGCCATGACCTTCTTCTTGACGTCAGCGTCCAACGGCATGTGGGACCGACTCTCCTTCGTGGTGTCGTTGCGCGGCGCGCCAGGGCAGGTCCACCTGGGCACTCTCGATCCGCGGCCGATCAAGACGGCCTCCCAAGGTTACCAGCGGGCGCAGATCCGCCCTAATCCGTGGCGCCCTGGGGTTCGCCAGGCCCTTACCTCGGCATGAGGGCTTCGAAGAAGACCTTGCCGATATCACGCGGGTCGAGCGCCTGGTAGTACTCGCCGCCGGTGGCCGTGGCGATCGCCTTGAGCGCGGTGGCGTCGGCGTCGGCCCCATAGCCGATCGTGTAGATCGGCACCGGGTTGCCCGACACCGATGCGGCGCGCAGGTTCGCGACCGTCTTGGCGAGGGTGGGGCTGCCCGGGTCCTCGTTCTTGCCGTCGGTCACCAGGATGATGAAGTTCGCCGTCCCCGCGCGGTACGTCTTGACCATCTGCGTGTATGCCGCCAGGGCGGTGTCGTACAGGGCAGTCCCGTCGACCGGTTTGAGGGCAGCGAGGGCCTTCTGAAGCAGCTCGAGCTGGCTGCGTCCCTCGGTCACCGCACTGACCTTGCGCATCGGGACGAGCTCGATGTAGTCGCGCTTGCCGTCGATCTTCGTGGAGAACTCCCAGAAGCCGATCTCGCCGTTGGGCGGCATCATCGCCGACCCAGTCGCCGCGGCCTCCTGGGCCAGCTGGAGCTTGTTCTTCGTGGTGCCGGGGACCTTGGCCTTCATCGAGCCGGAGACGTCAAGGACGAGCAGGTAGCGTCCGGGGTTCTGGAGCATCCCCAGGCGAGGTTGAGCGCAAAGCGGACGGCCGGGTTCGGCAGCGGACGGTCCTGCTGCGGCGAGGTCGTCGACAGCCCGGAGTCAGCGGTCATGGTCGCGGTGTCGGTACCGGTCGAGCGCAGGCCGGCGGCGAGCAGGGCGGCTCGGCCGTTCGCCGTGGCCAGATAGCCGCCGAAGGCGGCGGCCATGGTCTGCTCCGGGCCGGGGATCTTCTCCCCCGTGACATTCATGACGGCGATGTCGACCCCCGACGCGGTCCCGCCCGGGTAGAAGGCCCGCAGGCGCTGGTCGGGGTGGGCCTTGTTGTAGCCGAGCACGGCGAGCTCGTCGAGGAAGGCGACGGTGCCCTTGGCCGCCCCGCTGCCCGAGGTCACGGCGGCCACCCGGCCGAGGAGGTCGCTCTGGTTCTTCGCGGGAGTGCCGGCAGCCCGCCCCACCCCGAGGACGACGAGCTCGACGTTGACCGCCGACATCCCCGCGACATTGACCTGACCCGTGCTATTGCCCTGGGCCGTGGCGATCAGGGACGCCATCGCCGCCTGGGACGCGAACGAGGTCGCCGGGTCAGCCATGACGACGCTGGTACCTGGCGCGCCGGTGGGAGGAACGATCGCCGCTGAGAGCTCGGCCCACGATGGGGTCTTGGCGTCCCAGCCGTTCTTGGCGAAGTCGGCCGCCGGCGTCGCGACGACGGTGTAGGTCCGACCGACCACGACGGGCGCCGGTGACGCCAGGGCCGCCGAGGCGAGCTTGGTTCGCAGGTCCTGCAGGTCCGGGGAGGAGCCGATAAAGACTGTCGGGGGCACGTCGGTAGGAGCCGGAGGGGCGAGCGTGGGCGAGGAAGTGACGACGACCTTGGCGCAGGCTCCGTCCCCCCCGCCTCGGGTGCTGGCGAAGCTACGGCCGAGCGACTCGACGAAGGCCTGGTACTCGGTGACGGTCGCGACGCGGACCTCGACCGGGTTGAGACAGCCAGCGGTGGACCCGGTACCGGATCCCCCGGCGGCCGAGCCCACCGACTCTCGGTGGGTGAGGACCCAGCTGACCCCGACCCCAGCAAGCAGCGCGGCAACAACGCCGGCGATCACCGCGCGGACAACTCCGCGTGGGCGCGCACCAGGGATGGAGTGGCGGCCGCCGCTGGAGGCAGCCGGACCTACGCCGTCGGACATCGTCAATCTCCCCATGTCGAGCCGTGAACTGGGCCGCCCGGCTCCCTACGCAGCACGTCCCCTTGCGTCGTGCATGTGCTGCCGTTGACGACCGTAGCAACACTAGTCACAGGAGTGTCAACGAGGAGGCGGTTCGAACGAAGTCACCTAGGCTCGCGAGGGTGACCAGGTGGCGGCGGAATGCGGGCTGGGTGTGGCGGTGCGGACCCCTGCTCTGGGTGGCCTCGCTCGGCGCCTGCAGCATCCTCGTCCCACCCCCAGAACCCCCGACCTCCAGCCCGCCGTCTGCGGCTGCGTCGACCCGCCCCGCGCCCGCTACCACCTCGCGCGCGCCGTCGACGACCTCGGCCGGCCAGACGTCCACCGGGGTGTGTTCGGGGGCCCTGCCCGGCTCGGTCCCCCGGCAGCCGGGCACACCGGTCGCCCTGCCGCGCGCGGCAGCGGCCCGCGCCCTCCTCGCCGGGCTCGTCACCGCGCCCCGGCTCGACGGGCGGGACTTCTGCCGCAGTGCCTTCGGGCCCGACCAGTGGCTCGACCTCGACCGCAACGGGTGCTCGGCCCGTCAGGACATCCTCGTCCGGCAGGCCGTCCAGCTCCGCGTGGGGTACATCCGCAGCCATGGGTCGACCTGCAAGGAGGCCCTGTCCGGCACGTGGGTCGACGCGTACACCGGTGCCCGGATCACCATCGCCAACCTCAAGGACGGGGCTCAGGCGGCGACGCTGCAGATCGACCACATCGTCTCGCTGTACGAGGCGTGGGTGTCCGGCGCGAAACGGTGGACCCCGGCCCAGCGACTCGTCTTCGCCCAGGACGTCGCCGCTCCCGAGCTGTGGGCCGTGGCCGGCTCGGTGAACTTCGGCAAGGCCTACCGGGGCGCCGACTCGTGGACCCCGCCGGCGCCTGCCCTGCGGTGCCGGTTCGCCACGGCCTATGTCGTCGTCAAGGTGAAGTACGACCTCACTGTCACCGCCGCCGAGCGGGCGTCGTTGTCGACGATGCTCGCCACCTGTCGCGCCTGACCACGCCCGCCCCGGGCGCCATACACTGCGACCTATGTCACAAGGGCGTGCAGATGAGGTGCGGCGCATCGCAACCGGGCTGGCCAGCCTGGATGGTGCCCTGCTGCCGGTCCTCCACGAGGTGAACGACGGCCTCGGCTGGGTGTCCGACGAGGATGTCGCCGTCGTCGCCGATGTCCTCAACCTCTCCCGCGCCGAGGTCCACGGCGTGCTCACCTTCTACTCCGACTTCCGCCGCTCCCCCGCCCCCACCCACCGGGTGGCCCTATGCCGCGGCGAGGCATGCCAGGCCCTGGGGTCGGAGCCGCTCCACTCCCATGCCGTGGCGGCTCTGGCCGGACGCCCCGACGTCGAGCTCGGCGAGGTCTTCTGCCTGGGCAACTGCGCGCTCGGTCCCTCGGCCCTCGTCGACGGCCGGTTGCGCGGCCGGCTCACCCCGGACGCGCTCGTCGCCACCGTCGACGAGGCGCCGGCAGCAGCCACGGCCCTTCAGCCCAGCGCGACGGGGCAGGGCGAGCCGGTCACCGTATACATCCCCGCAGACGCCTCGGCCCGCGCGGTGGGCGCGGATGCGGTGGCCGCCGCCTTCTCGGCCGAACCCTCAGTCACCGTGGTGCGCACCGGGTCCCGCGGGATGCTGTGGCTGGAGCCGCTCGTCGAGGTTCAGACCGCGGCCGGGCGGCGCGGCTACGCCAATGTCGCCGCGTCGGCCGTCCCCTCGATCCTCGCCGGGACGGCCGAGTCGGTCGGCGTGCTCGACGCCGACCCATGGCTGGCCGGCCAGCGCCGGGTCACCTTCGCCCGGGTCGGGGTCGTCGACCCGACGAGCCTGGCCGACTACCGCTCCTGCGGCGGTATGGCGGGCCTGGCCCGAGCCCTGACGCTGCCATCGGCGGAGGTGGTCGAGGAGGTCGTCGCCTCCGGGCTGCGCGGCCGCGGCGGCGCCGGCTTCCCCACCGGGGTCAAGTGGCGCACCGTGCTCGGGGCGGCCTCCGACGTCAAGTACATCTGCGCCAACGCCGACGAGGGTGACTCCGGCACCTTCGCGGACCGGATGCTCATGGAGGGCGACCCCTTCTCGCTCATCGAGGGGATGCTCATCGCCGGACACGCCGTCGGCGCGCGGACGGGCTTCATCTACCTCCGCTCCGAGTACCCGGACGCCCGAGCGGCGCTCCAGAGGGCGATCGAGGTCGCGTATGCCGAGGGGGTCCTCGGGCCGGATGCGCTCGGGCCAGGCATCGGCTTCGACCTGCACCTGCGGGTCGGGGCCGGGGCGTACATCTGCGGCGAGGAGACCTCGATGCTGGAGAGCCTCGAGGGCCGCCGCGGCGAGGTCCGGGCCAAGCCCCCGATCCCGGCGCTGGAGGGCCTCTTCGGTCAACCCACCGTGGTCAACAATGTCCTCACCCTGGCGACGGTCCCCATGGTCCTCGCCGACGGCGGGGCGGCATACGCCGCACTGGGGACGGACCGCTCGCGCGGCACCCAGGTCTTCCAGCTCGGCGGCAATGTCGCCCGGGGCGGGATCGTCGAGGCCGAGTTCGGCCTGACCGTCCGCGAGCTCGTCGAAGGCTACGGCGGCGGGACCCGGTCGGGCCGGCCGGTCCGCGCCGTCCAGATCGGTGGGCCGCTGGGGGCCTACCTGCCGGCCGACCAGGCTCGACCTCCCGCTGGACTACGAGAGCCTCGCCGCGGCCGGAGCGATGCTCGGGCATGGCGGCGTCGTCGTCTTCGACGACACCGTCGACATGTCGGCGCAGGCCCGGTTCGCGATGGAGTTCTGCGCCAAGGAGTCCTGCGGCAAGTGCACTCCCTGCCGCATCGGCAGCACCCGCGGCGTCGAGGTCATCGACGCGATCCGCGCCGGGGTCGAGCGCGACGCCAACCTCGTGCTCCTCGAGGACCTCTGCGAGACCATGACAAAGGGCTCGCTCTGCGCCATGGGCGGGCTCACGCCGATGCCGGTGCGCAGCGCCATCACGCACTTCCCCGAGGATTTCGGTATCGACATACCAGTGCAGACCGGAGGCCCACGATGACCCTGGCGCCCGAACGCGACCTTGGCACACCCGCCGTCCCCGCCGGTGCCGCCGACCCTCAGGTGAGCCTGACCATCGACGGCCGCGCGGTCACCGTCCCGCTCGGCACCTCGGTCATGCGGGCCGCCGCAGAGGCTGGCGTCGACATCCCGCGCCTGTGCGCGACCGACACCCTCGCCGCCTTCGGGTCGTGCCGGCTCTGTCTCGTCGAGGTCGAGGGCGGGCGCGGCACCCCTGCGTCGTGCACGACGCCGTGCGCGGACGCGATGGTGGTCCAGACCCGCACCGAGCAGGTCCAGCGGCTCCGCCAGGGGGTCATGGAGCTCTACCTCTCCGACCACCCTGCCGACTGCCCCGGCTGCGCCCGCGGCTCCTGCGACATGCAGCGCCTCGCCCATGACGTGGGGCTGGTGCAGCAGCGGTACGCGCCGCAGTCCACCCCGGCACCGGAGGCCGGACGCGACGAGTCCAACCCCTACTTCGCCTTCGAGCCCGACACGTGCATCGTCTGCTCACGGTGCGTGCGGGCCTGCGCCGAGGTCCAGGGCACCTTCGCCCTGACCATCGCCGGCCGCGGCTACGACTCGCGGGTCAGCCCCGGGGGCACGACCTTCCTCGGCTCCGAGTGCGTCTCGTGCGGGGCCTGCGTCCAGGCCTGCCCGACGGACGCACTGACCGAGAAGTCGGTCATCGCCCTCGGTATGCCGACCCGCGCCGTCGACACCACCTGCGCCTACTGCGGGGTCGGCTGCTCGTTCCGGGCCGAGGTCCGGGACGCCGAGGACGGCTCGGTCGAGGTGGTCCGGATGATGCCGTCGAAGGCCGGCGGCGCCAACGAGGGACACTCCTGCGTCAAGGGCCGCTTCGCCTACGGCTATGCCAACCACCCGGACCGGCAGCTGCGCCCGATGGTCCGCGAGTCGACGAGCGAGCCGTGGCGGGTGGTCACCTGGTCCGAGGCCATCGAGACCGTCGCCCGCGGCTTCCGCCAGATCCAGGACCGATACGGGATCGGCGCGATCGGCGGCATCTCCTCGTCACGCTGCACCAACGAGGAGGTGTATGCCGTCCAGAAGATGGTGCGCGCGGCCTTCGGCAACAACAATGTCGACACCTGCGCGCGGGTCTGCCACTCCCCCACCGGCTACGGCCTCAACCAGACCTTCGGCACCTCGGCGGGCACCCAGGACTTCGCCTCGGTCGAGCAGGCCGATGTCATCCTGCTCATCGGTGCCAACCCCACCGATGCCCACCCGGTCTTCGCCTCCCGGCTCAAGCGCCGGCTACGTGCCGGGGCCCGCATCATCGTGGCGGACCCGCGCCGCATCGAGCTGGTCCGCTCCCCGCACGTCGAGGCCGCCTTCCACCTGCCGGTCCGCCCGGGAACCAATGTCGCCTTCGTCAACGCGATGGCGTATGTCGTCGTCACCGAGGGCCTGCACGACGCCGACTTCCTCAGCGCTCGCTGCGAGAACGTCGAGGGCTATCTCGCGTTCATCGCCCGCCCGGAGCACGCACCCGAGGCGGTCGAGGCGGAGACCGGCATACCGGCGGCCGACCTGCGCGCCGCCGCCCGGCTCTATGCCACCGGGGGGAATGCGGCGATCTACTACGGCCTCGGCGTGACCGAGCACAGCCAGGGCTCGACGATGGTGATGGGCATGGCCAATCTCGCCATGCTCACCGGCAACATCGGTCGGCCCGGCGTCGGGGTCAACCCGCTGCGCGGCCAGAACAACGTCCAGGGCTCGTGCGACATGGGGTCCTTCCCGCACGAGCTGCCGGGCTACCGACACGTCTCCCTCGACGACGTCCGGGGCATCTACGAGTCGCTGTGGGGGTGTCGATCCCGCCGACGCCGGGGCTGCGGATCCCGAACATGTTCGACTCGGCCATCGCCGGGTCCTTCCGGGGGCTGTACGTCCAGGGCGAGGACATCGCCCAGTCCGACCCCAACACCGCGCACGTCGAGGCGGCGCTGCGGGCCATGGACCTCGTCGTCGTCCAGGACCTCTTCCTCAACGAGACGGCCCGGTTCGCCCACGTCTTCCTCCCCGGCACCTCCTTCCTGGAGAAGGACGGGACCTTCACCAACGCCGAGCGCCGGGTCAACCGGGTCCGCCCGGTCATGCCCTCGGCCGTCGGGAAGGACGAGTGGCAGGTCGTCGCCGAGATCGCCACGGCGATGGGCTACCCCATGTCGTATGCCGGTACGGCCGAGATCATGGACGAGATCGCCTCCACGACACCGACATTCGCCGGAGTGTCGCACCAGCGACTGGACCGGGAGGGGTCGATGCAGTGGCCGGTCACGCCGGCGGCTCCGAATGGCACCCCGATCATGCACGTCGACCACTTCGTCCGTGGGCGCGGCAAGCTCGTCGAGACGGTCTACGTCCCGACGACCGAGCGGACCACCCGGCGGTTCCCGCTCATCCTCACCACGGGGCGCATCCTCAGCCAGTACAACGTCGGGGCGCAGACCCGCCGGACCGCGAACTCCACCTGGCACCCCGCGGACATCCTCGAGGTCCACCCCGCAGACGCCCAGCTGCGCGGGATCAGCACTGGCGACCTCGTCGAGCTGAGCCTCCCGAGTGGGCTCGACGACCCTTCGGGCCGAGGTGTCCGAGCGGATGCCGCCTGGTGTGGTCTACACGACCTTCCACCACCCGGTCACCGGGGCCAATGTCGTCACCACGGAGAACTCCGACTGGGCAACGAACTGCCCCGAGTACAAGGTCACCGCGGTCCAGGTCACCGTGGCGACGGCGCTGGAGTCCTCCCGCGGGGTCGAGGCGGACGCCGCCGCGGTCGTGGCCCGATGACCGACGTGGACCCGGCCCCGACCCCCCACTCGACGCCGCCGGTGGTCCGGATGGGCACCGACCTCGAGCGCCAGCTCGCCCACCTGCCGGACGACCGCGCGGCCGCGGAGGTGGCGGCGCACATCACGAAGTTCTGGGAGCCACGGATGCAGGCCGACCTGGTCGCGATCCTCCACGCCGGGACTCCCCCGCTCGGCCCGGTTCTCGCGGCCGCGGCGCGACTGCTCGCCGCACGAGGCTGAACCGGGGTCGACCAGCGGTCCGCCGGTCCCTACCGACCCAGCTGCCGGGCCAGCTCGCTCGGCGCGGCGATCATCCGTGGGCCGTACCACGTCAGCGCCTGCCCGTCGACGAGCGCCGTCGCCCGGCCCGGGAAGGCCTCCGGCCCGTCGTCCGCCGTGAAGCGGTAGGGCTCGTCCGGCAGGATGACGAGGTCGTGCGGGGGCAGCTCGGCAAGGTCCACCCGTGGGTACCGCTCGGCGTGGTCGGCCAGGACGTTGTCGACCCCGAGCCGGCGCAGGACGTCACCGGCATATGTATCCCGCCCGAGGAACATCCAGGGCCGGCGCCAGATCGCGACGACGGCTCGGCGCCGCTCCCCTGACGACACCGGGGCCGCGGCACTCCAGGCCTCGCGGGCGCTCGACAGCCAGTCTCGGTGTGGGGCCGCGATGGCTCCGAGCACCCGTTCCATCGACTCGAACGCACCGTCGAGGCTGCGGATGTCGGTCACCCAGACGGGAACTCCCTGGGCCCGCAGGTGCACGACGTCGACCTCGCGGTTCTCCTCCTCGCTGGCGATGACGAGGTCGGGGGCGAGCTGGACGATCCGATGGACGTCCGGGTTCTTGGTGCCGCCCACCCGCGCCACGTCCAGGTCGACCGGATGCACGCACCAGTCGGTCGCTCCGACGAGCCGGCCCGGCGCGCTGACGGCGATGGCCTCGGTCAACGAGGGGACCAGGCTCACCACCCGACGCACCGGGCGCCGGAGCGGAACGGCATACCCGAGGTCGTCGGCGACCACCTCGCCACTGTCGCTGGTCAGCCGGACATCACCACGCTGGTCATCAGCCCGAACGGCTCGCCGTCGGGACCCGCGACGAGGGCGAGCCGACCGTACTGGAAGTCGAAGGGCTCCCGCAGCACGGCCCCGCCGTTCGCCTGGGCCCGGGCCACGGCGGCGTCGACGCCGTCGGTCTCGAAGGTCACCGACCAGCTCGGCGGGCGATCTGGGCTCGGGCCGCTGAGGCCACCGGCGGGCCGGTCACCCTCGGGGACGCTGAACATCGCGTAGGCCGCGCCGGGTCCGGACATGTCGAGGTAGGAGTAGCCGAAGACGTCGGTGTAGAAGGACTTCCCGGCGTCGAAGTCCCCGACGGCGGCCTCGCACCAGGCCACCGCACCCGGTTCGTTGGCGACGTCGTAGCCGGTGTGCGAGCCGGACTGCCAGGTGCCGAAGACCGCACCGGTCGGGTCGGCGTAGATGCCCATGGCGCCGAGGTCGCCGAGCGTCATCGTCGGGGCGATCACCTGGCCGCCGGCCGCGGTGATGGCGGCCTCGGTCGCCGCCGAGTCGGCGGTCGCGAGGTAGACGGTCCAGAAGGTCGGCGCGCCCCCCTCTCCATTCATGGGTGGTGCCATGCCGGCGGCCCCGCGGCCATTGACCAGGGCCGTGGTGTACCCGCCGAACTCCTCGGTCCCCTCGGTGAACTCCCAACCGAGCACCGCAGCGTAGAAGGCCTGGCTGCGAGCCAGGTCCGGCACGGAGATGTCCACCCAGCACGGGGTGCCCGGTGCCCAGCTGCCCTCATGAACGCCCATGCCGAACCCCTTCGCCGTGGTGGTGAGGTCACCCTAACCCCATCCGGCCGCACCCGCAGTGGCTCCTACGGTGCGCGCGAACCCGTCGGTGCCGACGACGTCGAGGTGCTGGTACTCCCCACGCCACTGGGACCGCTTGCCGTTCCCGAAGCTGTCGAGGTGGCCACCGAAGGCGATCCAGCCGAGCCAGTGCGGGTAGGCGCCGTGGTGGCCCCTGTGGTCGGCGACGTGACCGTCGGCCCGACGGTGGGGCCCAGAGCCGGCATCGTCACGGGCGGCTGCCAGACCGGGTTCTCGTCGGCCCGGAAGGGTCGCACCCACGGGTCGAGCCCAGAAGACCACGGCACCGGGTAGACGTTCGTCCACCGCTCGCCGGTGACATCGCGTCGCCCGGTCCAGGCCGCCTGCCCGCCGATCTCAGCGCTGAGGACTATTGACCGTCCTTCGTCATCGAAGAGCCGGACGTCGGTGACCCGAGCACCCGAGGCGTCATACCCGAAGATGTTCTCGACCAGGCGGCCGTCGAAGACGAGTCCTTGGACGGGCTGTGGCCCCTGGTCACCGCCGCCCTCGTACACGACCTGCGGCTGAGACGAACCCATCGCTGGCAACAGCAGGAGAATGGCGAGGGCGTTGCCGAGTCCCACGAGGGAACGGGTCACTGCTGAGCCCTGCGGACCGCGTGCCAGCGCGACGCTGCCGGTGACGCCCAGTATCGACAGCACGAGCATCCTCGCGTCGCGAGGTACCAGGGCCGCCGCCTGGAGGCCGAGGACCCCTGCCACAGCCCAGGCGGCGATGAGGCCACGCAGCACCCACCACGCTGGGCGGATGGCAACCAGCCCGCGCAGCAGACCGGCCAGCCACGGCCGCCGCTGCATCTGGACAGACACCCGCTCCGACCAGGCCCGGGACCAGTCCCCGAGGCTGATCGTCCGACGGCCAGGGCTGGCCGCAGCCGGCAACCCGGCGGCGGAACGTAGCTCCGCTGCATACGCCTGGGGCGATCCCAAGGCGATCTCGAGCGTGCCGCCCCGCTCGGCGAGCAGCTCACCGAGATCGGCGTCCATGCCTGCGGTGAGGTCCTCGACCTCCTCCAGGCTCAGGTCGGACAGGGCGGCTCGCACCGCGCTGACATACTCCTGAACCTGCGCGGCCGAATCGCTCGCCGACGTCATCGTCCCGTGGGTGGTCGTCTCAGTCATCGGGACCCCTCCGCCGTGGTCAGCAGATCCTCCATCGTGGCGCTGAAGCTGCGCCACGTCTTGCCTTGCAGCTCGAGCATGTGCCTACCCTGCCCGTTGATGCCGTAGTACTTGCGGTGCGGCCCCTCCTCACTAGGCACGACGTACGAGGTCAGTGCCCCAGCATTGAACAGCCGGCGCAACGTGCCATAGACCGAGGCGTCCCCGACGTCCTCCAGACCAGCAGCCCGCAACCGACGCACGACGTCGTAGCCGTAGCCGTCCTCGGAAGCCACCACAGCAAGAACCGCCATGTCCAGGACCCCCTTGACCAGCTGGGTCGTCTCCATCGCACCTCCATCGTCAAAGAGCGGGGCGCATGCGCTGCTCTGCGACGGATACTACTACGGATTGCGTAGTAGTGCCCAGACCGGAACACCGTGTCCATGAACTGTGACGGACCAGAGGTACGGAGCCGTTCAGAGGTTGATCATGTGGCCGGCGATGCCGTGCAGGGCCTCCTTGACCGCCTCACCCAGCGTCGGGTGGGCGAAGACGACCCGCGACAGCTCGTCGGCGGTGAGATCCCAGGTCTGGGCGGCGTTGAGGATGGGCAGCAGCTCGGTGACATCTGGGCCGATCAGGTGCGCGCCGAGGATCTCGTTGTGGGCGGCGTCGGCGACGATCTTGACGAAGCCGACCGAGTCACCCAGACCCTGGGCCTTGCCATTGGCCGCGAACGGGAAGGAGGCCACCTTGACGTCATACCCGGCGTCCCTCGCCTGGGCCTCGGATAGTCCCATCGAGCCGATCTGGGGCTGGCAGTAGGTCGCCCGCGGGATGAACCGGAAGTCGATCTCCATCGTCTCGGCACCCGCGATCGTCTCGGCCGCGACGATGCCCATGGCCTCGGCGACGTGGGCGAGCATCATCTTCGCGGTGACATCGCCAATGGCGTAGACGCCGGGGACATTGGTGCGCCCGCGCCCGTCCACCGCGATCGCCCCGCGGTCGGTCAGCGCCACGCCGGTGGACTCCAGCCCGTACCCCTGGGTCCGCGGCGCGAAGCCGATCGCGGACAGCAGCCGGTCGGCCTCGAGGACGCGGGACTCCCCGCCCGCTGCCGGCGAGACGGTGACCCGCACGCCGGTCCCGGTGTCCTCGACCGCCTCGACCTTGGTCGAGAGCAGGACGGTCACGCCGAGCTTCTTGTATGCGCGGGCGAGCTCCTTGGACACGTCGGCGTCCTCGGTCGGGACCATCCGGTCGAGGAACTCGACGATGGTCACGTCGACGCCGAAGTTCTTCATGACGTAGGCGAACTCGACCCCGATCGCGCCCGAGCCGGCGATGATGATCGACCTCGGCAGGTCGGCGTCGAGGATCTGCTCCTCGTAGGTCACGACATTCTTCGAGACCGCCACGCCCGGGATCATCCGGGTGACCGAGCCCGTCGCGATGATGAGGTTGTCGAAGGAGATGTCCTGGGTCGCCCCGTCCGAGCCCCGGACCGTCATCGTCGTCGGCGAGGTCAGCTGACCCCAGCCGTTGATCTCGGCGATCTTGTTCTTCTTCATGAGGAAGTGGACGCCCTTGACGATATTGGCCGACACCTGGCGCGACCGCGCGTGGGTGGGTCCGAAGGACATCGTCGCGTCGCCCTCGATGCCGAACTTGGCCTTCTCGTGGGTGATCACGTGGGCCAGCTCGGCGTTCTTCAGCAGCGCCTTGGACGGGATGCACCCGACGTTGAGGCAGACCCCGCCCCAGTACTTCTCCTCGACGACCGCGGCGCGCAGGCCCAGCTGCGCACAACGGATCGCGGCGACATAGCCGCCGGGACCTGCACCGAGGACAACAACGTCGTAGTCAGCCATGGTCCAAGCCTAGACGGTATGACGTGACCGGCTCCGCCTGAGTTGGTTGTGGGCCGGGGCCTCACTCACACAGATTCGTGGGTTACCGAGGGGGGCCGCCTGCTCGGCCTATCCGACAGTTGCGGGAGGCCCCGGTGTTCACCGGGCGTACGCGCGTTGGGCTCGACGTGCACGCACGGTCGGGTCTGTCCGATGAACGGTGTTTCTGGCGTTCATCTTCTAGAGGTTCTCCGCCGCGGGCATGCGGTCGGCGAAGGTGACGGCGAACGCGTTCAGTGCCGGCTTCCACCGGGTGATCCATCGTGCCTGGCCGGTGCCTTTGGGGTCCAGTCCTCGGGTCACCAAGTAGAGGCACTTCAGGGCGCCTTGCTCCGTCGGGCTCGGACCAAATGGGATGACGCACGCCTGCACGATCGCGCGGGGGAAGACCGCGTGGACGGAGTCGGGGAGGCCTTTCAGACCGTCACAGACGATGAAGAACACATCCCGCACACCCCGGTTGCGTAGGTCGGTGAGCACGCTCATCCAGAACTTCGCGGACTCCCCGCCGCCGTGCCCGGCCCACAGGCCCAGGACGTCGCGGCGACCGTCCAGGTCGACCCCGATCGCGGCCTAGTAGGGCTGGTTGCCGACCTGCCCGTCGCGGACCTTGACGTAGATCGCGTCGATGAAGACCGCCGCGTACACCGCCTGCAGCGGACGCGAGGACCAGGGCTGCATCTCCCCCCGCAAGCGGGGGCACCCCCACTCGACGACCTTGTCGGTGATCCTCGAGATCGTGTCCCTCGAGACACTCACGCCGTACACCGCCCCCGCACGCGGGAGGTACCCCCAGGCGAAATGCGCGCTGATCTCCCCGGTAGTCAAGCCCTTGGCGAACAAGCTGATCGCCACCGCATCCACGTCGGACAGGCGCCGCTGCCGCTTCTTGACGATGACCGGCTCGAACGTGCCGGCCCGGTCTCTGGGGACCTCGATCGTCACCTCACCCGCGGCATCGGTCAGGACCGTCTTGGCCCGGGGCCCGTTGCGGACGTTCTCGGCGCCCCCCTCGGGCGCTCGGTGCTTGGCATGCCCGAGGTGATCGGTCATCTCCCCGGCAGGCGGGGGGACCCGCACTCCTCCAACGCCACCTCCAGGACCGTGCAGTGATCGACTTCAACAGCCCCTCCGGGCCGGTGATCTCCTCCCCCGATCCCGCGCAGCCCTGACCAGCTGCGCGATCGCGGCCTTCTCACTCCAGGTGGCGGTCGACGACGACCGCTTCCTGGCTTCCTTGGGCATCAAGTTCATGCTCGTGATTGTCTCGGTCACAGGTGACCAACCTTCCCCACCAGCCGTACTGGCGTGTCAGGCCAGAAACACCGTTTGGCGGACAGTCCCAAGAAACCTTGGGCGGTTCACGGTAGGCGCGGGTGGCGGGGTCGTAGGACATGCGGACCTTGACGACGTGGTGCAGGGCGGCGCTGGCTTGCCGGTCCCCGCCGCGGCAGAGGCGGTGCCGGTCGGTGCGCCCGGAGGACACGGGGATGGGCGCGGTGCCGCACAAGGCCGTGAATGAGGCGGGGATCGGAGCCGGTCGGGGTTGTCACCGGCGGTGAGCACCATCAAGGGCGCCGATGACGGCCCCGACGCCCTTGATGGCGAGCAGGGCAGGGCTGGGTTGGCGCTGGTCGCTCTGGCCAGCATCCGTGTTTCAAGGTCGTCGATCTGCTCAGCGAGGTCGCGGTGCCTTTGTGCCAGCGACCGGAGCGCGTGCATAGTGTCGCCCAACGGTCGCATCCCAGAGGTGCCCTTCCGGGTCCAGGTGTTGGAACCGTCGCAAGCAATCTCCCAGCACGGCAGGACATCTCATCGTTACGGCACGCTCACTCAACCACCCACATCGGTGGATCAGGCTAAGCCCATGCTAACTGAACGGTATTGAGGCTAGTACATCCCGAGAGCCGCCGTCGCCGATCCTGTGGCGTGGTTACCCACTGCGTCCTTGAGGAAGAACTCGGGCGTGAACGTCACCGGCGCCGCATCCCCAGGCCCGCGGCTCGCGCACGCGGAGCCGATGCAGGACCCGACGATGGTCGACGTGATCGTCGCTCCAGTGGGGTCGAGGGTAAGGGTCGCGTCGGGATAGGTCGCTTGCCCACCGTCGAGGGTTATGTACGCGTCCGATCCCAGGTCGAGGCTCGAGGAGAGCCCCACGATGTTCATGCCGTCATTGCCAACACCTGCAGGGTCGAACTGCTTGACGTTCGCCGCCAACACTGTTGCTGGGTCAATCGGCTCGGAGAAGGTGACCGTGAAGGTGTCTCCTGGTTCCATCACGCGCGGGGTTCCGGCGACGTCGGCACTCGCCAGTGTGACCGGTACCGGACCCATTCGGTCCAGCGTCGGGGTCGCGGGGAAGGACGCCGAGTCGCCCTCGGCGTCGACGACCCCCACAGGTTCGGCGGCGAGCGTCACCCTGAGCGATGTCGCGGTCGTGTCGAGCGGGCCCGACCCCTCGACGATGTCGAGCGCGACCCGGCGGCCGAGCACCGATACGCTGCCCAAGCTTGAGCCGATCGGAAGCCCGGTGATCGTCCAAGGGCTGGTGCAGGGAGCCTCACAGCTCACATCATGCGAGAAGGTGGCGAGGATCCGGTCCAGCCGGCCGTCACTGTCGACGTCGAGTGCCTCGAGCTTGCCGAGGACGGGCGTGGCAGTGAACGGCGTCGAGATGGGGCTACTCACTGCGCTGAGGGGCCCGGCGTTGACCCCGTCGCTGGCTCGGACGGCGTATGTGTGCGTGGTGCCCATCGGAAGATCGTCGTCGGTGAACTCGATCGTGCCTGAGGAAGCGGTGCTGGTCACCGTGCCGATCGACGTTGCCGAACCGTCGCGGAAGATCGAGTACGTGAGGTAATTGGCGATATTGTCGCTCGCCGGGGCGAACCCGATCGTTGCAGAGGTGTATGACGTCGCTATTGCGGTCGGTGTGCCAGGCGCTGTGGGTGGCTGCGTGTCATTGGCCTCGATGAAGACGGCGAAGTGGTTACGGTTCTGGCCGCTGACGGACGTGAAGTCGCCGCCGATGGCGAGATTCCTTCCGTGCCCGTCGATCGCGAAAACGCCCAGCGCGGAGTTGATCCGGGAGAACCAGTTGATCCTCGCTCCGGTCACGGGGTCGAGGGCGACGAGCTTCTTGCTCTCGATTCCAGTCCAGCTGTCGAAATGGCCGCCAATGTAGACCACGCCATTGAGGGCCTGGACGCTTTCGGCATCGCCGTCCCCGAAGGTGACCCACTGGTTCGCGCCGGTAGTGAGGTCGAAGGCGAGGGCATGCCCGCCCGCGCCACCGGCCGCTGTGAACACCTGGTTGCCCACGACGTCAATGTCGAAGGTCTCATAGGCCGGGCGGGGCAGGAAGTCGGCCGACGGGGCGCCCGTCGTCGGATCCAGCGCGCTGAGCCGACGGTGCGCGGTGATGCCGTTGATTGAACCGAACAGGCCGCCAACGAGAATCCGGCCGTCTGGAGCAGAGGAAATATCGTGAATGACTTCGTTGGCTTCGGGGACCCAGGTCAGATCGAGCAAACCCGAGGACTCGCTCACGGCAGCGAGCCGGATCCGAGGGATGCCATTGATATTCAGAAAGCGCCCACCGAGATAGACCTTGCCCCCCCGAACCTCCAGGGCTTCGACCCGGGAGTCGGGCTTCGGAGCCCAGGTGCTGTCGAGGGCTCCAGTCGACGTAGACAGGGCGGCGACCTTTGGGCGGGACTTGTTCCCGATTTTAGTGAAGTCGCCAGCAACGAAGATCCGCGTGCCGTCCGTGCCCAGCGCAAGATCGTAGACGACCTTGTTGGGGTTAGGCGCCCAACTGCGCGGGCTGCCCGTTGCGGCGTCGAGTGCGACGAGGTTGACCCGCGGCAGCGTCTGGCTGCCGTCAGGGCTGGTTGCCTGGGTGAAGCTGCCGCCGAGATAGAGGGTGTCGGCGGTCTGCACGATGGCATTGACCCGTCCGTTGACCCCCCAATAAGTGTTGGCGGTCGTCGTGGCGATGAGGCCGCTTGCAGGCACCAGTCCGACGAGGCTCAACGCCACGACTGCCAACCCCGTGACCATCCGTCGCATGCTCAACCCCGTTCTTCCGATGGCTGCCCCGCGACACACGCGGGTTTCTCTTGCAGGAGACGATGGGCGCCTACGTGATACGTGTGCTGCGCGAGACGCGCCCATTCGCAACCTCTCTAGTCGAGTTCTTCCCAGGTCGTCGACAGTATCCCGAGAACGAGACGAGCCGGTCCTGTTTCACTGATTTCGGTCCGCTGGCCCCTGGGTCAAGCCTCGACCTTTCATCGGCCTCGGGCGAGGTAGCCGGCGCGTTGCCGGTGTCCTGAGTGGTGATTGGGTCACTGGGGTGTGACTGGGCCGGGAGGTCGGTCCCGGTGGTCGTCGTCTGCCACGTGGCGAGGCGGGTGCACGTCAGGTCGGGTGGGCAGAGGCGTGTTTGGGGTCAGGGCGTGGCCAGCGCGGTGAGGCGGGCGCGGCCGGTGACGACCGGGTTCGCCCAGGGGGCGGTGGTCTTGATGTGGAGCAGTTGCCGTCGTCCTCCTCGCTCGACCAGGAAACTGCACGCGAACTGGTCCGTGCTCGTGAGGACTGCCGCGGGGACCTGATGCGTGCCCAGCACCGGCTGTCCAAGCTGCTGCTTCGCCACGGGATCGTCTACTACGGCGGTGACGCCTGGACGGGCAGGCACGACCAGTGGCTGCGCAGCGAAGCACTGCCACAGCTCACCTCGCGGCCGACCCGGCTGACGTTCGACGCCGACCGCGAGACCGTACGTGCGTCCAAAGCGCGTAGAGATCGGCTAGATGTAGCCATCGAGGAGATGGCCGCGGGCTCGGAGCTCACACCGGTTGTGCGACGGCTCGGATGCCTGCGGTGGGGTGAGCGCCCTGACCGGGTTCGCACTTGCGGTCCAGATCGGCGACTAGCACCGGTTCACCGGCACCACCATCGGCTCCTTCGTCGGGCTCATCCCAACGAATTACTCCTCGGGTGGATCACGCTCGCTCGGCCCGATCGCCAAGACTGGCAACGGCCACGCCCGCCGCCTGCTGCTCGCGGCCGCGTGGCACCACCAACCCCGCTACCGGATCGGGACGACCATGCGTGAGCGATGGGACCTCGCGCCCGCGGCAGCCCGCGTCCGGGGCGACGAAGGCAACCGGCGGCTGCATCAGCGCTGGGTGAAATCCATCGAGCGGCGCAAGCGCCGCACCGTTGCCAATGTCGCGACGCTAGTGAGCTAGAGGGCTGGTGCTGGTCGTTGGCCGTGCTCGAGGACAGCTGACACCCCACTGACTGCTTCGCCGGCACGGCCGGTCCGGCGGCAGCGCGCGGAGCGACCCGCGAGACCACTATGAGCAGTCCGGCCACGCTGAGCGACGCTCGTTCCTAGACGGGCGGTTCCGCTCCTGCCGAAGGCACCGCCCTGTGGTACCCAACCCGCGCACATCAGTCTGACCGCGCGTCGCCAACGACACGCTCGCCGAGACCGACACCCGACGATGCAACAGGCGCCCGCCCGATCAGCCAGGGCCGGAGCCTGGCCATGCCCTTGACAGGGGTTTCCCCGTATCAGAGGTATGCCGCCTGCCGTCCTCCTCCCCGGGGAGCCTCCGGTATGCCGTTCCGGCGGTTGGTCGCGTCGCTCCGGGCTGCGTACCGCACCCGCCGAGCCAGCAGGGCCGCGCTGGCAGCGACCCCCAGCCCGACGACGACGCCGTGCGGGCGCGCCCCGACCATGGTCGTCACGTGCGGTGCGACCGCCGAGGCGACCAGGGCGGCCGCCACCATGGCGGTGTCCCCGATGCCTAGGGCAGCCGCGCGGTGCTCGTCGGGGACGGCCGACTGGAGCGCCTCGGTGGCCAGCGCCTCGGCCCGGACCGAGGCACCTCCGGCGACCACCAGTGGGAGCGTCGCGACGGCCAGTCCCGGGCTCCCGCCGACCATCAGCGTGGCGCCGACGAACCAGAGGATGCTGCGCCCGGAGGTGTGCAGCCGCAAAGCGGAGGCGATCACGGGCGTGGCAGCGGCACCGATCCCGAGCGCGGCGACCGCGGGGCCATAGGCGGTGAGGTCGCCCCACTCCGTCTCCGCGAGGGGCACGAGGAGCAGGCCCAGCCCCGACATGGCCGCGTTGAGGACGACCATGACTGCGATGGCGCACCAGGCCTGCGCGGACAACGCCGGGCGCTTGAACGCCGCACCGGGTGCACCCGGGGCACGGGCCGCGCCGGGTGCACTCGGGGAACGGGCCGCGCCGGGTGCACTTGGGGAACGGGCGGCACCTGTGGCACCTGGGTCACCTGCCGCGGCGCCGCTGCGCCCGGGGCGGGGCATCCGGACGGTCCGCAGGAGGCCGAGTGCCGCAACGGTGCTCAGGGCGGCCACACCGAAGACGGCAGCGACCGAGAGCCGACCGACCAGGGCTCCGCCGAGCGCCGGACCGACGACGAAGGAGCCGACCTCGACGGTGACCAGGGCCTGGGTCCACCGGTCGTTCTCGTCCCCGGACAGGGCCGGCATCCCGGCTGCTGCCGCGGGATAGGCCGGCGTGGCGGCGGCCACCACCGCGGTGGCGAGGATGACCGACGCGGTCTGGGCACTCGAGGCACCCAGCCAGCCCGTGCCGACCGGGCTGGACACCAGGGCGCCGGCGCCGAGGAGCGCGATCCGCAGGAGGAGGGTGCCTCGGATGACTCGGCTGCGCGCGAACCGGTCGGCCAGCCGGGCGACCAGCCAGGAGAGGGCGACATACGGCAGCAAGCGTGCCGCACCGGTCACGCCGAGCAGCGTGTCGTCGTGGGTCCGGCGCCACACCTCGTCGATGAGCAGCGGCCAGGGCATCGACATGGCGACGGCCGCCAGGGCGTGCGCGACCACGACACGCGCGGGAGGAGCCACGCGCGAGCGCAGTCGGGTGCGGGCCGGCATACCGGCTCAGAGGGGAAGCAGCGGACGCGAGATACCTCGCAGGAGGCGGTCAGTGCGGGCGGGGCGGCATCGGCGGCATCGCCGCCACGGCCTCGTCGATCGTCATCCCGGTGACCTGGAGGAGGTCGACCATGATCGAGCGGATCTGGGCGAGGATCACCTCGGCCGACAGGTACGGCGTGCGTTCGAGGGTGAGACTGTGGGTCGCCTGCTCGACCAGCCCGCGGCGGCCAACCTCCTCCGCGCCATTCTCGGCGAGGACTCGCGCGAGGACCTCCGTCGATGCCGCGAGGTTGTTCATCGCGGCGACATACGACGCTGGCACGGGCTCGCCGTCGGCGGCGGCGATAACGATCCGGCGGACGAGGACTCGGGAGTTACGGATGGCGTGGTCGAGTGGGGCGATGAGGTCGGCGACGCGGCGCACCTCCGCGCCGTGTGAACGGTGCAGGGGCGAGCCGGAGAGGACGTCGAGCCCCTCCTCGGCGGCGCTGCGGAGCTCGTGGACCAGCGCCTCGGTCTGCCGGGCCCGGCCGAGTACCACGGCCGCCTTGTCGAGGTCACCGTCACTGGCCGCCACCGCGGCACCCTGGAGGAGGTCGGCGATGGCCTGGGCGAGCCGGCTCGCGCTGACCCGGGGCCGACGCAGCGGAGCCCGCGGGACGATCGCGGCGGCGAGCAGCGCGACGGCACCCCCGACGACCGCGTCGAGCCACCGGCCAAAGATCGACGAGGTCGGCGGGAGCAGGACGGCGATCGTCACACTCTGCGTGGCGGCCTGGGTGACCAGGAAGCCACCCGCGTCGAGGAAGAGCGCAACCATCATCGACAGACCCACGATGAGGATGACCTGCCACAGCCCCTGGCCGATGAAATGGACGATGACCTCGGCGACGAGGATGCCGATGGAGACACCCACAGTCGCCTCGGTGACGCGGCGCAACCGTTGCCCGTAGGTCATCCCGAGGCAGACCAGGGCGACGATCGGTGCGAAGAGGGGCGCTGGGTGGCCCAGCACCACGGCCGCGACGAACCAGGACAGCCCGGCCGCCCCGGCACTCTGGCCGATCAGCCACGACTTGTCCTGGACCCGGACCAGCCGGGCCTTGAGAGACCGGCGGCCACGGCGGGCCAACCGCTCGACGACCGCCTCGAACCTGGGGTCGAGACGAAGCGGAGTGTCCACCTCGTCATCCTCCCAGAGCCGGGGACCGGGTCAGCTCAGGTGCGGGAACCAGAGGCCGATCTCGCGAGCCGCCGACTCGACGCCGTCGGAGCCGTGGACGATATTCGGCTGGGCGTCGGTGCCCCAGTCCCGGCCGAAGTCCCCGCGGATCGTCCCGGGGGCGGCCTTCGTGGGGTCGGTCGCGCCGGCGAGGGACCGGAAACCCTCGATGCAGCGGTGCCCCTCGATAACGACCGCGACGAGCGGGCCGGAGGACATGAAGTCGGCCAGGCCGTTGTACCAGACCTTGCCGATGTGCTCGGCGTAGTGCTCGTCGAGGAGCTCACGGTCGGCCGTGCGGACCTCGAGGGCGACGATGCGGTAGCCCTTGGCCTCGATGCGGGCGAGAACCTGGCCGGTGAGCCTGCGGTCGTAGCCGTCGGGCTTGACGAGGACGAGGGAGCGCTCGATGGTGGTCACGCCGCCAGCCTACTCAGCAGCGGCCCGGCTCGCCTGGAGGGTGTCGATGCGGTGGCCCTGGACCAGGCTGACCACCCACAGCGCCCCGAAGATCAGCCCGACGACGAGCATGGCGGGCTCGACAAGCGCCGCTGCGAAGGTCGCCGCCTGGACGAGCCAGCCGAGGGTGACGCCATACGGCGTGCGCATGAGGCCGGCGGCCAGGACCGCGAGGAGGGCCACCCCCGAACCCACCAGCAGGTATGACGAGGCCGCCGCGGCGCCCTGCGCGTCGGCGAGGCCACGCGCGACGAGTGCGCCGAAGAAGACGAGGACCGACTGGGCGGCGAGGACGGTCGCGCACATCCGCCAGGTGAACGTACCCAACACCCCGTATGCCGTCAGCCCGGTCACCCCTGCACTCCTTTGGCCCAGCGCTGGACAGCCTCGTGCGCGGTGCGCAGGTCGCACCCGGTGGCGTCCCGGTACTGCTTGGTCGCAAGGATGAGGTTCCCTGCGGCGATGGACTTGCCGATCTCGACCCTGGCGGCGTCGGTCAGGCTCAGGTCGAGCTCCTCGGGAGTCTGAGTCGGGGCCTTGCGCAACCTCGCGATGACAGCGCCTGCCTGGGCCGCACCGACGATGGCGATCCCGACGATGAGCCAGCTCCACCATTCCATGGCGAAAGCCTATGCCGCCCGGCGCAGGTCGGCGCGGGCCAGGAGCGCGAGCCGCCCCCAGTCCCGCCCTCCCCGGCCGAACCCCGGCCCGGCCACCAGACCCAGCCCTATCCCGGCTAACCGGCCAAGCCTGATCGGTCGTCACCCCCGCCATGCCACCCGACCCAGCCCGGGCACGCCGCCTCACCTTGCCCGATGGGACGTCGTGCTCCCCTGGAGGAGTCCACGCGCTCCCTATGCCGTGCTCCGAGATACGGAGCAATAGCCCTCTGCACCGAAGTGCGGAGCAATAGCCCTCTGCACCGAAGTGCGGAGCAGCAGGCCACTGCGCCTAGATCCGGAGCGCCGTCGCCCATCAACCGGCCACCGGCATACCGACGGCCCTCCCGGCTCTTGCAGCGCACGGCGGAACGGCATCGTGTATCTTGATATCAAGATAATTAGGAGGGTAGATGCGCTTTCATCACGTCCAACTGTCCATGCCGAGAGGCCATGAGGCGCGGGCACACCGCTTCTACGTCGATGGCCTCGGCCTCACGGAGATCGCGAAACCTGCCGTGCTGGCCGCCCGTGGGGGCTGCTGGTTCCGAGGTGAGTCTGCTACCCAGCCTCCGGTCGAGATCCACCTCGGGGTCGAGGACCCATTCATCCCCGCTAGGCGGGCACACCCAGGGCTTCTGGTCGATGGCATCGCGGCCCTCGAAGCGTTGCGGGACCGGCTTGCTGCGTCAGGGTACGAGGTGGACTGGACCGAACGCTGGACACTGGATGGCTTCGAACGATTCCACTGCCACGACGACTTCGGGAACCGGATCGAGGTCCTCGCCCCCGGCGCGTGAGCGACCGATCCCTGCTGACGCAAAGGGCGACACCTGTCCAACGGAGACGACCTTGCCGACCCGCTCGGCTCCGGCGTCCAGCCCGATGCACACCGCACGGATTCTCGGCGATCCCTCGGACCGCCCGATCGGACGTCGTCCTTCCCCGGAGGAGTCCTCGCGCTCCCTATGCCGTGCACCAGGGGCAAAGGCCGGGGGGGGGGGGGGGGGGGGCGGGGGGGAGGGGGGAAGGGGGGGGGGGCCCCGGATGCCGTGCTCCGAGATACGGAGCAATAGCCCTCTGCGCCGAGTGACGAAGCAGTGGGCCATTGCTCCCCAATGCGGGGCACGGCATAGGAGGTCAGCCGGGCCTCAGGCGCACCCCGCCTCACGTCGTCCCGCTCGCCGTCGGCGTCGTCCCGCTCGCCGTCGCCGCGCTCGCCGTGGCGGGGGTACAGGCGCTCAGCGCCGCCGCGGTCAGTCGCCCTCGGCCCCCAGCAGGAGCCGCACCTCGGCTGCCGTCACGACGGAGCCAGCCGCGAGGACTCCCCCACCGAGCCCGTTGGCCTCCGCGAGCGCCACGGCGCGGTCGATCGCGTCCGGGAGGTCGGCCGCCACCGTGACGCGTTCCTCACCGAAGACCTCCCGAGCCACCTCGGCCAGTGCCGCAGGGGCCATCGCGCGTGGCGAGGAGCTCCGGGTGACGACGACCTCGTCGAAGACCGACTGGAGCTCGTCGAGGATGCCGTAGGCGTCCTTGTCCGCGAAGACGGCCAGCACCCCGACGAGGCGGGTGAAGTCGAAGGACTCGGTCACCGCGGCACGCAGCGACCGTGCCCCCGCAGGGTTGTGGGCCGCGTCGACGAGGATCGTCGGAGAGCGGCGCACCACCTCGAGCCGCCCCGGCGAGGTGACCGCGGCGAAGCCGGCCCGAACCACGTCCGCCGACAACGCCCGTTCGCCCCCGCCGACAAGGGCCTCGACCGCTGCCAGGGCGACCACGGCGTTCGACGCCTGGTGCACGCCGTGCAGCGGCAGGAAGACCTCCGGGTACTCCCCCGCAAGGCCCCTCAACGCCAGGAGCTGCCCACCGAGGGCCACCTCGCGCGACAGCACTCCGATGTCGCCGCCCTCGAGGACAAGCCGCGCCCCGACCGACTCGGCGCGTTCGGCGAGGATGATCCCGACCTCGGGGGCCTGGACCGCGCTGACGGCGATGGCGTCGGCCTTGATGATCCCCGCCTTCTCGGTCGCGATCTGCTCAACGGAGGAGCCGAGGAAGTGCTGGTGGTCGATATCGACGGGCGTGATGACGCAGACCACGCCGTCGGCGACATTGGTCGCGTCCCACGACCCGCCCATCCCGACCTCGACAACCGCGACGTCCACGGGCGCATCGGCGAAGGCGACATACGCAACGGCGACGAGGACTTCGAAGTACGTCATCCGTGGCCCGCCAGCCTCGGCCGACCGCCGGTCGACGTGCTCGATGACCGGCAGAACCTGCTCATACGCCTCAAGGAAAGCCGCCCGGCTGATCGGCTCCCCTCCGATGGCGATCCGCTCGCGCATGTCGTGCAGGTGTGGCGAGGTGAACCGGCCGGTGGTCAGGCCCATCTCCCGAAGCAGGGTCTCGACCATCCGTGTGGTCGACGTCTTGCCGTTCGTCCCGGTGAGGTGGATGACCGGGTAGCTGCGCTGCGGCTCCCCGAGGATGTCCATCACCGCGCGGATGCGGTCCAGGGACGGCGCCAGGTCGTGCTCCGGCGCGCGCCCGAGGATGGCCTCCTCGGCCAGGCGCATCCGCTTGCGCAGGTCGAGCTGGTAGGCCGCCTCCTGCTGGGCGGCATCGGGTGCTGGGGTCACGTCGCCCATCATCGCGTATGCCGGCCGCGGGCTCTGCCGCCCCCGCGGCTGGAGGCGGCAGGCCCGAGCGACGCGGCGGCAAACCCGAGCGACGCGACGGCAGGCCCAAGCGACGCGACTGCGGTCAGAGCGCGACGACCTTGATCCGGACCGGGATCCCCTCGCCGACGGTCACCTGGCTCGCGCCGTCACTCATCGAGAGGTCCTCGACGTGGTTCGACACCGAGAGATGCTCGGCAAGCGTCTCGGCCATGAGCAACTCGCGGTGCTCGTGCGCCGCCCGCTGCATGGCTTCGGCGCCGGCCAGCGAGACCGAGATCCGGTCGCTGATGTGCAGCCCAGCGTCGCGGCGGGCCTGCTGGACCGCGCGGATGAGGTCGCGGGCCATTCCCTCGGTCGCCAGCTCCGGGGTGACCGTGGTGTCGAGGACGACAAAGCCGCCGGTGGGCAGCATTGCGACCGCATGCGTGTGGCTGTCCCCGGCCGACTCGGCGACGACCGTCTCGAGCGCGTACTCACCCTCGACCAAAGCGATCCCGCCGGCGGCGACCGAGCCGTCCTCGGCCACCGACCAGTCCCCGCTCTTCGAGCCGCGGATCGCGGTCTGGACGTCCTTGCCGAGCCGCGGGCCGGCCGCTCGGGCGTTGACGGTGAGGCGGCGCGAGACGCCATACTCGGCCTCTCCCGCGGACCCGACGTCGACGAGCTCGACGGACTTGACGTTGACCTCGTCGGCGACGATCCCGACGAAGCGCTCGACCTGCTCCGGAGCGGAGGTCACCACGGTGAGGGTGGACAGGGGCAGCCGGGTGCGCAGCTGGCCGGCCTTGCGCAGCGCGGAGGCGGTCGAGCACACCTCGCGCGCGCGGTCCATCCCCGCGACGAGGGCGTGGTCGGCCGGAAGCATGGACGGGTCGGGCCAGTCCTGCAGGTGCACCGAGCGGGCACCGGTCAGGCCGCGCCAGATCTCCTCGGTCGTCAGCGGCAGCAGCGGCGCAACCGTCCGGGTGACGACCTCGAGCGCGGTGTACAAGGTGTCGAAGGCCGCCAGTGACTGAGCCGACTCGCCGTCCCAGAACCGGTCCCGGGAGCGCCGGATGTACCAGTTGGTGAGGACGTCGAGGAAGCCTGCGCATGGTGTCGCAGGCCGAGGCGATCTCGAACCGGTCGAGCTGCCCGGTCATCGCCTCGACGAACTCACGCAGCTTGGCCAGGAGGTACCGGTCGAGGACATCCTCTGACGCCACGGACCACTGCGCGGCATACCCCTGGCCGCCCTGAGCGGCGTTGGCGTACAACGAGAAGAAGTACCACGCATTCCACAGCGGGATCATGACCTGGCGGACGCCATCGCGGATGCCCTGCTCGGTGACGATGAGGTTGCCCCCGCGCAGGATCGGGCTCGACATCAAGAACCAGCGCATCGCGTCGGCGCCGTCGCGGTCGAAGACCTCTCGGACGTCCGGGTAGTTGCGCAGCGACTTCGACATCTTCTGCCCGTCCGAGCCCAGGACGATCCCGTGGCTGACGCAGGTCGCGAAGGCCGGCCGGTCGAAGAGCGCGGTGGCGAGGATGTGCAGGGTGTAGAACCACCCGCGGGTCTGGCCGATGTACTCGACGATGAAGTCGCCCGGGTAGTGGTGCTCGAACCATTCCCGGTTCTCGAACGGATAATGCACTTGAGCGAACGGCATCGACCCTGACTCGAACCAGCAGTCGAAGACATCGGTCACCCGGCGCATCGTCGAGCGCTCGCCCTCCGGACGTGGGTCGTCCGGGTTGGGTCGGGTCAGCTCGTCGACGAAGGGCCGGTGCAGGTCGGTGACAGACACCCCGAAGTCGGCCTCCAGTTCGGCCAGCGAGCCGTAGACGTCCACCCGGGGGTAGGCCGGGTCGTCGGACTTCCATACCGGGATCGGGCTGCCCCAGAACCGGTTCCGCGAGATCGACCAGTCGCGGGTGTTCTCCAGCCACTTGCCGAACTGGCCGTCCTTGATGTGCTCGGGCACCCAGGTGATCTCCTGGTTGAGCTCGAGCATGCGGTCCCGGATCGTCGTCGTCGAGACGAACCACGACCCGACCGCCATATAGATCAGCGGCTGCCGGCACCGCCAGCAGTGCGGGTAGGCGTGGTCGTAGGTCTCCCGGCGCAGCAGCACCGTGCCCTCGGTGATCGACCCGACCTCACCCGGCGCGCCGTCCGCGTCGAGGCGGGTCCGGGCCTTGAGGTGGTCGATGACCTCGGAGTTCGCGTCGAGAACCAGCAGCCCCTCGTAGTCAGTCACCGGATAGGTGAACCGGCCGTCGATCCCGACCGGCACGACCACCTGGATGCCCTCGCGGTCGGTGACGACCTTGTCGTCCTCACCGAAGGCGCCCGCGGTGTGGACCAGCCCGGTGCCATCGGTCGTGGTGACGAACTCGGCGGTGACCAGCCGGAAGGCGTTGGGGTGCTCCAGGTAGTACCCCATCGGCGGGGTGTAGTGGGTGCCGACCAGGTCGGTCCCGCTGACCCGCGCGACGATCAGGGCGGTCACGTCGCCCTTGGGGTCGCCGGTGAGCTCCTTGGCGTATGCCGCCGCCCGCGCCTCCGCGAGGAGGTACCGCTCCGGTCGGCCGGTCGGCACGGCAGACTCGACGACGACATACTCGATGTCGGCGCCGACCATGATGGCGAGATTGCACGTCAGGGTCCACGGCGTGGTCGTCCAGATGAGGGCGAGGGCACCGGCATACGGGCCATCGGTGAGCCGGCAGCCGACGGTGACCGCGGGGTCCTGCCGGTTCTGGTAGACGTCCTCGTCCATCCGCAGCTCATGGTTGGACAGCGGTGTCTGGTCGTTCCAGCAGTACGGGAGGACCCGGAAGCCCTCATAGGCCAGGCCTTTGTCGTAGAGCTCCTTGAACGCCCAGATGACCGACTCCATGTAGGTGAGGTCGAGGGTCTTGTAGTCGTTGTCGAAGTCGACCCAGCGGGCCTGCCGGGTGACATAGTCGCGCCACTCGTCGGTGTACTCGAAGACCGAGTCGCGGCACTTGTCGTTGAAGGCGGCGATGCCGAGCTCACGGATCTCGTCGGTGGTCTTGATGCCGAGCTGGCTCATCGCCTCGAGCTCGGCGGGCAGCCCATGGGTGTCCCAGCCGAACCGGCGCTCGACCCGGTGACCGCGCATCGTCTCGTACCGGGGGACGATGTCCTTGACGTAGCCGGTGAGCAGGTGACCGTAGTGCGGGAGGCCGTTGGCGAACGGCGGGCCGTCGTAGAAGACGAACTCGTTCGACCCGTCCTCCCCCGTCTCCCGGTGCTCGACCGAGGCGGGGAAGGTGCCGTCCTGCTCCCAGTAGCGCAGCACCCGCTCCTCGATCTCGGGGAACCTCGGGCTCGCCGGGACCGCGGGGGGCGTGGGGTGGCCGCTCCCGGTGGGGGTGGCGTCGGTGGTGACCTTGGGGTACGTCATGGCGCTCCGTCGTCTCTCATGCCTACGTGCTGGGCACGAGGACGACGACCTCCGGTCACCCGGGTGCCACCGCGGTACCACCTCGCTTGCCGTATGCCGTGCCAGACCCTGACCCTGACCCAGGGCCGCTGACAGCAGCGGAACGACCGCTCGTTGCCGGCTGTGACGGGCCAACCCGTCCGGGTCTAGTGAGGTCAGCCGTCACGGCGGACCCGTTCTTCCGGAGGCTCGCCGCTGATGACGGCTCGAACGCCTGTGAGGCGAAGTCTACCGGGCCGACAGCGCCCGGCTCACCGGGCTTTTCAGGCCAGGCCGAGCTCCGCGGCTTCCTCCCAGAGCTCGTCGCGGACCTTCGGGTGCGCGGCATTCTCGATCAGGGCGGCCGCCTGCTCCTTCTCGCTGCGGCCGTAGAGCTCGGCGATGCCGTTCTCGGTGATGACCGCAGTGTGCTGGAAGGAGGTGACCGGCTCGTCGATGAGGGGCACGATCGTCGAGACGTTCGCCTTCGGGTGCCAGGACTTCAGCGCCATCATCGACTGACCGCCCCGGGCGTGGACGGCCCCGACGACGAAGTCGGTCTGCCCGCCGAATCCGGAGTGGATGCGGGCGTTGATCCGCGAGGCATTGGCCTGGTCGAAGAGGTCGACCTGCAAGGCGGTGTTGATCGAGGTCATCAGCGGCTGGCGGGAGATCCGTGGCGGGTCGTTGGTCACCTCGGTGCGCACCATCCGCAGCTGGGGGTTCATGTGCATCCACTGCAGCAGCTCCTCGCTGCCCATGGCGAAGGAGGCGACGACATAGCGGTCCGGGTCCAGCGCCCCGCTGCTCTGCAGGGTGAGCAGCCCGTCGGAGAACATCTCCGACCAGATCCCCAGCCCGCGCAGCTTGGTCAGCCGCGGCAGGGTCGCGTCCGGGACGGCACCGATGCCCATCTGGAGGGTCGCACCGGAGCTGATCCGGTTCGCGCAGTACTCACCGATCTGCTGGGCGACCTCGTCGACGGGGGCATCGGTCCGTGCCGGCATCGCGACGGGCGAGTCGACGTGGATCATCGCGTCGAGGTCCTCCACGGCGATCTCCCCGTCCCCGAAGGTGTAGGGCATCCGCGGGTTGACCTGCGCGATGACCAGTCCGCCCCGGTGCTTGCAGGCCTCGACCGCGCCGGGCAGGACGTTGACCTCGATGCCCATCGACACCTTGCCGTTGACCGGCGCCGAGGTGTGCAGGAGGACGACGTCCGGGAAGAGCGCGCGGCGGAACAGCCGCGGGACGAGGGAGAGCCGAGCCGGCACATAGGCCAGCCCCGGGCTCTTCCGCATCCCGGCACCGACGAAAGAGGTCTCGTGGACGACACCCTCGCGCCACGGCAGCCCGGGGAAGGCATTGAGGATGTTGAGCCGGTAGGTGGGCAAAGTGGCGTCGATGAGCCGCACCAGCTCCCAGGGGATCGCGCCATTGCCGCTGGCCACGATGCGGGGCTGTTTCGTCGTGGCGAGGAGGTCACGCAGCGTGGCGGTGATCTCGGCCTCGGTGCTCGGACTTTGGGGAACCACACCGACCATGGACTGCTGCACTCCTTCGCCTGGGCGTCTGGGGACGCCGACCGACAACCCCTCAGAGCCTGTCATACCGGACGCTGTCGGGGTCGGGCGGAAGGTCCCGGCGTACCCTGGCGGCGTGGTTCTCCCGCTCGACGACGCCCTGGCCTCACGACTCTCCCCCGGCGCCGTCTGCCGCGATCCCGACATCGCCAGG
Organism: Candidatus Lutibacillus vidarii; assembly: GCA_016717165.1. Taxonomy (GTDB): domain Bacteria; phylum Actinomycetota; class Actinomycetes; order Actinomycetales; family Dermatophilaceae; genus Lutibacillus; species Lutibacillus vidarii. Next base: position 1,708,193 of record JADKGA010000002.1, read on the forward strand.
TCCTATGCCCTCGACTCGGCGCCCGGGCTCCCGGCCACGGGGGACTTCACCCTGGTCCGGGCTCGCGACCAAGCCGATGTCGTCGCCGTCCTTGCGGAGGCGCAGGCCCGCCGCGTCCCCGTCGTCCCGCAGGGCGCCCGGACCGGGCTGGCCGGTGCGGCCTCGGCACGCCCGGGATCGATCATCCTCAACGTCGAGGGCCTCGACGCGCTCATCGACATCAACGACGTCGAGGGATATGCCGTCGTCAGCCCGGGAGTGGTGACCGCCGAGCTCAAGCGCGCCGTCCGCGACGCCGGCCTGTTCTACCCACCCGACCCGGCGTCCGCCGACAGCTGCACGATTGGCGGCAATATCGCGACGAACGCCGGCGGGCTGTGTTGCCTCAAGTACGGCGTGACGGCCAGCTACGTCCAGGCGCTCCAGATGGTGCTCCCCGGCGGGGAGGTCATGCGGACCGGGCACCGGACGGCCAAGGGCGTCGCGGGCTACGACCTCACCGGCCTGGTCGTCGGGTCCGAGGGCACCCTCGGAGTCGTCACGCAGGCGGTCCTGCGACTGCTGCCCGCGCCCGACCCCGCGCTCACCGTCGTCGCGAGCTTCGGCTCGCTCGACGCGGCCACCGCGGCGGTGCTGCGGCTCCGGCGCGAGCGGCACCGGCCGAGCCTGCTCGAGCTGCTCGACCGGCCGAGCCTCGTGGCGATCCAGCAGCTCGCCGACTACGGGCTGCCGCTCGACGCGGAGGCGGTCCTGCTCGTCCAGTCGGACCGGCCCGGTCACGCCCGCGAGGACGTCTACCGGTATGCCGACGTGCTCACCGAGGCCGGTGGCGTCGATATCGCCGTCGCCGACACTACGACCGAGTCGGACCTGCTCCTGGCCGGACGGCGCGCGCTCAACCATGCCTACGACCGCAAGGGGACCCGGCTCGCCGAGGACATCTGTGTGCCGGTCGCGGCGCTCGGGCGGTTCGTCGAGGCCGGGCAGGCCATCTCGGCCCGGACCGGGGTCGAGATCACCCCTGGCCGGGCACGGCGGCGACGGGAACCTCCACCCCTCGTTCTTCTACGACCCCCGCGACGAGGCCAGCCTGCGGGCGGCACTGCGTGCCTTCGACGACCTCGTCCGAGCCGCCTGGGACCTGGGCGGCACGGTGACCGGCGAGCACGGGGTCGGGACGGTCAAGGCCCGGCACCTCGCGACCGAGCTCGGCCCTCGGGAGATTGCCCGGCAACGCGCCCTCAAGCAGGTCTTCGACCCGCTCGGCATCATGAACCCCGGGACCGTCTTCTACGACCCGGCCTCGGGGGCGGCATACCACTGACCCCGCTGGCCACAGCGGGAGGTCGGCCGACCTCGATGGCCGTCCGGACGGGAGTCGTGCAGGTCAGGCCTGCGGCCGCCGGAGCTTGGGCTTGGCCAGGGCGCAGTAGTCCTCGACCTTCTTCGTCGGGCCGGAGACGACCAGCTCGTCGTGCGCTTTGACGAGAGTCTCCGGGACCGCGTAGATGAAGTCCTGGCCGATCCGCTTGACCCCGACGATGGTGACGCCAAAGCGCGCCCGGACGCCGGTCTCGGTGAAGGTTTTGTCCCACTGCTCGGGCGGCGCCATGGTCCGAGCGATGGCGAAGTCGTCGTCGAACTCGAGGTACTGGCTCATGCCCCCGACGATCATGTGGGCCACCTGCTCCCCCATCGACCGCTCGGGGTAGACGATGTGGTGGGCGCCGATACGCTCGAGGATCTTGCCGTGGTCGATGCTGCCGGCCTTGACCCAGATGTCCTGGACTCCGGCCTCGGAGAGGGCGATCGTCGCCAGGACGCTGGCCTCGACATTGACCGAGATGCCGACGACGGCCTTGTCGAAGTCGCGGATCCCCAGCTGGTCGAGAGCCTCGTGGTCGGTGACGTCGGCCTGGACCACGTGGGTCAGCTCGTCGGCATAGCGCTGGACGAGCACCGGGTCGGTGTCGACGGCGAGGACCTCCTGGCCCATGGCGACCAGCGAACGGGCGACCGAGGACCCGAACCGCCCGAGCCCCACGATGAGGATGGGCGACCGGTCGTCGTCGCGGCGGAACGGGTTGTTAGCCAATGATCGGCCTTTCCTCGGGCATGCGGTAATGCCTGTGACGCGTATTGAGAGCAAGCGCGGTCGCGGTGGTCACCGTGCCGATCCGGCCGACATACATCAGCCCCATGAGCACGAGCTGGGCCGCGCCGGGCAGGGTCGCGGTGATGCCGGTGGACAGTCCGACGGTCCCGAAGGCCGAGATCGCCTCGAAGGCGACGAGGTCGAGGGAATGGTCGGTGAGGATGAGCAGGGAGAAGGTGCCGAGTGCGACGACCCCGATGGCGAGCAGGACCACAGTGACGGCCTGGCGCAGGGTGTCGGAGGGCACCCTGCGGTTGCCGACGACGACATCGCGCTCGCCGCGAATCTCGTTCCAGATGACGAAGGCCAGCAGGATGAAGGTGCCGACCTTGATGCCGCCGGCGGTGCCGGCCGACCCGCCACCGATGAACATCAAGGCGTCGTCCAGCGCCAGGGTCTCGTGGTTGACCTTGCCGTAGTCGATGGCGTTGAAGCCCGCGGTCCGCGGGGTGATCCCGCCGATGAGCGCGTTGATCGTCTTGCCCCACACCGACATCGGGCCGATGGTGTTCGGGTTGTTCCACTCCGAGACGGCGAAGCCGACGCAGCCGATGACGAGGAGGCTGAAGTAGCCGAGGATCGTCACCCGGGCGTGGACGGTCCACTTGTCCGGGGTCCGCCACCGCCGGTAGAGCTCGTAGAAGACCGGGAAACCCAGCCCACCGGCGACGATCGCGGCGCAGATCGGCCCGATGATCCAGATGTCCTGGTTGAACCCCGTGAGGTTGTCCGAGTACAGCGCGAAGCCGGCGTTGTTGAAGGCCGAGATCGAGTGGAACAGCCCCTGCCACAGCGATGCCCCGACGGAGTAGCCGTAGCCGACGTAGAAGCGGATGGCGAGCACGAGCGCGATGGACAGCTCGGTGACCAGGACGGTGACCCCGACGGTCCGCAGGATGGCCTTGACATTGCCCATCGAGCTCGCGTGCGTCTCGCCCTGGGCGATGAGCCTCTGGCTCAGCCCCAGCCGTCCGCCGACGAGGATGGCGAGCAGGGTCGCCATGGTCATGATGCCGAAGCCGCCGACCTGGATGAGCAGCATGATGACGACCTGTCCGAAGGTCGACCAGTGGGTGGCCGTGTCGACGACCGACAACCCGGTGACGCAGGAGGCCGATACCGCGGTGAAGGCTGCGGCGAGGACGTTCGGGGCCTCGTCAGCGTTGGTCCGCGAGATCGGCAGGCACAGGGCGACGGTCCCGATCGTCAGCAGCGTCGAGAACAGGACGGGGACGATCCGACCCGGCCGCCGCACCCACTGCAGCACAGCTCACCCCCGGCTTCGACGGACACTAGGAATCCCCTCGGCTGGGCCGAGGAGCGGCACCACTCTAGGCGGACCGGGGCGAGGGCGCACCGACCCCGCACCCAGGATCGTCCCAATGGCCCTTGGCCTTCGTCCCATCCGCGGCCCGCCGCGTCGACACCCGGGTGCGGTTCTCGACGCGAGGCTGCTAGAACAGCACCATGACGAAGACCGACACCCGCAGCGCCTGGCTCTCGCCCGAGGAGCTGCGCGACGCGCGCGACCGGCTCCCGATCGTGTATGTCGACCTGGTCCCGGTCCGGGTCGACGAGCGCAGCGTCGTCACCTCGGTCGGGCTGTTGCTGCGAGCCTCCCAGGATGGCGAGATCCGTCGCGAGCTGGTCTCCGGGCGGGTGCTCTACCACGAGCGCATCCGCGACGCGATCATCCGGCATATCGAGAAGGACCTCGGGCCGGTCTCGCTCCCCCAGGTGCCGCTCTCCCCGCAACCGTTCACCATCGCGGAGTACTTCCCCACGCCCGGCGTGACGGCCTACCACGACCCGCGTCAGCACGCGATCTCGCTCGCCTTCGTCGTCGTCGTCATGGGCGACTGCTCGCCGCAGCAGGACGCCCTCGACCTGGCCTGGCTCACCCCGACGGAGGCCTGCGCGGTCGCCCTGACCGGCGACATGACCGGCGGGCATGGCGTCCTGCTGCGCCAGGCGATGGCACACCTCGGCTTCCCGATCTGACAGGGGTCTCCGGGCGCCGGGGCCATCTCGCCGCGTCAGAGGGCGCCCGGGTCCGGAGGACCGCGAGCACCCGGAGGCGGTAGCGCTGGGGCTCGTCCGCGCAGTCATCCACCGAGGTGAGGACGAAGGCGCCGCGACGCACCCGGATCACGTCGCCGGCGCGGACCAGCTCCACCAGCCCAGATGGACCGACACCCACCCCGTAGGCGTCCGCGGACGAGAAGACACCCTGCCGCGCGCGGGCGACCGCGGCCAGTCGTGGGTTCATGAGCATCAGGGTCGTGGCGGCATACCACCGCCCACAACCGGCCCGGACCAGCCCTGTGGATCACTCAGCGGGGGGTGAGCGGCAGCAGGGTCCGCCCGGTCGGACCGATCTCGATCGACGTGCCGAGCTGCGGGCACACGCCGCAGTCGAAGCACGGGGTCCACCGGCAGTCGTCGACCTCGTGCTCGGCCAACGCGTCCTGCCAGTCGGCCCAGAGCCAGTCCTTGTCGAGCCCGGAGTCGAGGTGGTCCCACGGGAGGACCTCCGCGTGGTCCCGTTCCCGGGTCGTGTACCAGTTGACGTCCAGCCCGTATGGCGCCAAGGTCTCGGCAGCGCAGCGCATCCATCGCTCGAAGCTGAAGTGCTCAGACCACCCGTCGAAGCGGCCGCCGTCGCGCCATACCGCCTCGATGACCCGACCGACCCGGCGGTCACCGCGGGAGAGCAGGCCCTCGACGATGCCGGGCTGACCGTCGTGGTAGCGGAAGCCGATGGCCGAGGCGTACCGCCGGTCGGCCCGGATCGCGTCGCGGAGCAGGTGGAGCCGGCGGTCGACATCCTCGGCGGCGAGCTGGCCGGCCCACTGGAAGGGGGTGTGCGCCTTCGGGACGAAGCCGCCGATCGAGACGGTGCACCGGATGTCCCGGGTCCCGGCCACCTTCCGGCCCGTGTCGATGACCCGCTGGGCGACCTCGGCGATCTGCAGGACGTCGGCATCGGTCTCGGTCGGCAGCCCGCACATGAAGTAGAGCTTGACCTGGCGCCAGCCCGCGGCATACGCCGCGGCGACCGTGGCAATGAGGTCCTCCTCGGTGACCATCTTGTTGATCACCCGGCGGATCCGCTCCGAGCCGCCCTCGGGCGCGAAGGTCAGCCCCGAGCGTCGGCCGCCCCGGGTCAGCTCGTTGGCGAGGTCGATATTGAAGGCGTCCACCCGGGTCGACGGCAGCGAGAGACCGACCTGGGTGGCCTCGTACCGGTCGGCGAGCCCCCGGGCGATCTCGGCAATTTCGGTATGGTCAGCCGACGACAGCGAGAGCAGCCCGACCTCCTCGTAGCCGGTGGCGGCCAGGCCCCGGGCGACCATCTCCCCGATCCCGGTGATCGAGCGTTCCCGAACCGGCCGGGTGATCATCCCGGCCTGGCAGAACCGGCAGCCTCGGGTGCAGCCCCGGAAGATCTCCACCGACATCCGCTCGTGGACCGACTCGGCGATCGGCACCAGCGGCTGCTTCGGGTAGGGCCATGAGTCGAGGTCGGTCACGGTGTGCTTGCGGACCCGCCACGGCACCCCGGCCCGGGCGAGCTCGGCGCGTGGGGCCACCCGCTGGATCCGGCCGTCGGGCAGGTAGGTGACGTCGTAGAACGCCGGGACGTAGACATCGGCCTCGGCCGCGAGCCGGACGAGCAGCCCGTGCCGCCCGCCGACGCGGCCACCGGCCTTCCACGAGCCGATGACATCGGTCACCGCGAGGACGGCCTCCTCCCCGTCGCCGATGGCGACGGCGTCGACGAAGTCCGCGACCGGCTCGGGGTTGAAGGACACATGCCCGCCGATGAGGACCACCGGGTCGTCCTCACCCCGGTCGGCCGCGAGCAGCGGGATGCCGGACAGGTCGAGCGTGGTGAGCAGGTTGGTGTAGCCGAGCTCGGTGGACAGCGAGACCCCGAGGACGTCGAAGTCGGCGACCCGCCGATGGGCCTCGAGGGTCAGCTGCGGGACCTCGTGCTGGCGCAGCAGCGCCTCGAGGTCCGGCCAGATCGCATAGGTCCGTTCGGCGAGGGCGTCGGGCCGCTCGTTGAGCACCTCGTAGAGGATCATCAGGCCCTGGTTGGGCAGGCCGATCTCGTAGGCGTCCGGATAGTGGAGCACCCAGCGCACGGTGAGCTCCTCGCCGCCCGGCCCGAAACCGCCGACCTGCCAGTCCTTGATGGTCGAGTTCAGCTCGCCGCCGATGTACTGCACCGGCTTGCTCACCCGCCCGAGCAATGGCTCGAGGGCGTCGAAGTGGGAGTCGCCAGGCATGGGCTCCAGGGTAGGTTGCCCTTCCCTCGCGACCAAACGGCCCGCTGCGCGACACACTTGGCGGTATGGCGGACAGGTACCGGGTATGACGACCTCCGCTCCGGACCCGCCACCCACCGACGCAGAGATCCGGTTCCGCCGGGTCTACGAGCAGACCTACGCCGACCTGCTCCGCTTCGTCCAGCGCCGGGTCCACCCCAGCCAGGCCGAGGATGTCGTCGCAGAGACCTTCCTCGTCGCCTGGCGCCGGCTCGACGACCTGCCCACCGAGCTCGACGACACTCGGGCCTGGCTGTTCGGGACCGCGCGGCACACACTGCTCAACGAGCATCGGGCGCAGGGGCGTCGAGCGGCGCTCGGCGTCCGGATCGCCGAGGCGGCATACCAGTCGCCGGCGCTGGCCGGGGTCGACCCCGAACTCGTCGGCTTGCGCGTCGACCTCGCGCAGGCCTGGCGCCGGCTCACCCCCGAGGCCCAGGAGTGCCTGGCCCTGGCCGCCTGGGACGGCCTCACCGCCCCGCAGGCCGCCGCGGTGCTGCGCATCTCGCCGGTCGCCTTCCGGCTCCGGCTCAGCCGTGCCCGACGGGCGCTGCGCCGCTACCTCGACCTCAGCGCACCCTCCCCCTCCCCCCGCACTGCCCTCACCGAAGGGAGCACGTCATGACCACCACCGGGAAGCCCATCCTCGACCCGACCACCGACACCGCCCTGCGCAGCCTCGACCCGGCCGGACCCGCAGCGGACGTCCACGGCACCGACGCCCAGGCCCTCCTGGCCCGGATCGTCGCCACCGACCCGGCGGCGGGACTCACCTCAGCCGAAGCCGGCAGCGCTGCCAGCGGCAGGGCCGGCGACACGGCCACCGCGGACACACCCCGCCGCCCGATGCCGATGCGGCGCCGACTCGTTCTGGCCGGGGCCGCGGTCGCCGGAGCCGTCGCCTTCACCATCGTCCCTGGGCTCGGCGGGAGCTCACCGGCCTTCGCCGGGTGGACCGCCACCCCCAGCGGCGTCCAGGCCACCGACCTGGCCAGCGCCGCGGCGGGCTGCAAGGACTACCTCGGCCGTGCCCTCCCGCCGGCCAAGCCCGGCGAGGACCCCAATATGCCGACCGCCGCCGATGTCTTCGCGAGCACACCGGTCATCGCCGAGCGTCGGGGCGACTGGACCTTCGTCCTCATGGCCAGCGCCGAGTTCGAGGTCTCCTGCCTGACCTCCGGGAGGTCCTACGGCAGCGGCGCCATCGACCCCGCGCGGCAGGTGAGCCTCAAGCCGCGGGAGGCCCTGGTGACGAGCGTCGGGGCGAGCACCTTCGACAGTGACGGCTACCTCAGCGTCAACGGGCTGGTCGGGTCCGAGATCATCGGGGTGACCGTCCACGCGGATGGCACCGACGTCCGGGCCACGGTGAAGTCCGGCCGCTTCCTGGCCTGGTGGCCGGAGAAGTCCCTCCGCGACAAGAGCTCGCCGTTCCCGAGCGTCCGGCTCTCGCTGACCTTCGTCGACGGGAAGTCCGTGGATCTGACCGCCGAACAGTCGGCGCCACTGTCGGGCCACGGGTCGAGCAGGGGCTGACCGGCATACCGCCGAGACCGACGGAAGGGGGCACCCGGGTCGACCGGGTGCCCCCTTCCGCTGTGTTTCCGGGCTCGTGCCCGCGTCGGCTACTGGTACATCGCCTCGATGCGGTCCGAGTACTTGTCGACGACCGCCCGGCGCCGCAGCTTCAGGCTCGGGGTGAGCATGCCGGCGTCGATGGTGAGGTCCTCCTCCAGGAGAGTGAACTTCTTGATCGTCTCCCACCGGTTGAGGGTGCCATTGAGCTGGTCGACATACCCCTGGACCATCTGGTGACAGGCCGTCGAGGTGACGATCTCGTGGTAGGCCTTGCCAGCCATGCCGTTCTCGGCAGCCCACCCGGCGAGAGCCTCCTCATCGAGGGTGATGATCGCGGAGGCGAAGTTGCGGCCATCCCCGGCGACGAGCATCTGGCTGACGTACGGGCACAGCCCCTTGAAGGTCGACTCGATCTGGCTCGGGGCGATGTACTTGCCGCCCGAGGTCTTGAAGAGGTCCTTCTTGCGGTCGGTGATGCGGACGTAGCCACGACCGTCGACCTCGCCGATGTCACCGGTGTGCAGCCAGCCGTCCTCGAGCGCCTCGGCGGTCGCCTCGGGCTTGTTGTGGTAGCCGCGCATGATGCCCGGCCCCTTCATGAGGATCTCGCCGTCCTCGGCGATCTTCAGCTCGGTCCCGGGCAGCGGCAGACCGACCGAGCCGTACTGGTACCCACCCGGGGCGGGCCGGTTGACGACCGAGGCGGCGCTGGACTCGGTCAGCCCATAACCCTCGATGATGATGAGCCCGGCGGCACCGAACCACTCGGCGACATCCCGGTTGAGGGCGGCCGAGCCGGAGATGAAGAAGCGGACCCGGCCGCCAAAGCGCTCGCGCACCTTGTGCAGGACGAGCTTGTCGGCCAGGGCATACTGCACGCCCAGCAGACCGGAGGGGGACTCGCCCTTCTCGCGCAGGGCGCTGACCTGGCGACCGACTCCGAAGGCCCAGCCGAAGAGCTTCTCCTTCACGCCGCCGTCGGAGGCGACCATCATCGAGATCCGGCCATAGGCCTTCTCGAAGATGCGGGGCGCTGCCCCCATGAAGGTGGGCTTGACGACGGCGAGGTTCTCGACGATCTTGTCGATCCGGCCGTCGACCACCGTGGGGAAACCGATCTGGATCGGCAGGGTGAGCAGCACCTTGCCGAAGGAGTGGGACAACGGGAGCCAGAGGTACTGGAGGTCGTCGCTGCTGAGGATGTGGACCGAGTCGACCGCGGCTCCTTCGTAGACCCAGCAGTCGTGGGTGAGCAGCGCACCCTTGGGCCGACCGGTCGTCCCGGAGGTGTAGATGATCGTCGCCAGCGTGTCGGAGGTCAGGCCTTCGATCCGGTCGTCGACGACGCTGGGGTGGGCCTTGAGGTAGTCCGCGCCGCGCTGCGCCAGCTCCGCTGCGGTCATCACCCACTCGCCGTCGCCCTCGCCATCGATGACGACGACCTTGAGCAGGCCGGGCAGCCGGGTCCGGGACGTCCGCAGCTTCTCGACCTGCGCCATGTCCTCGGCGAAGACCACCTTGCTGTCGGAGTCGTCGACGATATAGGCGACGTCATCGACCGATGAGGTCGGGTAGACGGTCGTCGTCGCCGCGCCGGCGGACATGATGGCCAGGTCGGCCACCACCCACTCGTAGCGCGTCGTCGCAGCGATGGCCACGCGGTCCTGCGGCGCGACCCCGAGTGCGATGAGCCCGGCAGCCCAGAGGTCGGCCTGTTCGCGGGTCTGGGTCCAGGTCACCGACTTCCACTCGCCGTCCCGGAAGTACCGGAAGGCCTCTTGGTTCGCGCTGCGGCGAACTCGGTCGCGGAAGAGGTGGGCCAGTGACGTCGCGCGGTTCTCGACGAGCGCGTGGTCGATGCTCTCGGTCGGAGCAGACAGCTGCATTGGTGCCTCCGGGTCGCGGTGCGGGGGTTAGCCCGATCGTGTCAGGCCGGGCCGGTCCGGTCCAGCCTGTCATGTCCCCGTCATCGATGCAGCAGAATCTCCCGACAGCGCGCACAGTCCCGGTGCATCGTAGTGATGAGCTCGTCCACGGCGTCGAACTTCAGCGTCGGGCGGAGCCTCTCGACGAAGTCGATGGCGACGTTCTCGTCATAGAGCTCGAGGTCGTCCCGATCGAGGACGTACGCCTCGACTCGACGCTGCAGACCGTCGAACGTGGGGTTCGTCCCGATCGAGACCGCCGCGGGGAGCCGTCGCTCCGGGTCCTCGGGTGCGGCGTCGAGCCGGACCAGCCAGCCGGCATACACCCCGTCCGCGGGGATGAAACCCACGGCATCCTGGCTGAGGTTCGCCGTCGGGAAGCCGAGCAGACGGCCCCGGTGGTCGCCATGGACGACCTGGCCGGTGACCCGGTGCGGGCGGCCGAGCAGTGTGGCCGCGGTGACGACGTCACCCTCGGCCAGGAGCGCGCGCACCTCGGTCGAGGACCAGCGGTGGCCGACCCCCACGTCGTCGAGGACGACGACGTCGAAGCCGTATGCCGCCCCGAGCTCGCGCAGGGTGTCGACATTCCCGGAGTTGCGGACCCCGAAGCGGGTGTCCCGCCCGACGACGACGGCCCGGGCGGCCAGCGCGCCGACGAAGACCTCGGCGACGAACTCCTCGGGGGTCTGGGCGGCGAGCTCGCGGGTGAAGGTGAGGACGAGCACCCCCGCGATCCCGGTGTCCTCGAGCAGCCCGACCCGCTCCGCAAGCGAGGTCACCGCGGACGGGGCCCGGTCGGGGGCAAGGACGGCGAGGGGGTGCGGGTCGAAGGTGACCGCCACCGGGGTGGCGCCGCGCGCGGCCGCCTCGACGACGACCCGCTCGAGCACTGCCCGGTGGCCGCGGTGCACGCCGTCGAAGTTGCCGAGGGTGACGACCGTCGGACCGAGGTCGCCGGGGAGGGCGTCGAGGCCGGTCCAGGTGCGCACGACGCCCCACTCTAGTGGGCCGGTGGGGGCGGCTCGCGCACCCTCAGCCGCCAGTGCGCCGCGCGTGGCCCGCGGCGACACCGGCCAGCAGCTCAGCCCTGCGCTGGGCGGCGGGCAGGGAGACCTCGGTGAGCAGGTCCGCCGAGACCTCGTCGCCGTCGGTGCGCAGCCCCGCGATGATCCCCTCGACGTCCGGGACCGAGACATTCTGGCTGAGCTTGGCCTTGGCCTCGACCCGGCTGATCCGCAGCTCGACCCCGACGATGGCCCGCATCATCTTGTCGAGCTGGCCTGGGAGGAGGTCCTCGGAGGTCCACGGGTGGAGGCGGTGGTCCTCGTGCTGGGCCGAGAGTCGCTCGACGACCTCCCGAGTCCAGTCGAGGTCGTCGTGAGCGACGAGGTCGCCATACGCATGGACGGTGACATAGTTCCAGGTCGGCACAACCGACCCGGCGGCATCGCCCGCGGTCCGCCACCGGGGCGAGACATAGTGGTCGTTCGCCCCGACGATCGCCAAGGCGTCGCCGAGCCGGGGCTCGGACCACTGCCGGTTGTTGCGGGCCACATGGCCGACGAGTGCGCCGAGGCTGCCGTCGGCGCCGGGACGGTAGAGGAAGGGCAGCAGGGTGGCCTGCAGGCCGCCCTCGTGCGCGGTCACCAGGTTGGCGACGGTCATCCGGCGCAGCACGTCGTCGATCTGCGCCGGGGTCATCGAGAAGTGTGCCGGGACGTACATAGCTCTACGGTACGTCCGGGACGACCACCGTCGGGCGGGCCCGACCGCCCATGACCTCGATCACAGCGACGAACGAGCCGTCGGGGGCGAAGGCGGCAGCGGGCCCGGCGGGGTCCTCCCCCGCGACGGCGACGGTGCGTCCGTGCCGCAGGGCGCTCACCCCCTCGTCGTCGACGTCGTATGCCGGGAAATGCGCTCGGGCTGCGGCGGCCAACGGGATGAGGGCCGAGGGGACGTCGAGCGGGGCGCCGTCCGCGTCGGCCAAGGCGTGGGCCACGTCGAGCCCGAAGGCGCCGACCCGCGTGCGGCGCAGCGCGACGAGGTGTCCGCCGGTACCGAGCCGACGACCGAGGTCGCGGGCCAGCGCGCGGACATAGGTCCCGGAGGAGACGTCGACCTCGACGTCGAGGTCGACCACCGCGGTTCCGTCCTCGGCCTCGATGGGGCGCAGTGGGCCGCAGACGTCGAACCGGTGGACGACCACCTCACGGGCCCGCAGCTCGACGTCCTCGCCGGCCCGGACCCGGGCATAGGCCCGCTGCCCGTCGACCTTGATGGCGCTCACTGCGCTCGGGACCTGGCTGACCGCGCCGGTCAGGGCCGCGATGGCCGCGGCGAGCGCGTCCGGGTCGAGCGACCTGGCTCCGGCCCGCTCGAGGACATCCCCCTCGGCGTCGTCGGTCACCGTCGACTGGCCCAGCCTTATCGTCGCGGCATACGACTTGTCACAGCCGACGAGGTAGGTGAGCAGCCGGGTGCCCGGCCCCAGGCCGAGGACGAGCACGCCGGTGGCCATCGGGTCGAGGGTGCCCGCATGGCCGACCTTGCGGGTGCCGGCGAGCCGGCGGACCCGGCCGACGACATCGTGTGAGGTCCAGCCGGCCGGCTTGTCGACGACGAGCAGGCCGGCGGGCGGCCCGCTCACGAGGGGTCGGCGGGCTGGGTCTCGGGCTCGCCGTCGGCGGCGTCGTCGCCCGCTCGGCGGTACGGGTCCGGCTCACCGGCGTAGCGGGCCGATGCGGCGGCCTTGGCGAGCTCGGCGTCGCGCGCCTTGGTCGCCTCGATGACCCCCTCGAGGTATGCCGCCCCTTCGGGGAGGGCATCGGCGACGAAGGCGATCGTCGGGGTGAGCCGGATGCCGAGGGCCTTCCCGACGACGCTGCGGATCCGCCCGGTGTTGGACTCCAGAGCGGCGGCCGTGGCCGCACGCTCCGGGTCCCCACCGAGCACGGTGTAGAAGACCGTCGCGTTCTGGAGGTCACCGGTGACCCGGACGTCCGTGATCGTCACGAAGCCGAGCCGCTCGTCCCTGATGCGGAACTCGAGGAAGTCGGCGACGACGACCTTGATCCGGTCCGCGACCTTCCTCGCCCGCGCTGCGTCACCCATCCCTAGGCCCTCGGCTTCTCCCGCATCTCGTAGGTCTCGACGACGTCATCGATCTGGATGTCGTTGAAGCCGCCGAGGTTGATGCCGCACTCGTAGCCCTCGCGGACCTCGGTGACATCGTCCTTGAACCGCCGCAGACCGGCGATCTCGATGTTCTCCCCGACGACGACGCCGTCGCGGACCAGGCGGGCCTTGGTGCCTCGGCGGATCTCCCCGGATCGCACGAGCGAGCCGGCGATATTGCCGAACTTGCTCGACCGGAAGACCTCGCGGACCTCGGCGGTCCCGAGCTGGACCTCCTCGAACTCCGGCTTGAGCATGCCCTTCAGCGCATTCTCGACGTCCTCGATCGCCTGGTAGATGACCGAGTAGAAGCGCATGTCGACACCCTCGCGGTCGGCCAGCTCGGCGACCCGCTCGGCGGGCCGGACGTTGAAGCCGATGATGATGGCGTCGTCGACGGTGGCGAGGTTGACGTCGTTCTGGGTGATGGCGCCGACGCCGCGGTGGATGATCCGCAGGTCGACCCCCTCGCCGACGTCGATCTTCAGCAGCGCGTCCTCGAGGGCCTCGACCGAACCGGACACATCGCCCTTGAGGATGAGGTTGAGCGTGCTGACCTTGCCCGCAGCCAATGCCGCGTTGAGGTCCTCGAGGCTGATCCGCTTGCGGCGCTTGGCCAGCGACGCGGCGCGGGCCGCAGCCTCACGGCGCTCGCCGATCTGCCGTGCGGTGCGGTCGTCGGGCGCGACGAGGAAGGTGTCGCCGGCGTTCGGGACCGCGGTCAGACCCAGGACCTGGACCGGCCGGGACGGCAGCGCCACGTCGAGGGTGTTGCCGTGCTCGTCGAGCATGGCCCGGACCCGGCCGTGCGCGGCACCGGCGACGATCGAGTCGCCAACCGCCAAGGTGCCGGACTGGACCAGGACGGTCGCTACCGGGCCACGACCCCGGTCGAGGTGCGCCTCGATGGCCACGCCTCGGGCGTCCTTGTCGGGGTTGGCCCGCAGGTCCAGGGCCGCGTCGGCGGTGAGCAGGATCGCCTCGAGCAGCCCGTCGATATTGAGCCGCTGCTTGGCCGAGACGTCGACGAACATCGTCTCGCCGCCATACTCCTCGGCGACGAGGTTGTACTCGGTGAGCTGCTGGCGGATCTTCGCGGGGTTCGACCCCTCCTTGTCCACCTTGTTCACCGCGACGACGATCGGGACGCCGGCCGCCTGAGCGTGGTTGAGCGCCTCGATGGTCTGCGGCATGACACCGTCATCGGCCGCGACGACGAGCACCGCGATATCGGTGACCTTCGCGCCACGGGCACGCATGGCGGTGAAGGCCTCGTGACCGGGGGTGTCGATGAAGGTGATCGGCCGGTCGACACCCTCGTGCGTGGTGACGATCTGGTAGGCACCGATGTGCTGGGTGATGCCGCCCGCCTCGGACTCGACGACCTTGGCCGAGCGGATGGCGTCGAGCAGCTTGGTCTTGCCGTGGTCGACGTGGCCCATGACAGTGACGACCGGCGGTCGCTCCTCGAGGTCGTCCTCGGTCTCGGCCTCGAGCTCGGCGTCGAGGTCGATATGGAACTGCTCGAGCAGCTCGCGGTCCTCGTCCTCGGGCGAGACGACCTGGACGTCATACCCGAGCTCGGACCCGAGGAGCTTGAAGGTGTCCTCGTCCAGCGACTGGGTGGCCGTAGCCATCTCACCGAGGTGGAACAGGACGGTGACCAGCGACGCCGGGTTGGCGTTGATCTTGTCCGCGAGGTCGGTCAGCGATGCGCCCCGGGCCAGCCGGATGACCGTCGAGCCGTCGCCGCGCGGGACCTGGACGCCACCGATCGTCGGGGCCTGCATCTGCTCGAACTCTTGGCGCTTCGCGCGCTTGGACTTGCGGCCCCGAACCGGGCGACCGCCACCACGCCCGAAGGCGCCCTGGGTGCCGCCACGGCCACCGGGGCCACCGCCACCGGGACGGCCACCTGCAGCGCCGCCACCGAAACCGCCACCGGCACCACCGCCGGGACGACCGGCGAAGCCGCCACCGGCGCCACCGGCACCGGGACGACCCGGACGGGCCGCCCCAGGACCGGCCGGGCGGGCCCCGGGACGGGGCACGGCAGCGCGATCCGGCATCATGCCGGGGTTCGGACGCGGACCACCCGGACGCGGGGCCGGCCGAGGACCGGCCGCGCCCGGACCCGGACGCGCACCCGCAGCGCCGGGCTGCCCGCCCCGCGACTGGGGACGCGGCATACCCTGGCTTGGCGCGAAGGGGTTGTTGCCCGGACGCGGCGCACCGGGGCGTCCCATGCCCTGGTTGGTCGAGAAGGGGTTGTTGCCGGGCCGCGGGCCCGGACGAGGCGCACCCGGGCGCGGTGCAGCCGGCGCCGAGCCGGCGGACGCTGCCGGAGCCTCGGGGGCCGCGGGAGCCGACGGAGCCGGGCCGGGCGCGGGAGGGCTCGGCGCAGCGGCAGCCGGCCGCGCTGGCGCGCTTGGCGCAGACGGAGCGGACGGAGCACCGGCGGCGAACGGGTCGGTGGCAGCCGGCGGCTGTGCCGCCGTCGGGGCAGGCCGGCCGGAAGTGGGCCGCGGGCCGGGAACGGCTCCGGGGGCCCCCGGAACCGCGGGCGTCGGGGCCGACGCGGCCGGTGTTGCCGGTGCCCCTGGCGCCGGGGCCGCCGGACGGCTCGGCGCGGGGGCAACGTCGATGGGGTTGGAGCGCTCGCCTGCAGATGTCAGGTGGGGCGGAAGCGTCTCTCTGATCTTGCGGACGACCGGCGGTTCGATGGTCGACGACGCCGACCGGACGAACTCGCCCTGCTGCTTGAGGAAGTCAAGCAGCACCTTGCTCTCGACTCCGAGCTCTTTCGCGAGCTCGTAGACCCGGACCTTGGCCACATTTCTCCTTGTGTCGTGGTCCGGGAGGAGCATGATGCTCGCGGCGCGGACCGCTGTCAGAACAGGGGTGTGCTCATTGCTGAGTACTCATCGGGTGCTCATGAGGGTGTTGACCCGCTTTCGGTGAGATGGTTCCGTCACGTTCACTGCGTCAGGTCGCCGAGGTATGCCGCCACGGCGCCGTCGTCCGTCGCACCCTGCACCCGCAGGGCCCGGCCGAACGCTCGTCGCCGCCGCGCGTGCTCGAGGCACTCCAGCGTGGGATGAAGCCATGCACCACGTCCGGGGAGCCGACCGCGGACGTCCGGGACGACCGATGCCGTCCCGCTCTGGTCCAAGGCCGCGACCACTCGCAGAAGCGCCGACCGGCTATCCGCACGGCGACACCCGACACAGGTACGACTGGGACTGTGGGGGGCCGTCGCTCGGAGTCCAGACCGATCGGTCGGCACGAGTCTACCGCGAACCGGGGGCGTCGGCTGACGCCGCGGGTCCGAGGTCCGGCGCGGTGTCCGAACGGATGTCGATCCGCCACCCGGTGAGCTTGGCGGCGAGCCGGGCGTTCTGGCCCTCCTTGCCGATCGCCAGCGAGAGCTGGTAGTCGGGAACGACGACCCGGGCCGAGCGCGCGGCCCGGTCGACGATCTCGACCGAGATGACCTTGGCGGGCGAGAGCGCGGCAGCGACGAAGGCGGCTGGGTCCTCGGAGTACTCGACGATGTCGATCTTCTCGCCGCGCAGCTCGGCCATGACGGCCCGGACCCGAGCGCCCATCGGTCCGATGCACGCGCCGCTGGCCCGCACACCGGGGACCCTCGACGCCACGGCGACCTTGCTGCGGTGGCCGGCCTCGCGAGCCAGCGCGGCGATCTCCACCGTGCCGTCGGCGACCTCGGGCACCTCCAGCGCGAAGAGCTTGCGGACCAGGTTGGGATGGGTTCGGGACAGCCCGATCTGTGGCCCCTTGGGTCCGCGCTTGACGCTGACGACATAGCACCGGAGCCGCTCGCCGTGGAGGTAGCGCTCCCCCGGCACCTGCTCGGCCTGCGGCAGGACGCCCTCGACCGCGCCGAAGTCGACCAGGACGGTCCGCGGGTCGCGGCCCTGCTGGATGATCCCCGAGACGATATCGCCCTCCCGGCCGCGGAAGTCGCCAAGGACCTGCTCGTCCTCGAGGTCGCGCATCCGCTGGAGGATGACCTGCCGCGCCGTCGACGCGGCGATCCGGCCGAAGCCGGCCGGAGTGTCGTCGAACTCAGGGCCAGGTTCCCCACGGGACGGCCGACCCTCCGGGTCCTCGGCGGGGATGAGCGGGCCCTCCTCCCGGGCCCAGACGACAACATGGCCGCTCGACCGGTCCAGCTCGACGCGGGCGACCTTGTAGGCGCCCTCGGTGTGGTGGTACGCCACGAGCAGGGCCTGTTCGATCGCCTCGACGAGGACGTCGAGGCGCAGGTCACGTTCGCGTTCGATGGCGCGCAGGGCGCTCATGTCGATATCCATTGGTGGCCTCCTCACTCGTCCTCGTCGACATGGTCGATGTCATCGTCGAGCCCGTCCGGGTCATCCGGCGAGTCCGCGCCGTGGGTGAACTCGACCTCGACCCGGGCCGAGGCGACCTCGCTGACCGGCACGGTCAGCTCGGGGCCATCCGGGCGTCCCAAGGTCAGCGCGTCCGGCCCGAGAGCAACGATCCGTCCGGTGAGCTGTTGCGTCCCGGACGTCGAGACCGTGACGAGCCGGCCGACGTTGCGGCGCAGCTGGGCCCAGGTCCGCAGCGGGCGGTCGACGCCCGGGGAGCTCACCTCGAGGACGTACGGTGCGTTCCCCAGGGGCTCGGCGGAGTCCAGAGCCGCAGACACCGTGTGGGTGGCCTCGGTGACCTCGTCGAGGTCCATCGGCGGCACCCGGGAGGTGTGGTCGCTCGGGTCCAGCCCCGAGACTGAGCGGTCCACGAGGATCCGGACGACCCGGCGGCGGCCGGCGGGCGTCACGGTGACGTCGACGACGTCCAGCCCACGATCGGCAAGGGCAGCCCGCGCCACCTCGCGGACGGCGTCCGCAGCGCTCATCGTGACTCCCTATGTGTGTTCTCGTCCTGCCGGCAGCGACATCCTGCCACTCGTTCCACTGTAACCGCCCGGTGGCAAGATCAAGGGGTGACCTCTTCCGCCGACCCGCAGGGCCGGGCCCCGTCGCAGCCGTGGACGCGCCGCGCGATGCTGGTGGCCCTCGGCCTCGGCGTCGCGGGCGCGACGACCTCGTGCGGGGTGCGGCTGGAGTCGGACGCTCCCGACCTGCCCCTCCTCCCCCGCCAGAAGGCTGCCGACGAGGACCTGCTCCTCTCCCTGCTGCGCTCGGCCCAGGTGGTGCGCGAGCTCGCCTCGCTGCCCGTGGCGGGCGGCAGTCCGGGGCCGACGGTCGCCTGGCTGGCTCGGGAGGCCATCGCCGCCACCACCCATGTCAGCGAGGTCCGGGCGGCACTCGCGGCGGCCCGGGTCCCCTCGTCGAGCTTCACCGACACCGCGGCGACCAGCCCCCCCAGTGCGACCGCGGCTGGACGGCCTGGAACGACATACCCTGCCACGACCGTCACCGACGCGGTGGCGGGAGCCCAGGCGGGCCTGGTGACCACCCATACCGCGGCGGTGGGCTCGTCCTCGGCGGTGACGGCGAGCGCGGCCAACCGCCCGTTCGTCGCGGCCATGCTCGTCCACCACGCGGTGAGCGCGGTCCACCTGGGGGTCCGGGTGGGCTGGCCGGCCGCCACCTTGCCGGCCCCGGCCGCCGCCGTCGCCCTCGACCAGGTCAGAGCCGTCCGGTATGGCGCCCAGGTGGCTGCCGCGCACCTCGCCGGTGATGCCCGCGCGCGCGTCGTCGCCCTGGTGGATGAGGCCGGCCGGGAGGAGGAGCGGCTGCAGGACTGGGCGGGGACGGCAGCCCGACCGGCTCCACCCGGCTACACCCTCCCCTTCGCCGTGCACAGCGCGACCACGGCCGACCGGCTGGTTCGCACCCTCCTCGGGGCCTTGGTCAGCGACTGTCTGCGACCGCTGGCCGCCGTCGACGATGGGTCCGGGGTGCCCGCGGCGGCCGAGACCGCCGCCCGCTGGGTGGGCCTGGCCCTCCCCTGGGGGGCATCCCTGGCCCCGCTCCCCGGTCTGCAGCGGTGACCTCTGCGGGCCCCCTGGAGCTGCCGACCGACTGGGTGGCCAGGGTGGCGCGGCTAGCCGCCGACGGTGGGCCCAGCGGCGCGGAGTGGGCGCGCCAGGTGCCGCGACTGGTCGCTGAGGCCATGGACCAGTGGTCGCTCACCCCGGACGGCCCGGTCCGCACCGGCTGGACCGCTGCGGTCCTTCCGGTCCGCCGTGAGGGGCTGCCCTTGGCCCTCAAGGTGGTCTGGCCCTGCCCCGACACCGCGGGCGAGCATCGTGCGCTACGGCACTGGGCCGGTCGCGGGGCGGTCCGGCTCGTCGCAGCCGACCCGGGCCGCGGCGCCCTGCTGCTGGAGCGCCTCGACGCCGACCGTGACCTTCGGGTCCTCGACGTCGACGCGGCGTGCGAGGTCATCGGCGCCGTCCTGGCGCAGCTGCACGTCCCCGCTCCGCCGACGATCCGCCGGCTCAGCGACTTCTCCGCCCACAACCTCACCCGGCTCACGGCCCGGACCGATCTGCCCCGGCGGTTCGTCTCCCGGGTCGCCGGCCTGGTCGACGAGCTGACCAGCGACCAGGACTGCGACGCCACCTTGCTCCACGTCGACCTGCACGACCAGAACGTCCTCGCCGCGGAGCGAGCCCCGTGGCTGGCCATCGACCCCCAGCCGATGGCCGGGCACCCCGGTGTCGAGCTGCACCCGATGCTCCGCAACCGGGTCGCCGAGCTGGGCACCGGCTCAGCCTTCCGATGGAGCGTCCGCCGGCGGGTCGACGTGGTCTGCGACGCCGCCGGGATCGACGACCAGGTCGCGCGGCTGTGGACCGTCGTCGTCTGCGGCTTCCAGGCCGGCTGGGCCGCCGAGGAGGGGAACCACGAGGGCGTGTCCTTCAATATCGCCCTCGCCAAGGCCCTGGAGGACTGAGCAGGCCTGGGCGCCGCGCGCGAGCAGGCCGGGGCGCCGCGCATATGGTGTCGTGGTGAGCAACCGTCTGGGCGAGGCGACATCGCCCTACCTGCGCCAGCACGCCCACCAGCCGGTGCACTGGTGGCCGTGGTCTGCTGAGGCCTTCGAGCGAGCCCGGCTGCGTGGCGTGCCGGTCTTCCTCTCGATCGGGTACAGCGCCTGCCACTGGTGCCACGTCATGGCCCACGAGTCCTTCGACGACCCGGTGGTCGCGGCCGCGCTCAACGACGGTTTCGTCGCCATCAAGGTTGACCGGGAGGAGCGCCCGGATGTCGACGCGGTCTATATGGATGCCACCCAGGCGACGACCGGGTCCGGCGGCTGGCCGATGACGGTCTTCCTCACCGCCGACGGCGAGCCCTTCCACTGCGGGACGTACTACCCCCGGTCCCAGCTGCTCGGCCTGCTCGCCGCGGTCCGGCAGGCCTGGGTGGGACGACGGGCCGAGGTGCTCGGCTCGGCCGCCCACCTCGCCAATGCCCTGCGCTCGTCGTATGCCGCCCCCGCGGTCCCGGCGGCGGTCGACCCGGCCGCCTTGGAGCGCGCGGCTACGTCAGCGTTGAGTGACCTCGACCCGGTCCGCGGCGGCTTCGGGTCGGCACCGAAGTTCCCACCGGCGATGGTCCTCGAGGCGCTGCTGCGGCATACCCGCCGGACCGGCTCGGTAGCGGCCGCCGCCGCGGTGGACCTCACCTGCACCGCGATGGCGCGCGGCGGTCTCAACGACCAGCTCGACGGGGGCTTCGCCCGGTACGCCGTCGACGCCGCGTGGCGGGTCCCGCACTTCGAGAAGATGCTCTACGACAACGCTCTGCTCGCCCGGGTCTACCTGCACTGGTGGCAGGTAGGCGCTGACCCGCTCGGGCTGCGGGTGGTCCGGGAGACCCTCGACTTCCTGCTGGCCCGCATGCTCACCCCGGAGGGGTGCTTCGCCGCCGCGCTGGACGCCGACACCGAGGGCACCGAGGGGGCGACCTACCTGTGGACGCCCGGGCAGCTCGAGGACGTCCTCGGGGTGCCGGGCGGGGCTCGCGCAGCTCAGCTGTTGGGGGTTGGGACCGGCGCTGCCGTCGACGGCGCGTGGACCCTGACCCTGGCCGAGGACCCGCAGGACCTCGACGACGCCCAGTGGTGGGCTCAGGCTCGCGTCCGCCTGGCGAAGGCCCGTGCCGCCCGCCCGCAGCCGGAGCGCGACGACAAGGTCGTCACCGCGTGGAACGGGCTGGCGATCGCCGCCTTCGCCGATGCTGGGTTGGTCCTCGGCGAACCCAGGTATGTCGCCGCAGCCACCCGGGCGGCGGACTTCCTCCTCGCCCACCACCTCAGCGACGCAGGGCTGCGCCGGTCCTCACTCGGCGGGATCGTGGGGCCGGCGTGGGGCGTCGCGGAGGACTATGGCAGCCTCGCCGAGGGACTGCTGAGCCTGCACCAGGCGACCGGCGACGGACGCTGGCTCGCGGCCGCAGGCGGCCTGCTCGACCACGCCCTGGCCGCCTTCAGCGCGCCCGACGGAGGCTTCTTCGACACCGCGGGCGGGGGCGACCTGTTCGCCCGGCCGCGGTCGGTCACCGACAACGCCGAGCCCTGCGGCCAGTCCTCGCTCGCCACCGCCCTGGTCGGCTACGGGCTGCTCGCCGGGTCGACCACCCATCTCGACGCCGGGTCGGCCGCCCTCGCCGCCGGTGCCGGGCTGCTTGCGCGGGCCCCCCGCTTCGCCGGCTGGGCCTGGGCGCTCGCCGAGGCGCTCGCGACCGGGCCGGTCCAGGTGGTCATCAGCGACTGCGGACCGGACGCCGAGGCGCTCTGGGAGGTGGCGACGTCGACCTACCTCGGCGGTGGGTACCTCGTGCGTGGGGCTGCGGACGCGCCCGGAGTGCCGCTGCTCAGCGGAAGGCCTGGGGTGTCGGGCGCGAGCGCGGCATACCGGTGTCGTGGGACGGTGTGCGACCTCCCGGTGACCTCGTCCGCGGAGCTGGCCGCAGCCCTCAGAGGCTGAACGCCGAGCAGGACGCAGCGGCCTGCGCGAACCGGCGGGCGGTGTCGGCATCGCCGACGAACAAGGCGGTGGCCCAGATGTCGGCCTCCACGAGGGTCGGGCCGACGACCGTCGTCGAGCCGGACCGGCCGACCCACTGGCCGGTGCGCGGGTCGTAGAGGTGAGCGCCGCGCGCCGCCGTCCCCGAGGTCGCGACGCCGCCGGTGGCCACCGGGACCACGGTGGCGATCGTCCCGGGGCGCCGAGGGTCCTCGATGCCGATCCGCCAGGGGGCTGCGTCCGCGCCAGTGGGCGGAACGTGCCGATGCCGCCCGACGAGGACGTCTCCCCCGGCGTTGACCGACCAGGCTGCACCCGGCAGCCCGGCGAGCTGCTGCCCGGCACGGTCGATGGCCCAGCCTTTGACCAGTCCGGTCGGGTCGAAGCGCACGACGCCGTCCGGGTCGGGCAACCACGGCGTGAAGGCCCCTCCGGTCGCCTCCTGGGCCCGCGCGCACTGTGCGGCGACATCCTGGACCTCGGGCGGGCAGCTCCCCAGGGCGATCTCGCCGCAGCGGACCCGGCTCACCCACGAGTCCTCGCGGTAGGTCGAGTACCACTGGTCGACCCGCACCAGCTCGGCGTATGCCGCCGCGACGGCTCGGTCCACCAGCTCGTGGTCGGGGTCGCTCGAGCGCACGTGGATGCTGATGGGCATCCCCATGAGGTGCTCGACCCAGACTCTCTTGGTCACAGACCGGCCTGGTCGATCGCGGACTGGAGCGACTGGATATACGCCTGCGAGGTGATCGTCGCGCCACCGACCATGTCGATGTCGGCGCTCTGGGCGCTGAGCACCTCGGAGTTGAGGATCGGCACTGCGCGGGAGTTGATCTCCTGGTCACGGCGGTCGGTCCACGGCACCTGGGTGACGACCGACTTGGTGATCGACCCGTCGGCGACGGTGATCTGCACCTGGACCGCCCCGAAGCGGGTCATCACGGCGTCCCCGGTGAAGGTGCCCGCGCTGCCCGATCCCGAGTCGCTGCCGGTGCCGGCGTCGGTTCCGCCATCGGTCCCGGAGTCGCTCGACGACCCGGTCGTCCCCGGGGTCGTCGGCGCCTGGGCGCTGACGGGCATCGAGCTCGATGTCGAGGTGTGGTACGAGAAGAGGAGCACCAGAGCGCTGACGGTGCTCAGCAGCCAGGTGACGATGCGGCGCATGACGATGGACCTCGGTCTTTCGGGCTCAGAGGGCGAATGCTTCGATGTGGATATTCGCGGCGGGCACGCCCGCGGACCGGGCTGCCCCGACGACGGCGTCCATCCATCCGGATGCACCGCAGACGAAGACATCCCGCTCGGCGACATCGGGGACGAGGTGCCGCAATGCCGCGACATCGTCGAGGTGCGCGGCGCTCTCGGGCAGCCAGGACGCCCGCGCCTGGACCCGCCGGCCCGGCACGACGACGACCTGGGCGCCGCGCGCGGCCGCACTGGCGTCGACCGCTGTCGCGAGCATCCGGGTGGCCGCATCGTGCACGCGATGGACGAGCACGACGTCCCCGGGCCGCTGGTCGAGGTCCTCGAGGATCGCCTTGAGCGGAGTCACGCCGATGCCGGAGGCCATGAGGAGCACCTTGCGGCGCCGCCGGACGCCGACGTGCAGCCGCCCGTAGGGACCCTCGACGAGGACCGGCGTCCCCGGGCGCAGGTCGGCCACCGCAGCGGAGCCGTCGCCGACGTGCTCGACGGTGAACCGCAGTGACCGGCCGTCCGGGGCCGCCGACAATGAGTACGGGTGGGCGCGGGTCCAGCCGGGGACCCCGAGGAAGCGCCACTGGAAGAACTGGCCACCGCGGACCCGCAGCGCGTCGAGATTGCGGCCGGTGACGACGACGGTGGTCAGCCCTGGCTGCTCGGCGATGACCTCGGAGACGACGAGCCGGTGCCGCATCGAGCGCCACAGCGGCATACCGACCCGGAAGGCGAGCACGGCGAGCAGGGCGGCCACCCACAGCCCCCACCAGAAGACCGTGGCGGCGGTGCTGGAGAGGAAGTCCGCGCCGGTCCACAGCTGGTGCGGCACCGCGAGCCCGGCGCCGAGGTAGGCGTAAAGGTGGATGAGGTGCCAGGACTCGTACCGCAGCGCCCGGCGGGCCCTCCGGATCGACGTCACGACGACCATGGTCAGCGCGACCGTGGCGGCGAAGGCCAGCAGCATCCCGGGGTAGCTGAGGACGAGGTCGACGAAGGTGCCGACGAGACCGAGCGTGGTGTTCGCGGCATACCCGAGGGTGATGAGCACGAGGTGGGCGAGGAGGAGGGTGAACGAGGTGAAGCCGACCAGCCGATGCTTGCGGGTCAGGTCGTCCTGGCCGTAGCTGCGCTCGACGAAGGGGATCCGGGCCATGAGGAGCACCTGGAGGAGGACGAGCACGCTGGCCCACATCCCGGTGAGCCGGCCCAGGCTGAGGAAGAAGCCGGCGAGCGAGCCGGTCGCGGTCTGGATGCCACCGCCGCTCACCCACAAGGCGGTGACGAAGAGGCACAGCAGCCAGGCGGCGGCTCCGGCCAGGTCGCGCCACCACTGGGGGGTGGCCGCGGCGGTGGTCGGCGACGGCGTCATGCCCGTGCGTCGGGGCGCCTGCCGCGTGGTCGTCGAGCTCATGGACGCGACCTTGCCGAGCGAACCTAGGTGTTTGCTGTGACTACGCCGTGCCCCGGACATGAGAGCGGTCACCACAGTCCCACGACGGTGCCACCGAGCCGTATGACGGACACGGTGACAACGACGACGAAGACGGCCCGAACGAAGCCATTCCCCCGAGCGACCGCGGTCCGGGCCCCGACATACCCGCCGACGAGCAAGCCGAGCACAGCGGCGACCAGGGTCCGCCGCGCGGCCGCATGGCGTGGCCCGCGGACCGACCCGAGGACGGGCAGGCTCGGATCGCTCACGGTCCGGCCTAGGTCGACCGGCCGGACCACCCGAGCACGATGTCCGCGATATCGGACAGCTCGTGCGCGACGGCGTCGGGGGTGGCCTCGTGCGAGACCTGCTGGTCCTCGGGGATATCGCTATGCGGGATCCAGATCGCCCGCATCCCGACCACCTGGGGGCCGTGGACGTCCTCATAGGACCGGTCCCCGACGTAGACGCACGCGATGGGGTCCACGCCGAGCGACTGCGCCGCGGCGGCGAAGATCTCCGGCCGCGGCTTCACCCAGGGGGTGTGGCTCGAGTAGACGTCGGCGTCGATGAGGTGGAGCACCTCGTCCCGGGCGAAGAAGCCACGGTGGGTCTGGGCGTCCCACAAGGTGTTGGAGAGCACCCCGACGCGCAGACCCGCGGCGCGCAGCCGCTCCCACACCTCCGGGATATGCGGGTGGGTGAAAGTGTGCGGCTCCCAGAACTCCCGGTATGCCGCCAGCCCCGCCGCGGTGGCCTCGTCCTGCGGGTCGAGCCCGACGGCGGTGAGGACATCCTCGAGCCGGGCGCTGGACCCGTCGGTCCGGCCCCGCCGCCAGGCCTGCTCCTCGGCGGTGTACAGAGCCGCGGCCAGGCCGTTGCGCGCGCACGCGATGGCGCCCATACCCGAGGCGAAGGCCTCCCACTGCGCCCGCAGGTCGATGGTGTGCCAGGGCGTGATCGTGCCGCCCCAGTCGAAGATGACGGCCTGGACATCGGAGCGGACCGGTGTCTTCGCCAGATGCTCGGTCACAGCAGGCTCCTCAAGGTCGGCAGGTCGATCGGGTCGGCGTTCGTCCCCGGTGTCGCACACGCCCACGCACCAGCCACGACGCCCCAGCGGGCGCACTCGACGGGGTCGGCACCGGACAGCCAGGCCGCCAGGAAAGCCGAGCCGAAGGCGTCGCCCGCACCATTGCTGTCGACCGCTGGGCGGCCCGGCAGCGCCGCAGCGGGCACGTCGGTCGACGAGCCTCCTCGGACGTGCACCCGGCAGCCGGCTGCTCCCGCCGTCGACACCACCAGGGCGGCGCGTCCTTGGTCGAAGACCCGGCCCACCACCTCGGGGAGCCGCTCGGTGACCCCGACGGCGGACAGGAACACCAGGTCCGCAGCGAAGGCGAACTCCTCGTGGTAGGGGTTCACCCCGTCCCAGTCGTTGAGGTCGGTCGAGACCGAGTGCCCCGATGCGACGGCCTCCCGAAGGGCCGGCCGGGTCCAGTCGTTGATCGTCACGTGCGCGTGTCGCGCCGCCCCGAGCAGCGAACGGTGACAGTCCACCTGAGCCGCAGGCAGCGCCTGGCCGCGCCCGTCGTGGAAGGACATTCGGCGTCCGTCGTCGGCCACCAGGTTGACACTGCGCTTGGTCCCCTCCGGCACGACGACGCCGGTGAACGGCAGCCCGGCTGCCGCGAACCGTTCGCGCGCCAGCAGCCCCTCCGGGTCGTCACCGACCAGGTCGACCAGGTGGGTGTGCACCTCGAGTGCATGCAGCCCGAGGGCCCACCCGCTGCCGGAGTGGCCGACATACCGGACCATGGGCGGGACGTGCACCGTGTCCGCGAACGGAACCGGCAGGGTGGCGACCCGGATGATCGTGTCGACACCCACCCCACCCAGGGCGAGAACGTCCAGACTGGTCGTGCCCATCACTCTCCCCCCAGGCCCGCAGCGTGCGGACTAGCCGCGGATCTCGCGGATGATCTCGGCCACGGCACCTGTGAGGGCGATCTCGCGACGCTCGCCGGAGCGCCGGTCCTTGAGCTCGACAGTCCCGGAGGCCAGGCCCCGGCCGACCACGACGATGGTCGGGACGCCGATGAGCTCGGAGTCCTTGAACTTCACGCCCGGGCTCACTCCGCGCCGGTCGTCGAGCAGGACGTCGACACCCTGGGCGGACAGCTCGCGGGCCAGTGACTCGGCGGCGACGAAGACCTCCTCGTCCTTTCCGGTCGCGACGAGGTGGACGTCCGTCGGAGCGACCTCGCGCGGCCAGACCAGGCCGATCTCGTCGTGGTTGCCCTCGGCCACGCAGGCCACCGCGCGGCTGACACCAACGCCATAGCTGCCCATGATGACCGTCGTCAGCCGCCCACTGGCGTCGAGCACCTTGAGGTCGAGCGCCTCGGCATACTTGCGGCCGAGCTGGAAGATATGGCCCATCTCGATCCCGCGCGCGGACTCCAGGCCCAGGCCGCACGACGGGCAGGCGTCGCCATCGCGCACCTCGGCGGCCTCGATGACGCCGTCGGGGACGAAGTCCCGGCCGGCGACCAGGTCGAGGGCGTGGTAGCCGTGGGCGTTGCCGCCCGCGACCCAGGCCGTCCCGGTGACGACGCGGGGGTCGACGAGGAAGCGCACCCCGGACGCGCTGGCCGTGCCCAGTGCCTGCGGCCCCATGTAGCCCTTGACAAGCGTCGGGTATGCCGCGAAGTCCGACTCGGTGAAGGCCTCGACGACGGCGGGCTCGACCTGTGCTCCGAGCCGTTTCTCGTCCACCTCCCGGTCACCGGGGATGCCCAAGGCGAGCGGCTCGCGACGCCCGTCCGGGTGGACGAGCATGACGACGACCGTCTTCAGCGTGTCGGGGGCGCTCCACGCCGTGCCGTCGGCCTTGGGGTAGCGCTGGTTGAGACAGTCGACGAGCGTGGCGATGGTGGGACTGTCCGGGGTCAGCTCGGTGTGGGCGGCGGGGACGGCGTCATACGGGCGCTCGTCCGGGGCCGGGACGCGGACCGCCTCGACGTTCGCGGCATAGCCACAGCTGGGGCACCGCACGTAGGTGTCCTCGCCGTTCTCGGCGGTGGCGAGGAACTCCTCGCTCTTAGAGCCGCCCATCGCCCCCGCCATCGCGGCGACGATGACGTAGTGGAAGCCGAGCCGGTCGAAGATCCGCACATAGGCCTCGCGGTGCAGCTGGTAGCTCTTGTCCAGCCCGGCCTCGTCGATGTCGAAGGAGTAGGAGTCCTTCATGACGAACTCGCGGCCGCGGAGCAGGCCGGCCCGCGGACGGGCCTCGTCGCGGTACTTGGTCTGAATCTGATACAGCGATACGGGAAGATCCTTGTATGACGAGAAGAGGTCCTTGACGGTGAGGGTGAAGAGCTCCTCGTGGGTCGGCCCGAGGAGGTAGTCAGCACCTTTTCGGTCCTTGAGCCGGAAGATATTGTCGCCATACTCGGTCCACCGACCGGTCGCCTCGTAGGGCTCCTTGGGCAGCAGCGCCGGGAAGAGCAGCTCCTGGGCGCCGATCGCATCCATCTCCTCGCGGACGATCGTCTCCACCCGGCGCAGCACCCGCATCCCCAGCGGCAGCCAGGTGTAGATGCCCGGACTGACGCGGCGAATGTACCCCGCGCGGACGAGCAGCTTGTGGCTGGGCAGCTCGGCGTCGGCCGGATCCTCCCGCAAGGTCCGCAGGAACAGGCTCGACATGCGCAGGACGGACACGGGGGGACTCCTCGACAGCGGTGATGGCTCCCCCGCAGGATACCCGGCCGAGTCTGACCCCGAGCGGCCGCCGATGCTGCGGCGGGGGCCGCGCCCCGGTGGCGAAGGTGGGTCAGCGGTTCTCGTACCTGGCCCGGGTGCCCTGCGCGCGAAAGCCCAGCCGCTCGTAGAGGAACCGGGACGGGTTGTCGACATTGACGCAGAGCCAGGCGGCCGGCACCTCGTCGTGCTTGAGCGCGGTGAGCGACCGGACGACGAGATGGGCACCGAGCCCGCGGCCCCGCCAGGACGGGACGACACCGACCTGGTCGATCCAGGCGCCGTCGAGGATGACCAGGCCCACCGGCTCCCCGCCCGCCAGGGCCACCCGGGACTGGTCGGGCCGGAAGGCCGAGGACCCGCGCACGAAGTCCAGCCACTCCTCGTCGGACGCGTGGCCGCGGCTGCTGACGGACGTGCCGAAGGACTCGCGGAAGGCCTGGGCGAAGGCCTGGGCCGTTGCGTCGGTGAACGGCTCGGTCTCGACACCCTTCGGCAGGGGGACCTTGGGGATGTGCTTGAGCTTGTGCCGCATGACCGTCTCGGCGAAGGTCCGCCGCAGGCCGCTGCGGGCGAAGAGCGACTCTGCCTCGAGCGACATCGTCTCGGCCACGACCAGGAGGTCCACTCCCGGCGCCTGTTCACGGCACCACTCGACGAGCTGTTCGCCGTAGCCGAGGTGCCGGGTCGACGGGTGGACCAGGCCGGTGGCACACTGACGCCCCTGCGGGTCCCGGAACAGGGCCGCCACGGCCACGAGGTCCCCGGTCTCGTCCCGACCACCGATCGCCGGACCGCTGAGGAAGAGCTCGGTGAGCATGGACTCCTCGGCGAGGGTGGGCAGCCCACCATCCTCACGCAGGCAGGCGCGGGCCAGCCCGCCCAGTGCGCCGAGGTCGGACTCGGTGATCGGTCCCCAGGCGAGCATCGACATACCCCCATCAAACCACTTCGCGCAGTGCGGGTTACGACGCGCGGGCGGCCACGTGCATGGCGAGGGCGTCGACGACATCGTCAGTGGCGGCCGGCCCGCAGTGGTGGAAGTCCTCACGGCGCGCAGTCGCCTCGCGCCGCGGGTCCGGTGGTCGCGGTCCGTATGCCGGCATACCTCGTCCTTCCGCGAGCACACGAACGTGCAATAGTCGCCGGGGCAGGCGACATATCAGCACAAATCGACCGCGATCGCGGACTACTGCACGTTTGACGGCCCGCTCTAGCGCCTCCATTGTCCCCTGACCAGATCCAGCACCTGGTCGCGGGCCGTGGCTACATGAGGACCGTGGTGAACTCGCCGACCGTTGCGAAGCCGACCCGACGGTAGACCGCCCGGGCGGCGAGGTTGTACTCGTTGACATAGAGGCTGACCGAGGTGGCCATCGTGTCGAGGACCTGCTCGGTCACCGACGCGACAAGTGGCACACCCAGGCCGCGGCCGCGCAGCCGCGGGGTGAGCCAGACCCCCTGCAGCTGGGCCTCGCCGAGGGCGCAGGATCCGACATCGGCCTTGAACAGGATCTCGCCGCGCTCCTCCCAGACGAAGGTGTGCCCCCGGTCGAGCAGCTCCCGGAGGATCCGCCGGTAGCCCACGTCCGACCCGCGGTATGGCGGGTAGCCGATCTCGGCGGTGAACATCGCCGCCGCCGCGGGCAGGACGATCGACACCTCGTCGGGGCGCGCCACCCGGACCCGCAGGTCAGCGTCGATCCCCAGCGCCGAGGGCCGGGTGGTCGTCGCCATGAGCGGCTGCCGGGCGCGGATGGTCCGGGCTGGGCTCCAGCCGGTCATCAACCCCGACCAGAGCAGCTCGACCTGGTCGGAGGGACCAAAAACCGAGGCCGTCTGTCGGCGTAGCCGCCGTAGACGTGGCACGAAGGCCTCGGCCGCCTCGGCCCCCACGGCCACGGGCACGATATTGGCCGCCGCCCAGCACAGCGCCTCCAGCCGTCCGTTGGGCCGGTACCCGAGCAGCGCTCCGGGGTACCTCATGGCCGTCCCCTCGACGATCCGTGCCGCGACGAAGACGCTCGCCGGCGGGTCGAGGGCGCACAGGTCCAGCGCCTCGCCCTGGTCCACCTCGGAGAGCGGGCGCACTGCACCCAGCGACCGCAGCACAGGGCAACTGTGCCGCGCCGGGCAGCCCTTGTCGACCCGCCGCCCCGTCGGGGGCTACCCCACGGCGACGACGGTGGGTCCGCCGGCGGGCGCCCCCCCGCCGTCGGGGGACTCACCCATCTCCTCGGCGAGCTTCAGCGCCTCCTCGATGAGGGTCTCGACGATCTGGTTCTCGGGCACCGTCTTGACCACCTCGCCGCGGACGAAGATCTGGCCCTTGCCATTGCCGCTGGCCACCCCGAGGTCGGCCTCGCGGGCCTCACCGGGGCCGTTGACGACACACCCCATGACGGCGACACGCAGCGGGACGGTCAGGCCCTCGAGCCCGGCGGTGACCTGGTCGGCGAGGGTGTAGACGTCCACCTGGGCACGCCCGCAGGAGGGGCAGGAGACGATCTCGAGCTTGCGTGGGCGCAGCCCGAGGGACTGAAGGATCGAGGCGCCGACCTTGACCTCCTCGACCGGCGGCGCGGAGAGCGAGACCCGGATCGTGTCGCCGATGCCCTGGGCCAGCAGCGCCCCGAAGGCCACCGACGACTTGATCGTCCCCTGGAAGGCCGGCCCGGCCTCGGTGACGCCGAGGTGGAGCGGCCAGTCACCACGCTCGGAGAGCAGCTGGTAGGCGCGGATCATCACGACCGGGTCGTTGTGCTTGACCGAGATCTTGAAGTCGTGGAAGTCGTGCTCCTCGAACAGGCTCGCCTCCCAGACCGCCGACTCGACGAGCGCCTCCGGGGTGGCCTTGCCGTGCTTGGCGAGCAACCGGGGGTCGAGCGAACCGGCGTTGACCCCGATCCGGAGCGACACGCCACGGTCCTTCGCGGCCTGGGCGATCTGTTTGACCTGGTCGTCGAAGGCGCGGATGTTGCCTGGGTTGACCCGCACCGCGGCGCAGCCGGCGTCGATCGCGGCAAAGACGTACTTGGGCTGGAAGTGGATATCGGCGATGACCGGGATCTGCGAGTGCCGGGCGATCTCGGGCAGCGCGTCCGCGTCGTCCTGGCTGGGGCAGGCCACCCGGACGATGTCGCAGCCGGTCGCGGTGAGCTCGGCGATCTGCTGCAGCGTCGCGTTGACATCGGTCGTCGGTGTCGTCGTCATCGACTGGACCGAGATCGGGGCCCCTCCCCCGACCGCGACCGTACCCACCTGGATCCGGCGGGTCCGCTTGCGCGGAGCGACCACCTCCGCGGGGACTGCGGGCATGCCGAGGGAGACCGTCATGGGTCTCAGTATCCCAGCCGGTATGCCGGCCCGGTCATCGGCGCACTCACATGCTGATCGGCTTGACGATGTCGGCATACATGAGCAGCACCGACATCAGCAGGAGCAGGACCGAGACGGCATATGCCAACGGCAGCGCCTTGGCGACGTCCACCGGACCCGGGTCGGGCCGACCGAGCAGCCGCGCGGCACCTCGCTTGACCGCCTCCCACATCGCTCCGACGACCTGACCACCGTCGAGCGGGAGCAGGGGGATGAGGTTGAAGGCAAAGAGAGCCAGGTTGAGCAGTGCGACGAGCATGACGAGGGTGGCCATCGTCGCGGCGAACCCGCGGCCGCTGTCACCGAGGCCGACCGAGCCGATCTCGTACCCGGCCCGGCCCACGCCGACGACCGAGGACGGGCCGTTGGGGTCACGCTCGGCGCCCCCGAAGACGGCCTGGGCGACGCCCACCATCTTCTCCGGGATCCGGGTGACGACGGAGGCGGTGCGGGACAGGTAGTCCCAGACCACGCCCGGCACCGCGGTGACGGGCTGGCGGACGGCAACGACGCTGGGCGCCATACCGAGGAAGTTCACCGTCTCGGTGGCGAGGACGCCGTTGCTGAGCACCGGGTTGCCATCGGCGTCGAAGACCGGAGCCTTGCGGGTCGCCAGGGTCGCGGTGAGGCTGACCTGCTGGCCGGCTCGGTCGACCACGAGGGTCATCGGCCCGGCCGTGTGGGCGCGGATCTTCGCGGTGACCTGTGCCCACGTGCTGACCGGGGCTCCGTCGACGCTGACGACGGTGTCGCCCGTCTGCAGGCCGGCGGCCTTGGCGGGGCTGCTCGGGTCGGTCGGGAGGCAGGCAGGGGTCAGCTGCTTGAGGGTGGGGGTGCCGGAGGGCACACAGGTGGTCACCTCGGACACCCGGGGCAGCACCTCGTCGCGGCCGTAGAGGGTGAGGACACCGCCGATGAGGACGCTGGCGATGACGAGATTGGTCACCGGACCGCCGAGCATGATGACGATCTTGCGCCAGGGGCTGAGCTTGTAGAACACCCGGTCGGCGTCCTCGGGCGCGACCTCCTCGGCAGACTCCTTGCGGGCCTGGTCGGCGAGCTGGCTGAACCGGCCGGTCGAGCTCGCCCGGAGCATCGTCGGGTCGTCGCCGGGACGGGGCGGGAACATCCCGATCATCCGGACGAAGCCGCCGAGCGGGATCGCCTTGAGACCGTACTCGGTCTCACCCCGACGCCGGGACCAGATGGTCGGCCCGAAGCCGATCATGAACTGGGTGACCTTGACCCCGAACCGCTTCGCCGGGATGAGGTGGCCGGCCTCGTGGAGCGCGATCGACGCGGCGATCCCGATGACGATGACGGCGACGCCGATGAGCCCCTGGATCACGATCGTGTCCCTCCTGCCGGTGTGGCTGGTCGAAGCCCCAGCACCGCCGCGGCCTCCTCGCGAGCCCACCGGTCGGCCCGCAACACTGCTGCAACGTCCAGGCCGCCGGTTTCACTCCCGGTCACCGCACCAGCGTCCGCGGTATGCCGGTCCACGACCCGGGCGACCGTGTCGACGATATCGGTGAAACGGATCGCGCCGTCGTGGAAGGCGTCGACGCAGACCTCGTTGGCGGCGTTGAAGACCGCCGGGAAGGTCCCCCCGGTGCGACCGACCTGCTTGGCCAGCCCGACGGCAGGGAAGGCCTCGGCGTCGAGCGGAAGGAACTCCCAGGTCGCGGCCTGGGTCCAGTCGCACGGCGGCGCGGCGTCGGCCACCCGGTCCGGCCAGGCCAGGCCGAGGGCGATGGGGATGAGCATCGACGGCGGGCTGGCCTGGGCCAGGGTGGAGCCGTCGACGAACTCGACCATCGAATGGACCACCGACTGCGGGTGGACGACGACCTCGATGGCGTCGAAGGGGATATCGAAGAGCAGATGCGCCTCGATGACCTCCAGGCCCTTGTTGACCAAGGTGGCGCTGTTGGTCGTGACGACCCGGCCCATGTCCCACGTCGGGTGGGCAAGCGCCTGGGCAGGGGTGACCTCGTGGAGGGCGCTGCGCGGCATACCGCGGAAGGGACCGCCACTGGCGGTGAGGACGAGGCGACGGACCTCGCCCGCCGCACCCCCGCGCAGGCACTGGGCCAGGGCGGAGTGCTCGGAGTCCACGGGCACGAGCTGACCGGGCGCGGCGGCGGCCTTGACGATCGGCCCGCCGACGATGAGCGACTCCTTGTTCGCCAGGGCCAGGGTGCTGCCGGCGCGCAGCGCGGCCAGGGTCGGCTCGAGGCCGATGGCACCGGTGATGCCGTTAAGGGCGACGTCGACCGGCTCCGCGGCGATCGTCGCGCTCGCGTCGGGGCCGGCATGCAGCTGCGGCCGGTATGCCGCCCGCCCCGCCCGGGCAGCGGCGGACGCCACGGCGGAGCGGAGCTCGTCGACGGTGCCGCGGGCGACGCCGACGACCTGGACCTGCAGCTCGACGGCCAGGGCGGCGAGCAGGTCGAGGTCGCTGCCCCCGGCGGTGAGGGCGCGGACAACAAAGCGCTCCGGGTTGCGCCGCACGATGTCGATGGCTTGGGTGCCGATCGACCCCGTCGAGCCGAGGATGGTCACGGTCCGAGGCTGCGTCACCGCCCCATTGTGCCTGGCTGCGAGGCCGCGGCCCATCTGGCGCGGCAGCGGCCCGTTCGCTCAGGGCTGCAGCAGCCCGGCGGGGTAGAAGAGGCCGCCCCCGGCGGTCGGCCGAGGCAGGCTCACCGATGCGGTGCGGTCGAGGGTGCCCAGACGGTAGGTCTGGACGACGGCCTCGGGGGCATTGTCCTGCAGCCAGCCGAGCAGGTAGAGCGAGGAGTCGTCGACGCGGAAGTCGAGGATCCCGGCGTCCAGGTCGTGGCCGGTGACCGCGAAGGTCGTCAAGTCCACGACGGAGAGGTGGCGCAGGGTGGAGAGCTCCCCGAAGGCCGGGTTGATGAAGGTGTGCCCGACGTAGAGGGTGTCGCCGCGCACCCGGAGCAGGTAGGGCAGGTCAGCACCGAGGTCGACCGTCCGCGCCTCCAGGGTGAGCGGGTCGAGGACGACGAGCGTGTGCCCGGGCGTGGGGGTGGTTCCGTCCTGCGCGGTCGCGGCGACGATGAGCCGCCCACCATGGGCCACGACGGACCCCACCTGGCCGGTGACCATCGGCAGCGGCCGCCGCGACCGGACGTTCAGTGTGGTCGCGTCCAGCTCGAGCAGCCCGTAGGCGTCCGACCCGGGGCCCTTCACCTCGGTGACGAAGGCGTACAGCGTGTTGTCGACGAGAACGATGACGGTGCCCAAGGTGTCGGCGACCTTAGTCTCGACGGCCATCGTCCCGGCGGCATCGAAGCGGCGGAACTCGGCATACCCGTTGCGAGTGTTGGTGGTGAAGAACCGGGTGCCGTCCGTCGCGAAGCCCAGCGGGAGCACCACCCCGTCGAGGCGCACGGTGGCGACGGTGCAGCTGCTGGCCCGCCAGTCCACCAGGACGGTCGTCGCGTGCGAGGTGTCGCCGCTGGCGAGCAGGTACCGGTGGTCACCGATGGAGAACTCCCCGGGCCGCACATCCAGCCCCATGGCGTCGATGGTCCGGGTGGCCACCGGCCCCGAGCGGCCGACGACCACGGCCTGGCTCGGCGAGGCCTCCTGGCTGGACCACAGGGCGACCGGCCCGGCCGCGCACCGACCCGCCCCCTCGTCCGCCGACCCGGTCCCCGAGGTGCACGCCGCCAGGGTCACGGCAGCGAGCACCGCAAGCGCTGCGAGTCGTCTCATCGCGGACCCCCTCATTCCCGACGAGGTTTAGCGGTCGACGACGACCATGAGCACGTGGGGGTTGTCGGCCTCGATGTCGTCCAGCACGGCGCAGATCAGTGCGGCTCCAGGGGCGTCCGCGCGCTCCAGGTCGCCGAGGCCATCGAGGACCAGGGCTCGGCGGTGCCCGTCGGCGGCCCAGTCGCGCAGGCAGTCATAGAGCGCGTCGGCATTGTGTCCGAACCAGTCCGGGAACCCGAGGGCGGCGGCGATCGCCGCATAGGTCGACCGGCGGTCCGGCCCCGCCGCGACGACCTCGACGGCATACCCATCGGATGCGAGCTGGCGGACCACCGCGGCGAGATTGTCATCGGGGCCGAGCCGTGCGCTCATGTCCCCTCCTCGATCTGTCGGAAGGACGCGTAGTGGTCGTCGGTGTAGTAGAGGTCGCCACCGTCACCAGCGATGATCCGGCGGGCACCGCGGTCCGGCGACCCGGGCGTGACGACGGTGAACTCGCGGTAGTAGCCGGACGCCTGCCGCGGCAGCAGCCGCTCCCGGTTCGTGAAGACCCGTCCGTCCTGGTCGTACGGGTACGGCCCGCCGGAGCGGATCAGGGCCAGGGTGCGTCGCGCCTGGGCGTTCAGCTGCGACTCGGCGACTGTGGGGAGGTCGCTGCGTGGGGTCGCCCCCGAGCCGCTTTCCGTTCCTCCTGACGAACCCGGTTGCCCGTATGACGATGTCGCGCTCGACCGGGCTCCAGGCGTCGAGCCGGCACCGGAGGTGGAGTCCCGCCCACTGACGATGAGCCAGATCGCGACGAGCGCGAGAACGACGAGGACGACCACCGCGAGCCGCGCGGCGGGCGTGCGCGCCACCGGCATACCGGCGCGGGGTGGGGGCATCAGTGGGAGTGCGGGTGACCGAGGTGGCCCTCGGGAAGGCGACCCGACAGCAGGGGCAGCGACGGGTCCCACCGCGTGCCGTCGCGCTCGTCCCGGCGCTTGCGCGCGATGGCCGACAGGGCCTCGAGGACGACCCGGTTGGCCAGCGCCACGGTGATATCGGCGTGGTCGTAGGGCGGGGAGACCTCGACGACGTCGACCCCGCAGACCGGCAGCTCGAGGCAGATCCGGCGGACCGCATCAAGCAGCTGGCGGGCCGAGAGGCCGCCGGGCTCGGGGGTCCCGGTGCCTGGGGCGTGGCCGGGGTCGCAGACGTCGATGTCGACGGAGAGGAAGACCCCCTCGCACTCGTCGGTGGCGATGGTGAAGGCCTCGGTGAGGCACTCGTCGAGGCCGCGGTGGACGATCTCGGTCATCTCGAAGGAGCGCATCCGCTGCTCCGCCATCCACTGGAGGGTCTCCGGCGGGGGCCAGTAGCCGCGCAGCCCGACCTGGAGGAAGCGGTCGCCGCGCAGCGCCCCGGACTCGATGAGCCGGCGCATCGGCTGCCCGTGGCCCCACAGCGAGCCGAACTCGATATCGCCGGTGTCGGCGTGGGCGTCGAAGTGGATCATCGAGACCCGGCCGTGGCCGAGGACGTTCGCGCAGCCCTTGGCGTCGGGGAAGGCGATCGAGTGGTCACCGCCGAGGATGACCGGGATGGCCCCGGCCCGGACGACCTTCTCCACGGCGGCCTCGAGCGCCGGGAGGGCGGTCTCGATGTCACCGGAGTACATCTCGACATCCCCGGCGTCGACGACCCGCAGGTCGACCAGGCCGTCGGTCCGCAGGGCCAGCGAGGGACGCGAGCCGTCGTGCGGGAGGTAGTCGGTCATCCGGATCGCCTGCGGCCCGAACCGGGTGCCCGGCCGGTGCGAGGTGCCGCCGTCGAAGGGGGCACCGAGGATGACGATGTCGGCGTCGCCATAGCTCGCCGGTTCGTCGAGGTCGCAGCGGTCGACGCCGAGGAAGGTGATGTCCGGGCCGAACTGCGAGCCATACCGGGTCATGTCCGAAGCCTATGACCTCGCCGCGGCGGGGGCCGAGCGCTCCTCCATGCCCCACGGCGAGCCATAGCCCTCCGGCGCCGGAGCGGCGAGCAGGTCGAGGAAGGGGATCGGGTCCATGGCCTCGGGCCCGAGCACCCCGACGCCGGACCAGGCGCCGCTGGCGAGCAGCTCGAGCGCGACGACCGGGTTGACCGCGGTCTGCCAGACCACGCACTGGGAGTCGTACTCGCTCATCGACCACGCGTTGTCGGTGACGTGGTAGAGGTACACCGCCCGGGGGTTGCCGTCCTTGCCTCGACCGGTGACATAGAGCCCCGCGCAGGTCTTCCCGGTCATCCGGGGTCCGATCGTCACCGGGTCGGGCAGACAGGCCGCGACGACATCGCGCGGCGAGACGGCGACGCCCTTGACGGAGACAGGGTCGGTCCGGTCCAGGCCGAGGGTGTTGAGGGTCCGCAGGATCGAGATCATCTCCTCGCCGAGCCCGTACTTGAAGGTGACCTTCTTCGCGTCGACCCAGCGCGGCATGAGGACCACCTCCTCGTGCTCGACGTGGACGCACTCGACCGGGCCGATGCCGGCGGGGAACTCGAAGATCTCCGGCTCGGAGAAGGGCGGCAGGGTGAAGAAGCCGGCCTCGACGTCATACTCACCGTTGGTCCCCACCGCCTTGTCGCGCTCCCACACCACCGGTGGGTTGAGGCACTCCTCGATGATCGTCCACATCGAGAAGCCCGGCGCGAAGATCTCCTTGCCGGACTCGTCGTGGATCGCCAGGTTGGCACCGTCCCGGGTGCCCAGCTCGTCAATCTCGCTGAAGAGGTGGTCGGCGGCATAGCGGGCGAAGACGTCCGACAGGCCCGGCTCGACCCCGATCCCGACGAGCGCGAGCTGCCCCTTGGCCTCCCACTGGCCCGCCATGGCGAACTGCTCCGCGCCGAGGAGGACACCACAGCGTTCGTAGGGCTGGTCGGGGTGGCGGCGGGACAGGCTCATCGCCATATCGAGGTATGTCGCTCCCGCGGCCAGGCACCCCTGGAAGATCGGCATGACGAACCGCGGGTCGACCGCGTTGAGGACGTGCGTCGCACCGACCAGGCCGATGAGGTCCTCGACCGCGTGGGCGTTCGAGGCGTCGACCTGGGCGGCGTGGAAGCGGGTGTCCCCGGGACGGCGCGACCGAGCGGCCGCGACGGTCCGGTCCGCTCGGGCGAGGTCGTAGTCGGCGACGACCAGGGCCTCGTAGAAGTCCCGGTCGGCCGCGATCTTGGCCGCAGCGTCGCCGACACCCCCAGCCCCGATGATGAGGATGCGCATGATGCCTTTCTGGCCCTCAGGCCTTGCGGCGGTTGCCGATGATCTGGCCGAGGACGACGAGCGAGACGGCGATGACGAACATCGAGAAACCGATGACATTGGCCTGTGCGGGGATGCCGCGCAGGTAGGAGACGTAGACGAACTTCGGGAAGGTCGTCTCGTTGCCGGAGACGAAGCTGGTGATGATGAAGTCGTCGAAGGACAGCGAGAAGGACAGCAGCGCCGCCGAGACGATGCCCGGGAGGAGCAACGGGAAGGTGACCCGCCAGAAGGTCTCGATCGGCCCGGCATAGAGGTCCTGTGCCGCCTCCTCCAGCCGCGGGTCGAGCGACTGGAGCCGCGCCTTGACGGTGACGACGACGAAGGACAGACAGAACAT
Source organism: Candidatus Lutibacillus vidarii (assembly GCA_016717165.1). GTDB lineage: Bacteria > Actinomycetota > Actinomycetes > Actinomycetales > Dermatophilaceae > Lutibacillus > Lutibacillus vidarii. The sequence continues at coordinate 1,747,508 of JADKGA010000002.1, forward strand.
GATGTGGGCGATGACGATGGTCCAAAAGCCCAGCTCGAAGATCCCCCCGAAGCCCTGGACGAAGATCGTCAGCAGGCTCGCGCCCATGACGATCTCCGGCGTGGCCATGGGCAAGAAGATGAGGAAGTTGCCGGAGGCCTTGCCCTTGAACCGGTAGCGCACCATCGCCAGAGCGATGAGCGTGCCGAGCGCAGTCGCCACCACGGTCGCGATCACTCCGACCTTGAGGCTGACCCCGAGCGACTCGCAGACCCCGATCGCCCCGCACGGGTCCTGCCAGTGCTTGAGCGTCGGACTGCCCTCGGGGTTCCAGGAGATATTCGACTTCTTGTAGTTGTTGAACGAGAAGGCGAAGGTGTAGGCGACCGGCACGAAGAGGTAGACCAGGACGAAGAGCGCGACGATCATCGCGAACCGGTCCCCGATCCACCGACCCACCCGCTGCAACGGGGAGCCCATAGCCGGCGCGACATCGGCCCGGCGCGCGGCAGTGGTGGTCGTCATACCAGCTCCTCGGTCCCGAACCGGCGGACATAGACCATGACGAGCACGAGGATCAGGGCCATGAGCGTGAACGACAGTGACGCCGCGGTCGGGAAGCCACCGGGCACCTTGAAAAACTGGCTCTCGATGACATTTCCAACCATCTTCGTGCTGATGTCCGAGCCGAGCAGCTCGGCGTTGACATAGTCACCGGCGGCCGGGATGAACGTCAGCAGCGTCCCGGCGAGCACGCCGGGCATCGACAGCGGCAGGGTGACCGTGCGGAAGGTGGTGAAGCCGTTGGCGTAGAGGTCACCGCCGGCCTCGATGAGCCGAGGGTCGGCGCGTTCAAGGCTGGCGTAGATCGGCAGCACCATGAACGGCAGGAAGTTGTAGGTCAGACCCGCGACCACCGCGATGGCCGTCTCGGTGATCCGGCCGTTCTCCGGCATCACGTGGAGGAACTTCAGGGTGGAGACGACCGGTCCCTCGTCGGCAAGGATCTGCCGCCACGCGATCGTGCGCAGGATGAACGAGGTGAAGAAGGGCGCGATGACGCAGATCATCATGACATTGCGCCACTTGCCCGCCTTGAACGCCATGGCGTAGGCCAGCGGGTAACCGAGCAGGAAGCCGAAGATCGTCGCCAGCCCGGCAAAGAAGAGCGAGCGCCCGAAGTGCCCGAGGAACTGGCTGAAGGCGGTCGCGTAGTTCCCCACGTTGACGTCCCGGTAGTAGTAGCCGGGGTAGTCCGGGAACTGGGACTGCAAGGACACCGTGAACAGCTGGACGGTGGGGACGATGAAGAAGACGACGAGCCAGAGCAGGCCCGGCAGGAGCAGCCAGTATGGCGTCCACCCGCCGCGCTTGGCCGTCGCCTCACCAGCCCCGGACTGCGCCGCGGTGGCGTGGGCCATGACGCTCATGGCGCAGCCTCGTCGATGGTCTCCATCCCGGCGTGGAGCTCCTCCCCGCCGGTGACGACGAACGAGTGGCCCGCGTCCCACGACAGCCAGGCGGTGTCACCGACCCGAGTGTCGATCCGCTCGACGTCGAGGTTCTGCTCGAAGACCCCCCATCGGCCGAAGCCCGGGACGTCGACGAGGTACTGCGTCGAGACGCCCGTGAAGGAGACATCCGCGACCGTCCCAGGGCCGATGACGCTGGTGAGCCCACCTCGGCCGTCGGGCTCGGTCTCATGGATCCGGACCTTCTCGGGACGCACACCCAGGGCCAGGGCACCACTGGTCTCGTTGGTCCGGGCCGCGGCGACCTGGAAGGTGCGCCCGGATGCCGAGACTCGCTGCCAGTCGCCATCCCGGCCGCCATAGGTGACCGGGATGAGGTTGGTCTGGCCGAGGAAGTTCGCCACGAAGGGCGTCCGCGGCAGGTCGTAGAGGATCTCCGGGGGGCCCATCTGCTCGATCCGGCCCTCGTTCATCACCGCGACGGTGTCGGCCATGGTCATGGCCTCCTCCTGGTCGTGGGTGACGTGGACGAAGGTGAGGCCGACCTCGGACTGGATCCGCTTGAGCTCGATCTGCATCTGGCGGCGCAGCTTCAGGTCGAGGGCGCCGAGCGGCTCGTCGAGGAGGAGAACTTCGGGCCGGTTGACGATCGCCCGGGCCACGGCGACCCGCTGCTGCTGACCACCGGAGAGCTGGGCCGGCTTGCGGGCGGCCAGGTGGCTCAGCTGGACCAGGGCGAGCGCCTCGTCGGCCTGCTTCTCGGCGTCGGCGGCCTTGCGCCGCTTCGGGCCGAAGGCGACATTGTCGCGGATCGTCAGGTGCGGGAAGAGGGCGTAGGACTGGAAGACCGTGTTGACCGGCCGTTCATAGGGGCGGGACCCGGTGAGGTCGGTCTCGCCGATGAGCACTCGACCCAAGGTCGGCTGCTCGAGCCCGGCGATCATCCGCAGCATGGTCGTCTTGCCGCACCCGGACGGACCCAGGAGGGCGAAGAACGACCCCCGGGGAACCACGAGCGACAGGTCGTCGACCGCGACGAAGTCGCCGAAGCGCTTCGTGACGCTCTCGATCCGCAGGTCACCCTGGGCGTTCTTCAGCGCGTCGGCATTCCCAGCCATCAGTTCCCCACCACCTTCGCCCACATCGCGCTGTAGTCCTGGTCCTCTTGTGGGGTGAGGGCCCGGAAGCTCTGGATGTTCTTCTCCTTGATGTACTCAGCCGTGGGGAAGATGAAGGGCGACTGGGCCAGGTCAGGGTCGGTCTTGGCCAGCTCCTCCTGGGCCCCCTGGACCGGACACACGTAGTTGACCCACGCCGCCACCTGGGCGGCCACGTCGGGCTGGTAGTAGTAGTTCATCAGGGTCTGCGCATTGCGTCGGTGCGTCGAGGTGATGGGGACCATCATGTTGTCGCTCCACAGCGTCCCGCCCGACTCGGGGATGACGAACTCCCAGTTCTCGTCCTCGGTCTCGGTCCGGAGGATGAAGAGGTCACCGCTCCAGACGATGCCGGCGATGGCGTTGCCCGACTTGAGGTCCTCCAGGTACGAGTTGCCGCGCATCCGGCGGATGTTCTGGTCCGCGATCCGCTTGCTCACCTCGTCGAAGGCCTTGCCGATCTGGTCCTTGGTGAAGTTGCCGGTGATGTCCACGCCCTGGTTCTGCATGATCAGGGCCGCGGTGTCGCGGAACTCGGTCAAGGCCACAACCTTGCCCTTGAGGTCCTCGGCCCACAGGTCGTCGATGCTCTTGAGCTCACGGCCGACCTTCGCCTTGTTGTAGCCGATGCCGGCGAAGCCGGACTGCCAGGTCAGCGAGTAGTTGCGACCCGGGTCGAAGGAGACGTCCTTGAGCGGCTCGAGGAGGTTGGCCGCGTTGGGCATCCGGATCAGCTCGAGCGGCTGGCACAGCTGGGCCTGGATCACCCGGCTCGCCATCCAGTCGGTCAGCGTGAAGATGTCCCGGTCGATGTCCTGACCAGCCCGCAGCTGCGGAGCGATCTTGGAGAAGTATGTGTCATTGTCCTCGATGTCCTCCGAGTAGGTCGCCGCGATCCCGGTGTCCTTGATGAAGGCTTCCAGGGTGGGGTAGTTCTTGGCGTCCTCGTCGTAGTCGAGGTAGGCGGTCCAGTTCGCCCACTTGACCGTCTTGTCGGTCGAGGAGACATCCTTCGGCAGCTTGAGTGCGGCCTTCCCGCCCGCGGGAGGCAGCGGCGGGGCGCAGGCGGCCAACGCGGCGCCGGAGACGCCGAGGCCGGCCAGGGACAGGAACCGGCGCCGGGACGCCATACCGGCCTGGGCCGTACGCACCAATGACTGGACCTGCGGGTCACGCGGGGCGAAGCGAGGGGTCGGACTCATCCGGCATCCCCTTCCATGGGTGGATGCGACGCCCGCCCCCGCGGGCCTCGCTGGCGGTCTCCGGAGGTCCGGTGTGGACCCCGGCCCTGCTGGCCGACTCAGGACTCGATATTGGCCATGACGTGCTTGATGCGGGTGTAGTCCTCGAACCCGTACATCGACAGGTCCTTGCCGTACCCGGACTTCTTGTACCCGCCGTGCGGCATCTCGGCCACGAGCGGGATGTGGGTGTTGATCCAGACGCAGCCGAAGTCCATCGCCTTCGACATCCGCATGGCCCGGCCGAAGTCCTTCGTCCACACCGACGAGGCCAGGCCGTAGTCGACGCCATTGGCCCAGGCGAGCGCCTCGGCCTCGTCGGTGAACCGCTGGACCGTGATGACGGGGCCGAAGATCTCGTTCTGGATCGCCTCGTCGTCCTGGCGCAGCCCGGCGAGGATGGTCGGCTCGAGGAAGTAGCCGTCGCCGAGGTCGCTCTTGCGGTTCCCCCCGGCGGCGACATTCGCGTGCGCCGGGAGCCGGTCGATGAAGCCGGACACCCGAGCGAGCTGGTTGGCGTTGTTGACCGGGCCGAAGAGGGCATCGCCGTCATCCGGCATACCAACGGGGGCGGAGGATTTCGCGTACTCGGCGATGGCCGAGACGAAGTCGTCATAGATGCCGGGACCGGCGAGCACCCGGGTCGCGGCGGTGCAGTCCTGGCCGGCGTTGAAGAAGCCGGCGATGGCGATGCCCTCGACGGCGGCCTCGATGTCGGCGTCGTCGAAGACGACCACCGGAGCCTTGCCACCGAGCTCGAGGTGCACCCGCTTGACGTTCTGCGCGGCGCTTTGGGCGACCTGCGCCCCGGCGCGGACCGAGCCGGTGATGGCGACCAGGCCAGGGGTGGGGTGCTCGACGAGCATCCGGCCGGTCTCCCGGTCACCGGTGACGACATTGACGGTGCCCGCGGGGAGGAACTCCGAGGCCACCTCGGCCAGGAGGAGGGTCGTCTCGGGGGTGGTGTCGCTCGGCTTGAGGACGATGGTGTTGCCGGCCGCGAGCGCCGGGGCGATCTTCCACACCGCCATGAGCAGCGGGTAGTTCCACGGGGTGACCTGACCGACGACGCCGATCGGCTCGCGCCGGATCCACGACGTCATCCCCTTCATGTACTCGCCGGCCGCCCGGCCCTCGAGGACGCGCGCGGCGCCCGCAAAGAACCGGATCTGGTCGAGCATCGGCGGGATCTCCTCGCTGGTGGTCAGCGCCTCGATCTTCCCGGTGTTCTGCGACTCGAGCCGGACGAACTCCTCGGCGCGCTCCTCGAGTGCGTCGGCGATCTTCAGCAGCGCCTGCTGCCGCTCGCTCGGGGTGGTGTTCCCCCACTCCGCGAAGGCCGCGTCCGCAGCGGCGTATGCCGCGTCGACGTCAGCCTCGCCGCTGACCGGGGCGCTGGCCACGACGGCACCGGTGGAGGGGTTGACGACATCGGTTCGGGCATCGGAACGGGCGTCGACATACTCGCCGTTGACGAAGTTCCTCAGGACGCGGGGGGTGTCCGACATACCGCAGCTCTCCTAGCAACGCTGGCAGGAACGGGTCTCGCGCCCCATTGAACGGTGCGCACGACGTGATCGCAACACCTTCCGTGTCGCAACCTTCGAATCAGTGTTCACAGCGTCCTGTTACAACCGATTTCGCGGCGACTGGTTGCCAGAGGGGTCAATCAGCGCCAGGATGGCCGCCATGTCGACGCGCCGACGCGGCGAACGTGCCGCCTCCCGGGGTCACTCCGGGCTGCTCGACGACGTCGGCAAGCGGATTGTCGAGCTGCTGCAGAGCGACGGCCGTCGGTCCTACGCCTCGGTCGGCACCGAGGTGGGCCTGTCCGAGGCGGCGGTCCGGCAGCGGGTGCAGAAGCTCATCGAGGCCGGCGTCATGGAGATCGTCGCCGTCACCGACCCGCTCCAGCTCGGCTTCCACCGCCAGGCGATGGTGGGCCTGCGCGTCGTCGGCGACCTGTCCGGAGCAGCGGAGGCTCTCACGGCGATGGACGAGGTGACCTATGTCGTCACCACGGCCGGGTCCTTCGACATCCTCGCCGAGGTCGTCTGTGAGGACGACGACGAGCTGCTCGACCTGCTCAGCCGCCGGATCCGGGCCCTGCCCGGGGTCCAGCACACCGAGACCTTTGTCTATCTCAAGCTCAACAAGCAGCACTACAACTGGGGTACCCGATGACGATCTACCCGTCCGAGATCTGGGAGCCGAGCTCCGACTACCACACCAGGACCGGCAAGCTGTACTCCGAGGCTGCCCGGGACCACCTGTGGATGCACTTCACGAGGCACTCGGTCTTCGAAGAGCACCACGACGTCCCCCACACGGTGCCCCTCATCGTCAAGGGTGAGGGCGCCTACATCTGGGACGACCGCGGCAACCGGTACCTCGACGGGCTCTCCGGCCTGTTCACCGTCCAGGTCGGTCACGGCCGCCGCGAGCTGACCCGCGCCGCCGCGCGGCAGATGGAGAAGATCGCCTACTTCCCGCTGTGGTCCTACGCCCATCCCCGGGCCATCGAGCTGGCCGAGCGGCTCGCCCACTATGCGCCGGGCGACCTCAACCGGGTCTTCTTCACCACCGGCGGCGGCGAGGCGGTCGAGTCGGCGTGGAAGCTGGCCAAGCAGTACTACAAGCTCGTCGGCAAGCCCACCAAGCACAAGGTCATCTCCCGCTCGATCGCCTACCACGGGACCCCTCAGGGTGCGCTGGCGATCACCGGCATACCGGGCGCGAAGTCGATGTTCGAGCCGCTGGTCCCCGGGGCACACAAGGTGCCCAACACGAATATCTACCGGGCGCCGGAGGAGCTGCGCGACGACCCCAAGGCCTTCGGGCTGTGGGCCGCCAACCGGATCGCCGAGGCGATCGAGTTCGAAGGCCCGGACACGGTGGCTGCGGTCTTCCTCGAGCCGGTCCAGAACTCGGGCGGCTGCTTCCCCCCGCCTCCCGGGTACTTCGACCGGGTCCGCGAGATCTGCGACGAGTATGACGTCCTGCTCGTCTCGGACGAGACGATCTGCGCCTTCGGGCGGATCGGTGACTACTTCGCCTGCACCGCCCTCGGCTACGTGCCCGACATCATCACCACGGCCAAGGGCGTCACCTCCGGTTATGCCCCGCTCGGCGCGATGGTCGTCAGCGACCGGATCTTCGAGCCTTTCCGGCACGGGCTGACCTACTTCCCGCACGGGTACACCTTCGGGGGCCACCCGGTCTCGTGCGCCGTCGCCATGGCCAACCTCGACATCTTCGAGCGCGAGGGGCTCAACGAGCACGTCCGCGAGAATGCGCCCGCCTTCCGGGCCTCGCTCGAGCGGCTCCTCGACCTGCCGTTGGTGGGCGACGTCCGGGGGGAGGGCTACTTCTACGGGATCGAGCTGGTCAAGGACAAGGACACCCGGGCGACCTTCGACGACGACGAGTCCGAGCGGCTGCTCCGCGGCTATCTGTCCAAGGCGCTCTTCGACGCCGGGCTGTACTGCCGGGCCGACGACCGTGGCGACCCCGTGGTCCAGCTCGCTCCGCCGCTCATCATCGGCCAGCCGGAGTTCGACTTCATCGAGCAGACGCTGCGCGCGGTGCTGACCGAGGCGGAGAACCACCTCTGAGACAGTGACCACTGAGGAGTGAGCGGGTGAGCTCCGCTGCGTTGTGGTGGGACGGTATGCCGGCACCGTCGTCGGTCCCTGGACGCGCGCCGGTGGCGGCTGACCTGGATGTCGATGTGTGCATCGTCGGTGCCGGCTTCACCGGGCTGTGGACCGCGTACTACCTCAGCGGCCTCGCGCCGCAGTGGTCGATCCTCGTGCTCGATGCGGAGCACGTCGGCTTCGGTGCGAGCGGACGCAACGGCGGATGGGTCTCGGCGCTCTGGCCGGTCGGCCCGGCCACCATCGCTGCGGAGTCCGGTGCGGATGCGGCTCGGTCGCTCGTCGCGGCGCTGCAGGACACGGTGGACGAGGTCGGGCGGGTGTGCGCCGCGGAGTCGCTCGACGCCGGTTTCGTCAAGGGCGGGACCGTCGTCGCGGCGCGCAACGCCGCTCAGGTGGCCCGGGCTCAGGGCGAGGTGGCTGCCGCTGCCCGATGGGGCATGGGGTCACGGTGGCTCGATGCGGCTGCCGCGCGGGAGCGGCTCGGCGCGACCTCGCTGCTCGGGGCGTCATACAGCCCGCACTGCGCCCGGGTGCAGCCGGCCCGGCTGGCCCTCGGCCTCGCCGAGGCGGCGGAGCGGCGCGGGGTCGTCATCGCCGAGGGCACCCGGGTGTCGGATGTCGGTGCCGGGGTCGTTCGGTGCGCCTCTGGCCACCGGGTCCGGGCCCGGCACGTCATCCGGGCCACCGAGGCGTGGACCGCCCGGCTCCCCCGGCTGCGGCGCCGGATCGCGCCCGTCTACTCGCTCATCGTCGCCACGGAGCCGCTCGACGCCGCGACGTGGTCCGCCATCGGGTTGGCGGAGCGGGAGACCCTCTCCGAGCATCGACACGTCATCGTGTACGGCCAGCGCTCCGTCGACGACCGGCTCGTCTTCGGCGGGCGCGGGGCGCCATACCATCTCGCGTCGGGGATCCGACCCGAGTTCGACGGCGACGACGCGGTCTTCGCTGCCTTGCGCGCGACGGCCTGCGAGCTCTTCCCGGTGCTGGCGCAGCGGTCGTTCACGCACGCGTGGGGTGGGCCGCTAGGGATCGCGCGGGACTGGCACCCGTCCGTGGGGTACGACCCGGTGTCGCGGGTCGGGTGGGCCGGCGGGTATGTCGGCGACGGCGTCGCGGCGGCCAACCTCGCTGGGCGGACCCTGGCCGACCTCGTGACCGGACGGTCGACGGCGCTCACCGCACTGCCGTGGGTGGGGCATCGCAGCCCCGCGTGGGAGCCGGAGCCGTTCCGGTGGGTGGGCGTCAACGCCGGGCTGCGCCTGGCCCAGCTCGCCGACCGGGAGGAGTCGGTGACCGGGCGGCCGGCGGTACTCGGCCACGTGCTGTCGGCGCTGACCGGCCACTGAGGGCGCGACGGCTCAGGGTTTCCCGAGGCCTCGGGGCCTCGGGTCTCGTCTGCGCGTCGGAGCTTGGCGCTGCTTGCCCGCTGCGCACCCGGCGCCTCGAAACCCCGGGCCCTCTCAGGATCTCGGCACCTCGACTACCGCCGGGCGTTCGACCCCCCCCGCACCCGCTCGGGTGAGAGCAATCGACACCAGGACGTCGATCCCTCACACCCGACGCGCCCCGAGGCCCCTCACTACAACCCCGACCCGGTACCCCAGCCGTCTCAGCACCCCCCGACTCGTCGACACCCCAGCCCCCAGCCGAAAGGAAGTCACGCCCCATGAAAGATCAGGGCCGCGAGCAGGATGACCGGAGCCGAGCCCAAGGTGGTCACGAAGATGGCGTCCCGAGTGAGGTAGACCGCCCGCTGGTACCGCAACGAGTAGGTGAAGATGTTCTGCGCCGTCGGAAGCGCCGCCATGACGATGACGACGAACAGGGCGTGGCCGCGTAGCCCGAGAGCAGCGCCGATCCCGGCCGCGGCGAGCGGTTGACCGACGAGCTTGAGCAAGGCCAGGACCGCGATTCGGTCGAGCGCCTCCCCCGGTCGTTGCCCGAGCCGCAGGGCGACCCCAAAAGCCACGAGCATGCACGGCACCGCGAGGTTCCCGATGAGGGTGAGCGGATCGAGCAGCACCGGCGGCAGCGTGACATGGGTAACCGAGAGGACGAGGCCGGCCAGAGCGCCGAGGGTGATCGGGTTGCGGAACAGTCCCGTGATCCGGGCGGCCAGCCCCGCGCGCGCTCCGGGGAGCTGGGAGTCGAGGATCGTCATACTCACCGGGGTGAGGACGAGCAGCTGGAGGAGCAGGACCGGCGCCGCGTAGGCGACATTCCCCAGGACGTACAAGGCGATGGGGAGGCCGAGATTGCCCGAGTTCACGTATCCGGCGCACAAGGCCGCCATGACCGTCTCGCCGACGCCGGACCGCCACCGCCAGCGCGCAACAGCGGCCGCGACCGCCATGACCGTCGCCGCCGAGGCCGCCGCGACGACCATGCCGCCGGAAAGGACCTCGCTGACTGGCGCCTTGGCGAGGACGACCAGGAGCAAAGCGGGCGAGGCGACGAAGAAGGCGAGGTCGGCGAGGATCTGCCGGGCCTCGAGCCCGAGGATGCCGCGATGGGCGAGCACCCAGCCGACCGCGATGACGGCCGTGATGGTCGAGAATCCTTGGAGCGCACCGAGCACGGACCCGATGGTGCCACTCTCGGCGCCCCCTCAGCCCCGCTTGTCCACACCCTCCCGACAAAGACACACCTTTAGAACCGTTCTAAAGGTGTGTCTTTGCGGGTTATCCACAGAGGGGGTGGGTCAGTGCTTGCGCAGGACCGGCGCGAGTGCATCGAGAACGCTCGGGTCCTCGATCGTTGCCGGCACCACCGGGGTCGCCCCGTCGGCGATCTCGCGCATCGTCTTGCGGAGGATCTTGCCCGAGCGCGTCTTGGGCAGCGCCGCGACGATGTCGACCTGCCGCAGCGCCGCGACCGCCCCGACCTCGGAGCGGACCCGGTCGACGAGCTCCCGACAGATCCGGTCACCCTCCATCGCCTTGTCGATGCCGGCCTTGAGAACCACCAGCGCCCGCGGCAGCTGGCCCTTGAGGTCGTCGTGCACCCCGATGACCGCACACTCGGCCACCGCCGGGTGACCCGCCAGCGCCGCCTCGATCGAGCCGGTCGAGAGCCGGTGCCCGGCGACATTGAGGACGTCGTCGGTGCGCCCCATGACGTAGACATACCCGTCCCCGTCGATAAACCCCCCGTCGCCGGTGAGGTAGTACCCGTCGTAGGCCGACAGGTATGACGACACGTACCGAGCGTCGTCGTTGTACAGCGTCGGCAAGGTCCCCGGTGGCATGGGGAGCTTGATCGCGATGGCACCCTCGGTGTCGGCGGGCAGCTGAGCCCCCGCGGGGTCGAGCACGTGGACGGCATACCCAGGAATGGGCACGGACGGTGAGCCGGGCTTGATCGGGAGCTGTTCGATCCCCCGGGGGTTCCCGCAGATCGGCCAGCCGGTCTCGGTCTGCCACCAGTTGTCGATGACCGGCTTGCCGAGCCGCTCGCTGGCCCACTCGTAGGTGTCCGGGTCGAGCCGTTCGCCGGCGAGGTACAGGGCGCGCAGCGCGCCGAGGTCGTGACCGGCCATCAGCGCACCCGAGGCATCCTCGCGCTTGATCGCCCGGAAGGCGGTCGGGGCGGTGAACATCGACACCGCACCGTACTCGGCGAGGATCCGCCAGAACGCCCCGGCATCCGGGGTGCCGACCGGCTTGCCCTCGTAGAGGATCGTCGTCGCCCCGACGAGCAGAGGCCCGTAGACGATATACGAGTGACCGACGACCCAGCCGACGTCGGACGCGGTGAACATCGTCTCGCCCGGGTTGACACCGTAGATATTCGGCATCGACCACGCCAGCGCCACCGCATGCCCGCCGTTGTCGCGGACGATGCCCTTCGGCTTCCCGGTGGTCCCGGAGGTGTAGAGGATGTAGAGCGGGTCGGTCGCGGCGACCGGCGTGCACCCGACGGGCTGAGCGCGCTCGGAGGCCATGAGCTCATCCCAGTCGTGCTCCCCGGGCGCCAGCTCGGCGCGCAGCTGCTCGCGCTGGAGCATGATCCGGTGCGCAGGCTTGACCGAGGACCGCTCGATCGCCTCGTCGAGGAAGGGCTTGTACGGCACGACCCGAGTCGGCTCGATCCCGCACGAGGCGGAGATGATCGCCACCGGGGCGGCATCGTCGATCCGGGCCGCCAGCTCGGCCGGCGCGAAACCGCCGAAGACGACCGAGTGGACCGCGCCGATCCGCGCACAGGCGAGCATGGCGACGACGGCCTCAGGGACCATCGGCATGTAGATGACGACCCGGTCGCCCTTGACCACGCCCAGCGAGGTCAGCGCCCCGGCGAAGCGGGACACCTGGTCGAGCAGCTCGGCATAGGTGAACGAGCGCTTGGTCCCGGTGACCGGCGAGTCGTAGTGCAGCGCGACCTGGTCGGCCCGCCCCCCGGCGACATGCCGGTCAAGGGCGTTGTGGCAGGTGTTGAGGGTGCCGCCGCTGAACCACCGGTAGAACGGCGGGTTCGAGTCGTCCAGGACGCGCGTCGGCGGGGTGACCCAGTCGACCGCTGCCGCGGCCTCCCCCCAGAAGGCGTCCGGGTCGGCGAGGCTGGCGGCATACGTGCTCGCGTAGGTGCGCTCAGTCATGAAAGGCAATGTGGCCGCTCGCACGCGGCCCTGTCACCGCAGCGCACCCGCCGATTCCCCCAGGGGCGCCATCCATGCGCCGAACGGTCGCGCCCTTCGGCCCGCCGGTGGCCGCCAGAAGGGCCGCGTCCGCACCGCGACGTCGACAGTCCAGTTTGTACCCTTCCTCCAGTGAGGTCGCGCAGCGGTATGCCGAACCGGTCGTTTCGACCGCCAGATCACGGTAAGTAGCACACATCCAGATGAGATACAATAGGTGACATGGAACGATTCCTGTACACCTACCTGACCATCCGCCCGCTCCGCAAGGACCTCCTCCCGACCGACCGGGTCCACCACCACGAGTCCGCGCTCGAGATCAACCGCCGCGTGGCCAAGCGGCACAGCGCCGCCGACGTCACGGGCTGGCGGAGCTGACCCACCGCCCTCGCTGACCGGCCCGTGCGCCGACCCCCTCGGCCCCCATCGCGACCCGCGCTGGGGGCCGACTCATGCCCGCGACACGCGCGGGGGGCCCGACTGCGATCCGCGACCGGGTGGTTCGTGCCCGCGACCGGGCTACTGCAGGTCGGCCGGGCCGAAGCCGTGCGGCAGCAGCTCGACGAACGGATGGGCCTTCGCCGCGCCGTCCACCTCGACGACCACGGTGCGGCAGCCGAACTCGGCCAGCGCCTGCCGGCAGGCCCCGCACGGGTAGCACGGTGCGGCATGGAGCCCGACGATGGCGACGGTGTCGATGCGGCGCGTGCCGGCCCGCACCATGGCCGAGATGGCGCCGCGCTCGGCGCACGTGGTGAGCCCATAGGCCGCGTTCTCGACATTGCAGCCGGTGTGAACCGTCCCGTCCGCTCCCAGCACGGCCGCCCCCACGGGGAACTCGCTGTATGGCGCATAGGCGGTCCCGGCCGCCGCACGGGCCAGGGCGAGCAGCTCGTCGTGGGTCGGCACCGCAGTCACAGCCGATCGAGGACGTGCGGCGTCGGCGTGACCGGGTCCGGCCCGATCGTCAGGGCACCGAGCACCAGCGCCGTGGCCCGGTCCACCGAGCGCGTCCCGTAGAGCCGGGCCACGGGGTCTCCGGCGCTGACCTCGTCCCCGACGCGGACCAACAGCTCGACCCCGGCGCCGAGGTCGAGGGTGTCCTCCTTGGTCTGCCGGCCGGCTCCGAGCTCGAGGGCGCCCTGAGCGACGCCGAGGGCGTCGAAGGCCCCGACGAAACCACCGGCGGGAGCACTGACCACGCGCACCGAGCTCGACACCGGCAGGTCCACCAGCGCGTCGACATCTCCGCCTTGGGCAGCCACGAACTCGGCAAACTTCTCGTACCCCGCACCGGAATCAAGCGCCCGGCGCACCGAGCCAGCGGGGTCGCTGACGCCGTGGAGCTCGAGCAGCCGCACCGCGACATCCGTGGCGACCTCGGCGAGGTCGGCAGGGACCGGCTCCCCGCGGAGGAAGGCGACCGACTCGCGAACCTCGAGGGCGTTGCCGATCGCCGAACCCAGGGCGGCGTCCATGTCGGTCACCAGGGCGGAGGCCTTGATGCCCAGCGAGGCGCTGAGCCGGACGAGCAGCTCGGCGAGCTCTCTTGCCGCCGCCGGGGTCTTCATGAAGGCACCGGAGCCGGCCTTGACGTCATAGAGGAGATGTCCGGAGCCCGTCGCGGCCTTCTTCGAGACGATCGAGGAGCCGATCAGGGCCAGCGAGTCGACCGTGCCCGTGGTGTCGCGGAGGGCGTAGATGACCTTGTCCGCCGGGGCGAGCTCGCCGGCCCCGCCGACGACGAGGCCGATCCGCTCCACCTGGGCCCGGAAGCGCTCCTCGCTGAGGTCCGCGGTCCAGCCGGGAATGGACTCGAGCTTGTCGATCGTGCCCCCAGTGATGCCGAGGCCACGTCCGGACAGCTTGGCGACCGGCGCGCCGCATGCGGCGACGAGCGGCAGCGCCGTGAGGGTCACCTTGTCCCCGACCCCGCCGGTGGAGTGCTTGTCGACGCAGTCGGGGAAGGAGTACCGGGGTCCCGAGTTCGCCATGACCGAGGTCAGGGCCAGCGTTTCGTCGTACGACATTCCGACCAGCCGGATCGCCATGAGCAGCGCAGCCATCTGGTAGTCCGGGATCTCGCCACGGGTGTACCCGAGCACTACGGCCTCGATGGTCGATGCCGACAGCTCGCCGCCGAGCTTCTTGGTCTCGATGGCCTCCTGGACCACGCTCACGAGGCCACCTCCGGGTCGACGCAGCCGTCGAGGATTGCCCGGGAGGCGGAGCAGCCGAGCCGGGTCGCGCCGGCTGCGACCATGGCGAGAGCGTCGGCCGTGGTCCGGATGCCGCCACTGGCCTTGACCCCGAGACGCCCGCCGACGGTGTCGGCCATCAGCCGGACCGCGTGCTCGCTGGCGCCGCCCGCAGGGTGGAAGCCGGTCGAGGTCTTGACGAAGTCGGCACCGGCGAGCTCGCTGGCCTGGCAGGCCCGGACGATCTCGGTGTCGGTCAGCGCCGCGGACTCGATGATGACCTTGAGGACCACGCCCGGAGCGGCGACCCGCACTGCGCGGATGTCGGCCTCGACGCCGGCCCAGTCACCGCCGCGTACCTGGGCGAGGTTGAGCACCATGTCGATCTCGTCCACGCCCAGCGCCGCAGAGCCCTCCGCCTCGGCTGCCTTCGCTGCGCTGGTATGCGCTCCGGACGGGAAGCCGCAGACGACGGCGAGCTTGACCGACTCGTCGAGGACGCGCTGGGCGTCACCGGCCAGGGACGGGCTGACGCAGACCGAGTAGGTCCCGAGCTCGACCGCCTCGGCGCACAAGGCCCGCACGTCGTCCGCGGTGGCCTCAGGTTTGAGCAGGGTGTGGTCGATCATCCGGGCCAGGTCGGCCCGCGCCGGTGCGGGAGTCATCCCCTGATCGTGCCACCGCACCGAGGGCCTTTCAACCATGAGCCCCAGCCGTCACATACACAACACCAGCACCAGGTATGCCGGGCCAGGCCTTGACTCAGGGCGGGCTTGCCGAGGTCGGACCCGCGCAAGCGCGCCGCCGGTCAGACCAGGGTGGGCTTGGCCTCGTCCAACCGGGCGAGCAGGCCGTTGACGAAGGACGCCGAGTCGGCCGTGCTGAGGTCCTTGGCCAAGGCCACCGCCTCGGCGATCGCCACCGCGGCGGGCACCTCCTGGCTGAAGAGCACCTCATACGCCCCGAGCCGCAGCACGGACCGGTCGACCGCCGGCATCCGGTCGAGGGTCCACCCGTGGCTATAGGTCGTCAGGGCGTCGTTGATCGCCGTCCACCGCTCGACGACACCGCTGACCAGCGTCGCGGTGTACTCGCGGATGACCGGACCCGGGCCGGGCGCGGCGAGCCTGGCGGCGAGCAGGTCGGCAGCGTTGAGCCCGCGCTGGTCCGCTTCGAAGAGCAGGTCGAGCGCGGCCTTGCGTGCCTTGGTGCGCGCGCCCACGTGGACCGAGGGCCTAGTTGACCCGGCCGAGGTAGGACCCGTCGCGGGTGTCCACCTTGACCTTCGTGCCGGTCTCGAGGAAGAGCGGCACCTGGATCGAGGCACCCGTCGACAGCGTGGCCGGCTTGGTGCCACCGGTGGCCCGGTCGCCCTGGACGCCCGGCTCGGTGTAGGTGATCTCGAGGACGACCGACGCGGGGAGCTCGATGTACAGCGGCACACCCTCATGCGTGGCGACGATGGCGTCCTGGTTCTCGAGCATGTAGTCGGCTGCGGAGCCGACGACCTCCGAGCTCACGTGGAGCTGGTCGTAGGTCGAGGTGTCCATGAAGACGTAGTCGGTGCCGTCCTGGTAGAGGTACTGCATCGTCCGCTTGTCGACCGTGGTGGTCTCGACCTTGACCCCGGCGTTGAACGTCCGGTCGACGACCTTGCCGCTCATGACGTTCTTGAGCTTGGTCCGCACGAAGGCCGGGCCCTTGCCGGGCTTGACGTGCTGGAACTCGACGACGGTCCACAGCTGGCCGTCGATGGTGAGGACCAGGCCGTTCTTCAGGTCGTTGGTGGTTGCCACGGGTCTGCGTCGCTTCCTTGCTCGGGGGTGTCGGGCACAGGTCGGCCCGGCCAGTCATCTTGGGGATCCGCCCCAGTCTACCGGCCGCGCCGGCTCAGGCGAACATGCGCGCGGTCAGCCCGCCGCAGCGCCTCGCTCAGTCGCCTGCGGGCCGCCGGCCAGCGCGGCGAGCGCAAGCCGGTAGGAGTCAACGCCGAAGCCCGCGATCGTCCCGGTCGCCACCCCGGAGACCACCGAGGTATGCCGGAACTCCTCGCGAGCCGCCGGGTTCGACAGGTGCACCTCGACCAGGCGCCGTCCCGCCCCGGTGACGACGGCGCAGGCGTCCCGGACGGCATACGAGTAGTGGGTGAAAGCGGCCGGGTTGAGGACGACGTCGGCGCCGCCGTCGGCGGCCTCGTGCAGCCACTCGATGAGCTCGGACTCGCTGTTGGTCTGGCGCACCGAGGCGTCCAGCCCCAGGTCCGCGGCCCATCCCAGGACGAGGGCGGTGAGATCGGCGAAGGTCGTCCGGCCGTAGACGTCCGGCTCGCGGGTGCCCAGCCGGTTGAGGTTGGGGCCGTTGAGGATCAGGACGCGGGGCGACATGGCGGTCAGTCTAGGGCGGCTGGTCGTGGGGCGGTCAGCGCGCGGTGGTCGGGTCGGGCGACGAGACGACCTCGTATGCCGCCTCCAGCAGCGCCTCGTCCGGGCCCTCGAGCCGGCCGGGCATCCCGATCCCGTCGAGGACGACGAAGCGCAACCGGCTCCCGCGGGTCTTCTTGTCGCGGGTCATCGCCGTGTGCAGCGCCGCCCAGCGACCTGCCGGGTATGCCGTCGGCAGCCCGAGCGAGGTGAGGATCCGACGGTGCCGAGCCACCCCCTCGGCGTCGAGCCGTCCGGCCAGCCGGGCCAGCTCGGCGGCATAGGTCATCCCGACGGCGACGGCCTCACCGTGGCGCCAGGTGAACCTCTCGACGAGCTCGACGGCGTGTCCGAAGGTGTGGCCGTAGTTGAGGATCTCGCGCAGGTGCGACTCCTTCAGGTCGGCGGCGACGACGGCCGCCTTGACCGCGACGGAGCGTTCGACGAGCTCGTCGAGCACGGGCCCGGCCGGGTCGAGCGCGGCCTGCGGGTCGGCCTCGACGAGCTCGAGGGTGCGGGCGTCGGCGATGAAGCCGTGCTTGACCACCTCGGCCATCCCGGCGACGAGGTCCGCCCGGGGCAGGGTGCGCAGCGCGTCAAGATCGCAGACCACCCCGGCCGGCGGGTGGAAGGCCCCGACGAGGTTCTTGCCCTCCGCGGTGTTGATGCCGGTCTTGCCGCCGACGGCCGCGTCGACCATCCCGACCAGCGTCGTCGGCACCTGGACGACCCGGACACCCCGGAGCCAGGTCGCGGCGACGAAACCGGCGAGGTCGGTGGCCGCTCCCCCGCCGAGGCCGATGACCGCGTCGGTGCGGGTGAAGCCGGCGACGCCGAGGTCGGCCCACAGCGCGGCCGCAATGTCGGCAGTCTTCGCCGCCTCGCCGTCGGGGATGGCCCGGCAGACCACGAGGAGGCCCTGCGCGGCCAGAGCGGCCTCGACCCGCTCCGCGGCGCCAGCCACCGCGCCTTGATGGACGAGGAGCACCCGCTCCACGGCAGCGCCGAGCATCGGCAGGAGCGTCGGGCCCGGGTCGGCGAGCAGGCCGCGGCCGACGACGACGTCATACGAGCCGCCGACCGGGACGACGACGCTCACTGCTGCCACCCCCGCACCAGCTCGGCGACCTCGGCGGCGACATCCGGGGCCTCGCGCCCCGAGGTGTCCACGCGCGCCCGGGCAAGGCGCTCGTAGGTCGAGCGACGCTGGGCCATCAGCTCGACCCAGCGGGCCCGCGGGTTGACCGCGAGCAGCGGGCGGGACCGGTCGAAGCCGACCCGCTTGGCCGCGTCGGCGATCCCGACGTCGAGGAAGAGCACCCGATGGCCGGCGAGGGCGGCCTGGGTCTGGGGGTCCATGACGGCGCCGCCACCGAGGGCGACCACCCCGGTCTCGGCGCTCAGCGCCCGAGCGACCTCGGCCCGCTCCAGCTCGCGGAACCGCGGCTCGCCGTCGTCGAGGAAGATGTCACTGATCGAGCGGCCCTGTGCGGCCTCGATCGCGGCGTCGGTGTCGAGGAAGTCGACACCGAGCAGCTCAGCGACGGCCGCACCGGTCGACGTCTTCCCGCACCCGGGCGGGCCGCAGAGCACCACCACCGGCCCCTGGCTCACCACGACCGCATGACCTCCGGGATGGCATCGAGGTAGGCCCGGTGGTTGCGGGCGGTCTCGGCGACGCAGTCCCCACCGAACTTCTCCAGGCAGGCCTGCGCGAGCACGAGGGCGACCATCGCCTCGGCGACGACCCCGGCGGCCGGGACCGCCGCGACATCGGAGCGCTGGTGGATCGCCCGGGCCGGCTCGCCCGAGGCGATGTCGACGGTCGCCAGGGCCTTCGGCACGGTGGAGATGGGCTTCATCGCGGCGCGGACCCGGAGCAGCTCGCCGGTGGACATCCCGCCCTCGGTGCCACCGGAGCGACCGGTGCGGCGGCGGATCACCCCGTCGGCGTCGCGGTCCATCTCGTCGTGGGCGGCCGACCCGCGGGTGCGGGACGAGGCGAAACCATCCCCGACCTCGACCCCCTTGATCGCCTGGACGCTCATCAGCGCACCGGCGAGCCGGGCGTCGAGCCGGCGGTCCCAGTGGACGTGCGAGCCCAGGCCCGGTGGCACGCCATACGCGAGGATCTCGACGACGCCGCCGAGGGTGTCGCCATCGGACTTGGCCGACTCGACCTCGGCGACCATGGCCGCCGTGGCGGCCTCGTCGAGGCTGCGGACCGGGCTCGCGTCGAGCGCGGCGACATCGTCCGGGGTGGGCAGGACGTAGTCCTCGCCGACCCCGGCGGTCCCCATCGACACGGTGTGGGCGACCAGACGGATGCCATAGGCCTGCTCGAGCAGGCGGGCGGCGACCTCACCGAGGGCGACCCGCGCGGCGGTCTCCCGGGCCGAGGCCCGCTCGAGCACCGGGCGGGCGTCGGTGAAGCCGTACTTCTGCATCCCGACGAGGTCGGCGTGCCCGGGCCGAGGCCGGGTCAACGGGGCGTTGCGGGCGACCTCCTTGGGCGCGCCGATGTCACCGGCGGCGGCGAGCGCGTCGTCGTCGACCGGGTCCGGGCTCATGACGGTCCGCCACTTCGGCCATTCGGAGTTGCCCACCCGGATCGCCACCGGTGAGCCGAGGGTAAGCCCGTGCCGAACCCCGCCGAGGAACTCGACCTCGTCACGTTCGAAGGCCATCCGGGCGCCGCGACCGACCCCGAGCCGGCGCCGCGCGAGCGCGCCGACGACGTCCTCGGTCGTCACAGCGACCCCTGCCGGGATGCCCTCGACCACGGCCACCAAGGCAGGCCCGTGGGACTCCCCGGCCGTCAACCATCGCAGCATGGCCCGATCCTCCCACGCCCCCGCGGCCAGGCCGGGGAGCGGCTCAGGAGATGGATGCGGGGATGCTCGACCCGTAGAGCCCGAGCGCGAGGACCGCCCCGGCGACCAGCCCCGGCCCGAAGGCCACCGGGGTACGCAGCCCGACCCGCCGGGCGAGGAGCAGCGCGGTGACGACGACACCGCTGACGACGAAGCCGGCCACCACCCCGAGCAGCGCGAGCCACGGGCTGAGCCAGCCCAGCGCCGCACTGAGCACCGCCGCGAGCTTGACGTCGCCATACGCAGGGCCGCCCCAGGCCGGCAGGGCGAGGAGGAAGAAGGCCAGATAGGCCGCCACCCCCGCCACGGCGGCGGCGGCCAGGCGAGTCCAGTGTCCGGTCGCCACCGTGGCGACCACCAGTAGGGCCGCGACGAGCACGCCACCGGGGCGCAGCAGCCCGTCGGGGATGCGGTGGACGTCCAGGTCGACCCAGGCGCAGCCCACGCCGACGACGACAAGCAGGAGGTATGCCGGGACCGCCACCCAGCCGGCCGGCTCGGCGACCCGCGCGGCGACGAGCCACCACGAGGCCGCGACGAGCACCGGGACGACCGGTCCAAGCGCCCGGGGCGGCGCGCCGAGGTCGTCGTCGAGGCGGTACCCACCCGTCACCAGCCGGCGTCGCAGCAGCTCGCCGACGAGCAGTCCGGCGAGAGCGACCAGGAGGGCGGGCATCTCAGCAGGCTAGCGACTTCGGGGGCGTCAGCGGGCGTTGTCCACAGGCCCGTTCCGCCGTTTCCCGGCTACGGATGCGACGAGCGGGCGGCGAGCTCGGCCACCAGCGCAGACCGCATCGCCTCGACCGGCGCCGGCCGCCCGGTCATCAGCCGCACCTGCTCGGCGCCCTGGTGGAGCAGCATCGCGGTCCCGGGCACCACAGCCCAGCCGCGGTCGGCCGCCGCGGCCATCAGCGCGCTCGGTCCCTCACCGTAGACGACCTCGACCAGTGCCGCTCCACCATCCGGGAGCCGACGCGCCGCCTCGGCCGTGGCCGCGGGCGGCACCGTGCTCACCACGACACCGAGCCGGTCCGGCCACTGCCCGATCGGCCGCACCGAGAGCTCAAGGCCCCAGCGTCGGGCCTGCGCCACGGTCAGCGTCCGGGGTTCGTCGCGGACCATAAGGACGACCTCGCGCCCGCCGAGCCGGTGGATCGCCGCCAGCGCGGACCGGGCCGTGGCCCCGCTGCCGACCACCACGGTGGGGGGAAGGTCGGCCAGGTCGTGCGCACCGACCTCGCCCAGTGCGGCGATGAGGCCGTGGACGTCGGTGTTCTCCCCGGCCCACCCGGCGTCGGTGCGGACCAGCGTGTTGATCGCCCCGACCGCGTCGGCCAGCTCGCCGACCTGGGTCGCGACCTGGAAGGCCGGCTCCTTGAGCGGCATCGTCAACGACAGCCCGCGCCACGAGTCGTCCAGTGCGGTGACGAAGCCGACGAGCCGGTCCGCGGTGACGTCATACCGCTCGTAGGTCCAGTCCCGCAGACCGAGCTCGCGGTATGCCGCCCGGTGCAGCACCGGCGAGAGGGAGTGGTCGACCGGGTGGCCGAGGACAGCAGCCCGATGCAGACCACGCCCGTTCGCCGCCGGGGAGGCTCCGCCCGTCAGCACTTGCCCGGATGCGCCCGGCACCAGGCCTGGAAGAGGGCGACATTCTTCTCGTGCTCGGCGAAGGTGTTGGCGAACTTCGTCTCCCCGGTCTCCGGGTTGACGGCGACGAAGTACCGCCAGGTCCCGGTTGCGGGCGTCAGGGCCGCCTGGATCGACACCAGTCCGGGATTGGCGATCGGCCCCGGCGGCATTCCGCGATGCGTGTACGTGTTGTAGGGGCTCGTCGAGGCGCGCTCGGCATCGGTCGTCGTCACCGAGCGCCGCTGGGCGGCATACGAGACGGTCGAGTCGAGCTGGAGGTAGTCGCGGTCCGCGATCCGGTTGAGCAGCACCCTGGCGACCTTCTCCCGGTCGGCGAGGGTGCGCGCCTCGGCCTCGAGGATGCTCGCCATCGTCAGCACGTCGTGAGCCTTGGCGGCCGTGACGCCCAGCTCGGTGAGCTTGGCGGTGGTGGTGCGGATCATTGTCGTCAGCTGCTCGGCCGCCGAGGCATGCTCGGCGAACTCGTAGGTCGCCGGGAAGAGGTAACCCTCGAGGTTGCCCTTGGCCTCGGCGGGCAGCCCGAGCGCCGCCGGGTCCTTGGCCGCCGCGGTGTAGTCGGTCAGCGGCGTCCCGGTCCCCTTGGACAAGGCGGCGAAGACCTCGCTGACCCACATGCCCTCCCGGATGGTGACCCGGGGCACCGACCGGTTCGCCGGGTCGAGCAACGCCGTCAGCGCGTCGCTGGCCTTCATCTGCTTCTTGAGGGTGTAGCTGCCCGGCTGGATCCCTGCGGCCTTGGGGTCGGCGGTGAAGGCCTCGACGAAGGCACCCGAGGTGAGGACGATATCGGCGGCCTGGAGCCGCTGGCCGATCGCCCCGCCGGTATCGCCGGGGCTGATGACGAAGCTCACCGATCCGCTGCCCGGTCCCGGGTAGTCCTTCGGGGCGCGCAGCCCCTCCAGCCAGGGCCGCAGGACCGTGAAGGCCGCCAGTGCGGCACCGGCGACGAGGGCCACCGTGACGAGCAGGACCAGTCCGCGTCGTGCCGCGCGCCCACCGGGCGGCTTGACCGCCGGCGGCCGGCTCTCCTGCTGCGCCCGGCGGCTGGCCCGGGTGACCAGCGGCGCGGGGGTCGTGTCGCCCGCACCGTCAGCCCCGAAGATCGTCTCGTCGAGGCGGTCGGTCATCGTCGGCCCTTCGTCCGTCGGGTGCGCTGGCCACCGGGTGGGAAGATCTGCTCCCCTCCCGGGGTCCCCTGGGCAGCGAGGTGGTCCAGCGCGCTCTGGAGGATGAGCACGGCGGCGGCCTGGTCGACCACCGCCCGCTGCCGGCGTCCTGCCACGCCACTGTCGCGTAGTCTGCGGTGCGCGTCGACGGTGGTCAAGCGTTCGTCGACGAGGAAGACCACACACCCGGGGCGGGCCTGCGCGAGCGCACCCGCGACGAGTCGGGCCCGTTCGGCCGCCGAGCCCTCTGCTCCGGAGAGCTGGCGCGGCATACCGACGACCGCCCCGACCGCGCCCACCTCGTCGAGGACGACGCCCAGGTCGGCGACGAGCGCGTCGTCCGTCGTCACAGCCAGAGTGCGCAGCGGGGTGGCGAGGATGCCCGCAGGGTCCGCGACGGCGACACCGACGCGGACCGAGCCGACGTCGACACCCACCCAGACACCGGGCGAGCCGGCCACGGTCAGCCGGCCAGGTGGGCGACCGCGTCGCGGACAGCGACGAGGCTGGCCGCGGTGCCCGAGGGGTCGGTTCCGCCGCCCTGGGCGAGGTCGTCCTTGCCGCCCCCTCCGCCGCCGAGGGCGGCCGCGGCGACCCGAACCAGGGCGCCGGCCTTGAGCCCGCGGCCGCGGGCGGCCTCGTTCGTCGCGACGACGACGACCGGCTTGCCCGCGTTGACCGTCGTCATCGCGACGACGCTCGGACGCTCGGCACCGAGCCGGGCCCGCACGTCGAGCACGAGGGTGCGCAGGTCGTCCGGAGTGGTCCCCTCACCGACGTCGTGGATGACGACGCTGACCCCGCCGACGTCGGCGGCGCTGTCGGCGAGCCGGCCCCCGGCGGCGAGGGCCTGCTGCTGACGCATCGAGGCGATCTCACGCTCGGCCTCCTTGAGCTTGCCGAGCAGGCCGAAGACGCGCTCGGGCAGCTCCTCGGAGCGGACCTTGAGCACCTCGGTCAGCTGGCCGACGATGGCCTGCTCCCGGGCGAGGAAGCCGTACGCATCGGAGCCCACGAGGGCCTCGACCCGGCGGACCCCTGAGCCGATCGACGCCTCGCCAAGCAGCTTGACGACACCGAGCTGGCCGGTGCGCTGAGTGTGGGTGCCGCCGCACAGCTCGCGGGCCCAGTCCCCGACCGAGACGACCCGGACCCGGTCACCGTACTTCTCGCCGAAGAGCGCCATCGCGCCGGCCTCGACCGCCTCGGCCTGGGACATCACCTCGGCGCTGACCGCGAGGTCCTCGAGGAGCACCTCGTTGACCCGGGCCTCGACATCGCGCAGCACCGAGACCGGCACTGCGGACTGGGCGTGGAAGTCGAACCGGAACCGGCCGGGCGAGTTCTCCGAGCCGGCCTGGGTCGCGGTCTCGCCGAGCGCCTCCCGGATCGCCTTGTGGACCATGTGGGTCGCGGTGTGCGCGCGGGAGATCGCCTTCCGACGCGGTATGTCGACCAGGGCGTTGGCGCCCTCCCCCGCCGTGACCTCGCCGGAGACGACCCGCGCGCGGTGGACGACCAGACCGCCGATCGGCTTCTGGACGTCGTCGACCTCGACGACCGCCCCGCCGGCCAGGACGATCCGCCCGCCGTCGGCGAGCTGTCCGCCACCCTCGGCATAGAACGGCGTGCGGTCCAGGACCAGCTCGACGCTGTCACCGGCGACCGCATGCGGGACAACCTCGCCGTCGCGGACCAGGCCGGCGACCCGCGCCTCGGAGGCCACCTCGTCATACCCGGTGAACTCCACCTCGCGACCGAGCTCGTCGGCGACCTGGCGGTAGACCGAGGTGTCGCCGTGGCTGCTCTTCTTCGCCCGGGCGTCCGCCTTGGCGCGGTCGCGCTGCTCGGTCATGAGCCTCCGGAAGCCGGCCTCGTCGACCTGGACGCCCTGCTCCGCCGCCATCTCGAGGGTGAGGTCGATCGGGAAGCCGTAGGTGTCGTGCAGGGCGAAGGCGTCCGCACCGGACAGGGTCGTCGCCCCCGCCGTCTTGGCCTTGGCCACTGCGACATCGAGGATCGTCGTCCCGGCGCTCAGGGTGCGCCGGAAGGCGTCCTCCTCGGCATACGCGACCTGGGCGATCCGGCCCCACTCGCGGTCCAGCTCGGGATAGGACTTGGCCATCTGCTCCTTGCTCACCGGCAGGAGCACGGGCAGGGTCGGGTCCTGGACGCCGAGGAGGCGCATCGACCGGATGGCCCGGCGGATGAGCCGGCGGAGCACGTAGCCGCGGCCCTCGTTGCTCGGGGTCACCCCGTCGCCGATGAGCATGAGCGCGGAGCGGACGTGGTCGGCGACGACCCGGAACCGGACGTCGTCGTCGCGGTCGACGCCATACCGGCGGCCGGACTGCTCCTGGGCCGCCGCGATGACCGGGAAGACCTCGTCGATCTCGTACATATTGTCGACACCCTGGAGCAGGTAAGCGACCCGCTCGAGGCCGAGGCCGGTGTCGATATTCTTCGCCGGAAGATCCCCGACGATCGGGTAGCCCTCCTTGCCCGGCCCCTCGCCACGGATGTTCTGCATGAACACGAGGTTCCAGAACTCCATGTACCGGTCGCCGGCCTCCCAGTCCCGGTCCGCTCCGTATGCCGGCCCGCGGTCGATGAGGATCTCGCTGCACGGGCCGCAAGGCCCCGGCACACCCATCGACCAGAAGTTGTCCTTCATCCCGAGCCGGACGATCCGGTCATCGGGCAGCCCGGCGATCTTCTTCCACAGCGCGATGGCCTCGTCGTCGTCGACATAGACCGACGCATAGAGGTCCTTCTCCGCGAAGCCGTAGCCACCGTCGCTCTGCGGCCGGGTGACCAGCTCCCACGCCATCTCGATGGCGCCGGCTTTGAAGTAGTCGCCGAAGCTGAAGTTGCCGTTCATCTGGAAGAAGGTGCCGTGCCTGGTGGTCTTGCCGACCTCCTCGATGTCGAGGGTCCGCACGCACTTCTGGACGCTGGTGGCCCGCGGATAGGGCGGGGTCTCCTGACCGAGGAAGTAGGGCTTGAAGGGCACCATCCCGGCGTTGACGAACAGCAGGTTCGGGTCGTCATAGGGCAATGGCGCCGACGGCACCACGGTGTGGCCGCGGCTCTCGAAGAAGCTCAGCCAGCGGCGGCGGATCTCTGCGGTTTCCATCGTCATGTCCTTTGAGCTCTCTGGTGCCCGCATGAAGCCATCGGGCAGCCGGGTCGTCGCTGCGCTGCGGCAGCACGTGGTCGGAGGCGGGGCGGCACCGACGATGCGGCCCCTACCGAGCTCGGGGCCCGGCCGGGTCGTCGAGGACTTCGGCGTCGCGCGGGACCCCCGCGTCGATGCCCAGGGCGGCGCGCAGCTCACCCTCACGCTGGGTCATGCCCTCGCGGACCGAGGTGCGGAACGCCCGAGCGTCGGTCAGCGCCCCCTCGACGGCCTCGCGGACCGCCGGGGCGGCGAGCACCCGCCGAACGACGACAGCGGTCACGACGGCGATGCCGACGGCGAACGCGAGGCGCCTCACCGCTCGCTCCGGCGCCGTCGGTGCGTGCCACCGGACATCGCGCTGCGCACCCCGTAGGTGAAGGCGGCGACCTTGACCAGCGGGGAACCGACCGTGGCGGCGAACAACGAGGTCAGCGCGCTGGCATTGGTCGTCATCGTCGCGACATTGGTCGTGATCGAGTCGACCCGGGCCAGCTGCTGGTTCGTCGCCGCGACCGTCGAGGTGACCTCCCCGATGAGAGGGACGGTCTGGTCGGACACGCCCCGCACTCCGACCCGGGTCTCCTCGAGGATCTGCTCCGCCTTGCCGACGACCCGTCCGAGCCGGAACACGAGGTAGGCGAAGGCGATGGCGACCGCGGTCAGCGCGATGTCACCTAGGGTCACCGGGGACAAGGACATCCCTTCCTACCTCCACGTCGGCGCGGTCGCCACCTGCGACCTCAGCGCCAACCCTAGTGGACCAGGCTCAGACCGCGGCCGTCAGACCCTCGAGCTGGGCTGGGAAGTGACAGGCGATCCGGTGGTCCTGCGCGCTGTCGTCCCGCGACTCCAGCACCGGCTCCTGCTCGGCGCAGATCGCCTGGGCCTTCCAGCAACGGGTCCGGAACCGGCAGCCGCTCGGCGGGTCGATCGGGCTCGGGACATCCCCGACCAATCGGATGTGCTCCTTCGGCGGAACCCCACGGACGACGTTGAGATCCGGCGCGGCCGAAAGCAGGGCCTGGGTGTACGGGTGGCGGGGCCGCTCGTAGACCTCGTGCTTGGGCCCGTACTCGACGATCTTGCCCAGGTACATGACCGCGACCCGGTCGCAGAAGTGCCGCACGACACCGAGGTCGTGGGCGATGAAGATGAAGGCGATCCCGAGGTCGCGGCGCAGCGCATTGAGCAGGTTGATGACCTGGGCTTGGATCGACACGTCGAGGGCGGAGACCGGCTCGTCGGCGATAATGACCTGCGGCTCGACGGCCAGGGCTCGGGCGATACCGATGCGCTGTCGCTGGCCGCCGGAGAACTCGGACGGATACCGGTTGTAGTGCTCCGGGTTCAGGCCGACCCGGGCGAGCAGGTCCTGGACCCGCTCCTTCTCCTTGCCCTTGGCCAGGCCGTGGACCTCCAGCGGGGTCTTGATGATCGTGCCGACCGTCTGGCGCGGGTTGAGTGAGCCGTAGGGGTCCTGGAAGATCATCTGCAGCTTGCGCCGGAACGGGCGCAGCTGACGCTCGCCGATCGTCGCCATCTCGGTGCCCTGGAAGAGGACCGATCCAGCCGTCGGGCGGGTGAGGCGGATGATCGAGCGACCCAGAGTGGACTTCCCGCAGCCGGACTCGCCGACCAGGCCGAGGGTCTCACCGGCATACAGGTCCAGGTCCACGCCGTCGACGGCCTTGACGATCTGGCGACCACCGAGCAGTCCCTCGTTGTTCTTCACGGGGAAGTGCATCTTCAGGTCACGCACGGTGAGGATGGGCGTCTGGCCCGCCCGGTTCGTGGACTCCATGTCAGGCGATCCTCGGCTCGACCTCGGCCGCGAAGATCGCGTCCGGGTTGGATAGGTGGCAGCGGCTCAGCCCGTGGTCACCGGCGGAGCGGCTGATCAGCTCTGGCAGGTCGGTCCGACACTTACCGTCGGGAACCCGATCGACATACGGGCACCGCGGGGCGAAGGAGCACCCGGGTGGAAGGCTGAGCAGGCTGGGCGGGTTGCCCTTGATCGGGTAGAGCTCGGCCTGCTCGCTGGAGACCGCCGGGATCGACTGAAGCAGACCCCACGTGTACGGGTGGTTCGGCCGGACCAGCACCTGCTCCGCCGTGCCGTGTTCGACCGCGCGGCCGCCGTACATGACCATGACGTCGTCGGCGACCTCGGCCACGACGGCCAGGTCGTGGGTGATCATGATGATCGCGGACCCGAACTCGGCCTGCAGGTCGTTGAGCAGGTCGAGGATCTGGGCCTGGACCGTGACATCGAGGGCCGTTGTCGGCTCGTCGGCGATGATCAGCTGCGGGTCGTTGATCAGGGCCATGGCGATCATCGCGCGCTGGCGCATCCCGCCGGAGAACTCGAAGGGGTACTGGTCGGCGCGCCGCTTCGGGTGCGGGATGCCGACCCGGTCGAGCATCTCGATGGCCCGGGTGTGCGCCACCGACTTCGACACCTGGTGGTGCTCGCGGTACGCCTCGCGCAGCTGCCAGCCCACCGTGAAGTAGGGGTGCAGCGAGCTCTGCGGGTCCTGGAAGATGATCGACGCGACCTGGCCGCGGATCTTGCGCATGTCGTCCTGGCTGCGGCCGACGATCTGCTCCCCACCCAGGGAGATCGACCCGGTGATGATCGTCCGCTTCGGGTCGTGCAGGCCCATGATGGCCATCGAGGACACGGACTTGCCGGAGCCGGACTCACCGACGATCGCCAGGGTTCGGCCCAGTGGCAGCGAGTAGCTGACGTTCTGGACCGCCTTGACCAGACCGTCCTCGGTCGGGAACTGCACCGAGAGGTCGTCGACGACGAGGAAGGCCTCGTCCTGGCCCTTGTGCGAGGGGCGACGGCTCGGCCGGGGTCCGCCCGCCGGGGTGTGGGCCGCGCTGTGCGCCGCCTCGTTCACAGCGGCGCTCATACCAGCCTCACCCTCGGGTCGAGCACGGAGTAGAGGACGTCGACGATGAAGTTCATGATGACCAGGACGACCGCGCCGACGATCACCGTGCCCATGATGAGTGGGAGGTCATAGTTCGTCAGGGACTGCAAGGCGGTGATGCCGAGTCCTTGAAGGCCGAAGATCTTCTCGGTGAAGATCGAGGAGACCAGGAGCCCCGCGACGTCGAGGCCGAAGATCGTCATGACCGGGGTGATCGCCGCGCGCAGCGCGTGGACGAAGGTCACCCGCCGGTCGCTGAGGCCCTTGGCCCGGGCGGTGCGCACGTAGTCCTCGGAGAGGGACTCGATCATCGAGCCGCGCGAGTACCGCGCATACGAGGTGGAGCTGTAGATCCCCAGGACCAGCCAGGGCGTGATCATCCCCGCGATCCATGCTCCGGGATTCTGGAAGGGGGACACGTAGGCCGGTCTAGGCAGTATCGGGACCTGGATGACCAGGTACAAGAAGACGAGGATGGCGATGATGTAGTACGGCACCGAGCTCATCAACAGGGTCGTGCCGACGAGGGCGCGGTCCCCGGTGGTCCCGGGTCTCTTTGCCGCGAGCGAGCCGACGGTGACGCCGGTGATGAGGAAGATCAGTGCCGCGCCGAAGACGAGGCTGAGGTTGACCGGGAGCCGGGCGATCAGGGTGCCGAGCACCGGCTGGTCGTTCTTGAACGAGAAGCCCAGGCAGGGCGCCGGGCACTCCCGGGTGACGCCGCCGGACTCATAGGTGCGTCCGACGACCAGGCCCTTCATGTACAAGGCGAACTGCTCGGAGGTCGGCTTGTCGAGCCCGAGGCTCTTCTCGATCTCGGCCACCCGCGCGGGAGTGCACTTGACCCCGCAGAGCATGCCGGCGGGATCGGACGGGGCGACGAAGAACAACCCGAACGAGATGACGATTGTCACGAGGACGACCGAGATCGCGCTCGCGAGCCTGCGCAAGATGTAGACCAGCACTGGAGTGGGCTCCCGGAGTCGGCGATGGGTGACCCGGTGGCCGAAGCGAGCGCTCCGGCCACCGGGTCTGCAGGTGCTACAGACGAACCGTCAGCGAGATTACGGCTTGACGAAGATCGTCGGGAAGAACGGCATACCCATCGTCACATCGGCGATTGCTCCACCGATCTTGTTTCCGATGACCATGCCGAGCTTGTCGTGGTACAGCGGCAACGCCGGGAGGTACGTCTCGATGATGTACTTGTCCATGGCGCCCCACTCGGCGGCCTGCGCGTCGAGCGGCTTGGTGCTGACGGCGTCGATCTTCGCGTCGAGCGCCGGGTCCATGAGCTCACCGATCGACTGGTTGTTCTTGACCGAGCTGCTCTTGAAGAGCACCGGGAACCACGAGCCACCGGAGGGCCAGTCGGAGCACCATCCGCTCGGCGACCAGAGGACGTTGGCATCCTTGGAGTAGTCCGCCGTGTAGGACCGGATCTGGGCCTTCGGCACGCCGATCGCCTTGGTCTTGAAGCCGGCCTTCTGGAAGAACTTCTCGCGGTATGCCGAGCCGGCGGTCGCGATCTTGTTGTCGTTCGAGTAGTACCAGACCAGCTCGAAGTTCTCCTTACCAGCGGCCTTGAGCATGGCGGCGGCCTTCACCGGGTCACCGGAGCCGGTGCCGTTGAGCTTGACGCCGTTGACGTCCAGGACGTACTTGTTGTAGCCCGGGACCGAGGGCGGCAGGATCGTGCTCGCGCGAGCGCTCGTCACGTCGTTGTTGCCGACGATCTTCCACATGCCGTCGTAGTCGTAGGCGACCGCGATGGCCTTGCGGACCTCGAGCGGGATCTTGCGCGAGTCCATCTGGAACAGGTAGGTGCAGGGGCTCTCACCGGTGAGGAGCTGCGACTGCTTCCCGGCCAGGTCCGGCAGCACCGAGGAGTCGACCGAGTCGTACTCGAGCGATGCGGCGTCCGGGCCCTGGCTGAGGATCGTCTGCTTCTGCGTGGTGACCGCGTCCGCGCCCCACTTGAAGTGCCACGCGTCCGCGTACTGGTGCCGCACCGGGTCGGTGGCGGGGTCCCAGTTGGGGTTCTTCTTCAGCTTCAGCTCGGTGCCGACCGTGTAGGTGTCCCAGGTGTAAGGACCGGTCGACATCGGGGAGTTCTGGTAGTTGTCCTTGGTGTCCTTCGCCTTAGGAATGGGCGTGAACATCGGGAAGGACGCATAGAACGGCAGGTCACCGAACTGGGTACGCAGGTGGATGACCAGCGTGTTGTTGTCCGGGGTCTCGACGCCGGCGTAGGTGTCGCCGCTCGCCCAGGGACCCTTGTAGGTGTCGCCGTCCTTGAAGTAGTCGAGCTGGTAGGTCGGGCCGTTCGCGAACAGGTCGTGCGCGAAGGACCGCTTGATCGCGTAGGCGTAGTCCTCGGCCTTGACCTCGGTGCCGTCGTGGTACTTGATGCCCTTCTTGAGCTTGAAGGTCCAGGTCAGGCCGTCGGCCGACACCGTGCCGAGGTCCTCGGCGAGGTCCGGGACGAGGACGGGCTTGCCATTGCGCATGTCGAACTGCGTCAGGGCGCGGAAGGTCAGCTTGCTGATCTCGTTGCTGTCGACGTAGTAGATGTCGGTCGGGTCCATCGTCGACGGCGTCGTCTCGGCCCGGACGAGGATGGTGCCACCCTTGGCGGCGCCGGCGACCTCGGGCGCAGGGCCCTTGGCTGTCGGGTCCAGGGCCTTCTCCTGGGGCGCGGCCTGAGTTGTGGAGCTGGCGGTGCTCCCAGGGTTGTTGACCGCCGCCGGGGCGTTACATGCGGCCACCCCGAGGCCAGCCAGGGCCACCATGGCAGCCAGTTTCTTGTGTCGAATCACGTGATCTCCTTCGTACTTTCGGGACACACCACGCCAGCTCTTAGCGGCGCGCTTTGGGGTCGAAGGCATCGCGGACGCTGTCGCCGAACCACGACAAGGCGAGCGTCAGCACGGAGACTCCGAGGACGGGCAGCCACAGGAAGAGCGGATCTGCGGCGTAGTAGTTCGTCGCCGCGTCGATCATCTGCCCCCATGACGGGATGGGGTCGATCAGACCGACGCCGAGATAGGACAGCCCGGCCTCGGCGACGATATAGGCAGGCAGGGCCAAGGTGAACTGGATGATGATCGGCGCGACGAGGTTCGGCAGCAGCTCGCGGCGCAGCAGTCGCCAGGTCGGCACCCCGAGGACCTTCGCGGCGTCGACGAACTCGCGCTGCTTGAGCGAGAGCACCTCACCGCGGATGAGCCGGGCCAGGCCGGCCCAGCCGAAGAAGACGAGGACGAACAGCAGGACGAAGAACCGGATCTGGGCGTTGCCCTCCGGGGTCACATTGTCGACGCCCCCGGCAATGCTGACGATGATCGGCACCATGGCCACGGCGAAGAGCAGGTAGGGCAGGCTGAGAACCAGGTCGATGATCCAGGAGATCACCGCGTCGACCCGCCCACCGAGGTAGCCGGAGACCAGACCGACGAGCACCCCGAAGAAGGTGGACGCCAGCGAGGCGATGAAGGCGATGATCAGGCTCGGCCTCGCACCGTAGACCCAGCGGGCGAAGACGTCGCGACCGTCATGGGGCTGGACACCGAACCAATGATCCGAGGTGGGGCCGATGCGGGGAAAGCCATAGTCGTCGACGAGGTCGAGGTGGTAGTCGTTCAGGACTTCGCCCTCGAGCTTGGTGAGCAGGTCCGCGAAGATGGCGATGAGGACGAAGAAGATGACGATCCCCAGGCAGACCATCGCCATCTTGTTGCGACGCAGCCGTCGCATCGCGGTCCGCAGCGGGGAGTCGGACGGCCTGCGCAGCGCCTCGGCGTCCGGGACGGTCGCGACGCCGGTGCCAGGGCCAGGGCCCGGTGCCGACCAGGGGTCCTGGGCAACGTCGCCCGATGCCGACATACGTCCCTCTTCCTGACTCGTCGAACGAATACGGGCCGCGCTTTCGCACAAGGCGGGCGTGTAACGGTGGAATCCTGCCATGCGCACGACCCGGTTCCCAACGGGACCTGAACAACATGCCACACGAGATCGAGCGCACCAAGCGGCTTGGGGCCGGGGATAACAAATCGTTACACGAGAGACGCCAAGACGAGTCCATCGGGCGGCTCCTCCGGTGGCCGGTCGAAAGATCTTCAGTCCTCGCCCGGGCCGAGCCGACGGATGTGTTCCCGGAGCCAGGCCCAACGGGACACCAGGCGTTCCTCGAAGCCCCGGCCGGTCGGGTGGTAGTAGTCGGCGGTCCCGGCGAGGTCATCGGGCAGATACTGCTGGGGGCTGACCCCGTCGGCCTCGTCGTGCGGGTACCGGTAGCCCTCGCCATGGCCTAGCCGCGCGGCCCCGGCATACCCCGTTCCGCGCAGGTGCGCTGGGACGGGACCACCGCGGCCGGCGCGGAGGTCGGCGATCGCCGTGTCAATGGCGAGATAGGCGGCATTCGACTTGGGGGCGATGGCGACATGGACGACGGCCTGGGCCAGGACGATCCGCGCCTCCGGCATCCCGATCTGGGCCACCGCGTGCAGCGCGGCGACCGCGGTCTGGAGCGCGGTGGGGTCGGCCATCCCGACATCCTCGGAGGCGGCGATGACCACCCGCCGGGCGATGAACCGCGGGTCCTCCCCCGCCTCGAGCATCCGGGCCAGGTAGTGCAGCGCGGCGTCGACGTCCGAGCCACGCATCGACTTGATCAGCGCCGAGGCGACGTCGTAGTGCTGGTCACCGGCCCGGTCGTAGCGCACCGTCGCGTGCTCGACGGCGCGGCCGAGGTCGGCCGCGCTGATCCGGTATGACGCCCCCGCGGCCGACTCACCCGCGGCCGCGACGGAGTCTGGCTCGTCCACCACCGCGTGGGCGGCGTCCTCGGCCGCACCGGCGGCCGCCTCGAGCGCCGTGAGGGCCCGGCGGGCGTCGCCCCCGGCGATCCGGACCAGCTGGTCGCGGGCGGCGTCGTCGAGGGTGAAACGCCCGCCGAGTCCGCGCTCCTCGGCCAATGCGGCCTCGATGACGTCGATGAGGTCGGCGTCCGAGAGCGGCTCGAGGGCGATGAGCAAGGACCGCGAGAGCAGTGGCGCGATGACCGAGAAGGACGGATTCTCGGTCGTCGCCGCGACGAGGATGACGAGCCGGTTCTCGACAGCTGGCAGGAGCGCGTCCTGCTGGGCCTTGGTGAACCGGTGGATCTCGTCGAGGAAGAGTACGGTCTGACGGCCGTAGAGCTCGCGCTCGCGGATGGCCGCGTCGATCACCGCACGAACGTCCTTGACCCCGGCGGTCACGGCGGACAGCTCGACGAACCGGCGCCCGGAGGCGGTCGCGACGACATGCGCCAAGGTGGTCTTCCCTGTGCCGGGCGGTCCCCAGAGGATGGCCGACACGGGGCCGGCAGGCCCCGCCGGGGCCTCGACGAGGCGCCGCAGCGGGCTGCCCGGGGCGAGCGCTCGGGCCTGCCCACGGACCTCGTCCAGGCTCCGCGGGCGCATCCGTACCGCGAGCGGTGGGAGGGCGGCGGGTCCCTCGTCGACCGCCCCGAAGAGGGTGCTGCTCACGCCGTGGCCCGCCGCCGTCCGAGCGCTCGGGAGGCCAGGGCGGCGGCCGGCAGCAGCACCAGGGCGAGGGCCGCGACCACCAGCGCCTGGAGGACGGCACTGAAGCCGAGGAACATCGAGGTCATCTCCGGCAGCGTCCACGTCACCGTCGGGCCGTTGACGACCGCGGTCCACAGCGCCGGGATGGCGAGGCCCGCGAGGACCCAGGCGGCCAGCCACAGGTGCGTCGACCCGAGGTCCTCGCGCAGCCTGGGCCCGCCTCCGGCGAGGGTGACGGCCGAGGCGACGAGGAAGGCCACCGCCGCGCAGACCGATGTCGCGGCGATCACGTCACCGCTGCTCAGGACCGAGCTGAGCGAGTAGGTCCGGCCCCGCAGGACGGCATACTGCAGATGGAAGGTGACGGCGTAGACCAGCGCGCCCACCGCGAACCAGCGGCGGGGCCGCCGCGACCTGGCGAGGAGCAGCGCGAGGAGCGCGACCGCGGCGACCGCGACTCCCCCACGCAGCAGCCGCTCCTTGGTCAGCGCGCTGCTCCGCAGGTCGGCCAGGGCTTTCTGGTATGCCGATATCGGATCTGACTGCGCCGCGACCTGGGGCGTGGCCGCTCCGAGCGAAGCGGCATACCGCTGGAGCAGCTGAGATTGCTGGGCGGTCTCGGCTGCCGTGAGGTCCGCGACCCCGGCGAGCAGGTCGACCAGCGGGTGGCCCTGGTTGACCGCGGGGAGACTGGTCCCGAGCAGCGTGGCCACCGTGGGCGCGACGTCGACCTGGTCGTGGTCGCCGTAGCTGCCGGGGCGGATGCCGGCTCCGGAGAGGACAAGCGGCTCCTGGAGGACGATCGCGTCCTGACCGCCGTGACCGCCGGCATCGACATGGCCATGGTCCGAGACGACAACGATGGTGTCCCGCCGGGGGTCCAGGGCCGCGGCGACCCGGCCGATCCGGGCGTCGGCCTTGGTCGCGGCCGCGTCCCAGCGCTGGTCGCGCGGTCCGCCCGCGTGGTGGCCCGCGTGGTCGACCTCGTTGAGGTGGAGGAGCAGCAGGTCGCCCTGGTCGGCGGCCAGGAAGCCGAGCAGCGCCACCGTGCTGGCCTCGTCCGCGGCGTCGGTCTCCTCGTGCAGCGGCGCGAGATGGTCGACGGTTCCCGGCTGGAAGAGCTGCGGGAACCAGTCCGTCCCGGCATACGCCGTCGTCAGACCCGCGCGGTGGGCGGCTGCCATGAGATTGTCCTGGGTCCAGGTGCGGGAGGTCTGGCCCGCGAGGGGGTTCATCGCCGGGCCGTCGGACAGCTCCGGCCAGGCCCCGGTCATGAGCACGGTCCAGCTCGGGATCGAGTAGGACGGCGTCGTCGAGTGGAGGGTGGCCGAGGCTCCGGAGCGGCGGAGCCGGTCGAGCTCGGGCATCACCGCGGGGTCGGCAGCGGTGTCGACCCGCAACCCGTCGACGAGGACGACGACCACCCGTCCGGCGAGCGGGCTGCCCACCGGCAGGCCGGCGGACAGGGGCGCCGCGGCGAACGGGGACCGGTACGCGTAGAGCGAGTCCATCAGCCCGGTCGCCCACAGGTAGGCCGCCGCAGCGACCGCCACCAGGGCCACCGATGCTGCCACCGTGCGACGCTGTCGAGCCATGGGGGGAGAGTACCCCGGGCCACCGCCACGACCAGGACGTTCGGCGTGCGCTGCACCGCCCGCGACGTGAAACAGTGGACGCCGTGGCTTCTGACATCAGCACGCTGTCGACCCGCGTCCGCCCCACGCTCCTGCGTCGGCTCGGGCTGCTCGTCGGTCGTCACGCCAGAGCCACCGTGGCCCTGTGGGTCGTCCTCTCCGCGCTGGCCTTCACCGCCGCTCTGGGCGGCTTCGGCAACGAGTCGCTGTTCAGCCGGCTGGGCTCCGGCGATCCCAGCGTGGCCAGCGAGTCGGTCACCGGGCGCGACCTGCTCAACGACTCCGACCGGGTGGGCCCGTCGGTCCTCGTCACGGTCGCCGGAGTGAGCCTGGACGACCCGGCGGTCGCGGCGGCGACGAAGGACTTCGCGACGAAGGTCACCGCGAACGCGCCGGTCGCCTCGGTCACCTCGCCGTTCATCGTGCCTGGGGGCCCGAGGAGCCCGGCGGCGGCCCCGATGCTCGCCCACGGGTCGCCCACCTCGGGCGGTTTCCTCGTCACGGCCACCCTCAACGTCGGGCTCGACACATCGACCCGGGACGCGGCCATCCGTAGCGTCGAGAGGCAGGCCGCGGACAGCTTCGGCGCGATCCCTGGCGCCACGGTCCACACCGGTGGGGTCCGCCAGCTCGTGTCGGCTGTCGTCGGCCAGCTGCAGACCGACATGAAACACGGTGAGGCCCTGGCCCTGCCCGTCAGCCTGCTCGTCCTCGTCCTCGTCTTCGGCGGCTTCATCGCCGCCGGGATGCCCATCGTCGGGGCGCTCGCCTCGATCGGCGGCGGACTGGCCTCACTGCTCGCCTTCTCGCACCTCATCGACCTCGAGGCCACCGTCGTCAACGTCGTGACGATCCTCGGCCTCGGTCTGTGCATCGACTACGGCCTGCTCGTGGTCAGCCGGTTCCGCGAGGAGGTGCGCCATCTCGCCGAGGGGCGCCCCGCCCATGACCTGCCCCGCGAGATCTTCGTCGAGGCCACGGCCAGGACGGTGGCCACCGCCGGACGGACCGTCGTCTTCTCGGCCGTCACCGTCGCAATCTCGCTGGCCGGCCTGCTCATCTTCGAGGCCTCGATCATGCGCGCTATCGGCGCGGCCGGCGTCTCGGTCGTCGTCGTCGCGCTCGTCGTCGCCGTCACGCTCGTCCCGGCGCTGTGCATGCTCGCCGGGCGGCGGCTGCTCCGCAAGGGTACCGAGATCCCCCCGCACGAGGGCGTCTTCAGTCGGCTGGCCCGGGCCGTCCAGAAGGCGCCCTGGCTCGTGGTCGGGGCCACCGTTGCTGTGCTGGTGGCCCTCGCCCTTCCCGCCCTGGGACTGCGCGTCGTCAGCTCCGGGGTCCAGCTCCTCCCGACCGACGCACCTCAGCGGGTCTTCTTCGAGGCGCTCGCCCGCGATTACCCGGCCACGACTCAGCCCCCGGTGACCGTCGTGGGCCGGACCACCCTCGACGCGGCGCAGCAGTGGGCCCGCACGGCGGCCACGCTTCCTGGCGTGAAGTCCGTGGACCCGCCCGTGGAGGTCCGCGGGGGCTACGTCCAGATCGGGCTGCGCACCGGAGCCGCCCCCGCCGAGGACGTCAACAGCGCCCTGGTAGCCACCCTGCGCGCCAACCGGCCCCCGTTCCAGACCTGGGTGACCGGACCGACCGCCGTCCTCGGCGACTTCACCTCCTCGCTCATCGCGCGGGCGCCATACGCCTTCACCCTCGTCGCACTGGCGACGATCGTCCTGCTCTTCCTCATGTCGGGCTCGATCGTCCTCCCCCTGAAGGCGCTCATCTTCAACGTCCTCTCCCTCGCAGCGACCCTCGGCGTCCTGACCTGGGTCTTCCAGGGCGGCCACCTGTCCGGGCTGCTCCGGTTCAGCCCGGCGGGCGGAGTCGAGTCGGTCATCCCGCTGCTCGTCCTGGCCTTCGGGTTCGGGCTGTCGATGGACTATGAGGTCTTCCTGCTGTCCCGGATCATCGAGCTGCACGAGCACGGGGTCGGCGACGCCGACGCGGTCGTCTACGGGCTGCAGCGATCCGGGCGGATCATCAGCTCGGCGGCGATCCTCGTCGTCATCGTCTTCGCCGGTTTCGCCGCCGGAGAGCTGCTCATCATCAAGGAGACCGGCTTCGCCCTGGCCATCGCCGTCGCGATCGACGCCACGCTGGTCCGGATGCTTCTCGTCCCGGCGACGATGACCTTGTTCGGTCGGTGGAACTGGTGGGCACCCGGTCCGCTGCGCCGGCTGCACGACCGGTTCGCCATCGTCGAGTGAGGTCACGGTGGGCGAGCTGACGGTCGCACGGACCAGGGACGAGCTCGTCCGGCTCGTCCCTGGGGATGACTTCCTTCGGTATGCCGTCCCCGCGGTCCTCCCCGTGCCCGCCTATGTCTGTGGCGGCGCGGTCGGGGTCCGCCACCCGGCCGCCCGGGGTGGCACGGCGCTCACCCTGCTCGGCTCCCCCAGGGCGATCGACCGCTGGCTCGACGCCACGGCAGCCGTGGTCGACCTGACGACGCTGCACTATGTCTCGGTGGCCGCCGCGGCGCTGTCCGTCGTCGCGCCGCGGCTCGACCTCACCCGGGGCGGGGACTGGGAGTGGATGTCGATCCACACCACGCCACCGCCGGTGGAGCAGGAGCAGCTGCTCGTCGGCCTCGGTCCTGGCGACCTCGACGAGGTCAAGGCCCTGCTCGCGGTGGAGAACTCGCGCACCGACGCGCGTCCCGGCGAACGGTACAACGAGCGGTGGGTCGGCGCCCGGGACGCCTCGGGCGCGCTGGTCGCGTGCGGCGTCCGCGAGGACGGGCCCGGCGGCTACCCGGAGCTGGCCGGCATCACGGTGCGCTCCGACCAGCGCGGTCGGGGGCTGGGTGCGGCGGTCACCGCGCGACTCACCCGCGAAGCCATCACCGGGGTAGGCGTGTGCACCCTCGGTATGTATGCCGACAATGCCGTCGCCCGTCGGGTCTACCACCGGCTCGGTTATGCCACTGTGCACGAGCTGAGCACCCGGGTCCCCCTCCGCGGGTCACCGGTCGGCCGGTGATCGCAGGGCTCTCGGGACCGTTCAATCGGCGCCGGTCAGAGGTCCGCGGCACTCGCCAGACGACTGGCCCGTCCCACAAGGACAGCGCGACGGGACCACCGGCTCAGGCCGACGGGACAGCCCCGGCGCTTGACGCGGTCGGCGTGGCGTCGATGCCGGCCTCCTTGCGCTGCTCGGGCGTGATGGGCGCCGGTGCGTCGGTCAGCGGGTCGTAGCCACCGCCGGACTTGGGGAAGGCGATGACATCGCGGATCGAGTCGAAGCCGCCGAGCAGCATGACGATCCGGTCCCAGCCGAAGGCGATCCCGCCGTGCGGGGGCGCGCCGAACTTGAAGGCGTCGAGGAGGAAGCCGAACTTCTCCTGCGACTCCGCCTCGCTCAGGCCCATGACGGCGAAGACCCGCTCCTGGATGTCCCGGCGATGGATACGGATCGAGCCGCCACCGATCTCGTTGCCATTGCAGACCATGTCGTAGGCGTAGGCGAGCGCCGGTCCGGGGTCGGTGTCGAAGGTGTCGAGATACTCGGCCTTGGGCGAGGTGAAGGCGTGATGGACGGCGGTCCATGCACCCCCGCCGACGGCGACATCGCCCTCGGCGACGGCCTCCCCGGTCGGCTTGAACAGGGGCGCGTCGAGCACCCAGAGCAGCGACCAGGCCGACTCGTCGATGAGCGCGCAGCGCCGGCCGATCTCGAGCCGAGCCGCCCCGAGCAGCGCACGCGAGGCCGCCGTCGACCCGGCCGCGAAGAAGATGCAGTCACCCGGAGCCGCGCCGACGTGGGCGGCCAGCCCGGCCAGCTCGGTCTCGGACAGGTTCTTGGCCACCGGCCCGGTCAGGGTGCCATCCTCCTGGACGAGGACATAGGCCAGCCCGCGAGCGCCGCGCTGCTTGGCCCAGTCCTGCCACCCGTCGAGCACCTTGCGGGGCTGGCTTGCGCCGCCGGGCATGACCACGGCGCCGACATACTCGGCCTGGAAGACCCGGAACGGGGTGTCCCGGAAGTACTCGGTGCACTCGACCAGCTCGGTGCCGAAGCGCAGGTCGGGCTTGTCGGAGCCGAACCGGCGCATCGCCTCGGCATAGGTCATCCGCGGCAGCGGCATCGGCAGGTCGACGCCGATGACCTGCCAGATCGCCGAGGCCAGCGCCTCACCGAGCTCGAGGATGTCGTCCTGCTCGACGAAGCTCATCTCGATGTCCAGCTGGGTGAACTCCGGCTGCCGGTCAGCCCGGAAGTCCTCGTCCCGGTAGCACCGGGCGATCTGGTAGTACCGCTCCATCCCGGCCACCATGAGCAGCTGTTTGAACAGCTGCGGGCTCTGCGGCAGGGCATACCACGAGCCGGGCGCCAGCCGTGCCGGCACGAGGAAGTCGCGGGCGCCCTCGGGGGTGGAGCGGGTCAGCGTCGGGGTCTCGATCTCGACGAAGTCGCGCGCACCGAGGACCGCGCGGGCAGCCTGGGACACCTGAGAGCGCAGCCGGATCGCGTGTCCGGCGTTGTGGCTGCCGGGGCGGCGCAGGTCGAGATACCGATACTTGAGCCGGGCCTCCTCACCCACGGTGACCCGCTCATCGACCTGGAAGGGCAGCGGCGCGCTCGGGCTGAGGACCTCGATGAGCGAGGCGACGACCTCGACCTCGCCGGTGGCGAGGTCGGGGTTGACATTGCCCGCAGTCCGGGCGACGACCTCGCCCGTCACCAGGACGCAGTACTCGTTCCGCAGGTCGTGCGCCGCTCCGGTGAGGACGTCGTCGCGCGCGACGACCTGGACGACGCCGCTGGCGTCCCGCAGGTCGATGAAGGCCACACCACCGTGGTCGCGCCGCTTGGCCACCCAACCGGTGAGTGTGACGGTCTGGCCGACGTGGTCGGCACGCAGGGTGCCTGCCGGGTGGGTGCGGAGCACGGTTTCCTTCTTCACGGTATGGCGGGCCTGGCCCCGCTGCGGCTAACCCGCCCATCCTACGGAAGACCTGGATCGCCCCTCGACCGAGTTCTCCGCGGTGCCGGCGCGTTGCGACACCCCGGGCCGGCGTTGCCCAGGCGGCTATCGTGGCCGGATGCGTGTCTCATTGTGGCCCAGCGCCAACCAGCCCTGGGACGACCTGCTGGCCGTGGCCCGGCACGCCGACGCGGGCCGATGGCACCGGCTCTACCTCGAGGACCACTTCATCGAGCACCCGCCGCACGCGGACCGACCGCTCCTCGAGGTGACGGCGGCCCTGTCCGGTCTGGCCGCCGCGACGACGCGCATCGGGCTGGGTCCGCTGGTCATGTCGGTGACCTACCGGCATCCGGCGGTCATCGCGAACTGGGCCGCGGCGGCCGACCTGATCAGCCACGGCCGGCTCGTCCTGGGCCTCGGGGCCGGCTGGGAGGAGCTCGAGCACCGGGCCTACGGGCTCCGCCTCGGGCCGCTGCGGGAGCGGGTCGACCGCTTCGAGGAGGGCCTGCAGGTGGTCCGCGGGCTGCTCGACACCCCGCGCACGACGGTGAGCGGTCGGTACTACACGCTCGTCGACGCCGCGATGGAGCCCAAACCTGCTCAGGCTCATCTGCCGCTTCTGGTCGGCGCGCGCGGGGACCGGATGCTCGGGCTGGTCGCCCGGTACGCCGACGAGTGGAACATGTGGTCGGTCCCGGCAGAGCTGCAGGCCCGGGCGGAGGTTCTCGACGCGGCGTGCGAGCGCATCGGTCGCGACCCGGCCACGATCTGGCGCTCGACCCAGGCCCCGGTCCTCGTCACCAACGACCCGGTCCGGGCAGAGGACTTCCGAGCCCGGATTCCCGGCCGCGCCGGGATCGCCGGCTCGGTCGAGCAGGTTGCTGCGGCGATCGCCGAGTATGCCGAGGTCGGCATCGACGAGTTCATCATTCCGGACGTGGCCTGGGCCGACGGCGCCGAGCATCTCGCCGCGCTCGACGACCTCGTCGACCTCGTCGACCGCGGCTGACGGTGGCCGCTAGGGCCGACGGCTCGTTCGCTCCAGGTAGTCCTGCGACGGCTCGGCGAAGCCAAACCGGCGGTAGAGGCCATGCGCGTCCTTGGTGTGGAGCATCCACCGCATGAGCTGACCGGCCTCGTCGTCGACCATCGCCGCGACGATCCGGTCACCGAGCCCGCGCCCTCGATGCTCCGGGAGGACGAAGACGTCGGCGAGATAGGCGATGCTCGCGCCGTCCGAGATGGCACGGGCGAAGCCGACCATCGCGCCAGTGGCCCCTTCGTGCACCGAGACGACCCGCCACGCCGACTCCAGCTGCCCCTCGACGTCGGCCCGGGTGCGCCAGCGCCCCCAGTACGCCGTCGCGAGGAAGTCCCACAGCACGTCCCGGTCCACCCGGGCCGGGTCGAGCGATATCTCGTATGACGATCCGGAATCTCTCACCGGACCCCGCCTCGACCGCCCGGGTGTTCGGGCCAGGGGGCGTCATACGGGCGCAGCGTCGCCCAGCCGAGCGCACGCGAACCGTACGCCGCCATGATCCCGATGACCGCGCTCGGCGAGTGCAGCCGACCCTGGAGGACCGCGAGGTAGGCCTCGTCGAGGGACACCCAGGCAACCTCGAGGTCGACCTCCTCGCCGTGGAGGACGAAGCCCTCCGGGCGCGGGGTGTCGGACAGCTCGCGGGCGAGATAGATCCGCACGGCCTCGCCGAAGCCACCCGGCGAGGCGAAGTTGTCGATGAGGACGTCCCACCGCGCCGCCTTGAGCTGGACCTCCTCGGCGAGCTCGCGGCGGCCGGCCTCCCAGGGCGGCTCGGCGCTGACGTCGAGCAGCCCCGCGGGCAGCTCCCAGAGATAGCACCCGACGGGGTGGCGGTACTGCCGGATCAGGCAGACGTGGTCGACTCCGTCGATCGGGTGGAGGGCGACGATGAGCGCGGCTCCAGGGTGCTCGACATACTCGCGGTCGAGGGTCCCGGCCGCTCCGAAGTCGACGGTGTCGACCCGCACGTCGAAGACCATGCCGTCCAGGCTGAGCCGCGAGCCCAGCACCGGGCGGCGGGAGATCGTGTCACGCAGCTCGCCGCCGCGGAGGACCGGGGCGGACAGGGTCACGCGGGCTCGCTGGAGTGGTCGCGCTCGACCTCGACGAGGCGCTCGGCGCGCTGCCGGGCCAAGGCCGCCTCGACGAGCCCGGCGAAGAGCGGGTGCGCCCGGTGCGGCCTGGAGAGGAACTCCGGGTGCGCCTGGGTCGAGACGTAGTACGGGTGGACGTCCGCGGGCAGCTCGGCGAACTCGACGAGCGTCCCGTCCGGGGACGTGCCGCTGAACTGCAGACCGGCCTGCTCGAGGCGCTCGCGGTAGGCATTGTTCACCTCGTAGCGGTGCCGGTGCCGCTCGTTGACCTCGGTCGCGGCATATGTCCTGGCGACCACCGACCCGGGGCGCAGGACCGCCGGGTAGGTGCCCAGCCGCATCGTCCCGCCGAGGTTGCCGGCGCCCTCGACATAGGCCTTCTGCTCCTCCATCGTCGCGACGACCGGGTTCGGCGTCGCTGGGTCGAACTCGCTCGATGAGGCGTCGGCGATGCCGAGGACCGTGCGGGCGTACTCGATGACCATGCACTGCAGGCCCAGGCACAGGCCGAGGGTCGGCACCTGGCGCTCCCGGGCCCAGCGCAGCGCGCCGACCTTGCCGTCGATGCCGCGCACCCCGAAGCCGCCCGGGACGACGACGGCGTCGACACCGGCGAGGGCCTTGGTCGCGCCCGCGTCGGTGGCGCACTGGTCCGAGGCGACCCAGCGCACCCGGACCTTCGCGTTGTGGTGGAAGCCGCCGGCCCGCATCGCCTCGGTGACCGAGAGGTAGGCGTCCGGCAGGTCGATGTACTTGCCGACCAGGGCGATCTCGACGGTGTGCTCCGGGTCGTGGACACGCTGGAGCATGCGGTCCCAGTCGGCCCAGTCGACATCGCGGAAGTTCAGGCCCAGGCGACGGACGACATAGGCGTCGAGCCCCTCCCGGTGGAGCACCTTGGGGATGTCGTAGATGCTCGGCGCGTCGACCGCGGCGACGACGGCCTCGGTGTCGACATCGCACATGAGCGAGATCTTGCGCTTGACCCCGTCGGGGATGTCCCGGTCGGCCCGACAGACGATGGCGTCGGGCTGGATGCCGACCTGGCGCAGCGCGGCCACCGAGTGCTGGGTGGGCTTGGTCTTCAGCTCGCCGCTGGGCGCCAGGTAGGGGACGAGCGAGACGTGGAGGAAGAAGACATTGTCCCGGCCGAGGTCGTGCCGGACCTGGCGCGCGGCCTCAAGGAAGGGCAGCGACTCGATGTCGCCGACCGTGCCGCCGATCTCGGTGATGATGACATCCGGCGCCTCGGCGTGCGGCCGGTCCGCCTCGGCCCGCATGCGCGCCTTGATCTCGTTGGTGATGTGGGGAATGACCTGGACGGTGTCGCCAAGGAACTCGCCGCGCCGTTCGCGGGCGATGACCGTGCTGTAGACCTGGCCGGTCGTGACATTGGCGGAGCCGACGAGGTTGACGTCGAGGAAGCGCTCGTAGTGGCCGATGTCGAGGTCGGTCTCGGCGCCGTCCTCGGTGACAAAGACCTCCCCGTGCTGGAACGGGTTCATCGTCCCGGGGTCGACATTGAGGTAGGGGTCGAGCTTCTGCATCGTCACGGAGATGCCCCGCGCGCGAAGGAGGCGGCCCAGGCTGGAGGCGGTCAAGCCCTTGCCGAGGGAGGAGGCAACGCCTCCGGTCACAAAGATGTGCTTGGTCAGCGCCACGGGGGGCCAGTCTATGCCACAGGGAGGGCGCCCGCGGGACCGGCGCGCCCCCGACCCTGGCCGAGGCTCGATCCTGCCTGCGACGAGCCACCGAGGCGGGCCCGCGCCGACAGCGCTGCTGCCTGGCGCAACTGTGACGAAGTCGTGACCCAAACGTCCTTCCTCCCCCGGTTTCGGAAGCCACCTCGGCGGCCCATCCCGGGTAGAATCGGACCGACATTTCAGTCCATCTGCCCGCGCGGCGTTGCTCGCGGCAGAGCCGGTGCCCCGCCACCGGCCCAACCCCGACAGCGGCCCACCCGCCCCTGGCGGGCCGACCCACCTCGACCGAAGGACCGCCGCGTGAGCGCAGCACGACCCCTGGGCAGTCACCCCGTGACCTCGCCCA
Organism: Candidatus Lutibacillus vidarii; assembly: GCA_016717165.1. Classification (GTDB taxonomy): domain Bacteria; phylum Actinomycetota; class Actinomycetes; order Actinomycetales; family Dermatophilaceae; genus Lutibacillus; species Lutibacillus vidarii. The sequence continues at coordinate 1,792,461 of JADKGA010000002.1, forward strand.
TGGTGCAGCGCCGCGGCACCGCCCTGCTCGCGTGGTGGGCCGGTGTCCGGGCCGACGCGCTCGACGCCTGGATGAGTCCCATGGTCCGCAAGGGCTCGCTGGGCGCGATGGCGATCACCATCGGGTCGTTCACGCCCGCCTTCCTGCCCACCGACAGCCACGTCCTCGACGTGCTCGGTATGCCGTGGATGGCCTCGCTCCCCTGGCGCATCGTCGCCACCGGGCTCGTGCTCCTCGGGGTCGCCTTGCTCCTGGAGGCCTGGCTCCGGCTGCGGCCACGATCCAGCAGCGCCCCGCTCCCGGCGGTCATCTCGGCGCTGTGGAGCCTGCCTCTGCTCATCGCACCCCCGCTGTTCAGCCGCGACGCCTACAGCTATGCCGCGCAGGGCCATATCGTCGAGATGAGCTGGGACCCATACTCGGTGGGCCCGTTCTACTCGCCGGGCAGCTTCATGGACCAGGTCGACCCGATGTGGCTGTTCACGCCGGCCCCATATGGTCCGCTCGCCCTGCAGGCCCAGCACCTGGTCGTCACCGCCACCGGTGGGCACGCCTTCCTCGCCGCCATCGGGATGCGCGTGTGGGGGCTGCTTGCTGTCGCGCTCATCGCGTACGCGCTGCCGAGACTGGCCGAGAACGTCGGCATGAACCGCAACCACGCGGTGTGGCTGGGTGTGCTCAACCCGCTGGTGATCCTCCACCTGGTCGGGGGCGCTCACAACGACGCGATCATGATCGCCTTGTCGTGTGTGGCACTCCTCCTGGCCTCGCAGGGACGGCTGGCCTGGGCCGTCGTCGCCGTCGCGGCCGCCGCCGGCTTCAAGCAGACCGGCGTTCTCACCCTCATCGGGGTCACCGGCCTTGCCTTGCAGTTCCGTCAGCCCTTGGGCACCAGCCAGCGGGTCTACCTGACCACCCTGCTGCGCTCCGGCGTGGCCGCCTTCGCGGTCTTCGCCGCCCTGACCCAGCTGAGCGGACTGGGCTGGGGCTGGGTCCCCAACCTCTCGGTGCCGGTGTCTTTGCGCTCGATGCTGTCCCCGCCGACCTTTATCGGTAGCGTCCTGGAGGGCGTCCTCACCGTCTTGGGCGTTCCGGAGCAGTGGCGGGCCATCCCGCTGCACGCCATGCAGGGCCTCGGGGTCGTCGTCGCGATCGCGGCGATCGGCTATCTCACCTGGCGCTATGGACGCACCCGCCCGATGGTCGCTGTCGCCGGGTCATTCATCGCGCTCTGCCTCGGCAGCCCGGTCATCCACCCCTGGTACACCCTCTGGGGCATGGTGCTCCTCGGTGCCACCCGGGTGCGCCCGCGCATGGTCACCATGGCGGTCTGGGTGACCGTCTTCCTGCTGGGCTACAGCGCCATGGATGCGGCCGTCTCCAGCGGGCTCATGGCGATGGGCCTCACCGCCGTCACCATCGCCGTCTGGCGTTGGCGGCGGGCGCTGCGCTCCGGCTCGTTCACCGCTGCCGATGCCCGGACGAGCAAGCGCCTCACGGACCACCCGCACACGCCACTGCACCTCGACCGGCCGATCCTGCGCGTTCAGTGACCTGCGCGCCGGGCCGCGACCTGCAGGAGCTCGGCCGCGTGCCGGCGGGACAGCTCGCTCACCGCACCGCTCATCATCCGAGCGAGGCTCGTCGAGCCTGGCCTCCTCCGTCACGACCCGGACCGTGCTCGCCACCACCGTCCCGTCGTCGTTCTTCTCCACGACCAGGTGGGTGTCCGCGAAGGCGGCCACCTGGGCCAGGTGGGTGACGACAACGACCTGGGTATGCCGGGCCAGGGCCGCGAGCCGGGCCGCGACATCGACGGCGGCCTTCCCACCGACGCCGGCGTCGACCTCGTCGAAGACCATCGTCGGCACGGTCCGGCCGGAGGTCGAGGCGCTGACGAGCTCGAGCGCCAGCATGACCCGAGACAGCTCGCCACCGGACGCCCCCTTGGTCACGCTGCGGGCGAGCGCCCCTGACCCGGCTTCGAGCTGGATGTCCACCTCGTCGACGCCGTCGCGGGTGAACCGCCATCGCCCGGGCTCGCCCGGCAGGACCAGCCCGTTCTCGTCGGGTTGGCGGGTCAGCTCCACGAGGACCCGGGCGCTCCCCATGGCCAGATGGGCCAGCTCGGCGCTGACCGCCGCCGCGAAGCGGTCGCCAGCCTCCCGACGGGCCGCGCTGAGGGCGGCCGCCAGGTCGCCCAGCTCATCGAAGGCTGCCGCGGCCGCGCGCTCGAGCTCGGCCAGCCGGTCGTCGACCCGGTCCAGCTCGAGCACCCGCGCCCGAGCGCCATCCGCCCAGGCGATGACGTCGTCGACGGAGGGCCCGTACCGCCGCGCCAGGGCGTGCAGGGCAGCGAGGCGGTCCTGCGCGGCGGCCAGGCGCACCGGGTCGTCGTCCAGGCCGTGCAGATAGGTCGCCAGGTCTGCGGACACGTCGTCGACGAGATAGCCCAGGCTCGGCAAGGCGGTCGCCGATGCCCTTGAGCACCGGATCGTGGTCCGCGCCGGAGGACAGCGCGACGCGGGCCTGGCCAAGTAGCGCGGAGGCGGACCACCGGCCGGGTTCCGGGTCGTCGTCCCCGGCCAGCGCTTGGTGACCCGCAGCGGCGGCCCTGCGGAGCGCGTCGGCATGCCCGAGCCGGTCGATCTCCAGCCGCAGGGCCACGTCCTCACCGGTTGTCGGGGCCGTGGCGTCGACCTGGTCGAGGCCGTAGCGCAGGGCGTCCAGCTCGGTCAGCCGCTCGGTCCGGGCGGTGTGCAGCGCCGCGGCCTCGTCTCGTGCGGCGACATAGCCGGCATAGCTGCGCCGATAGGCCGCGAGCGCGTCGCGAAGCTGCGGGCCGGCCGCGGCGTCGAGGACCTCGCGGTGCTCCCGCGCACTGCGCAACCGCCACTGGTCGGCCTGGCCGTGCACGGCCACCAGCTGCTCTCCCAGCTGTCCGAGGGCCGTCGCGGGGGCGGTGCGGCCGTCGACGAAGGCCCGGGAGCGCCCCTCCCGGGAGATCGACCGGCCGAGAACCAGCTCGGACCCGTCGATGCCCAGTCCTTCGGCGAGCTCCCCGGGCAGCGTGGCGTCGACGCCGTCGAAGCAGGCCTCGACATACGCCGTCGGCGCGCCGTCCCGGACCACTGCCGCGTCCGCCCTGGACCCTAGGACCAGCCCGAGAGCGGTGACGAGCATCGTCTTGCCGGCGCCGGTCTCCCCGGTGAGGACCGTCAGCCCGGGGCCGACGCAGATCTCGGCGCCCTCGATGACGCCGAGGTGTTGCAGCCTGATCTCACGGAGCACGGCGTCAGCCTAAGACGTCGAGGTGTCAGCGCCCGGCGCCATTGCCCCGCCAGCCCTGGACGGGGAGGTGGAACTTCTCCACGAGCCGGTCGGTGAACGAGCCGGCGCTGAGCCGAGCCAGCCGAACCGGGCGTTCGCCGAGGACGACGTCGACCCGCGCCCCTGGGGGCAGCTCGGTGGACCGGCGACCGTCGCACCACATCACCCCGCGCCCCTCGGTCCCGCGGATCACCTCGAGCCCGACGTGGGCCCCGGTGCCGAGGACGACCGGGCGAGCGAACAGGGCATGGGCGGAGTTCGGGACGACGAGGATGGCGCGGACGTCCGGCCAGACCACCGGGCCGCCGGCGGAGAAGGCGTAGGCCGTGCTGCCGGTCGGCGTGGCGACGACGACGCCGTCGCAGCCCCAGGTCGACAGCGGACGACCGTCGACCTCGACGGTGAGCTCGATCATCCGCTCCCGCTCGGCCTTCTCGACGCTCACCTCGTTGAGCGCCCAGCTCGAGGCGACCTGCTCCCCGTCGTGGGTGACCCGCACGTCGAGGGTCATCCGCTCCTCGGTGGCGTAGTCCCGCGCGACGACCCGGTCAACGGTCTCGTGCAGGTCGGTGTGCTCGACCTCGGCGAGGAAGCCCACATGCCCCAGGTTGACCCCCAGGAGCGGCACGTCGAGCGCCCGAGCGGCCTCGGCCCCCCGGAGGATGGTCCCGTCGCCACCGAGGACGCAGACGAGCTCGACCTGGTTCATCCCCGCCACGCTGGTGCCGGGCGCGGAGCCGTCCGAGACGAGGACGTCGACGCCCGCCGCCTGGAGCCGAGCGCTCACATCGGCCAGCGCGGCGACGACCTCCGGTCGTCCCGGGTGGCTCACGAGGAGGATGCGGCGGGTGGCCACGTCAGGACCCTTCGTCGGTGGTCGCGTCACGGACGAGCTCGGCGACGCGGCGGGAGTCCGGCGACGTCGAAGAGCTCACCCCCCAGAGTAGATACTCCCGGTTGCCGTGGGCACCCAGGAGGGGCTCGACACGAGGGCCTGCGGCGTCAGCCCCGCCACGTCCGCCGCTGTGAGGACCTGCTCAAGCGCGGCGCGACGGCGGGCGACGGAGGTGACGACGCCCCCCGAGCCGAGGCCCTCACGCCCGACCTCGAACTGCGGCTTGACGAGGAGGACGACCTGGCCACCCTTCCCCACCTGGGCGGCCACGGCGGGCATGACGAGCGCGAGCGAGATGAAGGCTGAGGTCGGCGACGAGGAGGTCGAACGGCCCACCGAGCTCGCCGGCGGCCACGTCGCGGATATTGCGACCCTCGACGGTGGTGACCCGCGGGTCGCTCCGCAGGGACGGGGCGAGCTGCCCGTGGCCGACATCGAGGGCAACGACATGGGCCGCCCCTCCTCGAGGAGCACCTGGGTGAAGCCGCCAGTGCTCGCGCCGACGTCGAGGCAGGACGCGCCCGCGACGACCAGCCCGCACGGAGCGAACTCCTGGACGGCATACGCGAGCTTGTGCGCACCGCGGCCGACGGCGCGCTCACCGGGGCCGACCAGGGCGACCGTCGTCGTCGCCCCGACCAGCGTGGCCGGCTTTCGGCACGGTATGCCGTCGACGTGGACCTGGCCGGAGCGAATCAGCTCGGCAGCGACCCCTCGCGAGCGGGCCAGTCCCGAGGCGACGACCACGACGTCGAGCCGCTGCTGGTCAGCGGGGTTTCGGCTCACGTGCGGTCGAGCAGGTCCAGCTGGCCGTTGAGGACGTGCAGGACCTGACGCCCGGCAGCCACGGTGGCATCGAGGTCGCTGGGGTCGGTGGCTTCGAGCACCCGGACGGCCTCGTCGACCGCCTCGTTCCCAGTCATCGGCGCAGCCTCCAGGGGCGGTTGTGGATCGGTCATCGGTCCCCTCCCAGGGCGTCGCGGTCCGGTGCTGCGGTGCGGCCCTCGCGGAGCGCGCCGGCCAGGGCGGTCAGCTCCGAGCTGACCTGGGAGATCGAGGCCCGGACGGCGTCGATGTCGCCGACCGCGAGCTCGCAGGCCCGCCGTGCCGCCCAGTCCGCGCCACCGCACGCGATCGCGACGGCGTCTGCGGCTCCCCGGAGGACCCGGCCCGCAGTGGCGTCGAGGGTTCGGACGGCCGGCGCGACGACGGGAAGGTCCTCGACCGGCTCGCACGCGTCGTGCACCCACTCCGCGAGCGAGTCGGCCACCAGCGCTGTGGTACCGGCGGCCGAGTCGAGGACGGCCAGGACTGCGCGGATCGGCTCGCGGACCTCGGGTTCGGTGGACATGGCGCTCACGGTACCGGCCGGAGCAGCGCGTCCAAGCCGGTGGCCAGCCGCAGGTTCTCAGCGTCGGGATCGGGGCGAGGCGACCCGCCCCGCGCGGCCCGAGCCCGCAGGTGGAGAACCGCCGCCGTCGCGACCGCCAGGGCATGGCTTAGACCCGGTCGCCCCGGGCTCCACCCCTGGATCCTCGGCTCGGGGCCACTGAGGTCGACCCGGACCTCGCCGATCACGAACCGATCCGCCCCCTCGGCCACGGCCTGCGCCGGCGAGCCCGCCGGTCCGTCCATCAGGTCGGCCAGGTCCGCGGCCACCCAGGTCGGGCTGATCTCGGGGAACCGCAGCAGGTCGGCCAGACCGTGGACGCCGCTGAACACCCACATGGTGTCCATCCCCGCGCGCTGACCCCCGCTGATGTCGGTGTCCAACCGGTCCCCCACGGCGAGGCACTCCTCGACCCGCAGGCCCATCCGCTCGGCGCTGCCCAGCGCCATCGCGGGCTCAGGCTTGCCGACAACGATGGGCTGGACCGTGCTCGCCTCGGCGACAGCGGCGACGAGCATCCCGTTCCCCGGGCCGATCCCCCTGCCGGTCGGGATGGTCCGGTCGGTGTTCGTCGCGACCCACACCGCCCCGGCCCGGACCGCGAAGGCCGCCTCGTTGAGGTCCCGGGCCCGCACGTCCGGGCCGTACCCCTGCAGGACCGCGACGACCTGCGGACCTGCCTCGGTCACCGGCCGGAGACCAACCTCGGCCAGGGCCGCCGGGACGCCGGGCCCGCCGACGGCCAGGACGACGGCCCCGGCAGGGAGGGTCCTCGCCAGATATCCGGCACCGACCTGCGCCGAGGTGAGCACCCGGTCGACACTCGCGGGAGCGCCCAGGCCGGTGAGATGGTCCGCCACCGTCTCGGGCGGGCGCGAGGCGTTGTTCGTCGCGTACACGACGAGTCCGCCCGCGCTGCACCACGCCTGCAGTGCCTCAGGAACGCCGGGCACGGCTCCCCGTCCGCGGTAGACCACTCCGTCGAGGTCACAGACCAACCCTCGGTATGCCGCCCAGCGCTGCGTCGCCCCGGCCTCGGTCACGCCTGGTCACCCTCGGGGTCAGCCATCCCGGTCGCCTGGCCCGCCTCGTGCTCGCCCGGGTCGACGCTGTCGTCCGCGTTCTCAGCGAGCTCGTCCTCAGCGAGCGCGTCGATGACGACGACGCCGTCGATCTCGTCGAGGCGCTCGGCCGCGTCGGTCTCCAGGTCCACGTCGAGCTCGGCGGCCCGGGCGAACCAGGTCCGCGCCGCAGTCAGGTCACCGCGCGCGAAAAGCGCATCGGCATACGCATAGGCCAGTCGTGGGCTCGCCCCACTCCGGCGACGCAGCGCGGGGATCTCGAGCACGGCGACCGCCGCGTCGAGCTGACCCAGGTCACGGCGTGCCCCGCTGGCGACGATGGCCAGCTCCACCCGCTCCGACTCGTCCAGCCCGGCGAGATTCGCGGCCCGGATCACCGCGAGGGCACGCTCGGGCTCACCCAAACCACGCTCACAGTCGGCGATGTGCGCCGTGAGATGGTCCGTGCCGGAGAGCCGACGCGCCGTGCGCAGCTCACGAAGGGCACGCTGGAAGTCACCGAGCCGGTACGCGACCAGACCCAGGGCCTCTCGGACCGCCGCGACCCGGCCGGCCCGCCGCGCCGCCACCTCGGCGTGCGCCAGGGCCGCCTCGGGCTCGTCGTGGATCAGCCGCGAGACCATGACGAGATGCTGGGCAACGCCCTCGGCGTTCTCCTTCGACAGGGTGCGCAGCTGAGAGCGGGCCGCGCGGTCCAGGCTCCGCACCGGTGACATCCTCATCGATCGCAGGATCGGGGAGGCGCGGGCCTCCGCCGGGACGATGCCATCCGGTGCCCGGAGCGGTGCTTCGGGGCTCCGTCGAAGGCCGGGGCGCTCCCGGGCGGCCACCACCGGCAGACGAAGTTCCGCCGTACGACGCCGACCTCGACCTCCCTCCGCCAGCAGAGGGACCACCGGACCGACCGGAACCAGCCGAGGCCGCCCGTCCCGCCCCACCGCGACTCGGTCGGCCGGTGCGCGTCGCGTCTCCCGACCCATCACCCGACTCCTGCCCGCCCGCACCGGGTCTCCCTGCCCGTCCAGGCGAACGCGGCGCGCCGGACCCGCCACCACCGCTGCGCCCGGCTCGGCGTGGGCGGGAACCGTCGGGCTGGAGTTGCGCCATACGACTCATCCTCTCAGGTGACTCCCCCCAAACAACGACCGCACCGTGACCTTCTTCGTCATGGCACCACAATGCCCCGCGCCAGGTCTCCCTGGGCGGGGCATTGTTAAAGTATGTCCGGCTGCGTCCTACTCTCCCACACCGTCACCAGTGCAGTACCATCGGCGCTGAGGGGCTTAGCTTCCGGGTTCGGAATGGAGCCGGGCGTTTCCCCCTCGCTATGACAGCCGAAACTCTATGGAGATCTCAATCGTTCCCGACCGTATCTCGGGAACTACACAGTGGACGCGTAGCATCTTTGTAATCAAGTTATCGGCTTATTAGTACCGGTCAGCTCCATGCGTTGCCGCACTTCCACATCCGGCCTATCAACCCAGTAGTCTAGCTGGGAGCCTCTCGGGGATGAACCCCATGGAAACCTCATCTTGAAGCGTGCTTCCCGCTTAGATGCTTTCAGCGGTTATCACTTCCGAACGTAGCTAATCAGCGGTGCTCTTGGCAGAACAACTGACACACCAGAGGTTCGTCCATCCCGGTCCTCTCGTACTAGGGATAGCCCTTCTCAAGTTTCCTGCGCGCGCAGAGGATAGGGACCGAACTGTCTCACGACGTTCTAAACCCAGCTCGCGTACCGCTTTAATGGGCGAACAGCCCAACCCTTGGGACCTACTCCAGCCCCAGGATGCGACGAGCCGACATCGAGGTGCCAAACCATGCCGTCGATATGGACTCTTGGGCAAGATCAGCCTGTTATCCCCGGGGTACCTTTTATCCGTTGAGCGACGGCGCTTCCACAAGCCACCGCCGGATCACTAGTTCCGACTTTCGTCCCTGCTCGACATGTCAGTCTCACAGTCAAGGCTCCCTTGTGCACTTACACTCGACACCTGATTGCCAACCAGGCTGAGGGAACCTTTGAGCGCCTCCGTTACCTTTTAGGAGGCAACCGCCCCAGTTAAACTACCCACCAGACACTGTCCCTGATCCGGATCACGGACCGAGGTTAGATCTCCAGAACGACCAGAGTGGTATTTCAACGTTGACTCCACCGACACTGGCGTGCCGACTTCACAGTCTCCCACCTATCCTACACAAGCCGCACCGAAGACCAATATCAAGCTATAGTAAAGGTCCCGGGGTCTTTCCGTCCTTCTGCGCGTAACGAGCATCTTTACTCGTAGTGCAATTTCGCCGAGTTCGTGGTTGAGACAGTGGAGAAATCGTTACGCCATTCGTGCAGGTCGGAACTTACCCGACAAGGAATTTCGCTACCTTAGGATGGTTATAGTTACCACCGCCGTTTACTGGCGCTTAAGTTCTCAGCTTCGCCGTGAGGCTAACCGGTCCCCTTAACGTTCCAGCACCGGGCAGGCGTCAGTCCGTATACATCGTCTTGCGACTTCGCACGGACCTGTGTTTTTAGTAAACAGTCGCTTCTCCCTGGTCTCTGCGGCCGATCACGCTCGGGCAGCAAGTGCCGTCACGATCAGGGCCCCCCTTCTCCCGAAGTTACGGGGGTATTTTGCCGAATTCCTTAACCACGATTCACTCGATCGCCTTGGTATTCTCTACCTGACCACCTGAGTCGGTTTGGGGTACGGGCGGCTCGAACCTCGCTAGAAGATTTTCTTGGCAGCATGGGATCACCCTGCTTCCCGCATTCGCGGTCACTGTCAGGTCTCAGGCTATGTGAGGTGCGGATTTGCCTACACCTCGCCCTACACCCTTAGACGTGGACAACCATCGCCACGCGGAGGCTACCCTTCTGCGTCTCTCCATTGCTTACCTAATACCCGCTCGGTTCGCGCGCTCCGCCTGCGTCAGTCCGAAGACGTCAGCAGGTTTCAGGCGCTTAGCATCACGAGGTTCGGTATGGGCGGTTCTTCGCCGGTTCCGGAATATCAACCGGATGTCCATCGACTACGCCTGTCGGCCTCGCCTTAGGTCCCGACTTACCCAGGGCAGATTAGCTTGACCCTGGAACCCTTGGTCTTTCGGCGGACGGGTTTCTCACCCGTCATTCGCTACTCATGCCTGCATTCTCACTCGTGTGGCGTCCACGGCTGGATCACTCCGCCGCTTCACTCGCCACACGACGCTCCCCTACCCATCAACACGCTTGGACCATGCCCCGAAGGACATGGCCGGGCAAAGTGTCAATGCCACAGCTTCGGTGGTGTGCTTGAGCCCCGCTACATTGTCGGCGCGGAATCACTTGACCAGTGAGCTATTACGCACTCTTTAAAGGGTGGCTGCTTCTAAGCCAACCTCCTGGTTGTCAATGCAACTCCACATCCTTTCCCACTTAGCACACGCTTAGGGACCTTAGCTGGTGGTCTGGGCTGTTTCCCTCTCGACTACGGAGCTTATCCCCCGCAGTCTCACTGCCACGCTCTCACTTACCGGCATTCGGAGTTTGGCTAACGTCAGTAACCTTGTAGGGCCCATCGGCTATCCAGTAGCTCTACCTCCGGTAAGAAACACGTGACGCTGCACCTAAATGCATTTCGGGGAGAACCAGCTATCACGGAGTTTGATTGGCCTTTCACCCCTACCCACAGCTCATCCCCTCAGTTTTCAACCTAAGTGGGTTCGGTCCTCCACGCAGTCTTACCTGCGCTTCAACCTGGCCATGGGTAGATCACTCCGCTTCGGGTCTAGACCCAGCGACTCATTCGCCCTATTCGGACTCGCTTTCGCTACGGCTTCCCCACACGGGTTAACCTCGCCACTGAGCACTAACTCGCAGGCTCATTCTTCAAAAGGCACGCCGTCACCCCACAAGGAGGCTCCGACGGATTGTAAGCGCACGGTTTCAGGATCTATTTCACTCCCCTCCCGGGGTACTTTTCACCTTTCCCTCACGGTACTTGTCCGCTATCGGTCACCAGGGAATATTTAGGCTTAGCGGGTGGTCCCGCCAGATTCACACCGGGTTCCTCGAGCCCGGTGCTACTTGGGATCCTGCTACGGAGTTCGCGTCATTTCGTCTACGGGGGTAGCACCCTCTGTGCCGGGCCTCTCAATGCCCTTCGACTATGACGCGAATTTTTGACTCCGTGCCGGCCTGTCAGAGCCGACCTAGCAGTCCCACGACCCCGACCATGCAACGCCTGACAGCTGTCACACATGATCGGTTTAGCCTGTTCCGCTTTCGCTCGCCACTACTCACGGAATCGCGGTTGCTTTCTCTTCCTGTGGGTACTGAGATGTTTCACTTCCCACGTTCCCTCCACCTACCCTATGTGTTCAGGTAGGGGTGACTGGACTTGCCTCCAGCCGGGTTTCCCCATTCGGAAATCCTCGGATCACAGTCTGGTTATCGACTCCCCGAGGCTTATCGCAGATTCCTACGTCCTTCTTCGGTTCCTGGTGCCAAGGCATCCACCGTGCGCCCTTATAAACTTGGCCACAAAGATGCTCGCGTCCACTGTGTAGTTCTCAAGAAACGGGCGGATCCTCACCCGCCATCGGCCTAGGCGCAGATGCGCTGGTTCCGATGCAGTGAGGTCCAGCCGGCTGAGCCGGCCCGAGGTTGAGCTTGACGCCCGAGCCCTCAGGACCCAACAACGTGCCAGGCGCCCGATCCGCGACGTCACCGAGGTTCCATCTCCCGAAGGAGCGTACTGACGGCTGCGCTGCAGACCTGGCGCCAAATAATCGACGTTCCACCCTTGAGCACCTGCCGCAGGGCGTTCGCCCACGGCCAGGCTCTGGATCGCTTGCGCGACCAGTGCTCCTTAGAAAGGAGGTGATCCAGCCGCACCTTCCGGTACGGCTACCTTGTTACGACTTAGTCCCAATCGCCAGTCCCACCTTCGACGGCTCCCTCCACAAGGGTTGGGCCACCGGCTTCGGGTGTTACCGACTTTCGTGACTTGACGGGCGGTGTGTACAAGGCCCGGGAACGTATTCACCGCAGCGTTGCTGATCTGCGATTACTAGCGACTCCGACTTCATGGGGTCGAGTTGCAGACCCCAATCCGAACTGAGACCGGTTTTTTGGGATTCGCTCCACCTTGCGGTATCGCAGCCCTTTGTACCGGCCATTGTAGCATGCGTGAAGCCCAAGACATAAGGGGCATGATGATTTGACGTCATCCCCACCTTCCTCCGAGTTGACCCCGGCAGTCTCCTATGAGTCCCCGCCATTACGCGCTGGCAACATAGAACGAGGGTTGCGCTCGTTGCGGGACTTAACCCAACATCTCACGACACGAGCTGACGACAACCATGCACCACCTGTGTACCGACCTTGCGGGGCACCTATCTCTAGATGTTTCCGGTACATGTCAAGCCTTGGTAAGGTTCTTCGCGTTGCATCGAATTAATCCGCATGCTCCGCCGCTTGTGCGGGCCCCCGTCAATTCCTTTGAGTTTTAGCCTTGCGGCCGTACTCCCCAGGCGGGGCGCTTAATGCGTTAGCTGCGGCACAGAGCTCGTGGAATGAGCCCCACACCTAGCGCCCAACGTTTACGGCATGGACTACCAGGGTATCTAATCCTGTTCGCTCCCCATGCTTTCGCTTCTCAGCGTCAGTTACGGCCCAGAGACCTGCCTTCGCCATCGGTGTTCCTCCTGATATCTGCGCATTTCACCGCTACACCAGGAATTCCAGTCTCCCCTACCGTACTCTAGTCTGCCCGTACCCACTGCAAGTCCGGAATTGAGTCCCGGATTTTCACAGCAGACGCGACAAACCGCCTACAAGCTCTTTACGCCCAATAATTCCGGACAACGCTCGCACCCTACGTATTACCGCGGCTGCTGGCACGTAGTTAGCCGGTGCTTCTTCTGCAGGTACCGTCACTTTCGCTTCTTCCCTGCTGAAAGAGGTTTACAACCCGAAGGCCGTCATCCCTCACGCGGCGTCGCTGCATCAGGCTTTCGCCCATTGTGCAATATTCCCCACTGCTGCCTCCCGTAGGAGTCTGGGCCGTGTCTCAGTCCCAGTGTGGCCGGTCGCCCTCTCAGGCCGGCTACCCGTCGTCGTCTTGGTAGGCCATTACCCCACCAACAAACTGATAGGCCGCGAGCCCATCCCTCACCGAAAAACTTTCCACACAGTACAGATGCCTGTCTGTGTCGTATCCGGTATTAGCAGCTGTTTCCAACTGTTATCCCAGAGTGAGGGGCAGGTTGCTCACGTGTTACTCACCCGTTCGCCACTGATCGGAGGAGCAAGCTCCTCGTCACCGTTCGACTTGCATGTGTTAAGCACGCCGCCAGCGTTCGTCCTGAGCCAGGATCAAACTCTCCGTTGATGTTTTTCTCCATCGGCAAGCCGACGGAAACTGTTCACCCTCGAAGGGTTGTTTCGCTGGCTGAGTTGGGGCCTGCTGGCAGGCCCCGATTCAACCAAAGGATTTTCGTGAAACGCGCTGGCAGAAACCGATTGGCTCTTCCAGGCACGTTCGACGAGGTTATTGGCGTCGATTTTTGGCACGCTGTTGAGTTCTCAAGGTTCGGACGCACACCGTCTCCGGCTTGGCTCTTCCGAGCGAACCGGCGTCGGGGCAACCCTTTAACTATACCCTCAGGCCTTTTGACTGTCAAACTCGTGGCTGCCCGTGAGGGCGGTCAGAGGATGGGGTCGAAAGCCCGCACCATCCCACGTCTGGACGCGCCGACACGTCGGTCACATCTCGTCGTGGACTGGGGTCTGCCCCGGGGACCGGCCACCGTGGGGGGCCTCAAAGGCCCCGCGTCGTGTCCGTTCCTCCCTCGCGGGCTGACGGGTGAAACAGTATGCCAGGGCGGGCCATCGGACCAAATCGGCTGGTCAGGGGCCTGCGAGAGCGGCAGAGGTCGACGCCGGGCCAGCCGGCCACGGTCCCGCACTCGCACCGGTCCCGGTGCGTCCCTGGCACGGCCGGAGCACCACACGCGAGGGCAGAGCCAACGTGTGCGTCGACTCGCCGCGACGCCACTGAGCCAGCCGGCCCGGGTTCGAGCCGCCGGGCGTCATACCGACGACAGGCGAGCGGCCGCGAGCGAACGGCGACCTCGCCGCAAGACCGCAACCGCCCCGCACAGGAAGTCCTCGGCGTTGAGGAGCGTCTCGCCGTCGGTCACCTTCACATTGTTGACCGACGCGCCGCCCTCGGCGATGACCCGTCGAGCGGCGTTGCGGCTCTCGACCAGCCCGGATGCCACCAAGGCGTCCACCACCGAGCAGCCCGGCGTGACCGGTCCCCCGGGCAGCTCAGCCGTCGCGTCGAGCAGCGTCTGAGCGTCGAGCGAGTGGAGATCGCCCTTACCGAAGAGTGCCTCCGACGCCGCCTGCACGGCCGCCGTTGCGGCGCCACCGTGCACCAGTGTGGTGATGTCCGCCGCAAGCCGGCGTTGCGCGGCCCGCCGGAACGGCTCGGCGACCACCCCGCGCTCGAGCTCCGCGATCTCCGCCGCCTCCAGGTCGCTGAAGACCTTGAGCAGGTTCACCACCGAGGCGTCCTCGACGTTGAGGAAGTACTGGTAGAAGGCGTAGGGGCTGGTCATGTCCGCCGAGAGCCAGACCGCGTTGCCCTCGGACTTGCCGAACTTCGCCCCCGACGAGTCGGTGAGCAACGGCGTCGCCAGCGCATGCACCGACACGCCGTCGACCTTGTGGATGAGGTCGACGCCGGCCGTGAGGTTGCCCCACTGGTCCGACCCGCCCGTCTGCAGCGTGCACCCGTGCGCGCGGTAGAGCTCGAGGAAGTCCAGCGCCTGGAGCAGCTGGTAGCTGAACTCGGTGTACGAGATCCCCTCCTGGCTCTCCAACCGCCGGGCGACGGCCTCCTTGCGGATCATCTGGTTGACCCGGAAGTGCTTGCCGATGTCGCGCAGGAAGTCCAACGCCGACATCGGCGCCGTCCAGTCGAGGTTGTCGACGAGGATCGCCGGGTATGCCGCCTCAGGGTCCGTCCCGTCGAAGTCGAGGAACGGCCGGACCAGGTCCTTGATCCGCTCGACGTTCGCCGCCGCCTCCTCCTTGGTCTTGAGCACCCGCTCGGCCGTCGGCCTCGGGTCACCGACCAGGCCGGTCGACCCCCCGACAAGGCAGATCACCTTGTGGCCGGCGCGCTGCAGGCGGCGCAGGACGACGAGCTGGACGAGGTTGCCGAAGTGCAGCGACGGGGCCGTCGGGTCGAAGCCGCAATACGCCGTGATCGGCCCGCTCGCGAGGGCCTCACGCAGCGCGGTCTCGTCGGTGGTCAGCGCCACCGATCCGCGCCACTGCAGCTCGTCGAGGATGTCGCTCACGGGATGGGATTCCCTTCGGTCCGGTGGGGAGAGGTCGGGTCAAGCCTGCCGTATGCCGTCCGTCGGCGACGAACCGGTATCGCCCGCCGGTATGCCGAGCGTGGCCTCGAGCGCCGAACGCTCATGGCGGACCACGGGTCCGCAGGGCGTGAGGACGAAGACAGGGATCTCCCGGTTCGCCCGCTCGGCATACTGCGCCCAGTTCGGCCAGGTGCGGAGCATGACCGACCAGAGGTCCTCCCGCTCGGCTCCCTGGGCCACTCGAGCGGCCATCGGCGTGTCCCACCCGCGGTGGGTGATGACGCAGCGCTTGGCCACGACGAGGTTCGCCGCCCAGGCCGGGGGGGCCTCCTCGCCCCAGTTGGAGCCGGCGACGAGCCACCCCGACCCGTATGGCACACCGAGAAGTGGGACACTGCGCAGCCGCCCGGATCGGCGACCGACGACCGTGAGCGTGACGTGCAGCAGACCGGTGACCGACATCAGCCCCATGCGGCCGCGGGTCAGCTGGAAAAGTGCCTTGTCCGCAGGAACGATGACCGGGGCCAGGCGCGGCAGCCAGGGCTGTGCCCCCAGCCTGATCACGGCCTGGCGCAACGGGTTCACCCGGGAGAGCGTAGCTTCGGCTGGCCACAAACCCATGGACGGCGCGAGCGAACCCCTGATGGGATGCCGGGATGGCGCAGCTGCACGACGACGAGGCCGACATCGGCCTGAGGACCGTCCGTGCGCTGCTCGACGACCAGCGTCCGGACCTCGCCGGTCGACCGGTCGTCCCGCTCGGCGAGGACTCGACGGGGACCGACAATGTGCTCTACCGGCTTGGCAACGACCTCGTCGTCCGGCTCCCCCGCACCCCGTCGGCGGCGGCGAGCCTGGTCACCGAAACCCGCCTGATGCCGGAACTCGTCGGCCGGCTGCCGGTCGATATCCCCGCGCCGGAGTACGTCGGCGTACCCGCTGCGGGCTATCCGCATCCCTGGGCCGTCCTGCCGTGGCTGACGGGTGTCGATGCCTGGGCGGCCCGAACCGCGCTCACCGGTGCGCAAGGACTTGGCCTGGCCGAGGACCTCGCGCGGCTGGTGACCACGCTGTGGCAGGTGCCGCGGGCGGCATACGAGGGCGTGGTCCCGACCCGAGCACTGGGCCGGCGCGGCGGCGGGCTAGCCGCGCTCGACGAGGACCTCGAGGAGTGGCTGGACGAGACAGGGGGCCTCGTCGACGTCGACGCGGTGCGCGGGTCGTGGCGGGAGTCCCGTGCGGCGGCGGACTGGGACGGCCGAGCCGTGCTCAGCCATGGCGACCTCATCCCGGGCAACCTGCTCGTGCATGGCGGCCGGCTGTCCGCGGTCATCGACTGGGGCGGCGCCGGGGCGGGCGACCCGGCAATCGACCTCATCCCGGCCTGGGCCGTGCTGGACGGCCCGGCCGCCGCACGGTTCCGGGACGCCCTCGGGGTGGACGACGACCTGTGGCTGCGGGCCCGCGGCTATGCCGTGCAGCAGGCGCTGGCCGGGGTGGTCTACTACATGCCGCGACGACACCCACTGGCCCAGGTCATGGGACGGACCCTCGCCTCGATCCTCTCCTAGGTCAGCGTCGACTCCGCGAGGCCGCCGGCCGGTAGGGCGAGACGGTCGCCTCACCGTCGACCCAGAACCGCCACGGGTATGCCGTCCCGTCGCCGCCTGGCCCGCTCACCCCGACGCGTGCGCCAGTCCGCAGCCGCGCCGGGTCGACCGGCTCGGCGGCCCCGCGGACCTGGACCGGGCAGCCGGGGTCGGTGGTCCGCAGGCCGTTCTGGTCCCGCGACAGGCCCAGGGCCGACGCGAGCCGGGCCGGGCCGCGGGCCAGGTCCCTCGGCGGGCACGCCATTCCTCGGCGGGCCCGCGCGGCGAGCTCCCCCGCGACGACCTCACCTGCGCGGAGGAGCACCGCGGAGGCCTGGCCCTGCGGGCCGCAGACGAGGTTGGCGCACCAGTGCATCCCGTAGGTGAAGTAGACGTAGAGCCCGCCCGGAGGTCCGAACATCACCGCCGTCCGCGGGGTCTGGCCCCGGAAGGCGTGTGAGCCCGGGTCGCCCACCCCGGCATACGCCTCGACCTCGGTGAGCCGCACCGTCACCTCACCGTGCGTGACCGTCGCGCCGAGCAGGTCCACGGCGACCTCGAGGACCGGCCGGTCGTAGAAGGCGGCGGTCAGGGGGTCGGTCACCGGGTCAGTGTGGCGCACCCGCGGCATACAGTGCTGGTATGTCGACGACCGCGACGACCGGGCGGGTGACCCTGCGGCTGCTGGCCGCTCCCACCGATGCCGGCCAGGGCGGCACGGTGAGCGCCGGACGCATCCTCGAGTGGATCGACAAGGCCGGCTTCGCGTGCGCGGCCGGCTGGTCGGGCAGCTACTGCGTCACCGCGTATGTCGGCAATATCGACTTCTCCCGGCCGATCCAGGTCGGCGACCTTGTCGAGGTGTCCGCGCAGCTCGTCCTCACCGGCCGGTCGAGTATGACGATCGCCGTCGATGTCGCCTCCGGCAGCCCGCGGGGCGGCCGGGTCGAGCACGCCTTCCAGTGCCGGATGGTCTTCGTCGCCGTCGATGACGCCGGTGCGGCCACGACGGTCCCGCCGTGGGACCCGCCCGGGTCGGTGCTGCGGGCCGCCCAGGTCGACGCGCAGCGGCGGGTCGCACTGCGCGAGAAGGTCATGGCGCTGGTCGCCGCACAGGACTGGACCGGCGAGACCGCGGCGCACGCCGAGACGCTGCGCTTCCTCGCCGCCCCGACCGATGTCAACTGGGGCGGGAAGGTCCACGGCGGGATCGTCATGCGCTGGCTCGACGAGACCGGCTACACCTGCGCGTCGGGGTGGAGCCGGGCCCATGTCGTCTCGCGCTTCTCCGGCGGGGTGTCCTTCGTCCGGCCGATCCGGATCGGCGACCTCATCGAGATCCAGTCCCGGCTCGTGCTCACCGGGCGCTCGTCCATGCATGTCGCGCTGCGGGTGCTCTCCGGGAGCCCGCGCTCGGGCGAGCTCGCCCTGGCGACGCAGTGCACCAGCGTGTATGTCGCTCTCGGTCCCGACGGGCGGCCCTGTGAGGTGCCTGCCTGGGGTCCGACGACCGCGGTCGATATCGCCGCTCGCGACCGGGCCCTGGAGTTCAAGGCGCTGCGGGCCGACCCGGCGTTCCGGCACGGTCCCGGCTGACCTGGCTGACCTAGCCGAGCTCGCCGGACCGTCCGGCGCGGCGGGCAAGCCGCCAGCGCAGCACGACAACAACCGCCCAGGCCAGCGCCGCCGCGCTGACGACCACCACCGCCATGGTCCCGGCTTCGTCACCACTGCGCCCGACCCCGCGGACGACGCCCATCTCGGTCAGGGCCCCGACGGAGGGGACGAGTCGTGCGGTCAGCCCCCAGGCGTCGCCCCGCCGCGCCAGCGCGCCGATGGTCCCCAGGACCGGTCCGAGGAGGACGGCGGCGGCCAGCCAGAGCTTGACGACGCTGCCGAGGGTGGTCCAGCCGTACCCGAGCCGGTCGCCGAAGAGGTTGCCGTAGATGTAGTACCCGGCCACCGCCGTCATCAGGGCGAGCACCCCGCCGAGCCAGCCGGTGCCCAGCCGCCCGACGAGCCAGCCGCCGAGGATGGCGACACAGGCCCAGACCGACCCGGCGTTGACCACGTGGTCGAGGGCGAGCCACCCCCAGGCGTCGTACTGGCGGCCGGCATACCAGTCCGCCCAGGAGGCGACCACACCGAGAGCCGCGCCGACCCCCATCGCGGGGAGGACGCGGACCGGGACCGACATGCTCAGCCGTCCGCCCGTGCGCCCAGCGCGAGCCGGGCGGCGTCCGTTGCCGCGCGAGCTTCGGCCAGCTGCTCGGCGACCCGCTCCGGGGCGGTCCCCCCGACCCCGTCCCGTGAGGCCAGCGAGCCGGCGACGGTGAGGACCTCGCGGACCTGTGGCGTCAGGTGGGGGCTGAGCTCGGCCAGGTCGTCGTCACTGAGGTCCCACAGCTCGATGCCGCGGTCCTCGCACCGCCGCACGCACGAGCCGGCGACCTCGTGGGCCACCCGGAAGGGGACTCCGCGCCGGACCAGCCACTCGGCGATATCGGTGGCGAGGGCGAACCCCTGAGGCGCCAGGGCCTCGAGCCGGGCGGTGTCGAAGGTCATCGTCGCGACCATCCCGGCGAAGGCGGGCAGGAGGACGGTGAGGGTGTCGACGGCGTCGAAGACCGGCTCCTTGTCCTCCTGGAGGTCGCGGTTGTAGGCCAGCGGCAGGCCCTTGCAGGTGGTGAGCAGCCCGGCGAGGTCGCCGACCAGCCGTCCGGCCTTGCCGCGGGCGAGCTCGGCGACATCGGGGTTCTTCTTCTGCGGCATGATGCTCGACCCGGTCGAGTAGGCGTCGTCGAGCCGGACGACGCCGAACTCCTTGGTCGACCAGAGCACGACCTCCTCGGCGAGCCGGGAGATGTCGACCCCGGTCATCGCCGCGACGAAGGCGAACTCCGCGGCAAGATCCCGAGCCGCCGTGCCGTCGATGGAGTTCTCCACCGGCCGGCTGAACCCGAGGTCCGTGGCGACGGCCGCGGGGTCCAGGCCGAGCGAGCTGCCGGCGAGCGCACCGGACCCGTACGGCGAGGCGTCCGCGCGGCGGTCCCAGTCGCGCAGCCGCTCGACATCGCGCAGCAGCGGCCAGACGTGGGCGAGCAGGTGGTGGCTGAGCAGGACCGGCTGGGCATGCTGGAGGTGGGTGCGGCCCGGCATCGCGACGCCCAGGTGCTGCTGCGCCTGCGCCAGCAGCGCGTCGACGACGTCGAGGACCAGCCCGCCGATCGCGCGCCCCTCACGCCGCAGGTACATCCGCAGCAGGGTGGCGATCTGGTCGTTGCGGGAACGACCGGCACGAAGCCGGCCCCCGATCTCGGCGCCGGCACGCTCGATGAGGCCCCGTTCGAGGGCGGTGTGGACGTCCTCGTCGTCCGGGAGCGCGACGAAGGCACCGGACCTGACGTCCTCGGCCAGGCTCTCCAGCGCGGCGGACATGGCGGCGAGCTGCCGGTCGTCGAGCAGCCCCGCGCGATGCAGCACCCGGGCGTGGGCCTGCGAGCCGGCGATATCGTCCAGCGCCAGGCGCCAGTCGAAGCTGGTGCTCTTCGACAGCGCCGCCAGGGCGTCGGCCGGCCCACCGGAGAATCGGCCACCCCACAGACTCACGGTGGCAGGGCTCGGATCGGTCACGGTTCATCCTCTCCCGAGTCGGGAGCCGACTCTGCCTCGACGAGCCCGGCGTCACCGAGCAGCGTTCCCACGAGCGCGGTGGCCCGGTCCGCGTCGCGGGCGACGACGAGGATCGTGTCGTCACCGGCCACACTGCCCAGGACGCCGTCGAGCCGGGCCTGGTCGAGCGCCGACGCGAGATAGTGCGCCGCTCCGGGTGGGGTCCGCAGCACGACGAGATGCCCCGACGAGTCGGCCCCGACGAGCAGCTCGCGCAGGGTCCGGGTGAGCCGCCGTGCCGCATCCGGTTGGCTGGCCCCCGTCGCCCCGGCGGACGGCAGCGCGTATGCCGCAACACCGTCGGTGCGGACCTTGACCGCCCCGAGGTCGAGCAGGTCCCGGGACAAGGTGGCCTGGGTGACCACCACGCCGCGGGCGTCGAGCAGCTCGGCCAGGTGGGCCTGGGAGTGGACCGGCTGGGCGTCGATGAGCTCGGCGATCAGCCGGTGCCGCGCCGACCGGGTGGACATCAGCTCACCGACCGGCGGCCGCGTCGAGCAGCCCCGGCAGCGCCGCGACGAAGGTGTCGAGCTCATGGGCCTCGATGACCAGCGGGGGCGCGAGGCGCAAGGCGTCGGGCGCGACCGCGTTGACGATGAAGCCGGCCTGCCGGGCCAGCGCCATGACCTGCGCCGCGACCGGCTCGGCCAGGACGACGGCGCGGAGCAGCCCCTCGCCACGGACCCCAGCGACCATCGGGTGGCGCAGCGCGAAGATCCCGTGCGCGAGGTGCTCGCCCATCTCGCGGGCGTGCTCGAGCAGGCCATCCGCCTCGATCGTCGCCACGACGGCCAGACCCGCCGCGCAGGCGAGCGGGTTGCCCCCGAAGGTGCTGCCGTGCTGACCAGCGGTGAGCAGCCCCGTCGCGGTCGGTCCGAAGGTGACCAGCGCCCCGATCGGCACGCCCCCGGCGAGTCCCTTGGCCAGGGTGATCGCGTCCGGGACGACCCCGCGGGCCTGGTAGGCGAACCACCGTCCGGTGCGGCCCATGCCGCTCTGGATCTCGTCGAGGATGAGCAGCGCCCCTGCCGCCGTGGTCAGCTCGCGCGCCAGGGCAAGGTATGCCGGTGTGCTCGGGACGACCCCGCCCTCGCCCTGGACCGGTTCGAGCAGCACCGCGGCGAGATCCTCGCCCACCGCGGCGACGGCCTCCCGCAGGGCGTCCTCGTCGTTGAAGGGCACATGGACGACCCGGCCGATGAGCGGCTCGAAGGGCTCGCGGTAGGCAGCCTTCCAGGTCAGCGCCAGGGCCCCGGTGGAGCGGCCGTGGAAGGCCCCCTCGGCGGCGATGACCGTGCCGCGGCCGGTGCGCCGGGACAGCTTGACCGCCGCCTCGATGGCCTCGGTACCCGAGTTGGCGAAGAAGACCCCGGACCCCGCCGGAGCACCCGCGACCCGCAGCAGCGCCTCCGCAAGCTCGACCTGGGGCGTGGTGGTGAAGAAGTTCGAGACGTGGACGAGCTGGGCGGTCTGCCTGGTCACCGCGTCGACGAGGGCCGGGTGGCCGTGTCCGAGGGTGTTGACCGCGATGCCGGCGAGCAGGTCGAGATACCGCTTCCCGTCGACGTCTTCGACGTAGCACCCCTGACCGTGCGAGAGCACGGTCTGCGGGACGCCGAAGAGCGGGATGAGCGAGGCGGCATACCGGCCCAGCCAGTGCGCCGTGTGGGAGGTGGGGGCGCGCCGTCGGTCATGCCCACACCTCCCCTGCGGGGTCGGGCAGGACCATGGTGCCGATCCCCTCGTCGGTGAAGACCTCGAGCAGCAGCGAGTGGGCGGCCCGGCCGTCGATGACGTGCGCCTGGGGCACGCCTTGCTCGACGGCCCGGATGCAGGCCTCGAGCTTGGGCACCATCCCCGAGTCGACCGTTTCGAGGAGCCGGCGCGCCTCGGTGAGGACGATCTGGGAGAGCAGCGAGTCGCGGTTGGGCCACTGCCCGTAGATGCCCTCGACGTCGGTGAGGACGACCAGCTTGCGGGCCCCCAAAGCAACGGCAAGCGCCGCAGCAGCAGTGTCGGCGTTGACATTGAGCACCTGGCCGGGCTCGTCGACGTCCGGGGCCACCGTGGAGACCACCGGGATCCGACCGGCCGCGATGAGGTCGAGGACCGCAGCGGGGTTGACGCCGACGACGTCTCCGACCAGACCGAGGTCGACCTCCTCCCCGTCGACGACGGTGCCGCGCCGGCGGGCTTCGAAGAGGTGCGCATCCTCGCCGGACAGGCCCACGGCGAGCGGTCCGTGCTGGTTGAGCAGGCCGACCAGCTCGCGCTGCACCTGGCCGGTCAGGACCATCCGGACGACCTCCATGACCTCCGGGGTGGTGACCCGCAGGCCGCCCTTGAACTCGCTGGTCAGGCCGAGCCGGCCGAGCATCGCGGCGATCTGTGGCCCGCCGCCGTGGACGACGACGGGGTGGAGGCCGGCATGCCGGAGGAAGGCGACATCCTGGGCGAAGGCGCCCTTGAGCCGGGCGTCGACCATGGCGTTGCCGCCGTACTTGACGACGACGAGGGCGCCGCGGAAGCGCTCGAGCCACGGCAGAGCCTCGACGAGGGTGGCGGCCTTGCCCGCAGCAACGCGGACGGCGGCCGCGTCGATGATGCGGCGGGTGGCACTCATGAGCTGTAGGCCGAGTTCTCGTGGACGTAGTCGTGGGTGAGGTCGTTGGTCCAGATCGTCGCGCTGTCCACGCCGGCGTGGAGGTCGACGACGATGTGGACGTGGCGGCGGCTGAGGTCGACGCGGGACCGGTCGTCTCCGGTCGCGCCGGCCCGGCATACGGTGACGCCGTTGATCGCGACGTCGATGTCCTCGGGCTCGAAGCGCGCCGTCGTCGTCCCGATCGCCGCGAGGATCCGGCCCCAGTTGGGGTCGTTGCCGAAGATGGCGCACTTGACGAGGTTGTTGCGGGCGATGGCCCGGCCGACCTCGAGCGCCTCGCGGACCGAGGCCGCCCCACGGACGTCGACCTCGACCTCGTGGTGGGCCCCCTCGGCGTCGGTGATGAGCTGGCGGGCCAGGCTCGCGCACACGCTGGTCAGCGCGGCGGTGAGCTCCGCGACGCTGACCCCGATGCCGGAGGCTCCTGAGGCCAAGGCGACGACGGTGTCATTGGTCGACTGGCAGCCGTCGGAGTCGATCCGGTCGAAGGTCAACGCGGTGGCCCGGCGGAGCGCGTCGTCGAGGACGGGCGCCGAGACGGCGGCGTCGGTGGTGAGGACGACGAGCATCGTCGCCAGTGCGGGGGCGAGCATCCCGGCGCCCTTGGCGATCCCCGCCACCGACCAACCGGTCCCGTCGGCGGCGGCCAGCTTCGGCACCGAGTCGGTTGTCATGATCGCGCGGGCGGCGGCGGGCAGCCCGTCAGCGGACAGGGCCGCCGCGGCAGCGTCCACCCCGGGGAGCAGCTGCTGCATCGGCAGCCGTTCGCCGATCAGCCCGGTCGAGCAGACGACGACATCGCCGGCTCCGACCCCGAGCACCGCCGCGACCTTCTCCGCGGTGTGGTGGGTGTCGACGAAGCCCCGGCTGCCGGTGCACGCGTTGGCGCCACCGGAGTTGAGGATCACCGCATCGGCCCGGCCGTCGGAGACCACCTGGCGGGACCACTGGACCGGTGCGGCCTGGACCCGGTTGGAGGTGAAGACGGCCGCGACATGATGGTGCGGCCCGTCGTTGACGAGCAAGGCGAGGTCGGGGGCGCCCGAGGACTTGATGCCGGCGGCGACCCCGGCGGCCCGGAAGCCCTTCGGCAGGCTGACGACAGGCGTCGGTCCGGTCACGGTGCCACCCCCACGGCGGTCAGGCCCCGGGTCTCGGGCAGACCCAGGGCGAGGTTGGCGCACTGGACCGCGGCGCCGGCGGTTCCCTTGGTCAGGTTGTCCAGGACGGCCGTGACGACGACTCGACCGGCGCGCTGGTCCACGGCGAGCTGGAGGTGGACCGCGTTGCTGCCGAGGACGTCCCCGGTCCTGGGCCACTGGCCGTCGGGGAGCACGTGGACGAAGGCCTCCTCGGCATACGTCCGCTCGTAGGCCTCGCGGACGGCGCCCGGGTCGGCTCCGGGGCGAAGGCGCGCCGTGCACGTCGCGAGGATCCCGCGGGCCATCGGGGTCAGGGTGGGGGTGAAGGACACGGTGACCTGCTCTCCCGCCGCCGCGGTGAGGTTCTGCTCGATCTCCGGGGTATGCCGGTGCACGCCGCCGACACCATAGGGCGACATCGAGCCCATGACCTCGGCGCCGAGGAGATGCGCCTTGAGCCCCTTGCCGGCGCCGGAGGTGCCGCTCGCGGCGACGACGACGACATCGCTGGGCTCGAGCAGCCCAGCGGCGAAGCCGGGGGCCAGGGCGAGCGAGACGGTCGTGGGATAGCACCCGGGCACCGCGATCCGCGTGCAGCCCGCGAGGGCGCCGCGGCCCCGGCGTCCGTCGGCGTCGACGAGCTCGGGCAGGCCGTAGGCCCACGCTCCCGCGTACGGGGTGTCGTAGAAGGCGGCCCAAGCCTGCTCGTCGCGGAGCCGGAAGTCGGCGCCGCAGTCGATGACGACGACGCGGTCGGGCAGCTCGGTCGCGATCGCGGCCGACGCGCCGTGCGGCAGGGCGAGGAAGACGACGTCGTGCCGGGCCAGCTCGGCCGGGTCGGTCGACTCCAGCAGCCGGTCCGCGAAGGGGGTCAGATGCGGATGGATCCGGCCGAGCCGCTCCCCGGCCTTAGTCTCGGCGGCGAGGGTGCCGATGGTCAGGTCGGGGTGCCCGGCGAGCAGCCGGACGATCTCACCTCCGGCATACCCGCTGGCGCCCGCCACGGCCGCGCTGATCACTGGACCTCCTCGAGTCCGTATGAATATACATCCCGACGCATACTATGTGGGAGCGGTGGAGACGTGGGCTGCGCCTCGTCAGCGTTGGACCGCCCCCACCAGCTCGGCCGCGCGGGCGACCGCGGCGTCCCGGAAGCCGTTGACCTCCTCGGTCGTCAAGGTCCGGTCCGGCGCGCGGAAGGTCAGCCGGTACGCCAGGGACTTGCGCCCGGGGCCGACCTGGTCACCGACGTAGACGTCGAACAGCGAGACAACCTCCAGCTGCGGGCCGGCGCCTTCGCGGATGGCCGCCTCGACGGCCGCGGCTGGCACCGAGGCGTCGACGACCAGCGCGATATCCGACAACGCGGCGGGATGGGTCGAGAAGGGCGTCGCCTGCGGTGAGCCCGCGCTCGCCGTCGTCAGGACGTCGACGTCGAGCTCGGCGGCGCAGCACCGGGCCGGCAGGCCGAGGCGCTGGAGGACGGCGGGGTGGAGCTCACCGGCATACCCGACGGTCGTCCCGTCGGCGAGGGTGAGCCGAGCACACCGGCCGGGGTGCCACGGCGCGAGGTCGACCGGGCCGACCTCCAGGTCCAGGCCGAGGGCGCGGCCGGCGGCGAGGGCGGACTCGACGAGGTCGGACCACGCGACAGGTCGTCCCTCGCCCCACCACCCGCGCGGCGCGACCGATCCGGTGGCGAGCAGGGCCACGTGCCGAGGCTGGGGCGGGACGGCCGAGAGGAGCCCGGCCACCTCGGCATCGCCGGGACGTGAGGCCACCGAGGGCAGCGGCGCGCGGCGGACCCCCTCGCCGGGCAGGGTGACCAGGCCGAGCTCCATGAGGGCGAGGTCGCGCTGGCCGCGGGAGACATTGCGGCGAAGCGCGTCGACGAGAGTCGCCAGGACCGAGGTCCGCATGAAGGGGGCCTCGTCCGAGAGCGGGTTCGCCAGGCGCAGCGCGTGTCGCCGTTCGTCGTCGGTGGCCAGGCCGAGGTCGTCCGCGCTGCTCAGCCCGGTGAAGGGGTAGGTGAGCACCTCGACATACCCCCGGGCGGCGAGGGTGTCCGCGAGCAGGCGACGGACCCGCTGGCCGTGGGTCAGCCCGGTGCCGGCACCGGTCGGGGTGGGCAGGACCGAGGGGATCGTGTCGTAGCCGGCGATCCGGGCGACCTCCTCGGCGTAGTCCGGCCCGTCGACAAGGTCCGGCCGCCACGAGGGCGGAGTGACGGTGACCACGTCGGCGTCGCCCTCGTGGCCCTCGACCGTGCAGCCAAGGTCGGTGAGGGTCCGCACGACCTGGTCGCGTGGGTAGCTCACCCCGACGATGCGCCCGGGTTCGTCCAGCGCCAGCTCGTATGACGCCCGTGGCGCCGGCTCGAAGTCCCCGTCGATCCCGGCGTCGGTCACGCCGGCGTCGGCGACCCCGCCGCCATAGGTGACGAGGAGCTCGACGGCGAGGTCGGCGGCGGCGGCCGTGACGAGGGGGTCGACGCCGCGCTCGAAGCGCTTGCTCGCCTCGGTGATGAGCTTGTGCCGACGTGAGCTGCGGGCGATGGTCACCGGGTCGAAGTGGGCGGCCTCGATGAGGACCGTGGTCGTGGTCGCGGTGACCTCCGATGTCGCCCCGCCCATGACCCCGGCGATGGCGAGGGGGAGCTCGCCGGCGTCGGTGATGAGGAGGTCCTCAGGGTCCAGTGGCCGGTCGACGTCGTCGAGGGTGGTGAGCCGCTCCCCAGGCCGGGCGCGCCGGACGACGATCGGCCCGCGCAGGGAGTCGGCGTCGAAGGCGTGCAGCGGCTGGCCCAGAGCGAGCATGACGTAGTTCGTCACATCGACGGCAAGGGAGATCGGCCGCATCCCCATCTGGGTCAGCCGGCGCTGCATCCACCTCGGGCTCGGCGCGTTCGGGTCGATCCCCCGGACCATGCGGGCGACATACCGGTCGCAGCCGGGGACCGAGGCGATGGGGGTGGCGTCGTCGAGCCGGACCGGGAAGCCGCCATCGGTGGGTGGCGGGGTGGCGCGCAGGCCGGGGTCGCGGTAGGCGTCGACGGGCGAGCCGGTGGCGTGCCAGTACTCCCGGGCGATGCCGCGCAGCGAGAAGCAGTAGCCGCGGTCCGGGGTGACATTGACCTCGAGGACCTCCTCGCCCAGCCCGAGCAGGGCGATCGCGTCGTCGCCGGGGGTCAGCGCCGCGGCGACCTCCGCCCCGAGGTAGCGCTGCAGGACGATGATCCCGGTGTGGTCCTCACCGATACCGAGCTCGTCCTCGGCGCAGATCATCCCGTTGGAGACATGGCCGTAGGTCGTGCGGGCCGCGATGGCGAAGCCGCCCGGCAGGACCGCCCCAGGGAGGACGACGACGACGAGGTCGCCGACCTCGAAGTTGTGGGCGCCGCAGACAATCTCCTGGTGCTTGCCCTCGGTGGCCATCTGGCCGTGCGGTCCGACGTCGACGGTGCACCACCGGATCGTCTTGCCGTTCTTCTGCGGCTCGTCGACGCAGCTCAGCACCCGGCCGACGACGAGCGGGCCAGTGATATCCCCGCCGTGAAGATCCTCCTCCTCGAGCCCGACGGCGACGAGGGAGGCGGCGACGTCGAGGCCGGTCGCACCGGGGGCCAGGTCGACATACTCGGCCAGCCAGGTCAGAGGCGCGCGCACGTCAGAGCTCCAATCCGAACTGCGACGAGAAGCGCACGTCCCCGTCGATCATGTCGTACATCGTCCCCACGCCATGGCGCAGCATGAGCGTCCGTTCGATGCCGAGGCCGAAGGCGAATCCGGTATAGACATCCGGGTCGATCCCGCAGGCCGTGAGGACTTTTCGGTTGACCATTCCGGAACCACCGAGCTCGATCCACCCGGAACCACCGCAGACCCGGCACTCACCGAGGGCGGCCCTGCCATTGCAGGCGAAGCAGGAGCAGTCGATCTCCGCGCTCGGTTCGGTGAACGGGAAGTATGACGGCCGCAGCCGGGTCCGCATGTCCGGTCCGAAGAGCGCGCGGACGAAGGCGTCGAGGGTGCCCTTGAGGTGCGCCATGGTGATGCCCTTGTCGACTGCGAGGGCCTCGACCTGGTGGAAGACCGGGGTGTGGGTGGCGTCGAGGTCGTCGGTGCGGAAGGTCTTGCCGGGGCAGACGACGTAGATCGGCGGCTCGCGGTGGAGCATCGTCCGTGCCTGCACCGGGGAGGTGTGGGTCCGCAGGACCAGGTGCGAGTCGGGCGGCTCGACGAAGAAGGTGTCCTGCATCTGCCGGGCCGGGTGGTCCGGACCAATGTTCAACGCGTCGAAGTTGAGCCACTCGGCCTCGACCTCGGGACCCTCGGCGACCTCCCAACCCATCGCGACGAAGACGTCGGCGACCCGTTCCGAGATCAGCTCGAGCGGGTGCCGGGCCCCGAGCGGACGACGCCCGACCGGCACGGTGACATCGACCGCCTCCTCGACGAGGATCCGGGCGTCGCGCTCGGCCTCGAGCACCTCGGTCCGGGCGGCGAGCGCCGACGCGGCCGCTGCCTTCGCGGCACCGATGCGGGCGCCCGCGGCGGCCCGCTCCGGACCGGGCAGGCTGCCGATCGCGCGGTTCGCCCCGGCGAGCGGGCTCTTGACGTCGACATGGGCCAGGCGCGCGGCCTTGAGCTCGGCCAGCGTGCCCGCGGCCGCGAAGGCCTGCTCGGCAGCGGCGACGAGGGCGTCCAGGCCCTCCTGGGACAGGTCGGTGGGGTCGGGCTGGGTCATCGACATGGCTTCCACTTCGGTCTCGTATGCCGGTCCACGCTCCGGTGGCGGCCGGCGACTGAGTCTAGGGGCGGGGACTGCGCCGTCGGGCGTGAGACCGCGTGGTGGTCGTGAGATCAGGCCTCGCGCGTCGGCGCGGAGCTGCCGTCAGGACCGGTCGAGGACACCCGACGGCCCGCTAAATCGCCGCCGCGGCCCGGAGGCCGGCGTCTGCAGCGGGGCGGAGGTCACGCAGCCATCATGCCAGACCGGTGCGGGGGTCAGTCGGTCGTCGCCAGGACCGACTCGACGGCGGCGGCGAAGCGGGACCACACGAGCCGCTGCGCCCGCAGCGACTGGGTGCCGGCATACGTGAGCTGGTAGTACCGCCGCCGCCGCGCCGACCCGCCGTCCTCCCAGTACCCCACGACCAGGCCTTCGCGCTCCAGGGCGTGCAGAGCGGGGTAGAGCGTGCCATCGGTCAGCGCGACCGCGCCGTCGGTGAGCGCCTCGATCCGGGCCTTGATCTGGTACCCGTAGCCGTCTTCGCTGGCCAGGACCGCGAGGACGAGCAGCGGGACGGCGCCCTTGAGCAGCTCTCGGGTCTGCGACGGCATACGTGGAGCGTAGCCAGGAGGAGGTGCGGGGCGAGCTCAGGCGCGCGCCAGGGCCGTCGCCGAGGTGTAGAGGCAGACCGTCGCGGCCATGGCGAGGTTGAGCGACTCGGCCATCCCGTGGATCGGGACCCGGACCACCTCGTCGCACGCCTCCCGGAGCGCCTCAGGTAGACCCCAGGCCTCGTTGCCCATGACCCAGGCGTGCGCGGCGGTGAGGTCGAGGGCGGGGTCACCGAGAGTGGTGGTGCCCGAGGCGTCCGCGGCGAGCACCCGGCAGCCGGCGGCGCGCAGACCGGCGAGGGCGTCGTCGAAGGGCACCCCGACAACGACGGGGAGGTGGAAGAGCGACCCGGCCGTCGACCGGACCACCTTGGGGTTGTAGATGTCGACGCTGGAGTCGGTGAGGACGACCGCGTCGGCACCGGCGGCGTCGGCGCAGCGGATGACCGTCCCCGCGTTGCCGGGGTCACGGACGTGGGCGAGGACGACGACGAGGAGCGGGCCGGCGCCGCGGTGGCGGGAGTGCGCACCGCTGCCCTGCTCGAGGGCGGCGGCGAGCGGGAGGTCGACGGGGCGGCATACCGCAAGCACTCCCTGCGGCGCCTCGGTCTCGACCATCTCCGCGAGGACGTCCTCGGTCACCTCGGTGACGCGGACCCCGTTCTCGTGGGCCTCCCCCGCGATCTCGGTATGCCGGGCCAGGCCGGCGCCCGTCGCGTAGAGGTCGACGACGGCCCGCGGGGTATGCCGGACCGCCTCGCGGACCGACTGCGGCCCCTCGGCGAGGAAGAGACCGGCCCGGGAACGCGACGCGCGCCGGGACAGCGCACGTACCGCCCGCACCCGATCAGCTCGGGGGTTGGACAGCACGGGTGTCCCGGCGCGCGAGGTGCTCAGCGGTCAGGCCGCGTCGCCGGTCGCGGGCACATTAGCCCGGGCGATCTCGACGAGGGCGGTGAAGGCCGCCGCGTCGCTCACGGCGAGCTCGGCGAGGATCTTGCGGTCGACCTCGACCCCGGCGGCCTTGAGGCCCTGGATGAACCGGTTGTACGTCATCCCGTTCGCGCGGGCCGCGGCGTTGATCCGCTGGATCCACAGGCGACGGAAGTCACCCTTGCGGGCCCGGCGGTCGCGGTAGGCGTACCCGAGTGAGTGGACGACCTGTTCCTTGGCCTTGCGGTAGAGCCGAGAGCGCTGCCCGCGGTATCCGCTGGCGCGCTCGAGGATCACCCGGCGCTTCTTCTGGGCGTTGACCGCCCGCTTCACGCGTGCCACGTGAGTTCTCCTTGCATGTCGTTCCCGGGGTCATCCCGGGGAGTTAGGGGTGGGTGCGGCTCAGCGGCCGAGGAGCTTCTTGACCTTGGCGGCCTGGGGGCCCTCGAGCTGGAGGTCGCCGGCGATGGAGCGCATCTTCTTGCTCGACTTGACCTCGAGCTTGTGCCGCCCACCGGCCTGCTCACGCATGACCTTGCCGGTCCCGGTGAGCCGGAACCGCTTCTTCGCACCGCTGTGCGTCTTGTTCTTCGGCATGACGCCGATCTCCTCACGTGTTCTTCTGCCCGGGGTTGCCCGGGAGGTCTCTGGGTCGTGCTGGTCGTGCAGGTGCTGCTCGCCATACGCGTCGTTGGCGCATGGGTGGTGCCGGTCGGGCTGTCGGTCAGACCGCGCTCGGGCTGGTCGGCGCGGCCACCGGCTCGGCCACCGCCTCGGGCGCCGGGTCGGTCTCGCCGTGCTCACCGGTGGCGCTCGGCGACCCGGGGGTCTCGCGCCGGCGGCGCTGCTCGGCCCGTGCTTCGGCCTTCTTCTTCGTCGGGCCCAGCACCATGATCATGTTGCGGCCGTCCTGCTTCGGGGCGGACTCGACGAAGCCGAGCTCGATGACGTCCTCGGCCAGCCGCTGCAGCAGCCGGAAGCCGAGCTCCGGACGGGACTGCTCGCGACCGCGGAACATGATCGTCACCTTGACCTTGTCCCCCGCCTTGAGGAAGCGCTCCACGTGGCCCTTCTTGGTGCCGTAGTCGTGGATGTCGATCTTCGGGCGGAGCTTGATCTCCTTGATGACCGTGTTGACCTGGTTCTTGCGGGCTTCCCGGGCCTTCATCGCGGCTTCGTACTTGAACTTGCCGTAGTCCATGAGCTTGGCGACCGGTGGCTTGGCCAGCGGGGCGACCTCGACGAGGTCGAGATCGGCCTCCTGGGCCAGGCGCAACGCGTCCTCGACGCGGACGATGCCGACCTGCTCGCCGGCCGGGCCGACCAAGCGCACCTCGGGGACCCGGATGCGTTCGTTGATGCGGGGCTCGCTGATGTGGTGCTCCTTCGTATCGACGGTCTGTGACCCACCGACGAGAAGAGGCTCCTCGCCGCCGGTGCGCGAGAAGCCTCCGATGCGCCGGTCGAGGTCACGTGCGCGGCGGTATGCCGAGCACGCGCCACGAGGCGCGGACCGGACCCGGCGGCCTGCTGCTCGGACATGCCGAGGCGGTGGGTCGACGCGGGTGGAAGCGGGGCTTCTCTTGCACTGCAACACCGTGAAGGTGTCGCTGGTCACCCGTCAGGATATCAGGTCCGGAGCCGGCGGCCGGTCGGGGACCGAGTGCCCGTGCGCGAGGCGGTCGGGGGCGCGGCCCGGTCGCGTCAGCGGCTCATGGACTCCCAGAACGCTTATGGCACCGAGCACGATGCCAACAGCACCCATGCAGTCCATGAGTGGCCCACCCATGGGCCGCGGGGGCGTCAAGACGCGTGGGTGTCGGTGGCGCGGCGTCTCCGTGGCGCCGAGGTGTCTATGGCGGAGGCCTCAAAGGGACCCACAGACCCGGGCCGCCCCAGCTCATGGACACCCAGAGCGCTAATGGCACGGAGCACGATGCCAAAAGCACCCACGGAGTCCATGAGCGGCCCACCCTTGGGCCGCGGGGGCGTCAACACCCGGGGTGTCTGTGGCGCGGGCGTGTCAGTGGGGCGGGGTCTTAGCGGCACGGGGGTGTCAAGGGCCGGGGGTGTGAAGAGACGAGGGCCGTCCAGAGCCGGCGCGCCACGAATGAAAGGGCGTTCCCGGCGGGCCGACCGGGTCAGGCGGGCAGCGGGCGCCGCTGGCGCGTCCGTACCCCCAGCAGCCCGAGCGTGCCGACGGCTACGCCCACCGACCCGGTCACGGCGAAACCGGCCGCCCAACCGAAATGGTCGATGACGAAGCCGCCGACCGGGGCTCCGGCCGCGATCCCCACGGTGAAGGCGGTGCCATGCCAGCCCATCGCCTCCCCCATGGCCGTCGACGGCACGACCCGGCTCAGCGTGTCGACCGTCGCGGTGATCGATGGCGCCACGAGGGCACCGCCGACGAGGAGCAGCCCGGCGAAGGCGGGCAGGCTGGTCGTCCACGCCACCGGAATCGTCAGCGCACCCAAGGCGAGCAGCAGCCAGAACACCGGGACCGCTCGATGCCAGGCGCCATACAGCAGGCCGCCGACCATCGACCCCAGCCCCCACCCAGCGAGCACCCAGCCGATCGCGGCCTGATTACCCATGCTGCGCAGGGCCGCCACGACGGCGACGTCGACACCCCCGAGGATGAACATCGTCGCAGCGGCGGCCCCGAGGACCACCACGGCCCGCGCCGTCATCCAGGAGCGGACCCCACCGACGCCCCCCGCGGCCTCGGAGTCGTCGCGGCGCAGCGGCGGGTTGAGGTACCACAGCGCCAACGCCCCGAGCAGGCTCGCCCACTCCAGCGCGAGGAAGGCGAGCCGCGTGTCGAAGGTCGTCGCCGCCCAGACACCGATGAGCGGTCCGGCCATGTAGGCGACCTCGGTCAGGGCACTGTCGAGCGCCAGGGCGGTGCGCCGCATGTCCGAGGGCACATTGGCGATGAGCACCTGACGGACGATGGGGAAGCTCGGGACCGCCATGAGCCCGCCGATGGCGAAGAGCACCGCGAGCGGCCAGAAGCCGACGAACGGGGCGATGCTCCAGCAGACCGCCTGGACCAGCAAGCTGGGCGTCAGGGTCCGGCGCAACCCGATCCGGTCGAGCAGCCGGCCGCGCCAGGGCCCCGCGACGGCGATGGCGACGGTCGACACCGCGGTGAGCAGCCCGGCCATCCCGTAGCTCTGGTGCAGGGTCCCCACGACGTGCAAGGTGACCGCGATCATCGCGGCGAACATCGGGATACGGACGAGCATGGACAGGAGGAGGACACCCCGGACCGACGGCACCGCAAGCACCGCCAGGTAGCCGGAGAAGGTCACCGGCCTACCTTGCCACGTTCCGGTGACACCCCAGGTATGCCGCCCCCGCGCTGGACGCCCGCTCGTCCTGCCGGGGTAGGACGTCATACGGTTGGTCAGTGATCGACCTCACCGCCATCCTGGACGGGCCCGTCACCTGGTCCGTCGAGATCGCCGACAACCGACACGTGCTCGCCCGCCACGACCCGGACCTCGTTCTGCCGGTCGCGAGTGCGGGCAAGCTGCTGCTCCTCTGTGCGCTCTCGGAGCAGATCGAGAAGGGGGCGATCGACCCTGCCGAGACCCTGACCAAGGACGACCTGGCCCCGGTCCACGACTCCGGGATCTGGCAGCACCTCGGCGAGGACCGGCTCCGCATCGACTCGTTGGCCTTCCTCGTCGGCTCGGCGAGCGACAACCTCGCGACGAATGCGCTCATCGACCTGCTCGGGCTGGCCACGCTCGAGGCGACCGCGGGGCGGCTGCGCACCCGGCATACGACGGTGCACGACATTGTCCGGGACGCGCGTGACCCGGCGACCGACGCGCAGACTTTCGCCTCCGGCACCGCTGCCGACCTGGTCAGCCTCTGGCAGACCTTGCGGTCGGGGCATCTCCTCGGCCCCCGGGCGAGCGCGCGGGTCCTGCGCTGGTTGGCCCATGGCACCGACCACTCGATGGTCCTGGCCCCGTTCGGGCTCGACCCGCTCTCGCACGGCTACGACCGGACCACCCGGGTGTGGCACAAGACCGGCAGCGACCTCGGCACCCGCGCGGACTGTGGCATCGTCGAACGCGGCGACGCCTGGGTGGCCTACGCCGCGATCGCTCGGTGGGACCCAGCGCAGGTCAGTGACCTGCAGGTGCTAGGAACGATGGCCGAGCTCGGGCATCGCATCGCGGCCCACCTCGGCAGCCGCACCGTCTCCCGCTCCGCGCCGCGGATCTTCCATATCGCCGCTCGCGGCGACTGGGAGGACGCCCAGGCCGACGGCCTCTACCAGATGTCGACCCGGGGCCGGACCCTCGATGAGCAAGGCTTCATCCACCTCTCCACCGCAGCCCAGTGGCCGAGGGTGTGGGACGCGGTCTACGACGACGCCGCGGGGCCGCACGTCTTGCTCGAGGTCGACCCGGCGCTGGCCGGGCTCAGTGTGCGGTACGAGCCGGGTGAGCCGGATGGCACCGAGCACTTCCCGCACCTGTACGGCCCGCTCCCGACGAAGACGGTGGTCGCTGTCCACCCGTTGCCGATGCGGCCGCCCGCAGCTACGACCGCCTGACCACCCCGGTCACGTCCACGCGGTCGCTCACCCCGTGGTCACCCGGAACGCCAGCCCGTCGACCCGGACCCGGAGCTCACCGTCGGTGGCGAGCCGCTCGCCGATCCGGGTGGCCACGGCCTCGGCCTCCGCGTGGGACAGCCCCTCCCGCAGGGTCAGGACGATGCGCATGACTCCCGTGCCCGGCTGGTCGCCGGCTTCGCAGGTATGCCGTTGCACATCCGGCTCCCCCTGAACAGCTCGGGCGACGGCGTCGAGCACGTGCGGGTCCAGATGAGCCGGTCGCCAGGGGCGCTGCATGGCCAGGGCGAAGAGCATGCTCGGCCGGAGCACCACTGCGTGGTCGGAGCCGAGGTCGAGGAGCAGGACGTCACAGGACTCCGAGATGGCGGCCTGGGCGGCCCGGTCGGGCGTCATCGGGACCGGACGGGCGGCGCGATCCCAGCGGGCCAGGGCCTCGACACCGGTGAAGACCGGCAGCGCGCGACGACCGTCGGGCCCGACGATCGTCGGGGTGGCCATCTCGGCGACATTGTCGGCGACCCGGCCGGCCGGGAGGACGACCCGCTCCCCTGCCGCGACGACCGGGACGAGCACCCGGGAGCCGGCGAGCGCACTAAGCAGCGTCTCCTCCGCCGCTGAGGTCGGGTCGTCCGCGACCTGGGCCGCGGCGGCGAGCACGGCGGGGTCCGCGACACCGGTGTCGGACTCGAAGCCGGACGCCGAGAGCTCTCGGCCCGACCAGGTCACCCCCGCTGAGTCGTGGCCGCCAGAGCCGTGGCCCGCTGAGTCGTGGCCTGCGGACTGGTGGCCCGCGAAGTGACCGGCGGAGCCGTGACCGTGACGACCGACGTGGCCCGCGTCTTGGTCAGCATCGGCCCGTCCGGTCCCGGCGGACGATGAGGTCACGGGAGCCCGGCGACCGCAAGCGCCTCGGGCAGCGTGAAGGCCCCCTTGTACAGCGCCGACCCGATGATCGCCCCCTCCACCCCCTCGCCGACGAGCTCGCGGATGGCGGCCACATCGGCCAGGGTCGAGACCCCACCGGAGGCGACGACCGGGCGGTCGGTGCGGGCGCAGACGTCGCGGAGCAGCTGCAGGTTGGGTCCGGCGAGCATGCCGTCCTTGGCGACATCGGTCACGACATACCGGGCGCAGCCCTCGGCGTCGAGCCGGGCGAGGGTCTCCCACAGCTCGCCGCCCTCGCTGGTCCAGCCACGCGCCGCGAGCCGGGTGCCGCGGACATCCAGGCCGACGGCGACCCGGTCGCCGTGCTCGGCGATGGCGCTCGCCGTCCACTCCGGGTGCTCCAAGGCCGCGGTGCCGAGGTTGACCCGCCGGCAGCCGGTGCCCAGGGCGAAGGCCAGCGACTCGGCGTCGCGGATCCCGCCGGAGAGCTCGACGTCGAGGTCGAGCCGGCCGACGATCTGGGCGATGAACTCCCGGTTGCTGCCTCGCCCGAAGGCGGCATCGAGGTCGACGAGGTGGATCCACTCGGCGCCGGCATCCTGCCAGGCCTTCGCGGCCAGCCACGGGTCGCCGAAGGTCCACCCGGAGCCGGCGACCCCCTGCTGGAGCTGGACCGCCGTGCCGCCGGCGATATCGACCGCGGGCAGTAGTTCCAGCCGCGGCAGCGGTATGCCGGTCATGCCGTCGGCCCCATCGGTGGCGCGGGCGTGGCGCCTGGGTCGGCCGGACCGTCCTGCAGGGCGGGGGTTGCGTCCTGCGGGCCCGCGGCTGCGTCCTGCGTCGCGGCGGCGAGCTCGGCGCGGTGCGACCAGAGGATGTACGCGGCACCGATGACCAGGACGAGCAGCACCAGCCCGATCCGGGCCTTCCACGTCATGTTGAGCAGCGCGGTGACGACGAGCATGCCGAGGGCGGAGCCGACCGTGGAGGTGACCGAGGTACGCCGGCGGGTATACCGCCGGGTCGAGGTCGAGCGGCTCCTGGTCGTGCTCCGCGACGTGCTCCGACTGGTCCGGCGGGTCGTGCTCTTGCGTGTCGTCATAGGGATCTCACCCAGTTCTCCAGCAGGTGTGCGCCGGCGTCGCCGGACTTCTCGGGGTGGAACTGCGTCGCCGTGAGCGGGCCGTTCTCGACCGCTGCGACGAAGTCGGAGCCGTGCGTGGCCCAGGTCACCACGGGCGCGACCGCGGCGAAGGCCTCGGTCACCTCGAGCGACCACTGCTGGACGGCATACGAGTGGACGAAGTAGAACCGCTGGTCCTCGACCCCGGCGAAGAGCCGCGAGCCGGCGCCGGGACGCACCGGCGACCAGCCCATGTGCGGGACGACCGGCGCGTCGAGCCGGGTCACCGTGCCCGGCCATTCACCGAGACCGGGCTCGCTGGGCCCGGTGGACGGCTCGGTCGAGCCGTCGAAGAGGACCTGCATCCCGACGCACACGCCGAGGACCGGCCGGGAGCCGGCGAGCCGCCTGTCGATGAGGTAGGGCCCATTGACGGCGCGCAGGCCCGCCATACAGGCATGGAAGTTACCGACCCCGGGGACGACCAGACCGTCGGCCGCGAGCACCGCGTCAGCGGCAGCGGTGAGCTCGACCCGGGCCCCGACCCGCTCCAGGGCCCGGACGGCCGAGCGGACGTTGCCGCTGCCGTAGTCGAGGACGACGACCGAGGCGCTCACAGCCCGAGCTCCTCGTGCCAGAGCCGCTCCTCGTGGACGGCGCCCTCGAATCCGGCGACGGCCCGGCCGTCCGGGAGCACCCGACGGCACCGCTCGTCGTCGCCGACCAGGGCCGATCCGTCGAGCAGCGGGCCGCCGGGCAGGCCGAGCACCGCGAGGAGGTCGACGAGGAAGTCCCGGGGGGCACCGGCGACATCGGAACCGACCGCGCGCAGGGCGTCCAGCGCGCCCGGGTCGGCGACCCCTGAGGCCGCGACGAGGCTGGGCAGCGAGAGGAGCGGCAGCCCGCCGGGGGGGACCAGCCCCTCCCCCGGGCTCCAAGCCAGCCACCGCCGACCGGACCGCCAGCCGCGCGCGGCGACACAGACCACCGCCTCGCCGCCGCGGACGACCAGCCCGATCGCCGGACGCATGCGGGCCGGCACGGGGCGGTTGACCAGGAGGACGACCGGGTCGTCATACGGCGGCTCGACCGCAGTACGACCAGTCGCGGGGACGACCACCACCCAGCCGTGCTCCAGCGGGGCGACGTCGACGGGCACCACCCCGCGCGCCGCCCACACCTCGACCGCGGAGGTCGCGGCCCGGATGAGGAGCAGGCCGGAGGGCAGCGGCCGACGCTGCCGCGGAACAGGAGGGGTCGCCACGGTGGTCGTCAGAGCGCACCCTTGGCGCTCGGTATGCCGACGACGCGGTCGTCCCACGCCACCGCGGCCCGCAGTGCCCGGGCGACCGCCTTGTACTGGGCCTCGACGATGTGGTGCGGGTCGCGGCCGGCGAGCACCCGGACGTGCAGGGCGATGCCCGCGTTGGCGGCGAAGGTCTCCAGGACGTGGCGGGTCAGCGACCCGGTGTACCCATCGCCGATGACGACATACGCCTGGCCCTCGGGCTCTCCGGAGTGGACGCAGTACGGCCGCCCGGCCACGTCGACGACGGCCTGGACCAGGGCCTCGTCGAGCGGGACGGTCGCCTCGCCGAAGCGCGCGATGCCGGACTTGTCGCCGAGGGCGGTCCGCACCGCGGTCCCCAGGACGATCGCGACGTCCTCGACGGTGTGGTGGGCGTCGACGTCGATATCGCCGGTGGCGGTGACGGTGAGGTCGACGAGGGCGTGCTTGGCCAGCGAGGCGAGCATGTGGTCGTAGAAGCGCACCCCGGTGGAGATGCGCGACTCACCGGTGCCGTCGAGGTCCACCCGCAGCTCGACGCTCGACTCGCTGGTCGACCGGCCTATGGTGGCGACGCGCGGCGCGCGGCCTTCATCCATCGGTGCCCTCCTGGCTCTGGTGCAGTCGGTGCCCGGCCGGGAGGCCGGCCACGGCCGCGAGGAAGGCGTCGGTCTCGGCCGGAGTCCCCGCACTGACGCGCAGGTGGTGCCGGATGCCGACGTCGCGGACGAGGACGCCCTGGTCGAGCAGGTGCTGCCAGGTCATCCTCTCATCGACGAGCCCGCCGAAGAGGACGAAGTTCGCGTCGCTCGGCACCGGGTCCAGGCCGGCTGCGGTGAGCTCGCCGACCATCCGGTCGCGCTGCTCCTTGGTCGCCTCGACCGTCGCGAGCAGGTCGTCCGCGTGCTCCAGGGCGACCCGGGCGATGACCTGGGTCTGGGTCGACAGGTGGTACGGCATCCGGACCAGCCGGAGCGCGTCGACGAGCTCGGGGTCGGCGGCGAGATAGCCGAGCCGGCCGCCGGCCAGCGCGAAGGCCTTGCTCATCGTCCGGGTGACGACGAGCCGGGGCCGCCCGGCCAGCAGGTGCAGCGCCGAGCGGGTCCCCGGCCGGGCGTACTCGGCGTAGGCCTCGTCGACGACGATGACCGCGCGCGGTGCCGCCTCGTAGGCCGCGATGACGACCTCGTGGGTCAGCGCCGTCCCGGTGGGGTTGTTCGGCGAGCAGAGGAAGACCATCGCCGGGTCGTGCCGAGCGCACTGCGCGGCGACCGACTCCGGGGTCAGGCCGAACGGGTCGCCGGGAGCGCCTCGGTCCCCGTCGGCCCAGGGCATCGCGCAGGTCGCGGCGATGATCGGGTGCATCGAGTACGCCGGCGTGAAGCCGAGCGCGACCCGGTCCGCGCCGCCGAACGCCTGGACGAGGTGGAGCAGCACCTCGTTGGACCCGTTCGCGGCCCAGAGCGCGGCCACCGGGATGGTCACCCCCGCCTGCCGAGCCAGGTATGCCGACAGGGCCTCGCGCAGCGCGGTGAACTCGCGGTCGGGGTACCGGTTGAGGTCGGCCAGCTCCTCGCCCAGGGCGCGCAGGGCCGCGGCGATGACCGGGGCCGGGACGGCATACGAGCTCTCGTTGGTGTTGAGCCGGACCGGGACGTCGAGCTGAGGCGCGCCGTACGCGGTGCGTCCGCGCAGGTCGGGGCGCAGCAGGTCACCGACACCGCTCACGGCAGGGACCCACCGAAACGGGCCGTGACCGCCTCGCCGTGGCCGGGCAGGTCCTCGGCCTGGGCGAGCGCGACGACGTGCGGGGCCACCTCGGCCAGGGCGGCGCGGTCATAGCGGACGACGTGGATGCCGCGGAGGAAGGACTGCACCGACAGCCCGCTGGCGTGCGCGGCGGTGCCGGCCGTGGGCAGGACGTGGTTGGACCCCGCGGCGTAGTCGCCCAGGCTCACCGGGGCGAACCCCCCGACGAAGATCGCGCCCGCGTTGCGGACCCGCTCGGCGACCGCGTCGGCATCGCGGGTCTGGATCTCCAGGTGTTCGGCCGCGTAGGCGTTGACGACGTCGAGCCCGGCGTCGACGTCGTCGACCAGGACGATCCGGCTCTGCGTGCCGGACAGCGCCCGGAGCATCCGCTCGCCGTGCTTGGCCTCGGCGACCCGGCGCCGGACCGCGGCCTCGACCGCATCGGCGAGCTCCTGCGAGTCGGTGACGAGGACGGCGGCCGCCAGCGGGTCGTGCTCGGCCTGGCTGAGCAGGTCCGCCGCGACGTGTTCGGGGTCGGCACTGTCGTCGGCGAGGACGGCGATCTCGGTCGGTCCGGCCTCGGCGTCGATGCCGACCACGCCCTGGAGCAGCCGCTTGGCCGCCGTGACATAGACATTGCCCGGCCCAGTGACCAGGGCTACCGGCTCGCAGAGGTCGGCCACGCCGTAGGCGAACATCGCCACGGCCTGGGCGCCGCCGACGGCATACACCTCGTCGACCCCGAGGAGGGCGCAGGTGGCGAGGATGGTGACATTGGGGTACCCGGCGAAGCCCTCGGCGTTCTCGCGCTGCGGCGGGCTGGCCACCGCGATCGAGCCGACGCCGGCCAGCTGGGCGGGGACGACATTCATGACCACGCTGGAGGGGTAGACGGCGAGCCCTCCGGGGACATAGAGCCCGACCCGCTCGACCGGCACCCAGCGCTCGGTCACCGTGCCGCCGGGGGCGACCGTCGTCGTCGTGTCGACCCGGCGCTGGTCGGCGTGGACCAGCCGGGCCCGCCGGATCGCCTCCTCCAGGGCGGCCCGCAGGTCGGCGGGCAGCGTCGCCAGGGCTGCCTTGAGCCGCTCGGCCGGGACCCGGACGTGCTCGGGGATGACCTTGTCGAAGCGCTCGGAGAGCTCGCGCAGGGCGACCTCGCCGCGGCGCTGGACGTCGGCGCAGATCGGGCGGACCGCCTCGAGGGCGGCGTCGATGTCTACTTCGGCCCGGGGCAGGACGTCGCGCAGCTCGCGCAGCGACGGGCGTGTCCCACGCAGGTCGGTGCGGGTCATCATGGGGCGAAGTCTAGGCCGCGATGTGGACCCCACCGCGGCCTCGACCGCGGGGTGGGCGAGCATGGCCTCGTGCCCAGTGCCGCCGTCGCGCTGTCGCGAGCCCATGTCGGTGTCGCGACCTCCTTCGCGCTGGCCGGCTTCGCGTTCGCCTCCTGGGCCTCGCGGATCCCCGACACGTCCGTGGCTCTCTCCCTCGGCCCCAGGGGCCTCGGGCTGCTGCTCCTCGTGGGGTCGGCCGGGTCGGTCCTCGCCCTGCCGCTCAGCGGGTGGGTGGTCTCGCACCTGGGGACGGCTCGGACGGTGCGCTATGGCGCGATGCTGGCCCTGGGTGCCCTCGCCGTCGTCGGGCTCGCCGTGAGCGTCCTGCACTCGGTCGCGGCGACGGGTGCGGCGCTCTTCGGCGCGACCTTCGGGATCGGCTCATGGGATGTCGCGATGAACGTCCAGGGCGCCCGGGTCGAACAGGCGCTCGGACGCTCGATCATGCCCCGGCTCCATGCCGCCTTCTCCCTGGGCACGGTCGCCGGCGCCGGGGTGGGGACCGTGGCCACCGCCGCTCGGCTCCCGATCCCGGTCCATCTCGGGCTCCTCGCCGTGCTCGGCCTGGCCACCGCGGTGTGGAGCGTGCGGGCCTATCTGCCCGACGGCCGGTCCGCGGCCACGGGCGCGACCGGCCACTCGGTGCGGCGCTCGCTCGCCGCATGGACGGAACGCCGGACCCTGCTCATCGGCCTCATCGTCCTCGTCGCCGCCTTCGCGGAGGGGACGGCGAACGACTGGCTGGCCCTGGCCATGGTCACCGGCTACGGCCTGCCCACCTGGGCCGGCACGCTCGCCCTGGCGACCTTCCTCACCGCGATGACCCTGGGCCGCGCGATCGGCACGGTCCTGCTCGACCGCTACGGCCGGGCGCGGGTTGTCGGGGTGACCCTCGCCATGGCTGCCACCGGTGCCGGTCTGGTGTGGCTGGGTCCGGTCCCCGTCGCGTATGCCGGTGCAGCGCTGTGGGGAGTGGGCGCCAGCCTGGGCTTCCCGGTCGGGATGAGCGCGGCGGCCGACGACCCGGAGCACGCCGGGGCGCGGGTCGCCGTCGTCTCGACGATCGGCTATCTCGCCTTCCTCGCCGGGCCGCCGGTCGTCGGCCTGGTCGGCCAGCACTCGGGGGTGCTCGTGGCGATCACCATCGTCGGGCTGGCCGCCGCACCCGCGCTGCTGCTGCTCCCGGCGCTGGGCGCCCCGCCCCGGGCGGCCCCCCTGCCGGAGCCTCCGCGCTCGATGTGACGGCGCTGCTGACGGCGCTGTTCACGGGGCTCAGACTGACGGTGGCCGGCCCCGGCGTGGGAGCGGCCGGGCGTCGCGGGGGCTGCGGCCGGCCTCGGCCAGGGCCCGGCGCACGACCAGCTCGATCTGGGCGTTGACGCTGCGCAGCTCGTCCTGGGCCCAGTGCGCCAGCGCGTCGTGGACGGCCGGGTCGAGCCGCAGCAGGACCTGGCGACGCGTGGGCCGAGGCCCACCCGCCGCGTCCTGGCCGCCGCTCGACGCGGACATCTCAGGCGTACAGCGTGCCGGTGTTGACCACCGGCGTCGCGCGGGAGTCGCCGCAGAGCACGAC
Source organism: Candidatus Lutibacillus vidarii (assembly GCA_016717165.1). Lineage (GTDB taxonomy): Bacteria > Actinomycetota > Actinomycetes > Actinomycetales > Dermatophilaceae > Lutibacillus > Lutibacillus vidarii. The sequence goes on from JADKGA010000002.1 coordinate 1,835,435, forward strand.
GAGGAGGTTGGACACCATCGCAGCGCGCCGCTCGTCGTCGAGGACGACAATCCCCTGCTCGTCGAGCCGGGCCAGCGCCATCTCGACCATCCCGACGGCGCCGTCGACGATCCGCGAGCGGGCCGCGATGATCGCCGAGGCCTGCTGCCGCTGGAGCATGGCCTGGGCGATCTCTGGCGAGTAGGCCAGGTGGCTGATCCGAACCTCGAGGATCTCCACGCCGGCGACGACGACTCGCTCGGCCACCTCGTGGGCCAGCTCGGCCGAGACGACATCGGTCGAGCCGCGCAGCGAGGTGCCCGCGCCGACGGTGTCGTCATACGGATGCGAGGTCGCGACATGCCGCAGTGCGGACTCGGCCTGAACCGCGACGAACTGCTGGTAGCTCTCGACAGCGAAGACGGCCCGTGCGGTGTCGGCGACCTGCCAGACGACGATGGCCGCGATCTCCACCGGGTTGCCCTCGGAGTCGTTGACCTTGAGGGTGTGCGTCTCGAAGTTGTTGACCCGCACTGAGACATTGCGCTTGGTGGTCAGGGGCATCAGGACGGTCAGTCCGGTGCGGCGGGCAGTGCCGACATACCGCCCGAAGAACTGGACCACGCGGGACTGGCCCGGCGCGATGACGATGAGCGAGGACAGGATGAGCCCCACGAGGAGCAGGGCAAGCGTGGTGGCCGCGATATCGACGACGTCGGGAGCGACCTTCGCCTGGACTCTAACGACGACCCGCCAGGCGACAAAGCCGACGAGAGCGACCGCCACCGCGAGGGCGACGAAGCCGTCGACGGCGAAGGCGGCCCGCTCGCGGACGTTGACCCGGGCACCGTGGTGACCGACCGGGACGTCGGCGACGACGGGGACCGAGGTGCCGTCCGGTGCGGGGACGGGCTGACTGGACATGGGGTGCCTCCTCCGAGATATCAATGTGATATCACATTAATCCTCGGCGAGGCCTCCAGGCAAGAGCTCGGTCGCCCCGACCGAGTCCAGGACGAAGGCGTACTCCCAGGCGACCTGGCGCCAGACGTCATACCGCCCGGACCGGCCCCCGTGACCGGCGACGAGCTCGGTGCGCAGCAGCGGCGGGCGCCGCGGCGCAGCGCCCGCGACGGCCCTCAGCCGAGCCACCCACTTGGCCGGCTCGGCATAGGACACCCGGGCGTCGTTGAGGCTCGTCGTGGTGAGGATCGCCGGATAGCGCACTCCCGACCGGACCAGGTCGTAGGGCGCGTAGGCGGCGATATCGGCGTAGGCGTCCGGGTCGTCGGTGGGATTGCCCCACTCCTCGTACTCGGTCACCGTCAGCGGCAGCGAGGGGTCGAGCATCGTCGTCAGCGCGTCGACGAAGGGCACCTCGGCGAGCACCCCTGAGAAGCGCTCCGGCGCGAGCATGGCCGCGGACCCGACGAGCAGGCCACCGGCCGAGCCACCCTCGGCGGCCAGCCGGTCCCCGGACACCCAGCCGGCCTCGACGAGCCGGTCGGCGCAGGCGAGGAAGTCGGTCATCGAGGTGATCTTGTGCCGCAGCCGGCCCTGCTCGTACCACGCCCGGCCCTGCTCGCCGCCGCCGCGGACGTGGGCCAGCGCCACGACGAGCCCGCGGTCCATGAGCGAGAGCCTGGCCACCGAGAACCAGGGGTCGAGCGGCACCTCGTAGGCGCCATACCCCATGAGCAGCCCGGGAGCCGAGCCGTCGCGCGCAATGCCGCGCCGATGGACCACCGAGATCGGCACGCGGGTGCCGTCCGCCGCGATCGCCCACTCGCGGTGCTGCTCGTAGTCCTGCGGGTCGTAGCCGCCGAGGACCGGCTGGCGCCGCAGCAGGGTCCATTCGCCGGTGACGACGTCGACATCCCAGACCGCCCGCGGGCTGACCAGCGACTCGGTGACGACCTGGATGCAGCGCGTCTCGGTCTCGAGGTTGGTGCCGGTCTCGATGGTGAACAGAGCCTCGCCCGGAACGATGTCGTATGACGAACCGAAACCGGTTGGCTGACCGGGATCGTGCGGGAGGATCCGGATCGCCGTGAGCCCGTCCTTGCGCAGCGAGAGGGCACTGAACGACGTGAAGGCCTCGACCCCGAGGATCCGCTCGCTGGCCTCGCGGACGCCGCAGAGCTGCCACTGCTCGTGGCTCGTCGCGTCCAGGGGCGCCCAGGCGAGGTCGAAGTCCGGGGAGTCGGCATTGTGCGTGACGAGGAGCCGGTCCCCGGCGACCTCGACGGAGTACTCCACGCCCTCGCGGCGGGGCGCGACGGGGCGCAGCTGCTGGTCGGCGGTGGACAGGTCGAGCAGCCACATCTGCGAGGTCGTCTTCGACCCGGCCCCGGCAATGAGCCAGCGGTCGTCGCGAGAGGACGAGATGCCCAGCCAGAACCGCTCGTCGCGCTCCTCGAGCAGGCGGACGTCACCGGCCGGGTCGGTGCCGAGCTCATGCCGCCAGATCTCGTGCGGCCGCCAGGCCTCGTCGAGCCTGGTGTAGAAGAGGTGCCGGCCGTCCAGCGACCAGACCAGGTCGGTGCCGACGCCGCGCAGCGCCTCGTCGACCACCTCCCCGCCGACGATCCGCCGAACGACGACGTCGTAGCGCTCGTCGCCGGTGCGGTCGTGGGCCAGGGCGACGAGGTCGCCGCAGACGCTGACCTCACAGGCTCCGAGCTGGTAGAACGGGCTGCCCTGCGCCTCGACATTGCCGTCAACGACGACCTGCTCCCCGGCAACGACGACCCCGGGGCTGAGCACCGGCCGCGGCTCCCCGGCCCGGCGTGGCGTGCGGCACTGGGCGACATACTGCTTGCCCTCGAAGGAACGCTGGTAGTACCACCACGGGCCGAGCCCGACGGCCACCCCGAGGTCGGTCTCCTGGGTCCGGCCGCGGATCTCCTCGAAGAGGGCCTCCCGCACGGGCGCGAGATGGGCCAGCTCGGCCTCCGCGAAGTCGTTCTCCGCGCGGAGGTACTCCAGGACCTCCGGGTCGTCGGGGTTGCGCAGCCAGTCGTAGTCGTCGACGACCTGGTGACCATGGTGCGAGCGCGTCGTCGGCTTGCGGGGGGCGACGGGGGGCTGGGGCATGGAGTGCACCCTACGTCCGCGGCGCGCCGCCGGAGGTCGGCCCGCCGGAGACGAACCGGACGTAGTCCGTGGTCGCCTCCGCCAGGGAGCTCACCCACGCCGGTGCGGGCTGCTCCAGCCACGTCGGTATGACGGACACCCCGCGAGCGCGGGTCAGCCGACGCCAGGTGCCGACGATTCGGCCGTCGACGACGATGGTGGGCAGGAAGATCCCGTTGCGGCCGGGGACGACCGCGTCGAGGGCTTCGGGCGGGCCCGCGTGCGACCGGTCGGCATACCCGAGGAGGTACTCGTCGAAGCCGGGCAGCAGGTGCAGCCGCCCGGGCTCGTCTGTCGGGGAGGGGACTGCCACCTCGCCCGGGTCGACGCCGGCGAGGGCGAGCGCCTCCCGGGCCCAGCCGAGGTTCTGCCCGGTCCACCAGGCGAGGTCGCGGTCGGTCGTCGGGGCGTGGCCGCGGACGTAGCGCGCCGCAAGGGTGGCCATCGCCTCCTCGCGCCCCAGGGTGCGTTGGGCGGCGACATCGTCGAGCAGGGCGAAGGTCTGCTGCGCCCCGGTCTGGGCGACCTGACAGAGCAGGCCGTCCTGGGCCAGGCGGCTGACGACGTGGTAGCCGCGCTGACCGACCGGGTCGACGCCGGCCCGGCGGAGCACCTCGAAGACCTCGGGCCGGGTCAGCCGGCCACCGGTCCCGGGCTCCCCGAGCCCCGCCTGCAGGGCCTCCGCAGCGGTCCCGAAGTCCGTCTCGGTCAGCCCGAGCTGCTCCCACCGGCGCCGAGCAGCCCGGTGAACCGGCGCGTTGAGCAGGGTGCACATCCACCGGGCGTCGGCCCCTGGGACCAGGTGGAGCGTCCCGCGCATCGGCCAGGTCCGGACGATCGCCCCGGCGTTCAGGGCCGTCTCGACGTCGGCGCGCACGCTGCCCGGGGCGCGCAGCCCGACGGCCCACAGCGCGCTCGCGCAGTCCTGCGCCTGCAGTGCCCCGAGCGCCTCGACGACCTCGGCCGGCATACCCAGGTGTGCGGGGGCGACCCCGAGCGAGGCCAGCCGGGCCACACCCAGGGAGCCAGCCGAGCCGACCGGACCGGTCGGCGTGCTCACCCGCCCAGGCACGCCGGGCCGAGCAGGGCCTTGAGGTCGCCGTAGAGGGCGGGTGAGGGCGCGACTCGCAGGGTGTCGATGGTGAGGACAGTCGTCCGGCCGGGAGCGGTGAGCCGGACCCGCACCTCGGTGCCGCCGGGGTGGTCCTGAAGCACCTCGCGGAGCCGTCCGACGACGCTGGCGGTGGCCCGGTTGACCGGCATGCTCAGCACGACCGGGCCGCTGGCGGCCGAGCGGACGTCAGGCAAGGTCAGATCCGAGGCGATGAGCGAGACCGACTCGTCGCGGTGGCTGACCCGCCCCCGGACGGCGACGACGACGTCATTGGCGAGCATCGTGCCGAACTGGACATAGGCGTTGGGGAAGAAGAGCACCTCGACCGAGCCCTCGAGGTCCTCGACGGTCGCGATGGCCCACAGGTCGCCGCGCTTGTTGCGCTTCAGCTGCAGGCCGGTCACCAGGCCGGCGATGGTCAGGCCCGCGCCCTCCTGGATCGTCTCGTCGTTCATCAGCGCGGCGATCGGCAGGTCGGCGTGCCCGGCGAGCACGTGCTCGATGCCGAGCAGCGGGTGGTCCGAGACGTAGAGGCCGAGCATCTCCCGCTCGAAGGCGAGCAGCGCCGGCTTGTCCCACTCGGTCACCGGGATCGGCGGGAGGACGACGAAGGAGGACGCGTCGACCCCGCCGAGGTCGCCGAAGAGCGAGTCCTGGCCCACGGCCTCCTGGCGCTTCTCGTCGACGAGGGCATCGAGGTAGACCTCGTGGATCTGGGCCAGACCGAACCGGGTCGCGCCGAGGGTGTCGAAGGCGCCGGCCTTGATGAGCGACTCGACGGTGCGCTTGTTGCACACCGTGATCGGGACCTTGCGGACGAAGTCCTCGAAGCTGGTGAACGGGCCCTTCTGCGTCCGGGCCGCGACGATGCCCTCGACGACGTTCTCCCCGACATTGCGGATGGCTGCCATCCCAAACCGGATGTCGGCTCCGACGGCGGTGAAGACCCCGATCGAGGTGTTGACATCGGGCGGGAGCACCTTGATGCCCATCCGGCGACACTCCCCCAGGTAGAGCGCCGACTTGTCCTTGTCGTCGCGCACGCTGGTCAGCAGCGCGGCCATGTACTCGGCCGGATAGTTCGCCTTGAGGTATGCCGTCCAGTAGCTGACCAGCCCGTATGCCGCGGTGTGTGCCTTGTTGAAGGCGTAGTCGGAGAACGGGACGAGGATGTCCCAGAGGGTCCGCACCGCCGAGTCGGAGTAGCCGTGCGCCCGCATTCCCTCGCTGAACGGGACGAACTCGGCGTCGAGCACCTCCTTCTTCTTCTTGCCCATCGCCTTGCGGAGCATGTCGGCCTTGCCGAGGGAGTAGCCCGCGACCTTCTGCGCGATGAGCTGGACCTGCTCCTGGTAGACGATGAGCCCGTAGGTCGGGTCGAGGATCTCGGCGAGCGGTTCGGCCAGCTCGGGGTGGATCGGTTCGACCTTCTGCCGGCCGGTCTTGCGGAAGGCGTAGTTCGTGTGACTGTTGGCGCCCATCGGGCCGGGGCGGTACAGCGCGAGGGCGGCGGAGATGTCCTCGAAGTTGTCCGGCTGCATCTGCCGCAGCAGGGTGCGCATGCCGCCGCCGTCGAGCTGGAAGACGCCGAGGGTGTCGCCGCGCTGGAGCAGCTCGTAGACCGCCGCATCGGAGGGGTCCTGGCTTAGCTCGTCGAGGTCGATGACGACGCCCCGGTTGGCCGCGACATTGGCGATGGCGTCGTCGAGGATGGTGAGATTGCGCAGCCCCAGGAAGTCCATCTTGACCAGCCCCAGCGCCTCGCAGCTGGGGTAGTCGAACTGGGTGATGATCTGGCCGTCCTGCTCCCGCTTCATGATCGGGATGACGTCGACGAGCGGTTCGCTGCTCATGATGACCCCGGCGGCGTGGACGCCCCACTGCCGTTTGAGGCCCTCCAGGCCCAGCGCCGTCGCGACGACCTCCTTGGCCTGCAGGTCGGTCTCGACCAGGGTCCGGAAGTCGGCGCCCTCCTTGTAGCGGTCGTGCTCCTGGTCGTAGATCTTCGCCAGCGGGACGTCCTTGCCCATGACGGCCGCGGGCATCGCCTTGGTGAGCTTCTCCCCCATCGCGAAGGGGTGACCCATGACCCGCGCGGCGTCCTTGACCGCCTGCTTGGCCTTGATCGTCCCGTAGGTGACGATCTGGGCGACTCGGTCGTCGCCATACTTCTCGGTGACATAGCGGATCACCTCGCCGCGGCGACGCTCGTCGAAGTCGACGTCGAAGTCCGGCATCGACGGCCGCTCGGGGTTGAGGAAGCGCTCGAAGATCAGGCCGTGCCGCACCGGGTCGAGGTCGGTGATCCGCAGCGCATAGGCGCACATCGAGCCGGCGCCGGACCCACGTCCCGGTCCGACCCGGATGCCGTGGTCCTTGGCCCAGGTGATGAAGTCGGCGACGACGAGGAAGTAGCCGGCATACCCCTTCCCGAGGATGACCTCGGTCTCGTATGCCGCCTGCGCGCTCGCGTAGTCCGGGACACCCTGGGGGTAGCGGCGCCGCAGTCCGCGCTCGACCTCCTTGACGAACCAGCTGGTCTCGTCCTCGCCCGGCGGGCAGGGGAAGCGCGGCATGTAGCGGCCCTCGCCGAGGGTGAACGAGATATCGCACATCTGCGCGACCGCGATGGTGTTGTCGCACGCCTCGGGCAGCTCGGCGAAGAGGCGCCGCATGTCCTGCGGGCTCTTGAGGTAGAACTCCTCGGCGTCGAACTTGAACCGGTTCGGGTCCATGAGGGTGGAGCCGGACTGGACGCAGAGCAGCGCCGCGTGCGCCTGGGCGTCCCCGGCGCTGGTGTAGTGCAGGTCGTTGGTGGCCAGGAGGGGCAGGCCGAGGTCCTTGGCGATCCGGAGCAGCTCGCGTTGGGTCTGCCGCTCGATGGGCAGCCCGTGGTCCATCACCTCGGCGAAGTAGTTGCCCGAACCGAAGATGTCACGCAGGTCCGCGGCGGCCTCGAGGGCCTCGCGGTACTGGCCGAAGCGGAGCCGGGTCTGCACCTCCCCGCCGACGCAGCCGGTGGTCCCGATCAACCCTGCGGAGTATGTCGAAAGCAGCTCGCGGTCCAGCCGCGGTTTGAAGTAGAAGCCCTCGAGGGAGGCCAGCGAGCTCATCCGGAAGAGGTTGTGCAGCCCGTTGTTGTTCTTGGCCAGCAAGGTCATGTGGGTGTAGGCGCCGCTGCCACCGACGTCGTCGCGGCCGCCGTCGCCGTACTTGACCCGGGTGCGGTCACCCCGGGCGGTCCCGGGGGTGACATAGGCCTCGACCCCGATGATCGGCTTGACCCCGGTGCCCTGGGCCTTCTTCCAGAACTCGTAGGCGCCGAAGACGTACCCGTGGTCGGTCGTCGCCAGCGCCGGCATGCCCATCCGCGCGGCCGCGTCGAAGAGCTCGTCGATCCGCGCCGCTCCGTCGAGCATCGAGTACTCGGTGTGGACGTGCAGGTGGACGAACTGGTCGGAGGCAGGCTGGTCGGACATCCCTCGGAGTGTATGACGCCGCGGCGACAGGCCCGGGCGTGTCGCGCGTGTCGTGCGTGGCGCCGCATGGGCTCCTCCGTGCGGAGGTGTCGGACGCTCCCGGGCGAGGCCGGCCCGCGGGCAGCCGGCCGGGTCAGCGCGTGCTCGGCTCGGCCCCGATCCGGTCCAGGGCGGTCTGCAGCTCAGGGGCGAAGGCGCTGGTGAAGGTGACCCACTCCCCCGAGCCTGGGTGCTCGAAGCCCAGGCCGGAGGCGTGCAGCCACTGTCGCTCCAGCCCCAGCCGCGCGGCCAGTCGCGGGTCGGCCCCGTAGGTGAGGTCGCCGCAGCACGGGTGGTGGAGGGCCGCGAAGTGCACCCGGATCTGGTGGGTGCGACCGGTCTCGAGGTGGATCCGCAGCAGCGAGGCGTGCCGGAAGGCCTCGACGAGCTCGTAGTGGGTCACCGCGTGGCGCCCGGACTCCATGATGGCGAACTTGTAGTCGTAGGCCGGGTGCCGTCCGATCGGCGCGTCAATGGTCCCCTCGTGCGGGTCCGGGAGGCCCTGGACGAGGGCGTGGTACTCCTTGTCGACGGTCCGTGACTTGAAGGCCCTTTTCAGTCGGCTGTACGCCATTTCCGACTTGCAGACGACCATGAGCCCGGAGGTGCCCACATCGAGGCGGCTCACGACGCCCTGCCGCTCAGGGGCGCCGGATGTCGAGATGCGGTATCCGGCCGCGGCGAGGGCTCCGAGAACGTCTGGACCGGTCCAGCCCACGCTCGGGTGAGCGGCCACCCCGGCCGGTTTGTCGACGACGACGATTTCCGTATCGTCATACACAATTCCCATCCCCGGGACCGGAGTAGGGACGATCGACGGTTCGGGCCGCTGCGCCCCGGTGACCAGCTCGACGTCGAGCACGTCGCCGGCGCGGACCCGGTGGGACTTCCCGACCAGCACACCATTGACCTGGACGTGCCCGGTGGCGGCGAGCTCGGCCGCCCGGGTGCGCGAGACCCCGAACAGGCGCGCCAGGGCGGCGTCGACCCGCTCCCCCTCCAGGCCCTCGGGCACGGGGAGCATCCGGGAGTCACTCACCGCCGGGCCGGGTCCCGTCGAGGGCGATGCCGCGCACACTGAGCAGCGCCACCAGGCACGCTGCGGTGACGATGGCGATATCGGCGACATTGCCGATGAAGACGCGGTAGTCGATGAAGTCGACGACATGTCCCCGGCCGAAACCGGGCTCACGGAACAGCCGGTCGGTGAGATTGCCCAGCGCCCCGCCGAGGAGCAGCCCGAGCGCGACGGCCCAGCCCCGGCTGCCGATCCGCCGACTGGCCCGGACGATGACGACGAGGATGACGACGGCCAGGATCGTCAGGAGCCAGGTGCTGCCCGTTCCGATCGAGAAGGCCGCACCGGGGTTGCGGATGAGCCGCAGCGAGAGCAGGTCACCGAGCACGGGGACCCGGTGTCCGTCGGCGAGCGCCGACGCCGCCCACAGCTTGCTCCCGAGATCGGCGAGATATGACGTCACCGCGACCGCGACGAGGGCAGCCAGCAGCCCCTGGCGAGACCGCGGGGGTGCTGCCGGGACGTCCTGCGCGCTCAGTGGCGCTCCTGCTTCTGCTTGCATGTCACGCACAGGGTCGCACGCGGAGCGGCCTGGAGTCGAAATTTGCCGATCGGCTCACCGCAGGACTCGCAGATACCGTAGCCGCCCTGCTCCAGCCGCTCCATGGCGTGCCGGTTCTGCTCGAGCAGCAGGCGAGCGTTGTTGGCGACGGTCAGCTCCTGCTCCCGCTCGAACGCCTTGACCCCCGCATCGGCCGAGTCGTCGCCGGACTCTGCGCCGGCGTCATCGATGAGCGCGGCGATATCGTCCTCGACGATGCTGATCTCTCGCTCGAGCCCATGGATGTCCCGGGCCAGGACCGCCTGGATCTCGGCGACCTCCTCGGAGGTCCATGGCTCCTCGTCCGGGCGGACCGGCAGGACCTGGTGGGCTGCCGGGGCGGACCCCGCTGACTTGCGCGCTGCCATGGTGGACCCCTTGTGTTGGCGTTCGCTGCGGCGAAAGCCGGGAGCGATGCACGGGAGGATAGGCCACCTGGCAGTGGGTCTCAATCCCAACACCCGGTGTGCGGAGTCATCTCGGTCACAACGCAACGACGAGGGGCCCGGGTCGCGACCCGGGCCCCTCGCGCGTCGATGCCTCGGTCAGCCCTCGCCCCCCTCGGCGTCAGCCGCCGGGCTGGGGGTCTCGCCCACGTGGTCGAGGTCGGCAAGCTGCCCCTCGAGGTAGGAGCGCAGCTGCTTGCGGTAGTTGCGCTCGAAGCCACGCAGCTCTTCGATCTGGTGCTCCAGGACGCCCTTCTGCTGCTCCAGCTCCTGGAGGATGGCGGCCTTCTTCTGCTGCGCCTCGGTGACCATTCCGGTGGACCGCTCACGCGCCTCGGTGATCATCTCCTCGCGGCGCGCGCCGGCCTGGGCGAGCATCTCGTCATGGCGGCTCTGGGCCGTCGAGACCAGCTCGTCGTGGCGGGACTGCGCCGTCCCGAGGAGCTCGTCGTGCTTGGCCTGGGCGGTGCCGATCAGCTCGTCGTGGCGGGACTGCGCCTCGGTGACCAGCTGGTCACGGATCTGCTCACCTCGAGCAACGTGCTCGTCGTGCAGCCGCTGGGCCAGCTCGATGACGCTGGCGGCGCTGCCTGCGACCGCCATCGACCCGGTGACTGGGCTCGGGTCCGCCACCGGCGCGCTGACGACCGGAGCGCTGACCGTCGCGGCCGCGGCCTCAGCGGCGGCGGCCTGGTGGGCGGCTGCCTCGGCAGCGGCCTGCTCGGCGGCCGCCTGAGCGGACGCAGCACGGTCGGAGGCCGCGCGCTCCGCCTCCTCGGCGGTCGCGACGGCGGAGGTGCTGCGCTGCTCGGCATCGCGCTCGGCGTTCTGAGCGCGCTCGGCAGCGGCCGCGACCCGTTGCTCGGCCTCGGTCTCGGCCTCGCTGACCCGGGCGCTGACCGTGGACAGCTGGTCCTCGGCGCTGCGGATCTGGTCCTGCAGCTCGGCCAACCGGGACGATGCCGCGTCGAGCTCGCCTTCGCCGACCGCGGGAGCCGCCGCAGCTGCCGGGAGGCCACGACCGGCCCGGCAGTCGTTGAGCTGCTGCAGGTAGTCGTCGCGCTGGGCGATGAGGGACCTCATCTCGGCGACGATCTCGTCGAGGAAGTCGTCGACCTCTCGCTCGTCATATCCCTTTCGGAACTGCGTGCTTTGGAACTGCTTGTTGAGGATGTCCTCGGGCGTCAGCGCCATTTTTCACCTCGACTTAACCGGACGGGTCGGGTCCACCGTAGCGAAGCGAGCCAAGAGTCCCAAGTGGAGGGTCTCCCGCGGACCTCCAACGGGCCTGCTTGAGCACGCCAACGGCTACCGCGCGAGGGCGCCGGTGACATTCATGAGCAGCGAGATCCCGAGTAACAGGACCAGCATGGACAGGTCGACACTGGCCCCACCGATCCGTAGCGGCGGGATGAGCCGACGGAGCAGCCGAACCGCCGGGTCGGTCACGGTGAACAGCGCCTCGGCGATGACGAGGACGACGCCACGCGGTCGCCAGTCCCGGCTGAAGACCTGCACCCACTCGATGACCAGGCGGCCGATGAGCGCGACGAAGTAGAGCCAGAGGAGAAAGTTCAGGACCGAGAACACGACCCCCATGACCGTGTCGGCTCAGCTCTGGTTGAAGAAGCCTCGGGTGCTGACCGGCGGGGCAGGCTCCTCGGCGGCGACCTCGACGTGGGCTGGGGAGAGCAGGAAGACCTTGCTCGTCACCCGCTCGATCGAGCCATGCAGGCCGAAGATGAGGCCGGCGGCGAAGTCGACGAGCCGCTTGGCGTCGGCGTCCTCCATGTCGGTGAGGTTCATGATGACCGGGACACCGTCGCGGAAGGCCTCCCCGATGGTCTTGGCCTCGTTGTAGGTCCGGGGGTGGATCGTCGTGATCCGGTTCAGGGTCGCGGCGGGCTCACGGACCACGTGGGCAACGGGCGTGCGGCGCAGCGGCGTGACGGCGGCGCCACGGTCCTCCTCCAGGTCGTAGCGGTCCTCGGAGGTGTCGAGGTCGTCATACCGCTCGTCGTCCTCCTCGGCGAACCCGAGGTAGACCATGGTCTTGCGAAGGGCACCAGCCATGGCGTCGCTCCCTGCTCATTGTCCGGCCGCGTCGCAACGCACGTTACAGAAGTGGCGAACGCGAACCGAGGATTGCGGTCCCGACACGCAGGTGTGTCGCGCCGTGCCGGACGGCGGCCTCAAGGTCCCCACTCATCCCCGCGCTGATCCAGCTCGCCTCGGGGTGATCCGCCCGCAGCTGCGCGGCGATCTGCGCCAGTCGGGCGAAGGCGGCGTCCGGGTCGGCACCCAGCGGTGCCACCGCCATCACCCCGCGCAAGGACAGCTCGGGGCAGGTCGCGATGGCGTCCGCGATGTCCGGGACGTCGCCTGGGTCGGCCCCGCCGCGACCCGGGGCGTCGTCAAGGCTCACCTGGATGAGCGCGGCCGCGGTGCGCCCGTGCCTGGCCAGGCCCGCCGCGAGCGCGCGGACCAGCTTGGGTCGGTCCACCGCATGGACGACATCGGCGTATGCCGCCACCGCGGCCGCCTTGTTCGTCTGAAGCTGGCCGATCATGTGCCGGACCACCCGGGCCCCCTCGGCGTAGGCCTGCGCGAACTTCGGCGCCGCCTCCTGGTGCCGGTTCTCCCCGACGTCCCGCACGCCCAGCCCGGCGAGCTCGACGACGTCGGAGGCGGGGAAGGTCTTGGTGACAACGACGAGGGTAAGCTCAGCCCGGTCGCGCCCCGCTGCGGCACACGCCGCCGCGATGCGGGCCTCGGTGTCCATGAGGTTCGCGGCGAGCTCGTCACGGCGGGTCGGCATACGTCAATCCTCCTGCGACCCGGTGGCCGGGCCGAGCCGCACCACGCCGGCGAATCGGCCGGTCGGGGCGCCGCGGCGGTGCGAGTAGTAGCGGTCGTCCTCGCGGGTGCAGCCAGGGACCCAGGTCGTGGGCACCTCCAAGGCCACCAGCTGGTCGACCACGCCCGCCGCGATGTCGACAGCGGCGGTGCCGGTCCAGGACACGGCGTATGCCGCCGGGCTCACGGCGGCGGCCTGGGCCCGGAGCGAGTCCGGCACCTCGTAGCAGCGCGGGCAGATCGATGGACCGACGACGGCGCGCAGGTCAGTCGCCCCTGCGGAGCGGGCCGCCGCGACGACGGCGGGGACCACCCCGGCGACGAAGCCGGCGCGGCCGGCATGCGCCACTGCGCAGACGCCCGAGGCTGGGTCGGCGAGGAGGATGGGGACGCAGTCCGCAACAAGGACCGCCAGGGCCAGACCGCGGGCGGTCGTCACCATCGCGTCCGCGCACCGGCCGCCGTCGGCGGGTCCATGCACGCGCACGACGTCGGCACCATGCACCTGGTCCATGTGAACGAGGTGGTCCGTGGGCACCGCGAGCCGGGCGGCGAGCGCCCGCCGGTTGCTCAGGACCGTGGCCAGGTCGTCGCCGACGTGACCCCCGAGGTTGAAGCCGTCATACGGTGGCGCGCCGACGCCCGGGGCGCGTGAGGTGAACCCCCACTCGCCGCCCCCGGGGAGCGTCCCGTGCCAGCCGAACATGGACCTCCGCTGGGCCTACTTGAGGAAGTCGGGGACGTCGATATCGTCGCCCTCGTCGAAGGTCGACTCACGCGGCGGGCGGACCGGCTCAGGCACCGCTTGCGGCACGGGACCGGTGGGCTGGGCGGAGGCCGGCTGGTTCGACGCCGGCGCAGACTGAGCGACCGGAGCGGTCGACCGACCCGCGATGGTGCCCAGGGCCCGGTCGTCGGCCCGGGTCTTCGGGGTGCCTCCGTCGAAGCCGGCCGCGATGACAGTGACCCGGACCTCGTCACCGAGGGCGTCGTCGATGACGGTGCCGAAGATGATATTGGCCTCGGGGTGGGCGGCCTCCTGGACCAGTCGGGCCGCCTCGTTGATCTCGAACAGGCCGAGGTCGGAGCCGCCGGAGATGGACAGCAGCACACCGTGGGCGCCGTCGATGCTCGCCTCGAGCAGCGGCGAGGAGATCGCGAGCTCGGCTGCCTGGACCGCCCGGTCCTCACCACGGGCCGACCCGATCCCCATGAGGGCCGAGCCCGCGCCCTGCATGACCGACTTGACGTCGGCGAAGTCGAGGTTGATGACGCCCGGGGTGGTGATGAGGTCGGTGATGCCCTGGACACCGGAGAGGAGCACCTGGTCGGCGCTGCGGAAGGCGTCCATCATCGACACGCTGCGGTCGCTGATCGACAGCAGCCGGTCGTTCGGGATGACGATGAGGGTGTCGACCTCGTCGCGCAGCCCGGCGATGCCGGACTCGGCCTGGGTGGCCCGGCGCCGACCCTCGAAGGTGAACGGCCGGGTGACCACACCGATGGTCAGCGCGCCCAGCCCACGGGCGATCCGAGCCACGACCGGTGCCCCACCGGTGCCGGTGCCCCCGCCCTCACCGGCGGTGACGAAGACCATGTCGGCCCCCTTGAGGACCTCCTCGATCTCCTCGGCGTGGTCCTCGGCGGCCCGCTTGCCGACCTCGGGGTCCGCGCCTGCGCCGAGCCCGCGGGTCAGCTCTCGGCCGACATCGAGCTTGACGTCGGCATCGCTCATGAGCAGCGCCTGGGCGTCGGTGTTGATGGCGATGAACTCGACGCCCTTAAGCCCCACGTCGATCATCCGGTTGACGGCGTTGACGCCACCGCCGCCGATCCCGACGACCTTGATGACGGCCAGGTAGTTCTGCGGTGTCGCTACCACGGTGAGGTGGCCTTTCTGCGAGGTCCGGGATGGGGCTCCCCGGGCGGGCTGGGGTGGTGCCTGGGTGGGCCGGCCGAGGCGGCTTCCCACTCGAGCGGCCGACGAAAGATTAAACGTCTACTCGACGGTTACCCTGCGCTCACCGGTGCTCTTCCCGCGACGGTATGTCGCCACATGACCTCGAGCAACGACACGCCTCGGCGTGTCTTCGTCTATCCGAACCCGGAACGGCCGAGGCTGGGACGGATGGGTCCAGAGGGGCTCAGGGGGCGAATGGGACTGATGTGGTGGGGCGGATACGGAGCCGAGGGTTGGCGCCGTCGAGCGCCTCAGCGGGTGATCGGCGCGGAGGGCGCGGTGACGTCGATGAGCGTCGGTTTCGGCGTGGCCTTGAGCAGGACCATCGCCACCGCAGCCTTCTCGTCGGGGGCCGAGCCGTCGCCCCAGACCAGGGTGACCGAGCCGAGACCCACCCGGACCAGGCCGCCGTCGACGCTCAGCGAGGTGACCGTCGGCGCCTTGTGGTCGGCCAGCGCGGTGACGGCCCCGGTGGCGGCTCGCAGCCCGGCCGCGGTCGGGGCGCGCGATCCCGCGACCACGATCGGGACGCCCTTCGGCGCGGCGGGGACGACGGCATACTGCACGGCGTCGGCCGAGGTGAGGTGGAGCAGCCCGGCCGCGTCCTTGACGACGACCGCGGGCCGCCGCATCGTCACGGCAAGGGTGACTGTCGAGGGCCACGACCTCCCGACATCGACCGCCTGCACCGCCGGGACCTTGGCCGCCACGGCCTTGGCGATCGCGGCCGTGTCCACGCGGGCCAGTGGTTGTCCCAGCTGGACCGCGGCCGCCGCGGTGATGGCCTCGACCTGGTCCGCCGGCGCGCCGGTGACAGCGACCTGCTGGACCGACAGCGCCGAGCTGGCGAAGACGAGCCACCCGAGGCCCGCCAGGATGGCGAGCGCGGCAACGCCGGCGAGGACGCGACGGCGGGTGGTCCGGCGCGCAGCGGCGGTTCGCTGGGCGAAGCGCTCCTGGCTCGGCATCCGGGTTGTGGTCATGACTCACCGTGAACATGAGAGTGAGACTTCTGGCGGTCCAGCTCGGCGAGGACGAGTGGGCCGAGACGGGTGATATCGCCGGCTCCGACGGTGATGAGCAGGTCGCCGGACCGGAGCAACCGGGCCAGCTCGCCCGGGGCCGCGGCCTGGTCAGGAAGGAACCGCGCCCGCCCCCCCGACGCCTCCACGGCATCGGCGACGAGCTGCCCGGACACTCCCGGGACCGGGTCCTCCCGGGCCGCATAGACATCGAGGACGACGACGACATCGGCCCCGGCCAAGGCCTGGCCGAACTCCGCGGCAAAGTCGCGGGTGCGCGAGTACAGGTGCGGCTGGAAGCACACCACCAGAGCGCCCCCATCGGCGACCGCGCCGCGACCGGCGTCGACCACCGCTGCCACCTTGGCCGGATTGTGGGCGTAGTCGTCGACGACCACCACCCCCGCCGCCACACCCTTGCGTTCGAACCGGCGCCGAGTGCCGGCGAAGGCGCCCAGACCGGCGAGGACGGCCCGGGTGTCAACCCCGAAGCCGTCGCAGCAGGCGGCCAGCGCCGCGGTCGCGTTGAGCACGTTGAACCACCCCGGCACGGCCAACGCCAGCCGGTGGGAGCCACCCGCACCATGGATGAGAGCCGAGGACCGGGTGCCGACGGCGGAGAGGTCGGTGACCTGCCAGGACGATCCGGCGGATCGCCCATAGCTGACCACTCGCAGCCCGCGGCCGGCCGCCCACTCCCCCAGCCGGGCCGCCCCCGGATCGTCGGCACAGACGACGAGCAGCCCGCCTGGGCGGATCGTCGTGACGAACGCGCGGTACCCCGCGGCCACGGCCTCGACCGTGCCGTAGACGTCGAGGTGGTCGGGCTGGACGCTGGTGACCACACCCACCTCGGGGCGGTAGACGACGAAGGAGCCGTCCGACTCGTCCGCCTCCAGCACCGCGAGCCCGCCCGCACCCAGGTGTGCGTTGGTGGCGCCGTCGACGAGCTCCCCGCCGATGGCATAGGTCGGGTCAAGGCCGGCATGCCGCAGGGCGGTCACCACCATGGCCGTGGTGGTGGTCTTGCCGTTCGCGCCGGCGATCGCGATGGTGCGCATCCCCCCGACGGCGACGGCCAGCGCCTGGGCTCGGTGCAGCACCCGCAGCCCGAGCCGACGTGCGGCGGCGAGCTCGACATTGTCCTCCCGGATCGCCGTGGACACCACGACGGTGTCGACGCCGTCGAGATAGGCCGCGTCGTGCCCGACCCAGACCCGCAGACCCTCAGCTCGCAGGGCGGCGACCATCGCCGAGTCCGCCGAGTCGGAGCCGCTGACGGCCACACCCCGGCCGTGGAGCAGCCGGGCCACCGCCGACATCCCGGCGCCGCCGACGGCGACGAGGTGGACCCGACCCAGCGCACGCAGCTGCGGCAGCGGCGTCGACCAGTCGAACCGGCCCGGTGGGACACCGACCGGAAGGTCCGCGCCGGTGCCTGGCGCCTCGGTCACCACATCCGCTCCCGCCACGCGGCCAGGACGAGGTCGGCCATCGTCTCGTCGGCGTGCCGCTGGGCGCTGCCCGCAGCGGCCCGCGCCATGGCCGCGACCCGCTCGCTGTTGCGAGCCAACGGGATGAGCACGTCGTCGACCCAGGCGGGGGTCAGCTCGGCGTCCGCGACGAGCAGGCCGCCGCCGGCCCGGACCACGCCCTCGGCATTGAGCCGCTGCTCGCCGTTGCCGATGGGCAGCGGCACATAGACCGCGGGGAGCCCGACGACGGTCAGCTCGGCGACCGTGTTGGCGCCGGAGCGCGCGACGACGAGGTCGGCGGCGGCATACGCCAGCTCCATCCGGTCGACATAGGGGACGACGACATATGCCGCCCCGCCGACCGGTGCCGAGGCGCGGAACTCCTTCCCGATCCCGGTGACGTGGAGCACCTGAACCCCGGCGGAGCTGAGCCGGGCGACCCGCTGTTCGAAGGTCGTGTTGAGCCGCTGCGCCCCGAGTGACCCCCCAGTGACCAGCAGGGTCCGCCGCGCCGGGTCCAACCCGAAGTGGGCGGCCGCCTCCGCTCGCAGCGCGGACCGGTCGAGGCGGCTGATCTCGGCGCGAAGCGGCATCCCGACGAGCCGGGCGTGCGGGAGTCCCGTACCCGGGAAGGCCGTGCCGACATACCGGGTGAACCGCGCACCGAGCCGGTTCGCGAGTCCGGCGCGGGCGTTCTGCTCGTGGATGACGATGGGGATGCCGCGGCGGCGGGCGGCCAGATAGGCCGGCGAGCACACATAGCCCCCGAAGCCGACGAGGACCTGCGCTCCGGTTCGCTGCAGCACCCCGTCGGCCGCGCGCACCGCCCCGGCCAGCGCGCCCGGAACCCCGAACAGCGCTGGGGTGGGCCGGCGCGGTAGCGGCACCTTCGGGACGAGCTCGAGTGGGTACCCACGCGCCGGGACGATCCGAGCCTCCAGGCCGGTCGCGGTCCCCAGGGCGGTGATCCGCATCGAGGGGTCGCGGCGGCGCAGCGCGTCCGCGACGGCGAGCAGCGGCGAGACGTGGCCCGCCGAACCGCCACCGGCGAGGAGCACGGACGTCAGGGCCTGCGGCCCCGCGGGAGCGGCGCCGGTGTCCGCAGCGGTCATGACCGGCCCTGGCCTCGGCGCGGCAGCACGGCCAGGGATCGACGGACCACGCCCGGCCGGGCTCGGAGGGCCTCGGCGGCGGCCGGTTCGGCCCGGGCGAAGGAGATGAGCATCCCCAGCGCCGCCATCGTCGTGACCAGGGCGGAGCCGCCCGCGGAGACGAGCGGCAGTGGCACGCCGATGACCGGCAGCAGCCCGATCACCGTGCCGATGTTGACGATGGCCTGAACCATGACCCACGCCATGACGCCGACGGTTGCGATCCGCACGAACTGGTCGCTGGCCCCGAGCACCAACCGGTAACAGGCCCAGGCGAGCATGGCGAAGAGGATGAGGACGCTCAACGTGCCGGGCAGGCCGAGCTCCTCGCCGATGACCGCGAAGATGAAGTCGTTGTGTGCCGACGGCAGCCAGCCCTGCTTCTCCCGGCTGGCGCCGAGGCCGACCCCCCACCATCCGCCGTCGGCGAGGGCGAACAGGCCGTGGACGGTCTGGCCGCACTCGGCGCTGTCGGGGTTGGAACAGCTGGCCGAAAGCCAGGTCGTGATCCGACCCATCCGGTCCTCGCTGGTGAACACGAAGGCGGCGACGACGGCCCCGGCGGCGAGGGCGGCCCCCACGAAGGCCCGCGTCGGGACCCCGGCCGCGAAGAGGACGGCCGCGACGATCGCGAGGAGGATCAGGCTGGTCCCCAAGTCGTGGCCGCGCAGGACGAGCCCGATGACCAGCACCGCGATCGGGACGAGAAAGGGCACGACGACGTGGCGGTAGCGACCGAGCAGGGTGCGCTTCTTGGCGAGGATGACGGCCCCGACGAGGATCAGCGCGATCTTGGCCAGCTCGGAGGGCTGGATCGACACCGGCCCGAGGGCGAGCCAGTTGCGGTTGCCGTTGACCGTCACGCCCATCCCGGTGAACACCAGCGCCTGCAGGCCGATCGCGGCGAGGAGCGCCGGCACGGCGAGAAGGCGGTAGCCCCGCACCGGGATGCGGGTGGCGACCAGCGCCGTGACGGTACCGATGATCGCGAAGAGGGCCTGGTTCCCGAAAACCGCGAAGATCGAGCCCTTGGACTCGTACGCGTCGATGCTCGAGGCCGACAGGACCATGACCAGGCCGAAGGCCACCAGGGCGATCGTGGAGCCGACGAGGACGTAGTAGGTCGCCAGCGGGGACTCCAGCCAGTGCGCGAGAGACCGGCGCACCCCCTCGCCGCGACGGGGGGCCGTCGGCGCAGCGGACTGGCGAGCCTTCTCGGCAGCGGTGTGATGGGCGGTGCTCTGACGGGCAGTGGCGGCAGTGTCGACGGGGGTGGTCATCGGCGGCCCCCTCTCACTGCGCGGTGTCGGCGTGTCGCCGGACGGCCTCGGCGAAGGCGTCGCCGCGCTGGCCGTAGCTGGTGAACATATCGAGGGACGCCGCGGCCGGCGAGAGCAGCACGACATCACCGGGTGAGGCGAGCCGGGCCGCGTGGCCGACGACGAGATCCATCACCCCAGTGTCGGTCTCGGAGACGTCGACGACCGGCACATCGGGCGCGTGTCGGGCCAGCGAGGTCGCGATGACGTGCCGGTCGACCCCGAGGAGGACGACGCCGCGGAGCCGTTCGGCATATCTGGCGACCAGGGAGTCCACGTCGGCCCCCTTGAGCTGTCCGCCCGCCACCCAGACGACCGACTCGTATGCCGCCAGGGCCGCACCCGCCGCGTGGGGGTTCGTCGCCTTGGAGTCGTCGACGAAGAGGACACCCTCGACGGTGGCGACCTCAGCGATCCGGTGGGCGTCGGGGCGGAACGAGCGCAGGCCGTCCCGGACGGCGAGCGGACCCACCCCGTAGGCGCGGGCCAGGGCGGCGGCGGCGAGGGCGTTGGCGACATAGTGCGGGGCCAGGCTGGTGCCCGCGCCGCGCAGGTCGGCCAGCGAGCCCAGCTCAGCGGCCGAGTGCGCCCGCTGCTCGACGAAGGCCCGGTCGGCGAGGATGTCGTCGACCACCCCGAGCATCGACAGCGCGGGGATCCCGAGGGTGAAGCCCACGGCGCGGCAGCCCTCGACGACGTCGGCGTCGCGGACCAGCTGCTCGGTCTGCGGGTCGTCGACGTTGTAGATGCAGGCCAGGTGGGTGTTGGCGTAGACCTTCCCCTTGGCGGCGAGGTACTCGGCATACGAGCCGTGCCAGTCGATGTGGTCCGGCGCAACATTGAGGCAGGCCGAGGCGACCGCGGCGATGGTGTGTGACCAGTGCAGCTGGAAGCTCGACAGCTCGACGGCGATGACATCGAAGGGCTGCGGGTGGAGCACCGCCTCGACAATGGGCGTGCCGACATTGCCGGCGGCGACCGCGCGGAGCCCGGCCGCGGAGAGGATCGAGGCGAGCATCTTCACCGTCGTCGTCTTGCCGTTCGTCCCGGTGACAGTCAGCCACGGGGCAGCGCCCTCGGCGGGCCGCATCCGCCAGGCCAGCTCGACCTCACCCCACACGGGGATGCCGGCCGCGGCCGCGGCGAGCATAAGCGGGTCGGTGGGCCGCACGCCCGGGGAGACGATGACCAGCTCGGCGCCGGTGACGGCGGACAGGGCCGACTCCCCCACCCCGTTCGGGTCACCGAGGAGGATGCGGGCACCGAGGATCTCCAGGATCGTCCCGCGTTCGGCGATGATGCCGGTGGCGTCGGGCGAGACGATGGTGACCCGCGCGCCGCGTTCGAGGAGGGCGTCCGCGGCGGCGAAGCCGCTCAGTCCCAGCCCGACGACGGTGACCCGCAGGCCGGCCCAGTCGGCGCCGCCGTGGGTCAGCCCGGGTCGTGGGTCGACGGCGGGTGCGGGGCTCGGGTCCTGCGGCATCGACGGCGTGCTGTCCTCCGGCGGAATGCTCACGAGGTCCCCACCACCCACTCGGCGTAGAAGATGCCCAGCCCCAGCGCGACGAACAGGCCGGCGATGATCCAGAACCGGACGGTCACGGTGATCTCCTGCCACCCCACCATCTCGAAGTGGTGGTGCAGCGGGGCCATCCGGAAGACCCGTTGTCGGGTCGTCTTGAAGAAGCCGACCTGGATCATCACCGAGAGCACCTCGATGAGGAAGAGTCCGGCGAGGATGACGGCAAGAAGCTCGGTCCGGGTGGTGATCGCCAGGCCGGCCAGCGCGCCACCGAGGGCGAGCGACCCGGTGTCGCCCATGAAGATCTTCGCCGGCGCGGTGTTCCACCAGAGGAAGCCGAAGCACGCCCCCATCCCGGCTGCGGCGATGATCGCCAGGTCGAGCGGGTCGCGGACCTCGTAGCACTTGATGCCGGGGTTGGTCTGGCAGTTCTGGTTCGAGGTCCACACGGCGATGAGCAGGTACGCCCCGAAGACCATGGTCGAGGCCCCGGTCGCGAGCCCGTCGAGGCCGTCGGTGAGGTTCACCCCGTTCGACATACCGGCGATGATGATATTGGCCCAGATGACGAACAGGGCCACGCCCACCGCGGAGAAGGCGAACGGGTTGACCTGGATGTCCCGGACGAACGAGAGGTATGGCGAGGCCGGGGTCACATAGTTCGCGTTCTCCATCCGAAGGGCGAGGACGGCGAAGACGATCCCGACGACGGCCTGGCCCACGAGCTTCTGGACGGTCCGCAGCCCGAGGCTGCGCTGCCGGGAGATCTTGATGTAGTCGTCGAGGAAACCGACGAAGCCGAGGCCGGTCATGAGGAAGAGGACGAGCAGCCCACTGGCCGACGGCGGCTCCATCGTCGTGACATGGGCGAGGACGTAGCCGAGCAGCGACGCGCCGATGATGACGGCGCCGCCCATCGTCGGCGTCCCGCGCTTGGTGTGGTGGGCCGTGGGACCGTCGTCCCGGATGAACTGGCCGTAGCCTTTCCGGACGAGGAACCGAATGAACAGTGGGGTGCCCAGGAGCGCGGTCACCAAGGAGACGACGGCGCCGGCCAGCACTGCCTTCACGGCGCCACCTCCTCCTGCGTCAACCGGTCCCCGAGAAACCGTAGCCCGGCGTCGCGGCTGGACTTGAGCAACACGACGTCGCCGGGGCGACATTCGTGGCGAAGCAGGGAGTATGCCGCGTCCGAGTCCGGCGAGGTCCGGGCGCGGGTGTCTGTCCCGGCCGAGGTCGCGCCCTCAGCGATCGGTGCGGCGCCGGCCCCGACCGCGAGGATCTGGTCGACGCCGTGCTCGGCGGCATAGCGACCGACCTCGGCGTGCAGGGCGGACGAGTCGGGACCCATCTCCAGCATCTCCCCAAGGACCGCCCAGGTCCGGCGGCGCGGCCGACCGGCCGGGGTGCCGATCGACGTCAAGGCACGGATCGCGGCCCGGACCGAGTCCGGGTTGGCGTTGTAGGCGTCGTTGACGATGGTGACCCCGTCGGCGCGTTCGTGGACCTCCATCCGCCACCGGCTCGCGGCGCGAGCGTGGCTGAGGGCGGTGGCGACCTCCTCGAGGCGCATCCCCACCTCGAGGGCGACGGCAGCCACCGACAGCGCGTTGCCGACGTGGTGGCGGCCGTGCAGAGCCAGGGTCACCGGCGCCCGGCCAGCCGCGGCAACGAGCGTGAAGGCGGGTCGGCCGAGGTCGTCCAGCACGACGTCCTCCGCCCGGATCACGGCCTTCGCCGACTCGCCGACGAGGACGACCCGCGCCGCGGTCCGCGCCGCCATGGCAGCGACGACCGGGTCGTCGGCGTTGAGGACCGCCAAGCCGGTGGCGGGCAGGGCCTCGACGAGCTCGGCCTTCGCCGTGGCGATCGCCTCGGTCGACCCGAACTCCCCGAGGTGGGCCACCCCGACGTTGAGAACCACCCCGATCGTCGGGGGCGCGACCCGGGCGAGATAGGCGATATGGCCGATGCCTCGGGCGCCCATCTCCGCGACGAGGTACCGCGTGGCCACGTCGACCCGGCAGACCGTGAGCGGGACACCGATCTCGGAGTTGAGCGAGTTGACCGGGGCCACCGTGGGCCCGTCCGTCTCTAGCACGGCCGCGAGGAGGTCCTTGGTGCTCGTCTTCCCCGATGAGCCGGTCACGCCGATGACGGTCAGCTGCGGGAGCCGCCGGATGACCTCGCGGGCCAGCGCCCCGAAGGCGGTCTGGGAGTCCGGGACGACGACGCACGGCAGGTCGTCGACGACCCGCTCCGCGAGGACCGCGACCGCCCCGTGCTCGGCCGCCGAGGCGGCATACCGGTGGCCGTCGGCGTGCTCACCGACCCGGGCGACGTAGAGGCTCCCCGGGCGGCACTCCCGGGAGTCGGTCGTCACCGGCCCGCTCACCGTGGTGGCTGGGTCGCCATGGAGGCGACCCTGGGTCGCCTCCGCGATCTCCGCCAGCGTCAGGGGGATCATGGCTGCTCCCCCGGCCGGTATGCCGTGCCGGTCAGCGCGGCCCGGCAGGCCTCGACATCGTCGAAGGGGTGGACGACGCCGGCGATCTCCTGGCCACGCTCGTGCCCCTTGCCGAGGACGAGGACCGTGTCGTCAGGTCCGGCGCCGCCCACCGCGGCGGCGATGGCGGCCGCGCGCGAGCCGACCTCCTGCACGGATGCCGCGGAGCCCTCCCGGGCCCCGGCGAGCAGCGCCGCCCGGATCACCGCCGGGTCCTCCCCCCGCGGGTTGTCGTCGGTGACGACGACCAGATCTGCTCCCCGGGCGGCCTCGGCGCCCATCGTGGTGCGCTTGGCGCGGTCCCGGTCCCCGCCGGCTCCGAGGACGACGACGAGCCGCCCGGGCGTGGTGTCGCGCAGGGCCACCAGGGCGGCGTGCACCGCCTCGGGTGTGTGGGCGTAGTCGACGACGACCCGCGGGGCACCGGTGCCGGGGGTGTCGACGCGCTCCATCCGCCCCGGCACGTGTGGGTCCGCGAGCAGGCCGGCCTCGACCTCGGCCGGGGTGAGCCCGGCCGCGAGCAGCAGACCGGCCGCGAGCGCCGTATTGGTGACATTGAAGGCCCCGGGAAGAGCAGACCTCAGGGTGAGGGTGAGACTTTGTCCGACCAGGTCGAAGGTCGGCCAGGGGCCCGGGACGATCAGCAGCTCGTCCTCACCAGGCTGCTGTGCCGAGGTTCCCTCGTCATGGGTCCGCAGCGTGGTGACGGGCACGCTGGCTCGCGCGGCCAGGCGCCGCCCCCAGTCGTCGTCGACGCAGACGACTGCCGTGACCGCGTGCTCCGGGGTGAACAGGGACGCCTTGGCGTCGAAGTACTCCGCCATGTCCGCGTGGAAGTCGAGGTGGTCCTGGCTGAGGTTGGTGAAGCCCGCAACGTCATACCGCAGCCCGTCGACCCGATGTTGCGCCAGGGCGTGACTGGATACCTCCATGACGACGGTCTGCACGCCGGCCTCTCGCATGACCGCGAGGATCGCCATGAGGTCGGTCGCCTCCGGGGTGGTCCGCACCGACCGCAGAACGGTCGTCCCGGCTCGGGTCTCCACCGTCCCGATCAGCCCGGTCTCCCGGCCGGCGGCACGCAGCGCCGACTCGACGAGGTATGCCGTCGTTGTCTTGCCGTTGGTGCCCGTGATCCCGATGAGCTGGAGCGCGTCCGCCGGGTGGTCGTAGACGAGTGCGGCGATCTCGCCGAGGACCCGGCGCGGGTCGGTGACGACGAGCAACGGCACCGTGCCGCCGAGGGCGCCCGAGGCGTCGAGGCGGCGCTGTCCCTCCAGATCGGTGAGGACCGCCACCGCTCCCGCGGTCAGCGCCGCGGCAGCGAAGTCCGCACCGTGGGCGTGCTGGCCGGGCAGGGCGGCATACAGGTCACCAGGGAGGACGGTGCGCGAGTCGAGCGAGACCCCGGTGACCGTCACCGCGCCAGCGTGTTCTGGGCACCGAACCCCGAGCAGGTCGGCGGCCTCCGCGAGGGTGACGCCCGGTGTCCGGCGGGGGCGAAGGGGGCTGGGCGCCACGGCCATCAGGGTACTCGCGCGGTCGCCGGGCCCGGGTCAGGGCTTGAGCGTGCGGGGGTCGGTGGCCGCGTCAGGAGCCGTCAGAGGGTACTTCGGCGCGGGCGCGACGCTCGGGGGAACGCCGTACTTCTGCAGCGCGAAGGTCATGACCTGCTTGAAGATCGGGGCGCCGAGCAGGCCGCCGTAGTGGATGCCGACCGGGGCCTGGACGGTGACCGCGACGACGAACCTCGGGTCGTCGGCTGGCGCGTACCCGATGAAGGAGGCGGTGTAGCCGCTATAACCCTTGAAGCCGGGCCTGATGACATACCGGTCGGCGGTGCCCGTCTTGCCGGCCACCCGGTAGCCCGGGATTGCCGCCTGGGGAGCCGTGCCGCCCGGCCCGACGACCTCCTCGAGCATCCCGGTCACCTGGGCCGCCGTCTCCGCGGAGACGACCCGCACCGGCGTCGTCGCTGGGGCTGGGTCGACGCTGCCGTCGGAGGTCACGGTGCCCTCGATGAGCGTCGGGGGCACCCGCAAGCCGCCGTTGGCGATGGTCTGGTAGACACTGGCGGCCTGGATGGCGTTGAGCGAGTAGCCCTGGCCGAAGAGGATGGTGTACCGCTGTGAGCCGCTCATCTTCTCCGGCCGGGCGAGGATGCCCGGCGACTCGCCCGGGAAGCCGACCCCGGTCGGCGAGTCGATGCCGAACTTGCGGAAGTAGCCGTCGATGGTCTGCGGGCTCAGCTGCTCGCCGACGAGCATCGTCCCGATATTGCTCGACTTCGCGAGCACCCCAGCGAGCGTGAGACTCAGCGTGCGGTGCTCGTTGTGGTCGCTGAAGGACCGGTCGGAGCGGTGCAGCCGGTTCGGGACGATGACCGGCGTGGTCGGGGTGGCTTTGCCCTCCTCGAGCGCAGCGGCCGCGGTCATGATCTTGCCGGTGGAACCAGGCTCGTAGATCTCCTGGAAGGCCCGGTTCTCGCGCAGCGCAGGGTCGACCGACGCGGGCTTGGCCGGGTCGAAGGTCGGCGCGGTCGCGACGACGAGGAGGCGGCCGGTCTTGACCTCCATGACGATGACATAGCCGGCCTGGGCATGGCTCTTGCGGACCGTCTCGGCGATGGCGTTCTGGGCGACATACTGAAGGTCCGCGTCGATCGTCGTGCGGACATCGGCCCCGTCGACCTGCGCCGTCAGGACCTCCTCGGTCCCGGCGATGGGGGCGCCATACCGGGTCCGCTGGAAGACTGTCTTGCCCGGGGTACCGGCCAGCGTCTTGTCGGCCAGCTTCTCCACACCGGTCGCTCCCGAGCCGTCGCTGCCGTAGGCGAAGCCCACCAGGGCCGCCCCGGTGCCGGCGGTCGGGTAGACGCGGGTCGAGGTCGTCTCGCTGTAGATCCCGTTGATGCCCAGGGCGGCGATCTGGTGCCACACCGTCGGGGTGACGCCCTTGGCGAGGATGGCGTACTGCTTGTCGCCGGTCAGCTTGGCGACGACATCCTCGACGGTGCTTCCCAGCAGCGGAGCGAGCCGGATGGCGGCCCCGACCACACCGTCCGGGGTGCCCTTGGGGTCGTACTGCCGGACCGCGAGCTGGTCGACGGTGATGGTCCGGCGCTCGTAGCTCGCGGCGAGCACGGTCCCGAAGGCGTCGAGGATCCGGCCCCGCATGGCTGGGATCGTCTCGACGCCCGCACGTTTGGTCGCGGCCTGGGCCTGGGTGGCCGAGGCATCGAAGCCCTGGATCCTCAGCAGCTGGGCCCCGAAGACGGTGAAGACGACGAGGACGGCAAGGAGCATGGCCCGGGCGCGGCGGCGCGGGTTGCCGACCCGGCGAGCCAGCTCGCGCTGGCTCGGCCGGCGGCGGGCGGGACGCGGGCGCGCGGGGCGGGGTCGAGCCGGACCCGGCTGAGTGGGACGAGACTGCGCGGAGCGTGGCTGGGTCGCGCGAGGCTGCGCCGCAGGGCGAGGACGGGCTGGCGGGCGGGGGCGCTGTGGGGGCGTCGCGGGCGGCATCAGTGCGCCGGCTTCGTTGTGGGCTTGGTGGCCACCGGTTTGGCCCCGGTCGTCGCTGGCTTGGTCGTCGTCGCTGGCTTGGTTGCGGTCGCTGTCGGGGTCGCTCCCGGCTTGGTCGTCGCCGTCGCGGTGGGCGTCGCCGCAGCCGGGACCACCGGGGCCTTGGCCGGCTCGGCGGCCCCGAGGATGACCCCGTCGGAGAGCCGGATGAAGCCGACCGACTGGGCGGGCACCATGCCCAGCTCGCGGGCCCGGGCCGCGAGCGCGGCGGGGCTGCGGTAGGAGTCGAGCTGCTGCGAGAGCGCTTCGGCGGTGTCGGCGAGCTGCTGGGACTGGGTCTGCAGCCGCTGGAGCTCGAAGGCCCCCTGTCCGATCGCCGTGTTGAGCATGAGCAGCCCGACCAGTCCTGCGACGCACAAGGCGATGCAGACCGCGGCATACACGACGTGGCCGGAGGAGGAGATCACCGCGGGGACGACCCGCAGCGCGGCGCGCCGCGCGGGCTCGCGGCCCGGCATCGGCCGCGCCGGATGACGGGTCAGGGGGGGGGGGGTTGGGGTCATCGGGCGATGCTCCCTTCGCGCACCCGCTCGGCGGCACGCAGCCGCACCGACGCCGCCCGGGGTTCTGCGCCGTCTCGGCCGCGTCGGCCGTCTCGGCCCCTCGGGTGAGCAGCCGCAGGTAGGGCGCGTGGTCCGGCAGCTCCACGGGCAGCCCCGGAGGAGTGGTGCTGCGCGAGGCGGTGCCCAGGACGGTCTTGGCGAGCCGGTCCTCGAGGGAGTGATAGCTGAGGATGACGATCCGCCCACCGACCCGCAACCGGTCCACGGCCAACGGCAGCGCTGCGGCCCACGCGTCGAGCTCGCCGTTAACGGCGATCCGCAGCGCCTGGAAGGTCCGCTTGGCCGGATGACCACCGCTGCGCTGCGACGCCGCCGGGATGGTCTCGGTCAGCAGGCGGACCAGCTGCGCGGAGGTCGTGATCGGCCGGTTCTCCCGCTGCGCGACGATGGACCGCGCCACCCGTGCGGCGAAGCGCTCCTCGCCATACTCACGCAGGATTCTCGTCAGCTCATCGACGGACGCGGTTGCGACCAGCTCCGCGGCGGAGCGACCCGTCGTCGGGTCCATCCGCATGTCCAGGGGCGCATCGACCCGGTAGGCGAACCCGCGGTCCGGCTCATCGAGCTGCAGCGAGGAGACCCCGAGGTCGAAGAGGACGGCGTCGACCTCGCGCACCCCGAGGTCGTCGAGGACCGAGCCGAGGTCGTCATACACGGCATGAACGAGACGGACCTGGTCGCCATACCGACCCAGCCGGGCGGCCGCGAGAGCAAGCGCCGCCGGGTCGCGGTCGATGCCGATGACGGTGAGCCCGGGCACCGCCTCGAGCATCGCCTCGGCGTGACCGCCCATCCCGAGGGTGGCGTCGACATAGACCGGAGCGGCGACGGCACACGCGGGGGCGAGCAGCTCGACGACGCGCGGACGCAGCACCGGGACGTGCCGCTGGGCGGCTGTCCTGGTCGCCGTCATGGCCTGTCCTCCGGTGCTCGGTGTCGTTCGTCGGGTGGTGGTACTCAGGTCGTGCCCGTCCGGTGGGGCGGGGTGGGGCGGAACGGTCCGCCCTCCACCGGGGTCCCCATCCGCACCGCCGTGAGGCGATGACGCCCGGCGCGGGGGAAGTCGCGTCGGGAGTCCTGCGGCTGGAGGCCTCAGCTGGAGGGATGGCCTTTAGAAGAGTCCGGGGACCACCTCCTCCGCCTGGTCGGCGAAGGCCGCCTCGGTGTTCTCCAGGTATGCCGCCCAGGCCTGCGAGTCCCACACCTCGAGTCGGGACCCGGTCCCGATGACGGTGCACTCGTGGGTGAGCCCGGCGTAGGCCCGCAGGTGGGTGGGGATGGTGATCCGGCCCTGCCGGTCCGGGATCTCGTCGGAGGCCCCGGAGAGCAGCAGGCGGGTGAAGTCGCGGACCTGTCGGGAGGACTGCGGAGCGAGCCGCATCTTCTGTTCGACGAGGACGAACTCGTCATACGGGTAGACGAAGAGGCAGTGCTCCATCCCCCGGGTGACGACGACACCGGAGGAGAGCCGCTCCCGGAACTTGGCCGGGAGGAACAACCGACCCTTGTCGTCCAGCCGGGGGGTATGGGTGCCCAAGAACACGGTGCGCCACCTCCCCTCGCCGACGTCACGCAGCGCCAATCCGCTCCTTGCGGCCCCACTGTACCCCACCGCCCCCCACCGTCAATGCCATTTCCCCCACCCGATGGGGATTCGCCCCACCTGGAGGGCCCGACCCTGCCCTACGAGGTTTCAGGTCTCCCCTCGGGAACGGTTAGGCCGATCGGGGGGTTGTAAGGGAAGATCTGGCGGTACCCCCGACGACACCAAGGAGGCCCGGTGCGGTCCGTCGACTCCACCGATCTCGGCACGGGCCCGGACGGGTCCACCGGCCCGATCTCCCGCCACCAGGGCGCCCAGCCAGCAGCGGCAGCGCTCGCCGCCCCTCCCGAGCGCGCCGAGATCGAGGAGGTCCAACGCGTCGCGTCGGACGTCATGGCCTCGATGGCGACGATCATCGAGGGCAAGAGCGAGGCCTTGCTCACCGCGGTCACCGTGCTGCTCGCCGAGGGCCATCTGCTCATCGAGGATGTCCCCGGCGTCGGCAAGACGATGCTCGCGAAGGCGCTGGCCCGCTCGATCGACTCGACCGTGCGCCGCATCCAGTTCACCCCGGACCTGCTCCCCAGCGATATCACTGGCGTGTCGGTCTACAACCAGGAGAGCCGCGACTTCGAGTTCCGCCCCGGCGCGGTCTTCGCCAATATCGTCGTCGGCGACGAGATCAACCGGGCCTCGCCGAAGACCCAGTCCGCCCTCCTGGAGTGCATGGAGGAGTCCCAGGTCACCGTCGGCGGGACGACCTACCCCCTCGAGCGGCCGTTCATGGTCATGGCCACTCAGAACCCGATCGAGATGGAGGGCACCTACCCCCTCCCGGAGGCCCAGCGCGACCGGTTCATGGCCCGGATCTCCATGGGGTACCCCTCCGCTCCGGCGGAGATGGACATGCTGCTCACCCACGGGGGAACGACCCGCTCGACGCCTTGCCGCCGGCCACCGACGCGGCGACGATCGCGGCGACCATCGGGATCGTCCAGCGGGTCTATGCCAGCCCGGCGCTGCGCCAGTATGTCGTCGACCTCGTCTCGGCAACCCGGAGCACCCCCGCGCTGCGCCTGGGTGCCTCGCCGCGGGCCAGCCTTCACCTGCTCCGGGCCTCCCGCGCGCACGCCGCGGTCGCCGGCCGCGACCACGTCCTGCCCGACGACGTGCGCCAGGTGGCCCAGCCCGTTCTGGCCCACCGGTTCATCGTCGCCACCGACTCCGCCGGGGTTCGTCGGCCCGACCAGGTCCTGCGCGACCTGCTCGGCGCGCTTCCGGTGCCGACCTCCGCCCGCTAGCCCACCATGGCCCGGCGACCCGAGGTCCTCACCTCCCGTGGACGGTCGTTCCTCGCGGCCGGGGTGACGCTGGTGCTCGGCGGAATGGCCTTCGGCTTCCCGGATCTCACCCGCGGCGGGGCCCTGCTCGCGGGCCTGCCCCTGGTCGCGGCGCTGCTCACCCGCCGTCACACCCTCACGCTGCGGGTGACCAGGACACCGACACCGGCCAGGGTCGCGGTCGACGAGCCCGCCTCGGTCGCCCTGACCGTCGAGAACCTCGGCGCCGCGTCCTCCCCCATCCTCATGTGCGAGGAGTGCCTCGACTACGTCCTCGGCGACCGGCCCCGCTTCCTCGTGGGCCGGGTCGAGACCGGGTCGTCCCGGCAGGTCACCTATGTCGTCCGGTCGCACGTGCGGGGCCGTCACCGGCTCGGGCCGCTGCGGGCCCAGTTCGGCGACCCCTTCGGGCTCGCCACCCGGCACGCAGACGTCGGGGCCGCCAGCGACATCGTCATCCGACCCAAGGTGGAGCCGCTCGGCCGTGCCGGGCTGCGCGGGGTCGGCCAGGGTCTTGAGGGTGAGGTTCCCTTCCTGGTCGCCCTGCACGGCGAGGACGACGTCTCGGTCCGCGAGTACCGGGACGGCGACGACCTGCGCCGGGTGCACTGGGGCGCCACCGCGCACTGCGGTGAGCTGATGGTCCGCCAGGAGGACCGCCCGGCCCGCCGGCGTGCCGTGGTCCTGCTCGACCCGCGTGCCGAGGCCCACAGCGCCCCCGGACCGACGTCGAGCTTCGAGTGGTCGGTCAGCGCCGTCGCCTCGATCCTCGCCCACCTCGAGCAGGCCGACTGCGCGGCCTTCGCCGTCACCGCGCGGACCGTGCGAGCCGAGCTGGCGAGCGAGCCGATCCGCGCCGACGAGGCGATCGACCTGCTCGCCGAGGAACAGCCCGGTGACACCGACGACCTGGCCGAGCTGGTCCGCCACGCCCATTGGGCGATTGGGGCGGGCGGCTTCATCGTCGCCGTCGTCGCGGACGGGTCCGACGCCGGGCTGGCCGGCTTGGCCGCGCTGCGCCGACCCGGTCAGCCCGCTCTCGCTCTGGTCCTCGACTCGGCGACCTTCGGAACGGACGGTGCACCCAGCGGTTCTCGACCGGGGTGGCCGAGCTCTTCCGCCGCACCGGCTGGTCGGTCCGCTCGGTCGACCGCACGACGAGCGTCGCGGCGGCGTGGGCGGGCTCGGCGGCATACTCCCGCTCGCCACTCACCATGGGAGCGGCGCCATGAGACAGGGCTGGGGAGGCGCGGCCCTGTGCGCGCTGGGGACCTTCCTCGCAGGCTGGCCGATGGCCACCCTCTTCGAACCTGACCCGTGGATCCGGGTGGCCGCTCTCGCCTTGGTGGTCATCGCGGTCGTCGGCGTCCTCGCGCGGTCCCGTCGGCTGCCCCGGCCCGCGGTGGTGCTCGTCCAGGTCGGGGTGCTGCTCGAGCTCGGAGTGCTCACGTATGCCGGGTCGACGACCTTCTACGGGCTGCCGACGCTGCGGACCGCCGCTCTGGTCGTCGACCGCTTCGAGGACGCGGTCGCCACGGTCCAGCATTACTCGGTGCCGGCACCGGTCACCCCCGGGGTCGCCATCGCCCTGGTCAGCATCGTCGCCCTCGCGGGCCTGGCCGCCGATGCCTTGAGCGAGACCTGGGGAGCCCCGGCCGCCGCGGGCGTGCCGATGCTCATCCTCTACCTCTCCGCTGCCGCGAACGGGAGTACGCCGCTGCACCCCGCCTTCTTCGCGATGACGGCGGCGACGTGGGCCGTGCTGCTCGCCCGCCGGAGCAGGCTGTCCCTACGCCGGTGGAGCACCACCGTTGCCGCGCCACGCGGACGTGCCGTGCTCAACGAGAACCAGGATGACGTCCTCGCCCAGGTCTCCGGGGCGGCCCGGGCCACCGGGGTCTCGGTCGTCATCGGAGCCCTTGTCGTCGCAGCCCTGCTCCCCACCTGCCGACCCGCTACCTCATCGACGGCCTCGGGCGCGGCGGGGTGGGGGGGCGGCGACCAAGGCGTGGGGCTGTCGTCCACCCTTGATGTGAGCAAGTCCTTGGGCTCGGGGGACGACCGGGTGGTCCTGCGGGTGCGAACGGCCACAACCACGTTGGCCCCCATGCGGGTCACGGTCGCTACCGCCTACTCCCGCGGGGTCTGGACCGCGGACTCGCCCGACGCGACCCGCGGCGAGGAGCAGCCCGCCCCCTCGAGACCGAGGTCCCGGGGATCGGCACGCTCACCTCGCACACCGTCCGCGTGGTCGGCAACGACGTCCCGGTCCCCTATGTCGCGGTCCCGGTGGGCACCCGCTCGGTGGCTTCGGACGAGAACTGGCGCTGGCGGCCCGGCACCGGGGAGATCCGCAGCGATGAGTCCCTCCGCGCCTACAGCGCGACATATGACGACATCACGTTGTCCGAGGCGGACCGCGCCGTGCTCTCGGCCCCCGAGCGAGGCGAGAACCAGGCCCCGGTCGACGGGGTGGACGCGGCGACCCTGGCCGACCTTCGCTCCATCCTCGCCCGGCTGGTGCCCGAGGACGCCTCGGCCTATGACGTGGGCGTCGCGGTGCAGAACTATCTGCGCAGCGCCGGGGGGTTCACCTACTCGCTCTCCCTTGATGCGGGTCGTCCCGACGAGAGCCCGGAGCAGACCTTCCTGCGCACCAAGCGGGGCTACTGCGTGCAGTTCGCCACGACGATGCTGCTCATGGCGCGCTCCCGCGGGATCCCCGCGCGGATGGCCATCGGCTTCCTGCCCGGGCAGCGCAGCGGTGAGGAGTTCGTCATCCGCTCCAGCGACGCCCACGCCTGGCCCGAGCTCTACATCGGGGGGCTTGGCTGGACCCGCTTCGAACCCACACCCGCGACCCGCACCGGAGCTCCTCCCGCGCTGACCCTGCCGCGGACCACACCCACCAGCACCAGCACCGCCGTGTCGACCGGGAGGCCGTCCCTCACCGAACGGGAACGCCCCACGCCGACCGGTCCCGCAGACACCACCACGTCGTCCGGGCCGACCCTGACCCAGCGGGTGGTCTCTTTCGTCCGCGGGCCGGCCGGGGTCGGGCTCGGGATCACCGGTCTGCTCGCGTTGCTCAGCCTCGCGGTCCCGCTTACGGCGGCCTTCCTGCTCCGGCGCCGGCGCCGGGCGGCGCGCACTGCCGCGGAGCGGGTCGAGGTCGAGTGGCAGCAGCTGGTCACCAGGCTGGCCGACCTCGGGGTTGCGCCAGAACCCGCGGCGACCCTTCGCGAGGCGCGAGCGCAGTACCGCCGCCGGGCCCGGTTGGAGGGCCCCGCCGACGAGGCGCTCGGTCGGGTCGTCGAGGCCGTCGAGACCGTGCGGTACTCACCGGTGGGCTCGTCCCGCGGCGGCGTCGCCCTGGCCGAGGATGTCCACACGGTCGTGGCCTCCACGGCGCGGACCAGGCGGCGTCGAGACCGGCTCAAGGCGTGGCTGCTGCCCGCCCAAGGGACGTCGTGGTGGCGCCAGCTCGCCGTCGCGGTGACCCGGACGCCCGCAGAGGTGATCTCGCGCGCGGGCTCGGCCGTACGTCGCAGGGTCTCGCGCCGCTCGAGCGAGGAACGCTCCTAGGACCGCTCCGACACCCGGCCTTGCGCCGACGCTCAGTCCAGGTAGTCGCGCAAGACCTGCGAGCGGGACGGGTGCCGCAGCTTGCTCATCGTCTGGACTCGATTTGGCGGATCCGCTCGCGGGTCACGCCGTAGACCTTGCCGATCTCGTCGAGGTCTTCGGCTGGCCATCGGTGAGCCCGAAACGCATGGAGACCACTCCCGCCTCCCGCTCGGAGAGGGTGTCGAGCACGCTGTGCAGCTGCTCCTGCAAGAGGGTGAAGCTCACCGCGTCGGCCGGGACGACCGCCTCGGAGTCCTCGATCAGGTCGCCGAACTCACTGTCCCCGTCCTCGCCGAGGGGGGTGTGCAAGGAGATCGGCTCACGGCCGTACTTCTGGACCTCGACGACCTTCTCCGGGGTCATGTCCAGCTCGCGGGCGAGCTCGTCTGGCGTGGGCTCACGGCCGAGGTCCTGGAGCATCTGGCGCTGCACCCGGGCGAGCTTGTTGATGACTTCGACCATGTGGACCGGGATGCGGATCGTCCGGGCCTGGTCGGCCATGGCACGGGTGATGGCCTGACGGATCCACCATGTCGCATAGGTGGAGAACTTGTAGCCCTTGGTGTAGTCGAACTTCTCGACCGCACGGATCAGGCCGAGGTTGCCCTCCTGGATCAGGTCGAGGAAGAGCATCCCGCGGCCGGTGTAGCGCTTGGCCAAGGAGACGACCAGACGCAGGTTGGCCCTCGAGCAGATGGTTCTTCGCCTTCTTGCCGTCCTCGGCGATCCAGTACAGCTCACGGCGGATCTTCATGTCGGTGTACTGGCCCGAGGCGAGCCGCTCCTCGGCGAACAGACCCGCCTCGATGCGCTTGGCGAAACTCGACCTCCTGCTCGGCGTTGAGCAGGGCGACCTTACCGATCTGCTTGAGGTAGTCCTTGACCGGGTCGGCGGTGGCCCCGCGGTGATGACCTGCTGCGGCGGCGCGTCGTCCTCGTCGTCCTCGCGGTAGACAAGCCCGCCGTCGTCGGCCTCCTCCTGGAGTCCTCCGCCTTGACCTCGGTGCCCTCCTCGACCTCCACCTCGACCTGCGGCGTCGGCGAGGTCCGCACGACCTTCTCTTCGAGGTCCACCTCGAGGTCGACCTCGTCGATGACCTCGACCTCCACCTCGAGCAGCTCGACGTCCACCACGGCCCCGTCAACGACGAGGTCGGCTGGCAGGTCCGCCGGGTCGATCGGTCCCTGCGCGCCGGTGTCCCCGGGGCCAGGGGCGGGGGCGGGGGCCGCCTCCGGTGCGGCGGTGCTCTTGGCGCGGCTGCGCGACCGGTTCGGCGCGGACTCGGCGGCCTTGGCTGCCGGTTCAGCCGGCGGGGCCTCGGGCGGGGAGTCGGCAGGCGCGGCCTCGGCGCGCTTGACGGCCGCCTTCGTGGTCGCGCTCTTACGGGCCGGACGGTGGGGCGCGGGCGGCTCAGGTGGGCGCCGCGACCGGAGCGGGGCCGGCGCGACGGCCGCCTTGCGCGCGGGACGGGCGGCCTTCTGGTGGCCTTGCCGACCGGAGCGGCGACCTCCACGGGTGCCTCCTCGGCAACGACCGCGGTCACCTTCTTGCGGGTCGCGGCCGCAGCGAGAACCCTCGACGGCACCGGGGTCCGGGGGGCCGAGCCGGCCGACGGGTCCGACGTCAGCGGGGGTTCGGGACACGCAGGCAGGGACGAGTGTGATGCAGACACCGACGACCTTTCGAGCAGACGCTGGGCGTCACGACGCGGGCGCGAGGCGACGAGTGCAGGGGTGATGGCTACCGGGCGGACCCGACTCCGGCAGCGCCTGGAGACATTATAAACTCCAGGTGACCACGCCGTGACCACTGACCGCCGGGCAGAGCGGCCAGTGGTGGGTCAACGGACAGCGACGAGCTCGTGTTCCCGCTTTGGGAGGCCGTTCCCCGACGCCAAGGTCCGGTCCCCGGGGGCGGAGGTTGACGGCCACGCCTCGACCAGCGGGCCCCAACGGGCACCGCGTTCGGGTCAGTCGCCGTCGTCCTCGGCCTTGACGGCCAGGACCGCAGCTCGCGTCGAGCAGGATGCGCTGGGCGTTTGAGCCGAGGATGAGTTTGCCGACCGGGGTACGGCGGCGCAGGCCGATGACGATGAGATCGACTCGCGCGCTCGTTCGCCCAGGCCGATGATGTCCTGGCCGGCGCGTTGCCACGGACGAGGTGTCGGATCTCGACGTTGAGACCGGCTGCCCGACGCGGGCCTCGACGTCGTCAGCTCTGCGTCGATCTCGAGGACTCGTCACCGTCGGCGTGGCGACCGCCGCGGGTCGAATGGACGACGATGAGGTCGGCCGAACGCAGGGCGCACACTCCTCCGCAGCCCGGCGAAGCGCGGCCTTGCCTTCCTTGGTCGAGACGTAACCGACGACAACCGACACGGTGGAACCTCCTTGATCCAGCGCCCATCTGCCCAGTTCGGGTCCCTTGGGTCGTTCCGCGAGGTCACGCTACCGGATTCGTCGTCACGGCGACGCCGCCGAAGGTCCCCCACGTGACCCACCGGCCCGATGGGCGCCCCTGGCGGTCGAGCGGTCCTGCTCGACCCACGGCGGGCCGGCCTGGGCCGGCGTTAAAGCGCACCCCCGGAGGGATCCCCGCGTCGACCAGCCGGAGCACGAGGTCGGGCCGGTAGCCCGGCTCCTCCACCAGGGCCGCCTCGAGAGCGACCCGGGCTCGGGCCCGTCACCGTGCCACCAGCGGTACATCCCGGTCATGGTGAGCACCGGGACGGTGAACGGCAAGGGCGTGGCCCGGCACAACGCCTCCAGCGCCGCCCCACCCGGGTGGTGAGGATGTCCGCGAGCAGGTCGGCCTCCGGGGGTGTCCTCGTCGGGAACGACCATGGATGAGCCGGGCCCGGACGTCCTCGGCCAGCTCCGGCCCGAGCGCGGCAAACCTGCAACCACCCGGGGCACAGCCAGGCGATGACCGCGTCGCGGAAGCTGGACGTCGAGCAGTGAGGTGACCAGCAGGACGAGGTCGTCCCTGCTGATGGACGGTCGGTTCGAGCACGGCGCCCACCGCCAGCGGAACCAGGCGTCCGGGCTCGACCTGCCGGCGCGCTCGCGCCGCTGGTCGCGCGGGAGCTGGGCGCTTCGGTGCCGGCGTCGAGGAGGGCTTCCCGAGCGCGGAGTCGGGAGCCGGCTACCTGGCGATGACCGCCGCGAGCCTGGTCGCGGACACCACCGGCGCGCGCCCTCCCGCGCGAGCAGCGTACCGGACGACGGCGGGGACATCGCACTCCTGCGGCAGGGCAGGCCCACGGACTGCGACCCGGTGGCACACCGCCGCTATCGCCCACCGCGGACGACGACGGTCCGACGTCGCGGTACTCCCATGAGCTGCAACCGGCGGCGCAGCACGCGCAACAGCGGTCGAGGCATCGGGGGCCCGCCGATAGCGACGAGCAGCAGGCCGTCGAGCGTGCCGGTGACCGGGTGGAGCAGCGTGTCGGCCACCTGCCCTCATACTAGCGGGCGGAAGATCCACCGGCGATCAGCCCGGAGCGGTCGCCGATGCCGGCCAGGACGACACAGGTGCTCGGCCGGAAACCCAGCCGGTACGGAGGATGGTCAGCAGTTCAGGGAGGCTGCGTACCTGAGATCGTCGTCGGCATACCCACGATCGTTCAGTATGCCGACCAGGCGCCGACCACCGCCGACCGGCGCCCTGTGGACAGTGGGACGAGCGGCCTCCTCTGGACGACCGCGAGCTACCATGACGTGGGAACGAACCGTCTCGGTCGCGCCAGAGCAGGAGCGGGAGCATCCTGCGGCGCTGCCCCGGACGACGGCAGCCGTTGCGGCCGAGTCCGCCTCGACTCCCAGGCGAGGAAGTCCTCGGCGGCGGTGACAATCGCCGCGGCGAGCCAGGTGACGACGACCGCGCTTACACTAATACGTTAATACACATTACGCGCTTCGCTGCTGCGCCATCGGCCACGCCGAACAAGCCGAAGAAGACCAAATGGCACGAGGTCGGCAGGCGAGACGACATAGGCGGCCGCAAGCCCCATGAGCCCCGTGGTCCCGAGGGTGGCTCCGCGTGGTACTCACCACGGACGGTCGCGCGGACCATCCGGGAATCGCCACGACGCGACGCGATGCTCGGTCCACCCGGTCGCAGCGTTGCCCGGGCCGCGAGGCCGGAACATGCGCAACGCACCCCACCGGGTCGTCATCGCCATAGGTGCCGTCCTCCTGATTGTGCCGACGGCACGCCTTCGGACGCCACAACCAGCCGCCTGGCATAACGTCCGACCGCCTGCTCGATTCCTGGTGGACGCGCCGGATGCCGCCGCGGCCGCACCAGGAGCGCGCGGCTACGACCGAACGAGCCGTCAAGAGGCCGGCGTGACTCTGGAGCGGGAATCCTGGTCTTGGCCACCCCGATGATCCGGTGAGCAGGAAGGCGTCCAGGCTCGCGCCGATGCCGCCACCGGATGACCGGCACTGCCCGACCGAACCGGGCCAAGGCACCTTGCCCCGCCCGGGTGATGAGCCGGAAGCCGACGCCTTGTTGATGACCATACACCGAGGCGGGCAGTCGCTGCCTGGCGAGCTGGGCCAACCGCCCGGAGCTGACGACCCCGGCCTTCTTGAGGATGTCCTTTGTTGTCGGCCCCGGCCAGGGTGAGCAGCAGCCGGCGGTGCGGACTCGGGCCGGGACAGGCCGAAGCCGCGCAGCACGCGACCGCGGCCACCGAACGGGTCGCGAGGATGTAGAACTCGAGGACGTTGATCGGGAGCGCACCGGCAAGGTGCACGAAGCCGCCGAGCCCGGTGGAGAAGCTGCCCGCGCCGGCGAGGGCCATTGGCATGGCTGCGGTCACCGCGGAGATCGCGCCCTCCCCGGTTGCCGGCCGAGGCCAGCGCGGCGTCGGCGACCTGCTGGGCCGAGTCGAACCCCCCGCCCGTCGATGCCGATGGCGATCAGCCGCTCGACGAAGGTCGACACCTTGGCGTTGAGCCCCCTTTGACGTGGGACTTCCGTCCTGACCGCACCACTGCGGGCCGAGGTCTGCGCCTGCGCCCGGTCCAGCGCCGTTCTTGGCACCGGCTTCGCCGAGCGTCCGCCGAAGATCCCTACTGTTGTTCTGTCCGTGGCCGCGCCACTTCTGCCGGACCGGGCCATTGGATCACGCCGGTCGGTCGGTGGTGTGAACGTCGTCGGATGCGCCGTTCATCCTGCCCCGGTCCGCCGGCTCGGGCGGTCGCTGCGAGGATGGCGCCATGGACCCTGCCGAGGACGAGCTCGTCGCGCTTCGTCGTCGGGCCGGACCTGCCCGCCTGTCCGTGCTCGCCGGTCGGGTCCGCACGGATCGTCCCCGAGGGTGCCTGGTCGGGGTCCACCGAGGTTCGGTATGCTGCTCCTGGCTGACCTCGAACGCCGCCATCACCCGCGCTGGGTGGTTCGGTCGGCGGCGGCCGCCCTGGCGGGCTTTCGGTCATGGCCGCCCGAGGGCCCGGAGCCGGTGCTGGGATCTCGCCGAGTGCCACCGGCTCCTCGAGGGGGGCTGGCGCGCCGATCCCGGGGTGGTCTGGGCGCTCGCGACCGGCTTGACCCCGGCAGGCCCCGCGGCCGAGCCTGCTCGGTCCAGGCGGTCTCGACCTCTTCTCTAGACTTCGACGAGGGTCTATGGACCCCTGGACGCCGTTAGTTTTCTACGCTCTGGAGGCCCTCGACCTGAAGCGTGGGTCAGCACTTTCGAGCGCGCGCTCATCTCTGGCGAAGTTTCGCCCGGCGGCCGCCGACGGCCAGCACCGGCTGCTCCTGCGGCTCTGGAGCGCGGTACGTTAGTACGGTCGCTGCGGAGTCCGCCGCAGCGGTCCTGTGCCTAGAGCTGGAACGCGACGTGACCGCCGGTCGACCGCCGAGCTGGAACGGCTCATCGCCACGGCGCGGCCGGCCCATGCCTTCGACCGACGCCGACGACGAGCGACGGCTCGCTGCAGCCCGCGACGCCGTCGTCCTGGTTGCCGGGTGTCGCCACGTAACCCTGACCGACCTGCGCAACCCGGCCTTGCGTCAAGGCCTCCTCTCGGGGCCGCCGGGGTCACCGTCGAGACGACCCGCGGGCGGGAGCTGGAGCCGTACTGCAGAGTCATCCCCTCGTCGGCCCCGCTGCGCTGGCGGGCCGACGAGCGGATCGCGACGACCTTCGGCTATCGATGGGTCGACGAGCATGTCGGGACCGACGACCGGCTCCGGGGCATCGGGGTCGGTCTCCAGACGGGGCGGCGGGCCGGATGACCGCGGCAGAACGGGCTGCACAGCCCCCTGGCGTTTAAGCGCGCTCGTCGCGGCCCACGACGGCCACGTCCTCGTCTGGCTGACCGCCAGATCGAGCCTGCGTGCTCGCTGTCGTCTCCGGCGACCGGGCCTCGCGGCGGCCACCGCGGCCGACGACCTCTACCAGCCGGTGGCGCAGACACCCGGCGTCGAGCGGGTTGCTGCCAAGGCTGCCATGCTCGCGGCGATGTACGGGCAGCGCAGGCGCCGCCGGTGAGGCGCTGGCCGGCATGGAGCGCGCTCTTCCCGTCGCCACGACCTTCCTCGACCGCGCGTACGCCACCGGCGTGGGTCGTGGAGGGGCAGCTCCGTACCGGGTATGGCGGCCGGCTCATCCGCCTCGACGACCCGGAGGTTGGCGCTCTGGCGCGGCGGCGGAGCAGACCGAGCCTGGCCCGGGCAGCAGTGCGTTAATGGCCGCCGCCCGCCGGAGCAGCGATCGCCGCGCGCGGCCGCTATGCGCGCAATGCCGTCGTCCAGGGTCGGCCGCCGAGCTGTTCAAGGCCTGGGCGGCGACGGTGCGGCACGCGGTCGCGCCCTCGGAGGCACAGGTGGTTCCTCTGCCTGCACGACGAGTTGCTCATCCACGCGCCCGAG
>JADKGA010000003.1 GCA_016717165.1 Candidatus Lutibacillus vidarii
GGCGGCCGTGAAGCCCTGGGTGAGGTCGGCGAGGATGTCGTCGATGTGCCGTCGATGCCGACGGCCAACCGACCGGCAGGCCAGAGCCAGCGCCGGCGGAGAGCTGGTCGGCGTCCCCACCTGCGAGTGCGTCGTCGACGCCGGGTGGATGACCAGCGAACGGACGTCACCGATGTTCGCCGTCACGTGCGAGTGCAGGTGAGCGCCTCGACGAAGGCCTGCCCGCCCTGACACCCCGGCGATCTCTGGAAGGCCAGCACTGCGCCGGAGCCCCGGGCAGTACTTCTGCGCCTTCTCGTACTGGTCGCTCGACGGCAGCGAGGCCCACCGCACCGACTCCACCTGGGGGTGCCCGGCGAGGAAGTCGGCGACCCCGCGGGTGTTCTCCAGGTGCCGGTCGATCCGCAGCGACAAGGTCTCGATGCCCTGCGAGATGAGGAAGGCGCTGGAACGGCGAAGCCGCCGGACCGAGGCTTTCTTCCGCGCAGCGGCTGCACCTGAGCCTTGAGGAGGAACGCCAGGTTGGCCCCGGAGCGCCCCGCCCACCCCGAGGTCCCGAGCGAAGACGAGCCCGTGGTAGCTCTCTCCGGGGTGTTGTAGTTCGGGTAATCTCTCCGGGTCCGCCCCGAAGCCGAAGGTCCCGCCGTCGACGATGACCCCCGCGATCGAGGTCCCGTGGCCGCCGAGGTACTTCGTCGCGGAGTGGACGACGATGTCGGCGCCCCACTTCAGCGGCTGGATGAGGTATGGCGTGGCGATGGTGTTGTCGACGACCAGCGGCACCCCGGCCGCATGGGCGACTCCGGCGATGCCCTCGATGTCGAGGACCTCTACCTTGGCGTTGGCGATCGTCTCGGCGAAGAAGTGCTTGGTGTTGGGCCTGACCGCCGCCTCCCACGAGGCGAGGTCGTTGGGGTTCTCCACGAGGCTCACGTCGATGCCGTACTTGGGCAGGGTGAACTTCAGCAGGCTGAAGGTCCCGCCATACAGCGACGGGGACGCGACGACGTGCGAGCCGGCCTCGGCGATATTGGAGGATCGCCAGCGTCTCGGCCGCCTGGCCGGAGGAGACGAGCAGCGCCCCGACCCCGCCCCTCGAGCGAGGCGATCTGCCGCTCGACGACGTCGGTCGTCGGGTTCATGAGACGGGTGTAGATATTGCCGAACCTCCTTGAGCGCGAAAACAGGTTTGCCGCGTGGTTGGTGTCCTTGAAGACATAGGACGTCGTCTGGTAGATCGGCAAGGCGCGGGGCCGGTGGCCGGGCCGGCTCGCCCGGCTGGCGTGGATCTGGCGGGCCCCGTAGGCCCAGTTCTCGCCTGGCGTCAGTTCGTCCTCAGGTATGACGGCGCCGCCTCGCAGCGACACTGGGTGCCGGAAAGCGGAGCTAGGGATGAGCCCCGCGCTTGCCCGTCACGCGTCTGACGTGGACGAGCCAGGTCCTCACCGGGGGCACCCCACCGCGGTGGAGGGTTGCCGACCAGCGAGCCGGGGCTTGACGCTGATGCTCTTGACCCAGCGGCGAGGCTATCGGGTCCGTCTCGGCGCTGGGGACGGCTGTCTCACGCTGCGGACGCCCGGATGAGCGCCGAGGGACAGCAGTCGGCCCGAGCCGGAGCACCTACCATGGCTGCAGACATCGTCGTCCGCGGGCCGCTGAGGCGTGGGCGCCATACCCAGGAGTCCCCATGATCGACCGCACCCGCCTCGCCGAGCTGACCACCCGCGAACAGGCGGCCTTCGCTCAGGCCCACCCGCGCTCGCACGCCGCCTACGCGCGGGCCAACCACCTCTTCGGCCGCGTCCCAATGACCTGGATGAACAAGAAGGCCGGCGGCTTCCCGCTCTACCTGGACTGCGCCCGCGGGAACCGGGTGTGGGATATCGACGGCAACGAGTATGTCGACTTCGCGCTCGGCGACACCGGCGCCATGGCCGGGCACTCCCCGAGCCGGTCGTCGCGGCCGTGCGCCGCCGGATCGAGCAGCTCGGCGGCCTGACGACGATGCTGCCGACCGAGGACGCCGAGTGGGTGGCCGAGGAGTTGAGCCGCCGGTTCGGGATGGACCCGTGGAGCTTCTCGCTCACCGCGACCGACGCGAACCGGTGGGCGATCCGGCTCGTCCGGCGATCACCGGGCGCCCGAAGATCCTCTTCAACAGCTACTGCTACCACGGCAGCGTCGACGAGTCGCTCATCGTCACCGGGCACTACGGCGAGGGTGTCCACCATGGCGAGGGCATGAGCCGGCCGGGCAATGTCGGCTCCCCCGTCGACGTCACGGTGACCAGCCGGGTCGCCGAGTTCAACGACGTCGCCGGCCTGGAGGCACAGCTGGCCAAGGGCGATGTCGCGCCGTCCTCATGGAGCCCGCCCTGACGAATATCGGCATCGTGCTCTCCGACCCGGGGTACCTCGACG
The DNA here is from genome assembly GCA_016717165.1 of Candidatus Lutibacillus vidarii. Taxonomy (GTDB): domain Bacteria; phylum Actinomycetota; class Actinomycetes; order Actinomycetales; family Dermatophilaceae; genus Lutibacillus; species Lutibacillus vidarii. Next base: position 2,421 of record JADKGA010000003.1, read on the forward strand.
CGGTCCGTGAGCTGACCAGCCGGTATGACGTCCTGCTCATCAACGACGAGACGCACACCTTCTCCGCCGGGCCCGGTGGTATGACGCTGCGGGAGCGGCTCTCGCCCGACCTCGTCGTCATCGGCAAGGCCATCGGTGGCGGCATCCCGACCGGGGCGTACGGGCTCTCGCACGCCCTCGCCGAGCGGATCCTCGCCAGGACCGACCTCGACCTGGTCGACATGGGTGGGGTCGGTGGCACCCTCGCCGGCAACCCGCTGTCGGTCGCGGCGATGAGGGCGACCCTCGGCGAGGTCCTCACCGACGACGCCTTCACGACGATGATCGACACGGCGACGACCTTCACCACCGGGGTCCAGAAGCCTTCGACGCACACGCCCTGCCGTGGTCGATCAACCAGCTCGGCGCGCGCGCCGAGTACCGCTTCGCGTCGCCCTACCCGCGCACTGGCACCGACGCCGCCGGGGCCGCCGACGGTGAGCTCGAGGACTATCTCCACCTCTACCTGGCCAACCGCGGGATCCTCCTGACGCCCTTCCACAACATGGCGCTCATGTGCCCCACGACGACCACGGCCGATGTCGACCGGCACCACGAGGCCTTCGAGGCGGCCATCGTCGAGCTGCTTGGCTGACTCGCGTTGAGGCCTCAGTGTGTCCTGATGGGACTCACGTCACATCACGGGATATGTCATGGCTCAGTCATGCGGTCGTCACACAGCTGATCGCTCGCTTCGCAGCGTACGTCCCACAAGCTGCGGGGCGAGCGATAGCAATTCTCGGTCCCAGCCTTCTCCCAGACTTCTCCCAGATACAGCGCGTAGTGTTGGACGTACTCATGTTGCAGGCCACCCGCTCCTTCTCGGACGCGGCCGACCCTCTTTCGCACGGCGACGTCGAAGGCGTCGCGCCGGTCCGGTTGCCGCTGACCGCTGACGAGTCCGGGACCGCTGACGCCGCCGAGTCCCCGAGCCGCCGACGTGCCGGAGGCGCGACCCACCGCTCGCCAGGCGGCGCGCCGGATCGTCCGCACCTTCTGGGCGGACCGGTACACCTGGCTCTACCGCCGCCGCAGTGCCATTGCCGAGGCCCACGCGGAGGGCCGGCTCCAGCCGATGCTCAGCGGCATCCTCCGCGTCGCGGGCGCCTCCGGGGTCGCCTATGTCGCGTGCCAGAACCTGCTCCACGCCGCCCGGCCGGTCACCGGCGCTCTCACCGCCCTGCTCGTCGTCCAGGCCACCCTGACCGCCACCCTCGCGGTGGGCGCCCGGCGGGTCGCCGCCGTTGTCACGGGTGTGCTTATCGCGGTGGGGTTCTCGATCGTCGTCGGGTTCAGCGCGTGGTCACTCGCCGCGGTCGTCGCATCCTCGCTGCTCGTGGGGAAGGTCCTCAGCCTCCAGGAGGGCGAGCTCGAGGTCGCCGTCTCGGCGATGCTCATCCTCGCGGTGAGCGGGTCCGAGCAGGTCGCCGAGAGCCGGATCCTCGAGACCCTCGTCGGCGCGGCCGTCGGGGTCCTCGTCAATGTCGTCATGCCGCCCCGGCCGCGTGGTCGCGAGGCGGTCGCGGCCGTCCGGCGGGTCGGCAGCCAGCTCGCCGACGTCCTCGACTCGGCCGCAGAGCAGCTCGCCGGCCCGGTGCCGCCCGCGGACATCCGGCGGTGGTCCGAGCAGGTCCGCGCGGTGACCGTCGCGGCCGTCGAGGCGGACGACGCCATCGACGACCTGGTCCGGTCGCGGCGCCTCAACCCCTGGGCCATCTCCCGCGCCGACACCAGCGTCCCGCTGCGGCACGGCCTGACCACCCTCGAGCACGTCGCCGTCGCCACCCGTGGGCTGTTCGCCGCGATGGCCGACGACCTGCCAGAGCTCTCCCGCCTCGGGTCTGCGCGCCGCGCTCACCCCTCGGCCCGCGACCCCCAGACAGCGGAGGCCCAGCAGCTGCGCTCGGCCTTCGCTATGGTGCTCATCGACGCCGCCGACGGCGTTCGCGCCTACCGTGACCTTGTCGTCGCCGAGGCGAACCTCGAGGCCGCAGGCGTCTCGGCGTCCACCGCGCGCAGCCTGGTGAGCCTCGACCAGAGCCGCCAGCGGCTCTCCACCCTGCTCCTCGCCGACGTCAACAAGGCCATCTGGCTGGCCCGCACACCCGTCGTCGCCGGTGTCGAACGGCTGCTGCGCGAGCTCGACCCCAGCGACTGGGACGCCCGCCATGAGCGGTGGCGTTCCGAGCAGGAAGCCAAGGCCACCCCTCTGGCGGACGCGATGACCCGGCTGCGCGAGTCGCCGCTGCCCGCCTGGATGTTCCGCGACTGACCCGTCCAGATGTTCGCGCGACTCACCCGTCGGGCACCCGCCGACGGAGCGCGTGTGAGACTAGGCCCATGTCGATCAGCGGAGACTATGCCCCGAGCCCGACCGCCTGGGTGCGCGACCAGGTCGAGGCCATCGAAGCCACCGGTGACACCCGTTCGGTGCACATCATGGACCGACCGGTGGTCCTGCTGACGATGCTCGGCGCCCGGTCCGGCAAGGTGCGCAAAGTCCCGCTCATGCGGGTCGAGCACGACGGTCGGTATGCCGCCGTGGCGTCGAAGGGCGGGGCACCGGAACACCCCACGTGGTACGCCAACCTCGTCGCCAACCCGGTCATCGACCTCATGGACGGCACCCGGACGACCCCGATGCGGGCCCGCGAGCTCAGCGGCGAGGAACGGGACCAGTGGTGGGTCAGGGCGGTTGCGGCATACCCCCCGTATGCCGACTACCAGGCCCGGACCGAGCGGACCATCCCGCTGTTCGTCCTCGAGCCGGTCACCGACTGACCCGGCGCAGCCACCACAGGCCGACGACCGGCAGGACCAGCGGAACATACCCGTAGCCAGAACCGAAATGTGACCACACGGTCTTGTCCGGGAACAGGCTCGGTACGAGGTAGGACACCAGGCCGACGACGAGCACCCCGACGAGCTCAACCGAGATCGCCACCGTGGCGATCTTGCGCCACCGGTCCCCGCCCTTGACCAGAGCGACGGTCGCGAGGACGTAGATCAGCGCCGCCAGGGCGGAGAGTGTGTAGGCCAACGGGGCCTTCGAGAAGCCCGCAATGACCTGGTAGGTCGCCCGGCCGGTGGCCGCGAGGGCGAAGACGGCATACCCGCCGGTCAGCAGGCGACCCGGGCCCGCGCCGAGCTCGCGGTCAGGCATACGGACCCCAGATCTGGACGAGCCGCGCGACGAAGACCGCGACGACGGCAGCGGCGGCGAGGACGACCGCCATACCGAAGCGCGACTTCTCCTTGATGGCGAGCAAGACCGCGCCCGGAACGACGAGCGGGACGCTGAGCAGGTAGGCGAAGAAGACGCCCTTCTCCCAGTTGCCCGACCGCCCAGCACCCTGGGCGATCCCGGTGACGACCTGGACGAGCAGCGCCAGCTCGAGGAGAGCGGCGACGAGGAGCACGCGGTCGTCGATCAGGGCGTCGCGGACGAGGTAGGCGAGGGCGATCGCGGCGAGCATGCCGCAGCCGACATAGAGGACGAGGGAGAGCGGGGCGACCACGCCCCAACCCTAGACCGCGCGCGAGCGAGATATGGGCGACGACCCGGCAGCGCCAGGCGACGAGAGCTCGTTCCGGACCTTCGTGCAGCGCCCGCCCGTCACGTCCTACGTCGGTATGAGCCTGGCGGTGTCCGTTCTGCCAGGTCGTCGCGACCTTTGTTCTTTCACACCCGAGTCAACATGAGGCACTTCGCATGTGACGACGACCCGACCGACGAATGACGAGGTGGTGAACCTCAGCTCACGAGCCGGTCAAGTCGGCGTCCTGCCGACCAGGCTCGGCGGTGCTCCATGCGTGAACGCGGTGGTGCCGCGCGCCCGCCCGGGCCTGGTCGTCATACCGTCGCCAGGCCGCACGCAGCCAGCGCGGGCGAGTGTCCCGCTCCCCCAGCTCGGCGAGGAGGGCCGCGTGCCAGCGCGCCTCGATCTCGGCGGCTTCGGCGAAGGCGGCCGCGGTCGGCGGCGGGTCGGCGAGCCACCTCGCCTCCACCTCGTCGCGCTCGGGAGCAACGACGGCGTATGCCGCCGACCAGTCCCGCAGCGCGCTCCGGTGGACCCGCTCATGACGCCACCACAGCGTCTCGGGGTCGTCGACATTGGACGGCAGGTGGCCGAGGTCGACCGGCTTGCCATGACGAACCGGCTTGAACAGCGAGAACGCCGGTTCGGCGGTCGCGGTGACCCAGTGCAGGGGGCTGCCGCGGCGCAGGTCGGAGACCCAGGAGGACACCGTCTGACTGGAGGCGACAGCGCCCCGGCATGCATGTTCGGCGCGCCCATCGCGCCGGAGACACGCGACCAGGTCGGCCCGGCGCTCGGGTCGCTGCCCCCGTTCGAGCGGAGCATCGCCATGAGGTCGGCGGGTGTCCGGGCGGCGCGGGCCGCGGCCGCCGTCTGGGCCTGCCGGGTGTCGGCGCGGGCGACCGCGGTGCGCAGCGGGTCGCGGTGGGCCTCGGCGAAGTCGGCGATCGTCAGCGCGTTGGAGATCGACCGCCCCCGCCCTGCCACCTCCTCGACCGCATAGGTCCGGCCCGCGGTCTCCAGGACGGTCGCGCCGCTCGGGTCGGCGATGAGGAAGCTGTTGTCGTAGGTGAACGAGGGCTTCTCGTGGCTGCACGGGCCGTCCTGGCCGTAGCGCTCGAGCAGCCCGACGATGACCTGGACCGCGTCGCGCCTCGTGGCCGCGCGCTCCAGGGCCAGGCGGAGCAGGTCCATCCCGATCAGGCCGGGCTCGTCGCCGCGGCGGGCCTTGCCGATCGCCTTGCGGGTGAAGACGGCCTCGTTGCCGATGACCAGGCCGTGCTCGTTCGCGCCCATCTCGGCACCCCACATCCACCACGGCCGGGACAGCACGGTGGCGAAGGTCGAGGGGCTCTGCGGGATGGCCCGATGGGTGACGGTGACGCTCGCGCCGGGCACGTGGACCGCCGCCGGATGCCACTGGAGGACCTGGGCCTCGTTGGGGTCGCGGTCGCTGTTCTTGGCGAACAGCACGCCCCCATCGGTCAGCGTCACGGCGGTGTCACACACCAGCCCAGGGTATGTCGCCCCGCTCTCCCCGCAACAACGCAGCGCGCGGCGCGCCCTGGGCCGGGTGGGTGCCTGGGTACGCTGCTCACGTGGTCGACGACCGCTCGGCATCGCTGCGCACTGCAGCGGTGACCGCCCTGCTGGCCCAGTTCGCCGACATCCTCGGCGAGCTCTACGAGCGCGGCGTCGTCCGCACCCGCAACACCCCCGCCGGTGATCTCGCCGAGCTGCTCGTCGCGCGGGCCTACAACGGCCGGCTCGCGGCACCCAGCGGCGTCGGCTGGGACGTCTGGGCCGGTGACGGCCGCCGGATCGAGGTTGCCTGCCGCGTCGTCCAACCCCGCTTCCGGCCCAGCGAGTCGTACGCCCCCTTCCGCAGCTGGGAGTTCGACGCGTGCGTCTTCGTCCAGCTCGACCCCGCCTCGTATGCCGTCCGCTCGGCGGTCGAGCTGCCGGTGGCCACCGTGCAGGCGATCTCGGCCCACAGCGAGTGGGCCGCCGGGCACCGCGTGAGGGTGGCTCAGGACCTCAGCGTCGCCGAGGGCGCTCGCGACGTGACCGCCCGGTTGCGCGCCGCACTCGTGGAGCTCGACCGGGTCCGCCGCCCCGATCCAGGGCTGCAGGAGGCGCTCCCGTTCGACGCGGTCGAGCTCACCGTCGTCCCGCCGCATCCGGAGGTCGAGCCGACGGGAACCTGCTTCTGCGGGTGCGGCGAGCCCACCGCGGACGGCCGACACTTCCTCACCTCGCACGACCGCAAGGCCGAGGCTGCGGTGATCCGGGAGCACTACGGCTCGATCGCCGCCTTCGTGGCGGCCCACCGCGCGGTGCCCCCGATGTCCCAGGCCTCGGCCCGGTCTGTTGCGATCAAGGAGACCTCATAGCGTGAGAGAGAGGGCGGTCGGGATGCTGATGAGTCAGGACGGAATGCCGTCGCGTCGAGAGCGCAGATGCGGCGCGGACACCCCGCGTCGGGCACCTCGCAGACGCACGACAACCACGCTGGCCTGGGCGCTGCTTGTCGGTGTGATGCTTCTCGGGGCTGCAGGCTGCGCTGCCGGACCCGGGGTCGCGGCGGGCGTGGACGCTGCCGGCCTGGCCGGCTTCTGGCAGGGGTGTGGCACGGGCTGATCTCGCCGATCAGCTTCCTCGTGTCCCTCTTCACCGACTCGGTATCGGTCTACGAGGTCCACAACAACGGCAACTGGTATGACGCCGGCTTCATGGTCGGCATCTCCACGGTCTTCTCCTCCAGCGCCCGCAGCGGCGTGGTGGCACAGCGCCGTCGCGACGACCGCCGGCGTGCCAAGGGCAGCAGCCACTAGCAGGGCGCGACCGAGAGAGCCTCGGCTGTGAGGGGATGCATTGGCCCTCCGCCCCGGGCCTGGAGACGTCGAGCGGACCACTTCTCCCTAGCCAGTCGCCGACACCGGCCGGGGGATGGGTCAGCCGGCGGCGACCAGCGAGTCGACCGTCTCGATGTACTCGGCCTCGGCGTCCTCCATCGAGGAGCCCTCGAGGGCGGCCCAGGCGTCATACTTCGCCCGTCCGACGAAGTCCATCATCCCGGGGCGCTTGCCGGTGACGTCACCGACGGTGGCCTGCTTGTAGAGGGCGTAGAGGCGCAGCTTCGTCTCGTTGCCCGGGTCCTTCCTCAGCGTCCCGACCGCAGCGACCGCGGCCTCGAACTCGGCACTGGCCATCGTTGGCATCCTCTCTGGATGGGCGACCTCGTGGACGCCACGCTATCGGGTGTCGGCCCGCCCGCGCGGATCCCTACCGCTGATGCCTGACCCGCTCACGCGCGGACGCTGAGCAGGGCGACGCCGCTGACGACGGCGGCGATGCCGGCATACTGCACGCGGGTGAGCCGTTCGTGGTGGACGACCGCCGCGAGGACCGCGGTGACCACGGGGTAGAGCGAGGCGAGCACCGAGGTGACCGACAGCATCCCCAGCCCCGCCGCGATCCCCCAGGTGAGGTTGGCGCCGGAGTCGGTCAGCCCGATCGCGGTGAGGCTCGGCAGGTCCGAGCGGGTCAGCCCGCCGAGGCGGCGCAGCCCGAGCGCGAGGCCGATGGCGATGACGGCCGTGCAGGCCCGCATCATCGTCGTCGCCATGAGGGCGCTGGTCCGGCTCGCCTCGGCCATCGCGACGAACATCGTCCCGAAGGCGACCGCCGAGACGCCGGCGAGCACGATCGGGCGGGAACTGCCGGGGCCGGCGATCTCCGGTCCGCAGGCGAGGATGACCCCGACGATCGCCAGCGCGATCCCGGCGGCTTGCGGGAGGGTGAGCCGCTCACCACGCACCAGCCCGAGGACGAGCGGGACGAGCACGCTCAGCGCGGCCACCGGCGCGACAACGCCCATCGTCCCGGTCGCCAGCGCGGTGTAGAACGAGATGAGCCCGACCATGCCGAGCAGCGCAGCGACGGGCGACCACGGCAGGGTGCTCCCGGCATACGCCCAGGCTCCCGTGAGGGTCGCCACCGCCGCGAAGAGGACGAAGGCGACCACCTGCGAACCGAAGTACACCGCGTATGCCGACAGCCGCCGCGACACCGTGCCGCCGAGGAAGTCCCCACCCCCCCACAGCACGGAGGTGAGCAGGGCGAGGGCGGCGGCCATCCGCCGACTCTATCGATCCCGATAGCCGTCGCCGGCGCCGCCACTATCATCGGCCGGCTCCGTACAGAGGCCAGCCGATGGGCGACCCGTTCGCGCCAGCGAACCAGGCACGACAGGGGTCAGTTCACGCGCCCGACCGTTTGGTGGCGCACCCAGGCGTCGAATCGGGCCGGGTGGCCCCGCTGTGCCTCTGTCACGTTGTTGAGCGCGTTGTCCAGTAAGGACTCCAGCGCGTCGGACGGGCGAGCATCCATAAGCAGGAGCGCTTCAGCACGAGCGAACAGAACCGGGAGGCTAGGCCTTTTCATCATCCCAAGGTCACCGCCGCGAACGGTCGAGATCGTCGCCTCAAGGGCAAACAGTCGGTCCAATACCGGCCAACCGGGCGCGATCGAGTTGGGACTTCATGTCGGCCACCGCACGGCGCGCCGATTCCGCGTTCGAGACTTCCCACCAGCCCGTCGGTACCGTCCGGAGTCCCCCCGGATGCAGTCGCTGACGATAGAGGCCCAGCGCCTCCGAGACGGACTTTGGCATGGCCTTGCCCAGCCACTCCGCTTGCCATCTCAACCACGGCTCCGGGGCGAAGGCAAGGTCACGACACAGCGCAGTTCACGAGCACTGCTGAACATTGACGACTGTACGTTGACGACGGCCCAGTCGCCGGCGGCGGAGGACTTCCGCCAAGTCGGAGCCGAACCCTTGTACCCACGGTCACGCGCGGCGGGTCCAAGCACGTCGCGAAGAGCTGCCTTGAGTGCGTCTTGAGCTGTCACGGCAGTAAGTGGCTGTCCATGGCGGTGTCAGCGTTCATCGAGCCCTCCAACTCGAAGAACCGGCTGTCGAGCTCCTCAAGGGCATCATCGACGTCAAGTTCGTCCAGCATCGACTCGCGGTCTCCCTGACGGGTTGGGTAGACCGGACCAAACAGGCTCATTGCCTCGCGGAGCACCGTGCCCCACTCCTCGCCGAGCACGGTCGGCAAGGCCTCCAGCGCCACGAGTGCGGTGTCTCCTCCCAAGTAACGGAAGTACGAGTCGAAGCCGCCCGAGTTGACCTCTTGCCGCAGATCGCAGATCGCGGCCAGGCCTTGCCTCAACGGTGTCAACTCACCTCGGGGTAGATCGCCAAGCGTCTCGTAGAACTCCCAAATGCCCACGCGTCCCATCCAATGCCGCACTCGTTGACTCCTGCAACCGGCAGACCGCATCTCGCACTGCTCGGCCATGGTGAGATCCTCTGCGACGCGTGTGGGGGTGCCGTCGACGACGGCACCCCCAAGTTGCATCTGGCGAATGTGGCTGGCTGACTGGTAGGGGGGCACTATTCGGGGTGAGCACAGTTCTCCTTTCGCAGCCTGCGAGTTCTCGACCCTGGAATGACCGACGCGGCGTCCGCACCGCCGGGGGAATGCTCACAGGGAGGGCATCGTGTGAGCGCGGGCGGTACTTCAGATACTCGATGGGAACTTCCTGGTCCGTGCTCTAGGGTGGTGGGCATGTTGGTTCAGGGCACTGCCTCGCTGCGCCTGCGCAGCCGCTGACGGCGGCGAGCAGCACTTCTCTTCGTGACGCTCCCGCCCCCGGAGTCATGCCGGGCGGCCGCTATGCCATGCCCGGCTCCGCCACGAACAACGGAGCGAAGCAGTGCCCACCTACCGCCACGGCCGTCACGAGCACGGCCAGAACTACCTCACCGACCGCCAGACGATCCGACGCATCATCGACCTGGTCCGCGACACGTGCGGACCGATCTTGGAGATCGGACCAGGCGAGGGCGCGTTAACCCGCCCACTCCTGAGCCTTGGTAGACCCGTCCACGCCGTCGAGATCGACCCCCGTCTCGCCCGAAAGCTCAACCAAGAGCTTGGTCTCGCCACGATCACCGAGGGCGACTTCCTCAAGCACAGGATCCCTGACTATCCGCACGTGCTCGTCGGGAACCTCCCCTTCCACCAGACCACTGCCATCCTCCGCCACATCCTGCATGCACCCGGGTGGACCGACGCGGTGCTACTCGTCCAGTGGGAGGTTGCCCGACGACGGGCCGGCGTGGGTGGAGCCAGCATGATGACCGCTCAATGGTCACCATGGTTCGAGTTCACCCTTCACGGTCGCGTGCCGGCCCGAGCGTTCACCCCGGCTCCGGGAGTCGACGGAGGCCTGATGGCGATCCGGCGCTGCCCAGACCCGCCCATCCGCATGCGCGATCGTCGCCGCTTTCAGGCCCTTGTCCATCGGGTGTACACCGGTCCGGGACACGGATTGGCTCAGATTCTCGCTCGCAATACCGCCCTCGGAAGTCCGAAGGACGCCACGTCCTGGTTGCTCAAGCACAGACTCGCGGGATCCGACGTGCCCAAGTCGATGAGCACGATGGCATGGGTCGACCTGTTCCGCACGACGGGGACGTCTCCGCCACCGACACGCACCAATCGCGGTCAACGCAGCCGCCGGCGAGGTTGACGACCGACGGCGGGAGGCCTGGCGTCCGCGTGGATCCTGAGGTAAGCGCCTGGCGGTGTTCAACCCGACCAGCGTTCCTCACGCCGGATCCTGAGCTCGGCGCAGGACGACGTACTCAGTCCACTGGCGCTCGACCAGGGCAGCCCACTGGGAAGCGGTGGTGTGTGCCAGGCCGAGGTAATCCGCGAGTACGGGGACGGGCAGCTCCTTAGCGAGATGCGCGAGTGCGGCGTTCCTGGAAGGACGGACTCCGATTCCCAAGCACTGCTTCGTGCGTGCTGCCAGACTGCCGGGGTTGAGGTGTCGGCCGGGGTGTTGACCGGGGAAGAGCCAGCCGCTCATCGACTCTTCGGCCACTTTCCGCTGCTGCAGCACGAGATCCGCTAGAGAGTCAGGGAGGTGGATCGGCGTTCGCCCGACGATGAGTTCGACGCGGCCTTCATGTTCGACGACCTGTTCCACGCTCATCGTGGTCAAGGCGGTCGGCCCGAGGGCGAAAAGGAGAAGGAGGGCGCCAGCCACACGGATGTTTAACGGAAGTGAGGAGTCGACGATGCACCGGTGAAGCGTCTCCCAGCGCCGATCCGTGGGGAGGAACTCCGATGGCTGGCTATGTCGCCGCAGCGGTACCCGCAGCTCGTCCACCAAGCCTTGGCGATGGGCCCAGCTGATGAAGTCACGGATCTCCACGCGAGCCGGCGGTCCATTGGCGAGCCAACGGTCGAACCCCGACTGCGACAACTCTTGGAGCCCATGCCCTTCGGCTTCCAGCCACGACAGAAGGCGTAGGGCGAGGAGGAGACGTTCGCGTGCGTGATGACGAGTTGCCGGGCGGTGAGGGCGCCCCTTCGCCCGTCGCAGTACGTGCCACATCGCGTACCGTCGAACGATCGTCTGGTGCTGGGGCTGTACGGCGCCAAGTCGCTGGGTCAGCCACTCAAGGGTGTCGTCTAGTTCCGATGCACGACCTGGCAAGACTCCGGTGAACATGAGAAGTGCTCGAAGGAAGTTGGCGGCTGCGGTGTTGTTCTCGGCATCGAGCGCCTCGTGGCTCAGACCTTTGCCGTTGAGGAGTTCGCGAAGGATGGCCGCGGATCGGCTGCGCGTCCAGCCAATCGCGGTCATGGGGCGGTTCTCGATGTCGAAGTAGTCCAGCAGCGGTCTGAGGCTCTCAACCACATCACCGTCGCGTGAGATCACAGACATCAGTTCTTCCTGAGCGGTGCACCTCGGACATCGTCCACGAGAGTAGGGAGCAGCGAGGACACCGCAGGCGTGGCAGGTCCACGGGCGTCGTTGGCCCGCGCATGCACCGCAGATCCGGCGATCACCGCTGGCGATCCCGACCAGGGGTCTACTCTCGCCGCACTGAAAGCAAGGGTGAGGCTTGGTGCGGATCTGTTGGTAGCAGGCGCTGCACACAGGTCCGAGGGGAAGCTCGGCCCACACGGGCGAGGTACGACCGCACGCCCCGCAGGGTCGTTGCGGGCGACTGAGGACGTAGCAGGCGTAACAGAGATGCCCGCCATTGACCCGCCTGACTTTGGGCGACGTGCCCTTGCCACAGTCCCGGCAAGAGACCGGTCTCGGGTCCCAGCATCGGTCGCATAGTCGCTCCCCCCGTGGTCCCCGCCGGGGGACCTGCGCGTGCTCTCGACCGCAGTCAGAACACGCCTGCTTGTGGTGACGCTTGTAGCAGGCCCAGCACAAGGCACCACCGGCGACGTTGAGGCTCTTCACCGTGTGCGTGCGCCCGCAACTCAGGCAGACGAAGCTCTCCCGCGGTCGGCAGGTCTGGCACAGGGGCTCGCCACCTGGAGTTCGGGCTGCTACGGGGTTGACCCGGCCGCAGAGGGAGCATTCCTGGCGACGCGCCGGATCATGCCTGATGCACGCCGTGCAGACCAGGCCATCCGTGGAGTGGCGGCCGCCGACTGGCCTGATGCGGCCGCAACGCCCGCAGGGGACAAGCCGATTGGCGAGATAGCAGGTGCCGCAGACTCGGTCGCCGTTGGCGCCCCAGCGGTTGAGAACCACTTGACGCCCGCAACCCGAGCACTTGGCTGGGACGACGAGCCCTGGGTGTGTCTCGGCAAGGGCCTTGAGAAGGCGCAGGCGACTTGCAGGGCCGTCCGATCGTCCTGACACCAGAGCATCGGGGTGGCTGTCCAAGTAGCTGAGCAACTTGGCTTGGACCTTGGGGTACAGGTTGAGCCCACCGAGAATCTCGGCAACAGAGTCCCGGACGTCGGGGTTGTCCAGCAACCGACAGATCGCCTCGACCAGCCGTGGATCAGTCGGCCAGGAGAGCACGTCATAGACCCTTGGGCCGCCGGATTGTCGTGCGTCGAACGGGAGGTTGCTCACGAGCTGCCGTCGTGCCGGTCTTGGCAACCTCCCGATTCACCACCGACACGCTGATGAGGTCTCCCGGCCCACACCCGAGGATGTCGCACAGCGCTGCGAGGGTGTCCATGGACAGCCGCTGCGGCGGCTGGGTCACCAGCCGGTAGACCTGCTCCCGTGATAGATGAATGCCTCGCTCCTCGAGGAGTGGAAGCAGGTCGCTCGTTTGGAACATGCCATGCGTTGCCATGAGCTGGCGCAAGTGCCAGTCATAGCCCATCTTGCGGATCATGAGTGATCTCCCATCGGTGTCGGTCCCGGTCGATGACGCGCTGAAGCAGCCGATGCCGGTAATCGTCTGAGACGCCGGCGTAGACCGCTGTGGTGGAGGCGTATTGGTGGCCTACCTGGTCCTGAACGAAGCGTTCCGGGTAGTCGAACTCGATCAGGTGGGTCACGTAGGAGTGGCGGAGCGAGTGCAAGTCCAGTTCTCCGGGCAGGCCCGCTTCCTCGCGGGCGTCGTTGAACGCTCGGTTGATCGACCTCAGAGAGAGACGTCCAGCTCGCTCGGAGAGGAACAGCGCAGGGTGGCCCGTCGGCCCGAACATCGGTCTCAGTTCATCGATCCACTGCCGCACCGAGGCAACGACCCAGTCCATCTCCGGCACCAGCAATACGGATCGACGCTTCGGAGGACCGCCACGCGAACTCTTGCCCCATCTCACGAACAGACAGCCCGCCTTGCCGTACTCGGGCACCTTGGGGTTGCCGTGGAGATCGGCGAGGTCAAGGCCCCAGAGCTCGCGGCGTCGAAGCCCAAAGGCATACACCACCTTGAGGACGATGGCGTCACGCTGCGCGGCGATCGCGCCTTTCCGGCCTCGGCAACGAATGCTCTCCACGAGACCGTCAGCGGCGTCGAATAGTGCCTGAACCTCGTCGTAGGTGAGTGGGCGGCGTCCGGGGTCGCCTTCGTAAGGCGTGGTGTGGTGGTAGCTGTTCCACTCGGTGACGACCTGGGTCGGGGCAGACCCGAACTCGTCCTTGCATCGGCTTACCCACTCGTAGTCCGCGCTCGTGACGTACTCCAGGAAGATTCGCAAGGCTGCTTGGTAGCCGCGGATCGTCGTCGGTCGAGCCCCGACCAGGCTGGTGACGAAGGCTTCGAACTCGGTTGCTGTCCACTGCCATGGGTACTGGTTGGTGTACTCCGCGAAGCGCCTCACGACAGCCAGCCGGCCCTCGATCGTCGAGGCCTTCAACTGCCGCGACCTCTGTTGAGCGGCCCACCCTTCCTGCATCGCGTCGAAGACGATGCGCTCGGGATCCACAGAAGGGGCAACCCCGGGGAATCGTCCCGCAACAACGTTCGTCACTGTTGCATTATATGCATCATTGATGCGGATGGATCACCCAAGGCCTGCGGGCCAAGCGTCGCGCCCCTGCTCTCGCTAGCTGTCCAGGGCCTGCCAGTCCTCCAGTGCTCTGATGACGACTGGCAGGTATCGCTGGACCTGTTCGCGATCGCTCTCCTGTTCTCCCTCCGGGAGGTTGACAAACGGCGTCTCGATCTGCCGCTCCCACCTTGCGACAAGATCTGGTGGGATGACGAGGGACCCATCGTCACGTCGTTGGCAGTGGGCATGGACGTAGCGTTGCCAGTGGGCCCATCGCTCGTGCTCGATCGAGGCGAGCCGATCGAGGATCCTCTTGCTCTCGAGGACCTGTCGGATCCTGTCGCTCTCGGACATTAGATGAGCTCTTGGTTGACTAGTCCCCAGTAATGCTGACCAAGGACGGTCAGTTCGCAAGCCTTTGAGTTCATCGCTGCGTGCCACATGTGCTTCTCCCCAACGGGCCGTACGAGGTTGACCTTTGCGAGTTCCTGCAAGATCGCGAAATCTGCGTTCTTCAGGGGATCCGGCAGCGGAGTGCCCGGGGGCTCGCTCCCATTACGCTCGGGCTCGTAGGACGGATCCAACGGGAGTTCCAACGCCGGGTCCTGAAACAGCTCGGTCAGCCTCTGCAAAGCTGTCAATGCGATCGGAGCTTCTGCCTTTCGCAGTGAAACGAAGCGCTCAACGTTGGTCTTGAAGACCGGCCGCTGGGCCCAAGGCCCTAGCGATTGATCGACATGTGCGTACACACTGCCCGGCGTAACCTCACCAACCAGGTTAGCCGCGGCACCGCTGAGAGCATCCACGAGGAGGTTGGTGAACACCCCAGAACCATTCGATTCCAGTGAATACTGTTTCGCCGTTGACGCGGTGAGAATCGTCACGCCGTCCTTGATCTCGGCAAACGCGGGAGAAATCGGATTGTTCCCCGCTCCTCCGCTGTGGCAGCAGTCGAGGATGATGACCTTGTTCTCCGCCGGGGACTGACTGGCCAACGTCATCACATCGCTGAGGGCGAGTCCGTCATGGCCGTCAGCACAGTCGCTAGGGCACAGGAATCCGCCCGTGCTGTCGATATAGCCGTGGCCCGAGAAGTAGAACAGCGCGATGTCGGCCTTGTCCCGAAACAGTTCCTGGACGGATTCGCGCAACTCGGTTCGCGACACGGCACTATCCTCGCTCGTCGCCACAAGCAACTTGGGCTGAGTGAAGTTCGTGGTCCCGTCGGCGTGCCGGTCCAGGACCCCCTTGACATTGTGCGCGTCATTGGCTGCTCCGTGCAGCGATACTATCGACTCGTAGTAGTCGATCCCCACGATGAGTGCCTTACGCATAGCTCAGAGCGAGTCGATGAAATTCGCCACGTTAGCGTCGGTCCATTCGACGGTTTGGACGCCCGCCAGCGCAGTCCGGTCATTGGAGTAGATCCAGATGCCTCGGATCTTCTTCCCCTCCTCCTTGGCGCACTGGATCTCCCACTTCTGACCAGATGACGTGAGCGAGTTCTTACTGACCAAAGCCACAATTCCGTCGGAGCGGCGAATCCGGGTGCGGACCTTTTCTTTCCACTCAGTGTCGTACGGCTTCTTGACCGACATGTCGATGAACTCGTAGGGGTGGCGCGGGTGCAGGGATTGTCCCTTGAAGAGGTCCCGCATCCTCTCGTCTTCGATCGCGAACGCGACGAATACAACCTTCTTGTCGGTCATGATTACTCTCCCATCGCGGCTAGGGCGTGAATGGCCCCGCAAGTTACTTCGGTTGAACAGGGCTCGATCGACTGTAACCTCGTCACGAGATGTTGGGGCCGCCCGCTGGACGAGCGGCCCCAACGTTGCATCCGTTGAATATGGCTCGCTTTCAGCTGCAGCCGCTGGTGCTCCCGCAGCCCTCGCACACATAGCACGACCCGGCCGGGCGCATCTTCGTCCCGCAGGTCAGGCACATCGGCGCGTCGGCGGCCTTGCCCTGGAACTTCTCGAGCAGCTCGGCGCTGGAGTGGACGTCCGAGGACGCCGCACGGGCCGCGGCCGCGCCGGTCCCGGAGATATCGGTGACCGAGAGAGGTTTGGGCTCCGGAGCCTGGACGTGGGTCGTCGAGACCGACTGCGAGTAGCCCTCGAGCTCCTCCTCCAGCTCCTCGGCCGTCTCCTCGACCGCCGGCGCGTACGAGCCGGTCTCGAGCTGACGGGCCCGCTCGGCGGCGGTGTGGATGCCCATGAACGAGCGGGTGTCGAAGTCGAGGTAGTCCAGCGCGAGGCGCCGGAAGACGTAGTCCATGATCGACTGCGCCATCCGCACGTCCGGGTCGTCGGTCAGGCCGGCCGGCTCGAAGCGCAGGTTGGTGAACTTCTCGACATAGGTCTCCAGCGGCACGCCGTACTGGAGCGCGACCGAGACCGCCAACGCGAAGGCGTCCATCACCCCGGCCAGGGTCGAACCCTGCTTGCCGAGCTTGAGGAAGATCTCGCCGAGCCGGCCGTCGTCATACGTGCCGGCGGTGAGGTACCCCTCGGCGCCACCGACGGCGAAGGAGGTCGTCTGGGACATCCGGCGCTTCGGCAGGCGCTGCCGCACCGGGCGGTACTCGACGACCTTCTCGACCACCGGCGCCTCGACGGCGGAGTCGGCCTTGTCGGCCTTGGCGTCGGAGAGCGGCTGGCCGACCTTGCAGTTGTCGCGGTAGACCGCGAGGGCCTTCAGGCCGAGCTTCCACCCCTGGAGGTAGACCTCCTCGATCTCCTCCACGGTCGCCGACTCGGGCAGGTTGACCGTCTTGGAGATGGCGCCGGAGAGGAACGGCTGGACCGCCGCCATCATCCGCACGTGACCCATCGGGGCGATCGCCCGGGCGCCCATCGCGCAGTCGAAGATCTCGTAGTGCTCCGGCCGCAGCCCCGGGGCGTCGATGA
The DNA here is from genome assembly GCA_016717165.1 of Candidatus Lutibacillus vidarii. Classification (GTDB taxonomy): domain Bacteria; phylum Actinomycetota; class Actinomycetes; order Actinomycetales; family Dermatophilaceae; genus Lutibacillus; species Lutibacillus vidarii. The sequence continues at coordinate 19,257 of JADKGA010000003.1, forward strand.
CGTGACCCTTGTCGGCGATGTGCTCGACGATCGCCTCGACGGTCTCCTGGGTGTAGCCGAGCTTGGTCAGAGCCCGCGGGATCGTCTGGTTGACGATCTGCATCGACCCGCCGCCGACGAGCTTCTTGAACTTGACCAGCGAGAAGTCCGGCTCGATGCCCGTGGTGTCGCAGTCCATCATGAAGCCGATCGTCCCGGTCGGGGCGAGCAGCGAGGCCTGGGCGTTGCGGAAGCCGTTCTTCTCCCCCAGCGAGACGACCTGGGCCCAGGCCTTGGTCGCGGCGCGGTGGATGTCGCCGTCCATGGAGTCCATCGTGCGGATGTGGTCGTTGGCGCTCTGGTGCTTGCGCATGACCCGGTTGTGGGCGGCGGCGTTGCGCGCGTACCCGTCATACGGGCCGACGACCGCCGCGAGCTCGGCCGAGCGGCGGTATGCCGCCCCCGTCATCAACGAGGTGATGGCCGCAGCGAGCTGCCGACCGCTCTCGGAGTCATAGCCGTGGCCGGTAGCCATGAGCAGCGCACCGAGGTTGGCGTACCCGACACCGAGCTGACGGTATGCGCGGGTCGTCTCGCCGATCGCCTGGGTCGGGAAGTCGGCGAAGGTGATCGAGATGTCCATCGCCGTGGTGACCAGCTCGACGAGCTTCTCGAAGGTCGCGGTGTCGAAGGTGTTGTCGTCGCGGAGGAACTTCATCAGGTTGAGCGAGGCGAGGTTGCACGAGGAGTTGTCCAGCGACATGTACTCCGAGCAGGGGTTGGACGCGGTGATCCGGCCGGTCTCGGGGTTGGTGTGCCAGGCGTTGATCGTGTCGTCGTACTGGATGCCCGGGTCGGCGCACTCCCAGGCCGCCTTGGCGATCTTCTCGAAGAGGGTCTTGGCGTCGACGGTGTCGATGACCTCACCGGTCAGCCGGCCGCGCAGACCGAAGGGCGCGCCATCCTCGACCGCCTTCATGAACTCGTCCGAGACCCGGACCGAGTTGTTCGCGTTCTGGTACTGGACCGAGACGATGTCCTTGCCGCCGAGGTCCATGTCGAAGCCGGCGTCGCGCAGGACCCGGATCTTGTCCTCCTCGGCCGCCTTGGTCTCGATGAACTCCTCGATGTCGGGGTGGTCGACGTCGAGGACGACCATCTTGGCCGCCCGACGGGTCGCTCCGCCGGACTTGATCGTCCCGGCGGAGGCGTCCGCGCCGCGCATGAAGGAGACCGGGCCGCTGGCCGTGCCGCCGGAGCTGAGCAGCTCCTTGGACGAGCGGATCCGGGACAGGTTCAAACCCGCGCCCGAGCCGCCCTGGAAGATCTTCCCCTCCTCGCGGTACCAGTTGAGGATCGAGTCCATCGAGTCGTCGACGGAGAGGATGAAGCAGGCGCTGACCTGCTGCGGGCTCTGCGTGCCGACGTTGAACCACACCGGCGAGTTGAACGAGAAGACCTGGTGGAGCAGGGCGTAGGTGAGCTCGGCCTCGAAGGTGTCGGCGTCGGCGTCGGTCGCGAAGTAGCCGTTCTCCTTGCCCGCCTTGACGTAGGTGAGGACGACCCGGTCAATGAGCTGCTTGAGCGAGCGCTCCCGAACGGCGGTCCCGAGGGCGCCGCGGAAGTACTTCGTCGTGACGATCGTGCTCGCGTTGACGCTCCAGAAGTCGGGGAACTCGACCCCGCGCTGCTCGAAGATCGTCTCGCCGGTCTTCCAGTTGGTCTGGACGACGTCGCGGGACTCCCAGGTCACCTCGTCATAGGGGTGGGTGCCCGCGGTGGTGTAGATGCGCTCGACCGTCAGGCCCTTGCCCTTGGCCCCGCCTCGGCGTGCCCCGGTGCGTGCAGTCTCCGTCATTGTTCTGGTCCTCCCTGACCCGTCGTCGTCCGCGTTCTCGTCATCTGGCTGAGCCCGTCGGTCGCGGGCCTGGTTGTCGTGCGCCCGCTGGGAGCGGGACCTAGCTGTGCGTGCGCTGGTGCGCCCGCGGGGACGGTCCTCCCCCGTCCTCGGCGTCTTGCTCCACGCGGAGCAAGGTGATCGCCGACTCGAAGTCGTCGAGCGACTCGAAACTCTGGTAGACGCTGGCGAAGCGGAGGTAGGCCACCTCGTCGAGATGGCGCAGTGGCTCGAGGACGGCCAGCCCGACCTCGTGCGCATCGACCTCGGCGCTCCCGCAGGCCCGGATGCTCTCCTCGACGTGCTGGGCGAGCAGGGCCAGCTGGTCCTCGGTCACCGGGCGGCCCTGGCAGGCCTTGCGCACCCCGGCGATGACCTTCATCCGGCTGAACGGCTCGGTGGCCCCGGAGCGCTTCACCACGTTGAGGCTGGCGCTCTCGAGGGTGGTGAACCGGCGGTTGCAGCTCGGGCACTGACGGCGCCGCCGGATCGACAGACCGTCGTCGGCGGTGCGCGAGTCGATGACGCGCGAGTCGGTGTGGCGACAGAACGGACAGTGCACCGAAGCCCTCCTTCGCGTCGTCGTCGACCGCCCTCCGTGCCGCCACAACCCCTCGCCCTGGGGACGAGGATGGGGATGGCCTGTGGATGACGTGTGGGTAAGCCTCCGCCACCTGGGGACTAGATGTGGACGACTTACATCTGTGTAACTACTAGATGTAGGGGTAACTGTAGGTCGGCTCTGGGGGTAGGTCAAGAGCCCCGCGCGGTATGTCGCCCCGCGTGTCCAGGCCCGCGCTCAGCGCCAGGGATGGTCACTCAGGGCCGGAGGTCAGCGTGCCGGAGTCGTCGCTCCAGGCCTGCGGTCAACGACTCGGGATCGTCACTCCGGGCCCCCGGTCAGGGGCCCGGGATCGTCACTCCAGGCCCGAGGTCAGCGCCCCGGGATCGTCAGCACCGCCCCGGCGCGGACCGCCGTGGAGCTCATCGCGTTGGCCAGCTGGATGCGCGTGATGGCCTCATCCAGGGGCAGTCCAGGCAGCTCGGCGAGGGCGATCTGGGAGAGCGTCTGCCCCGCCTGGACCGTGATGGCGTGCCCCGGCGCGCCGACCCCAGCAGCGGTCCCGCGACCGGCCCAGGCGGTGAGCGCGAAGGCCACACAGACCGCGACCGCCAGGAGCGTGAGGGTCAGCCGGCCGGCACGGGTCACTCGCAGCCGAACCATTGCGGCGGGCTGTGGCGTCGGCACGACATGGAGGTGACGCTGCGGGCGGGCAGCCGGGCGACGCGACGGCGCCAGCACCGGCGCGGTCGCCGGAACGGGGGACCAGGTCACTGCGCTCATCGAGGCCTCCGAGTCGTGTGGGTCGAACGCGTGTGCGATCGAACGTCTGAACGATTAGTAGCACATCCGTTCGAGGAATGTCGAGACACGCTCGTACAGATGTTTGGTAAACGTGTACGAACGGCATACCCTGTTCTCATGTCCTGAAGCCAACCAGGGACCACTGACAACCCTCTGACCAGCGCTTTCACCGACCGACAAGCAAGGAGCAGCCATGGCGGAGATCCGGGCCCTGCCCGACCGTGAGCGCGGAGACGGCCTCACCGTGCGCCAGCGCCGGGTCCTCGAGGTGATCCGCAACTCGATCGACCGGCGGGGGTACCCGCCGAGCCTGCGCGAGATCGGTGACTCCGTCGGGCTGACCAGCCCGAGCAGCGTGGCACACCAGCTCGCCGCCCTGGAGCGGAAGGGCTACCTGCGCCGCGACCCCAACCGGCCGCGCGCGATCGAGGTCGTCTCCCCCGCCTCGACTCCCGGGGCCCGTGGCTACCGCGCCGGAGACAGCCACGCCCATGTCATCGACGAGCCGGTCGACCCGACGGGCAGCGGCGACGCCCGGCCGGAGGCGTCATACGTGCCCGTCGTGGGCCGGATCGCCGCGGGCGGACCGATCCTCGCCGAGGAGGTCGTCGAGGACGTCTTCCCGCTGCCGCGCCAGATCGTCGGCGAGGGGCAGCTCTTCCTGCTCAAGGTGGTCGGCGACTCGATGGTCGACGCGGCGATCTGCGATGGTGACTGGGTCGTCGTGCGCCAGCAGCCGACGGCCGACAATGGCGAGATCGTCGCGGCGATGATCGACGGCGAGGCCACCGTGAAGACCTTCCGGCGTCGAGACGGCCACGTCTGGCTCATCCCGCACAACCCGGCATACACCCCGATCGACGGCGACGCCGCCACCATCCTCGGGAAGGTCACCGCGGTCCTACGTCGGATCTGAACCGCCGAATACCATTCGCGCGCGGCGCCGTTCGGATGCCAGGGTGAGTCGATGACCACGCGGCTGCCCTTCGCCCACTATCTCGAGCACCTCGTCTCCGAGTCCGAGTTGTTCGCCGCCGCCCTGGCCGGCGTGCCGGCTGATCGCCCGGTGCCGACCTGCCCGGACTGGACGGCGATGGATCTGGCTCATCACCTCACCCAGGTGCAGTCCTTCTGGACCGCGGTCGTCAACGGCCCGCTGCTGACCAAGGGCCAGGTGCACCAGGTGCACGAGCCCGCGCGCGCGAGCACCCTTGGGCACCAGATTGACGACCTGCGCGCCGCCTCCGCCGCACTGGTCGCCGCGCTCGCCGCCACTCCCCCGTCCACGCCGGCGTACACCTGGTCCAGCGAGCAGACCGTGGGGTTCACCTATCGCCGCCAGGCCCTCGAAGCCTTGGTCCACCGCCTTGACGCCGAACTCACCGCTGGCGTGCGCACGCCCATGGACCCGCAGCTGTGCACCGACGGCGTCGACGAGGCCCTGCGGGTGATGTTCGGTGGGTGCCCGCCCTGGGGCCGGATCACGCCGGCCGACGGTCTCCCGGTGCGCCTGACCGCGACCGACACCGGCGTCTCGTGGCTGGTCGGCCCGGCCCGGTTCACCGGCACCGATCCCGACGGAAAGTTCCACGACGAGCCCGACATCCATGTCGCAGCGGAGGATTCAGGCGGTTTCGCGCCGGCGTCCATCACGGCCACGGCCGAGGACCTGTTGTGCTGGCTCTGGAGCCGACCCACTGTCGCCCCAGTGGAGCAGGCAGGGGAGGAAGACGCGCTGAGCCCGATCACTCAGATCCTGGAGCAGCCGATCACCTAGAACCGGCCCACGAGGCCGCACACGGTCGGGACGGGGGGTATGTCTGCGCGGGCGCCCCCTCAGGGCCCACGGCCCGAGACACCTGGTCACCGCAGACTCGCTCGGGTGCCCCGGCTCGAGCCACGTCGACGCCCGAGAGCCGTTCAGGTCCCTCTGCTGCGGCCACCCAGGCGGCTGCAGCCACCTCGGGTGAGCAGAATAGACACCAGGACGTCGAATTCGCTCACCCCAACGCGTCGACACCCAGAGGCCTCGATCCCCTCAGCACCCGAGCGGGCAACACGCTCAAGAGCCTTCGGCCCAAGCCACCCCGACGCCCGACACCCGCTCGGGCGCCCCCGCTCGAGCGACCTCGACGCCCGAGAGCTGCTCAGGTCCCTCAGCTGCGACCGCCGGGGCGGCTGCAGCCGGCTCGGGTGAGCAGAATCGACACCAGGACGTCGAATTCGCTCACCCCAGAGCGGCGACGAGCCCACCAAGCGTCGGAGCGAGCGCAGCGTCGACCCGCAGCGACGCCTCCCCGTCCCCTCGGGTGCTCCCGCGCGTCACGATCCCCACCGGTATGCCGCGCGCCGCCGCCGCCCGGACGAACCGGTACCCGGACATCACCGCCAGCGAGGACCCGAGGACGAGCACCGACCGGCTCGACTCCACCGCATCCAGACACCGCTGCACCCGATCGCGCGGCACCGACTCGCCAAAGAAGACGACATCGGGCTTCAGCGTGTCCGCCCCGCAGACCAGGCACAGCGGCGCGTGAAATCCCGCGACGAGCGCATCCGCCAGGACAGTGTCCCCATCGGGACGGATCTGGCTGCTCACCTGAGACCCGTCCGGCGCGACCTCCCGCACGTCGTCGGCGAAGCCGGGGTTGGCAGCCGCGAGCCGCTCCTGGACCAGGCTCCGCGCCCTTCGGTCGCCGCACGCTAGGCAGACCACCTCGGCGAGCGAGCCGTGCAGCTCAACCACCTCCGGCGAACCGGCGCGCTGGTGCAGTCCGTCGACATTCTGGGTGACCAGCTCGTCGACCAGTCCGAGCTGCTGCAGCCGCGCGACGGCATGATGCCCCGCGTTCGGCGCCGCGGCCCGGAACCGCTGCCAGCCCACGAAGGACCGCGCCCAGTACCGCCGGCGCGCCGCACTCGACCCGGCGAACTCGGCATACTGCATCGGCGTGACCCGGCGGACCCCGTCCGGACCCCGGTAGTCGGGGATCCCCGAGTCGGTGGACAGGCCCGCCCCGGTGAGGACGAACAGCCCGCCCCCGCTCACCTGCTCGACAAGTCGCTCCAGCTGCTCGCGCGGTACGCCCGCCTCGGCGAGGGGTTGGGCGAAGGACACCCTCGCAGTATGCCGCCTCGCCGATGACCATCACACTGGGAACCTGTCGGGTCAAACCCGATAACGCGGGGTTATGATCGAACCATGATCGACGCAGCGGGGCTCCGCGTCATGAAGGCGATCGCCGACGAGGGGAGCTTCACCGGCGCCGCGACCTCGTTGGGGTACTCGCAGCCGGCGATCTCGCAGATGGTCCGGCGGCTGGAGCAGCGCTTCGGGACCGTCCTGGTCGAACGGGTCGGCCGGCATGTCCGGCTCACCGAGGCCGGCGAGGTGCTGGCCCGCCATGCCGTCACGGTGCTCTCAGCCCTCGACGCGGCTGAGGAGGAGGTCGGGGCGATCGCGGGGCTGCGCGCCGGTCGGGTGCGGCTCATGGCCTTCCCGTCGTCCTCGGCGTCGCTGGTCCCGCGGGCACTCGCGCTGGTCAAGGCGCGGCACCCCGACGTCGTCGTCACCTTCACCGAGGCCGAGCCACCGGAGTCGCTGGCCGCCCTCCGGGCCGGGGACTGCGATATCGCCGTGGCCTTCGCCTACGAAGGCGTTGACGTCGGACGCGGAGAGGACCTCGAGCCCTTCGTCATCCGCAAGCTGCTCGATGACGAGGTCCGCCTCGTCGTCCCGGCGAACCACCCGGTAGCCGGACACGGAGTCGCCGACCTCGCCGAGGTCCGGGACGACCCATGGATCGCCGGCTGTCCCCGCTGCCGCGGGCACCTCCTCTCGTTGGCCAAGGGCGCCGGTTTCGTCCCCGATGTCGCCTTCGAGACCGAGGACTATGTCGCGGTGCTGGGCCTGGTCGCCGAGGGTCTGGGCGTGGCGCTGGTACCCGACCTCATCCTCGGTGCGGCGCAGACCCGTGGCGTCGTCGCCCTCCCCCTCACCCGGGTGGCCCGCCGGCATATCCATGCCGTGACCACGCCGGACCTGCAGCGGGTGCCTGCCGTCCGGGCCACCCTCGACGCCTTGTGCGAGGCTGCCGCGGCAACCCGCCCGCAGCACGCAGCGACCCCGGTCCCCGTCGGCTGACCCAATCGGGCACCCGGCACGCGCCGCGTCCCTGCATCCGAACTGCCCACCCCGGTAACCGACAGCCCGCCGCAGAAGGGTCGCCCGCACCCCTCAGCGCCCATGCGTCCGCACCCGAAGGACGCCGTCCGACCCCTTGACCACCGCGATATCGCCGGACTGGTCGGTCCGCAGGACGTGGTAGCCGAGCTCGCTCAGCACCCGCAGCGTCGAGGGCGCGGGGTGTCCGTAGTCGTTGTCCACCCCGACGCTGACCAGGCCCAACGGCGCAGCAACCGCCGCCAGCAGCGCGTCGTCGCGGTTCGCGGAGCCATGGTGGGCGACCTTGACGACATCGAAGCCCGCCGCGAGCACGGAGCCCTCGGCGCGCAGCGCCCGAAGCACCTCACCAGCCGCCTCGGCCTCCACGTCGCCCAGCAGCAGAGCCCGCAGCGGCCCGAGGTCGGCGGTGATGACGAGTGAGGCGTTGTTCGGCACCGAGCCCTCGTCGATCCGGCGGCGGGGCCACCACACGCGGAGCCGGGCCGTCCCCAAAGCGAGGGTGTCACCGGCATACAGGGTCCGCAGCGGGACCCCCGCCGCCGCGCACAGTCGGCTCACCGACTCGGCCTCGTATGCCGGGTCGGTGATCGGGGTGGCGAGCACCTGGGTCACGTGTCGGCCGGTCAACACCCCGGACAACCCGTCGACATGGTCGGCGTGGAAGTGGGTGAGGACGACGGCGTCGAGGACCTCGACGTGCAGCTGGCTGAGGCACCGGTCGACGGCGGGCGGGTCGGGGCCGGTGTCGACGAGGACGGCGTGCCCCGGCCCGGTGGACAAGGCGATCGCGTCCCCTTGCCCGATGTCGCACATGACCAGCTGCCAGGGCGGTGGCCAGGTCAGCGACTGGGTGGGGACGACGCCCACCCCGACAAGCAGGACGACCACAGCGGCGCTGGTCGGGCGGAGCCGGGCCACCCGGACCAGCCACGGCCCAGACAGCAGCACCACCGCGACCACGGCGACCAGCAGCGCCAGGCCCACCGCGTCGCTCGGCCAGGGCACCGAGCCCCACGGCAGCTGCGCGCCGACCCGGGCGATGGTCGAGATCCCCAACGCAGGGATGGCGGCCGGCCAGGCGAGCCACGCCCCTGCGGTCGACCAGACGGAGGCGACGAGCGCAGCAGCCACCCCGAGCACCGTCGCCGGAGCGACCAGCGGGCCGGCGAGGAGGTTGGCGGCGACCGACACCGTCGACAGCGACCCCTGCATGGCGACGATGACCGGCAGACAGAACACCTGGGCCGCCACCGGCACGCTCACCGCTGGGCCGAGCCAGGCCAGCCGGCGCGGCAGGCGCGCGGTCAGCGCGGCACCCCACGGTCGGGCGAAGAGCAGCAGCCCCAGGCTGGCCAGGGTGGACAGGGCGAAGCCCGGCGACCTGGCCAGCCACGGGTCCCAGACGAGGAGACCGACGACCGCCGCCGCGAGCGCCGGCAGCCCGGCCCGGCGCCGGTCCACCGACATCCCGGCCAGGCCGACGAGTCCCATGGCGGCGGCGCGCAGCACGCTCGGCTCGGGCCGGACGAGCACGACGAAGGCACCGAGGACGAGCACGGCGAGCACCGGGCGACCGCGCCGCCGCAGCCCGACGAGCCGGGTGAAGCCGACGACCGCGGCGACGACGATCGCGACATTGGAGCCACTGACCGCCGACAGATGGGTCAGCCCGGTGTCGAGCATCGCGGCGGTCAGCTCCGGCGGCGTCTGCGACGTGTCGCCGAGGACGAGCCCGGGGACCAGCCCGCGCGCATCAGCAGGCAGACCGGCGGTCGCCGCCCGCAACCGCTCCCGGACGTGGTCGGCGACGCCGAACATCAGCCCGGGCTCGGAGACCACCTGGGGCGGCCCCATCGCGCGGAGCACGGCGACGGAGCGCTCGGCCGGCTCAGCCGGTGACAGCCGGCCGACGACTCGGACGACCGCGCGCCAGCGCACGTCGGCCCACCGCGGGTCCCCCACCAGCAGGACCGGGGTCGCCACCGTGGCCCGCGAGCCACGTCCGGTCACCTCGGTCACGGAGAGGGATACCAACACAATGGGTATGCCGCCCCGGTCCTGACCAGTGAGCACCCGAGGCTCGCTGTCCACACTCGCCAGGACCTCGACCATGGCGCGTTGTTGGGCCAGGTCGCCGACCGGGCCGACGGTTCTCAGCCCCTGGGCGGCACCGAGCGCCCCGAGCATGAGCGCGCCGATGACCGCAGTGAGCAGGACCGCGCCCGCCACCGCAGGTCCCCGTCGGTTGACCAACCGGAAAATCACGGCGCAGAGAACCGCCTGCGACACGGCGATCGCGGTCAGCACCTCCCACGGCTGACCGAGCCCGATCGCGACATCGGCCCAGCCGACCAGGGCGGGCAGGGCGAGCCGCAGGTCCGCGACTGCGCCGGGACTCTCGGAGGCCCTGCTCCGAAGGTCTACGGGGTCCCCGGCACCGCCCCCCGCGCCCGCAGCCCTGCCCGCGCCCCCAGCCCTGCCCGAGCCCGCGGCCCTCGCTGACCCAGTCGACATCCTGGTCGGCATACGACGATGGGCTCCGCCGCGGCTGGGGCGCGCGCCTCCAGCGCCCCCGCTCACACGCGGACCTTGGAGCGCAGCTGGGCGAGCAGCTTGGGACCGATCCCGGGCACCTCACCGAGCTCGTCGACGCTGCTGAACCGCTGGTGCTCCGTGCGCCAGTCGAGGATCCGCTGAGCGAGCACCGGACCGATGCCGGGGAGCCCGTCGAGGTCGCTGAGGGTTGCCGCGTTGAGGTTGACGAGCCCACCCGAGCCCGACCCACCACCGGTCGGCGCGCCGCCCGAGGACGAGGGCACCCACTCCCCTGGCTTGGGCACGACGACCTGCTCGGCGTCGACGAGGATGCGGGCGAGGTTCACCCCGGCGAGGTCGGCGGTCTGCAGCGCTCCTCCGGCGGCCCGGATCGCGTCGGCCACCCGCGCGCCCGCCGGGAGGGTGACCAGCCCCGGATGGGCCACCTGCCCGACGATGTGGACGACGACCTGGGCCGCAGCGCCGGTCGGGCCACCGCCCGCCCCGCCGCTCGCACCGCCGCCCGCGGCTGCCCCGTCGGATGCCAACGCCGACGGAACCGAACGGCTCACCAGCCCCGCCGGCGTGGCCGAGACCGGGACCGGCTCCGCCCCGGCCTGAGCGACCGCCAGCCGCAGCGCGAGGACGAGCAGGGCCACCACGGCGGCCCCGCCGACGGCGAGCACCTGACGCCGCGAGACGTCGAGCCGGGGCCGCCGCAGCGACTCGGGGACCTGCACGACCGGGACGTCGGCCTGCGGGATCGCTACCCGCACCCGCTCCCAGAACCGGTCGGGCAGGTCACGCATCCCGCCACGCTAGGCACCCCGGGCTGGACGCGCCCAGCCGTCACGACGAGCCTGGGGATGACGTGACGACCCCGCCACCCCCTGTGGACGACGAACGTCACAGCCCCCGACGACCAGCCTCCCAGCCCCGCGACGACTAGCCTCCCAGCGCCGCGACGACCGGCCGCCTGCTCCCTACGACCGAGGCCCGGCGGCCCCGCCGAAGCGCCCGAGCAGCGCCTTGATGTTCTCGGTATGCCGGGCCAGGACGATGACACCCACCGCCACCGCCCAGAACCGGATCAGGCCGTCCTGCTCCCTCGCCAGACCGAGCACCACCAGGGCAAACGAGGCAAGCATCGACCCGACCGCCACCTTGCGCAGCACCAACGCGCCGAGCACGAAGAGCCCGAGCAGCACCAGCGCCCACCACGGCCGCAGCGCGAGGACGGTCCCGAAGGCGGTCGCCGCACCTTTGCCCCCGCGCCCCCGCAGGTATGGCGAGAAGACGTGGCCGAGGACGAGGAAGACCGCGACCCAGGCGGCGAGGCCACCGGCATACCGCATGACGAGGACGGTCGGCAGCCAGCCCTTGGCGACATCGAGGACACCGACGAGCACGCCCCAACGAGGGCCCATGACCCGGCCGGCGTTGGTCGCCCCGGGGTTGCCCGAGCCCTCAGCCGCGAGGTCGACGCCGAGCGCCCGAGCGACCAGTCGCGCCGGATTGATCCCGCCGATGAAGAAGGCGAGCAGCGCCGACACAACCAACCAGACGGCGAAGAGGAGCAGGACCTTGACGAGGTCCTCGGTGGAGAAGCGCACTGGCCCCCACGGGAGAACCGCTCCAGCCGCCGCCACACTCCCGGGTCCCGACGTGAGCAGGACGGACGGGGGCACCGGCAGGCCGGCAGGCGCCCAGCTCACGCCGACTCCGCGTCGACCCGGGGAGCAACGACGACGGCGAGGGTGCCCGGGCCGGTATGCGCGCCGACGACCGCACCGAGCTCGGCGACGGTGACCGCGGCGTCGGCGGGGGTGCGGTCGACGAGCCAGTCGGCGACGGCCTCGGCCCGCTCGGGCGCGCCCACGTGGTGGACGGTGATATCGCAGCCCGCCGGGGTGGCGGCGACGACCGCGGCCAAGGAGAGCTCCTCCAACCGGGCGATCGCCTTGGTGGAGGTCCGCACCTTCTCCAGCGGGGCGATATGGCCCTCGGTGAGGGTGAGGATCGGCTTGATCGCCAGGGCCGAGCCGAGCAGGGCGGCGGCCGCGCCGATCCGGCCGCCCCGACGTAGGTGCTCGAGCGTGTCGACGTAGAAGACCAGCGAGGTCGCGGCCAGCCGGCTCCGGGCAGCCGCCACCACCTCGGCAACCGACCCCCCTTGGGCGGCCGACGCGGCGGCGCTGAGGACGGCATACCCCATGGCCATCCCGATGGCGCGGGAGTCCACGACGGTGACCGGCACCGGCGACTGGGTGGCAGCGAGCTGGGCGGACTGGACCGTGCCGGACATGTCGGCCGAGATGTGGATCGAGACGATCGCGTCGGCGCCCTCCCGCGCGGCGGCCTCGTAGGCGTCGAGGAAGACCCGCGGGGCCGGGCGCGAGGTGGACACCTGCTCGTGCGCGGTCAGCGCCTCGACCAGGCGGTCCCTGGTGATGTCGACGCCCTCGGTGAACTCGTGTCCGGCGACGACGACATGCAGCGGCACGACCCGGATCGGCACGCCGGCATCGGCAACCAGCTCCGGGGTCAGCGATGCGGTCGAGTCGGTGACGATGGCCACTCCCACGCTGGGGAGCCTACTGTGCCATCGGCCCCGCGGCGCTCCCCGAAGCCCACGCGGCGCTCCCCCACAGCCCCCGCGCTGCTCCCCGAAACCCGGAGCGAGGTCACATCGGGACGACGTTGACCAGCGACGGTGGCCGGACGATGACCGTGCGTACCCCCGCCTCGGTCAGCGCGAGCACCTTTTCCCGGGCGAGCACCAGCTCGCGCAGGTCCGCCTCGGTGATGTCCGCGGGCACCTCCACGCGGTCCCGGACCTTGCCCTTGACCTGGATGACGCAGGTCACCGTGTCGTCGACGAGGTATGCCGGGTCGGCCACCGGGAAGGGCACATAGGTGATGCCGCCCTCGTGCCCGAGCCGGGCCCACAGCTCCTCGGCGATATGCGGGGCGACCGGGGCGAGCATGACGACGAGCGGCTCGACGACCTCGCGCGGCACGGCCGGCAGCTTGGTCAAAGCGTTGTTGAGCTCGATGAGCTTGGCAACCGCGGTGTTGAAGCGCAGCGACTCGTAGTCCTCGCGGACCCCGGCGACGGTGCGGTGCAGCAGGGTCCGGGTCGCGGTGTCCGGCTCGACGTCGGCGACGGTGCACTCCCCCGTCGTCTCGTCGACGACATTGCGCCAGAGCCGCTGGAGGAAGCGCACCGAGCCGACCACCGACCGGGTGTCCCACGGCTTCGACAGCTCCAGCGGGCCCATCGACATCTCGTACAGCCTTAGGGTGTCGGCGCCATACGACTGGTACATGTCGTCGGGGCTGATCATGTTCTTCAGCGACTTGCCGACCTTGCCGAACTCCCGGGTGACCGGCTCACCGTTCCACGTGAAGGTCGGCTCCTGGCCGTGTGCGCCCGGGTGCTCGACCACCTCGCTGGCCTCGACATACTGCCCGCGGGCGTCGGTGTACGCGGGTGCCTGGATGTACCCCTGGGAGAAGTACGTCCGGAAGGGCTCCTCGGAGCAGACCTGCCCGAGGTCGAAGAGCACCTTGTGCCAGAACCGGGCGTAGAGCAGGTGCAGCACCGCGTGCTCGACGCCGCCGACATAGAGGTCGACCCCGCCCGGGTCGCGGACACCGGCCGGTGCGCCGGCCACCGTGGCCGCCTGCGGGCCCAGCCAGTACCGCTCGTTCTCGGGGTCGCAGAAGGTCTCGTGGTTGGCCGGGTCGAGGTACCTCAGGTAGTACCAGCACGAGCCGGCCCAGTTCGGCATGGTGTTGGTCTCCCGGCGGTACCGCCGGACCCCACGGCCGTCGCCGAGGTCGAGGTCGACCTCGACCCACTCCGGCACCCGCGACAGCGGCGGCTCCGGGGCGCTCGCGGCGTCCTCGGGGTCGTAGGTCTTCGGCGCGTAGTCGGGGACATCGGGCAGCGCCACCGGCAGCATCGACTCCGGCACCGCGTGCGCGACGCCGTCCTCGTCGAAGACGACCGGGAAGGGCTCGCCCCAGTACCGCTGCCGGCTGAACAGCCAGTCGCGCAGCTTGTAGTTGACCGATCCGGCGCCCAGGCCCTTGGCCTCGAGCCAGGCGATCATCGCCGCCTTGGCGTCGGCGACCCCCAGCCCGTCGAGGGAGAGCTCGTCGTTGGCCGAGTTGATCGCGGGGCCCTCACCGGCATACGCCTGGTCCTGCGGGTGACCCGGCGGCGGCTGGACGGTGAAGACGACCGGCAGCTCGAACTGGCGGGCAAAGTCGAAGTCGCGCTGGTCCCCGCCCGGAACGGCCATGATCGCGCCGGTGCCATAGCCCATGAGGACGTAGTCGGCGATGAAGACGGGCAGCTTGGCCCCGTTGACCGGGTTGACGACATAGCCGCCGGTGAAGACGCCGGTCTTGTCCTTGGTCTCCATCTGCCGCTCGACCTCGCTCTTGCGCGAGGCGGAGCGCTGGTATGCCGCCACCGCGGCGGCGGGCGTGGCGTGCCCGCCGGTCCACGCCGCCGGAGTGCCCTCGGGCCAGGCAGCCGGCACCAGGGTGGGCACGTCGGGGTGCTCGGGGGCCAGGACGAAGAAGGTCGCCCCGAAGAGGGTGTCCGGACGGGTGGTGAAGACGGGCAGGACGACCGGGGCAAAGGTCGGCAGGGCGGTCTCGGCGACAAAGTCGACCCGCGCTCCTGACGAGCGGCCGATCCAGTTGCGCTGCATGGTCTTGACCTTCTCGGGCCAGTCGACCCGGTCCAGGTCGTCGGCGAGCCGGTCGGCGTACGCGGTGATCCGCATCATCCACTGGCGCAGGTTGCGGCGGTACACCGGGAAGTTGCCGCGCTCGGAGCGCCCCTCGTTGGTGACCTCCTCGTTGGAGAGCACCGTCCCCAGCCCGGGGCACCAGTTGACCGGCGCCTCCGCGGTGTAGGCCAACCGGTACGAGTCGACGACGGCCGCGCGCTCGACCTCGGTCAGCTGGGCCCAGGGCCGGTCGCCCTCGACGGGCCGGGTGCCCGCCTCCAGCTCGGCGCGCAGGTCGGCGATCGGGCGGGCCCGGCCCAGACCACCGTCGGGGCGGACCGCCGAGACGTCATACCAGGAGTTGAAGATCTGGACGAAGATCCACTGGGTCCAGCGGTAGTACTCCTCGTCCACCGTCGCATAGCTGCGGCGGTTGTCGAAGCCGAGGCCGAGGCGGCGCAGCTGCCGCTTCATGATGACGATATTGTCCTCGGTCGTCTTCCGCGGGTGCTGGCCGGTCTGGACGGCGTACTGCTCCGCGGGCAGGCCGAAGGCGTCGTAGCCGAGGGCGTGCAGGACGTTCTTGCCGAGCATCCGGTGGAACCGCGAGTAGACATCGGTGGCGATATAGCCCAGCGGGTGGCCGATGTGCAGCCCCGCGCCGCTGGGGTAGGGGAACATGTCGAGGACGATCATCTTCGTCCCCAGCGCAGCGACCCCGGTCGGGTCGGCCCACGGCCCGGCGGGGTTGGGGGCCTCGAAGGTGCCCTCCTCCTCCCACCGGTCCTGCCAGGCGACCTCGATGTGGTCGGCCAGCTCGGCGGTGTAGCGGTACGGGGTCTCGCTCATGGTTCGGTACGTCCTCGTGTGCTCGGGTTCCCCCGAAACCTACCGCAGCGCACCCGCCCCGATCGCTCCGATCACGATGAGCAGCTGGCCGAGGTGGTAGGTCGTCATGACGACGACCCGGGCCCACGCCTGCCGGGCGACGAACCGGTCCCAGCCGAGGACGGCGTCCGAGACGAGGAAGAGCAGCGCGCCCGCGCCGAGCACCGGCCGTCCCAGGCTCACCCCGAGCGCGGCCATGGTCCCGATCACCGCCATGTATGCCGCCACCGCGCCGCCGAGCACCGGGCCACCCTGGACGCGAGCGCCGAGGAAGACCCGCCGGCCGACGAGGACGAGGGCGACCAGGACGAGGGCGACGACCGGGGACCACGTCGGCTGGGCGAGGAGGAAGAAGGCGACGACATACGCCAGATGCCCGAGGAGGAAGCTGGCCAGCCCGCGGATGAACGAGCCCTCGGCGTCACCGAGGAGAAAGACGTCACCGGCGAGGGAGCAGACCAGCGCGACGAGGATCCACCGCCCGACCGAGGTGTCGAGCGCGCCGAGGGAGAGCGCGACGCCGATGAGGGCCACGAGTGCCCCTGGCTTGAGCCATCGCTCGGCATCGCGGCGCCCGAAGAGGACCGCGATCTCGTTGAAGACGGCGACGACGACGAAGAGCGCGGTGA
The DNA here is from genome assembly GCA_016717165.1 of Candidatus Lutibacillus vidarii. Lineage (GTDB taxonomy): Bacteria > Actinomycetota > Actinomycetes > Actinomycetales > Dermatophilaceae > Lutibacillus > Lutibacillus vidarii. Next base: position 35,485 of record JADKGA010000003.1, read on the forward strand.
CCGAGTTCATCCACCCACCCCGATGACGACGAGAACAAGCAGGACCTGGCCCAGATGCTGCGCCGCAGTCGTCACGACGGCCAGTGCACGCTGAGGAGCAACGAGCCGGTGGTAGCCCGCGGAGCCCGCGGCGAGGACGAGCAGCAGCGCGCCGGCCCCGGCGACCGGCCCCGAGGCGACCCCGACACCGACGAGCAGGACGACCGGCAGCGCCGCGAGGGCGAGGGCGACCCCCACCGGGGCGGCGGTCTGCAGCACCGGCCACAGCAGGACCGCGATGGCGACGGCGCACACCGCGGCGACGACTGCACCGACGACCCAGCCGAGCGTGCTCCGCTCGGTCGGCACGAGAAACAGAGCGGCAAGGAAGCCGAGATGGCACACGGCATACCCGAGAACGCCGACCCGACCGGGGCGGGCCCGGCCCGTTCCCAGGGCGACATCGGCGGCGGTGCAGGCCGCAACGGCGAGGAGCACCGCGCGCCCCGCGGCGAAGGACTCGGCCCGGCCCAGCCAGGCCAGCGCGAGGAGCAGCACCCCGAAGGCGGGGCGCAGGATGCGCGACAGGTCCCGGTCGGAGCGGGCCACGGCGCCGACGTCGCCGGCGCCCAGGGCAGCCAGGGCCACGAGGAGGACGACGGCGTACCAGCTCACCGGACGAGCCTCCCACAGACCACGGGCCTAGACTTGAGGCTGTGATGGTGACCGAGCATGTCGTGACCGAGCAGGACACCGCGGCGACGGTGGGAAGCGGTGATCTGCCCGTCCTGGCCACTCCGACCCTGGCGACGTGGTTCGAGATGGCGACCGTTGCGGGCGCCGCGGACATGGTCGAGGACGGCCAGACCACGGTCGGGACGCTCCTGGCCATCGAGCATCTCCGGCCGAGCCCGGTCGGGGCCACCGTGACCATCCACTGCAGCATGCCGGCCCGGGACGGCCGTCGGATCATGTTCCAGGTCCGCGCCACAGACGCCGACGGTGAGGACCTCGCCACCGGCAAGGTCCACCGCGCGGTGGTCAACGCCAAGAAGTTCATGGCTCGCTGCACCACGGCCGAGTGAGCCGCTCGGCCCGTCTGCCTGGCTGGTCACCGGTGCGCTGAGCACTCCCGTACGGCGAGGACGACCAAGGCCCGCGCCACGGCGATGACCTCGTCGAGGTCGACCTGCTCCCTGGGTGCGTGTGCGTACCGCACGTCCCCCGGACCGAAGTGCAGCGACGGTATGCCGCCCACGCCGACAAACAGCCGAAAGGTCCGGGGCGGCGATGCTTTGGGAATGGGTAGCGCGCGGCGCGGCCGTTGGGCGGGGTGACCAACACCATGGCGTGGACCGGACCAAAGGCCCGTGAGCAGCACGGATGCAGGTTCGCCGCGGCGTAGCATCGAGGTGGAGGGCAGTCGCCGCCGATCGGGCCCAAGGAATGTGCCGACCCTCGTCAGACCACCCTGCGCGGATGCCGCGCCGGGTCCCGCGTGCCCGCAGGCAGACCTCCCTCCACCGACCCGGACCCGGGCCGGTAGCGATGAAAGGGAAGTAGCCATGGACCTCGTGGGGCACCTGCGGGCACAGTCCACCACGCTCGTCGACGAGGCCACCGCAGCGGTGGCCCGGGCCGAGCTCACCCACTACGTGCGGCACGGCGAGGAGGTCACCCGCGAGCACCTGCGGACCCTGCTCGAGCTGACGATCCTCTGCCTGGAGCAGCGGCAGCTCGCCCCGATGGTCGAGCACGCCGAGCAGATCGCGCGGGAGCGCTTCGCCGCCGGCTTCGGGCTCGAGGAGGTGCAGACCGCGTTCAACGTCCTCGAGGAGGCCGCCTGGCTGCACCTGGTGCACGAGGCACCGACCGACGAGCTCGCCCAGGACCTCGGCCTGGTCGCGACGGTCCTCGGCGCCGGCAAGGACCAGCTGGCCCGGACCTATGTCTCCCTCGCTAGCCACCACCAGGCTCCGAGCCTGGACATGCGGGCGCTCTTCGACGGTGTGGCAACGCACAGCATCGCCAACGCGCACACGCCATAGGACGCGCGCGGGCGCTTCGGGGGTCAGAGCCCTTGGTGTCAGCGTGCGCGCGGGCACCGAGCGCCCGGCCCTTCAGAACGCGAAACTCCCCGAGTCGCTAAGACTCGGGGAGCACGGGACGTCCTGACCCATCAGGTCGGTGGACCTCCGTAGAGAGTTTGAGAACCCCTGCCCACACCTGAAAACCCTGTCCTTGCGCAGGTCACGCGGGTTCTACAAGCAGGACCGACGCTCGTCTCGCCCGTCCGTGGTGGACACCAGGGGCCGGATGGTGCGTTCACTTGGGATGGCTCAAACCCTTCTACGGGCCGAGCAGATCGACGAGCTGGTGGCGAGGTACCGCGACGGCGCGACGCTCATTGAACTGGCCTCACGCTTCGGCATCCACCGTCGGACGGTCGCGGAGCATCTGACGCGGCGGAAGGTCCCGATCCGCCGCCGCGGGCGATTCGACCCTTCCCGCATTCATGAAGCAGCCGACCTCTACGACAGCGGGTTGACGCTGGTAGAGGTCGGCTTGAAGGTCGGCGCGGGGCCGCAGGCAGTTCGCCGCGCTCTGGCCGAGCATGGCGTCCCGATTCGCGAGGGCGGTGGACGACGTAGCCGGATGGCCGCTGCCTCCTGACCCGCCGTGATTCCCCTGGGCGAAAGCTTACGCGAGCACGAGCGATTCGCGCTCGTCGGCACGCGCACCGCGCCGCTGGTCACGACGGATCATCGCCTCGCGGATGCGCACACGGACGAGCAGCACGACGCTGATCGGCCCCATGACGATGAACTTCAAGGCGTTCCAGCACCCCCACAGCACGACCAGGTGAAGCCAACCGGGGCCGCCGTCGGCAACGAGGTCCGAACAGATGGTTACGACCAGGATGTACGGGGCGGCAGCGAGCATCGCAGGGAGCCCCCACTTGAGACCGCGACGCGTGCGGATGGCAGCGAGCAGCCGATTGCTCGGCATGTAGCGGTGGAGGAAGTCGCGGGTACGGACGCTGAGCATCCAGAAGAAGCGAAACATGGCGGGCCTCTCAACACACGTGTTTCTCCGTCGAGGAGGCAGAACGTGTATGAGTGCCCGAGGGCCGTCCCGGAGGACCCGCAAATGAGGAGAACCTGCCTCGTCTTCCACTCTACGCCGGTCTTGGCGCGCACGGAAGACCTGGCTGCTCTCGGCGCACCTCTCAGGCAGGAGTCCGAGAGGAACACGACCATGCCGAGCTTGAGTGAGATCGCACGAGATGAGCGCACCGCGCGAATGGTGCTGTCGATGCTCGTTGAACCGGAAGACGCGGTGACAGGTCGCCTGCTCGCCACCGTTGGCAGCGTCGAAACCCTACGGCTGGCCGAGTCCGACATCCGTGCTCCTCGCCTCAGCGACGTTGACGCCCAGGTCTGGCGCGGGCACTTCGCCGCTCCGGGTATTGACTCACTTGGCGAACGTCTCCTCCAGGCACGACGAACCGGGCTCGGTGTCTTGATCCCCGGCGACGACGAATGGCCCCGCTCGCTCGGCGATCTCGGCGAGCGAGCCCCGTACGTGCTCTGGACTCGCGGGGCGTCGTCGTTCCTCGCACGCCCACTCGCCGATTTCGTGACCCTCACCGGCGCACGAGCTTCAACTTCCTACGGCGAGCACGTTGCCGGGACGCTCGCCTCCGACTTGGCCACCGCCAAACGGATCGTCGTTGCGGGCGGTGCGTACGGCATCGAAGGGGCTGCGCATCGTGCAGCGCTCGCGAGCGGGGGCGACACGATTGCTATCCTGGCGAACGGAGTTGATCGTGCGTACCCGGCGGGCCACAGCGAACTGCTTGGTCGTGTCGCCGATGTCGGTCTACTGGTCAGCGAAGTAGCACCAGGTGCAACGCCGACCCGCCATCGTTTCCTTGCCCGTGCGCGGTTGATGGCCGCGCTGTCCGCAGCAACTGTCGTGGTTGAGGCAGGTGCGCGGTCGGGATCGATGAAGGTCGCACACGAAGCACATCAACTCGGCCGCGCAGTCGGCGCCGTCCCTGGCCCCGTCACCAGCGCGACGAGTGTCGGCCCGCACCGGCTTCTGCACAGTGGGGAGGCCCAGTTAGTAGCCGACTCGACCGACCTCAAACAGATGATCGGGCAGCCAGTAGGCAGCAGGGCGTCCGTTGCGGCGGTGCGGAGCCAACCTGCTCGTAGCACCTCGTGGGAGGCGCGAAGCGACGTTGAGATGTGACAGCAGGGTTCTGAACCTTGGCCGCTCCCTCAACGCGTTGTCGGTGGTCATCCCTACGCTTGTCATATGAGATTCACTGCCCTCCACCGCGCGCTCGGTCGCGGCCCCGGTCCGTTGACGGACGAACTGCTCGATTCTGCTGTCGCGGCTGGTGCGACGGAGTCCGACGACCTGGACTGGAAGTCGGAGCTTCCACCTCAGAAGGGATTGCCGCAGACCGACTTCCCGAAAGACGTTGCGGCCATGGCGAACAGTGGTGGTGGCCTCATCGTCTTCGGCGTGCACGAGTCACAGAAGGCGGCGACCGGGCGTACCGACGTTGGAGACTTTGACGAGGGGTACGAGCGCTCACTCCGCAGCGCGGCGATCACCGCGATCACGCCGCCCGTCTTCGGTTTGAACGTGTTCCGGCTGGGTTCGACGGAAGGCGAGCATGCCGTCATCGTTGAGGTGCCAGCCAGCGTCGATGGCCCGCATCTGATCCACAGGGGCGACTACTTCGGCGCACCCGTTCGGAACGATGCGGACACGGTGTGGATGAAGGAGCGTCAGATCGAGGCGATGTACCGTGCGCGCTTCGACGAGCGCCGCCACGCCACCGAAGTTCTGGACACGTTGTATGCGGAAGCAGCAGCCGGACGAGATTCAGAGACGCGCGCCTGGCTGGTAGCAGTTGCCCACCCACGCCTCCCACGCGTCGGAAGTCGGCTCACGCGCGATGACGCCCGTGAGATTCTCGCAAGGACTGAGAGCCTTGCGCTCTTTTACGCAGGCCGCGGTGGCATTCACCCACTGGAGAGCATCGACCGCCACAATCCGCGACCAGGCCTTCGTCGGTGGGTGGCCGTGAACAGCGCTACAGGTGAAGGCTCGGCGTGGAAAGAGGCCTGGGCGAGCATTCACCACGACGGATCGGTCACGATCGCAGCGGCCGTTGGCGGCCACCGCATGAGCAGCGACGGCTACTTCGATGGCTGGCAGGTCCAGTCCGCAGCGATCGAGTGTGCGGTGGCAGACCTCATGGCGCTCTTGCGCAAGACAGCGGAAGCGACAGGCGGCGGCGAGTACGACATCCGCATCGGGATCGACTTCACCGGCGATCAGCCGCTGACCATCTCAACGATCGACAACTTCGGCTATCACTACGACGGAGCGTCAGTCCCACTTCACCGGTACACGCCAGTCGAGTTCACTGTGAACGCCGCCGAGTCGGACTTGGACTTCTACTGGCACGTTCATGATCTCGCTCAGGACTGCGTCAACCAAGGCGGCATCTCGAACGTGCAGATGATCCAGCCACCTCTCCGCGAGAACTCGTAATCGCTTTCTGTCCTCCTCCACAATGCCTGGTGTCGCGCGCTGTGCGCGAAGGCGCGTTGTCTACCCGGAGCAGACTGTTGTCTACGGCACCGACACCAGAGGCCAGCCTTGCCCGATCTCTGGAATGGAATCGGAAAGCACGGCAACCTCAATGGCCTTGCCGACGCGATGCGCTGAGTAGTGGAGCTCAAACTCTCGCCGCCGACGTTCCGAGTAAAGGTCCGCTACTTGCGGAGCATTGTCGTAGGTAAGAATCCAGGGCCGGTCTGCCACGGAGTTGAGGACTTTGGCAAGGTCTTCGTGATCGGTTGCGGAGAAGGCATTCAGGTACAGTGACCCGGCTTTCTCGAAGTACGGCGGGTCCGCGTAGATGAAGACATCGTCTCTCTGTGCGTAGTCAGAAATGACTTCAATCCCATCGAGCGACGTCGGAACAATGTTGTCGGCGTAGAGCGACAGAATGCGAATGCGTTCCGCCAAGCCGTCCCTGTTGAACCGAGCGTCGATTTTGTAGTTGCCTGCTTGGTTCAACCCTCCAATGGGACCGCCATTGAGTACGCCGGACCTGTTCGTGCGGTTCAGGTAGAAGGTAGCGAATCCGAGCTTGGAAAGATCACTAGTATCAGCAGCGACATAGATTTCCCGTTGTCGTCGCCACTCGGTGACGTCCAGCTTGGCCTTATGGATTCGGTCGATTAGCCAACCTGGCTCAGACTGAACCGTGCTCCAGAACGCGTGAATTGCCGGGTCGAGGTCATTAATCACAACACGCTCGACTTGCCCGGTGACAAGGAGACTGAGTCCGGCTCCAACGCCGCCTGCGTAAGGCTCAACGTAGGTGCAACCTGCGAGGTCCATGTCACGGATCATCTTGCGAAGTCGTGAGTACAACGCTGACTTGCCACCGGGGTACCGGAGCGGTGAGATCCTTGGTCGTCGTGTAGAGACACCGATAGCACTCGCACTCACGGCTTCATCACGTACCTCATGATCGAGTCGATGGAGGACCACATCGAGAATGCCTGGTCGGCGTCAACGAGGAAGTGGTGATTATGGTTGATCGCGTTGAGAGAGTCGCCTGAGTTGGTGTAGGTGACAAGTTTCCCGGACCTAACGCCTTCGATAACCTGAATCAAGTACTTTGGCCCATTAGATTTGACATAGTCCAGGAGCCAGTTCAGAGCGTGACTGAGTTGAACCCGCCCGTTCTGATTGTTTCCCGAGCCCTTTATGTCGATCGACTTTGCCTCAGCAAAGGCCTTGATTGACTTCTCCAGCACAGCGCGGACCATGAGGAAGGTGGCGTTGGGGAACTTCTGCACGTCGACCTCGGACAGCTCGCCGAGCAGGAGTATTACCGCCTCCGGGTAGCTGGTCGGCGGTTTGATCTGTCCTAGGTCAAGATTTCTGGGCTTCTTTTTCTTCGCCGGCGGCTTTGGTGACGGCTTCGATCCTGTCGGGATGGGTTCGCCGGTCGGAGGCTTCCCGGGGCTGGAAGTGCCCGTGGGCGAAGCCGGCGTCGTGCCGGCACTTCCGCCGACGGGCGTGTTTCCGCTTCCGCCCGAGTTTGTCCCTGCAGGGGGGCTCGTGGGAGCAGGTGAACTTGCGTCGCCCGCTTCGGCGACGATCTGACGCAGTTCTCTCATCAATTGCGTGTAACGAGGGCTTGAAACCGAGTTCAGGCTGCGAGTATTGATGTTCTCCTCATACATCCCGCGGACGATCGCGGTGGCCACGTGCTTGAAGGCGACATCTGAGATCGTCTTCGAGACGTTGCCATCCGAGGCCATCGAAAGCCCGGTGAGGTCAAGGAACTCTTTGGACTCGTAGATGCGAGCGAGCGTCGACAGCCCCCTCGCCCACTTCTTCGTTGCAAGGAAGTCCTGTAGCTCAGCGTCGTCGTATTTAACAGACTTGAAGAGATTGATTATGTGAGCGCGGAAGACGAACTTGCGGACGTCGATGGTGGGATACCTAGTGAGGAGCTCGCCGAGTTTCCGCCCAGCGTCTATCTGTGCCTGGAAGAACGCTGCTTGTCTGCTGGGACTCCACGCACGTCGGAGATTCCCAGTGTGGATGGCCGCGATCAACTGATCCGCTTCGGTTTGGTTCGGCGCGATCATGACTCGGACCTTCGCGAGCGCAGCGCGATCTGGTAGAAGTGCGGCCAGCGACGCTACTCGCGCCCGGTAGTCAGGAACCAGCATCGGGTTCTGGATAGCTTTGAGTGCGGCGAGCCTTCGGTTCCCCTCAACCATCACGTACTTGCCGCGGCGCTTCAGCACCACGGGTGTCTCATGCGTCAGGTAGCCGACCTTGCAGATGCCTTCGACAAGTCCCAGTGCGTCTTCGTTGACAAACAGGTCTTCAATGATGTCGGCTTCGACTTTTGCGTCGGTCACTTCGAGGCGAACGTTCTTCGCGTCAAGTTGGACGTCCTTCAAGACGTCCAACTCAACTTCTGGCCAGTTAGAGGTGTCTAACATCCGTTCCCGCCTTCTGTGCTGCTCGTCTCTGACATCGCGGTCACGAACTCACCCATTGTGCTCCGCTCCTGCCTGCGGCCGTGAGCCGCGGACGTACGCAAGGACATCGCTCCTCACGAAGCGCCAAGCGCGCCCGACCTTCTCTCCTGGCAGTGATCCTGAACGAGCCAGCGAGAGCACCGTCTTGGTCGAGACCCTAAGGAGTGCAGCCGCCTCATCAGCGGTCAGAACTTCGTTATCTTCCGGCATCTTCTCGTAGCCTCCTTGTGCGGGATGCATCTTCAGGCTATCAGCTAGGCGCGCCGTACGTAGGTGATCGCGACAGCGCACATGCGCTAAAGCGAGGGGCTGACTGGTCTCCCAGCCGTCTGCTGGAATCTGTTTACCGGCCCCAATCCGAGCGAAAAAGCCCGGTCCAGCGCGGCATGCGCGCGGGCCGCGCCTAGCCTTTGCGTCTCGGACGCGGACACTGCTCCGAGCGGCGTGTCGTCGGTGATTCGGTAGCGGTCTCGGTAGGCGGCGACCACGCGTGCGGTATTCCGCCATGCTGCGGCTCGTCGAGCATCGCCGGGTAGCGTGCCGAGTGCTTTCGTCCAAGGTGCCTTGTCGGCGAGAGCGCGATCGAGCACGGCATCGGCGCGGGCTTCGATAAGCGCTGCTCGTTCGTCAAGCGCGGCTCGCATCTCAGGGTCGAGCACTCCGTCTGCGTGTGGGACGAGCCCGACGATGAGCCGTGGTGCCTTACGTGCACGGCCTGATCCGGCTGGCCGCGCGGTGGCGTGAGCGACGCGGTAGTGGAGGACAGCGGCGATGTCGTCGGCATCTCCGAACCCGCGCGCGGCAACAAGGCGTGGCAGTAGGGTCTCGATGTTGTGGTGGTTGGCCTCGGCCCGGCGAAGCTCTGCGGTGAGCGGGCCGAAGGCTTCGGACTCGACCGCTGCTTGAGCTTGCTCCTCGTTGAGGCCGGAGGCACGCACGAGGGACGCCCAGTGGTCATACTGTGCTGCGGCGGCGATGGTCTCGTACTCGGCGGCGAGCTGCGCGATCGACCCCCACTGTTCCTGTTCGGCGGTGATCGTCTCGTGAGCGGACAATTCCGCGCCGACGTGCTGGAGCACTCCGGCCAGGACGCTGCGACTGGACACGTTCGGGTCGTCGCCGGGGTGCGGCTGTTGGTGATCGTCGGTGCGGTCGAGGATCACGTAGGCATGGTTCGCGGCTCGGCCTCGGGTCATGGAGACGTAGAAGTTCTCCCTCGTCGCGGTCGGCTCGACCAAGACATGGGCGGTGTCGGTGGTGACGCCTTGGGCTCGGTGCGCCGTGACGGCGTATCCGAGATCGACATGCTCGGCGATGTACGCTGCAGGCAGCACGATCGCGCCGCCGTAGGAGCGGCCGGGTCTGCGGATGGTGAGGCTTCCGTCGCCTCGCACGTCCGTGATGGTCCAGATGTCGCCGTTGCGCACCCAGTCGTTCCCGTTGCTTGCCGCGATCTTCCGGTCGTTGCGGCGGGTGATGACGGTGTCCCCGATACCCGCATGGGTTCCGTCGCGCAGCTCGACCTCTCGATCCTGGGTGAGGGTCCCGTCGATGAGTAGGTCTGCGCGGGCGCGCTCGTTGAGAGCGGTCACTTGCTCGTGAGTCTCGGCGATCAGGACGGTGATGCGTCCGGCGTCTCGGTCTGCCCGCCATGCCGTGTAGGCGGCGTCGGTCATTGTCTTGGTGTCCCCGTCTCGGATGCGGCCGTGCGCGAGGTAGGTGTCGATCACAGCAGAGTGACCATGGCGCAGGCCGAGGGAGGCGAGCTTTTCCCACGGCTGGTGGAAGCGGTGGACGTCGATGAGTTCGACGGTGTCGGTGCGGTCGTGCGCGAGCATCGAAAATGCGCCCCCGGCATCAACCGCCTGGAGCTGGGCGTAGTCACCAACGAGCAGCACCTTCGCGCCAGCTTGCTGGGCGAGGCCGGCAATCCGGTCCAGCGACAAGGTGCCGGCTAGGGATGCTTCGTCGACGATGACCAACTGGCCGGCGGTGAAGTTGAGTCCTTTGGTGAGGTGGTTCTGCCACCACATGGCGGTGTTCTCGGTTTCGATCCCGAGATCGTCAGCGAGAACCTGCGCGGCCACTGCCGACGGGGCGAGCCCGACCACGGAGCCTGTGCCGTGCTCGGCCTCCCAGGCGCGGCGGAGCGCGTTCATCGCGGTGGTCTTGCCCGCCCCAGCCGGGCCAACGAGCACGTCGAGCATCCGCCCGGACACCGCGATCCGTGTCAACGCCTCGGCTTGATCCTCACCCAGCACCAGTCCGTCAGCGTCGGGCTTGCGTGTTACCCGCGCGACGGCGGCGAGGGCGACGGTTGGGCCGGTGAGGTCGCTGGAGCGTTCGAGGAGCCGGTCTTCCGCAGCGAGTTGCACCTCGGAGGTGAAGATGGCGGAGTTGACCGGCCGGAACACCGACGTGCCATCGCCACGCCGGAACACCACCGGCGATAGTGAGAGCTCGGGCGGGCTGAGGCGGAGGGATGCGAGTTGGGCGGCGTCGGTGACCATCGTGATCACTGTTTCTCGGTCGGTCATGGTGGCGAAGCGCCACCCCATCGTCTGCCGGGAAGCTTCGGCCATGAGGTTCCATTTGCGCCAGGTCGAGCGCTTCTCTCCAACTGTCTCGACGACGGAGCATCCGATGTCGCGGATCACGTCGAGCGGAATGTCGTCGGCACGCAGCAGCAAGGGTCGGTCGTTGTCGGTGGTATCAATCGCCCACCTGGTCGCGTCCCGTCCGAGGATCGTAGTGGCTCGAGTGCGCCACTCCGCGGTCAGATCGGCGAGGGACCGGACGTGTTTGTCGGGCCGGGTTAAGAGCGTCGCTTGTGCGCGGAGCTTCATCAGCGCTGCTGGTGTTGGGCGGCGGCCGTGCGCGGCGACGTATTCGTCGATGAGACGGTCGGTCTCGATGTCGATGTGGCGGGCGCGGCTGGAGAACTCCGTCACCAGCGACTCCGGGACGGCGGTGATGGCCCAAGCGGGGCTCCGGTCGCGGCCCATGTCTCTGGCCTCCCACTCGACGCCGAAGATGAGGGTCATGTGGTCGGCAAACACCGCTTCGTGCAGCTCCGATAGTGCGACGACGGCGGCGTGCATCGGCCTGCCGTCCAGCGAGCGCCACTTCCCGTCGAGCGTGGTCTTGGCCTTGTTGCTGATGACGACGTGCGTGTGGAGGTGGGGGTCGCCCGCGCGGGAGTCGAAGTGATCGAACGCGGTCGCGATCAGCCCCTCGACATCGACCTGCGCAACGGCTCCATCGCCTGCGGTTGCGCCGGTACGGGTGGCCGCAACCTCGCGCTCCATGAACGCAACCACCTCCGCAACCGCCCGGTGATGCGCGGCCCCGATCATCGCCTGCACCCCTGCATCGGCGACCGCCCAGAGCACGCTGGCGGACTTCGGGATGGAGAACGTGAAGTCGAACCCTGCCACCGCCCGACGGCCAGCCCGCGCGTTCTCCTCGACCACAATCAGCGCGACAGCCTCGCCCTTCGCCCCGGGCGTCAGGGTGGCATCGAGCGCCGCGATTCGGGCCTCAATGCGTTTCGGCGCATCTTTGTAGGCGGGGAACGCCCGACCCAGCGGTGCGTTGGTGATGGGGTCGTGCCCCATGCCCATGAGGAGCTGGAGCTGGGCCTCAGAGACCTGATCACCGACGACCAGTTCACCCTTGCCAAGTGACGCGACTCCTTTGCCGAGCCACCGTCCAGGCGGGGTGCCTTCCTCGATGAAGTAGCGGGTCAGCGGCGTCGAGAGAGGCCGGTCTCCGTCGGCAGCCGCGACGGTCTTCAACAGGTACTTGTAGCCATCGCCCGCGCTCATCACGCGCATCGAAACCGTCATCTGCGCCTCCCCTCCTGACGAGCAGGTGAGCACCGACGGCCGATGACATCTGTGGCGACAAAGCTCGTTCTGTTGGCGGAAGTGCGTTATTCAGTGCGAGCTTTATAGCCGCCGTTGAGCAACATAACCAGACCAGTCACGGGCAGCAAGAACAGCCCACTTCACGGCGGTCTTGTCAGCAACACCGATGAGGTCAGCAAGCACGGGTGCCGGGACCTGCCCTGCGAGCGAAAACATCGCAGCTTTGCGGGCGTCACCGGGATGAATGCCTGCCGTCACGAGCTTCGAGCGAAACACATCAGTGACCAGATGACTCCCGGGATGCCGTCCAGGGAACAGCCACCCATGGTCTCTACCCGAGATCGTTGGCGTCCCCCGATTCTGCGAATAATCGCGGATAAGAGTATCGAGCCCGGGCGGCATTTCAACGAACGTGCCATCAAACGCAACAAGCACTCGCCCGTCTGGTTCAAGTACCACTTGTGCTGTCTTCATTTTGACGATGGAACCCAACGATTGGGCAAACAGGAGCATGAACAGGCCCCCAATACGCGCGTAAAGCGTGATGGTGTCATCATGTAGGAGTCGTTCGACACTGTCCCAACGTTCACTATCAGAGACGACGACTTCAGGTGGTGTGAAGCTGCGCCAGGGGAGGCTGATTCGCGTATTCTCTTTGCTGCGGTGAAGCCACGCAATGAACCCTTGCTGAGTGTTGCGCCCGCCGGGGTGCGCGGCAAGATACGACTCGAGCTGGGGCTGCGTCAGTAACGCGATCGTGGTGCCCTCGCGTGCGGCCCAAGCACTGAGGCGGACCGCGCCAATCACATTGGAGCGTGCTCGGTAAATCACGGGTTTGGTGACCTCACCGCACTCAGCCAAGCTGCGTAACCTGCGGAGATGATGCCAGCGGGCATACCGCCCAATCAGTTGCGCATCATCGACCGGAAGACCCCGTAGTCGCTCATCCAGCCAGCGTTCCATGCGCTCGATCGCTGGCTGATATGGCTGCAGCACCCCGGTCGCGGTGAGTAGGTCACGCAAATAGCTCTCCGACCGCCCAGCTGGCATGTGTTGGAACGTGTCATGGCTGATGGGTGCCTCTCCGCGTGCCATCTGTCCCAGCACACGAGCCCCGGTCGCGGGCGGCTTCTGCAGCCAAGAGATCACGCTCTGCGGCCGACGTGCACGCATCAACTCTTCAAACACTGGCCGTAGTTCGTCACAGAACTCACCACTCAATGGATGAGTGAAAAGGCCGGTCAATTGCTCATTGAGGATGCAGCGGGCACATCGGGTGGCCCCATACGGGTGGTCTTCACGTCCGCACTCGGCGCACGCGAACACGGAATGTTCTCCGGCGCAGGCTGCGCAGACGAGCACGTTGTACATCGTGAACGACGGATACGCGACCGGGCGTAGTTCCAAGCACTCTGGGCAAACCCTGGGGTGATATGCAATATCTCGGCGGCAGCGAGAGCACAGCGGCCCCGTCGGCAACATCAATGTGTGGGTAGTGACCCCACAACGCGTGCACTCCGCCCGCGTCGCGGCAGTCACTCGGTGACACCCTCCGGGCGCCGAATCTTCGCGCGGATCGGCCGCAGCTCACCAATCCGCGGACCGCCCTCGCTCGTGCCGGTCTTCGCCCGCTGCTGCTCTTGGATTACCCCGGTAATGAGGTCGGCTGGGCTGCACGCAAGAGCGTCGCAGAGCGCGACGAGGACCTCCGTGTTCAAACGTTGCGGGGTCTTCGTCACCAGCCGGTACACGTACTCGCGAGTCATATGAATGCCACGTTCTTCGAGCAGTGGCATCAGTTCGCTTGTCTGGAACATGCCCCGATCGGCCATGACCTGCCGCAGATTCCACTGCACCTCGATTGTTCTCATAATGTGTGCTCCTTCTCCGCTGGCCGGTAGACCCTCGCCAGGGCAGCTTGCAGGGTCTTGTTCTTGAAATCATTCGATACCGATGTGTAGATCGCGGTCGTTGACGCATACGTGTGCCCGACCTGCTCGGTGACAAACCGTTCCGGGTAGCCATGCTCAATGAGATGCGTCACATACGAGTGCCGCAGGCAATGCAAACTCAAATGACCATCGAGCCCGATCACTCCGGGCGGTTGCGAACAAATCATCGATCTGGCGTACCTTCACGCGGGTGCGCCGCTCGGTCAGCCAGAGCGCGGGATGTTTATCAGCCTCATACAGTGGTAGCGCTTCCTCAACCCACTGCTTCAAACCGGTGATCGCCCAATCAAACTCGGGAACCGCGAGCACCGTCCGTCGCCTCGGCAGCGACCCTGCGACTGCTTTGCCATAACGCACGTGCACTGACCCATATGTGCCCCAATCACGCATGTGAGGGTTCGGCCGCAAATCTGCAACATCCAAACGAGCAAGCTCATTACGGCGCAACCCAAACGCGTACGTCGTCTTCAGCATCGTTGCATCCCGCAACCCCGCCAACGCACCTTTCCGGCCCGAGCGAGCAATCTGGTCAACACGGTCATCGAGCCAATCGAACAGATCTTCCAGCTCTCGATACGTGAGGGGTCGTCGCTCGGGCCGGCCTTCGTAATCGTTCAAGTGCTGGGCGGTGTTCCACTCGTTACATATCTGTGAGGGCACCTGCCCAAACCGGTCGTGGCATTGGGTCGGCCACTCATATCGGGAATCAGTGATGTACTCGCAAAACATTCGCAACGCCAAGTGATAGCCGCGGATCGTGGATAACGCTAACCGGCCCTGCCCCGACGTCAGCGACACAGTAAAATCTTCGACATCGCCAGGCATCCATTCCCACGGATACGACTCACAAAACCCCTGAAAGCGGCGAATCAGCCTCTCCCGCGACACCACCGTATGGGCACCAAGCTGACGCGAAAACTGCTGACGCGACCACCCCGTCACCATCGCCTCGAACACCGCCGCAGGTTCATTCAGATGCACCACCCCAGGCACAAGCAGGAGCTGCGCGGACCCCGGAAACTTGCCCATAAGGCACCCCAAACTGTTACCTAAAACATTACTATGTAACTTCTACAACAACAATAGAGCGACTTAGTTTGCGGTGCCAAGGGTCTGGCAGAAGTTTCAGGAGAACAATGCGCCTAACGGGTGCTTAGGATGTAACTTCTGGAACGATAATGCCCACTTAACCTCGATCTGCAAGAGGCGTGTCCCTCCAGGAGGAGGTTCGCGAGACGAGCGACCTGGGGTCTGCGCCGGCGAGGCAGGACGGTCAGTTGGCGGCGGAGACCGGGGCGATGACAGCGGCGAAGTGTGGCGTGGTCGTGCACCTGACAGGTGACCAGCCCGGCATCAGAACTCAAAGAACTGGGGTCGGGGTCACCCGTAACCCGGAGCCCTCATGCACGACAACGAAGATCAACCGCCCCGACTCAAGATCGGGTCGCTGTTCAGCGGCTACGGCGGCCTCGACCTTACCGTCGAACACGTCTTCAACGCCGACACCGTGTGGTTCTCCGAACTCAACGAACCCGTCGCCCGTGTCTTCTCGCGCCATTGGCCCGGCGTGCCGAACCTCGGCGACATCACCACCATCAACTGGCACGACGTGGACCCCGTGGACATCCTCATCGGCGGGTTCCCCTGCCAAGACGTATCGACCGTCGGCAAACGCGCAGGCCTCGCGCCGGGCACCCGCTCAGGCCTGTGGGCGCACATGGCCGAAGCCATAGACGCGCTCCAACCCGAATGGGTCGTCATCGAGAACGTCCGAGGGCTGCTGTCCTCGCCGGCGACGCGGCCACCAGCAGAAGGAGACCCCCGTGAACGGCGCAACCACCCTGGCGCAACCCCCGAAGGCGCAACCCTTCGCGAGCTGGAACCCGACCCGTGGCATCTGGGAGACAACGCAACTCGACCTCTACGGGCTCTCGGCGCCGTTCTCGGCGATCTGGCCGACCTGCGGCTGGATGCACGCTGGATCGGCCTACCGGCTTCCCTTGTCGGCGCTCCTCACCACCGCCTCCGCATCTTCATCCTCGCCCACCGCACGCTTCCGCACCCCACTCGCGACCGACTCCTCACGCGGCGGCGAGACCCTCGATCAGGTACGAGCGAGGCGCGGGACGATCGCGCTGTCGCATCAGATCATCGACTTCGCGCTCCACGGTCCGGATGGCTCGCCGAGCAGGAAAGTCGAGTCGGAGACGCTGTGGTCCCTGATCGACGGACTGTTCAACGCTGGGGACGCTACGCCGACGCCATCACCCGCTGGGAGCACATCAGCGGACGAGCAGCACCCGCTCCGGCACTCCTAAATGACGCCACCGGTCCCCGGCCAGCACCAGCGTTCGTCGAGTGGCTGATGGGGCTGCCGACCGGATGGGTGACCGACACTGGCGAGCTGACCCAGAACCAGCAAATCACCGCACTCGGCAACGGCGTACTGCCTCTACAGGCTGCCTCGGCCTTGACCATGCTCGCACTGTAGCGTCCCGGAGCTACCCCATATCGGCTTTCGCCAGTACTGGAATCGCACCCAGTGCCGCGATGAGGCGAGAACGGACGCGTTGCTTGCGCTTCTCGAAGAACTCGGAGAACTCCACGAGGTCGAGCGGGAGGTCGTCGAGGTCGTTCTCCGCGATGTAGGTCGCCCGCTTCTCCTCACTTGGGAACGCTGCCTCGATCCAGTTCGCCGGGAGGGCGTCCTGCTTCTCGATATTCGCCGTGCCAGCGAGCAGCTGGAGGTTCGGCAGGAGGTTCACTGCGCCGAGGTAGTCGTCGATCCTCTCGACCGGGATCCCTACCTCAGTGAGTTTCTTCTTCGTGAACCGCGATTTCGGGAAGATGTGGTCCTCGTGGAACTTCTTGCCCAAGTCCAGTCCCGGGTACAACACCGACAAGACCGAGAAGGTGCGCTGGCCGCCGTACTTGAGGTTCAGCAGTTCGTCGATCTCGGCGTTGTCAAAGGCAAGGCTCTTGCCCGTCGTCGCCATTGCTTCCTCGACCGCAGCGACCGGGAAATCAAAGCCTGCATTGTCTCGCAGGACGTCGCGGATGCGAGTCAACAGGGTGTCGAGACCTGAACCCCAGATACCTCGCTTGATCAGCGAGCGGGTGACCCAGCGCTGGAGCGCGAGCCGGTCAGCCGCGTTCGCAGTCGAGTCGAGGTAAGAGTCGCTCGCGCCCCGCAGGTGGAGGTAGTGCGCGAGCGGAACGATGACGCTGTTCGCGGTGAGGTTTCGCTCGTTGTAGCCGAACTGTTGCAGCAGGGTCGCTGCCCGAAGCAGCGCGCCCTTGATCTGAGGCCAGGCCTCCTCGACCTTTGCCATGTTCGACTGGGTGAAGTTGGTGACCTTGAAGCGAACGTCCACATCTGCGATCGTCAGCGCGGTTTTCAGCACCACATCCTTGGAGAACGAGAACTGGCGACCCGCGTTGCTGTTGAGGTCAGAGACCAGCGAGCGGACCTCCTCGCGAGCATCGAGGTCGCGCCACTGGTTCGTGGCCATCGACAGCAGCAGATCGGAGTATGACAGCGTGGTGCCGCCGCTGTTGACGCGAACGAAAATTTCGAGCACCTTGTCGGCGTCCTGATCCGTGACCAAGAAGTAGTTCATCGGCTTCAGGTCACGCACTGCACGGTAGAGGTCGTACAGGCGGCGGGACGCCGTCCGGTAGTCCAATATTCCTCGGTCTGCGACCTCGTCCATGATGGCTGGCCCGGAGTCATCGAGGCCGAGGATCGCGCCGACGCGGAACCACTTGTCCTCGCTGCCCTCTTCGGCGGCGGCTTCCTTGTCGGTGAGGAAGCGAAGGTCGTACTTGAGCCCGAGTTCCTCTTCGTCGGGGTCGTCAACGAGGTTGAGGTAAAGCCGCTTGACGGGGAACGCGTCGGCGCTGTTCCACCAGGCGTACTTCTTCTTCTCGGCGATGCTGCCGTACAGGGCGATGTTGAGCGAGGTCAGGCGCTGCTGGCCGTCGAGGACGGCGGTAGTGCCGTTGCCCGCCGGGACTGTGGCTTTGTCCGCGTATGGGTTGTCGCGTTCGTGGTAGTTGGTGAGGAACTCGTAGAACGTGTACGACTTCGCGGTGTCGGGCTTCACATCCCACAACAGGAACGACCCGACTGGGTACCCGCGCATGAGGCTGTCGACGAGTTTGGTGATCTGGCCGACATCCCAGACGAACTCGCGCTGGATCGCAGGCATGAGGTACTCGCGCTTGTGGATCGCGGTGAGCATCTCTTCGATGCTGCGTGGAGTCTGGAACGACATACGATGTTCTCTCGATCAGGTGGATGACTTGCCAAGCGGTCAGGTGGAGGGGGCGTCGTCAATTGCGACGACAGTGTCATAAAGGCCGTAGCGGCGGAGACCCTTGTGGGACTCGATGCCGGTGTAGGACAGGGAGGAGTCCTCGTAACGGCGGAACGCGAAGACAGCCTGGTTCATATGCGTAGCGTTGAAGACGCCGAGGTTCACAAGGAGGTGGAAGTCCTCGACGGTCAGACCAGTGACGGCGCGGAACAGCCCGGGTTCGAGCTTGGTAATCACGTCTTGGAGAGTGTTCTCGCGGTAGTCGGTGAGGTACATGAACGCCGGGATGCGGGTCGCGAACTTCACGAGCTTGTCCTGAATCTGCTTCCGCTTTGATTTGTATTCCTTCTCCTCCGCGGTCAGCTCCTTCTTCTCGGACGGGGTGGCGTCTTCTCCTTTCTCCTTCTTGGCCTTCTTCACCGCGTTGCTCTTGTTGACGACGGTCTCGAAGATGTCGTTGCCGAGCGCGCGGAAGCCTTCAATGTTCATCACGGCGTTCAGCGCGTCAGGGTTATTCATGATCTTGCGCAAGGTGTCGTTGTCCACGTTTACGAGGATCGCCGACTCCCACTTGCGCGCCAGGAGCGTCGCAGACGTTCCGGACATGGCGATGTCGAGGATGCCGCCGGCATCGACCTGGGTCATGTTCGATCCGTCGTAGGCGAGGACGGGAAGGAACTTCACCAGCTCCTCGACGGCCTGCTCCGGGTTGGGGGTGTCTGGCGAGAGGCCGGCCCCGTAGTCGGCGATCTGTCGCAGCGCCCTGGTGGGCGCGAAGTCGAACACGAAGCACACGGGCTTCAGGAAGGCCTCGGCGCTTGGGTCGTCGCCGTCGGGGTTCTTGATCGACCACGGGGACTGGACCCGGAACGCCGCCTGGAAATAGGTCTCGGGCGAGTTCAGGTTGCGTAGCATTAGGATCGATGACCACTGCTTGACCGTGACTCCCGTGGTGAGCTTGCCGCACGACAGTGTGATGGTCTTGGTGTCGTGGCCGTCCCCGATGGCTGCCCGCACCGGAGGGAGTGCATCGAGCCCGATTCCGGCTCGAGTCCCGGCGACGACAAGAACCTTGTAGTCGTGCCAGAACACGTTCTGCTTCTCTGCGAGCAGGTTCGCCATCGCCTCGCACGCAGCGACGTTCGGCAGGAACCAAAACGAGTGCTGCAAGTAGGGCAGCAGTCGCACATCGGAGTACGGGAACGGCGGGCGGGTGCCCATCCGCATCGAGTCGACCTGCGTCGGCAGGTGCGCGCCGCGGATGATGTCGAGCCACTTCTGCACATCGGTCTTGTGGACGAATTCTGCGTCGCTGCCGGTGCCCTTGGCCTCGAAGAAGGCGTTGAGGTCGAACTCATCGAACTCGCCCTGATTCGCCACCGCGACGAGCTCATCCGGCATCTGGTAGGTGAACAACCGCATCTCCGGCAACGCGCCGTACGGGTTCCAGGCGTCAGGGTACGCGGCCGCGTACTCGGCCTTGGCGCGTTGCTCGTCGGTGTAGGTCCAGTTGAAGATTTGCTCCTCAATGAACTCGCCTGTCGCCAAGGCCTTGAAAGGCGTGCCTGACAGGTACAGGTACGCGCGAGTTGTGATCGGCAGGAAGTCGTCCTCGTCGTTGCCGAGCTCGTCGAGTTCCTCGTCGAAGGCAACCAAGCCGTCGTGGTACTCGACGGCGAGCTCCTTCTGCTTGACTCTGTCGTCCTCTCCCTCGAAGAGTTCCTTGGCCGACTCGCGCCAGGCACCGAAGTGGTACTCGTCGAAGATCACCAAGTCCCAGTTGGTGGTGTGGACCCACTCGTTCTTCGCCTTGATGAGCCCGGTCTTGCGGTCGCGACCGAGGAGGTCTTGGAAGGAACCGAAGTACACCAGCGGGCGGGTCTTGTCCGCGTCGTCCGGGTTCCCGCCTGTCGCGGATGAGAGGTATTGCCAGCCGTCAAAGTCCGCGTGGGTCTCCAGGTCGGTCCGCCAAGCGTCCTCGACCGCGGGCTTGAACGTCACCACGAGCACACGCTTCGCACCCAGGCGCTTCGCGAGCTGGTAGGAGGCGAAGGTCTTGCCGAACCGCATCTTCGCATTCCACAAGAATCTCGGTGCTGTCACGGAGTCCTCGGCCCAGATCGACTCGAAGTACCCCTCAGCCTTCTCGACCGCGCTCGCCTGCTCCGGACGCATCGGAAACGTCTCATGATGCGTGCCGCTGAGCATCACGCCCTCCCGCAGTTCGGTGATCGCCGTGAGGACATCGTCGGGCGAGCATCGCATCCACTCACGAGCCGAACCGAAGACCGGGTTCTCGAAACCCTTCGCGATCAGACGCTGCCGCACATCAGAGTCACGAAACACCGAACCGTCGTTCCGCTCAGCCAACTCATCCACATGCAACGTGTATGCCTGCTGCATCTGCCCCTGGGACTCGCGAATCCGCGCGTTCACATCCGCCTTCGTCGTCTGCCCCACCTTCAGCAGCCTCTCGTACCCCGTCGGCGGATCATTCGGCGACCACGAGTAGATCCGCAGCCGCGTCTCGGGCCTTTCGGGGAGGAGTTCGTCGATAGTTCTATTCATCGCCGCCCAGTTCCATTGGGCGAACGATCTTCTCTATGAATGCGATCTCGTCGTCCGTGAGTTCGTACTTGGCATACAGGTCGGCGTCGCTCCATCGTTTCGTCCACTCTTGGTTGGGAACGAAGCCGTACACCTTGCTCGTGACATGTTGAGAAGCCTTGCGGAGCTGAATCAGGAGCCGCGTCAGTCGGCAAGACAAATATGAAAGAGCGCTCTCAGCCTCGACCTTCGTGTCGAACGGGCCGATGCACAGGTAGGTCTCCGACGAGATCGTGCCTGGCTCGCCCAGGAATGGCGTGCTGATGACCCGGTGCGGGTACGTGTCCTTGTTCCCTGTGCCAGGAGCCGCGTAGCTAATGAACACCTTCCACTTGTCCACAAGCCCGGTACCCGATGGGATAGCCTCCCGAGCTACGTAGCCGGGTGATCCGTTCTGATGCACAAGAACATCGTTCGCCCCGCGAACCGCCTTCCCCCGGAAGGTCGTCTCCAACCCGAATGGCTTTCGGGAACTGACCAGTTCCTCGAATCGCTTTCCCGCAGGAAGCGTGAGCTTGGTTGCCTGGCCGGTCTCCGCTGCGACCACCTTCTTGAGGATGGAGACGCCTTCGTTGAACCGAATGAACACGTCAGCCCCCGCTTCGAGGAGCGGTCTCGTGCCGGTCGAGTCGTCCCACCCTTTGAAGTGGGTCGTGACGGCACACGGTCCGGGGTGGTCGCGATCCCATAGGAAGAAGTTCACACCGCCCTTGAGCCCGACGCCGGGAAAGACGTCGGCGGCACTGAGGAAGTCGTCGATCGAGCGGAGACGGCCATCGCCGAGCATCGATTCGCGGAACTCGTCCAGACCCTTCCCGCCAGCGAACCACCGGGACGGTATGACCATGGTCAGGTAGCGGGGATCGAGCTTCTTGGCCTGTTCGACGAACAGTTGGTAGATCGGAGCGGCGCTTGTTCCGTGTCCGCCGTCGCTCAGTTGGTAAGGCGGATTACCGATAATGACGTCGAACTGCATGTTGTCTCCGAACAGCTCGCGGACGCGAACTCTGATGTCGTTTGTGTGAATAAACGCGTAAGCGTGAGTTTCGAGATCGTCGCTCCGCGCGTAGTCGTCTTCGCCAGCTCCGCAATATGTACATCTGCGGTTGGTGTAAACGGCGATCTCCTGGCCGGTCAAGGGGTCGGCACGGAACTGGCGCCTCCCTCCGCCCCAGGTGTGTTCGGTGCGCTCGAACCAGATGTTGCCATCCTTGGTAGTAAAGGACTTGGCAATCGAGTGCGGACCGTTGGCGAACTTCGAACAGTAGACGCTTCGGCGTGCCAGAAGCGCAGTAAGCTGCGTGATGCCTATCCCGAAGACCTGCTTGGTGAGGATGTGATCGACGCGCTCGGCCAGGTCGGGAATCTCCAAGATCAGTCCGTCAGTGAGGCGGCGCACGATCTCGCGGAGGAACACTCCTGATTTGGTGAAGGGGTCGAGAAAGGTGACAGCGGGATCGGCCCAGATGTCCGCGCCGTCGTTGACGTCGGCCCATGCTGCCGTCAGTGTGTCGAGCATCTGGCCCGCGAACTCAGGCGGGGTGAAGACCTCGTCGTTGGACAGGTTCGCGATGCATGTCAACACGTCCGGGTTGTGCCCGCGAAGGGTGAATGGTGCGAGGGTCATGCGGCGGCCTCAGCGATGTGCGCGACGGTCATCGTTGGGTAGGTCTGTGTTGGGATGAACAGTTCATCATCGTCAAGCTCACCGAAGAGAGTGCCCTCGTAGGAGGCGCGTTGCGTGAGGTCGTCGAATCGGAAGTCGCGGCGCTGAAATTTCCCCTTGCCGAGATAGCCCCATTCGGGGAACGTGATCGGCTGGCCGCTCGCAAGTGTCATCGTGAGTGCATCGCCGCGGATGATGTTGGCACTGAGAACGGCGCGGACGGCGCGTGCCCACTCGTCGACATCGTCTATGCCGAGGAAGTTATTGAACACCTCGGCGAGGTTGCCTCGGCACTCTTCCGCGTTGTCTTCAAGCAGTTCAATACCGTAGATACACATGACAGCGAAAAGCGCATAGTGACGCTTCTCGAACTCGCTCTTACCGTGGCGCGCTTGGACCATGAGGAACTTACGGGCCAGGACAGAAACGAGGAAGTTGCCTGAACCGCACGCGGGCTCAAGAACTCGCGCATCTATCCTCTCGGACTCGTGCTTAACGAGGTCGAGCATATCTTCGACCATCCATGCGGGCGTGAACACCTCGCCATGATCGGCGACGCGTTGCTTGGACTTCACCAGTCGCTGCGCATCATTCAGCGTCATCCTCACCCCTCCCGGCTCTCGTGGTTGTCAGCGTACGAGCGACCACTGACATTCGGCGTCGCCTCCACTGGTGGCGGTTGGTCGCTGGCGGCTGCGCCGGCGCGCACCCAGTCGTCGATCTCGCTGGCTTGAAACTTCCAGAGGCGGCCGACCTTGTGTGCGGGCATGGCCTTCTCGGCGATCCAGGTGTAGACGGTGTCTTTGGTGATCCCGAGGTGGGCTGCGATGTCGTCTGCGGACAGCCATGGCTCAGCCACGTTGATCCTCCCTCGCGCTACATGACCCCGAACGGGGCGACAGCACCAAGACTACCGGGAAGGGTGCGGTTTGAACTGGGTTTGTCCGGGCGTGGCCGACCTGAGTGGGTGATGTCGGCCTCGGGATCAGCACGGTACGCGCGATTGGAGCCACCGCGTGACGGCGGTTCGCCATCGTTCGGGGTCAGAGTTCCACGCGAGCGTGTGGTCGGCGTCGAAGGTCTTCAGCGTCACGAGGTCGGGGCGTTGCCCTTGGAGTTCTTGTGAGAGGCGGGCCGGCGCGGAGCTGTCTCGTGTGCCATGGAGGATGAGGGTGGGTGTGGTGAGTTCGGCGGCGCGGGCGATCCAGGCGAACTGGCGGAGCGGGATCGACTCGGGTAGCCCGAGCATGCGCGCGAGTGGGCCGACGGTGAGCCATAGGACGGCGAGCTGGCCAGCTGCGACTGGGAGGCCGCTGCGGACACAATTGGCCTTGACGGTCTCAGTCCAGTCGAGAACGGGCGAGTCGAGGACGAGTGCGGTGATGAGGTCGTCGTGTCGGGGCCGGTTGGCGAGTTGGAGGGCGATGGCAGCTCCCATCGACCAACCGAAGAGCACGATGCGCTGGGCTCCTCGTCGGACGGCGTATCCGATGGCTTCATCCACGTCTGCCGTCTCGGTGTTGCCAAGGGTTGATCGGCCGGTGCCGACGCGGGGGCCTTCGGCGGTGTTGCGGTAGGTGACGGCAAGGGAGGTGTAGCCGAGTTCGGTTGCGACCTGGACGCCGCGGAGGGTTCCGGCACGGGTGCTGCCGAGGCCGTGGATGTGGATGGCCCAGGTCGCGGGGTCGCCGTCGATGCGCCAGGCCGGGCACGGCCCCACCGGGGTGCTTATGGTGATGTCACGTGCGTCGAGTCCGGCGTCGGCTGGGTTGGCGTAGTAGATGCCGCTCCATGAGGCGCGCTCACCGACCACGAGCCTCAGCCCCGGAGATGTGCCGGTGACGGTGCGCGCGATCCGGTCCGGGTCACGCTCGGACTTCTCCATGGAGAGTTGCACCCAGTCGCCGCTGTCGAGCCAGAGGTTGTAGATGCCCTCTGCCGTGGTCTGCGGGGTGCGGTCGAGCACGACCCGCCGGACTCCGTCGTCGCCTTTCTCAATGTCGTGGATGGTGAGGTCGAAGGTGCGCGGTCCGGCGGGGGCGGTGAGGCGTCGCGCTATGGTCCAGCCGACACCGAGTGCGCCGACGGCGAGGAATCCGACTCCCCTGGCGATTGCCCGCTTCATGAGTGTGGCTCCTCGTGAGGGATGGTTGGGCTTGTCGCGCCTCCAGCGTCTCGCGGTCGTATCGCCGGGGTCGCATCAGTCTGGCCTTGTCCGATGAGGTGCTGTTCGGCCTGTTCAAGTAGCGCATGCTCGACGTCGGTGATGGTGAAGGTGATGCGAGGGTCGATCATGGCGTCGCGTATTTCGACGATTCGCCGGTGGAGTCGCCCTTCAGGGTTGTCGTCGTTCGCGACGAGTGGTTCGGCTTGGCTGAGGCCGGGCCGCACTCGGGTGGCTCGCTCCCAGAGCGGTTCAAGCTGCGCCGCAAGGACGGCAGTGCGGCGGCGTCTCGCGTCGTACTGGGCTCGGCGGACGACGGGTTGTGCGGTGAATCCGGCGCAGAGGAACAGGAAGGCGAGCAGTGACAGCGGACCGTAGGCCGGTTGCAGGGTTCGCATCACGTCAAGCTGGCCGGTCGTGTGCGCGATGTCCATGGTGAGGACGGCGAGGCAGAGGGCGACGCCGAAAGCGGAGCCAAGAGTGAGGAGTCCTGCGGGAAGGCATTCGATGCCACGGCCATTGCGGAGTTGGCGGGCCGCGAGGGCGAGCATCGCGGTGATGATGGCGCCGCAGTATGTGAAGGCGATGATCGAGTAGATCGCGGTCGTGGGTTGAGCGCCGAGGTCGACCATGAACCGGGTGGTCGTCGCGCCTCGGTCGATGAACAGGAACATCACGGTGATCGCGGCCAGGGACACCAGCAGGATGGGGATACTGACGGCGGCGCGCACGAGCTGGGGGCGGTATTCGCCGGTGTGCATGACTCCCCGGCCGAGGAAGAACAGCCCGATCATGAGCAACGTGTCTGCGATCAGGGTGGCGATGTTCGTGCCGCCCAGGAGTGGATCGACGGTTTCGTAGACGGCATCGACGTTGAGTGTCATGGCGATCGCGATGGTGAGGGCGGCGTAGGTGATGCTTCGGTCAGTGCGTTTGCGGCGGAAGATGAGCAGGCTCGCCACGAGCGCCCACATCAGCGTCGCGACGAGTGTCTGGATCATCCGAAGACCTCCAAGTAGCGGGTCTCGGCGAAGACGTGTCCTCGGATGCCGGCGGCGAGCCTGTCGGCGAGGGCTTCTGCGGCGATCTCGGTGTCGCAGTCGGGGTCTTGTCGTTTGAGGAGACGGCCGCGGGTGTAGGGCGGAATGTTGGGCAGTAGCACGTCTTCGGCTGCGCAGTCATCACCATCACAGTGGCCCAGGAGCATGTGGGCGAACTCGTGCAGGACGAACTGTTGGCGGTGCAGGGCGGAGTCGGTGTGGGCGTGCAGGACGATGTCTTCGCTGTCGCGGACGAGCCAGATCGCGCAGATGCCGTCGCTGGTGTTGAGGTCTGCCAGTTCGTAGACCCGGAGCTTACGCTGGCGCCGGGTCTGGATTGCGTGGACGAGGTCATCGAGGGTGAAGGTGTCGCCGAGCTGAAGGGCTGCCACGGCCGTCGATACGGTCTGTTCGATATTCACGGTGTGGCCCCTCTCGGTGGGAAGCGCTACCGGTATCGGCGTGCCGTTGCCCGATACCTGTCAGTGCTCAGGCATTGGTGTCATTTCCTCATCCAGGAACTTGGTGATGGCTTCGAGTGCTTTCGGTGAGATGTCACCGAGGGTGCGGGCGGCGTAGGACTTCACCTTCGCCGCGCGCATGGACCGGACCAGGTCTAGCTGCGCGGAGACCTTCTCTGGGGTGGCGGCACCGTCTTGCCCCATGAGGAAGTCGGCATCGACATCAAAGAATGCGGCGAGCCCCTCGAAGACGGCGGGATCTTGGACGTAGCGGTGGCCGTTGATCATGTACGTCCAGCGTGAGCGCGACAGGTTGGTACCGCGTTCTTTGAGGAAGTCCGCGATCTGCGAGTAGATCGGCTCAGTGCCGGACTCGGCCTCGGCAACATCCATCAGAAGGCGAAGCCGCTTGGCAAGGTCGTCTGCCGCGGCCTGGCTGTGGTCTTCGGTCATGGCTGGTGACCACCTTCCCTTCGTGGCGGGCGAGGCATCATTGCACCCCGCCCCGTCGGGCGTTTGTGCATGCTCAACCTTACGCGTTGGGCATGCACAAATCAAGGCTTGCCCATGCTCAACGGTCATGCTGCAATGGGAACTCCGACCCTGTTGAGCATGCTCAACGAACTTCGGGTGGACCTGCATAGGTACTTCTCAAACCCCAGCAAGCCGCGAAGAACATTGATTTCGCGTGTTGGTGTCGGCCCACTCAGTATCCGTTGAGCTTGCACCTTCTAATGGTGACAGAAAAGTTGAGGGAGACTCCGTCAGCCCGCCGGGGGTGCGGTACGGGTGGAGTCTCCCTCACGGTTTGTGGGCAGTTGTCAGATACTCCCCACTTGGTGACCCTCACCTTTTTGGGGGTGGGTGAGGGTCACGCCTGGTTACTACTGGTTCGCGTGACGACGCTTAGCCGCCGCAACAGCGGTAAGACCAGCCAACAGCAGAACTGCTGCACCGCCAGCAAGCCCCCGCGGCAAGGTGCCACCAGTGGCCGGAAGGCCAGGAGTGGGCGGCTTCACAACAGGTGTTGCCGCGCAATCCTTGGAGGTGAGCTGCTTGGTCCAGGTCGCGGTGCCATCCTCATTGAGAGTCCAACCCTCACCGAGTGCCTCACCATCCAACACGTAACCCTCAGCAGGAGTAGCGGTCAGCGTTGCGACATGATCGCCATCGACGCTCACGTCACCGTAGGTGATGCCGTTACCGTTCTCCGGCTGCGCGACAGTCTCCCACACCGTGGAACCCTGATCCTCAACCGTGCACTCCGCCGGATTCACAACCGGTACAACCGGGACAACAACCACGTCACAGTACTTGGAGGTGAGCTGCTTGGTCCAGGTCGCGGTGCCATCCTCATTGAGAGTCCAACCCTCACCGAGTGCCTCACCATCCAACACGTAACCCTCAGCAGGAGTAGCGGTCAGCGTTGCGACATGATCGCCATCGACGCTCACGTCACCGTAGGTGATGCCGTTACCGTTCTCCGGCTGCGCGACAGTCTCCCACACCGTGGAACCCTGATCCTCAACCGTGCACTCCGCCGGATTCACAACCGGTACAACCGGGACAACAACCACGTCACAGTACTTGGAGGTGAGCTGCTTGGTCCAGGTCGCGGTGCCATCCTCATTGAGAGTCCAACCCTCACCGAGTGCCTCACCATCCAACACGTAACCCTCAGCAGGAGTAGCGGTCAGCGTTGCGACATGATCGCCATCGACGCTCACGTCACCGTAGGTGATGCCGTTACCGTTCTCCGGCTGCGCGACAGTCTCCCACACCGTGGAACCCTGATCCTCAACCGTGCACTCCGCCGGATTCACAACCGGTACAACCGGGACAACAACCACGTCACAGTACTTGGAGGTGAGCTGCTTGGTCCAGGTCGCGGTGCCATCCTCATTGAGAGTCCAACCCTCACCGAGTGCCTCACCATCCAACACGTAACCCTCAGCAGGAGTAGCGGTCAGCGTTGCGACATGATCGCCATCGACGCTCACGTCACCGTAGGTGATGCCGTTACCGTTCTCCGGCTGCGCGACAGTCTCCCACACCGTGGAACCCTGATCCTCAACCGTGCACTCCGCCGGATTCACAACCGGTACAACCGGGACAACTGCGACGAGTTCACCAGAACCACCACCGCCGGCGTCGTACTTGCGGACTGTTGCACTCTCAGAAAACTCCTCACCATCTTTGGTGATCGTGGCAGTATCGGTCCAAGGACCGGAACCCGTGAAGGTCATACTGAGATTGAGCTGCAAGAACGCGTTCTCAAGGTCGGTGGAAAGTATCCAGCTATTGCCCGCATCACCGTCAGGTACAGCGGTTGCTGCAGCATAGTTCCCGGAAGCGCAGTTGTTACTCCCGTCAAGCAGGCCCGCGTCACCCCATGTGGTGACGCAATCATATGCGCGCACCCAGTTGACGCCGTTGATGGACTGCGAACTCGAGGTTAGCGTGTCCACGACCTTGATACCGGTCGCATTTTCGAATACGGGAGTCATGATAGTGACACTGCCTGTCCCATCACCGTTATCGCCACCCCATTTGCCTGCACCGGCGGGGACCGTTGGGCAAGGATCTTGACCTTCACCACCACACTCGAGCACCTCAACCTCACCGATTGGGGTTTCTACTCCGTCAATAGTGACCGTGATCGGCTGGGTTTCGCCCCGGTTAATAGAGCTTGTAATTTGCGCGGTGATGTACCCTTGAGCGTTCACGTTGGCATGGGTCGATGCATAGTCGGTCAGAGTGAACGTCATTGTTCCCGCTGATCCATTCACATCCATTTGCGCTACCGTGTCCGCTTGAGAAGCGGCGCTCGATGTTCCATCCGAATTCAGGAACAAGGTAGTGTTCTGCATACCCCCGAAGATAGTCGTGTCAATCCCGACGACAGTGGTGTCACCGGCGGGCAGACCATCAAGATTATTGAGATTGACCGTGTACTTGAACCAATCCCATGCCGCGGTCGGTCCACCGTCTGCACTTTCGTTCTCAAACGTGACCGAAACTTTGTCCGATGGGATCGGAGCAGCATTTGCTGGGGCTGTGATCCCCGCCATACCTATCAAAACGAGGAGAAAAGTCAGAGCCACGCTGAACACTTCACGTGCCCGACGCCCTCCCCCGAAAGTTTTGCGTCGTTGCGACTGCATGCCTTACCTACATTTCTTGTGTGAGCAACCTCGCAGTGTGTGCGAGATGGTTTTTCCTGAACGTACGCTGAACGTACGCGAGTCAACCTTAAACACACGAACCCTACCAGAGTTCCCGAGTGTTGTTAGACAGTGGTCGACAGTAGTTGCCTGGGCGCCACGAGGTCAAGCCCGGAGCGGTGGTGTATGAGGGGATGCCTTCGAGGGTGATGTTCAGGCGCTGATGGCGCGGGCGATCAGGTCGGTGTTCACCTCCTCGGTCAGGGTGACGTTCTCGCGGTCGGCGAGGGCTGCGCGGGCTTGTTTGAGTGCGTCGAGGCCGAGGTAGCGGCGTTGTTCGGCCCATTCGTCGTGTTGCTCGGCTAGGACGGCACCGACGAGGCGGAGGATCGCTTCGCGGTTGGGGAAGATGCCCACGACATCAGTGCGCCGGCGGATCTCGCGGTTCAACCGTTCGTTGGGGTTGTTGGACCAGATCTGTCGCCACAACACCTTCGGGAAGATCGTGAAGGCGAGGATGTCGGCGCGGGCGTCCTTGAGGTGCTCGGCTACTGCGGGGAGCTTGTCGTGCAGCCCCTCGAGGACGCGGTCGAACTGGGCGTGGACGGCTTGGGCGTCGGGTTGGTCGTACACCGAGTGCAGGAGGGCTTTGACCCAACCCCACTGCGATTTGGGGGTGGCAGCCATGAGGTTGGCGGCGTAGTGGGTGCGGCAGCGTTGCCAGGACGCGTTCGGCAGGGTCGCGCCGATGGCCTCGACCAACCCGGTGTGGGCGTCACTGGTGACCAGGCCGACGGGGCCTTCTTTGGTCAGGCCGCGGGCGACGAGGTCGCGGAAGAACCCCAGCCAGCCCGCACCGGATTCGGTTGTCGCGCATTGGATTCCGAGGATTTCGCGGTAGCCGTCGGCGTTGACGCCGGTGGCGACCATGACCGCGACTTTGACCACCCGCCCGTTCTCACGCACCTTCATCGTCAACGCGTCGGCGGCCACGAACGTGTACGGGCCCTCATCCAGCGGGCGGGTCCGGAACGCCTCGACCTGGGCGTCGAGGTCCTTGGCCATCTCGGAGACCTTTGACTTCGACAAGCCCGTGATGCCCAGCGTGCGCACCAGCTTGTCCATCCGGCGGGTGGAGACCCCAAGCAGGTAGCAGGTCGCCACGACCGTGGTCAGGGCTGCTTCGGCGCGGCGGTGCCGCTCCAGCAGCCACTCCGGGAAGAAGCTGCCTTCACGCAGCTTGGGGATCGCGATGTCGAGAGTGCCGGTGCGGGTGTCCAGGTCCCGATGCCGGTACCCGTTGCGCCGGTTCGTCCGCTCGGTTGAACGGGTGCCGTACTCGGCGCCGCACACACTGTCAGCCTGCGCCGACAACAAGGCGTTGACGAAGGTGGAGAGCAGATCACGCATCAAGTCCGGGCTGGCCTGCGCGAGCTGCTCGTGCAAGAACACGTCAGGGTCGATACTGAGGTTCGCGGTCATCGCGATACTCCATTCGAGAGTGCTGTGAGAGGTTCACTCGAAGGATCACGCGGTGACCGCACCTGCATCCAGCAGGGACACGCCACCGGTGTCGACGTACACCAACGCTACGGACTCAACTCGCCACGATTGGCAGCGCTGCGGAGGAAAGGACGCTGCTGTGGGAGGAGAGCTACCCTCCTGGTGAGTACGGATATGCGTTCGTTTCCCCAGTACCGACCTCTGCCGACGAGGTGCGGGAGTTCCTGAGCGCGGTTGTTGGCGCGGACACAAGCGCGAGCACAGCGATCCAAGCCATCACGATCCTCCTGGACGGAACAGGCGCTGGTCCCGACCCAGGAAGCAGCCCTCCTGGGCTACCTGGCGACCTTGACCGACATCGAGATGGTCGGGCAGACCACTGACAGGCTGGGCAGGTCCGCCTTTGTGCTTAGTACCCAGCGCGGTGACGGCGAGTACGCCGACAGCATCCTCATCTCTCCCGAGCAGGGCGTGATCCTTGCGGTCGAGACGATCTACACCGGAAACAGCCGGACCGACGTGCGGTCACCCGCTGTCGTGAGCTACTACGCATGGAACAGGAACTGACGTGAAAATCACCGCCCTCATCACCACCGCAATCATCGCTCTGTCCATCTTCGCGGCAGCTCCGGCGACCGCGAAGACCACCGACTCGATGGATGAGCGGATCGCTGCGGTGCTGGATGAGCGCCTAGGCGGCACTCGCACCGGCTGGAACGAGGTCACCTGGGACGGTGGTGACGTCGTGCTCACCCTCTCAGCGTTCACCGACGCCGCGGCGAAGGCGGTGGGAGGGTGAACTGGTGCGAACACGAACGCCACGATCACCAAGCTGGCCTGCTCCTGACCCCCGGGCGGAAACAGAACGCCCGCCCGCGAAATAGATAGGACAAGTGGGCGACACCTGTTGTCTCGCTCACGAGCCGCAGTCAGCGGCTCCGCCATTCGAGAAGGAGTAATGATGCCCCGCTCAATCATGATGCCACGATCTGAGTCGCGCCTGGCGGTGAACTCGCGTGTGCGAGTGTGTGCCACGGCGCTGGCGGGTCTCGCCGTCTTCGCAGCCCTGCTCGCCAGCCCCACGGGTGCATCCGCCGCGCCAGGCACGGGTCCGTCCAGCGAAGACATCGTCGCCGAGCTCAAAGAAGCCGAAGCGACCCCGACCGAGGAGGATGGGCTGCTCATTGACGCGGCCTCGTACGCTCGCGATTACGAGGTAGAGAGGCGAATCTTCGCAAGGCACGTGAGCTGAATGCCATCGTCGTCGAGGAGTTCGTCGACGCGGGTGAATCCGCCCGCAGGGCAGACCGTCCTGACCTGGTCCGGATGATCGAGTACGTCAAGGCCAACCAGATCGCCTACTGCATCGTTCACAAGGTCGATCGGCTCGCTCGTAACCGCGCTGATGACGTGTCGATCCATCTGGCTTTGAAAGAGGCCGGGGTCATGCTCGTCTCGGCGACGGAGAACATCGACGAGACACCTTCCGGGATGCTGCTGCACGGCATCATGTCCACGATCGCTGAGTTCTACAGCCGCAACCTCGCCAGTGAAGTCTCCAAAGGCATGAACCAAAAGGCCCGTACTGGCGGCACAAACGGCAAGGCATCCATCGGGTATCTCAACGTCACCAAGCGTGACGAGCTCGGACGCGAGATGCGCATCGTCGAACCCGACCCCGAACGGGCCGGTCTCGTCCGTTGGGCATTCGAGGCGTACGCGACCGGCAACTACTCGACCATCACCCTGCACGAGGAGCTGATCGGCAGGCACTCCAAACGCACTAACTGCGAACGCAAGGCCATGTTCGTCCCCGACATCGAAGCAGCCGTTGAGGAGTACTACCCCGAAATCCAGGACCGCGCTGTCCGCTACAAGGAACGGACAGCGGATCTGGACCTCAAACCGCTGTTGTCGGCGGTTTGAACAACGACCTTTGGGTGGGGTCGTTCTCGCCTGAGAGGAGGTGACCGATGTTCTCCCTCGCACCGATCACGCCGCGTTTCGCACCTGGGCGCGCCACGACACCGGGCCGCCCGACGGGGCGATCCCGGCGTGGTGGCTCCCGTTGGGGCGGGAGGGGGTGCCTACCTCGAAGGTGTACCGCCACACCCAACCGTGTCGTGGTGGTCGCGAGAGGAGACCCGGCCATGGCATCGACACCTGAGCAACGGGCGGCCCGTGAGGCTAAGCTCGACGAGCTGCACGAGAAGCTGACGAGCGCTGTCGAGCGGCTCGTCTCCGGCGACGACTGGCGCAGCGCGCTCGCCTTCGCGGCGAGGTTCCGTAGCCGATCGTTCAACAACACGATGCTGATCTGGGTGCAGCACCAGGTCGCGTTCGAGGCCGGCCGGGTGCCCGAGCCGTTCCCCACGCTCGTGGCCGGGTACCGGCAGTGGCAGACGCTGGGCCGTCAGGTAATGAAGGGCCAGCCGGGCTACATGATCTTCGCCCCCGTCACCGGCAGGTTCGCCACCGCCACCCCCTCGGACTCCAGCTCGTGGCGGCGGCTCGGGCCACGGGAAAAGCCGAAGCCCGGCGAGGCGGTGCGCTCCCGCATGGTCGGTGCCCAACCCGCCTACGTGTGGGATGCCTCCCAAACCGACGGCGATCCCCTCCCTGCGACGCCAATGCCGGTGCTGTTGGAAGGCGAGGCGCCGGTCGGGCTGTGGGACGGTCTCGCCGCGCAGATAGAAGCGGCGGGGTTTGAGGTCGTCTCGGTGCCGGACGAGATGGCGATCATGGGTGCGAATGGCATGAGCGACTACGAGGCGCGCACGGTGTCGGTGCGAGAAAACATGGACCCCGCGGCGCAGGTGAAGACGCTGGCGCATGAGCTCGCGCATGTGCTGATGCACGACCCCGATGACGCCGAGGTGCGGCAGCATCGCGGCATCCGAGAGGTTGAAGCCGAATCCGTCGCGTTGATGGTCGGTGCCGCGCACGGCATGACGACCGACGGCTACACGGTCCCCTACGTCTCGACGTGGGCGGCCCGCGCCGACGACAAAGAACCGGCACAGATTGTGCAAGCCACCGGCGAGAGGGTGCGGAAGGCTGCGCTGGCGATCCTCGACCAGCTCGACACCCCACAAGTCGGCGACGGCACCCCGCCAGAGCTGGAACGAGGCACCCCGTCTGCGAAGCCGACCCGCGCGTCTGCTCGGCCTGTTGAGCCTGATCGCCCACATGCTGCGCCGGTCTTGGCGGGACGGGGGCTGTGATGTCCGAACCCTTCGACGTTCTCGCCGCGCTCATCCGGGTAGACCGCACTCCGAACCTGGCGGCCGCGGTGCGCAGCCTCGCATCGGCCGGAGTTCCGGTGTTTCCGTGCGAGCTCGATGGGAAGCGGCCGCTCACCCGCCGCGGGTTCCTCGACGCGAGCAGTGAACCCGCGCAAGTCGCCACGTGGTGGTCACGAACCCCGGACGCGAACATCGGTATCCCAACTGGCGCGGCCTCGGGTGTGGTTGTCGTGGACGTCGATGTTCACGGCCCCACAGATGGCCGCGCAGCATGGCACCGCGCCTCAGATGCTGGACTTGTGGATGGGGCGGGGCTGCTGGTGCGGACCCCGACCGGTGGCACGCACGCCTACTTCCCGGCAACGCCTGGCGTGGCGCAGCGGTCGTGGCAGGCCGCCAATGCCGGGGTCGATTTCCGGGGCGACGGCGGCTACATCATCGCCCCGCCCTCCCGTCGAACCATCGACGGCACCGTGCGGCGCTACGAGATCGCCGATGTCGCCACCCACTCCGTCGGTCCCGTGGACGCGAACCGGCTACGGGACTTCCTCGACCCGCGCCCAGTCGCCCCCTCGCGTAGCAGAGGAAACGCGGCGACCGTGGATGCCGAGAAGTTGGCAGCCTGGGTCGCCGATCGGAGTGAGGGCGAACGAAACCGAAGCCTGTTTTGGGCTGCCTGCCGTCTCGCCGAGAGCGGCACCACACCAGCTGACGTGCTCGATGCACTCGGCCCAGCCGCTGCGCAGGCGGGCCTCAGCGAGCGGGAGATCACCACGACCGTGCGCTCCGCCTACCGCGCCACCGCGCCGGAGGCTGCTCCTGCCGCTCGGGCGCCGAGCGCGGCTCGGTGGTGTGCTCGCTCGGCACCCTCGCCGACTGCCTCAGTTGGGAGGGCAGGATTGTGATGGAGAGTGCCAGTCCGCGCCGTTGGGCCGCTGTGACCGCGGTTGCTGGGACGGTGTTCATCGCCGCCGGTGCGTTCTGGCTCTCCTTCATGTCACTTGCCGATCTCGCCGCGAGATCAGGTATCGGTACGGGGCAGGCGTGGGCGTGGCCGCTGATCGTGGACGGCATCATCGTGGTCGCGACCGTTGCCGTGGTCGCGCTCGCCGGGCAACGCTCCGCCTGGTATCCGTGGGCGCTTCTGATCGGCGGGGCGCTCGTCTCGGTTGCTGCGAACGCGATCCACGCCGTCGTCGCCGCAGACGCCGACGTGCCCGGCATCCTCGCCGCCTCCGTCGCAGCCGTGCCACCGGTCGTGCTGCTGGCGATCACCCACCTCACCGTCATCCTCACTCGCACCCCGACTGTCACACCGGAGACGACTGCCTCGTCCAGTGTTACGCGGCTCGCGCCTGCCTCCGGCAACGAAGTGTCGAGTGAACTGGAGCCAGCACCCGTGCTGGTTGACCTTGCCGAACTGGCGCCCATGCTCACTGCCGAAGAGCCGGTCGATCCGGCGGAGCGGCGCGCGTTGGGGTGGAAGCTGCGCGAGGCCGGTTGGTCGAACAAGCGGATCGCTCGCGAGCTTGGCGTGCATCCCTCGACCGTGGGCCGCTGGTTCACCCCCGCACACCTTCCCAGTGATGACAACGAGTCCGCCGACACGCGGGAGGAGGCAACCCCATGAACACCAGCGACAACCCGCATCCCGATCCGCACCGTGACCCCCGCAGCCTGATGCCTGGTCCGGCCGACGAGGCACTCTCAGTGCCGCGCGAGGGGCGCGAGCCCGCTGAGGTGATGGCCGTGCCGGAGGCGGTGCGCGCCGCCCAGGTAGCCCGCACCTTGAAGCACGACGACACCGTGATTCGTGGCCGGGGTGTGGAGTGGGTGCGCCCGACCGATCTGGTGGCCCGTCACTCCGCGAACGTCGCCGGACGCAGCCTGGACTTCCAGGCCGAACTCGCCCGCCGTACCCGCACACCCCTGCGGATCGGGATGCAGGCCGCGCGAGATCGGGCACGGCGACTGCCGCCGATCACGGCGTTCGGTCGGCGCACCGTCACCACGTCGGCCCCAATTCGGCCTGGGGTCGGGATGGGGTGACGGTGACAGGTCATGGTCCAGACGGCAACCGCAGGGATAGGGGCGCGCACGTGGGAGCGGGCGCACACCTACCTGCCAGGAGGTGCCGACACCATGACCACAACCACCAACCCCAGCACCGAGTCCGAGCACGAGGACTTCACCACGAGCGAGGGCCTACGTGCCCTGCTGAACCGGCTCCACGCTGGCGGTGAGGACACCTGGGTTCACGACCCAGTCGCGCGCGATCTGATGGAGTTCACGGCCGAGAAATACAAGGCACTGGCCCGCAAGCACCGCCTCGACACATGGGAGGCAGTCGCAGCGGCGTTCGACGTGATGCAGAACCGCTCCACCCGCAAAGCCAACGACCCGTGGGCGATCATCACCCACGCCGTGCGGATCACCTGCATCTACGAGGAACGAGCCCAAGGGCTGCTCTGCTCGGTGCACCAGGCGCGGCGTTCACACGTTTCGGCATTCCACGACCCCGAACGGTTCTCCGACCGCGAGACCCCGCTGGCCGACTACCATCCCGCATTCCACACCACCGACACCCCACCAAGCGACACCGCACCCGAGCCTCGCGACCTGTTGGGTTCGGCACAGGCTTGCATGTCCGCCACCTCGGCAGCCGAGGATGCGATCGCGCTGCTATGTCTGCTCGGCTGGCCCGCCGACGCTGCCCGCGCGTCGGTCGAGCACATCTGCTCCACGCTGATGAAATCCGGCACCCGCCAGGCCGCTTACGAGGCACTGCGCCGGGACCGGCACGCCCGCGCGCTCCTCGACCTGCCCCACCGAACCTGGACCGCACTCTTGCGTGCGCTGCTGGGGAACCCGCACCCCG
Organism: Candidatus Lutibacillus vidarii; assembly: GCA_016717165.1. Taxonomy (GTDB): domain Bacteria; phylum Actinomycetota; class Actinomycetes; order Actinomycetales; family Dermatophilaceae; genus Lutibacillus; species Lutibacillus vidarii. The sequence continues at coordinate 72,434 of JADKGA010000003.1, forward strand.
CCTACGCCGCGACCTCGACCGGACGCGGGATGCTGTTGCGGCTCCTCCTCGGGGAGAGCATCGAACTGCTGCTGCGCGACGACGACCTGATCCTCGCACTCGCGCTGGCAGCACCCACCGGCACAGGTGGGCAGTAGCGATGACCGAACCGCTGGCAGGCAGCATCCAGCTCGACCGGGCCGTCGATTCCCTGATCGTCGGCACTCGCCACCGCGCTGACCTCGGTGACCTGGAGACCCTTGCCTCGTCCATCAACCGCGACGGCCTCCTCCAGCCGCTGACCGTCACCATCGACGGCGTCCTCGTCTGCGGTGCCAGGCGTCTGGCGGCGATCAAGATGCTCGGGTGGCGCACTGTGAGCGTCTGGGTGAGAAGTGGCCTCTCGGGCCGGCTCGGGAAACTCCTCGCGGAGCAAGACGACAACATGCTCCACAAGCCCTACACCCAGCTCGAAGCCGCCGGTCTCTACCGCGAGATCAAGGAAGTCATGGCCGAAGACGCCGCCCGCCGGAAGTCTGCGACTCAGTTCAGCAGCGAGAACCAGCCGGGAAGTGACGGTGGTGCAAATTTTGCACCACCGTCGAGCGGTACTGTCGGGAAGACTCGGGAACAGGCGGCGGCGATGATTCCCGGCGGTGCCTCGCACACCACGCTGGAGAAGATCGGGTATGTCGAGGACATCGCCGCTAACCCAGCCCAACCGGAGTCGCTGCGTGGGGAGGCTGCTGCCGGGTTGGAGCGGATCGAGGCCGGTGATCCGGTGCATCCGATCTACCTGGCGATCCGCGAAGCCGCAGAGGCCGCGCGTGAGGTTCGCGAAGCGGCGATGCACGCCCTCGCCGAGGAGGCTGTCGCCCGCGCGAACGCGTTGAAGAAGGGCAAGAAGACCCGGCCGCGACCCAAGCTGGTCGACCCCGAGGGCGAGCCGGAGCCCTACCCGGTGCGGGCGTTCATCCAGACCTGGCGCGAACTCGCGAGCTGGTGGACCCACTACGACACCGCAGCGCTGGCCGCCCAGCTGACCGACGAACAATACGAGAAGTTCCTCGCCACCGCTGACGGCACCTTACGCTTCGCCGACGAACTCCGCGCCGCGCGGGATGCCACCGAGACCCGGCCACACTTGCGTGCCCTCTGACCGAGCCCGGGCCGACGGGCGCACCTGCCAGGCATGAGCCCTGCACCCACTGACTCCCGAGCCCGCCGCCGACTCACCGCCCTCATCACCGTCGGCATCGTCCTGCTGCTCCTGGCGGCTGTCGGCGTCTACGGACTGGCCACCGGCCCCCGCAACACCAGCCCCACCGACCCGAGCCCAGAGGCCACTCTGGGCGTAAACGCGCCGCCGTCTCCGACACTGCCAACACCGTCGTTGCCGAAGGTTCCGGCGGTGCCGCGTTCGAGCGACCCGGTGACCTTCGCCGAAGGCGTCGCCACCACCCTGTTCGCCTGGGACACGACGCTGGGGCTGTGGCCACTGGACTACACCTCGACGATCCTTGCCGTCGGCGACCCCTTCGGCGATGAGCAGGCCGGCCTCGCCTCCGACATCGCCACCTACCTGCCCAACCGGGACGCCTGGACCGAACTGCGCCAGTACGCCACCACCCAGCACCTCGTCATCAACACGTCTTTCGTCCCTGATGCGTGGGCCGACGCTCTCACGCAGGTGCAACCCGGGCAGATCGCACCCGGCACCGTCGCAGTCACGATCGAGGGCACCCGCCACCGCACCGGTGTCTGGAACGGCCAGCCGGTCACCTCCGAGCATCCCGTCGCGTTCACCGTGTTCGTGGTCTGCGCACCGACGTATCCGACCTGCCACCTGTTGCGGCTGTCCCAGCTCGACAACCCCCTGCGCTGAGGTGCCGCCGTGTTCCGCAAAGTCGCCATCGCTGCCATCACTCTCATGTTCTTCGCACCCTCAGCCCTCCTGCTCGGGATCGGGGCGCTGATGAACCCCGCCGCTGCGAACTGCGCCACCACCACGGGCACCGTTCACCTCGGACCTGTCCCGGACTCGCTGACGGTGACGACGGCGAGCGGTGAGATGTTCACGCTGAACCGGCTGCAGCTCACCCATGCAGCCACGTTCATCGCGATCGGCAACAGCATCGACGGCGTAGGAAAGCCGGGAATCAAGATTGCGCTCATGGCCGCACTCACCGAATCCACGCTGCGGATGCTGGCCAACACCGGTACCTACCCCGAGAGCGGGAACTACCCCAACGACGGCAACGGCTCCGACCACGACTCTTTGGGCCTGTTCCAGATGCGCCCGCAGTCGGGGTGGGGCACTGTCGCCGAGCTCATGGACCCGACCTATCAGGCACGGGCGTTCTTCGGCGGCCCGGCCGGCCCCAACTATCCGAGCCCGCGCGGTCTGCTCGACATTCCCGGGTGGCAGCAGATGGACCCCGGCGAAGCCGCCCAAGCCGTCGAGGTCTCCGCCTACCCGGACAGGTACCGCAACTACGCACCCGTCGCCAACGCCATCCTCACTGCTCTCAGCACGAGTGGCCCCGGCGGGACGTCTGCGGTGGGGCCGGTGGCGGCTTCGTCGCGCGTCGTGTTCCCGCTGCCCGACGGAACGTGGGTGGCGACCTCGCCGTTCGGGATGCGTGTGCACCCGATCACCGGGGAGCACAAGCTGCACACCGGCACCGACCTCGCCGCCACCGACGGCACTCCGATCCTGGCCGCAGCCGACGGGACCGTCACCGTCGCGGAGTTCTCCGGCGGGTACGGCGGGCTCATCGTCATTGAGCACACCATCGACGGCCGGATGGTCGCTACCGCGTATGCGCACATGTGGCAGCCCGGCATCCACGTCAAAGTAGGCGACCAAGTCCAGGCTGGGCAGCACATCGGCGATGTCGGTTCCTCCGGGTATTCGACCGGCCCTCACCTGCACTTCGAGGTCCGCCCCGGCGGCACCAACGCCGAAGCGATCGACGCCGCCGCCTGGCTCAACCAACACGGCGCGGCGAACCTCCCCGAAGCGACCAGCAGCTCACCAGCCGCCTGCCGCACGGCGGGCACCGCCGGATCGCCCACCGGTGTCGATGGCGACCCCGACCGGCTCGTCGACGATCCCACCACCGGCGGGAAGATCACCGCCCGGCTGCTGCACCTGCACCAGCAAACGCTCGCCGCGTTCCCCGACACCGGCTGGGTCTGCTACTCACCCCGCCCCGGCACCAAGTCCGAGCACCCCCTCGGGCGGGCGTGCGACATCACCTTCGGCAACCAGATCGGGCAGCGCCCCACCCCTGCCCAGCTCGACGCCGGATGGACTGTCACGAACTGGATGAAGGACAACGCAGGTGTGCTCGGCGTCGAGTACCTCATTTGGCAAGGCCAAATCTGGTCCGTCAGCCGCGACGCCGACGGCTGGCGCCCCTACAACGGCGGAGGCATGCACGACCCGGGCGACGTGACCGGCGGCCACTTCGACCATCTCCACGTCACAGTGAAAGCAAACTAGCAATTATTACGTTAGATGTAATCCGCGACGGCCGGAATCGTGCGTATTCGCTGGTCAGGCAAGGGTACCAGGGGTCACTGATCTGAGCCTTGAACCCGGCTCTTGACCAGGGAAAACGCACCAAGTCTTACGTTAGATGTACTTTTCATACATTAGATGTAAGACTGTTGGAGTGGACTTCGAGGACGGGAACCGCGCCGGATCGGTGACGGCGTTGCGGGCGGGCAACGTGGCGTTGCTGCGTCCGGCGGAGCAGGTCTTCGATGACATGCTCACGGGCTGGTCGGCGCAGCAGGTCTCACGGATGCTGAACCCCAAGACGATCGGGGCGCGCTTGTCACAGGTGCGCCGGTTCGCCGTGTTCTGCGGGAGCTTGCCGTGGGAGTGGTCGCCCGCCGATGTCGAGGAGTGGACGACCGAGCTGGTCTCCGGCGACAAGCCGTGCTCGCACGGCACGATCCGCTCGTATCAGAACGCGGTCGCGTTGTTCTGCGACTACCTGACCGACCGCCGCTACGGCTGGATCGAGCGATGCGAGGAACTGTTCGGCACTCATCCGGTGCAGGTCTGCCATGAGTGGAACACCGCGATCCACACCAGCGATCACGAGGCACGCCCGGCGGTCCGGCCACTGTCGCGGGAAGAGGTACAAGCCTTCTTCGACTACGCCGACGATCGCGCCGACCATGCTCGCACGCGCGGAAAGAAGGGCTGGAAGTCGGTGTTCCGCGACGCGACCCTGTTCAAGATGATCTACGCCTTCGGGCTGCGCCGCCGCGAGGTCGGGATGCTGGACCTGTATGACTTCACCCGCAACCCGACCGCGACCGAGTTCGGCCGGTACGGGGTCTGCAACGTCCGCTGGGGCAAGGCCAGCAAAGGCTCCCCGCCCCGTCGGCGGGCGGTGCTGGCGGTGTTCGACTGGACCCGCCCAGTGATCGAGGAATACGTCACCGACGTGCTGCCGCTGTTCGACACGGCAGGCGCCGGGATGCTGTGGCCGACCGAACGACAATCCAGGATCACGGGCAGCTACATCGGGATGAGGTTCGCCGAGTACCGCGACGACCTCGGCTTCGACGCCGCGCTGCACCCGCACTGTCTGCGGCACTCGTATGTGACCCATCTGATCGAGGACGGCTTCGACCCGCTGTTCGTGCAGCAGCAGGTCGGGCACCGGTGGGGATCGACCACAGCCCTCTACACCGGCGTCTCGGGCGACTACCGCAACCGCACCCTGCGCCGCGCCCTGGACGCCGCGTTCACCCCACCGACCGCAACCGAGGAAGGATCACGCTGATGACGAAGACCGTCGCCTACCACTGGCACCTGCGCAAGATCATGAACGAGCACGGCATGAACGCCACCACCGAACTGGTGCCGCTGCTGGCCGACCGGGGCGTGGTGATGACCTCGACCCAGGTCTACCGGATCGTCACCGGCGAGCCGGAGCGGTTGAACATGCGGCTGCTCGCCGCGCTCTGCGACATCCTCGACGTCACCCCCAACGACCTGATCGAGCCCTACGTCGCCACCAGCTCGCGGCGCGGACGCAAGACCGGCACCACCGGCACCAGCACGCAGTCCAAGCCCAGCCGGAACCGTCCAACTCGCGCAGTCATCAAGCCTGCTGGGGACTGACCGGACCAGATGGCGAGCACGATCGTCCCCGGTGAGTGTTTCCGCTGCGGACGGGTGAGGAACCTGCGCTGGAACCACACACTCAACCGGGGTGAGTGTCGGGCTTGCCGCGCCCGCCGCTCACCCCAGGAGACCTGCACCGGCTGCGGCAGGCAGCGGCGAGTCAACGCCCGCACCAGCGACGGCGGCGCTATCTGCACCACCTGCTACGCCCGAAACCGCGCCGGTGAGGATGCTTGCGAGGGATGCGGCACTATCGGCCCGCTCGCCACCCGAGCTGGCGGGAAGTCCGATGGATCGCGGAATCTCTGCGTTCGCTGCTACCGGCACCCGCGTCGGTCCTGCGGCGTCTGCGGCCGGCTCAAGCGAGTCGCGTTGAAAGCGACCGCCGCGAGCCCGGACGTCTGCCCGACCTGCTACCAAGCGCCGGTCATCGACTGCTCCATCTGCGGCCAGCGGTCGCTCGGCCGGCGAACCACCAACCACGGCCGGCCCCGTTGCTTCGCCTGCCAAGCCACCCAGCAGATCGACGCCGCGCTCACCGGCCCGGACGGCACGATCCGACCCGAGCTGAAACCCGTCCGCGATGCCCTGACCGAGCTACGCCAACCCCGCTCGCTGCTGAACAACTGGCACGACTTGCCGAGCCTGCACCTGCTCACCGACATCGCTCAAGGCCGGCTCGACCTGTCACACGATGCTCTCGATGCCCGCCCGCAAGTGTTCTCGGTGACCTACCTGCGCGCGATGCTCGTCGCCTCCGGCGCGTTGCCGCCCCGGGACGAGAACGCCGCCCGGCTACACCGCCACGCCGCCGAAGCCGGCGCCGACATCACCGATCCCGAGCTGCGCGGCGTGCTGTCCCGCTATGCCCGCTGGCACGTCGTCGGCCGCGCCAAGACCAACCGCCACGGCCACCTCACCGCTCATGTCGCCGCACGCTGCCGCAGCGACATTCACACCGCCCACGCCTTTCTCGACGACCTGACCGCGGGCGGTCACACCCTCGACGACTGCCCGCAAGCCTGCGTGGACGCCTGGCTCAGCACGAGCCGCAGCACCCGCCTGGGGTTCGTCCGCTGGCTCACACGAGGCGGCTACCTACCCCGAGTCACGTTGCCCGAACCCGTCGCGGCGAAAGACCCCGCCCATCAGGTTGACGCCGAAGATCAGCTGGCCCTTGCCCGCCGACTCCTGCACGACTCCACCGTCGCCAGCATCGAGGATCGCGCCGCCGCCTGCCTGATCCTGCTCTATGCCCAGCCCGTCGCGAAGATCGCCGCCCTCACCACCGACGACATCGAGGTCCGCGACACGGGAACCTATCTGCGGCTCGGCCGCGAACCGCTGCTGCTGATCCCGCCTCTGGACGGGCTGGTCACCGCGCTACCGGTCGTCAAGCCGTTCGGCACTGCGAGCATCCTGGCTGATGCCCGGTGGCTGTTCACTGGCAAGAACGCGGGCACCCATCTTCATCCCGCTTCACTCATGCGGCGGATGAACCAGCTCGGCATCTTCACCCGCGCCAGCCGGAGCACCGCGCTGCTGCACCTGGCCTCCACGACCCCGCCCGCCGTGTTCGCCTCGCTCATCGGCATCCACATCACCACCGCGACCCGCTGGGCTGAACTCACCGGCTCAGCCTGGAACACCTACGCCGCCGCCCGACGCTGACGACCAAGGTCACTCCCGCTCCGTCTGAAGCAAGGTCGCGGTCTGCTCTACCCAGCGTCGTTGCCTGCCCGTCTCGACAGCTCGCCGGTGATAGTGGGAACGGACCCACGCCACCGCGTCTTCTGGCGCGACACCGCTCATCGTTGCCAGCAGCGCCAAAGCCGTCCCGGTCCGCCCGATGCCGCCGCCACACCCGATCTCGACTCGCTCCTCACCGGCACGTTCCCACGCCTCACGCAGCGCCGTCGTCGCGTCGTCGGTCGAGTCCGGTAGCCGGAAGTCTCGCCACCGCACCCAGCGATGAGGCCAAGGACCAGGCGCAGGGTCACGGCCAAGTAGATAGACCGCGAAATCGGGGGCAGGCACATCGCCGCGCGGCCGGCGCACGCCGACGCCGCGGATGCGTCGCCCGTCGGGCAACACCACCACACCCGGCTCGTCAGTCCATGCGTCCACACTTCAACGCTAGCCCGACGGCGGCGGTCCTGCCTGCGCACCTCGCCAGCATGGATTTCGAACGCTTCGAATACTTGCGATCCCCGGTTGGGTGACCACGATGGGCATCTTTCCCGACTTCAACGGGCTCGGCGGCATCGGCGATCTGCGCGCCGTCGTCGGCGCACTACTCACATTCGTGCTGATCATCGCCGTACTCATGCTGATCATCTCAGCGATCGTGTGGGCCATCGCCTCCGCCCACGGCAACTACGCCACCGCCAGCAAAGGCCGCATCGGCGTCCTCGTCGCCGTTGGTGCCGCCATCCTCGCCGGTGGCGGGGTGGCGTGGATGAACTGGCTCATCAACCTCGGCCAGCAACTCTGACATCCAGAACGTCCAGCCTCTGCCGATGCCCACGCCCGCGGTGGCGTGGGCATCGCTGCGTCTCGGCTCGGATGGGCGGGCGCACCTGTGGCGTGTACCCGTCTGCGATTCCCGCAGGCGGACCGCCGCTCGTCAAGGAGACTCATCGTGTTCGATCTGCTCACCACCACCGTTCTGCCCGCCGTCGCCCTGGTGCCGATGGACATCAACATCGACCCAAACACCAATGGCTTGCCGGGAATCAACCAACTGCGCACCATCGTTGGCGCGGTGATGACCATCGGTCTCATCCTCAGCGTGTTGGCACTGATCGTCTCGGCGATCGTGTGGGGCTTCGGCGCGAACTCCTCGAACCCGCACCTCGCCTCGCGGGGGAAGATCGGCGTCCTCGTCTCCTGCGGTGCAGCGGTGATCTGCGGCGCGTCCGTGACGCTCATCAACTTCTTCTGGAACGTCGGCCAGCAAGTCTGACCCGGCGTCGAGAGGCTTGGTGGTTTGCGATGAGCGTGTGTGACATCCCGGTGATCTCCTCGGTCTGCGATGCGGTCGGCGAGGGAGCCGCCACTCTGGTCGCGGCACCGTTCGACTGGCTCGCCCAAGCGATGGGCGCCGCCGCGGGCTGGTTGTTCGAGGCGGTCTGGTCAGTGTTCGACACCACCACCCTCGTGGATGTCGCCCGGCCGGGCTACATCAGCGTCTACAACCTGCTGTTCGGTATCGCGGTATTCGTGATGCTGATCTTCTTCTGCCTCCAACTCATCACCGGCCTCATCCGCCGCGACCCCACCGCACTGACCCGAGCCGCCCTCGGCCTCGCAAAATCCGTGCTCGGGTCTTTCGTCGTCATCACGCTGACCGCGCTCATGCTGGAAGTCGTCGACCAGCTGTGCTTGGGGATCGTCCAAGCAGCCGGCGAGACCACCGAGTCGATGGGCGACAAGATCGCCCTCATGGTTGCCGGCCTGGTGGGGATCAACATCGCCGCCCCCGGTGTCGGGGCGATCATCACGATCTTCATGGCCGGACTCGCGATCACCGCCGCCGCCATCGTCTGGCTCTCCCTCCTCGTACGGAAGGCACTGCTACTGGTCGCAATCGTATTCGCACCGCTCGCGTTCAGCGGCGCGTCCTGGGACGCCTCGCGGGGGTGGATCGGGAAGTGGGCGATGTTCGTCGTCGCGCTGATCTGCTCCAAACTCGTGCTGGTCGTGATGTTCCTCGTTGCGATCACCGAAGTCTCCGCACCCATCGACGCCGACCTGGCCTCGATCAGCGACCCCATCGCCGGGATCGTGCTAATGGCGATGGCGGCTTTCGCCCCGTACCTGACGTACAAGTTCATCGCGTTCGTCGGCTTCGACATGTACCACGCCATCGGCTCCGAACAAGACGCCAAACACGCACTCAACCGGCCTATCCCCGTCCCCGGACGCGGCGCGGGCGGTGGTGCGGAGCCGAAGAAGGTACTCGGCGGTGCAGGCGACACCGGAAGCGGCGGCAGTGGTGCTGGACGAGGTGGTGGTGGTAACGCGCCGCCCGCGCCGAAGCCGACACCCGCATCATCGGCTGGTGCTGAGGCATCAGGTGGTGGAGCCGCCGCGTCCGGTGGCGGCGCTGCCGCAGGTGGCGGTGCCGCAGCTGCTGGACCTGCTGCGGCCGTGGTCGTGGGCGCTCAGGTTGCCAAGGGAGCTGGAACTGCCGGACCCAAAGCGGGTACCGCACTAGGCGCCCAGGGCGAGCATGCTGCCGATGCCGCCGCCCAGGCAGCGCCCCCACCGCCCGCGACATCAACTCCGGCTACGCCCACTCAAGTGCCGCCGCCATCGAGTTCAGCACCGCCCGCACCGAGGAGCGATCCAGCGCCTCCACCGCCGCCGCCGAAGCCCACCCCGCCGCCAGCGCCACGAGCGTCGAAGGAGTAGTAGATCGTGAACTCGAACCAGAATCACCGCAGCACGGGCGATCTCGCGCCAGTGAAGTTCTCCCGCCTCTCTCGCCGCGGCGTCCTCCTCGGCCTGTCGTTGACGCAACTGATCACCCTCGCCATCGGCGGTGCGACGCTGATCGTCGCGTTCTACGCAGGAGGCGGGATGCTCCTCGCGTACACCGCACCCGTCTGGGTGCTCTCGGCCGCGCTGACCTGGATTCCCATCGCAGGCCGACCGATCGTGGAATGGCTGCCCGTAGCGTGCTGGTGGCTGTGGCGCGGCACCGGCGGGCAACTCCTCTACCTCCGAAGGACCGTCGTGCCCCGTCCTGTCGGGACGCTCGCGCTACCAGGCGACACGGCACGACTGCGGGAGTTCGACGATCCCGACACCGGGGCCGGGATGATCCACGACCCCCACGCCGCCACCTTGACCGTGGTCTGCGAAGTTACCCACCCCGCGTTCGTGCTCCTCGACCCCGGCGAGCAGGAACGTCGCGTCACCTCCTGGGGACGCGTCCTCGCCACCGTGTGCCGTTCCGGCCGAGTTGCCACGTTGCAGGTGTTGGAGCGTACTCTGCCGGACTCCGGCACCGGACTCGCCGAATGGTGGGCCGCGCACGGCACTGCTGATGGGTCATGGTCCGCCGACACCTACGCCGAGTTGATCGAACGCGCTGGACCCGCCGGTGAACGCCATGCCACCACGCTGTCGCTGTCGTTGGATATGAAGGCGGCGGCCCGGCAGATCAGAACCGCAGGCGGCGGCATCCGAGGCGCGGCGAACGTGCTGCGCCAAGAGATGAACACCCTCGTCGCCGCGCTCCGCTCCGCCGACCTCGCACCGTCGGGCTGGCTCACACCAGGGCAGATCGCCGTCATGCTGCGCTCCGCCTACGACCCCGCCATCGCCGCCACCCTCGAACGCCACGGCCAGCTCGGCCAATCGCTCGCCACCGCAGGACCGGTAGCGGTCACCGAGACCTGGGGCAGACTCCGCACCGACTCCGCCCACCATGCGGTGCTGTGGATCAGTGAATGGCCCCGATCGCTGGTGTATCCGGGGTTCTTGTCCCCGGTACTGCTGTCCACCGGTATCCAGCGGTCGTTCTCGCTGATCTGCACCCCTATGCGCTCCGACCAAGCCGCCCGCGACATCCGCAAGAAGAAGGTCGAGCACATCTCCGACCATGCCCAACGAGCGAAGATCGGCCAGATCGAAGACGCCTCCCAGACCGCCGAGTACCACGACGTGCTCCAACAAGAAGCCGACCTCACCGCCGGGCACGGCATCCTCCGCTACACCGGCCTCATCGCCGTCTCAGCACCAAGCGTGGAGGAACTCGACGCCGCCGTCGCCGCGATCGAGCAAGCCGCGATCCAAGCGTCCTGTGAGACAAGGCTCCTCGTGGGTCAGCAGGCCGTCGCGTTCACCGCTGCCGCACTGCCGCTGTGTCGGAAGGTCTGAGTCAGACCGTGGGCTTTACGAGGACCGTGGTTAATGGATCGACGTCGGTTGCCCAAGCGAGGGTCGGGAGATCGGCGCTGTCCAGTCCCGCGAGTTCAAGCGCAGCCTGTCCCGACAGGTGGGAAGAGTTTATGGATTGCCCGTTGGCGACCGCCGCGTAGAACTGCGCGGCGTAGTTGATCGCGTCCGCATCTTCGATGTTGTCAGCCATCCCAATAGCGAACGGAACTACCTGCGTCACCAGATCGTCGATCTGGGCTGTAGAACGGCAGGAGTTCAGCAGGACGAGTAGCGGCGGATCGTCGGTCGCGCTGATCGCTCGCGCAAACGCACGCGCCGTCACGATCACACCTTCGTGGGGTGCGTCTGTTTCGTCCTCGAACACGATCAGGTCATCGTTGCTGTGGCCAGAAAAGTGCACCACGTGAGGGCGGAACTTGGTGACCCCGTCCAGTAGGTCCGCGGTGGTCGCGGCTGGCCGCACGTCGAGTTCGATCTGGTCGCGATGCAGAGCGGACTCCACCGCAGCCCGGATGCGTTTCTGTTCCCTCCCCACACGGAGGTCGCCTTCGGCTGAGGCTCCAAGCATGAGCACCCGGAGCTTTTCTCGCTTCGGCGCGGGAAGGTGACGCAGCGCGGTGGTCACGGCTACCTCGGCACCGATGACCCTCGACTCCAACTGGGCGCGTTCGGCGGCTACTCGCCGGTCAGTGCGCTGTTGCTCGCTCTTGCGGCGTCGTTCTGCCGCATCAGTCTCGGACTGCTCGGCTCGGGCGAGCTTGCCCTGGAGGGCAGCCTCTTCCTTCGCGTATCCGGCTGCCCGTGCCTGCCAGCGGCTGGCCTCCTTGCCTGCGGTCTCGGCTTCCTTCTCCCTGCGATCGGCCTCGCGAAGTTTGCTGCTGTGGGTTGAGGTGCTCGATGTCTTAGCTGCTGCCTGTCGGGCCTTGGCAGCGTCAGTACGCTTCGAGGACTCCTTCGATCGATACTCACCGGCCTTCTTGTCCGCGTCAATGCGCTGCTTGCGTTTGCGATCCAGCTGGCTTCGGTACTGACTTGCGCTCACTTTGTAGGGCCCCTGCTCGTATGCCTATCCGTCGATACAACAGTAGGCCGGACCACGGACATTCTTCCCGGGCCGCTTGTGCGTACCTCCCCATCACACAGCACAAGGGAGGTCCATGATGTCCACGTTCTTCGACCCAACAGCAGACGCCACGGAAGCGTCCGAAGCTCTGCGCGGGCTTGCGCACGCGAGCCGAACGTTCGATCAGCCCGCTCAGATGTACGGAGTGATCGGAGACCTGTCTGCTGGGATGCGGTCACTCCACCAGGTGCTGGAACAGCTCGCCGATGTGCACGAGCGGAAGGCCGCCCACGCGTTCAACGACGACGGCAACCACGCAGCCGGAGTACGTGACGCTCTCGCCACAGCGGAGAAACTGCGCCGGTCTGGGCGTCTGGTCGATCAGGCCTACGACCGGCTCGCTGAGGGGTTCGCCGCTGCGGGGCGGATCGCCTGGCATCCCGAACTGACCATCGACGAAACTGTGCCGTCGCGATGGATCAACGTGGTGTTCCTCCAAGGCGACGAGGCTGACCGCCCGTTGCGCATTCTCGGCGAACTGGGGCATGTCGATGTTGTGGACTACCTCGCGCAGTGGGACTACGGCGAGGAGACCACGCAGGCGGCGTTGGAGAACGGGTACGTCTACGACGAACCCGGGCAGGGCACCAACGACCGGGTGATGATCTCGGGCGACTACGCCCTGGTCGTTAACCCGCACGTCGGGTATGTCTCGCTGCTGCGCCGTCACTCCGATCCCGACGCGAGCGCCGAAGCGATTGATGAGCCGTCGCAGGATGGGCCGGAGCTGCTGGTCTCGTACTCCTCGCCGGGTGCTCCAAAGCGTCCTGATGTGCCGCAACCGAAGCAGGAGCGGTCGTGGTTCGAGCCCGCGAAGATTACGGCGGTCAAGCAGGCACGAGGTCTGGGACTGTGACCACCGACAAGGAGCGCCTCCACACCGCCGTGCTGGTCGCGCCGTCGAAGGAACGCCGCAAGCTCCGCAAACAGCGCCGCCGCGCGGAAGCCCGGCTCCATGCTGAGCAGCGCAAGGCCGAACTCGATGTCGCGAAAGCCAAGGCCGAGGCGGAACGCGCTGAGCGGCGCGCCACAATCTACCTGCTCAAGAGCGGCGAACAGGGCGCGGCACAGCTCCGAACGCCGGGGCGGTTCCGGCTCCCACGCCACCAGGACACGTCGGCGACCTTGGCCGGGGCGTATCCGTTCGTCGCCGAAGGCGGCCTCGGTGCCGATGGGGTGTTCGTCGGCCAGGACCTCTACTCCGGCGGCAGCTTCGTGTACGACCCGTGGGTGTTGTATGCACGCGGCATCATCACCGCCCCCAACGTTGTGCTGGCCGGGATCGTCGGCTCCGGCAAGTCCTCGCTCGCCAAGTCGCTCTACACGCGGTCAATACCGTTCGGCCGCAGGGTCTATGTCCCCGGCGATCCAAAGGGTGAGCACACTGCCGTCGCTAACGCTGTCGGTGGCCGGGCCATCGTCCTCGGCCACGGACTCAATACCCGCCTGAATCCCCTCGACGAAGGCCACCGCCCCTCGGGGCTCTCGGACGAGCAGTGGGCCGCCACCGTCGCCGCACGACGCCGGGACTTGATCGGCGCACTCACCGAGACAGTGCTGGCGCGCGGGCTGTCGCCGTTGGAGCACACCGCCATCGACCTAGCGTTGACGCAGACGGTGCGGGAGAACCAGGTGCCGATCCTGCCGATGGTCGTTGACCACATCCTCAGCCCCAGCACCGACCCCGACGGACGTCTGGCCGAAGACGGCCGTCTCGTCGGCCACGCCCTGCGTCGTCTCGTTGCCGGTGACCTCGCCGGGCTGTTCGACGGCCCCTCCACGGTGCGGTTCGATCCGTCGCTGCCGATGATCTCCCTCGACCTGTCGCGGGTGACGGAGAACTCGACCCTGATCTCGGTATTGATGACGTGTTCGTCGGCGTGGATGGAATCGGCGCTGCTCGATCCGAACGGTGGGCAGCGGTGGGTGATCTACGACGAGGCCTGGCGGCTCATGTCCCACCCGGCGCTGTTGCGGCGGATGGACGCGCACTGGCGGCTCGCTCGGCATTACGGGATCGCGAATATGTTGATCTTTCACAAGCTCTCCGACCTCGACAACGTCGGCGATCAAGGCTCCGCCATGCGTTCACTCGCCAATTCGCTGTTGGCGAATGCGGAGACCCGAATCGTGTACCGGCAGGAATCCGACCAGCTCGGACCCACCGCCTCGGCGCTTGGCCTGACCGGCACCGAACAGCAACTCCTGCCGAACCTCGGCGTCGGCCAAGGGCTCTGGCGGATCAAAGCCAGAAGCTTCGTGACCCAGCACCAGTTGCATCCTGCCGAGTTGGCGTTGTTCGATACGAGCTCGCGAGCCTCTGGAGGTCACCGATGAACCTCGCACACCCTCGCCACTCCCACCCGTCCGACCGCGCACCCGAGGTGCCCGTCGATCTGCCCAACGTGATCATCACCGCCGCCACCGACGGGACACTGACCACGACCGTCGATGGCGCCGAGCATCCGTCACCGGCTGCGGGACCCTGGACTCGCGCTTCGTTCGGGTCACTGATGGACGAGATCACGAAAGACCGCACCGTTTCGGTGCGGGTCGAGGTCCGCGAGTGCGACGGCGGTGTGTTCACCGACATCATCCACGCCCGCAAACCAACCCCACCTGCACGAGCCGTTGAGCATGAACCGGTGCCGGGAACACGGCGCGGCCGCCGAGCTGCCGCGCCACGTGCGCTGCGGCTCATAGAGGTGGAGGGCGAGGGCTTCCTGCCCGGTGAGGATGTCGCCGTTGCGGTCATCGTGAGCCACACCGACGCCGCCGGGGCCGGCACCGCTCGGGTGCTGGTCGATCTCGACAACCTCCCGCCTGACTCGACGAGTGAGGCGATCCTGTTCGGGCGTATCTCGGGCACGACAGTCGTGCGGCGGCTGCAATGAACCCGAGTCAGGGCGGGAGCATGGGCGACGAACTCACCAACGCCGCTCTCATCGCCCTGATCGGAGCCTTCGGCCTTGCGCTCATCCTCCGAGTAGCCGGATCAGTCGCCGCCTTCCTCGGTGGCACACCCCAACCACTTGCAGATCCAGCGTCGGGGCTCGGGGTGCTGTTCAACCCCACCGACCCGGCCGGGGCCCTCGACGCCGAAGACCTCAGCCCGGTCGTCTACTGGATCGTCACGGCGCTGCTGCTCACCGTACTGATAGCTGGTGTTGCCTGGGTGTGGATGTGGTTGCGTCGCCACAACCGCAAGGTCGAGACCGACCCACACCGTCTCGCAGGCATCGCGACCGCTCAGGAGGTCAAGACCACCGCATCCGCGAAAGCCCTCCTGCACCGCGCCGAAACCCTCCGCCCATCACTGACGACACCGACACCTGCCGATGTCGGCTACCTCCTTGGCACCAGCCGCGGCACCGGTGTGTGGGCGTCGGTGGAGGACTCGATCCTGCTGATCGGCCCGCCTCGCTCCGGCAAAGGCCTGCACGTGGTCATCAACGCGATCCTCGACGCACCCGGAGCCGTCGTCACCACCAGCACACGGCCCGACAATCTCACTGCGACGCTGAAAGCTCGCCGAGACAAGGGCGGACCGCTCGCGGTGTTCGACCCCCAGCACTTGGCGGAGGGAATCCCTGCGGGGCTGCGCTGGTCGCCAGTGCGCGGCTGCGAGGACCCGCTGACCGCGATGATCCGCGCCAACGGTCTCGCCGCCGCCACGGGCCTCTCCTCCGGCGGGGTGGAGTCCGGCGGGTTCTGGGAAGGGAAAACCCGAACCGCGCTCCAAGCGCTGCTCCACGCCGCTGCCCTCGACGGCAGGCCGTCGGCTGAGCTGTTTCGGTGGACTCTCGACCCCAGCGCCGCTGCCGAGGCTGTTGCAATCCTGAACTCGCACCCGAACGCGGCGATGGGGTGGGGTGACTCGCTCGGCGCGATGATCGATGCGGACCCCAAGACCCGTGACAGCATCTGGCAAGGCGTCTCCCTGGCGCTGGCAGCCCTCGCTGACCCGCGTGTGCTCGATGCCATCACCCCGGGACCGGACGAGCACTTCGACCCCGAAACCTTCCTCACCCAACAAGGCACCCTCTACCTGCTGGCCACCGGAGCCGGCGCAGGCGCATCCGCCGCGCTCGTCGCCGCGTTCGTGGAAGACCTCATCGAAACCGCCCGCCGACTCGCCGCACGGTCGCCCGGAGCCCGGCTTGATCCGCCGCTGTTGCTGGCGCTCGACGAGATCGGCAACCTCGCACCCCTGCCGTCGCTGCCGACACTGATGGCTGAGGGCGGTGGTACCGGGATCACGACCATGCCGGTGTTGCAGTCCCTCGCCCAAGCGCGCGACCGATGGAGCGAGCATCAGGCCGGGGCGATCTGGGATGCCAGCATCGTCAAGATCATCCTCGGCGGCGCATCCAACAGCCGCGACCTTCAAGACCTCTCCACCCTCATCGGCGAACGCGACGAATACACCGACTCCGTCACCCTCGGTGATCGCGGCACCCGGTCGAACCAGCGCTCCATACGGCGCGTGCCGATCCTGCCTCCCGACCGTATCCGCACCCTCCCGTTCGGTACCGGGATCACGCTGCTGCGCTCCGCACCACCCATCGTGACCGACCTGCGCGCCTGGCCTAACCGTCCCGATGCGGCACAGCTCCGCAGCGATCGCGTCGAGCTCGAAGCCCTCCTACGCCGGCCAGCACCCTGACGCACGGCATGGGCACGGGGGCGCACCTGCCTGGTACAGCGGCCGCAACGAGCTGGCCGCCTGAGATCAGGAGGAAAGGCTCATGGCCATTCATACGCAGGAGTCCCTCTCGGGATTCATCGCTTCCGACCCGCTGCTCACACAGACCGCCAAGGGAGACGCGAGGTTTTTCGCCCGGATCGGCAAGGAGCACTTCCGCCGCGAAGAGGATGGCTCGTTCACGCGGACAGAGACGACCTACCACCACCTCGTGATGTTCGGCCGCTCCGCCGAGCACGCCCACGCAAACTTCTTTCCGGGCGACAACTTCATCGCCGAGGGATACACGCGCGAAGTCAACTACGAGCGCAACGGCCAGGCGGTTGAGACCGAGGAGTTCGTCGCCAAGAGGATCGGCCACGACGCAGCCCGCACGCGCTACGAGGTGGATCGCTCACCCCGCAACCAGGTGGCTCGCGAAGCCGCCGCCTACGAGCCGCCGCAGCGCTCGACGCCGACGGCGCAGGCCTCGTCCGTCAGCATGTGATCGGGAGCCGACCATGAGCGAACAACATCCCGAGCTGCGGGACTCTGATCTGCCCGAAGCCGACGAACCCGACGTATTCGATGGACCACCGCGCGTCACGAACGCCGACATGCCCGAGCCCCCGCATCCGGTGAACTGGAACCTTCTGACAGCTCACGAGCTGGAGCAGGAATGGCTCGCACTCAACCGGTGGGTGGACTGGCTTCGCCTCACCTACGGTCTCCAGGCATCGGTGATCCCGCCGTTCTGGCACCACCACCCGGAACTCATGTGGGAACTCTCCGCGCTGCATCTGCATTGGCTCGCCGCATACGACCCTGAGCAGGACGCCTCAGCACCGCTTGGCTGGCATCGAGACTTCGCCGACGCACGCGAACGGCTCCGTTACTGGGTCACAGCCTGCGGCACGCGCGGCGATCGGGACCGCCCGACCCGTCAGGCACTCTGGCCCGGTGAAGAGCCACAGGCCCCGATCCAGGACGTGACCTTTGACGACCGCGACGTCGAGTTCGTCGAGTTCGTGATCGCCCAGGTCCGCAAGCGCCAGGAAGCCGAAGACGAGTTCTACGCGACCCTCGGCGACGATGACGAAGCGCCATAGGCCGATGACCCGCTACGCCAAGAAGACTAACCGTCGCCCGTACGAGGAACGGTCACTCTCCGTCCGCGCCGTCCACCGCGACCGAGCCGATCTTCACAAACTCGCCGAAGTCCTCATCCGGCTGACGCTACAGGAGACCGGAGAAAGCAGAGCCGCCCGCGCGGCGGCCCGACCGCCCGACACGTACCGCGCGGACTCGGTTGCCCTGGCCGCGTCGGATGCGGCCAGGTAGAATCAACGTACAAGCCTCGCGACGCGGGGTGTTGTGGCTCAAACCTCGTCATCTGGCGGGCAACACGCACCGAGACCCGATCCGGGTCTCGCCCTACAGCCTTCACCGGCTGCTCTCACGATCAACACCCCTCCCACGGCAACGGGGAGCGCGAGGGCCGAACCGCGTGAGAGTGAGCGTCCAGATGACAACCGTCGCTGATGATCCAACGGCCAGCCTGATCGAACCACCGAAGGGCGGCGCTGTAGCCGTGTCCTACCTGCGGGTCTCCACCCGCGAACAAGCAGAGAAGGGCGGCACCGACGAGGGCTTCTCGATCCCAGCGCAACGCGAAGCCACCCGGCGCAAAGCCGAGCAACTCGGTGCCGGGATCCTCGAAGAGTTCATCGACGCCGGGGCCTCTGCCAAGTCCGCCGACCGGCCCGAACTGATGCGGATGATCCAGTACGTCAAAGCGAACAAGGTTTCGTACTGCATCGTTCACAAGGTCGACCGGCTCGCTCGTAATCGGGCTGATGACGTGAGCATCCACCTCGCTCTCCAACAGTGCGGGGTCATGCTCGTGTCGGCGACGGAGAACATCGACGAGACGCCCTCGGGGATGCTGCTGCACGGCATCATGTCCACGATCGCTGAGTTCTACTCCCGAAACCTCGCCACCGAGGTCGCCAAAGGTATGAACCAGAAGGCCATCGGCGGTGGCACCAACGGCAAGGCACCCATCGGCTACCTCAACGTCCGCAAACTAGACGAGCTGGGGCGCGAGCTGCGCACCGTCGAACTCGACCCCGAGCGAGCACCAATGATCGAATGGGCGTTCAAGGCATACACCTCTGGAGACTGGAGCGTCAGCCAGCTCCATGACGAGCTCACCTCGCGGGGTCTACGGAGCCTCCCGACACCACGACGCCCAGCCAAACCCTTGGCTGTCTCCACAGTTCACCGGATGCTGACGAACCCCTACTACAAAGGCGATGTCATTTACCGGGGCACCCGCTACAAAGGCAACCAGCCGCCGCTGGTTCCCGCCGAAGTCTGGTATCAGGTCCAGTCCGTGCTCACCGCGCACCAGCACGCCGTCGAAGCAACCCAAGTCCACGGCCACTACCTCAAAGGCACGGTCCACTGCGGACAGTGCGGCTCACGGCTCATCGTCTCCAACGCGAAGAACCGCCACGGCAATGTCTACTGCTACTTCGTGTGCTCGGGTCGGCACTCCAAGCGCACCGACTGCACCCGCCAGGCCATGCTCATCGAAGACGTTGAGAAGCTCGTCGAGGACTACTACACGCGCGTCCAGATCACCCCGGCCCAGCAGGACGCTCTCGCCGGGATGCTGCACCACGAGTTCGACCACCTCATGGCCTCCGAAACCGAGGAGCTCACCCGGCTCACCGCGAACCGCGACCGGCTCGAAGGCGAGCAAGACCGGCTCATGCAAGCCCACTACGCCGACGCGATCCCGCTGACCGTCCTCAAGCGCGAGCAGGACCGCATCACCGCCGAACTCGACAAAGTGACCCAGCGTATCGACGCCCACTACGGCGACTACGCCGACGCCCGCGCCCACCTCGACGACGCGCTCGGTCTCCTCGCGAACTGCGCCGACATCTACAGCCGCTGCGACGACACCAACCGGCGGCTATGCAACCAGGCGTTCTTCACCAAGGTCTACATCGACGAAGATGACGAGCTGCGCGTCGAGCACAATCGGCCCTTTGAAATGCTGCTCGACCCGCAGGTCAACGCCAACGCCCTCACCTGGCTCGCAGAGGACGACAAGGCCCGAACCTCTACCAACATTGACGTTGGCAAGGGTTCGAACCTTGTGCGTGGGGTGGAGCTGAGGGGATTCGAACCCCTGACCCCCTCCATGCCATGGAGGTGCGCTACCAACTGCGCTACAGCCCCGCGTCCCCGGAGGAACCCGGGAAGTCTACCTGGGAACCGCCACAGGACACCAAATCGGCCCACGCCCGCTCAACGCGGCACGGCCCCGACGTTCCACGACTCGAGCGCCCAGGTCCCCAACGGCCGTTCCGGTGACCCCGGCGCCGCAGGTCCGGACACCTCGGCGACGACGGACCAGTGCGCATTCCCCAGACCCCGCAGCAGCGCCACCGCCCCGAGCTGGTCGAGCCCGAGCAGCGCCGCGACGCAGGCCCGGCCGGCGACCCCGTGGCAGACGACGAGGGCGGTGCCCCCGTCGCTCAGCATCTGCAGGATCGAGGCGAGGGCGGCACCGACGCGCTCGGCCAGCTCGGCCACGGTCTCCCCGCTCCCCCCGCGGCGGACGTCCTCCCCGCGGCTCAGCGCCTCCAGGGTCGGGCCGTCCTGGGCCCGGACCTGCGCGGTCGTCATACCGGACCATCGCCCGACGTTGATCTCGCGAAGGCGAGGGTCGAAGCGGACCGGCAGGCCGCACGCCTTCCCCACGATCTCGGCCGTGGCGGCCGCCCGGGCCAGGTCGCTGGACACCAGCAGGTCCGGGGCCAGCGCCCGCAGCGACGGCGCCGCGACCCGAGCCTGGGACAGGCCCTGCTCGGACAGCGGGGTGTCCCGCTGGCCTTGCCAGATGCCTGCCGCATTGTCGAGCGTCTCGCCGTGACGCAGGACGATGATCCGGCGCCGGGCGCCGGCCGGGGATGCCTCGGCCACGACGGGTCAGGCGGGAACGGAGACGTCGACCAGCGGGCAGTCCCGCCACAGCCGGTCGAGGGAGTAGAACTCGCGCTCCTGCGTGTGCTGGACGTGGACGATGATGTCGCCGAAGTCCAGGAGCACCCAGCGGCCCTCGCGGGCCCCTTCGCGGCGCAGCGCCTTGACGCCGGCCTCGCGGAGCCGGTCCTCGACCTCGTCGACGATGGCCCCGATCTGCCGTTCGTTGTTCCCTGTCGCGAGGACGAAGATGTCGGTCAGAGCGAGGTACTCGCTCACGTCGATGGCCACGACATCCGACGCCAGCTTGTCGTCGGCGGCCGCTGCTGCGACCCGCGCGAGGTCCATCGACCGCTGGGTGGCGGTCATGCATCCCTTCCAGGTGGCACGGGCGCGGCCGGGGTGGTGGCCGGCGGCGCCGCGTGCCGGGTGTAGAGGTGGTACTTGTTGATGTACTGGACCACGCCGTCGGGGACGAGGTACCAGACCGGCTGAGACCGCCCGACGCGCTCCCGGCAGTCCGTCGACGAGATCGCCATCGCCGGCACCTCCTCGAGGGTGATCCGGTCCGAGGGCAGCCCCGGGTCGGAGAGCACATGCCCCGGGCGGGTCACCCCGACGAACTGGGCCAGGGTGAACAACTCGTCGACGTCCTTCCACGAGAAGATGTGCGCCAGCGCGTCGGCGCCGGTGATGAAGAAGAGCTCGGCGTCGGGTCGTTGGGCGTGCAGGTCGCGCAGGGTGTCGATCGTGTACGTCGGGCCGTCCCGGTCGATGTCGACCCGGCTCACCGAGAACCGCGGGTTCGACGCCGTCGCGATGACGGTCATGAGGTAGCGGTGTTCGGGCGCCGTCACCGACTCGGCGTCCTTCTGCCAGGGCTGGCCGGTGGGGACGAAGACGACCTCGTCGAGCCCGAAGAGCGCCTGGACCTCGCTCGCTGCGACGAGGTGACCGTGATGGATGGGGTCGAAGGTGCCACCCATCACGCCGATGCGTTGGGTCAGTGGTGGCCCCCGGCAGCGGCGCCACCGGCCCGCTTGCGCGGGGCCCGCGAGGCGGTGTTGCGGAACATCCACGTGATGCCGAGCAGGAGCAGGAAGACGGCGAACGCGAGGACGCCATACAGGACGTCGGGCATGGGCAGGGAGCGCGCCGCCTCGCCCTCGGCGACCAGACCGGTGAGCAGCGCAGGCATCACGGTTGCAGACATGGCGACAGCGTAGCGTGCAGTCCCGCCCCTGGCGGTACACCAAGAGAACACAACGACGAGGTATCGCGCACATCGCCCCTGACGCTGCGGCACAGCGGCGCGGAAGCGCATCCACAGGGCGTGCCCAGGCGCGCGGGTACCCTTGGAGGCATGCACCCGGAGCTGTCGGTCGTCATCCCGATGTACAACGAGGAGGCGGTCCTTCCGCTGCTCGTCGCGCGGCTGCGTCCGGTGCTCGACGGGCTCGGGGTCCCGTACGAGGTGGTGGCGGTCGACGACGGCAGCGCCGATCTCACCCCCGCACTGCTGCACCGGGTCCACCGGGAGTGGCCCGACCTGCGGATCGTCCGGCTCCGGGCCAACGCTGGGCACCAGAACGCCATCTCGGCGGGGCTGGCTTGCGCGACCGGCGCGTATGTCGTCACCCTCGACGCCGACCTCCAGGACCCGCCCGAGGTGATCGCGGACATGCTCTCGGTCGCCCACGGTGAGGGCGTCGACGTCGTCTACGGCGTCCGCAGCGACCGGTCGACCGACACGACCTTCAAGCGGGTCACGGCGCGGGTGTTCTACGCGATGATCCGAGCTCTCTCAGGGACCGCCGCCCAGAGTGACGCCGGCGACTACCGGCTGATGTCCCGCGCGACGGTCGACGCCGTCAACGCCCTACCCGACGA
Organism: Candidatus Lutibacillus vidarii; assembly: GCA_016717165.1. Lineage (GTDB taxonomy): Bacteria > Actinomycetota > Actinomycetes > Actinomycetales > Dermatophilaceae > Lutibacillus > Lutibacillus vidarii. The sequence continues at coordinate 95,171 of JADKGA010000003.1, forward strand.
CAACCGGGTGCTCCGTTTCATCGTCCCGGCGTTGGGCTTCCCGTCGGCGAGCGTGGAGTACCGCCGCGAGGAACGAGCGGCGGGCTCGACCAAGTACCCCTTCGTCAAGATGCTCAAGCTGTCGATGGACTCGGTCACCGGGTTCTCGCTCGCGCCGCTGCGCCTGGCCACCTTCCTCGGCCTGGGTGGTGGCGCGGCGGCCGCCCTGCTCGGGATCTTCGCCCTGGTCACGGCGTGGCGCGGCAGTGCGGTCCCCGGCTGGACGTCGACGGTGCTCATCGTCTCGGCCTTCGGCGCCTTCCAGCTCATCTGCCTCGGCCTGCTCGGCGAGTATGTCGGCCGGATGTACCGGCACATGCAGGGGCGCCCGACGTACTACGTGGCGTACGACTCAGCGCGGCCGCGCCCGGACCAGCAGGCTCACCCCGGGGAGCCGACCGGTCGGGAGGAAACGCTCGGCCACGACGACCGAGCGCAGCACGGTGTTGACGACGGGATGGGGGTCGTCGAGATCGCTCCCGGTGGACCCGCGCCGGCGTAGTAGGACCGCGGGGCGCAGCAGCACCATCCACGAGGTGATGTCCTCGACCTCGAAGCCTCCGCGGGTCAGGACGTCCACGAGCCCGGAGCGGGTGTAGCGGCGGACGTGGCCGACGGCGGTGTCGTGCGCGGACCACAAGGCCGGGTCGGCGGGGACGGCGATGAGAAAGGTCCCGCTCGCCTTGAGGACGCGCCGCACCTCCTCGACCGCGCCGAGGTCGTCCTCGATGTGTTCGAGGACGTCGAAGGCGACGATGAGGTCCATCGAGTCGGTGTCTAGGGGCAGCTTCGTCGCATCCCCGCGGATGACGGCCAGGCCGCGCTCCTGGGCGACCTGAGAACCCTCCGCGGTGTACTCCAGCGCCACCGGGCGCCAGCCGCCTTCGCGCAGCACCCGGGTGTTCCCGCCGCCGGCGGCCCCGATGTCCAGCGCCCGCCCGGGCGTCAGGCCCCGCAGGGCGCGCCGCAGCAGGTGTCGGCGTTCGGCATACCACCAGTGCCGGTCCTCGACCGCCGCGAGCTTGCGAACCTCAGCTGCTTCCACGAGGCGCCATCCTGCCAGGTCGCGGCCGAATCGCTGGTATGCGCGGCGGTAGCGGCCCCGTCGGACGCTCTCGGGGAAGGTCAGCCGCGGATCTGGCCGTCGCCCTCGACGACCCATTTGGTCGTCGTCAGCTCGGCGAGGGCCATGGGCCCGCGGGCGTGCAGTTTCTGCGTCGAGATCCCGATCTCGGCGCCGAAACCGAACTCGCCGCCGTCGGTGAAGCGGGTCGAGGCGTTGACCATGACGACGGCGGCGTCGACCTCCTGGGTGAAGGTCCGCGCGGCGGCCCGGTCCCCGGTGACGATGGCCTCGGTGTGCCCACTGCCGAAGGTCCGGATGTGCTCGATCGCGGCGTCGACATCGTCGACGATGGCCACGCTCATCTCGAGCGAGTGCCACTCCGTGCCGAAGTCGGCCTCGTTGGCCAGCGCGTATGCCGCTCCGGCCTGGTCGGCATACGGGGCGACATCGGCGGCGAGATGGAGGCGCACGCCGGCCCCGGACAGGTCGGTCAGTGCCTTGGGGAGGAAGGCGTCGGCGACCTCCCGGTGGACCAGCAGCGACTCGGCGGCGTTGCAGACCGAGGGGCGTTGGGTCTTGGAGTTGAGGACGATCCGGGCGGCCATGTCGAGATCGGCGGCGGCGTCGACGTAGACGTGACAGATGCCGACGCCGGTCTCGATGACCGGGACGGTCGACTCCATGACGACGGTCCGGATGAGGTCCGCGCCGCCGCGCGGGATGACGAGGTCGACCAGACCGCGGGCGGTCATCAGGGCCCGGGCGGCGTCGTGGCCGTCCTGGTCGAGCAGGCAGACCGCGTCGGGGGGCAGGCCCTGCGCCGCGAGCGAGGTCCTGATGGCGTGGACGAGCGCCCGGTTGGTGTCGGCGGCCGCCGAGCCGCCGCGGAGGATGACCGCATTGCCGCTCTTCAGACCTAGGCCTGCGGCGTCGACGGTGACATTCGGGCGGGCCTCGTAGATCATGCCCACCACCCCCATCGGAACGCGGACCTGGCGCAGCTGCAGCCCGTTGGCCAGGGTCGAGCCGCGGACGACCTCACCGACGGGATCCGGGAGGGCCGCGACATCCCTGAGCGCGTCGGCGACGGCCGCGACGCGGCGCTCGTCAAGAAGGAGGCGGTCCTGGAGGCCGGCCGGCATACCGCGGTCTTTGCCTCGGGCGAGGTCCGCGGCGTTCGCGGAGAGGATCTGCGGCGTGGCCGCGTCGAGGGCGTCCGCGAGAAGGCGCAGGGCCGCGTCCTTCTGCGCGCGGGTCATCCTGGCCAGGCGCCGGGACGCCACGCGTGCGGCGCGGGCAACCTCGGCGACCTCGGCGACGACGGTCGGGTCGATGGTCGACATGCGCCCAAGGGTATGTCGCCATCCGCGATGAGCCCATCGTGCGTCCACGCCCCCGTGGCTCCCGGCGGCTGTGCGGACGTCGAGCCGGGGGAACGTCGTGGCCTGGGGCGACCCGCCTGGCAACCCACCCGGTCAATGCCCTCCCCGGGCCATCCACCCGACAACCCACCCAGCCAGCGCCCTCCCCGGGCCATCCACCCGACAACCCACCCAGCCAGCCGCGCGCCGTTGGTCTGTCCGGATCCCGTGACGTGGCCCACCCCGCCAGGGCCAAGCCGATCTCGAGGATGCCCTTCCACCTCCTATGCCGTGCTTCACCCCTCGGAGCAAAGCAAGTGCTGCGCCACTTTCCGAAGCAACAGCCCACTGCTTCACGACGCGGAGCAGCAACCCCCTGCGCCAAGGCACGAAGCAACACCCTCCTGCGCCATGGCACGAAGCAACAACCTCCTGCGCCAAGGCACGAAGCAACACCCTCCTGCGTCATGGCACGAAGCAACAACCCCCTGCGCCAAGGCACGAAGCAACACCCTCCTGCGTCATGGCACGAAGCAGAAGGGTGCTGCGTCAAGGGGTGAAGCACGGCATAGGGCGCCACGACAGCTGCGCCGACGAGCCCTGCGTCGGGATGCGGAGCAATGGCTCACTGCGTCAAGGGGTGAAGCACGGCATAGGGCGCCACGACAGCCCTGCCGACGAGCCCTGCGTCGGGATGCGGAGCAATGGCTCACTGCGTCAAGGGGTGAAGCACGGCATAGGGCGCCACAAGGGATCCGCCGAATGCTCGCGGGGAGCGCAGGAGGCGAGCGCCGGACCGCCCCGTCACTGCCCCGGCGTCAGACCAGGACCACCAGGTCGTCGCGGTGGACGACCTCACGCTCGTACTCGGGCCCGAGCTCACGGGCCAGCTCGCGGGTGCTGCGCCCGAGCAGCGCGGGAAGCTCATCGGAGGAGTAGTTGACCAACCCGCGGGCGACAACGCCGCCGTCGAGGCGGCAGAGGTCGACCGGCTCCCCCGCCCCGAAGTCGCCCTCGACCGAGGTGATTCCCGCAGGCAACAAGGACTTGGACCGCTCGACCACCGCGCGAACGGCACCGTCGTCGAGCAGGAGCCGGCCATGGGTCTTGGAGGCGTGCGCCAGCCAGAGCAGCCGCGACGGCTTGCGCCGACCAGTCGCCACGAAGATGGTCCCCACCGCGGGGTCGTCGCTCAGCGCAACGTCGGCCAGCGCGGCCGAGGTGAGCAGCGTCGGGATCCCCGCGGCCGTGGCGATGGCCGCCGCCTCGACCTTCGTGGCCATCCCGCCGGTCCCGACCGAGGACCCGATCCCGCCGACGTCGACTCCCGCGAGGTCGTCAGCGCTGTGGACGACGTCGAGGCGGGTCGCCCCGGGTCGGGTTGGCGAACCGTCATACAGGCCGTCGACATCGGAGAGCAGAACGAGGGCGTCCGCGGACACCAGGTGGGCAACCAGGGCAGCGAGCCGGTCGTTGTCGCCGAACCGGATCTCGCTGGTCGCCACGGTGTCGTTCTCGTTGACCACCGGAACGACCCCGAAGTCCAGCAGCCGGTCCAGCGTGCGCCGCGCGTTGCCATAGTGGGCCCGCCGGGTCACATCCTCGACGGTGAGCAGGACCTGTCCCACGGTCAGCCCGTGCCGGGCAAAGGCCCGCTGGTATGCCGCGATGAGCGCCCCCTGCCCCACGCTGGCCGCGGCCTGCTGGGTCGGGAGGTCGCGCGGGCGCTTCGTCAGGTGAAGCGGGGTGATGCCGGCCGCGATGGCCCCCGAGGAGACCAGGACGACCGAGGTCCCGGCGTGGCGTCGGGCGGCAAGGACGTCCACGAGCGCCTGGAGTCGGGCCACATCGAGTCGCCCACCGGTCGTCAGCGAGCTCGAGCCGACCTTGACGACCAGTCGCATGGCGTTCGCGACGGTCGACCGGTGAGGCACGCGCTCATCCTAGTGGCGTCGACTCCGCGGCCATGGCCGGCTTCGTCTGGGTGCTGGCTGGGCCCGTCAAACCCGTCGGGGAGCGGGCTGCATGAGCTCAGGGCTCGTCGGTGTCGCGGGCCGTGGCCCAGTGACCGGCCTTGCGCTCGGCCTCGAGCTCGGCCTGGGTGGCGGCCCGGGCGGCATAGCGTTCGCGCATCCGGTCCCGCTTCTGGCCGCGGGTCGGTCGGGCGGAGGTGTCGAGGCGCAGGTCGGTCCCGCGGGGGCCCCCGAGCAGCTCGGCCCCCGGACTGAGCGTGGGCTCCCAGTCGAAGACGACCGCATCGTCCCCCACTCCGATGGCGACCGGGTCACCGGGCAGCGCACCGGCCTTGACCAGCGCCTCCTCGACCCCGAGGCGGGTCAACCGGTCGGCGAGATAGCCGACCGCCTCGTCGTTGCTGAAGTCGGTCTGCCGGATCCACCGGGTCGGCCGCTCGCCGACGACCCGGAAGAGCGCACCGTCGGCACTCTCCTCGCGGGTGACGGTGAAGCCCGAGTCGTCGACCGCCTTCGGGCGGAGCACCACCCGACGTGGCGAGGTCTCGACGCGAGCCTCCCGGGCCGCAGCGACATGCCGGGCCAGAGCGAAGCCGAGCTCACGCAGCCCCAGGCGGGAGACGGCAGAGACGATGTGGACCTCGAGTCCTTTGTCGGTCAGCTCGGGCCGGACCAGCTCGGCGAGCTCGAGCGCCTCGGGGACGTCGGCCTTGTTGAGGACGATCACCCGGGTGCGCTCGGACAGCGGCCGACCCCCCAGGCCACTCTCCGGGACGTACTGAGCCAGCTCGTGCTCGATGACGTCGAGGTCGGTCAGCGGGTCGCGCCCAGGCTCGAGGGTGGCGCAGTCGACGACGTGAACTAGGACCGAGCAGCGCTCGACATGCCGGAGGAACTCCAGGCCGAGCCCTTTACCGAGGTGGGCGTCCGGGATGAGCCCAGGGACATCAGCCATGGTGAACCGGTGGTCCCCCGCGGTGACGACCCCGAGGTTTGGGACCAAGGTGGTGAACGGGTAGTCGGCGATCTTCGGCCGCGCGGCCGACATTGCCGCGACGAGGGAAGACTTGCCCGCCGAGGGGAAGCCGATCAGGGCGACGTCCGCGAGGGTCTTCAGCTCGAGGACCACGTCACGGCTCTCGCCCGGCTCACCGAGCAGGGCGAACCCGGGTGCCTTGCGGCGCGGCGAGGCCAACGCCTTGTTGCCCAGCCCACCCCGCCCGCCGCGCGCGACGACATACTCCGCTCCGTCGCCGACAAGGTCGGCGAGCACTCCCCCGGCCCCGTCGGTGACGACGGTCCCGTCCGGCACCGGCAGGACGAGGTCGCCCCCGTCGGCGCCGTCGCGCTCGTCGCCGGCTCCCGGCTTGCCACTGGAGGCGGTGCGGTGCGGATGACGGTGGTAGTCCAGGAGGGTGGTCACCTGCGGGTCGACCCGGACGATGACGCTGCCGCCGTGGCCGCCGTCACCGCCGTCGGGGCCGCCGAGCGGCTTGAACTTCTCCCGCCGGATCGAGGCGACCCCGTGGCCACCGGAACCGGCCGTGACATGGACGGTCACCCGGTCGACGAATGTGGTCGACATACCGCCCTCCTTCTCTTCCGACAACGCGCGCGGGGCGGGCCACCGCTGGTGACCCGCCCCGCGCGAAAGCTAGCTCGTCAGCCCTGCTCGATGCTGACGGTCCTGCGGCCTCGCTTGGCGCCGAACTTCACGGCACCGGCGATCAGCGCGAACAAGGTGTCGTCGCTGCCGCGGCCCACGCCGTCACCGGGGTGGAAGTGCGTGCCGTGCTGACGCACGATGATCTCGCCGGCGTTGACCTGCTCGCCGCCGAACCGCTTGACCCCGAGCCGCTGCGCGTTGGAGTCGCGCCCGTTGCGCGTCGAGGACGCACCCTTCTTGTGTGCCATCTGCTCGTTCCTTGCCTCGTCGTATGTCGCGTCTGGGGTAGGGCGGTCAGGCTGAGATGCCCGTGATCTTCACCTGGGTCAGGTGCTGGCGGTGACCCTGGCGCTTGCGGTAGCCGGTCTTGTTCTTCATCTTCAAGATGACGATCTTCGGGCCCTTCGCGGGCTTGACGACCTCGGCGGTCACGCTGGCCTTGGCCAAAGCCGCAGCGTCGCTAGTCACGGTCGTCCCGTCGACGAGAAGCAGCGGCGTGAGGTCCACGCTGGTGCCGGCCTCGCCCGCGACCTTGTCGATGATGAGGACGTCGCCAACGGAGACCTTCTCCTGGCGGCCGCCGGCGCGGACGATCGCGTACACGTCGAGCTCACTTTCCTTCAGTCGTTCAGTGGTATGACGGCCCACCCTCGCGCAGCTGGCGCGGAAGCACTGGGGAACCCGGTTCGCGGTGGGCGCACCGACTCACCAGGGTACCGCGTGGCGCGCGGGAGGTCCAAACTCAGGCGTCTCCGCCCGAACCGCCGGCCCCGTCGGCCGAGCCGATGACGATGACGGCGGGCTCTCCGACCGGCCGCGGGGGTCCGGCCGGGGCGACGACGCGCCCCCGCCGCCGGCGGCCACGGCCCCGGGATGCTGCCTGCGTCGACACCTCGGGGGTGGGGTCCACGGGGGCCGGCTCCTCGTCAGTCACTGGCGCCGTCTCGACCTCGGCGGTCTCGGCAACGTCAGGGCTCTCGACAGCCTCGGGGCTCTCGGCGACCTCGGGGCTCTGGACGACCTCGGTGCGCTCGGCGACGTCCGATTCCTCGAGCACCTCGGCCACGTCCGAGGCTTCGAGCACCTCGTGCACGTCCGAGGCTTCGACACCCTGCGCCGCGCCGTTCCCGCCCGCCTCGTCCCCGGTCGGACCCGACGACTTGACCGCCGCCGCGTGTGCTGCGGCGGCGATCTGAGCGGGAGTCGGGCCACCGGGGTTGACCGGCGGGGCGACCACGGCGATCGGCTCGGCGCCGGACCGGCCGCGCCGACCCCGGGTGCGGGGCTGCTGCTGGCCGCTTGGGCGCTCCGGCTCCTCCTGGGCGGGGGCCTTGTCGACCGGCTCGCCGTGGATGGTCAGGCCGCGCCCACGGCAGTGCTCGCACGGCTCGGAGAAGACCTCGATCAGGCCCGACCCCACCCGCTTGCGGGTCATCTGGACCAGGCCGAGCGAGGTGACCTCGGCGACCTGGTGCTTGGTGCGGTCCCGGCCGAGGCACTCGAGCAACCGACGGACGACGAGGTCGCGGTTGGACTCCAGGACCATGTCGATGAAGTCGATGACGATGATGCCGCCGACATCGCGCAGCCGCAGCTGCCGGACGATCTCCTCGGCGGCCTCGAGGTTGTTCTTCGTCACGGTCTCCTCGAGGTTGCCCCCGGAGCCGACGAACTTGCCGGTGTTGACGTCGATGACCGTCATCGCCTCGGTGCGGTCGATGACGAGGGAGCCGCCCGAGGGCAGCCACACCTTGCGGTCCATCGCCTTGGCGATCTGCTCGTGGACCCGGTACTGCGAGAAGATGTCCTGCTCCGAGGTCCAGTGCTGGATCCGGTCGGCCAGGTCCGGAGCGACCGAGCCGACATACTCGCGCACCTCGCCATACGCGGAGTCGCCGGAGACGACCAGCGAGGCGAAGTCCTCGTTGAAGATGTCCCGGATGACCCGCACGGTGAGGTCGGGCTCGCCATGGAGCAGCAGCGGCGAGGCACCGGAGCGGCCCTTGCCGGCCTTGGTCTGGGCCTTGGCCTTGATCGACTCCCAGGTGGCGGTGAGCCGCTCGACGTCGCCGCGCAGCTCCTCCTCGCTGGCGCCTTCGGCGGCGGTACGGACGATGACGCCCGCGCTGCCCGGAAGGACCTCCTTGAGGATCCGCTTGAGCCGGGCCCGCTCGGTGTCGGGCAGCTTGCGGGAGATGCCGGTCATCGAGCTGTCCGGGACGTAGACGAGGTACCGGCCGGGCAGCGAGATCTGCGAGGTCAGCCGGGCGCCCTTGTGCCCGATCGGGTCCTTGGTCACCTGGACGAGGACGTTCTCACCGGAGGCGAGGGCGTTCTCGATCCGCTTCGGCTGGTTGGCCTCCATGCCGGCGGCATCCCAGTTGACCTCACCGGCATACAGGACGGCATTGCGGCCCTTGCCGATGTCGACGAAGGCGGCCTCCATCGAGGGCAGGACGTTCTGGACCCGGCCGAGGTAGATATTGCCGGCCATCGAGACGGTGGAGTCCCGGGAGACGTAGTGCTCGACGAGCACGCCGTCCTCGAGGACCGCGATCTGGGTCCGGTCCGCGATCTGACGCACGAGCATGATCCGGTCGACGCTCTCGCGGCGGGCGAGGAACTCGGCCTCGGTGATGACGGTGCGGCGCCGGCCGGCCTCGCGGCCCTCGCGGCGGCGCTGTTTCTTGGCTTCCAGGCGCGTGGAGCCGCGGACGCCGACAACCTCGGAGCGCTCGGGCCGGCTCTCCCGGACCCGGGTGACCACGCCGGGCGCGTCCTCGGACTCCCCAGCGGAGGACCCGCGGCGGCGACGACGACGGCGGCGCGAGGAGGCCGACGACTCGTCCGAGTCGTCCTCGGCCGGAGCCGCCGAGTCGGGGGCGCCACTGGGCTCGTCCTCGTCGCCGGACTCGGACTGGCCCTGCGGGGTCTCGCCGGTGCGGGTGCGCCGGCCCCGGCCGCCGCGGCGCCGACGGCTGGTGCGGCGCGGCTCGCCGTCCTCACCCTCGTCGGAGTCCTCGACGTCGGGCTCGTCGCCCGGCTCGGTCGATGCGTCGGCGTGTTCAGGGGCCGCGGGGGCGGCGGGCTCGCGGGCCGGGCGGGGGGCGACGAAGGTCGGGACCGGAGGCTGGAAGACCAGGCCGAAGCTGGGGACCACTGCCTCGGCGGCGGCGGTCTCCTCGACCTCTTCGGCCGCTTCAGCCTCCTCGACCCTCGGGGTCGGTTCGGCGAGCAGGGCATCGAGGTCGGCGACGGCCTGCTCGGGGGCGGCGGCCTTGGCGGCCCGGCGGCGGGTGGTGGTGGTGCCGGCTGCGCGGCTGCGCCGGGCCGGTGTGGTGGTCGGTGCAGGGTCGTCGGCCGGCTCACCGCTGGTGGCCGGCTCGGTGGCCGGCTCACCGCCGGTGGCGGGCGACTGCGCCGGTATGCCGTCCTGGGTCTGCGTGCCCTCGTCCTGGGCCTGGACAGCCGGGGCGGCGGTGCGGCGCCGCGAGCGGCGGGCCGGAGCCTTGGCGGAGGTCGCGCCCTCGGCGGTGCCCTCCGGCGCGGACGTCCCCGCGACGGTGGTCTCGGGAGGCGGGGTCGGTTCGGTGGTCGTGGTGTGGTCGTCGGTGGAGGCCATGAGGCGCCCTCTCGTCCAGCCACAGCGGACCGCCCACACCGAGCCTGTCAGGGCCACGGCCGCGTGGCGGTCGGAATCGTCGCGTCCCGGGAGGGACCGACGGAAGTCGTCAGGTTACGTCCGAGGCGGCTCGCGCTGGGTGCGCGGCACCGTTTCGGGCGCCAGCGACGATCTACGGCGAGGCCAACGGGTTGGCCACTGTGCCTGCGCCATCCCACAGCCCTTGGGCGAGCCGTGTCGCCTGGGGCGGCGTCGGCGGCTCGAGTCCAGCCACGGTGCGCAGTGCGTTCAGAACGTCGTCGGGGCGTACGGCAGGTGTGGTGTGCCTTACGACCACAGTCAGTATCTCACACCCGTCCTGGTCAGGCCCGTCATGGCTCGCCCGGAGGACCGCATCGCGGACGTCGAGGGTGCGCGGACCGGTCTTCATGAGGCGCACGGTCGGGACAGTCTCGGCGGCCAGAAGTGCAGCGACGGCGGCGGTGACCGCAGCTGCGGGAACCCCCGCGACGGTGATCCGCCAGACGCTGGTGTCGAGCCGGTCGGCGAGCGCGCCCGGGGTCGCTTCGACCACCTCGACGATGTCGAGCCCGGCCGGCAGGGCCGCGTCGAGGCGGGTGCGGACGTCCTCGGGATCGCAGCGCGCCGTGAGCCCGATCTCGGCATACTCCGCCTCGCTGGCCGCACCCGAGGGTGCGGCGTTGGCGTAGGAGATCTTGGGGTGCGGGTGGAAACCGGCGCTGAACCCGATCGGCAGCTCGGCCTTGCGCACCGCCCGCTCGAGCGCCCGCTGGAAGTCCCGCACCGAGGTGAACCGCATCCGGCCGCGCTTGGCGTAGCGCAGCCGCAGCTTCTGCACGACCGGCTCCGGGGGCGGGCCGGCGGGGACACGGTGGGCGCTCATGACCGCGCCAGGGTACCCCGGGACGGCCCAGCGCTATCCCGCCGCGGGACGCTCGATGCTCGCGACAGCGATCTGGACCACCTGCGTCCCTACGCTGCGCGCGACCAGGGTGCCGCGGCCGGGAACCCGCTGCTGGGGGCGCACCGACCCGACCAATGCCCCCTCGTCCGGGCTGCCGGACAGGACCAGCCCAGGTGCGGCGCAGTCCCTCAAAGTCTGGATGACCGGGTCGTAGAGCGCCCGAGCCGCCCCGCCGCTGCGCCGGGCGAGGACCAGGTGCAGCCCGACATCGCCGGCCTGCCCGAGCAGCGGCACCAGGGGTGCCAGCGGGGTGCCGGACCCGCCAGTTACGAGGTCGTAGTCGTCGACGAGGACAAAGACGTCCGGCCCGCGCCACCAGGACCGGGCCCGCAGCTGCTCTGGCGTGACATCCGGGCCGGGCAGGCGGGTCTGGAGGTATGCCGCCAAGGCGCTGACCTCGTCGGCGATCTGGGCGCCGGTCGTCCAGTACCCCGTGAGGTACTCGGCCGGGACCTCCCCGAGCAGGGCCCGCCGCGGGTCGATGAGGACCAGCTGGGCCTGCTCGGGCGCCTTCCGGCGCAGGACCTGGGCGGCATACGTGCGGAGCACTGTCGTCTTGCCCGACCCGGACTCGCCGAAGAGGTAGAGGTGCGGCTCGGTGCGCAGGTCCGGGCCGATGGGACCGAGCCGGGTCTCGTCCAGACCGAGGAGGACCCGGGGGTCGCCGGGCACCTGGGCGCCGAGCTCGTCCACCGTCACCAGCTCGGGCAGCAGCCGCAGCCGAGGGGCTGGCGCGGCACCCCAGCCGGCCCGGACCCGGGCGACGAGGTCGGCGACGCCGTCGGCGGTCGTCGCTGGGTTGGTGCCGCCGTCGATCCGGGGCAGCGCACCGAGCAGGTGGTGCCGGGTCGTGGCCAGCCCGCGGCCCGGCCGCCCGGACGGGACCGAGGTGGCGAGGCGCCGGTCGATCTCGGACTCGCTAGGGTCACCGAGGCGCAGCTCGACCCGGGTGCCGAGGAGGTCCTTGAGCTGGGTGCGGAAGTCGAGCCAGCGCGCCGCCGTCGCGACGAGGTGGACCCCATAGGTGAGCCCGCGGCCGGCAAGATCCTGCAGGACCGGCTCGAGCGCCTCGAAGTCGCTGCGGACCGTGCCCCACCCGTCGACGACGAGGACGACGTCGCCATAGCCGTCGCCGGGGTCGCCTGCGGCGCGGCGCAGCCGGTAGCTGTCGATATCGGCGATCCCGTGCGCGCGGAAGTGCTCCTCCCGGGACCGCAGGATGCCGACGACCTCGGCGACCACCCGGGCAACGACGTCACCCTGGCCGCGAGTGGTCACCCCGCTGACGTGCGGCAGGTCGGCGAGGTCCCCGAACGAGCCGCCGCCGAAGTCGAGGACGTACACCTGCACCTCGCGGGGCGTGGCCGTCAGGGCGAGCGAGCACACCAGCGTCTTGGCGAGGGTGGAGCGCCCCGAGCGCGGCCCACCCACGATGCCGACATGCCCACCCGCCCCGGCGAGGTCGAGGACCAAGGTGTCCCGGCGCTGCTCCAGCGGCCGGTCGAGCAGCCCCACCGGCACCCGCAGCACCCCGCGGGCCCGCGCATCCGCGCTGGTCAGTCCGACACCGGGGACGACGGCGAGATCCGGTAGGAGGGCGTCGAGCGAGGCCGGCAGGTCCAGTGGGGGCAGCCACACCCGGTGCGCGGGGCGGCCCCGCCCGGCCATCGCGACCGCGACAGCGTCGAGCAGGGCAGGCCGGTCCTGCTCCGCCGCAGCGTCGGCGACCGCCGGGGCTGCCACGACCACCGGCGCCGCCGTGAACGGAAGGACCGACGCCACCGGCACGGCGCGTCGTGGCCTCGACACCGGACCGGAGACATAGGCCGCAGTGAACCGCTCCATCTCGGTCGGCCCGGTCTTGAGGTAGCCCACCCCCGGAACGCTCGGCAGCTCCGCCGCATCGGGCACCCCGAGGACAGCCCGCGACTCCGAGGCCGAGAAGGTCCGCAACCCGATCCGGTACGACAGGTGCGAGTCCAGGCCCCGCAGCCGACCCTCCTCGAGGCGCTGCGAGGCGAGGAGCAGATGAATGCCGAGGGACCGGCCGACCCGGCCGATCTGGACGAAGAGGTCGACCAGCTCCGGGCGGGCCGTGAGCAGCTCGGAGAACTCGTCGCAGATGACGAGCAGGTCCGGCAGTGGGTCGCGGTCGCCGCGCTGGGCGTCATAGTCGACGATGCTGGTGAGGTTGCCGGCGGACCGGAGCAGCTCCTGTCGGCGGACGATCTCGCCGGTCAGGGCGGCCTCCATCCGCTCGACGAGGGTCAGCTCGGCGGCGAGATTGGTGATCAGGGCCGAGACGTGCGGCAGCTCGGACAGCCCGGCGAAGGTGGCCCCGCCCTTGAAGTCGACGAGGACGAGGTTGAGCACGTCCGGGCCGTGCTGGGCGACGAGCGAGAGCACCAGGGTGCGGAGCAGCTCTGACTTGCCCGAACCGGTGGCGCCGATGAGCAGTCCGTGCGGACCGGACCCGCCCTCGGCGGGCTGCTTGAGGTCGAGGACGACCGGCGCACCGTCCGGGGCGGTCCCGAGGGTCGCGCGCAGGCGGCTCGCCCGCGGCCGGGGTGCCCAGAGCGCCGGCAGGTCGAGCCGATCGACGTCGCCCAGCCCGAGCAGCGTGGGGGCGTCGAGGGCGCCGGACCCGGTCCGACCCGGGCCGGCAGCGCGACGCTGGCGGCCGGCGAGCCGCCGCGCCACGGCCTCCGCCTCGGCGACCGTGAGCCGGTCCGGCCGGAAGAGCGCGGGGAGGTCGCTGCGACCAGTCGCCTCGAGACGACCGCCCTCGGGACCCACGCGAAGGGCCAACCCCCGCCGGCCCCCCACCGGTGACGTCCCGACCGCCAGGACCGTGACCGCCGCACCCCCGAGGCTCGTCTCGAGGTCGGCGTCCGGCTCACCATCGCGGTCCCAGACGAGCACGGTATGCCGCCCCGGGCCCGGCGGTTCGGCGTCGAGCCACTGCGTCACCGAGTCCTCCGACGCCGAGATGAGCCGGACCGGGCCGACGGCGTCGGACGGCATACCGGCGGTGTGCGGAAGCCACTTGGCCCACTCCCACTCGGCGACCGTGGCAGCGTCAGCGGCGACGACGACGCGCAGCCGGGACGGGGGGTACCCGAAGCACAGGCCGGCGACCACCGCCCGCACGACCGCGCGGGCGTCGGGGCCCGGACCGAGCACCTCGACGGCCCGGAGTCCGTCGAGGCGGACCTCGACCGGGAGGTCCGCAAGGACGGCGTGGGTGGCAACGAAGCGGTCCGCGGCCGCCACGAGGAGCAGGTCCGCGTCGGCGAGCGGGCCCGAGGAGGCGCGCCGCACCGAGAGTGCGGCCGGGCCGTCCGCCCGGCCGAACCGGGCGACGAGCCCTACCTCCTCGGTGTCCGGCCAGGGGCCGGGGTCGACCGCAAGGAGCGCGGCGAGCGCGGTGGGGTCGGGCCGGGCGGCCTCCGACACCGCCCGCTGCTCGGCAGCGGCGGCACGGACCACCCCACGGAGGTGGTCGAGATAGGCGAAGTAGCGCGACCGGGACCGGTGGGCGGTCTCCACCCGCTGCGAGCGCTGCCGCCACCCGTTCGCGACGACGAAGCCGACCGAGGAGACGAGGAACATCCCGGAGGCGATGAGCCCGCCACGTCCGGGCTGGGCGGTCGCAACATAGGCGACCGAGCCGAGCGACCCCAGCATCGGGATCGCATTGGCCACCAGTCCCGCAGCGCCTTCGCTCGGCGGCAGCGGGGGTGGCTCGTCGAGGAGGAGACCGTCCCGCCACTCGGACGTCTCCGGCCGAGTGGCCCCCTGAATCGTCATCCCGTCCTCCTGACAGGTGGGCGCGGCGGCCGCCCGACAGCGCGGAGCTGCCGGGCGGCCGCGGTCGTCACCAGCGGCCGGCGTTGAGCTTCTCGCCGGCGCGGTAGTCGGCGTTGGACGCCGACACGGCGCTGCCGAGCTGGGCCAGGACCTGCCGCATGTCGGCAATCGCCCGGGTCCAGGTCGCCTTCGCGCTCTGGTAGGCCGCCGAGGCCTCACCGGTCCAGTCCGCCCGCAGCGGGGCGAGGTCGGCGTCGAGCTGGTTCAACCGGGCCTCGATCTGGTTCGCGCGGGTGCCGATGTCCGCCGCAGCGGTGTCGAGTGCACCGAACTCCACCTTGAGCATGTCAGTCCTCCCTGGTCAGCCGAGCCGGGCCGAGAACGAGGCGAAGCTCGCTCGCTGCGTCTCGTCGGTCGATGAGTAGGTCGACGACGAGGACCGCAGGTTGGCCTCGAAGCCGTTGAGCGCGTCGATGATCGTCGTCGCGTCCGTGTCCCAGCGCGACATCGCCGCCTGGAAGCTGGTCGAGCCCTGCCCGACCCACTGGCCGCCGATGCCGCTGAGCGCGTTGCGCAGTGAGCCCAGCTCACCGCGCAGCTCGTTCCGGGCGTCGGCGACGATTCGTGCTCCTCGGTCGAGGGCACCGTCTTGTGCAGTCACCGAAGTGGCCATCTCGCCTCCCTGTGTTTCCCCTGGCCTCCGCCGGTCTCCCGGTCGGATCGGCCCTGCCGATCAGGACCTGTGCTCGACCGTAGGCCGGTTCCGCCGAATCCCGAAACGACTATCCACAGGCTGCGCCGAACCTGTGGATAACCGGATGCGGCGCTCCCCCGGCTCGGTTAGTGTCGGCGAGGTCGACCAGATGAAGGAGACGATGTGAGCAGTGTCGAGGCCCTCGCCACCCGGGTCCGGGTGAGCGTCCTCACCGCCGGACGGCGCACCGACCTGGCCGTGCCGGCTGGACTCCCGGTGGCCGAACTGGCCCCTGCGCTGGCCCGGGCCTGCGGCCTGCCTGAGGGGTCGCTCGGCTCGGGGCTGACCGTGGCTCACGCGGACGGCCGGCTCCTCGACCCCGCGCTCGACCTCGACCGGGCCGGAGTCGTCGACGGCGACCTGCTCGTCCTCGAGGCCCCGGCGGCCATCGAGCTGCAGGACGACGACCTCGCCGCCGCGGTGGCGCGGGTGCGTGGTGCGGTTCTCACCGCCGAGGACGGGGCCAGGGCCGCGGCGCTCGCAGTCCCGGTCCTCGCCGGAGCAGCCGCGCTGGCTCTGACCCGGTGGCGCGGCGGAGCGCTCGCCGCCGCCGGGCTCGGCGTCACCGCGGTCGCCCTCCTGGTCGCGGTCCGGGCCCTCGGACGCCGCCGGGTCGCCGGATCGGGCGAGGTCGTCGCCGGCCTCGCCGTGGCGGCGGTTCTCGTCGCGGCGCTCGCCGGTGCCGTCGCCGCCGAGGGTATGCCGTTCCGCGCCCTGGCGGCCGCCGCGGCCGCCGCCCTGGCCGGTCTGGTTGCCGCCGGACTCTCGCCGCGGCACCGTACGTTCCTCGCCACCTGGGGCGTCGGGCTGGTCCTGCTCGTCGGGGCCACAGCCGCTGGCGCTCTCGGGGCCCCGCCCGACACTGTCGCTGCGGGTCTGCTCGTCTGCGCCCTGCTCGGTGCCCCCGCCGCGCCCCGGGTGGCCCTCGCCGCGAGCGGGCTCGGTGTTCGTGCCGCGGCAGCGGCCTGGGCCGAGTCCGGTCTGGGTGCGGCTGCCGTGCCGCAACGGGGCGCCGACCCGCAACGCGGCGCCGAGGCGGGCCGGAGCGACCGCTCTCGGGAGGGCGTGGCCGCCGCCGTCGGACACGCCCGCTCGGCGCTGCTCGGGGTCATCGCCGCTGCGGTGACGCTCGTCCTGGCCGGCATACCGGCGCTGTGTGCGGACGGCCCGACCGGGACGGCCCTGGCCGCGCTGGGGGCCGTCGGGCTGGCCCTGCGGGTGCGCCGCGTCCCGACCCGGTCGGCCGCACTCACCGCGGTGGCCGGTGCGACCGCGGCGGCCGGGGTCCTCGGGGTCCTCGGCGACCCGCGGGTCGGGGCCGGCGTCCTCGCGCTCGGGCTGCTCGCCGCCGGGACGTGGGCGGTGCGGCCCGGCCCAGTCACGCCCGGCGCCGCCCGTGCCCTTGACTTCCTCGACACCCTCGTCCAGGTGGCCGCCCTGCCACTGGCCGTCCTCGTCGCCCTCTGAGCCGCCGGTCATGGCCACCCATTCCGAACGCGCCGCGGCGGAGGGCTTCGCCCGGCGCCGGGTCGCCCAGGCGCTGCACGGGAGCAGCGCGCAGCAACCGGAGAGCCCGCTGCGGCGGACCATCGCCGCGGTGTGTCTGGCCGGGCTCGTCTACGGGGGGATCGCCGCCTCGACCGCTCTGCGTGGGGGCCTGCCTGCCGGATGGGACACCAACTCGGTCGTCGTCACCGGCTCGGGCGCGCGCTATGTCGGACTCGACGGGGTCCTCTACCCGGTCGTCAACGCCTCGTCGGCACGGCTGCTCGTCCCGGCATCCTCCTTCCACGTCGTCACGGTGAGCGACGACCAGCTCACCGGGGCCCGACGGGGCGCGAGCATCGGGATCGTCGGCGGGCCAGAGTCGGTCCCGGGGCAGGCTCGGCTGGCCGCGACGGGCTGGACCGCCTGCGTCAGCGCGGGTCAGCTCCTCACCCAGGTCCAGCCCGACCCACCTGCGGCCCCGGCCTCGGGCCGGGCCGCGCTCGTCCGGACCGCCGGCGAGCTTGTCATCGTCACCGACCGGGTCGCCCTGCCAATCCCGGCGGCGGACGCCACCGCAGTCCTGCGGGCGTTGCGGCTCGACACGGTCGCACCCGTCGACGTCCCACAGTCCTGGGTCGACCTCTTCCCCGCGGGGCCGCCGCTGGTGCCCCTTCGGCTCGACGGGTCCGGGGCGGCAGCCGGGGCATCGCTTCCCCGGACCGCGCGCGTCGGGTCGGTGCTCGTCGTCGACGAGGAGACCCCGACGCCGCGCCGCTACCTGGTCACCTCACCTGGCCGGCTCTCGGCCCTGAGTCCGCTGGGCTACGCCCTCTACCGGCTTGGTGCCGACCCGGCAGCGGGGGGCGACCTCACCGTCACGGCCGAGGCCATCGCTGCCGCCCCTACGGCCGTGGACCCCCCGGTCCCCATCCAGTGGCCGGCGGTCCTCGGCCCGAGCCTGCTGACTCGGCCGTGCGCGATGCTGCTGGGGTCCGCTGGGGGGCTCCCGACCACCACCTTGGCCCTGGTACCGGCGACGTCATCGCCGGTCCGCACCGTCCCGGTCGGCGGGGGGGCACTGGTCCGGCCAACCACTGGCGGGGCCACCGCCACCGGCCCGGTGCAGCTCATCGACGACACCGGGACGGCATACCCGGTCCCCCAGGCGGACACCGAGACGCTGGGCCGGCTGGGGTACACCGAGAAGGACATTGCCGCGGTCCCGGTCGCGTGGACCCGGCTCTTCCCCACCGGCCCGCCGCTGGGCATCACCGAGGCCGCGCGGCCGGTCGTGCCCGGGTCAGGCGGTGCGCGCACGGCCGACGGGAGCGGCGACGGAGGAACCGGCGGCAGCGCGGCGTCAAGCGTGATGATCGGGACCGCGGCGGCCCCGATGTGAGCGGAGGCGCGCCGGGGGAAAGCCGTCGTCGTCATACCGCGCGGTCTGGGAGAATGCCGCCCATGACCGCACCCTCCCTGCCCACCGGCATGCCCGAGCGCCCCTCCCTCGACGGACTCGAGGAGAAGTGGGGTCAGGTATGGCGCGAGCAGGGCACCTACACCTTCGACCGGACGGCCACCCGCGACCAGGTCTTCTCGATCGACACCCCGCCACCGACCGCGTCCGGTTCGCTGCACATGGGGCACGTGTTCTCGTATACCCATACGGACTGTATGGCGCGGTACAAGCGGATGCGCGGCTTCGCCGTCTTCTACCCGATCGGGTGGGACGATAACGGCTTACCGACCGAGAAAAGGGTGCAGAACTACTACGGCGTCCGCGGCGACGCCCATCTGCCCTATGTGGAGGGCTACGTCCCGCCGCACCACGGCGACGTGTCGAGCATCAAGGCCGCCGACCAGCAGCCGATCTCGCGCCGGAACTTCATCGAGCTGTGCGACGAGCTGACGGTCAAGGACGAGGAGGCCTTCGAGTCGCTCTTCCGGCGGATGGGCTTCTCGCTCGACTGGGGCATCTCCTACCGCACCATCGACGACCACTCCCGCGCGACCGCGCAGCAGGCCTTCCTGCGCAACCTCGCCCGCGGTGAGGCCTACACCGCCGAGGCGCCAGGCCTGTGGGATGTCACCTTCCAGACCGCTGTCGCCCAGGCCGAGCTCGAGGCCCGCGACTACCCGGGGCACTACCACCGGGTGGCCTTCCACCGGCTCGACGGCGCCCCCGTCCACATCGAGACGACCCGCCCCGAGCTCATCCCGGCCGTCGTCGCGCTCATCGCGCACCCCGACGACGAGCGCTACCAGGACCTCTTCGGGACGACGGTGACCTCGCCGCTGTTCGGGGTGGAGATCCCGGTCGTCGCCCACCACGCCGCCGAGATCGACAAGGGCGCCGGCATCGCCATGTGCTGCACCTTCGGCGACCTCACCGACGTGCTGTGGTGGCGCGAGCTGCGTCTGCCCACACGCTCGATCATCACCCGCGCCGGTCGGCTCCAGGCCGAGACCCCCGAGTGGCTCGCAGGAGGGCCAGGCGAGCAGCTGTATGCCGACCAGGTCGCCGGCGCGACCGCCTTCCGGGCCCGTGAGGCCATCGTCTCGGCGCTGCGGGCCTCCGGCGACCTCGACGGCGAGCCCACCCCGACCCAGCGCAAGGCGAACTTCTACGAACGCGGCGAGAAGCCGCTGGAGATCGTCACCTCGCGCCAGTGGTACATCCGCAACGGCGGACGCGACGCCGACCTCAACGCCGCCCTCATCGAGCGCGGCCGGCAGCTGGACTTCCATCCCGGCTTCATGCGCAGCCGCTACGAGAACTGGGTGGCCGGCCTCAACGGAGACTGGCTCATCTCTCGGCAGCGCTTCTTCGGCGTCCCGATCCCGGTGTGGTACCCCCTCGACGCGGCCGGCGAGGTCGACTACGACCACCCGATCGTCCCCGCCGAGGCAGACCTGCCGATCGACCCGGTGGCCCAGGCGCCCGTGGGTTTCGAGGAGTCCCAGCGCGACCAGCCGGGGGGCTTCACCGGCGACCCCGACATCATGGACACCTGGGCGACCTCCTCGCTCTCGCCCCAGATCGCCGGCGGCTGGCGCGGCGACCCCGACCTGTTCGCGCGGGTCTTCCCGATGGACCTGCGCCCACAGGCCCACGACATCATCCGCACCTGGCTCTTCGCGACGATGGTCCGCTCGCACTACGAGCACGACAGCGTGCCGTGGACCAATGCCGCGATCTCCGGCTGGATCCTCGACCCGGACCGCAAGAAGATGAGCAAGTCCAAGGGCAATGTCGTCACGCCCGAGGACATCGTCGTCGCGCACAGCGCCGACGCGGTGCGCTACTGGGCGGCGTCCGGACGCCTTGGCACCGACGCGGCGTATGACGACGGTCAGATCAAGGTCGGCCGGCGCCTGGCCATCAAGATCCTCAACGCGAGCAAGTTCGCGCTCGGCTTCGGGTGGGGACCCGTGAGCGCGGACGCCGCGGGCACGGCCGGCTCGGGCGCTGCGCAGGCCGCACCAGTCTCTCCCGCCGAGCTCGCCGCCGCGGTGACGAACCCGCTCGACCTGTCGATGCTCGCCGCCCTGGCCGATGTCGTCGAGCGGGCGACCGCGGGCTTCGAGTCCTGGGACTACACCCGCTCGCTCGAGGCGACCGAGTCCTTCTTCTGGACCTTCTGCGACGACTACCTCGAGCTGGTCAAGGACCGGGCGTACGGCAGCCGCGGCGAGGCCGAGGCCGCGTCGGCCCGGGCCGCGCTACGCCTGGCTCTGTCGGTCCTGCTCCGCCTCTTCGCTCCGATGCTCCCCTATGTCACCGAGGAGGTCTGGTCCTGGTGGCAGGACGGCTCGGTCCATCGCGCCGCCTGGCCCACGACCGCCGAGCTGCCCAGCGGAGGCGACCCACGGACCCTCTCCGACACCGGCGCCGTGCTCGGGGCGATCCGCAAGGCGAAGTCGGACGCCAAGGTCGGGATGCGGGCCGAGGTCGCCTCGGCCACCGTGGCAGGGCCGGAGGACGCGCTGGCGCGGGTCAGGGCCGGCGAGGACGACCTGCGCGCGGCCGGTCGGGTCGAAACCTTGGAGTATGCCGAGGGCGAGACCGTCATGGTTCGCGACGCCGTCCTGGCTCCCGTGGCGAGCTGACCGAGCACTGCACCGCCCCATCGGGCCCCAAGGCTCGGGTCCATACGGGTGCCGAGCCTTGGGGCCAATCCGCTGTCGGACAGGTACCGTCACCCCATGGCGCAGGTGCGGTGGCTGCCCGCCCGCGCGGCGGCCGGTGCGGTCGCCGCGGCGGCTCTCGTGCTGCTCGTCCTGGTCAGCCGGGCCGGGTCGGTCCCGTACCTCACCCTTCCGACGGCCCGGCCCACCGTCGATATCACCGGCGGCATCAACCCCACTGACGCCCCCGTGCCACCACGGATCAACCCGGCGGATGCGGACCGCGTCGCCGACCTGCTCAGGGTGCTGCTCACCATCGGCGCGATCATCGTCCTCGCGGTGGCGGCCTACGCCCTTCTCCTCGTCGTCTCGATGGCCATCGATCTGGTCGGGCAGCGGCGCCGCCGCGAACCCGCCCTCCCCGATGTCAGCGTCGAGCCGCTGCCCGCGGTCCCCGAGCGGCTCCGCGGTCCCTCGGCGCAGGAGCGCCGCGAGCGGCTCACCCACGGAGACGTCCGCAATGCGGTCGTCGCGTGCTGGCTGGACCTGGAGGAATCGGCCGCCTCGGCGGGCCTGGCCCGGCAGGACTCGCAGACCCCGGCCGACTATGTCGGCGACGTCCTGGCCCGGTGGGAGGTCGACCCCGCGGCGCTGACCGAGCTCGCCGAGCTGTACCGAGAGGCCCGGTTCTCGACCCACCCCATGACCGACGCGCATCGGGACCGGGCACTGGCCGCTCTCGACCGGATCCATGCCGACCTCGAGATGGCGGACCGGCATACCTCCGCCGTTCCGGTCGCCGGCACCCCAGGTGGGCCGGGATGACCCGCCGTGCCCTGCGCCTACCCGGCAGCCGCCGTCAGTGGCGGCGTGCGCTGCGCTTCGCGCTGACCTGGCTGGCCGTCGTTCTCGGCCTCGCCGGGCTCGGGCTGCAACCCGCCGTGCCGCTCCTGGCGGCCGTCGCGGTGGCGGCCTACACGCTCGTCGTCACGGTCGAGGAGCCGGTCCGCGAGGAGATCTCGTCGTGGGTCTCCGGCGACCTCAGTGGGGTGAGCCTCACCCGCGGGTCGGACCACCGGACCACGGCGCTGGCCGAGCAGCTCGCCCGGGTGCCGGCCAACCCGGACACGATGGTCGAGCTCTCCCGGCGGGTCCACCAGCGGCTCTGCGCCGTCCTGGACGCGCGGGTCTGGCGCGCCCAGCACATCGACCTCCCCCGCAACAAGGAATGGGCCCGGCAGATCCTCCCGCCCGAGCTCGCCGACCTCTACCTCCTCGACCCGACCCCGGACCTGCTGCGGGCCGAGACCCTCGACCGCCACCTCACCCGAATCGAGCAGCTGTGACCCTTCCTCTCGCCGATGTCTCCCGAACCGGCGCCGCGATCCTCGACCAGGTCGAGCGGGCCGTCGTCGGCAAGCGCGAGGCGCTCACCCTGGCGTTGTCCGCGATCCTCGCCGGCGGCCACGTCCTGCTCGAGGACTACCCAGGCCTCGGCAAGACCCTGGCCGCCCGGTCGCTGGCCCAGGCCCTCGGTCTTCGGTTCACCCGGGCGCAGTTCACCCCGGACCTGCTCCCCGGTGACCTCACCGGCTCCTTCGTCTACGACCAGCGGCACGGCGACTTCGCCTTCCGGCGCGGCCCACTGTTCACCAACCTGCTCCTCGCCGACGAGATCAACCGGACCCCGCCGAAGACCCAGTCCGCGCTCCTGGAGGCCATGCAGGAACGCCAGGTCACCGTCGAGGGGCAGACCTTCAGCCTCGACGGGCCGTTCCACGTCCTCGCCACCGCGAACCCGGTCGAGTACGAAGGCACCTATCCACTGCCCGAGGCCCAGCTCGACCGCTTCCTCGCCCAGATCTCCTTCGGGTACCCCACCGACGCCGAGGAGCGCGACATCCTGCTACGCCGGATGGAGCGCCGCCGCGAGGAGGTCACCGTCGACCAGGTCACCGACGGCACGGGGCTGGAGCAGATGCAGGGGGCGATCGAGACGGTGACCGTCGACCCGACGATCACGCGCTACTGCGTCGACCTCGCCCGCGCGACCCGGACGCACGGTCACGTCCTCATGGGTGCCTCGCCCCGAGGTTCGCTCGCTCTGCTTCTCGTCGGTCGCGCGTATGCCGTCCTGCGGGGCCGGGACTATGTCGTTCCCGAGGACGTCAAGGCCGTCGCGGTCCCGGTGCTGGCCCACCGGGTGACGATCCGACCCGAGCTGTGGATGAGCACCGCGTCCGGGCGCACCGTCGTCGCGGACGTCGTGGGCTCGGTCTCCGCCCCGGCACCTCGGGAGCCGGCCCGATGAGCCCGGCCTGGGGCCTGCCGAAGGAGCCCGACACCGTCACCGAGCTCCCGCCGTGGCGGGCCTCGCCCGCGCACCATCGCGCCGTCGCCCTTGGCGCGCTCGGCGCCGTCGTCGCGGTCGTGCTGCGCCGACCGGACGTCCTCGTCCTCGTCACGCCCTTCCTCGTCATCGCCACCTGGGGTCAGCTGGCGCGGCCGGAGCGGTCCGGTCGGGTGCAGGCCCGGGTCGGCAATCTCACCCTCCCGGAGGGGCAGGCAACGACCTGGACGGCGACCCTGGACCTGCCGCCCCGGGCCGAGGAGGCCTTTGTCCGCGTCTCCCCGGGGCGCTTCGTCCGGGTCGACCCGCTCGCCGACCGGACCGCCGTCGCGGCGCCCGGGGGTGTCGGTGTCGAGCGGGTCATCCCCTGCCGAGTGGTGCGCTGGGGCCGGCGCCGGGTCGGGCCGGGGCTGGTCGCCGCGCGCTCTCCCTGGTGGGCCTTCCGGACCCCGGTGGTCGAGCTGGGGGCGTTTCGGGTCACCGCAGTCCCGGCGGCGGCCGGCTTCGACGCGACGGTCAGCCCACACCCCGTGGGGCTCGTCGGGGTCAACCGGTCGGTCCGTCCCGGCTCCGGTGCCGAGTTCGCGACGATCCGGGAGTTCCACCCCGGCGACCGACTGCGCCGGATCCATTGGCCGTCCTCCCTGCGCCAGGGTCAGCTCCACGTCTCGACGACCTATGCCGACCAGGACGCCCATGTCGTGCTCGTCGTCGACGCCTTCAGCGACCTCGGCCCGCGGGAGGGCATCGACGGACGCCCGACGAGCCTGGACCTCACCGTGCGGGCCTGCGCCTCGATCGCCCAGCACTACCTCGGCTCGGGCGACCGGGTGTCGCTGCGGGTACTCGGTGCGCAGGACCTGCCGCGGCTACGCACCGCCTCCGGACCCGGGCAGCACCGGCGGATCCTCGACATCCTCTCCCGCATCGAACCGGCCACCGACCGGGACCGCTCGACGGTCCGGGCCCTCGAGGGGGTCCCCAGCGACTCGCTCGTCATCGTCCTCAGCCCGCTGGTCCACCCGGCGATGTCCGGGGTCGTGGCCGCGGCATCCGCCCGCGGCCTCACCACGGTCGTCATCGACACCCTCCCCGACCACCTGGTCACCGCACCGACCTCCCGGTATGACGCCCTCGCCTGGCGGCTGCGCATCCTGGAACGGGACGAGGAGCTGCACGCGCTGCACGCCGCCGGCGTCCCGATCGTCACCTGGGGTGGACCCGGCAGCATCGACCTCGTCCTGCGCGACGTGGCACGCCGTGACCGGCAACCTCGGCTGGCCCGCCGATGAGCCGCCATCCTCACGCCGCGGCCGCGACCCCGCCCCCGGCGGTGGGAACCCCCCGCACGTGGACCCGATGGACGTGGGGGCGGCAGCAGAGCGTCGCTCGGATCCTCGCCGGCACCATGCCCGTCGTGACCCTACTCATCGCCACCGTCGCCGACCCCACCGCCCGACTGCAGTGGCTGCTCCTCGGGGTCGCCGGCGGGCTCCTTGTCGCGCGGCGGCCGGACTCGGTGCTCCCGCTGCTCGTCTGGCTCGCCGTCGGCGGGGTCTGGTACGTCACCTCGACCCAGGTCACCTGGTGGTGCCTTCCGGCCGCAGCGGCGGCCGCCATCGGGCACGCGGCCACCGCCTTCGCCGCCGGGGCCCCGGACGATGCCGAGGCGCCCCGGGTCCTGCTGCGGCTGTGGGCCGCCCGGATGGCGGTCGTCCTCGCGGTGACGACCGCGGTCTGCTGGCTCGCTCAGGGCGGCACGGCCCCGGGCCGCGGCGGCTCGGCGGTCTGGACCGTCGTCGCGCTGCTCTGCGTCACGGGCTGGCTCATCGCCGTCCGGGTTCGGGACTGACCGTCGAGGCGCCCGCCGAAGAATGACGTACGGCGATATGGAAACGCGATCGGCGTCATACGGGACGCATCGACGGAGGCACGGCCCGGGGGGCGACCTCAGCCGGCTGACCCGGCCCGGTCTGCCGCAAGCTCGCGTTCGGCCTGCTCGGCCAGCTCCAGCGCAGCCAGGCCGTGCGGCTCGACGTAGTCGCGCATCCCGCGCTCGACGAGCGGGGCGAGGGCGTCGGCGAAATGCCCGGACAGCGCCAGCGCCCGCAGCGACGCGCGGCCGTCGAGGACGGCCCGCAGGTCGCGGCGCACCCGGTCGTCACCGACCGAGCTCGCGAGCACGGTGAGCTGCTCACGGAGCCGGCGGTCCGCGGCCGACCCCGCCGCGAGCGAGGGAAGCAGTCCGGCGGGGCGGTCGGTCATCGCATCGGCTTCCCATGCGGGCCGTGCTCGACGTCGATCGAGGCGGTCGGGAGATCGACCGCGGAGAACCCCTTGAGAGTCGACAGCGTCCCGGCCATGAGGCCCAGCGTGCCGTCCACGGCGATCATCACCCGCCCATGCCACTCGAGGATCTCCGAGACGATGCGCCAGACCTTGTAGATCGACACTCCCACCCCTGCCCCACCGATGAGGGCGCCGATGCCGGTCTCCGCGGTCGCCGCACCCGCCGCTGCGGCGATGCCCCCGATAATCGCCCAGTCGACGAGCTCGTTGACCAGCCCTCCCACGCAGTCGGCCATCCCCTTCACCCCGGTCGCGGCCTGCTGGTAGTCGTGACCGAGCCGGGCAAACTGGGCGGACTGCCCGTCCAGCGCGCTCGCGAGGTGTTGGAGGTGGACCTTGGCCTCGGTGCCCCCCGAGCCGCTCCATCCGGACTCGAGGGCCCGCGCCTCGGCGCGCAGCGCCTCACACGACGCGGTGCAGAAGTCCCCCAGCTTGGCCAGGGCGTCGCCGGACCGGGAGACCTCGGCCCAGTCACCGGCGAACCACGAGCCGATCTCCCCGTAGACGTCGACCTCGGTCGCCGACTTGAGGATCCAGTTCGCCCACCACCCGATGCTGATCAGGTCGGACAGGTGCAGAGCGGCATTGAGGTTCTCGGGGATGAGCGGCTCGGCCTGCGGCGCTGTGAGCACGACGGACGGGTCACGCATGGTCGATCACCACGACCCGGAGCCCGTGCCAGGGCCGGTGCCCGCCCCGGAGCCCACGCCCGCCCCGACGACGCGCCCGCTGGACCCCTCGTCGGTGACGCGGTAGACGACCGCGCAGGCGCTGAGGGCGTTCGCCGAGGCTGTCGCGACCTCGTTGAGGTGGGCGAAGAAGCCGCGTACGGCGGGCTCGACGTCCGACGTGCCGTGGAGGAAGCGGACCAGGACGGCCAGTGAGGTGGCGTCCCCGTGCGGCGTGACATGCCGTGCGTACGACCGTGCCGTGTCGGCGGCCGATGCGAGCACCGTGCAGGCCTTCTTCGGCGTGCTCGTCGCGTCGTCATCGACCTCGTAGCCCCAGCTCATGAGAACCCCCTAGTGTTCATCGCGGTGAGTTTCACGACCGTAACAGCGCGCGTGCACGCGGCGCTCGGACCAGGGGGCAACCTGTGGATAACTTTGGGGACAACGCATCCGACCGCCCGTCGGGCGACCAGTCGGGGGCGCCCACGCCGGGCTCGTCGGGCCGATATCGTCGCGCGCTGGTGCGGATCTGGGTCACCACGGCGGTGGTCGCGGCGATGCTCGTCTTCCTCGTCCTGTGGCACTCCACCGACGCGGAGCAGCCGATTGGTGTCTTCGTCGTCTCCGCGTGGTTCGCCGGGCTTGCGGCAACGGCGATCCAGACCACCTGGCTCCCGGTGCGCCGCGGCCAGCCCCGGCTTGCCGACGCCGCCACCTCGGCCCGGCTGCTCGCGGCGCTCTTCGTGCTCACCGCCGGCCTGACCCTGTGGAACCTGCCCCGGGTGTCCCTTCCGTGGCACCTGGCGTTTGCGATCCTCGACCTCGGGGTGCTTTGGCTCGTCGCCCGGGACTACCTCACGCTGCGTCGGATCGTGCGGGCCGGCGAGGTCCCTGGCCTGCCTCCCGCTGCCCCGGGATGAGCGCCACCCAGCATCGTCGCCAGCCCGCGATCGGCGTATGCCGCTCCAGGTCGTCCGGCGTCAGCGAGATGACCTGGCCCGAGGACGGTTCGTAGACCGTCAGCGAGGTCACCGGCGCAGCGCCGGGGTCGCCGCCGACCTCGACCGCGCTGCCGATGACGAGAACGACATGACGCGGCAGCCAGGAGCTGCCGACGAAGAGCACCCCGGGCCGGTCCGGCATTGAGACCTGGTGGAGGGCGGCGAACGCCTCGCCGAGAGCGACGCGGGACCACCGCACCCATCGGGTGCGGTACCGCACCCCGGTCGCCACGGCCCCGGACTCCAGCTCGTGCCGCGCACCCCAGGGCGGGGTGCCAAGCGACCGGGGCCAGGGCAGCTGCAGCCGACCGCCCGGGCCGACCACGGCGTTGGTGCGGCGATGGACCCACCGCTCCTCCGCGGCGAACCGGCCGGCAGCACCGTTCGGGTCACCGAGCAGCCCAGCGGCATACCCGGGATCGCGAAGCATCCGGGCAACGACGAGAGCGGCTGACCCACAGGTCACCGAGCTGCACTGGCGCGGGCCCTGGTCACCGACCCGGAGCCGGAAGGGTTCAGCCACCCGAGCGTCCGCCCGGGATCAGGCGGATTCCTTGCGGGGCCGCTTGGCCCGCGCCGGAGCCTCGCGCCGCACCAGGGTCGGCAGGACGTTGTCGAGGACCACCTCGCGGGTGACGACAACGCGGGCGATGTCGTCCTCGCTGGGCACCTCGAACATCACCGGCATGAGGACCTCTTCGAGGATGGCCCGCAGCCCGCGGGCCCCGGTGCCGCGCAGCTGGGCCTGGTCGGCGATCGCGGCGACGGCCTCGGGGGTGAACTCGAGCTCGACCCCGTCCAGCTCGAACATCTTCTGGTACTGCTTGACCAGGGCGTTGCGCGGCTCGGTGAGGATGCGCACCAGGGCATCGCGATCCAGCGGGCTGACCGTGGTGATCACCGGGAGCCGGCCGATGAACTCGGGGATGAGCCCGAACTTCATGAGGTCCTCGGGCATGACCTCGGCGAAGGACTGGGCGGCGTCGCGGGCGCTGTGCAGCTGCGAGCCGAACCCCAGGCCCTTGGTGCCGGCGCGCGCCTCGATGATCCGCTCCAACCCGGCGAAGGCCCCCCCGACGATGAACAGGACGTTGGTGGTGTCGATCTGGATGAACTCCTGGTGCGGGTGCTTGCGCCCGCCCTGCGGCGGCACCGAGGCGGTGGTGCCCTCGAGGATCTTCAGCAGGGCCTGCTGGACCCCCTCGCCGGAGACATCACGGGTGATCGACGGGTTCTCGGACTTGCGGGCGATCTTGTCGACCTCGTCGATATAGATGATGCCGGTCTCGGCCTTCTTGACGTCGTAGTCAGCTGCCTGGATGAGCTTGAGCAGGATGTTCTCGACATCCTCACCGACATAGCCGGCCTCGGTCAGCGCGGTCGCGTCGGCGATGGCGAAGGGGACATTGAGCATCTTCGCGAGAGTCTGCGCGAGATAGGTCTTGCCGCAACCGGTGGGGCCGATGAGGAGGATATTGGACTTGGCGATCTCGACGTGCGACTCGTCCTTGCGGATCGGCCCCCGCTCACCGGCCTGGATGCGCTTGTAGTGGTTGTAGACCGCGACGGCCAGCGCCTTCTTCGCCCCGCCCTGCCCGATGAGGTACTGCTCGAGGAAGTCGAAGATCTCCCGCGGCTTGGGCAGCTCGTCGAAGCCGAGCTCGGAACCCTCGGCGAGCTCCTCCTCGATGATCTCGTTGCACAGGTCGATGCACTCGTCGCAGATATAGACCCCCGGGCCCGCGATGAGCTTCTTGACCTGCTTCTGGCTCTTCCCGCAGAACGAGCACTTCAGCAGGTCACCACTCTCACCCATGCGTGCCACGTTGCCTCCCGGATTGCTCGCCTGCCCCATCGCGAGGTGACTGCGTGAACGCTACATGGCCGCACCGACACCTGCCCTCCTATTACACGGGGTCGGTGCCCTCGCGTCGCGTCTGTCCGCTGAGGGCGGAATGCCGTGCGCCGCCCCGACGAACCGGCTCGGCTCACCCAACAACCCGCAGGGTGGCCAGGGTCGGGTCCGCCGCATAGGCGATCCGGGTGCCCGCGGCCCGGGCCGCGCGCAGCGCCGCGACCACCTCCTCGTCGACCCGCTCCCCCGGGGCAAGGACCGGTATGCCGGGTGGGTATGGCGCCACCAGCTCGGCACAGACCCGCCCGACCGCCTGGGCTGCCGGGACGACCGCATGCCGAGCGAAGAAGGCCTCCCGCGGGGTGAGGACCTGTTCCGGCTGCCGGGTCCAGACCAGCTGCGGCGTGACCGGACGCGCGGCGCCGCGATGGCGCTCGACAGTCCGAGCGAGCAGGTCGGCGAACCCGAGCACGTCCTGGGCCCGGTCGGCCAGGGTGACCATGGCGACGACGGTGTCCCGGTCGGCCAGCTCGACGGGGTGCCCGGCGGCGACGAGGTCGCGCTCCACCGCGACGCCGTCCGCGCCCGCGCCGGAGAGCCCCACCACGAGCTTGAGCGGGTCGACGCCTGGTCCCTGGAGCACCGTGAGGCCCTCGACCTGCTCCAGCCTGGCGCGGGCGGCCACCACCGCGTCGAGGGTCGCGCCGAGCAGCTCGGCGCCCTGGGTCTGGAGCAGCGCCCGGGCCAGGTCGATGCTGGCCAGAACCGCGCCGGAGGGACTGGTTGTCGCGGTCGCCTCGACGGACGCGGCGAACCGGGCGGGGTCGATCCGTTCCGTCCTGGCCAGGACGATCGCCCCCTGGTTGAGCGCAGTGAGCGCCTTGTGGGCGCTGATCACCAAGGCGTCGGCGCCCGCGGCGAGCGCGTGCGGCGGAAGGTCGGGGTGGAAGCCGAAGTGCCCGGCCCAGGCGGCGTCGACGACGAGCGGCACCCCGTGCCGGTGGGCGGTGGCCGCAAGAGCGCCGGTATCGCCATACGTCCCGACATACTGTGGGTCGGTCACCAGGACGGCGACCGCCGACGGGGCGTCCGCGAGTGCACCGGCCACCGCGTCGGCACTGACCGCGAGCGGGAGCCCGGTGCGCGGGTCGACCGAGGGGGTCACCCAGGTAGGGACGAGGTCGGCCAGGACCAGCCCGAGGAGCATCGAGCGGTGCAGGGTGCGTCCGACGACGACCCGGTCGCCGGGCCGCCCCACCGTCAGGGCCAGGGCCTGGTTGCCGTGGGTGGACCCGCCGACCGAGAAGCGTGCGACGTCGGCGCCCCAGGCTCGGGCGGCGAGCTCTTCGGCCTGGTCAAGCACCCCAGAGCTCAGCTTCATCGTGTCTAGGCCGGCATACAGGGGGATGTCACCGTCGACGAGCGGCCCGAGCAGGTCGCGACGGTGCTTGTGCCCGGGGATGGTGAACGGGTGCAAAGTGGCGGCCGCGAACCGGAGGAAGGCGTCAAAGAGCGGGGCCTCGGCCCGCAGCCCCAGGGGGTCCCGGGTCGGCTCGCGCACCGGCACACCTTTCGTTCACGCCCGACGAGTCGGACAACTTTTCCGAAGTCTCCGCGATTCGCCAATGGACCGGCGAATGGTCACCTAACCTACTCACCGTCACATCGTGTCTTGGGGGACGTGTCGTGAAAGGACGCTTCATGCACGGTTCCTCTCGTTCGATCACTCGCTTGGCGGCCGTTGTCGCAGCCGGGGTCGCCCTGACCCTCGGCAGCGGCGCCGTGCCCGCCCAGGCCGCTGAGAACGACGTCACCTCCTTCTACCAGCCACCGTCGACCCTGCCCGCAGGTAACGGGGTCATCGTCAAGAGTGCCCCGATGGCGTACTACACCGACATCTTGCGGTGGGGCCGCCTTCCGGGGACCACCACCCGGATCCTCTACACCTCGACCGACCACGCCGGTGCCCGCACCGTCGTCAGCGGCGTCGTCATCGTGCCGACGTCCTCGTACTCCGGCGCCCGGCCGATCGTCGGCTTCGCCCCCGGCACCCACGGCATGGCCGACCGGTGCGCGCCCAGCCGTCAGGCCGACAGCGGCACGGACTACGAGGCCTCGACGGTCAAGTCCTTCCTCTCGGCCGGCTTCGCGGTCGCGCTGACCGACTACCAGGGGCTGGGCACGCCGGGTCGGCACACCTACATGGTCGCTGGCGACCAGGCGCACGCCCTGCTCGACGTCGTCCGTGCCGCTCGTCAGCTCGGTGGGTATGGGATCACCTCCTCCTCGCCGGTCGGGCTGTTCGGGTACTCGCAGGGCGGTGGCGCTGCCGCAGCAGCCGCTGAGGCCGCGGCGAGCTATGCCCCCGAGCTGCCGGTCAAGGGTGTCGTCGCCGGCGCCGTTCCGGCTGACCTCGCCAAGGTGGCGGCAGCGCTCGACGGCAGCTTCTGGGCCCTCTTCGCGACCTATGGCGCGATGGGGCTGGATGCCGGGTACTCGCTCAACACCCTCAGCGTCTTCACCCTGACCGGCCGCAGCTATGTCGCCCGGGCAATGGACTCGTGCGTGCTCGACGCGCCCGGCTTCGCCTACACCTCGTCGCGCTACCTGACCGTGGACGGGCGGTCGATGACGCAGTACCTGGCCACCGCACCGTGGTCCGCTGCCGTCGCCGCCCAGCGGCTCGGTGGAGTCAAGCCGTCGATGCCGGTCTATGTCGCGCACTCGATGTTCGACGACACGATCCCGTACGCGATCGGCAAGCAGCTCGCCAAGGACTGGTGCGCCACGGGCGCGAACGTGGTCTTCTCGACCAACTACGCCCTCTCGCACGTCCTGGGGGAGGGCCCTGCGGCGTCGGAGGGGATCAGCTTCCTCAAGAAGCGGTTCGCTGGCTCCGCGCAGACCTCCAACTGCGGCGCGTTCTGAGCGAACACCCCAGGGGGTGCGTCCGAGGCCTACCGGCCCCGGGCGCGCCCCTGCGTGGTGTCGCGGGGACCCTCAGGCCAGCGAGGCGACCAGCGCGGCCTTGATCGTGTGCATCCGGTTCTCGGCCTGCTCGAAGGCGATATTGGCCGGACTCTCGAAGACGTCCTCGGTCACCTCGATGCCATTGGCCAGCTCGGGGTACTGCTCGGCGACCCGCTTGCCGACCACCGTCTCGGCGTTATGGAAGGCGGGCAGGCAGTGCATGAACTTCGTCCGCGGGTTCCCGGTCGACGCCATGAGATCGGCGGTGACCTGGTAGGGCAGGAGCAGGTGGACCCGCTCCCCCCACGACTCGACCGGCTCCCCCATCGAGACCCAGACGTCGGTGTGGATGAAGTCGACACCCTTGACGGCGGCCTCGATGTCGTCGGTGACCGTCGCCGTCGCCCCACTGTCGCCGGCGAACTCCTTGCACATGGTCACCAGGTCGTCGGTCGGCTGCAAGCTCCTCGGGGCGGCGATGCGCACGTCCATCCCCAGCTTGGCTCCGACGAGGAGCAGTGAGTTGGCGACATTGTTGCGCCCGTCACCCACATAGGCGTACGAGATCTCGTGGATCGGTTTGCGCGCGTGCTCGAGCATGGTCAGCACGTCGGCGAGCATCTGCGTCGGGTGGAACTCGTCGGTCAGGCCGTTGAACACCGGCACGCCGGAGTACTCCGCGAGGATCTCCACCGTCGACTGGCTGAAGCCGCGGTACTCGATAGCGTCATACATCCGACCGAGAACCCGGGCGGTGTCCTTGACCGACTCCTTGTGACCCATCTGGCTCGACGTCGGGTCGATATAGGTGACGTGCGCGCCCTGGTCGTACGCGGCGACCTCGAAGGCGCACCGGGTGCGGGTGGACGTCTTCTCGAAGATCAGCGCGATGTTCTTGCCCCGGAGGAGCTGCTGCTCGGTGCCTGCGTACTTCGCCCGCTTGAGGTCCCGGGAGAGGTCGAGGAGGTAGGTGAGATCCCGCTCGGTGTGGTGGACCAGGCTGAGCATGCTGCGTCCGCGCAGGGTGTAGGGCATGGCTGTCGCTCCTTGGGTGTGGTGCCGCGTCCTCCCAGCCTAGGGGCCACCCCCGGGTATGCCGACGGGGCCCTGGGTGACCCAGGGCCCCGTCGGGAGGAGCGTCGGCTACTTCTGTGCGGAGGCCTTGCGGGACTCGAGCACCTGGTCGATGAGGCCGTACTCGCGGGCCTGCTCGGCGGAGAGGATCTTGTCGCGCTCGATGTCGATGGCAGTCTGCTCGGGCGTGCGACCGGTGTGGATCGCCAGCGTCGTCTCCAGCCAGGTCCGCATCCGGAGCACCTCGTTGGCCTGGATCTCCAGGTCGGATGCCTGCCCGTAGTCGCCACCGGCCAAGGCGGGCTGGTGGATGAGGATCCGCGCGTTCGGCAGCGCGAACCGCTTGCCCGGCGCCCCGGCACCGAGAAGCACCGCCGCCGCGGAGGCGGCCTGTCCGATGACGAAGGTCTGGATGTCCGGGCGGATGTACATCATCGTGTCGTAGATCGCGGTCATGGCCGTGAACGAGCCACCCGGGCTGTTGATGTACATGAGGATGTCGCGGTCCGGGTCCTGGGACTCCAGGACGATGAGCTGGGCGATGATGTCGTCCGCCGAGGCGTCGTCGACCTGCACGCCGAGGAAGATGATCCGGTCCTCGAAGAGCTTGGTGTAGGGGTCGAGGCGCTTCATCCCGTAGGACGTGCGCTCCTCGAACTGGGGCAGGATGTAGCGGCCGGTGGGGGCAGGCAGTCCGGCGGCGCCATACGGGGAGCCGTAGGACGAGCCAAGAGGCGACCCGGGGAAGGCCGACGAGGGGACCGACATGGTGCTCACTTCTCCTCCGTCGCGGCGCCGGAGCCGACCCGCTGGGCCTGGGTGATGACGTGGTCGACGAAGCCGTAGGCCTTGGCCTCCTCGGCGGTGAACCACCGGTCTCGGTCCGAGTCCTTCTCGATCTGCTCGATGCTCTGACCGGTGTGCTCGGCGATGAGCCGGGCCATCTGCTTCTTGATGTGGAGCATCTGCTCGGCCTGGATCTTGATGTCCGAGGCGGTGCCGCCGATGCCGCCGGACGGCTGGTGCATCATCACCCGGGCGTGCGGGGTGGCGTAGCGCTTGCCGGGCGTGCCCGCCGAGAGGAGGAACTGGCCCATCGAGGCGGCCATCCCCATCGCGACGGTCGCGACATCGCAAGGCACCCACTGCATGGTGTCGAAGATCGCCATCCCCGCGGTCACCGAGCCGCCCGGGGAGTTGATGTACAGCCAGATGTCCGCGTCCGGGTCCTCGGCGGCGAGGAGGAGCATCTGGGCGCAGATCGCGTTGGCGTTGTCGTCGCGGACGTCGGAGCCGAGGAAGATGATCCGTTCCTTGAGCAGCCGGTTGTAGATGTGGTCGTCCAGGCCGCCGCCCAACGGCTTGTCGGCAGAGACGATCTCACGGGGGACGCTCACTGTCGGTCTCCTCGCATGTCACGAACTTCAGGGGTATGCCGGCCGGACGC
This sequence comes from Candidatus Lutibacillus vidarii, assembly GCA_016717165.1. GTDB lineage: Bacteria > Actinomycetota > Actinomycetes > Actinomycetales > Dermatophilaceae > Lutibacillus > Lutibacillus vidarii. The sequence continues at coordinate 129,780 of JADKGA010000003.1, forward strand.
TTCCGCCCCGCCTTCGATGACCCTAACGCCGAAGACCCGCCGAACAGTCCCGGTCGCCGACCCTGTTCGCCGTGAGCGCACAAGCCCACCGTCAGTGCCGGTGGGCCGCGACCGGTCCGGCTACTCGGCGTCCGCCGGGGCGTCGCCCTCGACGAGGGTGCCGCGGTTCGGCGTGAGGGCCTCGAGGTCGACGGGTGCGCCGGTGGTGTCGACGACCGAGGCCTTCGACAACACCGAGGCCAGCGCCTTGCGACGGGCCACCTCGCCGACGATGACCGGGATCTGGCCGCGCTCGTCGACCATCTTGGCGAACTCGTTGGGGTCCATGCCGTACTGCTGGGAGGACATGACGAGGTACTCGATGAGGTCGCTCTGGTCGACCTGCACCCCGCGGTCCTCGGCGATCGCGTCGAGGAGCAGCTGGACGCGCAGACCCTTGCGGGTCTCCTCGGCGACCTCGACGCCGTGCTCGTCGTCGTGGGCCTTGCCCTCGTTGTCCAGGTGCGCCTTGACCTCGGCGTCGACGACACCCTCGGGCACCGGGAAGTCGACCTTCTCCAGGAGCAGGTCGACGAGCTTGTCCCGGGCCTGGATGCCCTGGCCGTAGGCCTTGCTCTGCCGGGCCTCCTTGGCCAGGTCGGCCTTGAGGTCGGCCAGGGTGTCGAACTCGCTGGCCAGCTGGGCGAAGTCGTCGTCGAGCTCGGGCAGGACCCGCTCCTTGACCGCCTGGACCGTGACGATGCACTCGGCGTCCTCGCCGGCGTGGTCGCCGCCGGCCAGCGGGGCGGCGAAGGTTTTCGTGTCGCCGGCCGACATACCGACCAGCGCCTCGTCCAGACCCGGGAGCATCTGGTGGCTGCCGACCTCGTAGGACACCCCGGTGACCGCGTCGATGTCCTCGCCGGCGATCGATGCAGACAGGTCGATCGAGACGAAGTCGCCATCGACGACGGCGCGGTCGATGCCGGTGAGGGTGCCGAACCGGCGGCGCAGCACGGTGAGCCGCTCGTCGATGTCCTCGTCGGTGACGTCGACCGAGTCGACGGTGACGGCGAGACCGTCGAGGTCGGGGAGGGTGATCTCGGGCCGGATGTCGACCTCGGCGGTGAAGGCGAGCGGCTGCCCGTCCTCGACCGGCACCTCGGTCACCTCGACGTCGGGCTGGCCGAGGGCGCGCAGCTCGTGCTCGTGGACGGCCTGGGAGTACAGCCGCGGGAGCGCCTCGTTGACCGCTTCCTGGAGCACCGCGCCGCGGCCGACCCGCTGGTCGATGATCCGCGTCGGCACGTGGCCCTTGCGGAAGCCGGGCACCTGGATCTGCGACCCGATGAGCTTGTAGGCCGCGTCGAGGTCCTTCTTCAGCTCGTCGAAGGGGACCTCGACGGTGAGCTTGACCCGGGTCGGGTTGAGGGTCTCGACAGCGGTCTTCACGGGTACTCCACGGTGGTATGACGGCTCTGGGTTGGCGGCGCCCGCGCAGGGCACCAGCGCACCATCCTAGCCGGAGGTCAGGTGCCCGGGTGACGGCGCGCAGTCGCCCCCGCGGGGGCGGGACGTGTCGGGGTAGCCGGATTTGAACCGGCGGCCTTCCGCTCCCAAAGCGGACGCGCTACCAAGCTGCGCCATACCCCGCGCTGGTCGGTCGCCGCAGCGGTGCTGACATTCGGTCGGCGGCCGGCCGGGCACTAGGCTATCTGCCTGGCGCCCGCGCTGCGGACCGCCGGGCACCACGCGGGTGTAGCTCAATGGCAGAGCTCCAGCCTTCCAAGCTGGTCATGCGGGTTCGATTCCCGTCACCCGCTCCGATCTGCCGTGCAGGGCACGGCGTGCCACGAGCCACCCCCGGTGACGCGCCCACCTAGACTCCGGCCATGGCGAGGTCCGCGGTCCACGCAGTGGCGCGTCGCTCCCGCATCCTCGCCGCAGTGCTCATCACCCTCCCCCTGGCCGCGGCCCTGGCCCAGCTGGCCCGGCGGGGTCCCGGCCCGTTGGTCACGGCGGTGAGCGTCGCGCCGCTGCTGATCCTCTCGCTGGTGTCCCATCTGTTCTGCGACCTCGTCGGCTACCGACTGAAGCCTGTGGACCCGGACCTACCGGACGAGGCGGCCGGTGAGGTCGCCGTGTCGCGGTACTTCAGGGCCGCCATGGTGCGATACGCGATCACCATGCCGGTCCCTGCCCTCGGCCTGGCCGCGTCCTTGGCCACCGAGCCGTCGTCGGCGCAGATCTTCTTGCTCAGCGCGCTGATGGTCGCGGCCATCCGGATCACGCACCTGTGGCCGACCACGCGAGCGGTGCGCCTCAGCGAGGCCGCGCTGAACTCGCACGGGGCCCGGGTCGACCTGACATCGTTGCTCCACTGGACCCGCCACGACCCGCCACGAGCAGACGCCGGCACGGCTACCCGCAGCGGGAGACGGTGAGGTCGATACACCGGCGCCCCGCCTCGACCGCCCGGAGCTCGAAGCCGGCCAGCGGGCGCCAGGCGGGTCGGGGCGAGAGGACCACCCTCGCCCCGACGACCGATGCCTGACGGCGCAGGTAGCCGGCGTAGTCGGGAGCGTCGGTCGCGACAAGGAGCGCACCGTCGGGCCGGAGCCGGTCGAGGAGCAGCGACAGCCGGTCGGCGGCGACGAAGCGGCGCTTCTCGTGCTTGGCCTTGGGCCAGGGGTCGGGGAAGAACAGGTGGACAGCGGCCAATGAGCCCGAGGGCAGCCGCTCCAGGAGCGGGACAGCGTCCCCGGAGTGCAGCCGCAGGTTCCTCACCGCCGCGTCGGCGGCCGCCGCTGCCGCGCGGGCCAGACCGGGGAGGTGGACGTCCACGGCCACGAGGTCATGGTCGGGATGGGCCACGCAGAAGCCGATGGCGGCCGCACCGTGGCCGCAGCCGATCTCCAGCACCAGCGGCGCCCGACGGCCGAAGACGTGCTCGGCGTTCACGGGCCCCTCGGGCACCGCGTAGAGCGGGAGCACGACGTCGACCCGCGACCGGGTCAGGGCGGACAGTCGCCCGCGCCTTCCGCGATACGTCAGCACCGTGCCTGCACTGTCCACAGCCCCCGAGTATGACGCCCCGTTGTCCACAGATCTCGCAGAGTTGTCCACAGATCTCGCAGAGTGGTCGAGACCCATGCCTAAACGGGGCCGGCCGGGCTACGATGACCTCGTCTACGGCGCGATCGTGTGTGCCAGTTCGGGGAGTAAAAGGGGTAGCGCACGATGTCTCTCGGAGTCCGCAGCTTCCGCCGCGTTGTGGTCATGGCCATCCTGGCCTTGTTTGCCGTGGCCTGGCAGCTCACCGTCTCGGCGGGGTCTTCGACTCGATCGACGTCACCCAGGATATCGCCGGTCCCACCGAGCACATGACCGTCGACGCCGCCTTCACCATCCCAGCCGGCTCGCACGCCGGCGACACCTTCACCCTCGCGCTCGCGGCCCCCTTTGCCTGGGTGGGTGACTCCTTCGACATCGTCGACCCGGTGACCGGCGATCCGGTTGCCCATGTCGTCGTCAGCGGCTCCGTGGCCACCTTCACCCTGACCGACTATGTCGAGGGGAAAGGACCGATCCAGGGGTCGACGACACTGAACACCTTCTTCACCAACGGCAGCGTGGAAGAAGGGGACATCGTCACGGCGACCTTCACGACCAAGGACGAGACCTTCACCGATATCGTCGAGGTAGGGCCTCAGCCGGTGAGCACGGGCGTCAACCGCAAGGTCTTCGTCTGGATCGACCGGGCCACCCAGGACGGCTTCTCCTTCGCCATCTACGCCAGCACCTTGAACCAGGTCCCTGACGCCAACCGCACCGTGACCATCACCGACATACCGTCCACGGGCGTGAAGGTCGACTGCGCGACGATCCGGATGCAGATGGCCCCCGACGTTGGCGGGGCCCCCGGGACCTTCTCGCGGATCCCCACGGCCAACCGCACCCTGACCTGTCCGGCGCCCACCTCGCCGAACGGCTTCATCGCCGAGATGCGCAATATCCCGGTGGGCTACCACGTGCGGGTCAGGGGGCTGGCCATCGTCACCGACTCCACGCTGACCACCTACACCAATGCGGCCGAGATCAGGATCTACGGTCAGAGCCCGATCCGGGTCCGGAACTCCGTGCGCCGGTTCACCGGCTCCGGACAGGCCACAGGAACCCCCAGCACGACCACCAGCACCACGTCGACCACCAGCACCACCTCGACCACCAGCACCACATCGACCACCAGCACCAGCTCGACCACCAGCACCACATCGTCCAGCAGCACCAGCTCGACCACCAGCACCACATCGACCACGACGCCGCCAAGCTCAACGACCACCACCACGACGACGCCGCCAAGCTCGACGACCAGCAGCACGACGACAACCGAGCCTGCGTCGACCACGACGACCCTCCCGGACACCGGGGCGGGCCGCACGACGTCCATCGGAGGGTTGGGTGGCGCGCTGGTCCTTCTGGGCACCGTGCTGGTCTTCGCCTCGGCACGTCGGTCCAGGGCAAGCGGCCGCTACCTGGCCCGCTGACCGGGACTGACTCCTCGACCTGGTGGCAGGGCGTCCCCGGGTCAGGTGAGCTTGGCCTGGCTGCGCGTGCTGGTCGACGCCGGTGCGATAACCCGCTCAGGGCAGCGGTGGCAGCGTCCCGTCCTGCTCGTACGCCGTCACCATGTCCAGCCGGCGCTGGTGCCGGGTGCCCCCGACGAACTCGGTGCTGAGGAAGACGTCGACGATGGCCTTGGCGACCTCGGTCTCGGTGAACCGGCCGCCGATCGAGACGACTTGCGCGTTGTTGTGCTCCCGGGCCAGACCGGCCAGCTCGGGTGTCCACGCCAGCGCGGCGCGGATGCCGTCGACCTTGTTCGCCGCGATCTGTTCGCCATTGCCGGACCCGCCGAGAACGACCCCACGCGACTGCGGGTCGGCCGCGACGGCTTCCGCGGCCCGCAGGACGTAGACGGGGTAGTCGTCCTGGGCGTCATACGCGAGGGGACCGTGGTTGACCACGTCGTGACCGGACGCGCGCAGGTGGGCGACCAGGGCCTCTTGCAGCTCGAAGGCGGCGTGGTCCCCGCCGATGTGCACCCTCATCCCTGCTCCCCCGTGTCGAAGATCGGTCCGACCGTCCGGGTTCTCTTGAGCTCGAAGAAGCCTGGCGTGCCCGCGACGAGCAGGCAGCCATCCCAGAGCCGACCTGCCGCCTCACCCTTGGGGGCCGGGCTGACCACCGGACCGAAGAAGGCGACTCCGTCGACCGCGACGACGGGCGTGCCCACCTCGGTGCCGACCAGGGAGATGCCCTCCTCGTGGCTGGCCCGGAGCAGGTCGTCGACGGCATCGGAGTCGGCGTACTCGATCAGCGCCGCGGGCAGCTCGCACTCGGCCAGGGCAGCCGCAGCCACGGCACGATAGTCCGTGTCCTGACCGTGGTGGATCCGCTCCCCCATCGCGTCATACAGCGGCTTGACGACCGATGGGCCATGGTCCCGCGCCGCCGCGATGATGACCCGCACCGGAGCCCAGGCCCGCTCCATGAGGCTCTGGTAGTCCTCCGGCAGGTCCCGACCGGCGTTGAGGACCGAGAGGGACATCACCGACCAGGTGAGGTCGACCGGGCGGACCCGTTCGACCTCCATGAGCCACCGGGACGTCATCCATGCCCAGGGGCACACCGGGTCGAACCACATGCGGGCGGCGCTGCGGGGCGCGGGAGTCGAGGCCATGGCGCCAATCCTCGCACTCCCCACCGAGGAACTCGTGACAGGATGGCAAGGGTTGCCACGTCCTGGTCAAGGAGGACCCGTCGTGCCTGGAACGAACCTCACGCGCAGCGAAGCCCGTGAGCGCGCTGCCCTCATCAGCGTCGAGCGCTATGACGTCGACCTGCATCTGGGCCGCGGCCCGTCGACCTTCACGAGCCGGACCACGGTGCGCTTCCGCTGTGCCCAGCCCGGCGCCTCGACCTTCATCGACCTCATCGCCGACTCGGTGGAGTCGGTCACCCTCAACGGGGTCGAGCTCGACCCCGCACGCGCGTATGCCGACTCCCGCGTCGCGCTGCCCGGCCTGGCCACAGACAACGTCCTGACCATCGAGGCGACCTGTCGATACATGCGCTCCGGCGAGGGGCTGCACCGGTTCGTCGACCCGGTCGACTCCGAGGTCTACCTCTACAGCCAGTTCGAGGTTCCGGACTCGCGGCGGATGTTCGCCGTCTTCGAGCAGCCCGACCTCAAGGCCGAGTTCAGCTTCACGGTGACCGCACCCGCGAGGTGGGAGGTCATCTCGGTCATGCCTACCCCCGAGCCGACCCCGGCCGGGACCGGGACGACCGGCGAGCGCACCGAGGAGCTGGCGACCTGGGCCTTCGCACCGACGCCGCGGATCTCGTCCTATGTCACCGCCCTGCACGCCGGCCCCTACCTCGGGGTCCGCGACTCCGTGTCGACCCGGGCCGGGGAGATCCCGCTGGGCGTGTTCTGCCGGGCCTCGCTGCTCGAGCACCTCGACGCCGACAACATCCTCGACGCCACCAAGCGGGGCTTCGCCTTCTTCGAGAACGAGTTCGGCGTCCCCTACCCGTTCGCCAAGTACGACCAGGTCTTCGCGCCGGAGTACAACATGGGCGCAATGGAGAACGCCGGTGCGGTAACGATCACCGAGATGTACGTCTTCCGGGCCAAGGTCACCGAGGCGATCATCGAGCGGCGGGCCCTGACGATCCTGCACGAGCTGGCGCACATGTGGTTCGGCGACCTGGTCACGATGCGCTGGTGGGACGACCTGTGGCTCAACGAGTCCTTCGCCGAGTGGGCCTCCACCGTGTGCATGGCCGAGTCGACCGAGTGGCGTCGCGCCTGGACGACCTTCAGCATCCACGAGAAGAGCTGGGCGTACGAGCAGGACCAGATGTCCTCCACCCACCCGATCGCGGCCGACATGGCCGCCCTCGAGGACGTCGCGGCGAACTTCGACGGGATCACGTACGCCAAGGGCGCCGCCGTCCTCAAGCAGCTCGTCGCCTGGGTCGGTCGCGACGCCTTCACGGCCGGGCTCCGGGCCTATTTCGCCAAGCACGCCTGGGGCAACACCGAGCTGTCCGACCTGCTCGTCGAGCTCGAGCAGACCTCCGGCCGCGACCTGCGCCCCTGGGCGGAGCAGTGGCTGACCACCTCCGGCGTCACGACCCTGCGGTCGCAGACCGCCATCGACGCCGAGGGGCGGTACACCGAGGTTGCCGTGCTCCAGTCCTCGGAGCAGGGGGGTCCTGCGCCGCGGCCGCACCGCCTCGGGATCGGCCTGTATGACGTCGATGGGACCAGCCTGCACCGGCGCCGCTATCTCGAGGTCGACATCGCCGGCGAGCGGACCGACATACCGGAGCTGGTCGGCGAGCGCGAACCGGACCTGCTCCTCCTCAACGACGAGGACCTGGCCTACTGCATGACCCGGCTCGACCCGCGCTCGATGGCGACCGCCCTGGCGCACCCCCGTGGGTACCCGGACCAGCTGCCCAAGGCGGTCGTCCTCATCGCCGCATGGGACATGGTCCGCGAGGGTGAGCTCGCCGCGCGGGACTTCGTCGAGCTGGCGATGCAGAGCCTCATCGGCGAGGAACACTCGCCCACCCTCAAGGTGCTCCTCGGCGAGATCACCATCGCCGTTCTGCGCTATGTCACCCCCGAGCACCGGGACGAGGTCCGGGCGGGCTGCACCGCGACATTGCGCGAGCTCGCCGAGGGGGCAGTCCCCGGCAGCGACGCCCAGCATCAGCTCATCACCGCGTATGCCGGCCTCTCGTCGAGCGAGGCGGATGCGGCATACCTGCGGGGTCTGCTCGACGGGACCGTCGCGCTCGCCGGGCTCGACGTCGACGTCGAGCTGCGCTGGGTGCTCCTGCGTGCGCTCGCCGCGATGGGCCGGGTTGACGACGCGACGATCGAGGCGGAGGGCCGGGCCGACCCCACGAACAGCGGTCAGGAGCGGCTCGCCCAGACCCTGGCCGCTCGCCCGACGGCTCACGCCAAGGAACAGGCCTGGGCCCGAGGGGTCGAGCAGGATGACACCCCCAATGCGGTCGTCCAGTCCTTGGGTCGGGGCTTCGTTCGGTCGGTGGACCCGGCGACCCTCGAGCCCTATGTGGCGCGCTTCCACGACGCCCTGATCCCGATGTGGCAGAGCCGCACCGTCGCGATCGGGACCTTCATCGTCGAGGAGTTCTACCCGATCCCGCTCGCCGGGCAAGGCCTGCTCGACGTGACGAACGCCTGGCTCGCTGCGCACCCGGACGCCCCGGTCGGGCTGGTTCGGATGGTCAAGGAGCGCCGCGACGAGTGCGCCCGGGCCACCCGCGCCCAGCAGGTCGACCGGGCCCGCTGACCTCGGCTCCGTCCGCCGAGGTCAGCCCTGGACCGCGCGGACCACGGCGTGGGCGTAGCCCGACTCGACGAGGTCCTCCAGGAGCACCGGCTCGCCGGCCGGGTCGGACAGCGGGATCCGCCAGTTGGGGTACTCCTCGTCGGTGCCTGGCTGGTTGACCGGTCGCCGGTCCCCGACCAGATCCGGCACGGCCACGCCGAGCATGAGCGAGGGCGTCTGTCCGAGGAAGCGGTGCAGGGCGAGAACGACCTCGGCTGGGTCGGTCTCGTCGAGGTCAAGCAGCCCGCGCGCCCGGAGGGCCTCGATGACGTGGCGTTGCTCGGCGGCGTCCGTGGCGCGCTCCTCCTCCAGCGAGCGGGTCAGCAGACCCAACCGGTGCCGGATGTCGACGTGGATGCCCTCGAGGTAGCCGCGGGTGGGCGGCAGGTCGTGGGTGGTCACCGTCGCCAGGCAGAGCCGCCGGTACGCCTGCGGGGGCAGCGGGTCGCCGGACCCACCGAAGTCCCGCTCGAACCACAGGATGGACGTCCCGAGCACGCCCCGCTCCGCCAGGTAGTCGCGGACCCAGGGCTCGACGGTGCCGAGGTCCTCGCCGATGACGACCGCCCCGGCCCGATGGGCCTCGAGGATGAGGATGCCGACGAGGGCCTCGTGGTCGTACTTGACGTACGCGCCGGCGCTGGCCGGGAGGCCTTCCGGCACCCACCAGAGGCGGAACAGCCCGAGGATGTGGTCGACCCGGATGCCCCCGGCGTGACGCAGGACGGTTCGCAGCATGTCGCGGTAGGGCGCATAGCCGAGCTCGGCCAACCGGTCGGGCCGCCATGGCGGCTGGCTCCAGTCCTGACCGAGCTGGTTGTACTGGTCGGCGGGCGCCCCGACGGTGACCCCCTGCGCCAGGGCGGTCCGCAGCGCCCAGGCGTCGGCCCCGCGCGGGTGCACCCCGACCGCGAGATCGTGGACCACGCCGAGCCCCATGCCCCCGCGGGTGGCTCGGGCCTGGGCGGCATCGAGCTGCTCGTCGGCGACCCACTGCAGCCAGGCGAAGAAGTCGACCTCCTCGGTGGCCTCCTCGCGGAAGGTCGACACCGCGGGCGAGGCGGGGTCGCGCAGCTCCTCAGGCCATAGCGTCGCGTCGGTCCCGAACCGGGTCGCCAGGGCGCACCACGTGGCGAAGGCCACCAGACCAGTCCCCTGCTCGGCGAGGAAGGCGTCCAGCTCGCGCTGCCGCCCAGGCGAGCGCGGCACGGCATACACCGCGCGGAGCGCCTCGACCTTGAGCTCCCACGCCGCGTCCCGGTCGATCGTCGGGCCGGCGTTGAGCGCACTGGCCTTGGTCGCCGCACCGGAGACGGCCTTGCGCGCCGGTCCACGGAGGTAAGCCACCTCGGGGATGTCCTCGACCCGGACGTAGATCGGGTTGACGAACCGGCGGGTCGTCGGCAGGTATGGCGAGGGCTCCATCGGCGCGACGGGCTCGGCCGCGTGGAGCGGGTTGATGAGGACGAAGTCCGCGTTGAGGTCCCGGGCTCCCCACGTGCACAGGTCGGCGAGATCGCTGAGGTCGCCGATGCCCCAGCTGCGCTCGGAGCGCACTTGGTACAGCTGGGCCATCAGCCCCCACACCTGGCCGCGCTCGAGCCGCTCGGGCAGGCGGAGCCGCTGCGGCGTGACGACGACCCGGGCCGTGGCGACCTGGTCGCCATACCGCGCCCTGAGCGTGTGCCAGCCGAGCGGCAGGTCACCGGGCAGCTCGACGGTGGCCTCACCGATCTCGCGTCCGTCGATCAGCTGTGGCGGGACATAGTGGTCGACCTGCCGGACCGGGCGGGTCGAACCGTCCTCGAGGGCGAGCTCGACGGCAATTGCCGTGCCGTGAGGGACGTGGACCGGCACCCAGGGGGTCCACCCCTCCCGCATGACGACGACGGGAGGCAGGACACGCCGCCAGGCCCGGGTGGAGACCTCGGCGAGCGAGCCGGCAACGGCCTCGGGGGTGCTGGCGTCGACGTCGAGGGCGGCCAGGACCGTCCGGATGGTCTCCTCGGTGACCTCGGTATGCCGCCCCTGCCAGTCCCAGAACTCGGTGCTCACTCCGCACGCATGGGCCAGCTCACGCAGGGCGGTGGTCGGGTCGTTCACGCGGCGAGTCTGTCACGGCTGACCAGGTGCGGCCACGACAATGGACGCCTATCGAGATGGGTCGCGTCAGGCCTGGCCGTCGACCCGCCCACACCCCGGCGAGAAGGAGCCTCCCGTGACCGCCACGGCACCTGCCCTGACCGTGGACGAGGTGCGCACCTGGGCGCTCGGCGCGCCGTCGCTCATCGTCGTGACCCTCGTCGGGTCGCTGGTCCTGCGCTGGACCGTGCACCGGGTCATCACCCGAGTCGTCCGGGCCGCGGTCTCCCGCCATGAGGAACGGCTGACCCGAGAGTCGAGGACCGAGCGGGTGATCACCTCGGCCACGGGGGTCGCGCCCGAACGTCAGGTGCAGCGCATGGAGACCCTCGCCGCGATCCTGCGGTCGCTGGCCACCTTCGCGATCTACGGGATCGCGGTCCTCACCTGTATGGCGATCATCGGCATCCCGCTGGCTCCACTGCTCGCGTCCGCGGGTGTGGGCGGGGTCGCGCTCGGCTTTGGCGCCCAGTCCCTCGTCAAGGACTTCCTCTCCGGGATCTTCATGATCATCGAGGACCAGTACGGCGTCGGCGACTATATCGACACCGGCGAGGCGATCGGCTTCGTCGAGGACGTCTCGCTGCGGGTCACCAAGCTCAGCGACAAGGTCGGTCGGGTCTGGTATGTCCGCAATGGCGAGATCCTCCGGGTGGCCAACCACACGCAGGGCTGGTCGCTCGCCGTCGTCGACATGCCGGTCGCCTACGACGAGGACATCACCTCGGCCACCGAGATCATCCAGACCGCGCTCGAGCAGATCCACGACGACCCGCAATGGCGCGACGTGCTCCTGGCACCGCCGCGCGTCGCCGGCGTCGAGAGCGTCACCGGGGGTGCGATCGGCATCCGGATCGAGGCCCGCTGCACGGCAACCTTTGCTCCCGACGTCCAGCGGGTGATCCGCGAGCGGGTCAAGGCCGCGCTCGATGCCGCCGGCGTCCGCGGCCCGGTCATCGCGGTCCCCGGTATGGCGCCGCCCCCGCCCGCGTGAGCGGCCACTCCCCCGGGGCTGAGAGACTGAGCCACAATGAGTGTGTATGACGACATCGGCGGCTCTGCGACCTTCGAGGCCCTGACCCGAGGCTTCTACGCCGGGGTGGCGACCGACCCCACGCTGCGGGCTCTCTACCCCGAGGAGGACCTCGAGCCGGCCCGGGTCCGGCTGCAGCTCTTCCTCGAGCAGTACTTCGGCGGGCCACTGACCTACCTTGAGCTCCGCGGGCACCCCCGGCTGCGGATGCGGCACGCGCCATACGCCGTCACCCCGGACATGCGGGACCGGTGGCTACGGCACATGCTCGGCTCGCTGGACCGGCTCGCGCTACCCGCCGAGCACGACGACACGCTGCGGCGCTACCTCACCTCGGCAGCCTTCGCCCTGGTCAACTCCTTCGAGGAGCCGTCATGACCCCCTGGTGGCAGGAGGCGGTGCTCTACCAGATCTACCCGAGATCCTTCGCCGACTCCGATGGCGACGGGATGGGGGACCTGCCCGGCATCACCTCGCGGCTCGACTACGTCCGCGACCTCGGCGTCGACGGGATCTGGGTCTCGCCTTTCTACCTCTCGCCGATGAACGACGCCGGCTATGACGTCGCCGACTACCGCCGGGTGGACCCGGTCTTCGGCTCGACCGCGGACGCCGACGCGCTCCTGCGCCGGGCCCACGAGCTGGGCCTGAAGGTCCTCGTCGACCTCGTCCCGAACCACACGTCCTCCGAGCACGCCTGGTTCCAGGCCGCCCTCGCTGCCGGACCGGGCAGCCCGGAGCGGGCCCGCTACCACTTCCGGGACGGGCAGGGCCGCGGGGGCGCCCAGCCGCCGAACCGGTGGCGCTCGGTCTTCGGCGGGCCGGGCTGGACCAGGGTGGTCGAGCCGGACGGCACACCCGGCCAGTGGTACCTCCACCTCTTCGATGTCACCCAGCCCGACCTCAACTGGGAGCACCCGCAGGTCCGCGCCGAGTTCCTCGACATCCTGCGGTACTGGCTCGACCGCGGCGTCGACGGCTTCCGGGTCGACGTCGCCCACGCCCTGGTCAAGGCGCCCGGGCTGCCGGACTATGACGACGCACCAGAGGCGCCGCTGACCGCCGCGGGCGACGAGCGGCCCCCGACCCACCTCGCGCCGATGTGGGACCAGGACGGGGTCCATGAGATCTACCGCTCGTGGCGCGCCCTGCTCGACTCGTATGGCGAACCCGCCCGGATCCTCTGCGCCGAGGCCTGGGTCCACCCGGTCGAGCGGGCGATGCTCTACGTCCGGCCGGACGAGATGCACCAGAGCTTCGCGTTCGACTTCCTCGACACCCCGTGGCGCGCCGCGGACCTGCGGGAGGTCATCGCCCACGACCGCCGCGCGCTGGCCTCGGTCGGGGCGGCCCCCACCTGGGTGCTGTCGAACCACGACGTCGTCCGCACCGCCTCGCGGTTGGGTCTGCCCGCCGGGTCGCCCCGCCCCAACGGGCTCGGCCCGCGCTCGAGCGTGCGGCCCGACCCGGGCCTGGGGCTGCGTCGGGCCCGAGCGGCGGCGACGCTCATGCTCGCGCTTCCGGGGGCGGCATACCTCTACCAGGGTGAGGAGCTCGGCCTGCCCGACCACCTCGAGCTGCCCGATGAGGTGCGCCAGGACCCGGTCTGGGTGCGCACCGAGCACCGCGAGCTGGGCCGGGACGGCTGCCGGGTGCCGCTGCCCTGGGTCGGCGACGCGCCCTCCCTCGGGTTCGGGCCGAGCGAGCGCACGTGGCTGCCCCAACCCCCCGAGTATGCCGCCCTGGCGGTCGACCAGCAGGTGGGTCGACCGGGGTCCACCCTGGAGCTCTACCGTCGCCTGCTCACCCTGCGCCGCGAGCACGGGGTCGGGTCGGCGGCCCTGACCGAGCTGACCGGCTATGGCGACGAGGTCATTGCCTACCGGCTGGACGGCCGCAGCGGTGCCCTTGCCGTCGTCGTCAACCTCGGGGCCTCGGGCGTCGAGCTGCCCGGGGGGTCGACGCTGCTCGTCGCCTCCGACCCCTTGGTCGCCGGCCGGCTTCCGACCGACACGGCCGCCTGGGTCCTGCTGGCCGAGGCGCCCTGATGGCTCGCGCGTCGGACTTCTCGTACTTCCATACGCCCCCGATGGCGCTGGCCCATCGCGGTGGGTCGCTCTACCCGCCCAATGTCGGGCTGGAGAACTCGCTGACGGCCTTCCGCACTGCCGTGGACCTCGGCTTCACCCACCTCGAGACCGACGTCCACGCGACGAGCGACGGGGAGGTGGTCGCCTTCCACGACGACCATCTCGACCGGGTCTCCGACACCCGCGGCGCGATCGCCACACTGCCCTGGGCCACCGTCCGCAGGGTACGGATCGGGGGACGCGAGCCGATCCCGCTGCTCCGCGAGCTCTTCGAGGCCCTGCCGAGCGCCCGGTTCAATATCGACATCAAGGCCGCCGGGGCGGTGACCCCGTTGTGGCGCCTCATCGAGGAGTACTCCGCGTACGACCGGGTCTGCGTCGGCTCCTTCTCCGACATCCGGCTCGGCGCTTTCCGGCGGCTCGCCCGAGGTCGGGTGGCCACCGCGGCGGGCCCGGGCGGCACGGCCGGGCTCCGGTTCCTCCCGCGGCTGCTGAGTTCTGCGCTGCACTCCCCCGGGGCAGTGCTGCAGATCCCGGAAACGACCCCGCTCCCCGGTGGCCGGCAGCTCGCCGTCGTCACCGAGGCCCTGCTCGCAGCGGCGCACGCGCTGGGCAAACAGGTCCACGTCTGGACTATCGACGACCCCGCGCAGATGACCCGGCTGCTCGACCTCGGCGCCGACGGGATCGTCACCGACCGCCCGGACCTGCTCAAGGAGGTGCTCCAGGCGCGAGGTCAGTGGCACGTGCCGGGAGCCGGGTCGTGAGCCGCTCCACCGAGGGGGTCTTCGCGCCGCGCTACCGGGTCGTCAGCGCCGCGATTGTCCTCACCGTGACGATCTTCGCCTTCGAGGGCATGGCCATCTCGACGGCCATGCCGGTGGCCGGTGCCGAGCTCGGTGCCGCCCGGGGCTACGGCCTGGCGTTCTCGGTGCTGGTCACCCTCCAGGTGCTCGGCACGGTCCTCGCTGGGCCGTGGTGCGACACCTCCGGGCCGCTCCCGGTCGTCATCGCCGGCCAGCTGCTCTTCGCCGCCGGCGCCGCCGCCTGCGCCGCCGCAACGGCATACCCGGTCTTCCTCGTGGGACGCGCGTTCGCGGGGCTGGGCACGGGACTGTCGGTCGTCGCGCTCTACGTCATCATCGGCCGGTTCTACCCGTCCGGGCTGCGGCCGACGGTCTTCACCTATGTCTCGGCCGCGTGGGTGCTCCCCTCGCTGCTCGGGCCGTCGGTCGCCGCATGGCTGACCGAGTCGTTCTCCTGGCGGTGGGTCTTCGGCATCGTCTGCGTGCCCGCGGTCGCCGCCGCTGCCGTCGTCGCCTCCCGCGCCCGGTCCGTCGAGATGGCGTATGCCGACCCGGCACCGACGACTCCCGACGGACTGGCGGACGTGCCCGTCGACGGGGCAGACAGGCTCGACGCGGACCCTGGGGTCGACCCGGCCGGGCGGGCCGCACACCTGCGAACCGCGGCCATCGGCATCGGGGTCGCTGCGGCGGCCGGCGTCGTCCAGTACGGCTCGGCGCAGCTACGCACCGTCGTCTCCGCGGCCGGCGCGGCGATCCTCGTCGGGGTGGTCGCCGTCCTGCTCACGGCGCCGCGCGTGCTGACCCCGGGGACGCTGACGATGCGCCGGGGGCTGGCGTCGGTCATGACCGCGCGCTTGCTGCTCATGGCGGCCTTCAACGGGGTCGTCTCGTTCGTCCCGCTGATGCTCACCGCCGAGCGCGGCGCGTCCCTGCCCATCGTCGGGGTGACCCTCACCGTCGGATCGCTGGGCTGGTTCGCCGGCGCCTGGGTGCAGGGGCGGTCCCGGTGGACCGGTCGGCGCTGGCAGCTCGTCGCCGGCGGTGGCGCGGGGCTCTCGGCCGGGCTGCTGCTGTGTGTCCTCGTCGCGGCGACGACCCTGCCGTGGCCGCTGCTCGCGGCCGGCCAGCTCCTCGCAGGCCTCGGGATGGGCCTGGCGACGGCGTCCACCGGCGTGCTCGCGCTGGAGCTGGCCCCGGTGAGCGACCACGGCGCCGCCTCGTCCTCGCTGCAGCTGTCCGACTCGCTCGGCAGCATCACCGGCCTGTCGACCGCGTCGGCGGTCTACGCGGCGCTGCACGTCTCTGCGGGGGCCGACCGTGGGGTCTACGTCGTGATGTGGAGCGCCCTGGTCGTGCTGGCCCTCCTCGTCGTCGCCGCGGGCGTTCGGGCCCGGGTCGAGCGCGGCTAACGCCAGCGGAAGACCGGGTGCGCGTCGGCGTCGGCGTCCTCCCGACGCTGCAGGTCCGCGCGGATCGAGGCGGGCAGCCGCTTGGGTGCGGCGGCGGCGAAGTCGTAGGCGACCAGCCGGGTCGCTGCCACGGCATACCGGTGATCGCCGACCTCGTCGGGGTCGCGCAGGACGTACCCGAGGGTGAACCCGGCCCCGTCGACACCGGTGACGACGATGTCGACCCGGACCGGGGCGTGCCGGAACTCCAGCGGGGCGAGGTACTCGATCTCGTGCCGCGCGACGAGGACACCCTCGGCGAGCAGGCTGTCCTCGGGGCCGAACCACTCCGCGAAGGCCACCACCCGAGCGTCCTCAAGGAGCCGGAGGAACTGGACGTTGTTGACATGGCCGTACGCGTCCATGTCGGACCAGCGCAGCGGCACGTCGCAGTGGTACGGCATACGACCGGACTCTAGGGGATGCGGCGACGCGGGCTATCGTCGAGGCTGTGAGCGACCCTGTCCCCGCGCCCTTGGATGTCCTCCTCGACGTCCTCGACCTGCGCTACCTCGGGGCGGCCCGGGTGCACGTCGAGGCCGAGGGCGGCACCGAGCTCGCCGACGAGTCGACCCGCCAGCTCTACCAGGGGGTGAGCCAGCGACAGCCGCACGGCCGGGTCTTCGGCGGGCAGGTTCTCGCCCAATGCGTCATCGCGGCCGGGCGCAGCGTCGCCTCGCTCGCCGATGCGGCGGAGCGGCCCCGGCAGCTGCACTCGCTGCATGCCTACTTCGTCCGGCCAGGCGACTCGAACCGGCCGATCCGCTTCTCCGTCGAGCCGATGCGCGACGGCGGGTCGTTCTCGACCCGCCGAGTGCACGCCATCCAGGACGACACGACCCTCCTGTCGATGATCACCTCGTTCCAGACCGCCGCGGGCGGCCTGGACCACCAGGACCCGATGCCGCCCGCCCCGGACCCGCAGACCCTGCCCTCCACCGCGGAGCTGCTCGCCGACAACGACCACCCCGCCGCCAAGTACTTCGCCTCGGGGCGTCCCATCGACGTCCGCCATGTCGACACCTCGATGTACCTCTCCCCCGCGCCCGGTCTGGAGGCCTACAACGCGGTGTGGCAGAAGGCCATGGGGGCCCTGCCCGACGACCCGCTGCTCCACCAGGCGGTCCTCGCCTACGCCTCGGACTATTCGTTGCTCGAACCGGTCCTGCGCCGGCACGGCCTGGCCTGGATGGACCGGCGGCTGCGGATGGCGAGCCTGGACCACGCGATGTGGTTCCACCGGCTGGCCCGCGCCGACGAGTGGGTGCTCTACACCCAGTCCTCGCCATCGGCCTCAGGCGGTCGCGGGCTGTGCGCCGGGCGGATGTTCACCCAGTCGGGCACCCTCATCGCGACGGTCGCCCAGGAGGGCATGATTCGGGTCAAGGAGTGAGCGCCGAGGGTGCGTGAGCCGCGCCTCACCGACCAACCCGCGGTACGCCGCCGCCGCTACGCTCGACCCCAGGTCGACATCCCTCCGCCTCGGTCGCGCCCGACCGCCTCGCGGAGGCCGGACACGAGGAGGCAGGGTCAGCGATGAGCGAGCAGCGGGTGGCTGTCGTCACCGGAGGGGCACGCGGGATCGGCGCGGCCACAGCGGCCCGGCTGGCCCGGGACGGGCGGGCGGTCGCGGTGTGTGACCTCGACCAGACCGCCTGCGAGGAGGTCGCGGCGGAGCTGGTCGCCCAGGGTCACCGGGCCCTCGGCGTCGGCTGCGATGTCTCGGACGCGGCAGCCGTCGAGGCCGCGGTCGCGCGGGTCAGTGCCGAGCTCGGCGCGCCGACGATCGTCGTCAACAACGCGGGGATCATCCGCGACAACCTCCTGTTCAAGATGTCGGTCGAGGACTGGGACTCGGTCATGGCCGTCCACCTGCGCGGCGCCTTCCTCATGACCAAGGCCTGTCAGGGCGCGATGGTCGAGGCGAAGTTCGGGCGGGTCGTCTGCCTGTCGTCCACCTCCGCTCAGGGCAACCGCGGTCAGGCGAACTACTCAGCGGCCAAGGCGGGCCTGCAGGGCTTCGTCAAGACGCTCGCCATCGAGCTCGGCAGGTATGGCGTCACGGCCAATGCCGTCGCCCCGGGCTTCATCGCCACCGACATGACGAAGGCGACGGCCGCCCGGATCGGCGTGAGCTTCGAGGACTTCCTCACCCACGCCGCCAAGGAGATCCCCGTCGGGCGGGTCGGCTACCCCGAGGACATCGCCGCGGCGATCGGCTATCTCACCTCCGACGAGGCGGGTTTCGTCTCCGGCCAGGTCCTCTATGTCGCCGGAGGTCCGAAGGACTGACGGCGCCTCGGCCCTGGGCCGTCGAGCGAGCCCGTCAGAGCCGGGCGATGACGGCGTCGAGCATGGGCTCGGTCAGCCGGCCGGTGAAGGTGTTCTGCTGGCTGACGTGGTAGCTGCCGACCAATTCGACGGGTCGGCCGTCGGGCCGGACCAGCTGCGCAACCGCCCCGTGCCCGAACCGGGGCTTGGGCCGCGGCACCGCCCAGCCCGCCGCGGAGGCGGCCGCCAGGGTGGCGTCCCAGGCGATCCCGCCGAGGGCGAGGACCGAGCGGAGCCGCAGCTGCGCCAGCCGCAGCTCGGCGACCAGCCAGGGCGCACAGCTGCGCCGCTCGGTCGGGCTCGGCTGGTTGCCCGGCGGGGCGCAGTGCACCCCGGCGACGATCCGCAGCCCGGTCAGCGCGAGCCCGTCCCCGGCAGCGACCGCCTCCGGCGTACTGGCGTAGCCGGCGCGGTGCAGGGCGGCATACAGCCAGTCCCCGGACCGGTCGCCGGTGAACATCCGGCCGGTCCGGTTGGCCCCGTGCGCCGCGGGCGCGAGACCGACGACGAGGACCGGGGCGGCCGGGTCACCGAAGGAGGGCACCGGACGTCCCCAGTACGGCTGGTCGGCGTATGACGCCCGCCGCCCTGACACCGCAACCGACTCGCGCCACTGGACCAGCCGCGGGCACGCGCGGCAGACCGAGACTGCGGCGTCGAGCTCAGCGGTGCTCGACGCGGCGGCGGCCAGCGCCACCACGTCGGCGGCCGAGCGAGCGACCGGCGTCGTCGCGTCGGCGGGGTCACCCGGCCAGCCCGACCCGGGGGGCACCGGCGAGCCGAAACCGGTCCCGGTGACCGGGTGCGGATCGGTGCCGCGAAGTGGGTCGCTGACCGGCACGCGGGACTACAGCGCCCCGCCGAGGGTGACGCCGCCGTCGACGACGAGCGTCTGGCCGGTGATCCAGCCGGCGTCCCGGGAGAGCAGGAAGGAGACCGCGCCCGCGATGTCCGCCGGCATACCGAGGCGCTTCATCGGGTATGCCGAGGCGACCTGCTCCTCGTGGCCGACATAGAGCGCCTCGGCGAAGCGGGTCTTCACCACCGCGGGAGCCACCGCGTTGACCCGGACGGCCGGCCCGAGCTGGTAGGCGAGCTCGCGGGTCAGGTGGATGACAGCGGCCTTCGAGACGGCATACCACCCGATCATGCCAGTGGCATTGAAGCCGGCGATCGAGGCGACGTTGACGACCGAGGCCGGGTGCTCCGGGGAGCCGAGCCCGGCCGCGAGCGCGGTCTTGAGCCACTGCGCCGCGGCGATGACATTACTGTCGAAGATCTTGCGGACCACGTCGGCGTCGGCGTCGAGCATCGGCCCGAAGTGCGGGTTGATCCCGGTGTTGTTGACGAGATGGTCGAGCCCGCCGAAGGTTGCCCGCGCCGCGGCGACGACCTCCTCGATGTGCGCCGGGTCGGCCGCATTGCCGGCGATGCCGAGCGCGGCCGCCGGCCCGCCGAGCTCGGCCACGGCCGCCGCGAGCGGCTCGGGCTTGCGGGCGGTGATGACGACCCGGGCGCCGTCGGCGACAAGACGCGCGGCGATCCCCAGGCCGATGCCGCGCGAAGCACCGGTGACGATGGCAACGGCGCCCTCGTGAGGGCGCCGTCCACCATCGGCCGCAGCCGGGCTCATAGGCCGAGGTCCCGGCCGATGAGCTCCTTCATGATCTCGTTCGAGCCGGCCCAGATCCGGGTCACCCGGGCGTCCCGCCAGGCCCGCGCGACGCGGTACTCGTTCATGAACCCATAGCCGCCATAGAGCTGGACGCACTCGTCGAGGACCTCGCCCTGCACCTGCGAGCTCCACCACTTGGCCTTGGCCGCGTCGACGGCGGAGAGCTTGTGCTGCGAGTGGGCGATGATGCAGTCGTCGACATACGCCTGGGTCACCTCGATCTTGGTGACCATCTCGGCCATCTTGAACTTGTTGTGCTGGAAGGTGCCGATCGGCTGGCCGAAGGCCTTGCGCTCCTTGGTGTACTGGATCGTCTCGGTGAGGATCTGCGCCGCGTGGGCGGTGTTGGCCACGGCCGACCCGACCCGCTCCTGCGGCAGGCGCTGCATCATCGAGATGAAGCCCATGCCCTCCTGGCCGAGGAGGTTCTCGACGGGCACTTTGACATTGTCGAAGAAGAGCTCGGAGGTGTCCGACTCGTCCTGGCCGACCTTGTCGAGCTTCTGCCCCTTGGTGAAGCCCTCCATCCCCGCCTCGAGCATGAGCAGGCTGATCCCCTTGGGTCCCTTGGACGGGTCGGTGCGCGCCGCGATGATCGCGAGGTCGCCCTGGTAGCCGTTGGTGATGAAGGTCTTGCTCCCGTTGACGATGTAGTGGTCGCCGTCGCGGATCGCCGTGGTCTTCAGCGCGGCGAGGTCGGAGCCGCCACTGGGCTCGGTCATCCCGATGGCGCAGATCAGCTCGCCGGAGGCGATGCCAGGCAGCCAGCGCTGCTTCTGCTCCTCGGTGCCGAGGTCGACGATATAGGGCGGGCAGACGTCGGCGTGGATGCCGAAGCAGGTCGCCGCGGCCGCCGCGAAGTGGGCCCACTCCTCGGCGAGGACCGCGTTGAAGCGGTAGTCACCGGCGCCGGCGCCGCCATACTCCTCGGGGATGTCCAGGCCGAGGAAGCCCTGCTTGCCGGCCTCGAGCCAGACATCCCGCGGGATGGTGTGGTCCCGGATGAACTCCTCGGCGCGCGGGGCGAGGTTACGGTCGACGAACTCGCGCACACTGGCCCGGAAGTCCTCGTGCTCCTCGAGGTAGATATTGCGTGGCATGGCGACCTCCGCGTCAGACAGGGGTTACTGGTCGGTAGCCATGCTATCCGCAGGGCCCGCTCCCACCCACGGCACGGGGACGTGATCTGTGCGGCCTGTGGGACGCTGGTCGGGTGAGCACGGACTGGGGCATGGGCCACAGTGTCCTCGTCGTGCCAGTCCCGCCGATGGAGGGCTTCGCGCGCGCCCAGGCGCTGCGGTATGACGCAGCCTGGCTCTCCCCCGACCCCGCGTTCCCGCACGCCCATGTCACCGTGCTCGGCCCGTTCCTCCCCCTCCGGGACCTCGACGCCGAGGCGCGTGAGCTCGTCGCCGAGGTGCTGGCCCGGCATACCTCGTTCGCCTACCGGCTCGAGGAGATCGCGACCTTCCCCGACGGGACGATCCACCTGCGGCCGGACCCGATGGAGCCCTTCGCCGCGCTCACGGCGGCGCTCTGGGAGGCCTTCCCCGCCTACCCGCCGTATGCCGGCCGACATCTCGACCTCACCCCGCACGTGACCTTGGACATGACGGTGACGGGAGCGACCGAGCAGAGTCTTCGAGCGCAGCTGGGCCGCGACCTGCCGCACTGGTGCGTCGCGGACGCCGTCGTCCTGTCCTGGTATGCCGCGGGGGCGTGCCGCACCCTCGATCGCTGGGCGTTGGCCCCGGCGTGACGCAATCGCAAGGGCCGGACGGGTTGCGCGAGCCGGGCCGGAGGTGTTCTGCTCGGTACCGGAGACGTCCAAGGGAGCTCGCCACCAAGCCCACAGAAAGGGGCGGGACCATGTCGAAGCACGTGAAGGCCTCGGACCAGCCAACCGAGCCGTCACCGGCGCCGACGCTGCGGTGCCCGTTGTGCGCCGGCGAGTACTTCTACAAGGAGGAGTCGCGACAGGACTCCCGGTGGGGTTTCACCAGCCACCGGATGACGCTGATGATCTGCCAGCGCTGCCGGTACGTCCTGCACTTCTACGACTCGAACTCGATCTTCGACCTCGACTGAGAGATTACCGAGGGGTCTTAAGCGCTCCTTAAGCGCGTGTCGCCAGAGTCTGGTCACCAGCCCAGCGGCCAGCAGGGCCACGACACCCGCAGGAGAAGACCATGACCACCACCTCGGCCCGGAAGCCCACCACCTTCACCCGCCGCCTGGTCAAGCACGTCACTGCACTCGTTCTGGCCGGCGCCTCGATGCTGACTGCCGCGGGCAGCGCGTCGGCATACACCAGGTACACCGACACGACGCTGCCCGCCCGACCAGTGGTGTACTCGGTCTACCAGGTACAGGGCAGCCACTGGGGGATCACCTCGCCATACGGGACGATCTGGCAGGCCGAGCTCTACCAGGGCGGTTCCCTCGTCGGGCGCACCCAGGTCACCGGGCCGCAGACCGTCACCGTGACGCACATGATCTACCGCTGGAACGGGTCCGCGTGGGCCTACCAGACCCAGCAGACGGTCCGGGCAAGCCTGGGCGCGGGCACGACGAGCGTGAAGATGCCGGACCTGTTCATCCTGCCCACCAGCGGCGTGGGCCACTACACCGTCACCTCGCACTACCAGTGGTTCAACTCCGCCGGCACCAAGGTCGCCTACTGGCGGGCCACGATGAACCAGCTGGGCGACTATGCCTGCGCGACGAAGTTCCCGTGCCAGGTGGGCGACGGGTGGGTCTACATCGGCCGCAGCGTCTGACGCCAGACTGGTTCACGCGCAGGGGCAGGATCAGTCGCGGGTGAGCTTGCGGTAGGTCACCCGGTGCGGGCGGGCCGCGTCGGCACCGAGCCGGTCGACCTTGTTCGCCTCGTAGGCCTCGAAGTTCCCCTCGAACCAGAACCATTTCGCGGGGTCGTCGTCGTCGCCCTCGTAGGCGAGGATGTGCGTCGCCACGCGGTCGAGGAACCACCGGTCGTGGCTGATGACGACGGCGCACCCGGGGAAGTCGAGCAGCGCGTTCTCCAGCGAGCCGAGCGTCTCGACGTCGAGGTCGTTGGTGGGCTCGTCGAGGAGCAGCAGGTTGCCGCCCTGCTTGAGGGTCATCGCGAGGTTGAGCCGGTTGCGCTCGCCACCGGAGAGCACGCCGGCCGGCTTCTGCTGGTCCGGCCCCTTGAAACCGAACTGCGAGACGTATGCGCGGGACGGGATCTCGACCTGTCCGACCTTGATGTGGTCCAGGCCGTCGGAGACGACCTCCCAGACGTTCTTCGTCGGGTCGAGCCCGGCGCGGGCCTGGTCGACATACGAGATCTTCACGGTGTCGCCGATCCGGACCGAGCCGGCGTCCGCCTCCTCCAGCCCCACGATCGTCTTGAACAGGGTGGTCTTGCCGACGCCGTTCGGCCCGATGACCCCAACGATGCCGTTACGCGGCAGGGTGAAGGAGAGCCCGTCGATGAGCACCCGCTCGCCGAAGCCCTTGCGGAGCTTGTCGACCTCGATGACCAGCGACCCCAGGCGCGGACCTGGCGGGATCTGGATCTCCTCGAAGTCGAGCTTGCGCGTGCGCTCGGCCTCGGCGGCCATCTCCTCGTAGCGCTGCAGACGGGCCTTGCTCTTGGCCTGGCGGCCCTTGGCGTTGGAGCGCACCCAGTCGAGCTCGTCCTTGAGCCGCTTGGCGAGCTTGGCGTCCTTCTTGCCCTGGATCTGCAGCCGCTCGCCCTTCTTCTCCAGGTACGTCGAGTAGTTGCCCTCGTAGGGGTAGAGCCGGCCCCGGTCGACCTCGCAGATCCACTGCGCGACATTGTCGAGGAAGTACCGGTCGTGGGTGACCGCCATGACGGCGCCGTGGTACTTCTCCAGGTGCTGCTCGAGCCACTGGACCGACTCGGCGTCGAGGTGGTTCGTCGGCTCATCGAGCAGGAGCAGGTCAGGCTTCTGCAGGAGCAGCTTGCACAGCGCGACACGGCGCTTCTCGCCGCCAGAAAGGACCGCTACGTCGGCGTCCCCCGGTGGGCAGCGCAGCGCGTCCATCGCCTGCTCGAGCTGGGAGTCGAGGTCCCAGGCGTCGGCGTGGTCGATCTGCTCCTGGAGGGTGCCCATCTCGGCCAGCAGGGCGTCGAAGTCGGTGTCATCGGTCGGGTCGGCCATCTCCGCGGCGATCGCGTTGTAGCGGTCCAGCTTGGCCTTGGTCTCGCCCGCTCCCTCGGCGACGTTCTCCCACACCGTCTTTGTCTCGTCGAGCTGCGGCTCCTGCATGAGGATGCCGACGCTGAAGCCCGGGGCCAGTCGCGCCTCCCCGTTCGACGGCTGGAGCAGCCCCGCCATGATCTTCAGCAGGGTCGACTTGCCGGCGCCATTGGGGCCGACGACGCCGATCTTGGCGCCGGGGTAGAACCCCATCGTCACGTCGTCGAGGATGACCTTGTCGTTGTGCGCGAAGCGCGCTTTGGCCATCGTGTAGATGAACTCGGGCATGGGCACGAGGGTATCCGCCGCGCGCCCATGCACCCGAATCGCGCTAGCCGGCCCGGCGCCACCGACCGGTCCGCACCTCACCGTCGGTCGCGGTGTCGGCGCCCTCTGAGGAGTCCGCGAGCTCCCCAGCGTCCTCCGCATCCGGGCCGGGGGCGAAGCTGAGCAGCTCACCCGCGCCGGTCTGGTCCACCTCGGAGGGGTCCTCCGGCGGCGGCATCATGTCGGTGTCGACCGGGTCCGGCTCCCCGGGTGGGGCGACCGGAGCGCCGCCGAGCTCGGTCGAGGCGATCGCGTCGCGCACGTCGCTGGTGTCCATCCGGTCCGAGCCCGGCCAGCCCACCGACCCGCGGTGGTAGGTCGTGGTGCCGCGGTTGAGGTCGTGCCCGATCGCGTAGGCGTCGATCTCGACACTGGTGCCGGAGCGCTCCCCGCTGCTCCACTGGCTCACCCGCAGCCGGCCCTGGACGATCACCGCGTCGCCCTTCTTCACACTGCGCTGCGCGTTGGCGCCGAGCCGGTTGAAGGCCACCACGTTGAGGAAGCTCGTCGGCCCGTCGACATACTCGCTCCCGACCAGCCGTCGGGGTGTCGACGCGATCCGGAAGGTCGTGAACCTGCGCTCAGCGTTCTTCGTCACCCGTGGCTCGGGATCGGCCACGACATTCCCGCACACCGTCACCATCGTCTCGTTCATCGCCGCGTCCTCCTGTGCCCCGGCGCCGCCCCCTGTGGCCGGCGCTGCCCTGGCAGGCTCTCGCGTGGCCGAGGGCCAGGGCCAGCGGGTCGGGGCCGCCTGTGGATGACGGGACGCCGAGGTGACCCCCTGTGGACAGACCGGGTCAGTGGCTGCAGGACCGGGCGAGGTCGAGCTGCTCACGAGCCAGCCGATGCCGCGCCAGCACCCGAGCGACCGGGTCGATGACCCGGCGTTCGGCCACCGCGGCGATCGCGGTCCGCAGCCTGCCCTCGACCAGCGCGCGGCGGCGCCGGGCTCCGGCCCGCGAGAAGACCCGCGCGGCGGCGGTGAGAAGCAGCCCCGCGAGCAGGCCACCCCCGAGCATGACGAAGGGGTAGGGCACAATCCCCCACCGAGACACCTCGGGGAGCGCGAACTGTAGCCACCCGGCGACCGCCAGGACGAGGTACCAGAGCAGCCCGGCCACGGCGACGGCGGCGACGAGCCACTGCATGACATCGAAGACCTGCCACCACCGCGGGGCCGGGGCGCGCAGCGGCGTACCGACGATTGCTCGGTCGAGCTCGTCGTGCAGATCCGCCCCGGCCGGCTGAGCCGCCTCGGTGACCGCCCGAGCCCACAGCTTGGGCAGTCCCTGGGCCGCCGAGCGGCCGACCTCCCGCGTCGCGAGGTCGACATCGGCCCGCGCGGCCGGCGAGGGCGGCGGGATCGACGAGCGTCCCAGCACCGCACGAATATCCGTCTCGCCCACCGGTATGCCGTCGCGTGTTTCGACACGGTCCAGCCGGAGGCGCTTGAGCGGCTCGGGGCTGAACGCCCGGCTCCACCGGGTGAAGACCCATCCGGTATGGCCAACCGACTCGCGGATGTAGTCCTGCTCGAGCGCCTTGAGGACGACCGGAACCCCCGCGGCGCGACTGAGGGCATCCACCAGTCGAGCGCTGGCGGGGTCACCGAACTCGGGCTCGGTGTCGGCGACCGAGGCTCGAAGCGCCGCCGCGGCCGCCCCGACGTCGGCCCGGAGCCGGTCCTCCGCAGCGGTATGCCCTGCCACGACGGCGGAGATCCGTTGCCTCAGCTGAGGGACGCCATACCCCGTGCGGGCCGACGTGACGATGACCTCGGGGTCGGCGAGGCCGTCGGCCCGCAGCAGCCGGACGAGGTCGTCATGGCACTGGCGCAGCCCGGCCGGCGTCAGGGCGTCGGCGTGGTTGAGCACGACGATGGTCACCGCCGCAAGAGCGGAGCGCGCCGCGACGAACTCGTCGTGGAGCACGGCGTCGGCATACTTCTGCGGGTCGGTGACCCAGATGAAGAGGTCGACGAGGTCGAGCACCCGGCTCGCCTCGCTGCGGTGCTCGACAACACGGGAGTCGAAGTCCGGTAGGTCGAGCAGGACCAGCCCACCCAGCGCGCCGAAGATCTCCGGTGCGACATCGACGACCCGGTGCCGCCGACCGACACCGAGCCAGTCGAGCAGCTCGGCCCCCGGGTCGGCGCCCCACACCGCCGCATGCGGGGTCGAGGTGATCGGGCGCCGGGCCCCGACCTCGGCGACCGAGGCTCCCACGAGGGCGTTGAACAGGGACGACTTCCCGCTGCCGGTCGCCCCGGCCAGGGCGACGACGGTGTGGCCGCCGGCGATCCGGCTGCGTTCAGCCACTCGTGCGGCGATCGCGGCGGCCTGGTCGCGCGCCGGGGCGGGGAGCTGGTCGCCGCCTGCCGAC
Organism: Candidatus Lutibacillus vidarii; assembly: GCA_016717165.1. GTDB lineage: Bacteria > Actinomycetota > Actinomycetes > Actinomycetales > Dermatophilaceae > Lutibacillus > Lutibacillus vidarii. The sequence goes on from JADKGA010000003.1 coordinate 156,648, forward strand.
ACGGCGGCGAGAAGCGCCTCGGCCCCGGTCGGAAGCGGGGTGAGCGAGCCAGCGGCAGCCGTGGTGGACGTCGTCATCGGGCCACCCGCACGGCTTCGGCGACGCTGCGCAGCGCCCGGGACTGCTCGCGGGGGACGGCGACACCGTCGAGAACCTCGACGAAGCGGGCCAGCTCGGCGTCATACAGCTCCTCGACCCGGGCGACGAGCAGCTGGCGCGCCTTCGCGGCGAGCTTGCGGACGGCCTCGTCCCCGAAGATCGCCTCGAGGAGCTTCTGAGCGAGCAAGGCCGAGCCACCGGCGATCCCGGCCTCGGCTCCGGTCAGCCCGCTGGTCGAGGCGAAGGTGACGAGGATGAGGATGACGCCGACGCCGTTGACGCCGTAGGCGAGGATCTTGGCGGTCGTCCGGCGGTCCTTGCCCTCGGTGCGGACCAGGTCGAGGATCTGGTCCTGCCAGTCACGGACGACCCGCTCGACCTGAGGCGTCAGCCCCGGGGAGGCGGACGCCAGGTCGGGGTGCGCGTCGGCGAGGGCGTCGCCACAGGCCAGGGTGCGCCAGCTCTGGGTCGCCTGCGCGGCGGCCTGCTCGGCCTTGGCGATGACCAAGGCGGCCGCGCCGGTGTGCAGCGCCTCCCCCAACGGCTGGGTGGGCGCCGGCTGGCCCTTGAGCATGGCCGTGACCCGGTCACGGACCCGCGAGACGGTCGTCTCGATCTGCCGGAAGAACTCGCCCGTCCCGACGTACTCCTGCCAGCGCGCGAGGACCTCGCCGCGCAGCAGGGTGCCATCGCTCACCCCGCTCGCGACGGCCCGGCTCGCATCGGCGTATGCCGTCGAGGCGTCGTGGCGCAGCGTCTCGAGCGCCTTGACCTGGCTCGTCGAGGCGTCCGCGAGGGTCGCGACTCGGGCGTCGAGCGAGTCGAGGGCACCGGTGAGGGTCTGCCGGACGATCCCGGCCCGGGCGTGCGCGTCGGCGGCGAGGTCGGCGAGCCAGCCCCGCAGCCGCTCGGTCTGCAGCGGCGGCAGCAGGCCGTCGCGGTCGAGGTTGCTCTCCAAGATGGTGAAGATCGGCGCCCCGCCCAGGCCCTGGCGGCGCAGCATGGAGCCGAGGTGCACCCGGACCTCCTCGACGGCGGCCGTTGGCGCGCGGTCGAGGACGATGGCGATCGAGGTCCCCCGCTCGCTGGCCTGCTGGAGCAGCGTCCAGGGGACGGCGTCGGCATACCGGGCCGCGGTGGTGACGAAGACCCACAGGTCGGCCGCCGAGAGGAGCTGCGCGGCGAGGTCGCGGTTGGCCGAGACGACCGAGTCGATGTCCGGGGCGTCGAGCAGGGCCAGGCCCGGCGGGAGGGCGGTCGACTGGACCAGCCGGACGCAGGATGCGTCCTGGGGGGCGTCGGGCGAGATATCGCCCGTGACCCGTCCAAGGCCGGGGAGGACCCGCTCGTCGAGGAACCAGCGCTCGTCCTCGGGGTGGTGGACCAGGACCGGCGCGCTCGTCGTCGGTCGCAGCACACCGGACTTGGTGACGACGTGCCCGACCAGGGAGTTGATCAGGGTGGACTTGCCCGCGCCGGTCGACCCGCCGACGACGCAGAGCAGCGGCGCGTCGAGTGACCGCAGCCGGGGCAGGACGTAGTCGTCGAGCTGATGGACCAGTTCCAGCCGGGTCGACCGCGCGACCCCGGCGTCGCGCAGCTCAAGCGGGAAGCCGACCGACTCGAGCTGGGCCCGCAACGCAGACACCGCGTCGAGCAGGCCATCGCCCTGCGCGGTCACAGTCTGGGTCACGCTGGCATCCTCGCAAGTCTGTTCGGGGCACTCAACTCGCCGTGCCGTGCCCGGCTGTCCCATTCGTCCCGGCGGCATGCGGCGGCCACCCGGTCCTCACACCTGTATGACGAGCCCGCGCCCGATCATGACCGGTTCTGCGTGGCGGGCTTCCGCCACGGACGAGCCGCGTCCAGCGGCAGGGCGCCCCCGGCAGGATTCGAACCTGCGACCGGCGGATTAGAAGTCCGCTGCTCTATCCAGCTGAGCTACGAGGGCCTGGCCGCGCGACGCACTGCGAGCTCCGGACGCCGAGGCGTCAACGCACAGTGCCGGACGTCCTTGGCGGCATACGGCAAGTCTAGGCACCCGGCCGGGCAGCCACCGGCGCAGTCGGGGGGAAGAGGACCCCACGGGACACCGCGATCGCACGGAGCAGCAGCTCCTGAGCCTGCTGGGCCTCCGGATCCGCGCCGACCCGCAGCATCCGGGCCCGGAGCAGGGCGAGCTCGCTGGCGCTGTCCTGGTAGGTCCGCATCGCTCGCAGCCCCCTCGGCCCGCCGGCCGACTTCGCCCACGCCCGGGCCGAGCGTCGCAGTGGCATCGAGGACAGCATCCGGACTTCCTCCCGGGTCAGCCACCCCGAATCGGCATACGGGAGCAGGTGGGCACCGATGAGGCGGCCCTCGCGGGCCTGGACCCAGCGGAGAAAGGCGAGGTACCCGAGGAAGAGGGGCACCTGTACGAGGAGATAGACGACGAGGTATCCCTGGAGGCCGGAGGTGGCGGCAAGGTTCCACATGCCGTGGAGGAAGACCGCGACGACCCACCCGAGGACCACGAGAAAGGTCCGCGCCACGGCGGAGCGGCGCAGCGCGGCCAGTCCGACGCCGACGCCGATGCACGAGGTGAACAGCGGGTGGGCGAACGGGCCGAGAACGCCACGCAGGACCAGGACGCTCGTCAGCTCGCCCGCACCCCCGGAGGTCAGGCCCTGGCCGAGATAGAGGATGTTCTCGGTGAAGGCGAAGCCCGCCCCGGCGAGCCCGGCGTAGACCAGACCGTCGACGACACCGTCGAGCTCTCGACGCTGGAACCACAAGATGAGCAGGATCGCCAGGCCCTTGACACTCTCCTCCACGACCGGCGCGAGGTAGACCGCCTCGACCGAGGCAGCATGGTCGACACCGATATCGCGCAGGACCGATAGCGACGTCGAGTTGAGCACCAGGGCGACGAGAGGAGCGACCAGAGCGCCCCAGCCGAAGGCGAACGCCTTGAGCCGCAGCGGCTCGGCCTCGAAACGGTCCAGCCACAGATAGGTGGGGACGACGACGGCCAGCGGGAGGGCGGCCGCTGCTGCGCCGACGAACGCGGCTCGCAGACCCAGCTCGGCCTTGAAGACCGAGGCGAGCGCGGCGGCGGTGAGCAGGAAGAGGACCAGGACCAGCCCCGTGGCCAGGACCGAGCGCATGATCGGGCGTCGGGTCGGGTTCGTCGGGTTTCTGGGGTCCGTCGAGGTCGTTCGGTTCAGCCCAGCGGTCCCCTCTGCCCCACCCGGACCGAGCGATGACCCGGGCTGGCTCGACATGGCGCTCAGCGTAGTCGGCTCGCATAGGCTGACCCATCGTGAGCACTTCTCCCCCCACCGACGACGGCTCGCCGGGGGTCCCCCCGACCGAGCGGGCTCTGGCCGACCGCATCGTGTGGATCGACTGCGAGATGACCGGCCTCGACCTGCGCGCTGACGCCCTCATCGAGGTGGCGGCGCTCGTGACCGACTACGAGCTCAACCAGCTGGGCGAGGGCGTCGACCTCGTCATCGCCCCTCCGCCGGAGGCGCTGGCCCAGATGGACCCGTACGTCCGCGACATGCACACCTCCTCCGGCCTGCTCGACGCGCTGGCCTCGGGGACCACCCTCGACCAGGCCCAGGCGGCCGTCCTCGAGTACGTCCGGGCCTGGGTGCCCGAGCCGGGGAAGGCGCCGCTGGGCGGCAACACGGTGGCGACGGACCGCGGCTTCCTCGCCAGGGACCTGCCCGAGCTCGAGGCCCACCTCCACTACCGGATCATCGACGTCTCCTCGATCAAGGAGCTGGCTCGCCGGTGGTACCCGCGGGCCTACTTCAACGCGCCGAAGAAGAACGGCGGGCACCGAGCGCTGGCCGACATCCGTGAGTCCATCGCCGAGCTGCGGTACTACCGCGAGACCATCTTCGTCCCCGCGCCCGGGCCGGACACGCCCACGGCGCGCGCGGCCGGGGAGCGGCATGCCCTCCCTGGGCCGCCGCTCCCCTGACCTTGGGCCGAGTTTTCCGGTTCGGAGCACCGGCGGGGAGCCGGTAGGCTGTCCAGCGGTGTTTCGCCCGGCCACCGGGACGAAGCCCCATGGTGGGTGTAGCTCAGCTGGTAGAGCACCGGGTTGTGGTCCCGGGTGTCGCGGGTTCAAGTCCCGTCACTCACCCCAGGTCGTCCTCAGCAGTCCCAGCCCGGCCCGACCCCATAGGGGGTCGGGCCGATGGCGTTGTGGCACAGTCCGTCCGCTCGTTCGGGTCACGAATCGGTCCGGTTCCTCGTGTCCGGTATGCCGCGCAGCCGTCTCTTAAGTGACAATGGGCCGGTGAACCGGGGGTTGCGAAGTGGTCGTCGCAGGTCGACATCCCTGGTGACCCGGTTCGCCGTCCTGCTTCTCGGCGTCGGCGTGGCTCTGTGGCTGGCTGCTCTCCCCGCGTGGGCGCACTCGGCCGTGGTGTCCATCTCGCCACCCGACGGCGCCACGCTCAGCACTCCCCCGACCCAGGTCGACTTCGTCTTCAACGAGGTCATCGACCCCAACTTCGCCCAGCTCGCCCTGTCGACCGGCGGGCTGCCGGTTGCCCTGTCCGCCCCGGTCGTCGATGGTCCCAAGGTCTCGGCCCAGATCACCGGCCAGCTGGCTCCGGCGAAGTACATCCTCGCCTTCCAGGTTGTCAGCGCCGATGGCCACCCGATCCGGGGGTCCTCGACGTTCACCGTGTCAGGCACGACCACGACCCCACCGACCGGCACGACGACAAGCTCGCCCTCGGGCACGGCGTCGTCGAACGCCACGACCGGGCCATCGCCGAGCGCAACCCCCACCGGAGTCACATCGACCACGCCCGCTGCAACCCAGACCCTGTCGACCTCGGCACCTGGGACCACCCCGGAGCCCACACCGACATACAAGACTCCGCAGAAGCAACCCACGACGATCGGGCACCCCGACCACACGCCCGGTCTCATCGTGGCGGGGGGTCTGCTGGCCCTCGGAGCACTGCTCACCTGGCGGGAGCATCGGCGTCGTCAGCCGGCCGACTGATTTCTCGTCCCACCAGCCCCGGTGGTAGCCTTCTCGATCGTTGCACCGCTAGCTCAATGGCAGAGCAAGTGACTCTTAATCACTGGGTTCGGGGTTCGAATCCCTGGCGGTGCACTCTTCCTCCCGATCCTCGGCGAGACACCACGGCCCCGGCGAACCCGCCGGGGCCGTGGTCGTTGTGGCTCCCGACCTGGGGTGGCTCAGAGGTACAGGCCGGTCTGGCCGTCCTCGACCCGGCTCGCGGCGACCGCGTGGATGTCCTTCTCCCGCAGCAGGATGTACTGCTTGGTCTGCAGCTCGACCTCGTGGCGGTCCTCAGGGTCGAAGAGCACCCGGTCGTTGGTCTCGACGTGGCGCACCGCGGTCCCCGTCGCGACGACGACGGCCCAGGAGAGCCGTTTGCCGACCGAGGCCGTCGCCGGGATGAGGATGCCTCCGCCGGACCGGCGCTCACCGGAGTCGGCCTCCACCGAGACCAGGACCCGGTCGTGCAGCATCCGGATCGGCAGCTTGTCCGCGCCGGCCTTCTTGGTCGCCGCCATCGACGGGAGGGCTCAGCCGCGGCGGCGGCGACGCCGACCGGAGATGACCAGGCCGAGGAAGGCGACCACGACAGCGGCCACGATGGCCACGCGGTCCAGCCGGAGGGCGCCGTCAGGGGTTCGGGAGGCGGAGACCAGGGCAGCCTTGGCCGACTCGGTCTGGCGCCGCACGAGCTCGTGCGGCTGGGCCCGGAAGGCCAGCTCGTCGACCGTGGACTCCAGCCGTCGTCGCGCGGCCTCGATCTGTGCCTGAAGCTCGCTGACCGACGGCGCGGGCTGGCTCATGGAGTGCTCCCTTCGTGCGTGGAACCGACTTTACCCACCGGGAGGAGGTTCCATGCACCCAGCGCCGTCCGCTCCCGATGTCGCGGCCTCGGATGGCGGCCTCAGATGGCGAGGTCACGCCTCAGCTTGGCGACGTGTCCGGTGGCCTTGACGTTGTACTGCGCGTGCTCGACCAGGCCCTGGGGGTCGATGACGAAGGTCGACCTGATCACCCCGACGACCTTCTTCCCGTACATCGTCTTCTCCCCGTACGCGCCATACGCCTCGAGCACCGCCTTCTCGGGGTCGGAGAGCAGCCGGATCGTCAGATGGTCCTTCGCGCGGAATCGGGCGAGCTTAGCGGGCTGGTCCGGCGAGATCGCCAGCACCTCGTAGCCGGCGGCGTGCAGGGCGTCGAGGGAGTCGGTGAAGTCGCACGCCTGGGTCGTGCAGCCCGGTGTCATCGCGGCCGGGTAGAAGTAGACGATGACCCGGCCCCCGCGCAGGTCGGAGAGCGTCACCGTGCCCCCCGCGTCGTCGGTCAGGGTGAAGTCGGGAGCGTGATCGCCGGTCACGAGCCGCTGGGCCATGGTGTCCTCCTCGTCGCCGTCCCCTCATCGCCACGGGTGCGCACCAAGGGTTCCGGCCAGATCATCGGTATGCCGTTCCGGCCCACCGTACCCGTCCGGCTGAGTCGAGGGACCATTCGATGCACCGACTGCCGTCGTCCGCTCGGGCCATGGTGGGGTCTGGCGGTGCGCGGGCTACTCTGGACGCTGCGCGGGTGTGGTGGAACTGGTAGACACGCAGGATTTAGGTTCCTGTGCCTCGGCGTGCGGGTTCGAGTCCCGCCTCCCGCACCTCGTCATGGGCCTCGTTGTCGTCAGCGTGTGCGGAATATCGGCGTGCGGCTGGCCGTTCTCGAGGGTGAGTAGTTTTGAATTCAACTAAGGAGCCGTCGATGGCCGCCGTCAGCGCCGACACCCTCACCCTTCCCCGGATCACGCATGCGAGCCCCCAGGACGTCCAGCGCCCCGTGCTCGGCGTCGTCAGCGCGCCGAGCGGACTGGAAGGCGAGGGCTTCCCGGTGCGCCGGACCATGGCGGGCATCCGGCACGAGCACCTCGACCCGTTCATCATGATGGACCACATGGGCGAGGTCGACTATGGCGTCGGCGAGCCCCGGGGCACCGACTGGCATCCGCACCGCGGCTTCGAGACGGTCACCTACCTGATCGAGGGATCCTTCATCCACCAGGACACCCACGGTGGCGGTGGTGTCATCACCGAGGGCGCCACACAGTGGATGACGGCCGGGTCAGGGCTGCTCCACATCGAGACCCCGCCCGAGTCGCTGGTGCGCTCGGGAGGCCTCTTCCACGGGCTGCAGCTGTGGGTCAACCTCCCCGCGGCGGACAAGTTCGCCGCTCCCCGGTACCAGGGGATCGAACGGGACCAGCTCACCCTGCTCGCCTCGGCCGACGGCGCCTCGCTCGTCCGGGTCATCGCCGGCGAGCTCGACGGCCATGGCGGCCCTGGGTCGACGTACACCCCGATCACCTACCTGCACGCCTCGGTGACCGCCGGCGGCGTCCTCGACCTGCCGTGGAACCCCGGCTTCAACGCGCTCATCTACGCACTCCAGGGCTCCGGCACGGTCGGCGCCGAGGGTGCCGCGATCCGGGAGGGCCAGCTCGCCGTCCTCGGTGCCGGCGACCGCATCACAGCCCGCGCCGAGGCCCGCCCGGACTCGCGCAGCTCGACCCTCGAGCTGGTGATCCTCGGCGGTCGGCCGATCCGCGAGCCGATGACCCACTACGGCCCGTTCGTCATGAACACCCGCGACGAGCTCGCCCAGGCGATCGAGGACTTCCAGCGTGGTCGCCTCGGCGTGGTCCCGCCGGATGCGATCCGGCCGTTCCGGTTGCCACACACGTCCTGAACGGCGCAGATCCGGGCGCGGCGGAGGCTGTCGGCGGGAGAGGTTAGCCTAACCTCGTGCCAATCATCGAGGCCGAGGGCCTACGCAAGACATACCGCAGCAAGGACCGAGAGGTCCGAGCGCTGGACGGATTCGACCTGGCTGCCGAGCAGGGAACTGTCACCGGGCTGCTCGGCCCCAACGGGGCCGGCAAGACCACCGCGGTGAAGGTGCTGACGACGTTGATCCGGCCCGACCGGGGGATCGCCCGGGTCGACGGCATCGACGTGGGTGCCGACCCCCAGGCGGTCCGGCGGATTATCGGCTCCAGCGGCCAGTTCGCCGCAGTCGACGAGAATCTCACCGGCCTGGAGAACCTCGAGATGGTCGGGCGGCTCTACCACCTCGGCATCCGCGCGGCTCGAGCTCGCGCCGCCGAGCTGATCGAGCTGTTCGACCTGACCGAGGCCGGCGACCGCCCCGTCAAGGGCTTCTCCGGTGGCATGCGGCGTCGGATCGACCTGGCCGGGGCGCTGGTCATCCATCCCAAGGTCCTCTTCCTCGACGAGCCCACCACCGGGCTCGACCCGCGCAGCCGGATCGCGCTGTGGGGGGTCATCAAGGAGCTGGTGGCCGACGGCACGACGGTGCTACTGACCACCCAGTATCTCGAGGAGGCCGACCAGCTGGCCAGCTCGATCTGCGTCATCGACTCCGGGCGGGTCATCGCCCGGGGCACCTCCGATGAGCTGAAAGGCCGAATCGGGGGGCACCGCATCGTCATCACGCTGGTCGACGCCGCCGACTCGGAGCAAGCCCGCCTCGTGCTGGCCCGCCACGGCGACGGCGAGGTCAGCGTCGGCGAGTCCGGCCGTGACCTGGAGGTGCCGGTGCGGTCCGGTGCGCCCGCGCTGCATGGCGCCCTCGCCGACCTGGAGGCGGCCGACATACGACTGCACGACGCGGGCGTGCGCCGCCCGACACTCGACGACGTATTCCTCACCCTGACCGGACACCGCGCCGAGGAGGCAACGACATGACGAGCACCTGGCTCGCCGACGGCTGGACCGTGACCTGGCGCAACATGCTGAAGTTCCGTCGATCCCCCGACTATGTGGTCTTCGCCGTCCTCCAACCGATCATGTTCGTCCTGCTCTTCAGCCAGGTCTACGGCGGCTCGATCCGGGTCGACGGCACCAACTACACCGACTACCTCATGGCCGGCATCTTCGGCCAGACCGTGCTCTTCGGGGCGACCTTCTCCGGCTTCGGCATGGCGCAGGACCTTAAAGACGGCATCATCGACCGGTTCCGCACCTTGCCGATGAGCCCGTCAGCGGTGCTCGTCGGGCGCACCAACGCCGACCTGGCCCTCAACACCATCTCGATGGTCATCATGATCCTCACCGGCCTGGTGGTCGGGTGGCGGTTCCGCGGCACGGTCGTGGAGTTCCTCGGTGGCGTGGCATTGCTGCTGCTCTTCAGCTACTCGTTCAGTTGGGTCATGGCCTTGCTCGGGATGCTCGTCCGTTCGCCCGAGGTCATCAACAACGCGGCCTTCATGGTGCTCTTCCCGCTGACCTTCATCTCCAACGCCTTCGTCCAGACCCAGAACCTCCCCGGGCCGCTGGAGGCCTTCGCGAACTGGAACCCGGTCTCGGCGCTGGTCCAGGCAGCCCGCGAGCTGTTCGGCAATGTCGGTGACGCGCCGGTGCCGGACGTCTTCCCGATGCAGCACTCGGTCGCCATGGTCGTCGTCGGTTCGGCGCTCTTGCTGGTCGTCTTCGTCCCGCTCGCGGTCGCGCGGTACTCTCGCACGACCGGACGGTGAGTGCCGCGGCCGCGGTCGGACCACACTGACAGCCCGGCCGCGGACCTCACAGCGCCGCCGCGACCTCCGTGCCCTGTTTGATGGCCCGCTTGGCGTCGAGCTCGGCGGCGACATCGGCGCCACCGATGAGCTGGACGGCGACGCCGGCGGAGACGAGGGCGTCATACAGCTCGCGGTTGGGCTCTTGGCCGGTGCATAGGACGACGGTGTCGACCTCGAGGACGAGCTCCCGCTCCCCCACGCGAAGGTGCAGTCCCGCGTCGTCGATCTTGTCGTATGTCGCACCGGGAATCATCGTCACGCCCCGCTTCTGGAGGACGGCGCGGTGGATCCAGCCGGTGGTCCGCCCGAGGCCTGCCCCGACCTTGGACGCCTTGCGCTGGACGAGGTAGACCTGCCGGGCAGGATGTTCCTGCGTGGGCGCAATGACCCCACCCCGGGTGACGAAGGTCGGGTCGATGCCCCACTCGGCGTTGAAGACGGCCGGGTCGGCCGCCCCGCTCGGGCCGTTCTGGGTGAGGTACTCGGCGATATCGAAGCCGATGCCGCCGGCGCCCATGACCGCGACCCGCGGGCCGACCGGGACGTGGTGACGCAGCACGTCGAGGTAGGTGACCACGCTGGGGTGGTCGACGCCCGCGACCTCGGGGACCCGGGGGAGGACGCCGGTCGCGAGGAGCACGTCGTCGAAGCCGCCCGCGACGAGCTCGGCGGCGCTGACCCGATGCCCGAACCTCGTCTCGACCCCGGCGGCCTCGAGCTCGTGGGAGAAGTACCGGAGGGTCTCGTGGAACTCCTCCTTGCCGGGGATCTGCTTGGCGTAGTTGAACTGCCCGCCGAGCGTCTCGTCGGACTCGAAGAGGGTGACCCGGTGCCCCCGGCGCGCCGCCGTGCTGGCCGCGGCGAGCCCAGCCGGACCGGCCCCGACGACCGCAACCGAGCGGCGCTGCATCGCGGGAGCGATCGTCAGCACGGTCTCGTGGCAGGCCCGCGGGTTGACCAGGCACGAGGTGATCAGGCCACTGAAGGTGTGGTCGAGGCAGGCCTGGTTGCAGGCGATACAGGTGTTGATGGCCTCCGGGGTTCCGGCGGCGGCCTTGACGAGGAACTCCGGGTCGGCGAGGAAGGGGCGGGCCATCGAGACCATGTCGGCATACCCCTGGGCAAGGAGGTCCTCGGCGACCTGCGGGGCGTTGATGCGGTTCGTCGTGACCAGGGGGATGCCGACCTTGCCCTTGAGCTCGCGGGTCACCCAGGCGAAGGCCGCCCGGGGCACGCTGGTCGCGATCGTCGGAATGCGGGCCTCGTGCCAGCCGATGCCGGTGTTGATGATCGACGCGCCGGCCGCCTCGATCGCCTGAGCGAGCTGGACGACCTCGTCCGCAGTCGAGCCGTCCTCGATGAGGTCGAGCATCGACAGTCGGTAGATGACGATGAAGTCCGGTCCGACCCGCTCGCGGACCCCCTTGACGATCGCCACGGGCAGGCGCATCCGGTTCTCGTACGACCCACCCCAGTCGTCGGTGCGGTGGTTCGTGCGGGCCGAGATGAACTCGTTGATGAAGTAGCCCTCGGAGCCCATGATTTCGACACCGTCATATCCGGCGTCCTTGGCCAGGGCCGCGCAGGTCACGAAGTCCTCGATCGTCCGCTCGACCTCCGCTGCGGTGAGCTCGCGTGGCGGGAAGGGCGAGATCGGCGCCTGGATCGGGCTGGGGCCGACGAGGTCAGGGTGGTAGGCGTAGCGGCCGAAGTGGAGGATCTGCATGGCGATCCGCCCACCTTCGGCGTGGACGGCTTCGGTGACGACGCGGTGCTTGGTGGCTTCCTCGGGGGTCGACAGCTTCGCCCCACCGGGGTAAGGACGGGCCTCGTCGTTGGGGGCGATGCCGCCGGTGACGATGAGCCCGACGCCGGCACGGGCCCGCTCCGCGTAGAAGGCCGCCATCCTGGCGAAGCCGTCCGGGGCTTCCTCCAGCCCGACGTGCATCGAGCCCATGAGGACTCGGTTGGGCAAGGTGACATGTCCGAGGTCGAGCGGGGCGAACAGGTGCGGGTACGAGGGTGCCGAGGTCACCCCTTCACCCTAGGGGAACCGGGACTGCCGGCTGGTGTGATCTGTCCGCGCGGGCGGCTGGTGACGGGGGAACTCCTGTCGCGTGGTCCAACGGTGTCCTTCCTGTTTGTTGACATGATTCGAACATTTGTTCTATGATGAGATATGGCGAGTGGAGGGGCGGGGCAGCCGTGCTGACCCGAGCGGAGGTCGAGCGTTTCGTCATGGCGCTGACCGGCCTCGACGCCTCCGTCGACGATGCCGAGCGGATCGCCCAGCTCAGCGCGCTGGAGGCGGTCAAAGGCGCCGTCGCCGCCGCTCAGGCCCGGGTCAGCGTCGAGCTCTGGGCGTCGAGGGTGGCCGCTGATGCCGCGCGTGGCGTGCCGCTGGAGCACCGCGGTGACGGAGTCGCGGAGGAGATCGCCCTCGCCCGGCACGAGTCGCCCAGTCGTGGCGCGACCCACCTCGGGCTGGCCCGGGCGCTGGTCCTCGATCTGCCGCAGACGATGGCACACCTTGCCGCCGGACGCATCAGCGAGTGGGCGGCGACCATGGTGCACCAGGCAACGGTGGTGCTTGAGCCCGGTGACCGTCGCACGGTCGACGCGCGGCTGGCGGCGGACCTGCCCCTGCTGTCGGACGCGCAGGCGGGCGCGGCTGCCCGGGGAGCCGCTCATGTGGTCGACCCCGCGAGTGCGGTCCGGCGGGTGCGCGCTGCGATGGCCGACCGGCGGGTGACCATGCGGCCGGCCCCCGACTGTATGGCCCAGGTGACCGCCTTCCTGCCAGCCGCGCTGGGCATGGCGGTCTACTCGGCCCTCTCAGCGGCGGCCGACTCGGTCCGCGCCGGTGGGGGCGACGATCGGGGCCGCGGTGAGGTCATGGCCGACACCCTGGTCGAGCGCATCACCGGACAGAAGCAGGCTTCCGACGTCCCGGTGACCGTCAATGTCGTGATGTCGGAGGCATCGCTGGTCGCCGGGCATGATGGCGCGGGCCGGCTTCAGGGGTATGGCCCGGTGCCGGTTGCGGTGCTGGCCCAGCTCACCCGCAGCGGCAAGGCGGCGCTACGCCGGCTCTACACCGCGCCGACGACGGGTCGCCTGGTCGCGATGGACTCCCAGGCGCGGGCCTTCCCGGCCGGCCTGGCCGAGCTGATCGCCCTGCGCGACCAGGACTGTGCCACCCCGTTCTGCGGAGCCCCGGTCCGGCATACCGACCACAGCGTGGCCCACCGCCTCGGCGGCGCCACGTCCTTTGCCAACGGGCAGGGCATGTGCGAGCGACATAACCATGTGAAGGAGCTCCCGGGCTGGCGCACGACCCGGCTCTCGACGCACTCGGTCAGTGTCACCACGCCGTCCGGGCACCGCTACGACGCGACCGCTCCGCCACCGCTGGGGTGGGGCACGAGGTTGGCGGACGAGGTCTACAGCCCGTCCGAGCAGCGTTGCCTGCGGCTCCTCTCCTGAGGGTCAGACCACCTCGACGGTGACCGAGTGATGCCCGGTCGCGCCATCGGGGTCGGACCGCTGGACCTGGTCGGTCTGGACCGCGCCCGTGCCGTCGGTCGCGCGGACGGTCAGAGTATGCCGCCCCGGCGCTGCCGGCCAGCGATAGACCCACTGCCGCCAGGCGTCGATGCTCGGTTCGGCCGCGAGGTCGGCCTCCACCCAAGGACCCTCATCGACCCGAACCTCGACGCGGCTGATGCCGCGATGCTGGGCCCACGCCACGCCGGCCACGGCGACGAGACCATCGGCGGTTCGCTGCGCCTGCGTGGAGTCCCTCGGCACGTCGATCCGCGATGCGGTCTTGACCGGCCCGAGGGCCGACCAGCCACGCGGAGTCCAGTACCCCTGGTCGGCGTCGAAGCGGGTGACCTTGAGATCGGTCACCCATTTCGTCGCGGAGACGTACCCATAGAGACCGGGGACCACGAGCCGCACCGGGTAGCCGTGCTCGGCCGGGAGCGGCTCGCCGTTCATCGCCACGGCCAACAAGGCATCGCGGCGATCGGTCAGGGCGGTCAGCGGAGTTCCGGCCGTCCAGCCATCGACGCTGGTCGACAGGACCATGTCCGCGTCGGGGTGAACGCCGACCCGGGCCAGGAGGTTCCGGACGGGCCACCCGGTCCACACAGCGTTGCCGCAAAGATCCCCGCCCACCTCGTTCGACACGCAGGTCAGCGTCACGAGCTGCTCTTGCAGCGACTCGGCGAGCAGCTCGTCGTAGGTCAGGACGACCTCCTTGTCGACCATGCCATGGACGCGCAGTGACCACGTGGCTGAGTCGACCTCGGGGACAGTGAGGGCGGTATCGATCCGGTAGAAGTCGGCGGCTGGGATGATGTAGGGAGTTTGTCCGGGGACTCCCGGGTTCACCCCGGTGAAGGTGGGCAGTGGGCGGGCCGGGGCAGGCAGCGTCGCGGCGCCGGTGGGAACCGGTCGGGTCGCACCCGCCGACCACGGCCGCGCCCCGAGCAGACCTATGCCGACTCCGAGGGCCCCGCCGAGGAGAGTCCGTCGCGTGACCCCTCGGGACTCTGCCCCGTCAGCGTCCCTGACTGCACGGGCCAGAAGTGCCAGCCCGAGGCCCGTGCCGATGCCCATCGGGAGGGCGTCAGCGATGGTTGCTGCGGGGCGAGAGAGCACGACGAGGATGCCGACGATCCCCAACCCCCCGAACAGCCAGAGACCGATCCCGGATCGGCGCATCGCCACCACCCCGATCGCGGCGCAGGCCGCGGCGAGGACGACGAGGACTCCGGTGAGGAGGACGGCCTTGTCGGCGGTCCCGAAGGCCGAGACCGCGAGGTTCTTCAGCCAGAGCGGCACCCGGTCGACTCCTGCTCCCCCGGCCGAGACAACTGGAGCGGCGGCGGGTGACGTCAAACCGATCGGGCGGGTTAGAGCCGCCAGGCCGGTTGCCGTGCCGACCGCCATCGCCCCAGCGGCGAGACCGGACCAGGCGCCCGTTCGACGGCTTCCCATCTCTCCACCCCCCGGCTCAGCCGCGCCCGAAGGCGGCGCGAAGGTGCGGGATAAGCGCCCGGAAGGCCGCGCCCCGGTGGGAGCGGGCGTTCTTCTCCGTCGGGCTCAGCTCGGCCGAGGTCCGCGGGTCCCCGTCGACCTGGAGGATCGGGTCGTACCCGAAGCCGTTGCTCCCCCGTGGCGCCCGGGTGAGGGTCCCCCGGAAGTGCCCCTCCTCAACGACCACGAGACGCCCCGGCACGGCGAGGGCCGCCGCGCAGACGAAGCCGGCGCCCCGGTGGACGTCGGGCACATCGGCCAGCTGGGCCAGGAGCAGCTCGAGGTTGGCCCGGTCGTCGCCGTGCCGACCGGACCACCGAGCGCTGAAGATCCCCGGCGCCCCACCGAGGACGTCGACGGCCAGTCCGCTGTCGTCGGCCAGCGCGGGCAGACCGAGGGCGTCGGCGACCGCCGCCGCCTTCTTGGTCGCGTTCGCCGCGAAGGTCACGCCGTCCTCGACGACGTCGGGCAGGTCAGGGTAGGCCGACAGGCCGACGACCTCGAGGTCGAGCTCGGCCACGACATCCCCGAGGATGGCGAGAAGCTCCCCGACCTTGTGCTCGTTACGGGTGGCAAGGACGATGCGGTTCGGCATACGAGATCACCCGCCCAGGGCGGCGCGCTGAAGTGCCGTAAGGTCCGCGCACCCCTTCGCGGCCAACGCCAGCAGGGCGTCAAGCCGCCCCCGGTCGAAGGGCTCCCTCTCGGCCGTGCCCTGAACCTCGACGAAACGCCCATCGCCGGTCATGACGACATTCATGTCCGTGTCGGCGCTGACGTCCTCGGGGTAGTCCAGGTCAAGGACCGGCACGCCGTCGACGACCCCCACGCTGACCGCCGCGACCGACCCGACCAGCGGGGTTTTGCCGGCCGCCACCCACCCCTGCGCTGTGCCGTAGGCAACCGCGTCGGCGAGGGCGACATACGCACCGGTGATCGACGCGGTGCGGGTGCCGCCGTCGGCCTGGAGGACATCGCAGTCGAGGACGACGGTGTTCTCGCCGAGGGCGCGGGTGTCGACGACCGCGCGAAGCGAGCGCCCGACGAGGCGGGAGATCTCGTGGGTGCGACCGCCGACCTTCCCGCGGACCGACTCGCGGTCGCTCCGGGTGTTCGTCGATCGCGGCAGCATGGCGTACTCCGCGGTGACCCAGCCCTTCCCTTGGCCCTTGAGCCAGCGCGGGACGCCCTCGGTCAGCGAGGCGACGCAGAGCACCCTCGTCTTGCCGAACTCGACGAGCACCGAGCCCTCTCCGGTGTCCTGCCAGTGCCTCGTGATCCGGATCTGGCGGAGCTGGTCGGGGGCGCGGCCGTCGTGTCGGGTCATGGGGGCAAGGCTAACCGGGACCGACCGAGGGCAGGCCATGACGAAACGATGACAAGACGATGACCGGGCAGGTCAGAAGTCGTAGGTCCCCTCGGGGGCGGCCAGCTCGACCTCGCCGGGCCACTCCGCGGCGGCCTGCGCGCGGCATACCTCGGGGTCGTTCCACGAGGGCAGGTGGGTGAGCATGAGCCGACGCACTCCCCCCGCCGCGACCGCGGCCGCCGCGGCCCGGGAACCGCTGAGGTGGATGCCCCGCTCGGCATCGCGCCCGTCGACGAAGGCGCACTCGACCAGGGCCAGGTCGGCGCCGCGGAGCAGCGGGGTGAGGTTGTCGCAGGTGTCGGTGTCGCCGGTGTAGGCGAGCACCGCGTCCCCACTCGTCACGCGGAAGCCGTAGGTCTCCACCGGATGGTTCATCAGGTACGGCGTCACCGTGACCGGCCCAACGGACACCGGCTCGCCATCGCGCAGGCGGAGGAAGTCGTAGGCCCGCTCGAGCCGGTGGACGTCCCCGCCGTAGGCCCGTTCAATGCGTCGAGCGGTGCCCGCGGGCCCATACACCGGGAGCCGCCGGGCGGTCCGGCCACCCGGCTGGTACCGGTGCATGACGTACAGCCCGCAAAGGTCGAGGCAGTGGTCGGGGTGCAGGTGGGTGAGGAAGATCGCGTCGAGCGACAGCGGGTCGATGTGGCGCTGGAGCACCCCGAGCGAGCCGTTCCCGACGTCGAGGAGGATGCGCCATACCTTCTGCTCGTCCGCCGGGTCGGGGACGGCGACGAGGTATGCCGACGCAGGCGAGTCGGGCCCCGGGAACGAGCCGGAGCACCCGATGACCGTGAGCCTCATCCGGGCGCGACCTCCTGGCGGTGCGCTTCGACGGCCGCCTCGGGCCCCAGGAACCTCCTGGCCAGGCGCGAGAAGGTGAGTGGGTCGCCGGTGGTGACGAACTCGTGGCGCGGCGCGGGAAGGTCGTCGGGGCGGAGCCGGCCGCTGTCGGCGAGGACCCGGTAGAGGTCCTTCGCGGTCTCCTCGGCGGAGGAGACCAGGGTGACAAGGTCGCCCATGACATAGGAGATGACACCGGTGAGCAGCGGGTAGTGGGTGCAGCCGAGGATGAGCGTGTCGACACCCTCGGCCTGCAGCGGCGCGAGGTACTCCCGGGCGACGGCGATGAGCTCCTGACCGCCGGTCACCCCGCTCTCGACGAACTCGACGAACCGGGGGCAGGGCTGGCTGGTCACGGTGATCTGCGGCGCCGGCGCGAAGGCGTCGATATACGCCCGCGAGTTGTGGGTGCCGAGCGTCGAGATGACCCCGACCCGGTTGTCCCGGGTGGCTGCCGCAGCGCGACGCACCGCGGGACGGATGACCTCGATGACGGGGACGTCATACCGCTCCCGAGCGTCGTGCAGAACCGCGGCGGCGGCGGTATTGCAGGCGATGACGAGGGCCTTGACTCCTCGCGCGACGAGGCTGTCGAGGCACTCGAGGGCGAGCTCGCGGGTCTGGGCGATGGGGCGCGGACCGTAAGGGGTCCGCGCCGTGTCACCGAAGTAGACGATCGCCTCGTGCGGCAGCTGGTCGAGCACGGCCCGGGCGACGGTGAGGCCGCCGTACCCGGAGTCGAAGATCCCGATCGGTGCGTCCGCCACGGGGCTGAGCGTACTTCGCCGCACCGACACCTCGGCGTCCGCCCCTCGTCGCGTGCATCACAGCGCGGGTCGCCGTACGGCCGCCGATCGGGTCAGCGCAGCATGGCCTGGACGAGCGACTCCTGGAGCCAGCCGAGGAAGTCGTAGACCGCGACCGCGTAGGCCGCCGGGTCGTCGTCCCCCGCTGACGCGAGGTAGGCGTCGAGCAACGCCGCGTCGTCGTCGTTACGCAGCCCGAGCCGCTCCCCCAACAGGAGGCGGACGTCGTTGATGGCGACGAGCATCGCCTGGCTCTGCTCCGGCGCGACCCGGACCTTGTCGCCGCGGGCACCCCGGATCAGCGCCATCGCCGTGTCGAGGCAGGCGCTCTTGTGGGTGCGCAGGTCCTCCTCGGTCAGGCGCCGGAACTCCGCGGCCGTCTCCGGATCGCCCCGGTGTCCGGTCGGCAGCAGCCGCTCCAGCGCGGGGTCGCGGGGGGCGTCGGCCAGCCCGACGGGCTCACGCAACGAGGCGACGAGAGCCTCGAACTCGTCCTGCGGCTCGGGTCCGTCGGCCACGAGATGCGGGGCGAGCAGGCCACGGGTCTGCTCCATCAGCCCGACGATGAGGGCGCGTTCGGTGCGGTCCAGCTGGGCCACCCACGCACCGCGCGAGCGCCGGAACCCGGTCGCCATCGCTCAGCCGTCCTTCTCAAAGGTGGCCCACAGGCCGTACCCCTGCATGGCAACGGTGTCGACCTCCATCTCCTCGCGGGAGCCGTGCGAGACGGCGGCCTTGCCCTTGACGTGGACGTCCATCATGAGCTTCTCCGCCTTGCCCCGCGGGTAGCCGAAGTAGGTCATGAAGACATAAGTGACATAGGACATGAGGTTGACCGGGTCGTTCCACACCAAGGTCACCCAGCCCGGGTCGGTCGCCAGCGCCTCGTCCGCGACCGTGGTCGGGTCGACGGTGGGCGCAAGCGACATACCCCAAGGGTATGCCGTCCCAGCGCCGTCCCCGGGAGCCGTCGACGCGCACCGCCCGAGGGCCGGGAGCCAGGCAAGGCCGTACGCTGACGCCGTGACGACGAGCACCGCGCTGCTGACCGACCACTACGAGCTGACGATGATCGAGGCGGCGCTGCGCAGTGGCGCGGCCACGAGGCGGTGCGTCTTCGAGCTCTTCGCGCGCCGCCTCCCCGAAGGGCGCCGCTATGGCGTCGTCGCCGGCACCGGCCGCTTCCTCGAGGCGCTCGCCGGCTTCCGCTTCGACGCCGTCGCCCTCGAGCAGCTCGCCCGGACGAAGGTCGTCGACGAGGCGACCCTGGCCTGGCTGTCGGACTACCGCTTCACCGGCGACATCAGCGGCTACGCCGAAGGCGAGGCATTCTTCCCCGGCTCCCCCGTCCTCGTCGTCGAGTCCGGTTTCGCCGAGGGCGTGGTGCTGGAGACCCTGGCCCTGTCGATCCTCAACCACGACAGTGCCGTCGCCGCCGCGGCCTCCCGGATGACCTCGGCCGCCGGCGACCGGCCCTGCATCGAGATGGGCTCGCGGCGCACCCATGAGGAGGCCGCGGTCGCGAGCGCCCGGGCGGCATACCTCGCCGGGTTCGCGGCGACGTCCAACCTCGAGGCGGGCCGCCGGTATGGCGTGCCGACGACCGGCACTGCGGCGCACGCCTTCACGCTGGTCCATGACACCGAGGAGGAGGCCTTCGCCGCCCAGCTCGCCGCGTTGGGGACCGGGACGACCCTGCTCGTCGACACCTACGACGTGACCCATGCGGTCGAGACCGCGGTCCGGCTCGCCGGGCCCGACCTGGGGGCGGTGCGCCTGGACTCCGGTGACCTGCTCGTCCTGGCCCGCCAGGTCCGTGAGCAGCTCGACGCCCTCGGCAACGGGCGGACCCGCATCATCGTCACCTCCGACCTCGACGAGTACGCCATCGCGGCGCTGGCGGCCGGTCCGGTCAGCGGCTACGGCGTCGGGACCTCGCTGGTCACCGGCTCGGGCGCCCCGACCGCGGGGATGGTCTACAAGCTCGTCCTGCGCAGCAACGACGACGGCGTCATGGAGCCGGTCGCGAAGAAGAGCAAGGACAAGACCTCGGTCGGTGGGCGCAAGTGGGCGCTGCGCCGGCGCAACACCACGGGCATCGCCGAGGCCGAGATCATCGGCATCGGGGAGGCGCCGCACGACGACGGCGACGACCGGCCGCTCATGGTCGACCTGGTCCGGGACGGCGCGGTCATTGCCGACACCTCGGTGCAGGCCGCCCGGGAGCGCCACCACGCCTCTCGCGAGGAGCTGCCCGCCTCGGCCCGTCAGCTGCAGAAGGGCGAGCCGGTCATCCCCACCGTGTACCTCGGCGGGGCGAGCTGACCGGGGTAGCCTGTCGCGCATGGCTCAGACCCGCACCGCGTTGATCCTCGTCGACGTCCAGAACGACTTCTGCGAGGGCGGCTCGCTCGCGGTTGGCGGTGGCGCCGGCGTCGCGGCGGGCATCAGCGAGTATGTCGAACGGCACGGCAAGACGTACGCGGCCATCGTCGCGACGGCCGACTGGCACGAGGACCCGGGGGCGCACTTCGCTCCGTCGCCGGACTATGTCGACACCTGGCCGGTGCACTGTGCGGCCGGCACCGAGGGCGCCCAGTTCCACCCCAACGCCGCGAAGGCCTTCGAGTTCGTCGAGGCCGTCTTCCGCAAAGGCCGCTTCGCCGCGGCATACAGCGGCTTCGAGGGGACGACCATCGAGGGCGACTCGCCGACGTCACTGGCGAGGTGGCTGGCCGAGCGCGACGTCCAGGCCGTCGACGTCGTCGGCATCGCCACCGACCACTGCGTGCGCGCCACCGCGGTCGACGCCGTCCACGAGGGCCTGACCACCCGGGTGCTCCTCGACCTCACCGCCGGTGTTTCGCCCGCGACGACCGAGCTCGCGCTGGAGGAGATGCGCGAGGTCGGGGTCGAGCTGGTCGGTGAGCCGGTCCTCACCAGCTGACGGCAGCACCCACGGTTCAGGTCGCCGACGGACCGCCCTGACGCGACCACGACCCGGCATACACCCCGTCGTCGCACGCCCGCCCACCCTCGCCGAGGTCGAGCGGGGCGAAGGTGTCGACCATGACGGCTGTCTCGTCGAAGGACTCCTTGCCGATGGACGCCTCCATCGCGCCCGGCTGCGGCCCGTGCGCGTGACCCCCCGGATGCAGCGACACCGACCCCGTGGTGATGCCCGACCCGCGGCGCGCCTCGTAGTCACCGTCGACGTAGAACATCACCTCGTCGGAGTCGACATTCGAGTGGTAGTACGGCACCGGGATCGCCAGCGGGTGGTAGTCGACCTTGCGCGGCACAAAGTTGCAGATGACGAAGCCGGCGCCCTCGAACACCTGGTGCGCGGGCGGCGGCTGGTGCACTCGCCCAGTGATCGGCTCGAAGTCGGCGATATCGAAGGCGTAGGGGTACAGACAGCCGTCCCACCCGACGACGTCGAGCGGGTGGTGCGGCTGGACGTGCACCGTCCCGGCGATCCCACCCGGCCCGGACCCGCGGTGCTTGACGAGCACCTCGGTCGCCTCGCCGGCGTCCGCGCCGATGTCCTCGGCGAGCAGCGGGCCGATGGGCAGGCGCAGGTCACGCTCACAGTAGGGCGCGTGCTCGAGGAGCTGCCCGTAGCGGGACAGGTAGCGCCGGGGTGGGGTGACATGCGAGCTCGCCTCCACGACGACCAGCCGCAACGGCTCGCTGTATGACGCCTCGCCCTCGGCGACCGGGAGCCAGCGGTGCGTCGTCGCCCGAGGCATGACGAGATAGTCCCCGCGGTGGAGGTCCAGCACGCCGAAGACGGTCTCGACCCGTGCGGCGCCGCGTTCGACGTAGACGCACTCGTCGCCGACGGCGTTGCGGTACCACGGGCTCGCCGCGTCGGCGACGACATAGAGCAGCCGGACGTCCTTGTTGCCCAGGAGCAGCCGGCGTCCCCGGACCGGGTCGACCCCCACCCAGGACCGCTCCGGGAAGAGCCGATGCGGCTGGAGATGCCGGGGCAGGAGCGGATGGTTCGGGGTCGTCGCATAGTCCCCGACGTCCCAGGTCCGCGACGCCGAGACGGCGGCCGGGATGGCCCGGTGGTAGAGCAGGGAGGAGTCCGACGAGAAGCCCTCCTCGCCCATGAGCTCCTCGAAGTACAGGTGTCCGGCCGGATCGCGGTGCTGGGTGTGCCGCTTCGGCGGGACGCTTCCCACGCTGAGGTAGTGCGCCATAGACCCACACCCTAGGCCCGGCGGGCCGCTCGGGGCACGCGCGCACTCGCAGCCCGACCAGCCCAGCCCCAGGGCTACGACAGGAGCAGCCCGAGGATGGCGAGCAGCGGCAGGGTCCCCTGGATGGCGGCGGCGCGGGCCATCCTGCGGTCGCTGAGGATGAGGACCAGCGCGGCGGCGAGCATCGAGCCGACCCCGGCGGCGACCAGCCCGACGGCGACGGCCCGGTGCGAGCCCCACAGCACGAGCCCGGCCCCGGTGACGACGGCGAGAAAGAGGTTGTAGAAGCCCTGGTTGAACGCGAGGGGCTTGGTCACCGCCGCGGTCTCGGCGGTCGTGCCGAAGGCCGCTCGGGTGCTCGGATGCTCCCAGCGCAGCGACTCGAGCACGAAGATGTACACGTGGACCAGGGCAGCCAGCCCGGCAGCGCCGAGGGCGAAGACTCGCATCCGGCGACTATAGGCCCCGCCGGACCGGCAGGCGATCACGTAGCCTGCGGTGTGGCCGTACCCGCGGCGCCGAAACCTCCGGAGGACAGATGACCACCTGGCCCGATGTTCCCGCCGACCACCCCTTCGGTCGGGACGCCCTCCCCTACGGCGTCATGGTCACCCCGGCGGGCAGCAGGATCGTCGTCCGGTATGGCGACCACGCCCTCGACCTGCGCGCGGTGGCCGACCTCGAGCCGGACTCGGCGTGGGCGCGAGCCTGGCGGGAGCCGACCCTCGACGCCTTCCTCGCCCTGGGCCGACGGGACTGGGATGCGGCCCGGGTCTGGCTGCGCGACGCCCTCGCGGACCCCGGTCGGCAGGAGGAGTGGGCGGCATACCTCACTCCGGTCGAGCAGGTGAGCCTCGCGCTGCCCTTCACCGTCGGGGACTATGTCGACTGCTACGCCAGCGAGCACCACGCGACCAATGTGGGGCGGATCTTCCGGCCGGACGGTGAGGCGCTGACACCGAACTGGCGGCATCTGCCGATCGGGTATCACGGTCGCTCCCAGACCGTCGTCGTCACCGGCACCGACGTCATCCGACCCACCGGGCAGCGTAAGCCGCCGACGTCGGACACCCCGGTCTTCGGGCCGTCGGTGCGGCTCGACATCGAGGCCGAGCTCGGCTTCGTCGTCGGCGGACCGCGGACGGCGCTCGGCTCGCGGGTCAGCGTGGACGAGGCCGACGAGCACCTGTTCGGCGTCGTCCTGCTCAACGACTGGAGCGCCCGCGACATCCAGGCCTGGGAGTACGTGCCGCTCGGCCCCTTCCTCGGCAAGTCCTTCGCGACGTCGATCTCCGGCTGGGTCCTGCCGATGGCGGCGCTGTCTGCGGCGCGGGTGCCGCTGCCCATCCAGGAGCCGCTGCCGCTGCCCTACCTGTGTGGTCACGCCGCCACCGGCTATGACGTCCACCTCGAGGTCGCCGTCAACGGCTCGGTCGTCAGCCGTCCGGAGTATGCCGGTCTCTACTGGGCGCCGCAGCAGATGCTGGCGCACATGACCGTCAACGGTGCGACGACCGGCCCGGGCGACCTCTTCGGGAGCGGGACGATCTCGGGCCCGCGGGCCGACCAGCGCGGGTCCTTCCTCGAGCTGTCCTGGAATGGGACCGAGCCCTTCGCGCTCGCCGACGGGACGACCCGGACCTTCCTCGAGGACGGCGACACGGTCACCCTGCGCGCCTGGGCACCGGGGCCGACCCCCGGGTCACGCGTCGGCTTCGGCGAGGTCACCGGCCGGGTGCTCCCCGCCCGCTGACCACGCCGCCGGCCCATCCGCCACCGACTACCGGGTGCGGACCACCTGGGTCTTGGCGAGCTTGTCGTGCAGCGCCTGCCGCTTGTCGTCCCACAGCGGCCACAGTGCGTCGAGCAGGCCGACCAGGCCCATGAACGACAGCCCCGGGATATTCCCGATGGCCCAGATGACCTGACGCAGGAGAACCGCGCCCAGCGGGAGGCGTCCGGGCCGTTCCCGTAGGCGCACCCCGATCCCGAGGAGCAGCTTGCCCGGGGTGGCCCCCTTGAGCAGCAGGAAGATCGACTCGTAGAGCAGGCCGACGGCGAGGGCGACCAGGGCGACGGTGAGCAGCGGCCCCTGGATGGCGGCGGCCATCTCCGTCGGCGTGGGCTGAACCGGGGTCTGGCCCTGGCGCGCCTGCCGGTCCATCTCCTCGAAGAGATCGACGAAGTAGGTCCCGACCCGCGAGAGCGGGTCGTAGACCAGCGGGATGGTGATGGCCGTCATGAGCAACCAGTCGACGATGCGGGCGCCGAGGCGGCTACCCATCGACGCCAGCGGCACGCCGTCCGGGGTGGCCTTGACGACGATCCCAAATGCCCCGCCGGGCTGGTACCCCCCCACCCCCGGGTAGCCGGGTGCGCCGGGATAGCCGGGCGCCGCACCTGGATAGCCAGGCGCACCCGGGTATGCCGCCCCGCCGCCGGACGTCTGCCCCGGCTGCTGCCCCGGTTGCTGCCCGTACGGGGGCTGCGGGGTCTGGGCTTGGTCGACGGGCCGGCTCTGCTGGAAGACCGACGAGTCTGCCTGGGGCACACCGGCGGCGGGCGCTGTCGGCAGCGGCGAGGTCATCGGCGGGATCCCGGGCGCCGGTGGGGCCTTGGGCGTGCGGTGGTCGGTCCAGAGCACCCCGTCCCAATAGCGCAGGTGGGTGGGGTCCTGGGGGTCGTCATACCAGCCGGAGGGGGCGCTCATAGCTCCATCCTCACATGGAGATGCCGATGTACTTGGTCTCGAGGAACTCGTCGATGCCCACCGCGCCGCCCTCGCGGCCCAGACCGGACTGCTTCATCCCACCGAAGGGCGCAGCCGGGTTCGAGACGATGCCCTGGTTGATCCCGACCATCCCGGACTCGAGCGCCTCGCCGACCCGTAGCGCCCGGCGCAGGTCGTTGGTGAAGACGTACGAGACCAGGCCGAACTCGCTGTCGTTGGCCGCGGCGATGACCTCCTCCTCGGTCGAGAAGGGGGTGAGCGGGGCGACCGGGCCGAAGATCTCCTCCCGGGCCATCGCGGCCGAGGCGGGGACGCCGGTGATGACGGTCGGCGGGTAGAAGTAGCCGGCGCCGCCGGGCGCCTGACCGCCGACGAGGACGGTGGCGCCCTTGCCGACGGCGTCGGCGACGAGCTCGCTCACCTTGTCGAGGGCCGCCTGGTCGATCAGCGGGCCGACCCGCACGCCCTCGACGGTCCCGCGGCCGACGGGCAGGGCAGCCATGGCCGCCGAGAGCCGCTCGCCGAACTCGCCGATGATCGACTCGTGCACGTAGATGCGGTTGGCGGCTGTGCACGCCTCGCCCATGTTCCGCATCTTCGCCAGCATCGCGCCGTTGACCGCCTCGTCGAGGTTGGCGTCCTCGAAGACGATGAAGGGGGCATTGCCGCCGAGCTCCATCGAGGTCCGCAGCACCTGGTCGGCGCACTGTTCGAGGAGGATCTTGCCGACCCGGGTCGAGCCGGTGAAGGACAGCTTGCGGGCCTTGCCCGAGCGGACCAGCGGCTCCATCACGGCATTGGAGTGCATGCAGGTGATGACATTGACGACGCCCTCGGGCAGCCCGGCCTCCCGGAGGATCTCGACCAGCGCCAGCATCGACAGCGGCGTCTGATGCGCGGGCTTGATGACGCTGGTGCACCCGGCCGCGATGGCCGGCCCGAGCTTGCGGGTGCCCATCGCCATGGGGAAGTTCCACGGTGTGATGAGCAGGGTGGGGCCGACCGGCTGCTTGGTGACGAGCAGCCGGGCGTTCCCGGCGGGCGCGGTCAGATAGCCGCCGTCGATCCGGGTGGCCTCCTCGGCGAAGTGCCGGAAGAACTCGGCGGCATACGTGATCTCGCCCTTGGCCTCGGCGACCGGCTTACCCATCTCCAAGGTCATGAGCAGGGCGAGGTCGTCGATCCGTTCGTGCATGAGCCGGAAGGCGGTCATGAGGATGTCCGAGCGCGAGCGCGGCGACATCGCGGCGAAACCGGCCTGCGCGGCGACCGCGGCGTCGAGGGCAGCCATCCCGTCCTCGGGAGTGGCGTCGGCGACCGAGCAGATCACCGCGCCGGTCGCCGGGTCGAGCACCTCGAGGGTCTCCCCGCTGCTGGAGTCCACCCACCGCCCGGCGATGAACAGCTGCTTGGGCACGGCGCCGACGACCCGCGCCTCCTCTGCCGAGAGCTGGGCGGGCGCGGTGGTCAGGTCGGAGCTCATGAGGACCTCTTCGTCGAGGGCTGGGACGAGATACGCCCACAGCGTATGACGTCCGCAGCGTCCCTCGCCGCGGGGTCAGTACTGGCCGGGCTCCCGACGGCCGCGGAAGCTCCGCGGCGCGCCACCGGTCGACCGGGCGGGACGGTCCGACCGACCCGAGCGCTCGGGGCGTCCGCCCCAGCGCGGCCCGGACGCCCGAACGGGTCGCTCGACCATGCGGCGCAGGGTCTCCTCGGAGACCGGGACACCCGACGGGTCGCTGGCCCCGGTCGACTCCTGCAGGCTCGGGTCGCTCGGCGTGGCCGACACCGGCCGGATGTCGATCCCGGCCGCCTCGGCGAGGCGCGTCATACCGCGCCGCTGGTGCGGCAGGGCCAAGGTGACGACGGTGCCGCCGGCACCGGCGCGGGCCGTGCGGCCGGCGCGGTGGAGGTAGTCCTTGTGGTCCGCGGGCGGGTCGACCTGGATCACCGCGGTGACATCGTCGACATGCAGCCCGCGAGCCGCGACATCGGTGGCGACGAGGACAGGGATCCGGCCCTCCTTGAAGGCCTCCAGCACCCGGGAGCGCTGCCCCTGGTTGAGCCCACCGTGCAAGGCCGCCGCGAAGACCCCGGCCTCACGCAGCTGCAGCGCCACCCGGTCGGCGCCGAGCTTGGTCCGGACGAAGACGACGGTGCGTCCCTCGCGGTTCGACAGCTCGGCGGTCAGGGCCTTCTTGTGTTTGGGCTCGACGAGGAGGATGTGGTGCTCCATCGCCTCGATGGTCGCCGTTCCCGGGTCGGTGGCGTGCTCGACCGGGTCGGTGAGGTACCGCTCGACGAGGGTGTCGACGCCGCGGTCGAGGGTCGCCGAGAAGAGTAGCCGCTGGCCGCCCTCGGGGATCTCGTCGAGGATCCGGGTGACCTCGGGCATGAAGCCCATGTCGGCCATGTGGTCGGCCTCGTCGAGGACCGCGATCTGCACCTGCGAGAGATCGGCGGCACCCCGGTCCATGAGGTCGATGAGGCGGCCCGGGGTGGCGACGAGCAGGTCGACCCCCCGCTCGAGCGCGTCGATCTGCGGCGGGTACGGCATCCCCCCGGCGACGAGCCGTGAGGAAAGGTGCAGCGCCTTGACGATAGGCAGCAGCGCCTGGGTCACCTGGACGGCGAGCTCGCGGGTGGGGACGAGGACGACGGCGCGCGGGCGCCGCGGGGCGGCCCGGCCACCGGCCACGGACAGCCGGGTAAGCATCGGCAGCCCGAAGGCCAAGGTCTTGCCCGAGCCGGTGCGGCCCCGACCGAGGACATCGCGGCCGGCGAGGGCGTCGGGGATCGTCGCGGTCTGGATCGCGAAGGGCTCGGTGATGCCCTGCCGGGCCAGCTCGTGGGTCACCGCTGCGGGTAGCCCTAGGGCCGCGAACGCGCTGTCGCGCAGGTCGTATGCCGGCCAGGACGGCGTGTCCGGACGCTGCCGACGCTCGGCGCGTTCGACCGGGTCGGGACGCGGCGTGCGCAGCGGCCGGGCCGGGCGGTCCTCGCGACGAGCCGGACGGTCCTCACGCGGCACCCAACCCTCCCGACGAGCCGGCCGGTCCTCACGCGGCACCCAACCCTCCCGACGAGCCGGACGGTCCTCACGCGGCACCCAACCCTCACGACGAGCCGGCCGGTCCTCACGCGGCACCCAACCCTCCCGACGAGCCGGACGGTCCTCACGTGGCACCCAACCCTCCCGACGTGCCGGGCGGGCGTCGCCCGACCGCGGGCGCTGGTCACCACGGGGCGACCAGTCCTCGCGACGGGAAGGACGGCCCTCGGCTCGCGCCGGACGCTCCTCGAACCGTGCCGGACGCTCCTCGAAACGTGCGGGGCGCTCGTCGCGGCGGGCCGGGCGGGAGTCCGCCCGCATCGGGCGGGCGTCCTGGCGAGGCCCTCGGGCTCCGTCCCTGCCGCCACGCTCGGCGCGCTCAGCGCGGTCAGGGCGGCCGCCGAAACCATCGGAACGGGCGGGTCGGGCGCTGCCGATGGCTCGGCCTGGTTCGCTGCCTCGGGCCTTGCTCGTGCGGGCTTGGGCCTTCTTGGCCGCCGACCAGCGGGCTTTCGGGGTGCCGGACGCGGACGCGCTGTGGCGCGGCTTGCTCATGGGATCAACCTTCGGTGTGGTGGCAGGCACGCCTTGTCAGTCACCGGGGTTGGTGGGGAATCGCGAGCCTTGCGGTGCGGCGGTAACGCCCGCCGGGGCGAAGTCCCCATCCTACCAGGACAACGAGCACCCCCAGGACGTCCATGACGACATCCCACACATCCCCGGACCGCCGCGGGAGGACGGCATACTGCACCAGCTCACTGACCGGCGCATGCACGAGGAAGGCGACTGCAACCCATCGCGTCGACAGCCCAGCGCGCAACCCGACCGCGACCGGCACGGCGAAGAGCAGCACGTGAACCACCTTGTCGGTCATCGCTGGCGCCGAGACGCTCGGCGTTCTCGGCAGGTAGAGCACGACGAGCTGGGCCAGGACGGCCACCCCGAAGGCGAGCGCCCAGAGCCGCGAGCTCGGAGCGCCCATGGATCGGCGGGCTGGGGTCACGACAGCCTCAAACGTCCGCGGCCGGCCCGGCGTTCCCCACGGGTCACAGGTTCCCGCGGCGCTCCTGCTCGCGCTCGATCGACTCGAAGAGGGCCTTGAAGTTGCCCTTCCCGAAGCCCAGCGACCCGTGCCGCTCGATGATCTCGAAGAAGACCGTCGGGCGGTCCCCGAGGGGCTTGGTGAAGATCTGGAGGAGGTAGCCCTCCTCGTCCCGGTCGACAAGGATCCGGCGCGCCTTGAGCTCCTCGATCGGCACCCGGACCTGACCGATCCGGGCCCGCAGCGCCGGGTCGTCGTAGTACGCGTCGGGGGTGTCGAGGAACTCCACGCCCTCGGCGCGCAACGCGTCGACGCACTCGATGATGTCGCCCGTGGCGAGCGCGAGGTGCTGGGCACCAGCACCGGAGTAGAACTCGAGGTACTCCTGGATCTGGCTCTTCCGCTTGCTCACCGCCGGTTCGTTGAGCGGGAACTTCACCCGGTGGTTGCCATTGGCGACGACCTTCGACATCAGCGCGGAGTACTCCGTGGCGATATCGTCGCCGACGAACTCGGCCATGTTCACAAAGCCCATGACGGAGCGGTAGAAGCTCACCCAGGTGTCCATCGCGCCGAGCTCGACATTGCCGACGACGTGGTCGAGGGCCTGGAAGAGCCGCTTGGGTGCGCCCGCTCGCTTGACATATGACGACGAGGTCGGCACATAGCCGGGGACGTGCGGGCCGGCATACCGGGCTCCGTCGACGACCCGCTGGACCAGCGTGTGGCGGGTCTCGCCATAGGTGGCGATCGCGGCGAGCCGGACCGAGCCGAACTCGTCGGTCACGGTGTACGGCTCGGCGAGGATCCGCGCACCGACCGAGCGGGCGTGCTCGACGCACCGGTCGACGTCAGGCACCTCGAGGCCGATGTCGACGACACCGTCACCGTGCGCGGCGTGGTGGGCGATCAGCGGGCTGTCCGGGCTCACCGCGCCCTTGAGGACGAACTTGATCGACCCGGACTTGAGGACGAAGGCCTTGTGGTCGCGGGTGCCGTGCTCGGGGCCGGTGTAGGCGATGAGCTCCATCCCCCACACGCTCTGGAAGTAGTGCGCGGCCTGGGTCGCATTGCCGACGACGAAGACGACCGCGTCCCACCCGGTGACCGGGAAGGGGTCGGTGCTCGCGTCGTAGTCGACAAGGCCGACGAGGTCCTTGAGCTGGTCGAGGTCGAGCTGGGCGTCGCGCTCCTGGTCGGTCAGCTCGACGTGCGTCAGGGGTGTCCCGGTCATGTGCCGAGAGTGGGGCCCGTCACTGCCGTGGTCAACCGTTCGTCCCGGAGGTGGACATGATGTACACAGTGCTGGCGGTATGCCGCCCCAGGATGGACAATCCGACCATGATCGATGCGCTGGACTGTCGTCTCATCACCGCCTTCACCGACGACCCGGGGATCGGGGTGCTCGGCGCCTCGCGGGCCCTGGGGGTGGCCCGAGGGACCGTCCAGGCCCGGCTGGACCGGCTGGCCGCGCGGGGGGTCATCCACTCCTTCGCCCCGACGATCGACCCAGCCCCGCTCGGCTACCCCGTGACGGCCTTCTGCACCCTGGAGATCCGCCAGGGCCGTGGGCATGAGCCGGTCGTCGAGCATCTCGAGGCGATCCCGGAGGTCCTCGAGGCGTACACGATCACCGGCGCCACCGACCTCATCATCCGGATCGTCGCCCGAGACAACGCCGACCTCCAGCGGGTCATCGACCGGGTCGTCGACGATGTCCACGTCACCCGCGCCTCGACCTCGATCGCGCTGGCGACCCGGATCGCCTTCCGCACCCTGCCCCTGGTGCAGGCCGCCGCCGGCACCCACTGAGCCAGGGTGGCGCCCCGCCGCTGAGAGCCGGGTCACGGCACCCAGGAGCGGGTCAGGGCGCCCAGGTGAACCGGGGCGGCCGCCGTTCCTGGAAGGCGGCGATGCCTTCGGCCGCGTCATTGCTCCGGGCCAGCTCGGCGTCCCAGCGCGCCTCGACCGCGGCGGGCACCTCCCCGTGCGCCAGGGCCGCGTCGACCATCTCCTTGCTCGCCATCTGGGTCAGCAGCGAGCGCTCCTGGGCGATGACCCGGACCAGCTCGGCCACCCGAGCCGGTGCGCCCCCGGCCGGGAGGAGCTCGTCGACGAGCCCGATCCGCAGCGCCCGGTCGGCGTCGACGAGCTCGGCGGTGTAGAGCAGGTGCTTGGTCGCCGACTCCCCGATCAGCTGCACCGCCCGGGTCACCGCGAACCCGGGGTAGACGATCCCGAGCCGCGCCGGGGTGATCCCAAACCGCGAGGTGGTGTCGGCGATCCGCAGGTCGCAGGCGATGGCGATCTCGGCACCGCCCCCGACGCAGGCGCCGGTGATGAGTGCGACGCTCGGTTTGGGGAAGGCGGCCAGCGCCTTGTCGGCGGCCTCGTTGGCACGCCGGTACTCCTCGAACGGCAGGTCGCCCAGCCCGTCGATATCGCCGCCGGCGCAGAAGTGCTGCCCCGCGCCCCGCACGACGAGCGCGCGGACCTGCGGGTCGGCCGCAAGCGACTCGGTGACGGCGGCGAGCTCCAGCCACATGGGGTAGCTCACCGCGTTGCGCTTCTCGGGCCGGTTGAGCCACAGCGTGGCCACGCCGGCGTCGCGGGTCACGACGATCGGCTCCGTGCCCAGGTCAGGGTGCGACGGACCAGCCGGCTGCGTCATACCAGCGAGTATGCCGCCCCCGCGTCGAGCGGAAGATCCTGGTCAGCCGATCGCGGTCGGCCTGAGCACCATCGGGTCCTGATCCGCGACATGGATTGGTTCCGCCCCGCCTACTCCAGGGGGGGGGGGGGGGGGGGGGGGGGGATGGCCCAACCCCCTTCCGGGGGGGGGCGGGGGGGGGGGGGGGGGGGGGGGGGGGGGGGGCCGGGGGGGGTGCGGGCGGGGGCGCCGGGGGGGGGGGCCCCGGGGGGGGGGGGGGCCGGGGGGGGGGGCGGGGGGGGTCCGCGGGGGCGGGGGCCGCCGGGGGGGGGGGGGGGGGGGGGGGGGGGGGGGGGGGGGGGGGGGCGGGGGGGGGGGGGGGGGGGGGGGGGGGGGGGGGGGGGGGGGGGGGGGGGGGGGGGGGGGGGGGGGCGCCCGGGGGGGGGCGGGGGGGGGGGGGCGGGGGGGGGAGGGTCGCGGGCCCTCTCTTCGGGACACCTCGCGTGGAGAGTCGACGACGCGGCATACCCGCGGGTCTGCCGTCACCCTGCGGCGGTCCGGCGACACACCTCGTCCCAGGCGGTCGGCGCGAGCCCGAGCTCGTTCAGCGCCGCAGAGGAGTCCATGACGAAGGGCGCGTCGAACTGGTAGCGCATCGCCGCGACCTCACGCATCGTCGCCGAGAGGGCGGACAGGACGCTGAGCAGCGGACCGGGGATGGAGGCGACCTTGGGCGCCGGCCGACCGACCGAGGCGCAGATGTCGGTGAGGGCCTGCCGCTGGGTGCGAGCCGGGTTGCTCGGTGCGTGCCAGACCCTCCCCCAGGTCGCCGGTGTCACCGCGACATGGGCCATCACCCTGGCGACATCGGTGACATCGGTCCAGGTGTGCGGCATGTCCGGGCTGCCGAGCACCCGCGCGGTCTTGCCGGCCAGCGCGGCCGGGACCAGCCGCGGGATGTGCCCTCCCGCGCCGGCGCCGACGTAGTCGGAGGAGCGCACCTCGACCACGTGGGCCCGACCGGCGCGGTGGGCCGCAAGGGCCTCGGCCCACATCGTGGCTCGGACAACCCCCTTGGTGTCGGTCGACGCGTCCGGCATACCCTCGCGCATCGGCTCGGACACCGGGCCGTACGCGTAGAGGTTCGACGCGGTGACCAGCGTGGCTCCGGTGCGCTCCGCGGCCGTGAGCAGGGCGGCAGCCATCGGCGGCCAGTCGGTGGGCCAGCGGTGGTACTTCGCCGGGTTGATCGCGTTGTAGAGGGCGACGCTGCCTTCGACGAGGCGAGTCACCGCCTCGGCGTCTGCGGCATCGATGGTCGCGACAGTGACTCCCTCAAGGTTGACCTGGCCGCTGCGGCTGGCAACCGTCACCTCCTCCCCACGGCGGAGCAGCTCCATCGCCGTCTGCCGACCCACCGGGCCGGCTCCGAAGACCACGTGACGTGCCATAAGTCTCTCCTCACTCTGGGGCCGCGCTCGTGTGAGCACTGCTCTCGTTCAAGAGCATCGCACGCATTTCACCGCAGTGCAAGAGCGGTGCTCTTGTTTGTTTCCACTGCTCTCCTTCTGTGCGAAGATGCCGGTATGCCGCCCTCTGCCAGCCGCACCGCACGAGCCATCGCGCGCGAGCAGCTCATTGCAGCGATCGTCGCCTCCGCCCGGGAGCAGCTCGGTGTCGTCGGCCCCGTCGGGCTATCCGTGCGAGCGGTCGCTCGGGACCTGAACATGGCGTCCTCGGCGCTCTATCGGTATGTCGCCAGCCGGGACGACCTGCTCACCTTGCTCATCGTCCAGATCTACGACGAGCTCGGCGCGGTTGCCGAGGCGTGCGAGGCGGAGTGCGCCGACGCCGACGTGTCAACGCGCTGGCTGACCCTGTGCCACGCCGTCCGCGGATGGGCGGTGGCCCACCCGCACGACTACGCCCTGCTCTACGGCACGCCCGTCCCGGGGTATGCCGCCCCAGCCGCGACGATCCCCGCCGCCACACGGGTCACCTCGGTCTTCGTGCGGCTGCTGGCCGCCATCCCGGAGGACTCCCCTGCCGGCCGACCGCTCGAACGTCCGGACCTGGTGGGGTCGATCGCCGGGTTGACCGCCTTCGCGCCCGGCACCACCCGCGAGCCTGTCCTGGTCCGTGGCCTCCTCGCGTGGTCCGCGGTCTTCGGCACCTTGAGCTTCGAGCTCTTCGGTCACCTCGAGGGCGCCATCACCGACTACTCGCGGTATGCCGATCTGGCCTTCGCCCAGCTCGGCGCGGACTTCGGGCTCACCGTGGCAACGACCTGACCCGGTCCGACGACGGGCTGGCCGGGCCGATCGCTAGTCGGATCCGTCGCCGTCGCCATTCTTCGGCCCACGCAGCGACTCGTAGATCTCCTTGCACATCGGGCACACCGGGAAGCGCTGCGGGTCGCGGCTGGGCACCCACACCTTGCCGCAGAGCGCGACGACGGGAGTGCCGAGCACCATGGCCTCGGTGATCTTCTCCTTGCGCACGTAGTGCGCGAAACGCTCGTGGTCGCCCGGCTCGACGACCTGCTCCTGAGTCTGCTCGCGTTCCAACACCGACGTCGAGGTCCCAGGGCCGGACGGCGCGCGCAGCGGGGCGGGGGCGAAGGGGTCGTCGAGGGGCGGCTGGCTCATGGCGGTCAGTCTAGGTCGGGGCTAGTTCATCGACGGGTCGTCGGGGTATGACGCCACGAGCTGCAGCATCCCGCCTTGACGCCGCAGGACCTGCTCCCACAGCGACTCCGGGGCTGCGGTGAACGGGTCGCGCGGCTCGCTGTCGACGACGATCCAGTCTCCGCGGCGGATCTCGCCCTCGAGCTGACCCCCCGACCACCCGGCATATCCGGCGAAGATCCGCAGGCCCGCGAGCTCCGCGGCGACGACCGGCGGCGGCGCGTCGAGGTCGACCAGACCGACCCGGCCGAAGAGGCGACGGACCCCCAAGGTGCTGGTGTCGTCCCCGGGCACGGTGACCACACCGACGGCAGAGTCGAGCCCGACCGGGCCGCCCTGGAAGAGGGTCTGTGGGGAGGTGACAACGTTCCCCCAGCCAGGAAGGACGGCGTCGACGTCGGCGTCGAGCGGCCGGTTGAGGATGACGCCCTGAGCGCCGTCCTCGTCGTGATGGAGCACGAGGACCACAGAGCGCCGGAAGACGTCGTCCCCCACCCGTGGCGTCGCCACGAGCAGTCGGCCGCTGAGGAACTCCCGCACCACAACGCCAGTGTCCCACCTCTGCGGCACTCCGGCGAGGATGCTCGTCTCCTATGGCCCGATGACTACAGCGACCCGATGACTACAGCGACCCGATGACTGCAGTGGCCCAATGACTACAGTGGCCCAATGACGTCTTCGACCACTCGTGGGCCTCGCTCCATCGTCGTCACGGGCGCGGGCAGTGCTGCCGCCGCTCCTGACGTCGTTGTCCTCGCCATCGCCATCCGCGTCGACGCCGACGACGTGTCGAGCGCCCTCGCACGATCCGCCGCAACGGTGACGAAGGTCAGTGCCGCCGCCGCGAAGCACGGTCTCGCCCAGCGGGACGTCGGCTCGACTGGTGCAGGGGTCCAGCCCCGGTGGGACAAGGACGGCCAGGCGGTCGTGGGTTACACGGCATACCACCAGCTCCGGCTCGTCGTCCGTTCGCTGGACACGGTGGGCGATGTGGTCTCCGCCTGCGCGGCCGCTGCAGGGAACACCCTGAGCGTCGACTCGATCAGCCTCGACCTCTCGGACCGGACCCCGCTGGAGCGCTCGGCGCTCGACGCGGCATACGCTCACGCGCTCGCGAAGGCGACCCAGCTCGCGACCCTCGCTGGGGCCGCGCTCGGCCAGGTCCGGACCCTCCAGGAGGGCACCGGCGGGGGGTGGGTGCCGCCGAGCCCGATGTACGCGATGAAGTCGATGGGCGGCGCCATGGACTCGATGCCGATCCAGGCCGGCGAGAACACCGTCACCGCGTCGGTGACCGTCGAGTGGGAGCTAGTCGACCCGAGCTGAGTGACCGGCAGGGTCCCCGCGGGATCACCTGGGAATGCCCCACGGCGCAGGGGTGTTCTGGCGTGCATGGCAACCATCGACCTCACCGCGGCAACCTTCGAGCAGACGATCGTCGACAACGACATCGTCCTCGTCGACTTCTGGGCCGCGTGGTGCGGTCCGTGCCGCCAGTTCGCACCGGTTTTCGGTGCGTCGTCCGAGAAACACCCCGACATCGTCTTCGGCAAGGTCGACACCGAGGCCGAGCAGGCGCTCGCCGGGGCGGCGAATATCACCAGCATCCCGACCCTGATGGCCTTCCGCGAGGGCATCCTCGTCTTCGCCCAGCCCGGCGCCCTGCCGGCTGCCGCGCTCGAGCAGGTCATCGATGGGGTCAAGGCCCTCGACATGGACGAGGTCAAGGCCCAGGTCGAGGCCGCGCAGGCCGAGCACGAGGCGTCGCACCACGCCTGACCTGGTCGGGGCTGCAGAGCGTCCACCGTCGCCGACCGCGTTCAGGCGTCGGCCTCGGCCGGCATCGTTCCGGCATCGAGAGATGGCAAATGGCTGGTATGCGCGCCGTTCCTGGCCGCCATACCAGCCATTTGCCATCTCTGGCTGAACGGGATCGCGCGGACGAGGGCGACCGACACCTGAGCCCGGCGATATAGCCCGCCGGTACTCGTCACCCCGGCCACCCTGGACCCCGGCCACCCTGGACCCACGCCCCCTCGGCCAGCCCAGCACACGGTTCATCCCGCACCCCGGCCATGCCGAACCCGGCCACCCTGAAACGGCCCACCCTGGACCTGGCCATCCCCGAGCCCGGTCAGCTCCCGCGCGGCTGCTCGCGCCTCGAGGTGCCGGTGTCCACGTCTCCCCCGCTCACGGCATTCAGGTGTGCAGTAGGTCGCAACCGAGCCGGCATACTGGGGCATTTCGGACACGAGGAGGCGCCATTGCACGGTTGAGCGTCCGTCGAAGGCCGCGACCGGAGCTGGGACACAGAACTGGACACCGGGGGTGGACCGGGGAGGCGCGGCACCAGACAGCGCACGACCGTGCGGTCAGGAATGGCCATTTGACTGGGAGGACCCCTGGGGAAGACCCGAGCAGCGTGATGTGGACCCAGTGGTGGAGGTGGCGGGAATCGAACCCGCGTCCGATGACGAGAACCCAGGACTTCTCCGGGTGCAGTGCGCTAAGGATTTTCTCGGCCCCAGAGCTCGCGCGCACACGTTCTCTGACAGGCCCAGCCGAGTGGGTTGTCCCGCGCCGCCCCTCGGCAAGGCGGCGCAGTTGAGCTTCCTAGCTGACGCCAGGGACTAGGCCGGAAGCATGCCTAGGCTGACGGACTTCGAGGCTCGCTCAGGCGGCGAGGGCGAAGTCGGTGCTCTTGGAATTGGCACCTATTGGTTGCAGGGGGCGTTGACGAGATAACCCTGCGTCCTCGACCCGCTTCCCCTGGATCGTCGACCACCGTCGAAACCGATCACCCCCGCGAGGGGGTCCACATCACGCTGTCGAGTTCTCAAGGAGCCGGCCGCGCGGCGCGTGGAGCGCTGCGGACCTCCGGTCCAGTATCCCTCACAACGCCGAGGACGGCACTCGCGATTCCCGGCGCCGGACTCGGCATCGCCGAGCGGCCCACCGCGACGCACCTACCGGGAGCTCTCGGCCGAGTGTGTCTCCGTGGCCAGTGACCGCCGGGTCACCTCCGCGGCAGCGAGTATGCCGAGGACGAAGACCGCGCTGACCGCGCTGAGCCACCCGTACCCCGCGGAGCCGACGATGAGGCCGGCCGCCGCCCCGCCCAGCGCTGCCGTCACCCAGGTGACGACGTCCGCGACGCCCTGAACCTGCGCGCGGTACTCCAGCGGGGTCTGGTCGGTGACCAGGGTCGACGCGGCGACCGAGCCGGCCGACCAGCCGATGCCGAGGAGGAAGAGCCCGAGGCCGAGGCTCCACGACCAACCCGCCACCGAGGTCCCCGCCAGCAGCAACGCCACGAGCAGGACCACTCCCCCGGCGAAGAGCAAGGCGGGCCGCCCGAACCGGTCAGCGACATACCCCATGACGGGCGAGAAGGCGTACATGCCAAGGATGTGCCCGCTGATGACCAGGCCGATGACCTCCAGGGTCGCCGCCCCGTCGCGCATGTGCAGCGGCGTCATCACCATCACCGCGACCATCACCGCCTGGCTGAGCGCGAGACCGGTCACCGCAGCGAGCAGCCCCCGCCGGGCCAGGATGAGGTCGACCAGCCCGCGCAGACTCGTCGCCGCCGGCTCCGGACCACCCTCCGCTGCCTGCTGGGCACGCCGCAGGGACTTCGCCAGGAGCATCGGGTCGGGCCGCAGCCGCAGCTCCATGACGGCGGCGGCGCCGAGGAGGAAAACCGCGGCGATGACAAAGGGACCGGCCAGCCCGGGGATGTGGAGGACGGCCCCGAACCGCTCCCCCGGTCCGGCGAGGTTCGGTCCGAGCACCGCCCCCACCGTCGTCGCCCAGACGACCGTCGACAGCGCCCGGGCGCGGTGCCCGGGTTCGGCGAGGTCGGTGGCGGCATACCGCGCCTGGATATTGGCCGCGGAGGCGAACCCCACGAGCACGGTGCCGACGAGCAGCAGGGGGAAGACGCGCAGTACGGCCGCGAGGACGCACACCGTCGAGCCCAGTGCCCCAATGAGGTATGCCGCGGACAGCCCTGGACGCCGCCCCGCTCGGGTTGTGGCCGCCGCGATGCCCGCCGCGGCGATCGCCGACCCGACGACCTGCCCGGTCTGAGCGGTCCCGGCGAGCGCATCCGACCCGGAGAGGTCGCGGGCCAGCAGCGCCGCCACGGTGATCCCCGTCGTCACCCCGACCCCGCCGAGGGCCTGGGTGAGGACGAGCACGCGCAGGGTCGACCGCTGCACCTGAGCGGCGTCCGGCAGCGCAGCGGAGGGGACCGCCGGCGCCGCGGCGTTCTCGGGCATCAGGGCCACGCCGGGCTACCAGGACCCGGAGGACGAGCCGCCGACGCCACCGCCGGAGAAGCCGCCACCACCGCCGAAACCACCACCACCGCCGAAGCCGCTCCCGCCCGAGGAGCCGGGGGTCGCGGTGAAGGTCCCGCCGGCCGTCGTCGAGAAGCTGTCGGCACCGGAGGCGATCCCGCCGAAGTCGGGGAAGGTCGTGCCATTCCACACGTACCACGTGGGCATGACGATCGGGGAGCCGGCCGCCTCGGCCGCCGAGGCCACCTGGGCGAAGACCTTCGCCCACCGGTCGGCGACCCCGTAGACGATCGCATACGGCAGGTAGCGGCTGAAGATCTGCTGGGCCTCCTCGAAGGCGATCTGGTCGGCCTCGGCGGTGACGAGGTACTCGCGGAAGCCGCGCGACTGGGCGAGCACGGCCGATCCGTCCGCGGTCCGCCAGGCCATCGCGCGGCTGAACGCGAGGATGATCAGCCCTGCGATGACCAGCCCCCCGCCGAGGACGAGCGCCACCGGCACGCCGATCCCCGCGATATGGGCGAGCCGTGAGAGCGCCGAGGACCCCATGAACGCCGTGATGACACCCACGACGGCAACGGCGCCGCCGAGCATCGACCAGCCGGCCCGCTGGGTCTCCGGCGAGCGCCGGAACCACCCGCGCTGGACGACTTCGTCATACATGAGCCCGCGCACCCGGGCCAGCGTCGGCGCGAAGTGGGTCCGCAGCTCGGAGAGGTTGACCGGGTTGCCGAGCGAGAAGATGCCGTTGAGCAGCGCCTGCTCGTAGGGCAGCAGGGTCGACCCTGGCGGGTCAGCGAGCCGGGTGAGCACCCAGTCGGTGTGCGAGAAGACCCGCCCCGAGTTGACCTCCTCGATGGTGAGGAACCCCCGCACGGCGAGGTCGACGACGGTCGCGGACACGTCCAGCGGCCCGGCCTCCTCGTCGATGACGGTGCCGACCATCCCGGGCTGGACTCCCTCCGGCGGGGTGAACTGGACCGCGACCGGGCCGAGCCGCCCGCGGCGCACCATTCCGCCGGCGCCGGGGGCGGGGGTCAGGCCGGGGGTGACATCGGCATACACCTCGTCGCGACCCCTGGAGCGGACGAGCAGACCCATCCCCACCGCGGCGAGGACCGGGGCGCCGAGACCGCCGCCGATGGCCAGGGTCGACAGCGTCGTCGCCGCGGACTCAGACACGCTGGGGCTGCCGTAGCCTGGTTCACCGGAGTAGTCGGCGGCCGAGCGGATCTCCGGGGCGATCGTCCCGTAGCCCCGCAGCGGCAGCCAGTTGACGATCGTCAGTGCGGAGTATGCCGGCACCGCCCCGACCTCGAAGCGCGCCGTCGTCCCGGGCGTCCCGGGACAGGTCGTCCGCGACCCGGCCTCGCCGACATAGCACGCGACCTGGCTGACCCCGCCCGGCCCCGTGACCGTGACGGTGACCGAGTCCTTGGGGATGCGGTCGTTCGTCCCGAAAACGTTGTAGTAGAGCTCGTTGTGGTCCTCGAAGGCGTTGAGGACGTTGGCGAGGTGGTACTTGAGGACATACGTCTGGGTGCCCGAGGTGGTCTTGTTCGCCTTGCCGACGTAGATGATCTCGGCCGCCCCGATCTCCTCGATCTGGGCGACCCCGCCGGGCGCACCGCTCGGCGAGGTTGCCGAGACGTCGCTGAGGGCGTAGTAGCGGAAGTCGCCGGACGGGTCGGCCTCGGTGTCGACCGGCTGGGGGTCGTTGACTCCCGTGACCGCCCCGGTCGCTACCCCGGTCGGGGTCGACTGGATGCCCTGCTTGACGACGATGGCCCGAAGGATCCCGTGCCGGGTCGCTCCCGCGGGGAACTGGTAGACGATCGTCTCGGTCACGGACGCGCCGCCGTCCGCGTCGAGGACGTAGTCGGCGGTGAACGTGAGGATCCGCTCGTCCTCCCCTGCCGCATGGGCCAGCGACGGTATGCCGGCCAGGGTGGCCAGGGCGAGGACGATGGCGGCATAGAGCCGCCGGACCGGGCTCATGCGTGGCTCTTCAGCGACGCGCTCATTGCGCGCTCGGCCTCGAGGCGGTCCTGCCGCTCGCGCAGCGCGTAGCGCTTGTCGTACTCGCGCTTGCCCAAGGCCAGGGCGATCTCGACCTTGGCCCGACCGTCCTTGAAGTACAGCGAGAGCGGGACGATGGTGCGGCCCTTCTGCTCGGAGTGTTTGAGGATCTTCGCGAGCTCCTCGGCGTGGAGCAGCAGCTTGCGGCGCCGGCGGGGGGCGTGGTTGGTCCAGGTGCCCTGGGTGTACTCGGGGATGTGGACGCCCTCGAGCCATAGCTCGCCACCGCTGAACTGGGCGAAGCCGTCGACCAGCGAGCAGCGACCAGCGCGCAGCGCCTTGACCTCGGTGCCGGTGAGGACCAGACCGGCCTCGTAGACGTCCTCGATGTGGTAGTCGTGGCGCGCCTTACGGTTGCTCGCGACGACCTTCCGGCCGGACTCCCTGGCCACGTGCTTCCTCCCGATGACGGCTGACGAGGAGCCACGCTACCCCGGACTGGTCAGATCCACTTCCGTGGGTTGACGAACCTGCCGTCTTCGAGGGTCTCGAAGTGGAGGTGGCAGCCCGTGGACCACCCGGTGGTCCCGGAGTACCCGATGAGCTGGCCGCGAGTGACGTTGCCGCCATACTTGGCGATCGAGGTGAGGTGGTTGTACGTCGTCACCAGGTCGACGCCCTGGATGATGCCGTGGTCGATGAGGACCCGGTTGCCGTAGGCGCTGTTCCAGCCGGCGCCGATGATCGTCCCGTTTGCCGTCGCATACACCGGGGTGCCGCAGGCGATGCCGAAGTCGGTGCCGGTGTGCAGCTTCCAGTAGTGCAGGATCGGGTGGAAACGCATCCCGAACTCGGAGGTGATCGGGCCGCTCGCCGGGTAGTTGAGGTAGCCCCCGTGCGAGGAGCCCCCGCCACCATTGCCGCCGCCATTGTTGCCGCCGCCGTTGTTGCCTTGGCCCGCCTTGATCTTCTCCAGCCGGGCCCGCTCGGCGAGGGCGGCCGCAAGGCGCGCCTGCTCGGCCTCGGCCGCCTGTAGCCGGGCGATCTCGGCAGCCTTCTTCGCCTCGATCTGCTGGGTGAGCGCTGCCTGCTGGGCGACGAGCTGGTCGAGGGCGTCCTTGGCGGCCTGGGCGTCGGCGCGGGCCACGACGGCGGCGTCGAGCGCCTCCTGGGCCTGGACCTTCAGCGCCGCGATCTCCGCGCGCACCGCAGCGAGATAGCTCTCCTGGGCCACCCCGTCGGCCCGGGCCGTCTGGAGGTTGCGGAGGGTCTCGTCGGTCAGCGAACTCACCGTGTCGCTGAGGCTCATCTGCGCGGCGAACTCGTCGGGGCTCGAGGCGCCCATCGCGACCGCGAACTGGCTGGGCTGGCCGCCCTGGAAGACGTCGGCGGCGAGGCTGTCGAGGGTGGCCTGCATGCCCGCCAACGAGCTGGCATTGTCGGCGAGCCGCTTGACGGCCCGTGCCTCGTTGGTCTGAGCGGTGGCCAGCGCGGCCGCGAGCTCGTCGTTGCGCGCCTGCGCCTGGGCCTCGACGGCTCGGGCCTGCTCGACCTCGGCCTGGGCGGCGGGGAGCTGGGCCTGGGTCGCCTGCAGCCGGGTGAACGCCTCGACCAGGTCGGCCGCGGTGCCCTCGAGCTGCTCTTTGATGTCCTCGACCGTCTTGTCGGCCTTGACCTTGTCGCCGTTGAGATCGGCTCGAGCGGGCGCGGACGCGAGCGTACCGACGAGCGCGACGCCGACCGCGGCAGTCGCGATCTTCCTCCAGCTCATCGTCGGTCCTCTCCGGTACGGAATATCCCGCTCGTACCATACGTCACATGCGTTACATCGGACCAGGTCTCAGCCGTGGTCCTTCTCCCGTATGACGCCCCACCCCTGCCATCCATGACAGGCCCTACACACGAAGGTACCTCCGCAAGGTGACGGCCGAGGTGCAAACGGCGAGAACCGCGATCCCCCCGACGACGATCGGCGCGATCGCCCAGACGTCGGCCATCCCGATGAACGCCGTGTCGAGCATCTCGGTGCTCAGATAGCCGCTGACGCCATACCGGACCGTGGCCCAGAGCAGCCCGACACCGAGGACCGACCCGAGCAGCGAGGCGATGAGGGTCTCCAGGACGAAGGGCACCTGGATGGTGAAGTTCGAGGCCCCGACCAGGCGCATGATGCCGGTCTCCCGGCGTCGGGAGAAGGCGGTCTGCCGGATCGTCGTGGCCATGAGGAGCACTACGCATACCACCATGAGGATCGCCAGGGCGATTGCGGACCACGAGACGACATTCATGAAGGAGAAGAACCGGTTGAGCAGCTGTTTCTGGTCCTGGACCTTCCCGACACCGGGGGCGCCCTGGAAGCTGCTGGCGATGACGTCGAACTTGCTCGCGTCGGTCAGGCTGACCCGGAAGGAGTCGGCGAAGGCACGCTTGGTCGCCTGGGTGCCGAGCGGGGAGTTCTTGAACTGCTCCTTGAACCGGGCGAAGGCCTCGTCCTGGGACTCGTAGAAGTACTCCTTGACCGGCGGCTTCATCGAGTCGAGCTGGCTGCGGATCTGGGCGCGCTGGGCGTCGGTGGTCACCGTGCCCGCACACGCGGGGTAGATCGACTTGTCGACGCAGAGGAAGATCGACACCTGGACCCGGTCGTACCAGTAGTCCTTCATCGTGTCGACCTGGCGCTGTCCGAGCAGCCCGAGCCCGAGCAGGTACATCGAGATCATCGTCACGAGGACGACCGAGACGGTCATCGAGACGTTCCGGCGCAGCCCGTTGGTGGTCTCGCCGAGGAGGAAGGTCAGCCTCATCGCAGGTCCCCCGCTCAGCTCTGCTCGTCGGCGCGCAGCACGGGGACGCCGAGGTCGAGGAAGGGGTCGGTGTCGGTGCTCGGCGGCGGGGCGACATACGAGCCGAGCGCCTCGT
Organism: Candidatus Lutibacillus vidarii; assembly: GCA_016717165.1. Classification (GTDB taxonomy): domain Bacteria; phylum Actinomycetota; class Actinomycetes; order Actinomycetales; family Dermatophilaceae; genus Lutibacillus; species Lutibacillus vidarii. Next base: position 200,043 of record JADKGA010000003.1, read on the forward strand.
CGCGCACAAGGCGACCGTCCTGGAGCTCGATGACCCGGCGGCGCAGGTGGTTGACGATCTCGTCGTCGTGGGTGGCCATGACAATCGTCGTCCCACCCTCGTTGATCCGCTGGAGCACGGCGAGGATCTCCCGGGAGGTGCTCGGGTCGAGGTTGCCGGTCGGCTCGTCGGCCAGGAGGATCGGCGGCTTGTTGACCACCGCCCGCGCGATGGCGACCCGCTGCTGCTCGCCGCCGGAGAGCTGGTGCGGCATCCGCTTGCCCTTGCCTTCCAACCCGACCATCTCCAAGGTCTCGGGGACGACCTGACGGATCATCGACCGGGGCTTGCCGAGCACCTGAAGGGCGAAGGCGACATTGGCGTCGACGGTCTTGTTCGGCAGCAGCCGGAAGTCTTGGAAGACGGTGCCGATCCCGCGACGTAGCAGCGGCACCTTGCGGCTCGGCAGCCGGCCCACGTCGCGCCCGGCCACCAGCACCGACCCGCTTGTCGGGCGGTCCTCCTGGAGGACCAGCCGGAGCAGGGTGGACTTGCCGGAGCCGGACTTGCCGACGACGTAGACGAACTCGCCCCTGCGGATCTCGACGGTGACCTCGGACAGCGCTGGGCGGGTGGAACGCGGATACTCCTTGGTCACCCGGTCGAAAAGGATCATGCGCGGTGGGGTCCTCGCTCAGCTGGGTTACGGGGCGGTGGGCTGCTCAGGCGGCTGCGGGGTGGGGATGGCCCTGCCTGGCCATGTTACGGCCGGTGCCTGTGAGATGGGTGGTACGCGTGTGACTCGGTGTGGCGCTGTCCCTCGTCCGGTATGCCGGCCCCACCTTCTCGGTATGCCACTCCCCCGTCCTCCGATATACCGGTCCACGAGGCCGGTCGTGGCGCCACCTTGACTGCGGCAGCCCGAGACTCAGCTGTCGAAACCGACGCCGAAGCGGTCCAGCAGGGTCAGCCACCAGCCACGCCGGCCGGTCGAGTCCGAGCGGGCGATCTCCCGACGGGTGAAGGCGACCACCGGGTAGCGGACCGGCTCGGGCGGGAAGGGCACCGGACGGCGCCGGACCATGGTGAGCTCGGTGTTCTCGGTCGGCTCGCCGGTCAGCAGGTCGAGCGCCACCGCGGCCCCCCAGCGCGACGAGCCGACGCCGAGGCCGGTGTACCCCACGGCATACGCCACCCGCCCGCCCAGTGCGGTGCCGAACATCGGGGTGAACCGGCTCGTCGTGTCGATCGCCCCGCCCCAGCGGTGGCTGAAGGTCAGCCCTTCGAGCTGGGGGAAGGCCTGAAAGAAGTGCCTCGCGAGGAGCAGGTGCGAGGAGTCCCGCTGCTCCAGCGCGACCTTGACCGCGCCGCCGCGGTGGTAGTTCGCGTCGTAGCCGCCCCAGAGGATCCGGTTGTCGCTGGTCAGCCGGTAGTAGTGGAACTGGTGGCCCCCGTCGCCGATCCCTTCCCGGCCGGCCCAGCCGATCTGCGCCAGCTGCTCGGCCGACAACGGCTCGGTCATGAGGACGTGGTCGTAGACGGGTAGGACGAAGTGCCGCAGCCGCCGCAGCACCGGCGGGTAGGCGTTCGTCCCGAGGACGACGTCGCGGGCCCGGACCGTCTGCAGCCCGCGCCCGGTCCGCAGCACTGCGTCGACGCCGGTTCCTTCCGCCGAGAGCGAGACCAGCTCGGTGTGCTCGTGGAGGCGGACGCCGAGCCGGTCGGCAAGCGCCGCCAGCCCCCACGCGAGCCGGGCCGGGTCGGCCACCGCGGCCCCGGCCCGGTCGAGGAACCCGCAGCGGTATGTCGGCGAGGCCACCCGGCCCCGGATACCCGGTTCGTCATACCACTGCACATCGGCACCGAACCGGCGGTGCAGGTCGAAGGAGGCCCGGACGTGCTGGTCCTGGTGCGGGCTCACTGACACGAGGAGCTGGCCGGTGGCCTCCCAGCGCGCGTCGATGGCGTGCTCGCGCACGGTCGCCTCGATGGCGGCGAGATTGTCCTGCCCCAGAGCGAGAAGCCGGTCGATCTCCCCCGGCCAGGAGGCCGCGCCATGGTCCAGGCCATGGGTGAGGCTCGCTGCGACGAAGCCGCCGTTGCGCCCGGAGGCACCAATGGCGACCTGGCGGGCCTCGATCAGGAGGACGTGCTTGCCGGGGTCGCGCTGCTTGGCCTGGATTGCCGCCCACAGGCCGGTGAACCCGCCCCCGACGACGAGGAGGTCGCAGGACGAGTCGCCGGGGAGGGCCTCGCGGGCCGGCGGGCGGTCGGGGGTGTCGGTCCAGAAGACGGCGGGGCGGGCCGCGGCGAGGGCGGTGGCTGCCCACCTCGCTGTGGGCGTGGAGCTCATGGCGCAATCCTGCCGCAGGACGGGGCCGGTGCCGCACACATGGGCTGCCCACAGCAGGCCCAAACCAGCCCGACAGCAGGCGCCTGGAGGGTTGGCCTCGTCACCACCCGTTGAGGAGACCACGATGAGCATCCAGCTGATGCACCACCCGCTCGCCGCCCGCCGGCTCCGCCGAGCCGACTCCCCCGCACGTCAGGTCGGCGGACGCGCCCGAAGCGCAACCCCAAGACACCGCGGCCGGGTCGCCGCCTTCGCCGACGGGCTGCTCTCCAGCATCGCCGCCGCAGCCACCGGACATCTCACCGGCATCTGAGCCCACCCACCCCAGGGTCCGCAAGGCCCCGACCGAGGAGACCGATCATGAGCACGACCATCCAGGCCCGGCCGGAGGCTGACGCACCGAGCGCGCCGCGGCATACCGCGCAGACCACCCGCGGACGGTGGGCCACCCTCGTGAGGGGACCACAGGACCACCCCGCCTGGGCGCGCCCGGCACTGCTGGGGCTGCTCGCGGCGACCGCCCTGCTCTACCTGTGGGACCTCGGCGCGTCGGGCTATGCGAACACCTACTACGCGGCCGCGGTCCAGGCGGGCAGCCAGGACTGGAAGGCCCTCCTCTTCGGCTCCTTCGACTCCTCGAGCTATATCACCGTCGACAAGCCACCGGCGTCCTTGTGGGTCATGGCCCTGTCCGCGCGGGTCTTCGGCTTCTCCAGCTGGAGCATGCTCGCCCCCCAGGCCCTCGAGGGCGTCGCCGCGGTCGCGCTCCTCTACGGTGCGGTCCGCCGGGTTGCCGGCCACGGCGCCGGACTCGTCGCCGGCGCGCTGCTCGCGCTCACCCCGGCCGCGGTGCTGATGTTCCGTTTCAACAACCCCGACGCGCTGCTCACCGTGCTGCTCACCGGTTCGGCGTATGCCGTGACTCGCGCCGTCGAGAACGGGCGCACCCGGTGGCTCGTGCTCGCCGGGACCTGCGTCGGCTTCGCCTTCCTCACCAAGATGGGGCAGGCCTTCTTGGTTCTCCCCGGGCTGGGCCTGGCGTACCTGCTCGCCGGGCCGCCGCGGCTCGGCCGCCGGATCCGCCAGCTGCTCGCTGCCCTCGCGGCGGTCGTCGTCTCGGCCGGCTGGTGGGTGGCCCTGGTCGAGCTGTGGCCGGCGTCCTCGCGGCCCTATGTCGGCGGGTCGACGACCAACTCCGTGCTCGACCTCGCCTTCGGCTACAACGGCCTGGGCCGGATCTTCGGCGGCTCAGGCAACGGTGGCGGCGGTGGCGGGGCCGCGGCCGGCGGTGGGGGTGGATTCGGCGGCACGGCCAACGCCGGCTTCGGCGGCGCGACGGGACTGACCCGGCTGTTCACCAGCGAGTTCGGCCAGGAGATCGGCTGGCTCCTCCCGGCCGCCTTGCTCGCCATCCCGCTCGGCCTCTGGCTGACCCGACGCCTGCCCCGCACCGACCCGGCGCGCGCCGCGGTGGTGATCTGGGGCGGCTGGCTCGTCGTCACCGGCCTGGTCCTGTCGTTCATGGCCGGCACTGTCCACCCGTACTACGCGGTGGTCCTTGCCCCTGCCGTCGCCGCCCTGGTCGCCATCGTCGGTCGGCTCGCCTGGCGGGCCCGGCGCGGTCTCGTCGGCATCCTTGGCCTGGCCTCGATGGCCGCGGCCACCGGCTTGATGAGCGTCGCCCTGCTCAACGCCGCCGGGTGGCACCCCGAGCTGCGGTATGTCGTCCTCGCCGCCGCATCGGCCGCGGTCTTCGCCGTCCTCAGCAATGCCCTCTGGCGGGGCCGCAGCGCAGCGGTCGTCGCCGCGGTGAGCGCGGCAGCCGTCGCGCTGGCCGGGGCCGGGGCCATCGGCTTGGCCACCGCGTCGATGACGCACTCCGGGTCGATCCCCTCGGTCGGCGCGGTGTCGACCAGCGCCATGGGCGGTCCGGGCGGCGGGACCTCCGCAACGAGCGACTCGGCCCTGGTCACCGCCCTGCGTGAGAGCACGACGCGATGGGCGGCTGCCGCGTCGAGCTCGATGACCGCCGGCCCGCTCGAGCTGGCCAGCGGCGCTGCGGTCATGTCGATCGGTGGCTTCAACGGCAGTGACTCGGCGATCACCCTGGAGCAGTTTCAGGCCCTCGTCGCCTCGGGGCAGATCCACTACTTCATCGCCGACGGCATGGGCGGCGGGCAGGGTGGTCCCGGTGGCGGGCAGGGCAGCACGTGGAGCTCGATCTCCGCGTGGGTGACGAGCACCTACACCGCGACGACGCTCGGCGGCACGACGGTCTACGACCTCACGGCGAGCGCCTGAGAGAGATATCTCGGTTCGTCATACGAGTGCTCATGGGGCGAAGTCGGCATACCGGATCGATGGACGAGAACGCTCGGTGCGGCATACCGGAAAGGCTGGCGGCTTACTCCGCGTGGGGGGTGAGCCGCCAGCGGATGCCGGCCTCGAGGAAGCCGTCGATATCGCCGTCGAAGACGGCGCCGGGGTTGCCGACCTCGTACTCGGTGCGCAGGTCCTTGACCATCTGGTACGGGTGCAGGACGTAGGACCGCATCTGGTCGCCCCAGGACGCCTTGATGTCGCCGGCGAGCTCCTTCTTGGCCGCCGCCTCCTGCTCCTGCTTGAGCAGGAGCAGGCGGGACTGCAGCACCCGCAGCGCCGCGGCCCGGTTCTGGATCTGCGACTTCTCGTTCTGCATCGAGACGACAATGCCGGTCGGCAGGTGGGTCATCCGCACCGCCGAGTCGGTCGTGTTGACCGACTGGCCGCCCGGGCCCGAGGAGCGGAAGACGTCGATCTTCAGCTCGTTCTCGGGGATGTCGATGTGGTCGGTCGACTCAATGAGCGGGATGACCTCGACCGCGGCGAAGGAGGTCTGCCGGCGGCCCTGGTTGTCGAACGGGCTGATCCGCACGAGGCGATGGGTGCCGGCCTCGACCGAGAGGTTGCCGAAGGCGTAGGGCACCTTGACCTCGAAGGTGGCCGACTTGATGCCGGCCTCCTCGGCGTAGGACGTGTCGAGGACCGTCGTGGGGTAGCCGTGCCGCTCGGCCCAGCGCAGGTACATCCGCAGCAGCATCTCGGCGAAGTCGGCCGCATCGACACCGCCGGCGCCCGAACGGATCGTCACTACGGCCTCGCGCTCGTCGTACTCCCCGCCTAGCAGGGTGCGGACCTCGAGCTCACCGACCGCCTTGCGAACCTTGGCCAGCTCGCGCTCGGCCTCGACCATCGTCGCCTCGTCGCTCTCCTCCTCACCGAGCTCGACGAGAGCCTCGAGGTCGTCGATCCGGGCATCCATGCCGGTGACCCGCTCCAGCTCGGAGTTCGCCCGGGACAGCGCCGAGGTCACCGCCTGGGCGTTCTCCTGGTCGTCCCAGAGGTTTGGCACGGAGGCGTCCTGCTCGAGCTGGGTGATCCGGGCGCGCAGGCCGTCGAGGTCGGTCACCTCGCGCACGGAGTCCATCGTTGCGCGCAGGGCGCGGATCTCTTCAGCGAAGTCAACAGCCACGAGGGTCAAGCCTACGCGAGCGACGGCCGTGGCGTGCTCGGCGCGGACGCCCGCGGTAGCAAGGCGGTCTACGGTGGGGCCATGCCCACCCGTGCGTCACGAGCCGAGACCCTGGCACAGCGCCTGCTCGACGCCCAGGTGGCCTACCACCTGAGCCTGCTGGACGACGACCGGCTGGCACAGACCACGGCGCAGGCCCTCATCGCGCTGCTCGAGCGCCTCTCGGAGCACCAGCTCGTCGACCTGCTCGACCGGGACGCGGTGGCGCAGGCCGCGGTCCACCTGCTTCGCACCGTCCCCGGCAGCGGCGGCGCCATCAGCGTCGTCGAGCTGGCCACCACGGTGCTCCTCGACGGCCCCGATGAGCCCTTCTTGCCAGGCGACGTGGTCGACCGAGCCCAGGTGGAGGCGCTGCTCACCGCTGTCCTCCGGCTCACGCCCGCGCTTGAGCGAGGGCTCGAGGAGCTGGCGGACAGCCCGCTCGCCGGCGTCGTCGCATCTCGGTTCATGGGCCGGATCGTCGCCGAGGTGGTCCAGGCCAACCAGGCGGTCGCCTCTCGGGTGCCCGGTCTGGGGCCCCTGGTCTCGTTCGGGACGAGCACGGCGTCGCGGCTCAAGGGTGCGGCGGACAAGCAGTTCGAGTCGCTCCTCGGGGACACCGTGGGCAAAGGCGGGACGTATGCCGTCCGGCGGCTCAACAAGATCGTCGTCGACACGCTGCGCGACCCGACCACTGGCGAGGCGGCGCTGCAGGTGTGGGACCAGCTCGCCCGCCAGCCGGCCGCGGGGCTGGGCAGCCTCGTGGGAGCCGACGATGTCGCCGCGGTCGTCTCCGCCGGGCACGACCTGGTGGCCACCATCGCGACGACCGAGGAGGCCGCCCGGCTGGCCGAGGTTCTCGTCGACGCCGTCCTCGAGTGGTTCGGTGGGTACACCCCGGCCGAGCTGCTGACGGCTTTCGGGCTCAGCACCTCCGACGTCGTCGAGTACCTCACTGCGGTAGTGCGCGACGCGGTCGTCGCCCTTCGCGACTCGGGGGCCTTCGAGCGCGCTCTGCGGGCCCACCTTGAGCCCTTCTACTCCTCGCCCTCCGTTCGGGAGATCCTGGCCTGACCCGCGACCGCGGCCGAGCCGGTCGGTGTCGGGCCGTCGGAACCCGGTGCTGTCTCCGGGTGGAGATCGCCGACGAGGGCGTCCAACGCCTTGTTGTACTCCTCGCTGCGCGGGTAGTCACTGTGCGTCAGAACCGCGAGCAGGTATGCCGTGTAGTCGACCTCTTCGGCATACCAGTCCCTCAGGGGCTTCATCGGTGACCCCGTGGAGGCCATCCCGGCCCTCGGCGGCATGGCCACCACCGGCATACCGAGATAGTCGGTGAGCCGCCACAGGTTCACCCACCGGCCTGGGGCGAACTCGCTCCTCGGGTCGGCACCATGGCCGCCCAAGGCCCACCGGACACTTCCGTTCAGCACCTGCGGGAGGCTGACCTCGCCGCCAGCCTCCGTCCACTGTCCCTCCCACGGGTCCGCATGCCGGAGCGAGGCAGCTGCGGCGGGGACCACGCCGAGGACGGCGGGGCCGTAGAGCTCGGGGAAGAACCGGCTGAAGTAGGCCCGCAGCTGGCACCCGTAGGTCACCAGTCCGACCCGAGGCAGCATCCAGTCGTCGTGGGTCGGGTCTCCCGGAGCACCGAGCAGGGCACCGACCACCAAGGGACCACCGAGGGAATGCGCCGAGACGATGACAGCACGAGGGGACGTGCTCACCGCGCGGTCTGACCCGAGAACCGTCTGGTCGCCCTCCCCCGCCAACCACCAGTGCATCCGCGAGATGAGCTCCGGGACGACCCGCTCCCCGTAGCAGGGCGGACCGAGCGGGTGACACGCCCGAGGCACGAGGCAGGCCAGGTCCCAGATGATTCCCAGCGGCCGCTTGGGTCGGTCCCCCGCCGTGGTCCCGGAGGCCAGCCCGAGGGCCAGAACCCCAAAGGTCGAGAGTGCGAAGCCACCGGCGGTGAGGGCCGTCGACCACCCGCCCCAGGTCGGGAAGGCGAGGTGCCCGGCAAAGACCACCAGCCCGGCGCCGAGAATGCAGGTGAGGAGGAGGGCAATCAGGGGTTCGGCTCGATGGGCAATCGCGGCCAGGACCCGTCTGCCGAAGACGGCGCGCGCGACCGGCCCGGTGGCCGGGTTCGGCGCCGTTCCCCCTCCACAAGGCTGCGTGGCGGCCCGGTCGGCCGCGTCCGTGGGGGCCCAGGTGCCCGCCGGCCATGCCTCGGCGAGCAGCGCCGAGGGAGTCGGGCGCCACGACCGACCGGCGAGGACACCGACGATGGCGATCGTGACCAGGACACCCACCGCGGCGATGAGAGTGAACCATCCGTAGAGGACCGGGATGGTCAACGACGCCGCTGGTTCCTGGGCCGGCGCGGGACACACGACGAAGCACGGACCGAGCTCGAACCACGCCGACGGGGAGGCGCGCTTCGCATAGGCGGTGAGCGCCCCGGACGACGCGGCTCCGTTGAACCGGTCGCCGAAGAAGACCGTGAGAACGGAGGCCACCGTGAGGCAGAGGAAGAGCGCCAGCGCGAGGAAGACCCCTGGCGCCCGACCACCCCACCCGGTCCACGCCGCGTCGTTCGTCGTGCCCGCGCGGGTCGACGGGCGCGAGAACCAGTAGATGAAGAACAAGGCGATCGGCGAAGAGCCCAGGATGACCCACTCGACCGGGACGGCAACGACGAGCTGGCCGCCGAGCACGAGCAGGCCAAGCGTGAGGCCTCCGGCAAACCACAGCGCCGCCACGAGGGTTCTTCCGAAGCGTGCAAAGGGATGCTCGGGATCGGCCGAGCCGGTGCGTACCTGGAGGGCCAGGCAGACCAGCAGCAGGGCCACGCCGACCAGGCCGTCGACCACCCAGGGCAGGACGGTTGCATGGACGTTCCGGGATCCACCGGACGGTAGAGCGTTGTCCGTCCAGGCGCGGATGAGGAAGACGACATATGTCGCTGCACTGAACCCGAGAACCCGGCCCGGGCCGAGCAGCGGGCGGCGACTGGCTGCACCGTTCAGGCTGACGTCGGCCGCCCGCGTCGTGAGCCCGCCCAGGACCAGGCAGGCACCGACGATCGCCAGGACTCCCAGCAGGGTGCACAGCCGCCAGCCCCAGCTCAGCACCCCGCTGGCGTCGTCCTCCACCAACGCCAGGTCGGCGCTGCAGACCGCGATGACCAGGCCGAGCGAGCCCGCCAGGTGTGCATGTGCGCTGGGTGCGCTGACCGCGCTGTGGTACCAGAAACCGGGTCGAGCCAGGATGGGCCAGCGGCTGTCGGGGTCGGCCGAGGTGGGCTGCGCCGCAGCGTCCTTCGTCCCTGAGGGGTCGACCTGCGTACCCCGCGTGGCCTGCTCGAACCGGGTGCGGGTGTAGGCGGACAGCGCCCACAGGGCGAGCATGAGGACCATGGGCACCAGCGAGGTCACTGCGACGCGACGCGCCAGCGACCAGCTGTCGAGGAAGCCGATCGCGCTCGGCAGCATGTCGCACACCGTTGTCCCGCCCACCGCGATCGGTCGACACTCGACCCCGACGAGATGGACGCTGATCACCGTCGCCGTGGTCACCGTGATGAGACTGAGGACGAGCCCGGCGTACCGGAAGATCCACGCTCCGCCGTTACGGTGCCCGCTGAGGGCTCGATAGGTGGTGGGGCCGCTGCCGGTCGGTGGGCCTCCGTAGTGAAGGCGGCGACTCCAGTACGCGACATTGGTCAGGGCGAAGGGCAGCAGCAGGCTCCACAGCACCCGGGTCGCGGCGGCGGTGACCGTCCCGATGATGCCAGGTGGCGCAGCGAGCGTAGTCCTGGCGAGGTTCCCCCAGGAGTAGGCCTCCCGGGTGATCCCGGCGGGGACATGGCCCCGTCGGCCGGGCCTGGGGTTGTTGGCCCCCTCACGCAGCTGCCAGAACGAGCCGAGGTCGTCCCCGGCGACCTGGGCGACGTCGCCCTCGGGCAGGTCGAGCATCGCGTATGGCGGGGTGTTGCTCACGCCGTGCACGCGCAGCTCGAGAATCGGTCCCGGCTCGGAGCTCGCCGCCATGGCATCCGCCCTCTCCTCGGCGTCCCGGTGGTCCACCGTGACCCTGGGACATCGCGCAGAGTATGGCGCATATCACACCCAACCGGGCAGGGATTCGCCGAACGGCGCTACGTCAGCGGCGGCAGCCCCCGTTGCTCGGCCAGCTCGTTCTTGTCGACGACAGTCCACAACTCGGCCGTCTGGATCGCCCAGAACAGGGCGAACTCGCCGATGAGCAGCACCTCGGCGACGATGATCGTGTGGGTGAACCCGCGGAGGGCGAAGTGCAGGGCGATGACCACCGCGAGGGTCAGGCCCATCGCCACCGCGACGGCGTGATAGCGCCGGACATACGCAGCATTCCCCACGGTCCGGGACGACGAGGCGTTGAGGACGACGACGACGATGATCCCGGCGAACATCAGCACGGCTGCGGTGGAGTGGCCGTAGTCGGCAAGGAAGCGCGGGGCCGCGACATACGCGACGAGGAAGCCGAGCAGGACGGCATACCCGAGCAGGAGTACCGTCCGGGCGCTCCCGCCGACGGGCTCGCCGGTCTCGCGGCGGGCGAGGTACACGCGAACCGCCTCGGCGAGGGCACCGGCGACGAAAAGCGCGAGGACGTTGTTGGTGATGCCGGGCAGGACGTCGTATGTCGTGGGCAGCGCCGGGCCAGGGCAGGTGTACTCGCGCGCCGTCGGCACGAAGGCGACGACGAGGGCAAGGAAGCCGGCGAAGTTGAGGACGACGTCCTCGGTGTCCGTGCTGCCCTTGTAGACGATCAGGCTCGCCCCGATGACGCACAGGGCCGCGACGAAGGCGGAGTGCGCGGCACTGAAGTAGTAGGCGCTGATCGAGGTCTGGACGCACCCGCCGGCGGCGACGATCTGCCGCAGGACGGCAACCATGAGCAGTCCGGTCACCACCACGGTGCTGACCCGCAGGTAGCGGTAGGTGCGCAGGACGGCGAGGCTACGCCGGTCGACGGGCTGGGGGCGGTCGCTCACTGGGCCACTCCTTCGCAGGCGGGGTGGGACTGGGTGCCACACCTACAGTGCCAGAGGCGACGGACACCGCACCGATACCCGCGCCAGGCGAGCCGTATCGCTGTTTCACGCTCCGTGGTTCGACACCCCTCAACGCGCCGAGCATGCTGGTGGTGGACCGCCGGCGCGGCATATCCAGACCGATCGGTGGGCCACAGCGGGACCGCGGCCCGGGTTCGGCTTACTGCAGCTCGGAGCGGGCTCTCGACTCGACGGTGATCTGGACCTGGGTGCCGATTGCGGCGAGGAAGGGGGTGATGATCGGCAGCTCGACGGTGCCCCGCAGGGACACCACTGCCGTCGTCCCGTCCGGGCTGCCCGTGGTTGGGGTGAGCACCCACGCAGTGACATTGGCCGGACGGGTGCGCCGGTCGAGGTCGGTCTGGGCGGTGGTGCGGACCGTCGCGGTGCTGACGACGACGGCCTCGGCCATCGTGCCGTGGTAGAAGGCCGAGGTGTCGATGGCGTCGGCGGCGTTGAGGGCGACGGCGTCGGCAGTGTCGTACAGCCGCATCCGGGCCAGATGGGCCGCCGTGACGTCGATGCCGCCGATGACCAGGACGATGACGACGACCGCCAGGACGCTGAGCAGCGGGATGATCGACCCCTGCTCGCGTCCCGACCGGATCGCTGTGATGCGGCGCTGCAGCCTCCCCAGACCCATGTCAGCCACCCGCCCGGAACCGGTCCACGGTGACCTCGTGGGTGGCCTCGATCGGGACCGACGCCGGGATGACCGAGCCGAGGAAGTCCGGGACCAGCGGGAGGTTGACGATGACCCGGGTCGTCGTGCGCACCCGACCCTCGGGCCGCAGGCACGGCGAGCCGTCACAGGCCACGGCGAGCGTTCCCCCGGGCACGCCGTAGTCCTCGAAAGCCAGCCTGGACGCGATGCCGGCGCGCTCGCGGGCCTGGGCGTCGCTGGTCGAGGTGACGAACACTCGTCCCGCCTCCCGGGCAGCCGTGGCCGCCGCGAACGAGGCTCGCTGGATCAGCCCGAGGGTGACGATGAGGTAGACGATCGGGACGAAGACGAGGACGCCGAGGAAGACGAACTCGACGATTGCCCGACCGTCTTCGCGACCGGCCCGGACCTGCCGGACGCGACGGACGAGCCACGAGACGGAGGTCATGACTACTGCCGCTCCATGATCGCCCGGCCGGTCACGACCATCGACCCGCTCGGGCCGAGCAGACCGAGCACGGGCAGGGGCGCCGTGATCGTCACCTCGACAACTCGCAGCCCGTCCTGGACCGTCACCGTGGCGGTGACGGAGTCGGCATACCCCGGTCTGAGGGAGTCCTCGAGCAGCGCGGTGGCGCGGTCGACCCCGTCCGCCGGGGTGGCGTCCGCCCGAGCCGCCCGGCGGGCGCCTTCGGACGCGCTCGACATCGCGACATTGCGCGCGTGCAGCAGCAGAGCGAGCTGCAACGCCCCAATGGAGAGGATGAGCACCAAGGTCGCGACCATGACGAACTCGGCGATCGCCGAGCCCCCCTCACGGCTGACGCGCGACCGATGCGACCACCCCGCGACCGGGTCGCGGTGCACGACCGCTCCGGCTACGGCGCGGTGACCGAGTTGATGGCGGTCTTCACCATGGTGAGGAGCTGGTCCCCGGCAAAGGTCCAGATCGCCATGGCGATGGCCGCTGTCATGATCGTGATGAAGACCCATCCCGGCACGTCACCACGTTCGCGACGGGTCGTGGTGACCTCGACGCAGCGGTTCATCAGCGTGCGACGGGCCCGGTCGGCGGCAAGGGCACAACGGGTCATGGCATCCCCCTAGACATACGGTCGGACTGACTTCACGCGTCAGTATGACGCAGGTTCGTGGGTGTGGGCATCCGGATCTGGTCATACGTCCACCCGGAGGAAGGCCAGCCCCGGGTAGAGGGCGAAGAGGATCGTCACCGGGAGGACGAAGAAGACGACCGGGACCATCATGGCAATCTCCTTCTTGCCACCCTCCTCCATGATGGTCCGCCGACCGGTCTCCCGGACGTCCTGGGCCTGGGCGCGCAGGACGTCGCCGAGAGGGGTCCCGCGCTCGACGGCGACGATGATGCCGTCGACGAATCGGGCCAAGGAGACCAGCCCGGTGCGGTCGGCGACGCCCTGCAAGGCGACCGGGAGGCTGGCCCCTGCGCGGGCGTCGGACAGGGCGCGACCGAGCTCGGTCGACAGCTCGCCGTGGGAGAGCCGAACCACCCGTTCGAGTGCGCCGACGGCGCCCTCCCCGGCCCCCACGGCGAGGGCCAGGAGCTCGGCGATGGTGGGAAACTCGGTGAGGATGCGCTGCTCGCGAGTGGTGGCCTGGCGGGTGAGGAACTGGTCGCGAAGGACCACGCCGGTCGCGGCGAGGATGAAGACGAGCAGGACGACCTGGACCGGGGAGACCCCTCGGGCGACCACCCCGAACGAGCCGAGGACCACCCCCGCCGCGGCGCCCAGAGCCCCCCAGATCACCTGCTCGGCTCGGAACCGTTCGACGTCTCCGGGCAGGCCGGCGCGTTCGAGCCGCTTACGGACCGAGGTGGCCCCGCCGAGGATCCGTTCGACCCAGCCGCCGAGGTCCTTGACCACGGGGGCGAAGATCCGCCCCAGCCCGACCGAGACCCCCCCGGGGTCGGTGCGGGCGAGCAGCTTGGAGGCGCGCGCGGTGTCGCGGACGTACGGGCCGACCCGCTCGGCCAGGCCCGGTTCACGGTTGCGCGGCAGCCGCAGGACGACCAGGGTCAGCCCGAGACTCCACACCAGCCCGACTGCGGCGCCCAGCCAGGACCACCCGTGCAGGCTCGCCAGGTAGCTCACCGCAGCACCCGCTCTTCCTCGGGCAGCCGGCCGATCCGCACCATGATCCGGTAGGCGAGGATCGACACCCCGGCGCCGATCCCCAGGACGAGGACCCCACCCGGGGAGTTGTAGGCGCGGATCGACTCCGCGCGCGTCGACATCATCGCCAGGACGAGCCAGGGCGCGGCGACGGCGAGCCGGGCGGCGTTGACCGTCCAGCCCTGCCGCGTCTCCATCTCCGCGCGGGTCCGGGCGTCCTCGCGAAGGAAGGCGGACAGGGTGCGCAGCAGCCGGCCGAGGTCGGAGCCACCCACCTCACGGGCGATCCGCAGCGACTCGACGATCCGGTCTGCGACCGGGTCGGCCAGGCGCACCTTGAGCAGGTCGAGGCTCTCCTGGAAGCGTCCGGAGGTCCGGTAGTCCTGGGCGAAGGCCGCGAACGCCGGACGCAGCTCCTCCGGCCCGCGGACCGAGAGCTGGATGAGCGACTCGGGCAGCGCCATACCGGCTCGGACCGCGGAGGCAATATTGTCGACGACATCCGGCCACAGGTCGCGCAGGCTCGCGCGACGCGACCGGGCGCGCATCCGCACCACCGCCAACGGCGCGTATGCCGCCATCGCCGCGAAGCACAGCGCGACCGGCAGGGTCCGGGTGGCGCCGAAGACGACGGTGAGCACCCCCAGACCGGCGACAGCCGAGGCCGTGACGATATTGCCCGGGGTGAGCGCGGTGTACCCGGCCTGGGCGATCTCGTCGCTGAGCCGGTCCATCGGGCCCAGGGGCCGGGGCCCTTCTGGGACCTCCTCGCGCTCCCAGAAGGCCCACCAGATGCAGAACAGGCCCAGGCCAAGGACCAGACCGACACCGAAGGCGGTCACGACTCGGTCCTGGCCAAGAGCGCCGCAACGTCATACCCGGCTCGTTCGAAGCGGTCGACGTGCGGCGGGAAGCCGTCGCCGCGCATGAGCCGACCATCGCGGGTGGAGAAGATGTCGGCGATCTCGACGACATCACCTTCGACCCGCCCCGGGACGGCGACGATCTCGCGGACCCGGCGCACCCCATCCCGCTCCAAGGCGATGTGGACGACGATATCGATCGAGCCGGCCACGGTCGGGACGACGAAGCCGCTGCCGACATTCTCGCCGGCGAGCAGGGGCAGGGTGCACATCTTCGTCACGGCCTCACGGGCCGAGTTGGCGTGGACCGTGCACATGCCGGGCAGGCCGGAGTTGAGGGCGATGAGCAGGTCGAGGCTCTCGGCCTGGCGGACCTCGCCGACGATGATCCGGCTGGGCCGCATCCGCAGCGCCTCCTTGACCAGGCGCCGCAGTGGCACCTCACCGGTGCCCTCGAGGGAGGGTTGGCGGCACTGCATGCTCGCGACATCGCGCAGCGGGATCTTCAGCTCGAAGACCTCCTCGCAGGTGACCACCCGGTCGCGGGCCGGGATCGCCGCGGAGAGGCAGTTGAGCATCGTCGTCTTGCCGGCCTGGGTGCCGCCGGCGACGAGGATGTTGAGCCCGGCGACGACACAGGCCTCGAGGAAGCGGGCCGCCTGCCGCGTCACCGTGCCGAGCCGGACGAGGTCGTCCAGGTGGTCGGCCTTGACGACGAACTTGCGGATGTTGATGTGCCAGTGCTCCCGGGTGATATCCGGGATGACGACGTGCAGTCGGGAGCCGTCCGGCAAGGTGGCGTCGACGAACGGGCTGGACAGGTCGACCCGGCGCCCCGAGCTGCGCAGCATCCGCTCGACGAGGTCGCGAACCTCGTCCGCGGTGAGGATCGTCGTTGTCAGCTCCGCGATGCCGCCGCGGGCGATGAAGACCGCGCTCGGGGAGTTGATCCAGATCTCCTCCACCTGCGGGTCGTCGAAGTACTTCTGCAGGGCCCCGAAACCGGCGACCGCGTCGATGACGCTCTTGAGCGCGTCGTCCCGGTCGAGCAGCTGCGGCAGCCCACCCATGAGGCTGCGCTCGTCATAGTCGGCGATCGCCTCCTTGACCAGCCGCTCCAGGTCCGACGGGCGGCGCACTGGGTCCAGGCCGGTGCGCCGGATGACCTCGCGCACGTCGCTCTCGACCAGCCGCACGGCATCGCTCACAGCACCCTCCCCTGGCTCGCTCGGCCGCCACGTGGTCACCCACGACCTCGTCTGTGCAGCACGGGCAGCCTACCTTCCGGGCCCGTATGACGCTCCCGGATCGGGCCAGGGCTGTGGATAACCCTGCGGGCTCGCCGCCCGCCACGGTTGTTCGCTTCTGCCCCAGGTATATGGGCGGCATACCGGAACAACCGTGGCGCGCCACACCCCCCCGACCCGGCCAACCGACGCGACGGTGGGTCAGGAATGCAGGCGTCGAGCGGCCTCGGCGATCGACCCGGTCAGCGAGGGGTAGATCGTGAAGGTCGAGGCGAGCTGGTCGACGGTGAGGTGGTGCTGGACGGCCAGCGCCACGGCGTAGATCAGCTCCGACGCCCGGGGGGCAACGATGACCCCGCCGACGACCGTGCCGACCCCGGTGCTCGCGAAGAGCTTGACGAAGCCGTCGTCGAAGCCGTCCATCTTGGCCCGCGGGTTGGTGGCCAACGGCAGCATGACGGTCCGCGCATCGACCCGCCCGGAGTCGACATCGGCTTGGCTGCATCCGACCGTTGCGATCTGGGGGTCGGTGAAGATATTCGCGCACACAACGCCGAGGTTGAGCGGCGAGACCGCGTCGCCGAGGGCGTGCCACATCGCGATCCGGCCCTGCATCGCCGCGACCGAGGCCAGGGGCAATACGCCGGTGCAGTCGCCGGCGGCATACACCCCGCGGGCCGTGGTCCGGGAGACCCCGTCGACCTCGACGTACCCGCCCGAGGACACCGACACCCCCACCTCGGCCAGGCCCAGACCCGAGGTCCGTGGGACCGAGCCGACCGCCATGAGCGCGTGGCTACCGGTGACGACCCGGCCGTCCTCGAGGGCGACGGCGACGCCGTCGGCGGTCCGGGTGACCGAGGCGGCCCGGGACCGCGAGAGCACCTCCATGCCCCGGCGGCGGAAGACGTCCTCGATGACCCTGGCCGCATCGGAGTCTTCGCCGGGGAGGACCTGGTCGCGGGAGGAGACCAAGGCGACCTGGCAGCCCAGGGCGAGATAGGCGTGCGCGAGCTCGGCCCCGGTGACGCCGGAGCCGACGACGACGAGCTTGGTCGGCAGCTCCTCGAGGGCGTAGAGCTGCTTCCAGGTGAGGATGCGCTCGCCATCGGGGACTGCGGAGGCCAGCTCGCGGGGCTGCGCCCCGGTGGACAGGAGGATGACGTCGGCGAAGAAGTCCTCATGCCCGCCCTCGGCGAGCTCGGCTCGGACCGCCGAGGCGGACAGCAGCCGACCCCGGCCTCGGACCAGCCGGACGCCCTCGCCGACGAGCCGGTCGGCGATATCGTCGCTCTGCGCCTGGGCCAGCCCAATGACCCGGTCGTTGACCTGGCCGAGGTCGGCCTGGGCGACGACGGACAGCTCGGTCACCCCGTCCGCGGCCCGGACATGAACCCCGAGCGAGCGGGCCCGGTCCAGGGCCGTCATCATGGTCGAGGTCGAGATGAGGGTCTTCGACGGGACGCAGTCGGTGAGAACCGCCGCCCCACCCACCCCGTCGCTGTCGATGATGGTGACGTCCGCGCCGAGCTGGCGCGCCACGAGGGCGGCTTCGTACCCGCCCGGGCCCGCTCCGACGACGACGACCGATGTGCTGCGCGCTGTCACGGCGCCATCCAACCACCGACGGCAGGTGAGCGCCGTCTGGCCGCCCGATAACGCCTCGGTACATTTTCAGACCACAGTGATGACGCGCCGCACACGCCGGTGGTTAGGTGGAGCCGTCCGTCACATCTGCAACGACGCAGGAGGTACCTCTCGTGAGGTCGACCACCATTCCTCGCTGGCTCGGCGCCGGCGCCGCCGCGATCGCCCTGGTCGGGGCCGCAGCGTGCTCGCCGCCCACCAGCTCCACCAACACCGGCTCGGGCTCGACCGCGTCGAGCGGGGGTGCCGTCAGCGCGGCCACCGCGACGTCGGCCTCGGCCATGGGCGGCATGGACGCGCTTGTCGCGGCCGCCAAGAAAGAGGGGGCACTCAACGTCATCGCCTTGTCGCCGACCTGGGCGAACTACAAGGAGATCCTCGACAAGTTCGCCGCGAAGTACCCGGAGATCAAGATCACCAGCGACCAGCCGGACGCCAGCAGCGCCGACGAGATCGCCACCGCTCAGCGGCTCAAGGGCCAGTCGACCGCCCCGGACGTCTTCGACATCAGCCAGGCCGTCGCCAACGCCAATGTCGCGATGTTCGCGCCCTACAAGGTGGCGATGTTCGACAAGATCCCGGCCACCCTCAAGGACGCCAATGGCGCCTGGGTCAACGACTACGCGGGCCTCATGACGGTCGGGTACGACTCGGCCAAGGTCCCGGCGCCGACCTCGCTCGCCGACCTGCTCAAGCCTGCGTATGCCGGCAAGGTGGCCCTCAACGGCGACCCGACCAAGGCCGGTGCGGCCTTCGCCGGCGTCCAGATGGTGGCGATCGCCCAGGGCGGCACGCCGGACGACCCGACCAAGGGCATCGACTGGTTCAAGCAGCTCAAGGCCGCCGGGAACTTCCTCCCTGTCGACCCGACGCCGGCGACCATCGAGTCCGGCCAGACGCCCGTCGTCTTCGACTGGTCGTACAACCAGGTCGGCGTCCTCCCGAAGCTGCCGACGTGGAAGATGTGGTCCCCGGACAATGCCTCCCTCATGGCGTACTACGTCCAGTCGATCAACAAGGACGCTCCGCACCCGGCAGCCGCCCGGCTCTTCCAGGAGTTCCTCTACTCCCCTGACGGGCAGAACGCCTGGCTCCGCGGTGGCGCCAAGCCGGTGCTCTTCGAGGCCATGGAGGCCGACGGCACCATCGACGCTACGGCTGCCGCTGCGCTGCCGAAGGTCACCAACCCGGTGATCCCGACCTCGGACCAGACGGACAAGGCCAAGGCGGCACTCGCCACGGCCTGGGCCGCCGCGATCGGCTGACCCCCTTCGTGTCGACTCACCCGACACCTCGCAGGGCGCTCGGCGGCTTCCGGCCGTCGGGCGCCCTCGCGGGCGTCATACCCTTCTTCGCCTATACGACGGTCTTCCTGCTCATCCCGACCGTCGTCGTGGTGGTCGGGGCCTTCCTCGACGGCGCGGGGCGCCCCACCACCGCCAATGTCGCCGGGCTCTTCGAGCCCGCCTTCACCAAGGCGCTGTGGCAGTCCATCGTCCTCAGCGCGGTCACCGCCGTCGCCGGCGCCGCCATCGGCGCGGTCCTCGCGTATGCCGTGAGCACCGGCCGCCCGGACGGCATCCTCAAGCGCTTCGTCACCTCGCTGTGCGGGGTGCTCGCCCAGTTCGGCGGTGTCGCGCTGGCCTTCGCCTTCATGGCCTCCTTCGGCGGGACCGGCCTGCTGACGGTGTGGTTGGGCACGATCGGGATGGCCCCGAGCTCCCCGATCTGGTTGTACGAGTGGAACAAGGGCCTCATGCTCGTCTACCTCTACTTCCAGATCCCGCTCATGCTCATCGTCTTCCTCCCCGCGGTCGAGGGCCTGCGTCCCCAGTGGCGTGAAGCGACCGCGACCCTCGGCGGGACGACCTGGACCTACTGGAGCCGGGTCGCCGCCCCGATCCTGTTCCCCTCCTTCGTCGGCGCCACCCTGCTGCTCTTCACCAATGCCTTCAGCGCGTATGCCACCGCGGCCGCCCTGGTCTCCCAGGCCTCGCCGCTGGTCCCACTGCAGATCGCCAGCACGTTCAGCTCCGAGGTGCTGCTCGGCCGGGAGAACATCGGCAAGGCGATGGCGCTGGCCATGGTCGTCATCGTCGCCATCGTCATGGCGATCTACGCCTGGATCGACAAGCGCGCCAGCCGCTGGATGCAGCGATGAGCGGCGAACGGGCGTCCTTCCGCCGGCGGCAGAGCCTCTTCCGCCGGGTCGTGCTCGCCGTCGTCCTCACCTTCTTCACCCTTCCGCTGCTCGCCAGCCTCGAGTTCACCCTCCAGGGCCCCGGTGGCACCGGGCACCAGCTGACGACGTGGACCACCCTCATGGACTTCGGGGCCATCGCCAAGGAGTACCCCGACCTCAAGGAGGGGTTTCTCTCCTCGATCCTCCTGGCGATCTTCACCGTCATCGTCATGCTCATCCTCCTTGTCCCGACGATGACCTGGGTGCGCCTACGGCTGCCCGGCCTGACCCGCACCGTCGAGTTCCTCTGCCTGCTCCCGCTCACCGTGCCGGCCATCGTCCTGGTCGTCGGGCTCACCCCGATCTATGCCTGGGTCAACTACCTGCTCGGGGCGCTGACGCTGTGGCTGGGCTTCGCGTACGTCATCCTCGTGTTGCCCTACGCCTACCGGTCCATCGACACCGGGCTGCGCGCGATCGACGTCAAGACCCTCTCCGAGGCGGCTCGATCCCTCGGCGCCGGCTGGGGGACCGTCATGTGGCGGGTCGTCCTGCCGAACCTGCGGACCGCCGTCCTGTCGGCCTCCTTCCTCTCGGTGGCCCTGGTCCTCGGCGAGTACACGATCGCGAGCCTGTTCGCCCGCAAGAACCTCCAGGTCGCGATGTACCTCATCGGCAAGTCGGACGCGAAGATCTCGGTCGCGGTCGGGCTGGCCTCGCTCGGCTTCGCCTTCGTCGTTCTTTTCGGTATGTCGTTCGTGGGCACCGCCCGCAAGGAGTCTCGATGACCTCAGCAGCTGCTGCTCGCACCGGCGTCGCCGTCGAGCTGACCGACCTGCGCCGCTCGTATGGCGGCGTCGCGGCCCTCGACGGCCTCACCTTGCACATCGAGCCCGGCGAGTTCATCGCCCTGCTCGGGCCGTCCGGCTGCGGGAAGACGACCGCGCTGCGCTGCCTCGCCGGCCTGGAGGACCCGGACTCCGGGACCATCGAGGTCGGCGGCCGGGATGTCACCGCCATCCCGACGAACCGGCGGGACATGGGCATGGTCTTCCAGGCCTACAGCCTGTTCCCGCACATGACCGCGCGGCAGAACGTCGAGTTCGGCCTCGAGCTGCGCAAGCAGGACAAGGCCGCCCGGCGGGAGCGCGCCGCGGCGATGCTCGACCTCGTCGGCCTGTCCGCCCACGCGGACAAGTTCGCCCATCAGATGTCCGGCGGTCAGCAGCAGCGCGTCGCCCTGGCCCGCGCCCTGGCCATCGAGCCCCAGGTCCTCCTCCTCGACGAGCCGCTGTCCGCGCTGGACGCCAAGGTCCGCACCCAGCTGCGCGACGAGATCCGACGCATCCAGCTCGACGTCGGGACGACCACGCTCTTCGTCACCCACGACCAGGAGGAGGCGCTCGCCGTCGCCGACCGGGTCGGGGTCATGCGGGCGGGCAACCTCGAGCAGATCGCCGCGCCGGAGGAGCTCTATACCAAGCCGGCCAATGCCTTCGTCGCCGACTTCGTCGGGCTGACCAACCGGCTCACCGGCACGGCCAATGGCGCGCACGCCTCGGTCCTCGGGGCGCCGGTCGCCCTGCTGCCGGGCTCGGCGACCAGCGGGTCGGTCGAGGTGCTCGTCCGCCCGGAGGCGATCGATATCGCCCCGGACCCGGCCGGCAATGCCACAGTGGTCAGCGCCAGCTTCCTCGGTGCCCACGCGAAGGTCATCGCGACGACGGATGACGGCCAGCGGGTCGCGGTCCAGGTCGACAGCGACGCGGTGACGTCATACCGGCCGGGCGACCGGGTCCGCGTCCGGCCGCAAGGCGACCCCGCCCTGGCTGTCGCGAAGAGCTGACGGCGAGCCCCGGAGCGCAGCGGCACCGCGCCACTAGGCTGCCCTTGTGACAACGACGTTGCCTCCCGCCGCCAACCCCTTCGACGACCCTGCGAGCGACCCGCTGGCCCTGGCCGCGGAGGCTGCCGCCGTGATTGCCGAGCGGTCCGGGGCCGCCACCCACGACATCGCCCTGGTGCTCGGCTCGGGCTGGGGCCAGACGGCCGACCTCGTCGGGCAGACCCTGGCGACCATCCCCAACGAGGACGTCCCGGGGTTCCACCGCGCCGCCGTCGCGGGGCACTCCGGTGCCATGCGGTCGGTGGCCATCGGCGACACCGGCCGGCGGGCCCTCGTCTTCGGCACCCGCACCCACTTCTACGAGGGACGCGGCGTCCGCGCCGTCGTCCACGGGGTCCGCACCGCCGCGGCGACGGGGTGTCGCGCCATCGTCCTGACGAATGGCTGCGGCGGGCTGCGCGAGGAGTGGGCCCCTGGCACCCCGGTGCTCATCCGGGACCACCTCAACCTCACCGCGACCTCCCCGCTGGAGGGGGCCACCTTCGTCGACCTCACCGACCTGTACTCGGCGCGGTTGCGGGCGATCGCCAAGGAGGTCGACCCCGGGCTCGACGAGGGCGTCTACGCCCAGTTCCGCGGCCCGCAGTACGAGACCCCGGCCGAGGTCCAGATGGCCAAGCGGCTCGGCGCCGACCTCGTCGGGATGTCGACCACGCTCGAGGCCATCGCGGCTCGACACGTGGGGCTGGAGATCCTCGGCGTGTCTTTGGTGACCAACCTCGCCGCCGGCATCTCCCCCACTGCCCTCTCCCACGAGGAGGTGCTCGAGGCCGGACAGGCCGCGGCCGCCCGGTGCGGGCGTCTCCTCGCCGAGGTCGTCGGAAGGATCTGAGATGTCCAAGGACGAGCCCACCCCCGCCGAACCGGACCCCGCCGAGGTCGCAGCGGCGCTGCTCGACCAGGCCCGGGCCTGGCGTGACGACGACCCCGACCCCCGGACCCGGGACGAGCTGGACCGGCTCATCGTGCGCGGCCAGGGCGGCGACGAGGGCGCGCTGGCCGACCTCGCCGACCGGTTCGTCGGGATGCTCCAGTTCGGCACGGCCGGGCTGCGTGGCGCGCTCGGTGCCGGTCCGAACCGGATGAACAGCGCCGTCGTCATCCGGGCCGCGGCGGGCCTGACGGCATACCTGCACGACCTCGTCGACGGTGAGCCGACCGTGGTCGTCGGGTACGACGCCCGGTACGGCTCGAAGGCCTTCGCCCGCGACACCTGCGCGGTGGTCACCGCCGCCGGCGGCCGTGCGCTGCTGCTGCCCCGCACCCTCCCCACACCGGTCCTCGCCTTCGCGATCCGCTGGTGCGGCGCCGACGCGGGGGTCATGGTCACCGCGAGCCACAACCCGCCGCAGGACAATGGCTACAAGGTCTACCTCGGCGACGGGTCACAGATCGTCCCGCCGGCGGACGCCGAGATCGCCGCGAAGATCGCCGCCGTGGGCTCGGTCGCGGAGGTCCCGCGCGCCGAGGACGGCTGGCAGGTGCTCGACGACGAGGTGGTCGACGCCTATGTCGCCGCGGTGGCCGCACTGGTCGCTCCGGACAGTCCCCGGGCCCTGGCGATCACGCACACCTCGCTGCACGGCGTGGGCGACGACACCGTCCGGGCCGCCTTCCGGGCCGCCGGCTTCGTCGCCCCGGCCGTCGTGGCGGACCAGGCGCTGCCCGATCCCGACTTCCCCACCGTGGCCTTCCCCAACCCCGAGGAGCCCGGCGCGATCGACCACGCCCTGGCCATGGCGCAGGACCAGGGGTCGGACCTCGTCATCGCCAACGACCCGGACGCCGACCGCTGCGCGGCGGCCGTCCTCGATGCCGGTGCGTGGCGGATGCTCCGCGGCGACGAGGTCGGTGCGCTGCTCGGGTGGCACCTGATCCAGCGCGGCGTACCGCAGGGCCGGGGGTTCGCCAACTCGATCGTCTCGTCCCGGCTGCTCGCGGCGATGGCCGCGGACGCCGGGGTCCCGCACGAGGAGACCCTCACCGGGTTCAAGTGGATCGCCCGGGTGCCCGGTCTGGCCTATGGCTACGAGGAGGCCCTCGGCTACTGCGTCGCCCCGGACGTGGTCCGCGACAAGGACGGCGTCAGCGCCGCTCTGCTGCTCGCCGAGCTGGCAGCGGGGCTGAAGACGCAGGGTCGCGGGCTCACCGACGTCCTGGACGACCTGGCCCACCGGCACGGTGTCTACCTCACCGACTCGTTCTCGGTCCGGGTCAGCGACCTCTCGCTCATCGACGTCGTCATGACCCGGCTGCGGGAGGCCCCGCCCGAGCGGGTTGCGGACCTGCCGGTGTCGGTCATCGACGACCTCGCCGCCGGAGACGGCGGCCTGCCCCCCACCGACGGGGTGCGCTTCGTGCTCTCCGACTCCTCGCGGGTCATCGTGCGCCCCAGCGGCACCGAGCCCAAGGTGAAGATCTACCTCGAGGTCATCGAGCCGGTGACCGAGGCGGACCTGCCCGCGGCGCGGGCCCGGGCGGCGGTCCGGCTGGCCGCCATCCGACGCGACTTCGAGGCGCTCACCGCGATCTCCTGACCCCGTGCCGGGCGCACGTTCAGCTGAGCAGCCCGGCGAGCAGGACGAGCGCCGGTATGCCGACCAGGCCCACGCTGAGCGGGCTCCACGCCACCGCGACCTCCCCCGTCGCGTCGGCGAGGTTCAGGCCGTCCTGGACCGTGCCGATGAGCTTGGCAACCGACTCGACGTCCTGAGGATCTGCATAGAGGTTGCGGCGCATCCCGGCGCGGGTCTGGTGGCGGGACGAGGAGAGCGCCCATACGGTCTGACGCCCCGCAGGCGTGCCGACCTGCAGGCTCCAGTACGTCCGGAGGTCCTCGACGAGGTGCCAGGGCACCCGGACCTGACGGAACGGGTTGACAATGATGAGACCCTCGTGCGCGAGGGTCAACGAGGGACGCAGCAGGAGCACGTAGCCGAGGGAGCCGACGAGCAGCAAGGCCCCGACGACCCACAGGTCCGCGCCACCACCGGTGACGACGATGGCCACCATGAGCGCGGTGAACGCGAGCCAGAGCACGCCCATGATCACGGCGGTGCGCTGACGCACGGGGCCGACGGGCAAAGCGGGAAGAGCCACCGCCCCATCGTAGGCGGCGATGCGGACTACACTCGCCGCCGTGACGTCACGCGCCCGGGTCGTCGTCCTCGCCGGTCCGAGCGGGACGGGCAAGTCCCGGCTCGCCGCCCGCCTCGCCGCCACCCACGGGTGGCCGGTTGTCCGCTTGGACGACTTCTACCGCGACGCCGACGACCCGCAGCTCCCGGCGCTCGCGTCGGGCCTGACCGACTGGGACGACCCACGCTCGTGGCACGCCGACGCTGCCATGGCCGCCCTAGGCGAGCTGGTCGACACCGGTCGAACGCTCGTACCGACATACGACATTGGGTTGTCACGAGCCACTGGCACACGTGAGCTGACCTGCCCGCCGGGCGTCCCCATCCTGGCGGAGGGGATCTTCGCCGATGAGATCGTCCCCGCGCTGCGGTCCGAGGGGCTGCTGCTGCGCGCCTACTGCGTGGCCTACCCGCGGCTGGTGACCTTCGCCCTGCGGCTGGGCCGGGACCTGCGCGAGCACCGCAAACCGCCAGCCGTCCTGCTTCGTCGCGGAGTGATGCTCTGGCGTCGCGAGCCGGAGGTCGTGGCGCGCGCGGTCGCAGCAGGGGCAACCCGGCGCCGCCCCACGCAGGTCGAGGCGGAGCTGACGCGGGATCAGCCGGGGATGCCCAGCAGAGCGTAGCCCGGCTTGATGATCCCGTCGATGAGCGCCAACCGCTTGTCGAAGGGGAGGAAGGCGGACTTCATCGCGTTGATCGTCGTCCAGCGCATGTCGGCGGGGGTCCACCCGGCCTGCTCGGCGAGGAGGATGTGCTCCCGCGACGCCGAGGTCCCCGACATGAGCCGGTTGTCGGTGTTGACGGTGACCCGGAAGCGCAGCGTCTTGAGCAGCGTGACCGGGTGGACGGCGATGGTCGCCGCGGCCGAGGTCTGCAGGTTCGACGACGGGCACATCTCCAACGGGATCCGGGTGTCGCGGACATAGGCGGCGAGGCGCCCCAACCGGACCCGGGCCCGGTCCACGCCGGCGACGGTGTCGACCGTCTGCACCCATTCGGCGAACGGGAGGTCGTCGACCCAGATGTCGTCGACGATCCGCACGCCGTGGCCGAGCCGGTCGGCCCCGCACCACTGGATCGCCTCCCAGATCGAGGGCAGCCCGAAGGCCTCACCCGCGTGGATGGTGAAGTGGGCGTTCTCCCGGCTGAGGTACTCGAAGGCGTCGAGATGTCGAGTGGGCGGGTAGCCCTTCTCCGCGCCGGCGATATCGAAGCCGCCCACCCCCTCGTCGCGGTACTTGACGACGAGCTCGGCGATCTCCGGGCCGCGGGCAGCGTGCCGCATGGCGGTCAGCAGGGCGACGACGGTGATCGGGTGGCCGTGCGCCGCGGCCTCCTGCTCGCCCGCGCGGAAGCCGGCGTTGACCGCCTGGACGATCTCGTCGAGGGTGAGACCGTTGGCCAGGTGCAGCTCGGGGGCGTAGCGGACCTCGGCGTAGACCACCCCGTCGAGGGCAAGGTCCAGCGCGCACTCGCGGGCCACCCGCTCCAGAGCGGCGGTCGTCTGCATCACCGCCACGGTGTGCTCGAAGGTCTCCAGGTAGCGCACCAGCGAGCCCGAGTCAGCCGAGTCCCGGAACCACTGGCCCAACGCGGCGGGGTCGGTCGTCGGGAGCCGGTCGTAGCCCGACGCGGCCGCGAGCTCGATGATGGTCTGCGGGCGCAGGCCCCCGTCGAGGTGGTCGTGAAGCAGGACCTTCGGGGCGCGCCGGATGAGGTCGTGGTCGACCGGCATGATGGGCGGGCCGGGCCGGGCGCTGGTCGTCATACGGCTCCCTCCGAGGTGAGCACGGCGGCACTGACGGCCGGCATCGCGTTGACCGCACGTTCGGCGTCGATGAGGTCGATGCTGGCGACCGCTGCGCCGACGAGCACCCCGGCAGCGACCCCGATGGAGCGCTCGTCGACGACGAGGTCGCCCTGGTGCAGGTCGTAGGTCACCCCACCCGGCAGCCGCGTCCCGAGCCGGGCCATGGCCCCGGGCACCCGGCTGATCAGCCAGGCGAAGTCCTCGCCCCCGAGCGACTGGCGGGTCTGCACCTCGCGGGCCCCGGCGAAGCGGACGCCGCGACGTAGTGCCTCGACGGCCGAGTGGTCGTTGACCACGGGCGGGACACCGGCGGTGTAGGTGAGGTGCGCGGTGACGCCGTACGGGGCGATGACCTCGTCGACCAGCTCCTCGATGAGCGGGCCGGCCTTCTCCCAGGCCTCGGCGTCGAGGATGCGCAGCGTCCCGCTGGCGACACCAGCACTGGGGATGACATTGGCGGCATTGCCCGTCCGGATCGTCCCCCAGACCAGCGCGGCGCCGGCGCGTGGGTCGAGCCGCCGGGACAGCGCGGCCGGCACGTCGGTGACCACCTTGGCGAGCGCATAGGTGAGGTCCTGGGTGCGATGCGGCCGGGAGGTGTGCCCACCGGACCCGGTCAGCTCGACGGTCACCGCGTCGCACGCGGCGGTGAGTGGGCCGACGATCAGCCCCACCTCACCGACGTCGAGGGTCGGGTCGCAGTGCACGGCGTATGCGCGGTCCACGCCGTCCATCCAGCCGAGGTCGAGGATGTCCATCGCGCCACCGGGGATGGCCTCCTCGGCGTGCTGGAAGACGAGCCGGACCGCCAGCCCGAGCCGCTCCAGCTCGGCCCGCTGCGAGGCGAAGGCCATGCCCGCGCCGACCAGGGCGGCGGTGTGGATGTCATGTCCGCAGGCATGCGCGACGCCCGAGACGGTCGAGGAGTACTCCAGCCCGGTCGACTCGGTGATGGGCAGCGCGTCGATATCCGCGCGCAGAGCCACGCGGTACCGCGGGTCGTGGGGGCCGAAGTCGATGATGACGCCAGTGCCCCCCGGCAGCGGGTGGATATGCCCGCCAAGCTCGGCGAGCCGGGCCACGACCAGGGCCGTGGTCCGGCGCTCCTGCCGGGACAGCTCGGGATGTGCGTGGATATCCCGGCGCAGCTGGGTCAGGGCCGGTTCGTGAGCGCGGATGACGGCCTGTAGGCCGGAGAGCAGTTCGTCCATTGTGGGCCTCAGCGTATCTCGCAGTGGTCCCCATACTGCCCAGTACGCTGCATGACGTGACACGTCCTTCCACTCCCGTGACCATCGCCGACGAGGTACTCGACGCGCTGAGCGACGGTCGGGGGGTCGTCGCGCTGGAGAGCACGATCCTCGCCCACGGCCTGCCCCGCCCGGACAACCGACGGATCGGCGCGCAGATCGAGGACGCCGTGCGGGCCTGCGGCGCCGTCCCCGCGACCGTGGCCGTCCTCGACGGAGTGGTCCACGTCGGGCTGGAACCGGACGCCCTCGACCGGCTCTGTGAGTCCGACGACGTCCTCAAGCTCTCGGTCCGCGATATTGGTGTCGCGATGGCGCTCGGTCGGACCGGGGCGACGACGGTGGCCTCGACTGCCGCCCTGGCCCATCTCGCCGGCATCCGGGTCTTCGCCACCGGCGGGCTCGGCGGCGTGCACCGCGGCGCGGCGCAGACCTTCGACGTCTCCGCGGACCTCGGCGTGCTCAGCCGCACCCCGGTGCTCACCGTGTGCGCCGGGGTGAAGTCGATCCTCGACGTCGCCGGAACCTTGGAGTACCTCGAGACCTTGTCGGTCCCGGTGCTCGGGTACCGCACGGACGCCTTCCCCGGCTTCTACCTCACCGACTCCGGCTACCCCGTCCCCTGGCGGGTCGACACCCCGCAGGAGGCCGCCGCGGTGCTCCTCGCCCGGGACCGGCTGGGCGCCGACTCGGCCGGGATCGTCTTGGCCAACCCGCTGCCGCAGGACCGCCAGGTCGACCCGGTGCTCCATGACCAACTGGTCGCCGAGGGCCTCCAGGCTCTGGCGGACGAGGGCGTGACTGGCAAGGACGTCACCCCGCGGCTGCTCGAGCTCTTCCACGAGCGCTCCGGGGGCGAGTCGCTGCGCGCGAACGTCGAGCTGGTCCTCGCGAACGCCAGGCTCGCCGGGGAGGTGGCCGTGGCGGCGGCGGACGTCGCCGCAGGCCGTGGCTGACCTCGACCCGGGCCGCCCGGTCGTCGTCGTCGGGGACGTCGGCCTCGACGTCATCGCGGCGCCGCGGACACCGATCGCCTGGCACACCGACACTCCGTCCCATGTCTCGATGGTCTCCGGCGGCGCCGGCGGCAATACCGCCGCCTGGCTGGCCGACGCCGGAGCCGAGGTGGCCGTCCTCGGCCGGGTCGGCCACGATGCGGCCGGGGTC
Organism: Candidatus Lutibacillus vidarii; assembly: GCA_016717165.1. Lineage (GTDB taxonomy): Bacteria > Actinomycetota > Actinomycetes > Actinomycetales > Dermatophilaceae > Lutibacillus > Lutibacillus vidarii. The sequence goes on from JADKGA010000003.1 coordinate 229,055, forward strand.
ACGCTGCGTGCCGAGCTCGAGGCCGCCGGGGTGCGGGCCGTCCTCGCCGTCGACGAGCAGCTGCCGACCTGCATCGTCGTCTGCGTCGTCGAGCCGGACGGGGAACGGTCGATGTTCCCCGACCGCGGCGCCAACTCGGCCTTCGCGCCGGCCGACGCCCGCCTGGACGAGGCCGTCCCGGACTGGTCCGCTCGGGGCGTCATACCTCACGTGCACCTGTCCGCCTACGTGCTCTTCGACCCGGGCTCCCGCAACGGTGGGCTGGCTGCCCTTGCTCGTGCCCGGGAGCGCGGCTGGACGACCTCGGTCGACCCGCAGGCCGCCTCCCTGATCACCCGGGTCGGTCCGGCGAGCTTCCTTCAGTGGGTCGAGGGCGTCGACCTGCTGCTGCCCAACGAGAGCGAGGTCAACGCCCTCGGTGGGCTCGCTGTGCTGCTCGAGCGCGGTCACGAGGTGGCTGTCACGTATGGCGCCGCCGGCGCTCGATGGCTGGGCGCCGGGATCGACCTGCGTGTCGACGCGCCGCAGATCCGCTGCGTCGACACGACCGGCGCCGGCGACGCCTTCGACGGTGGGCTGCTCGCGCGGTGGGTGCTGGACGGCGACCGGCTTGCGGCCCTTACGGCCGGAGTAGCCACCGGGAGCCGGGCGGCGGCCCAGGTCGGCGCCCGCCCTTGCGTCTAGGCCTGATCGGCCGGTGGGGCGAGGAAGGCGCCGAGATCCGCAGGGTCCGGGACCGCGGAGTAGGTCTCCAGCGACGTCTTCATCGGGTCGACGAGGTCCGGCCGAGGGAGGGCGAGGGGAACTGCCGCGCGGTCGAGCAGGAAGGCCGTGATCGGGACCCGCCAGGAAGCCAACGCGGGCGGGACCGCCGCCGCGGTCTGCGCGATGACGCGCAGGCGCCGGGCGACAGCCGTGGGGATGCCGAGGGCGGCCAGCTCGGCGGTGGGGGTGACCGCGAGGGCGGCTGCATCGGTCAGCCCCAGGGCGCGCAGCGGCGTGGCATAGCCCGCGAACGGCTTGAGGGTGAGCAGGTCCTGCTCTGGCGTCGCCCCATAGGCCGTGCGGTACTCCGTGGTCGCCCGCAGCGCCGCGAGCTGGGGGTCCACGGCGCGTCGGGCGGTCAGCGCCGGCTGCACATCCGCCAGCGAGAGGTGCCGCAGCGCCCGGGTCACACCGTTGGGCGGAAGCGGTCCGTGGCCCGGCCCGGCGCTGGCGAAGTAACAGGCCAGCGTGTAGTGGGTCGCCGGGGCGAGCCCGACGAGGTCAGGTGCGGGGGCCATCGGCATACCGACGGACAGCCCGATCGCCTCGACCTGACCCTGCGCCGACCGGGCGAGCTCGCCGACCCCGCCATACCGCGGCGAGCCGTCGTCGGCGAGACACTCGTCGAGCAGCCGCGTGAGCTGACGGTAGTGATCCAGCGCCCCGGGTGAGGGCCGGCCTCCCTCGACATACCGCAGGTTCACCTCGGCGGCGACCAGGGCATATCTGGCGCGGAGCAGCAGCGCCAGCTCCTCACCCAGCCGCGGTTGGGCGATGAACCCGACGAGCCAGGTGCGGAACCAGCCCAGCTCGGTCGCATCCTCGCTCGCGGCGTAGCGGTCCGCCCAGAGGGCATACTCCGCCAGGGCATTGTGGGGGTCGAGGGCGACCGCTCGCGCGAGCAGCTCACGGCGCGAGGGCGCCGTGCGCAGCGACGTCGTCGCGACGTACTGGACGGCCACGCTGCGCCAGTGGGTCGCGCCGGCGAGCCCCCGGTGCTCGCCGTGCGCCTTGGCCATCGACACGACGGCCAGGGCCGCCGCGAACGGGAGCAGACTGGGCGTCGTCGCCGCCGATGTCGTGGGCCGGTCGGCGGCAGTCGGCGTCGTGCCCCTGAGGTCGGCCGCGGTGAGCCGTAGCGACTCCCGGTCGAGCCGCTGGGCGCTGACGAGCTGCCGGTTCCGGCGCAGCTCGACGGCGAGGACGTCATCGGTCGACTCGGTCACGGCCAACCGCCACGGGGGGTCGAAGGTCAGCGCGTTGACCACCGCGCCGATCGCCTTCGCGATGACCGAGTCGCTCACCCCGGGGAAGGAGATCCCGGTGAGGAAGGTGGTGTCGAGGCCCACCGGCAGGGTCAGGCCGCGCGGCTTGACGCCGCCCATGTCGAAGGCCAAGGCACGCAGCTGGGCCCCGACGGCCTCGTGACCCGAGGGCGCGTCCACGGTGAGGGAGGGTGTGCTGCGGTGCCAGAGGCTGAGGACACCGACCCCCGCGAGGAGCAGCGCCGCCCCCATCGCCCACCACGTGGGGTCACCCGAGATGCCCGCGCCGAGCGAGCCGGCGCAGGCACCGAGGACCAGCGCCGTCCCGCCGAGCCACGCCATCCAGTCCTCGCGGCGGGCCTCGGTCGGCACGCCCCAGTTGCCCAGGAGGAAGGGCGCGAAGCGCACCAGCGCCAGCCCGACGAAGAGCCAGGCCAGCAGGGCCACCGCGATGTCCTGCCAGGGCGCCAGCCTGCGGTCGAAGAGCTCGCGCCAGCTCTCCTGGGCCCGTTCGGCCGCCGACTTCTCCGTCGCCGCTGCCAGGGCCGCGGCCAGCTCGGGGCTATCCGCATCGCAGGCCTGCGCCGAGTCGAGCGCGAAGGCCGTGATCGCGGGAACGTCCGCTGGCGTCCAGGTGACGCCTGCCCCGCTGGCCCGGAGCAGTCCCTTCGAGTCGGCGGCGCGAGGGCAGGCTCCCACGCCGCCCAGCGTCAGCGGGTCGCCCGTGGCGGCCTCGACCGCGGCGGCATAGTCGACGAGGGCCCGCGCCGCTCCGATCGCCTCAAGGGCGCCGAGCCGCTCCCCCTCGCACCACGTGGGGTGGGGATCGGCGGCCGGGGTGGCCGGGGTGCGCGTGGCCGCCGGAGTGCCCCGCAGCTCGGAGATGAGGGTCAGGGCCTGCTGCGGGTGTCCTCCGTTGGTGAGCTCAGCGGCACGCGCGCACACCCCGTCGAGGTCCTGCGCGGGCGAGGCCGCCGCCGGCGCGACCACGCCACCACCGACGGCTGCGGCGACCAGCACCGCCCGCAGCGTCATACGCAGCGTCATGAGGACCCTCGGCCGCAGCGCCATCCGCGCTAGAAGGCGTCGCGCGGAACGTACTGGCCCCAGACCTCACGCAGCGCGTCAGCGACCTCGCCGCCCGTGGCCCGGGCCCGCAACGCGTCGCGCATGGGGTAGAGGACGTTGTCGGTGCCCCGCGCCGCCGCCTTGACCCGCTCGAGCGCCTCGGCCACCACGGTGTTGTCGCGGGAGGCGCGCAGTGCGGCGAGCCGGTCGCGCTGCTCGGCCTCGATGGTCGGGTCGACCCGCAGCGGGTCGTACTTCTCCTCGGCCTCGATCGTGTACTTGTTCACCCCGACGACGGTCCGCTCGCCGCTGTCGATCTCCAGCGCGACCCGGTAGGCCGAGCGCTCGATCTCACCCTTTTGGAAGCCCTGCTCGATGGCCGCCACGGCACCGCCCCGGTCGTCGACCGCCTTGATGAGCTCCTCGACCGCGGCCTCGATCTCGTCGGTCATCGACTCGATGACGAAGGAGCCGGCGAACGGGTCGACGGTCTTGCACACGTCGGTCTCGTAGGCGATGACCTGCTGGGTGCGCAGCGCGAGCCTGGCGGCCTTCTCGGTCGGGAGGGCGATGGCCTCGTCGAAGGAGTTCGTGTGCAGCGACTGGGTGCCGCCGAGCACCGCGCCGAGGCCCTGGAGGGCGACCCGGACGAGGTTGACCTCGGGCTGCTGCGCCGTGAGCTGGACGCCAGCGGTCTGGGTGTGGAAGCGGAGCATCATCGACTTGGGGTTCTGCGCGCCGAACTCCTCGCGCATGATCCGCGCCCAGATCCGCCGGGCGGCGCGGAACTTCGCGACCTCCTCGAGCAGGGTGGTCCGCGCGACGAAGAAGAAGGACAGCCGCGGGGCGAAGGCGTCGACGTCCAGGCCCGCGGCGATGGCGGCCCGGACGTACTCCTTGGCGTTGGCCAAGGTGAAGGCGATCTCCTGCACCGGCGTCGCCCCGGCCTCGGCCATGTGGTAGCCCGAGATCGAGATGGTGTTCCACCGCGGCATTTCCGTATTGCAGTACGCAAAAATGTCGGAGATGAGCCGCAGCGATGCCTTCGGCGGGTAGATATACGTCCCGCGGGCGATGTACTCCTTGAGCACGTCGTTCTGGATCGTCCCGGCGAGCCGGTCGGCACTGACCCCCTGCTCCTCGGCGACGAGCTGGTACATGAGCAGCAGCATCGCCGCTGGCGCGTTGATCGTCATCGACGTCGAGATCTTGTCCAGCGGCAGCCCGTCGAAGAGCACCCGCATGTCGTCGAGGCTGTCGACCGCGACGCCGACCTTGCCGACCTCGCCAGACGCGATGGGGTTGTCGGAGTCGTAGCCCATCTGGGTCGGCAGGTCGAAGGCCACCGACAAGCCACCTGTGCCCGCGGCGACGAGCTGGTGGTACCGCTCGTTGCTCTCCTTGGCGGTGCCGAAGCCGGCATACTGCCGCATCGTCCACGGCTTACCCGTGTACATCGTCGGGTAGACGCCCCGGGTGAACGGGTACTTCCCGGGCGCGCCGAGCTTGGCTACGGGGTCGAAGCCCCCCAGCGCGGCCGCGTCATACACCGCGTTCATCGGCAGGTCGGACTCGGTGCGGGCAGCGATGGGCTCAGACATGCTCAAAAGCCTAGTGAGGTATGCCGCCCCCCGGCGAGGACCATGGTCCACCTCACCTCAACTTCAGCTCACCTCTGCGACGATGCAGGCATGACGGCTGCGATTCAGATCCAGGGTCTGCGCAAGAGCTTCGGCGCCACCGTCGCCCTCGACGGCCTCGACCTGACCGTCCGGACCGGGGAGGTGCACGGCTTCCTCGGCCCCAACGGGTCGGGCAAGTCGACGACGATCCGGGTCCTGCTGGGGCTGCTGCGCGCCGACGGTGGGACGGCGACGTTGCTCGGCGGCGACCCATGGACCGAGGTCGAGTCGCTGCACCGACGGCTCGCCTACGTGCCCGGCGACGTGACGATCTGGCCCAGTCTCACCGGCGGCGAGGTCATCGACCTGCTCGGGCGGCTCCGCGGCGGGCTCGACCCGGCCCGCAAGGCCCGGCTCCTCGAGCGTTTCGAGCTGGACCCGACGAAGAAGGGCCGCGCCTACTCCAAGGGCAACCGGCAGAAGGTCGCCCTCGTCGCGGCGCTGGCCTCGGACGTCGAGCTGCTCCTGCTCGACGAGCCGACGGCCGGGCTCGACCCGCTCATGGAACGGGTCTTCCGGGAGTGCATCGAAGAGGTCCGCGGCGACGGGCGCACCGTCCTGCTCTCCAGCCACATCCTCAGCGAGGTCGAGGCGCTCTGCGACACGGTGAGCATCATCCGGGCCGGCCGCACCGTCGAGACCGGCACCCTTGGCCAGCTGCGCCATCTGACCCGGACCTCGATCGAGGCGACCTTCGCGACGCCGCCGGCGATCGCGGCGGTCCGGGCCATCCCCGGCCTGCACGACCCGGTCCTCGAGGGAGCCAAGCTCTCTGCCTCGGTCGACACCGACCAGGTCGGCGCGGTCCTGGCCGCCCTCGGCCCGCGCGAGATCATCGCCTTGACCAGCCAGCCGCCGACGCTGGAGGAGCTGTTCATGCGGAGCTACTCGTCATGAGCGCCCTGGCCGGTCTCGGCCCGCTGCTGCGCCTGGCGTGGCGGCGGGACCGGGTGCTCGTCCCGATCAGCGTCCTGGCCATCACCGGTTCGGCAGTGAGCGGCGCCCAGGCCACCCTGGCGCTCTACCCCACGAGCGCCTCGATGGGCGAGGCGGTCCGCGCCGTCGTCACCAACCCGGCCGCCCTGGCCCTCTACGGCCCGGTCGCCGACCCGACCAGCCCGGACGCCTTCGCGGTCTACAAGATGGGCACCCTCGGGGGTGTCTTCCTCGTCCTGCTCGGCTACGCCCTCGTCCGCCGACACACCCGGTCGGAGGAGGACCTCGGCCGACTCGAGCTGCTCGGGGCAGGTGTCGTCGGGCGGCGGGCGCCGCTCGCGGCTGCGGTCATCCTCGCCACGGCCGCGGTCCTGGTCACCTGTCTGCTCACCCTCGCCGGGTACGTCTCGATCGGGATGGGCGTGGCCGGATCGGCGGCCTCGGTCGCCGGGTGGGCCGCCGCCGCGCTGGCCTTCGTCGGCGTCACCGCGGTGACGGCCCAGGTGTCGAGCACCGCCCGCGGCTGTGCCGGGCTCACCCTCGGAGCCCTCGGGGCGTCATACCTGCTGCGCGCCGTCGTCGACGGGAACCCGGCCTCGCCACAGTGGCTCATTTGGCTCTCACCCCTCGGCTGGGCCGAGCAGGCCCAGGCCTTCGCCGTCAACCGCACCTGGGTCGCGCTGCTCGGGGTGGCGGCCCTGGCGGCCGGGCTCCCATCCGCGGGGCTCGTCCTCGAGCGCCGGGACCTCGGCGCGGGCCTCATCGCCACCCGCACCGGCGCCGCGGACGCCTCCCCCCGCCTGTCCAGCGCGCTCGGGCTGGCCTGGCGCCAGGGCCGGGCCGGGCTCGTCGGCTGGGCGGTCGGCTTCGCCGTCATGGGCGTCGTCGTCGGCGGGCTGCTCCAGTCGGCCACCGAGATGCTCTCCGACCCTGGGATCGCCGACATGCTCGCGAAGATGGGCGGCGGCACGGGCAGCCTCATCGGGGTCTACCTGTCCACCGAGTTCGGCTTCGCCGCCGTGGTCGCCGCGGCCTTCGGGGTCACCGTTACGCTGCGGCTGCGGTCCCAGGAGGCCGAAGGGTATGCCGAGCAGCTTCTTGCCACCCGGACGACCCGGCTGCGCTATCTCGCCAGCCACACCCTGGTGGCCCTGCTCGGCGTCCCGATCCTCCTGGGCGTCATGGCGCTGGGAATCCGGCTGGCCGACTCCAGCGGGCTGACCGGCGGGGTCGGCGCGCTGCTCGGGGCCGCGCTGGCCCGGGTGCCGGCCGCCTGGGTCTGCGTCGGGATCGCCGCGACCGCCTTCGCCGTGGCCAAGCACGCCGCTGCGGCGATCGCCTGGGGCGCACTGTCGGTCTTCCTCCTGCTCGGCGAGTTCGGCGCGCTGCTCGGGCTGCCGGACTCGGTCATCACCCTCTCGCCGTTCGCGCACTCGCCGCGCCTGCCGCTGGAGTCCTTCCGGGCCCTGCCCGTCGTCTTCCTTGTGGCGGTCTCGACGGCCCTGTTCGTGCTCGCCGCAGTGCAGTGGCGCCGCCGGGACGTCGGCTAGGCCGCTGCGTGTGCCGTGCGCGGGTTGGTGTCGATCCTCGCGGCCGCCGCGGTTCGAGCGAGAGAAACGGGTGTGCACCACCGGGCGGGCCTGAGATCGTCCATATAACAGATCGATAACGGTACGCCCCAGCGCTTCCTCCCCAGCCACCCAGGACCTTGACTGTCCACATCGCGAGACACGGTATTGGGGCCGCGTCCGCGTGCCCATCAGGGAAGGACACCACGTGATACACCCCTCCACAACCTGGCGGCGCCGCGCCGTCGGCATCGCTGCCCTGGGTCTGCTCGTCGCAGGCTCAGCCATCGCACCGCTCGGGGCGGCTGCGACCCCACGCAAGGCTGAACCTCCGGGCCAAGCCCACGACGACCGGCGCCCCCCGATGGCCGTCAAACAGGATGCGTTGAAACAGCAGGCCCTCGCCCGACGGCTCCAGGGCGATCCGGCGATGCAGCGCAAGGTGGCCAAGGTCGGACGCGACCAGTTCGTCGAGCTCGACCGCGAGGGCACCGACCGCGTGTTCGTCATCCTCGCCGAGTTCGGTGACGAGCAGTTCCCTGACCCGCGGTTCCAAGGTCCGCCCCCGGACGGCTCGACGACCGATGTCACGGGGCCGCTGCACAACGAGATCACGGCACCGGACCGCAGCGTCGACAACTCGACGCTGTGGCAGGCCGACTACAACACCGCGCACTACCAGGACATGTACTTCAACCGGATGCGCCGCTACTGGGAGACGCAGTCCTCCAACCGCTACTCCGTCGCCGGTGAGGTCCAGGCCTGGGTCAAGGTCCCGTTCAACGAGGCCCTCTACGGACGCAACTACTGCGGCGGGATCGTCTGCGACTCCACCAAGGCGCTGATCCGGGACGCCATGGCGGTCTGGGTCAAGGGCCAGCTCGACTCGGGCAAGACGATGGCCGAGGTCACGGCATACCTGCAGACCTTCGACCGCCAGGACCGGTACGACATCGACGGTGACGGCAACTTCGCCGAGCCGGACGGGTTCATCGACCACTTCCAGATCGTCCATTCCGGCGGGGATGAGGCCGCCGGTGACCCCCACCAGGGTAGTGACGCGATCTGGAGCCACCGGTGGTATGCCAACCTCCAGGGGTCCGGCCCCGGAGGCCTGTCCGGTGTCGACATCGGCAGCAACACCGGCTTCCTGTCCAGCGGGCTCGTCCCGAACAACCCGACCGGCGTGTGGGTCGGCGACTACACGATCCAGCCGGAGAACGGCGGGCTCGGCGTCTTCGTCCACGAGTACGGCCACGACCTTGGCCTGCCGGACCTGTACGACACCTCCGGCAACACCGGCGGCGCCGAGAACAGCACCGGCTTCTGGACCCTGATGAGCTCCGGCGCCAATATCGGCAACGGCGGCCCGAACGGCATCGGCGACAACCCGACCGACCTGTCGGCGTGGGAGCTCTACCAGCTCGGCTGGCTGGACGCTCAGGGCACCCAGGGGCCCTTCTACCAGGTTGCCCGAGCCGGGTCGACGTCGTGGCATATCCTCGGCCCCAACCTCCCGGCGACCGGAAAGGTCCAAGCCGTCTTCGTCCTCCTCCCGGACCGGGTCGTCCCGCTCAACCTGGGCGCCCCCTTCGACGGCGCGACGTTCTTCTACAGCGGCAGCGGCAACGACCTCAACAACTCGATGACCAGGACCGGTGTCTCCGGAACGGCGCTGTCCGCGAAGGTCCGATACGCCATCGAGGAGAGCTACGACTATGCCTTCCTCGAGGCATCGACCGACGGGGGCACGACCTGGACCCCGGTGCTCACCAACCTCTCCGCCACTGAGGGTGACCAGAGCGGCTTCAACACCTCCGGCACCGGGATCACCGGCACGAGCCTGGGCGAGTGGGTCGACCTGACGGCAACCCTGCCGACCGGCACCAACGCCCTCCGGTTCCGCTACCAGTCCGACGGCGGGGTCGCCGAGTCCGGCTTCCAGGTCGACGCGCTCACTGTCGACGGCACTGCCGTGGACAGCGGCTGGACCTTCAACGGCTTCCGGGAGACCACCGGTGCCGAGGAGCAGAAGTTCTTCAACGCCTACGTCCTGGAGAACCGTCAGTACGACGGCTACGACAGGTCGCTGAAGACGGCATACAACTTCGGCTTCGCCGACAGCCGACCGGACCAGGTCGAGACCTTCCGGTACCAGAACGGGCTGCTCGTCTGGTACTGGGACACCCAGTACGCGGACAACAACGTCGGTGACCATCCTGGTGCCGGTCTGTTGCTGCCCGTCGACGCCCGCCAGACGTGGAACCACACGTATGACGGCGTCCTGGCCCGGCCGCGGATCCTCTCCTACGACTCGGTCTTCGGGTTGCAGTCGACGGAGAGCATCACCATCCACAAGGACAGCCAGGCCACGACCATCCCCGGCCACAAGCCGATCTCGACCTTCGACGACACCCAGACGTGGTGGTCCAACTGTGACCAGCACGGCTGCACCGGGACCCACCCGGGCAGGTACCAGCCGGGCTGGTACGGCGTCGATGTCCCGAAGACGGGCACCGTCGTGACCGTGACGAACTGGTGGCCGAAGGTCGGCCGCATCGGGATCAAGGTGTCCCCGAAGAAGTAGCCCTTCGGTGACACAGCGGCCGCGCCGCCTGGCTCAGGTCAGGTCGGCGCGGCCGCGTCCTGTCAAGCTGTCGACGACTGCCTTGACGTCCTGAGCGCGGTTCTTGGCCACGACCAACACCGCGTCGGGGGTGTCGACGACGACGACATCCTCGAGCCCGACCACCGCGACGACCCGGCCGCCGCCGGGGACGACCAGGCCGGTGCTGTCCCGGCTCACCACCAGCGAGCCGTCGCCGAGCACCTGGGTCGGCTCGACGCCCCCGGGCAAGAGGGCCGACAACGACGCGAAGTCGCCGATGTCGTCCCAGCCGAACCGGGCCGGCACCACCGCGACCCGGCCGTCAGCCGCCGCCGGCTCGGCCACCGCGTGGTCGATCGCGATCTTCGTCAGCGTCGGCCACAGCTCCTCGAGCCGGACGGGGTCGGCGGCGATGGCCCGAGCGCCAGCGGCCAGGTCCGGGTGGTACGCAGCGAGGAGGTCGAGAAGGACCGAGGCCCCGACGACGAACATCCCGGCGTTCCACGAGAACGCCCCCGTGGCGAGGTACTCGGCGGCTCGGACGGGATCGGGCTTCTCGACGAACTCGACCACCGAGCAGGCCGAGCCGAAGCCGTCCAGCCTGGCCCCGGAACGGATGTACCCGAAGCCTGTGGCGGCATACGTCGGGGTGATCCCGATGGTGACCAGCCGACCGGTCCGGGCCACCGCGACGGCCTCGCGGACGCAGGCGTGGAAAGCGGCGTCGTCGCTGATGACGTGGTCGGCGGCGAACGAGCCGAGGACCGCTTCGGGGTCCCACCGCTCGACGAAGGCGGCCGCGAGTGCGATCGCCGGCATCGAGTCGCGCGGGCTCGGCTCGGCGATGAGCCGCCCAGCCGGCAGACCGGGCAGCTGGTCCGCGACAGCGGCCGCGTGGGCGACCCCGGTGACCACGACGAGACGGTCACCGACGAGCGGTCCGAGCCGGTCGGCGGTGGCCTGGAGGAGGGTCCGGCCCGATCCGGTGAGGTCGTGCAGGAACTTCGGGGAGCGTCGGCGGGACAGCGGCCAGAGCCGGGTCCCGGCACCTCCTGCGGGAACGACGGCCCAGAACGCGTCGGTCGACTCGGTCACCGGTTGAGAGTACCCGCCCCGGGTCGTCGCGCCGTCGATGAGGCGGACGCGGGTGAGAAAGTGCTCACACGTATGACGCGGTGGCCTCCGCCCCCACCCCCGGGCCACCCGCCACGCTAGGGTGAAGGCCGTGGCGACTTCGACCGTGACTCAGACACGCCCGAGCTCCCGACGAACGACGATTGCCATGAAGATCCTCATGGCGGCCTCGGGACTGCTCTTCGTGCTGTACGTGCTCATGCACATGTACGGCAACCTCAAGATCTTCGCCGGTCAGGAGGCCTTCGACGGCTACGCGCACCACCTGCGGACGCTCGGCGAGCCCATCCTCCCGTACTCCGGCTTCCTCTGGTTGTTCCGGGCGCTGCTCATCGTCGCCCTGGTCACCCACGCCGGGTCGGCATACTGGCTGTGGTCCAAGGCCAATGGCGCGCGGTCGACGAAGTACCAGGTGAAGAAGGCGGTCGAGGCCTCGCTGTCGTCGAAGATGATGCGCTGGGGCGGGACCTTCCTGTTGCTCTTCCTCGTCTTCCACCTGCTTCAGTACACGACGAACTCGATCCAGGTGAACGGGGCCTTCGAGAGTCCCTACCAGCGGGTCCTTGCCGGCTTCTCGGTCTGGTGGGTCGTCGTCATCTACCTGCTCGCCCTGTTCGCCCTGGGGATGCACCTGCACCACGGAGTGTGGAGCGCCTCGCAGACGCTCGGGCTGACCGGCACCCCGAAGGCCCGCCGGCACGCCAAGCTCACCGGGCTCGCCGTGGCACTGATCGTCGGCGTGGGCTTCGCCCTCCCGCCGCTGGCCATCCTCTTCGGACTCGTGAAGAAGTAAGGGACTGACGGCACATGACTCAAAGCGTGAACTCGACCACCCCGACGACCGGGGCCGACGGCCTCGTCGAGGGCCTCTACCGGCTCGGGGCACCAATCAAGGACACCAAGGCGCCGGCCGGCCCGATCGAGGGCAAGTGGGCCAAGCGCAAGTTCGAGGCCAAGCTGGTCAACCCGGCGAACCGCCGCAAGCTGCACGTCATCATCGTCGGCACCGGCCTGGCCGGCAGCGCCGCCGCGGCGACCCTCGGTGAGGCGGGCTACCACGTCAACGCCTTCTTCTACCAGGACTCCCCCCGGCGGGCGCACTCCATCGCGGCGCAGGGCGGCATCAACGCGGCGAAGAACTACAAGGAGGACGGCGACTCGGTCTTCCGGCTCTTCTACGACACCGTCAAGGGCGGTGACTACCGCGCCCGGGAGACCAATGTCTTCCGGCTGGCCGAGGTCAGTGCGAACATCATCGACCAGTGCGTCGCCCAGGGCGTCCCGTTCGCCCGCGAGTATGGCGGCCTGCTGGACAACCGCTCCTTCGGTGGCGTCCAGGTGTCCCGGACGTTCTACGCCCGGGGCCAGACCGGTCAGCAGCTCCTGATCGGCGCCTACCAGGCGCTGGAGCGCCAGGTCGCCTCGGGCGCGGTCCAGGTCCACTCGCGGCACGAGATGCTCGAGCTCGTCGTCGTCGACGGCCGGGCCCGCGGCATCATCGCCCGCGACATGGTGACCGGGGCGATCGAGACCCATCTGGCCGACGCGGTCGTCCTGGCCAGCGGCGGCTACGGCAATGTCTTCTTCCTCTCGACCAACGCCATGGGCTGCAATGTCACGGCCACCTGGCGGGCGCACCGCAAGGGCGCCTACTTCGGCAACCCGTGCTACACGCAGATCCACCCGACCTGCATCCCGGTCTCCGGCGACTACCAGAGCAAGCTCACCCTCATGAGCGAGTCGCTGCGCAACGACGGCCGGATCTGGGTGCCCAAGCGCGCCGAGGACTGCGGCAAGGACCCGCGCCAGATCGCCGAGGAGGACCGCGACTACTACCTGGAGCGCATCTACCCCTCGTTCGGCAACCTCGTCCCCCGCGATATCGCCTCACGCGCGGCGAAGTACGTCTGTGACGAGGGTCGCGGCGTCGGGCCAGGTGGGCTCGGGGTCTACCTGGACTTCAAGGAGGCCATCGCCCGGATGGGCAAGGCCGCCGTGGAGACCAAGTACGGCAACCTCTTCGACATGTATGCGCGGATCACCGGCGAGAACCCGTACGAGACGCCGATGCGCATCTACCCCGCGGTCCACTACACGATGGGCGGGCTCTGGGTCGACTACGACCTGCAGTCCAATATCCCCGGCCTGTTCGTCACCGGAGAGGCGAACTTCTCCGACCACGGGGCGAACCGGCTCGGCGCGAGCGCCCTCATGCAGGGCCTCGCAGACGGCTACTTCGTCCTGCCGAACACGATCCGCGACTATCTCGCCAATGGCCCCTATCCCGCGATCGACGGGACCCACCCCGACGTCGCGGCCGCGACCCAGGCGGTGTCCGACCGGGTGTCGACGCTGCTGTCGATCCAGGGCACCCGCAGTGTGGACAGCTACCACAAGGAGCTCGGCCGCATCATGTGGGAGTACTGCGGCATGGAGCGCACCGACGAGGGCCTGCGGCACGCCATCGAGCTGATCCGGGCGCTGAAGGCGGACTTCTGGAGCAACGTCCGGGTCCTCGGCGGCGCGGACACGCTTAACCAGAGCCTGGAGCGGGCCGGCCGGGTCGCCGACTTCTTCGAGCTCGGTGAGCTGATGTGCATCGACGCCCTGCACCGCCGCGAGTCCTGCGGCGGGCACTTCCGGGCCGAGTCCCAGACCGAGGACGGCGAGGCGCTGCGGCACGACGACGAGTTCGCCTATGTCGCCGCCTGGGAGTGGGGCGGCGAGGACGGCGCGCCGATCCTGCACAAGGAAGACCTCGTGTACGAGTTCATCGAGATGAAGCAGCGGAGCTACAAGTGATGACCCCACCACGTCCCACCTTCCTGCGTCAGGTCGAGATATCGCGAGGGCTCCGATGAGGATCACCGTCAAGGTATGGCGCCAGTCCGGTCCCACGGCGGCCGGCCGTCTCGTCGAGTACCGTCTCGACGACGTCAGCGAGCACATGTCCTTCCTGGAGATGCTCGACGTCCTCAACGAGAAGCTCACCGCGGACAACGAGGAGCCGATCGCCTTCGACTCCGACTGTCGTGAGGGCATCTGCGGCATGTGCGGCGTCGTCATCAACGGGCAGCCGCACGGCCCCGAGGTCACGACGACCTGCCAGCTGCACATGCGCTCGTTCAAGGACGGCGACACCATCACGGTCGAGCCGTGGCGCGCCGACCCCTTCCCGGTCATCAAGGACCTCGTCGTCGACCGCTCCGCCTTCGACCGGATCATCCAGGCCGGCGGGTACATCTCGGTCAACACCGGCTCGGCACCCGAGGCGCACGCGGCCCCGGTGGAGAAGGCCAAGGCGGACCGCGCCTTCGACACCGCGACGTGCATCGGCTGCGGCGCCTGCGTGGCCGCCTGCCCGAACGCCGCGGCGATGCTCTTCATGGGCGCGAAGATCGTCCACCTCGGCGAGCTCCCGCAGGGCCAGCCGGAGCGCTGGACCCGGGTGGTCAACATGGTCGGCCAGCACGACCTCGAGGGCTTCGGCGGCTGCACGAATATCGGTGAGTGCGCCGCAGCCTGCCCCAAGGAGATCCCGCTCGACGTCATCTCCCAGCTCAACTCCGACCTGCGCAAGGCGATGGCCAAGGGGCTGTAACCCTGACCCGGCCCGGCCTGACCTCGACGGCCCGCCCGCTTCGGGCGGGCCGTCGGCGTGCCCGGCGTGTCATCGCGCTGACCCTCGCCGTCATGGCGATCGGCCTCGCGGCAGCGACCCCCGCCACCTCGACGCCCTCGGCGACGCCCACGCCGACGCCATCCCCGACCATTCCTGACCCGCCCAAGCCGCTGCCCGCCCCCGCCGTCCCGGCCGACCAGGTCGTCGGCGGCCCGCGGCTGCTCGACACCGGGGCGATGGTCGTCGACGCCGCCCACGCGACCGGGCCGGTGCCGCAGACCTATGACCGGTCGGTCATCGTCGCCGACCTCGACTCCGGCGAGATCCTCGCAGCGCTCAACCCGCACGCCTGGCTCTACCCCGCGAGCACCCTGAAGACCCTGCTCTGCCTGGTCGTCATCCCGCGGCTGGACCCGACCGCGAAGGTCGTTGCGACCCGGGGGGAGGTCACCGCCGAGGGGACCCGCGTGGGGATGGTCGAGGGGGCGACGTACACCGTCGACCAGCTGCTCGGGGCGACCATCCTCATCAGCGGCAACGACAGCGCCTATGCCTTGGCCGAGGCGGCCGGGGGGCGGGCCCAGACGATCGAGCGGATGAACCAGCAGGCGGCCGAGCTCGGCGCGTGGGACACCGTCGCCGTCGACCCCAGCGGGCTGGACGAACCGGGACAGCGCAGCAGCGCCTACGACCTCGCCCTCATCGGCCGGGCCGTCATGGCGCTGCCGGCATACCGGCGGTGGGCAGCGACCAAGCAGATGACCTTCCCTGGCGCAGTGGAGAAGGGCGGCGCGTCGCGGACCTACCAGCGCTTCGTCGTCGGCAACCACAACCGACTGTTCTGGAACTACCCCGGGACGATCGGGGTGAAGAACGGCCACACCACCCTGGCCGAGAACACCTATGTCGGGGCGGCCACGCGCGGTGGGCACACCATCCTCATCGTCCAGATGGGACACGTTCAGCCGTCCTGGCAGAACTCCGCGGCGCTCTTCGACTGGGGTTTCGCCAACCTCGGCCGGGTGACGCCGGTCGGGCAGCTGGTGGCGCCCGGTACCGCTGCGCAGCCGGTCGCCCTCGGCGGCACCGCGACGGCCTCCTCCTCGTCGCCGCCCACCTCAACCTCAAGCTCGACGAGTATGCCGCCGGCCGGCTCGCCGTCCACAGCGGTCACCTTCGCGGCCCTGGACGCGCTCGGTTCGGCGCCGGTCCGGTGGGGACTTGGCAGCGTGCTCGGGTTCGCTGTCGTTCTCGTGCTGGCGCGGGCGCGGGTCCGCCGTCGGCGCCGGGGCCGTCGCGCGGGCAGCTACCGGCGGTAGCCCCGCGCCGGGAGGCCGACACCGGGTCAGTGGCCCGGGTGCGGAGCGGGTTCGTCGGGTGCGGGGCCGTCCGCGGCGTCCGCGGCGCCCCCCTCGTCGGCAGGCGCCAGGCCCACGGCGGCGAAGGCCGCGGAGACCAGAACCACCTTGGCGACGAGGTTGAGCCAGAAGAGCAGACCGACGACGCCGACGAGCGCCCCGAACACGGGGTTGCGCACGCCCAGGGCGACCAGCTGGCCGCCGAAGTAGGTCATGACCGACAGGGCCAGCCCGCCGAGGACGGCTCCGGGCCAGGTCGCCCGCCAGGGTAGGGCGGCATCGGCGAGCACCCGGAGCAGGACGACCATCGTGGCGGTGTGGGCGAGGGCTCCGACGCCGAGGCCGAGCACGGTCAGCGTCGCCGGGTGGACGGCCGAGCCGAGCCAGGATGCCACCGAGTCGGCGGCGGACGTCACCACGCTGCTCAGGCCGATCGAGACCAGGACGAGCACGCCGAGCGCCACCATGACGCCCAGGTCACGCAGCCGGGCCGTCACCGCATTGCCGCCACCGCCCGGCGCACCGAGAACCGCCCGCAGCCCGTCCCTTAGCGCCCCGAGCCAGCCCGCCCCGCTGAGGACGAGCGAGACGGCGGCGATGGCACCGGTCCAGGTCAGCGCGACCGTCGACGGCAAGGTGACGGCGATGACGCCGTCGGGGTTCTGCGGGGTCTGGATGAAGCCGGGCAAGACGGAGTTGAGCGAGTCGAGGAGCTGGGCGTACAGCTGGGGGTCCGAGGCGGCGAAGCGTCCGAGCACGGCGAGGACGAGCGCCACCCCGGGGAAGACCGAGAAGAAGGCGAAGTAGGCGACCCCGGCGGCGAGGACGCCACCTCGGGCGTCGGTGAAGCGCGTCCAGGCCCGCATCGCCCGGGTGGCCTTCAGCCGCCCCCAGAGGCGCCGGGCCGCGGCGGTCACGCGCTGCGCTCCCCCAGGCCGACGTCTTGCGCGGCACACCAGAGCCCGTCGGCGCGCCGCTCGTAGAGCCGCACCGCGTCGACGTGGAAGGTGCAGGTGAAGTCGGCCAGCTCGGTGAAGGCACGGTCCAGCTCGGGCTCGGGGACGTCGTGGGCCACCGTGACGTGCGGGTGGTACGGGAAGCGCAGCGGCTCGCTCGGTCGGCTGGTGCGGATCGCCGCCTCGAGGCGCTCGCACGCCGAGATGCCCTCGGCCACCTGGACGAAGACGACCTGGGAGACCGGGCGGAAGGTGCCGGTGCCACGCAGGACCACCCGGAAAGGCGGCATCGACCGCGCCACCGCTCCGAGGTGCGCGACGAAGTCGGGCCGCTCGCCCTCCTCGACCTCGGTCGGCCCGAGCAGGGTGATGTGCGCAGGCACATATGGCGCAAGCGGGTCACCGTAGTCCCTTCGGGCCGCCTGCAGCTGGGTCCCCCACGGCGCGGGGACGGGGATCGACACCCCGACGGTCGCCACGGGAGTCACGACCCGCGGCGGCTCGGCAGGAGCAGCCCGACCGCGTCGAAGACCCGGGTGACAGTGGCCTCCGCGACCTCCCCCGCGCGCTCGGCGCCGCCGGCGAGGATGCGGTCGAGCTCGGCGGGGTCGCCGAGCAGCTCGGCCATCCGCTCCTGGAAGGGGCGCACCGACTCGACGACGACGTCGGCGACTCGAGTCTTCAGCGCGCCATATCCCAGTCCGTCATACGACTTCTCGACCGAGTCGAGCGGCACCCCGGTGAGCGCAGACTCGATGACGAGCAGGTTGCTCACCCCGGCCTTGTGCTCGGGGTCGTAGCGGATCTCGCGCTCGGCGTCGGTGACCGCCGACTTGATCTTCTTGGCGATCCGGGCCGGCTCGTCGCTGAGCAGGATCAGGCCGGCCTCCGGCGAGTTCGACCCGGACATCTTCGAGGCCGGGTCGCTCAGCTCCATGATCTTGGCCGTCTCCTTGAGGATGTACGGCTCGGGCACGCGCAGGGTCTCGCCGAAGCGCTGGTTGAACCGCTGCGCGAGGTCACGGGTGATCTCGAGGTGCTGGCGCTGGTCCTCCCCGACCGGGACCCTGTCGGCGTCATACATGAGGATGTCGGCGGCCATGAGCATCGGGTAGGTGAACAGGCCGACATTGGCGTTCTGGCCCTTGGCGACCTTGTCCTTGAACTGGGTCATCCGGCTGGCCTCACCGAAGGCGGTGATGCAGTTCATCACCCAGCCGAGCTCGGCGTGCTGGGGCAGGTGGCTCTGGCAGAAGACGGCCGAGCGGGCCGGGTCGACCCCACCAGCGATGAACTGCGCTGCGGTGACCCGGGTGCGGCGGCGGACTACCTCGGGGTCGGTCGGCACCGTCAGCGCGTGCAGGTCGGCGACGAAGTAGAACGCCTCGGAGCTCTCCTGCAGCTCAACCCAGTTGACCAGCGCCCCGAGGTAGTTGCCGAGGTGGAGCGAGTCGGACGTGGGTTGCATCCCCGAGAGGGACCGGGGACGGGCGTGCGGTGGGAGCATGCCCGCCATTGTGTCAGGTATGCCGCCTACGCCGCCCCGGGGTTAGTGCCGCGTCGCTCAGCCCTTCGTCGCGCCGAGAGTCAGACCCGAGACGAACTGCTTCTGCAAGGCGAAGAAGATGATCAGGGTCGGCAAGGCGATGATGACCGAGCCCGCCGCGACGAGGTTGTTGTCGGTGAAGAACTGCCCGCGGAGGTTGTTCAGCGAGCTGGTGACCGGCAGCTTGTCACCCTGGGAGATGAGCACGGTGGCCCAGAAGAACTCGTTGTAGATCCAGGTGACCTCGAGGGTCGCCAAGGCGGCGAGCGGGGGGCGGCACAGGGGCAGGGTGAGCTGCCAGAACTGGCGCAGCACGCTGGCTCCGTCGACGACAGCCGACTCGTAGAGCTCTGTGGGGATCGTCTTCATGTAGTTGCTGAGGACGAAGGCGCAGAACCCGGTCTGGAAGGCGACGTTGACGGCGATGAGGCCGTAGTAAGAGTTGAGCAGGGTGCCCGAGTCGGAGACCCAGGACGGCACCTGGACCGCGTTGAACATGTTGTAGACCGGGATGAGCAGCGACTGCGGCGGCAGCAGGTTGGCCGCGGTGAACAGCCCCAGCAGCGCGAGGTTGAACTTGAACGAGAAGCGCGCGACGACGAAGGCGATGCAGCAGGACAGGAAGAGGGTGAGGATCACCGCGGGCACGGTGATCCAGATGGTGTTGACGAAGTGCTTGCCGAAGTCGGCCTGCTGCCACGCGTTGACGTAGTTGTCGGCCGTAAAGCCGCCCCACGAGAAGTAGCCATTCTTGGCCGTGTACTCGTAGGTGCGGAAGGAGTTGATCAGCGCGTAGGCGATCGGGAAGAGCCAGAGCACCGAGACGACGATGAGGAAGACGTGCAGCCCCGAGGAGACCTTCTTGGGGCCCGGCGCAGCAGACTTGACCAGCGGGCTCTTCCCCGGCACAGCGACCTGGGGCAGATCGGCCGAGACGCTCATCGATCCTCCTTCATGACGATGCGCAGATAGATGACGATGAAGACCGAGGAGATGAGCAGCATGATCGTCGCCAGCGCCGAACCGAAGCCGATCCGGCTCGCCTCGCCGACGACATTGGCCGTGACGAGCGTCGAGATGAGCTCCAGGCCGTTGCGGCCCTTGTTGATGATCCACACCAGGTCGAAGGCACGCAGCGACTCGATGACGGTGATGACCAGGACGATGATGTTGATCGGGCGCATCACCGGGAAGACGACGCGGAAGAAGGTCTGCCTGCTCGACGCGCCGTCGATGGCGGCCGCCTCACGCAGCGACGGGTCGACGCCCTTGAGGCCGGCTAGGTAGAGCAGCATGATGTAGCCGACATGTCGCCACGAGGACGCGATGAGAGCGGCCCAGAGGTTGTACGTGGAGTCGCCATACCAGTCGATGGTCGCGCCGGTGACCTGGTTGATCAGCCCCTGGTCACGGGAGAAGATCAGCTGCCAGATGAAGCCGACCAGCGCCAGGGCGAGGACGACCGGCAGGTAGAGCGCGGTCTGGTAGAACCGTGACCCGCGCATCTCCTTGTCGAGCAAGACGGCGAAGTAGATCCCGACCGGGGTGGCCAGGAGGAACATCACGGCGAGCCAGATGAGGTTGTGCTGGATCGCCGGCCAGAACGGTGGGTAGATCGACACCACGTCCTGATAGTTGCGCAGCCCCACCCCCTTGGCCTCGCCGAGCGGCTTGATCCCGTCCCAGTTGGTGAAGGACAGCCCGACCGTGGTCACTGCGGGGATCCAGACGAGCAGCACCACCAACAGCGTGGGCACGATGACCATGAGGGCCACGACGATCCGGTCGGTGCCGCTCAGGCGGTTCAGTCCCACGTTCCCCTTCGCCATACCGCGTCCTCCTGGTCATGGGTGACGGTCGGTGGGACCGCCGCGCGGGCGGCCCCACCGACCGTTCCGGATCGGGCTCACGAACCGAAGATGCTGACCTTCTGCTGCTGGATCTTCGTGACCAGGCCGGAGATATCCGTCGGGGTCTTCAGGAAGTCCTGGATCGCCGGGATCATCACCGTGGAGGCGAAGTCGGGCCGCGTGTCGCGGTCCATGAACTGGGCGATCGACTTCGCCGAGGCGACGAACTCGGCCGACTTCTTCTGCAGGCCGGTGTAGCCGGTGGTGTCGGCCGCCGAGCTGACACCGACGACCGAGGAGTCCGACTTCAGGTAGATGTCCTCGGCGGGACCGGTGGCCAGGTAGCCGAGCAGGGCCTTGGCGCCGGCCTCGTTCTTCGGCTTCTTGGCCATCATGAAGCCGTCGATCGGGGCGTCGATGGCGTCGGCGCCGATCGTCGAGTCGACCTCCGGGAAGGTGAAGAAGTCGATATCGTCCTGCTCGTTGGCCGCGAACTGCTGGGCGACGAAGGAGCCGAGGAGGTACATCCCGGACTGCCCCTTCTGCAGCGACTGGGCGGCCTCCTGCCAGGTGCGGCCCAGCGGGTCGGCCTGGTGCAGGTCGAGGATGCCGGCCCAGGTGTCGAAGACCTTCTTGACCTTGTCGCCGGACCAGTCCTCCTTGCCGGCCATGAGGCTGACATGGAAGTCGTAGCCGTTGACCCGCATGTTGATGACGTCGAAGGTGCCCATCGCCGGCCAGCCGTCCTTGTCGCCGAAGGCGATCGGGGCCAGGCCGTCCTTCTTCATCTGCGCGCCGAGGGTCTTCAGCTCGTCGAGGGTCTTCGGGACGGCATACCCATGCTTGGTCCACACGCTCTTGCGGTAGAACAGCGCCCACGGGTAGTTGGTGAACGGCACGAAGTACTGCTTGCCGTCGTCGCCCGTCGACGCCTTCTTCAGCGCGTCCGACATGCCGGAGATCTTCGCCCAGACGTCGGAGATGTCACCGGTGAGGCCCTGTGCGGCGAAGTACTTCGCCCGGTAGCCGGCGAACCAGGTGAAGACGTCGTCCGGGGCACCCTTGAGGTAGGTGTTGATGTTCTCCTGGAAGGTGTTGTGGTCGACCGTGTTGATCTTGGCGCTCAGACCCGCGTTCTTCGCGGCGAAGGCGGCCATCAACGCCTCGTATGCCGCCTTGGGCTTGGCGTCCGAGCCGTTCGAGCCGAAGCTGACGACACCGCTTGCCGCGGTGCTTCCGCCGCCGCCGGTCGATCCGGTGGCGGGCGTGCTGCTGCCGCAGGCCGCCAGGAGCGGCGGGGTGGCGAGCAGCGCACCGGCCCCCAGGGCACCGCGGAGCAGGGAGCGCCGGCTCACCTGCTGGGCCCGGACCGAGGGGGGCACGAGGCTGGCGAGGTACTCGGCCTGGGTTGTGGGGCGGGACATCCATGTCTCCTATTCGCGAGGCTGACCGTGCTTCTCTGCCCCGAGAGCGGGCTGCGCCGGAGGTCCGTGGTGAGAGGAAATCCCACAGAGTCCAACATCCGCGTCTCGGACTAAGGTGATCGTCCAGCGCGCCCGTAGCGTTGTCAACCCCAACCACCGCGCGTAACCGAACCGTGTCCGATGCCAGCGCGCTCGAAGGGTGTGTTGATTTTTGTTGTTTTCTGCAGCTCATGCATTGACACTCTCGCTCGCCGAGGCCAAGACTGGCGACCATGCGGACATGGCCGACAGGGCGCATCGGGTTCGGCGGCGACTACAACCCGGAACAGTGGCCCAGCGCGGTGTGGCGTGAGGACATCGAGCTCATGCGGCGCGCGAAGGTCAGCTTCGTCAGCGTTGGGATCTTCTCCTGGTCGGCGCTGGAGCCACGCCAGGGTGACTTCGAGCCGGGCTGGCTCGACGAGGTCATGGACCTGCTCGGCGACGCCGGCATTTCCGTCGACCTGGCGACCGCGACGGCGGCTCCCCCGATGTGGCTCGCGGCGGCCCACCCCGAGATCGCCGTGGTCGACGTCGACGGCCACCGCCTCTCCCAGGGCTCCCGGCAGAACTGGTGCCCCAGCTCGACGACCTTCACGGCATACGCGACGTCGTTGACCCGCCGGATGGCCCAGCACTACCACGACCACCCCGCCCTGGCGATGTGGCACGTGTCGAACGAGTACGGATGCCACAACACCCCGTGCTACTGCGAGGCTTGCGCGGCTGGCTTCCGCGCCTGGCTGCAGCAGCGGTATGGCGACCTCGGCGCCCTCAACGGCGCCTGGGGCACCTCGTTCTGGAGCCAGCGCTACCACCAGTGGGAGCACATCGCGCCACCTCGCCGGACCCCGACCTTCGGCAACCCCGGGCAGCTGCTCGACTACCGCCGCTACCAGTCCGACGCCCTCCTGGCCCAGTACCTCGCCGAGCGCGAGGTCCTTCGGGAGGTCTCCCCGGGCGTGCCGGTGACGACGAACTTCATGACGATGACCCACTTCCGGCATCTGGACTACTTCCGCTGGGCCCCGACCCAGGACGTCGTCTCCACCGACCACTATGTCGTCGACGCCCTGCCCGACCCGCGCGCCGAGCTGGCCTTCTGCGCGGACCTGACCCGTGGCGTCGCCGGCGGCCGCCCCTGGATGCTCATGGAGCACTCGACGAGCGCGGTCAACTGGCAGCCGGTCAACCGGGCGAAGGACCCAGGCCAGACGATCCGCGACAGCCTCACCCATGTCGGTCGGGGCGCCGACGTCCTCGGCTTCTTCCAGTGGCGCGCCTCGCGCGCCGGGGCGGAGAAGTACCACTCGGGGATGGTGCCGCACGCCGGTCCCGACAGCGCGCTCTTCGACGAGGTATGCCGCCTCGGCGAGCTCACCACCCGCCTCGGCCCGCTGGTGGGGAGCTCGGTGGACGCCCAGGTCGCGATCCTGTGGGACTACGAGGCGCAGTGGGGTCTCATGGGTCCGGCGCTGCCGTCCGCGCTGGTCCAGTACGGCGACCTCGCCGTGCGGATGCACCGCGCCCTCGCGGCACGACAGGTCACCTGCGCGGTGGTCCACCCACTGAGCGACCTGTCGGCATACCGGCTCATTCTCGTCCCGACGCTGTACCTCGTCAGCGACGCCGCGGTGGCCAATCTCACCGCGACGGCCGACGCCGGGGCGGATGTCCTGGTCAGCTACTTCTCCGGGATCGTCGACCACTCCGACCACATCCGCCTCGGGGGCTATCCGGGCGCCTTCCGGGACCTGCTCGGGGTGCGGACCGAGGAGTTCCGGCCGCTGCGCGACGGCGAGCAGGTCCGCCTCACCGGTGGCCTCCTCGACGGGCGTGCCGGGAGGATCTGGTCCGAAGTGTGTGCCGCGACCACCGCCGATGTGCTCGTCGAGTATGCCGACGGTCCGCTGCTCGGCAAGGCCGCGCTGACCCGTCGGGAGGTCTCCGGGTCGGCCCGCTGGTACCTCTCGACCGACCTCGATGACGACGCCCTGGCCGCCCTCCTCGCCGAGGTCACCGACGCCGCGGGGGTGGTCCCGGTCGTCCCGGGCGCTCCGGCCGGGCTCGACGTGGTCCGGCGGCGTGGCGACCAGGGGTCCTTCCTCGTTGCGGTCAACCACAGCGACGAGGCGCGCGAGCTGGTGGCGACCGGGCACGACCTCGTGACCGACACTGCGGTCGTCGGCAGCCTGACGGTGCCCGGCGGCGGCGTCGCCGTGGTGCGCGAGGGCTGACCTGTGCTCGCCAGCCAGCGACGCGACGTCATCCTCAGCCAGGTGCAGGCCGGCGGGGCGCGGATCTCCTCGCTCGTCGAGATGCTCGGCGTCTCCGATATGACGATCCGCCGGGACATCGAGCAGCTCGCGGCTCAGGGGCTCGTCGTCAAGGTGCACGGGGGCGCGCTGCCCACCGGCGCGATGAGCGCCGTCGAGCCGGGCTTCGTCATCAAGTCCGAGCTGCAGGTCGCCCAGAAGCAGGGCATCGCCCACGCGGCCGCCGCCCTGGTCAAGCCCGGATCCGCGATCGCGATCTCGGCCGGGACGACGACCTACCAGGTGGCCCGCGAGCTGCGGGCCGTCCCCAATCTCACCGTCGTGACGAACTCGATGCTCATCGCTCAGGTCCTCCAGGAAGGCAGCGATATCGGGCAGACCGTCATCCTCACCGGCGGAAGCCGGACCCCGTCGGATGCCCTCGTCGGGCCGGTAGCAGTGGACTCGCTGCGCGGGCTGCACGTCGACCTGCTCTTCCTCGGCGTCCACGGGATGACCGCCCGCGCCGGACTGACCACCCCGAATATCGTGGAGGCCGAGACCAACCGGGCGCTCGTCGCCTCTGCTACTCGGGTCGTCGTCTGCGCCGACCACACCAAGTGGGGGGTTGTTGGGCTGGCATCTTTCGGCACCCTGGCGGACGTCGAACGAGTGGTGACCGACCGCGGTCTGTCACGCGCCGCGCACGAGGCGATCGAGGCCATGGGCTGCGCGGTCGAGATCGCCTGTGACGAGGAATCGGGCCGGGTTGACGGCGTCATCCCGGCCTCGAAAGCCTAGGCCCATGCCGCTCGATACCGCCGCGACCTGGTCCGCTCCTGGTCGAGTCAACCTCATCGGTGAGCACACCGACTACAACGACGGCCTGGTGCTGCCCATCGCCCTCCCGCAGCGCACCCACGCCCGCGTGTCGCTGCGTGATGACGGGATCCTCGAGGTCTCCTCCACCGCGGCGCCGGGCGTGGTCCGGGTCCCGGTCGCCCAGATCGGCCCCGAGGCTCCGGGGGGCTGGGCGTCATACGTCGCGGGGGTGGTCTGGGCACTGCGCGGGGCTGGACACGATGTGCCCGGCCTCACCGTGCACATCACCAGCGACGTCCCCGTCGGGGCGGGCCTGTCGAGCTCGGCGGCGCTGGAGTGCTCGGTAGCTGCCGCCCTGTCGGACCTGCTCGGCCTGGGCCTGCTCGCCGACGACGCCGGCCGGGCCGAGCTCGGCCGGCTGTGCCAGCTGGCCGAGAACGAGGTCGCGCAGGCCCCGACCGGCGGGATGGACCAGGCCATCGCCATGCGGGGCCGAGCCGGGCATGCGCTCTTCCTCGACTGCCGCGACGGCTCGGCCCGCCAGGTGCCCTTCGACCCGGAGGCGCACGGGCTGCGGCTCCTCGTGGTCGACACCAGAGCCAAGCACGCTCTGGTCGACGGGCAGTATGCCGCCCGCCGCACCGCGTGTATCGAGGCCGCACAGACCTTGGGGGTGCCCAGCCTGCGCAGCGCCGATCCGGCCGACGTCGAGGCCAGGTTGACCGGGACCGCGCGGCAACGCGCCCGGCACGTCGTGACCGAGATCCAGCGGGTCCGCGAGTGTGTCGAGGCCCTTGGACACGGTGACTTCGCCCGGGTGGGCGCGACCTTCGTCGCCTCCCACGAGTCGCTGCGAGACGACTTCGAGGTCTCCTGCATCGAGCTGGACACCGTGGTCGACGCGGCGCTGGGAGCCGGAGCCTGGGGGGCGCGGATGACCGGCGGCGGCTTCGGCGGCTCGGCCATTGCCCTGCTCCCTGCCGCGTCCGCGGATGCAGTCGTTGCGGCGGTGGCCGAGGCCTTCGACCTCCGCGGGTTTGACCCTCCGACCGCCTTCTTCGTCGCACCCGGTCCCGGAGCGGGCGCCGACCTGGCCGAACGGGGATAGATCTCGACTCGGATATCGCCTGCTTGCCGTTCCGCGGCTCCGACGTCGTCCGAGGTCCTCGCCAGGGGGAGTAACCGTCGGCCAACGACACGGGCCGCAGTCAGATGACTGCGGCCCGGTCGTGTCCCATGCTGCCCCGAGGACGTGTCCCAGCTCTCTCGGTGTCCGCGAGCCGTCGGTCCCCATCCCCCACAGGCAGTCCTCATGAAGCGCCGGGTCAGCGGCCGCCCTCGGACGCCCCCGTCCGAGACCTGGTCCCCAAGGTGTGGCGACCGCCGACCCAATGTCCCCCGACATTGCGTGGTACTGCACTGCGATCTACTGCATCCCAACAGGTGACCTCCGCGCGTGCCGCAGCACGTCCGTTGGTCACCATCCCCGCATTAATCGTCGGATATCGACGAGACCAACGCATGTGCTTGTCGTCACGACCTTCACCCATGACTTCCGGCACCCTCCGGGCCGAAGCGCCAGCGCTGCGGTGGCCGCTCGCGTCATACCTCGGGACTGCGCACCCTTTGCGCCTTGGGCTGGTCGGCATCCTCATCGACCAGAGCCTCCTCCTCGCCCTGGTCATGCCGAGCCAGGGTATTCTCCTCGTGTCCGCAGGGAACGGGCTGCGAGGGATGCCGAATGCGTGGGTCAGCTCGGGGGAGAGCTGAGCTGGACGTCCGCGCCCGGAGGGCGTTCACCTCGAAGCGCGGCTCCTGTCGAAGGGACCGGTGCCGGGTGGGCCGGAAAACGTGAGGAGCGAGGACGCCATGACCGCCGACGGCGAGCGCTCCCCCGTTCGAGTCGTCATCATCGATGACCAGCACCTTGTCCGCCAGGGCATTCGGGCGCTTCTGGCCCTGAGCAGTCGGGTCGTCGTGGTCGGCGAGGCCGGCGACGGCCTTGCCGGACTCGAGGTCATCGCCTCGACCACGCCTGACGTCGTCATGCTCGACCTGCGGATGCCCCGGATGGGCGGGCTCGACATGCTGCGTGAGCTGCGCGGCCGAGCTGCCGCGTTGATCCCCACGCTGGTGCTGACCACCTTCGACGACGACGAGGCGATCCTCGAGGCGATGCGTCTCGGAGCGCGGGGCTACCTGCTCAAGGACGTCACGCTCGACCAGCTCGTCCAGGCGGTCGAGACCCTGGCCGCCGGGGGGCGTGTGGTGCAGCCGGGCCTCACTGCTGGGCTGCTCGAACGGCTCGGCGACCAGCCGGCCAGCGGCGCGCCGCGCAGCTTCGACGCGACCGAGTCTCCGGACTCGCTCACCGACCGGGAGATCGAGGTGCTACGTCTGGTCGCGGCCGGCTACTCCAACCGCGAGGTCGCCCAGATGCTCCATCTCGCAGAGGGCACCGTGAAGAACCACGTCTCGGCGATCCTGCTCAAGCTCGGAGTCCGGGACCGCACCCGTGCGGTGCTGCGCGCCATCGAGCTGGGGGTCATCAGCCGCTGAGGGGGCGCACCCCGGCGAACTGCCGGTAGCACGCCCCCTCGGACGGGATCAACGGGTTCTGGCTCAGATGAAGAGCAGCTGCGCGCCGTCGGTCAGCTCGATGAAGTCGGTCGCGCTGATGATGCCCTCGACGCCCTCGTAGAGGTCGTCCTCGACCAGGTTCATCATGTCCGCGGACATCCGACAGGCCCACATGTGGCAGCCGGATGCGGCGAGCATCTCGAGGAACTCCGGGACCTCCGGGACGTCGAGCGCGGCGATCTGCTTCTTCATCATCGCCGTAGCCATATGCGTCATACCGGGCAGGCCACCGAGGGTCTGCGGCATGTACATCCCGAAGTGGCCCGGCGGATGCATCGCGGTGTTGCCGACGAAGGAGAACTTCAGGTGCTCCATCGTCTTCTTGTTGATCATGTCGAAACCCCAGAAGGTGAAGAACAGGTGGGTCTCGATGCCCTCGCCGAGGGCCGCGTTCGCCAGGATCAGGCCCGGGTAGGCCATGTCGAGGTTGCCCTTGCTGCAGATGATCGCGAGCTTCCGGTCGGTCGGGCCGGAGTCGAACGACGGCATGATCGGGGTAGTCATGGTGTCGGGGGCTTGCGTGTCGGTGCTCATGTCAGCTCTTTCTCATATCCTCGTATGACGCTCAGACGCAGCCCTTGGGCTTGGGCAGCCCGGAGACATAGGCCATCTTCTTCGCCGGCTTGACCGGGAAGAGGGTGAAGAGGTCCTTCACGGCGGTGCCGGTCTGGGTGCTGACCCGGCGCAGGGTGGCGGTCTCCCCCATGATCGCGTAGTCCTCGCGGAGGAACTTCACGATGGCCCAGTGCTTGTCCGTGAGGTCGACACCTATCATGTGGGCCAGCTCGGCGCCAAGCGACTCGTCCCACTGGGACGGGTCGGTGAGGAAGCCCTCGTCGTTGACCTCGACCTGGTGGCCGGCGATCGTCGTGGTGGGCATGTGGGTGTGCTCCTTCTTCGGTGGTGGGGTGGTCAGGCTGCGGGGGTCTTGCCGGTCATGGACATCTCGGCGGGCAACGGGATCGGCCGTCCGGGGAGGAGCATGTTCCAGTAGACCCAGCGGAAGGCGAGCTTGCCGAGGTGGTTGGCCCGAGACTCCTTGAGCAGGGACATCGGGCCGACCTTGGGGAACGGGAAGGTGCCGGTGAGCGGCTCGGTCTCGTAGTTGAAGTCGAGGAGCATCCCCTTGCCGCCGCCGGCCTCGATGAAGCAGTTGGCGTGGCCGTCGAAGGAGTGCGTCATCGGCCGGCCGCTGGCCAGCTGGACGAAGTTCTCGACGAAGACCTCGACCGAGAAGTGGGCCACCGAGCCGGCCTTGGACGTCGGCAGGTTCGACGCGTCGCCGAGGACGAAGATCGTCTCGTGCGCGGTGGACTGCATCGTGTGCTTGTCGACCGGGACGTAGTTGAGCTCGTCGCCCAGGCCCGAGCGGGCCACGAAGTCGGCGCCCATGTTGAGCGGGATGGTGACGAGCTGGTCGTAGGCGACCTCGCGCTCGTCATACGAGCGGATGACCTTGGCCTCCTGGTCGACGGACTCGATCATGAAGTCCGACTCGAGGTGGATACCACGCTTCTCCAGCGCGGACCCGAGCTCGCGCGCGGCGACCGGCTTGGTGAAGGCGCCGTCCAGCGGGGTGACGTAGACGATCTCGGTCTTGTCGCGCAGCCCCCGCTGTCGCAGGTAGTCGTCGGCGAGGAAGACGAACTCCAGTGGGGCGACGGGGCACTTGATCGGCATCTCGGTGATGTGCATGACGAGGCGGCCGCCGGTGAAGCGGTCCATCGCGGCCTTGAGCGCGACGGCACCCTCGAAGGTGTAGAACTCCCCCACCGACTTGTGCCACTCCTCGCCGAGCATGCCCGGGGTCTGGTCCGGACGCGGCGTGGTCCCCGAGGCGATGACGAGGTAGTCGTAGCCGATGGTCCGGCCGTCGGTGAAGGTGACGACCTTGCCGTCGGGGTCGACCGTGTCGATCTCGGCCATGACCAGCTCGACGCCGTCGGCGATGAACGGGTGCTTGGTCCGACGGATCTGGTCGGGCGAGTTGATGCCGAACGGGATGAAGAGGTAGCCCGGCTGGTAGTCGTGGATGTCGTTCTTGTCGACGACCGTGACCGACCACTGCGAGCTGTCGAGCCGCTTGATCAGCTTGTTGGCCACCATCGTCCCGGCCGTTCCGGCCCCGAGGACGAGAAGTCGTCGCGAGGGTGCGCTTGTCATGCGTCAAGGATACCCGGGCGGGTATATGAAAAGAGGGGCCAAGGGCCCACCCTGGGGCGTACGACGCGTGACCTGTGACACCATCGTCGACAGCCTGCGGCACACCACCGCACCACGTCACCAGAACACGTCACTGCGAACAAGGGGATCACCGTGACCGAGATCGTCGACGCACCGCCGGACTTCGTCCTCCCAGCCCGGTTCACCGCCCCGCCCAGGCTGACCCAGCGCTACCCCGCCTTGTACCCGGTCGCCGTCACGGTGCTCCAGGCCAAGCGGCACCTCGCCTGGCGGCAGCGCGGGACGCGGTGGGTGTCCGAGCGCCGCGCCGAGACCCTGCCGTTCCGGGTCAAGCAGCACAAGTCCCTGCTGCTGCGCACCCTCGTCCCGGACCAGATGTGGCTCCAGCACAACAAGGTGACCAACCTGCGGCTGGCCTCGGCCCAGGTCGACACTGTGCTCATCCGACCCGGCGAGACCTTCTCGTTCAACAAGGTCATCGGCAACTGCACCCGGCGCAAGGGGTATGTCGAGGGGATGCGGCTCTCCGGCGGTGCGGCGCGACCTGGGGTCGGCGGCGGCATCTGCCAGCTGGCCAACCTGCTCCACTGGATGGTGCTCCACTCGCCGCTCACCGTGGTGGAGCGCTCGGAGCACTCCTTCGACCCCTTCCCGGACAACGGGCGGGTCCTCCCCTGGGGGGTCGGCTGCTCGATCGCCTACAACTATGTCGACTTCGTGGTGCGCAACGACACGGAGGCGACATACCAGCTCTTTGTCAGCGTCGGCGAACGGTACCTCGAAGGTGAGCTGCGGACCGACCGGGAGCCCGAGCACACCTTCCGGGTCTTCGCCAAGGACGAGTGCTTCATGAGGTATGCCGGCGAGTACTACCGACGCAACGAGATCTGGCGCACCCTGGTCGACCGACGGACCGGGCAGCGGGTCCGGGACGAGCTGGTCAAGGAGAACTTCGCCCTGGTCAAGTACACCCCCGGCGACGCCTCGGTCATCGACTGCGACGGACTGGCCTGACGCAGCTGCACGTCGGCACGTCCCCGATGCCACGCCCTCGGGCCCGACGACGTCTCGTCCGCGCGCTCATGGACTCCCAGAACGCTCGTGGTATCGCGCTCGATGCCACGAGCACCACCTGAGTCCAGGAGCGCCGGACGCGGGGTCCACGACGCGGGACCTCTCCCCGGGTGAGGGTCGGCACTCGAGACGAGGTGCGCTTCGGGACGGAACAACCCGACGGATGCCCACGTGGTGACATAGCGTGGTCCCGAGCGGGCTGACGTGCAAGGAGGGGCCGTGTCCGTCGGTCTTGCGGTGCTGGGCCACGTCGGGGTCGACGTGGCCGGTTCCGCGGTCCCGCTGACCAGGCTCGAAGCCTCCCTGCTGGCCGCGCTGGCCCTCGCCACGGACCGATCGGGCTCGCACGACTCGCTCGCCGACTGGCTCTGGGGCGACGACCTCCCCCGGACGCCACGGAACCGCATCCAGGCCCTGGTCTCGGGGCTGCGCCGCAAGGTCGGCAGCGCCCCCCTCGTCGAGACCACACCCCAGGGCTACCGCCTCGCCGCCGGGGTGACCCTGGACGTCGCTCGATGGCGGGCCCTGGTGCGCCGCGCGCTGGCAGTTCCGGCCGGCGAGCAGAGCCGCGCCCTGCTCCACGAGGCAGTCGCGGTGGTCGGCCCGGAACCGCTGGGCGGATGCGTCCAGACCCCTCGCGTCGAGGCCGCGCGGCGCTCACTGGTCGACGAGCGGCTGCGCCTCCTCGGTGCCCGCATCGACGCCGACCTCGCAACCGGCCGCGTCGACGGGCTGGTCGCCGAGCTCACCCTCCTCGTCGAGGAGCTGCCCTTCCACGAGGCATTCGCCGCGCAGCTCATGACGGTCCTGGCTCGTAGCGGCCGCCGGGCCGAGGCCATGGCGACCTTCACCGCGGCCCGCAAGCGGCTCGACGCCGAGCTCGGAGTCCGCCCCGGCCCGCTGCTCGCGGCCGCGCACGCCGCCCTGCTCGGCGGCCACCCGACGATGGCGAACCCGCCCGACCCCCCGCGCCGCGCCTGGGTCGCCGACGAGCCGGGGCCGCGCACCGTGCCCCGCAGCGTCTCGGTCGTCATCGGCCGGGAGGCCGAGTTCGACCGGATCGCCGCTGCAGCATGCGGCCGGGCTGTCCCCGCCGTCGTCAGCCTCATCGGCATCGGGGGCGTGGGAAAGACCACCCTGGCGATCGAGGCCGCCCACCGGCTCCGCGAGCACTTCGACGGCGGCAGCCTCTACGCGGACCTGTCCGGCGAGGGCGGCCAGGGTGGCCCGGGGCCGGTCCTCGACTCCTTCCTCGGCATCCTCGGCGTCCGCGGCCCCGACCTCCCGCAGCCCCTGGCCGACCGAGCAGCCGTCTTCCGCTCGATCCTCGACGACCGGAGGATCCTCATCGTCCTCGACGACGTCCCGGACGGCTTCGACGTCACCCCACTGCTCCCGCCCCGCCCGTCATCCATGGCGATCCTCACCAGCCGCCAGCCGCTGCGTGGGCTGGTCCCCACTCACCTGATCCGGCTGGGGTCGCTCACCGCCGACCAGTCCCTCGACCTGCTCCGGGCCCACCTGGGTTCGGACCGGGTGCAGCGCGAGCCCGTCGCCGCCGACCGACTCGTCGAGCTGACCGGCGGCCACCCGCTGCTCCTGCGGGTGATCGGCCAACGCCTGGCTCGCCGACCGGATGTCACGCTCACTCATTCTGCGGACCGCCTCGCCGAGGAGTATGCCGGCCGGCGCGAGCTCACCGACGAGGACGGCCGGCTCGGGGCCGGTCTCGGGCTGGCCGAGGCACCATTGCCCCCGGGCAGTCGGCGGCTCCTCCACGACATCGCGCGGCTGCCTCTCCAGCGCGTCAGCCGCTACACCTGCGCGGCGATCTGCGGCGATGCCACCGCGGCGGACGAGGCCATCGACCCGCTCGTCGAGGCCGGCATCCTCGACCCGGTCATCCAGGAGCACGCCGAGCCGCTCTATCGGATCCACGACCTTGTCCGGCTGCACGCCCGGGGGGCTGCGGCCGCCCTCCCCCCGCCGGACGTCGTCGCGATCTCGGCGCGGCTGCTCGCCGAGGCCGTGCGGCATACCGCGACCTACCCGAACCAGATGGTGCCCCGACCGCCCGGCTCGCCCGACCGCCCTGGGCCTGACCCGACCCCGGATGAGTCGCTGCGCTACTTCGCCGCGGAGACCCCGGCGCTGATCCAGATGGCTCGGGCTGTGGTCCCCGACGACCCCGAGACCGCCTGGCGGCTGCTCGCCGTGACCGCCCCCGCCGCGGGCCAGCAGGCCCAGAGCTGGCTGGCAGCCTCGGACCAGGTCCGATCCGCTCTCACCTCCTCGCCGCGAAGCCGCGCCATCGTCGCCGCGCACCTCGATCTCGCCGCGGCCGGGCTGCTCCACGACCGGCCTGCCGGCGCGGCCTATGTCGAGGCTCTGAAGCAGGCCCAGACGACCTTCACTGCCGTCGGCAACCACGCGGCAGCGCTGTCCTGCGCGGTCGTCCGGGGGACGATCCTGCGGCACGCCGGGCAGCGCCATGCGTCCGAGGAGTCGCTGCGCTGGGCGGACGCGCACGTCCGTCCGGACACCACGGCCCTGCTGCGCGCGCACCTCGCACTGGCCTGGGGCGGGGTGTACGACGCGTACGACCTGCTCGAGGCGGCGCTCGAGGCGCACCGGGTCGCGGCGCGCTACTTCGAGGGCACCTGTGACTGGCTGAACCAGGCCAGCACCCTCGTCGAGCTGGCCCACTCGCTGCGGCGGGTCAAGGACCTCGACGCCGCGATGCGGCACTGCGAGGAGGCGATGGCGTTGTACTCCCGCCTCGACGACCCGCGCGGCTACACCGCGGCCCTCGACGCGCGGGCCGATATCACCTGCGCCCAGGGTCGCCCGGCCGAGGCGCTCCCCATGGCGATGGACGCCTGCGACCTCGCCGCGCGCCACCGGGACCCGTACATCCAGCATCGGGCCGAGCGCACCGTCGGGCGAGCGCTGACCGGGCTGGGTCGGTATGCCGAAGCGGAGGAGTCCTTCCGGGCCAGCGCCCTGGGCTTCGAGGCGATTCATCGGCCGATCAGCGTCGCCGCCAGCCTGCACGAGCTCGGACTGCTGCTCCACCGCGACGGGCGACCCGAGGACGCCGTCGCCGTGCTCGAGCACGAGCGGGTCGTCCTCGCCGAGGCCGGCGCGGACGACCTCGGCCCGCTCGACCGGCTCATCGCCGCGCTGCGCGGCTCGCGGGTCTCCGGCTGAGCTCCGCTGCCGCAGACCCGTTGTCGCCGTTGACCTTCGCAGTGGAATCGCAGCGCCGGTTGACACGATGGTCCGGTGCGGTGCGTCGCTGCCCCGTCGAGGCGAAGGCGTCGTCCGGCACAGGGGGTGCGGACGGCGCCTTGGGCCTTCCACGTAGGCCGTTGACGCTCGTCGATTAGGGTGTCGCCGTGACCTCGGACACCTCCCCGCCCCCGCCTCACCCAGCCCGGAGACCGCAGCGGGGACTGCCCCACCCGCTGCGCCGACCGGTTCGACGGGATCGGGGGCGAAACCCGAACCCGCCGACGACCTGGTCACCACCTCGCACACCGTCGACACCCCCATGGGCACGCTGCGCTATACCGCGACGACCGGGCGGGTCGTCCTGCGCGACGAGGTGTATGAGGACGGGGTCTTCACCGGCAACACGGCCAAGGCCGAGATGTCCGTCACGTCATACGTGCTCGACGGCGCGGACCCGACCACCCGCCCGGTGACCTTCGCCTTCAACGGCGGTCCGGGGTCCTCCAGCGTGTGGCTGCACCTGGGGGTCATGGGGCCGCGGCGCGTGCTCATGGGCGACGTCGGTGCGCTGCTCGCACCCCCCTACGCGATCGCCGAGAACCCGCAGACCCTGCTCGTCGAGTCGGACCTCGTCTTCATCGACCCGGTCTCCACCGGCTACTCCCGCGCCGTCGAGGGCGGCAAGCCCGGCGAGTACCACGGCTACGCCAAGGACCTCGACAGCGTCGGTGAGCTGATCCGGCTCTGGACGACCCGCAACGGCCGGTGGATGTCCCCGAAGTTCCTCGCCGGTGAGTCCTATGGCACCTTGCGCGCTGCGGCGCTGGCCGACCACCTCCAGGAGCGCTATGGGATGTACCTCAACGGGGTCATGCTCATCTCCTCGGTCCTCGACCTCGGCTCGATCGGCCTGCACGAGGCGGACGACCGCGCCTGCGTCGCCTTCCTCCCCACCTATGCCGCCGTCGCGCACTACCACGGCCTGCATCCCGGCCGCAGCCTCGCCGAGGTGCTCGCCGACGCCGAGGAGTATGCCGAGCGCGAGTATCCGTGGGTGCTCGCCCGCGGGATGCGGCTCACCGAGGAGGAGGTCGACGCCGCGGCGTCGCGGATCGCCGGGCTGACCGGACTGTCCGTCGACTACGTGCGCCGGTCCAACCTGCGCATCGAGCATCTGCGCTTCTTCACCGAGCTGCTCCGCGCGCGGGGCCTGTCCGTGGGTCGCCTGGACTCCCGGTTCACCGGCCCGGCGGGGTCGGGAACGGCGGAGATGTATGACGCCGACCCCTCGCACGACGCGATTGCCGGTCCATATGCCGCCGCCTTCAACCACTACGTCCGGGCCGACCTCGGGTATGCCAACGACCTCCACTACGAGCAGGTCTCGGAGCGGGTCAACCCGTGGTCGTTCAAGGAGTTCGAGGGGCGCGACGTCAATGTCGCCCCGCGGTTGGCCCGAGCAATGCGGCGCAACCCGCACCTGCTCGTCCATGTCGCCTACGGCTATCTCGACGGCGCGACGCCATACTTCGCCGCACAGGGGGTGCTCGCCCACCTCACCATCCCGGCCGAGCTGACCGACAATATCGAGCACGCCTACTACGAGGCCGGGCACATGATGTACGTCCACGAGCCGTCGCGGCTGCAGCAGAGCGCCGACCTCGCCGCCTTCGTCCGGCGGGCCGCGACCCAGGCCCCGCGCTAGCCACCTCTGAAGCCGAGTTATCCACAGGGGCGCGGATCTCGGCGCGCGCATCGCGGCGGACGGGGTGACACTCGAAGAGTCGACGATGACGTCGGCCGACCGCCCGGTCTCGGCGCGGTCGCGGTGCACAGCCCATGGAGGAAGCCATGCGTTCGTCCCGCTATGTCCGAATCCTGCTCACCCTCACCCTGGTGCTCGCCGGAGCGGTGGTGACGGTCGGACCCGCTGCACCCGGCGCCCAAGGCGCGACCTGCTACACGTGGTACCGCACCTTGCGGCCGGGGATGACCGGCTCCGACGTCGCCGAGCTCCAGATCCGCGTCGCCGGCTGGGCCGGCTATGGCGTCAATATCGCGATCGACGGCAGCTACGGCTCGCTGACCACCGAGGCGGTCCGGGGCTTCCAGCGCGCCTACGGTCTCAACCCCGACGGGGTCGCCGGCAGCCTCACCTTCTCGAAGATCTACTCGCTGCAGAAGGCCGACTGCTCGCCGCTGCACTTCTCCTGGACTGAAGTCAGCAACAACTGTGGCCGCGGGCTCAACTCGAACGGGTCCGTCCCGCTCGCGGAGGTCAAGGAGAACCTCAAGCGGGTGATGTGGCGCGCCGAGGCGCTGCGCCACCAGCTCGGCGACACCCCGATCACGGTGACCTCGGGCTTCCGCGACAAGGCCTGCGACGGCTACCCCTACGGCCAGCACACCTATGGCAAGGCGCTGGACCTGGTCCGGGTGCAGTCGATCGCCGACCTGTGCGTGGTGGCTCGTCAGGCGCGCTCTGCCGGCGCCGGTGGCCTCTTCGGACCGGGTTACCCCGACCACAACGACCACGTGCACTTCGACATCCGCGCCGGGCGCGTCTGGAGCGCCCCGACCTGCGGGATCACCTCATGATCTCGTCGGCATACCGCCTGCGGGCGATGCTGGTCGCCCTCCTCGTCGTCGCCTCGGGGCTGCTCGCCGGTCCCCCGGCACAGGCGTTCTCGGCGGCGGCCTTCCCGACGTTGTGGCAGGGGAACCGTGGAGTGGATGTCCAGGCCCTGCAGTACCTCCTCCAGGCCCGGGGCTACACCTCGGTGGCTGCCGACGGGGTCTTCGGCTCGGGCACCGACTCCGCGGTGCGGGCCTTCCAGAACGCCCGAGGCCTACAACCGGACGGCACGGCGGGAGCCCTGACGTGGGGCGCCCTGGTCGTCACCGTCCGGAACGGCTCGACCGGGCCGGCGGTAAAGGCGGTGCAGGTACTCCTCAACAAGAA
Source organism: Candidatus Lutibacillus vidarii (assembly GCA_016717165.1). Lineage (GTDB taxonomy): Bacteria > Actinomycetota > Actinomycetes > Actinomycetales > Dermatophilaceae > Lutibacillus > Lutibacillus vidarii. The sequence continues at coordinate 266,047 of JADKGA010000003.1, forward strand.
GCGCTCCGCCGGCCTGGCTGTCGACGGGGTTTTCGGAACCGGCACCCTCGGGGCCGTGACAACCTTCCAGCGCCATGCGGGTATCGGCGACGACGGCGTCGTCGGTGCGATGACCTGGCGCAACCTGCTCTGGCACTACACCTTGCCCTCGTGGGTGAACCTGTGCGACAAGGACCCCGACGGGAACACCGGGGCGAACTGGGGCACGGGATCGACCATAGGCCAGCTGGAGGCGGCAGCCGCGAGCTTCGCGGGGACTGGTCAGGGCAAGGTGCCCGTGGGTGACATCAGCTGGGAGCACGGCGGTGATATCGCCGGGCACGCCTCGCACGAGCTCGGCGTCGACGTCGACGTCTGGCCCATCCGCACCGACAACGCCCAGTGCACCGCCGGCCGGATCACGCCGGCCTCGGCGGCGTACGACCAGGCCGCAACCCGACAGCTGGTCCAGGCGATCCGCGCGGCCGCCCCTGGGCACGTCGTGCTGATCTACTTCAACGACCGGCAGCTGATCAACGAGGGGTTGACCTCCTCGTACCCGAACCACGACAACCACCTGCACATCCGGTACAAGTAGTCGCTGGTTTGACGTGGCCGGGTCGGCTCCCGCCGGTCCGGCCACGCCGCGTCCGGTCGCGCGTTGCGCCGCGCCGGGCTCAAAGCACGGAATGCAGCAAGGCAGCCTCGGCCCCGGCGAGCCCGACATTGCAGAACAGGACCCGCGACCCCGCCGCAGCGCCGAGGCCGCGCTCGTCACCGTGGTCCACGCCGGGCGTAGCCAGCAGAGCGGAGAGCTCGACGATCTCGTCGGCCCGGTCCGCGAGGACGTGCGGCGGGTCGTACCCGCGCAGCTGGGCGAGCGAGTCGGTGACGACGAGGTCGGCGGCGTCCGCAAGCGCGGGCGAGTACTCGGCCCGGCCGACCTGTTTGGGTCCCACCGTGACAACGAGCTGGCCGGGGCGGATCCGCTCCGGGTCGAGCACCGGGGTCGGGCTCGACGTGGCGAGGACGACGAGGTCGGCCTCGAGGTCGGGTGGCGTCGCCTCGGCAGCGTCAAGGCCCAACCGCGACCGGACCTCCTCGACGAACCGGGCGGCCGACCCCGGCGAGCGCCCGACGACCCGGACCCGCCTCAGCGTGCGGACCGCCCGCAGCGCCCAGAGCTGGTGGTAGGCCTGGCGTCCGGCGCCGACGAGCGTCACGTCGACCGGGCCCGGCGGCGTCAGCGCGTCCACCGCGACGGCCGTCATCGCGCCGCAGCGCATCGGGCCGAGCAGGGCACTGACCGCCATACCGAGGACGGCGCCGGAGGCGCCCTCGTGGACGACGGTCACCTGCTCGTCGCCCTGGGCACCCACCCCGGCGTAGGCGCGGTAGCCATACCACTGGTCCCCGAGGGCACCGGCGGTCACGGTGAGCCGCTCCGGATGGGTCAGCGGTATGACGGCCCGGGCCGGCGCGCGGAAGTCGCCCTCGGCCTGGGCGTGGAGCAGCGCCGTGAGCACGGCGACGACCCGGTCGGCCGACAGCCGGGCCCGGATCTCGTCGTCCCCGAGGACCCTCACGCCGAGCGCCCTGGCGCGCCCACGGCCAGCCCCGACGTCAGAGCGAGTCGATGATCGCGTTGAGGGTCGGGCTCGGCCGCATCGCCGCGGTGACCTTGGCGGTGTCCGGACGGTAGTACCCGCCCAGGTCGACCGGGTGGCCCTGGACGCCGATGAGCTCGGCGTTGATCTGGTCCTCATCGACGGCCAGCGCGGCCGCGACCGGCGCGAACCGGTCGGCGAGCTCGGGGTCCGCGGACTGCGCCGCGAGCGCCCGGGCCCAGTAGAGCGCGAGGTAGAAGTGCGAGCCGCGGTTGTCGATCTGGCCGACCTTGCGGGCCGGGGACTTGTTCTCGTCGAGGAAGGTCGCGATGGCGGCGTCGAGGGCGTCGGCGAGGACCTGGGCCTTGGCGTTGCCGGTCGTCTGGGCGACATGCTCGAGCGAGGCGCCCAGGGCGGAGAACTCACCGAGGGAGTCCCAGCGCAGGTAGTCCTCGGCGACGAACTGCTGGACGTGCTTGGGCGCCGAGCCGCCGGCCCCGGTCTCGAAGAGCCCGCCACCGGCGAGCAGGGGCACGACCGAGAGCATCTTCGCCGAGGTGCCGAGCTCGAGGATCGGGAAGAGGTCGGTGAGATAGTCACGCAGCACGTTGCCGGTCACCGAGATGGTGTCCTTGCCCTCGCGGATCCGCTCGAGGCACCAGCGGATCGCCTCGACGGGGGCGAGGATGCGGTACTCGATACCGGTGAGGTCGTGGTCGCCGAGGTAGCGCTCGACCTTGGCGATGACATTGCGGTCGTGGGCGCGTTCACGGTCGAGGTAGAAGCAGGCCGGGGCGCCGGTGACCCGGGCCCTGGTGACGGCGAGCTTGACCCAGTCCTGGATCGGGATATCGCGCACCCGCGACATCCTCCAGATGTCGCCCGCGCCGCACTCGTGGCTCATCAGCTCGGCGCCGTCGGGGCCGAGGACACGCACCGTGCCTGCCGCGGGGAGGATGAAGGTCGTCGGGTGCGAGCCGTACTCCTCGGCCTTCTGAGCCATCAGCCCGACATTGGGGACCGACCCCATCGTCGCCGGGTCCAGTGCCCCATGGGTGCGGCAGTTGTCGAAGACCTCGGCATACATCGGGCCGTAACAGCGGTCCGGCACCATCGCCAAGGTGGGCTGAAGCGTGCCAGCCCCGTTCCACATCTGGCCGGAGTCGCGGACGACGACCGGCATCGACGCGTCGACGATGGTGTCATTGCTGAAGTGCAGGTTGGTGATGCCCTTGTCGGAGTTGACCATGGCGATCGCCGGGCGGGCGGCATACAGGGCCGTGATGTCGGCCTCGATCGCCGCTCGCTGCGCCTCCGGAAGGGTCGCGATCCGGGCCTGGAGGTCGCCCATGCCGAGGTTGGGGTTGAAGCCGAGCTCGGCCAGGGTGTCGGCGTACTTCTCCAGCACCGGAGCGTAGAAGACCGAGACGGCATGCCCGAACATCACCGGGTCGGAGACCTTCATCATCGTCGCCTTGAGATGCAGCGACAGGAGCAGCCCGTCGGCCTTGGCCGCCTCGATCTGGGCGGCGTAGAAGGCGCGCAGCGCGGCCACGCTCATGAAGGTGCCGTCGACGATCTCCCCGGGCAGGGTCGGGACCTTTGCGGCGAGGACGACCGGGGCGGAGCCGTCGGCCGGGACCAGCTCGATGCGCAGGTCGCCGCCGTCGGCCATGACGACGGACTTCTCGTTGCCGTAGAAGTCACCCGCACTCATCGTCGCGACGCGCGCCTTGGTCGCCGGGTCCCAGGCGCCGAGGCGGTGCGGGTGCTTCTTGGCGAAGTTCTTCACCGACAGGGGGGCGCGCCGGTCCGAGTTCCCCTCGCGCAGGACCGGGTTGACCGCCGACCCCAGGACCTTCCCGTATGCCGCAGCAACGGCTTGGTCCTCCTCGGTGGCCGGGGACTCGGGGTAGTCGGGGACGGCATACCCCTTGCCCTGAAGCTCGGCGATGGCGGCCTTGAGCTGCGGGACGGAGGCGGAGATATTGGGGAGCTTGATGATATTCGCCTCGGGGCGCAAGGTGAGCGCACCGAGGGCGGCGAGATTGTCGGGCACCTGCTGCTCGGCGGTGAGCCGGTCCGGGAAGGCCGCGAGGATGCGGCCGGACAGCGAGATATCGCTGGTGACGACCTCGACGCCGGTCCCCGCGGTGAAGGCCTGCACGATCGGCAGGAACGAGGACGTCGCCAGGGCCGGCGCCTCGTCGATCTGGGTCCAGACGATCTGGGAACGAGCAGGGGTCGAGGTCATCGCCGTCTCCACTTCGAGGTCGCGCCATCGGTGCCAGGCCAGGCTACCGAACCGAGGATACCTTGATGTCAAGATATCTGCTCACGCCGGCCGTCGGCCGACCCGCCGCGCCCCTGCCGACCTTTGGCGCACCCACCCTGACATGCGTTAATGGTGCTGCGCGCCGGGGGACGACGCGCAGGCCAGGCAGACCTGGCATCACCACCATTCGAGGGGATCCACCATCATGCAGACTCCCACCCTGCCCGCGCGCCTCGGCGCCGAGGCTCTGGGCACCTTCTGGCTCGTCTTCGGCGGCTGTGGCTCGGCCATCTTCGCCGCGAAGTACCTCACCGACGACAAGACCCAGCTCGGCATCGGCTTCGTCGGTGTCGCGCTCGCCTTCGGCCTCACCGTGCTCACCATGGCGTATGCCGTGGGCCACGTGTCGGGCGGCCACTTCAACCCGGCCGTGACGATCGGCCTGGCCACCGCGAAGCGCTTCGACTGGAAGGACGTGCCTGCGTACGTCGTCACCCAGGTCGTCGCCGGCCTGGTTGCCGGTGCCGCGCTGCTCGCCATCGCCTCCGGCAAGGACGGCTTCACCGCGACCGGCCACATGGCCGCCAACGGGTATGGCGCGAGCTCCCCCGGCGGCTACGGCCTCGGGGCGGCCCTGCTCGCCGAGCTCATCCTCACCGCGGTCTTCCTCTACGTCATCCTCGGCGCGACCGACCGGCGCGCCCCGGCCGGCTTCGCCCCGATCGCCATCGGTCTGGCGCTGACCCTGATCCACCTCATCTCCATCCCGATCACCAACACCTCGGTCAACCCGGCCCGCTCGACCGGCGTCGCCTTCGTCAACGCCGCCGGGGCTCCGGGTCAGCTGTGGCTGTTCTGGCTTGCTCCGATCCTCGGGGCGATGATCGCCGGGGCGACATACGCCGCCATCACCGGCGAGAAGACCGCACCGGCCGCCGCCTGAGTGACCAGGCAGTTGGGTCGGCATACCTGCGCGGTATGCCGACCCGGCCACGCGCTCGAAGGTGACCTCCGGCACGGCGCCGTGCCGGGCCCGCTGGTAGCGTCGGACGCGTCGTCCACCCCCCGTCGCGAAGGGTCGCATCGTGAGCACTTCCCCCGTCAAGGTCGCCGTCACCGGCGCGGCCGGCCAGATCGGCTACAGCCTGCTGTTCCGCATCGCCAGTGGCGCCCTGTTGGGGCCGGACACCCCGGTGGAGCTGCGGCTGCTCGAGATCACCCCCGCACTGAAAGCCCTCGAGGGTGTCGTCATGGAGCTCGACGACTGCGCCTTCCCGACGCTTGCCGGCGTCGAGATCGGTGACGACCCCGAGCAGATCTTCGCCGGGGCCAGCTGCGCTCTGCTCGTCGGCGCGATGCCGCGCAAGGAGGGAATGGACCGGGCCGACCTGCTCGCCGCCAATGGCAAGATCTTCACCGGTCAGGGTGCGGCGCTGAACAAGGTGGCCGCCGACGACATCAAGGTCCTCGTCACCGGCAACCCGGCCAACACCAATGCGCTCATCGCGATGACGAACGCCCCGGACATCCCCCGCGACCGGTTCAACGCGTTGACCCGGCTGGACCACAACCGGGCCAAGAGCATGCTCGCCAAGAAGCTGGGCGTGGCCGTGGACGAGGTCCGCGGGCTGGCGATCTGGGGCAACCACGACGACTCGATGTACCCCGACCTGTTCCACACCACGGTCAACGGCCAGGTCGCGGCGGACCTCGTCGACCACGAGTGGATCACCGGGACGTATATCCCGACCGTCGCCACCCGTGGCGGGGCGATCATCAAGGCCCGCGGCCTGTCCTCGGCGGCCTCGGCGGCGAACGCGACGATCGACCACATGCGGGACTGGATGCTCGGCAGCTCCGAGGTCGTCTCGATGTCGGTGCCCTCGGACGGGTCGTACGGCGTGGCCGAGGGGCTCATCTCCTCGTTCCCGTGCACCGTCGCGGACGGCGCCTGGTCGATCGTCCAGGGCCTGGAGCTCAACGACTTCTCCCGCGAGCGCATCGACGCCTCGGTGGCTCGGCTCGCGGCCGAGCGCGACCAGGTCAAGGAGCTGGGCCTCATCTGATCTTGTGTACCTCCCCCGCAAAGACACACCTTGAGAACGCTTCTCAAGGTGTGTCTTTGCGGTGAAGGGGAGCTGGGGGCGGTCAGCGGCGGCGCAGGTCGACCAGGGTGATCGCCGTGAACAGTGCCGCCGCGAGCAGCACGAGGGTAATGACGTCGACGGCGCGCCCCCGGACGACGAGCCCTCCGGACGCGCTGGGCGGCAGGACGAGCCGAACCACCGCCGCGCCGAGCAAGGACGCGATGACGAGGTAGGCCCCGACGAGGGTCCGGCCGCCGAGGACAAAGCCCAGCCCCGCGAGAGTGCCCGCCGCGGCAGCCCACCAGAGGCCGAGCCGGGCCAGCTCGCGGGGCGCCATGGTCAGGACCGGGAGGGGACGACGCCGGCCGCGCGCTCGGCGGCGGCGACGATATTCGTCAGCAGCTCGGCCCGGGTCATCGGGCCGACCCCGCCTGGGTTCGGCGAGACCCAGCCGGCCACCGAGGCGACCTCAGGGTCGACATCCCCGGCGATCGCCGAGCCGCCGTCGGCGCGAACCACCCGGCTCACCCCGACGTCGAGGACCGCAGCACCCGGCTTGACCATGTCTGCGGTGATGATCGACGGAACCCCCGCGGCCGCGACGACGATATCGGCCTGACGCACCGCGCCCGCAAGATCCTTGGTGCCGGTGTGGCACAGGGTCACGGTGGCATTCTCGGAGCGTCGGGTGAGGATGAGCCCGAGCGGCCGACCGACGGTCAGTCCCCGCCCGACGACGACGACATGGGCCCCGGCGATCGGGACGGCATACCGACGGAGCAGCTCGACGCATCCGATCGGGGTGCACGGCAGGGGCGCCGGACGGCCGATGACGAGGCAGCCGAGGTTGTATGGATGCAGCCCGTCGACATCCTTCTCCGGGGCAACCCGCGACAGCAGGGCGAACTCGTCGAGCCCGGTCGGCTGCTGGACGATGAAGCCGGTGACCGCCGGATCGGCGTTGAGCCCGTCGATGACCGCCTCGACCTGCGCCTGGGTCGCGCCGGCGGGCAGGTCGTGCCGGAACGAGCGGATCCCGATCTCGGCGCAGTCGCGGTGCTTGGCCCCGACGTACCACCTGCTCCCGGGGTCGTCCCCCACCAGGACGGTCCCGAGCCCGGGGACGACGCCCCGCTCGGCGAGGACGGCCACCCGGGCCGTCAGCTCGGCCTTGATATCGGCGAGGACGGCGGAGCCGTCGAGAACGATCGCGGTCACGGTGCCCCATCCTGCCACGCGGCCGGCACGCACCGAGCCGGATCCTCAGTGCGCGAAGTGACGGGTCCCGGTGAAGTACAGCCCCACCCCTGCGGCCGCGCAGGCGTCGATGCTCTCCTGGTCGCGCATCGACCCGCCCGGCGCGACGATCGCCGCGACGCCCGCGTCGATGAGCAGCCCCGGCCCGTCCGCGAACGGGAAGAAGGCGTCCGACGCAGCCACCGCGCCACGGACGCGCTCCGCCCCCGCCCGCTCGACCGCGAGCCGGCACGAGTCGACCCGGTTGACCTGCCCCATCCCGATGCCGACCGACGCACCGTCCCGGGCGAGGAGGATCGCGTTGGACTTGACCGCGCGCACCGCCCGCCACGCGAACGCCAGGTCGGCCAGCGTCGCCTCGTCCGCGGCCGGGCCCGCGACGAGCCGCCAGTATGCCGGGTCGTCGCCTCCGGTCACGGCGCCCTCGGCGTCCCGCACGACCGCGTCGACGCGGTCGCGGTCCTGAACCAGCAGGCCCCCGCTCACCGGACGGGTCTCCCGCGCCGCGGCTCCCCCGTCCGCCTCGATGGCCGCCAGGTCCACCGTGAGGAGCCGGACGTTCTTCTTCGCGGTGAGGACCGCCAACGCCTCGTCGTCGAACGAGGGCGCGACGAGCACCTCGGTGAAGATCTCGGCCACCGTCTGGGCAAGCTCGACGCTGACCGGTCGGTTGACCGCGATGACCCCACCGAAGGCCGACAGCGGGTCACAGGCGTGTGCACGCCGGTGCGCCTCGGCGATATCCGCGCCGACGGCGATCCCGCACGGGTTGGCGTGCTTGATGATCGCGCAGGTCGGCTGGTCGCCCTGGTCGCGCGCCGCGCGCAGCGCCGCGTCCGCGTCGACATAGTTGTTGTACGACATCTCCTTGCCGTGCAGCTGGGTCGCGGCGGCGATGCCCGGGCGGCCGTCGGTGTAGAGCGCCGCACGCTGGTGCGGGTTCTCGCCATACCGAAGAACGGCGGAGCGGTCGTATGACGCCCCCGCCCACGCGGGGAAGCCGCTCCCGGCGCCGGTGTCGGCATACCCCTGGGCCATCCACGTCGCGACGGCGACGTCATAGGCCGCGGTGTGGGCGAAGGCCTCGGCAGCCAGACGCCGACGCGCCTCGAAGGTGAACCCTCCTGACCGCACCGCCGCCAGCGCCTCGGCGTACTGGTCCGGCCTGGTGAGGACGGCGACGCTGGGGTGGTTCTTCCCCGCCGCGCGGACCATCGACGGACCACCGATGTCGATCTGCTCGACGCACTCGTCCGGCGTGGCTCCGGAGGCCACCGTCGCGGCGAAGGGGTAGAGGTTGACGACGACGAGCTCGAAGGGCGCGACCTCAAGGTCGGCGAGCTGGGCGAGGTGGTCGGGCTTGCGGGTGTCGGCGAGGATGCCGGCGTGGACCCGCGGGTGCAACGTCTTGACCCGGCCCTCGAGACATTCGGGGAAGCCGGTCAGCTGCTCGACCGGGGTGACCGGCAGGCCCAATCCGGCGAGGAGCGCGGCCGAGCCGCCGGTGGAGACCAGCTCCACCCCCGCGGCGTGCAGGCCCTCGACCAGCTCGACGAGTCCGGACTTGTCATAGACGGATACGAGCGCCCGCCGGATCGGGCGGACGTCGACGGTCGGGCCTGGCGCGCTGACGGTGCCGCTCACGGGATGGTGACCTTCCTGCCGGTAACGGTGAACCCCTCGCGGGCCATCCGGCCGACGAGGTCGACGAGCTGCGGCCGCTCGGCCGCCTTGATCCGCTCGGTGAGTGTCTCCTCGGTGTCGTCGTCGAGGACCGGGACGACGCACTGCCCGACGATGGCGCCGGTGTCGACCCCCTCGTCGACGATGAACACCGTGGCGCCGGCGACCTTGACGCCATACGCCAGCGCGTCCCGCGGACCGTGGATGCCGGGGAAGGCGGGCAGCAAGGCGTTGTGGCTGTTGAGGTACCGGCCCCCGAACCGGGCCAGGAAGGTCGGCCCGACGAGCTTGAGGAAGCCGGCCGAGACGACCAGAGTGGGCTGGTAGCCGGCGACCTGGGCCGTGAGCGCGGCGTCCCAGGACGCGCGGTCGGGGTGGTCGGCGACCCGGCAGACGAAGGTCGGCAGCCCGGCCCGGAGTGCGCGCTGCTCCCCCACCGTGCCCGGCCGGTCGGCCCCCACGGCGACGACCTGCGCGCCATATGACGGCTCGGCGCAGGCGTCGAGGAGGGCTTGGAGCAAGGTGCCGGAGCCGGAGACGAGGACGACCAGGCGCGCCGGGGCGGGGTCGACGCGGGGCTCCGTCACGCACCGATCCTAGTCGTCGGCCGTCCGGGGCCTGGCCGAGGCGGAGGTGGCGTCGGACATATCGCTCGAGCGGCGCCCCTGGACCCAGTCCACCGCGGCGGAGCCGAGGAGCCAGAGCAGCGCACCGAGAACGAGCTCGAGGCAGAGCCAGAGGGCGACCGGTCTGGCGTCCGGCCCGACCGAGACGAAGCGGTCGACCCCGAGCGACCCGGCGCCCAGGGCGGTCAGGCCTGCGGCCGTCGCCGCGACGATGACCGCAGCGGCCACCGAGGCCGCCAGGGCAGGTAGCCAGGAGAGCTCCCGCTCGGCGGCGCGCCCGAGGAGCAGGCCGACCAGGACCGGGAGGAGCACCGCGCCGACGGCCCAGCCCGGCATGGCCCCACCGGCGGGCAGGGCGCCCAGCACGGGGAGCAACGGCTGCAGGCCGGGGTTGGCGAAGGTGAGCGTCACGCTGGTTCCGGCGCCGACGCTGAAGCCCGGACCGGTCATCCAGGCGAGCGCCCAGGTGGCGAGGTTCGGCAGGACGAGGACCTGGGCCACGGCCAGCACCAGCGTGCCCACCGGGCCGGGGTCGAGGGCGGCTGAGACCTCGTCGATGCGGGACCCGCCCACGCCGATGACGACCAGGACGACGACGACCAGGACGGTCGCGAGCCGGGTCAGCGTGGCCCACACCAGGCGAGGGCCCACCAGGACCCAGTCCGGCGCGACGCTCCAGCGGTCGTCCAGCGCCGGGACCGCGCCGAGCCAGCCGTCCTCGTAGTCCAGCGCCACGGCGACGAGGAGGCCACCGAGTGCCATACCGAGGGGGGCGACCAGGCCGAGCACGGGATGCGGCCGGGCCGGCCCGGCCAGGGTGGTCAGCAGGGCGAGGACGGCGACGGCGGCATACCCGCCGATGGCCGCGAGGCCGACGTCGACGACCTCGCGCCGCACCCCAGCGACGAGCTCGCCGCGACCGGACCCGGAGCCGTCGTCGAGGTCGCGGACCGCGCGACGCAGTCCCCAGATCGCGGACCCGGCGATGAAGAAGAAGAGGAGCAGCGGGGTGACGCTGAGGTCGACCGAGCCGGCGCGCACCGGGGACCCGTGGCCAAGGAACCAGGCCGCGGATCCGACTCCCCAGGCCGCCGTCCATGGGGCGGACGACTCAGGCGCTGCCACCCAGGCCAGCAGGGCCGCAGCGACGACCGCCGCCCACGACACCGCCGCCGCGGCTGCCCCCCACAGGAAGGCCGGCCCGCGGGCGGCAAGCCCCTCGGGCGCGCTGGCGAAGGCGCCGAGGGCGCGGCTGAAGGACGGCATAGTTCACCCATCGTCGCCCGGGGGGTGACGAGGCGTCCGAAGGCGCGCCGGTCAGCGCGCCGACATGATCTCCCGCATGAGCTGGGCCGTCTCGGAGGGCGTCTTGCCGACCCGGACCCCGACCGCCTCGAGGGCTTCCTTCTTTGCCGCAGCGGTGCCCGAGGAGCCGGTGACAATGGCGCCGGCGTGGCCCATCGTCTTGCCCTCCGGCGCGGTGAAGCCCGCGACATAGCCGACGACCGGCTTGGTCACGTGGTCCTTGATGTATGCCGCCGCGCGCTCTTCGGCGTCGCCGCCGATCTCGCCGATCATGACGATCGCGTCGGTGTCGGGGTCGTCCTGGAACGCCTGCAGACAGTCGATGTGCGTCGTCCCGATGATCGGGTCGCCGCCGATGCCGACCCCGGTGGAGAAGCCGAAGTCACGCAGCTCGTACATCATCTGGTAGGTCAGCGTGCCGGACTTGGAGACCAGCCCGATCCGACCGGGGCCGGAGATGTCCGCGGGGATGATGCCGGCGTTGGACTGCCCGGGGCTGATCAGGCCGGGGCAGTTCGGGCCGATGATCCGGGTGGTCCCGGCGTTCTGCGCGTAGGTGAAGAACTCCGCGGTGTCCTTGACCGCGACGCCTTCGGTGATGACCACGCAAAGCGGGATCTTCGCGTCGACGGCTTCGACGACCGCGGCCTTGGTGAAGGCGGCCGGGACGAAGATCACCGTGACATCTGCACCGGTGGCCGCCATCGCCTCGGCCACGCCGCCGAAGACCGGCACGCTGACACCGCCGGGGAAGTCGACGCTGGTGCCCGCCTTGCGCGGGTTCACCCCGCCGACGACGGTTGTGCCCGACGCGAGCATCCGCGTGGTGTGCTTCATGCCCTCCGAGCCGGTCATCCCTTGGACGATGACCCGGGAGTCCTTGGTGAGGAAGATCGCCATCGTGGTCCCTTACTTCGCTGCTGCGGCGAGCTCGGCGACCCGGCGGGCCGCACCGTCCATGGTGTCGACGAGCTCGATGATGTCGTGCTCGGCGTCGTCGAGGATCGTGCGCCCTAGGACGGCGTTGTTGCCGTCGAGCCGGACGACGATCGGCAGGGTCGGGGTCTCACCGCGCTGCTTGAGCATCTCGATTGCCCCGACGATCCCGTTGGCGACAGCGTCGCAGGCGGTGATGCCGCCGAAGACGTTGACGAAGATCGCCTTGACCTGCGGGTCGCCCATGATGATCTCGAGGCCGTTGGCCATGATCTCGGCGTTGGCGCCGCCGCCGATATCGAGGAAGTTGGCCGGGGCCGGGTGCTGACCGTCCGCGCCGACGAACTCCTCGCCGGCATACGCGACAACGTCGAGGGTGGACATGACCAGCCCGGCGCCATTGCCGATGATGCCGACATTGCCGTCGAGCTTGACGTAGTTGAGGCCCTTCTCGGTCGCGAGGACCTCGAGCGGGTCGGTCTTGGAGTGGTCGACGTACTGCTCGTGGTCGGGGTGCCGGAAGTCGGAGTTGCCGTCGATGGAGACCTTGCCGTCGAGGGCGACGATCTGGCCGTCCTCGGTCTTCACCAGCGGGTTGACCTCGACCAGGGTCGCGTCCTCGGCCGCGTAGACATCCCAGAGCTTGGCGATGACCTCGGCGATGGTGGCCCTGTCGGCCTCGTCGAAGCCGGCCGCGTCGACGATCTCGCGGGCCTTCGCAGCGTCGATGCCGACGATCGGGTCGACCGGAACCTTGGCGAGGGCCTCGGGGCGCTCGACGGCGAGGGCCTCGATGTCCATGCCGCCCTCCTTGCTGCACATCGCCAGGTAGCGCCGGTTGGCCCGGTCGAGCAGGACCGAGAAGTAGTACTCCTCGGCGATCTTCGCGCCCTGGGCGATCATCACCGTCTTGACGGTGTGGCCCTTGATGTCCATGCCCAGGATCTGCCCAGCGAGCTCACCGGCCTCGGCTGCGGACCGGGCCACCTTGACCCCGCCGGCCTTGCCGCGGCCGCCGGTCTTGACCTGGGCCTTGACGACGGTCACTCCCCCGCTTTTCGCCCCGATCCGTTCGGCCGCCGCACGGGCCTGCTCGGGGGTGGTAGCGATCGCACCGTCCAGCACGGGCACCCCGTGCGCCGCGAACATGTCGCGGGCTTGGTACTCGAAGAGATCCACGTCGATCCGTCCTCGTCTCCGTCGAAGGGACTGTGGGGCAGAGCCTAGTCGTCCAGCCGTATGGCGTCGCTGGGCGGTCCTGCGCTGCGGAACGGGAAGGCCGCGTCCGAGAACCCGCGCTGAGCAGGAGGAATGCTGCGGAGCTGCTGCACCGAGGCAGTCGTGTGAGAGAACTCATGCCGCCGTGCGGACCGCCGGGGCGGGCGGCGCGCCGCCCCCGGACGCGGCTGTGGGGCCGCCGGGTAAGCGGCCCCACAGTCCTCGCGCCTGGCGACTCGAGGGTCGCGGCTCGCAGGCCGCGGTGTATATGGACGGAGCAACTGGGGGAAAGAGCGCTCCGTCACCCGCTCGAGTACCGGCTCGCACCGGCTCGCGTGGGGGCGCGAAACTCGGCACTTCCTCAAGGATGGGGGACACAGGCGCGGACGCAGCACATCCTGGAGAGGTCTTTACTGTCCGTAGGGAAAGTCCGGACAAACTGCCTCGAGGACACTCGAGATCGGGCGTCACACGGCGACGTGGCCGCGGACCCAGTCAACGATCTCCGTGGTCGTCGCGCCCGGGGTGAAGACCTTGGCAACGCCCATTCCCTCGAGCTCGGTGAGGTCGGCCTCAGGGATGATCCCGCCGCCGAAGACGACGATGTCCGCCGCGTCCTTGGTCTTGAGCAGCTCGATGACCTTGGCGAACAAGGTCATGTGCGCCCCGGAGAGGACGGACAGCCCGACGGCGTCGGCGTCCTCCTGGATGGCGGCCTCGACGATCTGCTCCGGCGTCTGGTGCAGGCCGGTGTAGATGACCTCCATGCCGGCATCGCGCAGCGCTCGGGCGACGACCTTGGCCCCTCGGTCGTGCCCGTCCAGGCCGGGCTTGGCAACGACGATGCGCAGCGGGGAGTCAGTCATACCTGGCAGCCTAACGAGCCTGGCGGGGTCGCGGCGAGGGGTGCGGCCCAGCACACACCGCGGGGCCGGACCGCCGTCTGTGCGGTGCGTCACACGCATGGAGTTGTTGATTACGAAACGGTCACGGTACGGTATCCCAAGCCCTGTTGCCGTTCCCGAGGACCATCCCTGTGTCGCGAAGCCAGTATGCCGGTCGCCATCGCGGCGCCGCGCGCCGCGGCGCCAGCATGCGCACCGTCGGTCTGGGGCTCGCCCTGCCGGCCGGTGCGGCAGCCACCTTGGTCCTGACGAACGGCTCCACGGCCGCCAATGCCGACCAGCTGGCGATGGCCCTGACCGCGGAGGGCACCGCTTCCGCGACGTCCGCCCCGAGCGACCAGAGCAAGGCCGCGGCCGGTGCCGCCCTTGCGGTGGACAGCCGGTCGACCAGCGCCGCGAACGAGCGGGTTGCCCGCTCCGCCGAGCGGGCGGCCGACATCCTCGTGGCGGAGAACAACGCCGAGCGGGCGGCAGCCGCCCAGCTCTCGACGACCCGGACCGCCCGGGTCGTCTCCTTGTTGATGACCCCCGGCGGCGCTCCCGGCAGCCACGCGTGGACCAAGCCGGTTGCCGGCTACACCCTCACCTCGGGTTACGGCATGCGCTGGGGCGCATCCACCCGGCCCAGGACTTCGCCCTGCCGGTCGGGTCCACGGTCCGGGCGATGTCCAGCGGCCAGGTCGTCTCGGCCGAGTACGACGGTCCGTTCGGCAACAAGGTCGTCATCAAGTACTGGGACGGCACGGTCACGTGGTACTGCCACCTCAGCTCGTATGACGTCAAGGCCGGCGACACCGTCAACGCCGGGGAGATCGTCGCCAGGAGCGGCAACACCGGGCACTCGACCGGCCCGCACCTGCACCTCGAGATCTACCCCGACGGTGGCGGCCTGAGCTCGACCGGCGTCTATGGTGTGGGGTCGACGTCGCCTCGGGCCTGGTTCGCCGACAAGGGCATCAACATCTGAGCGGCGCGGTCGGCTCGCTACGCCCGAGCGGCCGACCGGTCAGAGCTTCTCCAGCGGTGCGAACCGCAGCAGCAGGCGCTTGACGCCGCTCTCGCCACCGAAGTCCACGTGCGCCATCGCGCGCTCGCCCTCCCCCTCGACGCGCACGACCGTGCCGAGCCCGAACGAGTCATGGGTGACCCGGTCACCGGGAGCCAACGAGATGCTCGGGCGGTTGCCCGGCATACGCACCCCAGGTCGTTGCGCAAGGCTCGCCATCGCCGACCCGCCGCTGGGCGCACCGCCGCCTCGGCCGTACCGGGAACCGACCGCGGCGGCCTCCCGCTCCCACTGCACCAGCCCGGCCGGGATCTCGTCGAGGAAGCGCGAGGCGGGGTGGTACTGCGGCGCCCCCAGGCCGAGCGGACCGCCGCGCGGGACAGGTGCAGCCGCTCGCGGGCCCGGGTGATGCCGACATAGGCGAGCCGGCGCTCCTCCTCCAGCTCGACGGCGTCGCCGAGCGAGCGCATGTGCGGGAAGGTGCCGTCCTCGAGCCCGGTGAGGAAGACCACCGGAAACTCCAAGCCCTTGGCCGTGTGCAGGGTCATGAGGGTGACCACCCCGGACGCCGCCGCCTCCGGCGAGTCGGGGATCTCGTCGGCGTCGGCAACGAGGGAGACCCGCTCGAGGAAGGCATCGAGCTCGGGGACCTCCCCGTCGGCCAGGCGTGCCTCGTCGAACTCGCGGGCCACCGCGACGAGCTCACCGAGGTTCTCCAGCCGGGTCTCGTCCTGCGGGTCCGCGCTGGCCCGGAGCTCGGCGAGATAGCCGCTGCGCTCGACGACCGCTTCCAGAAGCAGCCCGACCCCCTCGCCGGAGTCGCGGACCGCGCCGAGCTGCTCGAGCAGGGCAGTGAACGCCTCGACCGCAGCCACCGAGCGCGGCGCGATGCCGGGTGCGTCGGCGGCCCGCCCTAGCGCGGCGACGAAGGGGATCCGCTCCCGCTGGGCCAAGGCGCTGACACAGGCCTCGGCCCGCTCGCCGATGCCCCGCTTGGGGACATTGAGGATCCGGCGCAGGCTGACGTCGTCGGCGGGGTTGGCCAGCGCCTTGAGATAGGCCAGCGCGTCCTTGATCTCGCGCCGCTCGTAGAAGCGGGTGCCGCCAACGACCTTGTACGGCAGCCCGACCCGGACGAGCACCTCCTCGAGCGGGCGGGACTGGGCGTTGGTGCGGTAGAAGACCGCGACGTCACCGGGCCGGACCCCGTCGGTGTCGCCGAGGCTGTCGATGCGCCGGGCGACGAAGGCCGCCTCGTCGTGCTCGGAGTCCGCGACATAGCCGACGATCGGCGGTCCGTCGCCGGAGTCGGTCCACAGGTTTTTCGGTCGGCGAGCCGAGTTCTGAGCGATGACGGCGTTCGCCGCCCGGAGGATCGTCTGGGTGGACCGGTAGTTCTGCTCCAGGAGGATGGTCCGGGCGTTCGGATAGTCCTGCTCGAACTCGACGATATTGCGGATCGTCGCACCCCGGAAGGCGTAGATCGACTGGTCGGCGTCCCCGACGACGCACAGCTGCCCGGGCGGGACGGCGTGCGGGTCGTCCGACGGGTGCCCGACCAGCTCGCGGACCAGCTGGTACTGGGCGACATTGGTGTCCTGGTACTCGTCGACGAGGATGTGCCGGAAGCGCCGCCGGTAGTGCTCGGCGACATCGGGGAAGGCCTGCAGGACATGGACCGTGGTCATGATGAGGTCGTCGAAGTCCAACGCGTTGGCCTGGCGCAGCCGCCGCTGGTAGCCCCGGTAGGCCTCGGCGATGGTGCGCTCGTGGTGGGTGCCCTCGGCGGCGACCCGGGAGGCGTAGGTGTCCTCGTCGACGAGGTCGTTCTTCAGGTTAGAGACCGCCGCCGAGAAGGACCGCGGCGGGTAGCGCTTCGGGTCCAGGTCGAGGTCGCGCATGACCAGCGCCATGAGCCGCTGGGAGTCGGCGGCGTCGTAGATCGAGAAGCTCGACTTCAAACCCACCCGGGTCGCCTCGCGGCGCAGGATGCGCACGCAGGCCGAGTGGAAGGTCATCACCCACATGGCCTTGGCCCGGCCGCCGACGAGATGCTCGACCCGCTCGCGCATCTCGTTCGCGGCCTTGTTGGTGAAGGTGATGGCGAGGACCTGGCCCGGCTGGACGCCACGCGCCGCGAGCAGGTAGGCGATCCGGTGGGTCAGCACCCGGGTCTTGCCCGAGCCCGCCCCGGCGACGATGAGCAGCGGCGGCCCGTCGTGCAGCACCGCCTCGCGCTGCTGCGGGTTGAGCCCGGCGAGCAAGGCGTCGGGGTCGGCGCCGTGCCGGGGCGCCGGTTCGTGCCCGGCCACTGCCCAGCCCGGTATGCCGTCCGGGCCGACCTCGTCGTCGCGCCTCGAGCCGACGGCACCCGGAGCACGCTCGGAGTCGTCGCCTAGGGCTCCGGCTCGGGGGCCGCCGGGGCCGAAGCCGGGCAGGATGAGGTCGTCGAAAAGGCTGCTCATGACGGCGCCAAGCCTACGTCTCGGCGCGGACAGCCGAGCGCCGCCGAGCCGAGGCCACCGAGCCGAGGCCACCGAGCCGAGCGCCGCCGAGCCGAGCACGGCAGGCCGCGCACCCGCCACACCGGCGACCGGCCGCCGAGGCCGGCCGGTCAGGTCGACGGCGGCTCGTCCTGGGGCGAGATGACAACGCCGGAGGTCGGTGGGTCCGCCGGCCGGGCGGCCAGGGGGCGACCGGGGATGGTGTTGCGGGCCCGTGCCGCGGCGGCCTTGGCCCGAGTGCTCGCGGCGTCGAGCGCCTTCGCGGTGACGGTGGGCACGGCGGCCTTGAGCTCGGCCTTGGCTCGCGCCCGGGCCGGTCCGACGCGGTTCTGGACCGGGTCGCTGTGCCACACCTTCGACGCGCCCGCCTTGATCTGCTCGTAGCGTCGGCGTCCCGCGCGGGTCCCGAGAACGTACCCGGCCGCGGCCCCGACGACGAACGACACCCTGCCCACGGCGGTCTCCTCTCAGCCGGCCTCGCCGCCTCGACCCTACCCGCTCACCGCGCCGATAGGCTCGCCACCATGACCGACCGGCCCAGCACCACGCTCCCCTCCGGCGCGGTGCTCCGCCCTGCGACGCCGGACGACGTCGAGGACCTGCTGCGCCTCGTGCACGCCCTGGCGGCATACGAGAAGGAGCCGGACGCGGTGACGGCGACCGCGGCGGACTACCACCGGCTGCTCTTCCCCAGTGGTGGTGACCCGACCGCGTACGCCGAGGTGGCGCTGGTCGACAGTCGCGTCGTCGGTATGGCGATGTGGCATGTCAACTTCTCCACGTGGACCGGGCAGAGCGGCATCTGGCTCGAGGACCTCTTCGTCCAGCCGGAGCACCGGGGCTCGGGCCTCGGCGTCGCGTTGCTGCGTCGGCTGGCCGCGATCTGCACAGCGCGGGGCTGGACCCGGCTGGAGTGGTGGGTGCTGGACTGGAACGAGCCGTCGATCGGCTTCTACCGCTCGCTCGGGGCGACGCCGATGGACGAGTGGACCGTCTTCCGGGTGGACGGCGCCGCCCTGGAGCGCCTCGGGAGCCCCGCCGTAGGCTGACCGCCATGGCGCGCTCCCGTTCCGTCGTCGTGCCCCGCACCGGCGACCCGTCCGTCCTCACCGTCGACACCGTCGAGGTCGGCGAGCCCGGCCCGGGCCAGCTGCTGGTCCGGTTGGCCGCCGCCGGGGTCAACTTCATCGCTGGTGCTCGTCCCGGCCGCCGACGCGGTCCCGGTCCCGGAGGCGGTCCCGCTCGAGATCGCGGCGGCGTCGATGCTCCAAGGCCTGACCGCCCACTACCTGGTCCGCTCCACCCACGAGGTCCAGCCCGGCCAGACGATCCTCGTCCACGCCGCCGCCGGGGGGGTCGGCCAGCTGCTCGTCCAGCTCGGCAAGCACCTCGGCGCCCGGGTCGTCGCGACCGCGGGCGGACCGGACAAGTGCGCTCTCGCGGCCGGGCTCGGCGCCGACACCGTCATCGACTATCGCGCCGTCGACGACCTTGCCGGGGCCATCCGCGCGGCCACCGACGGTCAGGGCGTGGACGTCGCCTATGACGGGGTCGGCAAGGACACCTTCGAGGCCTCCCTCGCCTCCCTGCGCCGCCGCGGCCTGCTCGGCTTGTATGGCGCCGCCCGCGGTCCGGTCCCCCCGCTCGACCTGCAGCGGCTCAACGCCGCTGGGCCGGTCTTCGTCGCCCGACCGAGCCTGCCCCACCACCTCGCGACGCGGGAGGAGCCTGCTCTGGCGCAGCGGCGAGCTCTTCGACTGGATCGGCCAGGGTCAGCTGACCGTGGCCGAGCCGACGAGGTTCGGCTTCGACGAGGCGGGGGCGGCATACGCGGCCTTGGAGGGGCGCCGGACGACCGGGAAGGTGCTCCTCGTCCCCTAACCGCGGATACCCCACCAGGTATGCTGCGCCGGTGACCGCTGTCCTCGCCTCGTGGAGCCGGCGCCGCTGGCTCGTGGCACTCGGCACGGGCGCCGCGACGGTCCTGGTCATCGCGCTGCCGACCGCGCTGATCCCCACACCGGTCTTCGGCCGCGAGGTGCCACCCACGGCCTGGGCCTGGCCCGTGCTGCTGGTCACCAGCGTCCTCAGCGGCCTGCTCGTCGCCACCTATGTCCGCGAGCCTGGCGCCGACCTGGATGTGGACCGGGCCGGTCGCACCGGAGTGCTGGGTGGGCTGCTCACCTTCTTCGCCGTCGGTTGCCCGGTCTGCAACAAGCTCGCCCTGCTCGCGCTGGGCTACACCGGTGCGCTCCAGTGGTTCGGGCCGATCCAGCCGTATCTCGGCGCCTTCGGCGTGGTCCTGCTCGCCTGGGCGCTGTGGGTCCGGCTCCGCGGCGAGGTGGCCTGCCCGGTCCCGTCCACCTGAGCGGCGACGTCGACCGGACCGACCGCCCTCGGGATGGCCCGCTGTTTAGGGGCAGATGACGACGTGGCCGCGCAGCTCACCGCGCCGCATCGCCTCGAGCCCGGCAGCAGCCCCGTCCAGACCCACCTGACGGTCGACCGGCGGGCGGAGCGCTCCCGAGGCGACCAGCTCCCCGAGCCTGCGCACAGCCGGCCGTGGTGGTCGACGCGAACAGCCAGCCCAGCCGCTGCTGGGTGAACCGGTCCGCCAGCGCAGCGACGAGGTTGCGCTGGATCCCGCCGAGCATGGGGCCGCCCTCCTCGCCGCCGATGATGACCAGTGCGCCGGTGGGGGTGAGGACCGATCTCAGCTGGGACACCTTGCGGTTGCCGGCGATATCGATGACGGCGTCGAAGGGACCACCCAGGTCGGTGATCTGCGTCGTCCGGTAGTCGGCCGCGTGGACCGCCCCGAGTCCGCGGACCAGGTCGAGCTTGGCGGCGCTGCACACCGCGGTCACCTCGGCACCGCGATGCACCGCGAGCTGGACGACGAGGGTGCCGACCGCACCTGACGCCCCGAGGACGAGGACCTTCTGGCCGGCGGCCACCTCGACGTGGTTGACCGCATCCAGCGCGGTTGTGCCGGACACCCCGAGCGTCGCCGCGTCGACATCGCGCACGGTGTCGGGCGTCGCCGCGACCTTGGAGACCTTGGCGACGGCATACTCGGCGAACGAGCCGTCCGCGGTACCGAAGACCCGGTCCCCCACGGCATACCCACTGACGTCCGCGCCGACGGCGACCACCTCGCCGGCCACCTGCTGCCCGAGGACCGGCCGTCCGGGCCGGCGGAGCCCGAAGGCCAGCCGCGCGAGATAGGGCTTGCCCTCGAGCAGGTGCAGCGTCGCCCGGTCCAGCCCGGCCGCGCGGACCCGCAGCAACAGCTCTCCGGCTGCCGGTTCGGGCCGCTCGAGCGTCTCGACGCCGACCACCTCGGGGCCGCCGTAGCGTCGGCGGGTCACGGCGCGCATTGACGTGGGCAGGGCGCCGGCCGGGGTTTGGCGGGCAGTGTCGGACAGGTGTGTCATGGGCTCTCCTGATAACCGTACGTAGTAAGGTTTGCTACCTTAGCATTACGCCGTAAGGCAAGCAATCCACTCGTCGCCAGGAGCCGTATGCCGCCCCGCAAGCTCACCCCCGAGGCCATCGCGTCGGCCGCGGTCGACCTCGCGGACCGGGAGGGCATCGAGGGGCTGACCATGCGCAGCCTGGCGCGGCATCTCGGGGTGGAGGCGATGTCGCTCTACCACCACTTCGTCGGCAAGGACGCGCTCCTCGATGCCATGGTCGACCGGGTCTACGGCGAGATCGTCCTCCCCGCGGCGGACGGGAACTGGCGGGCCGAGCTGCGGCGCAGGTCGGCCTCGGTCCGCGAGGCGCTCCGGCGCCACCCCTGGGCGGTGCCGCTCATGGAGTCCAGGCGCACCCCCGGGCCGGCGACGCTGGCCTACCACGACGCCAATATCGCCTGCTTGCGGGCGGCCGGTTTCTCTGCGGACCAGGTCGCGCACGCCTACGCAATCGTCGACGCCTACGTCTACGGCTTCACCCTCTCGGAGACCGCGCTGCCCTTCGACACCGGCGAGGAGGCTGCCGTGATGGTGCAAGAGGAGCCGCTCCAGGCGCTGCTCACGGCATACCCCAACATGGGGTGGTTCGTGGAGAACGTCGTGCTGGTCCCCGGGTACTCCTTCGCTCGGGAGTTCGCGCCTGGGCTCGAGCTGCTCCTCGACGGCATTGAGTCGCGCCGCCGAGGCGTCCCGGCCAGCGGCCCGAGCCGCGGCGCCTGACCTCGCTCTAGCGACCCTCGGGGGCGGCGGGGCGCATCCACCGGACGCCGGGAAAGCGGTCGAAGTCCGCGTCGAAGGTGACCACCACGGCGCTGTGCTCCAGCGCCAAAGCGGCCAGGTGCGCATCGCTGGTGAGATTTCCGGCCGTCCCCGCCTGGCTCAGCAGACCCATGAGCAGGTCGAGGTGACGCGCGCCGGGATGCAGCACGGTTGCGGACCGCGCGCCCAGCCAGCCACGGACCACCGCGCCGCACTCCGCGAGGGTGAGCGGGCGGGGAAAGAGCCCGGGCCGGGTGGCCAGCCGCACCACCGCGAGCAGGACCGCCCACGCGAAGCCGACCGGCGCGCCGCCGCTCAACGCATGGTCGAGCCAGCCCTTGGCGCTGTGATGGTCGGGTGCGGAGCGGTTGATGGCGTTGAGCAGGACGTTCGCGTCGACGAGCGTCACGCGCCCCGCCTCACCTTCGCGGTGAGCGCCTCGTCCTCCAGCTCGGCCGCGACCCGCAGCGCCTTGGTGAGGTCGACCGTGGGCACCCCCAGGTCGAAAACCGGAGTCTCGTATGCCGCGGGCTCGCCGGCCCCCGCACGGATGGCGTCATTGAGGGCACGCTTGAACGAGACGCCCTTGCGACTCATGCGGTCGCGGATGAGCGCCTCCACATCGGAGTCCAAGGTCACTGTCGTTCGCATGATGACAGCATACGTTCACTCCATATGACAGCAAGACATCAAGCCCGAGAGATCACCCGGAACGGTTGTCCCGCTCGAACCCCCGATCGCCAACCCGGCACCACCCCAGAGCTGGTTCGGATGTCGGCGTGGTCGAGGCTGTCGGGATGGACCTGGGACAGCCGCTTGGGTCAGTGCCCGTGCGGGAGAACCAGCTCGTCACCGACTGCGACCCGGCCCGGGGTCTCGACGTCGGCGTAGACCCCGAGTTGGGCCGACCGGGTGCGGCCCAGCGCCGCCAGCCAGGGGGTCTCGAAGCCCATCCCGTCCTGGTCGAGGTCGATGGTCCGGCAGCGCTCGATCGGCGCGACGACGCTGAGCCGGACTCCCCCAACGGTCAGGTCGCGACCGACCCAGCTCTCCTCGACGAACGGGATGCTCGTCGCAACGACAACATTCGCGCGCAGCCGGCGGGGGTCGGCATCGACGCCGAGGTGCTCACGGCACCACTCCAGCGACGCGGTGCCGACGATCGACACCGGGCCCGCGTCATGGTGCGGGACCGAGTCCTCGGCCGCCACCGTGACGGTTGCCTCGAGGGCCTCGGACAAGGTGGCATCCAGCGCGGGGTCCCCGATCCGCCAGGCGCGGTCGCGCCGCAGGACCCAGACCTCGTCCTCGACGGTGTGCGCCGCGAACTCGAAGACCGCATCCCGACGCCGGAAGCGCCGGGTGGTCTTCCCGGACGCGAACCGGCCGTCCTCGTCGACAACGGCATACCCGCGATCTCCGACCAGACCCCGGCGGTCGAGCTCAGCGACGTGGAGCGGCTCGCCGCCCATCGACTTGACCGGGTACCGGCGCAGCGCGACCACCCGTGTGTGCATCCCCCCGAGCCCCGATCTACCAGAGTGTCGCGACGAGAACGTTGACCACCGTCAGCCCGGCAGCCGCGGTGACCAGCGATGCCTGGGACGAGCCGTCCTTGCGGTAGCGGGCGTTCGCCATCTCGGCGCAGCCGGCCACCGCGAGCGCGACGAGCAGCTTGACGGCGATCTTGCCGTTGTTCACCTCGTCCGGCTCGAGCGACTGGACGAGCCCCACGAGCAGCAGCCCGGTGACGATCTGGGCTCGGGCGCCCCAGACGATCGGGGCGATGGGTCGCAGGTCGCTGCGGGTGGCCAGCCAGCCACCGACGATCGCCGCCATACCGAGCAGGTGGAGCGCGAGGACGAGCTGCTGAAGGACGTTCATGGCCGTCACCCTAACCGACGAGCCGGCGAGCTCCCCGCGGGCACCCACACACCACCGCGCCGGTGGTCAGAGCAGCCGACGGTGCAGCGCCCAGGCGGTCAGCTCATGGCGGGATGACAGCTGCAGCTTGCGCAGCACCGAGGAGACATGGGTCTCGACCGTCTTGACCGAGATGAACAGCTCCTTGGCGACCTCGCGGTACTGGTACCCCCGCGCGATGAGCCGCATGACCTCCCGCTCACGCACCGAGAGCCGGTCGAGCTCCTCGTCAACCTCAGCGACCTCACCGGCCACGGCGCCGAAGGCGTCGAGGACGAAGCCGGCCAGACGCGGGCTGAAGACCGCGTCACCGTCGGCCACCCGGCGCACCGCAGTGAGCAGGTCGGTGCCGGAGATCGACTTGGTGACATAGCCGCGCGCCCCCGCCCGGATCACGGCGATGACATCGTCGGCCGCGTCGGAGACCGACAGCGCGAGGAAGCGCACTGGTGCACCGGCCGCGGTGGTCAGGGACCGGCAGCCCTCGAGGACGTCAACCCCGCCGCGGCCGTCGCCGCCGGGAAGGTGGACGTCGAGGAGGACGACATCGGGGCGGGTCGCGGTGACCGAGGCAATGGCGGCCTCGACATCCCCGGCCTCGCCGACGATGTCGACGGCGTCGCCGAGC
The DNA here is from genome assembly GCA_016717165.1 of Candidatus Lutibacillus vidarii. Classification (GTDB taxonomy): domain Bacteria; phylum Actinomycetota; class Actinomycetes; order Actinomycetales; family Dermatophilaceae; genus Lutibacillus; species Lutibacillus vidarii. The sequence goes on from JADKGA010000003.1 coordinate 290,224, forward strand.
TCGGTACGGACCCCGGACCGGACCATGGTGTGGTCGTCGACGAGGACCAGGCGGGGGCGGGTGGCAGTGTTCATGGGGTCATCTCCGTCGGTATGTCGGCCGCGCCGGTGAGCGGGAGGGCGAGCGCCACCTCGGTGCCGTCGTCGAGGCGCCGCACCCGTGCGGACCCGCCGTGCCTCGCCATCCGGCCGAGGATCGACTCGCGCACGCCGAGCCGGTCGGCCGGCACGTCGTCGAGGTCGAAGCCGGAGCCGTGGTCCCGGACGAAGGCCTCCACGCCGGTCGGGCCCACCTCGGCATACACCGTCACCGGCGGGGCGCCATGCCGGACCGCGTTGAGCAGCGCCTCACGCAGGCCAGCGACGAGTGCCTCGAGCCCCTCGTCCAGCGGCCGGTCGCCAGTGGTGACGACCTCGACCGGTATGCCGTGCGCGTCCTCGATCTCCTCGGCCACGGTGCGCAGCGCGCTGGCCAGGGTGGCCGCGCCGGGCGGGGTCGCCGCGCCATACAGCCAGGCCCGCAGCTCGCGCTCCTGGGACCGGGCCAGCCGCTGCACCCGGCCGGGGTCCTCGGCGGTGCTCTGGATCAGCGCCAGGGTCTGCAGGACCGAGTCGTGCAGGTGCGCGGCGACCTCGGCCCGCTCGGTGGCCCGGACCCGCTCGGCCTCCTCGCGTTGGAGCCGCCGCAAGAGCCGGACCACCCAGGGCGCGGCGATGACCGCAGCGCCGACGAGGACCACGACGGCCGAGAGCGCGACCGTCACGGCGTCGCCGATCCGGCCGGTCTGCGCGGCGACGGCGACGACCCCGGCGACGACGAGGACCAGGCCGAGCCCGGGCCGGACGACCCGCAGCGCCTTGCGCCACGGGGTCTCGGGCACGCCGTCGGGTCGGTCGTCCTCGTCGAGCTGGGACCACGCGACGGCCGCCCCGGCGAGGATCGCCGCGAACGGGAGCAGCCAGTCCTGCCCGGACCCGAGCCAGGAAAAGGTCCCCAGCGAGGACAGCCCGATGACGAGGAGGACCACGCCCGCGAGCAGGCCGGCCTGGGACCGGTCGACCCGCACCATGGGGCGCGCCGGACGGTCGGAGGCCTGCGTCTCGGTGTCCTGCGGGGCCAGGGCCCAGAGCATGAGGTACATGGGGACCCCCGCGGCCGCCACGCTGAGCCCGATGGTGACGATCCGGACGGTCCGGACCGACACCCCGAGGTGCTCGGCCACGCCCGCGCAGACGCCGGCGACCACACGGTTGGTGCTCGACCGGGTCATCCGGCGCAGCGGGGGCACGTCCGCGACGGCGGGCTCGACCGGCTGGGGTGTGGCCATGGGTCCATCGTCGCGCATTCAGGGGCGACTTCGGCCGGTCCCCAGGGTCGGTTCAGGGTCGACTCAGGGTCGACCCTCATGGCCGGGCCCGCGGCGCCGCACCACGATGAAGGTATGACGAACCCAGACCCCACCATCGAGGCCACCGGACCTGCCGAGTCCATGGCCAGCGAACCCACTCCCTCGTCGGCCCGTCGAGAGGACACCCTCGACCGCTTCTTCGCCAAGGTGCGCGACCTCGGCATCGTCCGACGCTCGGACGACCGCTGGCTCAGCGGCTCGTGCTCGGGGATCGCCGCCCACTATGGCGTCGACCCGCTGCTCGTCCGCGCCGCCACGGTCGGCCTGGCCATCCTCGGCGGGCTCGGCTTCACCCTCTACGTCCTCGCCTGGGCGCTCCTGCCGGACTCCTCCGGACGGATCCGGGCCGAGGACGGCATCCGCGACGGCGACGCCGGCGGCATCGTGCTGCTCGTCCTCATCGCGCTCGGCCTCCTCCCGCACGGCTCGGGGTGGGCGGCCACGCCCTTTGTCCTGCTGGCCGTCGCTGCCGTGGTCTGGGCCATCGTGGCGATGAACGGGCAGCGCGGCTCGGCCCCCGTGACGGCCCCGAGCACCTCCGGGTCCTGGCAGTCGGTCGCGACCGCACCTCCACCGCCGCCCACCGGCGCACCCACCACCACGATCGGTGCCCCGCTCTCGGGGCCGACCACGGTCACCACCGGCGCGCCGGTGTCCAGCGGCTACCCCGCGCGGGTGGCCAACCCCTCTCGTCCCCCGCGCGAGCCACGTCCGCCGCGCACCCCCAGGCCTCGGCGCCCCGGCGGATTCGCCGTGACCCTGCTCGGCGCGGGCCTCGCGGTCCTGGCCTACCAGGCCGGCTCGAACCTGGCCGTGAGCCAGGCGTGGACCCAGGGCACGCCCGAGTTCTTCGGGGTCCTGTGGGCTTTGGTCGCCGCCTCGGCCACGGCGTTGGTCGTCGGGCTGCGGGGCTGGCGGGCACCGATGCTCGGCCTCACGGTCGTCGTCCTCGCCTTCGCCACCGCAACCAGCTCGTTCATGCCGTCCGTGCCATGGCGCGGTGGCGTCGGTGACCACACCTTCACCCCGACGGTCACCCTGGCCCCGGCATACACGACCGGCGTCGGTGAGCCTCGACCTCGACCTGACCCAGCTGCCCCCGTCGGCGCTCGACGGCGCGCGCACCTCCATCCGCGTTGGTGCGGGCTCGGTCACCATCCGGGTGCCCAAGGGGGTCCACCTCGTGGTGGACGCCCAGGTCGGCCTCGGCTCCCTCACCGTGGAGTCCGCCGACGGCCGGAAGACCTTCTCCCGCGACGGCGGCGGCTTCTCCACCACGGCGGACGCCGGCAGCGGCACCCGCACCGTCCACCTCGATCTCCAGCTCGGCCTCGGCGAGGCCACCATCAAGGAGCAGTCATGACCGACAACCAGACCCCCAGCCTGACTAGCCTCATCCCCCAGGACCAGCCGGCCGACCAGCGCGTGGTCCCCGCTCCGACTGCCGTCCTCGACCCGACGCACGCTGCGGCCCCGACGGCTTCGGCACCGGCTTCCGCCCCGCCGCCTCCCGCCGCGGTCCCGACCCCGACCCTCGCGCCTGCAGCAGCGACGATCGACGGCCCCCACTGGGGCCTGATCATCCTCGGCCTGCTCGGCCTGCTCACCGCCGGCTGGTTCTACGCCGCGGCCCGCTGGGACTGGGACTTCACCCTGCGCTGGTCGACCTACTCGACCGCAGTCTCGATCGGCCTCGGCGTGGCCCTGGTCGCCCTCGGCCTGATCGGGATCACCAGGAGCTCGGCACGACGCCGGTAACCGCCGGCAGGATCTGGGCCCAGCTGTCGACCACCGGAAGCTGGGCCAGCTCCATGTCGGTGACCCAGCGGGCCGCCGAGGTGCTCCCGCCGACCTCCAGGACCCGCGGCTCGCTCGGCCTGGCGCACCGCCCGACGTGGACCAGCCGGACCGCATGATGGTCCTGGACCGTTCCCGACGGTGCACGACCACCCCAACGACCGACCCAGGAGAAGGTCGCCACAGCGACGAGCTCGCCGAGCTCGACCTCCTGGGCGGTCTCCTCCCACACCTCCCGGTGGACCGCCTCGGCCGCGGTCTCGCCGGGGTCCATCCCGCCCCCGGGTAGGGTCCACAGGCCGGGCGAGCGGGTCCGCCCGGACAGCTCGCACATCAGCCAGCCCCGGTCGGACGAGGCGAAGACATAGGCCGCCACCCGTTGTCGGCGCAGCACATTGGCCCCCTCGGGGTCGACCCCCTCGTCGACGACCCCGCGCCGGGGCGGCCGCGGCACCACCGGATGGGGTCCGAGGTCGAAATGCGCGGCGAGGTCGACACCGAGCCGCCCGGTCGTCTCCCGCACGTCGGTCGCCCGCCAGCCGTGCTCGGCCAAGAGGTCGTCCACGTCGACGCCGTGCGGGAGCACCTCGTCGACGACGACCCGACCCCCGGCCCAGCCGACAATGTGCAGGCCGGCCAGCGCCGGGTCCACCTCGGTCATCGGGCGCCTGCTCGACGGTACTCCGCCAGGGTCGCCGCGACGACGCGGTCCCAGTCCTGCTCCGGCGGATGGGCGAGGTTGTATGCCGTCATCCGCTCGCGCAGGGCCCGGTCGGAGACCAGCGCGGCCAGCCGCTCGACGAGGTCGTCGTCATCGGCGGCAAGGAAGCCGTTGACCCCGCTGGTGACGAACTCCCCCACCCCCGAGCCGTGCCGTCCGACGACGGGCAGCCCCGCGGTCCGGGCCTCCAGCGCCGCGATGCCGAAGGACTCCAGCTGGGCCGGTGAGACATAGACGTGCGCGGCGGCATACCGGCCAGGGAGCTCCTCGCGCGGGACCCGGCCCGGCAGCGTAACCCAGCGCGACATCCCCGTCTCGGCGAGACGGCGCTCGAGCCGGGTCCGGTCCGGCCCGTCGCCATAGATCTCGACCTCGATCTGCACGGAAGGGTCGACGGCGGCGCGCACCCGGGCGAGGATGTCGAGCAAGGGTCCGGGCCTTTTTCGGCGCGCCAACCGCATAGCCGTGACGATCCGTACCGGACGGTCCGCGGGTCCGGCTCCAGGCGGACGCCGCCAGCGCTCGACGTCGATGCCGTTCGGCAGGACGGCGACCCGCTCGCGTCCCCAGCGGCCCGTCGCACATCGGCAGCGGCCACCGCGGAGACCGCGCTGAGGGCGGCACCGGAGCGTGCCCAACGGCGCAGCGTGCCGAGGGCCTGGACGGCATACCCGGTCCGGGCGAGCATGCAGTGCCAGGTGAGCGCGCTGGGCAGGCCGGCCCCGAGCGCGACCCGCGCCGCGTCCACGGCGAACGGGCTGACCACCCCGAGGTGGACGTGGGCGACATCGAAGGGGCGCCCGTCGTTGCCGCCAGCGCCGAGCCGGGCCCGCAGCTCCGGTGGCGCGGTCGGGTTGACCGGGAGGTCGTACGGCAGCCGCATGGCGAGGCGGTGGACCGCGACCCCGTCGACGAGGTCGACCGTGCCGTAGCGCTCGCCCTGGCTGCCCGGCGTCGCGGTGAAGATCTCCACCTCGTGCCCGGCCGCCCGCAGCCGCGCGGAGAGGTCGTGGACCTGCACCTCGATGCCACCCAGCCGAGGCAGGTAGCAGTCGGTGAGCATGGCGACCTTCACGCGGACAGCCTGTCATGGGCGAGGATGGTCCTGATGCCACACACGCTGGTCGCCTTCCATGCCCACCCGGACGACGAGGCCCTCCTCACTGCCGGGACGATGGCGCGCGCCGCCGCGGAGGGGCACCGGGTCGTCCTGGTCCTGGCCACCGACGGCGCGGCCGGGCTCGCTGCGGCGACCTTCGGCGACCCGACGACCCTGGGCGCGCGGCGGCTGGGCGAGGCCCAGCGCAGCGCCGATGTGCTGGGGGTGGCTCGGGTGGCGTGCCTGGGGTATGCCGACTCCGGGCTCGGGCCGGCGCTGGACCCTGACCCTGCGGGGCAGGTGCGCTTCGTGCGGACCTCGGTCGCCGAGGCCGCCGAGCGGCTCGCCGCGATCCTCCGCGAGGAGAACGCCTCGGTCCTGCTCACGTATGACGCCAATGGCGGCTACGGCCACCGCGACCACGTCATGATCCACCACGTCGGAGCCCGAGCGGCCATGCTGGCCCGGACCCCACGCGTCCTCCAGGCGACCATCCCGCGGGACACGATCTGCCGGGCCATCGCCCTGGCCCAGAAGGTCTACCGCTTCCCGCCGGAGTTCGACCCCACCTCCTTCGAGCGCGCCTTCGTCCCCCGGTCCGCCGTGACCCACCGGATCTCGGTGCGCCGCCATATCCCCGCCAAGCGGGCCGCGATGCGGGCGCACGCGAGCCAGGCCAGCGCCGATGGTGGCGCAGACCGCACCCTCGCGGCGTTCCTGCGGATCCCCCGACCCGTCTACGATCTTGTCTTCGGTCGGGAGTGGTATGTCGACCCGGCTCGACCCCCCGGCAGCCCGGTGTCGCGGGACATCTTCGAAGGGCTGTGACGTGAGTTCTGTGGCCTCGACAGGCGCCGACGCCGGCGTGGTGGAGCCACCGCGCGGGTCGAGGACCTCGCGGGCGGTCAAGTCGGTCGTCGGGATCGCCCTCGCCGTCGCTCTGCTCGCCTGGGCGCTGCCGCACTTCGCCAAGACCTCGTGGGCCGACGTCTGGCGCGTGCTCTCGGCCGTGCCGTTGCCGACCCTGCTCGGGCTCTTCGGGCTGATGCTCGGCGGGCTGTGGCTCTACACCTTCACCTTCACCGGGTCGCTGCCGTACCTGGCCCACCACAAGGCCCTCATCGTCAACGTCTGCGGGTCCTCGGTCGGCAACCTGCTCCCAGGCGGCGGCGCGGCTGGGGTGGCGGTGACCTACACGCAGCTCCGGTCCTGGGGCATCTCCCGGCGGGACATCTCGACCTCGATCATCGTCACCGGGGTGTGGAACGTCCTGGCCCGGCTCGCCCTCCCGGTGGTCGGCATCCTCATCATGCTGACCCAGGCGGGCCAGCTCAACCCGCTCGTCCTCAATGTCGCCCTCACCGGCGCCACGGGCGGCATTCTCGTCCTCGGCGCGTTCATCGCCGTCCTCGCCTCCGAGCGCGCCGCCCAGGTCGCCGGGCGGATCCTGGACCGGATCGCCGCCCCGATCCGGCGGTGGCGGGCCGGACGGAAGGCTCGGCGCACCGGTGTGGCCGCGTCGGTCTCGACCGCCTCGCCGCGGCTGGAGTCGCTGGTCACCGACCTGCGGACCCGGACGATCAACGTGGTCCGGGCCGGCTGGCTGCAGATGACCTTCGGGATGGTCGGCTTCTTCGCGATGTTCTACCTGCTGTTCTGGTTCTGCCTGAACACCGTCGGCGTGCAGTTCCCGTTCCCGTACATGTTCTTCGCCTTCACCCTCTCTCGGCTGCTCACCGCCGTGGCCGTCACGCCGGGCGGGATGGGGGTCACCGAGACCGCGACCGCCTCGCTCATGGTCGGTTGGGGTGCCGACCCGGCTCAGGCGACGGCCGGGGTCGTGCTCTTCTCGCTGTTCACGAACTTCCTCGAGGTGCCGCTGGGCGCGATCGGCTGGGTCTTCTGGTCGCTCAGCCCGAAGAACCCCGCGACCGACTGACCACCTCGGTCCGCCGAGGTGCCTGGTGGCCCGGGGTGATCCGGTGGACGCCCTCGAACCGGGCGTAGTCGCTGTCGAAGGAGCAGATGCCTGTGCCGTGCTCGATCGCGAGCGCGGCGAGGTGCGCGTCGGTCACGAGGTTCCCCCGCAGGTCGGCGTCGACGAGGGGCCGTCCGACGATGTCCCGGTGCCGACGTCCGGGCGTGGGCACCCAGGCCTGGTCGGCATCGAGCCAGTCGGTGACGAAGCCCCACGCCTGCGCCGCCGTCAGCGGGGTCGCCGTGACCCGCGGGTGGGTGATGATCCGCTGGAAGGCCATCAGCGACGCCCACGGCAGGCCGACGCGCTCGTCGCCGTTGAGCGCCTCCTCCAGCCAGATCCGGGCCGTGGTGAGGAAGTGGGACTGCTCATCGACGGCGTAGAGCAGGACGTTGGCGTCGACGATCACCGGAGGTTCTCGGCGTCCGCCTGGTCGAGCAGCTCGAGGATGTCGGCGGTATTCGTGACGTCGACCTTGAGCCCGACCCTGGAGGTCCGCTGCCGGAAGGGGGCCGGCTCCTGCGTGCCGTGCAGGCCGGCGCGAGCGAGCTCGTTGACCGCCTCGCCGAGCCGGATATGACGTTCCCTGCGCAGCCGCTCCGCCGAAGCCGCCACCTCAGGGTCAAGTCGCACCGTCGTCCTCATGGCCGCACCCTCCTCATGGCCGCACCCTCGCACCAGAGATGCCGGTCACCTACATCAGTGATGCTCGTCGGTGAACGGCGACGCCGCGTGGCGTCGCGTCCGGCACATCATGCGTCAGAGGCCGACCTTGCGGCGCCATCTCGACAGCGGCCGAGGCGAGGCGAGCTCGGTCACCCGGTGGACCTGACGGGTCCTCGCCTGGTCCGCCACGGCGTCGTCAATCGGCCCCGGCTCGAAGTCCCTGCCGGTGGCGACCTGGGCGGCATACCCGATGAGCCAGTCGGCGACCGCGGGGTTCGCCGGCAGGACCGGTCCATGGAGGTAGCAGCCGATGACGTGGTCGCGCAGGGCTCCTTCGGTGCCATCGGAGCCATTGTTGCCGTGGCCGACGCGGACCCGGGCGAAGGGCTGCTGGCCGGGGCCGAGCGTCGTTGCACCGCTGTGGTTCTCGTACCCCACGACGACCCCCATCGGGGAGTCGACGACGACCCGCCCGATCATCCGGTGGGTGCGCCCGCGGGTGGTGACATCGAGGATGCCCAGGCCAGGCAGCTCCAGGCCCTCGACGGTGACGAAGGCGTTGCCGAACAGCTGGTACATCCCGCAGATCATCAGCATCGGCACCCCGTCGGCGGCGAGCGCCCGCAGCGTTGCGGCGTTCGCGGCGAGGTCCTCCTCGACCCGGGCCTGGCCGGAGTCCTGGCCGCCGCCGCCCATGAGCAGGTGGGCGTCGCGCGGCCACGGTGCGCCGGGGTGATGGTCGAGCACCTCGACGTCATACCCGTGTCGCCGGGCCCGCCAGGCCAGGGCTCGGGTATTGCCAAGGTCCCCGTAGATGGACATCTCGCGCGGGTAGACGTGGATGATCCGGATGAGCCCCTTGCTCGGCCCTGCCAGCGAAGGTCCAGCCGCGTCCGTTGCCGACGGTATGCCGGTCACGTCGCCTCCTCGCCGAAGTCCGCCCAGGCCGGCCCGCTCGAAGCGACGGGCCGCGCCCCCAGGCTACCCAAGCAGCGACAGCATCGGCGCCGGGCAGCGGCGCGTCGGGCACAGGGTCAGCAGCCCTGCCACTCCAGGCACAGGGGCTTGTGCAGCATCAGAAGGGAGACCTTCTTGTGGCCCGTCGCACTCGCGGCGTTGGCCCAGAGGAACTGGTTGCCGTACTGGTAGTCGGTAACGAAGCTCGACAGCGGCGCGAGGAAGTCGACGATCGCGACGTCACCGACGACCGCGACCTCGACAGGCACCGGCACGTCCGGCCAGCCAGGACCGCCGGGGAAGCCCCGCGCGTCGTCGGCCGCCGTCGGTCCCGCCAGCGCGGCAGAGAGAATCTCCTGCGCGGAGGCATCGTCAGGGAACAGGCGAGCCGGGGACAGCCCACTGCAGGGCCCCTGTCAGGCAGGCGAAGTACACCGCCTTGACCTCCCACGGCCGCAGCCCCGCCGAGATTCCGGCCGCCCGCGAACAGGGCGACAGCTGGACCGCGTCCGTGAAGGTGAGCACGTTCTCCCGCAAGATCCGCTTGTCTGTGCGCGCCAGGTCGGGGAGGGAGACGGGCGCCATTGTGGTCTCACTCCGAGGCGAAGGCGTGAACGAGTCACTGGGACTCACCGAGAGGCTGGGACTGGGCGGGGTGCTCGCTGGGCTGGTTGCGCTCCCTGAGGGCCTGCCAGTCGTCTGTGGGACCGGCTCGTTAGCCGTAGCGCAACCCGAGACGAGCGCGATCGCACCGACCATCAGCCACACCCGGCGAGTAGACCGCATCAGCGGGCGTCCTGGTTGGCCAACACCAGGGCTTCGTCCGCCGCCAAGCGCTCCTGATGGGCGCGCAGCTCGACCGCGTGGGCGGCTGCGAAGGCATTCTCGTAGGCGATCCGCACTGTGTTGCGAACTCCGTCCAGCCCAGTGGCGCAGTGGGTGCGATCCGCGGCCAGCGCTGAGCGGTCTCCAGCGGGCGAGGAGTCCACTCCACGGAGCACCTCTTCGCGAGAGGACACGGCGAACCCCTGGGCTGCCATGCAGTCGCCCCACCTGGCATCGGCAGCGACCACCCGGGGTCGTTCTTCATCGCGCGGCGCAAATCCTCAAGCTCGGCGCTCAGTGTGCTCGAGAGCGCGAACACCCCGGGGATCCGGGCGTAAGCCTGAGTTGCGCACCCTTCCGGCGTCGCACTCGCCGTCGGTTCGAAGGGGTTGTCCGTTCCGTAGAGGGCCCGATAGTGAGCCGCCCGCGTCTTCGCGTCGAGGGACATGACCCAGCTGAGGTTGGGGTCGACACCCGATTCGGCTGGGGCCGTGGACGCGCTGTCGACGTGCTGCGGCGTCACCGGGGTGTAGCTGAACCCCCGCGCGGCCATGCACTGGCGGATAAGGTTCTGTCGAGCCGTCTCCTCGCGCTCGAACTGGGCTTCGTCGAGGGAGGACTCGACCATCCGGAATCCCGGGACGGCTTCTAGTGCAGAGGTCGCCACCCGAGCAGCACTTGCTAGTGACGCCGGCTGATCTGGCGCTCTCACCGCAGCTTGTCCACCGACGAGAGCCCCCACCCCCATGGCCGACATCGCTACTGCGAGAATCCATGGCTTGCGCTTCATGTCCGGGTCCTAACCTCTCGGATAGCCGAGGTGAAGGTCGACGGCGTAGGCCACACGCCACCCCCACATCACCGTGGACGTCTTGATCCAGTCGGCGCCTCTTTGCCAGGTGTGGAACTCAGACTCCAGGTAGGCAGCGGGCGCGGTGACGGAGTTCAGCTCAGCCCATGATGTATTGGTGACTACTTTGTCACCCGTTCCCGGGCTCTTCACCCCGACTGTGTCCTTTAGCTGGTTCGCCAGGTTCTGACCAGTCGTCCGGCCGGTGGAGTAGTACACCTGCGTTCCACTATTCGCCGCGTCGGTGCGTGAGCAGACGATCGTGCCGACGTGGGCGTTTGTGTGCACGGGTATGTGGCGGTGGGCACCCCCAGCATTGGAGCTGTTTCGGTTCGCGAGGTAGTCTCCCGAACCCACCCGGACCCGATAGCCGCGCGCGCCCAGGTTCGCCTGCATGGCAGGGCTCGGGTAGTAGTAGCCGTCCTGATAGGCAGACGAGGTCGCAGCGAGTGCGGCCGTGCGCGCCTGGGTGCTCTCGTCGACACCGCACGCCCCATTGCCAGGTTGCAGTGCAGGCGACAGGTAGATCTTGTACGCATTCCAGGTGATATTGGGCTCGTAGACTGTGTCAGCCGAAGCGGGCACATCATCGAGGAACAAGGCGGAGGCAAGGCCGAGTGCCACGGCTGCCACGCAACGCCCACGACGCAACCTCATAACGCACCCCTGTCGTGTCGGCTCGTTGGGTCTGTCGGGTCAACTCGATGCTTCCGACGGTAGCCCCCCCAAGAAGGCCGCCTCGGAAATGTGTCCGCCGTCACAATCGATGGAAGGGGCGTGCGCTCAGTGCGCGACCAACAGCTGAGTGTCGCCGCGCACTCCAGCGCCGCAGGTCTGACCTACTCGCCGAAGTTGGCCAGGCCATAGCGGGTCTGGAGCAGCCGGCGCAGCTCCATCATCGCCGTGTAGGTACAGAAGATCCGTCGCGGCCGCCCGGGGAGCTCCTCGAGGAAGCGGTCCAGCCCCGCCTCCAGGTCGGGCTCGACCGCCGTGACCGGGACGTCGTCATACTGCAGCCGCAGGGCCATGTCGTACGCCCGCTGACCGGAGGTGAGCGCCACCCCACCCGCGCGCAGGCTCGCGAAGGAGACGTCGTAGAGCCACGAGACGTCCTCGCCGTCGGCGTCGTTGTCGTTGATCGCGACCATCGTCGCCACCGGCCGGTGGCCGTAGGTGCCCAGCGCGACGGTGAAGGCGGCCGGGTTCTTGACCAGGACCAGCTCCAGCGGCGCACCGTCGGCGTCGATCACCTCGCCGCGCCCGAAGGCCGGCTCCAGCTCGCGAAGGGCCTGCTCAGTTTTCCGTATGTCGAACCGGTCGCCGACCAGCACCCGGGCCATCGCCACCGCAGCGGTCGCATTGATCATCGCTGCCAGGCCGGGCTGGGCCAGGGTCACCGGGCCGAGGTCGACGCCATCGCCGAAGGAGACGGTGAAGGCGTCCGGGAGGCGCGGACGCAGCATGGCATCGCCGCTCGAGAGCGGCTCGGGCTCGACACCGGCGTCGTCGCGGACGTCCGCCTCGTACAGGGACGGCAGGCCGTCAACCAGCGCCGGGTCGATCCCGAACCACCGCACCTGCACCCCGGCGGGGATGCTCGGCCGGATCCGGGCGACGAAGGAGTCGTCGTGGTTGAGCACGACCGCGGTCCGGACCTGCTCGGCCAGCCGGCGCAGCAAGGCGGCCGTGGCGTCGATCTCGGCGAAGCGGTCGAGCTGGTCCCGAGCGACATTGAGCAGCAGGGCGTGGGTCGGCGGCACGGCGTCGGCGAACCGGAGGGCGTGCGCCTCGTCGAGCTCGAGGACCGCGGTGTCGGCGTCGAGCCGGCCCGAGGCCGGGACGACGCCGAGCATCGAGGAGATGACGCCCCGGGTGAAGTTGCTCCCCGTCGGGTTGGTGAACACCCGCCGCCCGTGCGCGCGGAGCACCGCGACGAGCATCTTCGTCGTCGTGGTCTTCCCGTTCGTCCCACTGAGGACGACCACCCCGCCGGGCAGGTCGGCGAGCATCCGGGTGAGGAAGCCGGGGTCGAGCCGTTCGACGACCAGGCCCGGCAGCGCCGACCCGCCACCGCGCAGCCGCGCGGCCGCCCGGGCGGCCTTGCCGACCGCGATGGTGGCCCGCGTCCTCAGCACCGCTCAACCCTAGTGGCGCCCTCCCCGATCCTCCGAACCCGGCGCCGACGCAGCGCCCGCAGACCAGGGCCGAGGACGTCTCGACATCATCGCGTGTTCACGAGCCCGCAGCGCATCGCTTCGTTGGGCGCCATACCGCGCTCGTAGCGTCGGTGGCGTGACCGACTTCGTCACACCTGCGAGCACCACCGGGCCGACCGACCACCTCCCCCGGCCGGCCCTCACGGTGACCATCGCGCGACGGCGGCCGGGAGACACCGCCTTCCCGGAGGTCCGTGTGGACGGGGTTGTCGTCCCGGTCGGGTGGGGCGACAACCTCGTCTGCAGCACGCCGGGGCGCCACGTCCTCACGATCAGCGAGGCCCAGTTCTGGGATGTCGGGCTGGTCAGCGAGGAGGTCGAGCTCGGCCCCGACCAGCACGTGGCGCTCAGCTATGTCTGTGGCGCCGTGGGCTGGGGACACGCCCGGCTCACCACCAGCGCGCCGCGGATCCCCCCGCCGTGGGTGCGGTGGGGCGTCGCCGCCGGTGCCGTCGTGGCAACGGGCGCCGCGGTGTATGCCGGCCTGGGCCGCTGACCCGCGAACCACACCCGAGCCGTCAGGCTTCGGCAAGGGCGAGGACGTGACCCTCCGGGTCGAGCGCATAGCCGACCCGCTCGCCCCAGGACCGGTCCGCCATCGCCGCGAGCACCTGGCCCCCGGCCGGCCCCACCCGGTCGAGGAGCCGGGCCGCGTCGGCCCGCCGAAGGTAGAGCTCGCAGCGCTGCCCCTCGCCGGCGCGCAGCCCGGGGACGAGGGCGACAATGCCCGCAACGGGCATCAGGCCCAGGGTCGTCCCGCCGAGGTCGAACTCGGTCATGCCCGGTACGTCCAGGGTCGGGACCAGGCCGAGCACGTCGGCGTAGAAGGCCTTCGCGCGCGCCTGGTCGGCGACATAGAGGATCAGCTCGTTGGCGTGCACCGTGCCCTCCTCGTCCGCGCCTGGTCCTGGCCGGCCGGGCGATCCATGTCCAACGCCCCGCGGCCCGGGGCGGCTACTCCCACTCGATGGTGCCCGGCGGCTTGCTCGTCACGTCGAGGACGACCCGGTTGACCTCGCGGACCTCGTTGGTGATCCGCGAGGAGATCCGGGCTAGGACGTCATAAGGCACGCGGGTCCAGTCGGCGGTCATCGCGTCCTCGGAGGACACCGGTCGGAGCACGACCGGGTGGCCATAGGTGCGTCCGTCGCCCTGGACCCCCACCGAGCGGACGTCGGCGAGCAGGACGACCGGGCACTGCCAGATGGTGCGGTCCAGCCCCGCGGCGGTTAGCTCCTCGCGGGCGATCGCGTCGGCCCGGCGCAGCACGGCGAGCCGGTCGGCGGTCACCGCTCCGACGATCCGTATGCCGAGACCGGGGCCTGGGAAGGGCTGCCGCCAGACGATCGCCTCGGGGACACCCAGCTCGAGGCCCACGGCGCGGACCTCGTCCTTGAACAGCGCCCGCAGCGGCTCGACCAGGGTGAACTGGAGGTCCTCGGGCAGCCCGCCGACATTGTGGTGGCTCTTGATGTTCGCCGCGCCCTCACCGCCGCCGGACTCGACGACGTCGGGATAGAGGGTGCCCTGGACGAGGAACTCCACCGGATGCCCGTCCGCCGAGGCGGTGCCGACGACATCGCGGGCGGCCTGCTCGAAGACCCGGATGAACTCGCGGCCGATGATCTTCCGCTTCTCCTCCGGCTCGCTCACCCCGGCCAGCGCGCCGAGGAAACGCTCCCGGGCGTCGACAACGACCAGGGAGACCCCGGTGGCGGCGACGAAGTCCTCCTCGACCTGCTCGGCCTCACCCTCGCGGAGCAGCCCGTGGTCGACAAAGACGCAGGTCAGCTGGTCACCGACGGCCCGCTGGACCAGCGCCGCCGCGACCGAGGAGTCGACCCCGCCGGATAGCCCGCAGAGGACCCGCCCGGAGCCGACCTGCTCGCGCACCGAGGCGACCAGCTCGTCGACGACATTGGCCGGGGTCCAGTCCGGCGCGATCCCGGCGCCCCGCCAGAGGAAGCTCTCGAGCACGCGTTGCCCGTACGCCGTGTGCATGACCTCTGGATGCCACTGGACGCCATACAGACGCCGCTCGTCGTCCTCGAAGGCGGCGACCGGCGCGCCGGGCGTCGACCCGGTGACCCGCAGGCCGACCGGTGCGACGGTGACCGAGTCGCCGTGCGACATCCACACGCTCTGCTGGGCGGGCTGGTCGCGGAACAAGGTGGTGCCGGGGGTGACACTCGCGGGGGTGTGGCCGTACTCGCCGGTGCCGGTGTGGGCGACCGTGCCCCCGAGTGCCTGCGCCATCGCCTGGAAGCCGTAGCACATCCCGAAGACCGGCACACCCGCGGTGAGCAGGGCCGGGTCGAGGCTGGGGGCGCCCTCGGCATACACACTGGCTGGTCCGCCCGAGAGGATGACCGCCGCCGGGTCGCGGGCCAGCAGCTCGGCCACCGGCATGGTGTGCGGGACGACCTCGGAGTAGACCCGCGCCTCGCGGACCCGCCGGGCGATGAGCTGGGCGTACTGCGCGCCGAAGTCGACGACGAGGACCGGCCGGGTCTGCAGGGCTCCGCTCACGGGCCAAACCCTATCCGGCTAGCGCCAGCTCGCCGTCGCGACGACCGTCTTGACCGCCTCGAGGTCCGCCTCGTCGGTGGTGTGCCGCCGGGTCACCAGGAGCTGCGCGCTGCGGTCGCCGTGGACGAGGACGACGACGACCTTTACGTATGCCGTCCCGGCCGGGTCCTTGACCGGGCACGAGAAGATGACCTCCGCACCGAGGAAGGCGCCGGCCCGCCGGGTGCAGGTGATCTGCTGCTCGGCCATCCGGGTCGCCGTGAGGACCGCGCTGTCCTGGGCGCCGCCCGCGGTGCCGAAGGCACGCACCACCACCGACTCTGCCGTGGCCGAGTCCTGGGCGCCGGCGATATTGTCCGCGACCGCCGAGGTCCGCACGCCATAGGACGTCGGCACGGTCACCGCAAAGCTCTTGTCGGGGGTCTCCAACGTCTGCCCGCCGCCGCTCGACCGGCTGCTCAGGGCCACCGCCACGCCGATGACGATCGCGACGACGGCACCCAGCGCAGGGAGCCGACCCCGCCGCTGGGGGCTAGACACCGGCGAGCTGGCGCTCGACATCGGCACTGACCCGGCGCTCGGCGATGAACGGCAGGAAGGGGACGAACCCGGTGAGCAAGTTGGCGATGATCCGCATCATCGGCCACTGCGCCTTGAACCCGAGGTTGGCGATCGACGCGGCATACGCCATGTAGATGAAGCCGTGGAAGGCTCCCCAGTACTGGGTGAGGAGGTTGTTCTGGTCCATCCGGTACTTGAGCACCATCTCGAGGATGAGGACGAACAGCGCGATACCGGCCACCACCGCCAGAACCTTGTACAGCCCCAGCGCCTTGCGCACCGCGGCGGCGTCGATCCTCACGTCAGCTCTCCTCCTGAAGGGTCGGCACCGGCCTGCGCGGGCGCCGGGACGCCGGTCTCCCGCCGGTGCTCGTCCGCCACCATCTTCCACCACATCCACAGCACGAAGGCCGCGAAGACCCACCACTGGATCGCGTATGCCGTGTTGCGCGGCGACATCCCCGGGTCTGGCGACGGCGGCGGCACCCGCTGGATCTGGCCCGGGGCGGGGCTGGCTTTGGTCGCGTCCGGGGTCTCGGAGATGGCGAAGACGAAGGCGTTGTAGAGGTCGCCGTCCCACCGGTTGGCGAGGATGGACAGGTCGATCGAGCCCATCTGGCCCTCCGGCAGCCCGGCGGCCGGCGACGGGGACTCCCCTGGTGCGAGCGAGCCGACGACGGTGACCGTCCCCAGCTGGGTCGGTGGCGGGGCCTGGTTCGCCGTGGTGAAGCCGCGCAGGACCGCCAGGCGAGCGCCGGTGGTCTCGACGACGAGCGGGGTGACCACCCAGCTGCCCGCGACGCCCGCGAGCCGTCGGTCGACGACGAGGAACTGGCGGTCGGCGTCATACCTCCCGACGGCACTGACCCGACGGCTGGAGTCCAGGCCGGGGAAGGCGCCATGTGGGGCGATCAGGGTGTCGACGGGCACGGTGGGGCTGTTCTCGGCGCGCTGGATCATCTCCTCGCGGGCCGAGGACTTCGCCACGCCGAGCTGCCAGAAGCCGAGCCAGGTGAACAACGCCGCGAGGGCGAGGATCCCGGCGAGCGCCCCGAGCCAGCGGGGTCGGAGCGCGGTCCGCAGCACGTCCCCCAGGCTATGCCAGGCCGACGGAAAACCGGTGTCGGGCGCTCGGGTCGAGCACCTATCGTGGAACGGCTATGACACCGCCATACCACGATCCCGGCACCCCGGACCTGCGCAGCCCCCTCCATTTCATGGGCTGGGTCGGCCGGGGCCAGTGGCGTACCCTCGCCGGCGGCATCGTCTTCGGGGTGATCTGGATGGTCGCCCAGGCGCTGCTCCCCGCCGCGCTGAGCCGAGCGGTCGACGAGGGGCTCATCGCCGGCGACCAGGGGTCGCTGTGGGCGTGGAGCGGGGCCGTCATCGGGCTGGCGCTGGTCGTCGCGGTGTCCGGCGCGATCCGGCACTGGTTCGCGGTCCAGAACTGGCTGCGGTCCTCCTTCCGTGCGGTCCAGCTCGTCGGCTGGAAGGCGGCCGACACCGGGGCCGCCCTGCCGCGCACCGTGCCGACCGGCGAGGTCGTCGCGACCGTCGCCAACGACGCGATGCGGCTCGGCGGGCTCTACGACGTCTCGGCCCGGTTCGCCGGCGCGATCGTCTCGTATGTCGTCGTCGCCGTCATCCTGCTGCGCGCCTCGACCGAGCTCGGGCTGCTCGTCCTGCTCGGCGTCCCGGTCCTGCTCGCCTCGCTGTCGGTCATCGTCAAGCCCTTGCAGAAGCGCCAAGCCCGCCAGCGCGAGGAGTCCGGCAAGCTCGTCGGGCTCGGCGCGGACACCGTCGCCGGGTTGCGCGTGTTGCGCGGCATCGGTGGCGAGCGCGCCTTCCTCGACCGGTATGCCGCCCAGAGCCAACGGGTCCGCCGGGTCGGGGTGCAGGTGGCCGGGGTGCAGGCAGCGCTCGACGCCTCACACGTCCTGCTGCCCGGCATCTTCGTCCTCATCGTCACCTGGATCGGCGCGCACTTCGCGATCGAGGGCCAGGTCAGCCCGGGGATGCTCGTGGCCTTCTACGGGTACTCGGCCTTCCTGGTCAAACCGCTCGGGACCGCGACGGAGTTCGTCGACCGGTACACCCGGGCCCGGATCGCGGCGGGGAAGCTCATCACGGTCCTCTCCGTGCCCCCGGACCAGGTGGACGCGGTCGTCGAGGCCCACGCGGAGGGCGGCACGTCGGACGAGGTTCGCCTTCCGCCAGGGCCGGCCGAGCTGGTCGACCCGGTGAGCGGGGTCCAGGTTGCCCCGGGTCTGCTCACCGCCGTCGTCACGGCCCGCCCCGAGGAGGCGGTCGTCGTCGCCGACCGGCTGGGCCGGTTCGGGCCCGAGCCCACTGCGGCCCGGCTCGGCGGGGTCGCCCTCGCCGAGGTGCCGATCGCGCAGGTGCGCGAGCGGATCCTCGTCGGGGACAACGACCCCCGCCTGTTCACCGGCCCGCTGCGCCGCGAGCTCGACCCGGGCGAGCGGCACAGCGACGCCGACCTGCTCGCGACCCTGGCGGTCTGCAGCGCCGAGGACGTCCTCGACGCGCTCCCGGACGGGCTCGACAGCACCGTCGAGGAGCGTGGCCGGTCGTTCTCGGGCGGCCAGCGCCAGCGGTTGGGCCTGGCTCGGGCATTGCCCGCCGATGCCGACATCCTCGTGCTCGTCGAACCGACCAGCGCCGTGGACGCCCACACCGAGGCCCGGATCGCAGCTCGACTGGCCGCGCACCGGGCCGGGCGGACGACCGTCCTCATGACGGCCAGCCCGCTCCTGCTCGACCACGCCGACCACGTCGTCTTCCTCGACGGCGGCGTCGTGGTCGCCGAGGGAAGCCACCACCGGCTGCTCAGAAGCTGTCCGGCATACCGCTCGACCGTCACCCGAGGGGAGGACGACTGACATGGCGCTGACCACCGAACCCAGCGTGCGCACCCTGCCCGTGGCCGACATGGCCTCGGTCAAGGCGCACACCCGCGCGACCCTGTTGCGCCACCGGCGCCGGCTCGTGTCCGTCGTCGCGTTGCACGCCCTCGCCGCGACGGCGTCCCTGGCGGCGCCGCGGATCATCGGCGAGCTCGTCGACGGGGTCACTCACGGCATCACGGGGGCACAGGTCGACCGGCTCGCGGTGATCCTCGCGGTCGCCGTCGTCGTCCAGACCCTGGTCACCTGGGCGGCGCGGCGGTCCTCGTTCATCCTCGGCGAGACGATCTTCGCCGACCTGCGCGAGGAGTTCCTCGACCGGGTCGTCGCGCTGCCGCTGTCGACCGTCGAGCGGGCCGGGACCGGCGACCTCGTGTCCCGGACGACGAACGACGTCGAGGCGCTCTCGTGGGTGGTGCGCTTCGGCATACCGTCGCTCTTCGTCGCCGTCGTCACCCTGCTCATCTACGGGACGGCCGCCCTGCTCACCGGCTGGCAGGTCGCCCTGGCGATGCTCGCGGGCGTGCCGATGATGTGGGCGTCGACGCGGCGGTACCTGCGCTACGCCCCGGACGGCTACCTGCGCGAACGGGCGACCTATGCCGTCCTCAACGGCGTCGTCACCGAGAACGTCGAGGGCGCCCGGACCGTCGATGCGCTGCGGCTCGGCGCGCGGCGGCGGGCCCGGGTCGACGAGGCGATCACGTCGTCCATGGCGGCCGAGACGTACACCCTGGGGCTGCGGGTGCGCTGGTTCCCGTCGGTGGAGTTCGCCTATATCGCCCCGATCGCGGTGACGCTGGTCTGGGGCGGATGGCTGGTCTCGGCCGGGCAGACGAGCATCGGCGTGGTCACCGCCGTCGCGCTCTACGTCCAGCAGCTGGCCGACCCGCTCGACGAGCTGCTCTCCTGGCTCGACGAGATCCAGGTCGGGGCGACCTCGCTGGCCCGGGTCATCGGCATCGCCGAGGTGCCCCCGGACCGGGTGGCCACCGACGAGGTGCCGGACGGTCAGGACCTGCTCGTCTCCGGCGCGCGCTATGCGTACCGGGCCGGGCGCGACGTCCTGCGCGGCGTCGACCTCGACCTGCGTCCGGGCGAGCGGCTCGCCATCGTCGGGCCGTCCGGTGCCGGCAAGTCGACCCTCGGGCGGCTGCTCGCCGGGATCGATGGGCCGTCCGCCGGACGGGTGTCGGTCGGCGGGGTGCGTCTGGTCGACCTCGACCTCGACCGGCTCCGCGGCGAGGTCGCCCTGGTCACCCAAGAGCACCACGTCTTCGTCGGGACGCTCGCCGAGAACCTGCGGCTGGCCAAACCGGACGCCTCGGACGCCGAGCTGCTCGAGGTCATGGCGGCGGTCGACGCCCACGACTGGGTGGCCGCGTTGCCGGGCGGGCTCGGCACGGTCGTGGGTTCCGGGGGCCACGTGCTCAGCGAGGGCCAGTCGCAGCAGCTGGCGCTGGCCCGCCTGGTGCTGCGCGACCCGCACACCCTCGTCCTCGACGAGGCGACCTCGCTGCTGGACCCGCGGGCCGCTCGGCACCTCGAGCGCTCGCTGGCCGCAGTGGTCTCCGGCCGCACCGTCGTCGCGATCGCCCACCGGCTGCACACGGCGCACGACGCGGACCGCGTCGCCGTGGTCGAGGACGGGCAGATCACCGAGATCGGCTCGCACGAGGAGCTGGTCGCCGCCGACGGCCCGTATGCCGCACTCTGGCGCTCGTGGCGGGACGAGCCGGCGGACGTCGGCACCTCCGCGAGCTGACGCCCCGGCACCGGCGCGGTCGGGCGGTGAGCAGGGACCGGCAACGCCACGGTCAGGGTGCCGGCACCGCCACGGTTGTTCGGGTCTGTCACGGAAATATCAGTGGCAGACCCGAACAACCGTGGCAGGTCGGGTCAGCGCAGGGGGGTGGAGGTCAGCGGGGGACGCGTCAGGGTGCGGTGGCGGTCGTGGTCAGCGGGCTCGGGTCCGCAGCGTGGCCGGGACCCCACGCCGTGGCCGCAGGGTGACCGCGGCCTGGTTGCCCGGCTCGAAGTCCTCGGCCACCTCGGCGTGGAACTCCCGCGCGAGCCGGGCCAGGACCACGGTGGTCTCCATCTGGGCCATCGTCGCGCCGATGCAGATCCGCGCTCCGGCCCCGAACGGAAGATAGGCCCCGCGCGGGGCACCGGCGGCGCGTTCGTCATACACACCGGTCGGGTCGAGCCAGCGGCGCGGGGCGAAGGTCAGCGGGTCCGACCACGACCGAGGGTCGCGGTGCAGCGCATAGATGGAGATCAGGCACAAGGTGCCGCCGCGGAGCCGGTGCCCGCCGAGGTCCTGGTCGACGAGCAGCCGCCGTCCGATGCTGTGCGCCGGCGGGTGCAGCCGCATCGACTCGGCGACAACCGCTCGGGTGCGGTGCAGGGCGTGCCAGTCGGCCCGGGCGATCGCGCTCTCGGTGGACGGGTCGTCCAGCTCGACCTCGAGCCAGCGCCGGGCCTCGGGGTTGCGGCTCAGCTCGAACCACGCCCACGCCAACGCGACCGCCGTCGTCTCGTGCCCGGCCAGCAGCAGGGTCAGCGCCTCGTCGCGCACCTGCTGGCGCGGCATGGGCCGGCCCTCCTCGTCGCGGACCGCGAGGAGAGCGCCGAGCAGGTCGTTCCCGCCGGGGTCAGGCCGGGCGGCGCGCTCCTCGACAAGCCGCTCGACCACGGCGTCGAGCTCAGCCCCGGCCCGTCGCAGCGCGGACCGCACCGGGTTCGGCACCCGGAGCAGGGCGAAGCCGAACGGTCGGATGAGTGTGGGGAAGATCGGCAGCAGGATGTCGAGGGCGCGGGCGATCCGGTCCGCGTCGCCGCGCAGGTCGGTGCCGAAGAGGGCCTGGCCGACGATGTCGAGCGCGACCGAGCCCATCTCGTCGAGCAGGTCGACCCGGACGCCGTCAGTCCAGGCGCTCGCCCGTGCCTCAGCGACCGACACCGCCACCATCCCGTAGCCCGCCACCTTCTCGGGCGTGAACAGGGGGTTGATCAGCCTGCGCTGCCTTCGGTGCAGGTCTCCCCCGGCGGTGAGCAGCCCGTCGCCGAGGAGGAACTTCAAGGCGTCTATCCCCCGGCCCTTGCCGACACCGGACGGACGGGTCAGCAGGTCACGGGCCAAGCCCGGGTCGCCGATGAGGACGACATCGCGCGGACCGGCCCGCAGTGGGACGAGATCCCGGCCAGCGGTGAGCGCGGCCATCCGGTCGGGCAGGCCGTCCGGGCTGCCCCGCAGAAGCACCCGAGCGGAGGGCACCGTCGGCGCGCGGAAGAGCCTCACCACCACCACACCCCCGCGACCTCGGCCCCCGCCGACACCGTCAGCGCCTCCGCGAGCTCACGCCACGTCCGCGGCCTCGACCGACCCCCTGGCCGACGCCGCGGCTGACGTCGCCGGCATCGGGCCGACCGAGGTGCGGGCAGCGACCATCGCGTCCTGGCTCGGACGCTCATCGACGGCACCGCGCTGCGGCCACAAGGACATCGCCCGTTCGGCCTGGGCGGTGATCGTCAGCGACGGGTTGACCCCGAGGTTGGCCGACACCGCGGAGCCGTCGACGACGTGCAGGCCGGGGTAGCGCCATACCCGGTGGTAGGAGTCGACGACCCCGCTGTCCGGATCGCCGGAGATGACGCACCCACCGAGGAAGTGGGCCGTGAGCGGCACGTTGACAACCTCGGTGACGGCGCCACCGGGGGCCGCTGGCGTCCCGGTGACCTCGGCGAGCCGGTGGGTGATCGCCTTGATCGCCGTCTGACCTGAGGGGATCCACGTCGGGTTCGGCTGGCCGTGGCCCTGCCGGGAGACCAGCTTGAGCCCGCCGGTGAGGCGCTTCTTCGCCGAGACGACCAGCGAGTTGTCCAGCGACTGCATGACCAAGGCGATGACGGTGCGCTCGCTCCACCGACGCACCGAGGTGGCCCGGGCGAACTCCCCGGGCCGACGCACCGCCTGCCGCAGGAAGCGCAGGGTGCGGTTGCCGCCGCCCTCGACGAGGATCGTCGCGAGGAAGCCCATCGCGTTCGAGCCGACGCCATATCGGACGTTCTCGACGTGGGTGTCCTCGTCGACGTGGAAGGACGCGGTGATCGCGACGCCCCGGGTGAGGTCGACGCCCTTGGGGACGGTGAGGGTGGTGGCCCCGCCGAGGGACTCCGAGTTGGTCCGGGTGAGGAAGCCGAGCCGGTCGGACAGCCGCGGCAGGCCCCGGGCCGGGTCAGCTGCGCCGGCGGCCTTCATCGCGTGGAGCAGCTTCTGGCTCCCCCAGGCCCCGGCCGCGACGACGACCTGGTCGGCGGTGATGGTCCGGGCGTCCTTGGTCGAGCGCCGCCAGGCACCCGAGCGCTCGTGGGTCACCGCATAGCCGCGCGCCGGGTCGGCCGGGTCGAGCGGACGCAGGTGGACGACGGTCCGCAGCGGCTCGACGGTCACGCCGAGCCGTTCGGCGAGTGCGAGGTAGTTCTTGACCAGGGTGTTCTTCGCCCCGATCCGGCAGCCGACCATGCAGTTGCCGCACTCGGTGCACCCGGTGCGGGCCGGGCCGGCGCCGCCGAAGAAGGGGTCCGGGACGGTCGTCCCCGGGGTGCCGAAGAAGACCCCGACCGGGGTCTTGACGAAGGTGTGCCCGACCCCGAGCTCGTCGGCGGCCTCGCGCATCACCTTCTCGACCGGGCCCTCGCACGGGTTGGTGACCACCCCGAGCATCCGGGAGGCCGTCGCATAGTGGGGGGTCAGCTCGGACTCCCAGTCGGCGAGATCGCGCCACTGCGGGTCCTCGAAGAAGGGCCGAGGCGGGACGTACAAGGTGTTGGCGTAGTTGAGCGAGCCGCCGCCGACGCCGGCGCCAGCGAGGAGCATGACGTCGGGCAGCTTGTGGATGCGCTGGACCCCGAAGCAGCCCAGGCGCGGCGCCCAGAGGTAGCGCCGCAGGTCCCAGGACGTCGTGGCGAAGTCGTCGTCGGAGAACCGTCGGCCGGACTCCAGGACGTGCACCCGGTAGCCCTTCTCGGCCAGCCGCAGGGCCGCGACGGACCCACCAAAACCCGAGCCCACGACGATGACGTCGTAGTCGTATGCCGCCTGCGTCATCGCTGGTCCTCCCTCGTCGGACGGCGCCACTATACGGGCGCCGGGTCTACCCGGGGTCAGCTCAGCCCGGCCTTCTTCATGACCCGCATCACGGCCGTCATCCCGGTGGCGAACTGGGCGTCGGTCATCGAGCCGACCGGTTTCATCGGGTGCAGCCGCTGGGTGGTGACATTCTGCTGTTCGGTGAAGCGCAGCAGACCGGCCTTGCCGTGTCGCCGCCCGATCCCGGAGGCCTTCATCCCGCCGAGAGTGCCCCGGTTCGAGCCCCATGCCACGGCATACGTGTCGTTGATGCTCACCGACCCCGTGCGGATCCGGTTGGCGAGCGCACCGGCCCGGCGGGTGTCCCGGCTGACGATGGTGCCGTGCAGGCCGTACTCGGTGTCGTTCATCAGGGTCAGGGCCCCCTCGTCGGAGCCGACCCGGTAGATCGAGACGACCGGCCCGAAGGTCTCGTCGTTGCGGCAGAGCATCTCCGAGGTGACCCCGTCGAGGACGGTCGGGGCGTAGACATAGGGCCCAAGCTCTGGGAGCGCTGTGCCACCGGTGAGGACCAGGGCCCCCTTGGCGCGGGCGTCGTCGACATGACGCTGGACCGTGCCGAGCTGCTCGGCCCCGAGCAGTGAACCCATGTCGACGCCATAGGTCAGGCCCACCCCGACGCGGAGCGCCTCGACGGCGGGGATGAACCGGGCGAGGAAGTCCTCGGCGATCGACTCGTCGAGGATGAGCCGCTCGGTGTGCATGCACAGCTGGCCGGCCGAAGCGAACGACGAGCGCACCGCGACGTCGACCGCGAGGTCGAGGTCGGCGTCGGCCCGGACGTAGCAGCCGTTCTTCCCACCCAGCTCCAGCGACATCCCGACCAGCCGTCGCCCGGCCCGCTCGGCGACCGCCCGCCCGGTCGCGGTGGAGCCGGTGAAGCAGACGTAGTCACAGGTGTCGAGGACGGCCTGGCCGACGGTCGACCCGGAGCCGATGACGACCTGGAGGACACCCTCGGGCAGCCCGGCCTCGGCGAGCAGGTCGGCGGCATACAAGGCGGTGAGGCTGGTCTGCAGGTCGGGACGCAGGACGACCGAATTGCCGGCCATCATCGCGGCCAGCGCGTCGGTCACCGCGAGGGTGAGCGGGTAGTTCCACGGCGAGACGATGCCCACCACCCCCACCGGCAGGTATGCCGTCCGGGTCCACGACAGCCCGGGCACGACGCCGATGGCGGTCCGCGGGGCGAGGTGGTTCGCCGCGACCCGCGCGTAGTGACGGCAGACGATCGCGACGTCGGCGACCTCCTCGAAGGCGTGCGAACGGGCCTTGCCCGACTCGAGCTGGACGAGGTCAAGGAGCTGCTCCTGGTGGTCCAGGACGAGGTCGTGCAGCCGCAGCAGGATCTCGCCGCGCCGCCGCACCGGCAAGGCGGCCCAGCGCCGCTGCGCCGCGGTCGCCGCCGCATAGGCGAGGGCGACATCGTCGGCGGTCGACAGCGGCAGCTCGGCCACCGGCCCGCCGGTCAGCGGGGACGACGTGGTCCGCAGCTCGGGTCGGGCCGCGCACACCACTCGCCTGGTCAGCCGGCGCACCAGTGCGGGGTCGACGGCGTAGGACGCGGTGGGGGCGGGCAGGTCGGTGCTCGGCTCGGCGACGGTCGACATACCGCCAGAGTAGGACACCTCCCCGTGCGCGCGGGACGGGTCCAACCGGTCCGCTCGATGGCCCGCCTCGGCGGGTGGTCGCCTCGTCGGACCGGCTCAGTATGGCGAGACGACGACCTCGACCCGCTGGAACTCCTTGAGGTCGGAGTACCCCGTCGTGGCCATGGCCCGGCGGAGCGCCCCGATGAGGTTCGTCGAGCCGTCGGCCGAGCGGCCCGGGCCGAAGAGGATCTCCTTGAGCGTGCCCCGGACCCCGACGCGGACCCGCTCGCCACGCGGCAGCAGCTGGTGGTGCGCCTCGTGGCCCCAGTGGTAGCCGCCACCGGGCGCCTCGGACGCGCGGGCCAGGGTGGCGCCCAGCATCGCGGCGTCGGCGCCGCAGGCGATCGCCTTGACGAGGTCGCCGCTGGTCCCGATGCCGCCGTCGGCGATGACGTGGACGTACCGCCCGCCGGACTCGTCGAGATAGTCCCGCCGGGCCGCGGCGACATCGGCGATGGCGCTGGCGGTCGGGGCGTGGATGCCGAGCGCGCGCCGGGTCGTGTGCGCCGCTCCCCCGCCGAAGCCGACGAGCACGCCCGCGGCGCCGGTCCGCATGAGGTGCAAGGCGGCGGTGTATGTCGCGGCGCCCCCGACGATGACCGGGACGTCGAGCTCGTAGATGAACCGCTTGAGGTTGAGCGGCTCGGCCCGGCTCGAGACGTGCTCGGCCGAGACGGTCGTGCCGCGGATGACGAAGAGGTCGACGCCGGCCTCGACGACGGTGCGCCAGTGCTGCTGGGTGCGCTGCGGGGTCAGCGCTCCGGCGACGGTGATCCCGGCCCGGCGCAGCTCCTTGATCCGGTCGGCGATGAGCTCGGGCTTGATCTCCTCGGCGTAGATCTGCTGCATCCGGGGCGTGACGTGCTCGGGGTCGAGCGCGGCGATCTCGGCAAGCAGCGGCTCCGGGTCCTCGTACCGGGTCCACAGGCCCTCGAGGTCGAGGACGGGCAACCCGCCGAGAGCACCGAGAGCGGCGGCGCTGTCCGGGGAGGTGACCGAGTCCATCGGCGCCCCGATGACCGGGATGTCGAAGTGGTAGGCGTCGATCTGCCAGCCCACCGAGACGTCCTCGGGGTCACGGGTCCGGCGGCTCGGGACGATGGCGATATCGTCGAAGGAGTAGGCGCGTCGGCCCCGCTTGCCCCGGCCGATCTCGATCTCGGTCACGGCGTCACCCTACCCAGTGCCGAGCCTCCCAGGGGGCCCGTCCCACCGAGGGCGGGTCCGGTCAGCCCTTGACCGTGTAGTTGGGCGCCTCGACGATGCCCTGGATGTCGTGCGGGTGGCTCTCCTTGAGCGAAGCGGAGGTGATCCGGACGAACCGGCCCTTGGCCTGCAGCTCAGGGATCGTCCGCGCCCCGACGTAGAACATCGACTGGCGCAGCCCGCCCATCATCTGGTGCGCCACCGCTGCGAGCGGACCCCGGTAGGCGACCCGCCCCTCGATGCCCTCGGGG
The DNA here is from genome assembly GCA_016717165.1 of Candidatus Lutibacillus vidarii. Lineage (GTDB taxonomy): Bacteria > Actinomycetota > Actinomycetes > Actinomycetales > Dermatophilaceae > Lutibacillus > Lutibacillus vidarii. The sequence continues at coordinate 317,019 of JADKGA010000003.1, forward strand.
ACGAGCTGGTCGTCGCTGTCGACCTCGGCCTGGAAGTAGCGGTCCTTGGAGAAGGACTTCTTGCCGCGGGAGGACATCGCGCCCAGAGATCCCATACCGCGGTACGACTTGAACTGCTTGCCGTTGACGAAGATGAGGTCGCCGGGGCTCTCCTCGCAGCCGGCCAGCAGCGAACCGATCATCACCGACTCGGCGCCGGCAACGAGGGCCTTGGCGATATCGCCGGAGTACTGGAGCCCACCATCCGCGATGACCGGCACGCCGGCGGGCCGGCATACCTGAGCCGCATCGTGCACCGCGGTGATCTGGGGTGCACCCACACCGGTGACCACGCGGGTCGTGCAGATCGACCCCGGGCCGACCCCGACCTTGACCGCGTCCGCGCCGGCCTCGACGAAGGCGGCGGCGCCCTCACGGGTGGCGACATTGCCGCCGATGACCTGGACACCGCGGGTGGCTGGATCGGACTTCAGCCGCGCCACCATGTCGAGGAGCAGGCGCACGTGCCCGTGCGCGGTGTCGGCGACGAGAACGTCGGCGCCGGCCTCGATGAGGGTGGTGGCCCGCTCCCAGGCGTCCCCGAAATAGCCGATCGCCGCGCCGACGAGCAGTCGACCATGGTCGTCCTTGCTCGCGTTGGGGTACTGCTCGGAGCGGACGAAGTCCTTGACGGTGATGAGCCCGCCGAGCCGGCCCTCGTCGTCGACCAGCGGCAGTCGCTCCAGCTTGTGCTGGCGCAGCAGCGCCGTCGCATCCTCCTGCGAGATGCCGACCCGGCCGGTCTTCAGCGGCATCGGGGTCATCACCTCGCGGACCAGCGTGGTGGCCCACTCCGCGACGGGGGTGAACCTCAGGTCGCGGTTGGTGATGATGCCGAGCAGGTGGTTCGTCGGCGAGACGACCGGAAGGCCGGAGACGCGGTACTTGCCGCAGAGCTGGTCGAGCTCTTCGAGGGTGGCATCGGGTCCGATGGTGACCGGGTTGGGGATCATCCCGGTCTGGGTGCGTTTGACGAGGTCGACCTGGTAGGCCTGGTCCTCGATCGAGAGGTTGCGGTGCAGCACTCCGAGGCAGCCCTGTCGGGCCATCGCGATGGCCATCCGGGCCTCGGTGACGGTGTCCATCGCGGCACTGACCAGGGGGGCGTGCAGGGTGATGGTGCGGGTCAGCCGGCTCGTCGTGTCGATATCGCCGGGGGCCAGGTCGGTCGCTCCGGGCAGGAGGAGGACGTCGTCATATGTCAGGCCCAAGCGGGCGAAGGGTTCGGGAACCTCGGTCGCGCTCGGCATGGGTGAATCCTATGCCAGCCGGTAGCGGCCCCCTTGGGTCGTGCGGGACACCGCCAGAGAGGGCGCCTGGCTAGCTGAACCGGTCGGCGCGGCAGAGTCGGTCGACCTGGCACGAGTGGCCGGGCGGCGTCGTGGGTCGAGACGACGGCACCCGGGTCTCGGTCGGCCGCCCGTGCGCCGGGGTCGGGGTGGCACCGGGGTGTGGGTCGGTGGGCCGTCCCCCGCCGGGAGTGTGCGAGGAGCCGGGCGACCACGACCCGAGCCTGCTGCTCCGCGGCAGCCGGCTGGCCGCAGTCCGCGACTGGCCAACCGGCCTGCGGCTCGCCCCCGGCCCGGTGGTGACGGACTTCCTCGAGGCATCGAGGCGGGCTGAGGACGACGCGGCGGAGCGAGCCCGCCGGGTGCACCGGCGGACCCGACGACTCCTCGCCGGTTCCTCGGTCCTCGCCGCCGCGACGGCCGTCACCGCGGCCGGGCTCATCGCCTCCCGGGTGACCATCGCTTCCGAGCGGGACCAGGCCAGGTCCCGGCAGATCGCCGCCGAGTCACGCGCCTTCGCCGCCTCGGACGTCGCACTCGCCCACCGGCTCGCCGTGGCCGCCTTCGACACCGATGACACGGTGCAGGCCCGGTCGCAGCTGACGGTCAGCACCGCCGACCCCGCGATGACAACGATCGACGGCCCGGTCGGGCCGGTCATGGTCGCCACCCATGCCGGGCGCGGCCTGCTGGCGCTCGCGGGCACGGCGCCGACCGTCCGGCTCTTCGACACGACGTCGCCGGTCCCCCGGCTCGTCGGCACGGTCCCCGCCCCCACGACGAGCGAGCCGAGCCCATCGGTCTTCGCCCTCGCGTTCAGCCCGGACGGGCACCTCCTCGCCCTCGGCGGCACCGCCGGCCGGGTCGAGATCGTCGACATCAGCGACCCCAAGGCCCCCGCCCCACTCGGCACCGCCCTGACGATCGCTCCCGAGCCGGGCACCGGCGCGGACACGACGTATGCGCTGAGCTTCACCGCCGACGGCCGTGAGCTGCTCGCAGCCGGACCCACGGGCATCTCCCGATGGTCGCTCGCGAACCCCTCCGCCCCGGTCCCCGAGCCCACTCTGGCGACCGACGGCTATGCCACCACCCTGGCCCTCCTCGCCGACGGCACGGTCGTCACGGGGACGGACTCGGGCCAGGTGGCGCTCTTCGACCCGGCGCGTCCGCAGCAGCCCATGGCCGCCGCCACGGTGGATGGCTATGTCACGTGGGTCAGCGGGTCTGGCACCGAGATCGCCGTGGCCACCCGACGCGGCGGGGCGACATACCGGGCGACGGTGACCGGCGCGACGGGAGCCCACCGGCTCACCCCCATGGCCGCGATGACCTCCTTCGACAGCTGGGCCAACTGGGTCGTCCCCGGCCCGGACGGGCAATGGCTGGTCGGCAGCTCCGCCCGGACCGCCCGGGTCATCGGCACGGACAACGAGGTCCGCGACGAGTTCCCGGTCCCGGACGCGGTGACCTCGCTGGCCTGGCTGCCCGACGGTCGGATGGTCGTCGGCGCGGTGTCCGGCACGACCTACGTCCGCGGCGCCCACCCGCTGGCCGCCGACGACGTGGCCGGCCGGGTCTTCTTCGCCACCTGGGATGGCACCGGGTCCCGGCTGGCGACCTTCCCGTACAGCCCGGGGTCGAGCCAGGTGCGGATCTGGGACACCAGCGAACCGGGCGCCCCGAGCCTGATCGGGCGTCCGGTCGCCACGCTGCCGGAGTCTGCCGGTCCGCTCAACGGCAGTGGTGACCTCAGCCCGTCCGGTCGGCTCGTCGTTGCCGGCACCCTGGAGGGCACCGTGGTCGGCTGGGATATCAGCACGCCGGCGAGCCCGCGACAGCTGTTCGCCGCGCCGTTGGCCTCGGCCAATGTCGAGTATGTCGGCTTCGTGTCCGAGAACCGCCTGCTGCTGGCCAGTGATGACCAGAAGGTCCGGGTGATCGAGCTCCCCACGGCCGGCGGCGCGACGGCTGGCACGTCCGGCGGTACGACGACTGGCCCGTCCGCTGGCCCCACGGTTGTCGCGACCCTGGTCGGCTCGCCGAAAGAGGTCACCAACGCCGACCTCTCCCCGGACGGTACCCTGGTGGCGGCGACCAGCTACGACGGCGCAACCCGGCTCTACCGAATGGGCACCGGCACGCTGCAGCCCCTCGCGACGATCCCCGGCGAGGGCTACGCCTATGCCACCCAGTTCACCCCCGACGGGCGCTTCCTGGCTGTGGGTGGGGAGTCGAAGGCGGTGCTGGTCTACGACATCTCCACCCCGGAGCGGCCCGTCCTCGTCGACACCTTGACCGGTGCCGGCAGTGCCATCTACTCCCTCGATGTCGCCGCCGACGGTCGGATCGCCGCGGCCGCCCTCGATGGTGGCGCGTACGTGTGGGCGCCCCGAAGCGGTGGGCCGGCAGCCGGGTACGACGTCACACTCCGCCTCGTCGGAGGGGCGGGCCTGTATGGCGTGGAGTGGTCCCCGGACGGCATCCGTCTTGCTGCGGTCGGGCAACGAGCCCGGCTGTCGATCTGGACCACGGACCCGGCGGCGGCCCGGGAAGCACTCTGCGCCGCCGAGGGCGACCCGATGACGGCCCGGCAGTGGAGCGCGGCGCTTCCGGACCTCGAGTTCACCCGACCCTGCAGCTGAGGGGGGCGTCCCGGGCGCTCATGGACTCCAGCAGCGCTTATGGCACCTAGCGCGATGCCATGAGCGCCCAGGGAGTCCAGAAGCACCGCCGCACGCCCGCCGACCCGCGGGCCGAGATGCCCCCACAACGGCGTATGCCGCCCACCCCCTCTAGGGGCTGGGCGGCATACGCGCTGGTCGTTCGTGAGGTGCGGTGAAGCTCAGTGGCCGTGACCGTGGCCGTGGCCACCTGCAGCGGCCGCAGGCTCCTCCTCCTTCTTCTCCACCACCAGGGTGTCGGTGGTGAGGATCATCGAGGCGATCGACTCGGCGTTGCGCAGGGCGCTGCGGGTGACCTTGACCGGGTCGATGACGCCCTGGGCGGCCAGGTCGCCGTACTCGCCGGTCGCGGCGTTGAGGCCCTGGCCGACCGGGAGCTCGGCGACCCGAGCGACGGCGACATAGCCCTCGTAGCCGGCGTTCTCGGCGATCCAGCGCAGCGGCTCCGCGGCAGGCCTTGGCGATGATCGCGGCACCGGTGGCCTCGTCACCGTCGAGGTTGAGGTCGGCGATCGCGGCGCTGGCGTGGACCAGGGCAGATCCACCACCGGCGACGATGCCCTCCTCGATGGCCGCGCGGGTCGCCGAGATGGCGTCCTCGATGCGGTGCTTCTTCTCCTTCAGCTCCACCTCGGTGTGGGCGCCGACCTTGATGACGCAGACCCCGCCGGCGAGCTTGGCGAGGCGCTCCTGGAGCTTCTCGCGGTCCCAGTCCGAGTCGGTGCGGTCGATCTCCTGCTTGATCTGAGCGGCCCGGGCGTCGACGTCGGCGGCCGCGCCGGCGCCGTCGATGACCGTCGTGGTGTCCTTGGTGACGACGATCCGACGAGCCGACCCGAGCACCTCGAGGCCGACCTGGTCGAGCTTGAGGCCGACCTCCTCGGCGACGACCTGACCGCCGGTGAGGATGGCGAGGTCCTGGAGCATCGCCTTGCGACGGTCCCCGAAGCCGGGCGCCTTGACCGCGACGGCGTTGAAGGTGCCACGGATCTTGTTGACGACCAGGGTCGACAGCGCCTCGCCGTCGACATCCTCGGCGACGATGAGCAGCGGCTTGCCGGACTGGACGACCTTCTCCAGCACCGGGAGCAGCTCGGCGATCGCGGAGATCTTGCTCTGGTGGATGAGGATGTAGGCGTCCTCGAGGACGGCCTCCATCCGGTCCGCGTCGGTGACGAAGTACGCCGAGATGTAGCCCTTGTCGAACTGCATGCCCTCGGTGAACTCGAGCTCGGTCGCCGTCGTCGAGGACTCCTCCACGGAGATGACGCCGTCCTTGCCGACCTTGTCGAAGGCCTCGGCGATGGTGTCGCCGATCGCGCTGTCCTGGGCGGACAGGGCGGCGACATTGCCGATCTCGACCTTGCCGTCGACCGGACGGGCGGCGGCGAGCAGCGCGTCGTTGACCGCGGCAACGGCCTGGTCCATGCCGCGCTTGAGCCCGGACGGGGCGGCGCCCGCGGCGACATTGCGCAGGCCCTCCTTGACCATGGCCTGGGCGAGGACCGTGGCGGTCGTCGTGCCGTCACCGGCGACGTCGTTGGTCTTGGTGGCGACCTCCTTGGCGAGCTGGGCGCCGAGGTTCTCGTAGGAGTCCTCGAGCTCGATCTCGCGGGCGATGGTCACCCCGTCGTTGGTGATCGTGGGGGCGCCCCACTTCTTGTCGATGACGACATTGCGGCCCTTGGGGCCGAGGGTCACCTTGACGGCGTTGGCGAGCGCGTCGACGCCGCGCTCGAGGGACTTGCGGGCGGAGTCGTTGAACTCCAGCGTCTTGGCCATGTGGTTCGTACTCTCCTAGGCGTTGCCTGGTCGGGAACGTGAGCACCCCGGCTCGGCGCCCCGGGCGGGGTGCCGAGCCGGGGTGGTCACGTCGCTGCTGCGGTGCGGACTGGTCTTAGCCGACCACGGCGAGGATGTCGCGGGCGGAGAGGATGAGGTACTCCTCGCCGCCGTGCTTGATCTCGGTGCCGCCGTACTTGCTGTAGATGACCCGGTCGCCGACGGTGACGTCGATCGGGACACGGTTGCCCTTGTCGTCGATGCGACCCGGGCCCACGGCGAGGACCTCGCCCTCCTGGGGCTTCTCCTTGGCCGTGTCCGGGATGACCAGGCCGGAGGCCGTGGTCTTCTCGGCCTCGATCGACTTGATGAGGATGCGGTCCTCGAGCGGCTTGATGGAAACCGACACTGGGATGACCTCCCCCTTCGGGAATGTCGAGAAACGGACGATGTCTGGTCGGCCCTGCACGCCGAGCCGCCGTCGCGGGGGTCGGTCGGCTGCGTGAGCCTTTAGCACTCAGGACTCCCGAGTGCCAACGCCCTCAATCTAGGTTGCGGATTAGCACTCGGTCAACTTGAGTGCCAGGGCGGTGGTCCCGGCCGGGTCGGTGGGAGGATGCCCGCATGGACCTCGACGTGGTGCGCCGGCTCACCACGGGCGAGGGTGCCGCTCTGCTCGCCTCACTGCCCCCGTATGACGATGCAGCGGCCGTGGGCCTGGGCGTCCGGCTGCGCGAGGCCGGTTTCGACGCGGACCTTGTTGCCGCGGCGCTGACCCAGTCCAGGCTCCGGGCCCGCGCGGTCGACAAGTTCGGCCCGTTCGCCGCGGGCCTGCTCCTCACCGCCGACGGCCTCGAGCAGGCCACCCGGCTCACCGTCGCGGCGGCTCACGCGCACCGCTACCGCGCCGCGGGGATCGAGCTGGTCCATGACCTCGGCTGCGGGATCGGCGCCGATGCCCTCGCCTTCGGCGGCCTGGACCTGGCCGTGCGCGCCGTCGACTCCGACCCCGTCACGGCGGCGGTGGCGGCATACAACCTGCGCCAGCTCGACGACGCGGTCGTCACCTGTGCGGCCGCCGAGTCGGTGAACCTCCCCCTGGGAGCGGCGACGGTCGGGGTTGGGGTGTGGGTCGACCCGGCCCGGCGGGTCCGTGGTGTGGCCGACGCGACGGGCCGGACCCGGCGGGTCGCCGGCCTCGACGCCATCTCGCCGACCTGGGACCAGGTCCTCGGGTGGGCGACCCAGGTGCCCGCGACCGGCGCCAAGCTCGCGCCATCCTTCCCGCACTCACGGGTCCCGGCCGGCGCCGAGGCGCAGTGGACCTCGTGGAACGGCGAGGTGGTCGAGTGTGCCGTCTGGTTCGGGCCGCTGGTCCGCACCTCGGGTCGCACCGCAGCCGTGGCCCGCCCCGGCGGTCCCCCCGTCGTCGTGACCGAGGCCGACGCCGAGGGCGCGACCGGAGTGCTCACTGCCCCCGCCCGGGTCGGGCCGTACCTCTACGAACCGGACCGCGCGGTGCTCCAGGCCGGCCTCACCGGCGCGGTCGCCGCCCCGGCCGACGGGGTCGAGCTCGCCTCGGGCGTCGGGTACGTCAGTGCCGAGCGGTCCGTCGACATCCCCTTCGCCCGCCGGTATGCCGTCCAGGCGGTCCTGCCCCTGGACGCCAAGACGGTCCGGATCTGGCTGCGCGACCACGGTCTTGGCAAGGCGACGATCAAGAAGCGTGGGGTGTCGGTCGACCCGGACCGGTTCCGGCACCAGCTGCGGCTCGGTGGCGGCGAGGGCACCGCCACCCTGGTTCTCACCCGGGCGGCCGGGCGGTCGGTCGCCATCGTCGTCGAGCCTCGATAGGCCGGACGACTGAGCCCGGGAGCCGCGGGAGCCGAGGAAGCGGCCGGAGCCGCGGGAGCCCCGGCGGGAGCGGCGGGAGCCGCGGAAGCGGCCGGAGCCGCGAGAGGGGCTTACAGCTCCGGGTCCGGCTGCGCACCCCGCCGACGGACCGCCTCGGCCCCGGCAGCCTGCGCCGCGGCGACCGCCTCAGCCCGGGTCGCCCCCCGGGCCAGGGCCGCAGCCAGCGCGCCGCAGAAGGCGTCCCCGGCCCCGGTGGTGTCGACGACCTCGGCCGCTGGGACCAGCGGTGCGACATACTGCTCGCCGTCCCAGGAGCAGCCGGCCGCGCCGAAGGTGACCAGCCACGACCCCGGGAGCAGGCCCAGGTCGGCGAAGGCGGCGGCCTCGGTCTCGTTGCAGACCAGCGGGTCGGCCGCGGCGACAACCTCGGCCGGCAGGACCGCGAAGGGCGCGCAGTTCACCACGACGCGAGCCCCCCGGGCCGCCGCCTGCCGCACCGCGGCAGCAACGATCCCCAGCGGGATCTCGAGCTGGCAGAGCAGGACGTCTCCAGGGCCGAGATCGGCCAGCGTGTCCAAGGCGGACTCGTCCAGACAGCCGTTCGCGCCGGGGTCGACGACGATGGCGTTCTCACCGGCAGAGTCGACGGTGATGACCGCCCGGCCGGTCCGGACCCCGCCCCCGCCGGCGGCGTCAACACCGACGACGGTCAGCGCCGCCTCGATCCCCCACGCCTCGAGCCGTCGCCGGTACGCCGCGCCCACCTCGTCAGCACCGACCGCTGCGACCATCCGCACCCGCGCCCCGGCCCGCGCCGCCGCGACGGCCTGGTTGCCGCCCTTGCCACCGGCATACCGGTGCGAGGCCAGCGCCAGCACGGTCTCACCCGGACGGGGCAGCCGGGCGACCTGCCAGACCTCGTCGACATTGAGCGAGCCCAGGACGACAACTCGGCCGGTCATGACGGCCTCCGGTCGTCGGTGCCGGTCGCGTCGTGGTCGGCTCCCCCGGTCACGGTATGCCGCCACAGCCGCGCCACGGCCGGGCCGTCGATCCCCAGGGCGACCCGGACGACGGTCGGGCTCAGACCGTGCGGGTCGTGGTCGCGGTCCGGCGAGGCGGTCCGCTGGTCGACGATGGTGCGGCCGCGGGACCACGTCCCGGCAAGCTCGACCCGGACCGGGTGCTCGGCCCAGGCGAGCAGCTCCGGGGCGACGAGGCTGACGACCGCGCCCGCGTCGCCGATCGTCGCGTCGGTCCCGAACCGGTGGCACTGGAAGTCGATGAGCAGCCCGGCCAGCTCGGCCGCCCGGTCGCCGCAGGCCCGGCCCGCCGCGACGATCTCGGCCGCCTCCGCGGGGCTCAGGGTCGGTGCGCTGAAGACGTCGAGGCCGTACATGAAGACCGGCACCCCGAGGTCGTCGGCGGCGTCGAGGACCACCGCGGCCGCCTCGGGGTCGTGGAAGACGTTGAACTCCGCGGACGCGGTCGCATTGCCCTGGGCCGCCGCCCCGCCCATGAAGACGATCCGGCGCAGTCCGGCCGCCGCCTCGGGATAGGTCCGCAGCAGCAGGGCGATATTCGTCAACGGCGCGAGCGGGACCAGCGTGACGAGATCGTCGGGGTCACCGGTGCGGGCGGCATCGAGCAGGACGTCCCGGAGCAGCTCGACCCCGTGCCGAGGGTCCGGCAGCTGGGGGCTGGGCGGCCAGTGCAGGTCCGCCATACCGTCCTCGCCGTGGACGTGCCGGGCGTGCCGGGGTCGCTCGACGAGCGGACGGGCCGCCCCTCGCGCCACCGGGACGTCCCCGCGCCCGGCCGCGTCGAGGACGACCAGGGTGTTCCGGACGACATCGTCGACCGGGGCGTTCCCGCCGACGCAGCTGACCGCGACCAGCCGCAGGCCCGGGTGGCGGGCCGCGAAGAGGAGAGCGCAGGCGTCGTCCACCCCGGTGTCGACGTCGAGGACCACAGGTACGCTCACGGACGCCATCTTGACAGGGGACGCCGGCCCGGCTCACAGCATCCCCATAGGGAGCCCGGCCACGATGACCCGCGACACATACCGCCGACACGCTGTCGAGCAGCGAACGGAGCCGGAATGGACACGCGCACGACGATCGTCATCGGCATCGCGGCCGGCGTCGCAGCAGTCGGGTTGACCATCGGTGGGGCCGCGCTGGCCAACGGCGGCGGGGCAGGCTCGTCGACCGAGCACACCGCCAACAGCGGCGGCCTCGACGGCCTCTCCGGCGGCGCCGGGGTCATCCCAGGGTCCCGGCACGACGACCACGGCGGGCTGACCGGAGCCGGGGGGCCAGGCGCCATCGGCGGCCCCGGAGGCCACGACGGCGAGCAGCCGCTGACCGGGACCGACCTGGCCAAGGCTCAGGCCGCCGCGCTGGCCAAGGTCCCCGGCGGGAACGTCCTCCGGGCCGAAAGCAATGGGGACGGGTCGGGTTTCCACCTGCTGGTCCAGCAGCCCGACGGGTCGGTCGTCATGGTCCAGCTCGACGCGAGCTTCACCGTCGTCGAGGTCGTCCAGGGCCCTGGTGGGCGGGGCGGTCCAGGACTGGACCCGAACGGACCCTTGCAGAACCACGACCCGAACGGCACGCTACTGAACCAGGACCCCAACGGCGGGACGCTGAACCAGGCCGCCACCGGCGGTACCACGACGTGATTTCCTGACACACCACGGGCGACGGCCGGGCACCCACAAGGCGCCCGGCCGTCGTCGCAGGTGGCCGACGGTCTAGGAGTGGACGAGCTGGACCGGCATGGAGGAGTCCGACGGCAGGTCCAGCGCCGAGGGTGCCCGTCCTTTGAGGACTAGCTCGGCCCCCATGGCCGCGACCATTGCCCCGTTGTCGGTGCACAGCCCCGGCCGAGGCACGCGCAGCTCGATGCCGGCCGCCTCGCAGCGCTGCTGCGCCAGGGCCCTGAGCCGGGAGTTCGCCGCGACGCCGCCACCGACGAGCAGGTGGTCGACGCCGTGCTCCCGGCACGCGGCGACGGCCTTGCGGGTGAGGACGTCGACGACCGCCTCTTGGAAGCTCGCGGCGACGTCGGCGACCGGGACCGGCTCGCCCGAGCGTTCCTTCGCCTGGACCCACCGGGCGACCGCCGTTTTCAGTCCGCTGAACGAGAAGTCGAAGCGGTGCCGCTCGAGATCCCGACCGGTGGTCAGGCCTCGAGGGAAGGCAATCGCCACCGAGCTGCCGGAGCGGGCCTCCCGGTCGATGTGCGGCCCTCCGGGAAAGGGCAGCCCGAGCAGCCGGGCCACCTTGTCGAAGGCCTCCCCCGCCGCGTCGTCGACGGTGGCGCCGAGCGGGCGCACGTCGGAGGTGACATCGGGGACCAGGAGCAACGAGGAGTGTCCGCCGGAGACGAGCAGCGCCATCGTCGGCTCCGGCAGCGGGCCGTGCTCGAGGACGTCGACGGCCACATGCGCCGCGAGATGGTTCACCCCGTAGATCGGCACGTCGAGCGCCAGGGCCAGCGCTTTCGCGGCGGCGACACCGACGAGCAAGGCCCCGGCCAGCCCGGGGCCGGAGGTGACGGCGACCGCGTCGACATCGGCCAGGGCCAGTCCCGAGTCCCGCAACGCCCGCTCCACGGTGGGGACCATCGCGTCGAGGTGAGCCCGGCTGGCGACCTCGGGCACGACCCCGCCGAAGCGGGCGTGCTCCTCGACGCTGGAGGCCACCGCGTCAACGAGGAGGGTCCGGCCGCGGACGATGCCCACGCCGGTCTCGTCGCACGAGGTCTCGATGCCGAGGACGACCGGGTCGGTGGTCACTGCGCATCCCCATCGACGGGCGACAGGAGGCGGCGCAGCACGAGGGCGTCGACCCCCTCCGGCTGGTAGTACCCGCGGCGCCGGCTCACGTGCACAAAACCGGTGCGCGCATAAAGCGCCCGGGCCGCAGCGTTGTCGTCCCGCACCTCCAGGAGCAGCGCGCTCGCCCCGCCCCGCTCGGCGCGGGCGACGAGCTCGTCGACGAGCGCCCGACCGACCCCGGCACCGTGCAGGCTCGGGTCGACGGCGACGGTCATGATGTCGGCGCTTTCGCCGCCGTGGTCCAGGCCGGCATACCCCTGCACGGCCCCGTCCGGGCCGACGGCGGCGACATACTCGCGGCGGGGGCGAGCGGCTAGCTCGGCCCACCACGTCGGCTCGGACCAGGCATGTGCGCCGAAGAGGGCACCTTCGAGCTCGACGACCCTCGGCAGGTCGCGCCAGGTGAGATCGCGCAGCATCGTCATACCGCCGCCGCCGTCGCTGGAGCGGCAGGGGGCAGCGGCGCTGCATCGGGGCGACGCAGGTAGAGCGGCTCGCCCGCACCGAGGTCGGCGCCGGCGGCCAGCCGGCGCACGGCCAGGTCGGCCAGTGCGCCAGCAGCCACATCCAGTGGTGCCCCCGGTATGCCGTCCAGCGCGTCGGGATAGAGCATTGGCCCCCGACCGACCGCCCCGAGAGCGAGGACCGGCTCGGGCAGCTCGGCCGCCCGGCCCACGTGGGGGCCGTCGAGGAGCCGTGGTTCGGCGCCGGTCCACTCGTAGCGGGCCCAGTAGACCTCGCGGCGGCGCGCGTCGGTCGCCACGAGCAGCGACGCGCCGGGCTCGACCAGGCCGGCCCGGCCGGCGCCGTGGGCGAGGGCGTCGAGGCTGCCCAGCCCGTGCAGCCGGGCCCCGACCGCGAAGGCGAGAGTCCGGGCCGTGACGATGCCGACCCGCAGCCCGGTGAACGGACCAGGACCGAGGCCGACGACGACATCGGTCAGCTCAGCGGCAGCCCGACCGGCTGTGGCAAGGACCTCGGCCACCCGGGGGGCGAGGTGCTCGGCGTGGCCTCGGGCGTCGATCGTCGCGGCCTCGGCGAGGATCTGCGACCCGTCGTGGACGGCGACCGTGATGGCGCTGGTCGAGGTGTCGATGGCCAGGAGGAGCACCCCGACAGGGTACCCGCGGCACGGCCTTGCCCGACCGGCGGCGCCACGCGACCGGGGCGTCAGGTCCAGCGCTGGCCCACTCCGGTGAGGGTGACCGAGCGCGTCTCGGTGTCCGCGTCTGCGACGAGGGTGACCTCGAGCCGGTCCTCGCTCAGCTGCTCGACGAGCCCGGCCCCCCACTCGATCACCGTCACGGCGTCGACGAGGGAGGTGTCGAGGTCGAGGTCGTCGAGCTCCAGGGTCGACCCGAGGCGGTAGGCGTCGACATGGACCAGGGCCGGGCCGCCGACAAGCGAGGGATGGACCCGGGCGATGACGAAGGTCGGCGAGGTGACCGGGCCGCGGACACCGAGCCCGGCGCCGATGCCCTGGGTCAGCGTGGTCTTCCCCGCGCCGAGGTCGCCGGTGAGGACGACGAGGTCACCGGCACGGAGCAGCCGGGCCAAGGCGACCCCGAAGGCGTGCGTCCGCTCCGGGTCGGCCAGGACCGCCCCGCTCGCGCCGAGCGAGGCCACCAGCGAGGCCAGCGAGTCGCCCGGGTCCCGCAGGTCCGCCGGGTCCCGTCGGTCCGACGGGTCCGGCCGGTCCGACGGGTCCGGCAGGTCGGGCCGGGCCGTCGGCTCAGGAGGCATGGTGGCGACGCAGCGCGGCCTTCTCGCGAGCCACCCGGCGACGCTTGGCGAGGTCGGTGACGACCCGCCGGACACCGGCGTGCGGCTCGACCTCCGCGGTGGAGCTGTGCACCCGGCGAGCCCGGGCCAAGGTGGCCAGGAGGTGCTCGTTGAGCAGGTCCGGGTGCTCCATGTGGATGAGGTGACCGGCCTCGTTGACGAGGACATGCTCGGCACCAGGCAGGGCCCGGACGATCGCCTCGGAGTGCTCCGGAGGCGTGAGGATGTCCTGGACCCCGTTGAAGACGAGGGTCTCCAAGCCGGTGAAGGTCCGCAACACCGGGGTCTTGTCGTAGACATCGAAGGTCGGCGCGAAGTCCGCCATGACCTGCAGGTTCGTTCCCAGGAGTAGCCGGGTGGCGAGCCGGACCACCCCACGCGGCACCGGCGAGCCGAAGGAGTACTTGTTGACGAGGTACTCCTCGAGGTCCCGGTTGGCGTTCCGGAAGCCGTCGACCAGACCCGGACGGCGGCTCAGCTCACCGAAGACCGACGGTCCGAACCGGCCGAGGATCGCCTTCCCGAAGGTTGCCACGCCCCCACCTGCGGCCAGCGGCAGACCGCCGGGGCTCGTCGCGACCAGGCCGACCGCGATGACCCGGTCGGCGACCTCCGCGGGGCGGTCCTCGGCATACGAGAGGATCGTCATCCCGCCCATGGAGTGACCGACCAGCGCCAGCGGACCGGTCGGGGCGACGGCGTCGATGACCCGGCCGAGATCGTCGCCGATCTGGTCGATGGTGCAGGACGCGGAGGTGCCGCGCTCGGACAGGCCGTGACCGCGTTGGTCCCAAACGACGACGCGGTAGCCGGCGGCCTTCATCGCCCGGCGCTGGAAGACCCAGGACTCCCGGGACAGGCAGTAGCCATGGCTGAAGATGACCGTGGGCACCGGGCCGGGGATCACCTCCGCGCCGACCGGCAGCTCCCCGGGCTCGTCCACCTCGACGTGCAGCGGTATGCCGTCCGAGGACACGACGGCGAGCTGTCGGTCGGGGACGACGACATAGTCGTCATGGGTGTCGAGGGCGTCGGCGAGGTCGCGGGCGCGCAGCAGCCGGTCGGTCGCGACGCCGATGGCCGTGCCGATCCCGGCCGCGCCGAGGGCGACGCCAATGCCGAGCAGGCCGGTCCGGCCCTGGCTCTTGCTCATGCCTGCCCTCCCACGCCGACATACTCCCTGGGCACCCTAGCGCCGATCCGGGTGACGATCTCGTAGCCGATGGTGCCCACACACTCCGCCCAGTCCTGCACGCTGGGCCCGCCCGCGGCGGGCGGGCCGAAGACGACGACCTCGTCACCAGGGGCAGCGCGCGACTGCGGGCCGAGATCGATGACGACCTGGTCCATGCACACCCGTCCGACGATGTGGTGTCGGCGCCCGCCGACCGCTACCGGGCCGATCCCGCTCGCTGCTCGGGGGATGCCGTCGCCATAGCCGAGCGGCACCAGCCCGAGCCTCGTCGGCGCCGGCGTTATATACGTATGACCATACGATACCCCGGTCCCCGCGGGGACGTCCTTGACCGAGGCGAGCCGCGCCGTGAGGGTCATCACGGGGGTGAGCCCGAGGTCCTCGGGTCGCCCCAGCGCCGAGGCCGGGGAGATCCCGTATGCCGCAATGCCCACCCGGACGAGGTCGTAGTGCGTCTGCGGGGCGGTGAGCGTCGCGGCGGAGTTCGCCAGGTGGCGCACCTCGAGGGCGGGCGCGACCGGCTCGATCGCCGCCAGCGCGGCGGCGAACTCGCGGTGCTGGGCGGCGATGCTGGCGTGGCCCGGCTGGTCGGCGCAGGCGAGGTGAGAGAACGCCCCGACGAGGGCGACCGCGCCCTCGGCCTGGAGCGGCCCGAGCGCCCGAAGCACCTCGTCGAGCTGGGCCAGGGGCAGGCCGTTGCGGGACAAGCCGGTGTCGAGCTTGAGGTGGACCCGGGCGGTCCGCCCGGCGGCCCGGGCCGCTGCCGCGACCTCGCCCAGGGCGACCAGGCTCGAGACGCCGAGGTCGATGTCGGCACGGACTGGGGCGACGAGGTCCTCACCAGGGGTGAACAACCAGGCGAGCAGGGGCGCCGACACCCCGGCACCCCGCAGAGTCAACGCCTCGCCGAGCTGGGCGACGCCGAGCCAGGTCGCTCCCCCGGCGAGGGCGGCCCGGGCAGCCTGGACCATCCCGTGGCCGTAGCCGTCGGCCTTGACGACGGTGAGGACCTGAGCACGGCCGGCCACCAGACGCAGGGTGGCGACATTCGCGGCGAGGGCGTCGAGGTCGACGCGCGCGCACGACGGGCCGACGCGAGAGGGCACGAGGTGATTATCTCCCGGGCCCGCTCAAAGCGGCGGCGACAACGGTGGGCACCGACGCGGCGACCTCGGTCACACGCAACGGCCCTGCGGCACTAGCGTCGTCGGCGGCTCGGCCGTGCACCCACGCTCCCATCGCCGCCGCGAGCCCGATCGGGAGCCCAGCGGCCAGCAGGGTGCCGAGGATGCCGGCCAGGACGTCACCGGCCCCGGCGGTCGCGAGCCACGCGGGGGCATCGGACTGCGCCAGGACCGGCTCCCCACTCGCAGACGGTGGGACGACGAGCGTCGTGGAGCCCTTGACGAGCACCCAGGCGTCGAGCCGGTCGGCGACCAGCCGGGCCGCTCCCACCGGGTCGGCGACCAGCTCGGCCCGCTCGACAGCTGACCCGGACAGCCGGGTGACGAGCCTGGCGAGCTCCCCGGCGTGCGGGGTGAGCAGGGTCGGCGCGTGGCGGCGAGCCACCCTCTCGAGTGCCCCGGCGTCGACGACGACGGGCAGCTCGCTGGCCAGCGCCTCGTCGACAAGAGCCCACTGCTCCGCGGTCGAGGCCGACTCCGCCGCGGGATCGAGCCCGCAGCCGACGACCCACGCCTGGACCCGGCCGGGCACGCAGACCGCCTCGGGGGCAGTCTGGTGGACCAGCCACCGGACCTCCTGCGGCCCGAGGTAGCGGACCATGCCCGGTCCGGAGCAGAGCGCGCCCAGCGTCGCGAGCACCGCGGCCCCGGGGTACTCCAGCGAGCCGGCGACCACCCCGACGACGCCGCGGGAGTATTTATCGTCGCCAGGACCGGGAACCGGCCAATGCCGGCGGATGTCCCGCACCGTGACGCTGGCAACGGCCGGGCGCGCGTCGCAGGACGGCAGGCCCAGGTCGAGCCCGATGTCGACGACAGTGAAGCGGCCGACCGTCGCCCGCGTCGCCGGGAGCAGGTGGACCGGTTTCGAGGTGCCGAAGGTCACCGTCTCGTCGGCGAAGACGGTGGCCTCCGACGCCACCCGGCCGGCCGGGTCGGCCCCGCTCGGCAGGTCGACGGCGAGGACATATGCCGATGCCGGGATCGCCGCCACGCAGCCGGCGGCCTCCTCGCCGAGGCCGGGCCGTCCCCCGATGCCGGTGATGCCGTCGATGACGAGGTCGGCCCGGTGCACCGCCTTGGCCGCCTTGGTCCCACCCCAGGGCAACACCGCGGCGTGCCGACGGCGCACCGCGCGCAGGCCGCCGTCATGAACCGGGTCGGCCAGGGTGATGGCGACGCACGAGTACCCGTACCGGGCCAGCCGGGCCAGCGCGAAGAGGGCGTCCCCGCCGTTGTTGCCGCCGCCCACGAGGGCGACGACGCGCCGACCACCGCGCTCCTCGAGGCGGTGCGCGGCGATCTCGGCCAGGGCGTCGGCAGCGCGCCGCATGAGGACCGCCCCACCGTCGTGCCCGGCGGCGTCGAGGGCGGCGATGGCGCGGGCTTCCGAGGCTCGGACGTCCGGGACGGCATACGCCTCGATCATGAGGTCAGCCTTCCGCGATGACGACCGCCGAGGCAACACCGGCGTCATGGGACAGCGAGAGGTGCAGATGCTCGATACCCAACGCCGTGACCCCGGCCTGGACCGAGCCGCGGACGACGAACCGGGGTCGGCCGTCATCCTCGTTGACGACCGAGACATCGGCCCAGTGCAGACCAACCGGAGCGCCCATCGCCTTCGCCAGGGCCTCCTTGGCGGCGAACCGGGCGGCCAGCGAGGGCAGCCCGAGCCGCTGCTCCCCTTCGGTGAAGAGCCGCTCACGCAGCCGCGGGGTGCGGGCCAGGGTCTGCCCGAAGCGCTCGATGTCGACCACGTCGATGCCGACGCCGATGATGCTCACCGGCAGCTGCTCACTCGACGGTGACGGACTTGGCGAGATTTCGCGGCTGGTCGACGTCGAGCCCGCGGGCGGTCGCCAGCTCGCAGGCGAAGACCTGCAACGGAACGACGGTGAGCAGCGGCGCGAGCAGCGTCGGTGTGGCGGGCACCCGGATGATCTCGTCGGCGAAGGGCACGACATCGTCGTCGCCCTCCTCGGCGATGACCAGGGTGCGGGCGCCCCGGGCGCGGATCTCCTGGATGTTCGAGACGACCTTGCCGTGCAGGCCGTGGGCGGTCGACGGCGAGGGGACGACGATGAAGACCGGCTGGCCGGGCTCGATCAGCGCGATCGGGCCGTGCTTGAGCTCGCCCGCCGCGAAGCCCTCCGCGTGGATATAGGCGATCTCCTTGAGCTTCAGCGCGCCCTCGAGGGCGACCGGGAAGCCCACGTGCCGGCCGAGGAAGAGCACCGAACGGGAGTCGGCCATGAACCGGGCGATCTCGCGGACCCGGTCCATCGAGTCGAGCAGATGGCTGAGCTTGTGGGGCACCTCGCCCAGCTCATGGGTGATCTCAGCGATCTCCTCCTCGCTCAACGTGCCGCGCAGCTGGGCGAGGTAAAGGCCGAGGATGTATGACGCCGTGATCTGGGCGAGGAAGGCCTTCGTCGAGGCGACGGCGATCTCGGGGCCGGCGTGGGTGTAGAGCACCGCGTCGGACTCGCGCGGGATGGTCGAGCCGTGGGTGTTGCAGATCGACAGGGTGTGCGCCCCCAGGTCGTTGGCGTGCTTGACCGCCATGAGGGTGTCCATGGTCTCGCCGGACTGCGAGATCGACACGACCAGCGATGTCGAGTCGATGACCGGGTCGCGGTAGCGGAACTCGTGAGCCAGCTCGACCTCGCACGGGATGCGGGTCCAGTGCTCGATGGCGTACTTGGCGACCATGCCGGCGTAGGCGGCCGTGCCGCAGGCGATGATGGTGATCTTGCTGACCCGGCGCAGGTCCTCCTCGGCGATCCGCAGCTCGTCGAGGACGAGCCGACCGGACTCGTCGGTGCGCCCCAGGAGGGTGTCGGCCACCGCGTGCGGCTGCTCGGCGATCTCCTTCGCCATGAAGCTGCGGTGGCCGCCCTTCTCCGCGGCGGCGGCGTCCCAGGTCACTTCGTACGGCTTGCCCTGCGCCGGCGCGCCGTCGAAACCGATGATGTCGATCGACTCCGGGGTGATCGTGACGATCTGGTCCTGACCGAGCTCGATGGCCTGCCGGGTGTGCCCGATGAAGGCGGCGACATCGGAGCCGAGGAAGTTCTCGTGCTCGCCCCGGCCGACGACCAGCGGGCTGTTCCGGCGGGCTCCGACGACGACGCCGGGGTTGTCGGCGTGGACGGCGAGGAGGGTGAAGGCGCCCTCGAGGCGGTTGACGACCGTGCGCATGGCCTCGGTGAGGTCACCGGCATACGCCTGGGCGAGCAGCTGGGCGGCGACCTCGGTGTCGGTCTCGGAGGCGAACCCGACCCCGTCGGCAAGCAGCTGGGTCTTGAGGGAGTGGAAGTTCTCGATGATCCCGTTGTGGATGAGGGCCAGCTTGCCGTCGTCCCCACCGCGATGCGGGTGGGCGTTCTGGTCGGTGGGTCCGCCGTGGGTGGCCCAGCGGGTATGGCCGATGGCGGTGCGGGACGCGGGCAGCGGCGCATCGACGAGGGCCTGGCGGAGGTTGACCAGCTTGCCCGCGCGCTTCTGGGCGGCGACCTGGCCCTCGGCGACCAGCGCCACGCCGGCCGAGTCGTAGCCGCGGTACTCCAGCCGGGCCAGGCCCTCCATGACGACGTCGAGCGCCGTCGTGCCGCTCGTCGTCCCGACGTACCCCACAATTCCGCACATGGCGCCAGCCTAGTTCAGGCCGCCGGAGGGACCTCGCTGCGACCCGATGCGGCGCGCAGCGACCGCACGGCACACCGCGCGGCGACCCGCCGGGGAACCAGGTCTGCACCTGCGGCGCCGCTAGGCCAGAATGAGCGGGTGTCCAGCGCCGCGACCCAAGACCCGCTGTCGCCATACGTCGAGCTCGACCGCGAGGACTGGGCGAGGCTACGTGACCACCACCCCCTCGTCCTACGGCCCGAGGAGGTGTCCCGCCTCTCCGGTCTGGTCGAGCGACTGGACATCACCGAGATCGAGCAGGTCTACCTCCCGCTGTCCCGGCTACTGAGCTTCTACGTCGAGGCGACCTCGGCCCTGCACGGGGTGACGACCGACTTCCTCGGCGAGCGCCGCGACAAGGTCCCCTTCGTCATCGGGGTCGCCGGGTCGGTCGCGGTCGGCAAGTCGACCACCTCCCGTGTGCTCCGCGAGCTGCTGGTCCGCTGGCCGTCGACGCCGCACGTTGCCCTCATCACCACCGACGGCTTCCTCTACCCCAACGCCGAGCTGGAGCGGCGCGGCCTCATGACCCGCAAGGGCTTCCCCGAGTCGTATGACCGGGCGGCGCTGCTGCAGTTCCTCGCACTGGTCAAGGCAGGGATGCCGGAGGTCAGCGCGCCGGTGTACTCGCACCTGGCCTATGACATCGTCCCCGGTGAGACGGTCACCGTCACCCACCCGGACGTCCTCATCGTCGAGGGCCTCAACGTCCTCCAGGCCCCGTCGGCCAAGTCCGGGGGCGCCGCCTCGGTCGCCGTGAGCGACTACTTCGACTTCTCGGTGTATGTCGACGCCGATGTCGCGGACATCCGGCGCTGGTACGTCGAACGGTTCCTGCGGCTGCGGGAGACCTCGTTCGTCAACCCCTCGTCGTACTTCCACCGGTACGCCTCGCTGTCCGACGACGAGGCGCAGGAGACCGCCCTGCGGATCTGGCGCGATATCAACCTGGTCAACCTCGTCGAGAACGTCGAACCGACCCGGAACCGGGCCACCCTCGTCCTCACCAAGGGCGCGGACCACGGGGTGATGTCGGTGCGGCTCCGCAAGCTCTGAGGGTCTGGGCGACCTGAGCGCCGGTGACTCCTGCCGAGCGGCGACTCAGTACCAGTGCGGGTAGCGCGAGTTCCACCGGCTCAGCGCGTTGCACGGCGAGCCGTAGACACTCTTGATGTAGCCCAGGCCCCAGCGGATCTGGGTCACTGGGTTGGTCCGCCAGTCGGCACCGGCGCTGGACATCTTCG
Organism: Candidatus Lutibacillus vidarii; assembly: GCA_016717165.1. Classification (GTDB taxonomy): domain Bacteria; phylum Actinomycetota; class Actinomycetes; order Actinomycetales; family Dermatophilaceae; genus Lutibacillus; species Lutibacillus vidarii. Next base: position 337,606 of record JADKGA010000003.1, read on the forward strand.
ACCCCGGCAGCGCCTGGGGAATCCCGTAGGCCCCGGAGGACCGGTTCTCGGCGGTGTAGCGCCACCGGGACTCGCCATTCCACAGCGGGATCAGGCAGCTCATCTGCGACTGGCTCCACCCGAAGTCCGCGAGCAGGGCCGCAGCGGCCGCCTGCGGGTTGCTCCGGGCGTCGGCGATCGCCTTGGCCTTGGCGGCTTCGGCCGCCTTGGCGAGGACGACGCCCTGGGCCTTCGCGGCGGCGGCGACGGTCTGGCTCACGCCGACGGCGAGCGCCTGTCGCTGGGCGTCGCGAGCGATCGCCCGGCCGGTCCCGGCCAGGTCGGTATGCCGCTGCGCCAGGGTTGCGGCGACCTCATCGGCCACCTGCACCGGGCGGGCCGGAGCGGGGCGGGCACCGAGGGCGGCGATGGCGGCATCGGCCGGGGCGCTGCCGGCCTGGGCGACGGGGACGACCGAGGAGCCGGCCACCAATGTCGCGACCGCGAGGCCGCCGGCGAGCAGCGCCGCGGGGCGGACGGCCGAGGCCGCGATCGGGGCGATACCACGCAGCGCAGCCGGGACGGCGGCAGGGGTGGAGCCGGGTCGCCGAGCAGCGCGATGCCGGCCGGCATACTCCTCCATCGACCCTCCCCGGGCGTTGTTACCGATTCGTGACGTCGGACAACTATCACATCCGGGTCGACGGGGAACCAAACCCACGTCCCGCCCGATGGCACGCTTGGGGCCACTGTGACGGATGAGGCGGAATCGCCGTGCTGTCGCCCGTCCAGGTGGCCGGACGACCGACCGCAGCGGGCTAGCCGAAGGCCGGGTCGAGGCCCTCGAGAAGGTCGGTGACCAGGGCCGCGATCGGGGAGCGCTCGCTGCGGGTCAAGGTGACATGGGCGAAGAGCGGGTGGCCCTTGAGCGTCTCGATGACCGCGGCGACCCCGTCGTGTCGGCCGACCCGGAGGTTGTCCCGCTGGGCGACGTCGTGGGTGAGGACGACCTTGGAGTTCTGGCCGATCCGGGAGAGCACGGTGAGCAGGACGCCACGCTCGAGCGACTGGGCCTCGTCGACGATGACGAAGGCGTCGTGCAGCGAGCGGCCCCGGATGTGGGTCAGTGGGAGGACCTCGAGCATGTCGCGGTCGAGAACCTCCTCGACGACCTCACGGGAGACGACCGCGCCGAGGGTGTCGAAGACCGCCTGGCCCCAGGGCCCCATCTTCTCCGCCTCGGTGCCGGGCAAATACCCCAGGTCCTGGCCGCCGACGGCATACAACGGTCGGAAGACGATGACCCGACGGTGCTGACGGCGCTCCATCACCGTCTCCAGCCCGGCGCACAGCGCCAGGGCGGACTTGCCGGTGCCGGCCCGCCCGCCGAGCGAGACGATGCCGACATCGGGGTCGAGGAGCAGGTCGAGGGCGACCCGCTGCTCGGCCGAGCGGCCGTGCAGCCCGAAGGCGTCCCGGTCGCCGCGGACCAGCCGGATCTGCTTGTCCACCCCGACCCGGCCTAGGCCGCTGCCGCGCGGGGAGTGCAGGATCAGCCCGGTGTGGCAGGGCAGCTCGGCGGCCTGGAGGTGCTCGACCCGGCCCTCGTCGTAGAGGGCGTCCAGCTCGGCGACGGTGACGTCGAGCTCGGCCATCCCGGTCCACCCGGACTCCACGGCGAGCTCGGCGCGGTACTCCTCGGCCGGCAAGCCCACGGCGGAGGCCTTGACCCGCAGTGGCAGGTCCTTGGAGACCACGGCAACGTCATACCCCTCGTCGGAGAGGTTCTTGGCGACGGCGAGGATGCGCGAGTCGTTGTCGCCGAGCCGGAAGCCGGCCGGCAGCGACCCCACGTCGGTGTGGTTGAGCTCGACCCGAACCGTCCCGCCGCTCTCGCCGACCGGGACCGGATGGTCGAGGCGTCCGACCTCGACACGCAGGTCGTCGAGGATGCGCAGGGCCTGGCGGGCGAAGTAGCCGAGCTCGGGGTGGGCCCGTTTGGCCTCCAGCTCGCTGATCACCACCACCGGAAGGACGACCTCATGCTCGGCGAAGCGCAGCATCGCGCGCGGGTCGGAGAGCAGGACCGAGGTGTCGAGCACGTACGTCTTGCGCGCCGTCCGGCGTGAAGTAGCCATCGCACCCCTTGGGTCTGGCGAACCTGCTCGCTGGTATGGAGACGGTATGCCGACTCGCACACGGCACCGGTGCCGACACGCGGAGGTGTCGGGAGGATGACCGCTCAGGTGCCGAAGCGTCGCTCGCGGGTGGTGTAGGACCGCAGCGCGCGGAGGAAGTCGACCTTGCGGAAGTCGGGCCAGTAGGCCTCGCAGAAGTACAGCTCGGCCTGCGCGCTCTGCCAGAGCAGGAAGCCGCCGAGCCGCTGCTCACCGGAGGTGCGGATGACGAGGTCGGGGTCCGGTTGGCCCTTGGTGTACAGGTGCGCGGCGATGCCCTCCGCGGTCACCGCGTCCGCGATCTGTTCGACGGTGCGCCCGGCGGCGGCGCCCTCGAGGAGCATCGCTCGGACCGCGTCGGCGATCTCGCGGCGACCCCCGTAGGGGACCCCAACGTTGACGGTCATCCCGGTGACCTCCGCCGTGGCCTGCGCCGACTCGCGCAGCGAGACGGCCGTGTGTTCCGGCAGCAGCTCGAGGGCACCGACCGGGCGCAGCCGCCACCGCTTGGCCTGGGCGAGCTCGGCGACAGCGTTCTCGATGATCGTCAGGAGGGCATCGAGCTCGCTGGTGTCCCGGCGCAGGTTGTCGGTCGAGAGGAGCCACAAGGTGACCACCTCGACGCCCATCTCCTCGCACCAGGCGAGCAGGTCCTTGATCTTGTCGGCGCCGGCCTGGTGCCCACTCGCGGTGTCGAAGCCGTTCTCGCGGGCCCACCGCCGGTTGCCGTCAAGCATGACCCCCACATGCCGCGGCATCGCCGTACGGTCGAGGGAGCGGGCGAGCTGGCGCTCGTACGCGCCGTAGAACGGGTCGAGCAGTCCCACGAACGCTCCCCTCTCGCCTCGACGTCCCGCCCCACGGTACAACCGTCGCCCCTATGCTTCGCGTATGGCGCCGCACCTGCCGCACCGGCCCGGCCTTCCGCACCTGCCGGACCTCAAACCGCACCTGCGCGGCTGGCTGCACCTCGGGATGGCGCCGCTGGTCCTCGCGGCCGGGATTGTCCTGATCGCCCTGGCCCCCTCCGGCGGCCCCCGGGTCGCCTCGGTCATCTTCACCGCGAGCGCCGTCCTGCTCTTCGGCACCTCGGCGCTCTTCCACCGCGGCGACTGGTCACCGCGGGTGCACACGCTGCTCAAGCGGCTCGACCACGCGAACATCTTCCTCATCATCGCCGGGTCGTACACCCCGTTCGCGGTCTGCCTGCTCCCCGCCGACCAGGCCCGCACGCTGCTCGCGGTCGTGTGGACCGGAGCCCTGCTCGGGGTCGCCTTCCGGGTGCTGTGGATCCATGCGCCGCGCTGGCTCTACACCCCTTTGTATGTCGCGCTCGGCTGGGTCGCGGTCTTCTACTTCGGCCCGCTGCTGCGCTACGGCGGCTGGCCACTGATGATCCTTCTGGTCACCGGCGGGTTGCTCTACACCGCCGGTGCGGTGGTCTACGGGATCCGTCGGCCGAACCCGTCCCCGCGGTACTTCGGCTTCCACGAGGTCTTCCACTCACTGACCGTCGCCGCCTTCGTCGTCCACTACATCGCGGCGTCGATGGCCATCTACGGCCCGCATCCGGCCTAGGCACTCAGGCGTTCGGGGTTCACGCGTTCAGGGGTTCACGCGTTCAGGGGGTTCAGGCGTCAGGACGCTCGGCGCCCTGGGTGGGCTGGGCCTCCGGGGCATCGCTCGACGTCCCGGCAGCCTGGCCCTGCTCCCGGGCGGCCCGAGCCGCCGCAGCGGCCTCCTCGTCCGCCCTGGCACGGTAGGAGATATTGCGGACCCGGGTGTTCATGTTCCGCATCAGCAGCCACAGCGCGACGGCGAGAGCGAAGAAGGCGATGAACGCCCACAGCCCCGGCCCGATGTCGTTCGAGGGCGCCATCGGCACTGTCGCGGTCAGGGTGGTCATCGCGCACCTTCCATCATCGTCCGGCCGTCATACTCAGCCTGCCACGCCCCACTTGTCGCCGCAGCGTCGGCGGCTGCGACCGAACCGAGCCCGGCGAAGAGCTCGGACTCGGGCAGCTCGACGGGCACATACGCCAGGGCGAGCTCGTAGTCCTCGTGCGGCCAGATCCGCCGCTGCAGCTCGTGCGGGACGGCGAAGAAGGTGCTGTCGGCGTCGATCTGGGTCGCGTGCGCGCGCAGTGCGGCGTCGCGGGCCGGGAAGTAGTCGGCGCACTCCACCTGGGTGGTCACCGTGCGCTCCGGCCGGTCCGGCCAGCGCGTCATCCACTCCCCGTATGGCGACTCCAGGCCCTCGGCCAGCAGCGCCTCGTGGAAGGCAAGGATCCGGGTGCGGCTGAAGGTCTGGTTGTAGTAGAGCTTGAGCGGCTGCCAGGGCGCTCCGGCGTGCGGGAAGGCCGCGGGGTCGCCTGCGGCGAGGAAGGCGGCCATCGAGACGGTGTGCGTCATGACGTGGTCGGGGTGGGGGTAGCCGCCGATCTCGTCATATGTCGTCATGACATGGGGACGGAACTCGCGGATGACCCGGACCAGGGCCTCGGCGGCGACCTCCACGGGCTCGAGGGCGAAGCAGCCGTCCGGCAGCGGCGGGAGCGGGTCACCCTCGGGCAACCCGGAGTCGACGAAGCCGAGCCAGGTGTGCTCGACACCGAGGATGGCGGCCGCGGCGGCCATCTCGTCGCGGCGGACCTGGGCGATATCGCGGGCGATGTGCGGGTCGTTCTTCAGCGTGGCGTTGAGGACGTCGCCGCGCTCGCCCCCGGTGCACGAGACCACCCGGACCCGGGCCCCCTCGGCGACATACCTCGCCATCACCGCGGCACCCTTGCTCGACTCGTCGTCGGGGTGCGCGTGGACGGCCATGAGGCGCATCCCTGCGGGGGAAGGTGTGGCGCTGGGCACGAGGGCTCCGTCCAGGTGTCGAGGATCTGCCGCGATAGCGTGGACCATCATGTCACCAGCGCCCGACCCCCTCGGTCGGGCCGCGTCCGGGGAGGAGCCTGACACCCCCATGCGACTGCCGCGGCCGGCACCGGGGACGGGCAAGTGGTGGGCGGTCGGGGTCATCGGGTGCGGCCTGGCGGTCATCGCCATTGTCTGGATCGCGCTGGCCTCGAACGCCGGCCGGATCACCTCCACGACGGTGTCCTACCAGGTGGTCGACAACCGCAGCGTCGTCGTCGACTTCGACGTGACGGTGGAGCCGGGGACGGCGCTGGTCTGCGAGATCCGGGCGATGGCCGCGAACTTCGCCGTCGTCGGCTCGGTCGAGGTCCCGGTGCCGGCGAGCACCGAGCTGACGACCTCCCACGAGGCGACCGTGCGCACCGCGAGCCTGGCCGTCACCGGCATCGTCTACGGCTGTCGACGCGCCCCCTGACCGGGACCTTTGGTAGTCTGGATGACTTACGCGGGTGGTCACGCCCGCGCCAAGGAGCGCCGGTCGACGGTCCCTCACCTCATCGCAGAGGTGGCTGACGCCGACTGACCGCCGCCGACACGCCCCCTCGCCACGCCGGCGCTGGGCGCACGCCAAGGAGAGCAGCCCGATGTCCGAGACCGCGCACCAGAGCTACCTCACCGTGGAGGCGTACGACCGCCTCACCGCCGAGCTGGCCCAGCTGAGTGGGCCCGGACGGGTCGAGATCGCCAAGCGCATCGAGGCCGCGCGCCTCGAGGGTGACCTGCGCGAGAACGGCGGCTACCACGCGGCCAAGGAGGAGCAGGGCAAGATGGAGTCCCGCATCCGCCAGATCAGCGCCCTCCTGGAGAACGCCATCGTCGGCGAGACCCCGCCGGACGACGGCATCGTCGAGCCCGGCATGGTCGTCACCGTGGAGATGTTCGGCGAGGAGGAGGTCTTCCTCCTGGGTCACCGCGAGATCAAGGACGGCGTCGACATGCACGTCTTCTCCGAGCGCTCGCCGCTCGGCGCCGCGGTCAACGGCAAGCGGGTCGGTGACTCGGTGTCCTATGTCGCCCCGACCGGCAAGACCATCGAGGTCACCATCGTGCACACCACTCCCTACACCGAGTAGTCGCCGGCTCCCTTAGTCTTCGCCGTATGACGGCCAGCGACGCCCAGCCCCACGGCTTCTCCACCCGAGCGATCCATGCGGGCCAGGATCCTGACCCGCGCACCGGTGCGGTCGCGCCGGCGATCTACGCGACGAGCACCTACAAGCAGGACGGCATCGGCGGTTTCCGCGAGGGCTACGAGTACTCCCGTTCGGCCAACCCGACCCGCACCGCGCTCGAGGAGTGCTTCGCAGCGCTCGAAGGCGGCTCCCGGGCGTTCGCCTTCGCCAGCGGCCTGGCCGGGCAGGACTGCGTCATCCGGTCGCTCCTGCGGCCCGGGGACCATGTCGTCGTGCCGAGCGACGCCTACGGCGGCACCTACCGCTACATCAGCAAGGTCGCCGCGCCGTGGGGCCTGGAGCACGACATCGCCGCGGTCGCCGATGTCGACGCGGTCCGCCAGGCGATCCGGCCGGGCGCGACGAAGCTGGTGTGGCTGGAGACCCCGACGAACCCGCTGCTCGGCATCGCCGATATCGCCGCGATCGCCGAGGTCACCCACGCCGCCGGGGCCTTGCTCGTCGTCGACAACACCTTCGCCAGCGCCTACCTCCAGCAGCCGCTCGCCCTCGGCGCGGACATCGTCACCCACTCGACGACGAAGTACTCCGGGGGTCACAGCGATGTCGTCGGCGGCATCGTCGTGGTCAAGGACGGGACGACGACGGCGTATGCCGAGGACGCCGCCGAGCGGATCGGCTTCCACCAGAACGCCATCGGCGGGGTCGCCGGACCCTTCGACGCCTGGCTGGTCCTGCGCGGCCTGAAAACCCTCGCGGTGCGGATGGAACGGCACTGCGACAACGCCGAGGAGGTCGTCGAGCACCTGCTGCGCCACCCGGCGGTGAGCCAGGTGCTCTACCCCGGACTGCCGAACCACCCGAACCACGTCGTCGCGGCCCGCCAGATGCGCCGCTTCGGCGGGATGGTCTCGTTCCGGCTGCACGCCGGCGAGGCCGCGGCGGTCGCGGCGTGCGGGGCGACCCGGCTGTGGACCCTCGGGGAGTCCCTCGGCGGGGTCGAGTCGCTCATCGAGCACCCGGCCCGGATGACGCACAGCTCGGTGCGCGGCACCGCCTTGGAGGTCCCGGCGGACCTGGTCCGGCTCTCGGTCGGCATCGAGGATGTCGCCGACCTCATCGCCGACCTCGACCAGGCCCTCGACCAGGCCCACGACCAGGCGAGCGCGTCGGCCCACGCCCGGCCATGAGCCGCCCCCCGACCACCGCCTTCTGCGTCGACGTCGGCTCGACGTTCACCAAGGCGGCCCTGGTCGACCTCGCGACCGGTGAGGTCCGCGGGACCGGCGCCACCCCGACCACCCTCGACACCGACGTCCTCGACGGGGTCGCCGCGCTCAGCGCCTGCCTGGAGGTGCCCGGTTCGGCGACGACGATGCTCTGCTCCAGCGCGGGCGGTGGGCTGCGGCTGGCCGTCGTCGGCTACGAACGGCTCGTCACCGCCGAGGCGGGTTTTCGGGTCGGGCTGTCGGCCGGCGCGAAGGTCGTCCACGTCGCCGCAGGGGAGCTCACCACGGCGCAGCTCGCCGAGCTGGCGGCCAGTCGGCCCGACATCGTCCTGCTCGTCGGCGGCACCGATGGCGGCAATGCCACCGTCCTGCTCCACAACGCCCGAGCGCTCGCCGGGGCCCGGCTCGGCATACCGGTGGTCCTTGCCGGCAATGCGCGGGCGGCGAGCCGGGCCCGGTCGGTGCTCGCCGCCGGGAAGGTGCCCGTCACCGTCACCGACAATGTGCTGCCCCAGATCGGGGTCATCCACCCCGAGCCAGCGCGCGCGGCGATCCGCGAGGTCTTCCTCCGGCATGTCATCGGCGGCAAGGGGCTGAGCCGGGGCACGCGGTTCGCTCGGCTGGTCCGGGCCGCGACCCCGGACGCGATGCTCACCGGCATCGAGGTCCTCGCCGCCGAGCTGGCCGCCGACGTCCTTGTCGTCGACGTCGGGGGCGCAACGACGGATGTGTACTCGTGCCTGGAGCCGCAGGGCGAGGAGGCCGAGCTGCGCAAAGACGTCGTCGCGACGATCTGGCACGCCCGCACCGTCGAGGCGGACCTGGGGATGCGATGGAACGCCGAGAATGTCGTCGAGGCCGCCCAGCGCGAGGCGCTACCGGTGGCCGAGCCGCTGCAGCAGTGGGCCCGCCAGGTTCATGAGGAGCCCGGCCGGCTGCCCGAGCGGGCCGAGGAGGCCGCGCTGGACCGTGACCTCGCGACGATCGCTGCGCTGGTCGCGGTGCGTCGCCACGCTCGCCCAGCGGCACCTGGTGAGAACGGTCGGCCGCTCGCCGAGCTGCGTTGGGTCATCGGCTCCGGTGGGGTGCTGCGGCACGCCCAGCCGCAGGCCGCGAGCGCGGTGCTCGACGCCGTGGTCACCGACTATGCGGGCGGGTGGCGCACCCCTTCCGCGGCGACGACGGTCGTCGACCGCAGGTACCTCCTGTTCGCCGTCGGCCTGCTCGCCGGCGAGGGGTATGCCGACACCGCGGCCGCCCTGGCCCGTCAGGTCGCCAGCGCGCCGTCGGCACCGTAGGTTTTTTCGGCGCGCCAACCGGCTAAGTTCCCTCACCGATCTCGTCGTCCGGGGTGGCCCCGCCGGGCGCGGTGAGCAGCGGGAGGAAGACGTGGGCGACCGGCCCGATCGTCAGGGCGAAGACGACGGTGCCGATCGCAAGGTTGCCACCGAGCAGCCAGCCGACCGTGACGACGACGATCTCGATGGCGGTCCGGACCACGGCGACCGGGCGGCCGGTCCGCCGGACCATCCCCGTCATCAGCCCGTCCCGCGGACCCGGCCCGAAGCGCGCCCCGATATAGGCCGCGGTCGCGACGCCGTTGACGACGATGCCGCCGAGCAGAAGCGCGACCCGCCAGCCGAGAGCGGTCGGCGCGGGGATCCAGCGCAGCGCCCAGTCGAGGGCGGCGCCGATGACGAAGACATTGCTCACCGTCCCCAGTCCCGGGCGCTCCCGCATCGGGATCCACAGCAGCAGGACCAGCGCGCCGACGATGATCGACCACTGGCCGATGCTCAGCCCGAAGACCCGGACGAGGCCCTGATGGAGGACGTCCCAAGGGATGACGCCCAGTCGGGCCTGAACGATCATCGCCTCCCCGATGGAGAAGACCACCAGGCCGACATACAGCTGTAAGAGTCGGCGGGGCATGGGAGGGAACGCTACGGCACCCCGCGGTGTTCTTCAGGACATGTTCAGCTCCCGCGCCAAGACGACCATGGTGGCCCCCGCCGACGCCCTCCCCGGCCGCGCCACCCGCCCGTATGCCGTCAACCCGGTCAATATCGTCCTGGGGACCCCGCACGAGGGGCCCTGGCCGGAGGGCTCCGAGGTGCTCTACCTGGCGATGGGCTGCTTCTGGGGGGTCGAGCGGATCTTCTGGCGCCAGCCAGGCGTGGTCAACACGGCCGTGGGGTACATGGGCGGACTGACCCCGAACCCGACCTACGAGGAGTCGTGCACCGGCCGGACCGGGCACGCCGAGACCGTCCAGGTCGTCTACGACCCGACTGTGACCTCGGCCGAGGCGCTGCTCAAGGTCTGCTGGGAGAACCACGACCCGACCCAGGGGATGCGCCAGGGCAACGACATCGGGACGGCATACCGCTCGGCGATCTACTGGACCACGGACGGTCAGCGGGCCGCCGCCGAGGCGACCCGGCTCGCCTTCCAGCGCGAGCTGACCAGCCACGGGTATGGCGCCATCACGACCGAGGTGCGCGCGGCGACCGAGGCTGGGGCGTTCTACCTGGGCGAGGACTATCACCAGCAGTACCTGCATAAGAACCCCGGCGGGTACTGCAACCACGGACCCAACGGGTTGACCTGCCCGGTCGGCCTGCTCAGCGGGGACAGCACTCCCGCGCAGCAGGACGTCCTCCCGCCGAGGGGCTGACGGCTTAGCGGCCTCGCGCGCGTCGGCTTTAGAGATGTGAGCCAGCGCGCGCGTGGTTCAGCCTCAGCGACCTGAGCCAGCGCGCGCGGTTCAGCCTCGGAAATGCTGTTGGGCCTTGGATATTTCCAAGGCCCAACACACATTTCCGAGGCCTGAGTCAAGCGGGGGAAGTCTGAGGTCAGGCGGGGGTGCGGGCCAGGACGTAGAGCCGCGGACGGTCCTCGGTGTCCGATGCGGGGCTGCGGAGGTACCAGTGGTCGACGACGAGTCCGGCGGCCTGGACGGCGGCGCGGACCTCGTCGAGATCGTGCTCGACGACGACGGCGCTGCCTTGGCTGCCCAGCCAGCCGTCGAGTTGCTGCAGCCCGGTGCCGGCGGGCAGCGCGAGCGCCAGCCACCCGCCGGGGCGCAGCACCCGAGCCAGGGCCGCGACCGCGGCGGTGAGCTCGGAGGGCGCAAGGTGGATCAGCGCGTGCCAGGCGGTGACCGCTCCCCAGGCGGCCGCGGCCCTCGGCTTGACGACCGAGCGCAGGTCGCCGACCTCGAAGGTCAGGTGCGGGTACCGGTCCCGCGCGGTGGTCACCATCTGGGACGAGATGTCCACGCCGAGGACGGCGCCCTCCCCGCCGACCCCGCCGAGGTCCTCGACCGCGTCTGCGAGGAAGGCCGTGATGTCACCGGGGCCGCAGCCGACGTCGAGGATCGGGTCCGCACCGGCCAGGGCCGCGACCCGGGTGAGCAGCCAGGCGTCGAAGGAGTTCGGGTCGACGAGTCCGCCGTAGCGCTGCGTGTAGGGCTCGGCGACGGAGTCCCAGAGGGCGGCCACGGCGGCGTCGCGAGCTGCCGGCCCCTCGGCCAGGACGCTCTCCCGGTCGACCTGAGGCGCCAGGTCGGCGGTGGCGTCGAGGCCCTCGACCGGGCCGAGGAGGTGGACCCACCGGTTCTCGTGCTGGCCGGGGCGGCGCGGCAGCTCGCTGACCATGGGCTCGGTGCGTCCGGCGAGCCGGTGCAGCACGGCCTCGGTCTCGTCCCGGTCGGCGAAGCGGTGCAGCCGGTCGGTCCGGGACTTCAGCTCGCCGGGGGTCTGTGGGCCGCGCAGGAGCAGGACGGTGATGACCGCCCGTTCGTCCGAGGCGAGGGTGAGCCGCTCATCGAGCAGCTGGTGGAACTTCAGGGTGCGCTGCCCACGATCGGCGTGGACGACCCGGATGAGGTCGCGGTGGCGCAGGTCGCGCAGGCACTGCTCGATTTCCGGTTCGTCATACGAGACAACGGGGTCGCGACTGCTTGTCTGGTTGCAGGCCAGGCGCACCGAGTTGACCGTCATCGGGTATGACGCGGGGACGGTCCGCTGCTTCTCCAGCAGGGACCCCAGGACGCGCTGCTCCATGGCGGACAGCTCGAGCGAGCCGGACGGGTCGACCATGACGGTGAATCTAGCGCCGAGGCGAACCCGGGCGCTGCCCCTTCGGCATCCGGGTCGGCAGCCTCGGTGAGGGCGGGCGCGGGCACGCCAGGCCGCGACCCGAGCCGGTCAGGCCGGGCGCTGGCCCGCAGTCCGGGCGAGGTCGAGCAGCGCGGGCAGGTCGAGGTGCTCCTCGACGGCGTCGGCGAGCAGCTCCACCATCGCCTCACGGCGGTCGGCGAAGCCGGTGACGCTCTGGTCGGGCACCCAGCGCGACCCCGCCGCAGCCGCGACCCCGCTGAGGAAGGTGCGCCGGAAGCCGTCGCTCTCGAGGATGCCGTGCCACATCGTGCCCCAGACCGTTCCCCGGCAGGTCCCGCCCGGGAACGCCCCGTCAGCGGCGACCACCCCGTGGTGGATCTCGTACCCCGAGACGGCCTGTCCACGCCATACCGCGCTCGGGCAACCGAGGACCTTCTCCGCGCCGAACACGACCCGCAGCGGCAGCGCGGCCAGACCGGCGACGACCCCGGCACCGCTCTCGACCTCGTCGTCGATCTCGGCGCAGAGCATCTGGTAGCCGCCGCAGATCCCGAGCACCGGCTGGCCCGCCGCAACCCGTTCGGCGACGACCCGGTCCAGGCCGCGCTCGCGCAGCCAGGCGAGGTCGGCCACCGTGGCGCGCGAGCCGGGCAGGACGAGCAGGTGGGCGGAACGGCAGGTGTCCGGGTCGGCGGTGACCCGGACGTCAACCCCGGGCTCGACGGCGAGCGGGTCGACGTCGGTGGCGTTCGAGGTGCGCGGGAAGCGGACCACCGCGACCGACAGCCGGCCCGCGGCGGCGTCGGCCCGGGCCTGCCAGCGCCCCGTCGAGATGGCGTCCTCGGAGTCGAGCCACACCCCCGGCAGCCACGGCAAGGTCCCGACGAAGGGCACACCGGTCAGCTCGCTGACCCGGTCGAGGCCGGGCTGCAGGACGGCGTGGTCGCCGCGGAACTTGTTGACGACGAAGGCCCGCAGCAGCGCCCGGTCGGGCGGGTCGAGCAGCGCCCAGGTGCCATACAGCGCGGCAAGCAGCCCACCGCGGTCGATATCGCCCACGACGACCACCGGCAGGGCGAACTCCCGGGCCAGGCCGAGGTTGACGAAGTCGCCGTCGCGGAGGTTGACCTCGGCCGGGGAGCCCGCACCCTCGGCGACGACGATGTCGACGCCGGGGTCGGTGCGCAGCCGGTCGAAGGCCGCGAAGGCGGCGGCGCGCAGGTGCGCCCGGCCGCTGGTGTACTCCCCCGCGAGCAGGGCGCCGGCGGGGCGGCCGTCGACGACGAGGAAGGCCTGCCGGTCGGTGCCCGGCTTGACCAGGACCGGGTTGTGCAGCGCGCTCGGCTCGACCCGGGCGGCCTGAGCCTGGAGGTACTGGGCCCGGCCGATCTCGGCGCCGTCCCGACAGACCATCGAGTTGTTCGACATGTTCTGCGCCTTGAAGGGCGCAACGTGCAGGCCTTGGCGCGCCCAGGCCCGGCTCAGGCCGGTGACGACGAGGGACTTGCCCGCGTCCGAGCTCGTCCCGCACACGAGGAGCCCGGCCGCCATACCGACCAAACCTACCGGGGCACAGCGGCGGGCGACGCGGGGCACGGCATACGCTGCTCGTCGTGGAGATCAGGACGGCGACCGACGCGGACTGGGCGCAGATCTGGCCGTTCTGGCGCGACATCGTCGCGGCGGGCGAGACCTACGCCTACCCCGAGGGCCTGACCAACGACGAGGCCCGAGCGCTGTGGCTGCCCGGCCCGCCGGACCGGTGCATCGTCGCGGTCGCGCAGGACGGGGAGGTGCTCGGTTCGGCGAAGTTCGGCCCGAACCGGCCCGGCCGCGGGTCGCACATCGGGACCGCCTCGTTCATGGTCGCGCCGTCGGCTCGCGGTCGCGGGGTGGGACGAGCGATGGGCGAGTATGTCGTCGCCGCGCTCGCGGACGCGGGCTTCCATGGCATCCAGTTCAACGCCGTCGTCGAGACCAACGAGGCCGCGCTGCGGCTGTGGCGGGATCTCGGCTTCGAGACCATCGGGGTGGTGCCGGAGGCCTTCGACTCGGCCAGCGCGGGGCTGGTCGGGCTGCACGTGATGTACCGACCGCTGCGGGAGAGCCGATGACCTGGGCCGGTTCTGCCGGCCCCTCCGGTTCTGGGGGCCCCTCCCCCTCCCCTCCCCGGCCCTATCTCACCCTCGCCGGTCCGGTCGAGGCCGAGATCGAGGCCAAACGGTCCCGGTTCCGGTGCCGCCTCGAACGGGTCGACACCGAGGACGCGGCCCGCGCCGTCGTCGAGGCGGCCCGGCGTGAGCACTGGGACGCTCGGCACCACTGCTCGGCCTTCCGGATCGGTCCGCCCCCGCAGGTCGCCCAGCGCAGCAGCGACGACGGCGAGCCCTCCGGCACCGCGGGCGCCCCGATCCTCGACGCCCTCGGTGGCGCCGGCGTCAGCGATGTGGTCGCCGTCGTCACCCGGTGGTTCGGCGGGACCCTGCTCGGCACCGGTGGCCTGGTCCGCGCCTACGGCGACGCGACCCGGGCCGCGCTTGCTGCGGCGCCGCTGGTCCACCGGGTCACCCGACGCCGTCTGCACGCCACCGTCGACCCGGTGAGCGCCGGACGGGTCGAGCACGCCCTGCGCGGCGCCGGACACCTGGTCGAGACCTCCTACGGCGAGTCGGGCACGGTCCTGACCGTGGCCGTCGACCCCGACGACGTCGACGCGGTCCGCGCACACCTCAACGCCGTGACCGCCGGGGCGGCGGTGGTCAGCACCGGCGACCTGCGCTGGGTCGACCGCCCGCTGCCCTGACCGCGCCAAGACTCCACCACCACTGGCCAGCCCCTTAGGCCAGGTCGGTCATCCGGCGCAGCGCCGACACCTCGACGTCATACCGGCTCTGCACGCCGCCGCCACCGCGGAAGAAGCGGCGCCGCAGCGCACCGGTCACCTCGACCACGTCGCCCGGGCCGAGCTTTTCCGCCACCCGCCGGGTGATCGACGTCCAGCAGGTCACGTCGATCGTGTCGACCACGGGAGCCTTGCGGGTCGGCGCGCGCCGCGGCAGGGACCGCGGCACGACCACCCTCAGCGCCACCAGCCGGTCCCCGGACGGCAGCTCCTTCGGCTCGGGCGCGCCACTGACCCGACCGACCAGGTGGACCTCGTTGTTAGCCATCGCGACCTCCTTTCCTCGACCACCTTCGGTGACCATTCCTGGACCACCCTCGGCGACCGGCGGGCCGCGGCGCCATACCGGCGCAGTCCCCTGTGGACGGTGTGACGAAGACCCGACCCGATGTGGACGAAGGGCCCAGGCAGCCCGCCCGACCCGGCCACTACGCTGAAGGCGACAACGGCGTCGCCCCTCGTCGACGCACGCTGCACCCGAGCGGAAGGCCCACCCCATGACGATCACCCGCGTTGCCATGCTCACCGCGGGCGGCTACGCCCCCTGCCTGTCCTCCGCCGTCGGAGGGCTCATCGAGCGCTACACCGAGCTCATGCCGCAGGTCGAGCTCATCGGCTACAAGCACGGCTACCACGGCCTGCTCACCGGCACCAAGGTCGTCATCGACGAGGAGACCCGGCGCAACGCCGCGGTCCTGCACCGCTTCGGCGGCAGCCCGATCGGCAACAGCAGGGTCAAGCTGACCAATGCCGCCGACCTGGTCCGGCGGGGCCTGGTCAGCGAGGGAGAGAACCCGCTCCACGTCGCCGCCGAGCGGCTCAAGTCCGACGGCATCGACGTCCTGCACACCATCGGGGGCGACGACACCAACACCACCGCCGCCGACCTCGCGGCATACCTCAAGGAGGGCGGCTACGACCTCACCGTCGTGGGCCTGCCCAAGACGATCGACAACGACATCGTCCCGATCGCCCAGTCCCTCGGCGCCTACACGGCCGCCGAGCAGGCCTCGGCCTTCGCGCAGAACATCATCGCCGAGCACGGCTCGAACCCGCGGATGCTCATCATCCACGAGGTCATGGGACGCGGCTGCGGCTGGCTCACCGCGGCCGCCGCGCACGACTACATGGCCTGGCACGCCCGGCAGGACTGGGTGCCGAGCCTGGGTCTGTCGCCGGAGCGCTGGGCGATCCACGCCGTCTATGTCCCCGAGATCGGCATCGACATCGAGGCCGAGGCGGACCGGCTCGAGGCGATCATGGACGAGATCGGCTGCATCAACATCTTCTTGTCCGAGGGCGCCGGCGTGCACGACATCGTCCAGATGCTCGAGGCGACCGGCCACGAGGTGCCCCGCGACCCGTTCGGCCACGTCAAGCTCGACACGATCAACCCCGGCGCTTATTTTGCCAAGCAGTTCGCCGACCGCATCCACGCCGAGAAGACCATGGTCCAGAAGTCCGGGTACTTCTCCCGCTCCGCACCCGCCAACCCCCGCGACCTCGACCTCATCCGCGAGATGGTCGACAAGGCCGTCGAGGCGGCCATCGAGGGCGTGCCCGGCGTCATCGGCCACGACGAGGAGCACGACGGCGAGCTGCGCTCGATCGAGTTCCCCCGGATCGCCGGCCACAAGAAGTTCGACACCGAGGTCGACTGGTTCCAGGAGGTGCTGCGCCGCACCGGGCAGCAGTGGCGGGTCCGTCCCCGCATCCCCGGCCGCCCGTAGCCCACCTCAGCCCGGGGTCGGCCTCGCACGCCCGCTCGCGTATGCCGACCCGGGCTGGGTCAGCCTGGGGTCAGCCTCGACCGTCCCGTGCTCCCGCAGGACAGGCCGATATCTCGTATGACGGACCGGGTCAGTGACCCGACCGCTTGGCCTGCTTCGCAGCACGCTTGGCGGCACGCCGGGCCAGCTCTTGCTGGTGCAGCGCCTCGGCCTCCTCCAGCGTCGGGGCCGTCCCGCCGAGCCGGCGCGGCACGAAGACCTGCTCGGCCTCCGGGACCTGCGGGTAGCGGGCCCAGGTGTCCTCCAGGACCGCGGTCATCGACGCCTTGAGCCGCTGAGTCGCGGCGGTGACGTCCTCGTCGCGCGCGACCGAGAGCGGCTCGCCGATGCTCACGTAGATCGGGGTCCGGCTCCAGCCGAGCCGGGACGGGTGCTCCTTGGTCCAGACCCGCTGGGCGCCCCAGACGATGCACGGGATCATCGGTACGCCGGCCTCCTGGGCCATCCGCGCCGCCCCGGCCTTGAACTCCTTGAGCTCGAAGGACCGCGAGATGGTCGCCTCGGGGTAGACCCCGACGATCTCCCCGGACCGCAGCGACGTCACCGCCTCGCGGTAGGCCCCGGCCCCGGCGGCGCGGTCGACCGAGATGTGCTTCATCCCGCGCATGAACGGCCCGGCGACGGGGTGCTTGAAGATCGGCTCCTTGGCCATGAACCGGATGAGCCGCCGCCGCGGCAGCAGGGCGTTACCGGCATACGCGAAGTCGAAGTAGCCGGTGTGGTTGACCGCGAGGACCGCCCCGCCGACCCGCGGCACGTGCTCCGCCCCGGTGACCGTGAAGCGCAGGCCCTGCGCGGCGAAGACCGACTTCAGCAGGCCGATGACCGGGTAGTAGACGTGATCCACGAGTCCCCACCCTAGGCCCGCGTCAGCGGGCGAGATAGCCGAGCAGGTCGGCCCGGGTCAGCACCCCGCACGGCAGGCCGTCCTCGACGACGAGCAGCGCGTCGCAGCTCTGCAGCGCGTCCCGGGCCACCTCGACCGGCTCACCGGCGCCGACGAGCGGCAGGCCGGGCTCCATGTGCTTCTCGACCGAGTCGGCCAGCGCCGCGCGCCCGGTGAACAGGGCGTCGAGCAGGACCCGCTCGGACACCGACCCGGCGACCTCGCCGGAGGTGACCGGCGGCTCGGCCTTGACGACCGGCATCTGCGAGACGCCGTACTCACGCAGGATCGCCACCGCGTCGCGGACCGTCTCGCTCGGGTGGGTGTGGACGAGGGCGGGCAGGGCGCCGGACTTGCCGCGCAGGACGTCCCCGACGGTCCGGGTGCGCTCCCCCGCCGCACGGACGAACCCGTATGACGCCATCCACCCGTCGTTGAAGACCTTCGAGAGGTAGCCGCGTCCACCGTCGGGGAGGATGACGACGACGACGGCATCGGCGGGCAGCTCGGCCGCGACCCGCAGCGCCGCGACGACGGCCATCCCGCACGACCCGCCGACGAGCAGGCCCTCCTCGCGGGCCAGCCGCCGGGTCATCTCGAAGGAGTCGGCGTCGGAGACCGCGACGACCTCGTCGACGACCGAGGGGTCATAGGCCGTCGGCCAGAAGTCCTCGCCGACGCCCTCGACGAGGTACGGCCGGCCGGTCCCGCCGGAGTAGACCGACCCCTCCGGGTCGGCGCCGACGACCCGGACCCGCCCGGAGGGCCGGTCCGCCGAGGCCTGGAGGAGGTAGCGTGCCACCCCGGTGATCGTCCCGCCGGTGCCGACTCCGGCGACGACATGGGTGACCCGCCCGTCGGTGTCGGCCCAGATCTCCGGGCCGGTGCTCTCGAAGTGCGACAGCGGGCCGTTGGGGTTGGAGTACTGGTCCGGCTTCCACGCCCCCGGGATCTCCCGGACCAGCCGGTCCGAGACCGAGTAGTACGAGTCGGGGTGGCTGGGCTCGACCGCCGTCGGGCAGACGACGACCTGGGCGCCATACGCGCGCAGGACGTTCTGCTTGTCCTCGCTCACCTTGTCCGGGCAGACGAAGACGCAGGCATAGCCCTTGCGCTGGGCGACCAGGGCCAGCCCGACGCCGGTGTTGCCCGAGGTCGGCTCGACGATCGTCCCGCCCGGGCGCAGCGCTCCGGACTCCTCGGCGGCCTCGATCATCCGCAGCGCGATCCGGTCCTTCACCGAGCCGCCGGGGTTGAGGTACTCCACCTTGGCCAGGACCGTGCACGCGATCCCCTCGGTGACCCGGTTGAGCCGGACGAGCGGGGTGCCCCCGACGAGGTCGACAACATGGTCGGCATACTTCATCCCCGCATGATGCCATCCCGCCGGGCCCAGCGGCTTACGGTTGACCCATGGGACGGGCTCGACGCGCACGACGCATCGCCCAGACCGCGGCGTACGGCGGCGGGGTGGGCGCGGCGGGCCTCGGGGCCCTCGGCGCCCTCGGGTACGCCCTGCTCAAGGCCGAGGCGCTGCACGCCCGGTGGGCCATCGGCACGCAGTTCCCCGAGTCGCCCCGGGACGAGGGGTGGTATGCCGCCGTGGGCGCCGACCGCCGGCGCAGCCCGATCGAGCTGGTCGTCCTCGGTGACTCCTCGGCCGCGGGGCTGGGGGTCCGCTCGCGCGGGGAGACCATCGGGGCCCGGCTGGCACGCGGCATCTCCGCCGCGGCCCGGAGCCGGGTCCATCTCACCAATGTCGCGGTCTCCGGCGCCCGCTCGCCCGACCTCGACGGGCAGGTCGAGCGGGCCCTGGACCGGGTGCCCGCCCCGAGGCTCGCCGTCATCAGCATCGGCGCCAACGACGTGACCCACCGGATCGACAAGGCCATCGCCGTGCGGCATCTCGGCGGCGCGGTCGCCGCGCTGCGCGCAGCCGGCGCCGAGGTGATCGTCGCGACCTGCCCGGACCTCGGCACCGTCCAGCCGGTGGCGCAGCCGCTGCGCCTGGTCGCCCGGCGCCTGGGGCGCGACCTGGCCGCGGCGCAGACCGTGGCCGTTGTCGCCGCCGGCGGGCGCACCGTCTCGGTCGGGGACCTCCTCGGTCCCGAGTTCGCCTCGCGTCCGCGGGAGATGTTCAGCTCGGACCGCTTCCACCCCTCCGGCCTGGGGTATGCCCGGGTCGCCGCCGTGCTGCTGCCGAGCGCGCTGGAGGCCCTCGGCATCGCGACGAGCGCCGCCGAGCACGAGCACGGCCACGCGGTCACCCTCGGGCCGGTGCTCGTCGAGCGGGCCGCCCGGGACGCCCGCCCGGGTCGCCGGCACCGCGGTCGGCCCGGCCGACTCGGGACCGGGTGGGCTGCGGGGCCGGCTCGCCAGCGCATGGCGCGATGTCCGGTGGGTCCGCCCCGACAACCCCGAGACCGACGCCGCCGCCGGCCCCACCCTCGACGAGGAGGTCCGGGACGTCGCGGAGCCTGCCGGCTAGATATCTCGGAGCGTCATACCGGAACATCGCACGGGCGACCACCACCGAACCGGCGCTGAGATCCCCCACACACGGGGTCAGACCGGACCGGCTCACCGGCATACGATCGACAGCGAACCCGCTGGCGCACCGTGGCGCCCGGACGACCCCAGGAGGACTCCCGTGACCGAGGCTGTCATCGTCGCCGCCGCCCGCACCCCCATCGGCCGGGCGTTCAAGGGCTCGCTCAAGGACATCCGCCCGGACGACCTCTCGGTGCAGGTCATCCAGGCAGCCATGGCGCAGGTGCCGAACCTCGACCCGGCCCTGGTCGAGGACCTCTACTGGGGCTGCGCCGAGCCGTCGGGCAAGCACGGCTCGAACATGGCGCGGGTCATCGCGGTGCTCGCCGGGTGGGACCACGTGCCCGCCTCGACGGTCAACCGGTTCTGCGCCTCGTCGGTGCAGACGACCCGGATGGCCTTCCACGCGATCAAGGCCGGCGAGGGGCACGTCTTCGTCTCCGGCGGGGTCGAGTGCGTCTCCCAGTACACGAACTGGGCCGGCGCCGGTGGCTCGGCCGCGGACGACCAGAACCCGATGTTCGCCGACGCGCAGGCCCGCTCGGTGGCGATGGCCCAGACCAACGAGACGTGGACCGACCCGCGCGAGCGGGGGCTGATCCCCGATGTCTACCTCTCGATGGGCCAGACGGCCGAGAATGTCGCGACGATGCGCGCGATGACCCGCCAGCGGATGGACGAGTGGGGCGTCGCCTCGCAGAACCGGGCCGAGGCCTCGATCGCCTCCGGCTTCTTCGCCCGGGAGATCGCCCCGGTCACCCTTGCCGACGGCACCGTGGTCTCGACCGACGACGGCCCCCGGCCGGGCGTGACGATGGAGTCGGTCGCCGGCCTGAAGACGGTCTTCCGCGAGCAGGGGACGATCACCGCCGGCAACTGCTGCCCGCTCAACGACGGGGCCGCCGCGGTCGTCGTCATGAGCGACACCAAGGCCCGCGAGCTCGGCCTGACCCCGCTGGCCCGGGTTGTCGCCACGGCCGCGACCGGCCTGTCCCCCGAGATCATGGGGCTGGGTCCGGTGGAGGCCTGCCGCAAGGCGCTCACGCTCGCCGGTATGTCGATCAGCGACATGGATCTCTACGAGATCAACGAGGCCTTCGCGGTGCAGGTCCTCGCCTCGGCGGACGACCTCGGCATGGACCTCGACAAGCTCAACGTCCACGGCGGCGCGATCGCGCTGGGCCACCCGTTCGGCTCGACCGGGGCGCGGATCACGACGACGCTGCTCAACGGGCTGCGGGAGAAGGACGGCACCTTCGGCCTGGAGTCGATGTGCGTCGGCGGCGGCCAGGGCATGGCGATCATCTACGAGCGGCTCAGCTGAGCGCTCCGCGCCCATGAGCGCACAGGGCCCGCGACCGTCTCGGTCGCGGGCCCTCGTGGCGGGTGGGGGTGTCAGCTCACCGCGTGGCCGCAGCCGCTGCAGAACCTGCCGGTGCCGGGCAGAGCCGTGCCGGGCAGGGCCGCGCCGCACTCGGTGCAGTAGCGGGCGGCCGTCGCGCGGTCGGTGGGGGTGGCGTCGGCGACCCGCCCGATCCCGCCCAGGCCGTGGCCCTGCGTGAGGTAGCCGAGGCCGTCCTTGACGACGGGGAGGGTCTCACCGGCGACATACCGGCTCGCGGTGCCCATGAAGCCGGCCATGACCGCCCAGATCCCCGCGGCGAGAACCGGGATGCCGACGAAGGCCATCCAGAACTTCGTCGGCATCCCCCGTCCGGGCGAGGAGAAGGAGGCGAAGAAGTCGGCGAGCGCGGTGCCGAGCAGGGCCACGCCGACGAGGACGAGGACGACCCCAACAACGCGGAAGGTGGTCCGGGCGCCACCCTGCTGGGCCAGGGCCGGCAGCTGCAGGCCGCGGGGGCCGGTCGAGGAGAGCGGGCTGGTCGTTGCGCGAGGTGTGCTCATGCCCAGTTCTATGCAGGGGCGGTCCGGGAGGTTGCCTCCCGTTCGGAAAGAGCTCTGCGCCACTCCCGCGTGCCGAAGGTGCGCACCGACCGGGCCGCCACCCCGGCCGCCGCCCGCAGCGGGCCGACCGGGTCGACCCGGTCGAGCTCGCCCGGCGCCACCCTGAGGCGCACCAGCGCCGCGACGAAGGCGCCATGGAAGATGTCGCCCGCGCCGAGGGTGTCGACGACGTCGACCACAGGTATGCCGACCTCACCTCGAGCCGACCCCCAGCGATAGAGCACCGAGGCCTCGCCCCGGGTCATCGCGGCGTAGCGCACCCCGGCGTCGGCGAGCCAGTCGAGCACCTCCGCGTCGCTCTCGCGGCCCGGCGGCCGGAAGTCGGCCGAGACGACGGCGACCTCGACCCGGTCCAGGAGCGCCGCCGTCGAGGCCTTGAGACTGCCCCCGTCGAGCACCCGGACCGCCCGACCCCGGGAGGCGTCGAGCACCGGGACGGCGAGGTCGGCATACCAGCCGTCGGTGAGGACGACCGCGGGAGCGGCACCGACGACCTCGGCCAGCAGGCCGGAGGGGTCGTCCGGCCCACCGACCGGGCGCACCGCGAGGATGTCGTTCGGGGAGACGACGCTGCGCTCGCCCGCGGCTCCGACGGCGATCGCAGAGACCGGCGGCAGAGCCTCCGGCTCGGCGGCGGCGTCGACGAGCCGCACCCCGCATGCGGCGAGGTCGGCCCGGATCGCCGCTCCGAGCACCGAGTGCCCGACCGCGGAGAGCAGGGTCGCGGGCACCCCGAGGGCCGCGCAGGTCACCGCCGCATTGGTCGCCGGACCGCCGGCGCAGACCAGGCGCCCGGTGGAGGACACCTTCTCGTTCGGCCCCGGCGCCCGGAGCACCTGCTGGATGACGTCGAGGGTGGCGACCCCGACGAAGAGCGCCCCGCTCACGGCAAGGCCCGACGCAGCTCGGCGAGCCGCTCCCCCACGGTGTCCCCGAGGCCAGCCGCGGCGGCGTCATACGAGGTGACGACGAGCTGGTCCACGACGGCGGCCGGACCGAGGTCGGGGACCACAACCGGCAGCACACCCAACGCGGCGGCGGTCTCGTCGGCGAGCGCCTGGGCGAGCCCGCGCAACGCAGGGGCGGCACGAACGGCATCGCCGACCGGCAGCGTGAGCCACCGGTCGGCGATGCGGCGCAGTTCCAGCCGGGCCTCGTCAGGGACGGGGTCGGCCTGCATGGTCAGTCGCGGAACCGGGCCAGCAGGCGGAGGATCTCGATGTAGAGCCAGACCAGCGAGACGATCAGGCCGTGGGCGAAGAGCCAGGAGTACTTCTGCGGCAGGCCCGCGCGCACGCCCTGGTCGATCGAGTCGAAGTCGACGGCGAGCGAGTATGACGCCAGCCCGACACCGATGACCGAGATGATGACGCCGAGGCCGCTGCTGTCGCCGATGCCCCAGCCCTGGGTCCACCCCACCGCCTGGGTGAAGACGTTGACCAAGGAGAAGAGGAAGTAGCCCATCGCGGCGAAGGCGAAGATCCGGCGGGTGCGGCTGGTCACCTTGACCAGGCCGGTGCGGTAGCCGACGAACATCCCCGCGAAGGTGCACACCGTCGCCAGCACGGCGGTCGCGACGATGCCGGGGTAGACCTGCTCGAGGACCATCGATATGGCCCCGACGAAGAGGCCCTCGAGGACGGCGTAGGTGAGGATGAGTGGGATCGAGATCGTCTTCTTGAAGGCGATGACGAAGCCCAGGACGAGCGTGCCGATCATCCCGCCCCACATGGCCGGCATCGTCAGCGCGGGCGCGATCGAGCGGGTGTAGACCCACGTCGCGCCAGCAACGACGACGACGAGGGTGAACAGCCCGAGGGCCTTCATGATGACGTCGTCGAAGGTGACCCGCCCGGCCTGGACCTGCGTGGCGCTCGGGGAGGTGTAGAGGTCGTCGAGCTGCTGCGGGGACATCGGCGTGACGCGGTCCTGCGGGACCTGCTGATGCTGCGCGGCGCCGAAGCCGGCGTAGCCGGACCTCATGTCCTTCTCGATGCGCTGGAAGATCGGGTTGTTGCCCGCCATGGGTTCTCCTTCTGCGGCGGTCGTGGGTGTCGGTCGACACCCTTCCTCTGGTAAGGCGTTCACTGACCTGGTTTTGTTCCCGTGACCGTGTCACGGTTGCGCTCGCCTCGTGCCCCTGACGGGGCTCGAACCCGCACTGCGGCGATTTTAAGTCGCCCGCCTCTGCCAGTTGGGCTACAGGGACCGCTCCAGTATGCCGGTCCAGCGCTGCAACACCGTGGTCCGCGCACCGGAGCGGCTGCCTGGACGGGCCGGCGCAGGCCCGTCAGCGCAGGGCTCGTCAGCGCAATGAGACCGTGACCGGGCCGCGCCCGACTATGACCGAGTCCAGCACCGACCACGGGACCCGCAGCACCCGGCCCGGGGAGGCGGGCCAGGGCAGGCTCCGCCGGGCCACCTCCAGGCCGCCCTGGTGGACCACGACCCGAGCCACCGGCGCCGCGACGCTCGGCCAGGCGAGCAGCCGCCCCCGCGCGGGCACCCCGGCGGAGCGGTCGAGCCAGCCCGGGCTCACCCAGGTCAGCCCCGCCCCGGCCAGCACCGGCTCGCCGCGCCCAGCGGTGCCGAGCCCTCGGGTGACCCAGTCCCGGACCGCTGCGGCGACATGCGAGCCGTCGAGGGCGGCGATATCTGCGGTGTCGACAGGGTGGACGAGGTTGCCGGCGGCGAAGACGCCGGGCCGACTGGTCCGCAGCGCCGCGTCCACCCTCGGGCCGCGGGTCACCGGGTCGGCGGTGAGGGCCGCGCTGGTGGCCAGCTCGTGGTCGGGCACCCAGTCGCCGGTGAGGACGACGAGCTCGCACGGCACCACGGTCCGGGCCCCGGTGTCGAGGTTGACCAGCTCGACCCCGCTGACCTGGCCGGACCCATGGATCGCCGCGACCCTGGTCCTGCCGGCAACGGTGACCCCCAGCGCGGCCCGCCCGCCCCAATGGACCGGGCCGTAGACCTCCGGGCGGGCGTGCGTCGAGGTGAGCAGGACCGGTCGGGCGCCGGCCTGGCGCAGCGTCAGCACTGCCGACCAGCTGACCAGCTCGACGCCGACGACGACGGCCCGGCCCTCGAGGCGGCGTCCGTGAAGGTGGACGAGCTGCTGCAGCGCCCCGGTCGTGTACACCCCGCCGACCCGCGACCCGGCGATGAACCGGGCCGCACGGGAGCGCTCGCGGGCACCGGTGGCGAGGACGACCGCCCCGGGGTCAGCACCTCCCGGCCGCGCGGTGAGGTGACCTCCAGGGCCCGCTCCCCCGCCCACCCGGTCACCATGGCCTGGGTGCGCAGGTCGGCCCCGGCGCCAAGGGCGCGCTCGACCAGGCGGTCGGCATACGCCGGTCCGGAGAGCACCCGGCGCAGGTCGCGCACCCCGAAGCCGCCGTGGTGGCAGTGCCGGGGGATGCCGCCGGCCCGGTCCTCGCGGTCGAGGACGACGACGGACAGGTCAGGGGCCAGGGCGGCCGCGGCGGCCAGGCCGGCCGGTCCGCCGCCGACGATGACGACATCCGGGCCGCTCATCGGGGGCCTGCCTGCTCCAGCAGCGCGGTGACCGTCCCGGTGCAGTAGAAGCCCTGGCAACGGCCCATCGTCACCCGGGTGCGGCGGCGCAGCCCGTCGAGGTCGGCGGGCGGGATCGTCGAGGCCAGGGCGTCGCGGACCTCACCGGCGGTGACCCGCTCACAGAAGCAGACGACCTGCCCGTATGCCGGGTCGGCCGCGATGAGCTCGGGCTGGGCGTAGGGGCGCAGGAAGGCCTCACCGAGGTTCGGGACCTGAGGCGGGGGCGGCAGGTCGGCCCGGGCTGGAGCGGCCAGGCCCGCCCCCGCGAGGAGCTCGAGCGCGTGCTCGGCGATCGCCATGGAGGCGGTGATGCCGGTGGACCGGATGCCGCCCAGGCAGAGGTAGCGCTGCCCGGCGTCGAGGTGGACCTGGTAGTCCGAGCTCTCGGTGGCGGCGCGCAGGCCGGCATACGCAGCGGTGACCTCGTGGTCGAGCAGGGCCGGCATGAGCGCGCGGCCCTTGTCGAGGAGGAAGGCGAGCCCGGCCTCGGAGGTAGCGGTGTCGGCGCGGTCGGTGCGGTCCTCCGCGGTCGGGCCGAGGACGACATTGCCGTAGATCGTCGGGCTGACCAGCACGCCCTTGCCGACCGTGCTCGGCACCGGCAGGACGATCACCGGCACCATCGGCCGGGCCGCCTTGTCGTAGACGAGCAGCTCGCCGCGCCGCGGGGTCACGGTGAACCGCTGATGCCCGAAGGCCTGGTCGACCAGGTCGGAGCCGAGCCCGGCGGCGTTGACGACCCAGCGGGCCTGCAGCGGTCCGCGTGAGGTGTGCAGGGTCGTCGGCTCGCCGGGCGTGACCTCCCGGACCTTCATGCCCAGGAGCAGGTCGACGCCCCGGGTGACCGCGTCGGTGGCCAGGGCCAGGACCACGCTCCACGGGCAGAGGATCGACTCCCCCGGGACCGCCAGGCCGGCGAGCGCGCCCGGGCCGAGGTCGGGGACCGCGGCGTAGACCGCCTCGGCGTCGAGCAGCTCGCACCGCGCATACCCGTTCGCTTTGGCCTTGGCGTCCAGCGCCGGGAGGGTGTCGACCTGCTCCTGGGTCCACGCGACGAGCAGGGCACCGGTGCGCTCGACCGGGATGCCGGTCTGCGCGGCATACGCACCGAGCAGTTCGTAGCCGCGCCGGACCAAGGTGGCCTCCAGCGACCCGGGCGTGGCGTCGAAACCGGTGTGGAGGATCGCGGTGTTCGCCTTGGAGGTCCCCGCCCCGACGTCGCTGCGCGCCTCGACGAGCGCCACCCGCAGCTCCAGCCCGGCCAGGGCGCGGGCCGTCGCCGCCCCGACGGCGCCGGCTCCCACGACGACGACGTCGTATGCCGTCACCGGTGGTCCTGTTCCCGGGCCCGGTCGACCCGGCCCTGCTGCGCGTCGGCGATCTCGACGCAGGCCTGTGCGGCCCGGCGCCACCGGTCCATCCGGTCCTGGCTCTGCGCGGCGTCGATGGTGGGCTCGACGAGCCGGGCCGGGCCATCGACGGGCAGCGCCTCCGGCACGGCCAGACCGGGGTCGAGGGCCAGCCGGGCCGCCACCGCCGCCCCAACCGCCGTGGCGTGTGGGGCCGGGCTGACCGCGACCGGCACCTGGGCGAGGTCGGCGACGGCCTGGACGAGGACAGCGGACCGGGTGAGCCCGCCGTCGAGCCGCAGGACCGTCAGCGGCGCGCCGAGGTCGCCGGCCGCCGCCTCGCAGACGACCGCGATCGAGGCGGCGAGCCCGTCGACGACGGCCCGGACCAGCTCGGCCCGGCCGGTGGCCAGGGTGAGCCCATGGAAGCCGCCCTGCACGTCGCTGCGCCACCATGGGGCGGCGAGCCCGGCGAGGGCGGGGACGAAGACCGCGCCGCCGCAGTCCGCTGCGGCACCGGTGTCGAGGTCCGCCGCGGACCCGATGACGCCGAGGTCGGCCAGCCAGCGGACCGCCGAGGCGAGGGTGTAGACCTGCCCGTCGAGGCAGTAGTCGGTGCGCCCCCGCAGCCGCCAGGCGACCGAGGTGGTCAGCCCGTGGGTCGAGCGCACCGGGTCCGGGCCGGTCTGGGCGAGGAGGAAGGCGCCGGTGCCGAGGGTGCACTTCGAGTCGCCCGGGGCCAGGCAGCCCTGGGCGAGCAGGGCGGCCTGCTGGTCGACGATCGTCCCGGCGACAGGCAGCGGCGCACCGAAGGCCGTGGTGGTCCCGACCACCTCGTCGCACCCGACCACCTGCGGCAGCGACTCGGCACCGAGGCCGAAGAGGTCGACCAGCCAGGGGTCCCAGGCGTCGCCGCCGAGACTGGTCAGCAGGCTCCGGCTCGCCGTCGAGGCGTCGGTGACGAAGGCTCCGGTCAGGTGATGGAGCAGCCAGCTGTCGGTCGTCGTCACGACCCCCCGGTCGGTGAGGTGGCGACGCAGCCAGGTCATCTTCGGGGCGCTGAAGTACGGGTCGAGGGCGAGCCCGGTCCGGGCGGCCACCTCGTCGGCATACTCGGTCAACCCGGCGGTGACCTCCGCGGCCCGCCCGTCCTGCCACACGAGGATCGGCGTGAGCGGCTCACCGGTGGCGCGGTCCCAGGCGAGCACCGACTCACCCTGGTTGGCCAGGGCCACCGCCTGCACCGGGCGGGCGGCCCGCTCCAGCGCCCGGCGGCCGGCGCTGAGGACAGACTCGAGCAGCTCTCTCGGGTCCTGCTCGACGACCCCGCCGTCGCGGTACTGCGGCCGGATCGGGACCTCCTCGACCGCCACGACCTCGCCGGCGTCGACGACCACCGCCTTGGTGCCCGAGGTGCCCTGGTCGATGGCCAGGACCGCCGCCTCGCTCATGCCGCTGAGTCCATGCCGGGGTCAGCCGCCGTTCAGGCTCAGGGCGATGCCGTCGAGGATGTCGTGCTCGGAGGTCACCACGTCGGTGATGGCGCTGCCCGCGGCGACCCGCCGGACGATCCGGGACCACACCAGCGCGCCGGCTCCGATGACGTCGACGCGGCCCGGGTGCATCGACGGGATCGCGGCGCGCTGCTCGCGTGTCATCGCGAGCACCTCCGCACAGGTGGCCAGGGTGGTCGGCACGTCCAGCCGGGCCAGGTGGATGGCGTCGGGCTGGTAGGCCGGCAGCCGCAGGGCGTATGCCGTCAGGGTGGTCACGCTGCCGGCAACCCCCACGAGGGTGCCGATGCCGGTGAGGTCGACGCTGCGGGCCGCCTCGTCGACCAGCGCGTCGATATCGGCGGTCGCCGCGGCGACCTGCTCGGCGGTCGGCGGGTCGGCGGAGAAGTACCGCTCGGTCATCCGCACGCAGCCCATGTCCATGGACACCGCCTGCTCGACGTGGCCGTCGCCGCGGACGAACTCGGTGGACCCGCCGCCGATGTCGACGACGAGGTATGGCGCCTCCCCGCCGTCGGCGGCCACGTCCCCGGTGGCGCCGGCATAGCTGAGCTGGGCCTCCTCGACGCCGGCGACGACCTCGGGCTCGATGTCGAAGGCCGCGAAGGCCTCCCGGACCCCGGCAACGAAGTCCGCGGCATTGCTCGCGTCACGGGACGCCGAGGTCGCGACGAAACGGACCGCCTCGGCGCCGAGCTCAGTGCACTGGCCGGCATACTCCCGGCACTTCGTCAGGGTGCGCTCCATCGCGGCCGGGTCGATCCGGCCGGTCTTGTCCACCCCGTGACCGAGCCGGACGATGTCCATCCGGCGGACGATATCGACGAGCCGGCCGTTCGGCAGGCGGTCGGCGACGAGCAGGCGGATCGAGTTGGTGCCGCAGTCGACAGCGGCGACGCGACGGGTCATGTCGGCTCCTTCGGGTCGGTGTCCGGGTCGGCGCAGGGCCGGCCGGTCCACCACGGCTGCAGTGCGTCGAGTGCCTCGTCGCCGAGCGGGTTGACCCCGGGGCCGGCGGCGAGGGCGTGGGCCACGAGGACGTGGAGGCACTTGACCCGGGTCGGCATCCCACCGGCCGAGATCCCCTCCAGCGCGCTCGGGACCGGGCCGAGGGCGGCGCGGCGGCGCAGGTAGTCCTCGTGGGCGAGCCGGTAGGCCGCCGCGAGGTCCGGGTCGGTCTCGAGCCGAGCGGTCATCCGCGCCATGAGGCCGGCGGACTCGAGGGTGCTCACCGCCGCGGTCAGCCGCGGGCAGGTGGCGTAGAAGGTCGTCGGGAAGGGGGTGCCGTCGGGCAGCTGTGGCACCGTCGCGACGACATCCGGGGCACCGCACGGGCATCGGTGGGCGACCGAGTGCACCCCGCGGGGCGTGCGGCCGAGCTGGGCGGCGACCCGCGCGAGGTCGGCCGCCGAGGTCACGGCCCGCTGCCCGCGGAGCTGGGCATCCCCGCGGTCGGTCGGTCGGCGACCTGGACCGACTGCCAGAGCCGCCCGTACCACGGGGCGTGGCTGTCCAGGGCGGTTGCGGCGACGACGGGCGCCGAGCGCGGACCGGCTGCCGTCGCGGTCTGCGGGACGGCGTCGATGACGGTGTAGGCGCGGTCCCCCACCTTGACGAACTTCAGCCGCTGCCGGGCCTGGGCCTCGACATACGCCGGGTCCGCCCAGGTCTCCTGCTCGGCCTTGAGGGCGTCGATGGCGATGTTCTGCGCCTCGACCTGGTCCCGCAGGGCCGCGATCTGGGCCTGCTGGCCGAGGTAGGAGCGCAGCGTCGGGACGAGGGTGACCAGGAGCATGACGACGATGAAGACCAGCCCGACCCCGCGGGCCCAGGCCGCCGAGCTGGACGGGGCGTTCCGCTCGGTGACCGGCCGGGCGGCCAGTCCCGGGCGCGCCGAGTCCGCAGCCGGGCGGGCCGCCGGGCGGGCGGGCGCGCCGCGGCCCACCGGCCGGCGGCCTGCCGCCGGTCCGGTGTGCCGCGAGCGTCCGCTCATCAGCCTCAGGACCTCGGGGTGAACCGCGGGAAGGCGCCGGCGCCGGCATACACCGCGGCGTCGTCGAGCTCCTCCTCGATGCGGAGCAGCTGGTTGTACTTGGCGACCCGCTCGGACCGGGCCGGGGCGCCGGTCTTGATCTGGCCGCAGTTCGTCGCGACGGCGAGGTCGGCGATGGTGGTGTCCTCGGTCTCTCCGGAGCGGTGGCTCATCATGCAGCGGTAGCCACTGCGGTGGGCCAGGTCGACCGCGTCGAGGGTCTCGGTGAGCGAGCCGATCTGGTTGACCTTGACGAGCAGGGCGTTCGCGGTGCCGCTGTCGATGCCGCGCTGCAGCCGCTCGGGGTTGGTGACGAAGAGGTCGTCGCCGACGAGCTGGACCTTGTCGCCGAGCTTGTCGGTGATCGCCTTCCAGCCCTCCCAGTCCTCCTCGTTCATCGGGTCCTCGATGGAGACCAGCGGGTATGCCGCGACGAGCTCGGCGTAGTAGTCGGCCATCTCGGCGGAGGTCTTCGCAGAGCCCTCGAACTGGTAGGCGCCGTCCTTGTAGAACTCGCTGGCCGCGACATCGAGCGCGACCGCGACGTCCTTGCCGAAGACATAGCCGGCCTTCTCGATCGCCTCGCCGATGAGGTCCAGCGCCGCCCGGTTGCTCTCGAGGTTCGGGGCGAAGCCGCCCTCGTCGCCCAGCCCGGTGGCCAGGCCGCGGTCGTGGAGGACCTTCTTGAGCGAGTGGTAGACCTCAGCACCCCAGCGCAGCGCCTCGCGGAAGCTCGGCGCGCCGATCGGGGCGATCATGAACTCCTGGATGTCGACATTGGAGTCCGCGTGGCTGCCGCCGTTGAGGATGTTCATCATCGGGACGGGCAGGATGTGAGCGTTCGGGCCACCGACATAACGGAAGAGCGGCAGACCGGCCGAGTCGGCGGCCGCCCGGGCCACGGCGAGGCTGACACCGAGGATGGCGTTGGCGCCGAGCTTCTCCTTGTTGGGGGTGCCGTCGAGGGCGATCATCGCCGCGTCGACGAGCCGCTGCTCGCTGGCCTCGAAGCCGAGGAGCTCGGGAGCGATCTCCTCCGAGACCGCGTCGACCGCGAGCTCGACACCCTTGCCGAGGTAGCGGCCCTTGTCGCCGTCGCGTCGCTCGGAGGCCTCGAAAGCGCCGGTCGAGGCGCCGCTGGGGACCGCTGCGCGGGCGATGGTGCCGTCGTCCAGCGCGACCTCGACCTCCACGGTCGGGTTTCCACGCGAGTCGAGGATCTCGCGTGCGCCAAGTGCCTCAATGGTGGCCACGGTGCATCTCCTGAAGGGTGACATCGTTTGGGTGGGATGGAGCGGGTTCGTCCGACGAGGGATGACGACGACGGATGACGACGACGCTGTCGCTTCCGAGCCTAGTCCGTCCCGCCGCGCTCGTCGGGGTGACCCTCCCGACGCTGCGCGCGTTCCGGGAGAGGCGGCGGTCACAGCGCCTGCCGTCGCACCGGTCCTGAGTCCGCGCGCCGGTCACAGGTCTCGAAGGGCCGCACGCAGCGCCGCCTCGGCGCTGACCCCTCGGGCGTCGAGCTCGGCGACCAGCGCGAGCAGACGGGCGCCGTCGCTGTCGCCGGCAAGGACGGCGTCGAGCTCGGCCGACCCACCGCGTTTGCGAGCCCGCGAGAAGGCCTTCTCCGCGCGGGCCAGGGCCGGCATACCGGCCGGAACTCCGTCGAGCAGCCGCTCCCGCGCGGGCTTCTCCTCGGACTTGATCTCCTCCCAGCGCGACTCGACCTCGCTGGCGGTCGCCGCGTCGCCGTCGGCGAAGACGTGTGGGTGGCGGCGGACCAGCTTGGCGACGAGGGCGGCCGCGATGTCGTCGATGTCGAAGGGTGATTCCGGGTCCTCCTGCCCGACCCGGGCGTGGAAGACGACCTGGAGGAGGACGTCGCCGAGCTCCTCGACGAGGTGGGTACGGTCGCCGGTCTCCATTGCCTCGACCGCCTCGTGGGCTTCCTCGAGCAGGTATGGCGCCAGCGACTCGTGCGTCTGCTCGGCATCCCAGGGGCAGCCTCCGGGTGAGCGGAGCCGGTCCATGACGGCGACGACGTCGAGCAGGGCAGCGCCGGGGACGTCGTAGGAGCCGAGGAGCAGCTCGACGTCGGGGGCACCGGGGCCGCGGGAGACCTCGTCGGCGATGGCGTCGGTCAGGCCGGGGTCACCATCCGCACTGCCCAGCCAGACGACCAGGCCCTGCTTGGCGGCGTCGACAAGGTCGCGGGCAACCCGGCCGAGGTCCTCGGTGCCATGCGGTGGCTCGGTGACCGTGACGCCCGCCTCGGCGACAGCGTCGGCCTGGGGTTCACCGGCCCGGGCCCAGACGTGCTCGGCCTGGTCGAGGGCCTCCCACGCGAACCGGGTGAGGATGCCCGGGGCGACCCGTGGGGTGGTGAAGATCAGGACGAGACGTCCGGCGGCGGGCGGCAACCCGGCGATCGTCACTGCTGCGGAGCGCCGGTGGCGGCGGGCTTGACCATCCAGTTCGGGGTGACCGGCACGAGGCCCTGGGCCGGGTCGAAGGTGCCATAGCGCGGGCTGATAACGACGTCGGGCTCCTTGACCCCGGTGAGGATCGCCTGCTGGTCGTTGGGTGCGAGGGTCTGCAGCGCGGCGTCGGTCATGAGGACCTTGCGGGTCGTCTCGGTGAAGGTGACGGCGGCGTGGTTCGGGTCGGCCTTGACGGCGGCGGCCTCGTACCCGGAGACATCGGCGAGAAAGGTGACGTCCGGCTTCCATGAGCCCGACTTGGCGGCGGCCGCGAGGGTCTTGTCGGCGATGACGAGATAGGTGAGCACCCTCGCCGGGGTCGCGTTGAGCTGGGCGGCTTGGAGCTGGCGAGTCGTCGTCAGCAGGTCCGACTCGCTGACGCTCTGGCCGCGGACCACGGCGGCGATGCCGGGGCCTGGGGCGGCCGCGGCGGAACACCCGCCGAGGACAAGTCCGGTAGCCACCAGTGCCGCGGCGACACCCCACGCCGCGCTCCCGCGTCGAGCCTTCACGTCTGCATCCTCTCGTCGTCGGCCGCGATCGGCGCGACGAGAACGATCGTACGCAATCCCCGGCGCCGCCTTGGTACTGACTCCCTGGTGGAGGCGCGACCACGGTTGCCAGCCCTCGACA
This sequence comes from Candidatus Lutibacillus vidarii, assembly GCA_016717165.1. Lineage (GTDB taxonomy): Bacteria > Actinomycetota > Actinomycetes > Actinomycetales > Dermatophilaceae > Lutibacillus > Lutibacillus vidarii. Next base: position 370,859 of record JADKGA010000003.1, read on the forward strand.
TGCATGGGGTGTCGAGAGGCCCGACAATCCGGACATTTCACCGACCAACGCAGCGAAGGAGGGCTCCCGGGGCTGACTCCTCACGATGGTCACCGGCCCTCGACATGCATTGGGTGCCGAGACGCCCGAAGATCCCGCCATTTCGCCGCCCAACGCAGCAAGGCCACTCGGAGTCGCCAACACGTCGGAACGCCGGCGCCAGGAGCAGGACGCGGGACACAGGACACGTCCCCGACGCGCTTCTCATCCGAGTTCTCATGCCCGAGTCGGGGCGCAACGACGCGAACCGGACCATGACGAGCTGCTCCCTCGGCCTCCTATGCCGTGCTCCGCATCAGGACGCAATAGCCCTCTGCTTCGACATGCGGAGCACGGCATAGGAGCGCACAAGGCAATCCCCAACCAGCGATTCGGGTCGTGGCGCGGGCCCTCGCCTCGCACTTCCACGCACCAGGCCACTGCCCACATCCCGACTCAACACCCCCTTGCTCCACATCCCGACGCACCAGGCCATCGCCCTCACCTCGACGCAACACCTCTCTGCTCCACATCCCGACGCAATAGCCCTCTGCTTCGACATGCGGAGCACGGCATAGGAGCGCACAAGGCCATCCCCAACCAGCGATTCGGGTCGTGAGCCGCGGTCGCCGCCGCGCGGCAGGGTGCCCGGCCCGGGAACAGGTGACAGCACGTCGCCCACGCCGGAGCGGGAGACGTCGGCGCCTCAGGGCGACCGGCGGTGGACCAGGTTCGTCGCGGTCATGACGTCCAAGCCAGGGCGCTGGGAGCGCCGAGCGTCGACCAGGCAGCGAGGGCGACAACCACCCGCGCCGCCAGGTAACCGCCGAGTCAGGCGGCGCTGACGGGGTCGAGCAGCACGTGCCGCAGCACTCCGGTCGCCCAGTCGAGGATCGCGCCATCCCGCAGCGGCTGGCCACCCACCCGGGCGGTCCGCGGCGCCGGAACAAGCACCGTCCGCAGCGCCGGCTTGACGACCGACCCCGGGAACAGCCGCTGTAGCCGCAGCTGCTGGCTCTCCCGCAGCTCGACCGGCCCGAACCGGACGAAGCTGCCCTGCGCGGAGATATCCGCCACTCCCGCAGCGCGGGCCACGGTCCGCAGCCGGGCCACCTCGAGCAGCACCTGGGCCGGGAGGGGCGGTTCGCCATACCGGTCCTGGAGCTCTTCGCGGATGGCGACCAGACCCGACTCGTCGGGGACGGCAGCCAGCTTGCGGTACATCTCGAGCCGGAGCCGCTCCCCCGGGACGTAGTCGTGCGGGAGGTGCGCGTCGACGGGCAGCTCCACCTTGATCTCCAGGGGCTCGCTCTCCCCCTCGCCGCGGAAGGCCGCGACCGCTTCACCGACGAGCCGGACGTAGAGGTCGAAGCCGACGCCCTCGATATGCCCGGACTGCTCGCCGCCGAGGAGGTTGCCCGCGCCGCGGATCTCGAGGTCCTTCATCGCCACGGCCATCCCGGCGCCGAGGTCGGTGTTGCTCGCGATGGTCGCCAGCCGGTCGTGCGCGGTCTCGGTCATCGGCTTTTCGGGCGGGTAGAGGAAGTAGGCATAGGCCCGCTCCCGCCCCCGGCCGACCCGGCCGCGCAGCTGGTGCAGCTGGGAGAGCCCGAGCTGGTCGGCCCGCTCGAGGATCAAGGTGTTGGCGTTGGAGACGTCCAGGCCGGTCTCGACGATCGTCGTGCTGACGAGGACGTCGAAGCGGCGCTCCCAGAAGTCGAGGACGACCTGCTCGAGCCGGTGCTCGCCCATCTTGCCGTGGGCGGTCGCGATCCGGGCCTCGGGCACCAGCTCACGCAGCCGGGCCGCGACGCGCTCGATCGTCGAGACCTTGTTGTGGACGAAGAAGACCTGCCCCTCACGCATCAGCTCGCGCCGGATCGCCGCGGTGATCTGCCGTTCGTCGTACGGCCCCACGACGGTGAGCACGGGATGGCGCTCCTCCGGCGGGGTGGCCAGGGTCGACATCTCCCGTATGCCGGTGATGGCCATCTCCAGGGTCCGCGGGATCGGCGTGGCGGACATCGCGAGGACGTCGACCGCCGTCCGCAGCGCCTTGAGCGCCTCCTTGTGCTCGACGCCGAAGCGCTGCTCCTCGTCGACGACGACCAGGCCGAGGTCCTTGAACCGCACCCCGGGCTGGAGCAGCCGGTGCGTCCCGATAACGACGTCCACCGTCCCGTCGGCCAACCCGTCGAGAACCGCGCGGGCCTCCTTGTCGCTCTGGAAACGCGACAGCGCCCGGACGACGACGGGGAAACCGGCATACCGCTCGGAGAAGGTCTGCTGGTGCTGCTGGACCAGCAGCGTCGTCGGAACGAGGACCGCCACCTGCTTGCCGTCCTGGACCGCCTTGAAGGCCGCCCGGACCGCGATCTCGGTCTTGCCGTAGCCGACGTCGCCGCAGACCAGGCGGTCCATCGGCACCTCGCGCTCCATGTCGGCCTTGACCTCGTCGATGGTGGTCAGCTGGTCGGGGGTCTCGATATACGCGAAGGCGTCCTCGAGCTCGCGCTGCCACGGTGTGTCCGGCGCGAAGGCGTGCCCGCGCGTGGCCATCCGGGCCGAGTAGAGCTTGATGAGGTCGGCGGCGATCTGCCGCACGTGCTTGCGCGCTCGGGCCTTGGTCTGCTGCCAGTCCGAGCCGCCGAGCTTGTTCAGCGTCGGAGCCTCGCCGCCGACATACTTCGTCACCTGGTCGAGCTGGTCGGTGGGGACATAGAGACGGTCGGCGGGCTGGCCCCGCTTGCTCGGCGCGTACTCGACCACGAGGTACTCCCGGGTCGCCCCCGCCACCGTGCGCTGGACCATCTCGACGAACCGCCCGACGCCGTGCTGCTCGTGCACGACGAGGTCGCCGGGGCGCAGCTGGAGCGGGTCGATCTGCCCGCGGCGCCGCGACGGCATCCGGCGCATGTCCCGGGTCGTCGCGCCGGTCCCGCCGGTGAGGTCGGCTTCGGTGAGCACGGCAAGGCCAGCCCCAGGTATGACGAAGCCGCGCCCGAGCGACCCGGTCGTCGCGGTGACCACGCCCGGCTCGGCGGCGCTGGTGGAGACCCGGGCCGCGACGTCATGGTCCCGGAGCACCTCGACGACCCGGGCCGCCAAGCCGGCGCCCTCGGTGACGAGCACGGTGTGCAGGCCTGCGGCGACATACTCCTTCACCGCGGCGACGGCGGCCTCGGTGTCGCCGCGGAAGGCGGGCACCTCCTCCCCCGCGATGACGACACTGGGCCCGTCGCCCTCGGCGGCGAGCTCGAGGTCGGGCACGAAGGAGGTGAGATCCCACCACGGCAGGGCGAGCTCTAGGGCGTGCTGGCGGACCTCGCGCAGCGACCAGTAGGACCCCCGCCCGAGGATCGCCCGCAGGTCGATCGGGGTGACATTGCCCGCGGCGGCATTGGACCAGCTGGCCTCGAGGAACTCCGCGCTCGTCGCGACGAGGTCGTGCGCGCGGGCTCGGAGCCGCTCGGGCTCGTCGATGGCGACGATGGCCCCGGCGGGCAGGACATCGAGGAGGGTGACCATCTGGTCGACGAGGACCGGAGCCAGCGACTCCATCCCCTCCACGGCGATGCCCTGCGCCATCTTGTGCAGCAGGTCTGCGGCGCCGGGCAGCTGCAGCGCGAGCTGCTCGGCACGAGCCCGCACCCCATCGGTGAGGAGCAGCTCGCGGCACGGCGGCGCCCAGAGGCCGTGCTCGGCGACCTCGAGACTGCGCTGGTCGGCGACCTTGAACCAGCGCACCTCCTCGACGGTGTCGCCGAAGAGCTCGACCCGCACCGGGTGCTCCTCGGTGGGCGGGAAGACGTCGATGATCCCGCCGCGTACGGCGAACTCGCCGCGCCGTTCGACCAGGTCAGTGCGCAGGTATGCCGCGCCCGCGAGCGCGTGGACGAGGTCGTCGAGGGGGCGCTCCTCGCCGACCCGGGCAGCGACCGGGGCCAGCTCGCCTAGTCCGGCGGCGAACGGCTGGAGGACCGCGCGGACCGGCGCGACGACGACCCGCAGCGGCCCGTACGCGGGGTCGTCCGGGTCCGGGTGGGCGAGCCGACGGAGCACGGCGAGCCGGCGGCCGACGGTGTCGCTGCGAGGGCTGAGGCGTTCGTGCGGCAGCGTCTCCCAGGCCGGGAAGGTCGCGACGGCGTCCTCGCCGAGCAGGGTGCGCAGGGCGGCAGCGACCTCGTCGCCCTCCCGCGCCGTGGCGGTGACGAGCAGAGCGACCCGCTCCGGGTCCGCGGCGACGACCGCTGCCAGGACCGCCGCCCGAGCGCCGGGGACCGCCGCAACCTGGACCCCGTCCGCCCCGGCCCGGGCAAGCCCGAGCGCCCGAGCGACGCTCGGGTCCTCCAGCAGCGCAGCCGGCAGCCAGGTCAGCGACATCGGGGCCTTCAGGTCGGGGTGGTCAGGGGCCGCCCTCGATCGTACGTGCCTCAACCGTCGCGATTGGCCACCGCGGGCCGCGATCATCAGTTACAGTGGATCCTACTTTTCTGGTAGGAATAGCCGGCGTGGCTGGGGAGCCACACACCCGGCTGCGGGGATCAAACGAAATGTGGGACACGTGGCCATACCTTCTGTCGTCATGTCTGCAGCCGTGCTGCGAGACGCCGAGCTCGTTCTTGCCGGCGTACTCGGCCACGAGCACGTGCTCGGTGGCCCAGTCGCTGCGACCGGGACCCGGTCATCGCTGGGCACCGTCGTCGAGCTCGACCCGCAGCGCCTCGCCGCCGCGCTCGCTGCGGGGGCGGTCGACCTCCTCGACGAGGAGATGACCCCGATCGCGACACTGACCGGTCTCGCGGAGGCCGGGCCGGGACAGGTCGGCGGTGTCCTCGAGGCACGTCGACGCCGCGAGAGCGGGGCCGGGCGTGCTGCCGTCGTCGGACCCGACGACCGGGGCGCCGGCTGGGCTCGGGTGCTCGTTCTGGCGCGGCCGGTCCTCGACGCCGACGCAGCCACCGTCGCTGGCGTCGACGCTGTCCTCGTCCCCGACCACCCCGACTCCACGGCCGGGGTGCCCACCGCGGTCATGCTGCAGCTGGCCCACCGGCTGGCCCGGCGCCTGGGCGGCATACCGGTGCGGACCGCCCCGCTCGCTTGGCGCGACGACGCGAGCGATGCGGCGCTGCTCGACGCGCTGGGGCGCTACCTCGGCGGCGCCGCCGTCGAACGACTGTCCGCAGACGCTGGTTGGCGCTCCGCCGCCGCTGCCCTGGACGAGCGCACCGACGACGACGCGCTGACGATGCCCGATGCTGACATCCTCGCCCGATGGCGGCCCGCCCGACCTCACCGTGGTCTGGTCGTCATGCTCAGCGGGCTCTCCGGCTCGGGCAAGTCGACCGTCGCGCGCGGCCTCGCCGAGGCGCTGGCCGCCACCAGCGCTCGGACGGTGAGCCTGTTGGACGGCGACGTCGTCCGACAGATGCTCTCCGCCGGGCTTGGCTTCGACCGCGAGTCCCGGATCATGAACGTCCGTCGGATCGGGTATGTCGGCTCGCTCGTCGCCCAGCACGGCGGGATCGCCATCTGCGCGCCGATCGCGCCGTACGCGAGCACCCGCGCGGAGGTCCGAGCCATGGCGCACGCCGTCGGCGACTTCATTCTCGTCCACGTCAACACCCCGTTGGCCGAGTGCGAGCGGCGGGACCTCAAGGGGCTCTACGCCAAGGCCCGCGCCGGTCTCATCCCAGAGTTCACCGGCATCTCCGACCCATATGACGAACCGCTGGATGCCGACCTTCGGGTCGACACCAGCTCGCTCACCCAGGACGAGGCGGTCGCCGCCGTCCTCGACCACCTCATCGGCGGCGGGTGGGTCTCGCCGAACACATCGACAACGACGCAGAGGACCTCATGAATATCGACCCCATGCTGACACTTGCCTGCTTCGGCATTGGCATCATCGTCGGACTCACCGGGATGGGCGGCGGAGCCCTGATGACGCCGGTGCTCGTCATCTTCTTCAACATCCCGCCGCTCACCGCCGTCTCCAGCGACCTCGTCGCTGCCGCGGTGATGAAGCCGGTGGGCTCCTATGTCCACGCCAAGCACGGCACGGTGAACTGGGACCTGGTCAAGTACCTGTGCATCGGCTCGATCCCGGCCGCCTTCTCGGGCGTCTTCATCATCAAGGCCCTCGGGAACAGCGCCGAGGTCGAGGCAACGACCAAGACGGCCCTCGGCATAGCCGTCCTCATCGCCGCCTTCGGGCTCGTCGCCCGCGCCTACATCCGGCTCGTCGAACGTGCCCGGAAGCGGGACGGGAAGCTGCCGCCCCTGCCGACGGAGCGCCCACGCGTCACCGTGCGCAGGCTGCCCACCATCCTGCTCGGAGTGTTCGGCGGGGTGGTCGTCGGGATGACCTCGGTCGGGTCCGGCTCGCTGATCATCATCGCCCTCATGGCGCTCTATCCGGCCCTCAAGGCCAACCAGCTGGTGGGGACCGACCTCGTCCAGGCCGTCCCCCTGGTGGCCTCGGCCGCCCTCGCGCACATCCTCTTCGGCGACTTCAAGATGGCCCTGACTGCCTCGTTGCTCATCGGCAGTATCCCCGGCGTGTGGATCGGCGCCCGGGTGTCCTCGCGCGCTCCCGGTGGCTTGATCCGTCGAGCCCTCGCGTTCGTCCTGCTCGCCTCGGCGCTGAAGATGCTCAACGTCTCGAACACCCAGACCCTGCAGGTCCTCGGCGTGGCCCTGTTCGCGGCCCCGCTCGTGTGGATGCTCGTCCGGCGTCGGCACGGCTTTCCGGCGCTGGCCCGCCACCGGTCAGCGGAGGCGCCCGTCGAGGCCTGATACAGCCCACAGCCACCCACTCCACGTGTTCGCCGACACTAGCCGACGTTGCGTCGTCTCCTCCGCAAAGACCGCAGGAAAACGACGTCGTCACGGTCTAGTCCGAACCGCGCGAGCGTGGCCGTGTAAACCGCCCCGACAACCAGGACAACGAGCATGAGGTTGACCCACCACAGCGTGCTCACCTCGCGAACAGCCCAGCCGCCGACGGCCGAGACGCAGGCCAGAAGAGCAGTGCGGAGAATGGCGGGCCGCCGTGCCGTGACATGGAGAACGGCGTGAACCTGGGCAACCTTGGCGAGGTTGCCCAGGATGAGAGCGGCGCTCCAGGCGGTAGCGGCTCCACCAATCCCCCATTTCGGGATGAGGAGAAGATTGAGGATGACGTTGAGGACTAGCACAACGACGTTGTCGATGAGGCTCAGCGCTACTTTCCCCGACATGTTGAGAACGACCCCGCAAGGCCCGGCAGCCGCGGACACCATCTGGCCGAGCGCCAGGATGACGACGACAGCGGCACCGGCACCCTTGTCATCGCCAAGCACGCGTAGCAGCAACCCAGGGACGAGAAGCAGGACAACGAACGCTGGTGCCGAGAGCTGGACGATCCACCGCGTCGCACTGCCGTAGGCCGTCGACACCCCAGCACGATCGCCGATGTGGTGCAGATGGGCGACGTGTGGGCTGAACGTGTTGATGATGGGCGTCATAACGTAGACGGCGAGGGAGACAATTCGCGCCGCCATGGTGAAAATGCCCACCTGTTCCTCGCTTGCGTGGGCCGCGAGGATGAGGGTGCCTGCCCACACGAGCCCCGTCTGGGCTAGTGCTGAGCCCCAGCTCACGAACGAGAAGGAGAAGATGCGGCGAGCCTCGTAGACCGGGCTTGCACGGGGAATGCTTCGCATTCGCCTTCCCAGCGCAATCGCGGCCATGGTGGCCGTCGTCCACGCGGAAAGCGGGATAGCCAGGATGGCGCCGTCCACCCCCCACCCGAGCAGCAGGAAGGCCGCGGTGAGGATGAGTTGCAGGAGCGGGTCGAGGATCCGCCCGATGAGGGCGAACTCGCGCTGGCTACGCCAACCCTGGGTAGCCGAGAGCGCCGCGTCCGAGAAGGATGCGGCGGGAAGAGCGACAGCGATCCAACGAATCCCTGAGACGAGGTCGGGGTTGCCGTAGAACTGGGCAACGCTGGGGGCAAGCGCTGCAAGCACGCCACCGATGACGACCGAGGCAGCGATCGTGACGCCGAGTCCGAGGCGAACCGTGCCCCGCACCCGGGCCGCGTCTTCGTCGGCGAGAAACATCGCCACAAAGCGGGTGAGGCCTGCCCGGAAACCTGCAAGCGACAAAAGGCTGAGCAGGGTGAGTATCGCGTAGAGGACGCTGTAGCGCCCAACCGCAGCGGATCCGAGGACATTGCCGATCAAGGTGATCACACCGAGCAGTGCAGCCTGGCCGAGAACTGCACCGACAAGGTTGAGCCCGCCGCCTCGTGCCATCCGGGCCATATCGGCCCCGCCTGAGGCTCCCGACCTCCGGTGCCGGCCCCCCTGTGGTTGCGAGGGGATCTGGCGTTGGCTGTCGTTCATGGTGTCGCCCCGAGTTCCTGGACCGGGGGTTTTCGCCCGCTCGTTGGGCGCCATGGGGTTCGTGCAGTCACTCCGCACGCCCAATCCCAGAGCGGTGGTCTTGCGGTGGAGGCCGGACCATCGTCCACGTGCCCTGGACACGCGAGGGGGTTATGCCGACGGCGAGACTCCCCGACGAGAGCAACCGGCACTCGGCGAGACACGGCATGAGGGCGCTCCAGTGGTCAACGGTTGGGGCGCACAGCCTGAGCGAACCCAGATCGCGGCGCCTGCGGCGGACCACGCCGACCGCGATCCTGAACCATTATGACGGTTCACCCTCCGGGCCGCAGGCGTTGGATCACCTGCCGACGCACCTCTCAAACACTCCTACGGGCCCCCTCAGGTGCGGGGCTGGACGTGTTGGTGCTTCGGATCGCGTCGGGACTCGATTGGCCCTAGCGACCCCCCAAGTCAGGCGGGCCCTTGCGACGCGGCCGCCGCAAGGACCCGCCTGACCGTGCTGCGGCCAGTGCCACCCAGGTCACCGATGCCCGGATGCAACGATGGGCACCCCGCCGCGGCCCATCAGCAACCGGCGGTCGACGGTGTCGGCGACGCTGGAGGAACCTCGGCCTTGCCGTTGAAGGTGTTGCCGACCTTAACGTAGTAGCTGCGCAGTGACGACCCGAGGCTCATCTCACCAAATCCGTTCGAGGCGATGTCGCCGGATGCCATCCCGCCAGCCTGGAAGTCGTTGGAGCCGGAAGCCACATTGCATCGCACGAGGATGTCGTATGAACTCGTGTTACGGCTTGGGTTTGAAAGGACGTTGTCCTTCATGCGCACGCTGAAGCCAGCCTTGCGATACTGGCTGACGGTGTTGTATTCCCAGATGTTGCCCCAGCCGGAAGCCTGCTCGTTGTAGCCGATTGCGACTCCACTCGCCTGGTTCGCACGGAACACGTTGAAAGACGCGTCGACGTCTGTCGTGAACGCCCGGCCGTCACCCGGCAGATCGGAGACCGTGTTTCCGCTCACCAGGTTGTAGTTCGACGCCCCACCGATGCGGATCCCTTCTTGCATGTAGTGGCTGAGGGTCGAGGCGGCAACGCGGCGGACTGTGGTGCCGGTGATCGTCCAGCCATCGCTGTAGTTGCCGAGCCAGATGCCCGGCCCCGTGCCGCACGCGATGTCCTGGATCGTCGAGTTGCGGATTGTCCCGTAGCGAGAGGCTCGAGAGTGCACCCCCTTGCGGGTGACCGTCACACCGTCGAGGGTGATCCCATCCGACGGGATGATCGTCGCGCCGACGATGCGGCTCACTTCAACCAGGGCACCGACAGCCGCAGTCGGGTCGTTGACACCGCGGCCTGGGATTGCTCGGCGGCTCGCCCAGTCGCCGGCGGCCACCTTGCTGGTGAACCAGCGGGAAGAGAGATTGGCATTCACGCCTGCGACCATGACGCCGCCAGAGATCGTCACGCCCCTCAGGGTCCACCAGCTGGCGCCCCGGATGAAGGTCACGGTGCGATTCTCGTCGGGTCCACTCGCGCCACACGGCGGCATCGGTAGGGACGCGGTGAGTGTCACGGGGCCAGAACCTTCAGCCTCAATCGTGATGGGCGCCGCCTTCGTTCCCGACCCCTTGATGGTGATTCGCCCCGAGTAGGTGCCCGCCGCCAGGGCGATGACATCGCCCGGCTTCGCGTTGGCGATGGCGGTGCCCAGCTCATCCGAAGTCTGCACCACGCGGCGAAGACCCCCACCCGTCGGGACCGTCGGGGGGGATGCGGCACTGACGCCTCTTGGGGCGGTAGTCGGTGAAGTCGGCGTGCGCTTGGTGACTGCCTGCACCTTCGGGGTCCCGGCGGACGGAATTGCGGCCGCCGGGGACGCGGCCTTTGCCCCTTCCGGCTCGGCAGGGCTGAAGGGAGGCGGTTCCGCCGAGGCATCTGCAGCTAGCTGGGGCGTTCGGGGGGCCGAGTATCCGGCGTCATGCACGGTGCACGCCGTCAGTGATACGGCAGAGCCAACGACAAGTAGAGCGCTCATGGCGCTCAGGCGACAGCTAGTCATGCTGGTCCTTCAATTGTGGAGTAAGCCGGGGTTTGTGGGGCGGAGAGCAGTTCAGGGGCGCTCCCGCTCAGCGACTACCCACAGTACGGACGGGTAGACGGGCATCCAAGCCCCGACCGTTATACCTGGGTCATGTGGGGGTCATGGTTCTGCGAGCTGACGTGGTTGGCCTCCGGCCTGACTCGTGCCACTTGACCGCGAATCTTAGTTGGAACTGACGTTTGTGCTGGTCAGGGGCGTGCGGTTGGGCTGGTTGACGTACCCCGCTCGTCGGTAGGGTCGGTCCGTGGTGTTCATCCGGAAGTCGGCTGGCCGCTCGGGCGCCACGAAAGTCCAGCTCGCGGAGCGCCGCGACGGGCGCAATGTCATCCTCGAGCACGTCGGAACAGCCCGAACCGCGGGCGAGCTGGCCGTGCTGATGGCCGAGGCCCACCGCCGTCTGCGCCCCGGCCAGGACGCCCTGGACCTGCCGCTGCCCGAGCACTCCGCTGACGGACGGCCCGGGGTTATCACCGCGAAGCAGTCGACGCTGCTGTGGCAGGTCCTGACGACCGTGTACGAGCGGCTCGGGTTCGACGTCATCGGCGACGCGGCGTTCCAGCAGCTGATGCTCGCCCGGATCATCGAGCCGACCAGCAAGGCCGACTCGGTGCGCGTCCTGGACGAGATCGGCATCCCGCACGCGTCGCTGCGCACCGTGTTCCGGTCCCTCGCCAAGGCCGACGCCGGTGAGTACCGGGCCAAGATCGCCACGGCCTGCTTCACCCACGCTGCGGCCAGCGGTGACGTCTCCTTGTGCCTGTATGACGTGACGACGCTGTACTTCGAGGCCGAGAAGGAGGACGACCCGCGCAAGGTCGGGTTCTCCAAGGAACGCCGGATCGACCCCCAGATCGTCGTCGGGCTGCTGGTCGACCGACACGGGTTCCCCCTCGAGATTGGCTGCTACGAGGGCAACCAGGCCGAGACCACGACGATCATCCCGACGGTCAAGGCCTTCCAGGCCCGTCATGGCCTCGCGGACATGGTCGTCCTCGCCCACGCGGGCATGTTGTCCGCGGGCAACGATAACCTCGCGTCCCACTTCCATTGGTACCCGGTATGAAATGCCTGAGAGGGTCACGACCTGTTCGTCCTGGCGCGTTGTCGTTGAAGCGTCGTACGGTGCGACCGTGCGGACAGGGGCTCTCTTGTGGGAACCGCATGGGCAGGCCGTTGTTGCTCCGTGGGCTGCGAGCCCGTGTTAGTAGGTGGCCGCCCCTGCGACTGGTCCGGCTGAGCTGAGAGCGCGTATCCGTAGGTGTCGTTTCCGTCCCAGCGGTTCCCGGTTCTTGAAGCGAAAGGGGAAGCGGTGATGCGTTACATCGGGATGGATGCGCATCGGGAGTTCGCCCAGGTTGCCGTTGTGGAGGACGGGCTGGTTCGTGATGAGGGCCGGATCGGGGTCACCCCGGAGGCGCTGACCCAGTGGGCGGCCTCCTTGTCCGCCGAGGACCAGGTGGCGTTGGAGGCGACCGGGAACAGCGACGCGATCGCGGTGCTGCTCACCCGTCGGGTTGCGCGGGTGGTGGTGTCCAACCCGTCGAAGACCCGTGCGATCGCCGAAGCGAAGGTCAAGACCGACAAAGTCGACGCGAGGATCCTGGCGCAGCTGCTGGCGGCAGACTTCTTGCCGCCGGTGTGGCTGCCCGACCCGCGGACCCGGGCGTTGCGTTGGCAGGTGGTGCGAAGGGCGCACATGGTGCGAGTCCGGACGCGGATCAAGAACCAGGTGCACGCGATCCTGGCGCGGAACCTGTGCCCGACCCCGCCGGTGAGTGACCTGTTCGGCAGGACCGGGCGGCACTGGCTGTCCCGGCAGGACCTGCCCGCCGACGAGGTCGCGACCGTGCAGGCGTTGCTGCGTCAGCTGGACTTCCACGCCGGGGAGTTGGCGGTCGTGGACCGCGAGCTCGCCGTGGAGGCCCTGGCCGACTCGGTGGTGGCCCGGTTGATGACCATCCCCGGGATCGACGCGATCGCCGGGATCAGCATCGTCGCTGCCGTCGGTGAGTTCACCCGCTTCCCCGACCCGGACAAGCTGGTCGCCTACGTCGGGCTCAACCCGAAGGTGCGCCAGTCCGGCAACTCCGCCCCGGTCCACGGTCGGATCGCCAAGGCCGGCCGTGCCCACGTGCGCGGGGTGCTCGTTGAGACGGCCTGGTCCGCGGTGCGAGCCCTGGACCGTTGCGGGCGTTCTATCGACGCATCGCCGCCGGTCGCGGCCCCCAGAAGGCGATCGTGGCCACCGCGCGGAAGATGACCATCCTGGCCTGGCACTTGGCCTTCAAGGACGAGGACTACGCCTTCGCCCGGCCCGCCCAAGCCCCACCCGCAGCGCAACTGCTTGACGATTTCATCCGTCGAGCAGAGGACCTTGCGGATCTCGACGTCGTAGTCCAGGAACGGGATGAACTGTTCCCAGGCGGCCCGCCACAGCTTGGGGATGGCCGGGTAGGGCTTGCCCCACTTCTCTTCGAACTCCTCGAACGCTGCCCACGCAGCCTGCGCGCTCGGAGCGGTGTAGATCGGGCGCAGGTCTTTGGCGATGGCTTCCCAGTACCGTTTGGAGGCGTACGGGAAGGTGCCGCGGATCAGGTGCACGATGCAGGTTTGGACGATCGCGGCGGGGAAGACTCCGTTCACGCTGTCCGGCAGCCCCTTGAGGCCGTCACAGACAATGAAGAACACGTCGGCGATGCCGCGGTTCTTCAGTTCGGTGAGCACGCTCATCCAGAACTTCGCGGACTCCCCGCTGCCGTTGCCCGGCCATAGTCCCAGCACGTCACGATGCCCGGCCAGGTCGACCCCGATCGCGGCGTAGAACGGCTGGTTCCCGACCTGCCCGTCACGGACCTTGACCATGATCGCGTCGATGAAGATGGCCGCGTACACCCGCTGCAACGGACGAGATGACCATGCCTGCATGTCCTCGATCACCTTGTCCGTGATCCGCGAAACCGTGTCCTTGGACACCGACGCCCCGTAGATCTCGGCGAAGTGCGCGCTGATCTCCCCGGTGGTCAGGCCGCGGGCGTACAAGGAGAGCACGATCGCGTCCACATCAGTCAATCGTCGTTGCCGCTTCCTGACGATCACCGGCTCGAACGAGCCGTCCCGATCCCGGGGACCTCGATCTCGACCGGGCCGGCGTTGTCGGTCAACACCCTCTTGACCCGAGTCCCGTTCCTCGAGTTCGCACCGTTACGACCTTCGACGGCGTGCTTGTCGTAGCCGACGTGCTCGGTCATCTCTTCCTCGAGAGCGGCCTCGATGACCTGCATAGTGATCACCTTGAGCAGCCCCTCGGGGCCAGTCAGGTCATCACCCCTGACGCGAGCGGCTTTGACCAGCTCACGCACCGCGTTACGCTCCACCTCTTCCGGGGTGAGCGTCTTCTTTGCTGCCTTGCGCAGTGGGCTCACGCCCACCAGTGTGTCGGTCATCATCCCGACCCTTCCCGCCGACCTCCGTCAGCGTGTTGGGCCAGTTACACCGTTCGCCGGACAGTCTCCCCCAGCGGACTTGACCAGCGGGACTGTCCGCCAAACGGTGTTTCTGGCCTGACACGCCAGTACGGCTGGTGGGGAAGGTTGGTCACCTGTGACCGAGACAATCACGAGCATGAACTTGATGCCCAAGGAAGCCAGGAAGCGGTCGTCGTCGACCGCCACCTGGAGTGAGAAGGCCGCGATCGCGCAGCTGGTCAGGGCTGCGCGGGATCGGGGGGAGGAGATCACCGGCCCGGAGGGGCTGTTGAAGTCGATCACTGCACGGTCCTGGAGGTGGCGTTGGAGGAGTGCGGGTCCCCCCGCCTGCCGGGGAGATGACCGATCACCTCGGGCATGCCAAGCACCGAGCGCCCGAGGGGGGCGCCGAGAACGTCCGCAACGGGCCCCGGGCCAAGACGGTCCTGACCGATGCCGCGGGTGAGGTGACGATCGAGGTCCCCAGAGACCGGGCCGGCACGTTCGAGCCGGTCATCGTCAAGAAGCGGCAGCGGCGCCTGTCCGACGTGGATGCGGTGGCGATCAGCTTGTTCGCCAAGGGCTTGACTACCGGGGAGATCAGCGCGCATTTCGCCTGGGGGTACCTCCCGCGTGCGGGGGCGGTGTACGGCGTGAGTGTCTCGAGGGACACGATCTCGAGGATCACCGACAAGGTCGTCGAGTGGGGTGCCCCCGCTTGCGGGGGAGATGCAGCCCTGGTCCTCGCGTCCGCTGCAGGCGGTGTACGCGGCGGTCTTCATCGACGCGATCTACGTCAAGGTCCGCGACGGGCAGGTCGGCAACCAGCCCTACTAGGCCGCGATCGGGGTCGACCTGGACGGTCGCCGCGACGTCCTGGGCCTGTGGGCCGGGCACGGCGGCGGGGAGTCCGCGAAGTTCTGGATGAGCGTGCTCACCGACCTACGCAACCGGGGTGTGCGGGATGTGTTCTTCATCGTCTGTGACGGTCTGAAAGGCCTCCCCGACTCCGTCCACGCGGTCTTCCCCCGCGCGATCGTGCAGGCGTGCGTCATCCCATTTGGTCCGAGCCCGACGGAGCAAGCTGCCCTGAAGTGCCTCTACTTGGTGACCCGAGGACTGGACCCCAAAGGCACCGGCCAGGCACGATGGATCACCCGGTGGAAGCCGGCACTGAACGCGTTCGCCGTCACCTTCGCCGACCGCATGCCCGCGGCGGAGAACCTCTAGAAGATGAACGCCAGAACACCGTTCATCGGACAGACCCTGACCAGCAGGAGCGACATCAAACCTGGGCCGGTTCGCCAACCATCGATGCGTGGAAGCCCTGAAACTAGGGGACCGTCACCTTGATCGGAAGGCTGTACGGACCCCAGCCGAAGGAGTTCCAGGCGCGTATGCGGTAGGTGTAGGTCCCCCCAGACGCAACGGGGGTGTCCGTGTAGGAGTAGACCACGCCCAGGGTAGCTTTGCGCACGCCGTCGCGGGTGATCTGGAACTTCGTCACCGGGCTCGCGCCCTGGTTGGCAAGAGTCCAGCTGAGCAGCACCGACGAGTACCCCGCCGGATTGCCCGACAAGACGGGGGCACCCGGGACGCCAGAGGCCGGGACGCCCGACTTCTCGGCGGTTACCGGCCCCTGACCGACGCTGTTGAACGCCGCCAACTGGTAGTAGTATCGCGTTCCGGTGACAACGTCGGTGTCGATATAGCTGAGGTCGCCCGGGCTGAGAGTGGCGAGCAGATCCTCGTGACCACTCTCGGTGCTTCGGAAGAGGCGATAGCCGAGGATGCCGGCGCCGCCGTTCGACGACGGCCCCAGCCACGTGAGGGTGAGTTTGGCGTAGCTCGCCGTGACTGTGAGGCTACGCGGTGCGCTCGGCGCATTCAGCAGACCGACACGCGGAGTTGCGTCTGCTGGTGTGGAATCAACCGAGGACCCCAACTGATTGGCGGCGGCCACGTAGTAGGTGTAGGTGATGTCGTTCTTGGCCGATGAGTCGGCATATGTCGGCTGACGGCTCGTCGCGATCTGGGTCACCGGGCTCGTGGCGCTCGAGCGGTAGACCACATAGGTCGTGAGCGGCAGTCCACCATCCGTGTCGGGAATGTCCCAACTGAGCACGACCTGATGGTCTCCGGCCAGGGCGGCGAGGTTGGCGGGCGCTGCAGGGACAGTGATTGAGTCGAGGTCGCGGAACATCCCGAGGCCCTGTTGTGGGCTGGACCCCACCCGGGTGAAGTCACCACCCACGAACACGGCCTCAGGGGTCTCGCCCATTGCGAAGATGCCCAGCGCACTGTTGATATTGGGGGCGAAGGCCGTGATGGCGCCCGTGGAGTTAACGACAGACGCTAGCTTGTTGCGGTCGAGACCCTCGAATGACGCGGTGCCGCTGAAGTGGCCGCCACAGTAGCTGTAGTTCCCCTTGAGAACTGCGCCTGTGACGTCACCCGTCGCATGCTTGCTCCACTGAGTCGCCCCACTTGTCGCGTCGAGCAGGCTGCAGCCGCCGCCTGATCCCCCGACACCCACGAGGAGCTGATTCCCCTCGAGCGACATGGCGAGTGCAGGCGCGCGCGAGCCCGCATTTGTAGGACCCGAGACGAAGGAAAGGTCCCATATGCCTGTGGCCGGGGCGAGTTTGGCGATTCTCCCCAGGGACCCGCGACCGTCGATGGTCGTGAAGTCCCCACCAACGTAGGTCCGCGTCCCGTCCTCGCTTGTGATCATGCTCCGGACCCGGGCTGAGGCCACCGGCTGCCAGGTCTGGTCGAAGGCACCCGTCACGGGGTCGAGACGGGCAAGGTAGCTGCGGTCGTGGACCCCGCTGCCATCGGTGACGCTGGTGAAGGGACCACCGGCGTAGAGGTACCCGCCAGCGACCGTCAAGGCGTCGACGGCGATATTCGTTGACGCTGTGAAGGAGGACTCGGTCGTTCCGGTCGCGAGGTCGAGCGCGACGAGCGATTCGTGGGGGGCGCCGTTGACGGCCGTGAAGTCGCCGGCAACCCACAAGGTGGTGCCGTCAGTGGTGAGCGCGTTGACTGCGGCGTTGGCCGACGCGGAGAAGTCCAGGTCAAATCGCCCCGTTGACGGCATGAACCTGGCGATGCGGTTAGCGGGGTAGCTGACCCCGGTCGGACTGTAGACCGTGGTGAACTCACCACCGATGATCACCGCGCCGGACACGTCGAGGATCGCGTTGACTCGGCCGTTGGCGCTCCAAGTGCGAGCCACCGTCGACGCAACGCCCTGGCTGGACTCCGCCTGCGAGGAGGGCAAATTGGAACTGGCCGCGAGCAACGTAGCGATTGCGACGACGAGTGTCCGACCAATACGAACCTTCACAACGTCCCCCCTCCACTCCACAAGTGGAGCGGAACGTGTCGAGTCGACCACTCGCACCCCAAGCGGAGGTCGTCAGGACATGTGTGTCCCGGAGAGAGACAATACACGATCTGCGGTAAGCCGCTGGCGGTTTTCGCGGTGATCAGTCGACGCTGTTGGCGGCACGAATGGGCGCTGCCGAACGAGCCGCTGGCCTCCCGCACCAACGTAGGCCTGCGTCCGACGGCTGCGTCGCTCGGCAGGTGCGAACCTGCTTGCGGAGAGACCGTCGAACGGACGACCAGAAAGGGGCAGGTCGTCCCCCCGGAGGGGATGACCTGCCCCTTTCGACAGGGATTGGACTACGGGCGGAGGACCAGGCTCATACCCATGCCCTTGGTCGACGGAGCGTTCGTCGTCGCCGACGTGCCCGGGTCGGTTCCCGCCGACAACCGAAGTCCGGAGTCGCTGGCGAAGGTCGAGAACCGTGTCGTCGAGGCGCCGACAACGGATCCACGGTCGAACTGACCGGTCCCGGGGGTCCATGACGAGGTGTCTGTCGAGCGGTCCGCGAAGATCGACACGACCAAGTCGCTGTCGAGCACCGGCTGCTCGGGGGTGAGATGTGTCGCGACGGCAGAGTCGGAGACAGCGGCCGAGGACGCCACCCCTGAGAAGCCACGGTAGACAAGCAGCTGTGCCACGGTGCGCTTCTTCACTGGTTGGGTGAGGGCAACGACGCTTCCGGCATCGCCAGACGATGCCTGCTTGGTCCACACGATCGCCGTCAGCGATGTGCCGACCGATACGGTGCGCACTTGCGTCCAGCCGACCGGGTCGCCCGGCACGGACGACGCCTCCCCAGACCACGCAAGCAGCAGGGTGTCCCCGCTCTCGGTGCCGCTCGGAATGGTCAGTGACTTGACCAAGTCGTAGCTGTCGGTCGTCGCAGCCTGAGCAACAAATCCGGTCCCCGGTGGGGTGGCAATGGGAGTCACGGCCTTGGTGACCACTGACGATGTTCCCGTGTTATCAGTGACTGTCAGCGTGACAGAGACCGGGCCGCCTGCGGCGTACTCGTGGTCGACAGTCATGTCGCTGGAGGTCGTCCCGTCACCGAAGTCCCACGCCCATGAGGTGATCGTGCCGTCGGGGTCGGAGGAGGTGGACCCATCGAGGTGGCACGTCATACCCGTGCACTGGGCCGTGAACGACGCCGACGGCGCCAGGTTGGCCGGCCGGTTGCCGAGGAAGACCGCGCGCCCGTGCCAGTTTGGGCCACCCGTGGTCGGTCCCGAGACAAGGGTCGCGGTGCCGGCCGTCGTTGAACCCGTCCAGCCGATGGAGAACAGGTCGCCCGTGCTCCGCTTGACGTAGTAGAGGGTCGAGCCGACGACGAACATCCCGCCGACGTCGGTGAAGTTCATTGACGACGTGACGGTGGACGCGACGCCGCCGACGATGCCACTGTCCGGGGAGAAGGGCAGTGTCTTGAGGGTCGACTGACCGTTGGCGTAGTAGAGTTTTCCGGCGGTGTAAAACATGCCGGTCACGCTGGCGAGCTGGCCGTAGAACGTCGGTGTCACGCCGTCATACGTGCCGCCACTGCCGTTGGGGACATACATCCATTTCGGATCGTGGTACGGGTTGATTTCCCGAAGGGCGCCGATGGAGCTCCCGTCGAATGATGCAACTTTGAGCATGCCAGTCGTGCCGACGAAGAGCTTGTCGCCGACGGTGAAGGCGCCGCGCACGGTTGCCCAGTCGATCGGAGTGCCCGTGAGTTGTTCCGGTCCCGCGGTCGCTCCGTCGAAACTCCATGCGGAGAGCACGTCGGACGTCGAAGGACCAGGGGTCGTGTCGGTTCGCACGATCTCGATGCCGTTGATGAGCGGGTTCTCCACGAAGTGCGTGAAGTCGATGTTGACGGTCCCGTCGCTGACGATGTTGTAGGACTTCATCGTGCCGACGTTGTGGCCGAACTGCGCCGTGAGGTCGAGGTCATTGAGAACCACATTGCCCTCGAGGGAGACATCGAACACCCGTTGTCCGGGCAGGCTGGTGCACGCACAGCGATTGGCGAAGTAGAGCCGAACCGATAGTGGGGTGCCGGCAGCCACAGGGAACGACCAGGACATCTCGGGCAAGCTTCCGGAGTCCCAACGCTCGCTGTCGAAGATCCCCGGTGCGGTTGTGGGCGGGACGGTGCCGTCGAGGGTCGCCCCTGCGCCGAAGTACGCGGCGCTACTCCCGGTGTTCCGGTAGGGGCTCGAGGTGCCGTCGTCAGCCTGCCAGTCCGGCCCCCCGTCGACGGCCGGCACCAGTGCGCCGCCGGCGTTCAAACGGTAGAGGACGTTGGTCGGCGACCCAAGCCCGCCGTGCCCCACGTAGGCAGTGGCCGGCAGCGTCGGGGTCGTCGTCGCTGTTGCCGTGTAGCCACCGGCATAGGGGAAGAAGGCCATCTTCGGCCGGTAGTACTCCCGGTTGGGGCCGATGTAGTCAGTGTCCGTGCCGATCCACAGCCCGTCGCGGGCGACAAGCATGCCGAAGACAGCCGTCCCGCGGGGGCGACGTCCCGGATTCCACGTCATCGGCACGCCCGAAAGGGGGTCGACCGCGGAGATGCCGGATCGTGGCACAGCAGCGGCGCCGGCGTAGTCCGAACCGTTGGGGTTGTTCATCCAGCGCATGTGGCCACCCACATAGATCACGTGTTCGGCCGCGGCCACGCCCCAGATCGTGTCTCCGCCACTCGAGGAGATCCACTCAGGCCGCAGGTCGGAACCGGAAGCCGTCATGCCCCACTTCGTTGCCGTGTCGCACAGCGTGCCGGCGTTGGGCCCGCCGTTAGCCCCGACCACGAAGTAGCTGTCATCAGGGGCGATTGAGACACTTCGGACGTAGGAGTCGACCGACCAGTTAAAGCACAGGGGTTTGAACTGGTTTGTCTGCCAGTCGGGTCGCACGCTCGAGCTTGTGCCGGTGAGGTCGATCTGGACGATCTGGTCACGGTCGAGTCCGTTGGCCTTGCGGAAGTTGCCGACGACCACCATGCGGGAGCCGTCCTTGGTGATGTCGAGCGCGGCGGGCCCGATGGGCTTCTGAGCCAAGCTCGAGTTGGTGTTGTGATGCTCCGTCAGGCTGACAGTGAGCGCGGTGGTCAACGCTCCCGTTGTCGGGTTCAGGCTCGCGAGCCCCCCGCGCGCGGCCGCGCCGACTGTCGTGAAGTTGCCGCCGACATAGAGGTTGCCTCCGCGCAGCTTGAGATCCTGGATCGCGTCGTTGAAAGTGGGCGGCTTGAAGCCCGGTATGGGCGCGCCCGTCGTCGCGTCAAGAAGTGCCACCTTGCTCAGGGAGACTCCGTTGACCGATCGGAAGGCGCCAGCGATATAGAGGGTGTTGGGGGTGGGACCGGGGGTCACAGCGTACACATTGCCCAGGACTGTGGGCTTGAAGGTCGGGTCCAGCGCGCCAGTCACGCGGTTGAACGCCGCGATGCCTGAGCGGGCCTGACCCCCGACCTCGCTGTACGTGCCAGCCGAGTAGACCTTGTCGCCCACCTCGGCGAACTCGAGCACCTTTGTGCCCGAGGAGATGCCCGGCGTTGTCACTGAGGGAATCTCCGATGGCATCGCCCGCGGAGTCGGCGGCGGAGACGGGTCCGGCGTCGCGGTCGCCGTGGCGAGACTCGCGAAGAACGTGGTCAGGAATGTGGCGACTGCGGCTGCCGTCGCGAGCGTTCGTTTCACGGGTGACTCCCTCATGTGCAGCCGCGTAGACGGCAAAGTAATTGGCCCCAGGCCCTGGCGACGCCCCACGTCGCCTCGTTGGGCTCCCTGCCCAACTCGATAGATCATAGGGTCCTCGGTCGTGTCTGGGTCGAAGTTTGGGAGATTCTCCAAGACGAGGGTGGCTGCCCTCTTGTTCCACTAACCTCGATCTTTCATCGGGGCCTCGGGTCGGGGTGGGCGGCGCCCTGGATGACCCGTGGGGCCTGATTCTCTAGTGGGGGTGTGACAGGGCTGGATGTCGGTCCCCGGTGGTCGTCGTCTTCCACGTGGCGAGGGGGGTGCAGGTCAGGGTCGGGTGGGCGCGTGCGCGTTGGGGTCAGGGCGGTGCGGCGAGGCGGGCGTGGCCGGTGATGACCAGGTCGGCCCAGGGGGCGGTGTCCTTGATGTGCAGCAGGGGCCGTCGTCCTCGCCTGGCGAGGGTCGCGGCCATGGAGAACACGCGGAGCCGCAGCCGCTTGGGTTCCCACCGTCGAGCATCGGTGTCGTGCAGCGCGATCAGCTGGGTCCAGGCGGTCAGGTCCAGGGCGAGCTGGACGATCACCAGCCAGATCCGGTTCTGGTCGAACCCGTGTAGTGGGAGGTCGGCCAGGCCGGTGTCTTTGGCGATCCGGATCCGGTCCGCCCCCGCAAGCGGGAGGTGCCCCCTACAGCGGGCGCGCCGGCGGTGCCGCAGCTCCAGGTCCTGCAGCTGGCCGCGGGCCGTGTTGGTCGCGAACGCGGTGAGCCGGTACCCGTCGACGTCGTCGAAGCGGAGCTGGGCGCCGGGGTGGGGCCGTTCGCGGCGGAGCGTGACCCGCAAACCGGGCGGGTACCCCTTCAGGAGTCCTCTGCTGGTGAGCAGGTCAGTGATCTCGACCAGCCCGGCCCCTTCCCGGGTGTCGCCATCGGCGTCGAGCGCGGCCTGCCAGCACGACTCGGGGACTAGGGCGTAGAGGGCGGACATGACCTCGGGCAGGGTGAACCCGACGGAGTACTGCACGCCACGGGCGTGGAGCCAATCGAGGAAGTCGTGGGTGTGCCCGGCGCCGTCGGTGCGGAACAGCACCTTCTTCCCCGGCCGGGACGCGTCCACACCGGGCAACGCCCTCACAGCGGCTCAGGCGACGCTGATGTGGTCGGCCGCCGTGTTCGACCCGGCGTTACCTTTGCGCAGCAGCATCGCCAACGGCTCCCCCGTCCCGCCGTCGCCGTGATCAAGGAACGCGACCAACGGATGGAACCCGTAGGTCTTCTTGAACGTCGGCGCCGCAGCCTCCTTCTCGCTGTGCGCCACCACGATCGTCGCGTCCACGTCCACGACCAACGGGTTGGCCGCCGATGCCTGCCGGTTGGGGGCCCGTTCACCGGCGCGCTCCCACGCCACGGCCCGGGCGGCCCTGCGGGCGGCGGCGACCGCGCGTTCGACCTTCCCGGCGTCCTTGGCCAGGGCGGCGATCGTCCGCGAGATCGTGGCCTCCGACGCCACCAGCCCGTACACCCCCGGCTCGCCACAGACGATGGCCGCGTCGGCCAGCGCGTCGCCACCCAACGCGGCCGCGACCGCCAAATCCAGGACCACATCGGCCGGGTCGTGCACCGCGGTCGGCTTGCGCCACGGTGCCAAGGCGGTGCGCAACGCCCGCGCCAGCCCGGTGGCTCAGCGGCGGCCGTCAACAGCACACCGCCAGCCTGACCGACCGCGCCAACCGGCGCCGCGTCGAGCTGGACACGGGGATACAAGGCGGTAGGCTTCTTCACCTGAAAGGTGCTCCTCGAACTGGTCCAGATACGACGTCGCAATCGCTATCTTCCCAGGTCAGGGGCACCTTTCCTCACCCCGGCACGCAACCGCCGCGAAATATCGAGGCTAACGTGGCTGAACCTAAACCGGCAGCTCGCCGCAGTCGGGCTCTCGCCAGCAACCTGCGGGTGGCCAGAGGGCTATTCCCCTGCGGGGCGGCGCAGCCCGTTGGGGTCACCAACGACCACCTGGTGGTGTCCGAGGTCGGTGACGTCATACCCGTACTGCCACGCCCGACCCGCCTGCCTGCGCTCGATCCGTCGACGCTGCCAGCCACCTGGGCGCCACGGGGAACGGAGCTGCTCCCACCATTGCGCGTACGACGAGCTGTGCTCGGCGGTGAAGGAGGACCGGTCAATGGGTGAGGACAACCCGAGGAACTCCTCCACCCGCGAGAGCTCAGTGTCGGGCTGGCTCACAAGCCGCTCGTAGTGGATGACCAGGGCCCGATTGAGGTGCGGGAGGTCGGCGGCGAGGATGTCGTGCGCGGTGAGCCAGTGGTCGACCATGCCACTGAGGGTCTCGAACTTGCGCGGGTTCTTGGAGACGAGCCGGCGCCACTTCTTGGTGGAGAGCGCAACGGTCACTGGGTGTCGGACGACGACGATGAACGCGGATCCGGGGTACATCTCTTGCAGGAACCGGCCCATGATGATGTTCGGCGGCGACTTCTCGACGAGGAAGCTGGCCTCGAGGTCCCAGTAGGGTTTCCACGCGTCTAACATGGCCTGGGCGTTCGCGGGCGAGATGAGCGTGGAACTTTCGGTGAGGTGCGCCGCCGGCGCGTAGGCAAAGCGTCCCGAGCCGCCGTGCAGCTTGGCCTTGGGATAGACGGGCTGCAGATGCTGGCCCTCGTCCTCCCGGACTCCGGTGTTGACCAGCCCCGAGACCTCCGGGTGCTCGCCGAGGACCTTCGCGAACGGTGTCGTCCCGCTGCGGTGGAGACCGCCCACGAAGACGAGGCGGGCGGGGTCAAGGTCAGTCATCACTGCTCCAGGATCGGGGAAAGATCGGCGGCCGCACCGGAGAGCTCGACGGGTTCACCGACGACCGGCGTCCCCACGGTGACCAGCGGGGTGAGCGTGACGTTCGCGGGCACCGTGACCGCGCTCCCAGCCTTCCAGACGTACGCCGTCGTCATCCCATCACGGGTGAAGCTCACCCCGATGAGCCCGTTCGCGTCGACCGCACGCACGGTGGCGTTGACTGCGGCGGCGCGCATCGCGGAGAACGCCTTGGCCCCTGCCCGGGGTGCCCCAAACCCGTCCAGCAGGCCCGAGCGTGGCTCGTCGCTGTTGTCCCCTCCGGGGTTGAAGGCCAACGGCAGCCAAATGACCATCGTCGAGCCGCCAGAGATGAGCGCCGCCGAGGTGCGCACGACGTCGGAGGCCATCTCGGCTTCGGAAGGATCGCGGCCCTTTACGAAGGACCCGACCTCCCACGCCTGGAGGTCGATGCCCGATGGGGTGGTGGCCTTGAGGTAGTCCACGAGTAGGTCGGCGGCCTCGGGGGCCTCGTAGAAGTGCACCTGACGGATGTCGGCGAGCCCGCTGGCGAGGATGCGCTCGTCGGCGGCGAACATCGCCAAATTGCGTTTGGCCTGGTCCCCGGCGAGCATCGCGTCGAGCTCGGCCCGGTTCGTCACGCGGACAATCTGCCGTCCGCGGACCCCGATCCGCCGCTCGTAGTAGGTGTTCCACGCCGCGATTGCCTTTGACTCCTTGCCCTGGGCGAGCAGGCGGGTGGCGATCGCGGCCCCGTATGCCGTGCTGCTGATGCCGCCGTCGCTGATCCGGGCGCTGGGGTCGGCGGCCTTGATGGCCTTGGCGGCGACGGCGAAGAGCTGTTCGAACTCGGCGCCGGTCCCCGACCAAAAGGTCTCCCCGTTGACCTCGTTCTCCACGGCGTAGGTGTGCACACCGCGCGGGGCGTACCGCTGCACCACGGAGGTGACGAAAGCGGCATACGCCGCGAGGTCCTTGGGCAGCCGCGACTCGGACTTGTTCTTGGCACCTCGGGTGAACTTCGCGGTGCCGCCGGTGACGGCACACGTGCCGGTGCGGATCTTGAGCATCATCTCCACACCGAGGTCGCGGCTGCGATCCACGACCCGGTCGAGCAGCGCCCAGTCCGGCGCTCCGCCGGTGGGGCTCACATCGCACCACTGGAACTCGAAAAAGGTCACCCCGGGGGCTTGGCTGCGGATCCAGGACTCGGCAGACGTCACCTTGTTCCAGTCCCACTTGCTCCCGAAACGGACCGGGACCGAGGGCCCGGAGGAGCTCGGACTGGGGCTCGACGTGCTCGGCGAGGGCGCGCTCGTGCTCGGGCTGGGCGACGGACTCGGAGTGGAGCTCGTGCACCCCGCCAGGGTCAGCACGGCCGCGGTGAGGCCGGCGGCGAGCAGACGGCGGGGGGTCATCGTAGGTCCTCGGCACGGCGGGTCGCCTCAAGGCGGGCGCTCATCGCGTCAACGAGGTCCTTAACCCGCGGGTCGATATCGAGCGGGGCGCTGCCGTGGGACTGCCGGGGTTCGACGTGCGCGCACAGCTGCGGCGAGTACGGCACGTCGAGGAACGCGCAGACCCGTTGCATCTCGGTCACCGGGTCGGCGGCGAAATCGTCGTAGCTCACCAGGAGCACATCGTCGCGGGCATCGAGACCGAGGTCGTAGAACTGCTGGTTGCGCAGCACCCAGTACAGCGCCGAGGCGGTGTGCTCGCTCATCGTCTCGGCATCGAACGAGGCTGCGAGCGCCGACATCTGTGGGCTGTGCCGACGGCCCTGCCACCGGTCCGTGGGGTTGCCGGTGGCGACCGTCTCGACCGCGATCAGCGGGGCCTTGCCGAACTTGGAGACCTCGGAGCGGGCCCGATCGTGGGCGTTGCGATAGACCCAGAGCGCCCGCGCTCGACCGGGGGCGAAGAGATCGAGCAGCTCGTCGGTGCGCTGGCTGTCGCAGAGCGGCTTGATGAGCACGAGGCGGTGCCGGGAGGCGTCGACCAGCGAACGCAGGACCTCGTCCGAGCGGAGCTGGAAGCGGTCAAAAAGTCGCTTGTCGTTCTCGTTGCGGACCTCGACCGAAGGGTCCTCGTCGAACCCGCGCATGAGCATGTTCGTCCCGGAACGCTGCAGGCCCACGACGAGCACCGGGCGAGCGGTGCCAGCGGGCACCCCAAACCGGGCGCGCCACCTCGCCTTGGACACCGCGGTCCGGATCCGCTCCCGCGGGTCGAGCCGGTCCTCCTCGACGAGCCGGTGGAACCCCTCGGTACGCGCCCAGTAGGCGTGCCGGATGGCCTTGCGGAGCAAGTAGCGGACCCGGGACTCCGGGCCCGTGGGTGGTTGGGACCACCGGTCGAGCAGGTCGCCCTTAGCCATGGTTGCCCCCTGAAGACTGGTATGCCGAGCGTGCCCGCTCATGCGCGTCAACGATTCGGCGCAGTTCGGTGATCCGCTCCGGTGCCTGCTCCGCGACGGCCTTCTCCAGGGCCTCCAGGGTGTGCAGGCCCTGTGCACCGGCACCGAACAGGTACCCCGGAGCAACGAAGGCGACGTAGTCGGCCTCGGAGAGCGGCACGTGCCGCAGCAGGATCGAGGTGTTGTCCAGGACGGGACGCGGCCTCGGGTCGACCCGGTACATCGCCGGCTCCAGAGCCGAACCCGCGCGCAGCAGCAGGGCGAGCCGGTGACCGCCGTCGCCGACGTGCAGGGAGCGGCCGAACGGCAGGCCGGTGTCCGTGCTCTGTTCCCCGCGGGTCGAGCGCAGGGTCACCGGGTACCGGGTGTCGTACCCGGTCTTGGAGAACGAGGCGAAGGTGTCGACCGCCTTGCGGACCCGTTCGCGGTAGTCCGCCCTGAGCGCCGCGTCGTCCTTGAGCAGCCACGGACGGAACCGGGCGGCTTCGATCTCCCGGAACCACACGACATACGGATGGTTCTCGCTGCGGGTGAGGAAGTCCTCGATCGGCTCATCGGCGGGCCGGGTGGCAATAGCCTCGAACATCGCCGCGCGGATGTGCACGTCGTAGCGCAGCGGCGAGATGAGCCACTCGATGCCGACGACCTCGTGCCCGGGGCTCTTGGGTCGCCACGTCACCGCCCGGCGGATGGTCCGGGCCGCAGTGGCGGGCAAGGAACGGCGCACGTGCTCACTTCGCTCTCGGGGTGGGGGCTGTCTGACATCCCAGGAACGCCAGACCCCGACAAGTTTACGTCGACGGGCGCGGCGGTGTGGTGGACTTGGCGCTGTGCGGATCCTCCACGTGAACAAGTTCCTCTACCGTCGGGGCGGCGCGGAAGGCTACATGTTCGACGTTGCCTCGCTCCAACGCGACCGCGGCGACGTCGTGGAACACTGGGGAATGCATCACCCGGAGAACGTCGACGGGCTCCCTTTGGCGGACACCTTTGCGCCGTATGTCGAGCTGGAACCGGCCCCGGGCGGACTGGCCGGGCTCGCCGCGGCGGCCAGGATGGTGTGGCACCCGCCGAGCCGGACAGGTCTGGAGCAGGCGATCGCGCGATTCCTGCCGGACCTAGTGCACTATCACAACGTCTATCACCAGCTCTCCCCCTCGATCCTGCGGGCGGTCGCCGAGGCCGGGATCCCCTCGGTGATGACCCTGCACGACTACAAACTGGCCTGCCCCAACTACCAACTCCTCGACCACGGGCAGATCTGCGAGGCCTGTATCACGGGGGGCACCTGGAACGCCGCGCGCCGGCGCTGCAAGGGCGGTTCGCTGGGGGGCAGTGTCGTGCTCGCCCTGGAGTCGGGCATCCATCGGGCCATGAACGCCTACGACCCGGTCGACCACTTCATCTCCCCCAGCCATTTCCTGCGCCACGTCATGGTCCGCAGCGGCATCGCCGAGGACCGGATCCGGACCATCCACAACGTTGTCGACCTGCCGGCGCGCCCGCAGGCGGAGGTGAGCGAGCCCCGGGTCGTCTTCGCCGGTCGGCTTTCCCACGAGAAGGGTGTGGAGACCCTGGTTCGTGCGGCGGGCCTTGTGCCCAAAGGTGTCCATGTCGATATCGCCGGGGATGGTCCGCTCCGCAGCGACCTCGAGGCCCTCGCGGCGCAGGTCGCACCGGGCCGGGTGACCTTCCATGGCCGGCTCACCAGCGACGTGCTCGCCCCGCTGGTCCACCGGTCGATGGCGATGGCCGTGCCTTCCCGGTGGTTCGAGAATCAGCCGATGACGATCCTGGAGTCATTCGCGGCGAGCGTGCCGCCGATCGTCACCGCGCTCGGCGGGATGCCGGAACTCGTCGACGACGGTGTGCAGGGTCTTCTCGTCCCGCACGACGACCCGGCGGCTCTGGCGGGAGCCATCCGCCGACTCGCCGACGACCCCGAGGCGGCCCGCGCCATGGGCCGGGCGGGGCGCGAACGCCTGGACCGTGATTTCACCGCCGCGAGTCACCTCGCCGCCCTCGATGAGGCGTATGCCGTGGCCGGCGAGCGCCGGCGTGCGATGATCTGAGACGCTATGACCACTCCCATCCGCCTGCTCTTCGTCGCCGGCGCCGGCCGCAGCGGTACGACCATCCTCAACACCATCCTCGGCCAGGTGCCGGGGTTTGTCTCCGTGGGTGAGGTCCGCTACATCTGGGAACGCGCCTTCGGGGAGAACCACCGCTGCGGGTGTGGTGAGCCGTTCACGGACTGCCCGTTCTGGTCCGACGTCATCTCCAGGGCCTTCGGTCCGGCGGGGCCACCGGCCCCCGGGCCGGTCTCGCAGGACCTGCTCTCCCGGCTCCGCATCCTGCGTGTGCCGGGGATGATCGCGCGCTCCGCCCTTGGTCGTCCCACGGTGCCCCCGCACCACAACGACGCCGCCATCCACGCCATTTACCGAGCACTCGCCGATACGGCAGGGGTCGAGGTCATCGTCGACTCCTCGAAACTGCCTCCCTACGGCAAACTGCTCGAGCGCTTGCCCGGGGTCGACCTGCGGGTGGTCAACGTAGTCCGCGATCCCCGGGCCAACGCGTGGTCCTGGCGGCGGGTCAAACAGACCGGGGACACCGACAAGAACGAGACCATGGAACAGCTCGAGCTGTGGCGCAGTTCGCTGGTCTGGAGCGCCTGGAACGTCCTCATTGCCCGCTGGTTCCCACCGAGCGCCCGCAGCATCACGGTCCGGTACGAGGACTTCGTCGCGCGCCCCCGCGAAACCACCGCCCGAATCGTCGCCATGGCCGGTGGCGACGCGAGCGCTTTGCCTTTCGTCGACGAGCACACCGCGACGCTGGCGCGCACGCACACCGTCGCGGGCAACCCCAACCGGCACCAGAGCGGTACAGTGGCGCTGCGGGTCGACGACGAATGGATCGTAGCGATGCCCGCCTCCCAAAAGCTGTTTGTCACGGCGATCACCCTGCCCTTGATCCGGCGCTTGGGCTACCGGGTCCGTGCCGACCACCGGGCTGAGTAGGGAGACGGCCCGCACGCCACCGATGCCTCGAAGTTCTCCGTCGCGGTTGCCTCCGTCCGGTCCCTTTGGAGGGGTAGCGCCGAAAGCCAGCCCTGAACAGCATCTCCGTTTCACCCTCCCGACCGGGCCGCTCGGAGCGCTCTTGGAGAGACAGCGAGGAAGGCTGTTCAGAGCGCAAGAGAATTGCCGGAGGAATCCTCGGTTTTCCGGTATCCGACGGCACTTCCATGCCACAGTGAGGCACTGCGGAGCGCGTGGGGCGCTCCCAGGGGAAAGGGACAATGATGGGGATCTTGTCGTTCGGCCGCGCGCGCATGGTGGGTGTGGCCACCGTGGCTTTGCTGGTGCCCATGGTCGCGACCGCAGGTGTTGCTCATGCTGATCCGCCGGATGTGGCGATGAACGAGATCTTCTACAACGCCCCGAGTACGGATCCGGCGTTCGCGGCGGTGGAGTTCATCGAGCTGAAGAACTACGGCGCCACTGAGGTCGACGTCAGTGGCTGGAAGTTCACCGCGGGTATCACTATCGCTACCCCGGATCTGGCGCTGCCTGCGGGGACGACGATCCCGGCGGGCGGTTTCCTCCTCGGGACCAGCGACCCCGCGCTCTTCCAGTCCAAGTACGGTTTCGCCGCCGACTTCTCGTTCACCGGCACGAGCCTGAGCAATGGTGGGGAGCAGGTCACCCTCGTCGACGCGACGGCCGCGGTCATCGACGCCGTCCTGTACGACGACGCCGCCCCGTGGCCGGTCAGCCCGGACGGTGCCGGGCCGTCGTTGGAGTACAACTCCGACGGCTCTGACAACTCCCTCGCGGCCAACTGGCATGCCTCGCTGGCCCCGTTTGGCTCGCCGCGAGCGGAGAACTCCATCCCGCCGTTGCCGCTGACCATCGGTGCGCCCACGGCATACCCGGCGGCGGGCCAGGACCAGGTGCTCACCGCCACAGCACCGGTCGGCTCAGCCATCGACCTCACCTACAAGATCATGTTCGGCGCCGAGGTCACGGTGCCGATGCTCGACGATGCTGCCTCGCCCGGTGGCGCGGACGACGGCGTGTATGCCACGACGGTGCCCGGCGCCGGTGAGGGTGAGCTGGTCCGGTTCAAGGTGTCCGCGACCCGCGGGCTCCAGTCGGCCAGTCATCCCGCGGTTGGTGACTCGCGCCCCTACGACGGCTACGTCCACGCCGACTCTGAGCTCGCCTCGGCGCAGTACCCGGTCCTGCAGTGGTTCATGGAGGACTCGGTCTATCAGGACATGATCGCCAACCACCGCTGCGACGACGTTGACGCGAACGCGACCTTCGCGTGGAACGGCAAGGTCCTCGACGGCGGACTCATGCACATCAAGGGCCACTCAACGTGTTTCGCCCCCAAGGCTAAGTGGGATGTCGAGCTCCCCGCCGGCTACACCTTCGACTTCGGTGCCCCGTTCAGCTACCCGGTCAAGGGCTGGGACATGCAGAACGAGAACAGCCCCCGGCAGCGCGTCGGATGGGAGACCCTGGACCAGGCCGGTATCCCCACCCCGAAGTACGAGGCCATGAGGGTGCAGCGAAACGGCTCCTTCCACGGCAACTTCGGCATCATCGAGAACTACGACGGCACCTGGCGCAAGGCCCACGGCTACGGCGACATGCCGTTCTACAAGGTCGAGGCGCGCGGGCTGAAGACCTATGCGACCCCGGCGCTGCTCGCGGCCTCCCTGGACGTGGAGAAGAAGAACCCCGACGACGGCAACTACGCCGACATCTGGGAGCTCACCCAGAAGCTGGCCCTGCCCGACGGCCCGGCCAAGACCCAGTGGCTCCGGGAGAACCTCGACCTGCCCGAGATCGCCAACGCCTCCGCGCTCATCGCCCTGCAGAAGCAGTGGGATACGGGCACCTACAACTGGTACGTCACCAAGAGTCCGACCACCGGGCGTTGGCAGATCATTCTCTGGGACATGGACGTCATTTACGACGCAACCGCCACTCAGAACGCCCCGATGATCACTCCGCTGGTGTCGAACTACACCTGGCTGTGGAAGTCCCTCTTCGCGATGCCGGACTACCAGGCGATGCACTTCCGGAGGCTGCGCACCCTCACCGACCGCTTCCACACCGGTGACGGCCTGGTGACCCGGTTCGATGAGCTCAGCCTGCCCTACGCCACGGACATCGCCCTGGACCGCGCGACGTGGGGTGGGCCGACCCTGGCAACCCAGCGGGCGCGCATGGTCTCCGGTGTCCAGGAGCGCCGGGACGTCTTCGCCTCGTATACCCCGGCCTCGATCCCGCTCCCGCAGGACCCGGGCGCCAGCGTGGTCATCAACGAGATCCAATACGACCCCGCCGCCGGTGGATCCGAGTGGTTCGAGCTGCACAACCCGAGCGCCAGCGCGGTCGACATCTCCGGCTGGACCGTTCCCGCCGTCGGCCTCACCGTGGGCCCGGGGAACGTCATCCCGGCGGGCGGGTATCTCGTCTTCGCCAAGGCCGACGCGGTCCTGCGCTCGGGTCCGGACGGTGCGAACTACCTCGTCGGCGGCCAGTACGCCGGCTCGCTCGACAATGCCGGTGAGGACATCACGATCCTTGATGGTGCGCGGGTCGTCGACATGGTGACCTTTGTGCCTCAGCCCGGTTCGGATGGCACGGGGGCGAGCCTGGAGCTCATCGACCCGGCCCTGGACAACGCGGACATGGCGAACTGGCAGGTCAGCGACGGCCCCCTCGCCACTCCGGGCGGGCCGAACGGGTCGGTGCTCCCGCCGGTCACCTCGACGGTGTTCGACTTCGGCTCGACCTGGAGCTACGCGGCGACCGGTCTCCCGGCGGGTGCCTGGCGCAGCCTCGGCTACGACGACACTGCCTGGCCATCAGGCCCGGGATCGCTCGGCTTCAACCTCGGGCAGACCACGACCGTTCCGTGGTCGAAGAACCGGTGGACCTACTACTTCCGGCACACGGTGACCATCCCCGCCGGGCCGGCCATCGCGAACGCCAAACTCCGGTTCAAGCGCGACGACGGCGCGGTCATCTACGTCAACGGGGTCGAGGTCGGACGCAGCAACATGCCGACCGGCATGATTCTGGACACCACCAAGGCCTCCACCGGCCTCGGTTCGACCAAGGCCAACTCGATCCAGGAGTTGGTCATCCCGGCCAGCCTGCTCACGGTGGGCGAGAACGTCATCGCCGTCGAGGTCCACCAGTACACCGCGGGCTCCACCTCGGACCTGCTCTGGGACGCCCAGCTGGAGGCCACCCGCTAGCAAACTACGCCCGCTGGAGGGCCTGCAACGCCGGCCCGCGCTGAAGAGGTTCCTGCGCGGGCCGGCGCCAGCCCAGGCAGCAGGCTGAAATGGGGCAACTCGACTCGGCTCCGCGCGGCGGGTCGCCCTGTACGATGACGGCATCGGGTTCCGCAAGGGAACATCAGGGATAACTGTCGGGGTGCGACTGCACATGGGGACGTCGGAGGGCCTTTGCGTCCGGATGGCAGTTCAGCGCTATCCGGGCCTCCCCTGGCCGCTCAGGATATGAGGCGCGCGCGTGGCGAGAGGTCGACCCCACAGGCCCCCCCGTATCAGGTCTCTCCGGTCGGACTCGGTCGGGTACGTCGGGTGGCCCTCCGTCGCCGCAGTCGTGGGCAGCGCCCACTGAGAGTCGCCATGATCGGCCAGAAGGGTCTGCCGGCAACCTTCGGCGGCGTCGAGCACCACGTCGAGAAGCTCGGAGCCTTGCTGGCACAGCACGAGGGAGTGGAGGTCACTGCATACTGTCGCAAGTCCTACACCGAGGGGGCGGCAGTACCGGCATACCACCAGGGTATTCGGCTCGTGACAACCCCGACAGTCAACAGCAAGCACCTCGACGCCATCATCCACTCGATCACTTCGACCATCCACGCTATGTTGAGTGGGGCGGACGTCATCCATTACCACGCTCTTGGCCCGGGTCTGGCCTCGCCGCTGCCCCGTTGTCTCGGTCGAGCGAGAGTTGTCCTCACCGTTCACGGGCTGGACAACGAGCGCGCCAAGTGGGGAGGGATAGCCCATAAGATCCTCGGCCTGGCCCACTGGATGAGCGGGCGGGTCCCGGACCAGGTCGTCGTCGTGAGCAAGACCCTGGCGGACCACTACCGCACGACCTTCGGCGTCAACGCGCGATATATCCCCAACGGGGTCGCGGCGCCGACGTCCGCTGAGCTGCCGTCTTGGCTCATCGAAGAGTACGGACTTGCGCCCCGCGGATATGTCCTTTTTGTCGGCCGGCTAGTCCCGGAGAAGCGTCCGGACCTGGTCATCGAGGCGATGAGATCCATGCCCGCGGACGTGAAGGTGGCAGTGGTCGGTGGGTCGTCGTTCACGGACGAGTATGTCTCGTCACTGCGTGCGGCCGCGGCCAGCGACGAGCGCATCGTCTTCCCCGGCTATGTGCACGGCACCGATCTCCAGGCCTTGTACAGCAACGCTGCGGTCTTCGTCCAACCCTCCGACCTTGAAGGGCTCCCCCTCACCCTCCTTGAGGCGATTTCCTACGGGATTCCGGTCATTGCCAGCGACATCCCACCCCATCTGGAGGTCCTGGGCGAGTGCTCCTGTGGCGCCCACAGACTCGTTGCGCAGGGTGACGCCGGGAGCCTTGCCCACGCCCTTGGCGACATCCTCGATGCTGGTCCACGGGCGCACGCCGCCGCGCGTAACGAGGCCGAACTCCTCCTCAGGCCCTATAACTGGGAGGCCGCGGCGGACGACCTCCTCGAGGTCTACAAAACTGTAGCCGGGCGACTCGCGTAACGCATGCCGCTCGTTGGGCAGACGCTATGGGCGACCGCCGTTCGGGCTGGACCGGGCATTGCGGGTGGGTGCTGGCCCACTTCACTCTCCGCGCCCGCCGGCGCGCGGGTGTGCGTCCACGGACGTCAGTGCCGTGGAATCTCAGCAGGCCTTGGAAGCGATCGAGCTCGCGGTCCTGACGATGTCAGCCGCTGAGCTCTTGCCGTTCGCGGCCGCCTGATCCGCTGATACGGCCTGGCGCGTAGCGTCCGCCGCCTGGGCGACCGCGGCCTCCAAGGCGATCGCCACGTCGGGCAGGGCCGAGACCGAAAGGCCAGCATCCTTCATCGCCGTCTCGACCGCAGTCGCGGCCGCCTGAACTGCCCCGGCGGCCACCTTGCGGCGCGCGTCAGCGAGGGCTGCTGCCGATGCTGCGCCGAGCACGATCGCCTGCCCATAGCGGGCGGCTGTCAGGCCGTGGCTGACCTTCGAGCACGACTTGGTCGAACCGTATGCGCTGGCACGGACTGCCTTGAGGCCCGCTCGCGCTGCGGCCAAGCCGTCGTTGACTTTCGAGAGGGCATCCCGCGAGGTTTCAGTATCGCGAAGCACGCGCTGAGCCCCCGCAAGCTTGGCGAGGGCGGAATCGACAGCGGCCGGCATCGTCGGCGCGGGACTCGTCGACGACGTCAGGGTGGGCGCCTCGGTTTGCGGGACCGAGGGGCTCTGCGTGCTGCTCCTCGACGGCACTGAGGGCACCGAGCCGCTCCCACTGCAGCCCACAACGACCATGGCGAGGCAGGCGAGGCCGACCGACTCGACTACCCCGCGCGGGTGGTGGCCCACTGCTGCGCTCCTCTTGTGCGTACTGTGTTGACGGAGGCGTCGTCACTGGTCAGCAAACTCCGCCCTCCCACGACATCATGCCTCAGCTGGGCATACAATGGAGACAATTGGCGAGCCCTTGGGCGGTCTCTTGGGCATGCGAACGAGATGTCTTTCCACTCGTCGTCTGGGGGGGTAGCACTCGGACGCGTCGCGCCGGTTAACCGTTGCCAACAGAAGGGGTGCCGAGAGCATGGCTGGGAGGTCCGCCCTGCGCCACGCGCTTGCGCCACTCCGCACTCTCGCCTGGCGTGGCGAGGGGATGGAACCGGGCTACCTCGTCGTGGGGACCAAACGGGGCGGGTCGACATCCGTCGCCGACTGGATCACTCGGCACCCAGAGGTGGCCCCGTGCCGAACGGACAAAGGCACGCACTTCTTCGACGTCAACTACACGCGGGGCAGGTCGTGGTTTCGTTCAGCCTTCCCGAAAGCGCGCGCGCCGTGGCGAATCACTGGCGAGGCGAGCCCCTACTACATGTTCCACCCCATGGCGCCAGTCCGGATCGCCGCTGAGCTGCCCGACGCCAAACTCATCATGGTCCTGCGTGACCCGGTCGCCCGGGCGTGGAGCCATCATGCCTACGAGACGGCCCGGGGTCGGGAGACCGAGACTTTCGAGCGGGCACTCGACCTCGAGCCTCAGCGACTCGCGGGGGAGGAGGATCGCCTCCGGCGCGACCCGGCGTACAACTCGGCCCACTTCCGCTACCACGCGTATCTTCTCCGTGGGCACTACGCGGACCAGCTCGAGCGGCTCCACCGGTATTTCCCCGCCGAGAACATCCTTGTGTTGCAGAGTGAGCGCGCCTTCGCGCACCCCAATGACGAAATGGGCCGCGTATGGGACTTCCTCGACCTCTCGCCCTACACACTCGATGATGTAAAGGCCGAGAACGCCAACCGCCCGTACGGGGACATGCCCGAGCACCTCGTTTCACGTCTGCGCGACTACTACCGTCCGCTGAATGAGCGCCTCTACGACCTGCCGGGCGTCGACTTCGCCTGGCCCGTCAACTGACCGCAGGATCGACTAAGGACACCATGGAGATCATCGACTACCTCAGCCTCGCTCGCCGCCGCCTGCGCATCCTCATCGGGGTGCCGTTGGTCGCAGCGCTGTTGGTCTTCGCTTGGACCTTCTTGCGCCCCGCCGAGTACAAGTCGACGGCTACGGTCAACACCGCAACGCTCGTCGGTGGTGAGAGCAACTCTTTCAACGGTCCGCAAGGCCCCAACCAGTTCGTTGCAGCATATGCCGCAGCGGTGAACATGCCTAAGGTGGCTAAGGCCGTGTCGGACGCGACAGGGGTGGCGGCCGCGGACATCCGCTCCGGGATCGATGTCGCTCCGACAGGGGCGAGTCCACAGATGGTCGTGAGCTACTTCTCCGGCGACCAGAAGTCCGCCGAGCCCGTCGTCAAAGGTGTCGCGCTCCAAGCTCTTCGCGAACTCTTTGAGCCTCGGGCCCAAGCTGCAGAGCAAGGCCGTGAGATCGCGCTGAAAGAAGTTAACAGCGTCTCTACAGCGCTCGCCGACTTCGTGAAGACGAAGCGAATCGCTGACCCGCCTGCCAACTACCAAGCCCAACTTGCCAAGGTCAACGGTCTGCAGCAGCAACAGGCAAGCTTCCGCGCGAACGGCAACTCCACGGCGGCGGCAGCACTCGAGAAACCGATCGAGGATGCCCAGACGGTTTTGGTCGAACTGTCAGCGCTTACCGCGGAATACAACGGGCTGGCGGCTCGGGTCAAGGCAGCCAACGACGACCTGGCAAGTGCCCAGAGGACCTACCGTCTGGCGGCCACGGAGTGGGCGGCCGCGCAGGCGGCCGAGATTGTCTTCGTCAAACCGGTCACCGAGGTCGACCGCAAGGCAACCCTGCTGACCCTCCTCCCCTCCGCAGTTGGGGCAAGCCTTCTCCTCGCCGTCATCCTCGTGCTCTTGATGGAACTGCTCGGCCGTGGCCAGAGTCGGAAGCCAAGCGAGGCGCCGAGTCTGGGAGAGACCGGGGCATCCAGCGAGTCCGTGGCATCAGGCGAGCCACCCGCGGACATGTCCCGCCGCTCCCGCTGACCAAGGCCTCGATGACCTTGTCAGCGCGCCGGCAGCCGGCCGACAGTCCAACTACGTCGCCGAGACTCCCACGGGAGGCCCTCCTTATCGTTGAGGCGCTGCTCGTCGTTGTGGTGATCGCCGCCTCGGTGATGTCTGCCTACGGCGTCCTTTGGAACGATACGAAGGTCAGGCTGCTACCGATCGCAGCGGTCGTAGGCGTGGGACTGGCCGTGCTTGCCCTAACCAGGTTCAGTTGGTTCGTGCTACTGCTCCTTGCGATCCGGCCGATCCTTGACGCCGTCAAGATCAGCGGAAGCGCGAGCGGCACATCGGCGGGCAACACGGTTGCGGACCGTGGCGCTGACCCCAGCGCCATCATCGTCGTCTTGTTCCTTCTCGCCGCGATTCTGTGGTTCGCGGGGCTCATCGCGCGCGGAGCGGCCAAACCGCTCTCCCTCCTCTCCTGGGCGCTAGTGAGTTTTGGTGTGACGGCATACCTCAGTCTCCTCGGGAGCGAGTTTCCCCAGTCGACAGCCCTCGAGGCGCTGAGGATCACATCGGTAATCCTCATGTTCCTCGTCCTTGAGCAGCTCATCAGTTCGCGCGCGACCCTCATCCGGCTGCTGTCTGCCTGCTACGTGGGCTTGTTGTTCCCCATCGTGTACACCGTTGGCGGCGTTGTGTTCGGGTACGACGTCTACGAAGTGCAGGGCTCGCTGTCTCGGCTTTCGGGGCCGTTCTCCCAGTCGAATATCTTCGCTCGGTACCTCGCGTTCCTCGTCATCTTCGCGGTAGCGATTCTCCCGTACGTGAAGAGAAGATGGTGGTGGCCGCTTCTGCTCCTGCTCAGTGTGGCTGTCATCTTCATGGCGCTGACAGTGACGCTTACCGCCCTGGTCGGCACTGTGCTTGCCATCGCCTTACTCGGGCACCTCCAGCGTCGCAATGGCCTCTGGCTTGGCCTCATCGTCGTTGGGATCAGTTCTCTCGCTTTCCTCCCCGGGCTGCTCGGTCGGCTCGAAAGCCTCGACAACACCCGACAGCTCGGCGGCGCGGCCAGTGGCAGCAGCTTGACGTGGAGGTTGCAGTACTGGCTCGAAGTCCTTCCGCTCGCCAACCGCAACCCGATCACCGGCATCGGCCTCACCGGAACTCAGTACCTCACCAGTGAGGAGAAGCAGCCTCACAACGACTTCATCCGGGCGTATGTCGAGACCGGAGTCATCGGGCTCATCACCTACCTCCTTTTGCTCGTGGCCCTCGTGCTCACGGTTCGTCTTGCCTTGCGCCGCGCCCAACCAGCCACGTTCGACCATGCGGTGGCGGCCGGTGCCGCTGCGGTCGTTGTCGCTTTCGTGTCGAACAGTGTCTTCGCGAACGTCATGTCCAACGTTGTGTGTCTCTGGTATGTAATTGCGTTCGCCGCCGCCGCAAACTACATCGCACGGGGCGAGCCTGCGGGCCGAAGGCCCGCATCTGCGAACGCGGCACTCGCCCCTGGGTGACCCAGCCAATCCTGCCCGACGCCTCGGATGGCGAATCCAGGAGGGGGGACTGTCCGAGATTCGGTGTAACTGACTCGGACTGATCTGCCCCGGGTGTGGGGTGGGAAGGACACGTCAGTGGCTGAGGAGAGCATGCCGTCCATGACGGCATCGACAACGGAGCAGGATCGAGAGCTCGCGCGCGAGCTGGTGGCTAAGCCTCGATCCACCGATGGGCCGGGCCTGGTGGGGCGATGGCGCGTCGGAGCGTGAGAATGCCCCTGTGCTGAAACAGAATTGGAGTTCTTCAGGCTTCAGTTCCGTCTCGCACGAGGGGCATCTCGTAGGTGAAACTCTCTCACACCCTGACCCGCACCTCTGCGGTGTTCGACGACCCGAACCTCGTGTCGCCGGCCGGTCTGGTCCCGGTCCTGGCGCTGGCCGATCGGGCGGGGCTGCGCCAGCTGGTTGATGAGCACCTGAGCGTGCCCTCGGACAAGGGCGCGAACGCCGGCCTGAAGGTCGCCTCGCTGGTGGCGGGGATGGTTGCGGGCGCGGACAGCATCGATGACATGGCGCTGCTACGGCACGGCGGGATGGGCCGGGTCTTCGCCCGCGCGTACGCGCCCTCGACACTCGGCTCGTTCCTGCGCGCCTTCACCTTCGGGCACGTGCGCCAGCTCGACGCGGTCGCCTCGAGGTTCCTGCTTGCGCTGGCCCGCCTGGCCGGGCTGACCCCACCGGCCCGCGCGGCTGGCGGTGGCGAGGACGCTGGAGCAGGGGGCGGGTATGCGTTCCTCGACGTGGACGACACGATCATCGAGGTCCACGGCCACGCCAAGCAGGGTGCCGGGTTCGGCTACACCCGGGTCCGCGGCCTGAACGCGCTCCTTGCGACCTTGACGGTGGCCGGGTCCGCGCCGCTGGTCCTCGCGCAGCGACTGCGCAAGGGCGCCTGCGACTCGCCCCGCGGCGCGAAACGTCTGGTCGGTGACGCCGTGAAGCAGGCCCGCCGCCTGCTCGGTGACCAGCAGCGGGTCCTGGTCCGGATGGACTCGGCCTACTACGGCCGCGACGCGGTCCACGCCGCGCTCACCGGCGGCGCGCACGTGTCGGTCACCGTCCGGATGGACCAGGCGGTCAAGGCCGCGATCACCGGCATCGACGACGATGCGTGGACGGCCATCAAGTACCCGGACGCGATCTTCGACGAGGCCACCGGCGCGTGGATCTCGAAGGCGGAGGTCGCCGAGGTCCCGTACACGGCGTTCACCTCCAAGAAGAAGGCCGACCGGGTGCCCGGACGGCTGGTCCTGCGCCGGATCCCCGACGTGCACGCGGAGAAGAAGAAGGCCGCCGGGCAGGGGACCCTGTTCGACGTGTGGCGCTTCCACGCGTTCTTCACCACCGCCCCCGCCGAGCAGCTCGACACCGTCGCCGCCGACCAGGCCCACCGCGGGCACGCCATCATCGAACAGGTCCACGCCGACCTCAAGGGCTCAGCGCTGGCGCACCTGCCCTCCGGGAAGTTCACCGCCAACAGCGCCTGGCTCGTGCTCGCGGTCATCGCGTTCAACCTCACCCGCGTCGCCGCCGTCATCGCCACCACCAGACCGGCCGCCTCCCCAGACCTAGCCACGGCGACCACCGCGACCGTGCGGCGCAAGCTGATCAACATCCCGGCACGGGTCGCGTCCTCCGCCCGCCGGATCACCCTGCACCTACCCAGCCACTCGCCCTGGCACCACGCGTGGACCCAACTGTTCGACCGCGTCGCCGACCCACCCACCACCGTTCACTCCTGACCACCCAACCGACCACGGCGCGACACGAGAACCCCGGACGTGGAACACCCCGACAGAAAGGTCGGACAATCACCCACGCCCCCAGCCGATCCCCAACCCCCGGACGGCATCACGCCGACAGTCGAAGGCTCATCGGTGGATCGAGGCTAAGGCCCGCACCGACGGGCTGGACCTGGTGGGCCCGGATGGGGTGCTGACGGGGCTGACCAAGCAGGTGCTGGAAACGGCGCTCGAGGAGGAGCTGACCGAGCACATCGGATACCACAAGCACGACCCGGCCGGGCATCACTCCGGGAACAGCCGGACGGCACTCGAACGAAGACGCTGTTGACCGAGGTCGGCCCGGTCAGTGTTGATGTGCCGAGGGACCGGGCCGGCACGTTCACCCCGGTGATCGTGCCGAGGGGCAAGCGTCGCCTGGAGGGCGACACAAACATCGTGCTGTCGCTGACCGACCTGACTTGGCTCATGGTCGGTCTGCTGGGTGGTGGTGAGGCTTGTGACCTGCGGTGATGTGCTGCGCTGGGTGCGTTTTCACGCACCAATCGGGTCCTCTACAGTCGGTTCGTGGCGTTCATTCGGCGGGTGCGGACCGGGTCGGGTGCCACGGCGGTACAGGTCGCTGAGTACGTCGGCGGGCGTCAGCGGATCGTGAAGCATGTCGGCCCGGCGCACACTGAGGTCGAGCTCGGAGTGTTGCTGGAGAAGGCTCGTGCGCTGCTGGCTGATCCGTCCCAAAGCGTGCTGGGCCTGGCCGTGACCGCCTCGCCGCCGGTGGCGGCGCTGGTCGAGGCATCTGGTAGGTCGGTGCTGTTCGAGACGAGTGGGACGGCCCGGCCGGGTCGTGGGCACGGCGTCACAGGTGTTGTTCGATGCGTTGTCCGCGGTGTTCACCGATCTGGGCTTTACCGACCTGGGCGACGTGAACTTCCAGGACCTGGTCGTGGCCCGGATCGTGGAGCCGACATCGCTGCTGGATACCGGGCGGGTTCTGCGGGACCTGGGCGGGTCGCCGGCGAGCTACGCGACGATGAAACGCACGCTGCG
The DNA here is from genome assembly GCA_016717165.1 of Candidatus Lutibacillus vidarii. Taxonomy (GTDB): domain Bacteria; phylum Actinomycetota; class Actinomycetes; order Actinomycetales; family Dermatophilaceae; genus Lutibacillus; species Lutibacillus vidarii. Next base: position 412,227 of record JADKGA010000003.1, read on the forward strand.
CCGGGCTGGCGCTGGTGGCTACCGGGACCAGGTCGCCGCCGCGTGCTTCGCCCACGCGGCCACCAGCGGGGACATCAGTTTGTGCCTGCACGACGTCACGACGCTGTACTTCGAGGCCGAGAACGAAGACGGGCTGCGTAAGGTCGGCTACTCCAAGGAACGCCGGGTCGACCCACAAATCGTCGTCGGGCTGCTGGTCGACCGTGACGGGTTCCCTCTGGAGATCGGCTGCTGGGAAGGCAACAAGGCCGAGACTGCGACGATCCTGCCGATCATTCAAGGTTTCCAGGCCCGGCACGGGCTGAACGACTTCGTCGTGGTCGCCGACGCCGGGATGCTCTCCGCCTCGAACCTCAAAGCGTTGGATGAGGCCGGGCTGCGGTTCATCGTCGGCTCTCGCGTGACGAAGGCTCCCGCCGATCTGGCGTCGCACTTTCGGTGGCACGGCGACGCGTTCACCGACGGGCAGCACGTCGACACCATCACCCCACGCATCGCCACGAAGACCGCGGCTGCAGTCAACGACCAGAACAAGCGCGCCGAACCGGTCTGGGATCCGGCCGTACACCCCACGTCGTGGCGGGCGGTGTGGGCCTACTCCACCAAACGCGCCGTCCGCGACGGCAAGACGTTGACGATGCAGTGGGGGTGCCCCCGCCTGCGGGGGAGAACCGCGCCAAGGCCGTCATCGCCGGGGAGAAGGCTGCCCGGACCCCACGGTTTGTCACCGTCAAGAACGGCTCCCGATCCCTGGACACCGCGTCGCTGGCGCGGGCCCGCCGCCTGGCCGGCCTCAAAGGGTATGTCACCAATATCCCCGCCACGCTCATGCCCCCAGCCGAGGTCATCGCGTCCTACCACGACCTATGGCACGTCGAAGCGTCCTTCCGGATGTCCAAGACCGACCTGCGCGCCCGGCCCGTCTTCCACCACACCCGCGACGCGATCGAGGCGCACCTGAACCTCCTATGTTTGTCAAGCTGGCGCCGGTGGGGCCGTGGTCGCGGAGGTGGCGTCCTGGGCGGCGTTCAGTGCTCGGAAGATCTGGCGTGCGAGGTATCGCTTGAGGATGCGTCGGATCTCACGCTTGGTGAGTCCTTCCGCTAGGCGTCTTTCGACGTAGGCGCGGGTCTCTGGGTCGTGCGTCATCCGCGTGACCACGGCCATGTGGAGCGCCTGGTTCACGCGGCGGTCTCCTCCTCGGTTGAGTCGGTGCCGCACGGTGTTACCCGAGGACGCCGGGATGGGACTCACCCCTGCGAGCGACGCGAACGCAGCCTCGTTGCGGAGCCGGCCGGGATAGGACCACGCGGCCAGGGCCACTGCTGCGGTAACGGGTCCGATGCCGGTCTTCTCAAGCAGCAGGCTCGCCGGAGACTGTTTGAGTAGGGCCGTGATCGTGGCCGTGTTGCTGGCGATCTCGTCGTTGAGGGCAGTGATGCGCTTGGCTGGCGCTGACAGTCTGAGTTGGCCCCACCGTGACGGTTTGGGGTGGCCCCACTTGGCCGGCGTGTCGGGTGGTGTGACGGTCTGATCTGGCCCCACCCCGGGTGAGCGTGGTGGCTATGGCGATGCGCGTGCAGGTGGTGGTGTCTTAAGCCCCCAGTGACGTCAGGACCACGAGCGTGTTCAAGCCTGCGGTCGATGCTGCCGACGATGCGGCGTCCGTGTTGTTCAACTTGCCCGAGTACCGGGTGGTCGCGGTCACCTGTGACCAGGTCGGGGGTCGGGTGGTGTTCATCGGCACTCCCGCCAGGCAGGCGGGGTGCCCGTCGTGTGGGGTGGTGACCGCTCGGGTTCATCAACGGACGCTGCAGCGGGTGCGAGATGTCCCGTTCGATGGTCTGGTGACGGTGTGGTGGATCAAGAAGCGGTGGCGCTGCGCTGAGGGGTTGTGCCCGAAGGCGACGTTCCCTGAGCACACCGATCAGGTGCCCCCGTTCGCGCGGTTGACGACCCGGTTGAAGACCCGGATCGTGACTGCCTTGTCCGCGGAGGTCCGATGTGTGCAGGCCGTCGCGACTGAGCTGGGTGTGTCCTGGCCCACGGCGATGCGCCAGCTCACGGCCGCGATGGGCGCCCACGCTGGCCGGACCGCGGACCGGCCAGTGTTGGTGTACTCGTTGGGGATCGATGAGCACCGGTTCCGGTCGGTGCGCTGGTACAAGGACGACCAGCAGGTGTGGCGGCGGGTGGAGCCGTGGATGACGACGTTCACGAACCTCGCCACCGGTGCCGTGATCGGGGTCGTCGACGGCCGCGACAGCACCGCCGTGAAGACCTGGTTAAAGACCCGACCGCGGTGGTGGCGCCACCGGGTCCGGGTGGTCGCGATCGACCCCTCGGCGGCGTTCCGCGCCGCCGTCGCTACCCTGCTGCCCAAGGCCCGGGTGTCGGTGGATCACTTCCATCTGGTCAAGCTCGGCAACGACATGCTCACCGCGGTCCGGCGCCGGGTGTCCTGGGACACCCACGACCGCCGCGGCCGCACGAGCGACCCCACCTGGGCCCACAGACTGCTGCTGCTGCGCGGCTACGACACCCTCTCCGATAACGGGAAAACCAAGCTCAAGACTGTCCTGGCCGTCGACGACCCCACCAACCAGATCGGCGCCGCCTGGGGAGTCAAGGAACAACTGCGCCGACTGCTGGCATGCACCACCGTGGCCGACGCCCAACGGGAACGAGCCCTGTTCAACCAGTTCGTCACCTGGGCCGCTATGCCCGAGACCGACCGCCTGAAGAAGACCATCGACACCTGGTGGCCAGCCATCGCCACCTCCATCCGCACCCGAGCAACCAACGCCAAAACCGAGGCCGCGAACGTCACCATCAAGAACATCAAGAGAACCGGCCGCGGCTACCGCTCCCACGACAACTACCGATGCCGCATCATGCTGTACAACACGGCCCGGATGACCGCGTGACCACCCACAGCATCACGCGGAAAGTCGTTGACCCGTCAAACGGCCCGGTGGGCTCGTTGAGCGTCGTATCGGCCCCGTCCGAGAACGAACGTCGACACTCACCCGTTCGTCGCCTCGGGGCGTTGCGTCGAGTGATAGAACCAAGGCCGCCACGGAGTCGAGCCCGGGCGTCATTGATACGTTACGCGGATCAACTGCCGGTCAGAAGCCGATCGAGTTCGACACCGCACCGACGCCGACCGCGTTGACGGCACGCACCTGGAGCGTGATGCTGCCGAAGTACGACGTGCTCCACGAGCGGGTCGACGCGCTGACGGTCGCGACGACCGTCCCATTCCTGAGGACCTGGTAAGCGGTAATCGGTGAGCCGCCATCGCTGGTCGGCGGAGTCCAGTTGATAACGGCGGTCCACCACGAGCCCCCCTTTGTAGCGACTGAGGCGCCCGGAACCGTGGCCGACGCGACCACCCGAGACTCGCTGGAGGTCGGGCTCTCCCCGGCCTGGCTGTAGGCGGTCAATGTGTAGAAATACTCTGAACTCGCCGTGACGCTGGTGTCAACAAAAGTAGTAGTCGCGGCTGACGTGCTACCAACTAGCGTTCCCGACCCCCCGGGGCTCGACGAGCGGTACACCCGGTACCCGGTCAGCGGGTCGGTACCGAGGTCGCTCGGGGGGAGCCAAGACAGAGTCACTTGCGTCGTCGTGCCGAGGCCGGTGAGTGACCTCGGCGCCGAAGGTGTGACGTGGACAAAGGCTTTCGGTGTCACGCCAGCGGTCGTGCTGGCGGGACTGGTCCCGATCGCGTTCTGCGCCATGACGTAGTAGCTGTACGTCGTGTCGTTCAGCACAGTCGTATCGACAAGCTGGCGCGTTGTGCCGGTCGTGCCGATAACAGCGAATGGCGCGCCACCACTCGAGCGGTAGACCGTGTAGCCAGTCACCGGAGAGTTGCCATCGCTGGAGGGCGCCGACCACGTCACCGTCACCTGCGCGTCACCGCCCACAGCACTCGGGTTGAGCGGCGCCGAGGGCGCGGTGCGTACCGTTCCATCAAGCACGGCAACGAAGTGGTTCGCCGTGGCCCCGTCGATGAGCGTGAAGTCGCCTCCCACGAAAGTCCGAGAAAGGTCGGGTGAGGTCGCCAGTGCCCAAACGCCGAGAGCGCTGTTGATCCGGGCGCTAAAGGACAGGACGGCTCCCGTGGTCAGGTCAAGGTTGGCCAGCTTGTAGCGGGTCAGTCCCGCAATAGCGCCGCTCCCGGTGAAGTGTCCCCCGCACCAGACGACGTTGCCGATGTAGCTGATCGCCTGGGCATTGCCGTTGGTGCCCTTCGTCCACTGCAGAGCACCCGTCGTGGCATTCATCGAGGTACACGCACCCTGGTATCCGGCGGTAGCCAGGAGGATCCGGTTGTCCGTCGTGGCGACCACGCCAAGAACATTCTGATGGCCGTAAGGGCTGGTGTTGCCTGGGACGAAACCGGAGCTGACCGCACCGGTGCTCGTGCTAATGCTGCTGACGAAGGCCTGTGATCCGGATCCGTTGACCGACTGGAAGTCACCGGCGAGGTACATCTTGGCACCGTCCGGCGAGGGCGACAGCGATCGGACCCGCCCATCAACAGATGGCGACCAATTGTCGACCGCCCCAGTAACAGGGTCGAGGCGGGCCAGGTACTTTCGGGCCGTCGATGTGGTTCCGTTGCCGACGGTGCCGAAGTACCCACCGGCATACAATTTGCCGCCGGAGATCTGGACCGCATCGACGATCTTGTTGATGTTGGCCTTGAAAGCCGTATTGACGGCCCCCGTGGCGGCGTCAACGGAGGCGAGCCGGGCTCGCGCCACGCCGTCGACGGTGGTGAAATCGCCCCCAAGGAACAACTGTGTGCCACTAACGGCCAGGGAGGTCACGACGTTGTCGGTCGCGGCTGCGAAGGATAGGTCGAAGACGCCCTGGGACGATAGGAACACCGCCACGTTACTGGCCGGGTGGCTGACGCCGGTGGCGTCAATGACGTTGGCGAACTTTCCGCCGACGTACACCCGGTCCCCCACCGGAAGGACGGCATACACGGACCCGTCCGTTCCCCAGTTGCTGACGACACCCTTCGATGCCGTGACCGCCTGCGCGGGGACAGACGTGGTGACCGGGGTGACAAGCGCGACCAGCGCGCCAACTACGGCGGCCAGCGGTCGCCAAGAGAGACGAGACATGTTGCACTTCCCCGATCTGAAATCGCCGGCCCCCCGGCCGGACTGAACGCACTTGATCCCCGAAGACGGACTCCCCCAAGAGCCTGACGGCTCGTGCAAGGCTACGGGTCTGGCAGCACGCGAAACTCACTATCATCTCAAGTGTGATGTAGCTAACACTAGAGCGCCCTAAGGGGCGTTGGGCAGCTAAGCCAGCCCTCCGGCTCAGGGCAGAAGGATCATGCCGGCGGCAACGGTCCGGTTTGTGGCCTCGTCGATGAGAACGAACCCACCCGTGGTCCGGTTGCGGGAGTAGTCATCCACCATGAGGGGCACCGTCGTCCTCAGCCGGACGCGCCCGATCTCGTTCAGCGTCAGTGAGTGGTGGTTCTCATCCCGGTGGAGGGTGTTGACATCAAGGCGGTACTGGACGTCTCGGATCGCGCATCGAGCCATGCGGGTGGTGTGCTTGATGGCGTACTTCTTGCCCACCTGTAGCGCGGCCGACTCGTCCATCCAGCACACGACGGCGTCGATATCCTGGGCGACCGTCGGCTGGTTGTGCGGTCGACAGATCATGTCGCCGCGGCTGATGTCGATCTCGTCGGAAAGGCGGACGGTGATCGACATCGGCGCATAGGCCTCGTCGATCGGTCCGTCAGCGTCCTCCACAGCGGCGATCGTCGAGGTGAAGCCGCTCGGCAACACCATGACCTCGTCGCCCTTCTTGAGGACGCCACCCGCGACCTGGCCGGCATACCCGCGGTAGTCGTGGTACTCCTCCGACATCGGCCGGATGACGTACTGGACCGGGAAACGGACGTCGACGAGGTTGCGGTCGCTGGCGACGTGGACGTGCTCAAGATGGTGCAACAGGCTCGGGCCGTCATACCAGGGCATGGTCTCCGAGCGGGTCACGACATTGTCGCCCTGGAGGGCCGACACCGGGATGACCTGGAGATCGCGGACTCGCAGCTTTGTCGCAAAGTTGGTGAATTCGGCGTGGATCCGCTCGTAGACCTCCTGCGAGTAGTCAACGAGGTCCATCTTGTTGACGACTAGCACCAGGTGCGGCACCTGGAGCAAGGTGGCGAGGAAGGCGTGCCGGCGGCTCTGCTCGACGAGCCCCTTGCGGGCGTCGACAAGGATCAGCGCGAGGTCTGCCGTCGACGCCCCGGTCACCATGTTGCGGGTGTACTGGATGTGCCCCGGGGTGTCCGCGATGATGAACTTGCGGGTCGGGGTGGCGAAGTAGCGGTAGGCGACGTCGATGGTAATCCCCTGCTCGCGCTCGGCGCGCAGGCCGTCGGTGAGCAGCGCGAGGTTGACGTACTCCTCACCGCGGTCCTTGCTCACGCGCTCGACGGCGTCCATCTGGTCCTGGAAGACGGTCTTGGTGTCGTACAGCAGGCGCCCGATGAGGGTGCTCTTCCCGTCGTCGACCGACCCGGCAGTGGCGAAACGCAGAATGTCCACGGTTAGAAGTACCCCTCACGCTTGCGATCTTCCATCGCAGCCTCGCTGAACTTGTCGTCTCCTCGGGTGGCGCCGCGCTCGGTGATCCGAGTCGTGGACACCTCCTCGATGACCTTATCGATGGTGTCGGCATCGCTTTGGACGGCGGCGGTCAGACTCGCGTCCCCGACGGTGCGGTAGCGAACCCGCTCGACGAAGGTGGTCTCGTCCTCCTTGGGAACGATGAACTCGTTCACCGCGTAGAGCATGCCCTTGCGGTCGACGACCTCCCGGTCGTGGGCGAAGTAGATCGACGGCAGCTCGATCCCCTCCCGCTCGATGTAGTGCCAGATGTCGAGCTCGGTCCAGTTCGACAGCGGGAAGACCCGGATCGACTCGCCTGCATGGATCTTGCTGTTGAAGAGGCTCCATAGCTCAGGACGCTGGTTCTTGGGGTCCCACTGGCCGAAGTCGTCGCGGAAGGAGAAAATCCGCTCCTTGGCGCGGGCCTTGTCCTCATCCCGTCGCGCCCCACCGAAGATGGCCGTGTACTCGCCGGTCTCCAGAGCGTGAAGCAGCACCGGGGTCTGAATGCGGTTACGGGTGCCGTCCGGTGGCTCGGTCACCCGGCCGGAGTCGATGGCGTCCTGGACCGAGGCAACGACGAGGTTAACCCCGAGCTCGGCCACCCGGCGGTCCCGATACTCGAGGACTTCGGGGAAGTTGTGTCCGGTATCGACGTGCATGACCACGAACGGGATGCGCGCCGGCCAGAACGCCTTCTGGGCGACCCGGAGCATGACGATGGAGTCCTTGCCGCCCGAGAACAGCAGGACCGGCTTCTCGAACTCCGCGACGACCTCGCGCATGATGAAGATCGCCTCGGCCTCGAGGACGTCGAGCTGGCTGAGCTGGTACATAGGGACGGTCACGCGATGTCTTCTTTCGTGGTGAGGTTCGCGATGGCGGCCAGGATCTCCTGGGCAATCTCGGGTCGGCAGATGACGAGGTCCGGAAGGCTCGGGTTGGCCTGGTTGTAGGTCAGGGGCGACCCATCGATGCGGCTCGTGTGCAGACCTGCGGCCTGAGCGACGGCGACGGGGGCCGCCGAGTCCCACTCGTACTGGCCGCCGGCGTGGACATAGGCGTCGACCTCATCGGCGAGGACCGCCATAGCCTTGATCCCCGCCGAGCCCATCGCGACGAGCTCGGCGTCGAGGACGCCCCCCAGCGCGGTGACGAACCTAGGCGGCCGGGTCCGGCTCACCGCGAGCCGGATCCGCTGCGGTCGGCCGACCGGGCGCTCCACCGGGCCGTCAGTCGCATAGGTGAGACCGGCGGCGGGGCGAGCCACCGCACCGGCGACAAGTCCGCCGTCCTCCCAGAGCGCGACGTGGACGGCCCAGTCGGTCCGCGGCACCTCGGAGAACTCGCGGGTCCCGTCGAGCGGGTCAATGATCCAGACGCGCCGAGCGGTCAGCCGGGCGGGGTCGTCGGCGGCCTCCTCGGACAGCACGGCGTCGTCCGGACGCCGCTCGGCGAGGAGCCGGCTCAGAACCTCCTGCGAAGCCCGGTCGCCGGCGTCCTTCAGCACGGCGCCGACCAGGTCGGTGTCCTCCCGCAGAGCGACCAGTGTCGCCCCTGCGGTGTCGGCGAGCTCGCGAGCGAGCTGCGCGTCAGTACTCACGGTGGAATGTCCCCCCTTGTAGCGAAATATCATCTCGACACGGACAGTACCGGGCCCCCCCGACCGTCCGCATCTGTGTGGACTTCAGTATGCCGCGCTGGCAACGAGGCCGTGGGTTGTCCGGGGAGTCAGCCCGGTCTGAGGACCACGGCCGCCCCTGGACGGTTCGCCCCTTCGGCGCGCCCGTCGCTGGACGCGGCTCCGATTCTAGTACGCCCCGGACCCTCGCAGTACGGCCTTGAACGTTCGGACGAGGATCTGCAGGTCGAGGATCGGGGTCCAGTTGTCGACATACCACAGGTCGAGCCGCAAGGACTCCTCCCACGAGAGGTCCGAGCGACCGCTCACCTGCCACAGACCCGTCATCCCAGGCCGGACGTGCAGCCGTCGGACGGCGTCGGACTCGTACTCGGCAACTTCCGACGGCAGCGGCGGACGCGGCCCGATGAGGGACATCTCACCCCGGACGACGTTGATCAGCTGCGGCAGCTCGTCAATGGAGAACCGGCGGATGAACTTGCCGACCTTGGTGACCCGCGGGTCATCCTTCATCTTGAAGAGGATGCCGTTGCCATCGCTCTCCTCGGCCAGGTCGGCGAGGAGCGCCTCGGCGTTGGTCACCATGGACCGGAACTTCACCATGCCGAAGGGTCGGCCCTGTGCACCGATCCGGGTCTGCCGGAAGAAGACTGGGCCCGGGTTCTCGAGCTTGATGGCGATGGCGACGGAGACCATGAGCGGCAGGAAGAAGAATGTGATCGACAGGGCGAGAACCCGGTCGAGGAGCATCTTGCCGACGGCGCGCAGACCCGAGTGCAAGGGGCGTTCGACATGGAGCAAGGACATCCCCGCAGTGGGCCGCAGGGTCAGCCGTGGGCCGGCCACCTCGACAATACCGGGCGAGACGACCAGGTCGACCCCGAGCTCCTCGAGGGCCCAGCCGAGCCGCCGCAGTGAGTGGCCGACCAGGTCGGGGTGGCTCGAGACCGCGACGACTTCGGCCTGGTACTCGTTCACCGCGAGCAGCGCGGTCTCAGGGCCGCCGTAGACCGGGACGCCGCCGACACTGGAGCCGAGGTAGTCGCCCGAGTCGAGACCGGAGACGCAGGCCGCGACAACGGTCAGCCCGGATGCGGGGTTGTTCTGGATCTCGCGGACCATGTCGGCGACCGAGTCGACCCGCCCGACGACCACCGTCGGGGAGAAGCAGAGCCCGTCACGGCGCTGGGCGCCGAGCCAGTGGCGCAACACCCAGCGGCAGACCTCCGACAGGACGAGGATGAGCGGGATCGCGGTGAGGACGAACCCGCGGGCCACCTGAGCCTTGGTCACATAGGAGACGAAGGCGGTCCCGGCGGTCAGCCAAAGCACCGCGGACCAGATGGCGCGGTACTCCATGGTCCCGCTGCCGAGGATGCGGTGGTCGTATCCATCGGCGAAGGCGACGGTCAGCACCCAGACGAGCGGGGTGATCGCCGCGAGTGCGAGATAAGTCGCGTTGGGGTACCCGTCGAACCGGAACCACGCGCCACAGACACCGGCGGTCAGGCCAGCGAGCAGGTCGAGGCCAAGGGCCCGGACCCGGTAGCTACGTACCCACGCACTCGAGACGCCCTGGCGCATCGGCGGCAGCCCGAGCCGCAACGACCGTGAACCAGCCCCCGCCTGGGTCAGCGGACCCGTGATCGGGTTCGGCCGCCCCACGCCTGCATATTCCGTCACTTCGGCCCCCATGACCTAGTCCCGCGTACCCCTGATACGCGTCACGACGAGACGGCAACGCCCAGTTGCCAGTGATCTTCGTCTGTGAGTTGCCCCAAGAAACTTCTCCCATGGCACCGCGTCCAGCCAGCCCCAACCTCTCCCACAGAGGTCTTCGAGACTGCCCTGATACGCGGTGCAGGGCAACCATAGCCCATCCCCTAGGGGCCCCGCGCGAGAACGACAGAAATCGGGAAGGTGTCCGGCCGGGACCAAGGAGGAACTGCCGAACCTGCGGCCGAAGGGTCGGTCAACGCCCCGACGGCGGTGCGTGGAAGCGCTGCTGGGCGGCCTCCAGACCCGCCCTGACCAGCAGCTCGACGGCGTCGGCGGCGTCGGAGACGAGGAAGGGGAGGTCCGCCCGCTGGGTCGAGGAGAAGTCCCGCAGGACGTAGTCGGCCCCCGCCATCCGGCCCGGTGGCCGCCCGATCCCGGCGCGCACACGGTAGTAGTCCTGGGTCCCGAGCGCGGAGCTGACCGAGCGGAGGCCGTTGTGCCCAGCGTCGCCGCCGCCGAACTTGAGCCGCACCCGACCGAACTCGACGTCGAGCTCGTCATGGACGACGATGAGGCGCTCCGGCGCGACGCCGAAGAACTGACACAGCGCCTTGACCGGCCCACCTGACTCGTTCATGAACCCGGAAGGCACGGCGAGGACCGCGGCCGGCCCGGGAGCTCCCCCCGGCTCGATGCCGAGGCGCACCTGCGCCAGTGCCGCTCGCGCTTTGTGCGCGCGCAGGGTCGACCGGGTGCGGTTCGCCAGCTCGGCGACGGTCATCGCGCCGAGGTTGTGGCGCGTGGTCGCGTATGCCGGCCCCGGGTTGCCGAGACCGACGACGAGCCAGGCGCTCACCGGAAGGCCCGCGCGGTGGTGGTGATCAGCTCTCGTCGGCGGGGGCCTCGGCCTCGTCGGCCGGGGCCTCCTCGCCGCCGAGGTCCTCGGCCACCGGTGCCGCGACATTGACGACCAGGGTGTCTGCGTCGTCGACGAGGACGGCGCCCTCCGGCAGGGTGAGGTCGCTCGCGTGGATCTGGGTGCCGAGCTCGACGCCCTCGATGGAGACCACGACGTGCTCGGGGATACTGGTCGCCTCGACCTCAAGGAGCAGGGTCTGCGACTCGACGGTGACGACGGCCCCGCCGACGGCCTCGCCCTCGGTGACGACCGGGACCTCGACCTGGACCTTCTCGCCCTTGCGGACGATGACGAGGTCGACGTGCTCGATGACCGGTCGCACCGGGTCGCGCTGGATGTCCTTGGCCAGGGCGAGCTGGACCGTGCCGTCGAGGTCGATGGCGAGCAGCGCGTTGGCGTGCTTGAGCGCCATCATCGTGTCGTGGCCCGGCAAGGTGATGTGGACCGGGTCGGTGCCGTGGCCATACATGACGGCGGGGACATTCCCGGCGCGGCGGATCCGGCGAGCGGCCCCCTTGCCGAACTCGCTGCGGGCGGTGGCGACCAGGGTGGTCTCGGACATGGGGTGCTCCTACGGGTCAAGGCGGCGACGGTGGTGGCGGGCCTCGACGCGGGACGCGGCACGAGCGGCGCGACGCGGAGGCATCTCGCCACGTCGATCACGGACGCGCGGTTCGTGCGACGTCCCTCGCCGAGGCAACCCCTCGATCTTAGGCGAGACCCCCCGGGGCGGGGAAATCGCCGACCGGCCCGACGTCCGCGCGCTCGCCCCAGCGCACCGCCGCGACCCCGGCGACGACGAGCGCCCCGCCGACGAGCTGGGCCGTCCCGGGCAGCTCGTCCAGCAGCGCCCAGGCGAGAAAAACCGCGAAAAGGACCTCGGTCAGGCCGACGACCGAGGCGACGGTCGAGCCGAGGCGGCGGGCCCCGATCGCCCCGAGGAGGTAGGCGAAGGCCGCGGCGATGAGGGAGAGGCTGAGCACGCCCCACCACCAGGGGACCTGCCGGCCGGCGAGGACGATCGGCTCGCCTGCGCTGCCCCACGGGAGCAGCCCAGCCAGGCCCAGGGCGCCCATGAGCGCGGCCCCGAGGAGCATCCCCAGGGCGGCCAGGGTGACCGACGGCAGGTCGGCGTGCGCCCGCGCGATGATGACGAAGTATGCCGCCAGCCCGATCGCGGACGAGCTCGCCCAGAGCACCCCGACCAGGTCCGGCGAGGACGCACCGGAGACGTCGAGGACGAGGACCAGCCCGAGGACCGCGAGGACGACGCCGCCGACGGTGGCCCGGTGCGGGGCGCGCCCGGTCCGCAACCAGAGCCAGAGCACGACGAGGACGATGCCGAGGTACTCGATGAGCAGGGCGATGCTCACCTGCAGATGGGTCACCGCGTTGAAGTAGGCGATCTGGCATCCGGCGACGCCGGTCAGCGCAACCCCGACGATGAGCCACCACTCGGCTCGGACCACCCCCCAGCGGCCCCGGCTGGCCATGATGGCCGGGCCGAGCAGCACCAGCCCGGCGATGCCGACGCGCGCGGTGACCAGAGTGGTCGGGGTCCAGCCGGTGGCCAGCAGGGCCTTGGCGACCGGGCCCGAGGTGGCGAAGGCCGCCGAGGAGGCGATCATCGCGAGCAGGCCCACGTCGAGCCGCGACCGCGCGGCGCGCAGGTCAACGGTCAGGGTAGGTCACCTCGAAGACCGGGATCTGGTCGGCATACCGCTGGATCTGGTCCAGCGGCTGGGACCGGTCCACCGGGACGTGCGGGCGGGCGCCCGGCGCGGCGTCGAGAAAGGCCTGGATCAGCCGGGCGCGGCCCTCGACCGGGGTCTCGACGAGGATGACCCGGTCGTGGTGGCGCCCGTCGTGGAGCATGGCGTGGCCGCCGGCGGCCTGGATATTGCGCACCCAGTTCGCCGTCGGGCCGAGCATCGACCCGACGTACACCCGCCCGTCCACGCGCACCGGGATGATCGGGACGTCGATCGGCGTGCCGCTGGAGCGGCCGACGACGACAAGGGTGGAGACGCCGCCGACCCGGACGCCGCGGCGCGCAAGCCGGGCCCACAGCGCATTGAGCCGCTTGGCCCGGGCGTTGGGGCGGCCACCGGCATACATCCGCCGGGTGTTCTCGGCCCAGAGGTCGGTCAGCCGTTCCCGCAGTCCCACGACCCTCACGCCCCGCCGTCGAACATCTTGGTCACCGAGCCGTCCTCGAAGACCTCCTTGATGGCCCGGGAGATCAGCGGGGCGATCGAGAGGATGGTCAGCTTGGGGAACTGCCGGTCCGGGGGGATCGGCAAGGTGTTGGTGACGATGACCTCCACGGCCCCACACGCGCTGAGCCGGTCGGGCGCCGGCCCGGAGAGGATCGCGTGGGTCGCTGCGACGACGACGCCGGTCGCCCCGGCCGCCATGATGACGTCGGCGGCCTTGGTGATCGTGCCCCCGGTGTCGATCATGTCGTCGACGAGGACGCAGAGTCGCCCGGCGACATCGCCGACGACCCGGTTGGCGACGGTCTCGTTGGGCCGGTTGATATCTCGGGTCTTGTGGACGAAGGCCAGCGGTGCGCCGCCGAGGCGGCGGGACCACTGTTCGGCGACCTTGATCCGGCCGGCGTCGGGCGAGACGACGGCGAAGTCCGCCCCGGCATACGTGGTTGCCACATAGTCGGAGAGCACCGGCAGGGCCATGAGGTGGTCCACCGGGCCGTCGAAGAACCCCTGGATCTGCGCGGTGTGCAGGTCGACGGCCATGAGCCGGTCGGCGCCGGCGGCGCGGAAGAGGTCGGCCATGAGGCGGGCCGAGATCGGCTCGCGGCCGCGGTGCTTCTTGTCCTGGCGGGCGTAGCCGTAGAAGGGCAGCACGACGGTGATCCGCTTGGCCGAAGCCCGCTTGAGCGCGTCGACCATGATGAGCTGCTCCATGATCCACTCGTTGATCGGCGCGGTGTGGCTCTGCAGGACGAAGGCGTCCGAGCCGCGCACCGACTCCTCGTAGCGGACGTAGATCTCGCCGTTGGCGAAGTCGTAGGCGGTCGTGGGGACCGGTTCGACGCCCAGCTGCTCGGCGACCTCCTTGGCCAGCTCGGGGTGGGCGCGGCCGGAGAAGATCATCAGCCACTTGCTCGTCGACCGCTCGATGCCGCTCACTGCGGGTCACCCTCCGTGGTCGCATGTCGGTCGGTGAACGGACCGACGCTGTCGCCCGGCGCGATATCGCTGCCGGGGTGGAGGACGGCATACGGGCCGACGGTCGCCTCCGCGCCCACCCTCGCCAACGTGGCATGCGTGCGTATGACGACCGCGCGGTCGCCCACCTCACAGCTGTCGAGGGTGGTGTCGGGCCCGATGACCACCTCAGCGCCGATCGTCGTGGCCCCGAGCAGCTGGGTGCCAGGGAGGATCCGGCAGTCGCGGCCGAGGGCGACATCGGCGTCGAGCCAGGTCGTGGCGGGGTCGACGATGGTCACGCCCTCGCGCATCCAGCGCCGGCAGACCCTTGCGTTGAGCTCGGCACCGAGGGTGGCCAGCTGCACCCGGTCGTTGACGCCCTCGGTCTGCCAGACGTCGTCGATGACGTGGGCGCGGACGAGGTGCCCGGACTCCCGCGCGATCCGCACGACGTCGGTGAGGTACTTCTCCCCCTGGGCGTTGTCCGTGCCGACCTGGTCCAGGGCGGCTCGCAGGACGGCGACGTCGAAGGCGTAGATGCCGGAGTTGATCTCGTCGATGGCCGCCTCGTCGGGCGTCGCGTCCTTCTGCTCGACGATCCGCTCCACCTGGCCGTCGACGTCCCGGATGACCCGGCCGTAGCCGGTCGGGTCGGGCACCCGAGCGGTGACGACCGAGACGGAGCTGCCGCTCTCGTCGTGGGCCGCGGTGAGCTCGCGCAGGGTGAGGGCCGTCAGGAGGGGCACATCGCCATAGGTGACCAGCACGGTCCCGGCGAGATCGTCGGGCAGCTCGTCGAGACCGCACTCCACCGCTCGACCGGTGCCCTTGACATCGTCCTGGTCGGCGATGACCAGCTGGTCGTCATACTCCTGGCAGAAGGCGACCACCTGCTCCCGCGCGTGCCGGACGACGACCTCCACGTGGTCCGCACCGGTGCCACGGGCGGCGCTGATCGCGTGCCCGAGCAGGGTGCGCCCACCGATCCGGTGGAGCACCTTGGGGGTGCTCGACCTCATTCGGGTGCCCTCACCTGCAGCGAGGATGACGACGGCCACGGGGCGTCGGGTCGTCACGGTCGGGGCCTCCCCGGGGGCTGGGCGGGTCTGCGGCTGGGCTCGCCCATGGTACTCGTCCGACGGTCGCCCCGCAGAGCGCGTGAACGGCGCGGCACCGGTGGCCGGTTGGGGTCGGCGAACTGTCGGCGCACGGCTCCCCGGGCTGGAATCGAACCAGCGTCGCTAATCCTGATTCAAAGTCAGGCGGGCCCTGCCAGCAGACCAACCGGGGACCGGTCCCGTAGGACCCGGTCCAGGGTACTTGAGCGGCGGTGTCCCTGCGGTCGTGCGGTCACGTCGGCCGGTTCGACGTTGGTGGCCGCGCGGTCACCGTCGGGTCAGGCCGGAGCCGGGAGGTCGACCACTGTGTCGACGAGCACCCCGTCGGCGTCGAGCAGGAAGTGCACCACATGGTGGGTGGCCTCGAGCGAGGAGTAGCGCAGCGTCGTCAACACGCGCGGATCACCGCCGAAGTTGCACTTGGCGGCCTGCCGCGGCACCCCCGTCGGCTGGCCTGAGTTCGCCGGGCGGCAGAGCCATTCGTCGCTGGTGTCCGCCGTGGGCACCCCAACCGAGCCGGCGTCGTCAACCCACCAGACCCAGAAGGCGGGGAGGGACGCGAACCGGCCGCGGACATCGACGCCCAACTGGTAGCCGCCGAGGGGCAAGGGTGTCTGCTCGACGGTCACGACCGGGTCGGACGTGGGCAGGGTGGCGCTGGCGGTCGCCTTGACGACGCCGTCAACACGGACTGCCACGTCGACCCTTCCGGCCTGGTTGCTCGTCACCGTGAGGTCGAGAACGGGCAGGACTGCCGCTCCGTGCGGGACCCCGGGCGCAGCCGCCACGAGGGTGCACTCACGGGTGGGAACGTTCGGGTCGGTCGTGGCATCGACACACGCCCAGCCGGTCCCCTTGGCCAGCAGTTCCGCGGCCGAGGCTGAGCTCACCGTGACGGTATATGTCCCGGTCGTCGTCCCCGGGTCCACGGTCACCGGTATGGCGACCTGGTCCACGGCGCCGGTGGGGGTCGCGTCGCCGATCGTCACCGTCGGCAGGACCGGCACCGCCGTGGTCGTCGTCGAGCTCGGGGTGGTCGTCGTCGAGGACGGGGTAGTGGTCGACGTCGAGCTCGGGGTGGTGGTCGACGTCGAGGACGGGGTGGTGCTCGTGGTCGACGAGGGTGTCGTTGTGGTCGTCGAGGAGGGCGTGGTACTCGAGCTGCTGCTCGTGCTCGAGCTGGTGCTGCTGCTCGCGCTCGTCGAACTGGAGGAGGACGAGCTCGACGAGGAGGACGAGCTGGAGGTGCTCGAGGCCGGGGCGGTCGGATGCGTCGTCGTCGGCCTGGGGGCCGGCGTCGTGGGCCAGACCGCCGGGCCGGTGGGCGCCGAGCTCGGTAGGGTCGTCGGGCTCGCGGCGCTGGTTGTCGTCCCGCCCACCGCAGTGCTTGCGGGATCGCTCGACGCACCTCCGGTCGGGCCGCCCGGAGCGGCGCCGCCCTCGCTGGAGGTCTGCGCGCCGTCGGTGCCGAGGATCTTGGGTAGCTGCGTCGCGGCCACGACCGTGAGGCCCGCCACCGCGACGAGTGCGAGTGCCACCATTCCGGCCGGGGAGGCGGCCATGGCGGCCAGCCCCGCCGCACCGCCACCCGCGCCGGCGCCGGCGGCGGCCGCTCCAGCTGCTGCCGCAGCACCAGCGGCCGCACTGGCCTGCTCCCGAGATGACCCGGAGGTGGAACCAGCCTCGGTCCCGGCGACCCCGGCTTCCGTGCCGACGATGGCGGGCACCGCAACCCAGGCGGCCTTGGAGGCGATCGCCCCGAGGAAGATGAAGGGCACGATGATGGCGGGCAGGCCGCGGCTGACGTCGGCCATCTCGTAGGCGAGGCCCTGGGCATGCCGACAGACCCGCAGATGGTCGTCCACCCGGGCCTTCTGCCGGGATGGCAGCTTGCCCCGGACGTAGCGCCCCATGTTCGACAGCACCCAGCGGCACTCGTCGTCGTCGGCCCGGGAGATCGCCCGGGTCGCATGAGCATCGAGGTACCGGGCGCGGAGCGCGTCCTTGGCCCGCAGGGCGGTCACGCTGACGCCGTTGGCGGACATCCCCATCGTCGCAGCGACCTTGCTCGGTGGCTCTCCCTCGACGGTGGTGAACCACAGCACCCGTTGGTCCCGCTCGGGCAGTGCCTTGAAGGCGGCCCGGACCATCTCGTGGTCGACCGAGATGGTGGGGTCGTGGGCGTCGACCGAACCGGCAGCCAGCTCAAGGTCGGTGCCCTCGGTCGGGATCACCCGAAGGTCGGCGCGGGCGGTGTCGGTCGCCGCGGTGCGGACGGTGGTGAGGAAGTACGACCGGAAGTTGGTCAGCGGGCCTTTGCCCGCCTTGATCAGCCCGTAGACCCGGGCGGCCGCCTCGGCGACGATGTCCTCGGCCGAAGCGCGGTTGCGGTAGCGATGCGCCACACCGTACGCAGCGGGAAGGTGCCGGCGCCAGAGCTCACCATATGCGGCGGCGTCGCCGGTCCGGGCGAGGTCGAGCAGCGCAGCGTCGTCCACCTGGTCCCAGGCGGGCTGCAGCTCACCCACCTGCGCCGTCATGTCGAGCCCTTCCCGATAGTGCCCATCGAAACAACTGTAGCGATGGTCCGCTGCCCCCAGCGGTTGTCGCACAGATTCGCCCGTCCGGGCAGCCCCCGCAGAGCTGCCCGGGACGGCGAACCTGGATGCATGCGCCCCCTCCTTGCCGCAACAGCCGTGGCCTCACGGTCCGCGCATGCTCTCCGACTGTGAGACGCGCTTTCCTGGCAGCCATGACAGCGCTTCGCCGACTTTTTCGGGGAGCGGCCGGGATGGGTCGTCAGGACGTGAGGTCACCCGCCGCCGAACCCGCCCGGACCGCGGCGATAAGGCCGGCATACCAGTGGTATGACGCCTTGGGGCTCCGCGCAAAGGTGCCGAAGTCGACCCAGACGAGCCCGAAGCGCTGCTCGTAGCCCTCGGCCCACTCGAAGTTGTCGAGCAGCGACCACGCGAAGTAGCCCCTGACGTCGGCGCCGCGCTGGCGGGCCCGGCCGACGGCGCGCAGGTGCTGAGCATAGAAGTCGACCCGCTCGACGTCCTCGATCGTCCCGTCGGGGCCTGGGCCGGTCGGATAGGAGCAGCCGTTCTCGGTGATATAGATCGGCGGGATGCCCGGGTAGCGCTCGGTGAGGTCGAGGAGCAGCTGGGTCATCGCAGCGGGCACGACCGGCCAGTCGAAGGCGGTGTGCGGGTACTCGTCGACGGGCAGCTGGATGAACGGCATACCGGCCGGCGTCCCGGCGGCGACCTCGGGCCGGGCGCCGAGGACCGCCGTGGCGACCGCACCCTCGGGCGAGCCGACCCGGACCGGGTTGTAGGTGTTGAGGCCGTAGAAGTCCAGGGGCACCGAGATGGTCTGCAGGTCCTCGGCGACCGGGCCGGCGAGCATGGCGCCCATGCCGTCGGGGTACTCGCCGCGGAGCATCGGCTCGATGAAGAAGCGGTTGTAGATGGCGTCGAAGATGCCGGCCGCCCCCACGTCGGCAGGGTCCGGGGACGCCGGCCAGATCGGCAGGTGGTTGTTCGCGCAGCCGACCTGGGTGGCGCCGCCGGCCCGCAGCCGGGCGACCGCCAGACCGTGGCCGAGCAGGAGGTGGTGGGCGACCTGGAGCGACCCGAAGCCCAGGGTCATCCCCGGGGCATGGATGCCCGTCGCGTGGCCCAGTGTCGTCACGACATTGGGCTCGTTGACCGGCATCCACATCGCCACCCGGTCGCCGAGGCGGTCGACGACATGCCCGGCATACTCCGCGAAGCGGTATGCCGTGTCGCGCTCGAGCCAGCCGCCGCGCTCCTGCAGGGTCGAGGGGAGATCCCAGTGGAAAAGCGTCGCGGCGGGGGCGATGCCGGCGGCGAGGAGGGCGTCGACGAGCCGGTCGTAGTAGTCCAGGCCCGCGGGGTTGACCGCTCCGACGCCGTCGGGCTGGATCCGGGGCCAGGCGATCGAGAACCGGTAGGCGCCGACGCCGAGGCCACTCATGAGCGCGACATCCTCGGGGTAGCGGTGGTAGGAGTCGCAGGCCGTCGCGCCCGAGGACCCGTCCCGGATCGCGCCGGGTCGGTCGCAGAAGTCGTCCCAGACGCTGCGGCCCCGGCCGTCCTCGGTGACCGCGCCCTCGATCTGGTACGAGGCAGTCGAGACGCCGAAGAGGAAGTCGGCCCCGAGGGTGGCAGCGGCGTCCGCGCCGGCCTGCTCGATGGTCGGGTTCGGTTCGGGGGCCAGCGGCGTCGTCAGCATCCCCCCATCCTTGTGGACAACCCGCAAAGACACACCTTTAGAAGCCTTCTAAAGGTGTGTCTTTGCAGGTTATCCACAGGTTAGGGGACGGAACGGATGCGTTGGACGAGGACGCCGCCGAGCAGGGCGATGACCGCGCCGAGCAGGTAGACCACCCGGTACCCGCCCGCCTTGTCCGCACCGACCACCCCGAGGACCGTCGCGACGATCGGCGGCGCGACGACCTGAGGCAGGGCGGCGGCGATATTGATGACCCCGAGGTCCCGAGCCGTCCCATCGGCGTCCGGCAGCACCTGGGTGATCAGCGCGAAGTCGACCGAGGTGTAGATGCCGAACCCGATCCCGTACAGACAGGCCCCGACCAGCGCCCCGGTGAAGGTCTGCTGCAGCGCCAGCAGGCAGGATGCCCCGGCGAGGACGACCCCGGCCCAGATGACGAAGACCCGGCGCCGCCCCACCCGGTCCGACCAGACCCCGGCGATGACGGTCGAGACGACGAGGAGGCCGGCATACACGAGGATGAGCATCGTCTGGGCGGCGGTCGGGTTGGGGTGGCGGACCGCGTCGGTGAGGTAGAAGAGCAGGTACCCCGTGCCGAGGGCGTTGGCGAGATTGGTGAGGAACCGGGTCCCCCACGCCCAGCCGAAGTCCGGGTGCTCCCGCGGGTCGGTCCAGAAGCCCCGGGCGAACTGCCCAAGCTCGAAGGGCTCCCGATGCGCCGCGTCGAGCCGCAGGTCGTTGCTGCGCAGCGCGTAGGGGATGGCGAGGAGCACCACGAGGGCCGCGAGCATGAGGTAGCCCGGCGCGACCTTGCCTCCGCCCGCACCGGCGACGCCGACCCCGACGACGACGCCGAGAGTCTGCGCCGCGCCGACCCAGCCGCCGACCAGGCCACGCTGGCGCACCGGCACCAGGTCCGGGATCGAGGCAGTCAGGGCGGCAAGCATCGCGTTGAGGCTGGCCTGCACCCCGACCCAGCCGATAACGACGGTGACCACCGACGACGCGAAGGCCAGCCACACCAGGCTCGCCGCGCCGACGAGCGCCCCGCCGACGACCCACGGCAGCCGCCGCCCGAAGCGCGAGATCGTCCGGTCCGATATCGCCCCGAACAGCGGGTTGCAGATGACCGAGACCAGCGCCCCGATCCCGGTGAAGATCGCGAGCGTCGTCTCCTTGTGCTCGGGGACGATCGCGGCCGCCTGCAGTGCCAGCAGCACCTGGATCGGGCCAAAGAAGCCCGCCCACAGGCCGATGCTCGCGAGGGTGACCCCAAGGGTCCACCTCATCCGCACCGGTTCGGTGGGCTCGGTTCCCGGCCTGGCGTATGCCGGTGTGCGGTCGGGCGTGATCGATGTGGGCTCGCGCATGGGCGTCAGCATGCACCGGGCGGACCACGCTGCGCTGCGGAAACGCCCGACTCGCCCACGCGATCGTCAAGAGACTCGTCGTCCAGATACTCGACGTCATACATTTGCCGGTATGACGCAGCCGCGCGACGACGTCGACGGCATCGTCGAGGCCTGGGCCCGAGCCCGTCCGGACCTCGACGTGGCGCCCCTGCACGTCCTCTCCCGGGTCTCCCGGCTGGCTCGGCATCTCGACCTCACCCGCGGCGCGGCCTTTGCCGGACACGACCTGGAGGGCTGGGAGTTCGACGTCCTCGCGGCGCTTCGGCGCGCCGGGGCGCCATACGAGCTCTCCCCCGGTGCTTTGGTGAGCCAGACCCTGGTCACCTCCGGGACGATGACCAACCGGGTCGACCGGCTCGAGCACCGAGGTCTGGTCAGCCGCCGCCCGGACCCCGACGACCGGCGCGGGGTGATCGTCGCGCTGACCCCGGCGGGGGCGAGGGTCGTCGACGGAGCGATGGCCGACCTGCTGGCCCGCGAGCACCAGCTGCTGTCGGCGCTCTCCGCGCAGGACCGGGCCCTGCTCGCCGGTCTGCTCCGCCTGCTGCTGACGCCCTTCGAGACCGAGTAGGGCTCCCCAGGCCTCGTGGGTCCGCTGCCCCTGCGCCGCGCCTGGGGCATAGCCTGCGTCCATGGCAACGGAGCGGCTCACGGTCGTGCGGGTCCCCGGCACTGGCGCCGAGGACGTGCTCATCGGCCCCAAGGGACACGTGTGGACCGGCACCGAGGACGGCTCGATCTTCCGGCTCACCCCGGACGGCCACCTCGTCGAGCGGGTCACGACGACCGGCGGTCGCCCGCTCGGCCTGGAGCTGCTCGGTGACGGCCGGATCCTCGTCTGCGACGCCGACCGTGGGCTGCTCGCCGTCGACCCGGCCTCGGGTCGGGTCGAGCTGCTCACCTCCGCGGTCGACGGTATGCCGATGCGCTTCTGCAACAACGCGGCCGTCGCCGCCGACGGGCGGATCTTCTTCACCGACAGCTCGGCGCACTACTCGGTCCACGAGTGGAAGCACGACCTCGTCGAGGCGACCCGGACCGGGCGCCTGCTGGTGCGGCACACCGACGGCTCGGTCGAGACCCTCCTGACCGGCCTCGAGTTCGCCAACGGCGTGGCCCTGGCCGCCGACGAGTCCTTCGTCGCGGTGGCCGAGACCGGGGCGCGGACGGTGGTCCGACGCTGGCTGACCGGTGCCCGCGCCGGCACGCGCGACTACCTCGCGCAGGACCTCCCGGGCTATCCCGACAATATCTCCCGTGGCACCGACGGCCTGATCTGGGTCGCCATCGCCTCACCGACCGACCCGGTCGTCGAGCGGCTGAAGACCGGCCCGATGGTGCTGCGCCGCGGCGCCCTGAAACTGCCGGCCTGGGCCCAACCGAAGCCGAAGCGGACCGTCCGGGTGATCGCGCTCGACGCCGACGGCCGGGTCGTCCACGACCGGGCTTTCGAGGCCACCGAGTTCCATATGGCCACCGGCGTGCGCGAGGTCGACGGCCGGGTCTGGCTCGGCAGCCTCGTCGAGCCAGCCGTCGCCTGGTTCGAGCTCTAGAGGGCAGTGTTCTCGGTGCAGGAACCGCAAGATAGTTCAGTTAGACAACCGATAATCATGCACGGGGCCTAGCCCACGGCGTCGGCCGCCGCCAACCAGGCATCCTCGAGCTCGGCGCGCTCGCGCTGGATCTCGAGGACCTGCAGATGAAGGTTCGTCATACGAGAATGATCGGTGGGGTTCGCGGCCATCTCGTCGTGCGCCCGGGACTCCGCCACCTCCAGCGCCGCGAGGCGGCGCTCGATCCGGGCCAGCTCCTTGCGTGCCTCACGGACCTCCGCCGCCGATGGGCCCGCCGGGTCAGCCCGACCCGCCGGTTCGTCGCCGGCGCGACGGGCCGACTCCGCCGCCTCCAGCCGCGCCCGCAGCGCGAGGTACTCGTCGATCCCGCCGGGCAGGTCACGGACCACTCCCCCGGGCCGCCCGCTGCCGCGGGGCAGCAGGGCCACCTGGTGGTCGGTCACCCGCTCGATGAGATACCGGTCGTGCGAGATGACGACCAGGGTCCCCGCCCAGCCGTCGAGGATGTCCTCCAGCGAGGTCAGCGTCTCGATGTCGAGGTCGTTGGTCGGCTCGTCGAGGACGATGACATTGGGCTCGGCCATGAGCAGCCGGAGCAGCTGGAGCCGGCGCCGCTCGCCCCCGGAGAGGTCGCCGACGCGGGTCTGCTGCCGGGAGCCGGTGAACCCCAGCCGGGTCGCGAGCTGGCTGGCCGTGACCTCCTTGTCGCCGAGCCGGGTCACCGCGCGCACCGCGGTGACCGCCTCGATGACGCGCAGCCCCTCGAGCGGGACCAGCTCACGGACGTCCTGGCTGAGGTATGCCGTGACGACGGTCTTGCCCTGACGGCGCCGTCCGGAGGTGAGTGGCACCTGCCCGAGCAGGGCCTTGACCAGCGTCGACTTCCCGGCGCCGTTGACCCCGACGACCCCGACCCGCTCGCCCGGCGCGAGCCGCCAGGTCACGTCGTCGAGGATGCGCTGGTCGCCGAGGACCACGACGGCGGACTCGAGGTCGAGCACGTCCTTGCCGAGCCGGGTCACCGCGAACCGGACCAGCGCCACATCGTCGCGGGGCGCGGGCTCGTCGGCGATGAGGGCCGCCGCGGCGTCGAGGCGGAACTGCGGCTTCGAGGTCCGCGCCGGGGCGCCGCGGCGCAGCCAGGCGAGCTCCTTGCGGAGCAGGTTGTCCCGGCGGGCGGCGGTGACGGCGGCGAGCCGGTCGCGCTCGGCCTTGGCCAGGACGTAGGCGGCATACCCGCCCTCGAACGGGCTGACCGCGCCGTCGGCGACCTCCCAGGTGGACGTCGAGGTCGCGTCGAGGAACCACCGGTCGTGCGTGACGGTGATGGTCGCGCTGTCGGCCCGCCGCCGTTGGAGGTATGCCGCCAGCCACGCGACGCCCTCGACATCGAGATGGTTGGTCGGCTCGTCGAGCAGCAGGAGGTCCGGGTCGGCGACCAACGCGGCAGCGAGGTTGACCCGGCGCCGCTCCCCGCCGGACAGCGACCCGACCTCGCGGTCGAAGCCGCCGACGCCGTCGGCCCCCACCCCGCCCAGGAGCCCCTCGACGATGTCCCGGATCCGCGGGTCACCGGCCCAGGTGTGCTCGGCCATTGTCCCGACGACGACCTCCCGCACGGTCGCGGTGGGATCGGCCGTATCGCCCTGATGGAGCAGGGCGACGGTGATCCCGTCGACGCCTCCGGCCCGGGCTGTGCGCCCCTCGTCGGGGACCTGGGTGCCGGCGAGGACGCGAAGGAGGGTCGACTTGCCCGACCCATTGCGCCCGACGATCCCCACCCGGTCACCGGTCGAGACGCCCAGGGAGACCTCGTCGAGGACGACCTGCACCCCGGCGACGACGTGCACCCGGTCCAGGGTGAGCAACAGCGGCATCAGCGCCGACCGGCCGGCGCGACGAGGTGGGCCCCTTGGGCCGGACCGACGGTATGCCGGACCTGCCGCGAGGTGCCGCTCGCCGTGAGCGCGATCGCCAGGTGCAGCGCGGACTCCTGGTCGGCGGCGAGGAAGGCGACCGTCGGCCCGGAGCCGGAGACGATCCCGGCGAGGGCTCCGAACTCGATGCCGGCCTCGATGACCTCACCGAGCTGCGGTTGCAGCGAGAGCGCTGCCGCCTCCAGGTCGTTGTGCAACGCACTGGCCAGGGCGTAGGCGTCCCCGGCGCGGAGGGCCGCGAGCAGCTCGGGGTTGGGGCCGGGGTCGTCCGGCTGGCTTCCGGCCGCCTCGTGCAGCCGGTCGTACTCGGCATACACCGTCGGGGTGGACAGGCCGGTCTCGCTCGCGGCGAAGACGAAGTGGAAGGTGCCGCGGGACAGGACCGGGACGAGCTGCTCACCGCGGCCGCGCCCGACCGCCACGCCGCCGCTGAGGCAGAACGGGACGTCGCTGCCGAGGTCCGCGCAGATGGTGAGCATCTCGGAGCGGTCCAGTCCGACCTCCCACAGGGCGTTGCAGGCCAGGACCGAGGCGGCCGCATCGGCAGACCCGCCAGCCATCCCTCCGGCCACCGGGATGTTCTTGTCGATGTGGATGGCGACCGGCTGGTCGACTCCCCCCAGCTCCGCGACGGCGACCGCGGCGCGCCAGGCCAGGTTGGTCTCGTCGGTCGGCACGCCCTCGGTGTGCTTGCCCTCGACGGTGAGGGACCACTGCGCCGACGGCCGGACGGTGACATCGTCGTGCAGGCCGACCCCGAGGAAGACCGAGGACAGCTCGTGGTAGCCGTCCGGACGGACGGCGCCGACGCGCAGGTCGAGGTTGACCTTGGCGCAGGCCCGGGCGGTGACCGGGGCCTTGGCGGCGGGGCGGACCGTGCGCAGCGACCGGATCACGAGGCCACCCGCGCGTTCTCCCGGGCGGCGGCGACCCGGGCGAAGTCGGCGACGTCGAGCTGCTCACCGCGAGCACCGGGGTCGACCCCGGCGGCGACGAGGAGGCGCTCGGCCTCGGCCGGCGACCCGGCCCAGCCGGCCAGGGCCGCGCGGAGGGTCTTGCGGCGCTGGGCGAAGGCCGCGTCGATGCAGGCGAAGACGGCCCGGCGCAGCGTCGGTGCAGCGGGCGGCTCCCGGCGGACCAGCTCGACCAGGCCGGAGTCGACATTGGGGACCGGCCAGAAGACCGACCGAGGGACCGTGCCGGCCTGGACGACGTCGGCATACCACCGGGCCTTGACGCTGGGGACGCCGTAGACCTTGCCCCCAGGGGTGGCCGCGAGCCGTTCGGCGACCTCGAGCTGGACCAGCACGAGGACGCGCTGGACGCTCGGGAAGTCCTCGAGGGCGCGCAGAACGACGGGGACCGAGACGTTGTAGGGGAGGTTCGCGACGAGGTGGGTCGGGGCCGGGCCGGGCAGGTCGGTCACGGTCAGCGCGTCCGCCTCGACGACCCGCAGTCTCGCGTGGTCAGCCGGAGCGTATGCCGCAACCGTGTCGGCGAGCGCGCCGGCCAGGAGCGGGTCGACCTCGACCGCGGTGACCTCGGCGCCGGCCTCGAGCAGGGCAAGGGTGAGCGACCCGAGGCCGGGGCCCACCTCGAGGACGACATCCCCCGGCCCGACCCCCGAGCGCCGGGCGATCCGGCGGACCGTGTTGGCGTCGACGACAAAGTTCTGGCCGCGCTGCTTGGTCGGCCGCACCCCGAGCCGGGTCGCCAGTCCTCGCACGTCGGAGGCGCCGAGCAGCCGGCTGCCATCGGGCGAGGAGGTCACGGACCCACCCTAGCCATGACCGGTGGAACGCCGTGGGGGCCCCGCACCACGGTGCGGGGCCCCCACGGGGTAGGGCTGACGGGCGTCAGGCCGCCCAGCGGCAGCCCCAGGGACCCAGGCCTGCCCGGGCATAGAGGCGGTTCGCCACGGTGATCTGCTGCTCGCGGCTGGCGAGGTCGGCCCGCGGGGCGAACTGGCCGCCGCCGTTCGACAGCCAGGTCGAGGTGAGGAACTGGAGGCCGCCGTAGTAGCCGTTCCCGGTGTTGATATGCCAGTTGCCGCCGGACTCGCACTTGGCGATCCGGTCCCACATGGCCGCATTGGCGAGGTTGAGGCCGGCGCTGTTGACCGAGCCGGCCGACGGTCGCGGGACCGCCTTGGTCCCGACCTTGCGGACCTCGGCGACGGGAGCAGAGACGACCGTGGTGGAGACCGCGACCTTGGTCTTGAGGGTGCCATTGACGAAGGTCGAGGTGTAGGTGACCTTTTTCGACCCGGCCTTGCCCGGCGTGACGGTCTTGGACTGACCCTGGTACATCGAGGAGTCGTTGACCTTGGTCACCGCGTAGCCGATCGACTCGGTCACCGTCTCGGTCTTCTGGCTCACCCGGGTGACGACGATCGCCATCCCCGTGGTCAGCGGGGTGTTCGCGGCGGGGACCACGGTATCGAGCGTCCCGAGGGTCACCGCGTTTGCGGCGAGGAGGTCGGTGACGGTGAGGTCGTTGGTCGACACGACCTTCTTCACCCCGGCGACATCAAGGGTGACCTGCTTGGGGTTGCTGATCGTCAGGTCCAGGCCCTGGCGCCCGAGCGGCGCGGACCGGGAGACGGACAGCTGGGCGCCCTCGGCGCGGATGTTCAGCTCGGCCAGAGCGGCGTCGACCGTCGTGGCGGTCGTGTAGTACGTGGTGGTTTTCCCGTCGAGCGTGACGGTGAGCGCGCGCCCATAGCGGACGACGACGCTCTGGCCGTCATCGAGCGGCTGGTCTGTGGCCGGCACGACGACGTCGTGCGCCCCGACCGTGATGCCCTGGCGCGACAGCAGGTCTGCGACCGTGCTGGCGAATGCGTGGACCTGCGTGGCTTGGCCATCGACGGACAGGGTCACGGCCTTGTCGAAGGCGGTGACACCGAAGGCTCCGGCGAGGACGGTTGCTGCGACGGCTGCCTGGGCAACACGACGAAGTGGGGCTGAGAGCACAGTTCTCCAATGATCGTTCATCCCGAGGATCGGAGCGCCTCAACGCATCCCGCCAGCGAGCCGCAGGGGGCTCGTGGACGCTCACGAAAGGCGGACCTACGACCCGGCCAACCGTTCTACTGTCCCGAACGGTCGAAGAAAGGTCAAGTTTCGATAACGCTCAGGGGGCCTCCAGGTGACCCCTCCGGAGGTGAGGAATCCCACAGGAAATGCCTCATTCATCACACCTGTCACACCGGTCCCGCCCGGTCACCAGGGGCCGTAGAGCCGCTCCGCGTTCGCATCGAGCGCCCGGCACAGCGTCGGGACGTCCACGGCGAGGACGTCCGCCATGACCCGCACGGTGTAGGGGACCAGGGCGGGCGTGTTGGTCGCCCCCCGGTGTGGGCTGGGGGCGAGGTATGGCGCGTCGGTCTCGACGAGCAGCTGCTCGAGCGGGGTCACGGCCAGGGCGTCGCGCAGCCCTCTGGCGTTCTTGAAGGTGACCGGCCCGGCGAAGGAGAGGTAGTAGCCCCGCGCGACCGCCTCTCGGGCCATCTCGACATCCCCGGAGAAGCAGTGCAGCACCACCGCGGGTGGTGCGGGCTCCTCGGCGAGGATGCGCAGCACGTCGGCGTGGGCCTCACGGTCGTGCACCTGGACCGGCTTGCCCACCCGGCGCGCCAGGGCCAGATGCCACCGGAAGCCGTCCTGCTGCACCGGGCGTCCGGACTCGTCGGTCCGGTAGTAGTCCAGCCCGGTCTCCCCGATGGTCCGCACCCGGGGGTGTTCGGCGAGCGAGGCGATCTCGGCATACGCCGCATCGAGCTCACCGGAGGCGGCGAGCCGGGGCACCTCGTTGGGGTGCAGCGCAACTCCCCCGACCATCGTCGGGTGCGCCTCGACCGCGGCGACGGTCATCCGGGCCCCGGGCAGGTCGCAGCCGATCTGGACCACCCTCGTCACGTTGACCCGCGCCGCCGCGGCGAGCGTGGCGGCGATATCGGGCAGGTCCTCGCCCTCGCGGGCGTGGTCGAGGTGAAGGTGGTTGTCGACGACGGGCAGCGGCAGCGGGTCGGGTCCGGCCGCTGCCGGTCGTCCCCCGCCGGAGCTGGTCACCGGGTCAGCCCTCGCCGCTCATCCGGGCCAGCTCCTCGTCGACGACCGACGGGTCGAGCTTGGTGAAGACCGGGGTCGGCGGGCCGATCGGGGTGCCCGGGACCACTGGCGTGGACTGCCAGCGCGGGCCGCCGCTGTAGTCCCCTGTGATGACCGGGTATGCCGGTCCGCCGTCGAGATCCTCCACGTCGCTCAGCTGCGGCATCGGGATGAGCTCGCCGGTCCCGCCGAGCACCGCGTGGACCCGGTTGGCGCTGTGTGGGAGGAAGGGCGACATGAGCAGGTTGAGGTCGCTGACGGCCTGGGCGAGGGTGTGCAGCACCGTGCCGAGACGCTCCTGCTCGGAGTCGGCCTTGAGCTTGAACGGCTCGGTCTTGGAGACATAGGCGTTCGCCTCGCCGACGATGCGCATGACCTCACCGATCCCGCCCCTGAAGCGCTGCTGCGCCAAGGCCTGACCCACCGAGTCGAAGCCGGCTCGGACCGTCGCGAGCAGCTCTTCGTCGACCGGCTCGAGCGGCCCGGGCGTCGGGATGGCGCCGAACCGCTTATGGATCATCGACGCGGTCCGGTTGACGAGGTTGCCCCAGCCCGCGACGAGCTCGGAGTTGTTCCGCTGGACGAACTCGGCCCAGGTGAAGTTGGCGTCCTGGTTCTCCGGGCCTGCGGCGCAGATGAAGTAGCGCAGCGGGTCCGGTCCGTAGCGCTGCAGGACGTCGCGGACGTAGATGACGTGACCGCGTGAGGAGCTGAACTGCTTGCCCTCCATGGTGAGGTACTCGCTGGCGACGACCTCGGTCGGCAGGTTGAGCACGCCGTACGGACCAGGAGTGCCGCCGCGGGCGCCGCGTCCGGCATACGCGAGGAGCTCTGCCGGCCAGATCTGGGCGTGGAAGGTGATGTTGTCCTTGCCCTGGAAGTAGTACGAGAGGGCGTCCGGGTCGTTCCACCACCGGCGCCAGGCCTGCGGGTCGCCGGAGCGTCGAGCCCACTCGATCGCCGCCGAAAGGTAGCCGATGACCGCGTCGAACCACACGTAGAGCCGCTTGGCCGGGTTGTCCCGCCAGCCATCGAGCGGCACCGGGATGCCCCAGTCGATGTCGCGGGTCATGGCGCGGGGCTTGACCTCGTCGAGGATATTGCGGCTGAACTTGATGACATTCGGGCGCCACAGGCCGGAGGCCTCTCGGCCGTCGAGCCACTCCCCGATCGCCTCGGCCAGCGCGGGCAGGTCGAGGAAGAAGTGCTGCGTCTCGATGAACGCCGGCACCTCGCCGTCGATCTTGCTCCGCGGGTCGATGAGCTCGGTGGGGTCGAGCTGGTTGCCGCAGTTGTCGCACTGGTCGCCACGGGCCTCGCCATACCCACAGATCGGGCAGGTGCCTTCGATATAGCGGTCCGGCAGGGTACGGCCCGTCGACGGGCTGATGGCGCCCCGGGTGGTCTGCTCGATCATGTACCCGTTGGCGTGGTCCCTGGCGAAGAGCTCCTGGGCGACGGCGTAGTGGTTCGGGGTCGTCGTCCGGGTGTAGAGGTCGTATGAACAACCGAGATCGGCGAGCTCGGCGGCGATGATCCGGTGGTTGACATCGACCAGCTCGCGGGCGCTGACGCCCTGCTTGTCGGCCAGGACGAGGATCGGCGTGCCGTGCTCGTCGGAGCCGGAGACCATGAGCACGTCGTGGCCGGCCATCCGCATGTACCGGCTGAAGACGTCGGAGGGCACGGCGAACCCGGCCACATGGCCGAGGTGCCGCGGGCCGTTGGCGTACGGCCAGGCGACGGCGGACAGGACGGTACTCATAGGGCTAGATCCTAGGTGTTCCGGGCAAGCGAATTGATGACGGACGTTCCCCACCCAGCCGTGGCGACGGCCTCCGGCCACCGGGGGCTGGCGCCCGGGTTCTCGCGGGTCGGTCATTGTTCGTAGGCCCCTCCGGGCGTGCCCTGGTGGGCCGTTCCGGGCGTGCCCTCGCCGGCGCCGTACTCGACCCTTTGCGGGACCACACCGTCGCGCACCTTCCGGGCGTGCCCTCGCCGGCGCGGTACTCGACCCCCCGCGGGACCACACCGTCTCGGACCTTCCGGGCGTGCCCTCGCCGGCGCCGTACGTCACCCCGCGGGACCACACCGTCTCGCACCTTCCGGGCGTGCCCTCGTAGGCCGCTCTGGGGGGTGTCTTCGGCGCCCTATGCCGTGCTCCGCATCGTGAAGCAAAGGGCTGCTGCCCCTAGATACGGAGCAGAGGGCTACTGCGTCGAGACACGGAGCAGAGGGGCCCTGCGTCGAGACACGGAGCAAAGGGCTACTGCACCCAGCCACGGAGCAGAGGGCTACTGCGTCGAGATACGGAGCAGAGGGGCCCTGCGTCCAGATACGGAGCAGAGGGCTACTGCGTCGAAATGTGGAGCACGGCATAGGGCACCGAAGACCACTCCCCGGTGCCGCTTTAGGGACCATCTCGCTCCCTCCGCGATGGGCAACCGGGCACGTGCGGCCAGCGAGGCGCCCAGCCAGCCCCGCACGGCCACGCCCGCACCGCCAGCCCCGCACAGTCACGCACCAACGCACGCCCGCCCCGCACCGCCACGCCCGTACCGCCGCGCACGCACAGTCAGCCCCGCACAACCAGCCTGCCTGGCCACGCCCGCACGCCCGCCCTGCACAGCCACGCCCGCACAGCCAGCCTGCCTTGCCAGACCCACTTGTCCTGACCGGCTCCCCCAGACCGCAGCGAGGACCGGGCCGAACGGCGAACGGGCCGAGCCGGGACTACATCCCGGGAATGGCCGCGAGGTCCTTACCCGACGGGGTGGGGTATGCCGCGACCGCGTCCCAGTCCGAGACAGTCATGGTGCCCGCATTGGAACCAGTCGAGACGATCTTGAGCAGGCGGGCCTTGCCGTCAGCGGTGACGTACACCTTGGCCTGGCTCTTGCCGGTGGCGTCCGAGAGAACGTAGGCCGGCGTGCCGTCGACGGTCTCCTTGGCGACCTGGGTGGTCACCTGGTCGAGGGCCGTCATGTCCTTGTCCGCGAACATCTCGTCGAGGATCGACTTCGTCGTGGTCGAGCCCATCGACTTCGCCTGGGCCTCCGGCAACGCGATCCACTTACCGAGGTACGGCTTGAGGACCGCCTCCTGGCCCAGCGTCTTGACCAGCTCGGGGCTCAGCTGGAGGTAGCTCTTGCCCGCGACCACCAGCATGGTCACTTTGCCCATCTCCGGCATCTCGGCAACCATCTGCTGGTTCGACCCGTCGACCGCACCGGAGATGTCGATGCTGACCTTCGAGCCGCCCTGGGTGATGCTCCCGACGATTCGCATGCTCTTGGCCGCCAGCGCCGACGTCCTGGCCTGCGCGTAGATCTCCTTCACGGTGGGCAGCGAGGCCGTGCTCGTCGTCGCCCCGGCTGCATCGGCACCGGAGGCCGAAGGAGTCGAGGACGACGAGCACCCGGCGACCAGGGCCAGGCAGAGTGGGACGGCGGCCAGGGCGGCACGGCGAAGCGACATGGTTGGAAGAGCCCCCGATGAAGGATTACGGTTTCCGGCCTGACTATTGGATCACAGGTTGTGATCCCGAACCGCCGCGTCATAGAGCGCTCGGGCGGACCCCCCGGTCAGGGCCGCGACCTCGCGGCAGGCGTCCTTGGTGCGCGCTCCCTCGGCGACGCGCTCCCGGACCATGGCCAGCGCCCGGTCCGCCGAGACGGCCGACGTCGCCGGGTCGGCACCAGCGACGACCACGGTGATCTCACCGAGAACCTCACCGGCCTCGGCCCAGGCGACCAGCTCACGAAGCGGCCCGCGTCGGACCTCCTCATAGGTCTTGGTCAGCTCTCGGCATACCGCCGCGGCACGGGTGTCACCGAAGGCGAGGGCCATCGCGGACAAGGTCGCACCGAGCCGATGCGGGGCCTCGAAGAAGACCATCGTCCGGGCCTCGGTGGCGAGAGCGGAGAGCATCCGACCCCGTTCGCCGGCCTTGCGCGGCGGGAAGCCCTCGAAGCAGAACCGGTCCACCGGCAGCCCCGACACGGCGAGCGCGGTGAGGACCGCGCTGGGACCGGGCACTGCCGTGACCCGTACCCCGGCCGCCGCCGCCTCACTGACCAGCCGGAACCCTGGGTCGCTCACTGAGGGCATCCCGGCATCGGTGACCAGGACGACACGGGCACCACCGCGGAGCCGCTGCACGAGGTCGGCGGTCCGGGTCGCCTCGTTGTGCTCGTGGTAGCTGACCACCTCACCGCGCAGCCGGATGCCGAGTCCGGTGACGAGCCGGCGCAGCCGCCGGGTGTCCTCGGCGGCGACGACATCGGCGCCCTCGAGCTCGGCGGCCAGCCGCGGTGGCGCGTCGCGCAGCTCGCCGATCGGGGTCCCCGCAAGGACGAGGACGCCGGGGCTGGTCACCGGCCCATCATCCCAGCCGCCGCGGGTACCCTTCGCGCCATGTCCGACCAGCCCGCGGCGCGCCTCCCCGACGGCGCATCCGACGGGGTCGCCGCGTCGGGCGGGGAGGGCCGGCCGACTCGCCTTCCCGCGCGCGAGCGGGCAGCGGTATGGCGCGAGATCGGCGCCGTCCTCGGGGTCTCGCTCGGCGCCTCGGCGCTCTGGTCGCTGCTGGCCATCGTCGACAAGCTCACCCGGGCCGTGGCGCTCAACGCGCAGACGACGACGATGAACAACTCGGTCACCCCGGACCGACCCTGGCTCGACCTGGCCTACCAGCTCACCGGGATCGGCCTGGCCGTGGTCCCGGCGGGCCTGGCCATCTACCTCCTCGGGCAGGTCCGGCCCGCCTGGGCCACCGGCACCGGAAGCGGCGTCGACACCGCACCAGTCCACGGCGGGGCCGCTCGAGCGACGCTCGGCGATCTGGTGGGCGGGGCGGCATACCGGCTGGGATTCGACCGACGTGACCCGGGGCGCGACCTGTGGCGCGGCGCCCTCCTCGCCGCGCTGGT
The DNA here is from genome assembly GCA_016717165.1 of Candidatus Lutibacillus vidarii. Lineage (GTDB taxonomy): Bacteria > Actinomycetota > Actinomycetes > Actinomycetales > Dermatophilaceae > Lutibacillus > Lutibacillus vidarii. The sequence goes on from JADKGA010000003.1 coordinate 445,689, forward strand.
CGGCCTACCCGGGCTGGGCTTCTACCTGCTCGCCCGCGGGCTGGGGATCAACACGACGATCGCCGCCGCGAACCTCGCGGCCGCCTGGTGGACCGTCCCCGTCCTCGTCCTGTCGGCCGTCGGGAACGCAGTTCTCGAGGAGGTCGTCGTCGTCGGCTACCTCTACGCGCGGCTGGGGCAGGTCGGCTGGGGTATGCCGGCCACCATGGCCGCCTCGGCGGTGCTCCGCGGGGCGTACCACCTCTACCAGGGCTTCGGCGGCTTCCTCGGCAATGTCGTCATGGGCCTGGTCTTCGGGGCGGCGTACCGGCGCTGGGGACGGGTCATGCCCCTGGTCGTTGCCCATACCCTGCTCGACGTTGTCGCCTTCGTTGGGTACTCGCTGCTTCGCGGTCACGTCGGCTGGCTCTGAGCGACGTGGGCCGACTGCCCCAGCCGCCGACCACGGCCGCGGGCCGTTGAGTCGAAGCCCGACTAACGGGACGACCTGCGGCGCCCGGGAGCCACCCCCGGAAGGAGTGCGTCATCTAGGCCCGCTGGACGCTACGGTTTGCGGCAATGGCGCTCCAGGCCGGTCACGATTCCGCAACGCGGACCGCTGACGGGTAGGCGATCGCCGAGTGGTCGGACATGATGGCCCCTGGCACGCACGACGTCGCGCGGCCCCGCCCGCGACCCTGACGGCACGATGGCTGCAGCACCCAAAGGAGGCGCCCTGATGTCGGACCCCGGTCTCCCGGACTCCGGTGCGCTACCGGTTGCCGTCGCTGAGGCCGAGGCGCCGATCTACACCGCCATCCAGGGCCGATCGCTCGGCCAGATCGCCTGGCGCCGGCTCAAGCGGGACCGCGTCGCGATGGTCGGTGCCGGGGTGGTCGTCTTCCTCATCATCGTCGCGGTCTTCGCCCCGCTCATCGTCGACTGGTTCGGTACCCCACCGAACGACCCGCACCGCGAGCTCATCGACGAGGCCGGCGGCACGCTGGCCCCCATCGGGCCGTGGGGCGGCATGTCGTGGGACCACCTCATGGGTGTCGAGCCGCAGAGCGGTCGCGACATCTTCAGCCGGATCGTCTACGGCTCGCGGATCTCGCTGCTCATCGCCTTTCTCGCGACGCTGCTGTCGGTGGCCATCGGCTCGACGATGGGCGTCATCGCCGGGTATGCCGGTGGGTGGGTCGACGCGTTGATCTCGCGCCTCATGGACGTCTTCCTGGCATTCCCGCTGCTCATCTTCGCCATCGCGCTGGCTGGGGTCATCCCGGACGAGGCCTTCGGCCTCAAGGGTGACCCGCTGCGCCTGGTCATGCTCATCTTCATCATCGGCTTCTTCAACTGGCCGTACATCGGCCGGATCGTCCGCGGGCAGACTCTGTCGCTGCGCGAGCGCGAGTTCGTCGACGCGAGCGTGAGCCTGGGTGCCCGGACCCCGCACATCCTCGTCAAAGAGATGCTGCCCAACCTCGTCGCCCCGATCCTCGTCTACTCGACGCTGCTCATCCCCACGAACATCCTCTTCGAGGCCGCCCTGTCCTTCCTCGGGGTCGGCATCCAGCCGCCGACCGCCTCATGGGGTGGCATGCTCTCCGACGCCGTCAGCTACTACACCTTGCCGATGTTCATGTTCTGGCCCGGCATGGCCATCTTCATCACCGTCCTCGCCTTCAACCTCTTCGGTGACGGCCTGCGGGACGCCCTCGACCCCCGAGCGCGTTGACGCGCCGGGTTCAGCCCCGTCTACAAGAAGGGTGAGCACCACACCATGACACGAACTCGACTCAGAGGAATGGTCACGCTCGTCGCGGTCTCCGCGCTCGGGCTGGCCGCCTGCTCCTCGGGGGGCACGAGCCCTGGCACCGGGAGCACCAGCAGCGGGTCAGGCTCGACAGGTGGCTCGACCACCGCCGCCTTCGACGCCGCGAACGGCCAGATCTTCAACCCGTCCACCAAGACCGGCGGGATCATCACGATGGCCGACGAGGGCGAGCCCGACTCGACCGACCCCGGCGACAGCTACTACGGGTACACCTGGGACCTCATGCGCCTCTACGGTCGTGGCCTGGTGATGTTCAATATCGCCCCCGGTGACGGCTCCAACAAGCTCTCCGGCGACCTCGCGACCGAGCTTGGCAAGGCGACCGACAACGCCAAGACGTGGACCTACACCCTGAAGGACGGCGTGAAGTTCGAGGACGGCACGCCGATCACGAGCAAGGACATCAAGTACGCCATCACCCGGACCCTGGACAAGGACATCTTCCCGGACAGCCCGACGTACTTCGACGACCTGCTCGCCTGGCCGGCCGACTACAAGGGCGCCTACAAGTCCAAGGACGTCAACACCGACTCGGCGATCCAGACCCCGGACGACAAGACGATCGTCTTCCACCTGAAGAACAGCTTCTCCAGCTTCGACTACCTCATGACGACGTCGCAGTCCTACCCGGTCCCCGCGGCCAAGGACACCGGCGCCAAGTACAAGGAGCACCCGATCTCGTCGGGCCCCTACATGTTCGGCTCCTACGAGGCGGGCAAGAAGTTCACCCTCGTCCGCAACCCGAACTGGGACCCCAAGACCGACCCGCAGCGCAAGGCCCTGCCGGACGGATACGAGTACACGATGAATGTCAACCAGGAGGACATCGACAACCGGATCATCGCCGGTGAGCTCGACATCCACGTCACCGGCACCGGCATCACCCCGGCCAGCCAGAGCAAGGTGCTCTCGGACCCCACCCTCAAGGCCCGCGCGGACAACCCGACGCTGGCCCGGCTGTGGTACACCTCGATCAACCCGACGGTGAAGCCGCTGGACAACAAGGACTGCCGGATCGCCATCATGTACGCGATGGACCGGACGGCATACCAGACCGCCTACGGCGGCCAGTTCGCCGGTGGCTCTATCGCCACGGCCCTCATGCCGGCCCTCATCCCCGGCGCGCTCAAGGACGACTTCTACCCGCGCGCCGGCAACAAGGCGGACCTCGCCAAGGCCAAGGAGCACCTCGCCGCGTGCGGCCAGCCCAACGGCTTCGAGACCACTATGGCCTTCCGCACCGAGCGGCCGAAGGAGAAGGCGCTCGCCGAGGCCTTCCAGGCCGAGCTGGCCAAGGTCGGCATCAAGCTCACCCTCAAGGGCTACCCGAAGAAGGACTACTTCTCGACCTACGCCGGCAACCCGCCGTTCGTCGTGAAGAACAACATCGGGATGGCCGCGAACGGTTGGGGCGCGGACTGGAACGACGGCTACGGCTTCCTCTCCCAGATCGTCGACAGCCGGGTCATCCGGGAGACCGGTGGCAGCTCGAACTCCTCCGTCCGGATCCCCGAGGTCGACACGATGCTCGACGAGGCGGCGGTGGAGACCGACAACGCCAAGCGCGAGGCGCTCTACGGCGCCATCGACAAGAAGGTCATGGAAGAGGCCGTGATCTTCCCGGGGCTGCACGCCAAGTCGCTGCTCCTGCGTGGGTCCAAGCTCACGAACGTCTTCGTGAACCAGGCCTACGGCATGTACGACTACACCGCCTTGGGCAAGATGTGACCCGGCGTCCCTCGTGGACGCCCACATCGAGCCCTCCTGACACCGGAAGGTAGGTGAGTGACGGGTGGCCGGTCCACACCGGACCGGCCACCCGTCGCATCCAACGTGGTGACCTACATCATCCGCCGCCTGATCGCCGCGGTCGTGCTGCTCGTCATTGTCAGCATGATCGTCTTCGCGATCTTCTACCTTTTCCCCCGCTGGGCCGGGGCGACCCCGGAGACGCTCGCCACGCGTTACGTCGGACGCACCGCCAACGCCGAGACGGTCCGCCTGGCCGCCGAGCGGCTCGGCTTCTACGACCCGATCTGGCAGCAGTACTGGTCATGGTTCAGCGCGATCTTCACCGGCTCGACCTATGACATGGGGACCAGCGTCGAGACCTGCCCCGCACCCTGCTTCGGCTACTCCTTCCAGACCAAGACCGCCGTCTGGCCCGACCTGCTCGACCGCGCTCCGGTGACCTTCTCCCTCGCCGCGGGTGCCTCGATCCTCTGGCTGATCGGCGGGGTCAGCGTCGGCATCATCTCCGCGCTGCGCCGCGGCTCGCTCTTCGACCGGGCGGCCATGTCGATCGCCCTCGGCGGCGTCTCGCTCCCGATCTTCTTCACCGGCCTCATGTGCCTGGCCTTCTTCTCCTACCGCTGGCATATCTTCGCGTCCGGCGGCTCCTACACCCCGATCACCGAGAACCCCGCGAACTGGGCCTATAACCTGCTCCTGCCGTGGATCACGCTCGCCTTCCTGTTCTCCGCACAGTACGCGCGGCTCACCCGCGCCGGGATGCTCGAGACGATGAGCGAGGACTACATCCGCACCGCCCGGGCCAAGGGCCTACCCGAACGGGTCGTCACTCTCAAGCACGGCTTGCGCGGCGCCCTGACCCCGATCCTCACGATCTTCGGCCTCGACGTCGGGCTGCTCCTCGGCGGGGCCGTCCTCACCGAGAAGACCTTCTCGCTCAACGGTCTCGGCAAGTACACCGTCGATGCGATCGGCAACCAGGACCTCCCCGGATCCTCGGGGTCACCCTCGTCGCGGCCTTCTTCATCGTCTTGTCCAACCTCGTCGTCGACCTCATGTATGCCGTCGTCGACCCGCGGGTGCGTGCCTCATGAGCGCGGTCGCCTCCCCGGTCCTCGGCGGGCTCGGCCCCGCGCCAGCCGACGCCTACCTCAGCGTCCGGGACCTCCAGGTGCACTTCCCCACCGACGACGGCCTGGTCCGCTCGGTCGACGGGCTCTCCTTCGACCTCGCCCGAGGCAAGACCCTTGGCATCGTCGGGGAGTCCGGCTCCGGCAAGTCCGTCACGAGCCTGTCGATCATGGGCCTGCACGCCAAGGGCACCGCGACGATCGGCGGCTCGATCCGGCTCGACGGGGAGGAGCTCGTCGGGGCCTCCTCGGAGCACGTCCGGGCCTTGCGGGGCAAGAAGATGGCGATGATCTTCCAGGACCCGCTCTCGGCGATGCACCCCTTCTACACCGTCGGGCACCAGATCATCGAGGCCTACCGGATCCACAACAAGGTCTCGACGAAGGCGGCCCGCGAGCACGCCATCGACATGCTCGCCCGGGTCGGCATACCGCAGGCCGCGCAGCGGGTCGACGACTACCCGCACCAGTTCTCCGGAGGCATGCGGCAGCGGGCGATGATCGCCATGGCGCTGTCCTGCGACCCGGACCTGCTCATCGCCGACGAGCCGACCACGGCGCTCGATGTCACGGTCCAGGCGCAGATCCTCGACCTCATCCGCGACCTGCAGCGGGACTTCAACGCGGCGGTCATCATCATCACCCACGACCTCGGGGTCGTCGCCGAGCTCGCCGACGACATCCTCGTCATGTATGCCGGCCGGGGCGTCGAGTACGCCTCCGCGACGGAGGTCTTCGAGGCCCCGCAGCACCCGTACGCCTGGGGCCTGCTGGCGTCGATGCCGCGGATGGACCGGGTCCGCGCGGAGCGACTCCGGCCGATCCCGGGCCAGCCACCCAGCCTCATCCAGGTCCCGCCCGGCTGCCCCTTCCACCCCCGGTGCCCGTATGCCGCCACCGTCGGCTCGGCCTGCCGGACCGTCCGGCCGCCGTTCGCGCTGGACACCTCCGGGCACTACCTCGCCTGCCACCTGCCGCCCGCGGACCGGGCTCAGGTGTGGGAGACCGAGATCAAGGCGATGCTGTGAGTACCTCGACGACGCCCGACACCGGCTCCGACCTGCTCGTCGTCCGCGACCTGACCAAGCACTTCCCGATCCGCAAGGGCCTGCTCCAGCGCCAGGTCGGCGCGGTCCAGGCCGTCGACGACGTGACCTTCTCGGTCCGGCGGGGCGAGACGCTCTCCCTCGTCGGTGAGTCCGGCTGCGGGAAGACGACGACCGGGCGGATGATCACCCGGCTCATCGAGCCGACCGGCGGCCAGGTGCTCCTCGACGGGCGGGATATCACCCACCTGTCGGCGGGCAAGCTGCGGCCGCTGCGCCGCGACGTCCAGATGATCTTCCAGGACCCGTATGGGTCGCTCAACCCTCGGCACACCGTGGGGACGATCGTCGGCACGCCATACCGGCTGCAGAAGATCGCGACCCCGAACGGTGTCAAACGGGCCGTCCAGGACACCCTCGAGCTGGTCGGCCTGTCCCCGGAGCACTACAACCGCTACCCGCACGAGTTCAGCGGCGGTCAGCGGCAGCGCATCGGCATCGCCCGGGCGCTGGCGCTCAAGCCCAAGCTCATCGTCGCGGACGAGCCGGTCTCGGCGCTGGACGTGTCGATCCAGGCCCAGGTCATCAACCTCCTCGAGGACCTGCAGTCCGAGCTCGGCCTCACCTATGTGATGATCGCCCACGACCTGTCCGTGGTGCGGCACGTCTCGGACCGGGTCGCGGTGATGTACCTCGGCAAGGTCGTCGAGCTCACCGACCGCGACGCCCTCTACGAACGGCCGATGCACCCGTACACGATCGCGCTGCTGTCGGCGGTGCCGATCCCGGACACCAAACGGCGCACCGACCGCGACCAGATCCGGCTCACCGGGGACGTCCCCTCGCCGGTCAACCCCCCGCCCGGCTGCCGGTTCTCGACGCGGTGCTGGAAGGCCCAGGAGGTATGCCGCACCGACGTTCCGCCGCTGGTCGACCTGACTCCGGGGCACCAGGTGGCCTGCCACTTCCCGGAGAATGTCGACGCCGTGACGACCACGGTGGTCTGACCGGCCCCGGTCGAGTCCTCGCCACGGTTGTTCGGATCTGCCACCGTTCTCGGGGTGGCAGATCCGAACAACCGTGGCGCGTCCAGACGCACGACCCTTCGAGGGGGAACCTCAGCTCGTGGGTGTCGTCGGCGGCGCGGGAGCCGCTGCGGAATTCTCGTAGGCCCGCGGGTCCTCAATCGGCTCCAGGTGCGTGTCGACGCGCAGGTGCTCGAGCCGTGCCGTGAGTGCGTCCTCGACGTCCTCGAGCAGGTCGTGCCCCTGCTGCACGCTCCACGACCCCGGGACGAGGACATGCATCGCGACGAAACGGACGTGACCGGCCATCCGGGTGCGGACCTCGTGGAACTGGACGTCGTCGCTGCGGTAGGTCGCGAGGACCTCCTCCACAGCGGCGACATCCTCGGGGTCGAGGACCTTGTCCATGAGCCCCCCGATCGACTCCATGAGCAGCTTGGTGCCGGTGACGACGATATTGACGCCGACGGCCATGGCGATGAGCGGGTCGAGGCGCAGCCAGCCGGTCAGCGCCACGGCCAGCACGCCGAGGACGACGCCCACCGAGGTCCACACGTCGGTGAGCAGGTGCCGCCCGTCGGCGGTCAGGGTGATCGAGCGGTGCGCTCGCCCGGCCCGGATGAGGATGAACGACACGACCCCGTTGAGCACGGAGGCCACGACGGAGACGGCCAGACCGACGCCGACGTTCTCCAGCGGCTGCGGGTCGAGGAAGCGCTGCACCGAGGTGACGATGATGACCACCGCCGCGACGAAGATCATGACGCCCTCGACCGCGGCCGAGAAGTACTCCGCCTTCGCGTGCCCGAACTGGTGGTTGTCGTCGGGTGGTAGGGCGGCGATCCGCAACGCGATGAGCGCGACGATGGCGGCGACGAGGTTGACGATCGACTCGGCGGCATCGGACAGCAGACCCACCGAGCCGGTGAGCAGCCACGCACCCGTCTTGAGGGTGATCGTCGCCAGGGCTGCCGCGATGGCGAGCCAGGCATAGCGGGTGAGGTCGACCCGGCCCGAGGGCGGCGGCGTCGTCGATGCTGCGGGGGTCACCGGCCCATCCTGCCACCGCGCCTACAGCCCCTCACGATAAGGACAACCTCAACGTGTCACGGCCGTCGCCGGCCTCGCCTGCTCGGCCGACCGGTCGGCCTCCCGGACTGGCCAAGCCGAGCAACGTACGATGTCCGGCGTGACCCGGGAGGAGCAGCTGCGCCGCCGGCTCCTCGGGGAGCCCGCTGGGCACCGCCTGCTCGGCTGGCTCGGCCCCCTGGTCGCCATGGTCGTCGGCGGAGTGCTGCGGTTCTGGAACCTCTCGAACCCGCACCAGCTCGTCTTCGACGAGACCTACTACGTCAAGCAGGGCTGGTCGCTGGTCCAATGGGGCGTCGAGCTGCGCAACGACCCGGTTCTCGACGCCGCGAAGTCGGTCGACCAGAACTTCACCGGCACCAACCAGAATGTCTACGCCACCGTGGGTGACCTCGTCGTCCACCCGCCGGTCGGCAAGTGGCTCATCGGCTGGGGCGAGCAGCTGCTCGGGGTGACCAGCTCGCTCGGCTGGCGTCTCGCCGTCGCGACCTTCGGCACCCTGTCGATCCTCATCATCGGGCGGGTCGCCCGCCGGCTGTTCCGCTCCTCGGTGCTCGGCACCCTGGCCGCCATACTGCTGGCCTTCGAAGGTCACCACCTCGTCCACTCGCGGACCGGGCTGCTCGACCTGTTCGTCATGTTCTTCGGCCTGACCTCCTTCGCCGCGGTGCTCATCGACCGGGACGCCTCCCGCGCGGTTCTCGCCCGCAAGGTCGGGGCCGTCCCGGTCGGGGGAGGTGGTCGCGCGCTTCGGCCCGAGCGGCCCGTGGCTCGGGCTGCGGCCGTGGCGCTGGGTCGCCGGGATCTCGCTCGGGCTGTGTATGGGCACGAAGTGGTCCGGCGCGATGTTCCTCGTCGCCTTCGGGGTGCTCAGCGTCCTGTGGGACATGTCGGCGCGGCGCGCGGCGGGCTTCCCGGCATACATCTGGGGTGGCGTCGTCAAGGACGGGATGTACGCCTTCGTCGCGATGGTGGGCACGGCGGCGCTGACCTACCTCGTCAGCTGGACCGGGTGGTTCCGCTCGACCCAGGGCTACGACCGCTACTGGGCGTCCGACAACCCGGCCGACGGCCCGTGGACGTGGGTGCCCGGCTCGCTGCGCTCGTGGTGGCACTACCAGGTGGAGATGTACCAGGTCAGCCGGAGCATCAACAGCCCGCACGACTACCAGACCACGCCCTGGGTGTGGCTCATCCAGGGTCGGCCGACGTCGTTCTTCTACGAGGGGCCCAAACGCGGCGAGTGGGGCTGCGAGGTCGAGGTCTGCTCGCGCGCCATCACCTCGCTCGGCACCCCCACGATCTGGTGGGCCGGTGCGCTCATGGTGCCGGTTCTGGTCTACATGTGGCTCCTGGCGCGGGACTGGCGGGCCGGTGCGCTGGTCGCCGGGTACGCCGGTGGCTACCTGCCGTGGTTCCTCCTCACCGACCGGACGATCTACTCCTTCTACGCCGTCGCCTTCGAGGTCTTCACCGTCCTGTCAATCGTCTACGGGATGGGTCTGCTGCTGGGTCGGCGCGGCGCGCGCGGCTGGCGACCGCGGTGGCCGTGGTACGTCATCGGTGGGTATGTCGTTGCGACGATCCTCATCGCCGGCTTCTTCTACCCGATCTGGACCGCCCAGGTGATCCCGCAGAGCGACTGGCAGCTGCGGATGTGGTTCCCCAGCTGGATCTAGCCGGCAGGTCAGGGTTTCTCCTGACTCCCCTGGTGGAGCCTCCCCACGTGCCGATCAGGAGGCATCGCCGAGTCGTCGCACGACGCACTGGTTGAGGCTGAGGTGCTCCTCGGCAGCGTCGAGGGCCAGGTTGCGGTGCAAGCGTTCGCCGACGCGCAGGTTGAACTTGCCGGAGTAGGTACGAGACGACAGTGGCTCCGGGATCGGCTCGCCACCTTCGTACAGGTCCTTGACGACCTCGCGCACCATGTCGGCGATGCCGTGAAGGGCCTCGTCCTGGGTGATCGCGAGCCAGGACAGGGAAGGGAACTCAAGGCAAGTGCCGACGAACTCGGCGTCCTCGGCCGACCAGGTGACCCGGTAGGCGTAATGGGTGATCTCAGGCACTGTCACAGTCATCGGTTGGCCTCCTTCTTGTCGATGGCCGAACGTTGCTGGGATTGGCTCGCATTGCGGCGAGCATCTTGGCAACGGAAGGCACCTACCGATGGCACTACAGGCAGTACCGTCTCGAAGCGTGGGGCACGCGCCTCATAACGTCCGCGCGAGGGCTCACGCAAGCGGACAACTCGCCTTGGCCGGTTTGTGAGGGCGAGTCGACAGTGCGGCATGACAGACTGCTCTGACTGCCACAATACCCAGGGGGAAGACATGGCTCCGCCCGTCTCTGCCGCCCGCGCCCTTCACGACCTCATCGCGGAGGTCCAAGGGCGGTTCGACACGCCCAACATCACTACGGCGTACCACGCGTGGGGTTCTGTCGTGGGCGACAGCATCGAGACAGCGACCTTCGCCCGATTCCACGCCGAGGTCGTGACGCTGCTCCGGGAGGTCACCGAGGACCTGACCATGCTCTCCCCGTCCGCACAGCAGCGCTACTCGCAGTACCTCCCGCACTGGTGGACAGCCGTCGTGCTTCCCCGCAAAGACTGGGCTACGGACGGTACCCTTCTGATCGGCGCGACCCATTTGGACTTGCTGGGTTCCTTGGCGGATGTCATGGAGTCGCGCGCCCTCTTCGTGGGTCCCTCCAACCCGCAGACGGTCGACATCCTGAGGCAAGGGGTCTCGTTCCTGCTCAACGCGACGAAGGGGGCCAACGACGTCCCCGCGCACATCCAGGACCAGATCGTCGCTGACCTTGAGCACGTCCTCTGGCTGCTCGACCACGTCGACACCTTCGGCGTTGACCACACTGTCGCCGCGATGGAGAAGGTCACGGGGAAGGCGGTCGCGGAGGCCGCCAAGGCACCGACGGGCGGCCTGAAGCGGGTGGCGATCGGGCTCGTCGCCACCCTCGCACTCCTCGCCCCGGCGACGACCGACGTGACAACGATCGTGGGGAACGTCCGCAGCGTGTTCGGCGTGAGCGCAGCCCCGCCCGAGCAAGAGGGTGAGGACGTGGTGCGGTCGACGGTCGTGGAGATCTACACCGTCTGCACGACCAAGAAGTTGACGTCGGGACCGGCCGACGCCGACGGGGGCGAGGTCGTGGACGCTGAGGTCGTGGACGAGGATGCGGGCGAGGGCGCCCAGAGTGGCGCCGGATGAGTCAGGGCGGCACGGTGCCCGTGGTCTTCAGCGCGATCAGTCGGAATGACCCGTCGCCAGCGTCACACGGGGACAGCCAGTTCCAGTTCCTCGACCGTGTCTCTGGGCCGTACTGGGATCAGGTCCGGGACCTGATCGAAGACTGGTTCTCCCGGCTCTGCTCGGACGCCCAGGCTGACGTCAGGGGCCGTTTGAGGTCAAGGGACGACCGCCAGTTCGACGGGGCGTTCTTCGAGCTGTACGTCCATGAGTGCTTGCTCAGGATGGGCTATACGGTCACGTGCCACCCAGAACCCGAGGGAAGCGAGAGAAGGCCAGACTTCCTCGCCGAGAAGAACCGCAGCCGGATGTACGTCGAGGCGCGCTCAGCGTCGACCAGCGATGTATCGGTTGGCGCGGCGGCGCGGCTGAACACGGTGTACCAGTCGCTGGATCGGCTCGACAGCCCGAACTTCTTCCTTTGGATCGACGTTGAGCGGCAGGGCGACGCGCCCTTCGCCGCCAAGCCGCTGCGCCGTCGCCTGGAGACGTGGCTGGCCGGCCTTGACCCCGATGACTACCCGGCCGTGGATCAGCGTCGTGACCTCCCCGAACTCCGGCACGAGAGCGGAGGGTGGGCATTCACGTTCAACGCGATACCCAAGTCCCGCAGTGCGCGCGGCGAGGAGGGGGTGCGCCCGCTCGGCATCTTCGGTGGCCGGGAGGCCCACTGGGTCCACAACGACGCGGGCATCCGGGCGGCGTTGGCCGACAAGGGCTCCGCCTACGGCTCTCTGGGAGCGCCGTTCGTCGTGGCTGTGGCGACCAGCAGCCTGTCGATGTACGACCACGACGTTCGGAACGCCCTTTACGGCACCGAAGTCGTCCAGATAAGCCTGGCCTCTGACGGCGCTTCGACGTGGGCGCGCAAGCCGGACGGGTACTGGTATGCAGGCACGCACTGGGCTCATCGTGGGGTGTCGGCCGTCCTCGTGGCGAAGCAACTCCACCCCACCTTCAATGGCTCGCAGACGCACACCCTCTGGGAGCACCCGGACCCGGAGTTCCCCGTTGACGAGTTGCCCATCTGGCGGCGCTCGACCGTGGAGGACGGCAACCTGACTGTCGTTGATCCTCAGCGCTCGCAAGCCGATTGGTTCGGCCTCGGCGATCCGTGGCCAGTCGGCGAAGCCTTCGCGGACTAGGGGCCTCTCCAACGCGCCCTCAGTGGACGTGCTCAACGGCGCGTGTATGCCCAAGGACGTGATGTTCCCGTTCGGCGAGGCCGACTTGGAGCGCACCTACCAGAGAGCGAGGGCGAGAGACCCTCGTCTCGCCGACATCCTCCTCGTCGCACGCTGGACCGGCCTGAGGTGGTCAGAGCTGCGGGCCATCCGGATCAGGGACTTCATCGAGGTGCCCATGCCGATCCTCGTCGTCCAGCGCGCCGAGCCTGAGGGCGTGTTGACGCAGGGGACGAAGTCGGGCCGGAGCCGCCGGGTCCCGGTCGCTGACCGCGTCCGGCCGATGGTCCGTCAGATGGCCGCAGGCCGGGAGGGCGACGAGCCGCTCTTCGTCACCTCGCGCGGATGCCGACTACACGCCTCGGCGTTCAAGCGTGCGCTCGGCTGGACCGACCTCGTCGAGGGGCGCCGGATCCATGACCTGCGGCATACGGCAGCGTGTCTCTGGCTCGCCCGAGGCGTCGATCCGGTCGCCGTCCAGACATGGATGGGCCATGCGTCGACGAGACGGCGGCCCGCCCTGATGCAGTTGACCACCGGGGGCACACGGGAGGAGAAGCCGGTCCCGTGACGTGACGAGACCCCGCGGTTCCTGCGGTGTTTCTGCAGGTCAGGCGGGGCCTCTTGGGTGGAGCTGCGGGGATTCGAACCCCGGGCCTTCTCATTGCGAACGAGACGCGCTACCAACTGCGCCACAGCCCCAAGAACGACCGAAACTGTAGCATCCAGGCGGCTCCGGCTCCCAACCGGCGACGCACCCCCGCCGCACCCCCGTAGCCGCCAGCGCCCTCGACGCCCGTCGGCACCCCCGAGCGCCGGGACGACAGCGGGCCTGGCACGCCATACCGTTGGAGCGACCACAAAGGAGAGCCCATGACGACCGTGCCTGACCGCACGAGCCAGCCCGACGCCCACCCGGGCAGTGCCGTCCCCTGGCGGTTGCGCGCCGCCGCCGAGTGGTCCTGGCGGCTCCTCGTCATCGGTGTCGCGGGGTACGTGCTGACGCTGGTGCTGCGGGAGTTCTCCGAGATCGCCGTCCCCGTCGCCGTGGCCACCCTCCTCGCGGCGCTGCTCGCGCCGGCCAACACCTGGCTCCGGGCCCGAATGCCGAAGGTCGCGGCCGCGGCCCTGTGCGTCGTCGGCCTCATCATCGTCGTCGGGACCCTGCTCACCCTCGTCGGGTCGCAGGTCAGCGGCGGCATGGGCGAGCTCACCGCCAAGGTCGTCACCGGCCTGGACCAGGTCCGCGAGTGGGTCCGCAGCACCTTCCACATCACCGACAGCCAGTTCACGGCCTACTTCGAGCAGCTGAAGACGACCATCTCGGCCGGCGGCAACCTCGGCTCGACCGCCGCGAAGGCCGGCCTCACCGCGACCCATTTCGTCGCCGGCACCTTCCTCGCGCTCTTCTCGCTGATCTTCTTCCTGTATGACGGCCGGCGTATCGCCAGCTGGCTGGTCGGGCTCTTCCCCCGCTCCGCCCGGGCCAAGGTCGACGGCGCCGCGACGATCGCGTGGGACCAGCTCACCTCGTTCGTCCGGGCCACCGTCCTGGTTGCTTTCGTCGACGCGGTCGGCATCGGTCTCGGCGCGGCGGTCCTACGGGTGCCCTTCGCCGGAGCGATCTTCGTCCTGGTCTTCCTCGGCTCGTTCGTCCCGATCGTCGGCGCCTTGGTGAGCGGTGCGGTCGCGGTGCTGCTCGCCCTGGTCGCCCACGGGCCGGTCATGGCCCTCGTCATGCTCGGCGTGGTCCTGGCCGTCCAACAGCTCGAGGCGCATATCCTCCAGCCGTTCCTCCTCGGCCGGGCGGTGGCGATCCACCCGCTCGGGGTCGTGCTCGGCATCGGCCTCGGGGTCGTCGTCGCGGGCGTGGTCGGGGCGCTCTTCGCGGTGCCGACCATCGCGGTGGCGAACGCCGTCGGCAAGTACCTCCTCGCCGACGACCCATCGGGCCCACCTGTCGTCGCCCTCGCGTCAGACCCAGGTATGCCGGACCAGTCGTCGGGCGCGGCGGCGGACGACGAGCCGGCGGGCGACGCGGAGCGCGTCAGCCGTTGACGGCGCGGCGCACCGCGTCGGCGAGCCGCTGCACCTCGGGCTCGACCTCGATCTGCTCGACCGGCTCCTCGATCGGGGCCGGCGGGGGCCGGTGGGCCATGTCCTTGAGCGTGTAGGTGGGCGGCGGAACGTATACCGGGCTCCAGGTGCCCGCGGCGGGCGTCTCCTGGGGAAGGTCAGCGACTGGGATCGGCTGGGTGGCCTCGTCGATAAGGGCCTGGCGACGGGCCGGGTCTGGCCCGGCAGCGGCGACCTGCTCCGTGGTCGAGCCGAGCGGGGCGCCCTGGGCCGGGCGCGCCTCGGGCGCCGCCGGAGCCTGGGACGCCGCCGGAGCCTGACGCGCCGGCCGGGACGTGCGTGAGGACCGGGACGGGTTTGACGGCCGGGCCGAGCGAGCCGGGGAACCGGCTCGAGGACGGTTGGCGGCCTGCTTCTGTACGGGCCGGGCCGCGGGCATCGCTGCGGGCCGGGCCGCGGAGCGCGCAGCGGCACCGCCGCGGCGGGCCTTCCGGCGAGCCACGGCGGCGCGGCGGAGCCAGACGACGACCAGGCCCAGGGCGACGACGTCGAGCAGCACGGCCGACCACGGCGTCCGACCGAGCACCGAGAGGACGAGCAGCACCGGAAGCCCGACGAGGGCCACGAGGAAGGCGAGACCACGGACCGGCGCGGGGACGCTGCGGGGCCGCATCCGGGCGACCTTGACGGCCCGGGCGACGCCACGGCTCAGCCCCACCGCGGGGGTCTGCGTCTGGGCCGAGGTCACCACCGGGTCACCAGGGGTCCGCACCGCGGGCTCGGCCGAGGCCGGGACGACGGTGACCTGAGGGCGGCTGAGGAGGGCAGGGTGCTGGCGCGGCGCTGCGTCATTGGTGAGCACCGGGGTCCGTCGTTCGAGCACGCGCATCGCCTCCGAGTACCGGTCGACCGAGCGGGCCGTGGCGAGGTACTCGCGCCGGCGCACCCAGTGCTGAAGGAGGTAGGCAGCCCAGATCGCGAGGACGGCGACGAACACAAGACTCCCAGGCTGCACGGGACGTACGGTATGCCGTCCGCGGGCCGATCCTGTGGACCTTCGCGGTGTGTCGCTCCTGGGGCTGATGTGACGGGTGTTTCGAGCCGCCTGCGAGCCACCCGCGGTCCGTCTGGGGAGCCGGCGTCAGACCTCAGCGGATGTCGAGGTCTGCTCGCCGTGGTCGCGGGGCGCCCGGAGAACTCGGTCCGCCATACGGGTGCTGCCACGCTCCTCCGCGGTCACCGCGAAGGCGAGGTGGTCGCGCCACTGGCCGTCGATATGGAGGAAGCGCTCGCGGCGCCCCTCCGCGCGAAGGCCGAGCCGGGCGACGACGGCCAGGCTCGCGGTGTTCTCCGGCCGGACGCAGATCTCGACGCGGTGCAGCCCGAGGTCCTCGAAGGCATAGTCGAGGAGGCGGGCGATCGACCGCGTCATCGTCCCCCGGCCCGTGGCCGCATGGGCGAGCCAGTAGCCGACCGACGCCGAACGAAGCGCGCCGTAGATGATCGAGGACAAGGTCAGCGACCCGACGAGCCGACCGTCGACCTCGATGGCGAACGGACGGGACCGCCCGGCGCGCGCATCCGCGTTGAGGGTGCGGACGAACTCCTGGAAGCGTACCCGGGGCGCGGACCCGTCCGGGCGGGTGGCGTCCCAGGGCCGCAGCCAGAAGGCGTTATGGCTGCGCAGCTCGACCCAGGCCCGCCGGTCCCGGCGGGTCAACGGGCGCAGGACGATCTGCGGTTCGAGGCCGTCCTCGACCCGAAGCACGACCGGCCACCGCGTCCCGGTGGTCATCGGCGGTGGTCTCCCCCGGCGACCTGGTCGACGGCGTGCGGGACCACCTCGGCGAGGATGGCGAGCGCGTCCCGGACGCCTCCGGGCGACCCGGGGAGGTTGACGACGAGGGTGTGTCCGGCCAGCCCGGCCAGCCCGCGAGAGAGAATCGCCGTCGGCACCCCGGCCCGGGTTCCGGCGGCCCGGATCGCCTCGGCGATCCCGGGGACGAGCCGGTCGAGCAGCGGCGCGGTCTGCTCCGGAGTGGCGTCGGTGGGGCTGAGGCCGGTGCCGCCGGTGGTGACGACGACCGCAGCGCCAGAGGCGATGGCGGTGCGCAGCGCCTCCCCCACCGGGGGTCCGTCCGGGACGACGACAGGGGGCTCGGCGGCGAAGCCCCAGGCCTGAAGTGCCTCGACGATGAGCGGGCCGGCCCGGTCTGGGTAGACCCCCGACGCGGCCCGGGTCGAGCAGGTGATGACGACCGCGCGGCCGAGGCTCACGGCTGCTCCTCCGCCCAGTCCCCGCTGCGCCCGCCGGACTTCGCGACGACCCGGACATCGGTGATCCGCGCGTGCTTGTCGACCGCCTTGACCATGTCGACCAGCGCGAGCGCTGCAACGGCAACGGCGGTGAGCGCCTCCATCTCGATGCCGGTGCGGTCCGCGGTACGGACCGTGGCCGTGATGGTGACCCCGTCGTCCTCGACGGTGAGGTCGACCGCGGCGGCGTGCACGGCGACCGGGTGGGCGAGCGGGACGAGCTCGGGGGTGCGCTTGACCGCCTGCAGCCCGGCGATCCGGGCGACCGCGAGGGCGTCACCCTTGGGCACGGTGCCGTCGCGCAGGGCAGCGACCGCCGCCCCGCTGAGCAGGACCCGCCCAGCCGCGCTGGCCTCCCGGGCCGTGACCGCCTTGGCGGAGATGTCGACCATGTGGGCGGTGCCATCGCCTCGGACGTGGGTCAGCCGCGGCTGGGTCATCGCCGGCTCCCCTCGCCCTCGACCGGGTCGACCGCCAGGGCTGCGTCGCCCGCTCCGACCCAGTCGGCACCGTCGAGCAGCCAGATCTCCACCTCGTCCCCGGGGCGCAGCTCGACGACCTCCTCCGGGACGACGACGAAGGAGTTGGCGCGGGCCAGGTCGGCGACGAAGTGCGAGGCCTGCCCCCACACCGGGTCGGCCACCCATCCGGCAGCGGTATGCCGCGCGACGGCCCGGGCGATCTGGCGGCGCCCCCGCGGCGAACGCAGCGTCGCCGAGACGGTGCCGCGTAGCCCACGTCGGGTGGGGGTCCGCCCGGTCATCGCCTCCAGCGCGGGTCGGACGAAGACCTCGAACGAGACGTATGCCGAGACCGGGTTGCCGGGGAGGGCGAACAGCGCGATGCCGCGGGCGCCGAGCCGGCCCAGGCCCTGCGGCTTGCCTGGCTGCATGGCGACCTGGACGAAGTCGATCGTCCCCACGTCGCCGGAGCCATGCCCGGCCGCGCCGGTGACCCCGAAGGCGTCCTTGACGACGTCATAGACCCCCATGCTCACTCCACCGGAGGTGACCACGGCGTCGACGCTGGTCGACAGCTCGGCCAGGGCCGCGCGCAGGTCCGGGCCCGAGTCCGCGACCGGGTCGTGCCGGCGCACCTCCACGCCACAGCCGGCCAGCGCCGCGGCGAGCAGATAGCTGTTCGAGTCGTGGATGTGGCCCGGCTCGAGCGGACGTCCGGGTGGGACCAGCTCGGACCCGGTCGACAGGACCGCGACGACGGGGCGCCGGTGGACGAGCACCTCGGCGTGCCCGGTCGCGGCGAGCAGCCCGATCCGCTGCGCGGTGAGGACGGACCCGGCGGGCAGAACGACCGTGTCGGCGACGACATCCTCGCCGCGGGCCCGCACCGACCGGCCGACCGGGACGCTCGCGCGGACCTCGACCACCCCCGGCTCCGGCTCGCTGGTGTCCTCGACCATGACGACGGCGTCGGCTCCGGCGGGCATCATCGCGCCGGTCATAATCCGGACCGCCTGGCCGCGTGCGACCTCCACCGCGGCGACCGCCCCGGCGGCGACCTCAGCGACGATGGCGAGCTGGACCGGCTCGCCGGCGGAGGCGCCGGCGACATCGGCCGCACGGACGGCATACCCATCCATCGCCGAGTTGTCGAACCCCGGCAGGTCGACCCGCGCGCTGACGTCCTGCGCCGTGACCAGGCCCAGCGCCGCCGTCACTGGGAGGCTGATGGCCTCGGTAGGGCGCACCGCGGCGAGGACCGCGGCGAGGTGCTCCTCGACGGTGCGCACGCCCTCAGCCCTCGCCTGCGACGTCGCCCGTGGCGTCGCCTGTGGCATCGCCCGTGAGGGTCGTCCCGGCCGCGATGACGAGCTCGTCCGCGCTCTCGACGTGCACGTCACCGACGACGGTGACCTCGGCACCGAAGGTGACCGGGCCGCGCACGGTGAACGAGGTGGCCCCGAGCAGCGACGGTGGTCCGGCCGGGAAGCGCTTCTCGAAGGCGGGGACGAGCGCGAAGTAGGCCGGGTCGAGGTCGACACGCGGGTCCGCGGCGGCCCGGGCCGCGACGATCGTCGAGTCGTCCGAGAGGGTGAACAGGTCGGAGCGGATCATCAGCAGCTCGTTGGTCGTCTTGACCGGTCGGAAGCGCTCGCGCGGCACCCGCACCGCCCGAGCGCCGTCGATCGTCTCGATCGCGGCGCCCATCGCGGTCTCGATCTGGATGACCTTGGTCGAGTCCTTCCGCGACGGGTCGACGGTCTTGCGGTTGACGATGACCGGCAGGCCGAGCACCCCGTCCCGCTCGTCGAGGAGGCGGTCCAGGACGTCGAGGTCGACCCAGAGGCTGTTGGCGTGGAAGGTGGTATGCCGGGTGACGTCCTGGAAGTGGACGTCGTCCTCCGGCGGGGTCATCGCGCTGTCGCGCAGCACCAGACGCCCGTCCGACTTGCGGACCGCGAGGTGCCCGCCCTTGCGGTCGTTGGGGGTGCGCTCGCAGACCTCGGCGAGATAGGGCACCTCGTTGGTCATCACCCAGGCCGCCAGGTCCGGGTCGCAGGTCGCCCCGAGGTTGTCGGCATTGGAGATGAACGCCCAGCGGATGCCCCGGGCCCGCAGCGCGGCGATGAGGCCGGTCTCCCGTAGCGAGACGTAGACATCACCGTGCCCCGGCGGGCACCACTCCAGCTCGGGGTCGTCGGGCCAGCTCACCGGCATGAGGTCGTCGGCGCGGAGCTTCGGCTCGGCGTTCTGGAGGAAGTCGAGCGGCAGCCCGCGCACCGGCAGGGAGGGGTAGCGGTCGAGGATCCCGAGGCTGACCTCCCGAGTCCGGAACGAGTTCATCAGCAGCAGCGGCAGGTCGACGTCATAGCGGGCACGCTGAGCAAGGACCTGGGCGGCAATGACGTCGAGAAAGGTCAGCTCACCCCGGACAGCAAGGGCGGTCTTCGGGCCGGTCATCCCCATGCTCGTTCCGAGACCGCCGTTGAGCTTGACCACCGCCACCTGGGCCAGCGCCGCACGCCGGGTCAGCTCGTCGAACCTCTGGTCACCGAGGTCAGGCAGGTCGATGAGAGGGTCGATGGTCGACTCCGGGACCAGGCCCTGCGCGCCGGACTCCACCTGCCGGTAGTAGTGCTCGAACACCTTGCGGGCGACCTCGCCGAGCCCACGGGACTCCATGGCCTCGAGCGCATGCTGCAAACCCACCTCGCTCATGGCCCCAACCCTACGATGGTCGGGTGCCCGACGACCTCACCGCCCAGAAGCGGACCCTGCGGGTTGCGTTGCGCGACCGCCGCCGCTCCGAGCTGGCCGAGCGGGACCGTCCGGAGGTGGCCCGGCGGCTCGCCGACCACGCTCTGGCCCTGGCCCGCGAGATCGTCCCGGACGGGGGGCGGGTGACGTCATACGAGTCGTTCTGGTGGGAACCGCCGACCGAGGCGATGCTCACCGCCTTGACCGACGCCGGATATGACGTCATCGTCCCGGTCACCTTGGGCCACCACCAGCTCGACTGGCGCCATGTCGGCCTGCCGGACGAGCGGCTCGGTGGCGCGGCCTTCGCCGCCGCCGACCTCGTGCTGTCCCCCGGGATGACCGTGGACCGGACCGGGATGCGGCTGGGCCAGGGCGGTGGGTACTACGACACCGCCATCGCGACCCTGCCGGCCAGCACGCCGGTCGTCACGGTCCTCTTCGACGAGGAGTATGACGACCGGGTCGTCCCCCACGACGACCGTGACCGCAGGGTGCACGGCGTGCTCACCGCGTCTGGAATGCGGTGGCTCCAGCGGCCGGAGCCGCGGGCCTGACCCAGGCGGCCTCGCGCAGGCTAGGACCCCGACGGCAGCAGCGTGAGGACGTCGACGGTCGCCGCCTCGACGGCAGTCCGGCTCGACGGCCACGGGAAGGTCTGCCCGTTGACCCAGGCGTCGATCTGGTCGTCGTAGTGCGGGGTGAACGGATGGCCGCTCTGACCGGTCTGGTTGACCCAGGTCGAGGCGTCGAGGTTGCCGAGGTCGACGACCATCCGCATCGACGGGCCCCAGTTGACCGTGTAGCCGGTGGAGGCGTCCCACCCGAGGGCGTTGACGATCGCCGAGCCGCCGGGCATCTGGTAGGGCCCTCGGGTGAACAGCGACCGGATCGGCCCGGGCACCGCCTCGCCGCCGAGGACCGAGTTCTGCAGGGTCAGCGTGTGCAGCCGCCCCCACCGCCAGGTCGTCGGGTCCTTGCCGAGGGTCTTGGTCAGGTCGAGCCGTGCGTCGACCAGGGCGGTGCGCAGGATGCCCTGCTCGTTCTCGACCACGCCCGGGGTCGACTTGTCGTCCCACCAGGGGTTCGACGGGTCCTTGAGCAAGGCGGTCACTGCGGCCATCCAGCGGGCACCGCCGTCGGGCTGGAGGTTCGCCTCGTCGGAGAAGGTCGTGGTGAGGACCCGCGCCCACACGGCGTTGAAGTACGCCGCCGCCGCGGACGAGCGGGAGGTGTCGGCGGGCTGGGTGTAGTCCCAGCCCTTGAGCAGGTCCTGGGCGGCCCGGGTGAAGGTGTCGTCGGAGAGGTCGACCGCGAGCAGCGCCGCTGTCATGGTCGCCGCAAAGCCGTTGACGGTGTCGAGCTGGATCGAGGCCATCTGTTGCGGGGTCACCGTCGGGGAGGCCGTGAGCAGGTCGCGGATCCGCTGGGCGCGGTAGCCGTAGTCCCACTCGGTGGTGAGGAACGGGCGGCTGCTCGCCGTGACGGCCTGGTTCGCCGCGACGAGATAGCCCTCTGGGGGGTCGTACGAGGTCGGCAGGTCCTCGAAGGGCACCCAGCCGCGCCAGTCGTACTGGCTGTCCCAGCCCGGCGCGGGCCAATACCCCGCGGGCGCGCCCGGCGTCGCAGCGGACCGGATCGGGATGAGCCCGGGGCTCTGGTACCCGATGTGGCCGGCGGTGTCGGCATACAGGAGGTTCTGCGAGGGGACGGCGAAGAGCCGGGCCGCCTCGCGGAACTCGGCGAAGGTCGTCGCCGCGTCGAGGGCGAAGATCGCGTCGGCGGTGGCGCTGGGGACCAGCCCGGTCCAGGCGAGCGAGACGGCGTACTCGGCGCGCTCGGCCTTACCGGCGACGACGGGGTGCTGTCCCATCGCCGCGACGGAGTCGATGACATCGGAGATCACCGGACCGTGGACGGTCTCACGCACGGTCAGAGCGACGTCGGCTCCCCCGGCGACCTTGAGGGTCTCCTGCCGGGTGACCACGGGCTGCTGCTGGTAGTCCCGCTCGTATGTCGCCCCGGTGATCTTCTCCAGATAGAAGTCGGTGACATCGGGCCCGAGGTTGGTGAAGGCCCAGGCGATCTCGGCGTTGTGGCCGATGACCACCCCGGGGAAGCCGGAGAAACCGAAGCCCTCGACGTCGAACGGGCAGGTCGACGAGACGGTGCGGCAGTGCAGCCCGAACTGCATCCAGATGCCCGGGAGCCCGATGCCGAGGTGGGGGTCGTTGGCGAGCATGGCGTGGCCGGTGCTCGAGCGGGTCGGGCCGACGACCCACGAGTTCGACCCGATCCCGTCGCCGCGCCCGATGGTCGGCGGGACGGCGTCAAGGGCGGTGGCGGCGGCGCGCCATACCTGGGCCAGGGAGGTGTCCTGAAGCGCGGGTGGCACGACCGACAAGGTGGGCTTCTGCGAGCCCGCGGTCGGCACCCAGTCCTTCGAGGAGAGGATCGGCAGGTGCGTGTCGTAGGGATAGGGCGGGAAGAGGAAGGCGAGCTGGTTGGGGTGGACCGACGCGGCGAGCTGGGCCCGCGAGAGCTCGTTGTTGTAGTCGCCGCGCAGGTCCCAGGCCATCGCCTTGAGCCACGCGAGGGAGTCGACCGCCGACCAGTCCTCCGGCTTGTACCCGGGGTTCTTCATCCCCAGGACCGAGTACGCCAGGCCCATCGAGGACGCATCGCCACGTTCGTGGAGGTAGTCGTTGACGCCCTCGGCGTACGCATCGAGATAGGAGCGCGTCGCCGGCGCGATGAGGGCGAGCTCCTTCTCCGCGACCCGGCGCCAGCCCAGGGTGCGGGTGACCTTGTCGGTCTCCAGGCCGGCCGAGCCGACCAGCTCGGCGAGCCGGCCACTGGTGATATGGCGGCGCAGGTCCATCTCGAAGAAGCGGTCCTGGGCGCTGACATATCCCTGGGCGCGGAAGAGGTCGAGCGGGTTGTCCGCGTAGATGTGCGGGATCCCGCGGGCGTCGCTGCGGACCTCCACGGCGGCGGTGAGGCCGGCGAGCCGGATCTCCCCGCTGACCTGGGGGAAGGGGCGCCGGGCCAGACTGGTCCCGACGACGGCGACGGACACGAGGGCGACGACCAGCAGCACCCCGACGAGGAGCGCCACCCGCGTGAGGATCTTCCTGCGCTGCACGACTGCGAGACTATGCCACGACGGTGACAGCGGGGCGGTGGCACGACCGAGACCTGCGGAGGTGAACGCGCGTGTGGGCTTCCGGCTTCACGGTGGACGACCTCGCGCGGGTCCTGCTGCTCAGCACGGTGGTCGTCCTCGCTGCCGTCGCCGCGATGCGGCTGTCCTCCCGGTCCGGGCTGCCCTCGCTCGTTCTCTTCCTGCTGCTCGGGCTGGCGGTCGGCGACGGGGGTCTGGGGGTCCGGTTCAGTGACGCCGGGCTCACCCAGGTGCTCGGGTATGCCGCCCTCATCCTCATCCTCGCCGAGGGCGGTCTGACCACCTCGTGGCACTCGATGCGTCCGGGCGTCGGCGCCGCCCTGTCGCTGTCCACGGTCGGGGTGGTCGTCTCGGTGGCCATCGTCGCGGTGGCCGGCCGGGTCCTCCTGCGCTGGGACTGGCCGACCGCCCTGCTCGTCGGCGCGGTCCTCGCCTCCACCGACGCCGCGGCGGTCTTCTCGGTGCTCCGCTCGGTCCCGCTCAAACCGTCCCTGCGCGGGATCCTCGAGGCCGAGTCGGGCTTCAACGACGCCCCGGTCGTCATCCTCGTCGTGACGATCTCCCACCAGATCGCCTCGCCCGAGCCGAGCGAGCCCTGGTGGCAGCTGCTCGCGCTGGTCGTCGTCGAGCTCGTCCTGGGCGGCCTGGTCGGGCTCGCGGTGGGCTGGGTCGGTGCGCGGCTGGTCGAGTGGGCGGCCACCTCGGGCGCGCTCTTCGCCATCGGTGTGCTCACCGTCTGCGTCCTCGCGTATGCCGCCGCCGCCTCGATCGGGGCCAGCGGCTTCCTCGCGACCTATGCCTGCGCCGTGGTCCTCGGCAACAGCGGGCTGCCGAACCGTGCGGCCGTTCTCGGCTTCGCGACGAGCGTCGGCTCGCTCGCGCAGATCGGGCTCTTCGTCCTCATCGGCCTGCTCGCGTCCCCGGCCCGGTTGGGGCAGCAGGTCATCCCGGCGCTGGTCGTCGGTGCCGTGCTGCTCCTCGTGGCCCGGCCGTTGTCGGTGATCGTCTCGGTCGGGCCGTTCCGCCTGCCCTGGCGGCACCAGGCCTTCCTCTCCTGGGCCGGGCTGCGCGGCGCGGTCCCGATCGTCCTGGCGACCGTCCCGGTCACCCTCGGCAGCGGAGCCTGGTACTGGATGTTCGACCTGGTGCTGGTCCTCGTCCTCGTCCTCACCCTCGTCCAGGCCCCGACCCTGCCCGCCGCCGCCCGCCTGCTCAAGGTCACCGACACCATGTATGCGCGGCAGGTCGTCCTCGAAGCCGTGGCGCTGGAGGAGGTCGGCGCCGAGGTGCTCCAGGTCAGCGTTGCCAAGGGCTCCCGGCTCGCCGGACTGGAGATCGTCGAGCTGCGCCTCCCCAAGGGCAGCGTCGTGGCCCTGCTCGTCCGGGACGGCGAGCGGCAGGTCCCGACCCGGTTCTCCCGCATCCGGACCGGGGACTCGCTGCTCGTCGTCACCCCGGCCTCGCAGCGCCGCGCGGTCGAGGCCAGGCTGGCTGCGGTGAGCGAGCGGGGGCGGCTGGCGGGCTGGACCTGAGCGCCGGGGAGGTTCCGGCGGCAAGGGTACGATAGGTCGGTTGGCCCGGAGCGCCGGGCGCCATACCGCACGTTGTTTGAGGAGGACCGCCGTGCCCACGTACGCGTACGCGTGCACCGCCTGCGACCACCGGTTCGATGCCGCCCACGGCTTCCACGACGAGCCCCTCTCGATCTGCCCCGAGTGCGGCGGCCCGGTGCGCAAGGTGTACGGCTCGGTCGGGGTGACCTTCAAGGGGTCCGGCTTCTACCGCACCGACTCGCGGTCGAGCAGCACCGGCAAGGGCTCGAGCAGCTCATCGGTGGCCGCAGCTGCAGCCTCGTCCACCTCCTCGGACGGCGGGTCGTCCTCGGGCTCGTCCAGCAACGGCTCGTCCAGCGGCGGGTCGTCCAGCAGCGGCTCGTCCGCGAGCAGTGGCGCGGCCGCCTCGGCGGGGTCCGCGGCCCCTGCCGCACCGTGATCTGCGGCGTCAGCGCATAGCCCTCTTGCGGGCTCAAGTCGTCGGCTGCACCCGTCTCTAGGCACGCCCTCCACAGGCGCGCGCGTCCTCGTCCCACGATCCACAGCCCCGTGCCGGACGCTCGCCGCTGACCTCACTCGGTTCATAGCCTGCCGTCATGCCAACCCGTGGTCGCACGTCCGCATCGCGCCCTGCACAGGGGCGCCGGCTGCGACGGGTGGGCGCGCGCCGGGTGCCCGGCCGACGCGAGCGGCTCTGGCGCCGACGTCAGGCCCGACGCGTGCTCAGCGCTCTGCTCGCGGCGGCGGCATGCGCCCTCGTGGTGACCGCCTTCGCGCCGCCGCAGGTCGATGAGACGGTGCCGGTCCTCGTCGCCGCCCGCGATCTCGTCGGTGGTGCGCTCGTCGTTGAGGGTGATGTCGCTGTGGCCAGGTGGCCGGCGCAGGTCGCCCCGCCGGGCCGGCTCACCGAGCCTGGTCAGGCGCTCGGGCGAGCACTGACGACGTCGGTCGGCGCCGGGGAGGCGCTGACGCCGACGCGCCTGCTGAAGAGCGGTACCGGGCCCCCTGGCGGCGCCGACCGGGTGGTCACCGCCGTCGCGGGCGTGGACCGGGCCACCCTTGGGGTGCTCCGCGCCGGAGACCGGGTGGACCTCCTCGCACCGGCGACCGGGGCGACCCTGGCCGACGCGGCGCTCGTCGTCGCCGACCCCGTCGTGGCCAGTGGAGACGACCTGGGCCCGGACGGGGCCGCCGGGTCGGTGCTCCTGGCGCTGCGGCCCGCGGAAGCGGTCGCTCTCGCCCGGGCGCGGGCCGACCTGGACCTGCCGCTCGTCGTCGTGGTGCGGGCCCGACCTGGCTGACCGGCAGGGCGGCCCGTCCCAAGCAGTGGGTGTCCGGGCGGGGTGGGGGTGAGCCGGGTTTGGGCAGGGCGAGCCGGCCGGGCTGAACTGTTGCGACCCGCGCCGGAACGCTCATGGGAGGCGACCGCTAGTGACCTGCGCTACCCTGATGGTCGCGTGTCTGCGGGGGCGGCTCAGGTGGCCGGCACGAGCAGACGCGTCGATCCACACCCACTGCGACCAGCGGGGGGTGACGACACTTGGCTATCGCCGGGGCGAGGACGCCACCAACCAACCCAGGTCATCGCCTGCGGCAGCCGACACTCCTAGGAAGAGGAAATACGACATGCTCAAGGGTTTCAAGGACTTCTTGATGCGCGGCAACGTCGTCGACCTGGCGATTGCCGTGGTCATCGGCGGTGCGTTCGGGAAGGTCATCGAGGCCTTCGTGACGGTCATCATGGACTTGATCGGCAAGGTGTTCTCCACGCCGAACTTCTCCGGCTGGGTGCCCGGCGGGATCCACCTCGGCGCTTTCCTGACGGTGCTCATCTCGTTCGTCATCGTGGCCGCGGCCGTGTACTTCATGGTCGTCGTCCCGATGAACGCGATCGCCGCTCGGCGTGCCGCCGGCGAGGAGGCCCCCGCGGCCCCCTCGGAGGAGGTCACCTTGCTCACCGAGATCCGCGACGCCCTCAACCGCCGCTGATCCACGCTGTACTTCCGGGTCTGGTGACGGCAGCGCACGGCACCTGACCACGCACCTCGTCGAGGGGGTGGGAGCTTCGGCTCCCACCCCCTCGATGCGTCTCTGCAGGTGGTTGGCGCGCGGTGTGCTTGCACCGCCGGAGTGTTGGCTACTCCCAGTGCGGTGGCCGCTGCTCCTTGAGCCAGGCGTCCCGACCGCTGGTCGGGAGGTCGCCCCAGCCGAGGTCGGTGTCGTCGTAGGTCGACCCGGGGTGCTCCGTAACGCCATCGGCGGTCGCGGGACGGTCCGCCCGCCGCCGCCGGCGCCGGAGCCAGCCGCCGCCCGCCTCGGTGTCGTATCCCCCTGGGGCGTCCGGGTCGGCGTGGCCAGTGGTGCCGGGCCGGGGGGTTTGGGCAGCGCCGCCCTGGTCAGACCCCGGGTTCAGCCCGGAGTAAGGCCCCACGTCCGGTCCCGACTCCAGCCCGGTCGCCCGGTGGTCCGCCTCGCCGCGCATGGCGGTGAGCACCCGGACGACATCACGGGCCGGGTCGCGGAAGATGTCGGTGTTCCACACCTGCACCACCCGCCAGCCCAGCCGGGTCAGTGCCTCGGGCCGCAGTCGGTCGCGGTCGCGCACGCAGCGCTGCGCCGCGTATGCCGGCCCGTCACCAAGCACCGCCACCCGTGGCGAACCGGGGGCATCGGGGTCGCGGACGACGAGGTCGACACCGGCCGGTCCGTCCTCGACGCTGAGTCCGTGCTTGCGGAGCCGGTCGGCGAGCTCACCGAGCACCGCACCCGGACCGACAGCCACACCGGCCCCACCAGGCCGGCCCGTCCCACCCTCGGCACCGGCGACTGGGTCAGCGTCGGCCGTCGGGCCACTGGCCGGCGTCGCAGGGCCCTGGGCGGCATACCGGAGGAGGTCCTTGAGCAGGCGCGGACCCGGCGAGGTGAGCCGCGAGTCCTCCAGCTCGTCGGGGGCGAGGGAGGAGACGACGGTGACCTCGCGGCGCGCCCGGCCGAGCGCGGCGACGAGCAGGGTGGCGCCATCGGGCCCTGCGAGGGTGGGGAACCGGTAGAGGACCCGGCCGTGGCGGGTCTTGGCGTAGCCGACGGCGAGGATGACCCGGTCGGCCGCGACGGAGCCACAGTCCGACGCGGCGGCAACCTCCACGGCCCGACGGCCGGCAAGCCCCGCGCTGAGCCCGGCCGCACCGAGCGCGGCAGCGATGCGGCGCGCGTGGACGTCGGTGACCGCGATGACGGCGAGGGACTCCTCCGGGCGCGTCGTGAGATGGCCGCGGACGAGGGCGACGACGGCCGCCACCTCGGCCGGGCTGCTCTCGATCGGCTCGTCAGCCTCGGGGACGACGTCCGAGGTGGTGTGCAGCTGCTCCAGCCGCAGGGGTGGCGTCGGGTCGGGGCTCGGGTGGGCGACGACCCGACCGGCGTACCCGAGGGTGGCGAGCAGGTCGAGCAGGCCCGGGTTGCGATGGCCGTGGACCACGCCGAGGCTGCGGTGCGGCAGGGCAGCCAGCGCGGCGAGCAGCGAGGTGGCGGTCTCGCCCGCCGCCGAGTCCGGGACCGAGCCGACAACGAAGGACGTGGGGGGTGGGCCGAGCGGGTCACCGACCGCGACGAGCCGCTCCGATCGGGCCAGCGCCCCGGCCACCCGAGCGGCCGTCGTCGCCTGCGCGTCGAGGATGACGAGGGTGTCGAAGCGGACGCCCGGCGGCAGCACCGCGGGGACGGCATACGGGCTCATCGCCCAGACCGGGGCGATGGCGAGCAGACCCGCGCCGGCCTGCTCGACCAGGGTGCGTACCGGCGGGGGGGCGGCGACGGCGCGGGTCAGGGCGTCGATGACGGCGCGGTCGGCGCGCATGGCGTGCTCGGCGACGGCGGCCCGGACGCGCATCGGTCCTGCGCCGAGGTGGGCCCGGTCGAGGATGCGGTATGCCGTGAGACTCTCGTGCAGCTCAGGACCGTCGTGGGCGGCGTAGGCGCGGTCGGTGGCGACCAGATGCGCCGCGAGCGAGGACCACCAGACGTGCTCGACCTCGGCGGGGATCCGGTCGGTGGGGACGCCGCGGGCCGCGAGGTCGGCCGTGAGCTCACCGAAGCCGGCGGCCGCGACGTGGTCGAGAGTGCCGACGAGCTCGGGCAGAGCGCCGAGCCGGTCGGTCGCGGCGGTGAGCTGGGCGGCGCGCTCACGCAGCTCCGGGAGGGGCGTCTCGAGCAGGGCGCCGCCGGCCGGGGTGGTCGCGAGCCGCTCGCCGAGCCAGGTGAGGTCGGGGACCAGCTCGGCGAGGGCCTGCTGGGCCTGAGGGACGTGCGGCGTCGTCCGCGGCCGCGAGCCGGGGCCGACGAGCCGTTTCCACGCGTCGCGCTGGGTCGCGGCGTCGCGGAGGTTGTCGGCGATCTCGTCGGGGACCGGGCCGGGGCGCAGCAGGGTGCGCGTCTCGCGGCGCACCCTCGAGCGGGCGGCCCAGCCGAGGTCGGAGCCGTCGTCGGCGGCGAGGATGTGCTCGCGGAGGTCGGTGGCGAAGACCTCGGGGCGGAAGATCTCCAGGGTGCGGTGCACCCCGTCGAGGGTCACGACCGCGCGGACCCAGTGGCCGACGGTCTCGCCGGGGTCCGAGGTCTCGTCGGTGGCGGCCAATTGCGTGGCGAGGGAGGCGCTCTTGGCGGCTGGGTCGGCGGCGGGGGCGGGGGCGATCGGCAGGCCGGCGTCCTCGAGGACGGGGCGCACCCGGGCGCCGATGTCGTCAAGGAGGGTCCCGGCGAGGCGTTCGACGATGCCGCGGGCCCGGTCGGCGTCCTCCAGTGAGGTGACGCGGGCGCCATACCAGGGGTCTGGGCGGCCGGTCGCCCACCCACCCGACTCGGCGGCAGCGACGATCTCGGCACTGACCCGTTCGACGTCGGCCCACCGCGTCGCGGCGACGGTGTCGCTGGTGAGGCGGACCCGGGAGCTCGGCGGGTCCTGCGCGCGGGCCGCGGCCGCCACCCGGTTCTCCACCTCGTATGCCGTGACCCCCCACGGCTCGCGCACGGCGTGCATGGTGCGGGCGTGCTCGGCCAGTCGGGCGCTGGTCTCGGCGAGGCTGGCGAGCTGGGCGCTGTGGTGGGCGGCGGGCTGGCGGTGGGCGTCGGCGCGGTCGTGGCGACGCCGTTCCAGGGTGAGCGCGAGCTCGCGGACGACGCGGAGCCGGTCGCGGCCGCCGTCGGGGACGGTGAGGACGAGGTCGTCCAGGCCGACGGTCCTCAGCCGGTCGACGACGGACTCGATCTCGCGGGCGTCCTCGGCGACGAGCAGCACCCGCCGGCCCTGGGCGGCGAGCGTGGCGAGGGCGTTTGCGACGGTCTGGGTCGCGCCGGTGCCTGGCGGGGTCGTGATGACGACGTCGGCGTCGGCGCGGGCGGCGTCGATGGCGGCGCGCTGGGTGGAGTCGGCGTCGAGGACGAGCAGCTCGGAGCGGGGGTCGGGGTTGTCCTGCCAGGCCGGGATGCGGTCGGTGCCGCGTGGGCGGGCGGACTCCACACCGGCGAGGAGGGCGACGATCTCGCTGCGGGCGAGGGCGTCCCGGGTCGCGCCGAGGTCGGCGACGTGGGCCATCTTCGCAACCGGGAAGGTGCTGACGACCTGGCGCTCGAGCACCTCGAAGCCGGGGATATCGGCGCAGAGCTCACGCAGCCGCGCGAAGACCGGGCCGGGGGTGATGCCGTCCTCGCCGTGGGCCAGGGCTTCGAGCGCGGCGGCGTCGACGCTGATGCGTCGTCCCTCGCGGAGGTAGCTGATGAGGACCGGGTTGACCTCGACGTGGGCGCCGAGGTCGAGGGCGAGGTCGCCGTCGTCGCCGGCCTCGGTCAGGGCTGTGGCGGCGGTCCGGGCCGTGGCGGCGGTGACGGTGGTGGCGGCCTCGGGGAGCTCGCCGCTGGAGCTCGCCGTAGCGGCGGCCGCGGCGCCTGCCGCGGCGTCCGCCGCGGCGTCGGACGCGGGGTGCCCGACCGGGTTGAGCGCCACCTGGCGCAGCAGCACCGGCGCGACCGCCTGGCGCTGCCCCGCCGGGGGCCGCCAGGTGGCCAGGCCAACGGCGAGGTAGGCGGTGGTCAGGCCGCGCTCGTCGAGCAGCCGCTGGGCGTGCCGGCGGATCTCGGCTGCCTTGGTCGAGGCCTCCTGGTACGCACTGGGCTCCCGGAAGAGGTCGCTGAGCCGGGTCCGGCTGCCGGCGAGGAAGCGCGCCACTCCCCCGGGGTGGGCGCGGGTGAGGTCGAGGGTGAGGTCGCCGTCGCGGTACCACAGCAAGGTGTTCGGCCCGCCGAGGCTGGTGAGCTCGCGCTGCCACGCGTCGAGGGTCGCGCCGACCAGGGCCGCGCGCTCGACGGGGGGCTGTTCGCTCACCTCAGCAGGCTAACCAATCCGGAGCGGCGTGCGGGGGCGGCTGGCCGGGGTCGGGCCCTCGTCATCGGATGACTCCCCCCGGTGCTACCCGCGCCCGGGTCTTGGCCCTCGGTCCACCGTCGTCGGGCCGACGTGGGTGCTGAGCCACTCGACCAGCGGCCGGATCGTCCGCCAGTCCTGCCGGACGTGGTCGACGACCGCGGGGGTGTCGAGCCACGAAGGAATTCCGTATCGCCGTAGGACAATCATCGACTTGTGCCGCATCAGCGCGAGCCTCGGGTGGTCGTCCGAGACCCCTCGCGGTTTGGTCTTGAGCTGCTCCCCGTCGATGACGAAACCCGCCTCCACCAGTGCGTCACAGATCCGCTGCAGCTGCCCGCCGACGAGGTCGTCGTCGATGGCGGCGCGCATCCGCTGGGTCTGGTCCGGGCCCGCGGCGTTGAACCCGCCGCCGGTCATCAGCCCGTCCGCGCTGAGCTGGACGTAGTAGCCGACGCCCCGGTCGGTCATCGCCAGGGCACCCTGGTGGTCCTTGTACGGGGTCTTGTCCGGGCTGAACCGGACGTCCCGATAAGGCCGGAAGAGCGAGGCCTCTCCGAACTCGTCGGCCAGCAGGTCGACCAGATGGGTGAGCGGCTCGCGGACGTGGCCGTCATACCGCTGCTTGTTTGCGGCCCACCACACCTTCGTGTTGTCGGCGCGCAGCTCGCGGTAGAACTCGACGGCGTCAGTGGGGATCCCGCGGAAGTCGGAGCCGGTCATGTCGGCAGGGTACGCCCGGTAGGCTTGCGGCTGCCTCCGGCGGCGGTATGCCGGGTGCGCCCTCGTAGCTCAGGGGATAGAGCACCGCTCTCCTAAAGCGGGTGTCGCGCGTTCGATTCGCGCCGGGGGCACAACACATCTGCGCAGGTCAGCGGCTCACGGAACCGCCGCCAGGGACACTCGAGGTGACCCTTGCGGGCCTGCTGGTGCCCGTGAGGTTCCCGAACGCGGCGTTGACCCGCTCCACTGCAACACGGTCAGCCCAGGGACAGAGGTGCGGCTGGTCACAGCCCCTCCTGATCCAGCAGGTCGAGAAGCTCACCCTCCGTTGTGCCAGCGTTGTCCTCAGTCGTGGATAGGCGGATGACGAGCCCCAGAACATCCAGGGCAGCCAGGATCTTGCCCAGCTCAACCCCGGGTTCTTGTACGTGCACATCTTCAGTTGCGCAACATCTTTCCCATTCAGGAATGGGAAAGATGTTGCCCATTCGCGATGACCTCATTTCCTGGGGCGTGGAGAGCCTCCCCACCCTCGGCCGCCAAACGACGATGACCGGCGGGCGGGCGCGATGTCGCGAGTGAGCTTCGTCAGGGAGGAACCGAGCCCGTCGGATTGCCCGCCAGTGCGTCCGGCATCTCATGTCGTGGTCGTTGCCGCTCAAGGTCTGACGCGAGTCGCGCATTTCCAACCGACGCTCCCGCTGGCTGCGCTAGGTTCGCTGGCGAATGGTCTGTTCCCACGAAAGAGCCCCATGATGCGCCCGACGGCACGCTGGTCCACCGCTGGATTCCTCTCTTGGGCCGTGACGGTGGCCTTGGGGGTTGGTTCGGCCTTTGCTCCGAGCCTCCCCGCCTCCGCGGCGTCGGCCCCGACGGTTACCGCGGTCTCGCCCTCTGCGGGGCCACTCGTGGGCGGGAATACCGTCACTCTGACCGGCACCACATTCACCGGCGCCTCGAAGGTCCTCTTCGGGACCCTGCCCGCGACCCGTTTCACGGTCGCGTCCGCCACAAAGATCACCGCGGTCGTACCGGCCGCCACCGCGGGCACGGTTAATGTGCGGGTCACCACCCCCAGCGGGACGAGTGCGGGAGCGCCGCAGAACCGGTACACGTACCAGGCCGTCCCGACGGTGACTGCGGTCTCCCCCACGGAGGGACCCCTGGCGGGAGCCAACACCGTGACCCTCACGGGTACCTCATTCACGGGTGCGTCGAAGGTGCTTTTCGGGTCCCGCCCCGCAACACGACTGACGGTCGTGTCGGCGACCAAGATCACCGCCGTCGCCCCCGGTGGTGCACCTGGGACGGTGAGCGTACGGGTCACCACCCCCGGCGGGACCAGCCTTGGAACTTCACAGAACCGCTACAAGTACGTCGGGGCCATAAGTGCCGGCCGGTTCCACACGTGCGCGCTGGCCACCTTAGGTGCGGTGAAATGCTGGGGCGACAATGAGTTCGGAGAGCTCGGGAACGGAACCACCGTCAACTCGTCCACCCCGGTTCAGGTCAGCGGGCTGACCTCCGGAGTCAAGGCCATCTCCGCCGGCAGCGAGTCCGACACTCCCGGCCACACCTGCGCGCTGACCACGGGGGGCGCAGTCAAATGCTGGGGGGTCAACTCGGATGGGCAGCTCGGCAACGGCACCACCACCGACTCGTCAGTTCCAGTCCAGGTCAGAGGACTCACCACCGGAGTCATCGCCATCACGGCTAGCGCCTGGCATAGCTGTGCGCTGACCACGGGGGGCGCAGTCAAATGCTGGGGCG
This sequence comes from Candidatus Lutibacillus vidarii, assembly GCA_016717165.1. GTDB lineage: Bacteria > Actinomycetota > Actinomycetes > Actinomycetales > Dermatophilaceae > Lutibacillus > Lutibacillus vidarii. The sequence continues at coordinate 479,255 of JADKGA010000003.1, forward strand.
GCAACTGGGATGGACAGCTCGGGAATGGGACCACCACCGGTTCGTCGACCCCGGTCCAGGTCAGCGGGCTGACCTCCGGAGTCGTCGCGATCACCTCCGGGCTCTTCCACACGTGCGCACTCACCAGCGGCGGGGCTGCCAAATGTTGGGGCTTCAACGGGACTGGACAGCTCGGCACTGGGACCACGTCCGGCTCGAAGACGCCGGTTCAGGTCACCGGACTGACCACCGGAGTCACCGCCATCACCGCAGGCGTGATGCACACCTGCGCTATCGCCGCGGGGGGTGCCGCGAAATGCTGGGGGTTCAACTCCGGCGGGCAGCTCGGGAATGGGACCACCACCACCTCACCTACCCCGCTCCAGGTCACCGGGCTGGCCACCGGAGTCACCGCCATTAACGCCGACACCTGGAACACCTGTGCGGTGGCGAGCGGCGCCGCCAAGTGTTGGGGGTACAACGCCGGTGGACAGCTCGGGAACGGGACCACCGCCGACTCGGCGACCCCGGTCCAGGTCAGTGGGCTGACCACCGGAGTTGCTGCCATCTCCGCCGGGCTCTTCCACGCGTGCGCGCTCACGGTCGCTGGCGTCGCGAAATGCTGGGGGGCCAATGCGGACGGACAGCTCGGGAACGGAACCACGACCGACTCGCTGACCCCGGTAAGCGTCACCGGCCTCTGACAGCAGGACGCTTGTGGCGAAGCCTCAAGCATCGTGCTGTGGACACGCGCAGCATCTCTGCGCTTTCGTGCACACGAGGAGTGGGCGCCGGGGGGCGGCATACTCTCTGGTCGAGGAGGATGGGCGAGATGACGCGCACCGACTACTTCGACGAGCCGGGCGCACCGGCGGCCACCAGCGTTGTCCCGTCCGTCGTCGCGATCGTCCAGGACGACCGCGGCCGCATCCTGCTCATCCACCGCACCGACAACGACCTGTGGGCCCTCCCCGGCGGCGGCCACGAGATCGGCGAGTCGATCGCCGGCACCGTCGTCCGCGAGGTCAAGGAAGAGACCGGGTATGACGTCGAGGTCCTCGCCCTAACCGGCATCTACACCAACCCCCGCCACGTCATGGCGTATGACGACGGCGAGGTCCGCCAGCAGTTCTCGATCGCCTTCCGGTGCCGGCTGGTCGGGGGCCAGGGACGGACCAGCCCCGAGAGCCGCGCGGTCTCCTGGATCGACCCCGACGAGCTCGACGCCCTCGCGATGCACCCCTCGATGCGCCTGCGCATTGCCCACGCCATGGACGACTCACGCACCACCGCGCATATCGGCTGACCAGCTCGAAGCGGCCACGGCCGCCGACCGTGCGATGCACCCGGCACTCAGACGCAGCAGAACACCGCTCTGCATGCGTCTACTGCAGTAGCAAGCAGACGAGGAGGTGCGCGATGCGGGGTGACCTGCCTGACTTCGAGGAGTTCGTTGCCGCCCGGCAGCACCGACTCCTGCGCGTCGCCTTCCTACTCACCCGCGATCACCATCGCGCGGAGGATCTGCTCCAGGATGCCTTCGTGAAGGTCTACCGGCGCTGGCGTCACGAGGGACCACCCGAGCACAGTGAAGCGTACCTACGGCGAGTGATGGTCAACATGTACATCTCCTCGCGTCGTCATCGTCGCTCGACCGAGGTCCCACTCCTTGAGGACGACCTGGTCGACACTGCCGGTCCGTCGGTGCCGACTGATGACCGCTTGATCGTATGGCGGGCGCTCGGGGTCCTCACTGCGCGACAGCGGGCAGTGCTCGTCCTGCGGATCTACGAAGGGATGACCGACGAGGAGATCGCTGACCACCTCCATTGCGCGGCCGGAACGGTCCGAAGCCTGGCCTCCCGCGCCTATACGACGCTCCGTACCCACAGCGAGCTGCTCGACTGGGCAGCCTCCGCACCGAAGGAGAAATGCTGACATGGACACCTTGGACGAACTCCTCAAAGAGAGCATGGAGCTCCACGTGCGCCAGGTCACGACGGTGGATCTGCCGGGTCGTGTCACCCGTCGCCTGCGCCGCGACCGTCGCCTCCGTACGGCTGCCGGCTCTCTGGCGGCGGCTGGCTCCCTGGCCGCCGCCGGGGCACTTGCCGCAGGTGTCTGGGGCGTCGGCGCGCTCCGGGACGGAACGGCACGTCCTCAGCCCGCTGCCCTGGCAACCACGGGTGAGTGTGCCGGGCTGCGGATCGTGATCGGGAGGCCCAACCCCGGCCCCTCAGACCAGGGGATCCGCAGCCCGCTGGACCCAGTAGCACTCCTGCCCGGCGACAACACCATCTCGATGGGCAGACAGGACTACCTGTGGCTGGAGGCCTCGGGACCGTGCCACGACCGACTGATCCTCGACGGCCCCGGACCTGTGGTCCACAACGGGGCGGGAGATGTCGATGCCGAGGGCCGGAAGCTGCCGAGCGGTCCGTTCCTGGACGAGGGCGACAGGTCGACGGCGGTGGTGTTCAGCAACGAGGTCGCCGACGGCGAGGGCGTGTTCACGATCCGCCTTGACGCAGCCTGCACGTCCAAACCATGCACCCCACCGCTCGCCAGCGTCCACGTGGCCGTCCGCGGCACCGCCACGTCTCCCTCGGATCCCGGGGCAGTCCTGGACTCCACCGCCACGCCTTGACCCGGGGCGTACGGGGTGCAGGCGCGCCCTCCTGGTGGGCTTCGATGCGCCTGCGCCTTGCCACGCCATGGACGACTCACGCACCACCGCGCATATCGGCTCACCGGCCGCCGACGTCCTGGCGACCACCCTCCAGCGCCACCTCACGTTTCGAGCAGACGCACGCCACCCTCGCGGGTGAGGTAAGGCTGCCCATAGTGTTCGCCGATCGGGGTTCGCTTTGTCCTAGTTTGGCGCAGTCTTGTCGGGTGGCTCTCTCGCGCGTGCCCACCCTTGTCAACGGAGGCCCCCCATGCGCGCACCACGACTCGTCGCCCAGTCCCCGGCCGCCACCTCGCCGGCCCGCACGCGCAGACCCGCCCCGAACCACACGACGGCAAGGCTCAGCAGGTCGGCTCGGCGGATCGCCGGGGGCGCCGCACTCGGCCTGGTGCTGTCAGCCCTCTCGGTGATCAGCGGCGCCTCGGCAGCCACCGCGGCCACCGGGAACCCGCAGACGATCACCTTCACCTGCAAGGGTTTCCCGCAGCAGTTCAGCGTCCCACCGGGCGTGACGGCCATGGACGTCATCGTGACCGGGGCGGGCGGCGGCGGTGACCACGGCGGACACGGCGGCCAGTCCACAGGAGTGCTCTTCGTCAGCCCCGGCGACATGCTGCGGATCACCGTCGGGTGCCGCAACGGCTATGGCTTCGCCCGAGGTGGCGCCGGCGGCACCGACAACATCCTGGCCCAGACCGGTGGCAGCGGCGGCGGCGCGAGCGGCATCGCGGACGACGGCACCGGCACGCCGCATATCGTCGCCGGCGGCGGCGGCGGAACGGGCGCGGCCGGCTTCTTCTACTCCGCGACCAGTGGCGGGACGGCCCCCGACGGGGACGGGACCGCCGGCGGACGCCCCGGCGGGACGGGCGGGGCCTCGCCCGCGCCCGACGGAACCACCGGCGGCGACGCGGACAACTCCTCCTCCGGCGGAGGTGGCGGCGGCGGGGGCGGCGGTTACCCGAACGGTGGCACGGGCGGTGGCGGTGGCACCGCGGGCGGCACTGCCGGTGGCGGCGGTGGAGCGGGCGACTCCTCCAACGACGGGTCGGTGCTCTTCGCCTCGCACCAGAGCGCAGCGACCCTCGACGACGGCTCAGTCACCCTCAAGTACACCGGTCCCGACGGTCTACCGCAGGCCTTCGCGTGCACCGGCACGCCGACCAGCTACACCGTCCCCGCCGGAGTGACCTCGCTGGCCCTGGTCACCGCCGGTGCGGCCGGTGGTACGAGCGGCCGGAGCACCTACGTCGCCGCCGGGCCCGGCGGGCGCGGAGCCGTCATCGTCGGCCGGCTGAGTGTGTCGCCGGGCGATGTCTACACGATCGCCGTCGGCTGCCAGGGCGGCCGAGGCGGGGTGTCCGAGTCCTTCGGCAACGGCGGAGGAGGCGACGGCGGCTTCGGCGTCGTCCGGGGCGGCAAGGCTGGCTTCAGCACCGCTGACGGGGCCCCGAACTCCAGCAGCGGCGGCGGAGGAGGCGGCGGCGCCACCGGCGTCTCCACGGCATACCCGCTCACAGCGGGCAGCCTCCTGCTCGCAGCCGCCGGTGGGGGCGGTGGGGGCGGTGCCGGGCTCTACACCGCTGGTGGCCGTGGGGGTGCCGCGGGCGCTGCCGGCGATGGTGGCGACCCCTGCTGCGGCGGTGGCGGCGGCGGGTCAGGCTCCGTCGGCGGTTCGGAGGTCGGTGCGATCGGCGGGTCGGGCAGCTCCAGCGCCTTCGGTTCGTCCGCCGGTGGGGGTGGCGGTGGCGGGGGCGGCGTCCAAGGTGGCGGCGGCGGCACTGCTGGCCACTACCTCGGCGGCGGTGGCGGCGGTGGCGGCGGCGGGCAGAGCCTGCGAACCGCGCGGGTCACCCTCGGCTCGGGCACGAGCTACACCATGCTCGGGGCCGGCAATGGGGTCCTCCTCATCACGCCCATCTGGGGCAAGACCGCGACGACGACCACCGTCACCGTCCCCGTCGGAGCCGTGTATGACGGCACCGCCAAGACGGCCACCGCGGTGACGACCAACCCCAGCGGCGAGGTCGTCGCCAACCCGAGCGTCACCTACTCCCCCGGTCCCGGCGCACCGGTCAACGCCGGCACGTACACGGCCAGCGCGAGCTATCCCGGCGACGACACCTACGAGGCGAGCTCGGACAGCAAGCAGTTCACCATCGCCCAGGCCGCGTCGATGGTCACCGTCACAGCCTCAACTGCCACGTATGACGGCTCCCCGCACGGCGGAACCGCGACCGTCACCGGCGCGGGGTCACTCAACCAGAGCCTCACCGTCACCTACTCCGGCCGCCATGGCACGGCCTACGGGCCGAGCGACACCGCACCAACAGCGGCCGGTGACTACACCGCGTCCGCGGCTTACCCCGGGGATACCAACCACACGGCGAGCTCCGGCAACGCCAACTACTCCATCGCCAAGGGGACGTCGGTGGTTACCGTCACCGCGCCCAATGCGACATATGACGGGAACCCGCACGGGGGGACCGCACAGGTCACCGGAGCCGGGTCACTCGACGAAACCCTCACCGTCACCTACACCGGCCGCAATGGCACCACCTACGGACCGAGCGACACGGCACCAACAGCGGCCGGTGACTACACCGCATCCGCGGCATACCCCGGCGACGCCAACCACACGGCGAGCTCCAGCAGCGCGGACTACACGATCGCCCTCGCAACCTCGGTGGTCACCGTGACCGCGCCCAACGCGACATATGACGGGAACCCGCACGGGGGGACCGCACAGGTCACCGGAGCCGGGTCGCTTAACGAAACCCTCACCGTCACCTACACCGGCCGCAATGGCACCACCTACGGACCGAGCGACACGGCACCGACAGCGGCCGGTGACTACACCGCATCCGCGGCATACCCTGGCGATGCCAACCACACGGCGAGCTCAGGCAGCGCGGACTACACGATCGAGAAGGCGGCGTTGACGATCACGGCGCACGACGCGACCGGGCAGTACAGCGACCTGGCCCCGGCGTTGACCTTCGAGTACGACGGGTTTGTGAACGGGGAGGGCGCAGGCGACCTCACCGGCACCACGACCTGTTCCACCACGGTCGGGCTCGACGTCAGTGGGCATATCACCGGCCCGGCCGGGGACTACCCGATCACCTGCACCGGTCAGAGCAGCGATAGCTACGCAGTGACCTATGTCGACGGCACCTTCAGCGTCACCCGCGAAGACGCCGTGGTGACCTACACCGGTGACACGCTCGACACGGTGTCGACATACCGGTCCAGTGCGGTCCAGCTGGCCGGAACGATCACCGAGGCGGTCGACGGCAGCCTCGGCGACAAGCTGGGCACCACCTCGCTCAGCTTCACCGTGCATGCCGCAAGCGATGCGGGCTACACCACCCCGCTGGCGACCTGCACGGGCGCTGTCTCGGTCACCGCGCCCGGTGCGGGTGTGGCCTCGTGCCAGGTGACCCTCACCGAGGGCGCCTACCTCGTCATCGTCCGGCTCGTGACGAATGGCTACTACACGGCCCCGATGGACGTCTCGTCGGTCGCGGTCGTGGCGCCCGGGACCGGCCGGACCACCGGAGGCGGCTGGCTGACCGAGCCGACGTTGACGACCCGCAGCAACTTCGGGTTCACCGTCAAGTACCTGAAGAACGGGCAGATCCAGGGCAACAGCTTGTACATCTACCGGTTCAGCGTGGCGGCGGACAGCGTCGTCAACCCGACCGGTGGGTTCCTGCCTGCGGGTGACTACAACTGGATCGTCAAGAGCAATGACATGAAGGCTCTGTCGGTCAAATGCACAACGACCACCCCGAAGATCTGCTCGGCGACCTACACCGGGAAGGCCACGCTCACCGCCGCCAACCGGGTCACCGGGACGGCATACCCGATCGGTGGCAACTACCAGTTCCAGGTCGACGTAACGGACAAGGGCGAGCCGGGATCGAGCACCCTGACCCCGGACACCTACGCCATCCGGGTCTGGAGCAGCGCGGGCACCGTCTATCGGTTGGGCAGCCCGACGTCCCAGGTGCCCGTCACTGGAGGCAATATCCAGGTCCGACCCTGACCGCAGGCTCGCGTGGTGACCTCCGCCTCGCCACGGTTGTTCTGATCTGTCGCACATATACCTGCGGCACATCCGAACAACCGTGGCGTAGGCGGCTGGCTCAGACCCCCGACACCCCCGGGCTTTAGGTCCGCAAGATGCCGTGGACCGCCGAGTCCATCACGGCGTCGACCACGTCGGCCACGCTCGCCGCCGGCCGGGTGATGCACATCAACAGCGTCGCATTACTGATCAGCACGGCACGCTGGTAGATCGCCGACCGATGGCGCGCCGCCGCCTGTTCGGGGGTCACGGCATACGCTCCGTCCAGCTCTCGCTCGCGGATCGCCGGGCCAACATCGGGCCGTCCCACGAAGACCCGCAGCTCCCCCGAGTACGCCTCGAGAACCTTGGCGATCTGTTCGGGCAGCGGCGCGTGACTGCGGGGGTCGTCCGGGTGGCCGACCGGGGCGCCGTGCTGCACCGAGTACCGCAGCACGTCGTTGAGGAAGGCACTGGTGAGGTCGGGGTCGGAGCGGGCGATCCCCACGAAGGCCTCGAGATACGCCCGGAGCGCCCTCTCCACATCGGGCAGCGCGAGCACCGTCGAAGCGGCCCGTTCCAGTGTCGGGACGTGTTTGAGCCACACCGCGCTCGCCAGCCCGCGCCGCCCGCGGAAGGCCGCACCGACTGCCTGCGGGTCACGCGCGCACTCGACCGCCACCGCGGCGAGGGTGAGGCCCCGCCAGCCGTCCCGCGCGTAGACCCGGGCCGCGGCCGCCGCGATCTCGGCCCGGTCCGCCGGGTCGGGGGTGGTGCCGGCGGCGGTCGCGAGCAGCCGTTCGACCCCGCCCTGGTCGTCGTCGTGAAGGGAGTCGGTGAACGACATGAACAGCCGCATCCACCCGCGCACCGCCGCACCCCACCCGGGAGCCTCAGGGTCGGCGCGGCGGCCGACGACGAAGCCGTCGAAGAGCGCGCCGACCATCATCCCGAACTCCTCGGGGGCATCCGGCGAGCGCCAGGACCGGTCGGTCAGCTCGGCCAGCGTCCGCGCGGCGCGGACGTGCCACTCCCGCGCACGCCCGCGCAGGGTCGCGATCGTCTGCCGACTCGCCTCGTCATTGGGCGCGGTCAGCGAGAGCATCGCCACGACCAGCCCGTAGATGTCCTCCATCCGCTGGCCCTCGCCGACAGGCGCCTCGAGGGTATGTCGAATGGTCGCGTCGAGGGCGACGAGGATGTGGGCCAGCCGGTCGATCGACGCCGACGGGTCTCGCGCCGGTGGAGGCTGGTCCGCCGAGCCCGCTGCGGCAGCGGACGGGTCCGCGAGCCCCAGGGTGGGCAGTGCGAAGTCCGAGGGCGCGCTGGTGAGGACCGCGGCCAACACGCCGGCGAGCAGCTCGTCGAGCAGCTCACCACGGCTGTCGAAGTGATAGGTGACCGTGCCCTTGCTCACATGGGCGCGGCGGCTGATCTCGTCGTAGGTGACGAAGCGCGAGACATCCTCCAGCGTTGCCTTCGCCAATGCCCCGAGCACCGCCGACTGGATCGCTGCACGCGCCGATGGCGCGCCCGTCCCGCCACTGGCCGCCACGGGCGGCTCTCCCCTGGTCGCCACAAAGAAATGCTACTCACGCTTGTCGCTCAGATTTCCGAACACGCCGCACGGGGGCGCGGAGCGGTCTGGTCCGCGTGGGCTACCAGCCGGTACGGCATCGGTCGATACTGCCCAGGGACGGGGCCGCAGTCCGCCAGGGGGGGTCTGCTGGCCCCTTCCTCATGCCCGGGGACCGACCACTGTCGACCCGCCCCATGCGTCGCGACAGAGGAGGGACTTAAGCAGATCCCAAGCGGTGACCTTCACTCTCGGAGTTAGACGGCCGAAACCCTCGGCCGAGCCCGAAACGCCGCGAAGGAGAACCGTCATGTCGCAACCAGCCCTCCCCTCGACGCAGCACCAGGACCCGACGCTCGTCGGCTGGCTGTCGAGCCACACCGCACTCGCCTGGGCTGCCACGGCGGCCCTGACCTCGACCCTCGGGTTTGGCTTGGCTCTCCCCCAGGTCGCCACGGACATGGCCCAGGCCGGGGGGAGCACCGGGGATCAATGGACCCAGATCGCCTTCGCGGCAGGGTACTGCCTGCCGCTGGTGGTCAGCGTCTTCGCACTCGCTCTCGCCTACGGTCGGCGGGCGATGCCCAACGACATGAGCCAGTTCCTCGTCATCGGCATTGTCCTGCTGGCCAGTGGTGCCGTCAGCCATCTGATCGGCCTCGGGCTCGCTCCCGACCTGCCCTCCCGCTTGGTCCCGGGGCCGCCATACCTCAGCATCCCCGTGACGGCAGTCAGCGCCTACCTGACCACGTACGGCGTCCCGTTGGCCGCTTGCGCGGTGGCGATCGGCCTCAGCGCCGCGGCGCAGGTCACCAAGTGGCTGGCGTCGACCCGGTCGTGAGCCTGGGGCACGGTCGTGCTCGGCACTGAGTGCCGCACCCGCGCGTCGAGGTCAGGACACGCTGACGTGGACGTGGTCGTAGTGGTTGGCCGTGGTCGACCCACGGTCCGCCATGAGCCGCCAACCCTCGCCCGAGCGGGCCACCGACCAGATGTGCTGTCGCCAGATCACATAGGTGATGCCGAGCTGGCCGGCGTGTGCCCGCATGTACTCGGCGATGGCGGTGCCGAGAGCGACATCGGAGGTCATGATGTCGCACGCGTGGCCGGAGCCGTGGTCACCACCACCGCCGCGCAGGGTCCCAATCGAGCCGATCTGGGGGAAGTTCGCCCGGACGGCCGCGATGACGGCGACCGCGTGCGCGCTGAGACCGCCAGTGCTCACCTTCAGCGAGGAGCGGGCCGACGTGCGGCTCACCGTGCCGGCGAGCGCCTTGACGGTCACGGCGCCGGTCCTCGTCGCTCCGGCGGCGGTCGCGCTGAACCCCAGCACCCCCTCGGTCGACACGACGTTGCGGACGTCGAGCGGGGCAACGACGGCCCGGGTCTGGGCGATGAGGTCCGGGGACCCGGTGGTCAGGGCAGCTCCGACTCCGGAGCCCAACAGCCCGGAGGCGGATCCGGCCGAGGCCCCCTCGGCCAGCGGGCTCGCCGCCAGGGCACCTGTCGACGCGGCGGTCGACGCGGAAGCCACCGCAGCCACGGTCAGCGCGGTCCCGATCGCGATCCCGCCGGCGAGGACACCGGCGGCGGCATACGGGCCCGCGGAGCCTACTGAGGGGACCGCGACGCGTGGCAAGGACACCGACAGGCCGCGGCGAGGGCGCGAGTGCCGCCCGTGGTACCGGGGGACGAAGGCAGCCGTCGTCATCGGGGTCTCAGGATCAGATCCGGCCGTAGCTCACGTTGCTGTAGGTCCAGATCGACGCGAGCGAGGTCCGCGTGCCCGGTCGAGACGCATGGTAGAGCTTGCCCGGGCCGGCGTAGATGCCGACGTGGTAGGCCGGGAAGCCGAAGAAGATGAGGTCACCAGGAGCCGGGTTGGACACCTTGTGCGACGCCTGACGCTGGCTCTCGGCGGTCCGCGGAATGGAGATCCCGGCGCGGCGGTAGACGAACTGGGTGTAGCCGGAGCAGTCGAAGCCGCTGGTGCTCGACCCGCCATAGACGTACGGAATGCCGGTCAGCGACGCGGCGATCGCGATGATGCCGCTGGTCGGCCCGGGGATGTTCACCTCGGGCGTCGAGGGCTTGGGCTTGACGCCCGAGGAGGAGCTGCCGGTGGACCGCGTGGCGGACCGGGAGACTGCCTTCGTCACGGTGCGGGTCGCCGTCTTCTTGGCCACGGTGGCGGCCGCGGCCTGCTTGGCCGTGAAGCCGAGCACCCCGAGATCCCCCACCGCGGTGACATCCGCGGCAACCGAGGGTGCGACGACCGAGGCGACGAAGGCCTCGTGGGCCGAGACGAGCGGCGTCGTGGCAGCGCCGTCAACGAAGCTGGCCGGAACGGCGGCGGGGGCGGCGGCAGGCTGGGCCACCGCCGACTGGGCGGCGGCCGCGGTGGCTGCGGTGGCCGGTGCCGGCGCAGCGGTGGCCGGCGCGGCGTAGGCCGCGACGAGGCCACCGGAGGCGACGACGAGGGCAGAGGCCTTGACGGCCGGGCGAGCGGTGCGCGCCGCGATGGTGGCAATCTCACCCATCGCGCTGTACCCGGAGGACCGGTGGCGCCCGACATGAAGCTGAGACACGAAAAACCTCTCCATGAGTCGCCTCCGAGGTGAGCTGTCGGGTTCGGGTGGGAAAGTTCACCCGGTGCGTCGGCCGAGGCCTGATGCACTTCACCCCAAGGGCGTCTCGCGACGCCCGGAAGGTGGTTCCCCCGGTCCTGCCTGGCTGGTTCAAGGGCACCCAGGTGAGGCGACAGGACTCGGCGAGCCTCACACGGGACTCACCTCGACGGGCGGGGTGAGCGCTGCCCACGGTACACAGCCGCCGGGGCAATGTCACGTTAAGGTCACGGCAAGGAAACGAAACGTGGTCTATGTCTCGACCTGCCAGCCCCTGGATCCGGCCCCCCAACCGCCGAAGAAGCTCAGGAAGCGAAGACGTAGCTGGCCAGCCGTGGCCCGAGGTAGGCCTCGCGGTCGCCCCTGACGAGCACCCCAGGCCCCTGCCGGACGATCTGCACGACCGCGCCCGGGAGCACGCCGGCGTCCCGAAGCGAGGCCGAGGCGGCCGGGTCCGTCTGGGCCGGCTCCCCGATCCGACGGACCGTCACCGGGCGGTCGACGTCGCCGGCCAGGTCAAGCAGGCTCGAGACCGACGCGGTGACCTCACCAGGCGCCAGGCCGAGCTCATCCAGCCCCGGGATGGGGTTGCCGTAGGGCGACTCACGGCCGTCGTCGAGCAGCGCGAGGATCTTGCGCTCGACCCGTTCGCTGATGACGTGCTCCCACCGGCAGGCCTCGTCGTGGACGTACTCCAGCTCCAGCCCGAGGATGTCGACGAGGAGCCGCTCGGCGATGCGGTGCTTGCGCATGACCCGGGTCGCGAGGAGCCGGCCCTCCGCGGTGAGCTCCAGATGCCGGTCCTCCGCGACGGTGACCAGGCCGTCGCGCTCCATCCGGGCGATCGTCTGCGACACCGTTGGGCCGGAGTGCGCGAGCCGTTCGGCGATCCGGGCCCGCATCGGGGTGACCCGCTCCTCCTCGAGCTCGAGGATGATCCGCAGGTACATCTCGGTGGTGTCGATCAGCTCGGTCACACGCGTAGCCTCTCATCCGATGACGACCACCGTGCTCTGGCACCGCCGGGACCTGCGCCGAGGGGACCTCCCGGCGCTGTCAACGGCACTGGACGGCGGCGCGGTCCTGCCTCTCGTCGTCCTCGACCCGGCCCTGTGGGCGGGCGCGGGTCGGGTGCGCCAGTCCCGGTATGCCGCCTCCGTGCGCGCCCTCCAGACCTCGTATGACGGCGCCCTCGTCGTGCGCTGGGGTGACCCGGCCGTGGTTGTCCCTGAGGTCGCCGCGGAGGTCGGTGCCCGGGCGGTCCACGTGACCGCGGAGCCGAGCCCGTACGGCCGCCGCCGGGACGCCCGCGTCCGGACCGCTCTGGCGGCGGCCGGGAGGGACCTGCGCGCCTCGGGAACGCCGTACGCCGTCGGGCCGGGGGTGCTCCGCACCGGCGCCGGAACGCCATACCAGGTGTTCACCCCGTTCCGGCGGGCCTGGCGCGACCACGGCTGGCCCCGCCCGGCCACCCTGCCCCGCGCCGCGAGGTGGCGGACCGGGGTGCCCTCCGAGCCCCTACCCGGCGCCGGGCCAGGGGAGACGGCCAGCGGAGACGGCCAGGCCGTCGGCGAGGGGGCGGCCCTGGCCCGCTGGGCCGAGTTCCTCGACCACGGCGTGGCGGACTATGCCGAGCATCGCGACCGGCCCGACGTCGACGGCACCTCCCGGCTGTCCGAGGCGCTCAAGTATGGCGAGCTGCACCCTCGCACGCTGCTCGCCGACCTCGCGGACCGCGGGCTCGTCGGCGCCCCGGGCGGGGCGGCCTTCGCCAGCGAGCTGGCCTGGCGGGAGTTCTACGCCGACGTGCTCTGGCACCACCCGCGGTCCGCGTGGACCGACCTCCGCCCGCTCGCTATGTCGTATGACGAACCCGGAGCGCATCTCGCGGCCTGGGAGGAGGGCCGCACCGGCTATCCCTTCGTCGACGCAGGGATGCGGCAGCTGGCCGCGACGGGGTGGATGCACAACCGGGTCCGGATGGTCACGGCGAGCTTCCTCGTCAAGGACCTCCATCTCTGGTGGCCGCACGGCGCCCGGCACTTCCTCGCCCTGCTGCGCGACGGGGACCTCGCGTCGAACGCACACGGCTGGCAGTGGGTGGCTGGCACCGGCACCGACGCCGCGCCCTATTTCCGGATCTTCAACCCGGTCTCCCAGGGGTGCCGGTTCGACCCCGACGGGGCCTACGTCCGGCGGTGGGTGCCCGAGCTCGCCCACCTCCACGGCGCGGCCGCCCATGAGCCGTGGCGACACCCACAGGGATACGACCACGGCTACCCGCAGCGCATCGTCGACCATGACGTCGAGCGTCGTGAGGCCCTGGCCCGCTACCAGGCTCGATGACCCCACCCTGACGGCCCGGACGACCGGGACGTAAGGACTCCGTCATCACCTCGGCCTCGACCCGGGGCGCGATGCTGCCTACGCTCCGACCATGGCCCGCATCCTCGTCGTCGACGACGACGCGACGGTGCGCGAGGTCGTCACGTCATACCTCGTCCGCGCCGGGTACGACGTGACGGAAGCCGCCGACGGGGAGCTCGCCCTCGCCGCGGCCGCGGCCGAGCCGCCCGACCTCCTCGTCCTCGACCTCATGCTGCCCCGGGTCGAGGGGATGGAGGTCTTCCGGCGGCTGCGCGCCCGGCGCGGTGACCTGCCGGTCATCATGCTCACCGCGCGCGGCGACGAGTCCGACCGGGTCCTCGGGCTCGAGGTCGGCGCCGACGACTACGTGACCAAGCCGTTCAGCGCCCGCGAGCTCACCCTGCGCATCCAGTCGATCCTGCGCCGGGTCGAGCGCGACCGCACCGCTGCGGCCGCCGACGGCCCTCCTGGCGACGCGGCCATCGCGACGCCGGCGGCCCCGGTGCGCGAGGAGCCGCTCTCCGACGCCGACCTCGCCCTGGACCGGCAGGCCCGCCGCGTGGTCCGGGGCGGCGCCGAGCTGGCCTTGACGGTCCGTGAGTACGACCTGCTCGCCCACTTCATGTCCCACCCCGGGGTCGCCTTCTCCCGCGAGCAGCTGATGCGCGAGGTGTGGGGCTGGGAGTACGGCGACCAGTCGACCGTCACCGTCCACGTCCGCCGGCTCCGCGAGAAGGTCGAGCCGGACCCGGCGGCGCCGGTGCGGATCGCGACGGTGTGGGGGGTCGGCTACCGCTGGGACGGTATGCCGCCGCCGCCCTCCCCGTCGCCCCCGCCCTCGACGCCGACCTCGCCCTCGATGCCACCCTCACCAGGCCCCGCGGAGCAGCCCGGATGAGCCCCGACCTCACGGCCTTCGCCCTCGCCGGCGGGACCACCGCCGTCGTCGGAGCAGCCGGAGCGCTGGTGGTGGGCCGGCTGGCCCGACGGTCGGTGCCCGCCGCGACAGTGAGTGCGCCCCTGGTCGTCATCGTCTCGATGGCCGCAGGGGTGCTCGTCTGCGCCAGGGCGATGTTCCTCAGCGAGCACGACATCGGGCTGGTCCTCATCGTCCTCGCCGCGACGGTGCCGGTCGCCCTCGTCGTCGGGGTCCTGCTCAGCCGACAGGTCCGCGCCGCCGACCGCCGGGCCGCCGCCGAGGCGGCAGCTCGCGCCAAGGCCGAGGCCCTCGACGCCAGCCGGCGCGAGATGGTCGCCTGGGTGTCCCACGACCTGCGCACCCCGCTCGCCGGCATCCGGGCCATGGCCGAGGCGCTCGAGGACGGTGTCGCAGCGGACCCGCACGAGTACCACCGGCGGATCGGACGCGAGACCGACCGGCTCGCCGGCATGGTCGACGACCTGCTGGCCCTGACCAGCCTGCACGCCGGCACGACCCGGCTCGAGCTCACCGTCGTCTCGCTCGCCGACCTCGTCTCGGACACCCTCGCGACGATCCGACCGCTGGCGCAGCGCCTCGGGGTGGTGGTCCACGGGTCTGCCGACGGCCCGGTCGCGGTCCGCGGCGACGCCCGCCAGCTGTCCAGGGCGCTGGTCAACCTTGTCGACAACGCGGTGCGGCATACCCCAGGTGGGGGCCAGGTGGTGGTCACGGCGAGCCGCGACGCGACCTTGCATTGCGCCCGGCTGCGCGTCCACGACGAGTGCGGCGGGATCCCACCGGAGGACCTGGCCCATCTGACCGAGCCCGGCTGGCGCGGCAGCGCCGCCCGCTCCCCCGGCGACGGCCGCGGCGCCGGGCTGGGGCTTGCCGTCGTCGAGGGCATCGCCAAGGCCCATGGCGGGTCGCTCAGCGTCGTCAACGACGGCCTTGGGTGCCTGGCGACCGTCGAGGTGCCGACGGAGCCGTCATAGCCTCGTAAGACCTCGGCAATGGCCCTCGCGGCGGTACCGCAGGCAAGGTTGACCCCATGAAGAAGACCCTCGCCACTGCCCTCGCCCTCACCGCCGCCCTCGGCCTGTCCGCGTGCGGCTCGACCTCGACGCCGGCCACCCAGGGCGCGGCCGCCAGCCCCTCCTCGTCGATGACCCCGCACGACTCCGGCACCTCGATGATGCCGCACGACTCCGGCACCACCTCGCCCGAGGCGATGGCCAAGGGTCGGTATCTCTCCTACGCCGACTACGCCAAGGACATGGCGATGGCCGCCAAGGGCGCCCACGTCGTCCTGTTCTTCCACGCCCCCTGGTGCCCGGACTGCCGCGCCACCGAGCAGTCCCTCACCACCGCGGGCGTGCCCGACGGGCTCACCGTCGTCAAGGTCGACTACGACTCGATGACCGACCTGAAGCAGAAGTACGGGATCACCCAGCAGCACACCTTCGTCGCGGTCGACGCGGCGGGGATGAAGCAGCAGATCTGGACCGGCACCAAGACCGGGGCCGAAATCCTCGCCAAGATCTCCTGATGCTCGCCCTCCTCGGCGCCCTCGTCGCCGGGGCGCTGACCACCCTGGCCCCCTGTGTCCTGCCGCTGCTCCCCGTCGTCGTCGGGGGCTCGGTGGTGGCGCCGGGGGCCGGGTCGGGTGGGCGCTCCCCGCACCGCCGCGCCCTCGTCATCACCGCAGCCTTGGGGGCGTCCATCGCCGTCTTCACCCTGCTGCTCAAGGCGACGACGACCTTCCTCGCCATCCCCCCGCGCACCTGGGCGCTGCTCTCCGGCGCCATCCTCATCGGGCTCGGTGTCGTCGGGGCGCTGCCGGACCTGTGGGAGCGGATCTCGGCCCGCCTGGACCTCCAGTCGCGCACGGGGACACGGCTGGCCCTCGCCCGTGGCCGCTCGGGGGTCACGGGCGAGGTGCTCACCGGAGCCGCGCTGGGCCCGGTCTTCTCCTCATGCAGCCCGCTCTACGCCTATGTCGTCGTCACGGTCCTGCCCGCCCAGCTCGGCTACGGCCTGGTGCTGCTGCTCGCGTATGTCGTCGGGCTCTGCGCCACGCTGCTGGCCGTCGCGCTGGCCGGACAGCGGCTGGTCCGGCGGCTGGGCTGGCTCGCCGACTCGCACGGCTGGGCCCGCCGCGGCCTCGGCATCGTCTTCATCATCGTCGGGGTGGTCGTCGCGACCGGCTGGGACCGGCTGCTCCAGGCGTGGATCCTCGAGCACTCACCCATCGCCCCGTGGGAGCTGGACAGCGGCTTCATCCCGCAGTGACCCGCCGGTATGCCGGTCCCGCGTCAGGGCTGCCGGCGGCTCAGTTGCCAGGGTCCGGCGTCGGCGAGGGTGCCGGCACCGACCCGGGTGAAGACCAGCCGGTCGTGCAGCCGCCCGAGCCGCCCGGCCCAGAACTCCACCTCGTCCGGGACGATCCGGTAGCCGCCCCACGTCGGCGGCACCGGGACGTCGTCGACACCACCGCGGTCCGGGAACCGCTCGGCAAACTCGGCGAAGGCCCGCTCCAGCTCGTCTCGCCCCGACACCGGGGCCGACTGGGTCGACGCCCAGGCGCTGACCCGGGAGTCCCACGGCCGGGACCCGAAGTACCCGTCGACGACCTCCTGCTCGACGCGCTCGACCGGACCCCGGAAGCGCACCGCCCGGAAGAGCGCCGGCCAGGCGAGCGTCGCTGCGGCATACGGGGTCGACGCCAGCTCACGTGCCTTGGCCGAGGAGGTGTCCGTGACGAACCCGGGACCGCGGGGGTCAAGCAGCCGGAGCAGGACGACCCGGACGTTCGGGTGGCCGTCCTCGTCCACCGTGGCGAAGGACATCGCGCTCGGCTCGGGCACGTCGCCGTGCTGCCGGCCGCGTTCGACCGCGGCGTCCAGCCACCGGGTGAGCTGGTCCCAGGGCGTTGCCGCCACCGTCGACTCGCTCAGCCCGTCACCGTCATACTCCACCCGCTCCACGCTCGCCATGATCCGACAGTAGGCTGACCCCGACCCGCTCGTCGCCGGGCCCGGCCCGACACGGCACAATGACGCCATCAGCGCACCCGCCCGGACCGAGGACCACCCATGACTTCGTCTGCCCCCGACCCGACCTTCCGGCCCGGTCTCGAAGGCGTCATCGCCTTCGAGACCACGATCGCCGAGCCCGACCGGGAGGGCGGCGCGCTGCGGTACCGCGGCGTCGACATCAAGGACCTCGTCGGCAAGGTCTCCTATGGCAACGTCTGGGGGCTGCTCGTCGACAACGAGTTCAACCCCGGGCTCCCGCCGGCCGAGCCCTTCCCGCTGCCGGTGCACTCCGGCGACCCGCGCGTCGACGTCCAGGCCGCCCTGGCCACCCTCGCCCCGCTGTGGGGCCTGCGCCCACTGCTCGACATCACCCCGGAGCAGGTTCGCGACGACCTCGCCCGCGCCTCGGTCACCGCGCTGTCCTTCATTGCCCAGTCGGCGCGCGGCATCGACAAGCCGATGGTCCCGCAGCGCGAGGTCGACAAGGCGCACACGATCGTCGAGCGGTTCATGATCCGGTGGCACGGCGAGCCGGACCCTAAGCACGTCGAGGCCGTCGACGCCTACTGGGTCTCGGCCGCCGAACACGGCATGAACGCGTCGACCTTCACCGCCCGGGTCATCGCCTCGACCGGCGCCGACGTCGCGGCCTGCATCTCCGGGGCGGTCGGCGCGATGTCCGGCCCGCTCCACGGTGGTGCCCCGTCCCGGGCCAAACACATGATGGAGGGCGTCGAGGCGCTCGGTGACGCCCGCGCCTATGTCAAGGGCGTGATGGACCGCGGCGAGCGGCTCATGGGCTTCGGCCACCGGGTCTATCGCGCGTACGACCCCCGCGCGGCGGTCCTGCGTGACACCTGTGCGCGGCTCAAGGCCCCGCGCTACGAGGTTGCGCTCGAGCTGGAGAAGGCCGCCCTGGCCGAGCTTGCCGAGCGGTACCCGGACCGGCGGCTGGAGACCAATGTCGACTTCTGGGCCGCGGTGCTGCTCGACTTCGTCGAGGTGCCGGCGAACATGTTCACCCCGCTGTTCGTCTGCGCCCGACTCGCCGGGTGGTCCGCGCACATCCTCGAGCAGAAGCAGACCGGCCGGCTGATCCGGCCCTCGGCCCGCTATGTCGGCGAGGGTCCGCGGATGCCCGAGGCGGTCGCCGGCTTCAACAACAAGGTCGCTCCCGGCTATCTCCTCTGACTCCGGCGCTCGGCGCATGGCCGGGGTCCACAGTGTGCAGCGGGTCACAGCCCATGCGGCAAGACAGCCCGGTTGGGCCGACGATGCCGCTGGTTGAATGGCTGATGTCCGTCTCTGCCGACCGATGAGGTGACCTGGCGTGAGCGCCGCGCAGCCCCAGACCATGACGATCCCTGCAGATCTGCTCCCGGGCGACGGCCGGTTCGGCTGTGGTCCCAGCAAGGTCCGCGCCGCCCAGGTGGAGTCCCTCGCTGGGCTCGGTCGCAGCCTGCTCGGCACCTCGCACCGGCAGGCCCCGGTCAAGAATGTCGTCGGCACCATCCGCTCCGGGCTGACCGACTTCTTCGGGCTGCCCGAGGGATACGAGATCGTCCTCGGCAATGGCGGCGCCACGGCGTTCTGGGATACCGCCGCCTTCGGCCTGGTCCGCGAGCGTGCTCAGCACCTCACCTTCGGTGAGTTCTCCGCGAAGTTCGCCTCGGTGACGACGAAGGCGCCCTTCCTCAGCCCCTCCACGGTGGTCAAGGCCGAGCCCGGTGCACGAGCCACGGCGTATGCCGAGCCGGGCGTCGACGCCTACGCCTGGCCGCACAACGAGACCTCGACCGGGGTCATGGCCGAGGTCGAGCGGGTAGCCGGCGCCGACGACGGCGCACTGGTCCTCATCGACGCGACCTCCGGCGCCGGGGGGCTCCTGGTCGACATGGCGCAGGCCGACGTCTACTACTTCGCCCCGCAGAAGTGCTTCGCCTCCGACGGTGGCCTGTGGCTGGCCGCTTTCTCCCCCGCCGCGCTCGCCCGGGTCGACGAGATCGCCGACTCGGGGCGCTGGGTCCCGGACTTCTTCAGCCTGCCCACGGCGATCGACAACTCGCGCAAGAACCAGACCTATAACACCCCGGCCATCGCGACCCTCGTCATGCTCGCCAACCAGGTCGCCTGGCTCAACGACCAGGGGGGTCTGGCCTGGGCGACCGCCCGGACGGCCGACTCGAGCAGCCGGCTCTACGAGTGGGCGGAGGCCTCGCCATACGCCACCCCGTTCGTCACGGACCCGGCGGCGCGCTCGCACGTGGTCGGGACGATCGACTTCGCCGACTCGGTCGATGCGACGGCTGTCGCGTCGGTGCTGCGGGCCAATGGCGTGGTCGACGTCGAGCCCTACCGTAAGCTCGGCCGCAACCAGCTGCGGGTGGCGATGTTCCCGGCCGTCGAGCCGGACGACATCTCGGCCCTGACCGCCTGCATCGACCACGTGGTGGGTGCCCTCTAGCTCGACGCGCGGCTCCCCAGGCCGGTTCAGCCGTGGAAATGCTGGCGGGCCTCGGATATTTCCGGGCCCGACCTGCATTTCCAAGGCCGAAGAGGTCGGCCAAGCGCCCCAGCCTGCCCTCAGCGGATCAGCGCGGCGATCCCGGCGACGAGGACGAGGCCGGCCAGCACCGCGAGGGTGAGGCGGTGACGGAACCGCGCGTTCATCGGGCCTCCTCCGGCAGACCGAACTCGACCCGCACCACCGGGCGGGTGCGGACGTCGAGGCTCACCCGCATCCTGTCATGGCGGCGCAGCTGCTCAGCCACCCCCGCCAGGGCAAGGGCGACGGCCAGCGAGCCGACCCCGATCGTCCAGCGCGGCCCCGCGAGATCCCCGAGCCAGCCGATGAGGGGCGCACCCACGGGCGTCCCGCCGAAGAAGATCGCCATGTACAAGGCCATGACCCGCCCCCGCATCCCCGGCTCGGTGCCGAGCTGGACCAGGGCGTTCGCCGTCGTCATCGCGGTGAGCGCGCTGAGCCCCACTGGCAGCAGAGCAAGGGCGAAGAGCGGGTATGTCGGGGCGAGCGCCGCAAGCCCTGACGAGGCGACGAAGCCGACCAGCGCAAGGAGGAAGGTCCGGGTCCGCGCCCTGGGCCGACGCGCGCTGAGCAGTGCGGCGGCCAAGGAGCCGACGGCCATGACCGAGCCGAGCACCCCGAACTCCTTCGGCCCCTGATGGAACTCCACGCTGGCCATCAGCGCGGTGGTGATCTGGAAGTTCATCCCGAAGGTGCCAAGGACGAAGACCAGGAGGAGCACGCGCTGCAGGTCGCGCCGCCCCCGGACGTAGCGCACCCCCTCGAGGATGCCACCGCGGCCCCGCGAGGTTGGCGCCGGATGCAGGGCCGAGCGGTCCAGCGCGAGCAGAGCCGCGATGACGACGAGGAAGGATGCCGCATTGAGCAGCATGGCGACCCCGGTGTCCCAGCGGGCGATGACCAGGCCGGCCACGGCCGGGCCGACGATCCGCCCGCTGTTGAAGGAGGCGCTGTTGAGCGCCACGGCATTGCTCACCAGCTCGGCGTCGACGATCTCGGAGACGAAGGACTGCCGGGCCGGGGCGTCGATGGCCGCCGCGATCCCGGTCACCGCGGCGGCGACATCGACCTCCCACAGGCGCACCCAGCCGCCGACGGTCAGCACCCCGAGGACGAGCGCAGCGGCCATCATCACCGCCTGGGTGACCAGCATGATGACCCGCTTGGGGTACCGGTCGGCCAGCGCCCCAGACCACGGCGCGAGGAGGAGGAAGGGGGCGAACTGCAGGCCGGTCACGGTGCCGAGAGCGGTGGCGGAGTGGTCGGTCAGCTGGGTGAGGACGAGCCAGTCCTGGCCCACCCGGCCCATCCAGGTGCCGGTGTTGGAGACGAGGGAGCCACCGGCATACCGCCGATAGTTGGGCACGGCGAGGGAGCGGAAGGTGGCACTGCCTGAACGCGGAGGTATGCCGCCAGCCTAGTCGCGCACGGGGTGGCGCCCCGGCGGCGACCGCCGGTCGGCCCGGGGACGACGCGCGACGGCCCCGGGCTGGAGCTGCCCGGGGCCGTCGTGCGTGCGGGCGCGGCTCAGCCGGCGCCGAGGATGGACTTGATCGGGTCGATCGCGAAGTAGATGACGAACATCGCCGCGACGACCCACATCAGCGGGTGGATCGAGCGGGTCTTGCCCTTGACGACCTGGATGAGCACCCAGGTGACGAAGCCGGCCCCGATGCCCACCGAGATGGAGTAGGTGAAGGGCATGAGGATGATGGTGAGGAAGGCCGGGATGGCGACCTCGAGGTCCTCCCAGTCGATATCGGTCACCTGCTGCATCATGAGGAAGCCGACGAGCACCAGGGCGGGGACCGCGGCCTCGTTCGGGATGATCTTCACCAGCGGGGCGAAGACCATCGACAGCAGGAAGAGCACCCCGGTGACCACCGAGGCGAGCCCGGTCCGGGCCCCCTCGCCGACGCCTGAGGCCGACTCGATGTAGGAGGTGTTGGACGAGACGCCCGCAGCGCCGCCAGCGGCAGCAGCGATCGAGTCGACGACGAGGATCATCTGGCTGTTCGGCGGCGTGCCCTCCTTGTCGAGCAGCCCCGCCTCGGCCCCGATCGCCGTCATCGTCCCCATGGTGTCGAAGAAGTCCGAGAGCATCAGGGTGAAGACGAGCAGCAGCGCCGAGACGACGCCGATCCGGCCGAACGAGCCGAGCAGGTTGAACCCGAGGGTGCTCAGGTCCGGGGTGTCGATGAGCTGGCTGGGCCACGAGGGGACGTTGAGGTTCCACCCCCGGGGGTTGGTCTGGTCAGGGGGGATCACCGTCGGGCCGACCTTGGCGAAGGCCTCGACGAGGATCGCCAGCACGGTCATGACGACGATCGAGATGAGGATCGCGGCCCGGACCTTGCGGACCCACAAGGTGACGATGACGACCATGCCCACGGCGAAGACCAGCGTCGGCCAGCCGGCCAGGGTGCCGCCGATCCCGAGCTCCACGGGGACCGGGCCGGTTCCGGTGCGCCGGACGAAGCCGGAGTCGACCAGGCCGATGAGCGCGATGAACAGGCCGATGCCGACCGAGATCGCGATCTTCAGCTGGGCGGGGACGGCGTGGAAGACCGCCTTCCGGAAGCCGGTGAGGACCAGGACGAGAATGATGAGACCCTCAAGGACGACCAGGCCCATCGCGTCGGCCCAGGTCATCTTCGTCGCGAGGGAGAAAGCGACGAAGGCGTTGAGCCCCAGGCCGGTGGCCAACGCCAGCGGGTAGTTGGCGGCCACCCCCATGAGGATGGTCATCACGCCGGCGACGAGGGCCGTGCCGGCGGCGATAGCGGGCAGGTTCGGTGCCGCGCCGCCGCCGAGGAAGTGGCCGTCGGCGTCCTTGACAAAGCCGAGGATCAGCGGGTTGAGAACGACGATATAGGCCATCGTGAAGAAGGTGACCACCCCACCGCGGATCTCGCGTTCGACGCTCGACCCACGTTCGGTGATCTTGAAGTAGCGATCCAACCCGCCACGAGCGGGCGCAGGGCGTGTGGTAGGAGTCACATCCGGTCACGGTAGTGGTCCAGGTGACTCACAGCCAGCACCACGACCTCGTATGCCGCCGCGTCGTCTTGCTCGACTCGGCCCCGGGGCAGCGGCCGACCTCGGCGGGAGGCTCTACTCTGGGCCGGTGAGCGAGCTCGAGGTGCGCCCCATGCACCCCAATACCGACATCGTCTCAGCGGTCGGCGTGCTCGCCTGGGCCGTCGCCACGATGGCCTGCCTGCTGGTCCCCGCCTGGCACGAGGGCGACCGATGGTGGTGGCCGTGGACCGCCGCCGCCGGGGTCGTCGTCGGGCTGATGGGCTGGGGCTATCTGCGCCGCGGCAAGGGGAATATCGCGGACCTGGAGTAGCGGACCGGGTTCAGCGAGTGATCTCCAGTTGAGCGTCCCAGAGCAGGTCCGAGGTGGAGCCCGCGGTGTACTGGTGGACCTCGACGGCGATGACGTTCTCGCCCACCGTGAGCAGGCTGGCCGGGATGACCAACTCCTGGATCGAGTTGGCCTTGGTCGAACCGAGGCCGGTGGAGGCCTTGGTGGTGTCCAGAATCATGCCGGTCGGCATGTTGCTGCGTCCGACCTCGACCCCGTTGACGTAGATGACCGCGCCGTCGTCGCGCTTGAACCGGAGTTTGGCGTTCGCGATGGCCGGCCCGGCGGGGATGGTCACCGTGTGCCGGAAGTAGTAGGTCCACCGGTTCTTCGACCACGGAACGGTCGTGGTCTGCCCGAGGTTGAAGCCGAGCGATCCCGGGCCTGATGGCCAGGCAGTGTCGTCGTAGCCGAGGCTGCGCCAGGCACCCGCCGGGAGACCGGTCGCCGCGTAGCTCCAGGTCGAGCCGAAGTCGAACACCGTCGAGGTGACCGGCGGGAGCACCGACCCGTTCGGCCCGCCCGGAGTGGCGAGGGGGCCGTCGCTGACCTGCCAGTTCGCCATGTCCGCGTTGTCCAGGGCCGGGTCGATGAGCTCCAGGCTCGCCCCCGTGCCATCCGAACCGGGCTGAGGCACAAAGGTCACCATGTCGACGACCCGCGCACCATCAAGGATCGTGATGTCCTCACCGGCATTGTCGAGGGCTCCGGAGTACTGTCCCGCCATCAGATAGGGCGTGCCCCCGAAGGTGCTCTTCAGGGCGGCATCGCTGGAGGTCCAGACGGCATACGACCGCGGTCCCACGACTGTGCCGGGGGCCAGGGTGTAGCCCGAGCCGAGGGCCGCGATGGTCCACCCGCTGGCGTCGACAGCCGTCGAGGCCGGGTTGTAGACCTCGAGGAACTCGGGCTGAGTCGCTGCGGGGTCGTACTGGATCTCGGTGATGACCAGTGAGGCGTTCGGGTCTTGTGAGGTCGGGATCGGGTCCGGGGTGTGCGCCGCGAACTGGTTACGCCGCTCCTGGATGCCCTTGACCGTCGTGGTGCGCGAACTGGAGAGACGTCGGCTGGACCAGGTGTCAAAGTCGAGCTGGATATCGCCGGCATACGCCTGGGTCAGCTCGTCAAAGCGCGCGAGCAGTTGCGGTCCGTGGACCAGCTTGTCGTAGAGGGTCCGAGCACGTCGGTAATGCATCTGGGCGAACCCGGGGAGTTTGGCGAGGTTGCGCCACACCTGGCCGGAGTCGGTCGAGGGGAAGATGAAGTCGCCCTTGGGGTCCGAGGCATTGTTCAGGATGCCATCGAGGTCCCAGGAGTAGATCTGCCAGCGCCCAGTCACCGGGCTGCGTCCGAAGTAGTAGTTCTTCGTTCCCGAGTCCCAGTGTCGCATAGCGACTGTGAGCGCCGTGTAGTTGGCGATCTGCGGCAGGTCGAGGTTGTCCTGCAACCATGCCCACTTGGCCGGGCCGTCGGGCAGAGCCAGCTTCTGGGTGAGCTCCCAGATGTCGGCGTAGTTGCCGTCGTTCGGGTTCTTCTTGACCACGTCACCGGAGGCGACGAACGCCGCAAGGGTGTCGTAGGTGCGCAAACCCCCGGCCTCGATCTTGTAGAAGGGCGCATCCTTGAGTCCGTGGTTGGCGCGCCACACCGAGTCAAGATTCTCGAGCACCCCGAAGACACCGAAGAAGCTGCCGTTGCGGTGGATCCGCATGGTCTGGTACTTCGCCGTGGCTTCGCCAGAGTCACCAATCATCTCCCAGCCGAGCCGAGGCCGGGGGATGTTCTCGTTCTGGAGGTCGAAGCCCTTGAGCGGGTAGGAGTATGGCGCGCCGAAGTCGAAGGTGTAGCCGGCGGGGAGCTCGACGTCCCACTTCGCCTTCGCGTCCTGGCAGCTGGAGTGGCCTTTGATGTGCATGAGTCCGCCGTCGAGGACCTTGCCGTTCCACGCGAAGGTCGCGTTCGCGTCAACGTCGTCGCAGCGGTGGTTGGCGATCATGTCCTGATAGACCGAGTCCTCCATGAACCACTGCAGGACCGGGTACTGCGCCGAGGCGAGCTCAGAGTCGGCGTGGACGTAGCCGTCGTAGGGGCGCGAGTCACCAACCGCGGGATGACTGGCCGACTGGAGCCCGCGGGTCGCGGACACCTTGAACCGGACCAGCTCACCCTCACCGGCGCCGGGCACCGTCGTGGCATACACGCCGTCGTCCGCGCCACCGGGCGAGGCAGCATCGTCGAGCATCGGCACCGTGACCTCGGCGCCGAACATGATCTTGTAGGTGAGGTCGATGGCTGAGCCGACCGGTGCTGTGGCGGTGAGCACCTGGTCCTGGCCCGCCGCCGGGTATGCCGTGGGCGCACCGATGGTCAGCGGCAACGGCGGGATGGAGTTCTCCGCTCGCGGCGAGCCAAACGGGGCCAGCGAGGCATGCCAGTTGGCCGCGAGGGAGTTGTCAGAGCCGTCGGAGTTGTACTCCAACGACGGCCCGGCACCGTCCGGGCTGACCGGCCACGGGGCGGCGTCGTCGTACAGGACGGCGTCGATGACCGCGGCCGTCGCGTCGACGAGGGTGACCTGCTCCCCACCATTGCTCAGGCTCGTGCCGGTGAACGAGAAGTCGGCGGCGAAACCGTACTTGGACTGGAAGAGCGCGGGGTCGCTGGTCCCGAGGAGGAAACCGCCCGCCGGGATCGTCGTCCCCGCAGGCAGCGCCAGATCCGGGGTAGCGATAGTGATACCCGCGGTGAACTTCCAGCCACTGACGTCGACCTCAGTGGCGCCGTAGTTCTTCAGCTCGATGAACTCCACCGCCGCGAACGCCGGATCCGTACTCGGGGCGTTGTAGAAGATCTCGTTCATCGCCACATCCGGCGGATCAGCATGAGCAACACCTGCGGTCGCGACCATGGGCACCAGCAAAGCCACGGTGGCCACACCCACCATCCGCGCGCGGCCGAACGACAAGATCCCCATCATTGTCCCTTTCCCCTGGGAGCGCCCCAAACGCTTCGGCGCGCACTACTCTCGCAGAAGGGCACTTGGTGTCAAGGTCCTGTAGGTTTTTGGGTTCGAGAAAAGGCTGGGTGACCTCGGTTCGGCGAGGCGGCAGTGGACCTCGTGCAAGCGGTTCCAAGACAGCGCCTCGGTCGGGCGGACGATACTGAACTCGACCAGGACGCCTCGCGGTGAACGACCGGGTCGGGCACGTCGTCGATCCAGACCTGGGTGCGGACGTGGGCGAGTTCCCGGGTGTCCTTGAGGACCCTGACAACCGCTTGACCGACCGGAATGGTCCACCGTGGTCGGTCACCAACGTGATCGGCACGACCTCACGCGTCTCGGGGTCTGTGAGGTACCTCAGCCGCTCCACCCCTCGGCCGGCGCGAACTCGGCGCGGCGATCACGTCGTGGCGGTTGGCCCGCGCCTGCATCACGGGCAAGAACGGCCGCACGCACCCTCCGTCTGGAACCAAGCCGCCGACTGATCTCACGAAGGCCAACCGTCAGGAGTGCTTACACGCGGGGCACTAGAGCGGCTCGACGCTCAGTTCGTCGACGAGCGGCTCCGGCACCGGGATGGGCCGAGGAGCAGGCACGTCGGTCTCGCTGTGCGCCCCGCAGCCGTACCCGAGTGCGACGACTCGCCCGTCGGCCGGGGACCACTCGTTCGCGCAGACCCCGAAGGCGGCCCGCAGCGCGCCGGCCATGGGGAGGAAGTAGCCGCAGGTGGAGCAGCGCGCGGACGCCCGGACCGCCATATCGCTCTCCGGGCCGTTCGGGCCGTCATACCACCGCTGCGCGGCGGCCGCGCGACCCTCCTGGGACAGGACCCGACGCCGACCGAGACCAAGCTCGACGAAGCCGAGCTCGTCAACGTCCTCCTCACCGGTGGCCTCGAAACCCTGGACAAGCAGCGGGTCGTCGTCCTGGAAAGGAAGCACGTCCGAGGGGCGCAGGTCACCCGGGGCCAGCCGGTCGGCATAGGGGACCCAGCGGGGCGAGAGCAGCGCGCCCTCGCCGGGGACCAGGGCCGACTCGCACACCGTCGCAACCTTCTGCCGGGACGCGCGGGTGACCGAGACCGTCCACTCCCAGCCGACATAGGCCGAGGAGGTGCACGCGAACCGGTGGACGGCGAGGCGCTCGCCGAGCATCGTCGCGTCGAGGTGGTCGCCGACCGTGTCGGGCTCGGCCACCTCCAGCAGCGCGGTCCGGGCCGTCTCGGCGGCACCGAGCACCACCGGATCGGCCTTGGCCGTCGCTGCGAGGGCCATCTCAGGCCTCCAGGTCGCCGGCGACGGCGGTGAGGACCTGAGCCACCTTGTGAGCGGTCGACTTGTCCGGATACTTGCCCCGACGCAAGGAGGTCGAGACATTGTCGAGCAGCTTGATGAGGTCCTCGATGATGACGACCATGTCCTCGGTGGGCTTGCGGTGCCGCTCGCGCTGCGCGGCCGCGACCGAGGGCACCGGGTCGAGCACCCGAACGCTCAGCGCCTGAGCGCCGCGGCGGCCCTCGACGATCCCGAACTCGACCTTGGTTCCTGCCTTGAGCGCGGGAGTCCCGGCAGGCAGCGCGTTGGCGTGGACGAAGACGTCGCCGCCGTCGTCGTCGGCGATGAAGCCGAAGCCCTTCTCCGCGTCATACCACTTGACCTTGCCTGTGGGCACCGTTCACCTTCTCGTCGTCGCCTCCGGCGCTGCGCGCCAGCGGCATTGGCCGCGGTGCCGTCGGCACCAGGTGCCTAGCCTATCGGTGGCGCGAGGGCGCGGACGACCCGTGCGGCCGAGGGCCGTCCGAGAGCAGCCGCCATCCACGCGCTGGTCTCGACCAGCGACTCGAGATCGACACCGGTGCGGACCCCTGCTCCGTGCAGCCCCCAGACGAGGTCCTCGGTGGCGAGATTGCCGGTCGCGGACTTGGCGTACGGGCAACCGCCGAGGCCACCGGCGGAGGAGTCGACGACACGGACCCCGTCGGCGAGCGCCGCGAGGGTGTTCGCCAGGGCCTGGCCGTAGGTGTCGTGGAAGTGCACCGCGAGGGTGGACACGCCGATGCCTGCGCGGTCGAGCGCCTCCAGCAGCCGGTGGACGTGACCGGTCGTCGCCACGCCGATGGTGTCGCCGAGGCTGAGCTCCTCGACGCCGAGGTCGACCAGCCGCCGGGCGACGTCGACGACCTGGGCGACTGGGACGTCACCCTCCCATGGGTCCCCGAAGCACATCGAGACATAGCCGCGGACCCACAGCCCGGCCGCCCGGGACCGCTCGACCACGGGCCGGAACATCTCGACCGAGTCGGCGACCGAGCGGTTGAGGTTCTTCTGCGCGAAGGTCTCGGTCGCGCTGCCGAAGATAGCGACCGCCTGCACCCCGGCGGCCAGCGCCCGGTCCAGACCGCGTTCGTTCGGCACCAGCACGGGACGGTTGCGGCCGAGCCCGTCAGGGCCGAGCAGCTCGAGCACCTCGGCAGCGTCGGACAGCTGCGGGACCCACGACGGCGGGACGAAGGAGGTCGTCTCGATGACCGGCAGCCCAGCGGCGGCGAGCCGCCGGATGAACTCGGCCTTGACCGCGGCGGGGACCACGGTCGGCTCGTTCTGCAGCCCGTCCCGCGAGCCCACCTCGTAGATCCGCACTTCGTCGGGCAGCCCGACTGCCGGTTCGACCTGTGGTCCGCGCATCGATGCCTCCTCGCCCTCGTCTGGCGTCCATCCTGTCATTCAGGAGCGCGGCTGCGGGGGGCGGAAGAGCGACTCGTCGGTCACCTCCGCGCCCGGCAGACGGTATGCCGCAGCAGGACCGGGCGGGGCCGGAGGAGTCGGTGGGATGGGGCGCGGAGCGAGCTCCTGCACGGGCTCAGCGCCAGGCTCGTCCAGCCGGGTCGTTTCTGGCGTGGCGGCGGGGACGGAGTCGACACGCGGTCGGGACGCGCCCGCCGAGGCAGCCCCCTCGGGTACGGAGGCGACGGGCTCCTCAAGGGGCACCACCGGGACCGGGGTGCGCCAGACCCGCCAGAACAGCCAGCCGAGCAGCGGACAGGCCAGGGCCTGACCGAATCCGGCCAGGGTCATCCAGTCCATGGACGGGCGCGTGGAGTCCATCGTCGCGAACAGCGTGTCGAGCTCGCTACGGAAGAGGACGACGATGACGAATGGCGCGGCCGCGAGCACGGTGAAGGCCGCTGAGAGGGCGACCCCCACGAGGGGAAGGGTCAAGTGTTCCCCCGGCCGGGACAGTCGACGGGCGACCTCGAGTCCGAGCGCCACCGCGAGCGCCACGACGGCGGAGGAGCTGGCCGAGACGACCGGTGAGGCGCCGAGGAGCATCGGCGTGACATAGACAAACCAGCCCGGCCCCTCCTGCCCGATGCCGACATACGGCGAGACACTCGCCCACCAGGCCCCGATCTGGGCGGCGACGGACACCAGGGCGACGGCATAGGCCGCCGCCACCGCCCCAGGAGTGGCGAGCAGGCGCAACCAGGCCAGGGCGTCCGGACGTTCCCGTGTCATGCCCGCCAGCCTAGAACCGCCGGGCCGGCCCAGATCCGCTGGGCCGGAGGGTGCTCAGAACCAGCACGGCATACAGACAACTCTCAGCGAACTCCCACACACTGGCGCCCGTGACGCAGACCAAGCCAGAGGCCCGCCTGCTCGTCGTCGAGGACGAGCCGAACATCCGTGAGCTGCTCGCGACCTCGCTCCGGTTCGCCGGTTTCGAGGTGGCGGTGGCCGCCGACGGAGCCACCGCGCTCAACCTCGCCGCCGCGGACGAGCCCGACCTTGTCGTCCTCGACGTCATGCTCCCCGACCTCGACGGCTTCACGGTGACCCGCAAGCTGCGTGAGCGCGGCCGGCACGTCCCGATCGTCTTCGTCACCGCCCGGGACAGCCTCGACGACAAGATCAAGGGGCTGACCGTCGGCGGGGACGACTATGTGACCAAGCCCTTCAGCCTCGATGAGGTCGTCGCCCGGATCCGCGCGGTGCTGCGCCGCACCCGGGGCGAGGAGGACGACTCGAACACGCTGCGCTTCCACGACCTCGAGCTCGACGAGATCGCCCATGAGGTCCGCCGCGGCGGGGTCGCCATCGACGTCTCCCCCACCGAGTTCAAGCTGCTGCGCTATCTCATGCTCAACCCCAACCGGGTGCTGTCGAAGACCCAGATCCTCGACCACGTCTGGGACTACGACTTCCGCGGCGAGGCGGGGATCGTCGAGTCGTATATCTCCTACCTGCGCCGCAAGATCGACTCCGTCGCGCCGCCCCTCATCCACACCAAGCGTGGCGTCGGATACGTCCTGCGACTGCCGCCCTCGTGAGCCCGGTCCTCGAACCGTTCGCGAAGCGGCTGAGTGCGGTCCCGCTGCGGCTGCGGCTCGTCGCGATCGTCCTGGCCCTGCTCGTCACCGCACTCTCGGTCTCCGGGGTCGCCAGTGGCCTGCTCATCCGCAAGTACCTCACCGACCGCGTCGACCAGGAGCTGCGCGCGTATGCCGATGTCGCCGCCCTCGTCGCGGCCGCCCAGGCCCGCAGCGGCTCGGCCCTGTCCCTACTCCCGCCCGACTATGCCGTCGTCGTCGTTCCGCTCAGTGAGCCGGATCGGACCCCGATCGAGCTCGTCCGAGCGGCGTCGGAGCCAGCCAGCCCGCTGATCCCGGCGCTGACCGACACCGACCCGCGGGTGCAGGGCGGCGAGCCGTTCAGCGTCGGCTCCCGCGGCGGCGGGTCGACGACCTGGCGGGTGGTCGCCGGGCTCAACGCCAATGGCGACGCCGTCTTCGCCGTCGCCAAGCCACTCACCGGCATCGCGGGGACGATCGCGAAGTTCACCTCGGTCGCCGCCGCGGCGAGCATCGTCGTCCTCCTCGCCTGCGCGCTCCTCGGCTGGTATGCCGTCCGCCGGGCGTTCCGGCCGCTGCGCCAGATCGAGGACACCGCGGCGACGATCGCCGGTGGGGACCTGACCCGACGGGTGCCCGAGCGTGCCTCCGACGACGAGATCGCCTCGCTGGCCCGCTCGCTCAACGCGATGCTCGCCCAGATCGAGCGCTCCTTCGCGGTCCGAGAGGCCTCCGAGGTCCGGATGCGTCAGTTCGTCGCGGACGCCTCCCACGAGCTGCGCACCCCGCTAGCCACGGTTCGCGGGTATGCCGAGCTGTACCGCCAGGGAGCGGTGACCGAGCCGGACGCGGTCGCCGGGGCGATGGGACGCATCGAGTCCGAGGCGGCGCGGATGGCCGGGCTCGTCGAGGACCTGCTGCTCCTGGCCCGGCTCGACGGGGAGCGACCGCTGGAACGCCGGGAGGTGGATCTCGCAGTCCTCGCTGCGGACGCGGTGCAGGACGCCGCCGCCCGGGCGCCGCAGCGCTCGGTTCGGCTCACCGGGCTGAGCGGGCCCGTCCGCCCCACCGTCGTCATCGGTGACGAGGCCCGGCTGCGTCAGGTCTTCGCCAATATCGTCGCCAACGCGCTGACGCACACCCCGGACGGGACCCCGATCGAGGTCGCCGTCGGGCCGTCCGACGGCGCGACGGCCCAGCTCATGGTCTGCGACCACGGACCCGGCCTGGACCCACGCACGGGTGCTCGGGTCTTCGAGCGCTTCTTCCGCGCCGACCCGGCTCGGTCTCGAGCAGCCGGGGGTGGCTCGGGACTGGGCCTGGCGATCGTCGCGGCCATCGTCACCGCGCACGGTGGCCGCGCGGGCGTCTCCCCGACACCTGGGGGCGGAGCCACCTTCCACGTCGAGCTGCCCATAGCCGGCTCACAGACATCGTCCAGTGATCATGGAGCACATGGTGTTGTGATGAGGCCATGAGTGAGACAACCCCCAGCCCAGAGCCCGGCCGCGACGACACGCCCCCCACCCCGGAGTGGTTCGCCAGCGTCGAGCCCGCGTCCGTCGGTGCTGCCGAGGGCATGACCGGAGAGTCGGACCCCGTCGCCGCCGCCGCTGCTCCGGTCCTCCCGACCCCCGCGGCCGCCGAGACGACCGCGCTGCCCGCGTCCGGCGGTGCGTCGACGATGGTGTTCCCCCCGGTGGCCTCATACCCGCCGTCGGTCACCACCGGCCCCACCCCGCACCCGGGTACGGCCTTCGGGTTGCCCGCCGACCCTGAGCCCCCCGCTCCACGCCGCCGCGGCGCACGCGTCGCCGAGCTCGGCGTTGTCGCTGTCCTCGCCGCCGCCCTCGCCAGTGGCGGCACGTACGCCTTGACCCAGTCGGGCGCGGGCGTCGCCCCGGCGGCGTCGAGCAGCTCCCCCACCGCGGGTGCGTCGAGCACGGCCACGACGACCCCGGTTGGAGCCACCCAGGCCCCCGTCATCGTCGGCTCGGCGACCGCACCGGACTGGGCCGCCACCGCCAAGGCCGTCACCCCCAGCGTCGTCTCGATCACCGTCCGGGCGGGGCAGAGCGGCGGCGAGGGGTCCGGTGTCGTCATCGACAGTGCCGGTCACATCCTCACGAACAACCACGTCGCCACCGCCGGTGGGTCCGGCGGGTCGATCACCGTCACCTTGTCCGACGGTCGCACGTATGACGCGACGATCGCCGGCACGGACCCCTCCACCGACCTCGCGGTCCTTACCCTCAAGAACCCGCCCACGAACCTCGCCCCCATCGCGATCGCCGACTCCGCCGCGGTCTCCGTCGGCGACCCGGTCATGGCCGTCGGTAACCCGCTCGGGCTGGCCAGCACAGTGACCACGGGAATCGTCAGCGCCCTCAACCGCCCGGTGACCACCCAGGGCGAGAGCGACCCCTTCGGAACCACCGTGTCCGAGCCGGTCGTCACCTCGGCCATCCAGACCTCTGCCGCGATCAACCCCGGCAACTCCGGTGGGGCGCTCGTCGACGCTGCCGGCAAGCTCATCGGCATCAACTCCTCCATCGCCACGCTGGGCTCCAGCCAGTCGGGCAGCGGCAATATCGGCATCGGGTTCGCCATACCGTCGAACGAGGCGAAGGCGATCGCCGAGCAGCTCATCGCCAAGGGCCGGGTCAGTCACGCCTACCTCGGGGTCTCGACCCGCGACACCGTCGCCACCGACGGCTCCGACCGGCGCAATGCGGCCCTGGTGACCAAGGTCGTCGTCGGCAGTGCGGCCGAGAAGGCCGGCGTCACGTCGGGCGACGCGGTCATCGCTGTGGACGGGACCCGGGTGGACTCCTCGCTGTCCCTCGTGGCGTCGATCCGGGCGATGCAGTCCGGGTCCTCGACGACCTTGACGGTCCTGCGCGACGGCCAGCGCCTCGACCTGCGGGTCACCCTCGGCACCCGCGGCTGAGGCCGGGAGGGAATACGCTGCCGCTCCCCAGGGGTTGACGCGCCAGAGGCGCGCGTCACGCGCGCCGGTCGGCACCCGCCGGCCACGACGACGGGAGGCCGCTGCTCGTGATCCGGTTCGAGGGGGTCAACAAGGTCTTCGGTGATGGAACAGTCGCCGTCGCCGACCTCGACCTCGAGCTGCCCGCCGGCCGGATCTCGGTGCTCGTCGGCCCCTCCGGCTGCGGCAAGACGACCTCGCTGCGGATGGTCAACCGGCTGGTCACCCCGACAAGCGGCCGGGTGCTTCTCGACGGGCGAGACGTGGCCACCCAGGACGAGACGACCCTGCGGCGCCATATCGGGTACGTCATCCAGCACGCCGGGCTCTTCCCGCACCGCACCGTCCTGGACAATATCGCCACCGTCCCGCGCCTCCTCGGGGTCAGCCGCGTCGAGGCACGGCGCCGGGCCCGGGAGCTCATCGAGCGGGTCGGCCTGCCCGCCGCACTGGCCGGCCGGTACCCCGCCTCGTTGTCCGGCGGTCAGCAGCAGCGGGTCGGGGTCGCCCGGGCCCTGGCCGCCGATCCGCCGGTCATGCTCATGGACGAGCCGTTCAGCGCCGTCGACCCGGTCGTCCGGGGCGCCCTCCAGCAGGAGTTCCTCCGGCTCCAGCGTGAGCTCGGGACGACGATCGCCCTGGTCACCCATGACATCGACGAGGCGGTGACCCTCGGCGACCAGGTCGCCGTCTTCCGCGAGGGCGGCCATCTCGCTCAGGTCGGGACCCCCGAGGACCTGCTCACGGCACCGGCCGACGACTTCGTCGCCTCCTTCGTCGGTCGAGACCGTGGGTGGCGCAGCCTCTCCTTCCTCCCCGCCGGCGAGCTGACCCCCTGCCCGCTGCCGGCCGAGCTGCGCCTCGACGCCGACGGGCGCCCGCTGTCCTGGGCCACCGCAACGGGGGAGGTCGCCGCCGCGACCTTCGGGGACGACGACTCGGTCCGGCAGGCGGCCGACCTCGCCATCTCCAGCCCCACCGGGTATGCCGTCCACGTGGACGACACCGGACGCGCGACCGGCGTGGTCAGCCATGCAGACGTGGCCGGCTTCGTCGCGGCTCGGCGCCGGGGCTCCGCGCGGGGAACGGCCACGCCGTGATCGACTACTTCACCGCGAACCGCGAGCTGGTCCTCGCCGCCCTCAGCCAGCACCTGGTGCTCGCCCTGGTGCCCGTGGCGCTGGCACTCGTCGTCGCCATACCGCTGGGGGCACTGGCCGCACGCCGGGGCTGGGTCTATCCCACCCTCATGGGGCTGGCCGGGGTGCTCTACTCGGTGCCCTCCTTGGCCCTCTTCGTCGTCCTACCGTCGGTTCTTCATACGAAAATGCTCGACCCGCGCAATGTCGTCGTCGCCCTGACGATCTACACCGCGGCCCTGCTCGTCCGGTCGGTCGCCGACGGTCTTCGGTCGGTCGACCCGGCCGTGGTCCAGGCGGCCTCGGCGATGGGCTACCGGTCGGTGCATCGGCTCGTCGCGGTCGAGCTGCCGGTCGCCTTGCCGGTCCTCGTCGCCGGGGTCCGCTCGGCCACCGTCGCCAATATCTCGATGGTCAGCGTCGGAGCGCTCATCGGCGTCGGGGGCCTGGGCACCCTGTTCACCCGCGGGCTCCAGCTGCGCTACCTCGACCCGATCCTCCTCGGCATCACCTTGTCGGTCTTGCTCGCGCTGCTGGCCGACATACTCCTCGTTCTCGTGCAGCGGCGACTGACCCCGTGGGCCCGACCCGGGGCGGCCTGATGCTCACCCGCGACCTGCTCGACTACCTCCTCGACCCGGCCCACTGGGCCTTCGGTGACCCGGAGTCGATCCCGGCCCGGGTCGTCGAGCACCTCGGCTACTCCGGGCTCGCCCTGCTCGTCGCGGCGGTCCTGGCGATCCCCGTCGGCCTGGTCATCGGCCACACCGGTCGAGGTGCCTTCCTCGCAGTGACGGTCGGCAACTCGTGGCGGGCACTGCCGACCTTCGGGCTGCTCTCGCTGCTCGTCACCCTGATCGGGATCGGCCAGCTCCCCGCCCTGGTCGCCCTCGTCGCCCTCGCGGTGCCGCCGCTGCTCCTCGCCGCCTACAGCGGGGTGCAGGCGGTCGACCGGGCGACCGTCGACGCCGCGCGCGGCATGGGCCTGACCGGCCGCCAGGTCCTCACCCAGGTCGAGCTGCCGATCGCGGCACCCCTGGTCATCGGTGGGCTGCGCAGCGCCGCGCTCCAGGTGGTCTCCACCGCGACGATCGCCGCCTATGTCGGCCTCGGCGGTCTGGGTCGGCTCCTCGTTGACGGGCTGGCCCTTGGGGACTACCCCCAGGTCGTCGCGGGAGCGGTTGTCGTCTCCGCCCTGGCCATCCTCGTCGACCTCGCCCTGGCCGGGCTCGCCCGCCTCGTCGTCTCGCCGGGCCTGACCGGTTCGGGCCGGCGCCCGTTCTCCGCCCGACCGACTCCGACCACTCCCCTGACCGACACCCGTGCGAAGCTGCCGACCCCGGCGGTGTGACCCCACCTGAAGGAGACCAGCATGTCCCGACGCCTCACCTTGGCCATCGCCGCCGCGACCGCCCTCGCCCTCAGCGCCTGCGGCGGGGGCGGCGACCCGCTCACCCCAGGCTCCGGCTCGTCCGGGACCAGCGGTGGCGCGACGTCGGCGGTCATCATCGGCTCGGCCGACTTCCCCGAGAGCGAGCTGCTCGCCGAGCTTTACGCCGCGGCCCTCAAGGCCAAGGGCATCCAGGTCACCCGGGTGTCCGGCATCGGCAAGCGCGAGGTCTACCTCGGCGCGCTCAAGGACGGCTCGATCGACCTGATCCCCGAGTACAACGGCGCGCTCCTGGCGAACCTGCTGAGCCAGAAGGTGCCCGAGGATGTCAACACCCCTGACGAGGTGTACGCCGCCCTCGGCGCGGCCCTGCCGGCCGGCCTCACCGTCCTCAAGCAGGCCGCTGCGGAGGACAAGGACACCATGACGGTGACCCGAGCGACCGCGACGAAGTACTCGCTGAAGACCATCGACGACCTCGCTGCGGTCGCCAAGGACTTCACCGTCGCGGCGGCGCCGGAGTTCGCCAAGCGGTACCAGGGTGCCCTGGGCCTCAAGTCGGTCTACGGCGTCGAGTTCAAGGCCCAGCTGCCGCTCGACGCCGGTGGCCCGCTCAGCCTGGCCGCGCTGCTCAACGGCAACGCCCAGGTCGCGGACATCTTCTCGACCGACTCGGCAATCGTGAAGAACGACCTCGTGTCCCTCACCGACACGAAGAACCTCTTCCTCTCGCAGAACATTCTTCCGCTGATCCGCAAGGACAAGGCCAGCCCCGCGGTCACCGCGGCGCTCGAGGCGGTCTCGGCCGGCCTGACCACGGAGAAGCTCACCGCCGCCCTGGCCAAGGTCACCCTCGACAAGGTCAGCGCCTCGGCCGCCGCAGCGGAGCTGCTCACGCAGGTGACGAGCGGCTGAACCCGGGCAGGACGACGTCGGCGAGGGGCCACCAGAACTCCTCGGCGCACCGACGTTCCAGCTCGGCCACCCTCACCCACTCGGCCGCGTCCACATCGGGCGCGGCCGGGTGAAGGGCCGGTATGACGCCCAGCGCCCGAGCCCGGAAGACCCCGACATGCACGGTGGCCTCCGGGAACCGGCCGTGCGGGCGGCCGTCGAGGAAGGTGAGCCGCTCATAGCCGACGACCTGCAGCTCATGCGGGTCGAGGACCAGGCCGCACTCCTCCGCCACCTCGCGGCAGGCGGCCTCGCGGACCCCCTCGCCGGGCTCGCGGAGCCCGGACGGCGGGCCCCAGGCGTCCCGGGCCACGGCGCGGACGGCAACCTGATGCCCAGCGGCATCGGCGACGAAGACTGCCACCCCCCAGGTGGAGCGCTCGGGCGGGTCGAGCCGGGCGGTGAACAGGTCGACCCGCATCGTGGCCCCGTCCGGGCCGGTGACCTCCTGGGTGGTTGTGACGAGCCGGTCGCTGTGGCGCTTCATGACCCGCAGGCCACTGACCCGCAGCCGACGGACGAGGTCCTTCGCACTGGTGGGGCGGGCGCCGGCGGCCACGAGGTCGGCATACCGCTCCTGTGGCACGTCGTAGTGGTCGCCCTCGAAGGCCCGCCGGGGGATCCCCATCCGGTCGGCGAACTCCTGGAGCTCGGCGACCGAGACGTCGCTGACGAGGTGCGACCAGAGCCGGTCATGCGCGGGCCAGGCTGGGGGGTCGATCCAGATCGTCATCGGACGTCCTCGTCACGGGGTGGTCCCAATCTAACGAACAGCGGGCGACCCCCCGTGAAGGGGGTCGCCCGCTGGTGGTCGGACCGTGGTCGCCGCCCGATTGGCCGGCGACCGGCAGGGATCAGAAGTCCATGCCGCCCATGCCGCCGTCGCCGCCGGGCATGGCCGGAGCGGCCTTCTCCGGCTTGTCGGCGATGACGGCCTCAGTGGTGAGGAAGAGGGCTGCGATCGATGCGGCGTTCTGCAGCGCCGACCGGGTCACCTTGACCGGGTCGATGATGCCGGCCTTGACGAGGTCCTCGTAGACGCCGGTGGCGGCGTTGAGGCCCTCGCCCTTGCCAAGGTTGCGCACCTTCTCCGCCACGACCCCGCCCTCGAGGCCGGCGTTGATGGCGATCTGCTTCAGCGGGGCCTCGCAGGCGACGCGGACGATATTGGCGCCGGTGGCCTCGTCACCCTCGACCGAGAGCGACTCGAAGGCCGCCTTGGACGCCTGGATCAGGGCCACGCCGCCTCCGGCGACGATGCCCTCCTCGACGGCGGCCTTCGCGTTGCGGACGGCGTCCTCGATGCGGTGCTTGCGCTCCTTGAGCTCGACCTCGGTGGCCGCGCCCGCCTTGATGACGGCGACGCCGCCGGCGAGCTTGGCGAGGCGCTCCTGGAGCTTCTCGCGGTCGTAGTCGGAGTCCGACTTCTCGATCTCGGCCTTGATCTGGGCGATCCGCGCCTCGATGGCGGTGCGGTCGTCCGACGCCTCGACGATGGTCGTCTCGTCCTTGGTGACGACAACCTTCCGAGCCCGACCGAGCAGGTCGAGGTCGGCGTTCTCGAGCTTGAGGCCGACCTCCTCGGAGATGACCTGGCCACCGGTGAGGATGGCGATATCGCCGAGCATGGCCTTGCGGCGGTCGCCGAAGCCGGGGGCCTTGACCGCCACCGACTTGAAGGTGCCGCGGATCTTGTTGACGACCAGGGTCGCCAGCGCCTCGCCGTCGACATCCTCGGCGATGATGAGCAGCGGCTTGCCCGACTGCATGACCTTCTCCAGCAGCGGGAGCAGGTCCTTGACCGAGGAGATCTTCGAGTTGACGACCAGGACGTAGGCGTCCTCGAGGACGGCCTCCATCCGCTCCATGTCGGTGACGAAGTAGTGCGAGATGTAGCCCTTGTCGAAGCGCATCCCCTCGGTGAGCTCGAGCTCCAGACCCATGGTGTTGGAGTCCTCGACGGTGATGACGCCCTCCTTGCCGACCTTGTCCATCGCGTCGGCGATGAGGTCGCCGATCTGCTGGTCGGCGGCGGAGATGGCGGCGGTCGAGGCGATCTGGTCCTTGGTCTCGACGTCGATGGCGGCGGCGGACAGGGCCGCGACGACGGCGTCAACGGCCTTCTCGATGCCGCGCTTGAGGGCCATCGGGTTCGCGCCGGCGGCGACATTGCGCAGCCCCTCGCGAACCATGGCCTGGGCCAGGACGGTCGCCGTCGTCGTGCCGTCACCGGCGACGTCGTCGGTCTTCTTGGCGACCTCCTTGACCAGCTCGGCGCCGATCTTCTCGTAGGGGTCCTCGAGCTCGATCTCCTTGGCGATCGAGACGCCGTCGTTGGTGATCGTGGGGGCGCCCCACTTCTTCTCCAGGACGACATTGCGGCCCTTGGGGCCGAGGGTGACCTTGACGGCGTCGGCGAGGGTGTTCATCCCCCGCTCGAGGCCGCGACGGGCCTCCTCGTCGAACGCGATGATCTTGGCCATTGAAGGTGGTCCTCCAGCCGTTCGGTAGGTGGTGACCAGCAGGCGCCCGCGACGGCCGGCTCGACGCCGGAAGCGCTCACGTCGCGCCCCGGTCCGTGCCTCACCCGTTGGTCAGGGTCGTTATCACTCTCCGAGGGAGAGTGCTAAGCCGATTATTGGCACTCTCACCCCCCGAGTGCAAATGCGACCCCCGCTAAGCAGGCGTGCGGCCAGACCCCGACGGGGGTGCGGGCGGGTCCAGCGGGGCGGACCGACGAAGCCGATGAGCGCTGTCCTCACCGACGGCAGCACCGAGGAGCCGCGCTCGATCGAGCCGATGAGGGCTCACGACGTCCCGCCTCCGAGGGCCGGGATCCTGGCCCGGACGACGAACCCCGCGCCGGAAGTGCTCGACCAGTCCAGGGAGCCGCCGACGGCGGCGACCCGCTCCACCATCCCGGTGAGGCCGTTACCGGGGCTGACCGCGTCACTGCCCTGGCCGTCGTCGCGCACCGCCACGAGGAGGTCGTCGCCGTCCCGATGCACCGTGACCTCCGCTCGGCTGGCCCCCGCGTGGCGTACCGCATTGGTTAGAGCCTCCTGGACCAGCCGCCCCGCGACCATCGCCACCGGGGCCGGCACGTCCTCCAACCCAGGCCCGAGGTCGAGCTCGACCGGGAGGCTAGGGATCGACGCGGCGAGCCGAGAGAGCTCGCCCGGGAGGTTGACCGACTCGTCGCGCATCGCCGAGACCACGCCGCGCATCTCCGCGAGGATCTCCCGGGCCAGCGCCTTCGATCGGGCGACATGCTCGGTGATCGGGCCCTGGGCCAGGTGCGAGGCCACCTCGAGGTCAAGGGTCAAGGCGGTGACCTGGTGACCGATGGAGTCGTGCAGGTCACGGGCGATGCGGAGCCGCTCCTCGGTCCGGCTGCGCTCGGCGAGCAGCACCTGAGCCTGGGCCAGACGCTGGTGCGCGGCAGCGAGCTCGGTATTGGCCAAGGAGAGGGTCGCATTCGCCTGGGCGAGCTCGGCGCTGGTCGAGGCCACCAGGGCACGGGCGTAGAACTCGCGGACCGAGATCTCCACGACGATGGCGGCGAAGGCAATCATCCCAGCGAAGGCGAAGGCCCAGGACACCGTCTCCACCCCCATCGCGACGGCCACCGCCAGAGTGGCCCACTCCGCGAGGACGACGAGGAAGACCCACCGCTGCGGTATGGCGAAGCCGATCATCGCCGTGGTCACGCAGAGCAGGACCGGCGACAAGGAGGAGAGCTCACCGGCCAGCGTGGCGACGATGCCGCACACAGCCATGGCGATCGCCGGTGGCTGGGATCGTCCGGTTCGCGGGGTGGTGAGCGCGGGCCGCATCCCGAAGAAGCAGAACAGATAGGCGATCGTCGCAGCCCACCACAACGGCCCCTCGCGGACCGCGCCATCGGGCCCAGCGAGGGCTGGGCTGACGATGCCCACCCAGCACACGACCACCGTGAACGCCAGCAGGGTGCTGACCTTCACACCGCCAGCGCGCGGCACCCCCATCGAGCCTCCTGCGTCTGCGGGTGTTGGTGGTCCGGCCCGCCCTCCGTCGCGGCGGCGCCGATCGTCCCCTGCGAGGCCCTGAAGCACCGTGTGGACAACGATACGGGGTGCCAGAAGTCATTGTCCGCGAACCATGACTCCTGGCGAGGTCCTGCTCCGGGGGCCCTCGGCGGGCAGCATGCCGCGAGGCCGTCCCCGCCGCGACGAACGACGATCTGCCACAGGGAGATCGAGGCGAGACGGCCCAACGGCCGGATCATGTGAGCGGTTGTTGAACACTTGGTGACAACTGAGTGGCCGCGCCCTGAGCGATCTGTTCCGACCGCCCGCCCCTCCCCCATCATCGTCGCGTGTCCAACGCAACCCTCATTCTGATCCTGGTGGTTACGACCGCCTTGGCGTTCGATTTCACGAACGGCTTCCACGACACGGCGAACGCGATGGCGACGTCCATCGCGACGGGTGCGTTGAAGCCCAAGACCGCGGTGGCCCTGTCGGCGATCTTGAACCTCATCGGGGCGTTCCTGTCCGTCGAGGTGGCGCTGACGGTGACCAATGCGGTGATCAAGATCCAGGACAAGAGCGGTGCCCCGAAGCCGGAGTTCACGGCCAATGGTGGGTCCGCCTTGTTGATGATCCTGCTGGCCGGTCTGGTCGGCGCGATCGTGTGGAACCTGTTCACCTGGCTCCTGGGTCTGCCGTCGTCGTCCTCGCACGCCCTGCTCGGTGGCATGGTCGGCGCGACGATGGCTGGGGTGGGCTTGGAAGGGGTCAAGTGGGTCGGTGACGACTCGGCCAAGCTCGACGGTGTGGTCGGCAAGGTGGTCCTGCCGGCCCTGTTCGCTCCGCTGGTCGCCGCGATCGTGGCCTCGGTCGGGGTGTGGCTGGTCCACAAGGCCACCCTCGGGGTGGCTTCTCGGTTCACCGACTCGGGTTTCAAGTGGGGTCAGATCGGTAGCGCCTCGCTGGTGTCCTTGGCGCACGGCACGAACGACGCCCAGAAGACGATGGGCATCATCACGCTGGCCCTGATCGGGTCCGGTGACTGGACCGACACCAAGGCGATCCCGTTCTGGGTCAAGCTCTCCGCCGCGTCGGCGATCGCGCTGGGCACCTGGCTGGGTGGCTGGCGGATCATCCGGATGCTCGGCAAGGGCGTGGTCGACATCGCGCCGGTGCAAGGTATGGCGGCGCAGAGCTCGGCCGCCGCGACGATCCTGGCCTCCAGCCAGCTCGGCTTCGCGCTATCCACCACTCACGTCGCGACCGGTTCGGTCGTCGGCTCGGGCCTGCCCCGCATCGGTGGCTCCTCGGTCCGCTGGGGCGTCGTGGGCCGCATGGTCGCCGGTTGGCTGATCACCCTCCCCGCGGCCGGGTTCACCGCCGCCGTGATGGTGTGGATCAGCAAGCTCTTCGGCAATGGCGTCCTCGGCGCCGTGATCGTCATGGCCATCCTCATCGGGTTCTCGACCTACATGTGGTTCCGTTCCCGGCACAACGCGGTCGGGCACCACAACGTCAACGACGACTGGGAGCCCGGCGCCAAGACCGCCACCCCCAGCGCCACCGACAACGTGTCCGTCAAGTAAGCGACCGGGAGACAAGACCACCATGAGCAACTACCTCAGCCTCACCCTCACCGGCGTCTGGAAGGTCCTCGCCGCCGGCCTGGTCCTCGGCGCCGGACTGCCCTTCGTCTACGGGCTCGGCCTGCGCGCCCTCGGCATCGGCACCACCACAACCGCCGACGGCACCACCACCAAAGCCAACGCCACCGGCAAGCTCATCTTCACCATCTGCCTGGCCATCGTCCTCATCGGCGTCGCCCTCGGCCTGATGTTCATCATCGCCACCGGCCTGGGCAAACAGCTCGTCTTCCACGGCATCCTCCCCGCCATCGAACCCAAAAAGTAGCCCGTGACATAGGGCACACCCCCGAGGGCCGGCGCATCTGGATTGCGTCGGCCCTCGCTTGTGGTCGGCTCATTGCGGCACAACGGAATTCGAGAGCCAGGTGACTGACGCCAGCCGGCGTGAATGAACAGTTGGTGACGAGGATCCGGACTAGGCCTTTCGCCCTGTCGGCCGCCCCAGGCGCTCCCCCATCATCGTCGCGTGTCCAACGCAACCCTCATTCTGATCCTGGTGGTTACGACCGCCTTGGCGTTCGATTTCACGAACGGCTTCCACGACACGGCGAACGCGATGGCGACGTCCATCGCGACGGGTGCGTTGAAGCCCAAGACCGCGGTGGCCCTGTCGGCGATCTTGAACCTCATCGGGGCGTTCCTGTCCGTCGAGGTGGCGCTGACGGTGACCAATGCGGTGATCAAGATCCAGGACAAGAGCGGTGCCCCGAAGCCGGAGTTCACGGCCAATGGTGGGTCCGCCTTGTTGATGATCCTGCTGGCCGGTCTGGTCGGCGCGATCGTGTGG
Source organism: Candidatus Lutibacillus vidarii (assembly GCA_016717165.1). GTDB lineage: Bacteria > Actinomycetota > Actinomycetes > Actinomycetales > Dermatophilaceae > Lutibacillus > Lutibacillus vidarii. The sequence continues at coordinate 522,701 of JADKGA010000003.1, forward strand.
AACCTGTTCACCTGGCTCCTGGGTCTGCCGTCGTCGTCCTCGCACGCCCTGCTCGGTGGCATGGTCGGCGCGACGATGGCTGGGGTGGGCTTGGAAGGGGTCAAGTGGGTCGGTGACGACTCGGCCAAGCTCGACGGTGTGGTCGGCAAGGTGGTCCTGCCGGCCCTGTTCGCTCCGCTGGTCGCCGCGATCGTGGCCTCGGTCGGGGTGTGGCTGGTCCACAAGGCCACCCTCGGGGTGGCTTCTCGGTTCACCGACTCGGGTTTCAAGTGGGGTCAGATCGGTAGCGCCTCGCTGGTGTCCTTGGCGCACGGCACGAACGACGCCCAGAAGACGATGGGCATCATCACGCTGGCCCTGATCGGGTCCGGTGACTGGACCGACACCAAGGCGATCCCGTTCTGGGTCAAGCTCTCCGCCGCGTCGGCGATCGCGCTGGGCACCTGGCTGGGTGGCTGGCGGATCATCCGGATGCTCGGCAAGGGCGTGGTCGACATCGCGCCGGTGCAAGGTATGGCGGCGCAGAGCTCGGCCGCCGCGACGATCCTGGCCTCCAGCCAGCTCGGCTTCGCGCTATCCACCACTCACGTCGCGACCGGTTCGGTCGTCGGCTCGGGCCTGCCCCGCATCGGTGGCTCCTCGGTCCGCTGGGGCGTCGTGGGCCGCATGGTCGCCGGTTGGCTGATCACCCTCCCCGCGGCCGGGTTCACCGCCGCCGTGATGGTGTGGATCAGCAAGCTCTTCGGCAATGGCGTCCTCGGCGCCGTGATCGTCATGGCCATCCTCATCGGGTTCTCGACCTACATGTGGTTCCGTTCCCGGCACAACGCGGTCGGGCACCACAACGTCAACGACGACTGGGAGCCCGGCGCCAAGACCGCCACCCCCAGCGCCACCGACAACGTGTCCGTCAAGTAAGCGACCGGGAGACAAGACCACCATGAGCAACTACCTCAGCCTCACCCTCACCGGCGTCTGGAAGGTCCTCGCCGCCGGCCTGGTCCTCGGCGCCGGACTGCCCTTCGTCTACGGGCTCGGCCTGCGCGCCCTCGGCATCGGCACCACCACAACCGCCGACGGCACCACCACCAAAGCCAACGCCACCGGCAAGCTCATCTTCACCATCTGCCTGGCCATCGTCCTCATCGGCGTCGCCCTCGGCCTGATGTTCATCATCGCCACCGGCCTGGGCAAACAGCTCGTCTTCCACGGCATCCTCCCCGCCATCGAACCCAAGAAGTGAGGACGACCGCGATGTCTACTGCCCGTGAAGGCACCGCTGCACGGCTGGTCAACTGGCTCCGCGCCGGGATGCCGGAGGGCGTCGCCCGCGCCGAGTACATGGCCCTGGTCAGCGTTCTCCACAAGGAGCTCTCCGCAGAGGAGATCGACCAGGTCGCCGAGGCACTCATGGCCGAGGCGTATGACGACGAGCTCATCACCCACGACGAGATCCGCGACATGATCGCGTCCCGAGTGCATGATGTTGCGACCGAAGAGGACATCGAGCAGGTCTCGTTGTTCCTCGCCAAGTCGGGCGTTCACCTCGAGGAGGGCCTCCCCGGGGCGGAGTGACCCACAGCCGCTAAGGCAGCGGAAGACAAGCGCACGGACGGTCGGCCACGAATGAGTGGTCGGCCGTTCGCGCATGCAGCGACGGGGTCCCGGGTCGTCGGCCCACAAGCGGCAGGGACCACCGACAGGCGACGATAGACCGACAGGCGGGGAGGCAGCGACCGTCCGGCTCCGAACGGACGGATCAGACCCGCACGTTCACACCGAGACGCCGAGGCGCTTTGCGCTGCGCGCCCGCTGCCGGCCGGACCGGAGCCGGCGAAGCCGCTTGACGAGCATGGGGTCGGCGGCGAGCGCGGCAGGTGAGTCGAGGAGCCCGTTGAGGATCTGGTAGTACCGCGTCGGGCTGAGGTCGAAGAGCTCGCGGATGGCCTGTTCCTTCGACCCGGCGAACTTCCACCACTGGCGCTCGAAGCCCAGGATCGAGGTGTCCCGCTCGCTCAGGACGTCGACGGGACGCGTCTGCTCCTGCTGCGGCGCCACACTCACGTGGTGCAGTGTAGGCGTAAATGACAGCGATGTCATTCAGGTCCCCGCCAGGTCGCTGTCAGGCCATCGTGTCGAGGATCGCGCTGATATCTGCCTCGGTCGTCCGGGGGTTGACGACGGCGAACCGGGTGACCGTCTCGCCGTCGTGGACGGTCGGGACGACGAAGGCGAACTCGTCCGCGAGCAGGGCGTTCGACCATTCGTGGTAGTCCTGCGGCCCCCACCCGATCCGCCGGAAGACGACGACGGACAGGTCCCGCTCGCGGAGCAGCTCGGTGTACGGCCGGCGGGTGATCTCGGCTTCGGCGAAGGCGGCCACCTCCAGGGTCCGCTCGATCCCGCGCACATAGGCGTCGGTCCCGTAGACGGCCAGCGAGAACCACAGCGGCAGGCCCCGGGCGCGCCGGGTCAGGCCCACCGAGTAGTCGGTCGGGTTCCACTGCGGCGCGTCGGTGAGCACGTCCAGATAGCCCGCCTTCTGGGTATGCGCGGCCTGCGCGGTCGCGGGGTCGCGGTAGATCAGCGCGCAGCAGTCGAAGGGGGCGAAGAGCCACTTGTGCGGGTCGACGATGAACGAGTCGGCATACTCGACGCCGGCATACAGGGGTCGGACCGAGGGGGCGGCAAGGCCGGCGCCGCCATACGCACCGTCGACGTGGAACCACAGGCCGTACTCGCGGCAGACCTCGGCGACCGAGGCGAGGTCGTCGACGATGCCGAAGTTCGTCGTCCCGCAGGTGGCGACGACGGCGAAGAAGGTGGCCGGGTCGTTCGCCTCGAGCACCGCCCGTAGCGCCGGGCCGGTGAGCCGCCAACGCTCGTCGACCGGGACCGGGACGACCTCGCCGTCCATGACGTCGAGGGCGGACTGGATGGACGAGTGCGAGCCATAGGTCGCCGCGACCCGCCACGGTCGCGGGGTGCCGGGGGCCGCGTTCGCCCGGGCGGTATGCCGGGCCGCGACCAGCGCGGAGAGGTTGCCGATCGTCCCGCCGGGGACGAAGACGCCACCGGCCGACGCCGGCATCCCGACGAGGTCGGCGATCCAGCGCAAGGCCTCGTTCTCGGCGTGGATCGCCCCGGCACCTTCGAGCCACGACCCGCCGTAGATCGACGACGAACCGACGACGACATCAAAGGCGGCCGCCTCGACGGTGGGGGCGCACGGGATGAACGAGAGGTACCGCGGATGGTCGGTGGTCAGGCAGGCCGGGGCCAGGACGTCACCGTAGACCTCCAGCGCCGCGGTCAACCCGAGGCCTCCGGGCGTGATCGTGGGGCCGGCCGCGTCGGCGATCTCGCCGGGGGTCAGCGGTCCGTCCAGCGGCGCCGGGTCGAGCCGGAGGCGGCGGGCGGCATACGAGAGGACGGCGTCGACGGCCTCCCGGCCCATCTGCTCGTCGAAGCGGTGCACGTCGCGGAGTCTATGGCCGAAGGTCGCCGGCCGGGACCAGGAGTGCGCTACGAAGTGCGGCGCGCAGCCCGGCGAGATCGTCGACCAGCACATCCGGGCCGGCGGCGACGAGCTCGTCCCGGCTCGCCGCGCCCCAGGTCACCGCGATGGCCCCACAGCCGGCGGCGCGGGCGGCGTGGATGTCGACGACGGCGTCCCCGACATACACGGCATGGGCGGGGCTGGACCCCAGCCGGGCGAGAGCAAGGTGGATCGGCGCGGCCGCCGGCTTGTGCTCCGTCGTGTCCTCCAGGGCGGCCTCGACCTTCACGAGGCCGTCGAGCCCGCCGATCCGCAGGGCGAGGTCAGCGCTGGACCGGCGCTTCGAGGTCGCCACGCCGACGCGCACGCCGTCCGCGACCAGGTCGGTGAGCAGCTCGGCGACACCGGGGAAGGCGCGCAGCGACTCGGCCGTGTGGGCGAGGTTCCACGCGGAGTAGCAGTCGAAGAGCTCCTGGGCGCGCTCGGGGCTCACCTCGACGAAGGCGTCGATCAGCGGTCGCCCGATCCAGCTGCGGACCACCGCCTCGTCACCTGGGCGGCCGAGCACCGTGGTGAGGGCGTGCTGGTAGGAGGCGACGATGAGCGGCACCGAGTCGACCAGTGTCCCGTCGAGGTCGAAGAGCGCCACGCGGTGGTCGGCGAAGGACATGGCGGCAACCTTGCCACACCTTCGGTCGCGCTACGTTTGGAGGTATGTCGGCCCGGCCCCTTCGCGAGCTCGTGCACCCGTCCTGGGCGCAGGCCCTCGCGCCCGTGGAGTCGGTCGTCGCCGGTCTCGGGGAGTTCCTCCGCGCCGAGGTCGCTGCTGGGCGCGGGTACCTGCCCGCGGGTCCGCACGTCCTGCGGGCGTTCGCCCAGCCGCTGGACCAGGTGCGGGTGCTCATCGTCGGCCAGGACCCCTACCCCACCCCCGGCCACCCGATCGGGCTGTCCTTCGCCGTCGCCCCGACGGTGCGCCCGATCCCGCGGAGCCTGACGAATATCTACCAGGAGCTCACCGCCGACGTCGGCGTCCCGATGCCGACGAACGGCGACCTCACGCCGTGGGCCGACCAGGGCGTCCTGCTGCTCAACCGGGTCCTCACCGTCCGCCCCGGCGCCCCGGCGAGCCACCGGTCCAAGGGCTGGGAGGAGGTCACCGCATGCGCGATCGGGGCGCTGGTGGCCCGCGGCGGCCCGCTCGTCGCGATCCTCTGGGGCCGGGACGCGCGCGGGCTGGCGCCCATGCTCGGCTCGGTCCCGCGGGTCGAGAGCGCGCACCCCTCGCCGCTGTCGGCGAGCTCGGGCTTCCTCGGATCGCGTCCGTTCAGCCGCGCCAACGCCCTGCTCGCCGAGCAGGGCGCCGCCCCCGTCGACTGGAGCCTGCCGTGAGTGACGACCGCCCCGTTCGGGTCTGGACCCGGTATGTCGCGATCGGCGACTCGTTCACCGAGGGCCTCGTTGACGAGGACCCGGACGCTCCGGGCGTCTTCGTCGGCTGGGCCGACCGGTTGGCTGAGCACCTCGACGCCGTCGCTGCCTCCGCTGGGAAGCCGTTCGCCTACGCCAACCTCGCCATCCGCGGGCGGCTCCTCGCCGATGTCGTCGGTCCGCAGCTGGACGCGGCCCTGGCCCAGGGGCCGGACCTGGTCTCGATTGTCGGTGGGGGAAACGACATTCTCCGTCCGTCGGTCGACCTCACCGAGGTCGCCGACCGGCTCGAGGCCGCCGTGGTCCAGGCCCGGGCGGCCGGCGCTGACGTCCTTCTCGCGACCCCGACCGACCCGCGCGACGCGGGGCTGCTGTCCGCGTTGCGGACGCGGCAGGCCGTGCATACCGCCAATGTCCTGACCATCGCCGGGCGGCACGGGGCGTACGTGCTCAACCAGTGGGGGATGGCGTGGCTGCGGGACTGGCGGATGTGGGGCGTCGACCGCATCCACCCCAACCCCGAGGCGCACCGCCGGCTCGCCCTCGAGGCGATGGCCGCGCTGGGTCTGCCGGTGCCGGCCGCCGAGGGCGATGCATGGCGCGACCCGCTGCCGCCGCGCGAGGCCGAGGAGCGCTGGACCGCCATCTCGGGGCACGCTCACTGGCTTGTCGAGTATGCCGGCCCGTGGGTGCGTCGCCGGCTCCGCGGCGAGTCCTCCGGGGACACGGTCACGGCGAAGCGGCCAGTGCTGCGCCCGCTGAACGAGCGCTGACCGGCCGCCGTGGCCGCGCAGGCGGCCCTGGCGGCCCTGGCGGCGCGACGCCGCAGGGGCCGACGCACCGTCAGACGGAGGCGGCGAAGGCCTCCTCGAGGATGTCCAGGCCCTCGCCCAGGAGGGTGTCGTCGATCGACAGCGGCGGCAGGAAGCGGAAGACATTGCCGAGGGTGCCGCAGGTCAGGGTGACCAGGCCGCGGGCGTGGCAGGCCTTGTTGATCGCCGCAGTGAGCGCCGCCGCCGGCTCCTTGGTCTCCCGGTCAGTGACGAGCTCCATGGCGACCATCGCACCGCGGCCGCGGATCTCGCCGACCTGGTGGTAGGTGTCCGCGAGCCGCCCGAGCCGGTCCTTGAGGGTGGCCTCAATCTGCCGGGCCCGACCGCGCAGGTCCTCCTGCTCCATCGTCTCGATGCTCGCCAGGGCCGCGGCACAGGCCACCGGGTTGCCGCCATAGGTGCCGCCGAGGCCACCGGGATGGATGGTGTCCATGATGTCGGCGCGGCCGGTGACGGCCGCGAGCGGCATACCGCCGGCGATGCCCTTGGCCGTCGTCATGAGGTCGGGGACGACGCCCTCGTCGTCGCAGGCGAACCAGTCGCCGCTGCGGCAGAAGCCGGACTGCACCTCGTCGGCGATGAAGAGGATGTCGTGGTCCCGGCACCACTGCGCCAGGGCCGGGAGGAAGCCCCGCGGCGGGACGATGAAGCCGCCCTCGCCCTGGATCGGCTCGATGATGACGGCCGCGGTGTTCTCCTCGCCGATCTGGGCGTGGATCTGGTCGATGATGTAGCTGAAGGCCTCGTCGGCGCAGTGCTGCGGACCGCCCGGCCAGCGGTACGGGTAGGCCATCGGGACGCGGTAGAGCTCGCTGGCGAAGGGCCCGAAGCGGTGCTTGTACGGCATGTTCTTCGCCGTCATGGCCAGGGTGAGGTTGGTCCGCCCGTGGTAGGCGTGGTCGAAGGCGACGATGCCGTCCTTGCCGGTGTAGTGCCGGGCCACCTTGACGGCGTTCTCGACCGCTTCGGCGCCGGAGTTGAACAGGGCGCTCCGCTTGGGGTGGTCGCCCGGGGTCAGCTCGTTGAGCTTCTCGCAGACTGCGACATACTCCTCGTACGGGTTGACCATGAAGCACGTATGGGTGAACTCGGCGATCTGCTTCGACACCGCGTCGATGATCCGCCGGTTGCCATTGCCGACCGTTGTCACGGCGATGCCAGACCCGAAGTCGATCAGCTGGTTGCCATCGGCGTCGACGAGGATGCCGCCCTGACCTGCAACGACATACGCCGGCAGGCCCGTGCTCACCCCGGCGGACACGGCCGCGAGCTTGCGCTCGTGCAGCTCACGGGAACGCGGTCCGGGGATCTCGGTGCGCAGGATGCGGCGCTGGCTCACCCCTGCAGCAGTGGCCGACTCGGGCGCGGGCGTGCTGGTGGTCGCGGTCACGGTGACTCCATCGTCGTCGTACGGCGCCTCGACGGCGCCTTCTGCGCACCCAGTATGCCGCCTCGCCCTGCGCGACGGGTGGCCCGGGCCACGCCCTCGCGCCGGAGATTGACGTCGCGGCACCCCGCTACATTTCAGGTATGGCGATCTCCCGTCTGCTGCCGACCGACGACGCCCGCGACCTCATCGCGATGACCCGCGAGGTCTGCCAGAAGGAGCTCGCCCCACGGGTGGACGCCGCCGAGGAGGCCCGCGAGCTGCCCCGGGATATCTTCACCACGCTCGGCGACCTGGGCCTGCTGGCGCTGCCCTATCCGGAGGAGTACGGCGGCTCGAACCTGCCGTACGAGGTGTATCTCCAGGTCGTCGAGGAGATCGGGGCGGTCTGGATGAGCGTCGCCGTGGGCGTCAGCGTCCACGTGCTCAGCTGCTATCCCGTCGCGACCTTTGGCACCGAGGCGCAGAAGGAGGAGCTGCTTGTCCCGATGCTCAGCGGGCAGCGGCTCGGGGCCTATGCCCTCTCCGAGCCGCAGGCCGGCTCGGACGTCTCGGCCATCTCGACCGTGGCGACCCGATCCGCTGAGGCCGATGGCGCTGCAACGGCATACTCGCTGACCGGGACGAAGGCGTGGATCTCGCACGCCGGGCACGCCGACCACTACACGACCTTCGCCCGGACCAGCGAGGAGGGCTCGCGCGGGCTCTCCTGCTTCATCGTCCCCGGTGACGCGCCGGGGCTCACCTTCGGCACCCCCGAGAAGAAGATGGGGCTGCACTCCGACACCGTCTCGCAGGTCTACTTCGACAAGGTCCCCGTCCCGGCCTCCCGTCGGATCGGCGCCGAAGGGCAGGGGATGGCGCTGGCCCTGTCGGCCCTGTCCGCCGGGCGTCTCGGCATCGCCGCCGCGTCGACCGGGCTGGCCCAGGCCGCGCTCGACCTCGCGGTGAAGTACGCCAAGGAGCGCGAGCAGTTCGGCTCCCGGATCGCCGACTTCCAGGGCGTGTCCTTCCTGCTGGCCGACATGCAGGCCGCGGTGCTCTCCGGGCGGGCGATGTACCTCCACGCCGCTCGGCTGCGCGACGCCGGCCGGGACTTCTCCACCGAGGCGGCCGCCGCGAAGCTCGTCTGCACCGACGCCGCGATGCGGGTGACGATGGACGCGGTCCAGGTGCTCGGCGGCTACGGGTACACCCAGGACTTCCCGGCCGAGCGCTACATGCGCGAGGCCAAGGTCACCCAGATCTTCGAGGGGACCAACCAGATCCAGCGCCTCGTCATCGGCCGGGCGCTGCTCAAGGACTGACCGACAGGAGACTCCCGTGCAGCTGACCTCCACCTCCGTGGCCGTCGTGACCGGCGCCGCGTCCGGCCTCGGCAAGGCGACCACGCGCCGGCTCGTCGCCGACGGCGCGAAGGTCGTCATGGTCGACCTCCCCGGCCCGCGGGGCGAGGCCCTGGCGGCCGAGCTCGGCTCGTCGGTGCGCTTCGCGCCGGCCGACGTCCGGGACGAGGCGTCGGTGGCCGCGGCGATCGACGCCGCCCGTGAGCTCGGTGAGCTCCGGGTCGCCGTGACCTGCGCCGGCGTGGCGACCCCGGGCCGGGTCATCGGGCGCAAGGGTCCGCTGCCGCTGGAGACCTTCCGGACCGTCATCGACATCAACCTCGTCGGGTCCTTCAACGTCCTGCGGCTCGCCGCGGCCGCGATGACGGCCAATGAGCCCGTCGACGGTGACCGTGGCGTCGTCGTCATGACCGCCTCCATCGCCGCCTATGACGGCCAGGTCGGTCAGGCCGCCTACGCCGCGAGCAAGGGCGGCATTGTCGGCCTGACCCTCTCGGCCGCCCGGGACCTCGCGGACAAGGCGATCCGGGTGGTGACGATCGCCCCCGGGGTGTTCATGACCCCGATGATGGCGGGGCTACCCGAGGAGACCAAGGCCTCTTTGGAGGCCCTCGTGCCGCACCCGGCCCGGCTCGGTCGGCCCAGCGAGTATGCCGACTTGATGCGCCATATCGTCGCCAACGGGCTGCTCAACGGCGAGGTCATCCGCCTCGACGGCGCCCTGCGGATGCCGCCGCGCTAAGCGACCTCTTCCGGGGTTCCGCTGCGGCGCAGAGACCCGCCCCCGCCCCCGCCCCCCACTTGTCCACACCCCCTCATGCAAAGACACACCTTTAGAACGGTTCTAAAGGTGTGTCTTTGCAAGGGGGTGGGGGGTTATCCACAGAGGGTTGACAAGGGGAGCCAGGGGCAGGCATTGGCGGGGTCGGCCTCGTCGGGAACGTCCACCACGAGGTCGTTCGAGGTCGTAGCCCCCCTGGTGGTCGGCAGGTGGCCTAGCCCAGGGTGCGCTCCGACGACTTGAGCAGGGTGCCATCCGACGAGCTGAGCAGAGGGACCTGTTCCGAGCACATCACCCACACATGACTGACCTTCGCGGCGCACCATGACGCGACCCGGCCATCTCATACCTGGCCGGGTCCTCTCCTGTCTAACGGATCACCGGCGCCGCACCTGGCACCGACACGCCCACAGTCGACGCGGGCGAGGGGCCGCAAGGCCCGGGACGGCATACCGCAGCGACCGTAGGGTCGACAGTGCTATGGACCGCTACGAGATCTCCCTCTTCAGCCCGGGCCTGGACCGGCCCCTGTCGGTCATCCGGTACGGCCACTGGGGCCGCCCGGTCGTCGTCTTTCCCACCTCGGGTGGCCGCGCTGCGGACTATGCCGACCGCGGCATGGTCGACGCCTTGTCCTTCCTCATCGACGCCGGCCGGATCAAGCTCTACTGCCTGGACTCCCTGGACCACCTCTCGTGGAGCAACAAGGCGGTCGACCACGAGACCCGCGCGCGGCACCACGACGACTACGAGCGGTGGGTGACCGAGGAGGTCGTCCGGTTCATCCGGGGGGACTCGCCCGGTTCTGGTGACCTGCTCGCCACCGGCTGCAGCCTCGGCGGCTTCCACGCGGTCCACTTCGCGCTGCGCCGGCCCGACCTGTTCCCCGTCGCGATCGCCAGCTCGGGCGCCTTCGACCCGTCCTGGTGGAACACCTGGGGGTATGCCGGTCTATCGGCCTATGTCCACAACCCCATGTGGTACGTCCCCGATCTCAGCGGCGAGCACCTCGACTGGCTCCGTAGCCGGCTCCACCTGGTCCTCACCGTGGGGCGCGGGCCCTTCGAAAACGAGACCGGCTGCCTCCCGACGACACGGGCGCTTGCGAGTCGCCTGCAGGACAAGGGGATTCACTGCGAGCTCGACGAGTGGGGTGACGACGCCAGTCACGACTGGCCGTGGTGGCAGCGCCAGATCGTCCACCACCTGCCCCGGTTCTGCTGACCCGCAGCCCGAAACGCACCGGCCACCCCCCTCCCGGAGGGCGCCGGGCACGCAGTACCGTCGCACCCACCGATCGTCATCCACACGCCCTGGAGGACACCCGTGGCCACGCCGCGCACCCATCTCATCGGCCTGCTCCTCGGCGCCGAGGAGGACTGGCCGAGGGCCTTCGAGACCGTCCTCGGCATGGTCGACCCGATCCGCCGTCGCGGTGAGCGGCATACCATCACGTCCGAGCGACTGACGATCGAGCCCTTCCACCTCACCGACCCGGTGCGCCCCGGCCTGGTCATCGACCGGCTGGCCTACTGGTACTACCACCCGCGCGAGTGGCTCAAGAAGGCCGCCCTCACCCACGGGACCTACCTGCTCAACAGCCCGTTCACGTTCCAGTCGATGGAGAAGCACTCCGCCTACTGCGCGATGCTGCGGCTCGGCCTGAAGATCCCCGACACCATCCTCGTGCCGTACAAGAACCCGGTCGACAACACCCGCTGGGCCTACACCTCGGCGACCTACAACCTCCCCTTCGACCTCGACGAGCTGGCCGACCAGCTCGGCTACCCGCTGTACATGAAGCCCTTCGACGGCGGCGGCTGGCGCGGGGTCTCGCGGGTGGAGGACTCCGACGGGCTGCACCGGGCGTATGACGAGTCCGGCGAGATGCTCATGCACCTGCAGGCCACCGTCGACTTCGAGTCCTTCGCCCGGGCCCTGTCGATCGGGCCGGAGACGATGGTCATGGACTTCCGCCCGGACGAGCCGATGCACAGCCGGTACCACGTCAGCCATGACTTCCTCTCGCCGTCCTCGGGCCACCAGGCCGCGGCCATCTCCCGGATCGTCAACGCCTTCTTCAAGTGGGAGTTCAACTCCGCCGAGATGCTCGTCCGCGGCGACGAGGTCTACCCCATCGACTACGCCAACGCCTGCCCCGATGTCGCGATCACCTCGCTGCACTACTACTTCCCCTGGGCGATCACGGCGCTGGTCAAGTGGTCGGTCTTCTGCCTGGTCACCGGCCGCCGTGGGCACGTCGACCTGCGGACGACGAAGTTCTTCGCCATCGCCGACAATCCCGACATGACGTATGACGACAAGCTCGCGGGGTACCTCGCCCTCGCGGAGGACTACTTCGAGTCGCAGCGGTATGCCGACTTCGTGGCCCGCAACCTCGGCTATCTGGACGAGCGGGTCCTCGACTGGGTCTGCGGCCCGGACTTTGACGACCTCATCGTCTCCACCGTCAAGGCGACCTACCCGAAGCACGAGCAGGAGAAGTTCGTCGCCCATTTCCGCGGCCTCACCGGGATCTGGGCCACCGACCACGCCCGGACCCCGTACGCCGCAGCGGGCTGAACCAGCCGAAAAGCGCACTGCTTGACCGGGTTCAGCCTTCGCTGAGGCCGAAGACGGCGTCGAGGTCCGGTGGCGACTCGGGCTCGACGAGGACGAGGACCTGGTCCCCGGCGAGCAGGGGGGTCTCGCCGCGCGGGGGGAGGACGGCGCCGTCGCGGACCACCAGGCTGACCCAGGCGTCGCCGCCGAGATCCAGGTCGTCCAGCGCGGCACCATCGGCGGCCGACCCGGGCGCCACGACCCGACGGACGACGCTGGACGGCTCCTCGCGCAGCCGGACCCCGAGCGACCAGGGCTCCGGCTCGCGCAGGTGCATCGGCACGCCGAGGCGTCGCGCGGCGTAGGGAACCGAACCGCCCTGGACAATGACCGAGAAGACGACGACCACAACGACGATCTGGTACAGCCGGGTCGGTTCGGCGACCGAGGCCGACAGCAGGTAGGTGCCGAGCAGGATCGGAACGGCCCCCTTGAGGCCGGCCCACATGACGAACAGTCGTTCTCCCCGACTGAGGTCGACGGTGAGGAGCAGCAGCCCGACCAGGACCGGCCGCACGACGACCGCGGCGAAGACGCCGATCGCCAGCCCGACCGCCCATACCCGGGGGGCGGCGAGCGCCGAGACGGACACCGTCATACCGAGCAGGCCGAAGGCCGTCATCTCGGCCATGCTCGCCAGGGAGGAGTGGAAGCGGACGATCTCGGCCTTGTATGGCGCCCGGGTGTCGCCGACGACGATGCCCGCGATGAAGACGGCGAGGAAGCCCGAGCCGTGCAGGACCGTTCCGAGGCCGAAGATCACCCCCGCGACGAGCAGGGTCCGGATCGGGTACAGCGCCGCGGTGGGCAGCGGGACGCGCCGCATGAGGAAGGACAGCACGCGCCCGCCGAGGAGCCCGACTGCCGCGCCGATGACCATCTGGAGGGCGAACTCCCATGCCCCGGCACCGACGGCGGCCAGGCCGGTGGGCGCCGCAGCGCCGCCGTGCGCACCGGTGGCGGCGAGCAAGGCCGCCATCGCCGCGATGCCGACCGGGTCGTTGGCGCCGGATTCGCCCTCGAGGATCGTCCCGGACCGGCCGGCGATCTCCCTGCGGCCCAGGACCGAGAAGACGACGGCCGGGTCGGTCGGCGACAGTGCCACCCCGAGCAGCAGGGCGGACAGCCAGTCGAACCCGAAGAGCAGGTGGGCGACCGCGGCCACACCGAGGGTGGTGACGAGCGTGCCGAGGACCCCGAGCCAGATGATCGCGCCGCTGGACTGGCGGAACCGGCGCCAGCCGATGTGCATGCCACCGTCGAAGAGCAGCACGACGAGCATGACCGTGACGATCCGCTGCACCGAGAGGACCCGCACCGCGCCGACGGCGGGGATGGCCTGGGCGAGCAGCGCGCCGCCGACGAGGAAGAGCGCGGGGGCCGGGACGCTGAGCCGCTCGCTCAGCCGGTTCGCCCAGACCGCGGCAAGGCCAGCGAGGCTGACGAGCAGGACCAGTGCGGCATAGCCGACGACATCATCCATGGTGCCCCTTGGGGGTCGGGCGGGCGTATGCCGACCAGACTTCCCGGCGCACCGTCGTCCAGCCTACCGTCCAGGGCGCAGCACGGCGGGCTCGGCGCTGGCGAACTGGGCCAGCCGCTCCGGGATCGGCTCGCGGGAGATGCCCGGTGTGCGGGGCACCTCGACCGCCCCGTCGCGCATGCAGACCGGCTCAGTGAGATCGGTCGCGTAGAACCGGTCCGAGCCGGAGATATCGCCGGGCAGGGTGAACCCGGGCAGCCCGGCCAGGGCCGCATTGGCCACCCGGCCGATCCCGGTCTCGAGCATCCCGCCGCACCACACCGCGACGCCATGGGCCCGGGCAAGGTCGTGGATCCGCCACGCCTCGAGGTAGCCGCCGACCCGACCGGGCTTGATATTGATGACCGAGCAGGCTCCAAGGGCAATGGCGTCGGCCGCCGCAGCCGCCGAGACCACCGACTCGTCGAGACAGACCGGGGTCGAGATCCGCCGGGCCAGCTCGGCGTGCTGGCGCAGGTCCTCCTCCCCCAGCGGCTGCTCGACGAGGAGCAGGCCGAAGGCGTCGAGGCGGCGCAGCGCGGCGGTGTCGGCGAGGGTGTAGGCGGCGTTGGCGTCCACCTGCAGCGGAATGTCGGCGCCGAACCGGTCCCGCACCGCGGCGACCGGCTGGATGTCCCAGCCCGGGCGGATCTTCAGCTTGATCCGCACGTAGCCCTGGTCGAGATAGCCGGCCACGGCGTCGAGCGTCGACGCGACCGAGTCGTGGATGCCGACCGAGACGCCGCTGGGGACGGAGGTCCGGGTGACGCCGAGGTGTTCGGCGAAGGAGATCCCCTGGGCGCGCAGCTGCGCGTCGAGGACCGCGGTCTCGAGCGCCGCCTTGGCCATTCGGTGGCCCTTGACCGGGTCGAGGACCCCGGCGACGGTCTGCGCCGAGAGCTCCCCCGCGGCGAAGAGCATCGGCGCAAGCCAGCGCCGGATGACGTCGGCCGCGCCGTCGACATACTCGCTGGAGTACAGCGGCTCGGACCCAGCAACGCACTCGGACCAGCCGACGACGGCCGTCCCGTCGACCTCGGCCCGGAGCTCGAGGATGAGGACATCCCGGACTGTCTCGGTGCCGAAGGAGGTCGTGAACGGGCTGACCAGCGGCACCTGGGCCCGGTGCAGGGTCAGGTCGACGAGCCTCACGGGGCCTCCAGGACGTACTCGCAGGTCCCTTTGTCGAAGCCGAGGACGCGCCACCCCGCCGTGAGCCGCGCGCAGAGTGCCTCCCGCACGGCGACCCGCCAGAGTGAGTGCTCCTCGGGTCGGGTGAGGACGAGGGTCTCGGCATCTTCCGGTATGGCGATCCGACATATCCGGGCCGAGGCGTCGAGCGGGGCGAGATCGGGGACCGGCGAGGAGAACTCGTCGTCGCTGCGGGCGAGCGCGCGGGGGGCGTCCGGCAGCTGGTCCGGCGGGATGCCGCCGACCGGCCCGTCGACCGCCCAGCGGAGCAGGATCCGGTCGCTCTGGTCGCCGACGTTGATGCCGTCCCGCATCGGGCCGTACTCGTCGACCCGGTACTCGGCGACGGTGGCACCGAGCCGGGTGATATTGACGTGGACGTTCCGCGCCACCAGCGGGTCGGTCGTCCAGGTGACCGTCGTGATCCCCCGCTCGAGGGCCCAGGCCCGCTGGTCGAGCTTCATCGCCTGCCCAGCCCCGCGTCCGGCGTCACCGGGCTGGACCCCGGCGATATGCGAGTGCAGCGTCGTTCCCACGCCGAACGTGCGCTCCGACGCGAACCACCCCGCGGTCACCCCGACCATCTCCTTGCCTCGGATGGCGCCGACGAGGTAGTTGCCGGAGTGAGCCAAGGCGATGAGGATGCTCGGGTCGATGAGGCAGCCGTCCGGGGGCAGCCCCCAGACCCGGTCGAGCACCGCCCCGGCGACATGCGCCTGCTCCGCCGTCGTCAGCTCGACGACCCGGACTCCGGCCCGCTGGGCAGCAGCGCTCGCCTCGGCCCGCGCGCGGGCCACCACCTCGTCAGCCACGCGCGCAGTGCCCACCTCGCCACCTTATCGACGCCCGGTCGGCGCCGGCAGCGCGACGATGCGGCTGCCGCCCCTTCAGAGGATGCCGCGGGCGTGGAAGGCCTTCGTCACCGCCGTGGCCGCGGCGTCGCCATACAAGGTCCGCGCAGCGGCGACGACCTGGGTCGCCGCGGCAGCGAAGGAGGTGTTGGGGGTGTACGCGTAGGTTGACTCGATGATGATCGTGTTGGCCTTGAGCCGGCCGAGCGCCTTGTGGATGTCCCACAGCGCGCGGGACCAGATCTCGCCGTCCGCGTGGACCTCGCCGACGGCGTCGGCGACCGTCTTGGTCGTGTCGAGCCGGCGGATGCAGTGCGGGACAGTCGTCGTGTAGGACGTCGAGTCCCAGTCCATGACGCAGGGGAGGACGTACCCGCCGCTGGTCGGGACCGACATCGTCGCGGCCCAGTAGTCGCCGAAGCCCTCGCCGATCGACCCGGCCTGCAGGGTTGTGCCGAAACCGGGGACGATGGCGTCCTGGATGGCGTGGCCGTACTCGTGCCAGACAACCTCGAGGTCCTCGGCGTCGTCGACCCCGCCTCGGCCGTAGGTGATCTTGTCCAGGGTCGGGTCGTAGAAGGAGTTGTCGTCCGCAATCGTGTTGACGGCCACATCCTGGGACTCGTTGTTCGCGTCGGTGAACCCCAGCGTGCGCAGGTAGGTCTGCGAGAGGTCGATCCCGTGGTACGCCATGACCTGCTCGAAGCGGTCGTCGGCCCGGGTGTAGACGAAGGTGTTGGTCGGGCTGGTCGCCAGACCCCCCTGACCGGCGACGATGCGGACCGCGGTGCCCACGAGGGTGCCAGTGCCGGAGAGATTGCGCAGCGTCACGGTGCGGTATGCCGGGACGAGCACGGCCTGGTTGGCGTCGTTCTTGTCGGTGATCGCCTCGTTGCGCAGCGTGACGACGGGGTTGGGCGTGAAGATCTGGCCCTGTCCGGTGGCCGCCTTGGACAGGACGGTGACTCCGCGGACCGTCCCGGTCCTCGCATCGACGAGGGTGCGGGTCACCCCTTCCGACCCGTCGGCGACGACGGACCACACCAGCGCGGCGTTCCGCCCGCCGAGGACGGACAGGGTGGCCCCGTGGACATGGGTGGGCAGCGCCACCGTCGTCTTCGGGGCCGCGCCGGCGGATGCAGGGGCGGCTGCGGCCTGCCGGGCGAGCGCCTCGACCCGGGCCGAGGTCGTCGTCACGGCCGCGGCGGCGGTGACGAGCGGGGTGGTCGACACGGTGCTGGGGACGGCGATCCGGCCGTCGGCCACGCTCACGGCGCCGGTGCTCCGTGCGGTGTGGACGGCGTAGTAGCCGTCGAGGACGGGCAGCCCACGGAAGGTCTGCGCGTACCACCGGTGCGTACCGGTGAGCGAGGTGAGGGTCCGTACGGCGACGAGGTCCGCGGGGAGGGCCACGGCCGCCGTCGGCAAGGCGGCCGCGGCGCCCGGGACGGATCCCGGCATACCCAAGGGTGCCGCTGCCGCACCGGAGGGTGAGGCGGCGGCCCCCACGGACCCCGCCAGAACTGCTGCCACCAGGACCGCCATCGTGCGCTTGGTCATCTCTGCTCCCGTCGTCGTCGGCGCGGTGCCGCTCACCGTCAAGAGGCCGAAGTCCGGCCAGCCAGACGTCCTCCCCCAGGATGGGGCCAGATCAGTCCAGCCGCATCCCGACGAGCGACCCGATCGCGAAGGTGATGGCCATCGCGACCAGTCCCCCGCCGACATTGCGGAGCAGTGCGGGGCCGACCCGGGCACCGCCGAGGGTGGCGCTGAGGTAGCCGGTCACCGCGAGGGCGACCGCTGCCGCCGCCACGGTGGCCCACATCCCCACCACGCCGGGGATGAGCAAGATGGTGAGCAGTGGGGCGAGCGAGCCGACGATGAACGCAAGCGCCGAGGCACCGGCCGCATGCCAGGGGTTGGTCAGCTCGTCCGGGTCGAGCTTGAGCTCCACCTCGGCGTGCGCCGCGAGGGCGTCGTGGGCCGTGAGCTGGACCGCCACCTGTGTGGCGAGCTCGGCGTCCAGGCCCTTCATCCGGTAGATCCCGGCGAGCTCGGCGAGCTCGGCCTCGGGCTCCTCTTCCAGCTCGCGGCGCTCCTTCGCGAGCAGAGCACCCTCGCTGTCGCGCTGCGTGCTCACCGAGACATACTCCCCGACGGCCATCGACAGCGCGCCCGCGGCCAGGCCCGCCATACCGGCAGTGAGCAGGGCAGCCGACCCGGCACCCGAGGCGGCCACGCCGATGACCAGGCCCGACGTGGCGACGATGCCGTCGTTAGCGCCGAGCACCCCGGCGCGGAGCCAGTTGAGCCGCGAGGTGTCATTGCCCCGGTGCGCCTCGGAGCGGTGTGTTCCCGGGCGCTTCGCCGACTCGGCCATGGCACTCTCCTCGTGGTTCCTGGTGGCTGCCGGGTCGAGCCTAAGCCCTGGGGGTTTCTGCCTCGTCCGGCTGTGCTGCTGGCCCCCGGGAACGGTGAAGGTCGGGGGGCAGCAGGGCTGGACCGTGACCCGCCCCTTGATGCCGGGCCGTCGGGCCGGCCGGCTTTCGGGGTCGCCCTCGCCGTTGGCGGGACCGCCCTGCTCGCCGTCGGGGCCCGGTCCTGGCCCCAGGCCTGGACACCCTGGCGGTGCACCTCTGTCCTCACCATCGCCTGGCTGCTCCTGGTCGGCGCACGCATGATCCGCAGGCGTGCCGCCTGACGCCTCGTCCCAACCGCAGTGTTGGCGCGCCGGCGGCCGAAGTGTGCCCGCTGATGCCCGACCTCCGACGAGAGCTGAGCGTGATCACGCCCGGTAGATGTCACCTCGATGGCCGATGGCCAGGACCGTCACCGTTCGGGTCGCTTCGTCGATGCGATACAGGACACGGTAGGTGCCCCGTCGCGCACTGTAGCGGTCGGCCAGCGGTGGCCGGAGCCGCTTCCCCACGCGATGCGGGTTCTCGAGCAAGGGACCGGTGAGGAACTCGACCGCAGCGGTGGCGATCGCTTCGGCAATCCCTCAGTGATGTGCCGCCGAGCCGAGGAAACGATCTGCAGTCGGTACGGCCGATCGGTCACGCCGAGGTCCGGCGCGAACGCATCGCCGCCGTAAGGTCTTCTTGGGTCTCGACCCGGCCAGCGGCCAGGTCGGCTTCAGCCGCGGCCAACTGCGTCATCAGGTCTGCGTCCCCCAGGACGGCAATGGTCTCCTCGAGCACCGCGAGGTCGTCCGGGGAAAGGAGGACGGCCGACGGTTGACCGTGCACGGTCACCGTGACCCGTTCATGGTGCTTGCTGACTCGGCTCACGACCTCGGACAGGTGCGCCTTGGCATCAGCCAGAGGAATGGTCGTCATGATCATAAGTATGACCAGAAAAGTGATCATGTCCAGCCGAGCTCGGAGTCGAGTCCCGAGATCGCTCACCTACCACCGGGAGGATGGCAGCGGGGCCCATTCTTTTCGACGCCGCATCGTGTGCGTCGAAGACCGAGGGCCAGCCGACTCGCCGTATCAGCTTCGGCAAGCGTGTTGAGCCCATCGATCGCACGCTTCCGGCACGCGCCGATCAGCTGCCGGGCCTGTTGTTTGCGGTGGACCTAGCGACTGCTGCCGACGAAGCGTTCGGGGAAGGCGTCTGGACCCTTGAGTCTTGGGAGCTCGTGGTCCGCTACTCCCTCTCGGAGTTCAGCCCCAGCACGTGGCAGGTGCGCGTCTACTCCGGGATGAACGACCCTCGCTATCGCTAACTCCCGGGCGAGTCATGAACCGCGCGGCCGGGGGCGCCGGTCCACCCCGCGCTTGACCTTAACAAACAACGTTCTGTATGCGGGTTTGACGATCGGCATCCGATCTCTTGCGAGACGAGAGCACCCGCATCTCAGCCCGCGCCCCACCCACTCACCGATCCTGCTGCGGGGATCTGGAGGGCAGACATGCACGCAGCCCCGCTCGGCGTTCTTCGCCACAACAATCTACCGCCAGGACCCCAACCAGTCGGCAGCCCGCTCAGCCAGCCCGCGATGCCGCGGCTCGACCGTGGACAACCTGGCGATGATGGTCCCGGGGTCGACCAAGCCCGCGCGAATGAGAGCAGCGACAAACCTCCGGTCCTTCTCCCGCAGCGCGCATAGCTTGGCCACGCAGAGGTCTTCCTTGTCCAGGCACCAGCCGGTGAGCTGCGGCTCACCCGAGGCCGCGGCGGTGTTGGCGTTCTGGACCTTGACGAGCCGGTTGCGCCACCCTTGAGGCAGGATGGAGGTGTGCAGGTCCACACCGTCGATGCTGAAGCCGTGGAGTTCCTCGAAGGGCGAGAACTCACCCGCCACGCCTTCAATCACGTCGGCAAGCCTTGCTGTCTCCTCGTTGCCGTCGGCGATCGGCATGATGTCGACCTCGATCGACATCGTAGCCTCTGCGGGCAGCCGGTCCTCGCTCACCGATCCGAGGATGGACTGCGAGCCGACGACGATGACCTCGTTGTGTCCGATGATCTGGCAGGCGGTGCGGATGGCGTGCTCGAGCTGGTCTCGGCGCATCAGCCCACCCTGGCCAGGGTTTCCCCTCGCTCATCCTGAGGAAGCAGCCCACCCAGCGGCGACACCTCACGCAGCTCGATGGAGTCCCGATGCAGACCGGTCATCACCCGGTGTAACCCAAGGACGTCACCTCGCTCGACCAGTTCGCGCCATCGCTGCAGGTTGCGCTCGTGCGGCTGCCCGCTGACCCCGTTCTGCAACCGGGTCAGGTTGCGCTCGATCCTCGGGCGCCACTGCTCAAGGCTCTGCCTGGTCAGGTGAGAGGACAGCCTCCGGTGCAGCAGCCACGAGCGCCGTTCCGACCGGGTCAGCTCCACCCGCACCGGCCGACGAACCACCTCCAGCCGGTAGCCCATACACGAGAGCAACCGGTCCAGCTGCTCGTCGCTGAGCTCGACCCGGCCCGACAAGAACTGGCTGATACTCGGCTGATGGACCCCACTGAGCCGGGACAGCTCCGACTGCGTGATGCCCGACTCCAGCATCACCTCGCGAAGAAGATCACCACGGCTTATCACGTGATGAGTATAGCAGCGATTACTATATCAAGGCTCTTGGTCACCACTCCCCAACGCCTCGCCCCGTTGGCGCTGCGCCAGCGCCGACTGGAGGAAGCTCACCGCGTCCTCGTCCCCCCCGAGTTCCTTCCACCGCGCTGCGAGGGCGGCGACTGCGGCCTGAGCATGTTCCAGCGTCCCGCTCCCAACTTCGTACATCGCGATCGCCAAGAGCGGGTCAGTCCAGAAGCCATCGCGGTGGTAGTCCTGCTCAGAGAGGGACTTGATGAACGCGACGGCGCGGACCGGGTCCAGGAGCATCTCCAGGTGCGACGATCCGCTCGGCGAGCCCGCTGACCAGCTCCTGCCCGGCAATCCGGCGGGTGGCGTCGTCGTGGAAGCGCCAGATCTCCTCGGCCCAGCGTGCACCATCTCGAAGAGGTTGGTACAGGCGGTTGCGCCACATCCCGTCCGCCTCACTCACCGCACCAGGCCGGTGAACCCCGCGTGGACGTACCACTCTCGCCATAGTGCGGGCACGACCGCCAGTTCGACGTAGAACGCCACACCAGGCTGGTTGCCCGGCGACGTCGAATGGAATCGCACCAACGCCACGTCCCCGGCCCGGGTCGTCCGCGTGAAACGAGATCCAGACCGCTTCCACCCGTGGGCACGCAGCATCGGCGCGACATACTCGCCGATGAACCCGGCGATCTCCTGTGCCCTCCGCCCAGACGCCGTCATGCCGCCGATCCTAGATTCCCGGATGACGATGGCGGCTCTCGCGTTGACCGCCTATCACTACAGAGCTGACGGGGGGACTCGAACCCCCAACCACCTGTTTACAAGACAGGTGCGCTGCCAGTTGCGCCACGCCAGCGGCCGGTCCGACGGAGTCGTCGGCACGCCGCAGATCCTACCGTCGGCGCCCTATCGGCCCAGGAAGGTCGCCCACGGTGATCGGCCCAACGGCCACCAGTGCACGACGCCGTGCCGCAGCGCCAGCGACGCCAACGCGAGGGCGGCGAGCGCAAGGCACAGGCCGACGGCCACGGTCGTCCCGGTGCCCTCGGGCGCGGCGCCCCGCACGATCGAGCGGGCACCCCGGCGCAGTGACGCCCCGCCCGGGCCGATCCAGCCCATAAGGAGCGCGGCCGCCATACCGCCGGCAAGCGGCAGCCACCGGTCCGGGTCGGACGGCGAGCCCGTGACGATCTGGCTGGCCAGCGCGACGGTGAACGATGCAGCGACCCCCACCACGGCCGGCAGCACTGCGGCGAGGACCGTCGCGACCGCCCCGACGACGAGATGCCACGGGGCGCGCAAGAGCGCGAGGGCGACATCGGAGGAGCGCACGCCCCGGGCGTGCCGCCGCAGCACCAGGCTGGTCACGACCCGGTCGGCGACTGCGGCCGCCCACCGCAGCAGCAGCGCCGCAAGCGCCGCGACCATGGGCCACCCCGCGGCGACGGCGACGAGGAGCGCGGCGAGAGCGAGCAGGGTCCCGCGCCGACCGCCACGGTCGATGCGCGGGTCGACATACGGGGCCGGTGGCTGACCAAGGCTGGGACCGGGCACGACGACGGACGCCGGTGGCCACACCTTCGCAGCGGGAGGTGGCGGGACGTACTGCGGGGCGGGAGGAGCGGGCGCAGGCGCCGGCGCGGGTGGGGCCGGTGGCGCGACCGGCGTGGGGAGGACGCGGGTCGAGGACGGCGCGACCGGCTGGGTCATCGTCCGCGGAACTGCCCCAGGTATGACGACCGTCGCGTCGCCGCCCGCGGCATACCGTTCCAGCGCCGCGAGGACGTCGTCGGCGTGCGGCCGGGCGGCCGGGTCGACGGTGAGCGCCGCCGCGAGCAGCGGGGCGAGCCGAGGGTCGACGCCGCTGAGGTCGTGCTCCCCCAGCCGGACCCGGCTCAGCACCCCGTCCATCGCGCCGCCGCCGAACGGCGGGGCGCCCGAGGCGGCGAAGGCGAGCGTGGCCGCCCAGCCCCACCAGTCGGTCGCGGCGGTGACCGCGCCGCCGTTGATGACCTCCGGCGACAGGTACCCCGGGGTGCCCATGACCAGACCGGTCACGGTGATCCGGACGTCGTCGGCGAGATGGGCGATCCCGAAGTCGATGAGCACCGGGTCGCCCTCGTCGTCGAGCAGGACGTTGCTCGGCTTGACGTCGCGGTGCACCACGCCGGCGGCGTGGATGGACTTGATCGCCCCGGCCAGGCCGCGGGCGACCCGGACTAGCTGGGGTCCGTCCAGGGGGCCATTGTCGCCGACCAACTCGTCCAGGGAGGGGCCGGGGACGAACCGCGTGACGATATAGGGGCGGGAGCCGGTGAGGTCGGCGTCGATGACCGGGGCGACCCGCGGGTCGGTGATCCGGCTCAGGGTCGCGACTTCGCGTTCGAGCCGGGTGCGGGCCTCGGCGTCGTCGGCGACATGGGCGCGCAGCACCTTGAGGGCGACGGCCCGGCCGCCCCGGTCGAGCGCGAGATGGACCACTCCCATGCCACCGGTCCCGAGCTCCTCGACGAGGCGGTAGGGGCCCAGCATGGGCATGCTCCCCCGCTGGCCCGTCGACGTCACAGGTCAACGGTAGGCCACTGGTGCCGCCCCCGCGGGCGACTGCCGGATGTGGGCGGCCGCTCGCGGCGACCGAGGGCAACCGCGAGATGTCCCGACGACTACTGCTGGATGTACCCGACGAGCTGGTCACGCTCGTGACGCAGCTGGTCCATGTGGTGCTTGACGATGTCACCGATGCTGACGATCGCGGTCAAGGCCCCGTCGACGACGACAGGGACGTGGCGGATGCGGTGCTCGGTCATCGAGGCCTCGAGCTCCTCGACGGAGAGCGACGGCTCGCAGGTGACGACCTCGCGGGTCATGATCGCGTGGACCGGACCGTCGACGACCGAGGTGCCGGAGCTGTGCAGGTGCCGGACGACGTCGCGCTCGCTGACGATGCCCTCGACCGAGGCCCCGTCGCCACTGACGACAACGGCACCGATGCGATGGTCGGCGAGCACCTTGAGCAGATGGGCCACCGTGTCCTCAGGTCGAACCGTGATGACCTGGCTGCCCTTGGACTTCACGACGTCTGAGATCCGCATAGGTCAGACGGTAACCGCATCCCCCCTCGCCCCGCCACCGTCGCCCACGTCGGCGGGCCCACTGACGCGAGCTCCCGTCAGCCCTTGCGCACACCTCCCGGAGCGGTGGGTCAGGCTCCGGGTGCGGGACCGGTGGAGCGCCGGACGACGAGCTCGGGGTCGAAGAGGAACTCGGTCCGCGGCCCCGGGGCGCCCCCGATCTCGGCGAGCAGTGCCTGAACGGCGACCTCGGACATCGCCGCAACACCCTGACGCACGGAGGTCAGCGGCGGATCGGTATAGGCGATGAGGAGCGAGTCGTCATACCCGATGACCGAGACGTCCTCGGGCACCGACAGACCGGCCGACCGCGCGGCCCGGATCGCACCGAGCGCCATCATGTCCGAGCCCGCGACGATGCCGGTGACCCCGCGGGACATCAGCGCGGTCGCGGCTGCCGCGCCGCCCTCAACGCTGAAGAAGCTGTGCTCGATGAGCTCGTCGGTGTCGTCGATCCCCAACGTGGACTCCAGTGCCTGACGGAAGCCGGCCACCTTGCGCTTGACCGGGACGAAGCGGTCCGGCCCGACCGCCAGCCCGATCCGACGGTGCCCGAGCGAGACGAGGTGGGAGACGGCCTGCATCGCGGCGAGGCGGTCGTCGGTGGAGATGAAGGGGGCGTCCACGCCCTCGCAGAAGCCGTTGATGAAGACGACGGGCAGACCCCGTTCGCGCTGGTCGACATACCGCTGCGGGGACTGCGCCGTGTCGGCGTGCAGCCCGGAGATATAGATGATGCCCGACACCCCCCGGTCGAGGAGCATCTGGACGTACTCGTCCTCGTGGACCCCCCCGGGGGTCTGGGTGCACAGGACCGGCGTATAGCCGTGCCGGGCCAGCGAGGTCTCAATGACCTGAGCGAACGCCGGGAAGATGGGGTTGAGCAGCTCCGGGCACGATGAGGCCGACCAGTCCGGCGCTCTTGCGCCGCAGCCGGCTCGGACGGTCGTAGCCGAGCACGTCGAGGGAGATGAGGACGGCCTGGCGGGTGGCCTCGGCGACACCCGGCTTGCCGTTGAGGACGCGGCTGACGGTCGCCTCGCTGACCTCGGCATGGCTGGCGATGTCAGCCAGCCGCGCCCGGCTTGGTCCGGTGTCCATCTCAGCTCCTTCCCTCGTGCCGACCGCGAGTGCCAGATGCGCCGCACGGAAGTACACCACGGGGCTGAGATTACGGCGAAGTAACGATCCATGGAAGCGTCTTGCAGATCACTGCAAGAAATTGCGAGAAGTCTTGGCGGCGCCCTAGGCGGCGCGGTACGTTGCTTGAGTCTCCAGCGTCGGGTCACACCCGGTGCACAACCGATCAACAAGGAGCCCATCCTGATGCGCACCAGTGCCAAGGGAGTTGCCCTCCTGACGGGCCTGACTCTCGCCCTCGCCGCCTGCAACTCGGCGGCAACTCCGGCGAACAACGCCGCGGGTTCGTCCACCACCACCACCGGCGCGGCCGACCCGGCAAGCGTCAAGGGTGAGCTCACCTGGTGGGACACCTCGGACGCCACGAACGAGGCGCCGGCCTTCAAGGCGCTCATCGCCGACTTCAACAAGACCTACCCGAACGTGAAGATCAACTACCAGTCGGTCCCCTTCGGTGAGGCACAGAACAAGTTCAAGACCGCCGCGGCAGCCAAGTCCGGCGCCCCGGACATCATCCGCGCCGAGGTGGCCTGGGTCTCCGAGTTCGCGTCGCTGGGCTACCTGTACGACCTCGACGGCACCGACCTGGCCGCCGACAAGGGCGACTTCCTCACCGCCCCGCTCGGCTCGACGATGTTCAACGGCAAGATGTATGGCGTCCCGCAGGTCACCGACAGCCTCGCCCTCATGTACAACAAGGCGCTCCTGGCCAAGGCCGGCATCACCGCCGCGCCGAAGACGTGGGATGAGCTGAAGGCCGCTGCCGCGACCATCAAGGAGAAGGCCGGCGTCGACGGCGTCTACCTCAACCCGGGTGGCTACTTCATGCTGCCGTTCATCTACGGCGAGGGCGGCGACCTCATCGACGCCACGGCGAAGAAGATCGTCGTCAACTCCGCTGCTGCCGTGAAGGGCGCCGGCATCCCGGCCGAGCTGCTCAAGGCCCCCGGCTTCACCAAGCCCCCGGCCACCGACGCATACGGCGCGATCATGGACGCCTTCAAGGCCGGCAAGGTCGCGATGATCATCAACGGCCCATGGGAGCTCAACAACATCAAGGGTGCCGCCGGCTTCGGTGGCCTCGAGAACCTCGGCGTCGCTCCGGTCCCGGCCGGCTCGGTCAAGGCCGGTGCTCCGGTCGGCGGTCACGACTACGCCGTGTGGTCGGGCATGGCCCAGGACAAGGCAGCTGCTGCGATCGCCTTCATCAAGTTCATGAGCAGCGCCGACTCCCAGGCCAAGCTCGCCGACAAGCTCGGCCTGCTGCCGACCCGCAAGTCGGCCTACGACAAGGTGACCAACCCGATCATCGGCCAGTTCAAGCCGGTCATGGAGGTCGCCGTGGAGCGCGCGTGGGTTCCCGAGGGCGGCAAGCTCTTCGGCCCGCTCGACGAGGCCGCGACGAAGATCTACGTCCAGGGCGTCGCTGCCAAGGACGCGATGGACGCCGTCGCCAACAAGTACAAGACGGAGGCCGTCCCGTCCTACTCGCTGGGATGATGACGAACCGTTGAGAGCCGGGTCACGGCGGGGTGGGCGACCGCCCCGCCGTGACTCGTTCGCGGGTCGCGACCCCGTCGCTGTCCGTCATACCGTCGCTGTCCGTCATACCGTCGCTGTCCGTCTTACCCCTGCCAGGAGACTCGGTGGAACGTCTACGGAACACCTACAACAAGTATTGGTATGCGTGGGCGATGGTCATCCCCGTCGTCCTCGTCCTTGCGGTGCTCGTCTTCTACCCGCTGTTCCAGGGCGTGTGGATGTCGTTCACCAATATCAACGAGGCCAACCAGGTCGGTGAGGTCTGCACGAAGTCCCTGGGCGGCGCCGAGACCTGCGCGGCGAACCCCAACCAGTGGCAGTTCATCGGCCTGGGCAACTACGCCGACCTGCTCTCCGGCCGGGTGGGTGAGTTCTGGCAGAACTTCCGGATCACCTTGATCTGGACGTTCACCTGCGTCTTCTTCCACTACACCCTCGGCCTGGCGCTCGCGGTTCTGATCAACCGGCAGATCAAGGGCCGCGGCGTCTACCGCGTCCTGCTCATCCTCCCGTGGGCGGTCCCCGCGTTCGTGTCGGCGTTCTCGTGGAAGTTCATCTTCGACCGCGACAACGGCCTGGTGAACGGGGTCATCTCGGCCCTGGGTGGCACCCGGGTCGAGTTCCTCGACACCGTGCCCAAGGCCCTCGCGGTCGTCATCATCGTCAACGTCTGGCTCGGCGTGCCCTTCATGATGGTCGCGATGCTCGGCGGCATGCAGTCGATCCCCGGGGAGCTCTACGAGGCCGCCGAGATGGACGGCGCGTCCCCGTGGCAGCGGTTCACCAATGTCACCCTGCCGAGCCTGCGGCCGGTGTCGGCCTCGGTCATCCTCCTCGGCACCATCTGGACGTTCAACATGTTCCCGATCATCTTCCTCATCACCCGAGGCGGACCGGCGGGGGCACCGACATCCTCGTCACCGGCTCGTACCGAGCCGCCTTCGAGGGCCTGCGCAACTACTCGCTCGCCTCGTCATACGGCGTGCTCATCCTCTCGATTCTCATCGTGTACTCGATCGGGTACCGGTTCTTCCTCCGCAAGCAAGGCGAGGTGTGGTGACCATGGCCAAGAAGACGTACGCCCGCGGACATCGGTCCCCGCTCGCCAGCTTCGGCATCCACGCCACCCTGGTCGTCGCAAGCTTCATCGCGGTCTTCCCGATCGTCTGGATCATCCTGACCTCGTTCAAGCCCAAGGCGTCGATCCGCAACCTCAAGCTCATCGACAACCCGACGCTGGAGAACTACACCGCGCTGCTCAACAACACCGACTTCCTGCGCTGGTTCAGCAACTCGGTCATCGTTGCGATCTTCACGATGATCGTCGGCATCGCCATGGCGGCAACGGCCGGCTTCGCGATCTCCCGGTACAACTTCCCGGGGAAGCGCCCGCTGATGTGGACCTTCCTTATCACCCAGATGTTCCCGGTCGCGATCCTCATCGTCCCGATCTACTCGATCATGTCGGCCTTCAACCTCATCAACACCCACGCCTCGCTGGTCATCGCGTACTGCACGGTCGCGGTGCCCTTCTGCACGTGGATGCTCAAGGGGTACTTCGACACGATCCCCAAGGACCTCGACGAGGCAGCCACGGTCGACGGGCTCGGCCCGTTCGGGGTCTTCTGGCGGGTCGTCCTTCCGCTGGCCCGGCCGGGCCTGGCGGTGACGATGTTCTACACCTTCCTCACCGCCTGGGGCGAGGTGGCCTACGCGAGCGCCTTCCTCAACACCAACGACAAGTTCACCCTTGCTTACGGCCTGCAGACCTTCGTCCCGAGGCCGCCCACGCTGCCGGTGTGGGAGCTGCTCACCCCCGCCGCGGTGCTCATCACCGTGCCCGCCGGACTGGTCTTCTTCTTCGCGCAGAAGCACCTCGTCGCCGGCCTCACCGCAGGTGGCACGAAGGGCTGACCCGGGTCGGGCGGCCGGCCCACCGGCCGCCCGAACGGTCACCCTCGGATCGACCGCCCGAACACCCCGCACCGGCGCCGTCGGTTCGCGTATGTCGCACTGGCGGCGCCCGACAAGGTGCGCCATGATGGTCCAAGCCGCCGTACGGCGGTTGTGCCGTCTGCCAACGGCGCATTAACCCTTTACAACGGATCGTCCGGCACGTACCTGCCGGTGAAGGAGTCGTTCAACCATGGCAACAGTCACGTTCAAGGACGCCACCCGGCACTACCCGGGCAACCCGAAGCCGACCATCGACAAGCTCAATATCGACATCAACGATGGCGAGCTCATGGTCTTCGTCGGCCCCTCGGGGTGTGGCAAGTCCACCTCCCTGCGCATGCTCGCGGGCCTCGAAGAGGTCAACGGCGGCCAGATCTTCATCGGTGACCGCGATGTCACGAACCTGTCCCCCAAGGACCGCGACGTGGCGATGGTCTTCCAGAACTACGCGCTCTACCCGCACATGTCGGTCGCCGACAACATGGGCTTCGCGCTGAAGATCGCCGGCGTCGCCAAGGACGAGATCAAGAAGCGCGTCGACGAGGCCGCCAAGATCCTCGACCTGGCCCCCTACCTCGAGCGCAAGCCGAAGGCCCTCTCCGGTGGCCAGCGTCAGCGTGTCGCCATGGGCCGCGCGATCGTGCGCTCGCCTCAGGTCTTCCTCATGGACGAGCCGCTGTCCAACCTCGACGCCAAGCTGCGCGTGCAGACCCGCACCCAGATCGCGTCGCTGCAGCGCCGGCTCGGCGTCACCACGCTCTACGTGACGCACGACCAGACCGAGGCCATGACCATGGGTGACCGGGTCGCGGTCCTCAAGGACGGCTACCTCATGCAGTGCGACGCTCCGCGCTACATGTACGACCACCCGAACAATGTCTTCGTGGCCGGCTTCATCGGCTCGCCCGCGATGAACCTCCTCGACCTCCCGGTCGTCGACGGTGGCGTCAAGCTCGGCGGGTATGTCGTTCCGGTCTCCCGCGAGGACCTCGGCGGGGCCACCCACGTCACCTACGGCATCCGCCCCGAGGACATGGACCTGTCCACCGACGGCACCGGCCTCGAGCTCGTCGTCGATGTCGTCGAGGAACTCGGCGCCGACGCGTACATCTACGGCACCGCGGCCGGCGTCAACCAGATCGACACCGACGGTGACGGCGGCTCCAAGCCCTTCCTCGCCCGGGTCGACGGTCGGCGTCCTCCGAAGCGCGGCGAGACGGTGCACCTCAAGCCGAAGCCGAACCACTCGCACGTCTTCAACGCCGACAGCGGGCAGCGCCTCGGCAAGTGAGCCTGACCCGGCATACCGGCTGACGTACAAGGGCGTGGTCACCGTCACGGTGACCACGCCCTTGGTCTGTTGACGCCGGTATGCCGGACCCACGTGGCCCGAGAGGACGACCATGCCCCTGCAGATCACCGCCGCCAAACCGAATCCCGAGCTGCTCGACCTGCCCTGGTCGATGCCGCTGGCCCAGTGGCCCGAGGAGCTGCTCGCCGCCCTCCCCAGGGGCATCTCCCGGCACATCGTGCGCTTCGTTCGGCTCGGCGACCGGGTCATGGCGGTCAAGGAGATCAACGCCGAGATCGGCGCTCGGGAGTACGCGATGCTGCGGATGCTTGAACGGCTCGGGCTGCCATGCGTGGAGGCCCTCGGGGTCGTCACCGGGCGGGTGGACGCCGACGGCGAGCCGCTCGACGCCTGCCTGCTCACCCGGCACCTGAAGTTCTCGCTGCCCTACCGGGCGCTGTTCAGCCAGGCGCTGCGGCCGGACACCGCCGGGCGGCTCATCGACGCCCTCGCCGTCCTGCTCGTCCGGCTCCACCTCGATGGCTTCTTCTGGGGCGACGTCTCACTGTCGAACACCTTGTTCCGCCGCGACGCCGGGGCGTACTCGGCCTACCTCGTCGACGCCGAGACCGGCGAGCTGCGGCCGACGCTGTCGGTCGGGCAGCGCGAGCACGACCTCGAGGTGGCCCGGGTCAATATCGCCGGCGAGCTCATGGACCTGCAGGCCGGCGGCTTCCTCGACGAGAGTGCCGACGCGGTGGAGATCTCCGGGCAGCTGTGTGCCCGGTACCGGTCACTGTGGGGTGAGCTCACCGGCAGTGAGAGCTTCGGCGCCGAGGACCGTTGGCGGGTCGACGAGCGGATCCGCCGGCTCAACGACCTCGGCTTCGACGTCGACGAGCTGGCCATCTCGACCGATATCGACGGCACCCACCTGCAGATCCAGCCCAAGGTCGTCGACGCCGGGCACCACTCGCGGCGGCTCCTGCGCCTCACTGGACTCGACGTCGAGGAGAACCAGGCCCGCCGGCTGCTCAACGACCTCGACTCCTTCCGGATGGCGACTGGCCGCCAAGGGGAGAGCGAGGAGTTCGTCGCGGCCGACTGGGCCGAGCGGATCTACGAGCCGACGGTCCGCTCGGTCCCGCCGGAGCTGCGGGGCAAGCTCGAGCCGGCGGAGTTCTTCCATGAGGTGCTCGAACACCGGTGGTACCTCTCCGAGCGGCGCGGGAAGGACGTCTCGACCGCCGACGCGGTTGCGGACTATGTCGCCGTGGTGCTGCCGGCCAAGCCCGACGAGGACTCGGTGGTCGGCGTCGACACCGTGCAGATGCCCGTGGTGGCCCGGCTGCCACGGCCGGCGGACCGCTCGGGCCCGGCCCGGCCCACCCAAGGGCCAGCGCCGAGCTGATCCCGCGCATACCGGCTCGCGGTCGGTGGCGTCAGCGCCTCAGCGTGGCGGCAGGGGTCGGCTCGGCGAGAACCCGGGCGAAGAGGACCACGCAGAACAGGGCGAAGCTGACGACATGGACCACGGTGCACCACAGGCAGATCGCCCCGATCCGGAAGAGCTCGGCCCAGACCAGGTAGAGGACCATCGCGACGCCGACCACGGTGCCGCCCAGCCGCAGGTTATGGACCAGGGCGGAGCCCCGCGTCCAGGCGGCCTTGGTGCACAGCGCGATCATCCCGATGAAGAAGAGCAGGCCCAGATAGGACACCGGGATCCCGAAGAGCTTCGACCACGCCGACGTCGTCACCTTGCCGCAGTCGATCGCCCCGTTGACCGGGCAGGCCAGGATCACGCTGGCCGTGGCCGACTCGTACGCAAGGAAGGCCGACACCCCGAGCCCGACGACGCAGAGCCCGAGGCTGGCGGGAACGGCCCACCTCGGAGGCGTTGCCCGCGGAGGGACTGCGACCGGCGCGATCCGTGGTTCGGGGCCGACGGGACGCCCGGGCTGGCCCGAGCGGCCCGAGCGGCCCGAGCGGCTCGGCTTCGGCCGGCTCGCTGCGCTCACTGTCCGAGCTTCGCCGCAGCCGCCTTGACCCCCGAGCTGCCGCAGACCTCCGCGGGCTGGTTGTTCGTCATGACGCAGATCTGGGCGGTGAGCAGGTTCGCGTCACCGACGACCGCCTTGGACACCTCGCTGGTGGGGTCGGCGATCGAGGTCGCGATATCGGAGATGGCCTTGCCTTCGAGCAGGGCCTTGTCGACCCCGGCGCCGTTCATGATGCCCTTGCCACCGAAGTAGATCCACGGGATCGCGCCGCCGGGCGGGTCGACATACGGGGGCTTGTTGTACTTGTCGAGCAGCGCCTGGTCCGCGTCCGGAAGGGTGTCGAGCTTGCCGTAGACACCGTTGACCTTGGTGTTGTCGACCGTCTCGTACCCGCTGAAGGAGACATACTTCGAGGTGTACGTCGACCCGTGGAAGCCCAGGGTGTAGATCGGCACGCCGGCGTTGTCGGCCGGGTCGGAGTTCGTCGACTGCAGCCCGGTAAAGGTGCCGAAGCGGGACAGCGCGAGGACGAGCGGGTAGCGCTCGAGCGCGCAGTACGGGCAGTACTCGGCGCCGACGTAGACGATGCGGGGCAGGCCGTTGGCCGTGATCGCCTCACCGTCGATCTTCTTCGGAGCGATGACCGCTGAGCCGACCCCGACCGTGTCGAAGGTCGCGGCGGGGATCGTCGTCAGCTTGGTCGCCACTGCCGGGTCGAGGGCCTTGGCGCCACTCGCGGCCGGGTCGCTCGACGAGGTCAGCTTCGCGATGACGAGGGCTGCCACGATGAGCAGGACCACCCCGACCGTCCCCGCAGCCAACATGACCTTGCGCTTGCGCTCCTGCCGGGCCTGCTCGGCCTTGAGGGCGGCCAACCTGGCATTGTTCGCTGCGCGTCCGCTCTTGCCCACGGGGGCGCTCCGTTCTGTGACGTTCGGGTCGGGTTCGTTGGTCAGCCTAACGCGGTATGTCGTGCCAGGTCCGTCCTTCACGACGCCTCAACCAGGGCTTTTGGTTCCCGGCCCTGACGAGGCGCGCTCAGCGTCGTCCACCGAGCCGTCCGCGGGCCACCTCGTAGAGCGCCACACCCGCGGCGACGCCCGCGTTGAGCGACTCCACGGCGGAGGACATCGGGATGGAGACGATCTGGTCGCAGGTCTGAGCGACAAGGCGGGACAAGCCCTTGCCCTCGGACCCGACGACGATGACCACGGGGGTGTCGACCAGGCCGAGCTCGGGCAGCGAGACGTCCCCGTCCATGTCGAGACCGAGCACGAAGAAGCCGGCCTTCTGCAGGTCTTGCAGCGCCCGGGTGAGGTTGGTCGCCTTGGCCACGGGGATCCGGGCCGCGGCGCCTGCGGAGACCTTCCAGGCCGCTGCGGTCATCCCGGCCGAGCGACGCTCGGGCACGAGCACCCCGTGCCCGCCGAAGGCGGCAACCGAACGGACCACGGCTCCGACGTTCCGCGGGTCGGTAACCCCGTCGAGGGCCACCACGAGCGGCACGCCCGGGATCTCCGGGTCGATGAGGTCGGCCACGCTCGCATACGCGTATGGCGGTACGACAAGCGCGAGCCCCTGGTGAACCGCCCCATCGGTGAGCCGGTCGATCTCGGCCCGAGGAGCCTCGAGGATGGGCAGCCCCCGCGAGGAGGCGAGCTTGAGGGTCTCGCGGACGCGGTCGTCGGTGTCGATGCGCGTTGCGACATACAAGGTGGTGGCTGGGACGTTCATCCGGAGCGACTCGAGAACGGAGTTGCGGCCGGCGACGACCTCCCCCGAGGCACTCTTGCTCCGGGCGGGGCGGCGCGGGGCGGGCGAGCCCGGTCCACGCTGACCGCGGCCGGCGGGGGCGCCGCGGCCGGCGGGGGCGCCGCGGCCGGCGGGGGCGCCGCGGCCGGCGGGCGCGGAACCACGGCCGTAGGCCTGGCCCCCCTGTCCTGCCGGGGAGCCCGACGAGCCCGAGGACCCCGAGCGGTGCGCCTTGTGGTTCGGGCGGTCCTCGGCCTTCGGGGTCGGCCCGCGGCCCTCCAGCCCCTTGCGCCGCTGGCCGCCGCTGCCGACGGTCGGACCCTTCTTGGTCGTCACCTTGCGGGTGGCGCCCGGACGTCGAGTGTTGCCGGCCATGTCAGGTCTCCCGACGTCGTCGTGACCACCGGGGCCCGGTGGGGGTGTCCTCGATCTGGATGCCGGCGGCCTGGAGCTGGTCCCGGATCGTGTCGGCCGCCGCGAAGTCGCGCGCGAGCCGGGCGGCCTGACGGGCCTGGAGCTGGACCTGGACCAGGGCGTCGAGTGCCTCCTCGGCCCCGGTGTCAGCATGCGCGCCCGCGTCCGACCAGTGCGGGTCGAGCGGGTTGACCCCGAGGACCTGGGTCATCGCCAGGACGCTGCGCGCGACCTCGTAAGCCTGGTCACGCTCGTCCTCGTCGAGAGCCACGTTCCCGTCGCGGATCGCCTCGTGGACGACGGCCAGCGCCCCGGAGACGCCCAGGTCGTCGTCCATGGCCGCGCGGAAGTCCGCCGGGATGCTCACGGCATCGAGGCCCGCAAGCGCCTCCTGCGTTCGAGACCCGAGGGCCCGACGGAGGAAGCCCTCGATGCGGTCCACCGCGGCCGAAGCCTCCGCGAGGGAGCCCTCGTGGTACTCGATCATCGAGCGGTAGTGGGCGGCGGTGAGGTAGTAGCGCACAGCGAGCGGCCGGGCCACCGCGAAGACCCGGTCCATCTCGAGGGCGTTGCCGAGGGACTTGCCCATCTTCTCGCCGCGCACGGTCACCCAGGCGTTGTGGAGCCAGTAGTTGGCGAACCCCAGTCCGGCCGCGCGGGACTGGGCCTGTTCGTTCTCGTGGTGCGGGAAGCGCAGGTCGATGCCCCCGCCGTGGATGTCGAAGGTGTCGCCGAGGTACTTGCGCGCCATCGCCGAGCACTCGAGGTGCCAGCCGGGGCGCCCAGCGCCATACGGGGTCGGCCAGGAGGCGGTCGTCGGCTCACTCGCCTTGCGTCCCTTCCACAGGGCGAAGTCGCGCGGGTCGCGCTTCCCGCGCGGGTCGGCGTCCTCTGCCGGGGCCATGTCATCGAGCGCCTGCCGGGAGAGCTCGCCGTATGCCGGCCAGGACTTGACGTCGAAGTAGACGTCGCCCGAGCCGTCTGCGGCGGCATACGCATGGCCCTTGTCGACCAAGGTGTCCATGAGCTGGACCATCTCGGGGACGTGACCGGTGGCGCGGGGCTCGTAGGTGGCCGGGAGGACGCCGAGCGCATCGAGGGCCGCGGTGGTCGCGCGCTCGTTGGTGTAGGAGATGACGTACCAGGGGGTGCCCGTCGCCGCCGCCTTGACGAGGATCTTGTCGTCGATATCGGTGACATTGCGGATCAGGGTGACGTCGTACCCGTGACCGCGCTCGAGCCACCTGCGCAGCACGTCGAAGGCGACCGCGAACCTGAGGTGGCCGATGTGCGGGGCGCCCTGCGTGGTCAGACCGCAGATGTACATCCCGACCCTGCCAGGGGTGAGCGGGACGAAGTCCCGGACCTCGCGGGTGGCAGTGTCGAACAGGCGCAGGCTCACCCGGCGAGTTTACCGGCCCGGGCATGCGGGCCGCCGACGCGAAGCGATGCGGGACGCCGGGGGTGCGGGGGCCGGCGCCGAGGGGTGCGGGAGGCCGACGCCGAGGGGTGCGGCCGTCGGTGTCGGGGCCATCCTTGTCCCCGGGATTCCGCGGGTGGAAGTCCGGGATCCCTCCCGACCCCTATGCGCTGCTTCACCCTGTGAAGCAGCGCAGCTCCGCACCCGCGCCCTCCAGCCCCCCAGAACATGCCTTGGTCGACACCGCACCCGACATACCGGACAATTCACCACCCAATGCGTGCGGGACACCCCGGAGACCGACCTGAGCCCCGACCACCGAATCCTCGGAACATGCCTTGGTCGACCTCACGCCCGACATACCCGACATTTCGCCGACCAACGCAGGACGGCCGGGCCCGAGGGGCTGACGCCGGGGCGTCTCGCTGCGTCGACAACCGGAGCACGGGGGTGTTGCGCCAAGATCCGGAGCACGGGGGTGTTGCGCCAAGATCCGGGGCAAAAGGGTGATGCGCCGAGACCCGGAGCAGAGAGGAGCTGCGCCGAGATCCGTAGCAGAGAAAGGGTCAGCCGGTGATGCCACGGAGAGCGATGAAGGTTCCGACCAGGTAGCTCAGCAGCGTCATGGCCAGCCCGGTGAACGCCGTGAACGCGAGCCGCGGGCGGGGCTTGTTCCGGCGCCACAGCATGATGAAGGGCGTCCAAACCAGGGCGAGGAAGATGCCGATCAGGACGATCGAGATGCCGAGCTGCATCAGCGACGCGTCCTTGGGGTTGTTCAGCGCCCGAGCGAGCGTGATCGCTCCGAGCGGGAGCGAGACGAGCAGGGTGGCTGCGTAGGTGGAGTAGCCAATCAGACGGTCCCGGCGGCGGCGGGCGTCGGACACCGGGGGAAGCCTCATAGGGAGAAACCTAGTGCCCGCGGTCCAGCCACTCCTGCAGGTGCGGCGCCTCGGCCCCGATCGTCGTGGCGTCGCCGTGACCGGTGAGGACCCGCGTCTGCGGGGGCAGGGTCAGCAGCCGGGTGGAGATCGACGCCACGATCGTCCCGAAGTCGCTGAACGACCGCCCGGTCGCCCCCGGCCCACCCTGGAAGAGCGTGTCCCCGCTGAAGACGACCTCCAGGTCGGGCGCGTAGAAGCAGCACGCCCCCGGCGCATGACCCGGCGTGTGGAGGACATGCAGGTCGACGTCGCCGACCCGAAGGGTGTCGCCATCGGCCAGCTCACGCTCGGGTGGGGTGTCGTAGACCCGGTCCCAGAGGACCCGGTCCGCAGGATGAAGGTATGCCGGTGCCCCGGTCGCGCGGGTCAGCTCTCGAACGGCCGTGATGTGGTCGTCGTGCGCGTGCGTGCAGACCACCGCCACGAGGCGGCGGTCCCCGATCGCCTCGAGGATCGGCCCCGCCTCGTGCGGGGCGTCGAAGACGAGGCACTCCTGCTCGTTGCCGATGATCCAGACGTTGTTGTCGACCTCCCAGGTGCCGCCGTCGAGGCTGAAGGTGCCCGAGGTGACCAGATGGCCGACCCGGACGCCACCCAAGGAGGTCCTCACAGCTCGACCACCGACCGCAGCACCTCGCCACGGTGCATCTTCTCGAAGGCGGCCTCGACGTCGCCGAGCCCGATCCGCTCCGAGACGAAGGACTCGAGCGGGAAGCGGCCCTGACGGTAGAGGTCGACGAGCATCGGGAAGTCCCGTGACGGCAGGCAGTCGCCATACCAGGAGGACTTCAGGGCGCCGCCGCGGCCGAAGATCTCGATCATCGGCAGGGTCACCTGCTTGTCCGGGGTGGGGACACCAACGAGGACCACGGTGCCGGCGAGGTCGCGAGCGTAGAACGCCTGCTCGTACGTCTCAGGTCGTCCCACCGCCTCGACGACGACATCGGCACCGTGGCCTCCGGTGAGGGCACGGATGCCCTGGACCGGGTCCCCTGCCGCAGAGTTGATCGTGTGCGTCGCCCCGAACGCCCGCGCCATCTCCAGCTTCCGGTCGTCGACGTCGACGGCGATCACCGTCGTCGCCCCAGCCACGACCGCTCCCGCGATCGCGGCATTGCCGACCCCACCGCAGCCGATCACCGCGATGGAGTCCCCGCGTCCGACGCCCCCCGTGTTGACGGCTGCGCCGAATCCGGCCATGACGCCGCATCCGAGCAGGCCAACAGCTGCCGCGTCGGCGGCGGGTACCTTCGTGCACTGACCAGCAGCGACGAGGGTCTTCTCGATGAACGCCCCGATGCCGAGGGCCGGGGAGAGCTCGGTCCCATCGGTGAGGGTCATCTTCTGCTTCGCGTTGTGCGTCGCGAAGCAGTACCACGGCTTGCCCTTCAGACAGGCCCGGCACGCACCACAGACTGCGCGCCAGTTGAGGATGACGAAGTCACCCGGGGCGACCTCGCTCACCCCCGCCCCAACCGCCTCGACAACCCCCGCTGCCTCGTGTCCCAGAAGGAACGGGAAGCTGTCGTTGATGCCGCCCTCGCGGTAGTGCAGGTCGGTGTGGCAGACCCCGCACGCCTGTATGGCGACGACGGCCTCGCCGGGACCGGGGTCCGGGACGATGACGTCGACCAGCTCGACCGGCGCACCCTTGGCGCGTGCGATGACGCCCTTGACGGTCTGCGGCATACCTGGCCCTCCTGACGGCAGCACGAAGCGTTCGTGGCGTGCCCAGCAGACCGCGACGGCGGGACGACGCACAAGGCCCGAGGGACAGGCCTCGGACATCTGCGCAGGTGAGCGCCGTGAACCGGGGTTTCCTCTGAGGCAACCAGGTCCTATCGTGGGGGCGTGCCCTACCCGCTGTTCGACGAGCTGATCCACGAGCGCACCCGGCTGCAGCTGTGCGGGCTGCTCGCGGCCGTCGTCGAGGCGGAGTTCGCGACGCTGCGGGACAGCCTCCGGGTCAGCGACTCGGCCCTGTCGAAACATCTGCGGACCTTGGACGAGGCCGGCTATGTCACGACGCGGCGCCACCGCGAGGGGACGCGCACCTTCACCCTCGTGGCGATGACCGAGGAGGGGCGGCACGCCTTCTGCGGCCATGTCGCCGCGATCCAGCGACTCGCCGGCGTGGCGTCCATGCGGGGCAAGGGCGCCCGGGTGCTACGCAAGCACGTGACGATGACGAGGGGCCCCGCCGGCTGAGCCGGCCAAGTCCCTGGCGCCCCCGTTCCGACCGCTCGGGTGAGCGAAACCGACGTCCTGGCGTCGATATCTCTCACCCGACGCCATCTCTATCTCACGGCATACACCAGGGCGGTGGCGATCGCCGCGAGACCCTCACCGCGTCCGGTGAGCCCGAGGCCATCGGCCGAGGTACCGGCCACCGACACCGGCGCGCCGCACGCAGCGGAGAGGGTCTGCTCGGCCAGCACCCGGCGCGGACCGATCTTGGGTCGGTTGCCGATGACCTGGACCGAGACATTGCCGATCTGAAAACCCGCCGCGCGGACCAGCCGGGCCGCCTCGGCGAGCAGGACGCTCCCCGGAGCCCCGGCCCACTCGGGTCGGTCGGTGCCGAAGTGCGCGCCCAGGTCACCGATCCCAGCGGCGGCGAAGAGCGCGTCGCACGCGGCATGGCAGGCGACATCGGCGTCGGAATGGCCCTCGAGCCCGCGCTCCCCCGGCCAGGACAGCCCGGCGATCCACAGCTCTCGGTCCGCGCCCTCGGCTGCGAAGGCGTGCACGTCGACCCCGATCCCGACGCGCGGTACCACCGCTGGCTCACTCATGGTTCGAGCGTGCCACATGGCGACCGTCCGCGACGGTCACCGGGACTGAGCTCAGTGCCCGTCACGACCAGAAGGTATGCCGGCCAGCCCCGGGCACCCACATCAGACGAGGTCAGGCCCGCCCGCTGTGGTCCCAGTCGATCGGCGCGCGGACGACCTTGTGCGGGGCCGCCTGCGCGACCGGCTTGACGACGAGCCGGTCGATATTGACGTGCTGGGGCAGTCGGACGCAGAAGGCGATGCACTCGGCGATGTCCTCCGCCACCAGGGGTCGGTCCACCCCGGCATACACGGCATCGGCCTTGGCCTGGTCACCGTGGAAGCGGGTCAGCGAGAAGCCGTCGGTCCACACCATCCCGGGGTCGATCTCGACCACCCGGATCGGCTCGCCGGCCAGCTCGAGCCGCAGCGTCTCGGCGACCGCGGTCGACCCGTGCTTGGCCGCCGTGTACCCCGCGCCACCCTCATAGACAAGCAGCCCGGCGATCGATGAGACGACGACGATCGTGCCGCCGGTCGGTGAGCGGCGCAGCGCCGGCAGGAAGGCCGAGGTGACGTGCAGGACGCCGATGACATTCGACTCGTACATCGCGCGCCACTCGTCCGGCTTACCCGCCTCGACCCGCTCCGCCCCGATCGCGCCTCCGGCGTTGTTGACCAGGACGTCGCAGCCGCCGATCACCTCGGCTGCCGCCGCCACGCTCGCGGCGTCGGTGACGTCCATGACCACTGCGCGAGCGCTGACCTGCGGGTATGCCGACCGGATCGCCGTCGCCGTGGCGTCGAGTGGCTCGGGCCGTCGACCGGCGACGACGACGTCGAAGCCGTCCTGGGCGAGCCGGTGGGCCGTGGCGGCACCGATCCCGGTGCCTCCTCCGGTGATGAGTGCGACAGGGGCCATGGGTGGATCCTTTCAGCGGTGCTCGACGTGGGCGACGAGCCGTTCGGCGTGGGCTAGGTCATCGGGGGTGGTCACCTTCAGCGCGGCCGGGTCGCCGGCAACGGTGCCGACCCGGCGACCGAGCAGCTCGACGAGGGCGGCGTCGTCGGTTGCCACGCTGCCGTGCCTGCGGTGGGCCTCGAGCAGGACCTCGCGACGGAAGCCCTGCGGGGTCTGGACAATGCGAAGGCTCTCGCGGTCGGCCGTCCCCACGACGAACCCCTGATCGTCGACGACCTTCATGGTGTCGACGACCGGGAGGACCGGGACGATCGCAGCGGTGTCCGTCGTGACGGCTGTGGCGACCCGTTCGAAGACGTCCGGTGGCGCGAAAGCCCGGGCTGCGTCGTGAACAAGGACCACCTCGCACTCCGCCGGGAGCGCATCGGTGCCCGCGAGCACGCTGTCCCCCCGCTCCGCGCCGCCGGCCACGACCCGCACCGGTATGCCGGCCTGACGACCGAGCGCGTCGACGACCGTCGCGGCGTCAGCGACATGAGTCGGCGGAGCCGCGACGACCAGGGCGGCCGGGTGGCAGGCCAGCGCCGAGCGGACGGCATACCAGAGCAGTGGACGTCCGCCGACGAGGACGAACGCCTTGGGCACCGCGGCACCGAGCCGGGACCCTGACCCGGCGGCGACAATGACGACGCCGACGGCCCCCATGGGGACGTCGGCGTCGGACGGGTGGGCCACCGAGCTCAGGAGGCGAGGACCTCATCGAGGATCGACTCGGCCTTGACCTCGTCGGTCTTCTCGGCGAGGGCGAGCTCGGAGACGAGGATCTGACGCGCCTTGGCGAGCATGCGCTTCTCCCCGGCGGACAGGCCCCGGTCCTTGTCCCGGCGCCACAGGTCACGAACGACCTCGGCGACCTTGATGACATCGCCGGAGGCGAGCTTCTCGAGGTTGGCCTTGTAGCGGCGCGACCAGTTGGTGGGCTCCTCGGTGTGCGGCGCCCGGAGCACCTCGAACACCCGGTTGAGTCCCTCCTGGCCCACGACGTCACGGACCCCGACAAGGTCGCAGTTGTCGGCCGGCACCTGGATGGTCAGATCGCCCTGAGCCACCTTGAGCTTGAGGTAGACCTTCTCCTCGCCGCGGATGGACCGAACGATGATCTCTTCGATCAGTGCAGCACCGTGGTGCGGGTACACGACCGTCTCGCCGACCTTGAAAACCATGTGATGTGTGCCCCTTTCGCGACCTCCAGGATACCACGAGATCGGCCGACTCCTAGCCGCGACCGCGGACGTTTACGCAGGTCAGAGCCATGAGACCGGGGAGAGTTGAGGGCGATGAGGTCTTGACAAAGGGCCGTTTGCCGTGCGTGTGCACGCTCGCGGGGCCCGACCTTGGCGGTGGTGAGACGGTCCTGGCCCGGCCAGGGACGGTGAACTGTAGGCTGGGCGCCGTGATCCTCGGACGTGCCACCCTGCCCCGCCGTGCCGCCGGCCTGGCTGCCGTCGCGCTCGCCCTTACCGCCGTGAGCGGCTGCCACAGCTCGGTGCCCAACCCCTCGATCCACATCGCGCCGGGGGATGGCGTGGCGGTGTCGGTGGGTGACCTCGACGTCCGCAACCTGCTCGTCGTGGTCGACGCCAAGGGCAGCACCGGCAGTGCCGCCGGAACGGTCGTCAACCCCGGGTCGGCCGCGACCACCGTCATGGTCCGGACGATGGACGAGGCGCTCCAGGGCACCAAGGGTCCGGAGGTTGCCGTGCCTGCCGGCGGCATCGCTCGTCTCGACGGCGTGCCCGTGACCGCGGTGCCCGCGCCCCCTGGAGCGATGGTCACGCTGGTGCTCAGTACGCCCGCGTCCGGTGACGTCCAGGTTCTGGTCCCCGTCGTTCCCCTCGCCGGGGACTACGCCACCGCGACCCCGACGGCGACGCCGACGGTCACGGCGCCGGC
Organism: Candidatus Lutibacillus vidarii; assembly: GCA_016717165.1. GTDB lineage: Bacteria > Actinomycetota > Actinomycetes > Actinomycetales > Dermatophilaceae > Lutibacillus > Lutibacillus vidarii. The sequence goes on from JADKGA010000003.1 coordinate 564,446, forward strand.
CACCCCCTGACCGGAGCCGCCTGCACCGGAACCACAGCCCGGCCAGGGCCGCTCAGAGCCCCATCTGCCACGGGGGGTCAGGGTGCGTCGAACTTATAGCCCAGGCCGCGCACGGTGAGGATGTACTGGGGGTTCGCCGGGTCCGGCTCGACCTTGGCGCGGAGCCGCTTGACGTGGACATCAAGAGTCTTGGTGTCGCCGACATAGTCGCTGCCCCAGATGCGGTCGATGAGCTGCATCCGGGTGAGCACCCGGCCGCCGTTGCGCAGCAATAGCTCCAGCAGCTCGAACTCCTTCAGCGGCAGCGAGGCGGCCACGCCGTTGACGGTCACGGTATGCCGTTCCACGTCCATCCGGACCGGACCACCCTCAAGGACGTGCGGGACGACCTCCTCGGGCTCCCCGATGCGCCGCAGGACAGCCTTGATCCGGGCGAGCAGCTCGCGCGAGGAGTACGGCTTGGTCACGTAGTCGTCGGCGCCGATCTCCAGTCCGACGACCTTGTCGACCTCACTGTCCTTGGCCGTGAGCATGATGACCGGCACGGTGGACTTCAGGCGCAACGCGCGGCAGACATCGACGCCGGACAGCCCCGGGAGCATCAGGTCGAGCAGGACGAGGTCGGCGCCATGGTGGTCGAACTCGGTGAGCGCGTCGGGCCCGGTCTCGGCGACCCGGACGTCATACCCCTCCTTGCGGAGGAGGTAGGAGAGCGGGTCCGAGAAGGAGGCCTCGTCCTCGACGAGGAGGATACGGCTCATGGGCTGACCTTTCCGAAGTGATCACTGACGACCAGTGAAGCAGATCCGTTGACCGGGCTGGCCGAGTCGGGCACGACGACGGGAGCGCGCCCGGTCGACGCCCCGTCCGCGGCGGGAACCGCCGCCGGCAGGCGCATGGTGAAGACCGAGCCACGCCCCTCCTCGCTCTCCAAGGCCACCTCGCCGCCGTGGTTGGAGCAGACGTGCTTGACGATGGCCAGACCGAGCCCGGTGCCGCCGGTGGCACGGGAGCGGGCCGCGTCGACTCGGTAGAAGCGCTCGAAGACCCGGGACTGCTCGCTCAGCGGGATGCCTTGGCCCTGGTCCTTCACGGCCACCTCGACGACGCTTCCGAAACGGCGCACGTCGACGGTCACCTCCGTCCCGGGGTCGGAGTAGGAGATGGCGTTGCCGATGAGGTTGCGGACGGCGGTGACGAGCAGCTCATCGTCGCCGAAGACGACGCACCCTGGTTCGGCGCTGCGGATCAGGGCGATCGACTTGGTCTCGGCGGACAGCTTCGAGCGCTCCACGGCCTCATGGGTCGCCTCACCGAGGTCGACCGGCTTCGGTTCGGCAAGGGTGTGCTGCATCTCCAGGCGGGACAGGTCGATGATCTCCTGCACCAGCCGGGTCAGCCGCTCGGCCTCGGAGACGATCCGCAGCGCGAAGCGCTCGACCGCGTCAGGGTCGTCGTGGGCGTCGAGGACCGCCTCGCCGAGGAGGGCGATACCCCCGACCGGGGTCTTGAGCTCATGGCTGACGTTCGCGACGAAGTCGCGGCGCATCTCGTCGAGCTGTCGGGCCCGGCTGCGGTCCTCGACGAGCAACAGGACGTGGGTCGTCCCGAGCGGGGCCACGCGGGCGCCGACGGTCAGACTCGCCCCGCCCATCGGGCCGCGCCGCAGCTCGAGGTCAGCCTCGCGGATCACCCCGTCGTGCCGGGTCGAGTGGACCAGCTCGGTGAGCTCGGGGTGGACGAGCACGCCGTCGCGCACGAGGCCGTGCGCCATCGCCGAGGACGAGCAGGTGACGACGCGGTCGCCGTGGTCGACGACGATGGTGATCGAACGCAGCAGCGCGAGCACCTCGACGACGCCGGGCTGGATGTCCGCCGCGACCTCGTTGGCCTCGACCTCGGCATGGCGCTCCCGGTCGGAGAGCCGCACCGCGACGACGGCCAGCACCCCCAGCCCGAGGCCGACGAGGCCACCGAGCGTCGCTGCCGTTGTCGCGTCCACGGCACCAGGGTACGCACCCACCACCTCCGCGCTGCCGCGAAGGCACCGTGGGCGGTGAGCCGACGGTCAGAGTTCACCCCGAACTCGGTGGGCGTTCACGGGCTCCTGCCAGCCTCTCCCACGGCGCGACAATTCGACTGACCGAAGGGCATCCATGCGCAACGCCTTCCATGACGACCTCGACCAGCTCTCCAACCAGCTCGTCGGACTCGCCGAGCTCGCCGGATCTGCCCTCGCCGTGGCCACCCGGGCCCTCATCGACGGCGACGTCGAGCTCGCCGCGACCGTCATCGCTGGCGACGCCCGGCTCGACGCCCTCCGGGCCGACCTCGAGACCCATGCCGTCGACCTGCTCGCCCGCCAGGCCCCGGTCGCTTCCGACTTGCGGGCGGTCGTCACCGCCTTGCGGATGGCCTCCGACCTCGAGCGGATGGGTGACCTCGCCCGGCACGTCGCCAAGGTCGCGCGGCGGCGCCACCCGCGCACGGCGGTACCGCCGGAGCTGGTGCCCACGATGACGGCGATGGGTCAGGTCGCCGCGCAGATGGTCGCGAAGACGGCGGCGGTCATCGCGACGAAGGACCTCGCCCAGGCCGCCGAGCTCGACCACGACGACGACGCGATGGACGCGCTCCACCGCCAGCTCTACGCCGCCCTGTTGGCCCCGTCGGCGCAGTACCCCACGGATGTCGCGGTCGACCTCGCGCTCATCGGCCGCTACTACGAGAGGTATGGCGACCATGCCGTCTCGGTGGCCCGCCGGGTGGTGTACCTCGTCACGGGGCGTTACGCGACGACGCCCAGCGCGTAGTCAGCCGGACGCCCCGTCAGCGCGCTCGTTGTGAGCCGAGCACGCAGCCGGCGCCCGGCCGAACCAAATCCCGGCCGAACCAGAGCACGGCCGGACCAGCGGTCGGCCGCCTGAGGTCAGCGGCCCTGGTTGGCCACCGCTGCCGCAGCCGCGGCCGCGGCTTCCGGGTCGAGGTACTCGCCGCCGGCGACCAGCGGGGTGAGCGTGTCGTCGAGGTGGTAGACCAGCGGCATCCCGGTCGGGATGTTCAGCCCGGAGATCGCCTCGTCCGAGATGCCGTCGAGGTGCTTGACCATGGCCCGCAGCGAGTTGCCATGGGCGGCGACGAGGACGGTCCGGCCGGCCCGCAGGTCGGGGACGATCCCGGACTCCCAGTAGGGCAGCATCCGGGCGACGACGTCCTTGAGGCACTCGCTGGCGGGCATGTCGGCGCCGAGGCCGGCATACCGCGGGTCGCCGGTCTGGGCGTACTCGTCGTCGGGGGCGATCGGCGGGGGCGGGGTGTCGTACGAGCGGCGCCAGAGCATGAAGAGCTCCTCGCCATACGCATCGAGGGTCTGCTTCTTGTTCTTGCCCTGGAGCGCGCCATAGTGGCGCTCGTTGAGCCGCCAGTTGCGGTGCACCGGGATCCAGTGCCGGTCCGCGGCGTTGAGCGACAGGTGCGCGGTGGTGATGGCCCGGCGCTGCAGCGAGGTGTGGACGACGTCGGGCAGGATGCCCGCCGCCTTCATGAGCTCGCCCCCGCGGATCGCCTCACCGCGGCCCTTCTCGGTGAGGTCGACGTCCACCCATCCGGTGAACAGGTTGAGGGCGTTCCACTCGCTCTCGCCGTGGCGGAGCAGGACCAGGGTCATCGGGGTGCTCATGGCCTCAAGCCTATTGCGGCGGTGGGTCGCCGTCTCGCTCGAGCAGGTGCCGGAAGGCCTCGAGATTGCGAGTTGACTCACCTCGGGAGATCCGCCAGTCCCACTCGCGCTGCATCGAGGTGAAGAAGCCGAGGACGAGGAGCTCGTCGAAGACGGTGTCGCTGGCCTGGTGGACCACACCGAGGGCCTCGTCGAGGCGGGTGGCGTCGAGTGCGTCGGTCGGGATCTGGCCGCGGAGGAAGACATCGCCGGCGTCGTCGATCGCGTAGGCGAGGCCGGGCAGCCGCAGGTTGCGACGCAGCAGGTACCGGTAGACCGCCTCGTGGTTCTCGTCCGGGTTTCGGATGAGGAAGGAGGTCACCGAGGTGTGGTCCGGACGGACGAGGAGCGAGACGACGATCTTCTGCTTGTGCTCGCCCGGCAGGGTGAGGACGATCTCGCCGTCGCGGGAGCCACGGTCCCACTCGAGCCCGTTCTCGGTCAGATAACCGATAACAGCGTCGGTGGCGCGCGCAACCTGCTCAGGCCCGGTGGCGGCGGTCACGGGACGACCGCCGCGGGCACGCCGCTGAGCGGAAGGCTGCGCAGGATCGGAGACCAGGTGCGCGTCGCCACCGCCCCCTCGTATGCCGCGACGAGGGCGTCGGTCGTCGCGCCCCAACCGAACCGCTCGGCGTGCACGCGGGCCCGGCGGGACAGGCTCAGGCGGCGCAGGTCGTCGGCGAGCAGGCCCTCGATGGCGTCCGCCCAGTCCCAGGTGGAGTGGCCGTCGACGAGGACGCCGGCGTCGCCCACAGCGGTCGGCAGACCCCCGACTCGGGCCGCGACGACGGGGGTGCCGCAGGCCTGGGCCTCGATGGCGACCAGCCCGAAGGACTCGCTGTATGACGGCACGGCGACGAGGTCGGCGGCTCGGTACCACCGGGCCAGCTCGGCGCGGTCGACCGGCGGGACGAAGCGGACGTGGCCCGTCATACCCTCTGCGGCGACGAGCTCGGACAGCGCCTCCGGGTGCTCCAGCCCAGCGCCACTGGCGCCGCCGAGGACCCCGACCAGGAGGTCGTCGCCCCACTGGGGGCGACGACGGCGGATCTGCGCGGCGGCCCGGATGAGGACGTCGGGGGCCTTGAGCGGCTGGATCCGGCCGACGAAGAGGACCAGCCGGGCCGTTGCCGGGATGCCGAGGGCGCGGCGGGCCGCCAGCCGCTCGCCGGGGTGAAAGGTCCGCAGGTCGACGCCGGGCGGGACGACGACGACCTTGGCCGGGTCGGCGTCGTAGAGGTCGACGAGCTCGCCGGCCTCGGCCACGGTATTGGCGATGAGCCGGTCGGCGGCGCCGACGACCTGGGCCTCACCGAGCTCGCGACCGGGGGGCTCGGGGCGCTCACCCTCGGCGAGGTGCAGGTTCTTGACCCGGGCCATCGTGTGCATCGTGTGGACCAGCGGGATCTGCCAGCGGTCCGCGGCGACCCAGCCGACCTGCCCGGAGAGCCAGTAGTGCGAGTGGACGAGGTCGTACCACCCCTCCGGACGGGCCGCCTGGGCCCGCATGACCCCGGCAGCGAAGGCGCACAGCTGCCCGGGAAGGTCGTTCTTGCCCAGGCCCTCAAAGGGGCCTGCGAGGACGTTCTCGACCCGCACTCCGGGGGCCAGCTCGACGACCTCGGGGTCGGTGGCCGTGGTGGCCCGGGTGAAGATCTCGACGTCGATGCCACGCCGGGCCAGCTCGCGGGCGGTCTCGGCCACATAGACATTGAGCCCGCCGGCGTCCCCGGTGCCCGGCTGGGCGAGCGGGGAGGTGTGCACCGAGATCATCGCCACCCGGGTCAGCGGGCGGGCAGCGCGGCGCGGCATACCTTCCTCAACCGCGCAAGCCCGCGTCGGATTCCCGCCACCCCTTGCAAAGACACACCTTTAGAACGGTTCTAAAGGTGTGTCTTTGCAAGGGGTGGCGGGAAACGGCAGGCAACAGTGGGGGCATGGGACGTCCGAGCCGGCCGGTAGGGACGGTCACACGTGGCACGACGAACCCCAACCGCCTCCGCCGGATCGACCGCTGGCTCGCCGGGCCGGCCTCCTGGCGGCTCCGTCGCGCCGCCGGCCCGCCGCTGGTCGTCGACCTCGGGTATGGCGCCTCGCCGGTCACGACGGTGGAGCTCTTCGAGCGGCTGCGGAAGGTCCGACGCGATGTCGAGGTCGTCGGCATCGAGATCGACCCGGCCCGGGTCGAGGCGGCGCAGCCGTTGAGCCGTCCCGGGCTGAGCTTCGCGCACGGCGGCTTCGAGCTGGGCGCCCTCGACGCCCCGGCACGCGCGGTCCAGGGCCCGGTCATCGTCCGCGCGGCCAATGTGCTGCGCCAGTATGCCGAGCACGACGTCACGCAGTCCTGGCGCACCCTGACCGAACGGCTGGCCCGTGACGGCATCGTCGTCGACGGGACGTGCGACGAGCTCGGCAGGATCAGCACCTGGGTGACCCTCACGGTGTCCGGGCCGGCGACCTTGACGATGTCGCTGCGCCTGGCCGGCCTGGACGATCCGGCGATCCTCGCCGAACGGCTCCCCAAGGCGCTGATCCACCACAATGTGCCCGGCGAGCCGGTCCACGCCCTGATGGCCGCGCTCAGCCGGGCCTGGCGCCACCAGGCACCGCTCTCGGTCCACGGGGCGCGGCAGCGTTTCGTCGCGGCCGTCCGAGAGATGCGGGCGGGCGGCATACCGGTCCTCGACGAACCCAGCCGATGGCGCCTCGGCGAGCTCACCGTCCCCTGGGGCTGCGTCGCCGCGCTGAGGCGCGACCGCGCACACTCTGGACCCGACTCCCCCGCCGCTGCTGAGGACCGGTCCGGGGCCCTCACCAGGGTCCGTACGGCCCACTGGACCCGCCGCGCCCACGCACCTGGTTCAGCGCCGGGCGCACGTCGGTCAGATACACCGCAGCGCCGACGACCGCGAGGATGCTCACCATCGAGATCGGGTTGTTCACCGAGACGAAACCGACGAGCGAGGCGGCGACGGTGATGCCGACCCAGAGCCCCTTGGTCCGCTTGCCGGCCGCGAGAAAGGCCGCCGGCGGCTGACGCAGCGCGTCGACAAGGGCGAACACCTCCAGGCCCAGGGCGAGGACACCGAGGAGCAGCGCGGCACCCATCTGCAGGGCGAAGATCGACGACACCTCGCCAACGATACGTCAGGCTGGGGTGTCGAGGACCAAGGTGTACGGGCCGTCGTTGACCAGCTCGACCGCCATCGTCGCCCCGAACCGTCCGCGCGCCACCTGCAGCCCGAGCCCCTCCAGCGCCTGGGCCAGCGACTCGACGACGCCCTCGGCCACCTCACCGGGCGCCGCGGCCGACCACGACGGCCGACGCCCCTTGCGGATGTCGCCGTAGAGCGTGAACTGGCTGACGACCAGGACCGGCGAGCCCGTCTCGAGCAGGCTGGTCTCGTCCTCGAGGATCCGCAGGTCGGCGATCTTGCGGGCCATCCAGGCCACCTGGGCCGGCCCGTCACCGTGGGCGACCCCGACGAGGGCCACCGCCCCCGGTCGCTCCAGCTCGCCGACGATCGCCCCGTCGACGCGGACCCGGGCCGAGGCGGCCCGCTGGAGCACCACCCGCATGGGTGGCCTAGAAGGCCGCGACCACGGCGCCGACGACCGTGCCATGGCCGAGGATCGGGGCTGCCTCCAGCTCACGCAGCGCGGATTCGTCCACACCGAGCCGGCGCAGCACCTGGGCGCAGACGACCGGGGCGGCCCGGGGGTACCCGTCGGCGATCTTCACCGCGACGCCCCGCCCGTCGGGCAGGCCGACGGCATACACCGACTCCGCGCCGTCCTTGGCGACCAGCCCAGGGGACGCGGACATGACAGCGGTCACCCCGCGCCCCTTGCCGCCGACCATCTCCGGGTATGACGCCATGGCCTCGGCCACGCGGGCGCGCGCCGAGCCGGCCGGCGCCAGAGCGAGTGCACCGAAGGCCCGGGCCAGGCCGGTGAGCGAGACGTGGTGGACCGGCGCGCCACAGCCGTCGACCGCCAGGGCGTCGACGGGGCCGCACATGCGCTCGACGACGGCCGTGATGGCCCGCTGCAGCGCGTGCGAGGGTTCGCGATAGCTGTCCGTCGGCCAGCCGTTCGCCTGGCAGGTGGCGAGCATGCCCGAGTGTTTGCCGGAGCAGTTCTGGGTGATCGACATCCGGCTGCCGCCGGCGCGGATGACCGCGTGCCGGGCCGTTTCGTCATACGGATAATCGGGGGTGTTCTGGAGGTCGGACTCCCCCAGCCCCGCGCCGGCGAGGATGCGACGCACACCGGCGAGATGCCGCTCCTCACCGGAGTGCGAGGCGCACACCAGGGCGAGCAGCTCCGGCGACAGGCTCAGGCCGTTCTCGACCATCGCCACCGCCTGCACCGGTTTGAGCGAGGACCGGGGGAAGACGTAGCCATCGGCGCCGCCGAGGGACCACTCCACCTCCCCGTCCGGGCCGGTGACGACGACCGAGCCCCGATGGACGCTCTCGACCGTCCCCGAGCGCAGTACGTGGGCAACCACCGCGGCCTCGGTGAGCGCCGGGCTCACCTCGGACGGGCTGGTCGGCTGGTCATCTCGCGGTATGCCGGTCACGCGTGGAGTCTGCCAGAGTTGACCGGACGGCCGACACCCTTGGGGTGTCGGCCGTCCGGTTGTCGGTCAGGCTCGCGAGGAGCCCTTGGTCACGCGGTCGGCGTGGCGTCCGCGGCCGGAGCCGCCGGGGCGACGGGCGCCGTGGGGGCGGCCGGGGCGGCCGGGGTGACCGCACGCTTGACCGCGGCCCGGGTCGGGCGAGCCGGCGTGGCAGCGGTCTTGCGGACGGGGGCGCGGCGCGGGGTGGCAGCCTTGGCCGGTGCGGTCTTGGCGGCGGTCGCCTTGGCCGGAGCGGTCTTGGCGGCGGTGGCCTTGGCCGGAGCAGCCTTGGCCGGGGTGGCCTTGGCCGGAGCAGCCTTGGCCGGGGTGGCCTTGGCGGCGACCTTCTTCACCACGGGGGCCGGGGCCGGAGCCGGGGTGGTCTTGACGGCGACCTTGCGGGCCGGGGCCGGGCGGGTCGTCGCACGCTTGACGGCCGGGCGGGCCGGCGCGCCGACCTTCTCGACCGCGGCAACGGCGGCCTCGCCGGCCTTCTGGGCGCTCTCAGCGGCACCCGCGACGACGGTCTCGGCGCTCTGGACGACCGAGGCCGCACGCTTGCGGGCGGTCGTCGAGGTGCGCTTCACCGCGGTGCGGGTCGCGCGGGCCGAGGACCTGACGGCCTCGACGGTCGCGGCGGTGTCCTTCTCGACGACATCGCTGACGTTCTCGACCGCGTCGCTGACCTTCTCGGCCACGGCGGCGATCTCCTGGCGGCCGGTGGTGAGGGTCGCCTTGGCCGACGCCTGGGTGTCCTCGACGGCCTTGCGCAGCGTGGCGGCGGCGCCCTCGAGCAGCGCGATGGCGTGCTCGGCCTGGGCGACCATGTCCTTCGTCGCCTTCTGCTTGCGGACCTTCTTGACCACCTTGGCGCCGCGGACCGCGAGGTCGCCATACGACTTGGCGGCCTTGCCGGTGAAGTCGCCATACGTGTTCTGCGCCATCTCGGCCAGCTCGAGGCTGCGGTTGAGCGCGAGCGCGGGCACGTCGGCGGCCTGCTCGGCGGCGCGGGCGGCGAGCTTCTGGCCGTCCTTGCGCAGCTTCTTGGGGTCGAGGTTCTTCAGGCGCTTCGGGTCGACCTTGCGGACGTCCTTGGCGGCCTTGTCACTGGCCACCCGAACCTTCTCGACCATCAGATCGGTCGCTCCGATGAGCGCCATGACCGGGCGAGGCTCGGGGGTTGACTTGCGGGTGTCGGCAGCGCGTGCCATGGGTACCTACTCCTTCTCGGGTTCCCGGGGTGTCCGGGGTGCGGGTGGCCGTCGGGTCGTCAAGGCCGCCGTCGGTGTGGCCGGCGCGGGATGGGTCCGCCGCCGGGGTGTGGGTCGAACGCCCCGTCGGGGCGTCGACCCGGGGGTTGCCGACCCCGCGCTGTGCGCGGAACCGGCAGGGGTCGTCGGGGCGGCGGCCACATCGGCCGTCGCGTCCGCGGGTGCCCTCGTACCAGGCTCGAGGTCTGCGTCAGCAGCCGAAGCGCCGACGAAGGACTCGTAGACCTCGATGAGGATCGCCCGCTGGCGGTCGCTCAGTCGCGGGTCCGCCGCGACCGCCAACCGCACCGAGCAGGCCTCCTGGAGGCCGGGTGTTCCGGCGTCGAGGATGCCTGCGCGGACGTACAAGGACTCGGCCGACACCTGCAGCCCGCGAGCGAGCTGCTGCAGGATCTCTGCGCTCGGCCGCTTGAGGCCGCGCTCGATCTGCGACAGGTACGGGTTCGAGATCCCGGCGAGCTCGGCCAGCTGGCGCAGCGACAGCTGGGCGGACTGACGCTGCTCGCGCAGGTAGTCGCCGAGGTCGTGCCCCAGAAGCTTGCTCACGCCACCATTATGCTTGCTCTGGTTAGCAAAACGCAAACCCTAGTTAGCGTGGAGCCAGTCACAGTCGGTGCGGCGGGTCTGCGCCGGGCTCGGTTCGCACCCCTCGCGGTATGCCGAGCTCACGATCCGGGGCCGGCGTCAGGGGCCCGTACGACACCCCAGCGTCAGGGCCCGTAGGACACCCCAGCGTCAATGCCCGTATGACGCCCCAGCGTCAGCGCCCACGTGACGTACCCGCCTCAGCGGCCGCGGCGGTCCTTGATGCCGAGCATCTCGCGGGCCTGGGCCGGGGTCATCGGGGGCCGCTGGAGCAGCGCGGCGACCTCGGCCGCCCGGGACACCAGCTCGGCGTTGTGCTCGACCGGACGGCCCTTGGCATAGACGAGGTTGTCCTCCATCCCCACCCGGACATGCCCTCCGGCGCCGAGGGCCAGGGCGAGGATCGGCAGGTGCGAGCGGCCGATCCCGGTGGCCGACCAGCTCGTCACCTGCGGCGGCAGCGCGGCCAGCCCGGCCATGAGCGCCTCAGCCGTCCCCGGCCAGGCACCCGGGACCCCGAGGACGAGGTCGACGTGGACCTTGCCCCCGAAGGGCAGCCCGTGGGTGTCGAGGAGCCGTCGCAGCGAGTGGACCTGGCCGAGGTCGAAGAGCTCGAACTCGGGGACGATCTCGCGTTCCTGGGAGAGCCGGTAGAGGTCGACCATGAACCCCCAGGGGTTGAGGAAGACGTCCTCGCCGAAGTTGGAGGTGCCGCAGGTGAGGCTGCATGAGTCGGGGTCCGCGTCGAGGACCTTGAGCCGGTGCTCCAGCGGGTCGTGGACCGAACCACCGGTGGAGAGCTGGACGATGAGGTCGGTGGTCTCACGGACGGCGACGACGGCCTCGCGGAGCAGGCCGACGTCGAGGGTCGGCGGGCGCTGCGGGTCGCGGTGGTCGCGCACGTGGACGTGGATGAGCGACGCGCCGGCCTCCTGGCAGCGCACCGCCGTCTCGACGAGCTCCTCGGGCGAGGCCGGCAGCCCGGGGGCGTCCACCTTCGCGGTCTCGGCACCCGTCGGGGCCACGGTGATCAACGTCGACGCACCTGTGCTCATGGCGCCCATCATGCCAGCGGGCCCGCTCGCTCAAGGACCGACGACGACCTCCTGCGCCGCGGCGACGCCGTCGGCGACCAGCGGCAGGTCGACCGCCAGCGAGCGCTTCACCAGCGCCAGGGCGATCGGCCCCAGCTCGGCGTGCCGTGCCGACGAGGTAACGGCACCGACGGTGCGACCGGCCGCCTCGACCGGGGCGCCGGAGGACGGGAGGTGGTCGGCCGAGCCGTCGAGATGAAGGAAGACCAGGCGGCGCGGCGGACGCCCGAGGTTATGTACCCGGGCGATGGTCTCCTGGCCGCGATAGCAGCCCTTGTGCAGGTGGACCGCGGTGCGCAGCCAGTCCACCTCGTGCGGGATGGTCCGGTGGTCGCTCTCCAGGCCAAGCCGCGGACGCCAGGCGGCGACCCGGCGGGCCTCGGCGGCCCAGGTGCCCGCGAGCGGCCGACCACCCACCGCGTCGGACAGCGTGGCGCGCGGCACGAGCACCTCCCGCCAGGCGACCCCGGCCGCGGGGTGCTCGACGGGCCCGTAGCACGCGGTGTCCCCAACGGGTCCGGGCCATGGGTCGAGCCACGCGATCGGCGCCCCCGGTCCGCACTCCCCGGCGACCGGCTCCCCCAGGACGGCATACCGGTCCGTGACGTCCTCGACCTCGACGCGAAGGAGGAAGCGCATGCGGTCCAGCCACGCCGCGAGCTGGCCGACCCGGCCGGGCTCGGTGGTGACCCAGGTGCGCTCGCCGTCGTCGACGAGGTGCAGGCTGTGCTCGACATGTCCGGTCGGGCTGAGGATCAGCGCTTCGCGCGAGGTGTATGCCGGGAGGTCGGCCAGCGCCTGGGTGGTCAGCGAGTGCAGCCAGGAGAGCCGGTCCGGGCCGGTGACGGTGAGGACGCCACGGTGGCTGAGGTCGACGACCGCCGTGCCCGCGTCGAGGGCCCGCGCCTCCGCGGTCGGCTCGCCGTAGTGCCAGGCCACCCCGGCGTCCGGGCCGGTGGCCTCGACCGCCCCAGGGCGCTGCAGGAGCGGGGAGCGCCATACCGGCTGGTCGGTCGGGGCGACGAGCAGGCCTGGCGTGGGGTCCGTCATACCGTGGTCAAAGCCCAGCGGGCCCAGAAGATTCCGGGACCCTCACCCGACCCGCTTGAGCTGGGCGGACAGGTGGCTCGTCAGCGGGGTGCCCATGGCGGCCATGTCCATCACCCACATGAGGTCACCGTCGACGAGGCCGTAGTGGCGGGTGCCCGCGTTGTACTCCTTGGCGTGCGGGCTGCGGACGACCGAGTCGGTGCGCAGCGAGAGCTTCGCCGGCTCGGCGGGGCCGAAGTACATCTCGATGATGCCGGTCGGGTGGGCAAGGAGCAGCTCGGCCTCCCCGCCTGGGACGATCCGCAGGAAGCCGGTCTCCGTGCCCGACTGGCGGATCGGCTGGCCGTCGGTGTCGAGCAGCCAGGTGCGGCTGGACCAGTGGAGGAACGGGCGTCCGTCGTGGCGGATCTCGAGCTCCTGGCCGAAGTTGAAGGACTGCGGCATGGTCGGGTAGCCGACGACGCCGGCGCCCTCCCAGCGGCCCACGATCCAGGCGAGCGGCGCCAGGTCGGGCGGCAGGTCCGGGTCGAGCTGGAACGCCATACCAAAACACTCCTCGTACGCCAAGGGTTCCGGGCCGCCCTGTGGACAACCCGCAAAGACACACCTTATGACGCGTTCTAAAGGTGTGTCTTTGCGCAGGAGGGGGTGTGGATGGGCGGAGTCAGGGGGGTAGAGGGGGGCGGAGTCAGGCGACGAAGATGCGCAGGAGCACGTATGCCGCCCCCGCCGGCATCAGGACGGCGGCCGCAGCGACGGCGAGCTCGGCCCGCACGGTACCCACTCCCGGGGCCGAGGCCATGACCCGGCGGACCGACTGCGACACCACCGCACCGAGAAGAGCCGCACCGGCGGACAGCTCCATGGCCAGCCCGGGGGACACCGCGGCACCGAGTGGGCCCGCCGCAACGCCCGACCCGGCCACTCCCGCGGCACCGGCAGTACCGGCAGCACCGGCCATACCGGCAGTGTCGGCGGCACCGGAGACTCCGGCCAACCACGCCGACCACACCGGCCCGCTGAGCAGCCCCGCCAGACCGGCCGCCACCAGCGCCCCGAGCACGACGACAAAGGGAACCATCCGGGGCCACCGTGCGGCCAGCTCGGCCACGACAGCGACCACGACGCCGAGCAGCGTCATCCCCGCCAACCACCGTCCGCCGGTCGGCACGGCCACCCCGACCCACGGCACCCCGGCCCCGACGACGACAACCCCGCTGACCGTCCCGGCCAGGCCGAACGTGAGCCGCGACCGGCCGTCGGTCCGCAGGATCTGGTGAGCGAACGCCCCGATGAGACCGAGCGCCAGCGCCACGGGGACCCAGCGCAGCAGCGGCTCGTCGAGCCGGAAGGCCGCCAGCACCGCGCTCCCCAGCGCCGTTCCGGCCACCACACCGATGACTCCCCGCGGGCTCGGCACATCCAACAGGCCGACCCAGGCCCACGCCAGCACCGAACCGACCAGGGCCACCGCGGCCGCCGCCAGCACGCCCCCGGCCGCCACGCACACCCCAACGAGCAGGGCGAAACCGATCGTCGCGATGAGGACCGTCGGGCTGGGCGGCAGGACCACGATCGAACGGGCGGCCTCGGCCTGCACTCGCCGCACGCTGCGACTCACTCCCGCCTCGCTCGGCTGCGCCACGAGCGACATCCTCGCACTACCCGCCGGCGAACGGCGGGAGGACCTCGAGGACCACCCCGGGCTCCACACCGTGCCCGCGGGTCACGGCCACCCCGTCGACGAGGACCGAGGACACCGACAGCACCCGCTCGGCCCGCGGGTGGCGGCCCGCGACGACCGCAAGGACGTCGGCGACGGTGCACGGCCCGGAACAGAGCATCTCGTCGGCCGTGACGAGCTCGCTGTCCACTCCCGCGAGCGCACGCGCGGCGGCCCAGTACCGCACGGTGACGGGTTTGGACATGGGCTCACCTCCTGTCGTCGGCGCGGACACTCACGACGGTATGCCGTCCCCGGCCCTGATCGCGAGCGGTCTTGCGATGAGGACCTGCCCGGACCGACCCATCGCCCTCCCCTATCCTGGATGTCAATGGCCACCCTCCTGCTGCTCACCAACGCCATGGCCCTCAGCGCAGAGGTCCTCCCCGCTCTCGGCCTGCTCTCCCACGCCGTGCGGGTCGTGCCCGCCGAGCCGGCGGCTCTGATCGACGCCCCGGCTGCCGATGTCGTGCTCCTCGACGCGCGTCGCGAGCTCGCCCACGCGAAGTCGCTCTGTCAGGTCATGCGGGCCACCGGGATGTCAGCACCCTTGCTCGGGGTGCTCACCGAAGGGGGCCTGGCGGGCCTCACCGCGGACTGGGGCCTCGACGATGTCCTGCTCGACACCGCCGGCCCGGCCGAGGTCGACGCCCGGATCCGCCTGGCCCTGGGTCGGGCCGAGGCCGCCGACGACAGCGAGCAGCTCCCGATCACCGCCGGCGAGGTGACCATCGACGAGTCGAGCTACTCCGCCCGGGTCCGCAGCCAGGTCCTCGACCTCACCTACAAGGAGTTCGAGCTGCTGAAGTTCCTCGCGCAGCACCCGGGCCGGGTCTTCAGCCGCGGCCAGCTGCTCCAGGAGGTCTGGGGCTACGACTACTACGGCGGCACCCGAACCGTCGACGTCCACGTGCGGCGGCTGCGGGCCAAGCTCGGGCCCGAGCACGAGGGCCTCATCGGCACAGTCCGCAACGTCGGGTACCGCTTCGTCACCGACCGGCCCCGGGTCGAGCCGGCCACCGTGCTGGCCTGACCAGGCCGCCCTGAGCCGGCCACCGCAGCCGCCCCACGCGCCCGGGACCCCCCAGATGACCCCACCAAGGAACGTCCAGCAGCGGACCCGCCTCGACGCCGCCACGGCCGACGCGGTGCGACGGCTCGCCCGCAGCGCCGAGGACCACGACGGCGTCGCCGCGCTCTCGGAGCAGACCCTCCTCAACCTCGCCACCACTCTCGACGAGGTCACCCATCTCGTGGTCCCCGCCGAGGACGGCGCCGTCGCGGCATACGCGCAGGTCATCGACGGTGAAGCGGCCTCGGCGGAACTGGTCGTCCACCCCATGACCCGCCGTCAGGGGATCGCCACCGCCCTGACCCACGCCATCGAGGGCGACTGGCCCACGACCCGCATCTGGGCGCACGGCGACCTTCCGGCCGCGCAGGCCACCGCTGCCGCGGCGGGGATGGCAGCCGTCCGCGCGCTGCATCTCATGACCCTCGACCTGCGTACCGCCGCCCTCCCCCCGGTCGCCTTCCCTGCCGGACTCGGCGGTATGACGGTCCGCGCCTTCCGTCCCGGGACCGACGACCGGGCCTGGCTGGAGACCAATGCCGCCGCCTTCGCGGACCACCCCGAACAGGGTCGGCTCGGGCAGCGCGACCTCGACGCCCGGTTCGCCCAGGACTGGTTCGACCCGGCCGACTTCCTCCTCGTCGTCAGCGCCACCGAACCTGATGCCGTCGCGGCATACCACTGGACGAAGGTGACCCCGGCGGCCGGCGGCGACCCGGCCGGGGTCAACGGCGAGGTCTACGTCGTCGGGGTCCATCCCCGGTGGCAGGGTCGGGGGCTCGCCGTCCCGGTCACCCTGGCCGGGCTGCACCACCTGCGCGAGCGGGGCGTCGCGACCGCGCACCTCTATGTCGACGACGACAACACGCGCGCCGTGGCGACCTACCGTCGGCTCGGCTTTGCGGTCGAGGTCACCGACCGCCAGTACGCCTGGGTATGACGACCCGGTCACAACCGCGCTGCACTCTCGATGGTCGGCGCCCTTGATGCCACCATAGGCACATGAGCAGCGCCGCCCAGATCTCCGTCGTCCCCTCGCCCGCCCCGAGCCCCGACGCAGATACCGGGGCGCTGTCCCAGATCTCCGCCGCCGTCACCCCGCGCCGGCCGCTGCCCGAACGGGATGCCAACGGCCGCTTCGTCCGCGCGCCGCAGTCGACCGAGCCGGCCGCCCCCGCGGGCAGGGCCGAGGCCCCGGCCCTGCCGGCCGACCGCTTCCTCGAGCGGGAGATCTCCTGGCTGCAGTTCAACGAGCGGGTCCTCCAGATGGCGATGGACAGCTCGCTCCCGCTGCTCGAGCGGGCCCGCTTCCTCGCGATCTTCTCGTCCAACCTCGACGAGTTCTTCATGGTCCGCGTCGCCGGGCTGCGGCGCCGCATCGCCACCGGACTGGCGGTCCGGTCGGCCTCGGGTCTGGAGCCGCGCGAGCTGCTGGAACAGATCACCTCGATCTCGCAGGACCTCATGCGGCTCAACGCCTACACCTTTGTCACCGACGTCCGCCCGGCGCTGGCCGAGGAGGGCATCTCGATCCTGCACTGGGACGAGCTGACCGACAGCGAGCGGATCCCGCTGCACGGGCTCTTCCGGGAGCGGGTCTTCCCCGTGCTCACCCCCCTGGCGGTCGACCCGGCCCACCCGTTCCCGTATATCTCGGGCCTCTCGCTCAACCTCGCCGTGGTCCTGCAGAACCCCAAGACCGAGACGACCCACTTCGCCCGCGTCAAGGTGCCGGACATCCTCCCGAGGTTCCTCAAGATCGACAGTGAGCACGACCCGGCCCACGCGGACCTGCACCACACCCGGTTCATCCCGCTCGAGGATGTCATCGCCGCGCACCTCGACCAGCTCTTCCCGGGTATGGAGGTCCACGAGCACTACACCTTCCGGGTCACCCGCAACGAGGACCTGGAGGTCGAGGAGGACGACGCCGAGAACCTCCTCACCGCGCTGGAGAAGGAGCTGACCCGGCGCCGGTTCGGCCCTCCGGTCCGCCTCGAGGTGCAGGAGGACATCGAGGACCACGTCCTGGAGCTGATCACCCGTGAGCTCGGCATCTCCCGCGCCGAGGTCTACGCGCTGCCCAGCCCACTGGACCTGCGCGGCCTGCACCAGATCGCCGACCTGGACCGGTCCGACCTCCACTTCGAGGCTTTCGTGGCGCGCACCCACGCCGATCTCGCGCCGGCCGAGCGGTCCAAGGCCTCCGACCTGTTCTCGGCCATCGCCGCCAAGGACGTTCTGCTCCAGCACCCGTATGACGCCTTCTCCACCTCCGTGCAGGCCTTCATCGGGCAGGCCGCCGCGGACCCGCGCGTCCTGGCCATCAAGCAGACCCTCTACCGCACCTCGGGTGACTCGCCGATCATCGACGCCCTGATCGACGCGGCCCAGTCCGGCAAGCAGGTGCTCGCCGTCGTCGAGATCAAGGCCCGCTTCGACGAGGAGAACAACATCTCCTGGGCTCGCAAGCTCGAGCACGCCGGGGTGCACGTCGTCTACGGCGTCGTCGGGCTGAAGACCCACGCCAAGCTGTGCCTCGTGGTTCGCCAGGAGGCCGAGGGCCTGGTGCGGTACTGCCACGTCGGCACCGGCAACTACAACCCGAAGACCGCCCGGATGTACGAGGACCTCGGCTTGCTCACCGCGGACCCCGAGGTCGCTGAGGACCTCACCCGGTTGTTCAACCTCCTCTCCGGGTACGCCCCGCGGAGCAAGTTCCGCCGCCTGCTCGTCGCCCCTCGCACGGTGCGCTCCGGGCTCATCGAGCACGTCGAGCGAGAGACCGAGAACGCCCAGGCCGGCCGACCGGCGCAGGTCCGCCTCAAGGTGAACTCGATCGTCGACGAGGCGCTGATCGACGCGCTCTACGAGGCGTCACGGGCCGGGGTCCAGGTCGACATCTGGGTCCGCGGCATCTGTGCCCTGCGGGCCCAGGTGCCGGGGATGTCGGAGAATATCCACGTCCGCTCGATCCTCGGCCGCTTCCTCGAGCACAGCCGGATCTTCTGGTTCCTCAACAACGGCGACCCACAGGTCTTCATCGGCAGCGCCGACATGATGCACCGCAACCTCGACCGCCGCGTCGAGGCCCTGGTCCGGGTCGCCGATCCCGGGCACGTCGCCCAGCTCACCGAGCTGCTCGACGTCGGCCTGGCCGACGACGTCTCGCGCTGGGAGCTCGTCGGCGATGGGCGGTGGGTCCGGGTCGCCCGTGACGGCGACGGAAACCGGCTGGTGGACTTCCAGCACCACCTCACCGAGTGGCACGCCAAGCGTCGCCGCAAGGCCCGTCGCCGCTAGGACACGTGCGAGCGCTACCCTGCAGCCCATGCCCGTCATCCCCGCGGCAGGGACGCTTCCGTGGCGCCGTATCAAGGGCGTCCTCGAGGTGGCCGTCGTCCACCGACCCAAGTACAACGACTGGTCGTGGACCAAGGGCAAGCTCGACCCGGACGAGGACTGGCCCGTCGCCGCAGTGCGGGAGACCTTCGAGGAGACCGGCTGGTATGTCGCCCTCGGTCGTCCGCTGCCTAGCACGACATACACCGTCGTCGACCGGACCGGGCGCCTCGCGATCAAGCAGGTGCGCTACTGGGCCGCCCAGGTCCTCGCCGGGGACGGACACCTCGTCAACGAGATCGACGAGGTGAGCTGGCTGGACGTCCCGACCGCGGCGGCCCGGCTCGACTACGCCCGGGACCGCGACCAGCTGCGCGCCCTGGTCCGAGCCGACCACGCCGGGACTCTGTCCACCTGGCCGCTCGTCATCGTCCGCCACGCGCATGCCAAGCCCCGGGGCGGCTGGCACGGCAAGGACTGGCTGCGGCCGCTCGACAAGGTCGGGGTCAGCCAGGCGCAGTCGATGGTGCCGCTGCTGGCGTCCTTCGGGGTGACCCGGGTGGTCAGCTCGTCCTCGACCCGGTGTGTGCAGACGCTGGAGCCCTACGCCGCCTCGATCGGGACAACGGTACGGTCCCGCAAGTCGCTGACCGAGGAGAGCTTCGAGGCCGCGCCGGAGAAGGCCGTCGCGGCCATCGCACGGTTGCTCGAGCGCGCCGAGCCGACGGCCGTGTGCAGCCACGGTCCGGTGCTGCCGAGCGTCCTCATGAGCCTGCACGACCACTGCGCCGTCCCGGCGGGAGCCGACCAGGCCACCGCCGCCCAGTACGCGGGTGCCGCGGAGGCCCTGGCCGCCGCGGCCGACCTCGGCATGGCCAAAGGGGAGATCGTCGTCTGCCACGTCAGCGGGTCCGGAGCGTCGGCCCGCATCGTCGCCGTCGAACGGCACCGCACCCAGTCGGTCTGACCACGGCCTGTCCCCCGCGCCCGTCGGGGTCCGAGCCCATCCCCCCGCCGGCCCGCACGGAGCGCTGTGGCGGCGGAGTCCACCCCTGGGCGTCATACCCTTCACAGCCCGTTCATCAGCACCTCGATCTGTGGCCTCTCCGCGCCCATACCGTCCGAGCTGTCAGACCTCTGACGACACCTAGTCACTCACCGACGGAAGGCTCCACACCGTGAAGCGCACTACCGTGCAGGCGGCCCTTGTTCCCGCCTGCCTCGTCCTCGCCGCGAGCTTGACCGCCTGTGGCTCGGACGCGAACTCGCCCGCTTCCTCCGGCGCCAAGGCCACCGGATCCACCACCACAAACGGGTCCTCGACCGACTGCCCCACAGGAACCATCAATGGCGAGGGCAGCTCGGCGCAGAAGAACGCCATCGAGCTCGCCATCACCGCGTACCAGGACACCTGCAGCGGCGCGACGGTCAACTACAACCCCACCGGCTCCGGGGCGGGGATCAAGCAGTTCATCGCCAAGCAGGTCGACTTCGCCGGCTCGGACTCGGCGCTGAAGACCGTCGCGGTCGATGGCGTGGTCGAGGCGGACGCCGCCGCGAAGTCGTGCGGTTCGCCCGCCTGGGACATCCCGATGGTCGCCGGCCCGATCGCCATCGCGTACAACCTCCCTGGCGTCACCACGTTGACGCTCAACGCCGAGGTTGCCGCGAAGATCTTCAATGGCACCATCACCACGTGGAACGACCCCGCGATCGCGGCGCTCAACGCCGGGGCCAGCCTCCCGGCCACCGCGATCAAGGTCTTCTTCCGCTCCGACGAGTCGGGCACGACCGAGAACTTCACCAAGTACCTCCACGCCGCCGCCCCGGCCGTTTGGACTGCGGACCCGAGCAAGAAGTGGACCGGCAAGGGCGAGGGCAAGGAGAAGTCGGCCGGGGTCGCTTCCGCAGCCGCGGCCACCCCAGGTGGGGTGACCTACGCCGAGTGGTCCTACGCCACGCAGAACAAGCTCGGGGTCGCCCAGATCGACTCCGGCGCCGGGGCGGTCGCCCTGACCGGCGAGTCCGCAGGGAAGGCCGTTGCCGCGGCGTCGCAGAAGGGGCAGGGCAACGACCTGGCGCTCAGCCTGAAGTACGACACCAAGGAGGCCGGCGTCTACCCGATCATCCTGGTCACCTACGAGATCGTCTGTTCCAGGTATGCAGACAAGGCCAAGGCCAACGGGGTGAAGTCCTTCCTCAAGTTCTTCGCCTCCCCGGAGGTGCAGTCCAAGCTCGAGTCGGCCGGCTACGCCCCGCTCCCGGCCGCCGTCCAGGCCAAGGTCGCCGCGGCCATCGCGGCCATCTCCTGAACCGTCCACGCCGAGGTGGGCCCACCGCAGGTGCGGTGGGCCCACTGCGAGGAGCTCACCAAATGACGACGTCGACACCGTCCATGGCGGCCAGGTCCGCCGCCGCCCCGGCGCCCGCGCCCCCCCGTACTGAACAGAGGTCGACCGGCCGGCTCGGCGACCTCATCTTCGCCGGTGCCGCTCGCGGGTCGGGGGTCCTCGTCATCGCCCTGGTCACCCTCATCGGGGTCTTTCTCGTCGCGCAGGCCATCCCGGCCCTGCTCAAGGACCAAGCCAGCTTCTTGACCTCCCGGGAGTGGACCGTCGCCGGTGACGCACCCCGGTTCGGCATCGCCGAGCTGGCCTGGACCACGGTCTCGGCGTCGATTATCGCCATGGCCATCGCGGTGCCGGTCGGCGTTGCCGTCGCGCTCTTCATCACCACCTACGCCCCGACCTGGCTGCGCGGACCCGCGGCGACCATGATCGACATGCTCGCCGCCGTCCCCTCGATCGTCTACGGCCTGTGGGCGGTGCTGTCCTTCCGCTCGGTCGTCCGGCCGGTCGAGGACCTCATCCAGCAGCGCCTGGGCGGCATACCGCTGTTCGCCCCGACGGGAGTGAGCGGGGGGACGATCTTCTTCATCGGTGTCGTCCTGTCGATCATGGTCCTGCCCATCGTCACCGCCTTGTCCCGTGAGGTCTTCGCGCAGACACCGACAAGCCACCGGGAGGCGGCCCTGGCGCTCGGCGCGACGACCTGGGAGATGGTCCGGACCGCGGTCCTGCCCTTCGGGCGCCCCGGCGTCATCAGCGCCGCGATGCTCGCCCTGGGCCGGGCCCTCGGTGAGACCATCGCGGTGACCTTCATCGTGTCCTCGCTCGCACCGGGCACGCCGTGGTCGTGGTCGCTCTTCAACGGCGGCGAGACCTTCGCATCCCGGATCGCGAACAACGCGGGCGAGTTCGACTCGGCTCAGAAGACGGGGGCCTTCATCGCGGCCGGCCTGGTCCTGTTCGTCCTCACCTTCCTCGTCAACGCGGTGGCCCGGATCGTCATCCAGCGCAGAGCGGCCTTCTCCGAATGAGCGTCTCCACAACGTCCCGCGTCGTCGTCACCTTCCCCGACCGGACCCGGGCTCGGACCCAACGGGACCGTGCGGCTCGGGTGTCCATGGCCTTGGCCTTCGTCGTGGCGGTGATCCCGCTCGCCTGGATCCTCGTGACCGTCACGACCCAGGGGGCCCAGCTGCTGTTCAGCTCCACGTGGTGGGTCAACTCGCAGCGCGGCATCAACTCGACCATGGTCGGGGGCGGGGCCCGTCACGCCATCAACGGCACCCTCATCCAGGCCGGCGTCACGGCGCTCATCGCGGTGCCCATCGGGGTGCTCACCGCGGTCTACCTCGTCGAGTTCGGGCGTGGTCGGCTGGCCCGGGCGGTGAGCTTCATGGTCGACATCCTCACCGGGGTCCCGTCCATCGTCGCGGCCCTGTTCGTGTATGCCGTGTGGGTCGGCACCTTCGGCTTCCAACGCGTCGGCTTCGCGGTCTGCCTGGCGCTGGTGCTCCTCATGATCCCGGTTGTCGTACGGACGACCGAAGAAATGTTGAAGCTGGTCCCCAACGAGCTGCGTGAGGCCTCCCTGGCCCTTGGCGTCCCGCGCTGGACGACGATCGTCCGGGTCGTCCTGCCGACCGCCCTCTCGGGAATCGTCACCGGGGTCCTGCTCGGACTGGCCCGCGTCATGGGCGAGACGGCACCGCTGCTCATCCTCGGCCCGTACACCAAGAACCTGGCCACCGACCTGTTCAGCGGGCTCATGCCCACCCTGCCCACGATGATCAACCAGGACCGCTCCGAGCTC
Organism: Candidatus Lutibacillus vidarii; assembly: GCA_016717165.1. Classification (GTDB taxonomy): domain Bacteria; phylum Actinomycetota; class Actinomycetes; order Actinomycetales; family Dermatophilaceae; genus Lutibacillus; species Lutibacillus vidarii. The sequence continues at coordinate 587,086 of JADKGA010000003.1, forward strand.
GGTCAGGCCGCTGCGGTCGAGCGAATGTGGGCGACCGCCCTCACCCTCATCGTCCTAGTCCTCGTGCTCAACCTCGCCGGCCGGCTCGTGGCCCGGCTCGGCTCCGTCTCGCGATAGTCCGTCGTCCCGAAAGGCGATCCCGCCCATCATGGCCAAGCGCATCGACGTCGAGCACCTCGACGTGTACTACGGCGACTTCCTCGCCGTCCACGACGTGACGATGACCGTCCCGGCACGCTCGGTGACTGCATTGATCGGACCATCCGGCTGCGGGAAGTCGACCGTCCTGCGGTCCCTCAACCGCATGCACGAGGTGACCCGCGGTGGGCGTGTCGAGGGGTCGATCCGGCTCGACGGGGTCGACCTCTACGCCCCGGACATGGACCCGGTTCTCGTCCGCCGCATGGTCGGAATGGTCTTCCAGCGCCCCAACCCCTTCCCGACGATGTCGATCTACGACAATGTCGCCGCGGGGCTGCGGCTCAACGGGGTAAAGGACAAGGCCACCCTCGACGGGGTCGTCGAGCAGTCCCTCAAGGGCGCCAACCTGTGGACCGAGGTCAAGGACCGGCTCCGCAAGCCCGGTGCCGGCCTGTCCGGCGGGCAGCAGCAGCGGCTCTGCATCGCCCGGGCCATCGCCGTCCAGCCCCAGGTGCTGCTCATGGACGAGCCCTGCTCGGCGCTCGACCCGATCTCGACATTGGCCATCGAGGACCTCATCACCGAGCTCAAGGCGGCATACACGATCGTCATCGTCACCCACAACATGCAGCAGGCGGCGCGGGTCTCGGACCAGACCGCCTTCTTCAACCTCGCCGCGACCGGCAAGCCCGGCGAGCTGATCGAGGTCGGGCCGACGTCGACGATCTTCAGCAACCCCGGCGTCAAGGCGACCGAGGACTACATCGAGGGCCGCTTCGGCTGACCGGCCCGGTCAGACCAGCCGGAGCACCAGCTCGAGCGTCGCGGCGATCAGCGCAGCCGCCGGCCAGGTGAGCACCCAGGTGAGCGCGATGTCGCGGACGACCGCCCAGCGGATCGCCCCCAGGCGGGCGGTCGCGCCGACGCCCAGCACGCTGCCCGCGATGGTGTGGGTCGTCGAGATCGGCACCCCGGCACCGAGTCCGGCGACATAGAGCACCAGCGAGGCGGAGGTCTCCGCCGCCAGCCCGTGCGGTGGGTCGACCCGGATGATCCGCTGACCGACGGTCCGCATGATCCGCCACCCGCCCGCGTAGGTGCCAAGGCTCATCGCGAGCGCGGCCGCCACCAGAGCCCACAACGGTATGTCGTCCCCGGTATGCCGGCCGGCCGCTGTGAGCGCGAGGGTGATCGCGCCCGCGGACTTCGCGGCGTCCTGCATCCCGTGCCCGAAGGCCATCGCGGCACCCGAGGCGGTCTGGGCGTACCGGAAGCCGCGGGCTGCGACCTGCCGACGGCTCCGGCGGAAGGCCCACAGCAGGGCGGTCATCGACAGGTAGCCGGCGAGCGCCCCGGCGAGCGGGGAGACGACCATCGGGACGACCACCTTGCCGAGCACGCCGTCCCAGTTGACGCTCAGGCCCGCGACCACGCTGGCGCCGCACAGGCCCCCGACGAGGGCGTGGGTCGACGAGGACGGCATACCGAACCACCAGGTGACCACATTCCACATCACCGCCGCGAGCAGCGCCGCTGCGACGACCGACAGCGCGGTGGTGCCGGTCGGCGTGCCGATGAGGTCGGTGCCGATCGTGCGAGCGACCTTCTCCCCGAAGAAGGCCCCGAGGAAGTTCGCCGTCGACGCCATACCGACGGCGATCCCGGGGGTGAGCACGCGGCTGCTGACGCTCGTGGCGATGGCGTTCGCCGCGTCGTGGAAGCCGTTGGTGTAGGCGAAGCCGAGACCGAGGGCGACGACGAGGACGACAGGGAGCCCGTCCACGCCTAGGTGCCCTTAACGAGGATCCGCTCGACCACTGCGGCCACCGACTCGAACGAGCGCGCCGCCGCGAGCAGCTCGTCGAGCAGCTCTCGGACCTTGAGCATGGCGAGCACGTCGTTGCCGGAGCCGTACACCTCGGCCACCGCGCGGCGATGGATCCGGGTCGCGTGGTTCTCCAGCCGGCTCACCTCGATGCGGTAGCGGCCGAGCCGGACCGGAGTCGACAGGTGGCCCATCGCCTCGACGGTGAGCTGGCTCATGCGGGTCACCGCGTTGAGCAGCTCGGCGACCCCGTGCGGGAGTCCGACGAGCTGGTAGGTCATGAGCAGCTGTCCGGAGTCGTCGAGCCGGTCGACGCAGTCGTCCAGCGCCAGCGCCAGGGTGTGCAGGTCCTCGCGGTCGAAGGGGGTGATGAACGAGCTCGTCAGGGCGGCGATGAGGGTGTGGGTGGCGTCGTCGCCACGCTGCTCGATCCTCGTCAGCTCGCTCGCGGCAGCCTCGCGGCCGGCCGCCTCGGCCCCGACGAGCTGGGCGAGCTGTGCGGTCGCGTCGAGGGTGACCTGCGCAAGCTCGGAGATGAGGGGGATCAGCCGGTCGTCCCGCGGCGTCAGGCGGAAGGCCACGCTGGTCTCTCCAGTCGAGTCGGCGGTCGGGGCTCTCCTGCACAGCGGGCCGCGCGGGGGCTGCCCAGGAGGTCGCGCCGGGCCGGGAGCGCCTCGCGGCGCAAGGCCGCTCGTAGCGGCTAACAGTGGGACCCGGGGCTACCGCGGCCCGACGCGAGCGCAAGCATAACCGCAACTAGTCGAGATCGTCGCGTCTCCACAGGCGCGCGCAGGCCGACAGATCCGCCGCGGTCTCCATGAGGGCCGCCGCACGACGGGCCGTGGTGGCCCCTTCGGTCAGCGCGGCACGCCCGGTGGCGACGACCCGGCACAGGGCCGCCGCGCGGTCCAGGGCGGTCCCCAGGTCACCGGAGAAGACGCCGCCGACGATGGCGTCGACGGTGGCGGCCAGCTCCTCGGGGCTGATCGGCTCGGCGGTCCCGGCGACGACATGGTCGACCGCGGTGAAGGTCATCCCGGCGTGGTACTCCGCGCTGGCCTGCGGACCGTCACTGCGCACCCATTCCCTGAGGGCGTACAGCCGCCACAGCGCTCCGGGCAGGGTCCGGGCGGGCCGGTGCGACCACAGGTCGGCGACGGTGGTCAGGCCAAGCTCCTCGACCAGGCCGACGAAGCGTGCGGTCGTCTCCGGGTCGGCCGCCCCACGCCCGGCGGCGACGAGCAGCCGCGCAGTCTCGTGGGCGACCTCGATCTCCTGGACCGGGTCGACGGTGCCGCCGTGCGCTTCCATGGACGCCGGGCCGACGAAGGCGGGGCGGCGCGGGGGCAGACGGTCCGTCATGCCGGTCACCCTACGCCGTGGCCTCACGAGACCACCGACCGCACACTGGAGGTATGTCGCCTCGCGCTCCCGGCAGCCTCCGCCGCCTCCTGCGTATGCCGCCCCGCGCCCTGCCCTCCACCGGCGGTCTGCCGCCCCGCGCCCTGCCTCCCACCGGCGGTCTGCCGCCCAGCGCCCGCTCGGGTCTCGGCGGTCTGTCGGCCCGCCTCCGGGGCGCGGCCGCCGTTGGCGCGGCGGGCCTGCTCGGCGCCGCCGCACTGTCGGCATGCTCGGGCGGCTCGGACCCCGGTCCGAAGACGGTGCCGCCTCAGGAGCCGACCTTCGTGGTGACGAGCACGTCGTTCGGGGCGAACGGGGTCATCCCGCGTCGGTACGCCTGTCCGCCCCTCGGCGACAATGTCTCCCCCGCGCTGGCCTTCCCGGTCGTTCCGGCGGGCACCCGCAGCTTTGCGGTGACCGTCACCGATGCGGGCGCGGGGGACTTCGTGCACTGGACGGTGGTCGGCATACCGGCAGGTTCGTCGGTGCCGGAGGGGTCGCTGCCCAGTGGCGCGGTCGCGGGAACGACGGGCGCTGGGACGACCGGGTGGTTCGGGCCATGCCCTCCCGACGGGGAACACCGCTACACCGTGACGGCGTATGCACTCGACACCACCCCGGCGCTGACGCCAGGGTTCACCATTGACGACCTGGTCACGGCGACGACCGGGCATGTCCGTGGTGTCGCGACGCTGACCGGTCGGTTCGGCGGGTAGTGCGGTGCGGCCGGGCGGTGGCACCGCCGGGTGGAGGTCAGGCCGCGGCGCGCACGGGCGGCGGCGTGGCCGGGCGGCGGCGCGGGCGGGCGGCGGCGCGCAATACACTGGCGCGCGCGGGCCTCTAGCTCAATGGCAGAGCTGCGGACTTTTAATCCGTAGGTTCCGGGTTCGAGCCCCGGGGGGCCCACTAGGCTCGGAGTCCGAGCGTTCCCGGGATCGCTCCTGGTCCAGGTTTCATGGCGGCCTCTCCGCATCTGCGGTTCCATCTCTTGATTCTGACCGCAGACGCGGATAGATTCCGGGCCGTGCCGTCATACCGGGTCAAGGAAGCCGCCGAGCTGCTGGGGGTCAGTGACGACACCCTGCGCCGCTGGGTGGAGGCCGGCCGCCTCACCGCCACGGCGGACGCCGCGGGTCGCCAGAGCATCGACGGGGCCGCCCTCGCCGCGCTCGCACAGGAGCTCGCCGCGACCGCCGAGCGCCCCGAACCGCGCCCGATCGTCTCGGAGTCCGCCCGCAACCGGTTCGTCGGGCTGGTCACCCGGGTGGTCCGGGACACCGTGATGGCGCAGGTCGAGATCCAGTCCGGCCCGCACCGCATCGTCTCGCTGATGAGCCGGGAAGCCGCCGACGACCTGCGGCTCGAGCCCGGCGTCCTCGCGGTCGCCGCCGTGAAGTCAACGCATGTCGTCGTGGAGGTCCCCAGCCAGCCATGAACCGTCCCTTGTCCGTCCGGCGCGCCGGGCTCGCCATCGTCGCGTTGGTCCTCAGCGGTATGGCGGCTGCGTGCTCGTCGTCCCCCGGCACCCCGGCGTCGGGCTCCTCGAGCGGCCCAGGCTCGACGCCTGCGGTGACCGGGACGGTCACGGTCTTCGCGGCGTCCTCGCTCAAGGAGACCTTCACCTCGATCGCCAAGCGCTTCGAAGCGGCCCACCCCGGGACCACCGTCGTCCTCAGCTTCGCCGCGTCCTCGGCGCTGGCCACCCAGATCACCTCCGGCGCCCCGGCCGACGTCTTCGCCTCGGCGAGCGCGAAGGACATGGCGACCCTCACCTCGGCCGGAGCCGCAACGGCCCCGACGACCTTCGCCACGAACTCCCTCACCGTCGTCGTCCCGAGCGCCAACCCGGCCCAGATCGCCAGCCTGGCCGACCTCGCCCGCGCCGGCGTCAAGGTGGCCCAGTGCCAGCCGGCCGTCCCGTGCGGGGTCCTCGCCGCGAAGGTCCTTGCGACCGCGGGACTGACCGTCACGCCGGCCACCCTGGAGCCGGACGTCAAGTCCGTTCTCACCAAGGTCCGCCTCGGCGAGGTCGACGCGGGTCTGGTCTACGTCACCGACGCGGTGGCCGCGGCCGGCTCGGTCACCGCGGTGCCGATGCCCGCCGGCGTCAACGCGACGACGGCATACCCCATCGCTGCGCTGAGCCACGCAGCCAACCCAGCGGGCGCACGAGCCTTCGTCGACGCTGTTGTCTCGGCCGAGGGGCTGGCCGTGCTCAAGGCGGCTGGCTTCGGGGCGCCCTGAGATGGCGCGGGCCACGGCCCGCGACCGCCGGAGACTCCCTGCCGCGCTGGCCGTCCCGGCGGTCGCGGGCGCGGCCTTCCTCGTCCTGCCGCTGATCGGGCTCCTCGCTCGAGCGCCGTGGACCGATCTCGGGTCGCTGCTGCGCAGCCCCGTCGTCGCCGACGCGCTGCGGCTCTCGCTGTTCTGCGCCACGCTGGCAACGGGGCTCAGCGCGCTGCTCGGCATACCGCTGGCGTGGGTCCTGGCCCGGTCCACCAGCAGGTTCGTCGCGCTGCTCCGCGCCCTGGTCACCGTGCCCTTGGTGCTCCCCCCCGTCGTCGGCGGCGTGGCGCTCCTGCTCACCCTCGGCCGCACGGGAGTGGTGGGCCAGTACCTCGACCGCTGGTTCGGCATCTCGCTGCCCTTCACGACCGCAGGGGTCGTCGTCGCCGAGGCCTTCGTCGCCATGCCCTTCCTCGTCGTCACGGTCGAGGGGGCTTTTCGGTCGGCCGACCGAGGGCTGGAGGAGGCCGCTGCGACGCTCGGCGCCTCGCGGCTGTTCGCCCTCCGGCATGTGACGCTGCCGCTCATCGTGCCCTCGCTGCTCGCCGGGGCCGTCCTGTCGTGGGCGCGGGCGCTCGGGGAGTTCGGGGCGACGATCACCTTCGCCGGCAACTTCCCCGGGCGCACCCAGACCATGCCGATCGCGGTGTATCTGGCGATGGAGTCCGATCCCGGGGCGGCGATCGCCTTGGCTCTGGTGCTGCTCGTCGTGTCGGTCGCCGTCCTGGCGGCGCTGCGCGACCGCTGGCTGCCCAGGGGCGGGGCCGTATGAGCGCCGAGCTGCCTTCGCGCGCCCAGAGCCGAGGCTCCGATGTCCGTTCGCGTGCTCAGGGCCTGCACGCCGCGAACGGGACCCCCGAGAGGCGGCCGACCGGGCTCGTCATCGACGGCCAGGTGGAGCGCGGCGCCTTCCGACTGGACCTCTCTCTCGACCTGGCCCCGGGCCGGGTCACCGGGCTCCTCGGTCCCAATGGCGCCGGCAAGACAACGGCGCTGCGGACCATCTGCGGCCTGACCCCGCTGTCGTCCGGGTCGATCCGCCTCGACGGCATACCGCTGGACGACGTCAACGCAGAGATCTTCGTCCCGCCGGAGCGTCGTCCGGTCGGGGTGGTCTTCCAGGACTACCGGCTGTTCCCGCATCTCGACGTCCGAGGCAATGTCGCCTTCGGCGCCCGAGCCCGAGGGGTGGGCCGAGAGAGCGCTCGAGCGGCGGCGGACGCCTGGCTGGAGCGGCTCGACCTCAGCGGGCTGGCCACCCGGCGCCCGGCCGAGCTCTCCGGCGGCCAGGCCCAGCGTGTGGCCCTGGCTCGGGCCCTCGCCACCGAGCCCGCGGCGCTGCTCCTCGACGAGCCCCTCGCCGCGCTCGACGCCCGGACCAGGCTCGGCATCCGCGCCGAGCTGCGCGCCCATCTGCGGACCTTCGCCGGCCCGGTCGTCATGGTCACCCACGACGCCGTCGAGGCGCTCGTCCTGGCCGACGATCTCGTCGTCATCGAGGGCGGGCGGGTCACCCAGCGGGGATCGCCGAACGAGGTCGCCCGGCGGCCCCGCACCGACTATGTCGCGCGGCTGATGGGCGTGAACCTCTACCGGGGGTCCCTGGACCGCAGCACGCACACCGTCGAGCTGCTCGGCGGGGGCCGCCTGGTCGTCACCGGCGCCGACCAGCTCCGCGACGTCGCGGACGTCCTGGTCACCCTGGCGCCGACCGCGGTCACCCTGCATGCCGAGCGGCCGGACCGCAGCAGCCCCCGGAATGTGTGGGCCGGCGTCGTCCGCGCGATGGAGCCGCTCGGCGAGCGGGTCCGGGTCGAGGTCGCCGGCCCCCCCGATGCGCTCGTCGACGTCACCCCGGCCGCGGTCGCAGACCTCGCGCTGCGCCCCGGGTCCCAGGTGTGGCTGTCCGCCAAGGCCACCGAGACGTATGCCGCGTAGCCGAAACCGACCCGGTCTCTGCTCGGCACGGCCTGTTGCCCGACACGGCCCCCGGCCCGACCCAGCCCCCGGCCCGGCACAGCCTCCGACCCGACCCAGACCCGGCCCGGCGCGGCCTCCGACCCCGGCATAGCCGCGGCGCGTACGATCCCGCCCATGTCGCTCTCGGACGAGAAGTACCTGGCCTTGACCACCTTCCGGCGTTCAGGGGAAGGGGTTGTCACGCCGGTGTGGGTCGCCCCCCTCAGCGACGGCCGGATCGGCTTCTGGACTGCGGATGGCTCGGGGAAGACCAAGCGGATGCGGCATACCTCGCGGGTCACCGTGCAGGCCAGCGACGCCCGGGGACGCGCGAAGGCCGGCGCACCGGTCCTCGAGGGCACCGCTGAGATGGTCAAGTCCGGACCGCTGTTCGACGAGGTCCACCGCGCCATCACGGCCAAGTACGGCTTCATGGTGCCGATCACGAAGTTCCTCGGCAAGGTGATGGGCCAGCGCAAGGCAGGCCAGCAGTATGCCGACACCGCCGTTCTCGTCCGGCTCGCCGACTGACCCGCCGCGCAGGGCCGCCTTCGCGTGAGGGCGCACCCTCGCTGCCGCCTGCCGGGCCGCGGCACCGCCGTCATCGTCCGGCCCGCCGGCTGACCCGAAACGCACGGCCGTCTTGGCATCTGGGCGCTCCGTCGCTGCCTTCCGCCGGACCGCGGCGCTAGCGTCCCCGCTTGGCCGCGCTCGGCGATCCTGGGCCGCTGTCGCTCGGCCGCCCCCTATCTGCCCTGCTGTGCTGCACTCGTGTCGCTGCACTCGTGTCGCCGCCCTCGTTGGCGTAGCGGCCTCGCTCAGCGAGCCGAGTTCGACGGCCCCGCGGTCTTTCGTGGGCCCCTTCTGGCGCCCTATGCCGTGCTCCGAGATACGACGCAACAGCCCTTTGCTCCGAAATCCGAAGCAGAGACCCATTGCCTCACCCGCTGGAGCAGAGCCCCTCTGCGCCCACATCGGGAGCAGTAGGCCTCTGCTTCCGGATCGGGAGCAGTAGGCCTCTGCTTCTGGTGCTGAAGCAGAGGGGTGTTGCGTCAAGGAGTGAAGCACGGCATAGGGCGACCACAGACCTCCTCGGCCCGACGCTGAACCCCGGCGCAAGTCCCCGGAGGAGGCACCGGCGGGGCACGGGCGCAAGGCCCCGGCGCAAGGCCCCGGCGCGAGGTCTGGGCGCACGGTCCCGAGGCGAGCCCCAGTGAGGGCCTCGGCGTTAGGTGTCCGGTCGAGCTCCCGCACGGCTGAGGTCCCCGGGGCCGGGGACCTTCAGCGACCTCGGCGCCGACTCAGCGGAAGGCAGCCTGACCCGTCAGCGCCTGACCGACGATCAGCGTGTGCATCTCGACGGTGCCCTCATAGGTCAGGACCGACTCGAGGTTGTTCGCGTGCCGGATCACCGGGAACTCCAGCGAGATGCCGTTGGCCCCAAGCACAGTCCGCGCCACCCGGCAGATCTCGATGGCCTTCGAGACATTGTTGAGCTTCCCGACGCTGACCTGGTCCGGCCGCAGCCCCTTGGTGTCCTTGAGCCGTCCCAGGTGGAGGGCGAGCAGCGTTCCATTGGTCAGCTCCTGGTTCATCCAGGCCAGCTTCTGCTGGGTGAGCTGGAATCCCGAGATCGGCCGGTCGAACTGGATGCGCTGGCCGGCATACTCCAAGGCGGTCTGGAAGGCGCTGCGCGCGGCACCCATCGCTCCCCAGACGATGCCGTACCGGGCCTCCGAGAGGCAGCCGAGCGGGCCCTTGAGCCCCCGGACGCCGGGCAGGATCGCCGACCCGGGCAGACGCACCTCCTCCAGCACCAGCTCGGAGGTGATCGAGGCGCGCAACGAGAGCTTGTGGTGGATCAGCGGCGCCGAGAACCCGTGCGAGTCGGTCGGCACGACGAACCCGCGGATGCCCCCACCAGCCTCCCCGGTCTGCGCCCACACCACGGCGACATCGGCGATCGAGCCGTTGGTGATCCACATCTTGGTCCCGTTGAGGACCCAGTCGTCGCCGTCGCGCCGGGCCGTGGTGCGCATGCCGCCGGGGTCGGAGCCGAAGTCCGGCTCGGTCAGGCCGAAGCACCCGATCGCCTCACCGGCGGCCATCCGCGGCAGCCACTCCTGCTTCTGCTCCTCCGACCCGTACGCCCAGATCGCGAACATCGCCAGCGACCCCTGGACCGAGACCAGCGAGCGGATCCCGGAGTCCGAGGCCTCCAGCTCCAGGCACGCGAGCCCGTAGTCGACCGCGCTCATCCCCGCGCACCCGTACCCCTCCAGGTGCATCCCCAACAGCCCGACCGCGCCGAGCTCGCGGGTCAGCTCCCGCGCGACCGGCAGCTCGCCGGACTCGAACCATCCCGCGACATACGGGTCGATGCTCTTGGCGCACACGGCGCGGACGGAGTCGCGGACCTGGCGCTCCTCAGGGGTGAGCACCGAGGTGATGTCAACAAGGTCAAGAGGGTTGGCCCAGGACGTGTTGGTCAGCATGGACCGAGCCTATTCGTCCTGGGCCACCCCTCGCCGGGCCTACTTGGTGATCGACGCCGAGAGGACGCTGCTCGCGGTGTCGAGGGCGTACCCGGCCTTCGCGACATCGGTCACGGTGAGGGTGTAGGAACCTCGGCTCCCGCTGACCGAGAAGGCGGCGCGCCCTCGGCTCCCGGTGACGACGGACTGAATGAGGGTCGAACCGTCTGGACGGTGCCACACGACATTCACCTGTGCGCCGGCGACCGAAGCCCCCTCGCTGACCACGGTGACGACACCTCGGATCGTCGCGACTCCTCGCTTCACCGTGCCCGAGAGGGAGATCCCGGAGACCTGGAGCGGGGTGAGCACCTCGTGCCGCGGAGCCGTCGCCGTGGCCACATTGGACCAGGCCGACGGGCCAAGGGTGTTGACGGCGCGGACCCGGTAGTCATACGTGACCCCCGGCGTGACCGTCGTGTCGTCGTGGCTCGTGGACAGCCCCGGCGGCACGAGCGGCACGGAGCCCCAGGCTCCCTGCCCGGCCAGGCTGCGCTCGAGCTCGAAGTGGTGGATGAGGGAGATGTCCGGAGCGGTCCACGACAGCCGGATCGACAGGAAGGGCGCTGACGTGGACCACGGGTGCGGCGTCGCCGTCAGCGCTGTCGGTACCGGGGGAAGGGCCGGGGTGCCTCCGGGAGTGAGCAGGACGACCCCACGCTGGCCAGTGGCGAGGTTCGAGCCCAGTGCCGCGACGACTCGCGAGTTGTTGATCCGCGGGGCAGCCCCCGAGACCGACCAGCCAGCCGCCCTCGCCTCCATGGACAACAGCGTTCCGAGACCGTACTGGCCAACCCCGACGAGGTCGACCCCTGGCGCGTAGGTGCCGTCCAGCCCTGCCGTCCCAAAGGTCACGTCTCCGAGGTCGTTGATGTCGGCGGCGACGGCATAACGCGAGCTTCCGGCGAGGAGGGACCAACCCGGACCGGGCGAGTACCGGAGGACCGACTGGATGACCAGCGAGGTGGACCGCAAGGTGGCTGCGCCCGCGAGCTGTCCCGCTTCGTTGATCGCTGACGCGGCGACCGGGTTGTACGAGCTTGGGCCCTGCGGGATCGGCATGACCACCCCGGTACCGAGGTCGAGGAGCTCCACCGCACTGAGGACAACCCCGCCGTCGGTCACGTCGACCGGAAGGCCGCCGAAGCCGAAGGTGTCGAGAAGCGCGACCGGGTCGCCACCGACGGGGGCCACCCACCCCGGTGACGTCGGCAAGCCGAGGATGTCGAGCCGGCCCCCGACGATCTGCCCCGCGTCGTTGATCCCGGTCGCCACGGACTGGGTCTGCCCTTGCGTCAGGGGAAGCACCTCCACGGCATACCCACCCGCGGTTGGGGTCCAGCGGACCGCACGGGAGCCGGCCGCGAAAGTGGCGGTGCCGGCGATGACCCCGGAGTCGTTGACATCAGCCGGGGTGGCCCCCGTGGCGCCGGTCGGTAGCGGCAACGTCCGCCACGGCGAGCCGCCCGTGCTGACATAGGGGGTCACGACCCGAAATGCCTCGGTTCGACCACCGATGACGACGCCGGTGTTGCTGAGACCGGTGACAAAGCCGTCACCGAGGTAGGTGACGAGATAGCTCGGCGGCGGGTCGGCCGCCGCAGCGGGGACCACCACCGTCGACGCGGCCAGCACCGAGCCGGCTGCAGCACCGATGACACGGGTAAGGGTTCGATGGCGCACAGTGACCTCCGAAGACGTGTGGGGGCCGGGGAGGGGGCACCCTGAGGGGCCTGACGCAGGCGCGCGAGGCATCTCCAGCCTGATCGTGGGAAGGCCGCTGCGGCAGTTGTCTATTGGTCGTAGCACCTCGGCCTGAACTAAGGCAGACCTCACCCCCTTGGGACAACTGCGCTTCGAAGCCACGTAGCATGCCGGTCGTGGAGGCTTCGTGGTGGCAGGGGCGTGCTTGGGTCGGCCGTGCGCTTGCCCTCACCCTTGCCTGCGCAGGTATGACGACCGCGTGCAGCGGAAGTCAGCCCCCGAGCGGGACGCAGACCCCGAGCAGCGCGGGCGCCTCGACACCGGGCGGCTCGCCGACGTCGGCCACTGCCACGCCACCCTCAGCCACCACCCAGACGCCCACCCCGACCCAGACGACGCCTCTGCTGGAGCTGCCTCGGGGCGGTCGGCAGATCTTCCCGGCATACCGGCTCGTGGGCTTCTCCGGCGCCCCGAACTCCCCTGCGCTCGGCCGACTCGGCATCGGCGATCTCGACGACCGGGTCAAGGAGATCGAGAAAGTCGGTGCGGCATACGCGAAAGGGCGGACCGTCCTCCCGGTCCTCGAGCTGATCACCACGGTCGTCGACGGGTACCCCGGACGGGACGGGCTGTACCGGCATCGGCAGAGTCCGGAGGTCATCCGCACCTACCTTGAGGCGGCGCGGCGGCACAAGGCGCTGCTCCTGCTCAACATCCAGCCCGGGCGGGCGCACTTCATGGACGAGGTCAAGGCGTACGAGCCTTGGCTGCGCGAGCCCGACGTCGGCGTGGCCCTCGACCCGGAGTGGGCGGTCGGTCCTGGGCAGGTTCCCGGGCGGGTTTTCGGTCGGACAACCGGGGCCGAGCTCGACGCGGTGGCGGCATACCTGTCCGCCCTTGTCGCGCAGGAAGGGCTCCCCGAGAAGGTGATGGTCTATCACCAGCTGCACACCTCGATCGTCCGCACTCCGTCGGCGCTGCGGGCCCACCCCGGCGTGGCCATGGTCGCCTCCGTCGACGGCATCGGAAGCCCGGGCGCCAAGACCGCGACGTGGAAGAAGGTCATCGGGGTGACCCCGAAGGTGGTCCACCCCGGGTTCAAGCTCTTCTATGTCGAGGACCGCCAGCACGGCCCGCTCATGACCCCTGCGCAGGTCCTCGCCCTCAATCCCACCCCGGAGTACGTCCTCTACGAATGAGCGCGGACGCCGAGGACCGCAGACCCTGAGCAGCCGGCGCCGCGCCGTACCATGGCGGGATGCTCGGCGTCGCCCCTCTCGAAGCCCCGGTCACCCCGGCGGCGGCGCTGCGCCGCATCGCGTACCTGCTGGAGCGCTCGAGGGCCGGGACCTACCGGGTGCAGGCCTTCCGCAAGGCGCTGGGCGTCATCGGCGCGATGGAGCCCGACGAGCTGGCCGCTCGAGCAACCGCCGGGACCCTCGCCGACCTCCCCGGCATCGGTGAGACCAGCGCCACGGTCATCGCGCAGGCGGTCCGGGGCGAGCTCCCGGCATACCTCGTCGAGCTGCAGGGACGGGTGGGGCACCCGCTCGCGGACTCCGGTGAGCTGACCTATGCGGCGCTGACCGGTGACCTGCACAGCCACACCGACTGGTCCGACGGCGGCTCGCCGCTGGAGGAGATGGCGCTGACCGCCATCGAGCTCGGGCAGTCGTGGCTGGCGATCACCGACCACTCCCCCAGGCTCAAGGTGGCCAACGGGCTGTCCGCGGCGCGGCTGAGCCAGCAGATCGCGCGGGTCCGCGGCGTCGACGCTGCGCTGGGTGGGCGCTTCCGGCTGCTCACCGGGATCGAGGTCGACATCCTCGACGACGGCTCGCTCGACCAGACGTCTGAGCTGCTCGGGCAGCTCGACGTCGTCACCGCCTCGGTCCACTCCAAGCTCGCGATGGCCTCGGCGCCGATGACCCGGCGGATGGTCGCCGCGGTCGAGAACCCTCGGGTGAACGTCCTCGGACATGTCACCGGCCGTCTCGTCGAAGGCTCCCGCGGCACCCGCGCCCAGTCGGCCTTCGACGCCCGCGAGGTCTTCACGGCGTGCGCCGCGACCGGGACGGCCGTCGAGATCAACTCCAGGCCCGAACGGTGCGACCCGCCCGACGATCTCGTCCGGCTGGCGCTCGATCTCGGCTGCCTGTTCGCCGTGGACTCGGACGCGCACGCCCCCGGTCAGCTCGACATGAAGGGGTATGGCGCCCAGCGCGCCGAGGCGCTGGACATCCCGGTGGACCGTATCGTCACGACGTGGCCGGTCGAGCGGCTGCTGGCCTGGGTCGCGGACCCGGAGTCGGAGCGGTGACCAGCCCGACTCCGGCGGTCCCGGCGATTTGGGAGGGCGCCGGAACGTCCCCTATGCTGTCTCAGTCCTCGACGGATCCGAACCTGCTCGCGGGTGGATGAGGATCTGCGGCGACAGCCCAGGTCCCCATCGTCTAGCGGCCTAGGACTCCGCCCTTTCACGGCGGCAGCACGGGTTCGAATCCCGTTGGGGATACGCAATGTCTTGATGTGCAGTGTCTTGGCGCGGTTCGCTGCCGCCCACCAAGGCCCCGTAGCGCAGTTGGTTAGCGCGCCGCCCTGTCACGGCGGAGGTCGCGGGTTCGAGTCCCGTCGGGGTCGCCAGCCTCTCTCACGAGGAGAGGCGCCTGGCCAGGTAGCTCAGTTGGTACGAGCGTCCGACTGAAAATCGGAAGGTCGGCGGTTCGACCCCGCCCCTGGCCACCCCCGAAACCGCAGATCACAGCCCTGTGACCTGCGGTTTCGTCTGTTCCCGGCTCGCGCGCCGTCGAGAGGCGAGTGACCGTCAGAGACCCCGAATCGCCCTGGTTCGCCGGGAGATATCGCACGAAAGGGACAGCGGGCTCATCACAGATGAGGCTGTGGGCGCGGTCGGCGCGTCGTCGGCAGGGTAGGGGTCGAGGCCTCCCGCACAGGTCCGGGACACCTCGCTATTGGAGATCCGTGTCCCGCCGAGGGCGGCCACCAGGTCATCGACGCTGCGGGTCGAGACCCCGTGCACGTAGGCCTCCATCACCACCGCGTACAAGGCCTGGTCGATCCGCCGGCGCGGCTCGAGGATGGAGGGGAAAAACGACCCCTGACGCAGCTTGGGGATCGCGACCGTGACATCACCGCCCTTGGTCGTCAGCAGCTTGAGACGGGTGCCGTTGCGCTCGGTCGTGCGGGTACCGGTGCGCTCGTACCGCGCCGCGCCGATCGTCTCGGCGGCCTCGGCTCCGATCAGTTCCTACAGCACGATGCGCACGGACTCGCGCACCAGATCCACGCCCTCTCCGGCGCGGAGTGCGTCCAACAGGTCGGACACGGCAGACTGGGGAAGGGTCATCGGTGAACCGCCCAAGGTTTCTTGCCGCTCTCATACGGGTTGCGGCTCTCGGGTGAGGGTCGCGTAGTGGGCTGCCTCGTACTCGGCGGGCGAGATGTAGCCGAGGGTACTGTGCAGTCGGGTGTTGTTGTACTTATGCGGGTGATCGACGTCAAGGGGTGGGTCAGGAGGCGTCGTTGTCGAGGCGGTCGAGGAGGTCGTCGAAGATCTTGGCTCGGCCGACCTGGCCCTTTTGGGCGGCGTCCTCGCGCTGTCGTTGCAGGGTTGGTCGAAACTCGATGGTGGTGACGAAGAAGGTGCAGTTCTCGCAGATCGACTCGAAGTGGCAGTCCATCTCGACGGGCCGGGCGCAGTAGCTGTTGCCGAGCATCCGGCGGTGCATCTCACTGCGGAGTTTGCGCATCTCGGTGCCCTCGTCGTCATCGGGCAGTTGTGGGGGTTGGCCGTAGAGTGCCTCGACCTTCTCGGTGACGGCGAAGTACTCCTCGGCGACGGTCTTGTCGGCGATCCGGGCGTAGACCATGGTCATCGCGAGGGTCTTGTGGCCGAGCAGCGCTGCAATGGCGTCCAGGCTCATCCCGCGGTTGATCGCCTGCGTGGCCAGGGTATGTCTGAGTTGGTGGGCGGTGACGTGGCCGATGCCTGCCTGGTCGCTGATCCGGTCCAGTGCGGTGGACACCCGCAGCGAGGAGATCGGTCGGTTCCGTTCGAGCAGCAGCCGGTCGCTGCGCAGCCCAGTAGGTCGGTGGTTGGTGACCCAGTCGTCGATCAGGTCTTTGAGTTCGGGGTGCAGCGGGATGTAGCGGTCGTTGTGGAGCTTGCCGATCGGGATCCGCAGCCAGAACGCGGAACCGATCTGGACGACCGCGTCGACGGTGAGGGCGAGCAGTTCGCTCTTGCGGATCCCGGTGCGGGCGAGCAGTTCCACGATCAGCCGGGACAGCGGGTCTGAGTGGGCTCGGGCGGCGCGCATCAGCTTGGTGGCCGCGGCGTCGTCGAGGAAGCGGGGCAACGGCTTGTCGATGATGGGCAGGTCGCCGGCGAAGATCAACGGCCGATGCGGCGCCCTCGGGTATCCCCATTCGGTGGTCCGACCGAAGAAGCAGTGCAGATTGATTAGCCGGTTCTTGATGCTGATCCGGCTCAGCGGCTTGCCGGTGTAGCGGCCGTGCTTGGTCGAGACCCACCGCTTGTAGTCCTCGATGTGGCGGCGCTCCAGGTCCGCGCAGCTGGCCACCTCGTGATGAGCGTTAGCGAGCCAGGTGCCGAACTCCCTCAAGTCGGTCTCGATGTGCTTGGTGGTGGCGGGCCGCAGGCTCAGCTCGACCTGGGCGACGTAGCGGCGAGCGTTGTCGGCGAAGCCGGGGGCGACCACGGCCCACCCGGTGATGGAGACGGGCTGGCGGCGAGATGGTCGGCGGTGGCTGTCGAGCCGTCCGGCGTGGAACAGGGTCAGGCGCAGGCGGTGGAAGATCGAGGCCATGTTGCGGCCGGACTCGGGTTTGCCGCGGGAAACGTAGGCGTCGAGGACGGTCCTCGATCCGTTCTCAAAGTGGTGATCGTGGATCTGGTCGGGCGCGGTCCCGGTGACGGCGGTGATCATCGCCAGCGCGTTCCATTGCAGGGCGATGTCAGCGGCGGGGACGCCGGTGCGAGAGCAGGCGTCGAGGAACCAGGAGTGC
The DNA here is from genome assembly GCA_016717165.1 of Candidatus Lutibacillus vidarii. Classification (GTDB taxonomy): domain Bacteria; phylum Actinomycetota; class Actinomycetes; order Actinomycetales; family Dermatophilaceae; genus Lutibacillus; species Lutibacillus vidarii. The sequence goes on from JADKGA010000003.1 coordinate 603,985, forward strand.
GCGTCGGGGCAGAACAGTCGGGCGGAGGTGCCCAGCCGGAGGTAGACGCGGCCGAGGATGTCGGGGTCGATGGTGAGCCGGCCGGTGACCATCATCCAGGAGGCGAACGAGCGGGCCTTGTTGATCGCGTCCAGCTGGCGGGCCCGGCTGATCTGGTCCCAGCCGCCGGCGCGTTCCAGCTTGGCGCAGAAGGTGCGGGCAGCCGACATCGTGGACCGGCCGGTCTTGCGGCCGGCTCCGGTCATGGCCGCCCGGTATGCGGCGACCCGGTCGGTGTGCTCGACGGTGAGCGCGACGGCGGCCGGCATCACGACTTCCCAAGTGCCTGGGCGTCGATCGCCTCGACCGCGCGCCGGTACTCACCGGCCAGCCAGTCGTTGGCCAGATGCAGGTAGATCCGGGTCGACTCGATCGACCGGTGCCCGGCCTGTGCCTGGATCGCCTCCAGCGCCATCCCAGCTTCGCGGAGCCGGGTGAAGCAGGTGTGCCGCAGCTGGTGACAGGTCAGGTGCTCAATCCCGGCTCGCTTCCGGGCGCCGGAGACGATCTCGTCCAGCCCGGCCGCGCTGAGCGGCTGACCCCGGCGCGGGCCCTTCAGCACCACGAACACCTGGCTGGTGGTCGAGGCTCGCGGCCGCTCGGACTCGAGATAGTCGGCCAGGGTGACGAAGAACCGCTTCGAGACCGGGACGATCCGCTGGTGTCCGCCCTTGCCGTCGGCGATGAACAGACGGTGCTCGCCTGGGCGCACGTCCTCCAGGCGTAGTCCGAGGACCTCGCACCGGCGCAGGCCGCCGAGCAGCATCGCCTCGACCATCGCCCGGTCCCGGCGGGTCCGCAGCGCCGCGGTGAAGGCGTCGACCTGGTCGGGGTCGATCACCCGGGGCAGAGTGCGCGGTGCCCGGATCAGCGGCACCCCGCGGACCGCTCGCTGTCCGGGGCGGCGTACCGCCAGCCCGCGAGGCACCGGGTTTCGTGTCACGCCGGTGTCCTCGCGGATGATCAGGTATTCATACAGTCCGGCGATCGTTGCCAGTCGTCGCTTGATGGTCCGCGCGGACAGGCCTGCCTCGCCGTCCTCGATCCGCACCACCGTCGCACCCCGCCGGGGTGTGCGTTGTGACTTGATGAACGCCAACACGTCGACCGTGGCCACCTCGACCGGGTCCTTGTCGATGACCGAGAAGAACACCTTCAGGTCATACGCCGTGGCGAGCACCGTGTTCGGTCGGGCTCGGGCCGCGACCAGTTCGAGATAGTCATCAAGCAGCGGATGCCCAACCGCGACAGTCGCGCCGCCCTCGAGACGAAGGCTTTGGACCATGCACGGATCGAACACCACAGGCCTCCTGAAACGAGGGTCCGCCGGTCACAAGACCGACACCGTCCGACACGCCGGGATCACCCACATATCGTGACCACTCGACCCAGCCGGCGGTGGCGTACTCGACGTCGGCGATGGTGCGGTAGGGGCCGGCGTGGAAGACGGTGGTGCGGATGCACTCGGTCTTGTACAGCCCGTTGCCGGACTCCAGGAGCGCGTTGATGCTCCTATAGCTGTCAAGCGGCTGTGTGGGTGGGGTCGGCGGGGGCGCGTAGTGGGCGCATGGCGGCCCAGAGTTCGCGGGAGAAGGAGTCGTTTGGTGACCGAGCCGTACTACTGCAGCTCCTCACGGACCAACCGCAACGCCCGGCTCTTCTCCTCGGATGTGTAGTGCTTTCCATGTCCCGCATCCTTCCTGATGGAATCAATGCGGCGGGAAACCCGTGCCTCTTCAGACAGCCCCCCAAGTCATACAAGCCAGAATACTTCGTGCGGGGGATCCGGCGAAACGGATTCTGGATGCCGAACCTGGAACTCCCAGCCCCAAGGGCCCCCTCCGTCACACACGCCACGCCCGTCACGGCACCGCGAAACCCCAGGTCACAGCCCCACACGGCGACCTTCCGCCGCCCTGGCCTCCCGGGCCACCTCGCCACCTTCCCGATCAGGGCTCAGAGAACTCCCGTGCCGTAGGCATCTCGACCATAGCCTCGATGTCGACCCCACACATCTCAGCAACTGACCGCCGTTCCTGCGGAGAGCTCAACTCACGGACCTCCACGGTGAGCAATCCGTCAGTAAAGCGATAGTCCCGACGGAGACTCTCGAGCATGTACGTTGTGAGCAACCCGGACACATTCAACTCGTCCGGTCCGAATACGGCCTTCCAATCGATTGTTCGCACCTGCTTATGCTTGCGCTTCCAAGGCGTATACGCGCCGACCGAAATTCGCCAGGAATTCTCAAATATCGCCAAGGCCGCGTCGTCAGAGAGCAGTCCTGTCTCCGGGGAGGACAGCCTCGCTCGCCCGACAAAGTAGCGAAAACCCCGTTCGGCAACTCTCACCACCATGGTGCCCATCTGCGCGGGGGCCGGTGGTTGACATGATAATTGCTGTATGCGGTGGTTGTCGACGTTGCGGAAGCCGAAGGCGTTGCGTCCTTGGTGTTTCGCGAGCCGGTTGTAGCCCTCGGATCGGGCGTTGGAGTAGCCGGTGGTGATGGCTGCTTCGACGGCGGGCCACCAGGTCTCGATGGTCGCGACGAGCCGGTGGACCTCGGGGATCTCGCAGGCAGCGGCCTGGGCATAGAACCGCCACAGTCGGTGGGAGATGACCGACCGGTCCGGGACGGCGCTGCCGGGGGTCGGTGCGAGGGCCAGGAGCTGGCGCAGGTTCTCCTTGACGGTGTAGGCGTGCAGGATCTCGACGCCGGGGTCACCGGCGTCGATCAGCTCGTTCCACATCCGGGCGAACGAGGCGGGGGCGAGCCGTTCGTGGGCGGTCAGCAGCCGGCGCCGGCGGGCCCACTCGGGGTCGGTCTTGCGGCCGCGGCGGCCGCGGTACTCGCGGGTGGCTCGCTGCCGGACGTCGGTGAGCATGTCGTTGGCGAGCTGGATCAGGTGGAACCTGTCGGCGACCACGACCGCGTGCGGGAGTGCGTCGGTGGCGGCCTTGAGGTAGGAGGCGGACAGGTCGATCGTGATGTGGCTGATCCCGGCCCGCCAGGCCTCGGGCTGCTCGCCCAGCCACCCAGTCACGGCGGCGGCCGTGCGCCCGTCGACGTGGGCGAGCAGCCCGCCGGTGCCGGCGGCGTCGACGATCCCGGTGTGCCACCGGTCCGCGGCGACGGTCCACCGGCTCGTGACGGGGTCCTGGACCCACTTCGGTTTGCCGCGGCGGGTCTCATCGACCCCCAGCACCCTGATCGGCGGCAGTGGCTGGGCCAGCACGCCCTGCACGTGCGCGACGAACGCGGCGTGGGCGACCGGCCACGACACCCGGTAGTGCTCCGCGCCGGCCTGCACACACGAGAACCGTTCCGCAACACCGGCCCCGCACTCCTGCCGGAGCCGGGTCGTGACCCGGGCCCGGGCCGGGACCGCCGGAATCGATTCGGTGAACGACCCCCGCGGACACGCGTCCTCCCGACACCTCCACCGCCGCTTGCGCCACTGCAGCCGGACCGGCCCCGCACCGTAGGGGATGTCCCGCGGCGAGGTCACCACGTTGCCCTTCACCGACGAGGAGAACACCCCACAGGTCGGGCACGCCGTCGCCGACTCATCAACGGTGACGACGTGCGCCACCCGACCCCCGGCGTCGCCGTCCGGCACGACATCGACGACGGCCAGCCCCTCAATCCCCAACAACAACGACGCCGGACGCGACCGCCGGACAGCCTGAACGTGCGTACCCTGAACCAAGCCCGTGACCTCGCATCGTGACCATGAACTGCTTCGACAACAGCCATGATCACCTGGGGGTGCCCCCTCTGGGGGAGGTCACGGGCCCTACCGCGTCACCGCGAAGGACCGGCGTGCCCGGCTAAGTTCGAAGAGCCGACAAGACCTTGGTGTGGAGCGCGTCCAACAGGCCATCGGCTGGCCGGGCGGCAGGTTGAGGCGTACCGGCCGAATGGGACGGTTGAGGCGCGACAGCGGGTCTCGGGCATCACGACGCGGCGCACATGCGGACGGCACCGTCACTCGCTCGCCAACCCACGGCGAAACCCGTCGAAGCGCGACCGCAGGCCGGCATACCGACGACGCCGGTAAGGGGCACCACCAGGAAAGATGTCGCGCTCAGGAGGACGTGACCCGCGTGACCCACGCGATGACGTCGGCGGTGACCTCGTCCCGGTTCGTCTCGTTGAGCGTCTCGTGCCGAGCGCCGTCATAGAACCGGACCGAGACGTCCTGCATGCCCAGGCGTCGGTACTGGTCGGCCACCTTCTGCACCCCGACGGTGTTCGCCCCGACCGGGTCCAGCGCTCCGGAGAAGAGATAGACCGGCAAGGTCTTCGGCACACGTCCGAGGTTCTTCTCGTCGTTCACCCAGGTCAGCCCACCGAGCAGGTCGCCGAACAGGCCGGCCGAGGAGATCTGGCCGCACCACGGGTCGGCGACATACTTGTCCACCTCGGCCGGGTCGCGGGAGAGCCAGTCGTACCCCGTCCGGGCCGGCTTGAAGGCCGCGTTGAACTGCCCGAAGGAGAGCTTGTCCATCAGCGGGCTCGGCGTCCTCTTGCCGCGCACCCGCGCCTCGACCGCCGCGACGAGCTGGCCGACCTTGCCCAGGGCGCCCGGGTCACCGCCGGTGCCCGACAGGATCAGCCCGGCGAGGGTCCCGCCGTCGGTGGCGGCATACGCGCGGGAGATGAACGACCCCATGCTGTGACCGAAGAGGACCACCGGCACACCCGGGTGGTCGGCGTCGATCTGGCGGCGCACCGCGCGGACGTCGTCGACGACCTTGGACCACCCGTCGCTGTCGGCGAAGTGCCCCAGGTTCGCGTCGCCGGCTGCGGTCCGCCCGTGCCCCCGATGGTCATGCCCGTATGCCGCATAGCCCGCCGCGGTGAGCGCCTCGGCGAACCGGGCGTACCGGGCGCAGTGCTCCGCGAGGCCGTGGACGATCTGGACGACGGCGGTGACCGGGCCCGAGTCGGGCTCCCAGCGGTACCCGAGGACGGGCGTGCCGTCCGCTCCAGACACGGTGATCGATGTCGTCTGCACGGTGATCCTCCCTCGCGGCCGCGGTGGCCGGACGCACGAAACTATCCTGCCTCACCACCACCGGCGTCGAGGCGCGCCCCGCGTTTGCTGCGTCACGGCGCAGCGAGAGGATAGGAGCGTGACAACGCACCGCACACGCATCGGGGTCCTCACCAGCGGCGGCGACGCCCAGGGCATGAACGCCGCGGTCCGAGCCGTGGTCCGGGCCGGGATCCGGTTCGGCGCCGACGTCTTCGCCATCCACGAGGGCTACCAGGGGATGGTCGACGGGGGCGCCGGGATCAGCCAGCTCGGCTGGGACGACGTGGGCGGCATACAGCAGCGGGGTGGGACGGTCATCGGGACCGCGCGGTGCGCGGAGTTCCGCGAGCGCGACGGGCGGCGAGCCGCCGCCCGCAACCTGCTCACGCACGGGATCGACCGGCTCGTCGTCATCGGCGGCGACGGCTCGCTGACCGGCGCGGACCTGCTCTCGCAGGAGTGGGACTCGCTGCTCGCCGAGCTCGTCGCCGCAGGAGAGATCACCGCCGAGACGGCGCAGGCCCATCCGGCGCTGATGATCGCCGGGATCGTCGGGTCGATCGACAACGACATGGTCGGCACGGACATGACCATCGGGGCCGACAGTGCCCTGCACCGGATCACCGAGGCGGTCGACGCCATCGCCTCGACCGCGGCGAGCCACCAGCGGACCTTCGTCGTGGAGGTCATGGGCCGCCGGTGCGGCTATCTGGCCCTCACCGCGGCCCTGGCCGGCGGCTGCGACTTCGCTCTCATCCCCGAGGCACCCCCCGGCCCAGGCTGGGAGGACGAGATGTGCGCCGCCCTCAAGCACGGCCGCTCGCTCGGGCGGCGCGACTCGATCATCCTTGTCGCCGAGGGCGCACGGGACCAGCACGGAGCACGGATCAGCGCCGAGCTCGTCAAGCACGAGCTGGAGACCCGGCTCGGGGAGGACACCCGGGTCACCATCCTCGGCCACGTCCAGCGCGGCGGGACGCCGAGCGCCTTCGACCGCTCGATGGCGACGATGATGGGATATGCCGCCGCCGAGGAGCTCATGAGCGCCACCCCCGCGGACGGCGCCCAGCTCATCGGGGTCCGCCGCAACCGGGTCCGCCGCACCCCGCTGATGCGCTCGGTCAACGAGAACAAGGCGGTCTCGCAGCTCGTCGACGACGGCCACTACGCCCGCGCCATGGCGGCCCGCGGCGAGAGCTATGCCGAGCTGCACTCCATCCTGCGGGCGATCGCCCACCCGCAGCCCACCCCCACCAGCGTCCCGAAGCGGATCGGCATCGTCCACGCGGGGGGGCTCGCGGCGGGCATGAACACCGCGGTGCGCGCCGCGGTCCGCCTCGGGCACGACCGCGGGCACACCATGCTCGGCCTCGAACGCGGCTTCTCCGGCCTAAGGCACGGCCACGTCCGCGAGCTCACCCTCGCCGACGTCGAGGGCTGGACCGGCCTCGGCGGCGCCGACCTCGGCACCCGCCGCGATGTCATCGAGCCCGAGCACCTCTACGCCTTGAGCCGGGCCATCGAGACCCATCAGATCGACGCCGTGCTCATGATCGGTGGCATCGACGGGTACGACAGCGTCCACCGCCTGTATGCCGAGCGGGCGCACTATCCCGCGCTGGCGATCCCGATGATCTGCCTGCCCGCGAGCATCGACAACAACCTGCCCGGCACCGAGCTCTCCGTCGGCGCCGACACCGCCCTCAACGCGATCGTCGAGGCGATCGACCGGATCAAGCAGTCCGCCATGGCGGCTCGGCGCTGCTTCGTCATCGAGACGATGGGCGGCGACTGCGGCTACCTCGCCCTCATGGCGGCCCTGTCCGCAGGTGCCGAGCAGGCCTACCTCCCCGAGGAGGGCATCACCCTGGCCGCGCTGCAGGCCGATGTCACCCGGATGACCGACCGCTTCCGCGAGGGCCGACGGCTCTTCCTCACGGTCCGCTCGGAACGGGCCGACGACCAGTACACCACCGATGTCGTCTCGCGGATCTTCGAGGCCGAGGGCGGGGACCTGTATGACGTCCGCCAGGCCGTCCTCGGGCACCTCCAGCAGGGCGGCAACCCCTCCCCCTTCGACCGCGTCCTGGCGACCCGCCTCGCCGCCGCCTCGATCGACGCGCTGACCACGGCGCTGGCGCGCGGCGAGACGACCGCGGCGATGATCGGCCTCGAGCACGGAGCCCTGGTCACCACGCCCGTGGCGGACATGGACGAGCTCGTCGACTGGGAGAACCGGCGCCCGGCCAAGCAGTGGTGGCTCGGCATGCGCCGGATGGTCCGGGATCTCGCCGACCCACCGACGGCGGCCGAGCTCGCCGCACAGTCGGCGAGCGCTGCCCCGGCCGGGACGACCTCGACCAACGGGTCCTAGTCGAGGGTGGGGGCCAACGGCCCGCGCGGGGTCCGCAGCCCGAGGGTGACCAGACCGGCCCCGCACCCGACCATGAGCCACCACGCGAGATGGGTGGCCGCGGCGAAGGAGCCGGCTATCGACTGCTCCCCGAGCGCGGCAAAGGTCACCGCGCCGAAGACGGCCACGCCGAGAGCCGCGCCGACCTGCCTGCTCGTCGAGGCGACGGCCGCGGCAACCCCGGCCTGCGACCTCGGCATACCGCTGACTGCTGCATAGGTGACCGGGGCGTTGACCGTCCCGAAGCCGGTCCCGAAGCACAGGTATGCCGCAATGACCACCCACACCGAGGTGTCCGGGGCGAGCCGACTCAGCAGCACCCCGCAGGCACCGATCCCGAGGCCGGCGAGGACGAGCGGTCCCCGCGAGCCGCGCCGGCCCACGACGACCCCCGACACCGGCGAGCACAGCGCCGTCATCCCGGCCATCGGGACCGTGAGCAACCCAGCGGCGAGCGGGGTGTAGCCGCGGACCTCCTGGAGGTACAACGTGTTGAGGAAGAGGAAGCCCGACATCGCCGAGAACCCGAGGATCGCGGCGAGGACCGCGAACGAGAACGAGCGGTTCCGGAAGAACGCCGGGTCGAGGACCGGGTGCGCGACCCGCGCCGCATGGCGGACGAAGAGCATTCCGCAGCCGAGCGCCCCGAGCAGACACCCCAGGACCACCGGCGACCCCCACCCGAGGACGCGACCCTCGATGATCGCGAAGGTGGCTCCGCCGAGCAGCCCGACGAGCAGCGCCTGCCCGACCGGGTCGAAGCGACGCGGCCGCGCGGCGCGGGACTCCGGGACGAGGATCGCGGCGAGCACTGCCGCCGTGAGGACGACGGGGATATTGATCCAGAAGATCGCCTGCCACCCGACGGCGTCGACGAGGAAGCCGCCGACGAGCGGCCCCGTCGCCATGGACAGGCCGACCGTCCCGCCCCAGATGCCGATCGCCTCGGCGCGCTCCTGGGGGTCGTCGAAGGTGTTCGTGATGATCGACATCGCGACCGGGTTGAGCATCGACCCACCGACCGCCTGGAGCGCCCGGCTGACGATGAGCGCCCCCGGCGAGGTGGCCAGCGAGCAGAGCAGCGACCCGAGGCCGAAGACGACCAGGCCGAGCTGGAAGACCCGGCGGCGCCCGAACCGGTCGGCCACCGAGCCGGACAGGAGCAGCAGCGAGGCGAGGACGAGGACATAGGCGTCGACCACCCACTGCAGCTGCGTGGGGGACGCGCCGAGCTGGGCCCGGATCGAGGGGAGCGCGAGGTTGACCGCCATGGCGTCGATCCCGACGACGAAGAGGCTGAGGCAGCAGGTCGCGAGGACAAGGAGGCGGCGCCGGCGGGTCAACGGTGGGCTCGCCGCTCTCATCGGCCCACCCGCGCGGACTCCGCGAGAGCGAACCGGCGGAAGAGCTCGGCCGACGGCAACAGCCGCCGCTGCGTCGACCAGGCCAGCCCCACGTCGCGGCTCGCCCCGACGTCCGTGACCGGCAGTATGACGACCCCGTCGCCGCGCTCCCGAGCCAGCACTTTGGCCCCGGCCTCGACGGAGCCCGAGGTCATCGTCGGCACGAGCGCAACCCCCAGCCCAGCGCCGACAAAGCCACGGACCGTGGGCAGGTCGTCGGCCTCGAGCGCGACCCGGGGCTCGAAGCCCGCGGCCGCGCAGAGCTGGTCGACCGTGGCCCGGAGCGCCCACGGCGGCCGGAGCATGACAAAGTCCTCGTTCGCCACGTCGGCCAGCCCGACCGCCGCAGCGTCGGCGAGCCGGTGCCCGCGCGGCACGGCCAGCCCCAAGGGCTCGGTGAAGAGTCGCTGCCAGGTGACGCTCGGGTTTCTCGGTCGGCGAGCCGTGAACTCCAGGTCGACCCGACCACCGGACAGGAGCGAGGACCCGAGGGCGTCATGGGACTGCTCGAGGACGAAGCGCACCCGCGGGTGCCGATCACCGAACCGGCTGACGACGGCCGGGACGAGCCAGGTGCCGAAGGAGAGCTGGAAGGCGACGGTGACGGTGCCGCTCTCCGGGTCGACCAGCTGCTCGACCGCGGCGAGCCCGTCGTCGAGGCTGTTGACGAGCGCGTCGACATGGCGCTTGAAGGCGGCCCCGGCGAGAGTAAGGCGCAGCACCCGCCCGCTGCGTTGGAGCAGCGGGGAGCCGACCTCCTCCTCGAGGCGGGCCAGGGCGCGGGAGACCGCGGGTTGGCTGACCTGCCAGAGGTCGCTCACCTCGGTGACCGTCGTCCCGTCGGCGACCTGCTGGAACCAGCGCAGGACGTCGGTCTCCATATCCATAACCCTAGTGCATCGTTTATATGGCCGGTAGACATTGGACGCATGGACAGGACGGATCGAGAATTGACCCATGACCACCACGCAGGACCGTATGACCACCCGAACCGCCGTCCACGCCCCGGCCGTCGTGCGCAGCATCCGTGCCCGGCTGAGCGCCCGCCGGCAGGCCGCGCTCGCCCACCGCCGTCTCCAGGACGACCTCGCGACCTTCCGCACCCCCAGTGAGATCGCCGACCTCATGGCCCTGGTCGACTCCACCGAGGGCCCCGACGCCGAGGAGATCCGCGGCATCCTCAACCGGAACCTCGCCGCCTTCTACCGCAGGTCCGCCTGGGTCGCCTGAGCCGGCATACGCCGCCCACAACGACGGGGAGCCCCGCACCGATGCTTCGGTGCGGGGCTCCCCTCTTGCCGGTATGCCGTCAGCGGTGCGCGGGAGGCGCGACCTTCGCCGCCGAGGTGTTGACCACCGTGTAGGTACCGCCGCCGGCCTTGTTGACCAGGACGAAGCCGTACCACCCGGAGGCCGTCGGGGTGTAGGTCAGCGTCTCGGCCACACCCGGACCGTTGGCGGCCGCGGTCTTGACTGCGGCGCTGCGGGACTGGACGTAGGTGCTCGGGACCCCGGAGGTGCTGCCCATGAGGTAGACCGCGGCGTCCTGGGTGCCTGCGCTCGGCGTGACCTTGATCGTCGTTGCCACACCGGCGGTGAGGTAGACGTCCTTGACGATGACGATATTGCTGGCCGGCATGGAGACCAACGTCGTGCCCACGGGAAGGGTCGAGGAGCCCTGAGCCAGAACCGTCTTGTAGCCGCCGGTCCCGCTGTACTGGTTGGTCCGCGGGTAGAAGTCACCGTAGGCGAGCCGGTTCGAGTCAATGGCGACGAAGTCGGTCTCGACGCCTCCGTAGGTCGAGCCCTTGAGGAAGACCGACTGGTTGTAGTCGTCGTAGACCCGCAGGTCCACGTCGTTGGTGCCGGTCGGACGGACCGCGACGACCGACCAGTACGGCGTGCTCGTCGAGAAGGAGTAGTTATGCGGCACGAAGGGCTGCGGCCGGGTGTAGGTGGCGTAGTTCGCCATCGGGTCACGGAAGCCGTAGTCAACCGTGTTGTTGAACAGGGTGGCCAGCACGCTCGAGGTGTTCGCGTAGCCCTTCCATGTCCGGTGCGTCATGAACTGGCTCAGGTTGTTCGAGACGTAGGTCATGAAGGTGTTCCACGTGGCCGAGTAGCCCTCGGTCTTGCGGTCCCATGGCGTCTCGTTCGTGCCATCGGTCAGGTCGATCAGCGCGCCGGCGATCCGGCCCTCTGTTGCGTCCCCGGTGCTCCAGCCGTTGTTCCAGCCGGCGTTCTCCAGGTCGAGCGAGGCACCGCTCGGCCACCGGAAGAAGGGGTCGTTGAGGACGGTGGCCGGGAACCACTCGGCGAAGCCCTCGGTCCAGGCGCAGCCCTGCGATGACGCACCCTGGATCGAGTGCGGGTTGCAGCTGGGCGCAGACGGGAAGGCGTCGTTGTAGACGTCGTCCATGATGGCGTGGCCGATCTCGTGGATCACCGTCGATGCAGCGTTCGGGTCGTCCGCAGCGAGGTGCACGTCATTGGAGAAGAGGCTGTAGTACGTCCCATCGGTTGAGCCCGGGCCCCAGTTGACGACGAGCTGCCGGCAGGACGCGTCGTCCTGGTCGAAGCACAGGTTCGTCGGCTTGGGGATCCACGACCACGCGTCGTTGGCGGCGTCGAAGGCGTGCAGGCCACGATGGAAGGCCGGGTCGCCCGTCGTCAGCGAGCCGAGGTTGAGAGTCGAGCCGGGGGTGACGTCGTTCGTCGTGCCGGTCCGCCAGTTCAGCGCGCTCCCGCCACTTTGGACCTTCCAGATCGAGTTCTCCGTCACGAACTTGACGTAGACGTCGGCGGTGCCGCTGTCGAACCAGCCCTCGGAGGCGGAGTCGAAGCAGATGCTGTACCCACCGTTCCAGTCGGTCACGCCAGTGGCGAGCAGAGTGTCACCGAAGAGGTCGGCGTCCCACACCTGGATCTGGACGTTGCGGGAGGGCCGCCAGACGCCGGCCTGGTCCTGGTACGACCAGAACCCGGTCACGGTGGTGTCGCATGGGGCCGAGGCGTTCGCACCGGGAGCCTTGGCGACCGAGGCCTTGGCGGGCTTGCCCAGCGAGGCCGTGGACAGCCTGGTTCCGGCGGGTACGGTGGCAACCGCACCCGAGGCCGACGGCGCGGCCGGCATACCGGCCTTGGAGGCACCGCCCGCGGGCGCGACGGTGAGCATGACATCGTCGCTTCCGGCCTGCACCCCACCGGCGTAGGGGGCCGTCGCCCGGGCGCGGATCTGGGTGGCACCGGGGGCGGTCGCCTTGACGATTCCGGTGTAGGTGGCGCGCTGGCCGGCCGCCATGGCCCGCTTCGCGCTGGCCTTGGACGTGGTGCCCTTGTCCTCGGGCCGCGTTGAGGCCTTGGCGGCGGACCCCATCCCGGTGGGGGCCTGGACCCACACCATCCCGGCGGGCAGCTCCACTGAGACCTCCGCGGTGAGAGTGTCGGCGGCGTCGACCGCGACGGTGAGCGTGGCGGTCTGGCCGACCGCGGGAAGACGGTCCAGGCTCGCGGTGACCGAGAGGCAGGAGAGCCACTCGTTGTGGGTGCTCGCGTGGCCCGAGGGTCGCAGGGAGCACTTGGAGGCCGGCGGGGCGAAGGCGGGGGCCGCCGCCTTCCCCTTGGCCGGGCTCGGGTCATCGGCCTGGGCCGGGGACACCGAGGTGAGAGCAAAGGATGCCAGCGCCAGGGACATGGCCCCGGCATACCAGCGGCTGCGATGACGAGACATGAGATGACTCCTGAACGGAAGAGGTGAGGCGGCGGGACGCCGCTTCTGGAGGGAACCTCGACCACCTAGAGCCGCCTCCAACGAGGCAAATACGGGCCGAGGCACGACGAATCGGACCGCCCCCACCCGGGTGGCCCAGAATGTGGGAATGACGCAGATCTCCTGTCCGGTGCAGGCTCGGGTCTGGCGTGACGGAAGAGTCGTTGCGTCCGAAGTCGCTGGTGAGGACATCTCCGACCACATCGGCGACCCGTCCATCCTGGTGTGGGTCGACCTGGAGAACCCCAGCCCCGAGGACCTCGCCGCCCTCGCCGACGAGCTCGGCCTGGCCGCCACGGCCGTCGAGGACGCGCTGGCGCCATACGAGCGACCGAAGGTGACCCGGCACGCCGACCATCTCTTCTTTACGACCTACGCGACGGCCTTCACGACGGGAGGCCTCGCCGGTCGGGCGGGGGACCCGGCGGGGCGGCTGGTCCTCGGGCGGGTGTCCGGCTTCGTCCTGCCGACCGCGCTGGTGACGATCCGCACCGACGACCACTTCGACCTCGGTGCGGTCCTTCACCGTTGGGAGGAGAATGCGGACCTGCTCCGCAGCGGGCCTGGCGCCCTGCTGCACGGACTGCTGGACGAGGTCGTCGACCAGCAGTTCTCGAGCATCCAGGCGCTCGACGACGCGATTGAGGAGCTCGAGGACGGGCTCTTCGGTGACGCCGGTGGCGGGCGGGAGTTCCTCCGTTCCGTCTACGGGGTCCGCAAAGACCTGGTGCAGCTCCGCCGGGTGGTCCTGCCGATGCGCGAGGTCGTCAACGGTCTGCTCCGGCACCGCCCGGAGTCCGACGAAGAGCTGGCGAGGTGGTACGACGACCTCTACGACCACGTTCTGCGGGCCGCGGAGTGGACCGAGTCGTTACGGGACATGGTGACGACCATCGTCGAGACGAACCTGTCGCAGCAGGACACCAGACTCAACACGGTGATGAAGCAGCTGGCGGCGTGGGCGGCGATCATCGCGGTGCCGACGGCGATCACCGGCTGGTTCGGTCAGAATGTCCCCTACCCGGGGTTCGGGCAGCCGTCCGGGGTGTGGGTCAGCATCGGCCTCATCGCCGTGCTGTCCGGTTCGCTGTATGCCGTCTTCCGCCACCTCGACTGGCTCTGATCCGAGCCGGTGGGGACCCCGGTGGCCACGGGGAGCTGAGGCCTCAGCCAGGGCAGGTCGGGTGAACCGGGCCCTTCGACACGGGACAACCGGGGTACCGGCATGTTCTGATAGGCCACACTGACCGCTCCCCTCCCGGAAGGACCAGCGCAGATGCTCGTCACTTTCCTGTTGGTCGCACTCGGCCTGTTCGCGCTGTCGTCCCTCGTCTGGTTCGTCATTGTCGAGTTTGTCGCCCACAAGAGGCCCGATGCGCAGACGGCGGACCCGACGCCGGACTACGCCGAGCTCGCGCAAGACCACCCCTGACCGACCGGCGTCGGCCGCACTGAGCCGACGTCCTCAGCCCAGTGACGCCCCGGGAGCCCTGCCCGGGGCGTTGCTGTTCCGCTCCGGCGCGCCCGAGCCTGCACCGCCGGGCAGCTCCAGCCAGAAGGTCGCCCCCGCCCCGGGCGCCGACTGGACGCCATACCGTCCACCGTGCGCGGTGGCGATGGCGGCGACGATGGCCAGCCCGAGCCCGGTCCCGCCCAGCGCCCGCGAGCGGCTGCGGTCGACTCGGTAGAACCGCTCGAAGAGGTGCGGCAGGTGCTCGGCCGCGATGCCGGGGCCGGTGTCGGAGACCTCGACCCGGACCCAGCGCTCGCCTTGCCTCGTCGCGCGAACAGTCACGGCAGCTTCCTCCGGGGTATGCCGCACGGCGTTCGACGTCAGGGCGGTCACGGCCTGGAGGATCCGGTCCCGGTCCCCCGTGACGACCAGACCCTCCGACGCCACGAGCTCCACCCGCCGGCCCGGCTGCACCGCCCGGACGTCGGACACGACATCGCGGAGCAGGCCAGGCAAGTCGACCTGCTCGGTGGGTGCGATCCCGCCGCTGTCGAGATCCGTCAGGGAGAGCAGGTCGGCGACGATCCGGGACATCCGGGTCGCCTCTCCCTGAATGCGGCGCATCGCGTCATCGGTCTCGTCCGCGGTCCGCGGACCTCCGGTCAGGTGGAGCGCGGAGTACCCCTGCAGGGTCGTCAGCGGCGTCCGCAGCTCGTGCGAGGCGTCGGCGACGAACCGGCGCAGCCGATCCTGGGCCGCCGCGGTGCTGTCGAGCATCGTGTTGATCGCGGCGCCCAGACGCGCGGCCTCGGTGCCGGGGGCGCCGGGCGCGACCCGTCGCGTCGTCGACCCGGCCGCGATCGCATCGGCCGTCTCGGTCATCGCGGCGATGGGCCGCAGGCCCAGCCGCACCACCCACCAGAGGACCAGACCGACGACGACTGCGACCGCCAGCGCTCCGAGCGCGAGGGTCCGAGCCAGCCGGACGACCGCCGCTTCGGCGCTGGCCGTCGACTTCGCGACGACGACCCGGGTGCCATTCGCCAGGTCGGTCGTGACCACCCGGACCCGGGCCGAGCGGCCGCTGACCGTGGGTCGCTCGACGGGTGTGGCGAGCAGCTCCGTCGCGGAAACGTCCGGGACGAGCGCCGGATCGCTGCTCGGGGCGACCACCGCGACGAGCGCGCCGGCTCGGGTGAACCGGCCGACATACACCTCGCTGAGCAGGTCCGGCAGGTCCCGCCCGGCGGCCAGCGTGAGCCCCTTGACCACCCGGGGGCCGCTCGCCAGGGCGACGACCTCGTCATCGATCTGGCCGAGGAGGTACTGCCGCTGGAGAACCAGGACGCTCGCTCCGACGACCGTCAGGGTAAGGGCCAGACCGGCGAGGGCGAGGAGCAGGCGGCGGCGCAGCGTCATCTCACGGCTCCCGGATGCTGTAGCCGACGCCGCGCACGGTATGGATGAGCTTGGGTCCGGTGGCGTCGACCTTCTTGCGCAGCGTGCTGACGAAGGACTCGATGATCGCCGACTCCCCGGCGAAGTCGTACTGCCAGACGTGGTCGAGGATCTGGGCCCTCGTGACGACCCGCTCGGCGTTGGCCATCAGGCACCGCAGCAAGGTGAACTCGGTTGCCGTGAGGTGCACCTCGGCTCCCCCGCGCCAGACCCGGTGCGCGTCCTCGTCGAGGACGAGATCGGCGACCTGCAGGCGCCCGGCCGAGCCGGGCAGGACGCCCTGGCGCCGCAGCGCGACCTGGACCCGCGCCACCAGCTCCTCCAGGGCGAACGGCTTGACGATGTAGTCGTCGCCGCCTGCGGTCAGACCCCGGACCCGGTCGACGGTCTGGGCGCGAGCGGTGAGGAAGAGCACCGGCGCCGACATGCCGCGGGCCCTGAGCCGGCGGAGCACCTCGAAACCGTCGAGGTCGGGCAGCATGACGTCGAGGATGACCGCGTCGTAGGAGTGGCCGGTGGCCGCCTCGAGGGCCTCGGCTCCGGTGCCGCGGGTGTGCACGGTCATCCCGGCGAGCTGCAGCGCCGACGCCACGAGGTAGGTGATGTTCTCCTCGTCATCGACGACCAGGACGCTCGGGCCTGCGCTCCGAAGGTTCGGGCTGGGGGTGTCGTCGGGGTTCGGCATACCTCCCACGGTGGCAGACCCTCCGCCAACCTTCCTGGAGGAAACCTGCAGACTTGCCGAAGAGGTGGATCTCCAGCAAACCGCGAGGTCGTGTTGCGAACCGTTCCAGGCTGGGCGCACAGCCTGAGGTCATCAGGGACCACGATGTCCTCGACGAATTCGACAAAGGAGCGACGATGAAGACGATGCGGGTTGGGTTGGCGGTCGGTGGGCTTGCGGTGACGCTGCTCGCCGGTGGGGCGGCGGTCTCGGTAGCCGCGCCGCAGGGCAGCACCACCTTCTCGGCAGTCGGGTCCGACAGCGGGCTCGGCACCGGGCCTGCCGGCTCGGGGTTGGGCTGGCGCGGCACCGACCCGGGCGGCCAGGCGGGGGCGGCCCGCGACGGCAAGCTGGCGCGGCTGACCCCCGAGCAGCGCAGCTGCCTGCAGGCCAAGGGGCTCACCCGCCCGGTCGGTCCGCTCACGCTGGAGCAGCGGCGGACGCTGTGGGCCTCGGTCAAGACGGCGGCCGAGTCGTGCAATGTCACGCTGCCGAAGCGGGCCGGCCGCTGGCTGGAGCTGACCGACACTCAGCTGTCCTGTATGCAGAAGGCCGGGATCACCCGACCCCTCGGCCCGTTGACGCAGGCGCAGCGCACCGAGCTGCGGAGCGCCCTCAAGGCCGCGGCGACCTCCTGCGGGCTGCCCCTTCCGTAGCCCTTCCTGTGGACAACCCGCGAAGACACACCTTTAGAAGCGTTCTAAAGGTGTGTCTTTGCACGTTATCCACAGGGAGTGGGGCGGGGGGCGACTGACCGGCCCCCTGCACCGGTCACTCAACGACTTAGACGCTGCAGGGGTCGACAAGGTTGTGTGAACGCCCGAACCAGTTGTTCACAGGGCCTTGATGATGTCCTCCACCCGGTCTCGGGCGTCACCGAAGAGCATCGCCGAGTTCTCCTTGAAGAACAGCGGGTTCTGCACCCCGGCATAGCCGGCGTTCATCGACCGCTTGAAGACGACGACACTCTTGGCCTCCCACACATGGAGCACCGGCATGCCGGCGATCGGTGACCCGGGCTCGTCGATCGCCGCGGGGTTGACCGTGTCGTTGGCGCCGATGACGAGGACGACGTCGGTGGACGGGAAGTCCTCGTTGATCTCGTCCATCTCCAGGACGATGTCGTAAGGCACCTTCGCCTCGGCGAGGAGCACGTTCATGTGCCCCGGCAGGCGACCAGCAACCGGGTGTATGCCGAAGCGGACCTCGACGCCCTTGTCCCGCAGCTTGCGGGTGAGATCGGCGACCGCGTGCTGCGCCTGAGCCGTGGCCATGCCGTACCCGGGGGTGATGATGACCGAGGAGGCGTCGGTGAGCAGCTCGGCGGTCTCCACCGCGGAGATCTCCCGGTGCTCGCCGTAGTCGGTGTCGCCCGAGGTGACCGCACCGTCGGAGCCGAAGCCACCGGCGATGACCGACACGAAGGAGCGGTTCATCGCCCGGCACATGATGTACGACAGGTACGCACCGGAGGAGCCGACGAGCGCACCCGTCACGATGAGCAGGTCGTTGTTGAGCATGAAGCCGGAGGCAGCGGCGGCCCACCCGGAGTAGCTGTTGAGCATCGACACCACGACGGGCATGTCGCCGCCGCCGATCGAGGCGACGAGGTGCCACCCGAAGGCCAGCGCGATCGCCGTCATCGCGGCGAGTATCCACAGCTGCGGACTGAGGATGAAGGCGATGAGCAGCCCGAAGGACACGACGACGGCGAGCAGGTTGAGCCAGTGCCGCGCGGGCAGCATCAGCGGCTTGGAGGACATCCGCGCGCTGAGCTTGAGGAAGGCGACGATCGAGCCGGTGAAGGTCACCGCACCGATGAAGACGCCGAGGAAGACCTCACCGTTGTGTATGCCGGTCAGGCCCGCCCTGTGCATCAGGTCCTCATAGACGGGGTTCCCGTGCACCTCGAGGTACGAGTTGTAGCCGACGAGGACCGCGGCCAGACCGACGAAGGAGTGCATCATCGCGATGAGCTCCGGCATACCGGTCATCTCGACGACGCGGGCCCGCCAGATCCCGATGGCCGCACCGATGACCATGGCGAGGACGAGCAGCCCCAGGCCCCACTCGCCGGCCTTCTTCGCGGCCTCGTCGAGCCCGCTGCGGTAGACGCCATTGATCGCGAGGATGATCGTCGCCACGAGGGCGATCGCCATACCGGCGATGCCGAAGAGGTTGCCGTGCTTGGCGCTCTCGTGCCGGGACAGCCCGGCCAGGGCCAGGATGAACAGGATCGCGGCGACGATATAGGCCGCGTACACCAGGCTCGTCGACATGGCTCAGGCCTTCCGGAACATGTTGAGCATCCGCTGGGTGACCGTGAAGCCACCGAAGACGTTGATGCTGGCGAGCAGGATCGCCACGAAGGCCACCCACTTGATCGCGGGATTGTCCGAGGGCACCTGGAGCAGCGCGCCGACGACGATGATCCCGGAGATCGCGTTCGTCACGGACATCAGCGGGGTGTGCAGCGCGTGATGGACGTTGCCGATGACGTAGTACCCGATGACCACGGCGAGGACGAAGACGGTGAAGTGCGGGAGGAAGGCCCCCGGGAGGATCGTCGAGAGGAGCAGGAAGGCTGCCGCGACGATGCCGATGACCCAGAACTTCCGGTTCGGGTTGACGACCTTCTCCGGCTTCGCGGCCACGGCAGCGGCAGCAGCAGCAGCCGCGCCGGCCCCCGCCGCGGCGGGCGCGGCGCTGACCTGCACCGGCGGTGGCGGCCACATCGTCGTCCCGTCCTTGCACACGGTCATGCCGCGGACGATGACGTCGTCGAAGTGGAGGACCGGCTGGCCGTCCTTGCCCGGAGTCAGCAAGGTCATGAGGTTGACCAGGTTGGTGCCGAAGAGCTGGGACGCCTGAGCCGGCAGCCGACCAGCGAGGTCGGTGTACCCGATGATCTTCACGCCGTTGTCGGTGACGACGAGCTGGTCGGCGACCGAGCCCTCGACGTTCCCGCCCGACCCGGCCGCCATGTCGACGATGACCGAGCCCGGCTTCATCGCCGCGACCATCTCCTTGGTGATCAGCCGCGGGGCAGGGCGTCCCGGGATGAGCGCGGTCGTCACGACGATGTCGACCTGGGCGCACTGCTCGGCATACATGAGGGCGGCAGCAGCCGCATAGTCGGCCCCGACCTCCTTGGCGTAGCCGTCGGAGCTGACCTCCTGCGAGGCGACATTGGGCTTGACGAACTCCGCGCCCATCGACTCGACCTGCTCGGCGACCTCCGGCCGCACGTCGGTGGCCCGGACCATGGCGCCGAGGCTGCCGGCGGTGCCGATCGCGGCGAGCCCGGCGACACCGGCGCCGGAGATGAAGACCTTCGCTGGTGGGACCTTGCCCGCGGCAGTGACCTGACCGGTGAAGAACGAGCCGAACTCGTGCGCGGCCTCGAGGACGGCACGGTAGCCGGCGATATTGGCCATCGACGACAGGACGTCGAGGGCCTGGGCGCGCGAGATGCGCGGCACGGCGTCCATCGCCATCGCGGTGACCCCGCGCTCGGTCAGCGCGGCGACGAGATCGGGCTTGAGGGCCGGCGCCAGCAGGCAGATGACGATGGCCCCGGGCCGGAGCATCGCGATCTCCTCGGTCGTCGGGGAGTTGATGCCGAAGACGATGTCGCTGGCCCACACCTGCGCGCGGGCGCCGATGCTCGCCCCGGCCGCCTCGAAGGCGGCGTCGGAGTGGTTGGCCGCCCGCCCGGCGCCGGACTCGACGAGCACGTCGTAGCCGAGGCCGAGGAGCTTGGCGACCGTTGCGGGGGTTGCGGACACCCGGGTCTCGCCCGGATGGGTCTCTGCGGGCACACCGATGCGCATGGTACGAACCTATTGCGTGCCGTATGCCGGTGCAGAGTCCAAAGTCCACGATGTGTCCGAGGTCGCCCCGATCCGCTCCACCGTTAGCGGGTGCCGTGGCGCAGCGCACCCGACCCGGTGGCGGGCCTCGGCGACGCAGTCAGGGCAGGCGTCGGGCGCGGTAGCAGTCGCTGACGTGGGGGAGGACGAGGACGGGGTCGGCATACCCGGTGGTCTGCCGGGCCACCCGGTGCGCGAGACGACCGACAGCGGCGAGCACCGCCTCCCGACGCGGGTGGATCTGGACGTACGACCAGGACGAGGCGAGCAGGACGAGCTCGTCGGGGCGCAGGACATGCTCGAAGGCGAACAGCCGACGCTCGAGCGGGCCGAAGGCGTCCGGCAGGCCGCCACGCAGCGACGGCGGGGGCTCGGCACCGGGGCCCGCGGCTACCTCGGGGTTGCCGACGATCTCCGCGAGCTCCTCCAGCCAGCCATCCGGGCCGGTGTCCTCGCCCCAGACGTGCCAGCCGAGCCCCAGCCAGCCACCCGGGCGCAGCACCCGGGCACACTGGGCGCCAGCCCGCGTGGTGTCGAACCAGTGCCAGGCCTGGGCGACGAGCACCGCGTCGGCGCGGCCATCGGGCAGGGCGAGCTCCTCGGCGGGGCTCGCCACGACCTCGACCCGCGCGGCGACCTCAGCGGGCAGGTCGGCCAGGGACCGGCGCAGCGCCGCGAGCATGCCGTCGGAGGGGTCGACCGCGACGACCTGGTGGCCCAGACCGGCCAGGGTGCGGGTGGCCTTTCCGGTCCCCGCACCGATATCGATGACCAGGCGGGACTGCCCGGCCGGGGGTGAGCCGATGAGCCAGTCCACGGTCGCATCCGGCCACGGCGCGCGAACTCGGTCGTATGCCGACGCGACCTCCCCGAAAGCGGTCCGCCTCGCCTCGATGGCCGCCGGGTCGGCGTGCTCACCGGTCAGCGGCGGGTCCTCGGGCACCGCTCCACCCTAGGGCCGGGCGAGCGTCGTCCACAGGGCCGGTGCGGCTCGTCCCACCGTCCACAGGTGCGCACCTGGTCGGTGCGGTCTGTCGTGCCGGCGACCTACCGTCCGGATATGACGACAGTGTGTGTTCAGCTGTGGGCCTGGGCCGGTGACCGTGGGGTGCGCGGCGTGGGGGTGCTCGACGGTGCGCAGGCCCGGCTGGCCACCCAGGTGCTCGTGAGCTCGGCGGCACCTGGCGGCGGACGGCTCGGTCGGCTCGGCGAGCCGGTGACCAGGACCCTGCCGGCGTCCGGTTTGGTCGGCGCGCTGGTGGCGTTGGTCCCGCCGGACTCCATGGTCCGACTGGACGGCCACGGCCCAGGGCACGGGAAGGCTCCCCCGCGGGTGCTGGCGACGGTGGGCTCCGGGCAGGGGCGACCGACCTGGGTGGGCGCGTGGACCGGAGGTCCGCATGGCTGGGTGCCCGACCGAGTGACCAGCCCGGGCGACCGGCGGCCGACCTCCGCCCACGACATCGGGCGCGCGCTCGTCTGGGCGCTCACCGCCAGCCTGGCGGCGTAGGCGCGAG
Organism: Candidatus Lutibacillus vidarii; assembly: GCA_016717165.1. Taxonomy (GTDB): domain Bacteria; phylum Actinomycetota; class Actinomycetes; order Actinomycetales; family Dermatophilaceae; genus Lutibacillus; species Lutibacillus vidarii. The sequence continues at coordinate 625,675 of JADKGA010000003.1, forward strand.
GGTTTCGGTCAGGGCGGTTGGAGCTGCGGCCAGGCCACGCGTGGTCACCACTCGATGCCGCCCTGCCCGATCGGGCCGACGTCGCTCGGGTGCTTGACCCGGGTCATCTCGACGACGAGGTCGGCGGCCTCGATGAGCAGTGGGTCCGCCTTGCGTCCGGTGATGACGACATGCTGGTTGCCCGGGCGGGTCCGCAACGTCTCGATGACGTCGGCGACGTCGACCCAGCCCCATCGGATGGGGGCGGTGAACTCGTCGAGGATGTAGAGGTCGTGGCTCTGCGCGGCGAGATCCCGTTTGACCTGCTCCCACCCCTCGGCGGCGGCGAGCTCGTGGTCGGCGAGATCCTCTCGCGAGGTCCACGACCAGCCCAGGCCCATGGTGTGCCAGGTGACCGGGCCACCCTGACCGGTCTGCTCGTGCAACCGTCCGAGCGCGCGCAGGGCGTTCTCCTCCCCCGCCCGCACCCCAAGGGCCCGAGCGAAGTGGAAGACGCCGATCCGCCAGCCCTGGTTCCAGCCCCGCAGCGCGAGCCCGAAGGCCGCGGTGGACTTCCCCTTCATATCGCCCGTGTGGACGATGAGCAGCGGCCGAGCCGTCGTGGCCCGACCGCTGACTAGGTCGTCTCCGGACGACCTCACACCTTGTCGCATGACATGACTCCCGGCGTTCGTCTCGGCAATCGTTCGGGCCGGGACTGCGCCGGCCGGGCCCATCAGTGAAGAGTACGACCCCCGGGCCTCGTGGCGCCAAGTTTCGGTGCAGTCCAACCGCTGTCGATCGATCGCCGCAGGTGGGGCGGCCAGAGCGGCGCGCCGGTCCGGTGCGGGGGCCTGCGGGCGCCGCCGCACCCTGGCGCGACGGTCCCGGCATACCTAGGCTCGCGGGATGGACGAGGTCTTGGCCCACATCTCCGCCGCGGACGCGCAGCGGCTGCGCGGGGTGACCGCGGTCCGGACCGCCACGCAGATCACCCGCCTCGGCGGCGGCATCACGAACCGGAACTACCACGTCGTCGGCCCGACCGGCGAGGCGGTGGTCCGGCTCTCCGACCCGGACACCTCCGACCTGGCCATCGACCGCGAGCACGAGTACCTCAACTCGGTCGCGGCCCACGCCTCCGGTGCGGCTCCGGCGGTGCTGGAGTACCACCGCGGGGCGGGGGTCCTCGTCGTCCGCTGGGTGGCCGGGCGCACCTTCGGCCCGGGCGACGTCCGCGACGCGGCGAACCTCCCGCGCATCGCCGAGGTATGCCGTCGGCTGCACTCCGGCCCGGCGTTCACCAACCGGTTCGACATGTTCGCCGTCCAGGAGCGCTACCTCACCCTGGTGACCACGCGGGGGTACCGGCTCCCGGACGACTACCTCGACCATCTGCCCAAGGTCGCTCAGATCCGGGCCGCCCTCGCCGCGCACCCCGAGCCGCTGGTCCCGTGCAACAACGACCTGCTCGCCGAGAACATCATCGACACCGGGGACCAACTCTGGCTCATCGACTACGAGTACTCCGGCGCGAACGAGGCGAGCTTCGAGATCGGCAACATCTGGAGCGAGTCCACCCTTCCACTGGACCTGCTCGAGCCGCTGGTGACGTCCTACTGGGGCCGGCCTGACCCGGCCAAGGTCGCCCGGGCCCGGTTGTGGGCGCTGATGTCGAAGTACGGCTGGACGCTGTGGGCCTCGATCCAGGATGGGCAGAGCACGATCGACTTCGACTACTGGTCCTGGGGGATGGAGAAGTACGAGCGTGCGGTGGCCGAGTTCGCGTCTCCCCAGTTCCCCGCGGTGCTCGACAACGCCGCCGCCGCAGAGAATTTCCGCTAAAGGGTCTGGCGCCATACCACAAACGCTGTTAGCGTCCGGGGCCCAGGGGACGGCTCTCAAGGGTGAGTGCCGTCACAAGCCCGGGCGCAGGAGGCTCCAGTGGCAGACATCGCACATCTCACCGACGACGAACGGCGACTGGCCGAACTGGGGTACAAGCAGGAGCTGAACCGCAGCTGGTCCGGCTTCTCCAACTTCGCCATCTCGTTCTCGATCATCTCGATCCTCGCCGGGTGCTTCACCACCTTCGGCCAGGCCTGGAACAACGGCGGCCCGATCGCCATCTCGTGGGGGTGGCCGATCATCTCGGCCTTCATCCTCATCATCGGCTTCACCATGTCCGAGCTCGTCTCGGCCTACCCCACCTCGGGCGGCATCTACTGGTGGGCCTCCAAGCTCGGCGGCGCCAAGGCCGGGTACTACACCGGCTGGCTCAACCTCATCGGTCTGCTCGCCGTCGACGCCTCGGTGTGCTACGGCTGCGCGACCTTCTTCGACCTCACCTTCAGCTCCTTCAGCGAGAGCTGGGCGAAGGGCTACTCGCTGCAGCGGGTCTTCCTCCTCTTCCTCGTCGTCATCATCCTCGTCGGCCTGGTCAACATCTTCAGCGGGCACCTCCTCGCGGTCCTCAACAACATCTCGGTGTGGTGGCACGTCTTCGGCGCGGCCATCGTCATCGCGATCCTCGTGGTCCTCCCCACGTCGCACATGAGCGTCGCCGACGTCTTCACGATGCGGATCAACAACTCCGGCGGGCTCAACGGCGGGTCGACCGACGGCATCGGCTTCTGGTTCTACGTCCTGCCGCTGGGCTTCCTCCTCACCCAGTACACGATCACCGGCTTCGACGCCTCCGCGCACCTGTCCGAGGAGACCCAGGGCGCGGCCGACGGCGCGGCGAAGGGCATCTGGAAGTCCATCTTCTACTCGGCCATCGGTGGCTGGGTGCTCCTGCTCGCCTTCCTCTTCGCTGTCCAGGACCCGGCGGCGCTGACCGCCGCAGGCGGCGGGGTCGCGGTGATCTTCACCCAGGCGCTCAGCTCGACCTGGGCGGGCATCGTCCTGCTCATCGCGGCCAGCGGTCAGTTCTTCTGCTCGATGGCCTGTATGACGAGCACCTCCCGGATGCTCTTCGCCTTCAGCCGTGACGGCGCGGTGCCCGGCGCCAAGTGGTGGGCCCAGCTGTCGAGCAAGAAGGTGCCGGCCAACGCCGTCATCATCTCCTCGATCGTCGCCATGCTCATCACCTTGCCGGCCCTCGTCGAGGTCAACATCGGCACCGAGGAGGCGCCGATCATCGTCCCGACCGCCTTCTACGCCGTCGTCTCGGTGGCTGTCATCGGTTTGTACCTGTCGTTCGCGATCCCGATCTACCTGCGGTGGAAGGTCGGCGACGCCTTCCAGCAGGGTCCGTGGAACCTCGGCACGAAGTGGCGCTGGATGGCTCCTGTCGCCGTCGCCGAGATCCTCGTCATCTCGATCTACTTCATCCTGCCGATCACCCCGGCCGGTACCCCGGGCAATGCGGACTTCCAGATGAAGTTCGTCAACTACGCGCCGATCCTCACCGGCGGCGCGCTCATCCTGCTGTGGATCGGCTGGCACCTCTCGGCGAAGAAGTGGTTCACCGGTCCGAAGATGACCGTGGACCTGCCGGCCGGTGTCACTGCGGCCGACGAGATCGCCCTCGAGCACGAACACAAGGGCTTCCACCAGCCGCCGAGCGCCTAACCGCTCCGGCACGACCCCTGGGGCGCCGCACCACACCGGTGCGGCGCCCCTCGTCCGTCATGGGTCCACTTACTGTCGACACACGCCCGCGGCCGGACGACGCCCACGTCCAGGACCCGCAGGCCCTGGTCAGCGGTGGATATGCTCCCCGGCGGGGTCGAAGGGCACCCGCGTCGACACCGAGCACGGCACGATGCGTCCCGCGACGTTGACCTGCCAGGCCCCGGTCCGGACGTCGTCGAGCGCGACGGGCAGGCCGTCCCCGCGCCATACCGAGGCCAGCCCGACCGCGGCACCGACGGCGGCGCCATACGCGGCGGAGGTCACCTGGCCACACCCCGCCCCGTCGCGCAAGACGAGCTCACCACCCCACAGCGTGACCTCCGGGTCGGCGAGCACCAGCGAGACCACGCGCCGCAGCGGGCCCGTCGCCCGAACCTTCTCGAGTGCCTCGCGGCCGAGGAAGGGCGTGTCCGAGCGCAGCTTGGTCGCGAAGAGCAGTCCCGCCTCGACCGGGTTGACGTCGGGACCGAGCTCGGCCCCGAAAGCGCGGTAGCCCTTCTCCAGCCGAAGCGCGTTGATCGCGTTGTAGCCCGCCGGAACAATTCCGTATGCCGAACCGGCATCCATGAGCAGCTCATAGGCGCCGGCGGCGACATCGGCCGGGACGTAGAGCTCCCATCCCAGCTCACCGACATAGGTCATCCGGGTCGCCCGGACTGTGAACGGCCCGAGGTCGACCAGGCGACTGGTGGCGAAGGGGAAGTCGTCGGGCTCGAAGCCTGAGCGGGAGAGCGACTGGAGCACGGCTCGGGACCGCGGGCCCATCACGCCGGGGACGGCATACATCGCGGTCACGTCGGTGACGGTGACCCGACCCCCATCCGGGATGTGGCGACGCAACCAGTCCTGGTCCCGGACGACCGACGCGGCAGAGGTGACCCAGAGGTACTCGTCGCGACCGACCCGGGTGAGCGTGACATCGGCCTCGTACCCACCGCGGGTGTTGAGCACGCCGGTGTAGACGACCCGGCCGACCGGGACGGCGACATCGGCCGTGCAGACCCACTGGAGCAGCGTCAGGGCATCCTCACCCTGGACGAGGAGCTTGCCGAAGGAGGTCTGGTCGAACAGGGCGACGGCCTCGCGGGTGGCGCGCTGCTCGGCGACGCACCACGGCTGCCAGCTCGGAGCGTCCCAGGAGTAGTCCAGCCGGGGCCGCTCCCCGGCCGGCGCGAACACCAGGGGCCGCTCCCAGCCCATCCGGGAGCCGAAGACCGCCCCGGCCGCCTCGGTGAGATGGTGGACCGGCGAGCGACGGAACGGTCGCGCGCTGTCGAACTCCCGTCCCGGCCACGGGATGGCGTAGTGCAGGCCGAGCACCTCTCCCACCCGCCCGCGCAGCCACTGGGTGTTCCCGTGGAAGGTGTCGAAGCGCCGGATGTCGACCCCGACGAGGTCACTCTGCGGCTCCCCAGCGACGATCCACTCGGCCAAGGCCCGGCCGGCGCCGCCCGCCGACGCGATGCCGACCGAGTTGAACCCCGCGGCGACATAGACGCCGCGGACGCTCGGCGCCGCGCCGAGGATGAACTGGTTGTCCGGGGTGAACGACTCCGGGCCGTTGTAGAACTTCTTCACCCCCGTGGTGGCCAGCGCCGGGAGGCGGTGCAAGGCCGACTCCATGAGCACCTCGAAGTGCTCCCAGTCCTCGTCGAGCAGCTGGAACTCGAAGGGGTAGGGGATCTGGTCCGGGGCGACCCACGGCTTGGCGACCGGCTCGAAGCCCCCGACGACGAGCCCCCCGACCTCCTCCTTGACGTAGGTGTAGCCATCCGGGTCGCGCAGGATCGGCAGCATCCGGTGGACGCCCTCGATCGCCTCGGTGACGACATAGAAGTGCTCAGCCGAGTGCAACGGCACGGTGACCCCGATCGTGGCCGCCAGCGCATTGGTCCACTGCCCGGCGCACAGGACGAGGGTCTCGCACTCGACGTCGCCCTGGTCGGTGCGCACGCCCGCAGCAAGACCGTCGCGTATGTCGAGCCCGGTGACCCGGACCTTCTCCACGACCCGGGCACCGCGCAGCTTGGCCCCCTTAGCCAACGACTGGGTGACATCGGTCGGATTGGCGGTGCCGTCCTTCGGCAGCCAGATCGCGCCCTGGAGGTCGTCGGTGCGCAGCAGCGGGTAGCGGTCGGCAGCCTGAGCCGGGGTGAGGATCTCGCACTCGAGGTTGTACGCCTCCGCGGCCGCTGCGGTGCGCAGCAGCTGCACCATCCGCTCGGGTGTCCGGGCGACGGTGACTCCCCCGCACTCCTTGTATCCGGTGCCCAGCCCGGTCTCGGCCTCGAGTCGCTGGTAGAGGGCGGCGGAGTACTGCACCAACCGGGTGCCGCTCTCCGAGGCGCGCAGCTGACCGACCAGGCCCGCAGCGTGCCAGGTCGTGCCCGAGGAGAGCCGCCCCTGCTCGAGGAGGAGGACGTCGCGGACCCCGAGGGAGGTGAGGTGGTAGGCCACGCTTGCCCCGACGATCCCCCCACCGACGATGACGACCTGGGCGCGCTGCGGAAGGCTCACGTGGTGACCTTACCGACGGCGTCCAGGGGGGTTTGATGGGTGAGTTTGCCCGGATCTCTTGCACAATGCCAGGCCTGTTCTTTACTATCTCTTTACTGACCGCCTTCAGGGGCGGCAGGAGCAAGCCATCGGGGGATGGCGAGCGAGGCCTAGGTGGAGCGCGTTCACCGGGTCTGGGAGGCGTCCGGGGGATGGATGCCTGCGGGTCGCCGAGAGGTGACCCGCCCACCGAGGTGGTCGGGGGCGACCGCACTCGGGCTCCATGCCGCCACCACGGCATGGAGCATGCCCTCGCTCGAGGGTCGGAGAGGCCGCCCGCCACACGCGTGGTGGGCGGCCTCTCCGACATCGGCGGCTGACCCGGGGTGCCCGGGACGCGGGCGCAAGGTCAGGGCGAGCGTCGGCTTCGGACCAGCAAGCGCGGCCGACTCGGGATCTGCGGCCTGCGGGCCGGACGGGCCGTCAGGTCCGCGCTACGACGCGGAAGAGCATCGCCACACGTGACCCGGTACCACGGAGCCACGAAGGTGACGCGTGAAGTGCCCCGGCGCCCGGTGCGGTGGGCGGCGAAGCCGCCAGCGCACGGGTCAGTGAGTCGAGCCGGCGATCAGGCTCTTGACCTCGGACTCGCGATACCGGCGGTGGCCGCCGAGTGTGCGGATCGCATTCAGCTTGCCTGCCTTCGCCCACCGAGTGACCGTCTTGGGGTCGACTCTGAACAAGGCGGCGACCTCCGCAGGGGTCAGCAAACGCTCAGCAACATGTGGCTCAACCATCAGGGCACTCCGTGACAACCGTGGCACCACCCCCCTCGGGTGATATCCCCCAAAGGCAACAGTAACCCGCCGAGCCCGATCTAGGTGACGAATCGCCAAACACGCCCCTTCCGGACACTGACAGCGAATGGCCGCGAGGGCCCCCGACCAGATACCGTGTCCCCACGAACGCACATTTCCCGGAGCCGCTACGCGACCGGGTGGGTCCCGGAGCGACGCCCCCGGGGCGTACTCGTCAGCGGTGCCGCCCGGCATACGCATGAGGGGGTCACGCCATGGGGCGCGGCCGAGCCAAGGCCAAGCAGACGAAGGTCGCTCGGAAGTTGAAGTACTTCTCTCCCGACACCGACCTCTCCGCGCTTGAACAAGAACTGCACGCGTCGACCCAGCATCGCTTCGGCGCGCTGGCCGCGCAGGACGTCCTCGAGGATGACGACGACCTCGAGGACGACGCGGGCGACGACGAGGACGATCTCGACGACGACGGGGACGACTACGAGTCCTGGGCGAGCGGCCACCGCTGACCACCCCGGGTCGGGTCGGTCGATGCCGACCCGCGCCACCCGGTGACGACCGGGACCGCTCAGCTCGTGCGGTAACCGCCCATCATCTGTACCGACCCTCCATCGACGCCTTTGGATCCGCTGACGAGCTCGCCCTGCTGGGCCCTATCCGTCGGCCTCAGCGTCCCGACCTCCCCCACCTGCCATGCGCTGAGGCCGCGCTCGCCGAGGACCTGGACCGCCCGGGCCACCCCGGCCGGGGGCAGCACGGCCACGAAACCCACCCCCATGTTGAGGGTCCGCTCGAGGTCGTCGGACGGGACCTGGCCGAGCCGCTGGACCAGCCCGAAGACCGGCGGCGGAGCCCAGGTCCCCCGGTCGACGCCGGCCACCAGCCCGGGGGGGAGCACGCGGGCGAGGTTGGCGGCGAGGCCGCCGCCGGTGACATGCGAGAGCGCGTGGAGCTGAACCTGCGGATCGCGTATGACGGCCAGCAGATCCGCGGCGTAGACCCTCGTCGGCGTCAGCAGCTCCTCGCCGAGGGTGCGGCCGAGCTCAGGAACCTCCCGGTCCAGGCCCCACCCGGCCGCGGAGACCACGCGACGCACGAGGGAGTAGCCGTTCGAGTGCAGCCCGCTCGAGGCGAGCGCGAGCACCGCGTCGCCGGCCTCGACCCGGTGCGCACCGAGCAGGTCGGCGTACTCGACCACCCCGGTCGCAGCGCCTGCGACGTCATACTCGTCCGGGTCGAGCAGGCCAGGGTGTTCCGCGGTCTCGCCGCCGACGAGGGCGACGCCGGCTTGCGCACAGGCGGCGGCGATCCCGGAGACGATCGCCGCGATCCTGGTGGGGACCACCGTGCCGCAGGCGATGTAGTCGGTCATGACCAGCGGCTCGGCCCCGCAGACGACGATGTCGTCGACGACCATCCCCACCAGGTCGAAGCCGATGGTGTCGTGGATGTCCATGGCTTGGGCGATGGCGACCTTGGTGCCGACCCCGTCGGTCGATGTCGCGAGCACCGGCCGGGTCATCCGGCGCAAGGCGGAGGCGTCGAAGAGGCCGGCGAAGCCGCCGAGCCCGCCGAGCACCTCCGGGCGCTGAGCCCGCTGGACCGAGGCCTTCATCAGCTCGACGGCACGGTCACCGGCCTCGGTGTCGACGCCTGCGGCGGCATACGTGATGGGGGTGGGGCTGCCCGGCTCGCTCACCCAACCACCCTACGGCCCACCCGGGTGGACGCCCCACACCGAGCACCCGAACGTGCAATAGTCCCGTCGCGCGGGTGTTTTGTCCCGATATGTCCCCCGCGAAGAGGACTACTGCACGTTTGAGTGCCGAAGACGGCGTCGCCTCACGGGTGCAGAAGGGCGTTCTCGGCCCCGCCGAGCACTCCACGCCCCAAGCCGTCGACGCCGACGACATAGGGGTCCGGGTCGACATCCCGGCGGGCCGGACGCAGGTCGACCGGCAGCGTCTCGAGGACGTGCTTGCCGATCCGGCCGTCCTCGGGCAGCTCGACCGGATAGCTGCCGGTGAAACAGGCCGTGCAGAGCCGGTCGCTGGGCTGCGAGGTGGCCTCGATCATGCCCTCGAGCGAGACATACCCGAGCGAGTCGGCCCCGATCGACGCGCGGATCTCCTCGACCCCCAAGCCGGTGGCGATGAGCTCGGCGCGGGTGGCGAAGTCGATGCCGTAGAAGCACGGCCAGTGGACCGGCGGCGAGGAGATCCGGACGTGCACCTCGGCCGCGCCCGCCTCGCGGAGCATCCGCACCTGGGCCCGCTGGGTGTTGCCCCGGACGATCGAGTCGTCGACGACGACGAGCCGCTTGCCCCGGATGGTGTGGGTCAGCGGGTTGAGCTTGAGCCGTATGCCGAGCTGGCGCAGCGTCTGCGAGGGCTGGATGAAGGTCCGGCCGACATAGGCGTTCTTGACGAAACCCTGGCCGTAGGGGATCCCGGACTCCTGCGCGTACCCCACCGCCGCGGGCACACCGGAGTCGGGCACCCCGATGACGAGGTCGGCCTCGACCGGGTGCTCCCGGGCCAGCCGGGCCCCCATGGCGACCCGGGCCTCATGCACCACCCGCGAGCTGATGACCGCGTCGGGGCGGGCGAGGTAGACGTACTCGAAGACGCAGCCCTTCGGCTCCGGGGGGGCGAAGTGGTGCGAGCGCAGCCCGTTCTCGTCGATGACGAGCAGCTCCCCCGGCTCGATCTCGCGGATCACCGCCGCGCCGACGGTCTGCAGCGCCGCGGTCTCCGAGGCGACGACCCAGCCGCGGTCGAGCCGGCCCAGCGCCAGCGGGCGGATGCCGTGGGGGTCCCGGGCGGCATACAGGGTGTGCTCGTCCATGAAGACGAAACAGAAGGCGCCGCGCAGCCGGGGCAGCACGTCCAACGCGACCGCCTCCAGCGACCGGTCCGGGTCGGAGAGCAGCGCGGTGACCAGCGCCGTGTCGGTCGTATTGCCGCGGCCGATCTCGCCGGGATGCCGGTCCAGCTCGCCGTGTCGCTCGGCGACCAGCTCGCGCAGCTCGGCGGAGTTGATGAGGTTGCCATTGTGGGCCAGCGCGACCGTCGTGGTGTCGGTGCCGCCGAGGGTGGGCTGGGCGTTCTCCCAGGTCGACCCGCCGGTCGTGGAGTACCGGCAGTGGCCGATCGCCACATGCCCGCGCAGCGACTGCAGCGAGGCCTCGTCGAAGACCTGGGAGACCAGCCCCATGTCCTTGTAGACGAGGACCTTCGAGCCGTCCCCGGTGGCGATCCCCGCCGACTCCTGGCCGCGGTGCTGGAGGGCGTAGAGCCCGAAGTAGCACAGCTTGGCGACCTCCTCGCCGGGAGCCCAGACGCCGAAGACGCCGCAGGCATCCTGGGGAGCCTTCTCACCGGGAAGCAGGTCGTGGGTCAGCCGACCATCACCGCGTGCCACGGGCGCCAGTCTCCCACACGCCCCGGCCCGCCCTACCGCCCTACCGGTCGCGGTCGACGAGGGCGACGACGACGCCGGCGACGAGCAGCCCGACCATCGCACCGACGACGGCCAGCAGCCCCACCTCGGAGGCGATCGAGTACCCCGGCACGTGCGGCGAGACGACCGCGTAGGCCCCTCCGCCGATGAGGCCGAGGACCACCCCGGTCCACAGGATGCGGGGGATGTTCAGGACCCGGCGCGGCGTCATTGCGCCAGTCTAGACGCGGCTGCCGGGGTCGACCGGGAGGGGAAGGACGGCGGTGAGATCGGCGCGCAGCCCGCTCGCACGCACCGCGCCCGCCGCGACGGCGTCGGCCCAGGTGCGGCGCCCCAGGGCAAGTTCCAGCCAGGTCACCGGGTCGGTCTCCACGGTGTTGGGCGGGGTTCCCCGGGTATGCCGCGGCCCCGCGATGCACTGAACCGCCCCGTATGGCGGGACCCGCACCTCGACGCTGCGCCCGGGCGAGGCGAGAGCGAGCTCGTCGAGGGTGAACCGGACCGCCGTCGCCACGAGGTCCGGGGCGGCGCCGTGCGGGTCGGCGCGGACCGCGTCGAGCGCGGCCCGACCGAGGCGGGGGTCGACTCGACGACGGGGCGGCATACCAACATCGTGCCAGCCCCGCTGGTGGGCCATGATGACGAGCGTGACCGAGACGGGCGAGGCGGTCTTCGAGCGCGACGAGCGCGGCGGCTTCACCGTCGTCGTCGACGGCTACCCCCAGTCGTATGTCCACCCCGACGACCCGCTGCTGCTTGCCTTCGAGTATGTCGAGCACCTCGGCGCCCTCCTCGACACGCTCGCCCCCGGCCCGGTGCGGGTCACCCACGTCGGCGGCGGCGGGCTCACCCTGCCGCGGTATGTCGCCGCGACGCGGCCGGGGTCCGCTCAGGTGGTCCTCGAGCCCGACGCTGCCCTCACGGCGGCGGTGCGGGCCCGGCTGCCGCTGCCCCGGGGCAGCCGGATCCGGGTCCGGGCGGTGGACGGGAGGTCCGGGCTCGCGGCCCTTCGTGACGCCAGCGCCGACGTCGTCGTCCTCGACGCCTATGCCGCGGGGCGCCTGCCGGCCGAGCTCGGCACCGTCGAGGCGATGAGCGAGATGGCCCGGGTGCTGACCGCGACTGGGACTCTGCTGGCCAATCTCGCCGACGGCCCGGGCCTCCCCCACGCCGGGCGGGTCATCGCGGGTGCGGTCGCGGCCGGGCTGACGCCGCGGGTGGTCCTCGGGATGCACGAGGTGCTCAAGGGGCGCCGGTTCGGCAACTACGTCCTGGCCGCCTCGGCGGAGCCGGTCGACCTCGTCGCAGTGGGCCGACGGGTCGCGCGGAGCCCCTTTCCCACGGCGATCTGGGACGAGGCCGAGCTCAGCCGCCGGACCGCGTCGACCCGGCCGATGAGCGACGACAGCGCCGAGGCGGGCCCGGTCCCCCCAACGACTTGGCTGACGAGCCGACGCCGACGCTGACCTTCGCCACGCCAGGACCAGGCCCGGGACGCACACGGACCGGACGACCGCGCCGTCCCATCGCACGCGCCGCTACCCGGCGAAGGCCGCCCGGAGCGTGTGGGTGTGCGCGGCCTGCAGCTCGTCGAGGTCGACCTCGAAGCAGTCCTGGACGACCAGGCCCGAGCCGGGCCGCCCGACGGTACCGAGGTGCGCCATCGGCACCGAGTTCGCGGCGCAGAGCTGGGCCAGCGGACGCTCGTGGTCCTCGCGGACGCTGACGAGCACCCGCGCCGTCGACTCGGCGAAGAGCGCCGCGAAGGCACTGACGCCCCAGATATGGGTGACCTCGCGCAGCGAGACCGCCGCACCGACACCGTGGCGCAGCACCGACTCGGCCAGCGCGATGGCCAGCCCGCCCTGGGAGAGATCGTGCGCCATACCGAAGACGCGTTTGTCGGTGCCCTGGACGAGCACCTCCGCCAGGCGCATCTCGGCCGCGAGGTCGACCTGCGGCGGCCGGCCGCCGAGGTGACCGTGGAGCACCCGGGACCACTCGGACCCGTCGAGCTCGTCCCGGGTGGCTCCGAGAAGGTAGATGTGCTCGCCCTCAGTGCGGAAGCCCGATCCGGGCCGCTTGCTGACGTCCTGCATGACCCCGAGCACCCCGACCAGCGGTGTCGGGTGGATCGCGACATCCCCGGTCTGGTTATAGAAGGAGACATTGCCGCCGGTCACCGGGATGCCGAGGAACTTGCACCCCTCGGCGAGCGCGCGGACCGACTCGCGGAAGGCCCACATGACCCCCGGGTCCTCGGGCGAGCCGAAGTTGAGGCAGTCGGTCACCGCGAGCGGGCGGGCCCCGGAGACGGCGACATTGCGGTAGGCCTCCGAGAGCGCGAGCTGGGCGCCGTCATACGGGTCGAGCGCGCAGAACCGGCTGTTGCAGTCGGTGGCCAGGGCCACGCCGAGCCCGGTGAACTCGTCGACTCGGACCACGCCGGCGTCGTCGGGCTGGGCCATCGCCGTGTTGCCCATGACGTACCGGTCGTACTGGTCGGTGACCCAGGACTTGTCGGCGATATTCGGCCCGGCCAGGACGGTGAGCAGGGCGTGCCGCAGGCCGGCTCCGTCGTGGTCGCCCGGGCGGGCCAGGTCGGTGGTGTCGTCGGCGGTGAGAACGTCGAGGTATGTCGGCCGGGCCAGCGGGCGGTGGTAGGTCGGGCCCTCGTGGGCGACCGAGCGCGGGGGCACGTCGACGATGACCTCGCCGTGCCATGTGACGACGAGCCGGCCGGTGTCGGTGACCTCGCCGAGGACGGTGGCCTCGACATCCCACTTCGTCGTGATGGCGAGGAACTCCTCGAGGCGGTGCGGCTCGACGATCGCCATCATCCGTTCCTGCGACTCGGACATGAGGATCTCCTCGGGCCGCAGGCTGGGGTCACGCAGCGGCACCTTGTCGAGCTCGATCCGCATGCCCCCCTCGCCATTGCTCGCGAGCTCGCTCGTCGCGCAGGACAACCCTGCGCCCCCGAGGTCCTGGATGCCGGCGACGACGCGGGCGGCATACAGGTCCAGGCAGCACTCGATGAGGACCTTCTCGGCGAACGGGTCGCCGACCTGGACGGCCGGTCGCTTCGCCGGGCCGCCCTCGTCGAAGGTCTCCGAGGCGAGGACCGAGACCCCGCCGATGCCGTCGCCGCCGGTCTTCGCGCCGAAGAGGACGACGTGGTTGCCGACGCCGGTCGCCTTGGCGAGGTGGATGTCCTCGACCCGCATGGCGCCGACGCACAGGGCGTTGACGAGCGGGTTGCCCTGGTAGCAGTCGTCGAAGACGACCTCGCCGCCGACATTGGGCAGGCCGAGGCAGTTGCCATAGCCACCGACGCCTGCGACGACCCCGGGCAGGACCCGGGCGGTGTCGGGATGGTCGAGGTTGCCGAAGCGCAGCGAGTCCATGACGGCGATCGGCCGGGCACCCATCGACATGATGTCGCGGACGATCCCCCCGACGCCGGTCGCGGCGCCCTGGTACGGCTCGACATACGAGGGGTGGTTGTGGCTCTCGGCCTTGAAGGTCACCGCCCAGCCGTCGCCGATGTCGACGACACCGGCGTTCTCGCCGATGCCGACGAGGAGCTTCTCGCGCATCTGGTCGGTGGTGTTCTCGCCCCAGAGCGCGAAGTGGACCTTGCTCGACTTGTACGAGCAGTGCTCGGACCACATGACCGAGTACATCGCCAGCTCGGCGATGGTCGGCCGGCGCCCGACGATCTCGCGGATGTTCGCGTACTCGTCCGACTTCAATCCGAGCTCGGCCCAGGGCTGCTCGACGTCCGGGGTCTGCGCGGCGTGCGCGACGGTGTCGAGTGTGCTCATTGGCGGACCTCCAGACCGGTTCCGGCGGCGAGCGCCGCGATGACCGAGGTGAAGAAGCCGCGGCCGTCGGTCGAGGGGCCGAAGCCCTCCTCGACGCAGTGCTCCGGGTGCGGCATGAGCCCGACGACATTGCCGCGCTCGTTGGACACCCCGGCGATCGCGTTGTACGAGCCGTTCGGGTTCGAGCCGGCATACCGGAAGACCACCCGACCCTCCGCCTCGAGCATGTCGAGGGTGCGCTGGTCGGCGACATAGCCGCCCTCGCCGTTCTTCAAGGCGATGGTGATCTCCTGCCAGCGGCCGAAGTCACGGGTCCACGGGGTGGCGGTGTTCTCGACGACGAGGCGGACGTCGATGCAGTTGAACAGCCGGTGGTCGTTGCGGATCAGGGCACCGGGCAGCAGGTGCGACTCGCAGAGGATCTGGAAGCCGTTGCAGATGCCCAGGACCGGCATACCACCGGTGGCCGCGTCGATGACGCGGTCCATGACCGGGGCGAACCGGGCGATGGCCCCACAGCGGAGGTAGTCGCCATAGGAGAAGCCGCCAGGGAGGATCACCGCGTCGACATCGTGCAGCGTGTCGTCGGCGTGCCAGAGGGACACCGCCTCGGCGCCGCAGAGCCGGACCGCGCGGATCGCGTCCCGGTCGTCGAGCGAGCCCGGGAAGGTGACGACCCCGATCCTCATGCGGAGGCGCCGCTGGTGGCGCTGGCTTCGCTTGTGGCTCCGGTGGTGGCGCTCGCCTCGGCCCGGACCGAGACGACATCCTCGATGACCGGATTGGACAGCAGCCGCTCGGCCGCGTCCCGGGCCTGGGCCAGGTCGTCCTCGGTCACCTCGCCGTCGACCGTGAGGACGAACCTCTTCCCCTGGCGGACCTCGGTGATGTGGTCGAACCCGAGCCGCGGGAGGGCGCGGGCCACCGCTTGTCCCTGCGGGTCGAGGATCTCGGGCTTGAGCATGACGTCGACGACGATGCGTCCCATCTTCGAGGTGCTCCTTGTGTTGCCGTGTGCTCGCCAAAGCGGGTCAGGGCCAGCCTAACGGGCGAGAGGGGTTCCGCCCGTTCTGGCTCTCCTCGTGGTGGGCGTGGCCGCTCAGAACGTCCGGCCGGTGAGACGCTCGTACGCCTCGACATACTTCGCCCGGGTCTGGTCGACGACCTCGGCGGGCAGCGGCGGGGGCGCGTCGGTCCCGTGGCGGTCCCAGCCGGAGGCAGGCGAGGTGAGCCAGTCCCGGACGAACTGCTTGTCGTATGACGGCTGCGGGCCGCCCGGGCGCCACAGGTCCGCGGGCCAGAACCTCGAGGAGTCGGGGGTGAGCACCTCGTCGGCGAGGACGAGGCCGCCTCCCACGCTGGACGTGGGGCCGGTGGCCCCGGTCGAGGGCTCGAGGCCGAACTCGACCTTGGTGTCGGCGATGAGGATGCCGCGTTCGGCGGCGACCGCGTTCGCCCTGGCGAGGATCGCCGTGGTCAGCTCGGCGGCCCGCGCCGCGGTTGCCGCGCCGACGAGGTCGACGACGGCGGCATACCCGATGGGTTCGTCGTGCTGACCGGCGGGGGCCTTCGTCGAGGGGGTGAAGACGGGCGCGGGCAGCCGCGAGCCGTCGGTGAGGCCGGGCGGGAGGGCGACCCCGCTGACGGTGCCGGTGGCGAGGTACTCGGCGAGGCCGCCGCCGGTGAGATAGGCGCGGGCCACGCACTCGACCGGGAGCATCCGCAGCGAGCGGACGCGGATGGCGCGGCCGGCGACGGCGGCGGGGACGTCGGTGGAGACGACGTGGTTGGGGACGAGGTCGGCGAGCTGGTCGAACCACCAGAGGGAGAGCTGGGTGAGGATCGTCCCTTTGTCGGGGATCGGCGTGTCGAGGATGACGTCGTACGCCGAGATCCGGTCCGAGGCGACGAGGAGCAGCTGGTCCTGCCGTGGCTCTCCGGTGGCCGGGTCGAGCGGGGCGTAGAGGTCCCTGACCTTCCCCGAGTACCTGTGGACGAAGCCGTCAAGGACTGGGGCAGAGGCCGGCATACCCGCCATTGTCCACACCCCCCCTGCAAAGACACACCTTTAGAAGCCCTCTAAAGGTGTGTCTTTGCGGGTTATCCACAGGAGGTTAGCCGGGGGTTGCGGAGCGGGCGATGTCTGTGCGGTAGTGCGACCCGCGCAGCCCGACCCGCGCAACTGCCTCGTATGCCGCCCCCCGCGCCGCCGCGAGGTCGTCCCCGAGCGCCAGGATGTTGAGCACCCGCCCGCCCGAGGACACCAGCTCACCGGAGGGGAGCCGCCGCGTCCCGGCGTGGAGCACGGTCACCGCACCCTCCTCGACCAGCTCGTCGAGCCCGCCGATCGGGTCCCCGACCACCGGCGCCGACGGATAGCCCTGCGCAGCCAGTACGACATTGACCGCCGCCGAGCGCGACCAGTGCAGGGCGCCGAACTCCTCCAGCCGCCCGGTCGCCGCCGCCCGCAGCAGCACCCCGAGCCCGGTCCGCAGCCGCGCGAGGACCACCTGCGAGTCCGGGTCGCCGAAGCGGGCGTTGAACTCGATGACCCGGGGCCCCTGCGAGGTGACCGCCAAGCCGACATAGAGGACACCAACGTACGGGGTGCCGCGCCGGCGCATCTCGTCGACGACCGGCTGGGCCACCCGCTCCACGACGAGGTCGGCGAAGCCGGCCGGCAGCCAGTCGAGCGGGGAGTACGCGCCCATGCCGCCGGTGTTCGGCCCCGTGTCGCCGTCGCCGACCCGCTTGAAGTCCTGTGACGGCGCGAGCGCGAGGACCGTCGTCCCGTCGCACAGGCAGAAGACCGAGACCTCGGGCCCGTCGAGGTACTCCTCGATGACGACGGTGCCGCCGGGTCGGGCCAGGCAGGCGTCGGCGTGCGCCAGGGCAGCCTCGCGCGAGTCGGTGACGACGACCCCTTTCCCCGCCGCCAGCCCGTCGTCCTTGACCACGTGCGGCGCGCCGAGGGCGTCCAGCGCATCCTCGACCTCCGCGCGCGTTGTGCAGACATGGGCCAGGGCCGTGGGAACTCCCGCCGCGGCCATGACCTCCTTGGCGAACGACTTGCTCCCTTCCAGCCTCGCCGCGGCTGCCGACGGACCGAAGCACGGTATGCCGGCCAGGCGCAGCGCATCCGCGACGCCGGCGACAAGGGGCGCCTCCGGCCCGATGACGACGAGATCGGCGCGCAGCCGCTGGGCGAGGGCCACCACTGCCTCAGGGTCACACGGGTCCGCCAACGGCTCACAGTCGGCGACCAGCTCGATGCCCGGGTTGCCGGGAGCGGCGACGACGGCATCGACCTCCGGGTCGGCCGCCAGGGAGAGGACCAGGGCGTGCTCACGCGCGCCGGAACCCACGACGAGGACGATCACGAGCCGACCCTATCGACTGGGCCGGGTGGCCGCCTGGAGAGGCCCGAGGGCGAACGCAGGGCCGCACGGCGGGACGGCTGAGTTGCGACGTCCCGGGAGGCAGGGGACGCAACTCCCGGGACGTCGCTGTGCTGTCGTGACTTCGGCTGGGGGGACCTACTCGCACGACGGTGTCGGGCGCGCTTCCGACAACCAGAATATTGCGCCTCGTAACGGCGTTATGTAAAGAACCTTGGGTGTCGGGATCGGGCCAATGTCGGTAATCCGCCACGGGCGCGACTCGCCGGTCGGTAGATTGCCGAAGGTGAGCCAGTCGCCCGTCGTGCCCGACAGCCTGGAGCTGCTCTTCTCCAACCAACCGGACCGCCAGCAGGCGGTGACGCGGGTCTACCTGGCGCTCGTCCAGAACCCGGGATCGACCCGGGAGTGGCTCATCGGCCGCGGGGAGCACCCCAGGTCGGTCGACTATGCCCTGGAGACCCTCCAGCTGCGCGGCCTCGTCCTCGTCCACGGGGATGGAACGGTCGAGGTCCGTCCCCCCGATGTCGCGCTCCCCCAGGCCGCGGCCCGGCTCGAGCGGCAGGGCGCCTCGCTCCGCGCGCTGGCTCGGGAGGTGACGGCTCTGTACCTGACCGCTCGCCGCAATGACACCCAGACCAACCCGCCGGTCACCTATCTCCAGTCCCTCGACGACATCAGCCGCGCCACCTTCCGACTGGAGCAGTCCGACGCGCGGGCCTTGACGCTGCGGGCGGCCTCGGCCCGCACGCACACCTTGTTGAGCCTGCCTCCGCGACCCATGGGCGTGACCTCAGGAGGGGACCGGCGCCGCGTCGTCTACGACCCGCAGGTGCTCGACCACCCCGGTGCCCTCGAGGCCATCGACGCCCGCAGCGCCCTCGGCGAGGACAGCCGCTTCTTCGACGGCCTGCCGTTCTCCTTGACCATCGCCGAGGGGGTCGGCGCCGTGATCGACGCGAGCACGGACGAGCACGGTTTCGACGTCGGCGTCCACGTCAGTGCCGGGGCGGTCGTCGCCTCGCTCTGGCGGCTCGCGGAACGGCTCTGGGAGCTGGCCGAACGCCTCGCGGTGCCCGGTCAGGAGGACCTCGTCGATGACCGGGACCGCTCGATCCTGCTCCTCCTGGCCGCAGGTGCAACGGACGTCGCGATCGCCCGCAGCCTCGACGTCTCCCAGCGCACCGTGGAGCGGCGGATTCGCGCCATCCTCGACCGCCTCGGCGTCACCACCCGCTTCCAGGCCGGCGTCCAGGCGGTGCGGCGCGGCTGGGTGTGATCGGGACCGGCTGAGTCACCCAACGGTCGCCCTGGGTCTGCGGCCGAGCTGTCGGCCGCGCATACGACATCTCCCCGCCAGCCGGTATGCCGGACCGGGAGGTGACCCCCCACGCGGGGCACTAGACTAGGTCGTTCGCACGGGGACGCCTCCCCACCTCGAGGCCGAGGAGCCAGCAGCGGTGACCAGCTCGACGCACGCCGAGGAGCGCGCGGCGCACGATGTCGTCAGCGCCGAGCTGCGCGTCGAGCAGGAGCACGTCGACCTGGTCTACGCCGAGCTCGACAACGCCTCACGGCGGGCCACTCAGGTCGAGCGGGACGGCCTGGCCCGAGGCCGCACCTCGCGCAGTGGCGACCTGCGCGACGAGGAGCTCACCGGTCTGTTCGAACGCGACGCGCTCGTCTACCACGCCGCCCGGCGACGGCACAGCCTCGACACCCAGTACGAAGGGCTCGTCTTCGGCCGTCTCGACCTGGACGCCTCGGCCCTCAGACATGACGGCCGGGACGGCGAGGACCACCGCGAGGTGCGGTACATCGGCCGGCTCGGGGTTCGTAACGCTGAGTACGAGCCGCTCGTCATCGACTGGCGGGCCCCCGCGGCCTCGCCCTTCTACCGGGCCACTCCGACCGACCCGCACGGCGTGATCCGGCGCCGGGTGCTGCAGTGCCGTGGCTCTCGAGTCGTCGGGGTCGAGGACGACCTCATGGTCGCCGAGCCGCCCGCCGACCTCGTCGTCGTCGGCGACGGCGCCCTCCTCGCCGCGCTGACCCGCAGCCGCGGCCCCCAGATGCGCGACATCGTCGCGACGATCCAGCAGCACCAAGACGAAGCGATCCGCGCCCCCGCCCAGGGCGTCACCGAGATCACCGGTGGCCCAGGAACCGGCAAGACGGTCGTCGCGCTGCACCGCGCGGCGTACCTCCTGTATGCCGACCGACGCCGCTACGAGACCGGCGGCATCCTCGTCGTCGGCCCCTCGGCGTCATACACCGCCTATATCGAACGGGTCCTCCCCTCTCTTGGGGAGGAGACCGTCACCCTGCGGTCGCTGGGTGACCTCGTCGACGCCGTCACGGCGACCCGGACCGACCCACCCGAGGCGGCGGCGGTCAAGGGGTCGGCGCGGATGCGCCGGGTGCTCTCCCGGCTCGCTCGGGAGGCCGTCCCGGACGGTCCGAGCGACCTGCGGGTCTTCGTCGCCGGGCACGCGGTGCGCGTCGACGCGACCACCCTCGACGCCATCCGGGCCCGGGTGCTGCGCCAGCACCAGCGCAATCTCGCCACCGGGACCGTCCTCGAGGAGCTGGCCGAGGCGGCATACCGGCAGGTCGACGGGGTCGACCGGGCGTCCTTCCGGCGGGCCTTCGACACGCATGACACGGTGAGGACCTTCCTCGAGGAGTGGTGGCCGCAGCTGGACCCCCGCACGGTCCTGCTCTGGCTCGGCGACGAGGACGTGGCGACCCGGGTGGCCGCGGGAGTGCTGACCGCGTCGGAGGTGCGCGAGCTCGTCGACTCGGTCCGGACGGCCGCCGCCACCGGGCAGTGGTCGGTGGCCGATGTCGCGCTCATCGACGACCTCACCGCCCGGATCGGCCAGGTGGTCGAGCAGCCTCGCGAGGAACGTGGCTTCTACGAGATCGAGACGTTGGACGACCTCGACGCCTTCGGCGTGACCGAGCTGCACCCCAGCCTCACCGCACGGGAGCTGCCGACCGGGCCGGAACACACCTCCGCCGACCCCCGCGACCGCCTCCTGCTGGGCAGCGTCGGCCGGCCGGCGAGCTATGCCCATGTCCTCGTCGACGAGGCGCAGGACCTCTCGCCCATGCAGTGGCGGATGCTCGGCCGCCGCGGTCGCAGCGCGTCCTGGACCGTCGTCGGCGACGCGGCACAGAGCTCCTGGCCGGACGCCGTCGAGGCGCTCTCCGCCCGCGAGGAAGCCTTCGGGCCCGCTGAGCGACGCTCCTTCCACATGACGACCAACTACCGCAACGCCCGCGAGGTCTTCGACTACGCCGCCGAAGTCATCCGCGCTCACGTTCCCGACGCCGACATCCCGCTCGCGGTCCGCGAGACCGGTGTCCCGGTCCGGGTCCGCTCGGTGCCGGTCCCCACGGCGCGACAGTATGACGACCCGGCATCCGCGCCCCGCTGGAGCACGGTCGTGGCCATCGTTGCCGAGTCGGTCGATGACCTCCTCGACGAGGTCGAGGGATCGATCGCGGTGATCTGCCCCGCCGAGCACGTCCCACCCTTGCTCCAGCTCAGCTCTTTGGGGGGCGACCGGGTGACGGTGCTCGACCCGTTGAGCGCCAAGGGGCTGGAGTTCGATGCCACTGTCGTCGTCGACCCGGCCGCGGTCGTGTCGGCCACGGCCGGGGGCGTCCGGTCCCTGTATGTCGCCCTGACCCGAGCGGCCCACCGCATGACCGTGGTCACCCTCTGAATCGGCGGTCCGACCCCCGGTCACGACATGGCTGCCGGCCCCCTCGGGGCCCATGTCTGTTCTCGTCAGGCGAGGCGACCACGGGAGGGTGAGCGGCGCACTGCCGGGACCACGGCGGTGCGGTCAGCCGAGCAGGGAGTGCCGGACGATGACCTCGTCGCGGCCGGGGCCGACCCCGATGGCGGAGATCCGGGCGCCGATGAGCTCTTCCAGACGCAGGACGTAGGACTGCGCATTGGCCGGCAGGTCCTCGAACCGGCGGCACGAGGAGATGTCCTCCCACCAGCCGGGGTGCTCCTCGTAGATCGGCGCGGCGTGATGGAAGTCGGACTGGTTGACCGGCATGGTGTCGTGTCGGACGCCGACGACGTCATAGGCGACACAGATCGGCACGGTGTCGAGGCCGGAGAGGACGTCGAGCTTGGTGAGGACGAAGTCGGTCACCCCGTTGATCCGGGTCGCGTACCGGCCGATCACGGCGTCGGCCCAGCCGCAGCGGCGCGGCCGCCCGGTCGTCGTGCCGTACTCGACACCGACCTTGCGCAGGTGCTCGCCCATGTCGTCGAGCAGCTCGGTCGGGAAGGGACCCTCCCCCACGCGGGTCGTGTAGGCCTTGATGACGGCGATGACCCGGTCGATTCGGGTCGGTGGCACGCCGGAGCCGGTGCAGGCACCGCCGGAGGTCGCATTCGAGGAGGTGACGAAGGGGTAGGTCCCGTGGTCGACGTCGAGCAGGGTGGCCTGGCCGGCCTCGAAGAGCAGCGTCTTCCCGTCATCGAGCGCCTCGCCGAGGAGCAGCGAGGTGTCGGCGACCATGGGGCGCAGCCGCTCGACATACGAGAGCAGCTCGGTGACCACCTCGTCCGCGGCGATGGCCCGACGGTTGTAGATCTTGGCGAGCACCTGGTTCTTGAACGCCAGCGCCGACTCGACCTTCTGGCGCAGGATGTGCTCGTCGAAGAGGTCCTGGACCCGGATCCCGATCCGGTTCATCTTGTCGGCATAGGTCGGTCCGATGCCGCGGCCGGTGGTCCCCAACTTGCGTGCGCCGAGGAAGCGTTCGGTCACCTTGTCGAGCACTGCGTTGTATGGCGTGACGACGTGCGCGTTCGCGGAGATCCGCAGCGCCGAGGTGTCGATGCCCCGCGCGGCGAGCCCGTCGAGCTCACGGAAGAGCACCGCGAGATCGATGACGACGCCATTGCCGATGACCGGGGTGCAGCCTGGAGTGAGGATGCCCGAGGGGAGCAGGTGGAGAGCGTACTTCTCCCCCTCGATGACGATGGTGTGGCCGGCATTGTTGCCGCCGTTGAACTTGACCACGTAGTCGACGCTGCTCCCCAGCAGGTCGGTCGCGCGGCCCTTGCCCTCGTCGCCCCACTGGGCTCCGACAAGCACGACTGCCGGCATGACCGGCTCCTCTCCGTTGCGGATGGCTGCCAGCGCCCAAGGCTACCCGCGGACCGGGAATGGGGGGCCGCTGTCCGCAGTGCGTCATCGGGAGCGTTGCCGACCACGTCCGGCGGGACCGTGGTCAGCTCCCAACTGCCGCCCGGCGCCTTGGGCCGACGACCGGGACCAGCCCCCGCGCCGCGCACTGCACCCCGAGAGCGAAGCGGGTGTCGGCGCCATACCTCGCCATGAGGACGGCGACCCGACGACGGACCGTTCGCAGGCTCAGCCCCAGATATCGCGCGATCGCCTCGTCCTTCAGGCCCCGCGACAGCAGCGTGAGCACCGCGGTGTCGGTGGAGGCCGCGGCCTCGCGCGTGGGGATCTCATCGGCCCGGTTCCAGGAGAGCTCGTAGAGCCAGACCAGTAGAGCGACGAGGGACGGATGCCGGACGATTCCGTAAACTGCGCCGTCACTGACGACGGCGAGGTCGTCGAGAACCGCGAAGGACGGGAGGTCCAGGGTCGAGAGCCGTTGTTCCTCCCCGGCCACGGCGCGACCGCCCAGGGTCCGCAGCGCCACGGCGGATTCGAGGATGGCAACCGGATAGATGGTGCGACGCGAGGCGACCTGCCAGGTGAGCCCGATATCGGCATGCAGTCCCGTGGTGTTCTCGCAGGCCGCCAGGCTCGAGACCGACACCCAAGCCTTCTGCCAGCTCCGCCGACTCGCCAATGTCCCCGTGAGGTCCGCGGTCAGGAGGACGCCGTGCTCCGGTTTGCCCTGTGCGCCGATCTCGACGGCGAGCCCGGTGATGGCGGCGCGGACAGTGGCGAGCTCCCCGACCTGGGCGTGCAAGCGCCGCTCCTCCTCGACGACCAGTCGTTCGACGGCCTCGAGCGCGGTCTCCACCCCGACACGATCCGGCGTCATGATTGGCATGTTAGTGCCATGGCCGGTTCTCCGCCCTCCGGAGTCGGGGTCGGACCTGCATCATGGAGGAGGCGTGGCGCCTCGCAGGGGAGGCTGCCCGCCGCGCTCCCGCAGACACTCGTCTGCTCGCGCGCCGGGAGGGGCCCGGCCGGGGGGGAGCCGTGCTGGCTCCCCCCGGCCACCTCCGGTGGGCGACCTGATGGGGACAGGCGGCGTCAGGCACCGGCCGGTTCGTGCTCGAGGCAGTCCAGCCGTAGGTCGACCGGGGTCAGCGGGGCGGCGAGCAGGTCACACCACGCGCCGCTCGGCGCCCCCTCGCCCGGTCCGGGGCCCGCCGATGCTCGGCGCTCGCCGGCTCCGTCTGGTCGGTAGAACCGACAGGTCAGACACATCCGCGCGGGCGGGATGAGCCCGTCCCTCTGGAGGTCGGCGATGAGCCGAAGCAGTGAGTCGAGCAGGCCACCCTGCTCACCGGGCGGAAGTGCCGCCAGATGGCGCTGCACCGGCATACCCCAGGAGGCGAGGCGACCCGATGTGGACCGCCCGGACGCCGTCAACCCGACCCAGCGCGACCGTCCGTCCCCCTCGTCGGGTGCGACCTCGCACAGCCCCTTGGCGCGTAGGGCCTGGAGCGAGTCGGTCAGGGTGGCCCGGGTGACCCCGAGCCGAGCGGCGAGCTCGGAGGGTCGCGCCGGTGCCCCAGCCAGGGCGAGCAGGACGCGGACCTGGAGGGGACTGAGCCCCGAGGCCGTGGCGGTGTCCTGGATGAGTACCCGTTGCACCTGGCCGAGCCGCTCAAGCGCGGCGGCGATGCGCTGCTCGGGCGGCTCGGTCACCACTGCCCGTCGGCGACGTACGGCTGACTCCACAGGGCCACGCTGAGCACGACCGCCTTGAGCCATGCGCCCATCATCGCGTCCACGTCGTCATCGGCGGTAGCACGACCCTCGAGGAAGGGCCGGACCGTCACGGTGATCGGCACGATGAGCGCGATGAGGTCGCGCATCGGCACGTATGCCGTGGAGTCGGCCCCGTCTGTGGTGTTCTTCGCGGCGCGGGCGTGCCGACGACCGATCTCGTGCTGGTACGCCAGCCAGTCGTCGCCATAGTCGGCGGCACAGGTGTCGCGGACCCACTGCCCGAAGCGGCCCCGGACCTTGTCGAGATAGTCGCCGATCGGGGCACCCGCCGGCGTGCTGAACTGCTTGAGCAGGTGCGGCTGGCTGCCGACGAAGCCATACCAGACGTCGAGGAGGGCATCGATCTGGTCGTCGAGCAGCTCGCCGGCGCGGCGCAGGGCGGCGCGGTCGTCGTCGCCGAACAGGACGCTGTCGCACAGCCGGCCGAGCTCGTCGGCCGACACTGCCCCGCTCGCGACCTGACCGAAGGTGTACCCGTGGATGTGCATATCTGGTCCTCCTGGCTGAGGCGCTATAATACGGACTCCTAACTATCTCCCAGGTGCCGAGGGAAGTCCAGAGCCCTCATCGGGCGCGCGCTTGGACCGCTCGTACGCGTCCCGGGTGGAAGGTGGGAGAGCGCCAGGTGAAGGTGTGACCATGGCGCTCACCGTCAAGACGAGCGGGTATGCCGCCTGGCCACGGAGGCCGCCGAACGCGTTGGAACGACCCCCGTGAGCGTGCTGGAGACCCCCCTTGAGCACTACCTGGACGAGGAGATGTCCGACGAGGACGGCCTGCCGCGGTGATCGTCGACACCTCCGCTGTGGTAGCGATCTTGCCCGGATCGGGCACCAAGGCGCGGCTCACCTTGTGGCGACTGTTTCGGGTATGCGCCGGCGGCCGAGTCGGGCGAGCCGCCGCTGTTCGTCGGCGGCGACTTCACGCACACCGTCGTCACCTCGGCGAGCCCGCCGGGGTGACGAGGGGTCATAAGCCCAAGGCGTCCGCGGCCTCGCGCGAGGCGTCGCGCAAGAAGGTCCGGCACCGGGTGGCCTCGTCCCCCTCACCGATGCGCTCGGAGGCTGTCGCGAGCGCCGCGAGGGAGCGGAGGAAGCCCCGGTTGGGCTCGTGCGACCACGGGATCGGACCCTGACCGCGCCAGCCGGCCCGACGGAGTGCGTCCAACCCGCGGTGATATCCGGTACGGGCATACGCAAACCCGTCGACAGTGCGCCCCTCGGCCAGGGCCTGTTCGGCCAGAACGGCCCAGGCCAGCGGTGAGGCCGGGTGTGCCGCGGCGACCTCGGACGCGGACGACCCCGCGGCGAGCACGCTCGCCGCGGGGTCGTCCGGGAGGTGCGTCGGCGGGGTGCCGAGCAGGTCCATGTCAGCCCTGGTGGGTGCCGGCGCTCCGCAGGTCCTGGCACGCGCGGACGACGCGGGCGGCCATGGCAGCCTCGGCCTCCTTGCCCCAGGCGCGCGGGTCGTACTGCTTCTTGTTGCCGACCTCGCCGTCGACCTTGAGGACGCCGTCGTAGTTCTTGAGCATCCAGGAGGCGACCGGGCGGGTGAAGGCGTACTGCGTGTCGGTGTCGACGTTCATCTTGATGACGCCGAAGTCGACCGCGTCCGAGATCTCCTGCGGGAGCGAGCCGGAGCCGCCGTGGAAGACCAGGTCGAGCGGCTTGCTGCCGGCTGCGAGGCCCTTGGCCGCGACGACCGCGTCCTGGCACTGGCGCAGGATCTCGGGGCGCAGCTTGACGTTGCCCGGCTTGTAGACGCCGTGGACGTTGCCGAAGGTGAGAGCGGCCATGTAGCGGCCGTTCTCGCCCAGGCCGAGGGCCTCGACCGTCGCGAGAGCGTCTTCGGGGGTCGTGTAGAGCTGCTCGTTGATCTCGTTGGCGACGCCGTCCTCCTCGCCGCCGACGACGCCGATCTCGACCTCGAGGATGATGTGCGCGGCCTTGGCGAGCGCGAGCAACTCCTGGCCGATGCGCAGGTTCTCACCGAGCGGCACGGCCGAGCCGTCCCACATGTGCGACTGGAAGAGGGGCGCCTGACCGGCCTTGACCCGCTCGGCGGAGATCGCCAGGAGCGGACGGACGAAGCCGTCGAGCTTGTCCTTGGGGCAGTGGTCGGTGTGCAACGCGATATTGACGGAGTAGTTCTTTGCGACCTCGTAGGCGAAGGCGGCCAGGGCGCTGGCTCCGGTCACCATGTTCTTGATGTTGGAGCCCGAGCCGAACTCGGCGCCACCGGTCGACACCTGGATGATGCCGTCAGACCCCGCCTCGGCGAAGCCGCGGATCGCCGCGTTGATCGTCTGGCTGGAGGTGATATTGATCGCCGGATATGCGAAGGAACCAGCCTTCGCGCGGTCGAGCATGTCGGCGTAGACCTCAGGTGTTGCGATGGGCATGGCTGTCTCCTGGAATGGGCGACGATGGGGATTCCACGACCCATCCTTTCACCCCTTCAGCCCGGCACAGAAGGGACGTTGGCCACCTCGACAGTGGTCACCCGCACGTCACCTGGTGTTCAGACTCAGGGCCGGGTCACGCGCGCATCGGATCGCGGGCGAAGCGGGTCATCCCCTCAGTGAGCCCGACCCGGGCGACGAACCCCAGCACCTCCCGCGCCCGCCGCGGGGAGGCAGTGATATGCCGGACGTCACCGAGCCGGTAGTCGCCGGAGACCACCGGCGCGGCGGTGGAGCCGGCGGCCTGGTGGAGAGCGGCAGCCATGTCCCACAGGGTGTGCGGCATGCCCGAGGCGATATTGAAGGCACCCCCCACCGGACCAGTCGCCGTGAGGGCCAAGACGTTGGCGTGCGCGACATCCGCGACGTGGACGAAGTCGCGACGCTGCCCGCCGTCCTCGAAGACACGAGGCGCGACACCGGCCTGAACGGCGCTGCGGAAGATGCTCGCGACCCCGGCATACGGGGTGTCCCGCGGCATCCGGGGCCCATAGACATTGTGGTAGCGCAGCCGCACCACCTCAGCCCCGGACACTCGCGCGTAGGCCGTGCACAGCTGCTCCTGGTGGACCTTCGTCGCGGCGTAGACATTGCGCGGGTCCAGGGGTTCGTCCTCGTCGATGTCGATCGGCTCCAGGTCCCGGTCACACCGCGAGCAGGACGGCTCGAACCGTCCCTGGCGCAGGTCGATCTCACGTCGCGGCCCGGGTCGCTCCCGGCCGTGGTCGGGGCAGCGGTAACCTCCCTCGCCGTAGACGACCATGCTCGAGGCCAGAACCAGCCGACCGGCATACCGGCGCTCGTGGAGGGCCGCCAGGAGGGCGGCGGTCGCGGCGTCGTTGTCCGCGACGTATGCCGCGACGTCCCCGAAGTCGACCCCCAACCCGACCCGGGATGCCTGGTGACATACCGCGTCGACGCCGGTCACCGCCGCTACTGCCACCCCCGGGACGTTGAGATCCTCGAATCGGTAGTCGGCCCGGTGGTCGAGGTAGTCGGGGTGCATCCGGTGCGCGGCCGGGGACAGCGAGTCGACCACCCTCACCTCGTGTCCGCCGGCGAGGAGCTCGTCGACGATGTGCGACCCGATGAAGCCGGCTCCGCCGGTGACAAGAACTCTCATACCATGGTCCGATCCTTGCGGGTGAGTCCGAGCGAGTGCGCGAACGCGGCGAACCGAGTGTCCGGGGCCGCTGCGGCGACCTCAGGGATATCGGCAACCTCGTCGACATCGCGCAAGGTGGGAAGGAGGGCGACCGAACGGCCCCGGGCTTCCAGCGCAGCGAGCTGGGCCAACCCGGTGCGGGGAGTGCTCATCGGTACGCCGTGGAAGACGCCGGGGTCGGCTCCACGCATCGCCAACACCCACCAGCCACCGTCCGCCGCGAACCCCAAAGCGGTGTCGACCCCCGGGGTCTCGACTGCGACGAAGGCGGCGTCGAGGTCGGCGGCCCGCACCTGCGGGGTGTCCATCCCGATCTGGACGGTGCGCGCGCTCGGTCCTCGACCGGCATACGTCCAGGCGTCGGCGAGGCGTTCGGTGAAGTCCGCACCTCGTTGGGCGACCACGGTGAGGGTCGAGGGGAACCACGTGGGGCGGGCGCCGTCGAGGGCGACGACGACACGGTCGCACTCGCAGGCGGCGGCAGCATCGAGAGTGTCGGCCAGGGCCGCTGCGGCGAGCTCGGCGGCCTCGGCGTGGGTCAGCGGTGGGACCAGGCGGGTCTTGACCAGTCCGGGCACGGGCGCCTTGGCGACGACGAGGACGGTGCGGTCGCCGGCGGGTTCGGGGTGGGTCATCGGAGGAAGCGCCCCATGTCGACTACTGCGGTCAGCGTCCCGCGGACCGTGCCGGTCACCTTGGACCGCCCCACGCGGGGGTGGTAGGCGACGTCGACCTCGGCGATCCGCCACTGCTCGGCGTGCGCCCGCAGGACCATCTCCAACGGCCAGCCAGACCGGCGGTCGCGCAGGGTGAGGGAGAGGAGGTCGGCCCTTCGGGCGGCGCGCATGGGACCGAGATCGTGCAGCCGCAAGCCGGTCCGGCGGCGGACCAGGCCCGCCAAGGCGCGGTTGGCGCCACGCGCATGCCACGGCCAGGCCCCCGCACGGGCGACCCGTGCGCCCAGGACCAGGTCGGCCTCGCCTGCGGCAACTGGGCCGGTCACCCTCGGGAGGTCGGCCGCGTCGAAGCTGGCGTCGGCATCCATGAAAGCCACGATCTGCGCCGTGGCGGCAGTCAGCCCGGCGAAGCAGGCCGACCCGAATCCCGGCCGTTCCTCGGCCACGACAAGGGCGCCGTGCGCGCGGGCGACCGCGGCCGTGTCGTCGCTAGACCCGTTGTCGACGACGATCGGTCGAAATCCCGTGGGGAACGCGCTCAGGACCGCGGGGAGCGCGGCCGCCTCGTTGCGCGCGGGCAGGATGACGTCGATCATCGCGGCTCCAGCACAGGGGTGAGGTCGGCGGGGACCGGGAGGCCGCGACGCAGGTAGACGACGCTCGGTCGCCCGGAGATCCCGCCGGGCGGGTCGAACTCGCCGGGGGTCGCGGTACCGGCCGTAAGGATCCGGACGAAGTCTCGGTCCAGCTCCGGCCCGAAGCGCTGGGCGTCCACGGCCCGGTCGAGGACGACGGCGTCGACGGTCGCCAGTGCCGAGGTGGCGAGCTGGAGCTGGAGGCGCTGACGGGCCCGGCTGTCGGCGCCCCGTTGGAGGTCGCTGACGGCGACGAGGTGCGCACCGGCCGGCTTGCCGGCCATCGTGAGGTAGTGCGGGTGGTCGAGGAGGACCACCCGGCCGGGCAGGATGGACAATGCGGCGACCACCTGAGCGCCGGCCCGGCGGTCGGCCTCTGTCGGCACTGCTCGAACCAGGGCCGGGCCGAAGACGAGGGTCTGGAGCGCCAACCCCGCCGCGAGGGCAGTACCGAGCCGGGCCGAGGCGCTCCGTCCCACGGTCCACCCGACGAGGAGGGCGACTCCGGCATACCCGGGCATGAGGGTGTTGGCGGCGCCGCCCTCGTGGACCCGGCCAAGCCAGCCTGCGAGGAGCAGGCCACCGGCGGCGCAGCAGAGCAGCTCGCCCGCCGAGCCGCGCGTCCCGAGCCAGGGGGTCGGCGGCCCATGCGGACCCGGCCCGCCGCGGCCGCCCCACCAGAGGGCCAGCAGCGTGGGCCCGAGGAGCAACCCGAGGTCGAGGACCCAGTAGGCGAGGACGTACCGGCCTGCCAGCTCGTGCCCAGGCAGGAGGAGGACGACGTAGTCGACGAACCAGCCGCCGGTCCACGCCTGGGCGGCGAGGAGTCCGAGGGCGAGCAGGACGGC
This sequence comes from Candidatus Lutibacillus vidarii, assembly GCA_016717165.1. Taxonomy (GTDB): domain Bacteria; phylum Actinomycetota; class Actinomycetes; order Actinomycetales; family Dermatophilaceae; genus Lutibacillus; species Lutibacillus vidarii. Next base: position 656,054 of record JADKGA010000003.1, read on the forward strand.
ATACGAGGCGAGAGCGACGAGCCCGACCCGGCGGCGACGCACGGCGAGCCAGCAGAGCGCCACGACGGCGACGACCACGGCGGTCTGTTTGGTCGCGGTCGCGGCGACCAGGACCATCGCCGCCACCAGCCCCGCGGCTGGGGTGCGGGCGCGGGCGACGGCGACGACACCGAGCAGGGTCAGCGCCAGGACGAGCGAGTCCACCCTGCCGACGTCAGCGGCGAGACCGGACGGGACATAGGTGACCGCGTAGACCCCGGCGGCGGCGACCCCTGCGACCCGCCGACCGGTCGCCTGGGTGACCAGTGCCGCCAAGGCCGCGAGGACAACCAGCGACGCCACGACGGACACCAGCCGCAGCGGCAGGAAGCCCCACCCGGTCACCGAGGCGACAAGGGCGCTGACCGCCGGGAACCCCGGGGGGTAGGCCCAGGGGGTGTTCTCCAGGCTGGGCGGGCCGTAGAGGTCACCGGTCGTCACATGGCGGGCCCACTCGACCGAGCCGCCCTCCATCCACTCCAGCTCGTAGGGGTAGCCGATCCGGGCGACCGCGGCCACGAGGTAACCGGCCACAGGAAGTACCGCCGCGGCCACCAGCCATCGGTCGGCCCGGGGTCGCCGTGCCAACGGCCCGGGGGGTCCCTGGGTCGGGACCAGATCGCTGGCGGTCACGTCGCGAGCAGCAGCCATCGGCGCCATCCGTGCGGGGCCAGCTCGGCGGCACCGGCGCGGCGACGGAGCCAGCCGTCCACGCCACCGACCCGCCCGGCTGCCACCGCGAAGATCGCCAGGTGGGCCAGCATCATCAGCACATAGGTCCATGGCCATTCGTGCGGCTGGGCGCCGACGGTGAGGTAGATGACGAACGACTGGACCAGCCCGACCAGAGCCCAGAACCGTGTCGCCAAGCCGAGCAGGAGGAAGGCACCCAGGGCGGCCTCGGCGACGAGCACACTCCACCCGAAGGGGACGAAATGCGGCAGGACGAAGTCCTCGACGAGGCTGGAGTAGGCCGGGAGCACGGGGTGAGCGATGGCCCCATTGGTGAACGCCCAGAGCCCGGACCGGTCGGCCTGGCCGAAGTCGGGTGGCACCTTCCAGTCGAGGTTCTCGATCCACAGGTAGGCGACCGCGAGCCGCAGGACGAGCATCGACCAGCGGGCCGCTCGGCCCCCGTCCAAGGCCGTGCTGTATGCCGACGCGGCGGCTCCGTGAAGCGGCAAAGGTGCGGCTGTGGTGTTCATCTCGACCTCCAGGCCGGGTGGGCGGATCACGCGCAGCGGAAGACGTGTCGGCGACCCTCGCGCCGCGCGGCATCCTGGACGGCAACGGTGTCCCGGATGGTGTCCAGGGCAGCGGCGAGGGGCAAGGGAGCATCGGCCACCTGCATCACCGGATCCGTCACGGCGACCGGGTGCCACCAGATGCCGTCGGCGGTGACGGTGGGTTCGGGCGCCAGGGAGTCGACCGTCACCTGCTCCCCCCCGCCGGCCTCCTCGGCGAAGCCCTGGCGGGCGACCGGCCGGACCAGGCGGTCCGGCTCCGGGATCTGCCAGCGGTCCAGCAGCGCGGTCCAGGCCGCGCCGGCGGCCGGCTCGTCGTCGAACCAGGTCGCGGCGATCCGGACCGGGAAACCGAGACCGAGCACGGTCTGGATGCCTTCGAGGGCACGTGCGTGGCTGCCGTCCCCGCGCTGGCGGTCGTGCAGGTCGGAGTCGGCCGAGTCCAGGCTGATCTGGAGCGTGACCCGGTCTCGGTCGAGCGACTCCAGAGCTCTTCGCCGGGCACCGCGCTGGATGACCATGGCGTTGGTGAGGATCGTCGTGGGCAGCCGGCTCGAGCACGCCGCGACGGTCTCGGCGATCTGCGGGTGAAGAAAGGGCTCACCGCCGGTGACGAAGAGCTCCCGCCCACCCAAGGCAGCGAACTCCGCGGCCACCGCCTCGGTGAGCGACAGTGGCATCAGGCGGGGGTCCGCCGCGGGTGAGGACCGCGCGCAGCAGTACCCGCACGCGAGGTTGCAGTGGAAGTTGGTGTAGATCCACAGCCGCTCACCGACCGGCGTGGCCGAGCCGGAGGTGAAGGTCGTGTCGGTCAATCCGGACCCGGGCCGACCCTGCCCAGGGCCGGGGTTCTCGCGGGGAACCGCGTCGGGTCCTGCCGAGTCGACACCGGCCGCGAGGGTGGTCCCGTCGTCACCGCGGCGCACGAGGACATGCCAGGCACCATCGTCGCCCTGTTCGGTCTGACCGGCGAACTCGTGACCGGCCAGCCTCGACCAGTCGAGCAGGTCCGACGGGACGGAGGCATCCTCGGTCCGGACGAGCAACCCTTGGCCGGGGCCGAGATCCCGCATGCGGCGGGTCAGGAGGAGGAGCAGCCCGCTGCCGCAGTCCATCCCGCCGCCGTCGAGGTGTGTATGGGCCTTCGCCGCCAGCTCGTCTCGAGGGTGAGTAGTCAAGGACGTCTCTCTCGTGGGTCCGCGGCGGGTCAGTAACAGATCGACCGGGCGCCGGCTGCCAGCAGGGCGACGACCGCAGCACCGCCGGCGATGGTGGCGCCGTCGACCAGGTCCGCGTCGGTGATGCCGCGCTTCTTGGCACACGGGGTGCACACGAGGATCTGCCCCCCGGCCTCGACGAAGCCCGAGACGAGCTCGGCGAGCGGCGCGAAGCCCTCCTCGGCGATCTTCTCGGCCTCGCCGCGTTTGCCGACCCAGGCGCCGTCGGCGGAGAGGAAGACCGTGGTGTCCTGCCCGGACGCGGCGGCAGCGACGGCGACCACCCACCCGACGGTCGCGCGGTCCGGGTTGTCATGGCTGCTGGCGATGCTGACGAGGATGCTCATCGGTTCTCCTTCTCGGTCCCGGCCAGATGCCAGGGACGGTCTTCGCGGACAGTTCTCGCCGAGGCACTGACCTCGACGAGGTAGGTGTCGTCGGCCACCCGGCCGAGGAATCGATGGCCGGTGAGATGGCACCACACCGCCAGGTCGACCTCGGCGACCGGGTCGCGGGCGATGAGCCGGATCTGGCTCCCCCCCGCGAGGTCGCGCGCGGTGCGGAAGAGCACCAGGAGAAGCTCCCCGCACGAGCGGTCGCCCCCGTCGACGAGGACGTCGCTCATCGCCGGCTCCTAGGTCTGGGGTTCCCGGGGACTCTGGGACCTCCAGGCTTGCCGGTCACCAGTGGGGGAGCAAGGTTCCTGGGGCGGGCGTAAGCCAACCGTAAGAGCTCACCGGCCCGCCCACCGTCCGTGCCTCCACACCCGCGCCGACGCGGACGTCGCCATCGCCACGGCCGGACCTGCCCGAAGCCCCGCCGACGCCGTGACCGGCCCCGCGCCGCGTATCGTCGGAGGATGGACGAGCGGACCTGGTCGGTCGTGTCAAGCTTCCAGGCTTTCCTCGATGAGGCGGTCGCAGCGGCCCGCGGCGGAGGCGGCGACGGCGCGACGCCGTTGCGCGAGACGATCGACGAGCATCTTGGCCCTGACGCCGACGCATGCCCATGGTCCGCCTGGATGTGCCCGCCCACCAGCTGGTGAACCTCGACGTGGCCATGGCGGCCCTGGTCGACGAGCACGGCGGCGGACGGCTGATCGGGGTCGGCGGCGGCGACCAGCGTCACCACCAGACCTTCGGAGACCTGCTCCAGCGCAACGGCCCCTGGTCGGCCCCGACTGGGCCGGTGGACCGCACCCGCCTGGACACCGGGCCGGACAGCACGCGCGAGGCCGTCGTCATGGGCGTTCACCTCTTCCACTACGCCGGGTCACCGGTGGCGGTGCTGCAACGACGCAGCGAGCCCCGGTTCGGGATGCAGTGCGCCCTGGAGGTGCTCGCGCCGGCCACGGTGAGCGAGCCGCTGCTCGCCGACGTCCGCCGGTTGATGGTCGAGCGCAGCGTCTTCCGCGGCCAGATGCTCTCGTTCGGGGTGACCGACGAGACCTACGGGCCGAGCACCGGCGGGATCACCTTCCTGGAGCGGCCGCACCTGGCCGAGTCGGATGTCGTGCTCCCGGACGGCACGCTGAGCCGCATCGAGCGTCACGTGGCCGGAGTCGCCCGCAACCGCGCCGCTCTGCTGGCGGCCGGTCAGCACCTCAAGCGCGGCCTGCTGCTCTACGGGCCGCCCGGCACCGGCAAGACCCACACCGTGCGCTACCTCGCCGGTCGCCTGCCCGGGGTGACCACCGTGGTGCTGGCGGGTCGGGCCCTCGGGCTGATCAGCGCGGCCACCGAGCTGGCTCACGCGCTGGAGCCGGCCCTGATCATCCTCGAGGACGTCGACCTCATCGCCGAGCATCGCGAGATGCACATGGGCCCGCAGCCGCTGCTGTTCACCCTGCTGGACGCGATGGACGGCCTGACCAGCGAGGCCGATGTCGCCTTCATCCTCACCACCAACCGCGCCGACCTCCTCGAGCCCGCGCTGGCCCAGCGCCCCGGCCGGATCGACCTGGCCGTGCAGATCCCGCTGCCCGACGCCGCCGCGCGCCGCCGGCTGCTGCAGGTGTATGCCGGTGGGCTGCCGCTGTCCTCGGCCGCCCTCGATGCCGTCGCCCAGCGCAGCGAGGGCGTGACCGCGAGCTTCTTCAAGGAGCTCGCCCGGCGCACCGTGCTGCTCGCCGCCGAAGCCGGCGAGCCGGTCGACGACAGCCGGGTCGCGGCCGCCCTGAACGAGATGCTCGACGACAGTGAGGCGCTGACCCGCACCCTTCTGGGCAGCTCCGGTGGACACGTCGCCCAGCCGGGAGCCGACCCGGACCTGGACCCCATGCGGGGGCCCGGACAAGCGACGGGCGGCTGGTTCGCCTACCGTCCGCGCGGCTGACCGCTGTCGAGCTCGGCGAGCCGCGCGATCAGGTGGGTGCGCTCGGCCTCGTTGGCGCATAGCGAGATTGCCCGCTGGTATGCCGCTTCGGCCTCCACGCCGCGCCCCGCGCGGCAGAGCAGCTCGGCCCGGATCGCGGGAAGCCGGTGCGAGTGCGGGAGCGACTCGTCCAGGTCCTCCAGCAGCACCAGCCCGGCTTGCGGGCCGTCGGCCTCGGCGACCGCGACGGCCCGGGCGAGCCGGACCGCCGGTGACGGCGCGCGCTCCTCGAGGACGGCATACAACCCCGCGATCCGGCGCCAGTCGGTGAGTGCCGCGCTCGAGGCGACGGCATGCTCGGCCGCAACAAGAGCCTGGAGCAGCACCTCGGTGGTCCGCCGGTCGTGGGGCGAGGGCGCCTCGGTGAAGGGGCCGAGCAGGGTCAGCGCCTCGTCGATCTCGTCCCCGTGCCAGCGGCTGCGGTCCTGGTCCGGGAGCAGAACCAGCGCTCCGTTGGCATCGACCCGGGCGTCCCGCCTGGAGTGCTGCAGCAGCATCAGCGCCAGGAGTGCGTCGAGATGCGCTGTCGCAGAACGGTGCTGGTTGTCATACGGGGATATGAGAGTTCGGAGCAGGCGGGTGAGGCGGATCGCCTCCCCGGCGAGCTCGGCGCGGACGACATCCGGCCCCGAGCCGGGCGCATAACCGGCGGTGAAGGCGAGATAGGCGACCGTGGCGACGACGTCGACGCGCTCGGCCAGCCTCTGCGCACTGGGCAGCGCGAAGGGGACCCCGGCCACGGCGAGCTTCTTGCGGGCCCGGGTGAGCCGGGCCGCCATCGTCGGCTCGGCGACCAGGAAGAGCCGGGCCAGGTCCGCGGTCGAGACGCCGAGGACGAGCCGCAGGGTGAGCGCGGCGGCCGCCTCGGGCGCCAGGGCCGGGTGCGCGCAGAGGAAGACCAGCCGGAGCCGCTCATCGGTGAGCGCGGCGGGACCGTCGCCAGGGTCGGCCATGGCGCGCTGGGCCTCCTCCTGGGTGCGTGCGTCGACGACGAGCAGGGGTTCCTTACGGGCGGCCATGGCCTCGGCGCGCAACCGGTCCAAGGTGCGTCGTCGCGCGGTAGTCAGCAACCAGGCGGCCGGGTTGGCCGGTATGCCGTCCCGCGGCCAGGTCCGTGCCGCGGCCTCGAAGGCGTCGGCGAGGGCGTCCTCGGCGAGGTCGAGCCGGCGGAACTGGCCGACGAGCAGGGCCAACAATCGGCCCCACTCGTCGCGCCAGATCCGGTCCAGGTCGGCGGTCACGGCTCGATCGTCGGTCGCTCAGGCCGACATGTCCATCGAGATGCACGGGCGGATCTCCAGGGAGTAGCCCTTCGGCAGGATCTCGCACCAGCCGGTCACGGTGTCCAGGTCGGGGGCTTCGAGCAGGTAGAAGCCGCCGATCATCTCGGCCGTCTCGGCGAACGGGCCGTCGGTGAGGGTGGGCTGACCGTCCTTGTGCCGCAACGTGGTTGCCGCGTCCGGACCGGCGAGGGCCTCCCCAGCAACGATGTTGGAGCCCACTGTGGCATGGAAGCGGTTGTGGTCATCCATCCATTCAGCGCGCTGGGAGTCGGAGGCTTCTTCCCAACCGCCGGGTCGGTAGGCAATGAGGACGAGGTATTTCATGAGCGTGGTCCTTTCTGGGACGGGTCGGTGCTCTCGGCCGTGCCGGAATGGTCGACGGTCGGGCGGATCTCGATGGTGGTCTCGACGCCGGCGAGGATCCGGCAGCAGTCGACAAGGTCGTCCAGGTCGTCGGACTGGACGAGGTAGAAGCCGGTGAGCTGCTCGGCCACTTCGGCATAGGGGCCGTCGCTGACGACCCCCTGGCGCAGGGTCCGAGCGGTCCGGGAGTGCTGCAGCTCGGCTCCGCCCACGATCGCGTGCCCGCGTGCGGCGAGCGCGTTCGCGAACTGTTCGTGGACGGCATACCCCTGCTGCTTCTCCGCGGCAGGAGTCTGCGCCCAGGCATCCTCGTCGCCCGGTAGCAGGATCACGTAGGTGGTCATCGCTCTCCTTCTGCTGTGGGCCCGGCGGGCCCGTTCACCCGTATGACGGCCCAGGTCCGCCGGAATCGACAGCCTCGTGCGCCCAGCTGTCTGCGAGGTGAGCAGAATCGACGCCCCGGGCCCTCAGGTCACGCTCGGGTGAGCGGAATCGACGCCCTGACGTCGACTCCGCTCAGCCGAGCCCCCTCGGGCCCCGCGGCTCAGCGCGGCCGGTCCTGCAGTGGCAGGGCGACGCCGAACCCGCGGACCGCCAACCGCAGCACGACCTGCCCGGGCGCCAGCAGGTCCTGGACCCGGGCCGCCGCCAGCGACTCGAGCTCGGCCAACCGGGCGGCATACACCTGCGGGCCGGCGAGCCGGGCCGCAGGGAGCTCGCGGGTGTTGTGCCACACCTTGCGCCGCCCCTCACGCAGGAATCGCCCGGTCACCGCGCGGTTGAGCGGGACGAGCACCCGGTCCAGCACCGATCGTCGCCCGCCGAGCGTCGTCCTCGGAGCCGACCCGGGAGAGGAGGATCTCGTCGATCCGCTCGTGGTCTCGCCGCCTCGACTCCATGAGGGCAGCATCCGCGAAGTCCGCCTCGGAGATCACCGCCAGCAGCGCCTGCGGCAGGTCGGCGTTGATGTGCGCGTTCATCCCCACCAAGAGGTGACGCAGCGGCGGCAGACTCGAAGAGGCGCGGAAGCCCAGCCGCCACGGACGGCTGGGCTCGCCCCCCGACCGTGCCGCGGCACGTGCGTCCGCCCGGCGGTCACGGCCGGGCCAACAACGCGGTCGCGGCGAGCACGTGCGCGCCGGCGGCCCGGTCACCCTCGACGCGGTGCGGCACCGAGTGTGGCTCCGCACGCCCCCCGGCGAGGCGGCAGAAGTCGATGCCATCCATGACGACGACCGCGGCCAAGCCCGGCCGCCAGCCTGCGGGCCCCGCATCGGGCAGCGCCGCGGCACCCCGTGGGCCGACCCGCCACGCGCCTCCGCCCGGACCGGTGAGGACGAGGTGGACCAGCTCGTCGTCGAGGTCGCCGCCCGCGCTCAGCCACGCGCCGGGCAGCATCCGCACGCCGAGATCGGACATCAGATGGACGTCGCCGGGTGCCGGGTCGAGGGCCGGGCGGCCGAGGACGGTGCGGAGGTCCTCCGCATGCACCCAGGTCTCGAAGGCCCGGTCCAGGAGGACGTCCCCTGCCGCCATCACGGTGCCGAGGTAGGGCACCTGCCGCGCCATCCCCGGTTCGCCCACCGCAGCGGTATGCCGCGCGATCGCCGCCGCCTGAGCCCGCCATACCGCCAGTGCCTCCCGCAGGGAGGCTCCGGCCGGGCCGCTGCGCGCGCTGGCCGTCCGGGTGAGGACATCGGCACCCGAGCCCGTCTCCGGTGGGGTCGGCAGGCCGAGCGCAGCGCCCGCCAGCGCGTCGACGGCCAGCAGATGGGCGAGGACATCGGTGGCCGTCCACTCCCCGAGCACCGGCTCCTGCGCCGGACGGGCGAGCAGGGCAGGCCCGAGCGAGGAGAGCTCGATGAGCTGGCGCAGGTAGGGGACCCCAGCGGCCGGGAGCTGATCCGCTCGCGGCAGCGGCCGGTTCGCCCCCTCCGACCGTGCGCCGGCGAGGACAGCGGCTCGCAGCCCGACAGGCGGCGCCACCGGGTCGTCCTCGCTCAGGTCGCTCAGCAGCCGCCACACCGCGTCGTTGTCATCCATGGCCTCGCCCCCACTCGGTGCTCCGGTCTCGTCCACGTTGTCTGGCCCTTCCGCCGCCCCGATGTCGTCTGCAGTCATTACGCACCCGCCCAACCGGCCGCCGCGAGCTCGGCAGCCAGTCGTTGCCGCGCGGCGCGCAGCCGTGTCTTGGTGGTTCCCTCGGGGATTCCCAAGCGGTCGGCGATCACGCGCACGGGGAGCTCCTCGTAGTAGAGCATCCGCACGACCTCCCGGTAGGTCTCCGGGAGCTGGTCGACCGCAGCGGCCACCCGGCGCGCCACGGTGGCGTCCAGGGCCTGCTCCTCGGCGCTCGGGGCCGAGTCGTCGACACGGGCGTAGGACGGCCGGGACCGCACGGCCTCCCGGCGGACCCAGTCGACCGCGCGTCGATGAGCGAGCACCGCGAGCCAGCCGCGCAGGCTGCCCTTGTGCCCGTCGAAGGTGCCCGGTGACGTCCACAGCTGGAGGAAGACCTGCTGGGTGACATCCTCCGCCGCGTGCCGTTCCCCGCAGACCCGGGCTGCCACGGCGTGCACCATCGTCGCGAACCGGTCGTAGGCCGCCGCGAGGGCGACCTCGTCCCCCAGGCCCAGCCGACGGACCAGCTCGTCGTCGGTGAGGATGGCCTCCGCGTGGTCTGGCAGCATCGTTGGCTCACCTCGTCCCTTTGGGCGTGGACCAGCCTGCCAGCCAGCCGCGGCCCACGCCACGGTTACCGTCCGGGGTGGCGCGCACCCGGTGGTATGCCGTGTGCGCGCTTCGGACCGGTCCCGGGGTCACGACAGCGCCCAGTCGATGCACGTCACCTGTCCCGGCTCGAGGTCGACCGAGCATGGTGAGCCATCGGGCAGCACCCACAGCTGGTAGCGCCCAGGCTGCAGGTCCGGGAAGACCGCCGAGGCGACGAGCCGTCCTGACGGCACCGGCCGGCGCAGCACCGCGACATGGGGCGGGTGGCCCGTCGAGGCGTGCGTATGGGCGTCCGGATGCTCAGGCGTGGGGTAGTCACCATGACCGCGACCGGCACGGTGCTGCCCCAGGCCGACCTCGCAGAGCTGCTGGTCGAGCCGGCGCACCCCGATCTCCGAACCGACCAGCTCCTCCGGGCAGGTGATGACCAGAGCGGCCGAACCTGCTCCGACGTCGAGCAGGACCGGGCCCTGGCCGGCATACGGGTTCTCCACCCACACGGCGGTCATGAGGCGAAGCTTCCCGGGATGGCCTGGTATCCCCCGATCGGGGTACCGAGGTAGGGGAAGGTGGCGAGGGTGGGCGGGTTGGTGTTCGTCGAGCCGTCGGAGAGCCCGGCCACTACGGCGTCCGGCGTGAAGGTCGAGTCCACGAGCGGGATGGTGAGGCCGGCCACCGCCCGCAGCTCGATGGTCGTCACGTCGTCGCCGACCCGACGGCCGTTGGGGAAGCCGGCGGGGTCACCGGCGACGAGCCCCAACGGGTTGGGCGTGGCGGAGGGCGGGACGGCGACATTGAGCCGCAGCAGGTCCGCCTGCGTCGGGCCGGTGAAGTTCTGGAAGCCCGGGACGACCCCGGTGGGGATGCCGGTCAGCAGGATCGCAGCGAGGTCGGCCCGGGGCTTGCGATATGCCGACAGGTTCGGAAAGACCCCGGGATAGAGCACCGGCAGCAGCCGAGCCAGCTCGGGGTCGGCGACATATCCGGCATACTCGCTGTCCTTGTCCGGACCCTCGGCATTCCACTCGTCCTTGCGGGACATCGGCACGACAACCTCGTTGAACAGCGGGTTGCCCAGCCGGGAGACCTGCACCCACGGGCCGATCGAGACGGTCCTGCCGGGCGTCTCGCCGCGGATGGTCGCCGTCCGCCGACTCGCGGTGGCCCAGATGCCGATGACGGCGGTCGGGTCAGCGACATCGGTGGGTCGGCCGCCACCGCGGGTGAGATCGGTGATCGGCACCTGGAGAGCGATGGTGTGGACATTGAGCCCCCCGGTCCCATCCAGGCCCGGCGCGGCCGCGAGGGGGATGAGGTGGGCCGGGTTGAACGGTCGCAGCGCGGCCAGGTCGAAGATGCTCCCGAGGTCGACGAAGAAGGCCTCGGCCCGCTGACCGGCGAAGACCTGGCGCCCGCCGCGCAGCCGGCAGACCGCGGAGGCGGCCAGCGCTTCGTAGTTCGGCGTGCTGCGGACCCCGACGTTGACCGGCGGCACGGGCAGGCCCTTGCCGAGGACCGTCGACTCCCCCGACCGGGTGATCCGGGTGACCGTGTAGGTCTGCGGCCGGTTCCACGCGGCGGAGGTCAGGCTCGTGATCGGCCCGGTGTTGTAGAGGAAGGTGTCAGGATTGCGGATCGTCGTGGAGAACCGGAACCGGTAGGTGACATCGGGCTTCGCGTCGCCTCGGTTGGCGATATTGATGTCGTAGCGGACGTCCTCGGCGAACTCGTAGAAGTTCGGGCCGCCCTGCGGGTTCTGGAACGGGATGAAGTTGGCGAGGATCGTCACCGTGTCCGGCCGGTCCGGGCTGACGAAGGCATAGAGGTCGGTGTTGTCGGCGGCCGGGTCGTTGGAGATCTCGGGGGCTTCGCGGTGCGAGGACATCAGCGCTGCCCTCCCGCCGCGGTCTCGGCCAGGCGCGCGGCCAGGCGCCGGTCGGTGAACACCGCGCGACGGTCGCCGCGGACGACCACGACCCGTCCGGCGGTCGGGTCCGCGACATAGGCCACCAGCGGGCCGTTCGCGGTGGCGTCGCCGGCCTGGCCGGGTGCCGACAGGTCGGCGGCGTATGCCGGCTGGGCCAGTCCCAGCGCGAGCGTCGCCGAGCTGGCCCCGGCGGCGGCGATGAAGGTTCGACGGGAGGGGGACGTCATCTCGGGCTCCTGAGGGGTCGGGGTCCGCCACGGCTGCGGACGGGCTCGGTCACCCCTGGTTCGCACCGGAGGCGAGGACGGTTTGCCGCGCGAAGGCCTGATCTGGCCGCTCGGGTGAGCGGAACCGACGCCCTGACGTCGGTTCCGCTCACCCGAGGCCGACGGGGACCCAGGCGTCGAGGCGACGCCCTGGTGGGCGGGCGGGCGCCCCGAGCGCGCCCACCCGCCCGGCTGCTCACGCGCTGGCGTGCTCAGCCCGTCGTCGCCGAAGGAGCAGCAGCTCCACGGCAAGGACGACGATGAGGGAGAGCCCCAGCAACGGCATGAAGAGGCCCAGTGCGACAAGAACCACGAGCAACCACGGCCTCGCGCGCAGCGGCATCGCGCCGCGTGGGGCCCCGAGGGACCCCTTCGGCCGACGCCGCCACCACATGATCGGCCCGGTCACGCAGAGGACAAGGATCGTCACGCAAAAGAGCGCGCTGGCCACGAAGTTGAGCGAGCCGAAGCGCTGCCCCTCGTGCATCGCGATCGTCTGGGAGACCACCTTGGCGACGGGCGAGTACTCGTCGAAGGAGTACCGCCCGGCCACCGCGCCCGAGTACTGGTCGACGTGAACGACCCGTTCGAGGGTGGTGTCTGCGTATGCCGGTGTGCTCCGGTCATGCCACATATCGGCCAGGACGGAGAAGACCCCGTCCTTCTCACTGGGATAGAGCACGAAGTAGGGGCCGGCGAGACCGTCACGCATCGCGACCGCCATCACCGTGTCGAGCGAGATGCGCCCTTCGACCCCGCCTGCCGACTGACCCGTCCCATGGTCCATACCCGGCATCGACCCCATATCGCCGTCGCTCTGGGGCACCGGCGCTGCGCCTTCGGCCCACGGCGCGGGCGCCGAGGTGTTGCCGACGGCGTCGAGCTTGTCACCCAGGCCGGAGGTGGCGCCCGGGTCTTCGCCCCACAGGCTGAACCCTGACCCGGTCACCACACTCTGGACCTTGGCGCCCCACAACCCAGTCCAGGGCAGCCCCGATCCGACAAGGAGCAGGATCCAGATCCCGGTGACGACACCGACCAGACCGTGCCGGTGCCGAAGGACGGCTCCCCGCGCGCCCGCCGCTACTCGGCGCAGCCGCCCGCGGCGACCCTTGAAGAAGAGGTAGTAGCCGGTGAGTGTCATGACGATGCCCCAACAGGCCGCCAGCTCGATAATCCGGTCGCCGATACTGCCGAGGGTGTTCGCCGACCCCGTGACGGGATCGGTGAACAGCTCAACCTGGGCGATCTGCCCGAAGATGATCATCCCGTGAATCTCGGTCGCGACATTGCTCGGGAGCTTGTCCGGATCGAGGTCCCCGGTCACCTTCGCGGTCCACGGGTTGACGTAGACGTTACGGGTGGCGCCTTCGGCGGTATCGATCGTGAAGGCCGTCGCGCGATCGTCCCCGCCGAACTGGACCGCGCTGATCGTGGCCCCCGGATAGGCAGCCAGGACTGCGGCCTCTTGCCGCGAGGCGGCCGCCGGTGCCCCATAGGCCGGTTGGGACACGGTCATCACCCCGGGGTTCAAGGCGGGGTCGATCTGCCACTTGAAGAGGATGACCAGACCGGTGACGGCGAGCAGTGCGAACACAGGGATGACGATGATCGAGGCGTAGAAGTGCCAACGCCAGAAGGCGCGGAAGAGCCCGCCGGTCCGTTCGATCGGCGGTGACTCAGCGCGTTCGGTGGTTGGCAGAGCGGGCGTGACGGGTTGTTCGAGTGTGGTGGACAACGACAGACCTCCAAGGTCAGACGAAGGACGAGCGCGCTGAGCGCGCGCAACGACGAGGACGGGCGCGCGGCATACCGCCGTCTCCTGCTCAGGCAGGAACCACGGCAGGGCGACCCGCGATGTCTCCATGGGAGGAGGGAGTGACCGACCGCCCGTGACGTCAGGGTCACGGCTCGGCGGTCACGAGCCGACTCAACGCCGCGGTGGTGGCGCGCGTCCGGGCGCCGGGGCGAGGACGAACCGACCTGGGCCGACCCGAGGAACTCCGCCGCCGCCCGGTGCCCAGACCGGAGCGATGTCGAGGTGCGGCAGGGTCGGGATGACCAGTCGATCGATGAGCCTTCGGCCGAGCGCGTCGCTGAGCGCCTCGCCCCTGGCCAACCACCAGGCCAAGACCACCGCGACACAGCCGTGGGCGAGCACCATCATGGGCGACACCATCTGGTGCGCAGCTGCAGCGTCGACCGCCGGAAGGCCGTGGTGGTGCCCTGCCATATGCTCCAGCGCTGCCGCCTCTGACATGACGCTGCCAGTCGTCTCCGCGACGACGAGCACCGTGTGTCCGACCATTTGACCGAGCGTCATGAGTCCGGCGATCGGGAGGAACGAGCGGCGACGAGTCCCGAGGACTGCGCGGCCGGACAGGGCGCCCCCGAAGAGGCCCAGCGTCACCAGGAGCGAGGGCGTGGTCCCGTGCGCGGCCACATGCCCACCGACGGTCGCCCCGGTGGTGAGAGCGGCGAAGGCCGGAACACGCAGCCCCAGCGACAGGCGCCGAGCATCGAGGGCATGCCGATGGAGGCTCGCTGCGCCCGGCGCGACCCGGTGCGCGACGCCCCCGCCTGTCACGCGGGACAATGTAGCGGCCGTCACCCCGGTTCGTCTGCCCTCCCCGTACGCTGTCCGGCATGGCCGCAATGCACCGGGAACCGGTCCGGTCCGGGCTCTCCCCGCTCTACTACCTGCACCTCGCCGCGGTCCAGGTGCAGGACCTCTTGGCCGAGGCTATGGCCACCAGTCCGCTCGATCCGGCGGAGTACGCGCTCTATAGCCTGATCTTCGAGTCCGGGCAGACCACGGCAACCCGGCTGGCCGACGAGGCCAGGGTTCCGCTCACGACGATGCTCGACACGGTGCGAAGCCTCGAACGTCGTGGTCACGTCCAGCGTCGACCGGACCCGCGCGACCGGCGAGCGATGCTCGTGGGGCTGACGCTCGAGGGGCTGGCGGTCCACCGCGCGGCCAGCAGCCACTTCGAGCTGGCCGATGCCGCCCTCCGCGCTCATCTCGCTGTAGACACCCAGGGACTGTCGGCGTCCCTGTCGGCGCTCGCCGACGCCGCCGCCCCGCGCGACGCAGTCGCTCCACGACCGACGCCAGGGCGACGTAGGTTAGCACGGTCCCGTTGCAACTAGCACGATCTCGTGCTAGTTGCAACGCATGACGCTGTCGCGACGTGAGCTCCTCGTCGGTCTCGGGTCAACCCTGGGGCTCGCCGCCTGCACCGGTCAGCCGACCCGGACGCCCAGCTCCGCCGCGACACCGGCCTCAGGCTCCTCGTCCACCGGTGCGGCGGCCGGCGTGGGCTGGGCCTCGGACCTCGATGCCTTGGTCAAGGGCATCGACTCGACCCACCCGAACCCCTGGTGGCGAGAGCCCCGAGCCGCCTTCCTCGCCCGGGTCGAGACCCTCAAACGCACCCTGCCGACGATGGACCGGCGGGCCCAGGAGGTGGCGGTGATGGAGCTCGTCGCCACGATCGATGGCCACACCGCGGTGTACCCCACCGATCTGGGCTGGCACTTCCTCGCCATCTCGTTCTACGAGCTCTCCGGGACGACGATCGTCACGGCATACCCGGGTCGACCCGAGCTGGTCGGAGCGACCCTCGAGTCGATCGGCGAGCTGCCACTCGCGGAGGCGCGCCGGCGACTCGAGCCCCTGGTCAACTACGACAACGACCAGACGGTCCGACTGATGATGCCGTTGACCTATGTCATGCCCGAGGCGCTCGCGGTCAAGGCGCTGGTGTCCCCTGGCGCCCAGCCGAGCTACGGGCTGCGCACCACCGCCGGGGAACGCGTCGTGGTCAGCCCGCCGCCGCTGGACTACACCAGCTACCTCTCGACGGTCGGGTGGGACCCGGTGGGGCTGCCGCCGCGGGACGCCCCGCTGGTCCTCACCCGTCGCCGTGAGTCGATCTGGTGGACCACCCTGCCTGGCGGGCCGCTCTACGTCGTGTACAACGAGGTCCAGACCGGCAGCCTGGCTGCCGCCGCCCCCGTGCTCGCCGCCGCGGCGCAGCTGCGCCATCCCGGCGTCATCATCGACGTCCGCAATAACGGAGGGGGCAACAACCAGACGTATGGCGGCCTGCTCGACGCCGTCCGCGACCCCCGGCTGCGTGGGCGGCTGGTCCTCATCGTCGGCCGGTCGACCTTCTCGGCCGCGATGAACTTCACCGTCGACGTCGAACAGTCCACCGACGCGGTCTTCGTCGGCGAGCCGACGGGGGCGAGGCCCAACCTCTATGGCGATGTGCGACCGGTGCAGATGCCCAGCTCGGGACTGGTCGCCCACGTGTCCAGCCGCTACTGGCCCAAGGCGGGCGACACCGACACCCGGACGACCCTCGACCCGGACGTCCGCGTCGAGTGGACCGTCAGGGACTTCCTCGCCGGCCGGGACCCAGTGCTCGATGCCGCCGTCAAGGCGCTGCACTGACCGGCAGCTCGGCGCTCATCGTGGGGCCGTGGTCCGGACGAGCTCAGGCGCGACGCACTGCTGGACCGGCGCCCGGTGCGCCCGAGCACCGAGGACCCTGCGGGCGATGCCCGGAGCGAGCAAGGACTGCGGCGGACGGAGCAGGTTGAGCACCTCCATGAACGCCACGGTCACCGGCGCATCGTGGCGGGCAACCTCGATGACCCGGTCGACATACCGGTCGAGGAGGCGCTCCGGAAGCGGCTTGCGCGGCATACCGGGAAGACGCCGGTCCGGGCCGGTCGCCAGCGCCCACGGCGCGGACACGACGCGGGCTTGCACCGCGGGGGCTCGAGAGGCGAGATCGTCGAGGGCCGCCCTGACGTCGCCACCACGAGCGGCCACGCACTCCTCGACCAGGTCGCGAACCGCGGCCGCCTGCAGCGAGGCCGACGACATGCCCTGCCCGTACACCGGGTTGAAGGAGCACACCGCGTCACCCACGGCGAGCACACCGAGCGGGCGCCGGCGCAGCCGCTCGTAGCGGACCCAGCGGCTCGACGGGAAGCGGTAGACCTCACCCGTGCCATCCGGTTGACAGGCGCGGACGAGCCGCCCGAGCTCCGGCGCCGGCAGGGAGTCGACGAAGGCGGTGAACTCCGGCAGGTCGATCGGCGGAGCAGCGCCATTGGCTTGCGCCACGGTGACCGTCCACCGGCCTCCCTCGATCCGCGCTGCCGCGCCCGAGCGGCCGGTCTGCGGATCGGTCGAGACGACGATGACGTCGGTCCCGTCGAGGACGCCCCGCTCGTCGTGGAACACCCGGGTGGCATAGCCGACGCTTGCCGCCACCTCGGTCACCTCCGGCAGGTCGTACCCGAGCTCGGCGAACCAGCGGGACAGCCGGGACCCGCGACCGGTGGCGTCCACGACGAGGTCCGCCGCGAGGACGGTCTCGATGCCCGCGTCCGGGCCGGTCCGGGGGACGAGCCGGGCCCCGACGACCCGGCGACTCGCGTCGTCGGTGACCAGGGCGACGATGTCGTGCTCCCCGAGCAGCTCCACCCCCGGCAGCGAGCGGACCCGACGGCGCACCTGTGACTCCAGCAGAGTCCGGGTGCAGAGCACCCCGATAAGGGTCGACGGGAAGGACAGCATCGGCGCGCCCCGCATCACCCACTGCGAGCCGCCGATGACATCGCCGAGGATGGCGCCGCGCGCGACCACCTCGTCGAGCAGACCCGGCAGCAGCGCCTCCATCGCCCGGCTGCCGCTGACGAGCAGACCGTGGGTATGCCGCGACTGCGGGACGCCTCGACGCGGCGAGGTCAGCTCCTCATCGAGCGGGTCCCGGTCGACAAGGACCACATCGGTATGCCGGCTGAGGGCGGCGGCGGTGAGCAGTCCGGCCAGGCTCGCGCCGAGGATGACGACGCGGGGGCGGGCGGAGGGGCGAGCTGGATGGGTGGCGGACTGAGGCATCGTGGTGGTCCCGTCGTGTGGGGGTGGATATACCTCAGGTTCGTCCGAGCGGGCCGGGCGGTTCATGGCCCGCCCGTGCTCAGGATGCGCGCGCCGTGGTTGGCTGTCCCCTGTGCCTGAGCCGGTGTCGACCGTCGTCCTTCTCGAAGGCGCCAGCGATGTGGCCGCCGTCCGGGCTCTGGCGGGGGCTCGAGGTGCGGACCTCTCCCGGGTGCAGCTGGTCGACCTCGGCGGTGTCACCAATGTCCGGCGCGGTCTGCATCGGGCGCTCGCCGACCGGCCGGGCGCGGCCGTCCTCGGGCTCTGCGACGCCGGTGAGGTGCGCTTCGTCGAGCGGGCCCTGGCCGAGATCGGGTTCGCGGTCCGGGATGCGAGCGACCTGCCGGCATACGGCTTCTTCGTCTGCCAAGCCGACCTCGAGGACGAGCTGATCCGCGCGCTGGGGCCGACCCGCACGATCGAGGTCATCGACCGGCTGGGACTGGGCCCCAAGCTCGCCGCGCTGCAGCAGCAGCCCGCCTGGCAGGACCGGCCGCTCGCCGAGCAGCTGCACCGGTTCTGCGGCGTGGCGTCGGGGCGCAAGGAGCTGCTCGCCGGTGCCCTGGCGCAGGCCCTCAGGCCGGGCGAGGTGCCCGAGCCGCTCGCGCACCTGCTCGACCGAGTCGCCCACGGGTGAGTCGGTGCGTGGTCAGTCCCCGGCCGGCAGGACAGCGTCACGGAAGGGCGAGCGCCACAGGTATGCCGTGGCGCCGAGGAGGATCAGGGCTCCGGTGAGCATCGCGGCCCGACTCCCCCAGATGCTCGCCAGCCATCCGGACAGGAGGGACGCGATGGCGAGGCCGCCCCAGTTGAAGGTCCGGATCGTTGCGTTCATCCGGGCCCTGAGCCGGTCGGGGGTCACCGCGGTGCGATAGCTCATCATCAGCGAAGCGCTGATCGAGGTGAGGCCCTGGACCAGCTGGGCCGCCACGAGGACGACCACGGCCCAGGGGCCCGGGCGGGCCAACACCACGAGGAAGGCCCAGGTCGGCGTGACCCACTCGACCGTGGTGATGACCCGTCCGATCCCGAGCCGCCGGCCCAGGCCTGGCGCGAGCCCGGCCCCGATCGCGCCGGAGACGCCCGCGGCGGCCAGGACGAGCCCGACGGTGAGCGCGTCGAGGTGGAGCTCCTGGTTGGCGTAGTAGACGAGCACGGTGCCGACCAGCGACTGCCCGAAGAACCAGGTGTGCAGCCAGAGGGCGTAGGGACGTAGCGTCTCGTGCCGGTACACCCACCGGGCGCCCTCGCGCAGCTCGTCGATGATCCGCCGGCGCTCTCGTGGTTCCGGGGCGGGCTCTGGGGTCGAGATGGTGGCGAGGAGGATCGCGGAGACGGCATACGAGGCTGCGTCGACGAGGACGGCGACCGGGGCGGAAAGGAATCGGACGAGCGAACCCGCCGTCACCGGTCCCGCTGAGCCGACCACCTGGCTCATCTGTTCCAGGCGGGCGAAGGCGTCGGGGAGGGCGCGTTCGGGGACCAAGCGCGGGACATAGGACTGGTAGGCGGCGACCGACAGGCAGGTCACGGCGCCGAAGACGAAGACGAGCGCGGCGAGGATCGGGACGGTGAGCCGGCCGGTGAGCGCGAGGACCCCGACGGTGCCGAAGATCGTCATCCCGGCGAGGTCGGCGCCGATGAGGAGGGGCCTGCGTCTGACCCGCTCGGCCACGACGCCGGCGAGCAGCCCAAGGAGGAGGTACGGGGCCCATTGGGCGGCGCGGACGATGCCGATGGCCTGTTCGTCGGCGTTGAGGGTGTCGATGAGGAGGAACTGGATCGCCAGCGTCGAGATGACCGTGCCCAGGCTAGAGACGGTGTCGGCGGCGAAGAGCCGCCAGAAGCTCCGGCCCAGGGGTGCGAGGGCGGGGCTCGGGTGGCCTATGGGGTCCGTGGCGCGGCTTGTGTGGCCTGTGGCGGGGCTCGGGTGAGCGGTGTCGACGTCCTGGTGTCGATTCCGCTCACCCGGCGGCTGAGGGTGGGATGGTTCGGTCATGGCCGTTGGCCGACCACGTGGCGGCGGACCCAGGCGTGCATGGCGATGGCCGCGGCCGCTCCGGCGTTGATCGAGCGAGTCGACCCGAACTGCTCGATGTGCAGGACGACCTGGCAGACCTCCTGCATGGCGGGAGTCAGACCGGGGCCCTCCTGGCCGAAGACGAGCACGCAGTCTCGGGGTAGGTCGTAGGTCTCCAAGGCCACCGAGCCGGGGACATTGTCGATCCCGATCAGCGGTATGCCGATGACCGGGCCGCCACCAGGTGTACTACCACCCCATATGCCGCCACCCGGTATGCCGCCACCCACCGCGACCCCGGAGTGTCCCCCTGACCCAGACGGCGCTCGAGACGCATCACCCTCGGCTGACCCCGCGGCCCAGGCGGCCAGCGACGCGGCGTCGGGGTGGTGGTACTCGTGCTGGTACCGGTCGGTCACCATGGCTCCACGGCGGTTCCACCGACGCCTGCCGACGATATGGAAGGCCGCGGCGTTGAAGGCGTTGGCGGTCCGGACCACCGAGCCGATGTTGAAGTCGTGCCCCCAGTTCTCGATCGCGACATGAAACGGGTGCCGGGTCCGGTCCAGGTCCGCGACGATCGCCTCGAGCCGCCAGTACCGGTAGCGGTCCGCGACATTGCGGCGGTCGCCGTCCCGGAGCAGCTCCGGGTCGAGCCGCGGGTCGCTCGTCGAGGGGCCGTCATACGGGCCGACGCCGACCTCCCCCGGCTGGGACTTATCCACAGCCCACCCCCCTCCCCCCGCAAAGACACACCTTTAGAAGCGTTCTAAAGGTGTGTCTTTGCAGGTTATCCACAGATGTCAGAGGGAGACGAATCGGGAGAGGAACTGACGGGTACGATCCTCGCGCGGCGCGACGAGCAGCTCCGACGGCGGCCCCTCCTCGTGGACCCGGCCGCCGTGGAGGAAGCACACCCGGTCGGCGACCTGCTTCGCGAAGGCCATCTCATGGGTCGCGAGCAGCATCGTCATCCCGTCGCGTTTGAGGTCGACGAGCAGCTCGAGCACCTCCCCGACCAGCTCGGGGTCCAGCGCCGAGGTCACCTCGTCGAGGAGCATGAGCTCGGGCGAGTTGACCAGCGCCCGCGCGATCGCGACCCGCTGTTGCTGCCCGCCGGAGAGCTCGTCCGGCCGCGCCGACGCCTTGTCGGCCAGCCCCACCCGGTCGAGCATCTCCCGCGCCGCCCGCTCCGCCGCCGCCCGCGCGACCCCATGGACCCGGACCGGCGCGAGGGTGATGTTGTCGAGGACCCGCAGGTGCGGGAAGAGGTTGTACGACTGGAAGACGATCCCCATCCGGGCCCGGACCGCGTCCGGGTCGGCCCGCGGGTCGGTCACGTCGTCCCCACCGAGCCGTATGACGCCGTCGTCCACGGTCTCCAGGAGGTTGACGCACCGCAGAACCGTCGACTTGCCCGAGCCGGACGCCCCGATGAGCACGACGCACTCGCCGTGCGCCACCGACAGGTCGAAGCCCGAGAGGACGACATGGTTCCCGAAGGCCTTCCGCAGCCCGACCACCGACAGGTCGCTCACACCGCACCTCCGACCCCGGGCCCGCCCTGCCGCCTGGCGACCCAGTCGGTGAACCGGGTCATCGGCACGGTGAGGGAGAGGAAGAGGACACCGGCGACGACATACGGGGTGTAGTTGAAGTCCGCGGCCTCCTCGATATGCGCGGCCTGGACCGCGTCGACGACCCCGAGGATCGAGATGAGCCCGGAGTCCTTCTGCAGCGAGACGAGGTCGTTGAGCAGCGCGGGCATGACCCGCCGCAACGCCTGCGGGATGACGACGAAGCGCAGCGTCTGGACGTGCGTGAGCCCCAGGGAGCGCGCCGCCGCTCGTTGCGAGGGGTGGATCGACTCGATACCGGCCCGGATCACCTCACCGACGTACGCCGAGTAGGACAGGACCAGGCCGGTGCAACCGAGGAGCAGGACGTCGTTGGTGACCCCCTCGATGTTCAGCGCGGGCACCCCGAACCCCAGCAGCAGGATGACGAGGATGAGCGGCAGCCCGCGAAAGGTGTCCGTGAAGGCCGTCGCGAAGGCGCGCACCGGGAAGAAGACCGGCCCGCGCAGGGTCCGCATGATCGCCAGCGCCAGCCCGAAGGCCCCGATGATCGCCCCGCAGATCACCATGATCCGCACGTTGAGCCAGAAGCCCTCGAGCACGGCCGGGAAGGAGCTGACCGCCTTGTCCCAGCTGAAGTAGGTCTCCTTGACCCGCGGCCACCCCGGCGATCGGGTGATGACGACGCTGAGGACGAGGAAGACGACGATGCTGCTCAGCGTCGCGGTGACGACCGAGCGCGTCGTTCGCGCCCGCCGGAACGCCCGCCGGTCGAGCTCGACCGCCGACGGGCTCCACGGCCGGCTCGGCATACCCGTGTCGTTCGTGCTCACCCGACGACTGTAGCCACCCGGGCGACCACGACGAGGTATGCCGGGCGCGGCTCGCTGGCTGCCCCGGTCGCGCGGGGCGGGCTACTTCAGCTCGGGGGCGCCCGCGGCGGAGAGCCACTGGGCGACGAGCTTGTCGATGGTGCCGTCGGCCCGCAGCGCGTCGACGGCCTTGGTCACGCACGCCGTGAGCGGGCTGCCCTTGGTGAGGACCGCCCCGAACTGCTCCGGCTGCGCCCCCGCGGAGGGCAGCTGGCCGACGATGACCCCGTTGTCGAGCTGGGCGGCCGACATGAAGAACGCGGTGGGCAGGTCGGCGACGATCCCGTCGATCTGCTTGTTCTTCAGCGCCTGGACGGCGAGGTCGTTGTCGTTGTAGACCGCCGGCTTGGTCGTCGGCTTGATCTGGTCGACGATCGCCTTGTATGACGTCGTCCCGATCTGGGCGCCGAACTTGGCTCCGGCGAGGTCGGCGATCGAGGTCTTGCCGTCGATCGGGCTGCCCTTGTAGGTGACGATGGCCTGGCGGACGTCGTAGTAGCCGGACGAGAAGTCGACGGCCTTCTTCCGCTCGTCGTTGATCGAGACCTGGTTGACGTCGAAGTCGAAGTTCCGCGCCGCCCCCGTCGTCACGGCGTTGAAGGGCGCGACGACCCAGGTGACCTTGTCCTTGGGGAAGCCCATCTTGTCGGCGATCGCGTAGGCCATCGCCGCCTCGTAGCCCTGCCCATTGGAGGGGGTGTTGTCCTTGAACCACGGCTCGTACGCCGGGTTGTCGGTCCCGATCGTCAGCATCCCCGCCGTAGTGAGCTTGAGCGAGGCGGGCGCGCAGTCCGGTGCTTTCGACGCCGTCGTGCCCCCCGCGGAGGATGTCGTAGACGACCCGCAGGCGGCCAGGGCGAGGGCGGATGCGGCGGCCACCGCGACGGCGGAGGCGGCAAGACGGGTGCGGCGCATGGGCTGTCCTTTGCAGGGGTCGACCGGGAACGCCACCCAATCTAGGGGGCCCCACGGAGCTGGTCGGCCCCCCTGGACGACCTGAGACCAAAGCGTTCCGGAGTCGTTACACAGCCTCGCCATACCTCTTCTGGCGGTGTTCCGGCGGTGGCGCACGGCTGGACGACATACCCTCTGTGTTTGTGATGCCTGCGCTCGGTCCGAACTGGATGGACCCTCAGTACCTGCTCGACACCTACGGACAGGCGATGTTCGTCATCTCGTTGGTCATCGTCTTCGTCGAGTGCGGGCTGCTCTTCCCGATCCTGCCGGGCGACTCGCTGCTCTTCGCGATCGGCCTGTTCATCGCGACCGGGGCGCTGCAGATCTCCTTCCCGTTCGCCCTGGTCGCGCTCGCGGTGGCCGCCTTCCTCGGGAATGTCACCGGGTACGAGATCGGGCGGGCCGTCGGGCCGGCGCTCTATCGACGCGGGGGGCGGTTCCTCAAGCCGGAGTACTTCGAGCAGACGCACGCCTTCTTCGAGCGGTACGGGAACAAGGCGCTGGTGCTCGGGCGCTTCGTGCCGATCGTGCGGACCTTCGTCACCGTGGTCGCTGGGGTCGGGCAGATGCCGCGGCGTCGGTTCTTCACGTGGTCCGCGGTGGGGGCGATCCTGTGGGTGACGGTGGTGATGGTGCTCGGGTACTACCTCGGGCATATCGACATCGTCCGCAAGAACATCGAGGTCGCCGCGATCCTCGTGGTCCTGGTGTCGGTGCTGCCCATGCTGATCGAGTGGCTCCGCCACCGCCGCCGCCTTATCCACACCCCTTCCGCAAAGACACACCTTTAGAAGGGTTCTAAAGGTGTGTCTTTGCGGGTTGTCCACAGGGGGGTGGGCAGGGCTTGTCGCGGGGGTAGTCGGGTGCTACACGCCCGACCGGGTGACCCTCGTCGGGGTGGACGGGGTCGACGGCTCCGGCAAGACCACCTTCGCTGACGAGCTCGCGCGCCGGCTCCGCGAGCAGGGCCACCAGGTCGAGCGGGTCCGGCTCGATGACTACCTCGCGCCGCGGGCCGTCCGGCACGCCAGAGGCCGGCACTCCCCTGAAGGCTTCTACCTCGACTCCTACGACCTCGAAGCCTTCCGCCGCGAGGTGCTCAGGCCGCTGCACACCGACGGATGGTACCGCCCCGTGTGGTTCAGCCTCGCCGACGACGCCCCCGTCGACGAACCCCGCCGGTATGCCGCCCCCGGCACTCTCGTCATCGTCGACGGCATGTTCCTCCACCGCGCGGAGCTGCGGGACGCCTGGGACCACTCGGTCTTCCTCGACGTCCCGTTCGCGGAGACCTTCCGCCGGATGGCGATCCGCGACGGCTGCCCGGCGGACCCCGACGACCCGCGCAATGCCCGGTATGTCGAGGGTCAGCGCCTATACCTGCGCACCGACGAGCCGACGCGTCGAGCGAGCGCAGTGGTCGACAACACCGACCCCACGCAACCGGTCCTCATCCGGGGATAACGCTCCGGATGAGGCGGCGTGACGAAGGCGGCCCCGGGAGCGTCAGGAAGCGAGCGTCACGAAGCGAGCGTCAGGACACGAGCGTCAGGACGCGAGCGCGACGACGTGGGCGACAGGTCGGTCCGCGGGCCAGGCCCTGCTGACGTGCGGTGACGGCTTCGTCGGTGTGCTCGTGAGCAGTTGGCGGCCGGCGAGGGCTATGAAGCGGCCGGCGGCGCTGGAGGAACCGGCGGCGCCGGCGGGGGCGTGATCGGGGTCCCCATCGACGGCGGCGCCGCCTGGTCCTGCGGGCCAGCGGGCGCGCCGATCGCCGGGCCGGCCGGCGCCGCCCCGCCCACACTGCCACCGCCGGGCTGGCCATAACCCCCGGTGTTGAAGTCGACCTTGGCCGGCTCGCGGTCCTCGCCCTCGGCCTCGAAGTACTCGGCCCGCCCGACGTGGGCGATCCCCGCGACGAAGTTCGTCGGGATCGTCTCGACCTTGGTGTTGAGCTCGCGGACGTTGGCGTTGTAGTAGCGCCGCGCCGAGGCGATGCGGTCCTCGGTCGAGGTCAGCTCGCGCTGCAGCTCGAGGAAGTTGACGTTCGCCTTGAGGTCCGGGTACGCCTCGGCCACGGCGTTGAGCCGCACCAGCGCCTGGCTCAGGGCCGCCTCGGACTTGGCCGCCTGCGCCGGGGACTGACCGGGGGCCATCGCCGAGGCGCGGGCCGCGGTCACCGCCTCCAGGGTCCCCCGCTCGTGCATGGCGTAGCCCTTGACCGTCTCGACGAGATTGCCGATGAGGTCGTGCCGACGCTTGAGCTCGGTGTCGATCTGGGCCCACGCCTCCTGCACCCGGTTGCGCAGCGAGATGAGCCCGTTGTAGAGCCCGACGAACCAGAGCACGAGCAGGACGATGACGCCCACGACAATCAGGACCGGAAGCATGAACCCCTCCAGGGTCGATGGTGCGCTCAGCGTAACCGAGGACCGGCCGGCGAGGATCAGCCCAGCCCGAGATCGGCCAGCGAGTACAGGAAGAGATAGGGCACCGACGTCTCGGCCATGATCCGCTCCCCCGCCCCGGTCGCCCGGTCCGCGATCGTCGCCACCGCCACGACCTCACCCCCGGCCGCCCGCACCGCCTCGACCGCAGCCAGCGGCGAGGCCCCGGTCGTCGTGGTGTCCTCGACGACGAGCACGCGCCGCCCGGCCACCGACGGGCCCTCGATCTGCTGCTGCAGCCCGTGTGCCTTGCCCGCCTTCCGCACGACGAAGGCGTCCAGCCGATCGCCCGCACCCGCCGCCGCGTGCAGCATCGCCGTCGCCACCGGATCGGCGCCGAGGGTCAGGCCCCCCACGGCGTCATACGACAGGTGGGAGGTCAGCGAGCGCATCAGCCGACCGACCAGCGGCGCTGCCTCCCCGTCGAGGGTGATCCGGCGCAGGTCGACGTAGTAGTCCGCCTCCCGCCCGGACGACAGGATCACCCGCCCATGGACGATGGCCTTGGTCGTGATGAGGGAGAGCAGTCGGGCTCGGTCCGCGGCGAGGTCGGTCACGACCAGCCAGTATGCCGTGCCCGGCTCGCTCAGCGGGTAGGGGCAGCGGCGGGCGCGGGGTCAGTTCCGGGAGCGGGGTTGGGCCCGGACGCGGGCTCCGGGGCGTCGGCGAAGTCGACGTCGAGGATGGCCCGGTCCTCCGGATCGGCGACGGGCACCGAGCGGGCCGCAGCCCACTCCGCCGCCGACTCGGTCTGCCGACCCAGCGCGGCCAGGGCCCGGGCCCGCAGCTCGTGGGCGTACGCGAGGTCGAAGTCCGCCAGGCCGTGCTCGCGGCACTGCGCCACGGTGCGGTCCCCGTACTCGAGCGCCAGCTCCGGTCGACCATAGGCCAGCCACGCCTTCCCGATGAGGTAGCGGGCCCGCGCCTCGTTCGCCGGGGTCGCCCCCCGCGCCCGCTCCCAGTGGTATGCCGCGGCATACGCACCGCGGACCAGCCCGACCGTGCTCGCCGTCCCGGCCGCGACGGCCTCGAGCTGGGCCCAGGTGGCGTTGTTGGCCTCGATGGCCTGCGCGCGATGCCAGTCGCCGCTGAGGTCAGCCGGTTCGCCCGCCGCACCCGCGCCATCCCCCACCTCGGCGGCGGGGTCGGCCGGCGGCAGCGGCATACCGGTCTCGACGAGGGTCTTGAGCCCGCCAAGCACCCAGTCCCAGCCACTGCGGACGTTCGCCGCGGTGAGCGGGCTGCGGGCCAGGTCACCGTGGACGACCCGCAGCCGGGTCAGCCCGTCACCGGCCCGCGCGAGGGTCCACTCGACCCGGCTCGGCGGCTCGGCGGCCATCGCCGGGTCGTAGCGCACGTGCCAGGTCTGCACCAGACGGTAGGGCGGGTCGAGCTCCTCGATCGTCCCGTCGACCGCGGGGCTGCCGTCGGGCAGGGCGAAGAGGTATGGCGCCCCGGCCCGCGGGGGCCGGGTGTACGCCGTGCCGTAGAAGTACCGGCGGGTGAACTCGGGGTCGAGCAGCGCCTGGAAGACCGTCTCGACCTCGGCGCGGATGTACAGCTGGTAGACCTGCGTGCTCGTCATGAGGACTCCTGGGTCGGTGGGAGGGACGCGGTCAACGCGATGGATGCGGTCGCCGCGGTGGTGGCGGCCGAGGCGGACGCTGTGGTGGCGGCGGCCGAGTCGGACGCGGTGGTGGTGGCCGAGGCGGACGCGGCGCCGCGCTCGAGGTCGGACTTGAGCTCGACGAGCGCCTCGGCATACGGCTGGGCGAACTTGCCGACCCAGCGCGCGGCGATGGCAGTGATGGGCACCGGGTTGAGGTGGTGCCGCTTCTCCCGGCCGACCCGGAGGGTGACCACGAGGCCGGCGGCCTCGAGCACGGCGAGGTGCTTGGCGACGCCGAACCGGGTCAGCTGCGGGTGCTGGGCGCAGAGCCGGCCGAGGGTCTGCCCGTCGACCTCGAAGAGGGCGTCGAGCAGGGCCCGCCGGGTCGGGTCGGCGAGCGCCTTGAAGAGCGCGTCGTCGTCGGTCGAGGTCATGACGAGAGACTATAGGTGACTATTTGGTCACCTATCAAGCCCCCGCCGACGAGACCTATCGCGGACGGCGCCGGTTGCCGACCATCCCGGAGACCGCGCGCCGCACCCCGCCGGGGATGACATCGAGGGCCGCGACGAGCACCTTGTACTGCAGCCCGGGGACGCTGACGACCCGCGCGCGCTCCGAGTCGGCCAGCGCCTCTCGGACCAGCGCCGCCGCGTCGAGCCACATGAACTCCGGGGTCGAGGCCATCGACATGTTTGCCCGCTGGTGGAACTCGGTGCGGGTGAAGCCGGGGCACAGGGCCGTCACGCTGACCCCGCTGCCGGACAGCTCGCTGGCCAGTCCCTCGGAGAACGAGGTGACCCAGGCCTTGGCCGCCGAGTACGACCCCATGGGTGCGAAGCCGGCGACCGAGGAGACATTGATGATCCGCCCCCGGCCGCGCTCGCGCATCGCCCGCGCGGCGGCGTGGCTGAGGACGAGCACCGCCCCGCAGAGAACGTCGAGCATCCGCAGCTCGTCGCCGACCTCGCTGCGCAGGAAGGACGTCTTCAGCCCGAAGCCGGCATTGTTGACGAGGATGTCGACCGGCGCGGCGGCGTCGCCGAGCCGAGCGGCGACAGCGTCGACCTCGGCCCGGTTCGCCAGGTCCGCGACCAGCACCTCCGCCCGAACCCCGAAGTCCGCGGTGAGCTCGGCGGCCACCGCATCGAGGCGGGCGCGGTCCCGCGCGACGAGGACGAGGTTGTCGCCTCGGGCGGCCAGCTGTCGGGCGAACTCGTGTCCGATCCCGGCGGTCGCGCCGGTCACCAGTGCGGTCGTCATACCCCGAAGTATGCCGACTCGGCGCCGACCTGACCCCCGCCCGCCGCCCAACCACCGACCACCGGGGCTGAGTCCCCCGCGGATACAGTGACCAGGTGCGCATCGCGACGTGGAATGTCAACTCCATCCGCTCCCGGGTCGACCGCGTCGAGGCGTGGCTGGCCCGCTCCGAGGTCGACGTCCTGGCGATCCAGGAGACCAAGGCGCGCGAGGACCAGTTCCCCTACCTGCCGTTCGAGGCGCTCGGCTACGAGGTCGCCCATATCGGGCTCAACCAGTGGAATGGCGTCGCCATCGCCTCCCGGGTCGGGCTCGCCGAGATCACCGTGGGCTTCCCCGGTATGCCGCGCTGGGGCGAGCCACCCGCCCCCGAGGCCCGCGCCATCGGGGCGACCTGCGCGGGTGTGCGGGTCTGGTCGGTCTACGTCCCGAACGGCCGGGCGCTCGACGACCCGCACATGGCCTACAAGCTGGAGTGGCTCGACCGGCTCGCCGCCGCCGGGCGCGCCTGGCTGGCCGAGGACCCGCAGGCCCAGATCGTCATCATGGGCGACTGGAATGTCGCTCCTGCGGACGAGGACGTGTGGAGCATGGAGTTCTACGCGGACAAGTCCCACGTGTCGCCCGGTGAGCGGGCCGGCTTCCGCGGCGTTGTCGATGCCGGGTATGCCGACCTGGTCCGCCCGCACGCCCCCGGCCCTGGGGTCTACACCTACTGGGACTACCAGCAGCTCCGCTTCCCGAAGAAGCAGGGCATGCGGATCGACTTCGCGCTCGGGTCCCCTGCGCTGGCCGCCCGGGTGGCCGGGGCAGCGATCGACCGTGAGGAGCGCAAGGGCAAGGGCGCCAGCGACCACGCCCCTGTGGTCATCGAACTCTCCTGACCGCGACGCCCAAGTTCCCCGCGCACGCGGAGCGGACCGACAGGATCGGTAAGCCCGGGACGTTCGGCCGAGTTATCAGTTGTGGATACTGAGACCTGAAGACGCCGGGTCGCCATGGCGCATCCGCAGTGCCACAACCGACACCACTGACGCGACTGCCGCCGCCAGCGCTCCACCGGCGAGAACGGTCTGCACCTGGACCAGCCCCGCGTCGACCAGCGCGGTGACATCGCTCTGGTCCGGCAGGGCCCGGACGGTGTCGTAGTACCGGTGCAGCCCGACCGCCGTCAGTGTCGCCAGCCCGACGACCATCCCGACCATCCGGCCGACGACGACCAGCGCACTGACCAGCCCGTGCGCCGACCGGCCGACCGCGGCGAGGGACACGGCGTTGACCGGCGCGAAGGCCACCCCGAGCCCGAAGCCGGCCGCGGCGAGGACGAGGGTCACCCACACCCCCTGGTCGAGCGAGCCGCGGCCCCACGTCGAGGTCACCGCCAGGGCGGTCGCGGCGAGCCCGAGACCCAGTCCGGCGACCACGCCGGCGCGGAGCCGGTGGACCAGCCACCCCCCGGCGAGCGCGCCGAGCGGCACCGCGACGAGGAAGCGGACCAGGACAAGGGCGGCCTGCGGGTATGACGTCGACCAGGTCAGCCGGGCCAGGACCGGGATGTCGACGACGACGGCCACCAGCGCGGCCCCGACGAGGGCGCTGACCCCCACCGACCACAGCACCGGCCCCCGGAGCACCCCGCGCGGGATGAGCGGGTTGGCGGTATGCCGGTGGCGCCATACCGCGAGGAGGAAGGCAGCCAGCGACACGGGGAGCAGGACGTACCCGGACGGGCCGACCACCTCGCGCTCGGGGTCGGCAACGGCGAAGGTGAGGACGAGCCCACCCAGAGCGACCGCGAGCAGCCCCGCGCCGATGGGATCGGCCTGCCGCAGCACCGGCCACCACCGCGGTACACCCAGAGCCACGGCGACCACCGCCAGGGCGAGTCCGGCGGCGCCGATCGGGGTGAGCAGCCGTCCCGAGCCGGACCACGGGACAAAGGGTGCGCCCCAGACGACATCGGTGACCAGCCGGTCCGGGGCGATGAGAGCCAGCAGGACCAGCACCGCGGACAGCGCGGCCACGGCGGCGGACAGCCGGCCCCGGACCGTCCCGCGCGCCGACGACCCCGCGCCGGGCCGCGCGGCAGGCCGACCGGCACCGCCGGCACCGCCGACGAGCCGCACCGCGACCATGAGCGCCAGCCCGACGCCGCCCCCGAGCCAGAAGATCGCCCGCCAGCTCCAGACCGCGAGGACCAAGGCACCGAGGACCGGACCGACGACCGCGCCGACCTCCTGGACGGCCCCGACGACCCCGAGCGGCAGCCCACGCCGGTCCGGCGGCCAGCGGTCGGCGACGAGGGCCAAAGTGGCTGGGACGAGCCCGCCGCCGCCGACGCCCTGGAGGAAGCGCCCGCCGACGAGAACGTCGATCTCGACGGCGAGCGCCGTGACGACCGACCCCACGACGAACAGGGCCAGGCACCACTGGAGCACCCGGATCCGGTCGACGAGGTCGGTGAGCCGCCCGACGAGCGGAAGGACGGCGATATACCCGAGGAGGAAGCCGGAGATGATCGGCGTGGCCCGATGGAAGGCCTCCAGCCCCAGACCCACCCCGGCCATCATGTCCGGCAGAGCGAGGACGACGACATAGGTGTCGGCCGCGGCCACGGCGACGCCGAGCGCACCGAGGGCGAGCAGGGTGCGGTCGCCGCGCCCGGCGACGCGCGGCCCGCCGGCGAGGACGGCGGAATGGTCCGGCGCGGTCATCGCCTGGTCAGGGCGCCGTGATCGTCACTGGGTCGCCGTAGCGGTCCAGGGTGAGGACGTATGTCGACGTGGCGCCCGAGTAGAACGGCCCCGTCAGCTCGACGGTCCGCAGCTGGCTGGACTCCTCGACGACCCCGAACTTCACGGCATACACCGCGGTCGCCGACCCGACCTTGAGCAGGCCGGTGATGACCGACCCGGGCAGCGACCCGGAGTAGGTCGTGACGATCTCGGACCCGACCCGAGCCTGGGCGCCCCGAACCGGGCTGGTCGTCGCGGTGAGCAGCGTGGTGACCCCCTTGGCCGGGTCGAAGAATACGGCCGGGTCGGGGGCGCCGAAGGTCGTGGGGTCGACCGCCTGGTAGGCCGTCGTCAGCGGCAGCTTGACGTGCATGACCCCACCGACGGCGACGACCGCGACGGAGGCCATGATGCCCGCCATCCGCGCGGAGACGGTGCCCTTGAAGGCCGGCGGGTGAGTGCCGACGCCGTCGAGGCCGAGCACTGCACCGACCCCGTCCGGGATATCCCGCGAGATCATGACCAGATGGACCGACGGGGTGGCGTCGACGACGGCCTTGACGGCAGCGAGCCGGTCAACGACGGACATCGTCGTCGGGGCCGGGGCCGGGGAGCCGGAGCACCCGGACAGCGCGGGGGCCACCAGCAGCACTGCGGCGCACAGCGCACCGAGGCGCGTTCGCCGACCGGCCAGGCGGGCGAGAGGGGTCAGCGGCATACGCAGGACCCTACGCCCAGCGGCCAACAGGACTAGGCCGAACACCCGAGCGCGAACGGCCGTCCTCCCGCGGTACCAAGGAGAGGTCAGCACGTACCGCACTCGAGGGGACCCACCATGACCGTTCCACGGACCGCCGCGCGCCAACGCGCCCGCGTCGCCGGCCTTCTGCTCGCTCTCGTTGCGGCTCTGGCCGCCGTCGCCGTCGGACCCGCCTCCCCCGCGTCCGCGGCGACCGGGGACCGCACGTTCGTCTGTCACGGGAACCTCGGTCGCCCGTACACCTTCCGCACGGTCACCGGCTCGCTCTCGAACGCCGGCCGGCCGTATGCCGTCCGGGTCATCAACGACTCCACCGGCGCGGTCGACTCGGACCGGATCGGCTGGGCCGGGGGGAAGGCCGCCTCCTGGCTGCACCCGGACTACGTCCAGTGGAATATCACCGGGCCGAACCCGGCGCGCAACGTGTACTGGCTGCACATCCCGCCCGTGCTCCCCGGTGGCGGGGGTTTCTTCGACGCGGACCTGGAGATCCTTTTCGAGGGCGGGGCGCTCGGCAACTGGCAGATCCCCGCGTTCGACTGCGCCGTGACCGGCGGCCCGGCCTGGCTCGCGTCCGGCGGTGGGCCGCGGACCTTCACCTGTCACGGCACGGCTGGTGACCTGCTCACGGCGATGACCGTGACCGGTTCGCTCACCCTGGCCAGCCGCCCGGTCGACGTCACCGTCACGCAGGACGCCACCGGGGCGATCCTGTCGCACCGCGTCCGGCAGGCGGTCTTCGTCGGGCCATCGGCCACCCACCCCGGCTACACCGAGTGGGATATCACCGGCCAGGCCGACCCGGGAACGACGTACCACCTGAGCACGGCACCGGTCCTGCCCCGGGTCGGCGGCTTCTTCGACGCCGACCTCGACGTGAGCTATGGCGCCGCCGGCGGCCTGCAGATTCCCATGATCGACTGCACCGTGGCCTGAGGTCGCCCGGCTGGGACCTCCGTCCACTTGATAAAGGGGGGTCCAGCGGGGTTGGGTAAAGGCGTGAGCACACGCGCCAAGGGCACGACGTCATATGTCGCGCCCGAACCCCAGACCCCCCAGGAGATCCGCAACGTCGTCCTTGTCGGCCCCGGAGGGGCCGGCAAGACGACGGTGATGGAACATCTCGTCGCCGCTCGAGTCACCGGCTACCGGCCCCACCTTGGTGAGCACGAACGCTCCGTCGCCCTCGGCGCCGCGTCGGTGGTGAGCAACGGGACGGTCATCAACCTCCTCGACACCCCCGGGTACCCGGACTTCGTCGGCGACCTGCGGGCCGGCCTCCGTGGGGCGGACGCGGCGATCTTCGTCGTCTCCGCCGCGGACGGCATCGACGGCGCCACCGCTCTGCTCTGGCAGGAGTGCGCCGCCGTCGGGATGCCGCGCGCCGTTGCCGTGACCAAGCTCGACGCGGCCCGCTCGGACTACGACGTGACGATCGACGAGTGCCAGCGGGTCTTCGGCGACGCCCAGGCGATCTACCTGCCGGTCTATGGTGCGGACAAGAAGGTCCTGGGGGCCATGGGCCTGCTCTCCGAGAAGGTCTTCGACGTCAGCTCCGGCGAGCGGGTCACCCGCGACCCCAGCGCGACGGAGGCCGCCGAGATCGCCGAGCGCCGCAGCGCCCTCATCGAGGCGATCATCGAGGAGTCCGAGGACGACACCTTGCTGGACCGCTATCTGTCCGGGGAGCAGATCGAGTTCGACACGATCGTCGCCGACCTGAAGACCGCCGTCGCCCGGGGCGCCTTCTTCCCGATCATCCCGGTCTCGCCCAGCACCGCAGGGATCGAGGAGGTCTACGAGCTCATCGAGACCGCCTTCCCCGACCCGACGATGCACGCCTTGCCGACGATCACGACGCCCTCCGGCGGCGAGCTCGCCGCCATGTCCTGCGACCCCGCCGGTCCCCTAGTCGCCGAGGTGATCCGGACGACGAGCGACCCGTATGTCGGTCGGACCTCGCTGGTCCGGGTGTTCAGCGGGACGCTTCGTTCGGACGAGGTCGTCCACGTCTCCGGCCATCTCGAGACCTTCGTCGGCCGCGAGATCGAGGGCCACCCCGGTCACGACAACGACGAGCGGGTCGGCCACCTGTCCGGGCCGCTGTTCGACGAGTCCGCCCCGAAGAAGCGCGCGATCGCCGGTGACATCGTCGTGGTGACCAAGCTCGCGGCCGCGGAGACCTCTGACACCTTGAGCTCGAAGGACCGCCCCGCGCTCGTCGAGCCCTGGGTGCTCCCCGAGCCGCTGCTGCCGATCGCCATCAAGGCAAGCAGCAGCGCCGACGAGGACAAGCTGGCCTCCGCGCTGCAGCGGGTCGCGTCCGAGGACGTGACGATGCGGCTGGAGCACAACGCCGAGACCAAGCAGGTCGTCATCTGGACCATGGGCCAGGCCCACGTCGAGGAGCTGACGAACCGGCTCAGGAGCGCTACGGCGTCGCGGTCGACATCGAGCCCTTCCGGACGGCGCTGCGGGAGACCTTCGTCCGCAAGTGCGACGTCCAGGGCCGCCTGGTCAAGCAGAGCGGGGGCCACGGGCAGTATGCCGTCGTCAAGGTCGAGATCGAGCCACTCCCCCGCGGCGAGGGTTTCGAGTTCGTCGACAAGGTCGTCGGTGGGTCGGTGCCGCGCAACTTCATCCCCTCGGTGGAGAAGGGCCTGCTCAACCAGCTGGAGAAGGGTGTCCTCGCCGGCTACCCCCTCGTCGACATCCGGGTCACCCTGTATGACGGCAAGGCCCACTCGGTCGACTCCTCGGACATGGCCTTCCAGACTGCCGCCGCGCTCGCGCTCAAGGAGGCCGCGAACGCCGCCACGGTGGCGCTCTTGGAGCCGGTCGACTCGGTGACCGTCTGGGTCTCGGACGACTTCCTCGGCGCCGTGATGGCCGACCTCCGCGGTCGTCGCGGCCAGGTGGTCGGCACCGAGCCGGCCGCCGAGAAGGGCCGCACCATCGTCCACGCCGAGGTCCCGCAGACCGAGCTGAGCCGGTACGCGATCGACCTCCGGTCGGTCTCTCACGGCACCGGGCTGTTCACCCGCTCGATGATCCGCTACGACTACATGCCGGCCGAGCTCGCGACCAAGCACCAGCAGCCCTCGTAACGGACGCCCGGCCCGGTCCGGTCGGCCGAGGCGGCAGACCGGACCGGGCCGGGCGGCGGCCAGACCCACGCTCACCCGACGAACCGGACTCCCATGGCACTGCTCCATACCGCGCCCGCTGAGGCGCACTCGGCTGCCGCCGAGGTGCTCGCCGGTCTTGACCCGACCCGGCGGGAGGCCTTCGGACTGCGTCTGGACCGGTGGTACGAGGACCTCATCAGCGGCCTGGAGCACGTCTACCCCGAGCACAACTGCGCCGCGCTCGCGTTGGCGCTGGTCCGGCACGCCGCGGCGGCATACCGTGACCGCGACCCCGAGCTGCACCGACTGGACGAGGCCCGCCTACTGCGCCCCGACTGGCTCCAGCAGCCCGAGATGGTCGGCTACGCGTGCTATGCGGACCGCTTCGCCGGCACCTTGGCCGGGGTGGGTGAGCACGCCGGCTACCTCGAGGAGCTCGGGGTTCACTACCTCCACCTCATGCCCCTGCTCCGGCCCCGCGACGGGGACAACGACGGGGGGTATGCCGTTGCGGACTACCGGACGATCCGACCCGACCTGGGGACCGTCGAGGACCTCAGAGCCCTCGCCACGACGCTGCGCCATCGCGGGATCTCGCTGGTTCTCGACCTCGTCCTCAACCACGTCGCCCGCGAGCACGAGTGGGCGGTCAAGGCTCGAGCGGGCGACCCGGCATACCAGAAGTACTTCTACCTCTACCCCGACCGGAGCCTGCCGGACCAGTACGAGCAGACCCTGCCCGACGTCTTCCCCGACTTCGCCCCGGGCAACTTCACCTGGGACGAGGACCTCAACGGGTGGGTCTGGACGACCTTCAACGAGTGGCAGTGGGACGTCAACTGGGCCAACCCGGAGGTGCTCCTCGAGTATGTCGACGTCATCTTCTTCCTCGCCAACCTCGGGGTGGAGGTGCTCCGCCTCGACGCCATCGCCTTCCTCTGGAAACGGCTCGGCACGACCTGCCAGAACCAGGCCGAGGTCCACTCGCTCACCCAGGTGCTCCGCGCCGCGGCACGGCTGGCCTGCCCTGCGGTCGCCTTCAAGGCCGAGGCCATCGTCGGCCCCCGTGACCTGGCGCAGTACTTCGGCCAAGGCGAGCACGCCGGCCGGGTCAGCGACCTCGCCTACCACAACAGCCTCATGGTGCAGCTGTGGTCGATGATCGCGACCGGCGACGTCCATCTGAGTGCCTCCGCGCTGGGTGCGCTGCCCGCCATCCCCACGACGGCGACCTGGGTCACCTACGTCCGCTGCCATGACGACATCGGCTGGGCCATCGACGACGGGGACGCGGCGGCGGTCGGTCTCAACGGGGCCCTGCACCGGGCCTTCCTCGCCGACTGGTACTCCGGGACCTACGCCGGCTCACCGGCGGCCGGCCTGGTCTTCCAGCACAACGAGCAGACCGGCGACCGGCGCATCAGCGGGACCTCGGCCTCGCTGTGCGGCCTGGCGACCGCGACGACGGCCGAGGACGAGGGCCTGGCCCTGGCCCGGATGTTCCTCGTCCATGCGGTCGTGGGCGGGTGGGGAGGGGTGCCGGTCATCTGGTCCGGCGACGAGCTGGGCCTGCCGAACGACCCGGCATGGGCGAGCGAGCCGGGCCATGAGGACGACAACCGGTGGGCGCACCGGCCCCGGCTGGACTGGGCGCTGGCGGCCCACCGCACCGACCTCACGACGACGACCGGGAAGGTCTTCCAGGGCATCGCCCACGTGAGCCGGGTGCGGGCCGCGCTGCCGCAGCTGCACGCCTCGGCCCCCTCGGAGGTCCTCCACGGCACCGACCCCGGAGTGCTGGCCACCCTGCGCCGGCACCCGAGCGGGGTCTTCGTCGGCCTCTACAACGTGACCGACTCGTGGCGCTCGTTCCCGGTGGCGCGGCTGGCCCAGGTCGGGATCACCACGCCCTTCGACGCCTTGTCCGGGCACGACCTCGCCGCCGGCTTCGACGGTCTGGTCTGGCTCAGCCCGTATGCCGCCCGCTGGGTCATCGACGGCGGCTGACACGCCCGGCTCGACCGGTCAGCGCAGCCGCAGCGCGGTCCCCGACTCGTCGAGGTCGACCCCGACGACCTGACCGTCGCGGATCTCCCCCGCGAGGAGCGCCCGGGCGAGCCGGTCGCCGATCTCGCGCTGGATGAGCCGACGAAGCGGCCGGGCGCCATACGCCGGGTCGTAGCCGGCCAGGGCGAGCCACTCGCGAGCCGCGGGCGTGACCTCGAGGGTGATCCGGCGGTCCCGCAGCCGGGTGGCCAGGGCCCGCACCTGCAGCTCGACGATCTCGCCGAGCTCGTCGGTGCTGAGGGCGTCGAAGATGACGACCTCGTCGAGCCGGTTGAGGAACTCCGGCTTGAAGGACGCGCGGACCGCCGCCAGGACCGACTCCCGCTTGTCCGGCTCGCTCAGCGTGGGGTCGACGAGGTAGGCCGAGCCGAGGTTGCTCGTCATGACGAGGATGACATTGCGGAAGTCGACCGTGCGGCCCTGGCCGTCGGTCAGCCGGCCGTCGTCGAGCACCTGGAGGAGGATGTCGAAGGTCTCCGGGTGGGCCTTCTCGACCTCGTCGAGCAGGACGACGCAGTAGGGTCGGCGGCGGACCGCCTCGGTGAGCTGGCCACCCTCCTCGTAGCCGACGTAGCCCGGAGGCGCACCGATGAGCCGGGCCACGGCGTGCCGCTCGGAGTACTCCGACATGTCGATGCGCACCATGGCGCGCTCGTCGTCGAAGAGGAAGTCGGCCAGCGCCTTCGCGAGCTCGGTCTTGCCGACGCCGGTGGGGCCGAGGAAGAGGAAGGACCCGGTGGGCCGGTCGGGGTCGGCGATGCCCGCCCGCGAGCGCCGGACGGCGTCCGAGACGGCCCGCACCGCGGCGCCCTGGCCGATGAGCCGGGCGCCGATGAGCGACTCCATGGAGAGCAGCTTCTCGGTCTCGCCCTGGAGGATGCGCCCTGCCGGTATGCCGGTCCACGCCGAGATCACCTCGGCGATATCGTCGGCGCCGACCCGCTCCTTGACCATCTGGTCTCTCGGCCCGGCGGCCGCCTCGGCCTCCGACGCAGCGGCCAGCTCGCGCTCGAGGGCGGGGATATCGCCATACAGGAGCTTGGAGGCGGCGGCGTAGTCACCGTCGCGCTGGAGCCGCTCGGCCTGGGTACGCAGGTCGTCGACCCGCGCCTTGAGCTCGCCGACCCGGTTGAGCCCGGACTTCTCGGCCTCCCACCGGGCGTTGAGCGCGGCGAGCTCGTCGGTCTTGTCGGCGAGGTCCTTGCGCAGCCGGGCGAGCCGCTCGACCGAGGCCTCGTCGCTCTCCTGGGCCAGGTGCAGCTCCTCCATCGTCAGCCGGTCCACGGCGCGGCGGAGCTGGTCGATCTCGACCGGAGAGGAGTCGATCTCCATCCGCAGCCGCGAGGCGGCCTCGTCGACGAGGTCGATGGCCTTGTCGGGCAGCTGGCGGCCGCTGATGAACCGGTCCGAGAGCGACGCGGCGGCGACGAGCGCCGCGTCCTCGATCTCGACCTTGTGGTGGGCCTCGTAGCGCTCCTTGAGCCCGCGGAGGATGGCGATGGTGTCCTCGACGCTGGGCTCGCCGACATACACCTGCTGGAAGCGGCGCTCCAGCGCCGGGTCCTTCTCGATGTGCTCGCGGTACTCGTCCAGCGTCGTCGCGCCGACCATCCGCAGCTCGCCACGGGCCAGCAGCGGCTTGAGCATGTTGCCGGCGTCCATGGCGCCCTCGCCGGTCGCGCCGGCACCGACGACGGTGTGCAGCTCGTCGATGAAGGTGACGACCTGCCCCTGCGCCCCGCGGATCTCCTCGAGGACGGCCTTGAGCCGCTCCTCGAACTCGCCGCGGTACTTCGCCCCGGCGACCATCGCGCCGAGGTCGAGGCTGATGAGCCGCTTACCGCGCAGTGACTCGGGGACGTCGCCGTCGACGATCCGCTGGGCCAGCCCCTCGACGACGGCGGTCTTGCCGACGCCGGGCTCGCCGATGAGGACCGGGTTGTTCTTCGTCCGGCGGCTCAGCACCTGGACGACGCGGCGGATCTCGGCGTCGCGGCCGATGACCGGGTCGAGCTTGCCCTCGCGGGCCCGCTCGGTCAGGTCGGTGCCGTACTTGCCGAGGGCGTCGAAGGTCGCCTCCGGGGTCTCGCTGGTCACCTTCGCGCCACCACGAAGCCGCGGTATGCCGGCCTCCACCGCGGCGGCGTCGAGGCCGAACTGGCCGGTGCGGGCCAGGGCGAGCAGGAGGTGGTCGGTGGAGACGAAGGTGTCCGACATCGCGGCCATCGCGGCGCGGGCGTTCTCGAGCACCGCGAGGGTCGACCGGGACGGGGTGGGGCTGGCAACGCTGGAGCCGGTGACGCTGGGCAAGGCGTCGAGTGAGCGACGGGTCGTCTGGACCAGCTGCGTGGTGGTGGCTCCGGCGGCCTCGACCAGGGCCGAGGTCGTCGTGCCCTGCTGGTCGAGCAGCGCGGCCATGAGATGGGCCGGCTCGGTGTGCGGGTGCCCGGCCGCCGCGGCAGCGCGCACGGCAGCGGAGAAGGCCTCCTGTGCCTTGGTCGTCAGCTGCAGGTCCATGGGTGCGGGTACTCCTTCACGGTGGTGCTAGTCGCGGTGGCGGCCGATCCTTCCGATCTGGCCGACAACGCGGTTCACCTGGGACAACGGCCCAAAAGTTGAGCCTATTCCGCTCAACTCCCCGACACGCCGAGGGGCGCCCGGATCGCTCCGGACGCCCCTCGCGGTCCCCGACGACCGGGGACCTGACGGTGCTACTTCAGGACGTTGACCAGGGTGCGGCCCACCGTCGATGTCCCGTCGCCGTAGATCGCGGCGCCGAGGTACCGCTTGGCCGGGTCGAGCCCGGTCCACGCGATGGAGACCGAGGCCGCCGTGCCGATGCGGACCGCCTGGCTGGCCGGGGTCACCGTGAGGTTGCCGGCGGCCGAGCTGCCCAGGGCGTAGGACACGAGGTGGATGTCCGTCGGGTCGGCCCCGGCGAACAGGTCGAGGGTGACCTCATAGGTCCCGGCTGCCGGGGCCTCCAAGGTGACCTCCTCCTCGGATGTCCCTCCAGCGCTGGACCCGACTTCAACCCCGTCCTTGGAGACGACGAGGTCGATATCGGTGCCGGCAGGGTAGTCCGCGTCATAGGTCGCGAACCGGGCGACCCTCGTCCCTTCGGGGATGGTGACCGTCACCGTCGAGTTGGCTGCAAGCGTCGTCGTGGCGACCTGGTCCAGGCCCTCGACGAGCCCCGCCGCCGTGGCGGTGAGGCTGCCGGTGTACCCGGGGGTGACCGAGGCCATCGTGCTGCCGGAGGCGCCAGTCACTGCGATCTCCCGCGGCGCCGACACGGCGACGGGGCGCAACGCGATCGGACTGGTCACAATATGCCGGCTGTAGCCACTCCTCCACGTGAGCGACCCGAAGGCCCACTCACCCAGAGGTGCGGAGGTGCGCGTCAGAGTCACCGTGAAGGACGTCGACGCACCCGGGGGGACCGTGATGATTCTCGGGTTCACCGCTGCGGTGAAGCCGGGGGGAGCCTTGACCGAAGCGACATACCGCTCGCCGCGGCTGCTCGGGTTGGTCACTGTCCGGGTGATAACCTTCGATCCCGCCAACGCCCCAACCGCGATGCTTGGGTAGTTGAGGTTGCTCGGGTCCACTGACCCGTAGGTTTGGCAGAACGACGGGTCGGTGATGAGCTGGAACTGCCCAATGCCGCAGCCGTACCGGATCCAATCCAGCGACGTCGAGTTGTACACCAGGCCTGGGCTGAAGGCGTTGGCCGGACGAACATGTCCTGCACCATAGTCGAGTGGTGTCGCATCGGCCCCGGCTCGCTGGATGGGCAGTCCCTTATTGTCGAGCGTGGTCGCCGACGTCATGAGCGCCGACTTGATCGTCATCGGTGACCACTTCGGGTGGGCCTGGGTGATCAGCGCCGCGATGCCCGCGATGTGCGGGGCCGACATCGACGTGCCCGACTCGGCGTTGAAGCTGTTGCCGTCCGGGTCGCCCGCCGGCGAGACGGCGGCGATGATGTCGACGCCCGGGGCGGTGATATCCGGCTTGAGCAGGTTCCCGTCACCGGCGAGAGCCGGGCCGTAGGACGAGAAGCCGGCCATCTCCGGGGCACGCACCGGTGTGGTGTCGGTGGCGTTGATCGTTGCCGTCGGGCTGCCACCTGCGGCGGCATACGCTTTGACCGCCGCGCCGTCGGTGGCCGTGAGGTGCACGGTCGGGACGGCGTGGAAGTCGGCGTTCAGGGTCTGCGCGTCGGAGGCATTGGCGAGGATCATACCGACCCCGCCGGCGGCCTTGACCGCGGCGCTCTTGTCCACCCGGGCGTTGGTCCCGCGGGTGCAGATGACGATCTTCCCGGCCACCTTGGCCGGGTCGAGCACCGGCTGGATGCCATTGGTCGGGTCGCTGTCTGCATCCGAGAAGCAGAGGCTGAGAGCGGTTGGGTCGGCCCCGTCCAGGCCGAGGACGCTGGAGTCGGCCACCGGCGCCGGACCGACAGCACCACCGACACCGAGACCGGTGTAGGTCGTCCCGTTGCCGAGGGTGACGGACTTGACCGTGCCGCGGTCCGAGGTGCTGGCGGCAACCGTCATCGTCCACGGCGAGTTGTGCGCAACGCTGCTCTCGCCGACGGTGTCACCGGAGTTGCCGGCTGAGGTCGACACGAAGACGCCCGCGTCGGCAGCGTTGAGGAAGGCGATCTCATCGGGGCTGACGACATAGGTGCTCGACCCGGAGATCGAGTAGTTGATGACGTCGACGCCGTCGGCCACCGCGTCGTCGATGGCGTGGACGAGGTCGGCCGTCGAGCCCGAGGCCCGCCCGTCCGGAGTAGCCCACAGGCCCTTGTACACCGCAATTCGCGCCTGCGGAGCCATGCCGCTCATCGAGCCGACGCTGCCGCCGTTGATGACCGCGTCGACACCGTAGTTGCCCGCGGCGGTCGAGGCGGTGTGCGACCCGTGACCGTTATAGTCGCGCGGCGAGAGGAACTCGAAGCTCTCGACGTCGACCCCCTCGTGGTAGTACCGGGCGCCGATGACCTTGTTGTTGCACGTCACGGGGTTGTTCTCGCCGACGTCGCAGGTACCGTGCCACTTCCTGGTGATACGGGTCGCGTCCGGGCGGGGGCTGGGCAGTGAAGCGAAGCTGGCGCTCTCCGGCCAGAAGCCGGAGTCGATGATGCCGACGATGACGCCCAAGCCGGCCTTGTCGAGCCCGCCAAGCTTGGTCTGCCACACGCCGGTCGGGCCGGATAGCCCGAGGAAGCCTGGGGTCCGGATGGTGTCGGTGGTCCGGATCTCGTCGGCCCAGACGTGCACCACACCTGGCGTCCGCTCGACCTGCTTGGCCTGGTCCTTGGTAAGCCGGGCCGCGAAGCCGTTGAAGGCGGTGGTGTAGTCGATCGTCCTCGCCGAGACCGCGACCTTAGCCCGGCTCAGCACGGCGGCGTGCTGCGAGACCAGCGTGGCGGAGTATGCCTTGGCGGCCGACGAGCGTGAGTCGACCCGCTCGCCCTCCCCCGGCTTGGTGCGGCTCAGCCCAGCGACACCGCCGGTGTAGGTCGCCACCGGCGACCCGCTGACCTGGATGATGTACAGGCCGGTCTTCGAAGCGGCAGCGTCGGCCGGAGTGGCCAGAGCTGCGAGCCCCAGGGGCGCGACGACGGCAACGGCGGATGCGGCGATGAGACCGCGGATCCGGGACCGCCTCGGCGCAAGGGTGTCTTTCACATGTCCTCCCGAGTCAGGGGTATGAGGGGCTGCGGGCCCCGCACGAAGCCTAAGCGCGACAGAGTCTGCGGACTACCCTTTCCCACACCGAACTTCTTCTTGCGCAAGGCGCGTGCCTCGGGATGGCCCGGTTGGGAGGTGGCTCGGCGGCATACCCTGGCGGTATGACGGCCAGGGTCGAGGCGGTCCTCGGCGACCTCACCCAGCAGCGGGTCGACGCCATCGTCAACGCCGCGAACTCCACCCTCCTCGGCGGTGGAGGCGTCGACGGTGCCATCCATGCGGCTGCCGGGCCGCGGCTGCTCGAGGAGTGCCGACGGGTCCGACGAACGGCATACCCGGACGGTCTTCCGG
This sequence comes from Candidatus Lutibacillus vidarii, assembly GCA_016717165.1. Lineage (GTDB taxonomy): Bacteria > Actinomycetota > Actinomycetes > Actinomycetales > Dermatophilaceae > Lutibacillus > Lutibacillus vidarii. The sequence goes on from JADKGA010000003.1 coordinate 698,955, forward strand.
TGGGCGAGGCGGTGGCAACCGGCGGGGGTGACCTCCCCTGCCGGTGGGTGATCCACACCGTGGGGCCGAACTGGAGCCGGGGGCAGCGCGACACCGCGCAGCTGGCGTCGTGCTATGAGACCTCGCTGGACGTCGCGGTCGGCCTGGGGGCGCGGAGCATCGCCTTCCCCGCGGTGAGCGCAGGGGCCTACGGCTGGGCGGCCGTGACGGTGGCCGACACGGCGGTCGCGGCGGTCCGCCGGTCGGCGGCGGCGGAGCAGCTCGACCTCGTCCGGTTCGTCCTCTTCGGACGCCCGGTCCACGACGAGTTCGTCAGGGCGTTGGGCGCGTCGTGACCGGGTCGCTGCGGCGGGCCACGGCGGCCACGGCGCGGCCACGGCACACGCTCGGCTGACGTACGGGGCAGCGGACCCGCAAGAGTGTTCCAGACCACCCCGACCTGCACACACGCCGCCCACCGTCGCCGGTGGAGGGACCGGCGACAGCGGGCGGCGTGTGGTTCCGCCCTGTCGCGTCAGCGACCGGCACGGAATCGACGGCGGGACGCAGCCACAACAAGGCCAAGTCCGCCTCCGACAAGCAGGGCTGCCCTCGGGAGAGCGCCGTCGAACTGGGCGCCCGTGCGGGGGAGGGGCGCCCGGGGGGGAGGGCCGCAGGGCGAAGTACGGGTCGCGGTCGGAGACCACGGTGTCGGAGATCGCTCCTTGACCGGAGACCTTTGCGGTGTCCTTGTGCCGGTCACCGGCGGCAAGGTCGTGGAGAGCGGCGGCGCACGAGAAGGACCTCCAGCCGGGAGCGGTCCGGCCCAGGTCGTCCCCGTCGCAGGTCCGCCGAAGGCGGAGAAGTCACAGCTGAGCGAGTCGACCACCCCGCCGCGCCAGACCCGGTCCGTGACGCTCACGTTGACGAGCGGCTGGTTCCCGGTGTTGCGCACCGTGATGACGAGGCCGGTGCGACCGTCCGGGAGGCGGACTGCATCCTCCCGCGTGTCGGCGGCATTGCCTGCCTCGTCGCCCTTGACGACCGAGATGCCCGGCGTTGCGGTGACAGTGGCGAAGTACCCGTCCTTGTCGGTCACCGTGGTCGCGGTGTACTGACCGTGACCGGTGACCGAGGCGATGTCCTCGTGGGGTGTCGCCGAGGGGACAACCCCGGCCAGGGTCGCAGTGCAACGGAACGAGGTGCCGACAGCGAAGGGACCCGTCCACGTGCGGCCACTCGAGCCGTCCGGGAAGGTGCAGCTGAGCCCGGTCACCGAGCCATTGCTCACGACGGTGTCCGTGACCGTCACGTCGACTAGTGGTTCCGTCCCGGTGTTCCTCACGACGAAGACGAGTCCGGTCGCGGCCTTGGACCCGGAGAGGTCGACCGCCTGTGCGACCTGGTCCGCGTCATGGCCGGCGGCGTCGAGCTTCTCGATGTCGACGGCCGGCGCGACGGTCACCTTCGCGAAGTAGTCATCGGCATCCTTGACCGCGATGCGGCTCTCCGCCCCCGTGCCGCTCACGGCGGCACGGTCGTGGTGCACCGTGCCCGGAAGCATTCCGGACAGCTGTCCGGAGCAGGTGAACGAGGCCCCCACCGCCAGTGGGCCGAGCCATGAGACGCCGGTGGAGCCTCCGGGGAAGGTGCAGCGCAGTCCGGTGACGGTGCCGCCGGCAAGAACCGTGTCGCTGATGGCAACGTCGACGAGTGGTTCGGTCCCGGTGTTCTTCACGACGAAGACGAGTCCGGTGGCGCCTGGCACGGCACCGAGCTCGAGGGCCTTGGCCGCCGCGTCGGCGTCGTGGCCTGCCGCGTCGAGCTTCTCGATGTCGACGTCAGGCGCGGGCCGCCAGTCGCCGAAGTCCAGGGTCAGGTCCTTGTCCCGGTTGGCGGTGAGGTCGGTCGACACGGCCACGCCAAGGGCGGAGTCCGTCGCCGGCGTCCCGGACCCGGTCAGCGTCGGCAGGTAGCCAGTCGCGACCGTGGTCGAGCCGATGGTCACAGTGCAATGGGCGCCGGCGGGCAGCGCCGGAAGCTTGCAGAACGAGTAGGTCCCGGTTGGCGAGGTGGTCTACGGGCCGACGACGGCCCCGGAGACATCCGTGCCGGGCTGACCGGTCGGTCCGGTGAGCGTGAGCTTGACCCCCGGTATGCCGGCCTCCCCGGTGCCCTGGACACCGTCGTGGTTGGCGTCGAACCAGACGAGGTCCCCGACGCAGACCGACGGGTGGCCACCGCCGGTGCCTCCGCCCGCGCCCTTGGTCACGCGGGCCGAGACCGGCTTCGTCTCGGTGCCTCTGGTGACTTCACCGGCGTTCGTGTACTCGGCCAGGGTGTAGTCGGTCACCGTGCTCCAGCCGACGAGGACGACCCGGCGGTCGACCAGGTCGGCGGTCACGACGAACGAGGTCCTCGCGTCACCCGTCGTGCACGCGGTGTCGAGCCATAGCCTGCGCGGCAGCGGCCGCTCGTAGACCGACCCGTTGGTCGCGTCCACGGTGTGGACCGAGGTGCGCAGGGTGTCGCAGACGATCGCCTGGCCAGGACCGGCGATGTCACGAAGCACAACCGTGGAGCCGACCATGGCCGGTGAGAAGACCATCGACTGGATGATCCACTGCAGGTGGTCAACCCTAGGGAAGGCCGGATGTCTCTTGTCACTTTTCCCCGATGGGCGACCACCCATCCCCATGGGTCCCGCCGACTTCAGTTGTACCTGGTGCGAGGGTGTCCTGTCAGCCGAATACGGGGAAACATGGGCCGTCGGGCAGGATTCATCACGGGTTGACGAGAGCAGAGCTCGTGCCGGTGCGGCCCGTGGTCAGCGATGGGGTCGCCATACGACGAGGGCTTGTGAGCCACCGAGGGTGGTGCGCCGCGGGCGCTCCCCCGGGCGCACCGAGACGATGTCGCCGGCCGGGCCGGCCGCGAAGACCCGGCCGCCAAGTCCCAGCGCGGCTTCCGCCGCGTCCAGCCGCTGGGTCACCTCAGTGAGGCGCAGCCGGAGGGCGTGAACCTGGTTCTCCAGCTCGAGGATGCGCTGTATGCCGGCCAGCGAGACGCCCTCCTGCTGGGATAGCCGCTGGACCTCCCTGAGTCGGGCGATATCCCGAGCGGAGTAGCGTCGGCCGCCACCGCGGGTGCGCTGCGGGGAGACCAGACCGAGCCGGTCGTACTGGCGCAGGGTCTGGGCGTGCATGCCGGACAGCGCCGCCGCCACCGAGATGACGAAGACGGGGGTGTCGTCGTCGGCGGCCGAGCGCATCAGAACCCGGCCTTGGCCATGATGTCGGCCCGCGGGTCCTGACCCTCGTCGTGGGCGCGCAGCGCCTCGACTGCGGCCCTCGCCTCGTCGCTGAGCCGGGCCGGGACGACGACCTGGACCTTGACGAGCAGGTCGCCGGTCGTCTCGCCATGGTGGACCCCGCGACCGCGGACTCGAAGGACCCGGCCGCTGGGGGTGCCGGCGGCGATGCGGACCTTGACGGTGTCACCGCTCAGGGTGGGGACCTCGACGGTGGCACCGAGCGTGGCCTCGGCGAAGGTCACCGGCAGATCGAGGGTGAGGTGGTCGCCGTCGCGGCCGAAGACCGGGTGCTTCGACACCGAGACGGTGAGGATGAGGTCGCCCTTCGGGCCGCCTCCGGAGCCGGGGCCGCCCTTGCCGCGCAGCCGGATCTTCTGGCCGTCCTTGACGCCGGCCGGGATCCGGGTGGTGACGCTCGCACCATCGGCCGCGCGAAGGGTCGCCGTGGTGCCCTCGACCGCGTCGCGGAAGGACAGCGTGGTCGTCGCGGCGATGTCATGACCCTTCGTCGGCTGCTGGAAGCCGGCGCCGAAGCCCGGCTGCCCGCCATAGCCGCCCGGGAAGCCGGCGCCGCCGGCCCCGCCCGCGCCGCCGCCGAAGAGGCCGCCGAGGAGGTCGTTGAGATCCTGCTGGCCGCCGGCTCCCCCACCGCTCGTGGTGAAACGGACGTTCCCGGATCCCCCACCGAAAAGTCCGGAGAAGAGGTCCTCGAAGCCAGCGCCGCTGCCGGGGGCACCCGCCGTGAACCTCGCGCCACCGCGAGTCATGGTGCGGATCTGGTCGTACTGACGCCGCTGTTCATGGTCGGAGAGCACCGAGTACGCCTCGCCGATCTCCTTGAAGCGCTCCTCGGCCTTGGTGTCGTTGGCGTTCTGGTCGGGGTGCAGCTTGCGCGCGAGCTTGCGGTACGTCTTCTTGATCGTCGCGTCGTCCGCGTCCTGCGGCACGCCGAGGATCGCGTAGAAGTCCTTGTCCAGCCAGTCCTGGCTCGCCATCTCGGCGCACCTCCCTTCTGTGGTTTTTCTCGTATGTCGAACCGGTCGTATGCCGAACCGACATACCTGCCTATTCGGGTTCGGCGACCGACACTCGAGCAGGGCGCACGACCCGCTCGCCGATCTTGTATCCGGGCTGGAGGACCTGGACGACCGTGGTCGTCGTCGCCTCCGGGGGCAGCTCGGCCTGGATCCGCATCAGCGCCTCATGGACCACCGGGTCGAAGGGCTCCCCGGCCGCGCCGAGCGGGGTCACACCGAAACGGCCCAGGGCGGCGAGGAGCTTGTCGGCGATGGCCGCGAACGGGCCGTCGACGAGGTCGCCGTGCTCACGCGCGAGATGGATGTCGTCGAGGACCGGCAGCAGCCCCTCGAGGACCGCCGCGGTGCCCGCGTCGCGGGCCAGCTCGCGGTCCCGGTCGACGCGGCGCTTGTAGTTGACGTACTCGGCCTGGAGGCGCTGGAGGTCGACCAGCCGCTCCGCGGCGAGGACGGTGTCTGGGTGGAGGTCCGGGGTGACCGGCTGCTCGGCGGAGTCGCCCTCGGCGGCCATGCCGTCGGAGACGACCGCGTCACCCTCCTGGGGAGCCCGCCCGAGCGAGCCGTCGAGGAGCGACTCGGCGGTGTCCGGGACCTCGACCCCTCCGGGGGTGCCCCCGGGCGTCGCCCCCGAAGTGGCCCCCGAAGTGGCCCCCGGGCTGGCCCCGGGGTCCGCCCCCGAGGCGGAGCCCTGCGGCTCCGCCCCCGAGGCGACCTCGTCGGGACGGTCGGTCACTTCTTGTCCTCGTCGTCGACGACCTCGGCGTCGACGATGTCCTCGTCGCTGCCCTGGTCGGCACCGGCCGCGTGGTCCTGCGGCTCCGCGCCGGGGGCGTCCTCGCCGGCGGCGGCCGCGGCGGCATATATGGCCTGGCCCATCACCTGCGAGACCTCACCGAGCTTCGCGGTCTTGGCCTTGAGGTCGTCGATGCTCGCGGTCGAGTCCTTGGCGACGGCGGCCTTGAGGTCGGCCAGTGCCTCCTCCACGACCTTGCGCTCGGCCTCGGGCGCCTTGTCGCCGCTGTCGGCGAGGAACTTCTCGGTCGAGTAGACGAGCTGCTCGGCCTGGTTGCGGGTCTCGATCTCCTCGACGCGCTTCTTGTCCTCCTCGGCGTGTGCCTCGGCCTCCTTGACCATCCGCTCGATCTCCTCCTTGGGCAGCGCGCTGCCGCCGGAGATCGTCATCGATTGCTCCTTGCCGGTGCCCATGTCCTTGGCGGAGACGTGGACGATGCCGTTGGCGTCGATATCGAAGGTCACCTCGATCTTCGGGATGCCGCGCGGGGCCGGGGCGATGCCGGTCAGCTCGAAGGTGCCCAGACCCTTGTTGTGCTGGGCGATCTCGCGCTCACCCTGGAAGACCTGGATGAGAACGGACGGCTGGTTGTCGTCGGCCGTCGTGAAGATCTCGCTGCGCTTGGTCGGGATGGCCGTGTTGCGATCAATGAGCTTGGTGAACCGGCCGCCCTGGGTCTCGATGCCGAGGCTGAGCGGGGTGACATCGATGAGCAGGACGTCCTTGCGCTCGCCCTTGAGAACGCCGGCTTGCAGGCTCGCGCCGACGGCGACGACCTCGTCTGGGTTGACGCCCTTGTTCGGCTCCTTGCCGCCGGTCAGCTCCTTGACCAGGGTCGTGACGGCCGGCATACGGGTGCTGCCACCGACGAGGACGACGTGGTCGATCTCGGAGAGCTTGATCCCGGCGTCGGCGATCGCCTTGTGGAAGGGGGCCTTGCACCGCTCGAGCAGGTCCGAGGTCATCGCCTCGAACTGCGCGCGGCTGAGGGTCTCGTCGAGGTGGATCGGGCCGTTCTCGCCCATCGAGAGGTACTGGAGGTTGATATTGGTGCTCGTCGCGGTCGAGAGCTCCTTCTTGGCCTGCTCGGCGGCGTCACGGAGGCGCTGCATGGCGATCTTGTCCTTCGCCAGGTCCATGCCTGTGGTGTTCTTCACCGTGGTCAGGAGGTGCTTGACGATCCGCTCGTCCCAGTCGTCGCCGCCGAGGCGGTTGTCGCCGGAGGTCGACTTGACCTGGATCGTCGCGAAGCCGTCGTCGGGGTCCTTGCCGACCTCGAGGAGGGAGACGTCGAAGGTGCCGCCACCGAGGTCGAAGACGAGGATGAGCTCGTCCTCCTTGCCCTTGTCGAGGCCGTAGGCCAGGGCCGCCGCGGTCGGCTCATTGATGATGCGCAGGACGTTGAGTCCAGCGATCTCGCCGGCCTCCTTGGTCGCGTGCCGCTCGGCGTCGTTGAAGTATGCCGGCACCGTGATGACGGCGTCGGTCACGGTCTCGCCGAGGTAGGCCTCCGCGTCTCGCTTGAGCTTCATGAGGATGCGGGCGCTGATCTCCTGAGCGGTGTAGCGCTTGCCGTCGATGTCGTCGGACTTCCAGTCCGTGCCCATGTGGCGCTTGACCGAACGGATGGTCCGCTCGACATTGGTGACCGCCTGACGCTTGGCGATCTCGCCGACGAGGACCTCGCCGTTCTTGCTGAACGCGACGACGCTCGGGGTGGTCCGGCCGCCCTCCGCGTTGGCGATAATGGTCGGCTCCCCGCCCTCGAGGACGGCGACAGCCGAGTTGGTGGTGCCGAGGTCGATGCCGACCGCACGTGCCATGGTGGTTCTCCTGAGGAGTCGCGTGGGCCCGCCGGTGTGGTCGCGCCCTGGGTTGATGGTTCTGGACTCAACTGTGTGGAACCTGGGTTGAGGTTGTCAACTTCAGACTCCGCAAAGTTGCGTTCATCAGACTCAACTCTCCGTATGCCGCCCTTGTTCCCCCTGGTCGGCGGCGATGAGCGGGCCCCTTGCTCTCGGCGCGGCGATCGACGCCAGCCCTATGCGGCCGGCCGGGTTACTCCATGTCGGCGCCGGGCCCTACCGCGCTTGAACAGACATGGGCGAGTGCCCGCGCGCTCCCCTCGCCTGACCAGCGGGTCCGACCGGGTGCCACAATCGCTCTCGTGGCGCACGGCAGCGATGAGCACCAACCGGCTGGCGGCATATCGACGAGCTCGGAGGCCGAGGTGCGGGGACTCGAGTCGATCCTGAGTCGGGTCGGTCGACGGCTCCGCGACCGGGGCGAGCGCATGACAGCTCCGCGTCGGGCCGTCCTTACCGTCCTCCACCATGCCGACGGACACCTCACCGTCGAGGAGGTCGCCGACCTCGTCACCGACATCGACCCGGCCGTCCACCTGGCAAGCGTCTACCGCTCCCTCGACACCTTCGCCCGGCTCGGCATCGTCCAGCACGTCCACCTGGGCCACGGTGCGACGGCATACCATCTCGTCGACAGCAGCGGGTCGCACGCGCACGCGCAGTGCCGCAGATGCCGCCGCGTCGTCGACCTTCCATCCGATGTCCTCGATCACCGCGCAGCGGCTTGCACACGAGTTCGAGTTCGTCCTGGACCCCACCCATGCGGCGCTCTCGGGGCTGTGCGGCCCGTGCAGTGCTGCGGTGAACCGGGCGGCCGACCAAACCTCAGCCGGGTCAGTTGCGAATCTGTTGCATTAGGATCGAGTATCGAGCGACAGCGCGGCGCCGAGGGAGGACACCACGATGCACATCCCGGATGGGTACTTGTCCCCGCAGACCTGCGCAGCCGCCTATGCCGTCGCCGTTCCGACCCTCGCCGTTGCGTCCCGGCGGGTCTCCGCCGTCCTGCGGACGAAGCAGGTGCCGCTGCTCGCGATGTTCGCCGCGGTGAGCTTCCTGGTCATGATGTTCAACGTCCCGATCCCGGACGGGACGACCGCACATGCAGTCGGGGCGGCGATCATTGCCATCGTGCTGGGACCGTGGGCTGCCGTCATCGCTGTGTCCGTGGCCCTGCTGTTCCAGGCGTTGCTGTTCGGCGACGGCGGAGTCCTGGCCTACGGGGCCAATGTGGTGAACATGGCCATCCTCATGCCCTTCGTCGGGTATGCCGGGTACCGGCTGATCGCGGGGAGGAGCGCGTTGACCGCGACCCGCCGCGTGGTTGCCGCAGGCCTTGCCGGGTTCGTCGGAATCAACGCCGCCGGCCTTGCGACCGCCATCGAGCTCGGCATCCAACCCGACCTCTTCCACACCGCGGCCGGCGCGCCGCTCTACTCTCCGTACCACCTGAGCCAGTCCATCCCCGCGATGGCGCTGGCCCACGTCATCGTTGCCGGGCCCGTCGAGGCCGTGCTCACGGCGGGGGTCTTCGGATATCTCGTGCGGGCCAACCCATCGGCCCTCGCCGCGACGCACCCGGGCCTCTCCGGCGAACCGAGCTCCAGCTCGACCCCCAGCCGCGCCCCGGGTCTGCTCAGCCCCGCGCGGGTGGCCGTGGGTTTCGTCGTCCTACTCGCCGCGCTCTCTCCGCTTGGCCTGCTCGCTCCGGGGGGCGCGTTCGGTGAGAACGCTCCGGACGATCTGCCGCTCGCTGATCTTGGCCTGGACGCCATACCGGCCGGGATGGAGCGCTACGCAGGCTTCTGGAGCCACACCCTGCTCGGCGACTACGGCTTCGCGGACGGCCAGAATGCCACCCTGGCCTACTGGGTCTGCGCGGTGCTCGGCATCGCCATCGTCGGGATCGCGGTGTACGCCGCCGGACGTCTCTTCGTCTGGACCACCCGAGGCCGCAGTGGCCGCACGCCCGTCCAGGTTCACTCGTGACCGCTCGGGTGCTCAAGCCGGCCCCCGCATGGCTCGTCTCCAGTGAGCAGCCCATAGGCCCGGGCCGCGTCGGACGGCGAAAGCGGGCCGCCTTCCTCGAAAAGACGCTGGGCGACGGCGCTGAGGTTGTGCGCCGGGCCATGTATGCCGAGTCCGCCGACCCACGCGGCGACCGGCCCGGGGTGCTCTTTCGGATCGACCCGAGGATCAAGCTCGTCGCGCTCGTCGTCCTGCTCCTCGGCGTTGCCCTGGTCCACACTCCGGTGACGCTGGCTGTGGTTTACCTCGGCCTGGTCCTGCTCGCCTGGGCGGGAGGAGTGTCGGTCGGCGCATTCGTCACCCGGGTCTGGCTCTTCGTCCCGCTCTTCACCGCGGTCGCCCTCGCGCCGGCAACCCTGTCCGTCATCACTCCGGGCGAGGTCCTGGTGCCGCTGTGGACGTGGCACGGCGCGCAGGAAGGCATCACCTCACAAGGCCTGACCTCGGCTGGTCTGGTCATCCTGCGGGTGGCGTGCTCGGTCTCCCTGGTGCTGCTGGTGACGATCAGTACCTCGTGGAACCGGTTGCTGGCCGCCCTCGGTGCGCTCGGAGTGCCACGGATCTTCGTGATGGTCATTGCCATGGCCTATCGCTACCTCTTCGTCCTGCTCGGCTCGGTGCTGGACATGGTCCTGGCCCGTAAGGCGCGCACGGTGCAGCCCGTCGCGCATACCGCGGGCGACCGGCGGTTCGTCGGGGCGGCCGTGGGCACACTGCTGGGGCGGGCCGGACACCTGTCCGAAGAGGTGCACCAGGCGATGACGGCCCGCGGGTATGCCGGCCAGCACCACACACTCACTGGCTTCCGCGCCTCCGGCCTGGACCTGCTGGCTCTGGCCGCTTCGCTGATGGTCGCGGTCGTCATCGTCGGGGGCGACCATCTTCTCCGCTGACCCGCGTCCGGGCACCGACGCCGACACGGGCACCCACGCCATGGCAGACACCGAGATCGTCTTCCACGCCAAAGGGCTCGGCTACACCTACCTCGACCGCTACCCCGCGCTCGATGACGTGAGCTTCCAGATCCGCAGGGGGGAGCGGATCGCCCTGCTGGGCGCCAACGGCTCCGGCAAGTCGACCCTGCTGAAGATCCTTGACGGTCTGGTCTTCCCCACGTCCGGGGAGCTGTCGGCATACGGTCAACCGCTGACCGAGGAGTCACTGGCCGACCCGGCCGTCAACGCCAGGTTCCGGTCCCGGGTGGGGATTGTCTTCCAGAACTCCGACGTCCAGGTCTTCTCGGCCACGGTGCGCGAGGAGATCGCCTTCGGCTGCCTTCAGCTCGGCCTCTCCGCAGCGGAGACGGCGGCCCGCACCGCCGATGTCCTCGACATGCTCGAGATCGAGGACCTCACCGACCGAACCCCGTTCCTGCTCTCCGGTGGCCAGAAGAAGAAGGTCGCCCTCGCCTCGGTCCTCGTCATGAATCCCGAGGTCATCCTCTTCGATGAGCCCACCGCCGCGCTCGACCCGCGCACCCAGCACTGGCTCATCGACCTCATCGCCCAGCTCGGTGAGGCGGGCAAGACCGTCGTCCTCGCCACCCACGACCTGCACACCTTGGCCGACCTCACCGACCGAGCCATCATCTTCGGTGAGAACCACCGCGTCCTCGCCGACACCCAGACCCGAGCCATCCTCGCCGACCGCTCCCAGCTCATTGCCGCGAACCTCATCCACGACCACGAGGTGTAGCCGGGCCCGATCCGCCGAGGTCGACCGCCCCGAAGACCCGCGTGGACGCCGGCTCCGTCGAGCGCCAGGGCTGTCACGCAGGTGACGTCATACCCGCTCGATGACGGCGGTGAGCAGCGCGGCGCGCACGCCGGGCGAGCAGGACCCCAGCAGCGCGTGGATCGGCGCCATCCGGGTTGGCAGGGCCAGACCGCCGTCACCGCCGGCCAGCCCGGCCGCGGCGAGCAGCCCGCCTAGGGTTGCATCGTCGAGACCCGCTGGGTCGAGTGAGCCGAGCACACCGGCGATGCCGGGGTCGACCGCGACCGGCCCGGCCGCCTGCGCCGCCGCAGTCGCCTCCCGCAGCGCCGCCAGGACATCCCCGACGCCTGGCGCGGTCGCCGCCGACACGGTCAGATGCAGGCTCGCCGGCCCACCCCGATAGGGCAGCTGCGGCTGGGCGTACCACCCCCGCGCCAGCAGCTCGTCGGCGATCGTGTAGACATCGCACGAGTCATCGGTCGCCAGCGTGAGCAGCGTCGAGTCGGGCGCCACCAATACGCGCAACCCAGGTATGCCGTCGACGCCCGCCGCGATCGCCAGGGTCGCCTCGCGCGCCTCAGCGGCCAGGGCGGCATACCCCTGCCGGCCGAGCATCGAGACGGTGGCCCACGCGGCGGCCAGCGGCCCACCGGACTTGGTCGACTGCAGGGTCGAGTTGACCACCCCGTAGCCCGGCCAGTCCGCGGTCGCCCAGAACTGGGTATGCCGCAGCGCCATCGACCGGTGCAGCAACAGCGAGGCGCCCTTGGGCGCATATCCGTACTTGTGCAGGTCGGCCGACACGCTCGTCACACCCGGCACCACGAAGCTCCACGGCGGCGCGTCCAGGAAGGGCAGGACGAAACCGCCGATGCAGGCATCGACGTGGCACCGGATGCCCCGCTCGGCGGCCACGGCGGCGATCTCCTCGATCGGGTCGACGACCCCGTGCGCATATGACGGTGCGCTCGCCGCGACGAGCACGGTCCGCTCGCTCAGCGCCGCGGCCATCGCCGCGGGATCGGCGCGGTAGGTCGCCGGGTCGACGTCGACCAAGGTGAGCTCGAGCCCGAACAGATGCGCCGCCTTGTGGAAGGCCGCGTGGATCGTCGTCGGTGCGACGATCCGCGGCCGCGCGACCTCAGGTCGGGCGTCGCGGGCCGCGAGAACGGCGAGCAGACACGACTCCGTGCCCCCGCTGGTCACCGTCCCGGCATACCCCGCCGGCGCGTCGAGCAGACCGGCCGCGAAGCCCACCACCTCGCGCTCCATCGCCGCGAGCGAGGGGAACGCGGTCGGGTCCAGCCCGTTCGACCCGCCGTATGCCGCGAGCGCCTCCCGGGCGACGAGGTCCACCTCCGCACGCCCCGAGTCATAGACGTAGGCGAGCGTTCGGCCCCCGTGGGTAGGCAGGTCGTGCTCGCGTAGCGACACCAGGCGCTCGCGCACCTGCTCAGCGGTCAACGGCGTGCTCATCGAGCCATCCTCTCCACGCGGTAGCCCCGCAAGGCCAGCAGCGACAGCAGCACCAGCACGGCGGGCACTGCGGAGAACCCGAGCGTCACCGCCCACACGGCAGCGTCGGACTGCACCGCAGCCGAGTCCGTCGAGGACACATACCCACCGGCCGCCAGCACCAGCCCATAGACGAACGGCCCGAGCGCCATCCCCAGTGTCTCCCCGGCGGTCCAGACCCCGGTGAACACCCCGACTCGGTTCTCCCCGGTCCGTGCCGCGTCGGCCGCAGCCACGTCCGGCAGCATCGCGAGCGGGAAGAGCTGCGCGCCGGCATACCCGATGCCGACGATCGCGACCGCGAGATAGACCCCGACAGCAGGCAGTGCCCGGGCCGCCACGAGCAGTCCGGCGCCGACGGCCAGGACCAGCGAGCTGGCGGCATACCCGCCCTTCTTGCCGAGCGCGCGGGAGACCCGCTCCCAAACCGGGGTGCAGACGATCGCCGGCCCGACGAAGCAGACGAAGAGCACCGACCCGGCGCCAGGGTCGCGCAACACCTGCCGCGCCACGTAGTCGACGCCCGCGAGCATCGCCCCGGTCGCCAGCGCCTGCACGACAAAGGTGGTGAGCAGCGTGCGGAAGGCCCGGTTCCCCGCGACGAGCCCCAGCTGCTCACGCAGCCCGCCCGCGCCCGCGGCCACCGCCCGCACCGGCGCGTGCCGGGTGCCCCACCACGCCCCGAGCGCACCTCCGGCGATCAGCACCGCGACGAAGAGCCCCATCACGGCATACCCCCGCTCCGGGCCGACCGCATTGCGCACCATCGGCGCCAGCCCGCCGCTGACGAGGATCGCGACCGCGAGCACGGCGACCCGCCAGGACATGATCCGGGTGCGTTCGGCCGGGTCGTCGGTCAGCTCCGCGGGCATCGCCACGTAGGGCACCTGGAAGAACGCGTATGCCGTCGCGCACGCCAGGAAGGCCACCACCACCCACGCGGTGGCCAGGGCCTGCGGCTGGGCGGGCCCGGCGAAGAGCAGGGCGAAACAGCCGGCGAGCGCGAGCCCAGCCCGCAGCAGGAAGGGTCGGCGCGGTCCGGCCGGGTGGGTGGAGCGGTCGCTGATCCGCCCGACGATCGGGTTGAGCACGACGTCCCAGGCTTTCGGCAGGAAGACGACCACTCCGGCCAGCGCCGCCGCGACGCCCAACCGTTCGGTGAGGTAGGGCAACAGCATCAGCCCCGGCACGGTCCCAAAGGCCCCGGTGGCGACTCGCCCAGCGCGTATCCCCGCCGGATCTGCATCCGGCCACGATAGGGCTCGTCGGGCGCCGTCGGCAGTCCTGACGAGGCAGACCGGGGTGTCTCCCGGTACGTGACGGCGCGGGCCGCCAGGCCTACCGGTGAACGGCGGAGTGGTCGCCGGGGTGGATGTGGGCTCGACGGTTGGCTGGACCGTCACCTCAGTCGTGGGCCGGGTCGCGATGCGGGGCGACGTGCCGGGTCGTGGTGGCCAGGCCGTTGCGGTATGCCGCGATGACCGCCTGCACCCGGTCGCGCACGCCCAGCTTGGTGAGCACTCGGGAGACGTGGGTTTTGACGGTCGCCTCGGTGACCCGCAAGCGGGCGGCGATCTCGGCGTTGGAGAACCCTTGGGCGATCAGCCACCACACGTCCAGCTCGCGGTCGGTCAGGCGTTGAGCCACGTTCGGGGCGCCGGTGGGGCGTTCGGCGCGCCGCATCACTCGGGCGGTGACGGCCGGATCGAGCACCGCGTCGCCGGCAACGACGGCATACACCGCGTGCACGAGCGCTTCGGGCCGGGAGTTCTTGAGCAAGAAACCGCTCGCCCCGGCGTCCAGCGCGCCGAAGAGCACCTCGTCGTCATCGAAGGTCGTCAGCACGATGACCCGCACCGACGGCGCCTGGACGGTCAGTTCGGCGGTGGCGGCAATGCCGTCGCGGCCGGGCATCCGCACATCCATCAGGACGACGTCCGGGTCCCTGGTGCGCACGACCGCCACGGCCTGCTCGCCGTCGCCGGCCTCCCCGCACACCTCAATTCCGTGCGCGTCCAGGATGGTGCGCAGGGCGATCCGCATCATCGGCTGGTCATCGACGATGACCACCCGCGGTGGCCCCCACGTACGGCCCGACTCAGCCATCGGTGGACCTTGGCAGGCGTGCGGTCACCCGGAAGCCGGTGCCGTCCTGTCCCGCGGAGACGGTCCCGCCGAAGATCGCGGCGCGCTCACGCATCCCGACCAGGCCGCGCCCGCTGCCCGGGCTGGTCGTGACGCGGGCCGGACCGGGGTCGAGGACGTCGACGGTGACCTGATCGCCGACGGTGACGGTGACCGAGGCGGCGGTGGCGCTGCTGTGTCGGGCGACATTGGTGAGGGCCTCCTCGGCGATCCGGTAGGCGCACGTGCTGCGGGCCGGGTCCACGGCGTCGATCGGGCCAGTCAGCTGCAGGCTCACCTCCAGGCCCGCCTGGCTCCATCGGGCCGCGGTGGCCGGCAGGTCGGGGAGGGTGGGTTGCGGGCTGAGCTGGGCCCCGCTGCCCGGAGCCTCGCCGCCCACCGGACGCAGTACGTGCAGCAGCCGGTGCATCTCGTGGACCGCCTCGCGGCTGGACTGTTCGATCGAGCTCAGGGCCGCCCGGGCCCGTTCGGGGGAGCGGTCGAGCGTCGCACGGGCCGCCCCGGCCTGCACCCCGATGAGGCTGACATGGTGGGCGACGACGTCGTGCAGCTCGCGCGCGATCCGGGCCCGCTCGGCGCCGACCGCCGCCTCGGCCCTCTCGGTGCGCTCCCGTTCGGCGTCCGCGAGGCGCTGCTCGACCTCGGCCAGGTATGCCGCGCGCACCCGCCCGATCGCGCCGAGCAGCCCGGGGAGGACCACGATGGCCGCCGCGAACGCAGCTGCCGACGCCCAGGACCCAGATGATGCGCCGGCCCCGACACCGATGACCAGGGCCAGCACGCCCAGCGCCACCCAGACCCAGACCCGCCGGCTCGACCAGCGGCCCAACGCGTGGGCGGCGAGCATGCACCCGGCGGCCAGCTGCGCGGCATACAGGCCAGGCTCGTGGACGGTTGCGGCGACGAGCACGATGACGACGAGGGCGGCCAGGGTGCGGAACGGGTGTCGCCGACGCCACCCCAGCACGGCCCCGGCCGCGACGGCCAGCGGCAGGATGACCGGACCGGCGGGAGCCGCCTCGACCGTCGGGTTGCCCAGGGCCAGAAGGTGTCCGGTGACCCCGAGGGCGGCGACGGCCAGGGCGAGCCCCACATCGGCGGCCGCGGCTCCGCCCGCCGTGCGCAACCAGGTCATCCACCCTCGCACCTCGTCATCGTAGGTGGGTCAGCGCACACCGGCTGTCTGGATCGCGTCCGCCGCACGCCCAGCGGTGGGGACGACACCCAGGCGCCGACGGCGAGGGTGGGCGAGGATGGCCAGCATCGCGGCGACCGTGTGCCGCAGCCAGCGCCAGCCCAGGCGGGTGGACCGCCAGGGGTGGCGCGCGACCGCCGGGGGGCGAGGCAGGTCGCGCAGTGGTTCCCACAGCTGGGCGAGCATGCCCGTGGGCATCGGCTCGTCGATGCCGTACCGCCGTGGCCGGCGATCCGCGGGCACCCGGTAGGTGCCGAAGATGATGTCCCACAGCGGCAGTCCGACGGAGTAGTTGGTGCCGTGGGCGTCCGGCTCGTTGGAGTGGTGCCAGTGGTGGAACTCCGGCGTGATGACGATCCGGTGCAACGGTCGCCAGCGCCACCGGACGTTGGCGTGCAGGAACAGGCCGAGTCCGAACTGGACCGCCGCGAGCACGCCACTGAGCTCGGCGGAGAAGCCGGCGGCGAGCAGGAAGACGATCGGCGGGGCCAGCAGCAGGCCGTCGAAGGGGTGCCCACGGAACCCGCTCACCCAGTCCAGCTGCTCGGTGGAGTGGTGGACCTTGTGGAAGCGCCACCCGGCCGGGATCTCGTGGGCGAAGCGATGCGCCCAGTAGGAGACCAGGTCGAACAGCAGGATCCCCAGGGCGATGCGCACCCCGTCTGGTAGCGCCTCGACTGCTGGGCGCAACACCAGCGCCGGCAGCCAGAACAGCGACAGGACGGACACGAGGATCGCACCCGCAGTCCCGAGGACCTGCAGGATCGGGGCGCTCAAGGCGTAGGCGAGGTCGGTGCCCACAGCCGGGCGACGCAGCCGTTGGCGGTGGCGTGGGAAGAGCCGCTCGAACGGCACCACGATGGCGAACAGGAGCGCGACCACGGCGAGCGCGTTGAGGTCGATGCTCAGCGAGACGGCGATGACCACGGCGGTGAGGAGCAGGCGCATACCTGCCACGGTGGTGCGAGTCGGCCTGGGTGTCGTCGGCCGACCGGGGGACGACATGCGTCATCCTTTCGTCGGACCGTCTCGCGGACAGCGGCGGGACGAACGGGCCTGGCTGCTGGCCACCCCAAGACCCGGTGCCATCGAACTGGTGGGGTCGGGCGTACCCACTGGCAGCAAGGCAGGCGCCGTCATACTCTGCCGCCATGGCACCCAACCGTGAGGCGAGGCTGCCCACCGCCTGGGTCGAGCCGTTCGCCCGGGGGCACGGCGCGCACGTCGACTCCGGCTGGGACGGGAACGACTTCCGCGCCGTCTTCCGTGGCACCCGCGGCCAGGTGCAGTGGGAGCTCACCGTCGATGGTCACCTCGACACCGACTATCCGGCGACCAGCGCGCTCAGGTGCTCAACTCCGTATGCCGGGTCGTTCGTCGTCGGCGGCGGGTCGTCGCAGGTCGCGTCCTCCGGCACCGAGGCGGACCTGCTGTTCGGGGCGCTGTCGGCGGCCCGATCGTGGTGGCGGGGACGCGGCAAGGGCGGTCCCAGGCCCGCGGGCGGCTCAGTGGCCGCCGGCGGCTCCGTGGCCGCGGGCGGCGACGGTGGCCCTGGCGCGTCACTCAGCCTGACCGACCCCGACGGGGTACTGACCCCCGAACTGCTCAGGATGCTCGAGAGCTGGCCGCCGTCGACCCACGCCCGAAGCGCCCGGCACGACGACCGGTTCTCGCTGCGGCTGTCCGGCGGAACGCTGATCTTCACGACCGAGAACCGGTGGGGCGAGGCCGTCACCGCCCATCAGGTCAAGATCCTCAACGCCGTCCTCGACCGCCTCGCAGCCCGGTCTTCCTGACCTCGCATCTGGGCATCCGGCCAGGTCCGGCCGGTGTCGGTGCCCGCGGGCATCGCACGCGCCACCAGAGCGTCGACCTTCTCACGGGACTGTGGCGACCGAGTGCTCGTCGGCGGCCAGGGGGCAGTCTGCAAGCGGTGGGATCGAGACCGAATCGTGATCCACGGTGCGGTTCTGGACGCCCGGCCGGGCGATGGGTTGTCAGACCTCGCGGCTAGCGTCGGTGTCGTGAGCAGTAGTCCAGCACCCGTCTCGATGGCCGACCGCCGGTCGGCCATCGAGGGTGCCCGGACCGCGCTGAGAGGCCTGGCCGAGGTCCTGCACCAGGTCCCCGGCAACGAGCTCGGCACGGTGCTCGGCGAGCTCGACGACCTGGCGGCCCTGGCCGGTGCGGGCCGGGTCGCGGTGGTCCGGGAGGCCGCCGAGCGCGGCGAGATCGGCGCCTCCCAGGCCCGGTCCGTGGTCGCCTGGACCGAAGAGCACGCCCCGTCCCTGCATGCCGGTGGGGCCGGCCCGGTCGCCCGCGCCGTCGAGGTATGCCGCACCCCCCATCTGAGCCTGCTCACCGACGCGGTCCTGGACGCCACCATCCCCGTCCCCGTCGCGGTCACCGTCGCCGACCAGTACCACCGGATCCGGCACCGCCTCCACCCCGACGCCACCGATACGGTCCTGGCCGCAATGATCACCATCGGCAGCCAGCACGGCTCCCGAGGAGTCCGCGACTTGCGCGACCGGCTCATCGCCCGTTATGGCCTGCACGACGAGCTCCAACGCGACCACGACGCCGCCGCCGAGCTGATCGCCTTGTCCGCCCCGGTCCGAGACGGCGCCCTGCGGCACTACCGGCTCACCCTCGACACCGAGAACGCCGCCATCCTCGAGGCAGCGATCGGCCCCGCCTCACGACCCACCCCGGGCCCGGACGGCGAACCCGACCACCGCACCCCGAGCCGACGCCGCGGCGACGCCTTCACCGCCCTGCTCCGCGCCGCCGCCACCTCACCCACCAGCGTTCCTGGGGCACTCAAGACCACCCTCATCCTCACCATGACCGTGGCCGAGCTCCAGGCATGGACCACCCGCACCGGCACCGGCACCGGCGCGCCCGGCACCTCTGGCACCCCCCACACCCGCACCGCCCAGGCCGCCCTGACCGCGGGGCCAGTCGACCCCGCCCCGGCTCCCCATGGCCTGGGCGCCGCCGAGATCCTCGGCACCACCGCCACCGGCGACCTGCTCCCCCTCGGCACCGCCCGACGCCTGGCCTGCGACGCCGCGATCATCCCTGCCGTCCTGGCCGGCCCCAGCCAACCCCTCGACCTCGGCCGCGCCACCCGCCTGGTCACTCCCGCACAGCTCACCGCCCTCTGGCTGCGCGACCGACATTGCACCTTCCCCGGCTGCGACATCCCCGCCCACTGGACCGACGCCCACCACCTCCACCACTGGGCCGACGGCGGACCCACATCACTGACCAACCTCACCCTGCTCTGCCGACGCCACCACACCATCACCCACCGCGACGACCTTGGCGCCACCATCACCCCCGAGGGCCACGTCCACTGGAACCGACAACCCCGCAGCTACCACCACACCCACCCCGGTCGACCACCCGACTCACCCACCTGCCGCAACCCCGCCGCCTAACCAGCCGACACGCAGCCGACGGTCAGCCGATATCGGTAGCCGGCCTGCGAAGCCGACGCACCCCCGGCACCCCAGCCCGGGGGACCCCGGCGGGGCGGACCCGCGCTCCGAGGGAGTCCGAGAAGCCTGGTTAGATCGAGGGCACGTCACCCTCCCGAGGCGGTGGCGTCAGCGGAAGGAGCCGTATGCCGACCAGCCCCACGAGCCGCACCGACGCCGGCGGCGCGAGACCCACCGACCGGCACCCGGCCGACGGCCATGCGCTCATCAAGGTCCACGGTGCCCGGGAGAACAACCTCAAGGACGTCAGCGTCGACCTGCCCAAGCGTCGGCTCACCGTCTTCACCGGGGTCTCCGGCTCGGGCAAGAGCTCGCTGGTCTTCGACACCATCGCCGCAGAGTCGCAGCGGATGATCAACGAGACCTATAGCGCCTTCGTCCAGGGGTTCATGCCGACGATGGCCCGTCCGGATGTCGACCTCCTCGAGGGGCTCACCACCGCGATTATCGTCGGCCAGGAGCGGCTCGGCGCGAACGTCCGCTCGACCGTGGGCACGGTGACCGACGCGAACGCGCTGCTGCGGATGCTCTTCAGCCGGCTCGGGGAGCCGCACATCGGGCCGCCCCCGGCATACTCCTTCAATGTGCCGACGGTGAGCGCCGCCGGAGCCATCACCGTCCAACGCGGGGCGCGGACCATCGCCGAGAAGGCGAGCTTCAGCCGGACCGGGGGGATGTGCCCGCGGTGCGAGGGGATGGGCCGGGTCGACGACATCGACCTCACCCAGATCTACGACGAGAACCTCTCGCTCAACGAGGGCGCGCTCAAGGTGCCCGGCTACAGCATGGACGGCTGGTACGGCCGGATCTTCGGCGGGTGCGGCTTCTTCAGCCCGGACAAGCCGATCAAGAGCTTCACCAAGCGCGAGCTGCACGACCTGCTCTACAAGGAGCCGACGAAGATCAAGGTCGACAGCATCAACCTCACCTACGAGGGCCTGGTGCCGAAGATCCAGAAGTCGATGCTCGCCAAGGACACCGAGTCGCTCCAGCCGCACATCCGGGCCTTCGTCGAGCGGGCGGTGACCTTCCAGACCTGCCCCGACTGCGCCGGCACCCGGCTCGGTGAGGGCGCCCGCGCCTCGAAGATCGCCGGGGTGAGCATCGCCGACGCGTGCGCGATGCAGATCAGCGACCTCGCGACCTGGGTGCGGGGCATCGACGAGCCCTCGGCAGCCCCGCTGCTCCAGGGCCTGCAGCACCACCTCGACAAGTTCGTCGAGATCGGCCTGGGCTATCTGTCCCTCGACCGCGCCTCCGGCACGCTGTCCGGCGGCGAGGCGCAGCGGACCAAGATGATCCGCCACCTCGGTTCGTCGCTGACCGATGTCACCTATGTCTTCGACGAGCCCACCGTCGGCCTGCACCCGCACGACATCGCCCGGATGAACACCCTGCTGCGCCAGCTGCGCGACAAGGGCAACACCGTCCTCGTCGTCGAGCACAAACCCGAGGTCGTCGAGATCGCCGACCATGTCGTCGACCTCGGTCCCGGCGCCGGCTCGGGCGGGGGTCAGGTCGTCTACGAGGGCTCGGTCGCGGGGCTGCGCGCCAGCGGGACGGTGACCGGACGTCACCTCGACGACCGGGCCCGGCTCAAGGACGTCGTCCGTATGCCGACCGGCACCCTAGAGGTCCGCGGAGCCCGGACGAACAACCTCAAGGACGTCGATGTCGACATCCCGCTCGGCGTCCTCGTCGTCCTCACCGGGGTCGCCGGTTCGGGCAAGAGCTCGCTGGTCCATGGCTCAGTCGCCGGCCGGGACGGGGTGGTTCTCGTCGACCAGGGCCCGATCAAGGGCTCCCGACGGAGCAACCCGGCCACCTACACCGGCCTGCTCGAGCCGATCCGCAAGGCCTTCGCCAAGGCGAACGGGGTCAAGCCCGCGCTCTTCAGCGCGAACTCCGAGGGCGCCTGTCCGGTGTGCAATGGCGCCGGGCTCATCTTCACCGAGCTGGGCTTCATGGACACCGTGACGACGGTCTGCGAGGAGTGTGAGGGCAAGGGCTTCCAGGCCTCGGTCCTGGAGTACACCTTCGGCGGCCGCAATATCCACGAGGTCCTCACCATGCCGGTGGCCGAGGCGGAGGCCTTCTTCGCCGAGGGGCCGGCCCGGACCCCCGCGGCCCACACGATCCTCCAGCGCCTGGCCGACGTCGGCCTGGGGTACCTCGCCCTGGGCCAGCCGCTGACCACTCTCTCCGGTGGCGAGCGCCAGCGGCTCAAGCTCGCCACCCGGATGGGCGAGAAGGGCGGGGTCTACATCCTCGACGAGCCGACCAGTGGGCTGCACCTTGCCGATGTCGCCCAGCTGCTCGGTCTGCTCGACCGGCTCGTCGACGCAGGCACCTCGGTCCTCGTCATCGAGCACCACCAGGCCGTCATGGCCCACGCGGACTGGATCATCGACCTCGGCCCGGGCGCCGGGCACGACGGCGGGCGGATCGTCTTCGAGGGTCCGCCGGCCGAACTGGTCGCCTCTCGCGCCACCCTCACCGGAACGCACCTGGCCGCCTACGTGGGGGCGTGAGGGGGCACGCCCACCTCACGTCGACGGCCAGGTGGGATCTTTCCGGTATGCCGGACCCGGTTTCTTTCGCGCTTGGGCTTCGGGTCAGTAGGTCGGGGTCGACCCGTGCGCGCTTGGGCTTCGGGTCAGCTGGTCGCGGTGGACCCGTTGGCGTCGGCCGGGTTGGTCGAGCTGCCGCTCTCGGTGCCGCTGCCGGTGCCGGGGCCGGCGCCGGGGCCGCCCGGGCCACCATGACCGCCACCGGGGCCGCCGGTGTTGGCGGTGACCGTCTTGAGGTCTGCGCTGACGTCGAAGAAGACCGGCGCGCCGGCCTTGGTGCCCAGGGCGTCATACGAGCCGTCCGGGTCCTTGCGGACCGCCGTGATGGTGGCAGCCGAGTCCTTGGCCTTGACCGCCGCGATGACCTTGTCGGCCTCGGCACCGGTGACGGCCGCGTCGGCCGACCCGCCCATCGCCCCGCCGTGCTTGCCGCCGCCGGGGCCGCCGGTGTTGGCGGTGACCGTCTTGAGGTCGGCGCTGACGTCGAAGAAGACCGGCGCGCCGGCCTTGGTGCCGAGGGCGTCATACGAGCCGTCCGGGTCCTTGCGGACCGCCGTGATGGTGGCAGCCGAGTCCTTGGCCTTGACCGCCGCGATGACCTTGTCGGCTTCGGCGCCGGTCACGGTGGTGTCGGTCGACGCACCCATCGGGCCGCCGCGCTGGGCGTCTCCGCCGGCCTGAGGGCCGGTGGTCGCCGTCGAGGACGGCGTGGACGAGTCCGCGGCGTTGGCGAGGGCCGCGCCACCGAGGGCGAGGGCACCGACAGCGGCGACCGACACGGCCGCCATACCGATCTTCGAGGGACGCATGTGGTTCTCCTTAGGTGAGTGCGACCGACTGTCGTGCCGTTCGCGTTGGTCCTACTTCAGCCCCCGCGGTTATCAAGAACCTGTGCCGGACGTGTGCGGTCCATAGGTCATCGAGCGCCCTACGATGCCAACGGCGGCCGCGACCGGCGTGGTCCACGAGCGAGGCGAGGACTGTGACGACTCCGGCGTTGGCCGACCACCGGATGCGAGCCAACCTCACCCTCGCCCTTGCCGCGGCGATCTGGGGCTTCGCCTTCGTGGCCCAGCGGCTCGGCTCACAGCACCTGTCGACCTTCGCCTTCAACGGGGTGCGCTTCGGGATCGGGGCGCTCTCGCTGCTCCCTGTGGCGATCTGGTTCGGTCGGCGAGCGGGCCGGGTCACCAGCATCCGGATCGCCATACGAGATGTTCTTGGGCCCGGGGTGGCTTGCGGGGCCGTCCTCTTCCTGGGGGCGACCTTCCAGCAGGCCGGGATCGCCGGGACCACGGCCGGCAAAGCCGGCTTCATCACCGGGCTGTATATCGTCCTCGTGCCGCTGCTCGGCATCGTCGTGCGCCATCGGACCACGGCGCAGGTGTGGGCCGGGGCGGCCCTCGCGCTGGTCGGCCTCTACCTGCTCACCGTGACCGAGGCGCTGACGATCGGGGCCGGCGACCTGCTCGTACTCGTCGGGTCGCTCTTCTGGGCGCTGCACATCCTCGTCATCGACCACTTCGTCGCGCGGCACGACCCGCTCTTCCTCTCCACGATGCAGTTCGCCGCCTGCTCGGCACTCAGCCTGGTCCTGGCGCTGACGACGACGAGCACCCCCTTCGACGGGGCCGGTGCCGCGCTGTTGCCGATCCTCTACGCCGGGGTGGTCTCGGTCGGCATCGCCTACACCCTGCAGGTCGTTGGCCAACAGGGCGCCAAGCCGTCGACCGCGGCCCTCATCCTCAGCCTCGAGGCGGTCTTCGGGGCGCTCGGCGGTGCCCTCATGCTCGGCGAGAGCATGGGCCTGCGGGAGTATGCCGGCGCCGCCCTCATGCTCGCCGGGATCATCGTCTCGCAGCTTCCAGAGCGGGCGCGCTGACCTGCCGCGCCCTCGGCTGGACGCCATATTGACAATGATCGATATGTCATGCCACGCTCGCCACGAGCCCACTGGGAGGACCACCATGACATCCGAGGCACCCGCGAAGCCGAGCGTGCTCTTCGTCTGCATCCACAACGCCGGTCGGTCCCAGATGGCCGCCGCCTATCTCACCCATCTCTCCGGCGGGGCCGTCGAGGTCCGCTCGGCCGGCTCCGCGCCGGGGGCGCACGTCAACCCCTCCGCGGTCGCCGCGATGCTCGAGGAGGGCATCGACATGAGCGCCGAGACCCCGAAGATCCTCACTGCCGAGGCGGTCCAGGCCTCCGATGTCGTCATCACCATGGGCTGCGGCGACACCTGCCCGTACTACCCCGGCACGCGCTACCTCGACTGGGTCCTCGAGGACCCGGCCGGCAAGGGCGTGGAGTCGGTCCGCCCGATCCGCGACGAGATCAAGACCCGGGTCATCGGCCTGCTCGGTGAGCTCGGCGTGCCGGTGGTGCAGTCGTGAGCACACCCTCGTCGGACGACCAGCTCCGCGCCGCCGTCCAGGACCGGTATGCCGCGGCCGCTCGGGCGTCGCTGCAGGTCATCGAGGCTCCGGAGACGTCGGCCGCCGGCAGCTGCTGCGGCCCGGCGTCGAGCTGCTGTGGTGGCCCGGCCGTCAGCGCCCTCGGCAAGGATGCGATCACCCGCGACCTCTACGACCACGGCGCGGGCGAGGTCTCGGCCGCCGCGCTCGAGGCATCGCTCGGGTGCGGCAACCCGACCGCCCTCGCCGAGCTCACCCCCGGCGAGGACGTCCTCGACCTCGGGTCCGGCGGTGGGCTGGACGTCCTGCTCTCGGCCCGCCGGGTCGGACCGCACGGGACGGCATACGGCGTGGACATGACGCCGGAGATGCTGGCCCTGGCCCGACGCAACCAGGCGGAGGCCGGCATCCCCAATGCGACCTTCCTCCAGGGGACCATCGAGGCGGTCCCGCTGCCGGATGCGTCGGTCGACGTTGTCATCTCCAACTGCGTCATCAACCTGTCGACCGACAAGGACGCGGTGCTGGGCGAGGCCTTCCGGCTGCTGCGCCCCGGCGGCCGCGTGGCCGTCTCCGACGTGGTCCTGCTCCGGCCACTGCCCGGGTCACTCGCGGGCCTGGTCGCCCTGTGGACCGGCTGCGTGGCGGGTGCACTCCTGGACCGTGACTATGTCAACCGGCTGCACGCCGTCGGCTTCGTGGACGCCTCCGTCGAGGTGACCCGCACCTACACGCTCAGCGATCTCGCCGAGCTGGCCGAGATGATCGACCCGGCGGACCTGCCGGACGGCCTGGACCGTGCCGGTGCCGTCGAGGCCCTCGAGGGCACCTTCGCCAGCGCCTTCGTCCGCGCCCGCAAACCCACCTGACCCCCGGCGCAACCCGACACCGCAACGGCGACATGCGGCGTCCCGTCGCTGAGTCCGGGTAGCGACTAGCCGCGCGGGTGCACTCCGGCCGGCAGGACCTCGCCGAGCAATCCGGGGCCGATGACCCCATGGTCGACCGCTGCCTGCCCGGCGTAGCAGGTCCAGGTCAGCCCCTCGGCGTCCTCGCCGCGGCATCCGCCCGCGACGACATTGGCGACGGCGTACTCGTAGAGCGCCCCCTTGACGTACGACACCCCGGGCTCACCGTGCGGGGTGTCGGACAGGGTGCAGTGGAAGACGACATTGTCACTGGTCGTGCAGTGGGCGGTGGTGCCGGCAAAGATCAGCGCGGTCTCGGTCATCCCCGTGGCCACCTCCTTGGGGCCGAAGACCCCGGTGGCGGCCGCCGCACCCCCGGCCGCGACGATGACTGCAGCGACCGCGGGGACGAGGACCCGGCGGCGCCGCCACCACGAGTGGCCCGGCGCCGGGACTGACTCCGACCCGGCCGAGGGCTCCACGGCGCGCCCGGGACCCGCCGAGGACAGCTGTGCTGCGATGGCCATCTCGAGGTCGTCGCCGAGTCGGACGAGGTCGGGGCCGAGGTCGATGTTCATGGTGTCTGCTCCTGTGGTTGGGTGGGGTCGAGACGGGCCCGCAGCCCGCTCAGCCCTCGGGAAACCTTGATTCGTGCCGCCGTCGTGCTGCAGCCGAGCTCCGCAGCGACGACGGCATAGTCCTGGTCGCGGATCACCCTCAGCTCGACGGCCCGGCGTTGGGCCGGTGGGAGCGCCGAGAGGGCCGCCTCGACCTCCTCGTCGAGCCCATCGAGCCAGTCCGACACCACGCTGACCTCCGCGCTGCGCCGATCGAGCGCGAGCGCGTGCACCGCGTCAAGCTGCCCCTGCCGGGCGTGGGCGGCACGAGCCAGGACGTGCCGGAGGATGCCGAAGAGCCACGGCCCGGCCGACCCGCCGCACGAGTCGGCGAAGCGTCCACGGGACTGCCAGGCCTGCGCGAAGGTCTCCGCCGTGATGTCGAGGGCACTCTCACGGTCTCCGGTCCGCTTCCTGGCGACGGCGAAGACGGACGCGGCATACCGGTCGTACAGCGCGCGGAAGGCCGCTGGGTCGGTGTCGGCATCGGCGATCAGCCGTGCGTCGCTGCGCTCGCTCACGGTGCACTTCCGACGGGGGTCGACGTCCTGGTCACGCTGACTACATGCTGGCCGAGGGCGCCGGTGTTTCGCGAGCGGAGCATGATCTCCGTGGGAAGCCCACCCGAGAGTGCCGATCCAGTTCCGCTCTACGCTGGGTGCGGAGGAGGACCGTATGCCGCCCACCCGATCCGGCGCCGCGCCGGGCCGCCCACCCGTGGACGTCCTGGCTGTCATCGCCGTCGGCGGGGCCCTCGGGAGCGCCGCCCGGTGGGGCCTGGGTGAGCTCCTCCCACACCGCGCCGGCGAGCTGCCCGTCAGCACCTGGATCGCCAATGTCACCGGCGCCTTCGCGCTGGGAGTGCTCCTCGTCCTCGTCCTCGAGCTCTGGCCGCCGCAGCGACTGCTCCGGCCGTTCTGGGGGGTCGGGATCCTCGGGGGCTATACGACCTTCTCCACCTACCTGCTCGACACCCGAACGCTGCTCGAGGCCGGTCAACCGGGCCGCGCCGGCCTGTACCTCGTGGGCACCCTCGTCACCGGCCTGGCGGCGACGTGGCTGGGGATCGCGCTCGGCCGCGCTCTCGTCCAGGGCGCAACGGCCCGAGCCGGAGGGCGGCATACCGACACCGAAGGGAGCCAGCCATGACCTTGGACGGCATCGCGACCCGACTGACGGTGTATGTCGGCGAGTCGGACCAGTGGCACCATCGCCCGGTCTACACCGAGATCGTCCACCGGGCGCATGCGGCCGGACTGGCCGGGGCCAGCGTCTTCCGCGGGCTCGAGGGGTT
Organism: Candidatus Lutibacillus vidarii; assembly: GCA_016717165.1. Classification (GTDB taxonomy): domain Bacteria; phylum Actinomycetota; class Actinomycetes; order Actinomycetales; family Dermatophilaceae; genus Lutibacillus; species Lutibacillus vidarii. Next base: position 725,853 of record JADKGA010000003.1, read on the forward strand.
CGGGCACTCGAGCCGGATCCACACCACCCGCGTGCTGGCGCTGACCGAGGACCTCCCCGTCGCCATCGTCATCGTCGACTCCGAGACTCGCATCCGGGCCTTCCTGCCCTCGCTCGACGAGCTGGTCCACGGGGGCCTGGTGACCATCGAGCCGGTCGAGGTGGTCCGCCACGTCGGTACCCCGCCCACCGACCATCCGGCGACCACATGACCGCGGCGAACCCGGGAGCCCACGCAGACCAGGCGACCGTGGCGAGCGCGCCCGGGCGGGATCCCGGCCGGTGACTCTCGTCCTCGTTCTCGTCGGCGGTGCGCTCGGTGCACCAGTCCGATATCTGGTCGACCGGTGGGTCAGCGCCAGGCACGACAGCGTGCTGCCCTGGGGGACCTTCACGGTCAACATGGCCGGGTCCTTCATCCTTGGCGTCATCGCCGCGATCGTCGTCCGCGGTGGTCCGGGCTGGCTGCTCACGGTCGCGGGGACCGGGTTCTGCGGAGCGCTGACGACCTTCTCGACCTTCGGCTATGAGACCTTTCGCCTCGTCGAGGACGGTGCGTGGCGCCAGGCCGCCGCCTCGGTCGTCGGCAGCGTCGTGGTGGGGATGGGCGCTGTCACGGTGGGCTGGGCCGCGGGCTCGGCGCTCGGCTCGCCGTGACCGCTCACGGGACACGGCGTCGTCGACGAGTTCATAGACGACATTCCCAGGCCGACGGGGCTAGCGTTGTCTCCCGGGGGCCGCCATTGGAGACGACCCCACGAACGACGGGAGCACGACATGACCGACTGGGCCAGCGACGTCAAGAAGTACGCGCCGAACGCCGACGACAAGGTCATCGCAGGAATCGTGCGCCACTGCGGGATCGCCCTGCACAAGGCGGACTCCTCTCTGGTCTCGTTCTCGGACCCGGCCGAGCTCGAACGGGTGAAGAAGGGCTTCCTCACCAAGAAGCTCGCGCTGGAGTCGGATGAGGCCAAGGACGCGGCCCTGGCGGCCGTCGGCGAGAAGATGAAGGGCGTCGGCCGCAAGAACCGGGTCACGGTCTACTACCTGCTCGCCGAGCACGCGGGCAAGCTCTCGCTCTTCGGCTGACCCGGGACTGCCGCCTGCCCCGGTCACCCCGACCCGGGCAGCGCTTCCTCACGCCACCAGCTTCCGGCCGTCATACCGCGCTCGCGCCCCACTCCCTGGGCCGCAGCCACGAGGTCGTCGGACACCGACCTTGCGGTATGACGGCCGGACCGGTTGTGCGCCCCGTGCTCACCGGCTGCCGGCTCGCCCGGACCACTAGGCCGGTGGCCGCGACCGCCCAGCGACGCGCGGGCCCGTCCGGTTGCGAGGACCACCCGCCCGGCGGACCCTGGCAGGAGCGGACCAGTACCTGGCCGACTGTGCCGGGCAGGTCCGGGGAGGTGGCATGGGCCCTGAGAATGGCGCGGGGCCAGGACCAGGCCCGGGCTGGGGTGCCGTCCCCCGCCAAGGGCTGGGGCACTGGGCCGCCATCCTGATCGGCGCCGTGGCGGTCGGCTTCGCGCTCGCGGCCGCCCTGTTCACCTCCGCCTGCGCGGCGACCCTGCTCGCCGGGACGGCTGCCGTCGTCTCCGATGGCGGTGACGTGCGCCGCCGGGCGACGTGGTCGGTGGCCGCCTTCGGTGGTCTCCTCGGCATCGGCCTGTATGTCGCTGGGCACTGACGTCGGCACTGCCCTGAGCCTGACCTCACGCGACGCTGACCGGATCAGGCGCGCAGGCGCACCGACAGGCAGGTCACGCAGCCCTCGAGCTTCTCGAACTCGCTGATGTCGACGCTGACGACGTGCAGACCCCGCTCGCGCAGTATCGCCGCGGTGCGCGGGGCGTTGGCGGCCATGAGGACCCGGTCCTCATCGAGAAGGACGACGTGGGCGCCGGCCTCCTCGGGCACAGCGAGGAACTTCGGGTAGATGCTCGGGTCGTCGACATTGGGCGGGTAGCCAAGGACCGTGCCGTCCGGGAGCGCACTGACCGCGCTCTTGAGGTGGAGCACCTTGGTCGTCGTCACCGCCACGGTGCTCACGCCGAACTCCTCGAGATGACCAGCCAGCTGCTCGATGCCGGCGGCATTGGTCCGGCCGCCCCGACCCACCCAGACCTGGCCGCCCCACTTGAGAACATCCCCTCCGTCGAGAGTGCCGGGGGCCTCGATGTGCGCCACCCGATAACCCTGCTCGCGCACCGCGACCTCGACCGCCGCGGTCTCGGCCCTGCGCGACAACGCGCCGGGTCGGCAGATGACCGCCAGGTCGCCGTAGACGACGACGGTGTCCTCGATGAAGACCGCATCGGGACAGTCGTCGGCCGGCTCGACCTCGGTCAGCGCCCAGCCGGCGGAGACGAAAGCGGCGACATACGCCCGCCACTGCCGGTGGGCTCGGTCGAGGTCGACCGGTTGGCGCTGGACATGGGTGACCAGACCGTCGTGAAGGCGAGGACCCGGAGCGCGGACCAGGGCGCGGCGTGACATCACGGGTTCAGTGTCGCGAGGTATGCCGCCGCGCGCCACCGGAGCAAGGTGAACGTCACGCATTGCTGCGCAACGAATTACGAGGGGGACGCCGAGAGACCGCTCCCCCGGGACGTCCCGTCTCCCGCGCGGCCTCAGAGGACGGTGAACCCCTCGGGCAGTCTCTCGCGCCCGGTCATCGCGGCGAGCAGCGGCTGGGCGAGCCTGCGACGCACGGCGACCGCTCCGAGGATGGCCACGACCTCGGTCAGCGCCTCCTCCGGTGCCTCGAAGGGCACCCCCACGGCCCGGGCCAGGTCGCCGCCGTGGACGACGAGCTCGATGGTGCGCGTCGAAAGGTATGCCGACACGCGCATCCCACCCAGGGCGGTGCGGACGAGCGGGTCGGCCCCCGCCGGCACCGCGTCGAGATCGGCCCTGGCCTGCGCCAGGGCCGACCGGACCGCGCCGGCCGGGTCCGCGCCGAGGGCCGCCGCGGCCTCCCGGCCGCGCTGGGCGACCGCCGCGTGGTCGACGGTCGAGACCGCCGCGTAGTAGTCCTCCGGACCAACCAGGTCGAGCCGCTCCACGGGGCTAGCCAGCGCGATGCTCACGGTGGTGATGGAGCGCATCGTGTGCCCCACGAGGTCCCGGCAGGTCCATTCGCCGAGGCCGGGTCGGGCCCAGGCCTCGGGCGGCAGGGCGACGACGAGGTCAGCGACGAAGTCGGCATACGCCTGGGCAGTGGCCAGGAAGATGTGGCGAGAGCTGGGCGTCATACCGACCGACGCTACCCGAGCCCGAGGGCCGTGCCGGCCCGCCCACTCGTGACCGCGTCTGCGCGGCCTCGGCAATATTGTCAAACCGCGGGTAAGGGCGGGTCGCGAGCCGTACACTCGTCCAGACGCGGGCGGCCTGGGGAGGTCGCCGTGCATTGAGGGAGACGGGGCTAAGCATCATGAGCGTTGTTCGTCGATTTGTCGCGACCGTTGGGGCATCCGCGGTGGTGGCGGCCGGGCTGGTCAGCCTGGCACCGCCCGCGCATGCGGCCGGTGAACAGCCGGTGCCGGGGCATACCTCCCTAGTGCCGAGCGTCCCACGCAAGGACACTCCTAAGGTCAACGGTGGCGAGATCTGGGACATCGAGGTCGTGGGCAACCGGGTCTTCGTTGCCGGTGGGTTCACCTCCTTGACCAACAAGACGGGGACCAACAACACCGTCAACCAGGCCCAGATCGCGGCCTACAACCTCGACACCGGCCGGATCGACGAGACCTTCCGACCCACCGTCAACGGCTCGGTCGCCGCAGTCGAGGCCAGCCCGGACGGCACGAAGCTCTACATCGGCGGCGCCTTCTCGGCCGTCAACGGCGTCGCGAAGAAGAACGTCGCGCTGCTGAATATCACCACCGGGGCTCCCGTGGCCACCTTCGCGGCCAACGCCAGCTCCAAGGTCGACTCACTCGCCGCGACGAACACCACCTTGTATGTCGGGGGGCGCTTCACGAAGATCAACGGCGTCTCCCGCACCGCGCTGGCCGCCGTCAACGGGGCGACCGGGGCGGTGGACACCGGCTTCGTCAACAACCTCTCCGGTGGAATCGGCGTCGACGGGGCGCTCACCGTGCAGCAGTTGCGCCTCACCCACGACAACAGCACGCTTGTCGCCGTTCACACCGGTCGCCGGATGAACGACCAGGACCGGTATGGCGTGGCCATGGTCGACGTCGCGACCAAGCAGATGCTGCCGTGGTCGACGCGGTTGTGGCAGGACAACCTCTCCGTCGTCGGCGGGATCCAGCGCGCCTACGGCATGGACATCTCTCCCGACGACTCCTACTTCGTCGTGACGAGCGGGTCCGGTGGGGACCGCCCGCCGATCAACGACACCGCTGTCGCGTTCACGCTCGATGGCGGGGCCGACATGCAGCCCCGGTGGATCACCCGGAACTTCGACTCGACCTACTCGGTCGCCATCACCGAGGTCGCGGTCTACCTCGGCGGGCACTTCAACTGGACCGAGTCGCCGACCTCGCCGGACCCGTGGCCGGGCCTGGACAATGTCGGCTACGGCTGGGGCCAGGGCCTGTCCGGCTATGCCCTCGGTGACGATGTCGTCCGCCGCGAGCACCTCACCGCGATCAGCCCGGCCGACGGACGTGCACTGCCGTGGAACCCCGGGTCGAGCTCCTTCGAGGGATGCAAGGCCATGACGGCCTACGCCGGTGGTCTGGTCGTCGGATGCGACGGCAACCTCCTCAACGGGGTGACAACGGGCCGCACGGGCGTCTTCGCCTACAGCACCGTTCCCGCGCCGTCGTCGACGGACACGACGATCGACACCCCCATCGAGGGACGGGTCGTCGGAGTGGTCGACCCCTTCACGATCTCCGGGACGGCAACGGCCCCCGGGACGCTGCGGCGGGTCGAGGTCTCGGTCCAGGACCGCGACAGCAAGCAGTACCTCCAGGACGACCTCGTCACCTGGGCGGGCACGTCCAACACCATCAACGCCACCACTCTCGGCGCCAAGGCACCGGGGACGAACACGGCGCCGTGGAGCATGCAGCTGACCATCCCCACCAACCGGCGCATCGAGCTCCAGGCCAAGACCTTCGCCAGCAGTAGTTCCGACCAGACCAAGGCGGTCCGTCGGATGGAGACCTTCGGGGTGACCGACCAGCTCCCCAACACGGGAATCAGCACGCCCGCGGCGGGCCTGGTCAACACCCTGGCGTTCACCGTGACCGGCACCGCGACGGACGACCTCGGCGTCAACGCCATCTCGCTGTGGTTCCGGGACGAGAGCAACCGCTACTACCTGCAGGACGACGGCACGACCGGGCCGACGTTCAACACCTTCCGGATCCAGCCGGACGTCGTCGGCGCGACGAATGCGACCTGGCAGTACGACGTCGTCCTCCCCAAGGAGGGTGTCTGGCGCGGTCAGGCCTCGGCCATCGACAACAATGGGCAGGAGGACCTGCGTGGGGTGGTCCGGGACTGGACCGTCACCACCACTGGTGCTGCTCCTCGAGTCACCATCACCTCGCCGGTGGTCTCGACGCCTCCGACCGTCGCGCAGCCGATCACCATGGCTCCCGGTGGCCCCGTCACCTTCTCCGGCACGGCGTCGGACGAGTCCGAGCTGCGCCTCGTCGAGGTCCAGATCAGGAACCTGACCACGTTGGAGAACCTCGCCAACGACGGGTCGTACGGGCCGGCGGCAGTCCTCGGCTGGCACCGCGTGTCCCCCCAGAACCTCAGCGCCTCGACATACGACTGGACCTGGACGACGCCCTTCAACCTGGCGCCGGGCGTCTACTCCTTCGCCGTGCGGGCCACTGATGACCTCGGCACCGTGACGTCGACCACCTATCAGGGCCGCCTGACGATCAACGCGCTCGTGCCAGGGGACACCCCGCCGGACACCACGCTGGCCTTCGTCGGGACCGACATGTCGCCGGAGGCCTTGCACCTCGACCTGTCGGGCACCGCACTGGATGCCACCGGGGTGAGCGCGGTCCACGTCGGGCTGCGTGAGGTCGTCTCCAACAAGTGGCTCACTCCAGCTGGGACCCTCGCTGACGGCTACTCCTACATCCAGGCAACCCTGGCCGCACCGGGCGCGACGACGACGGGCTGGACGCTGCCGGTGGACCTGCCGAGTGCGGGCCGGTATGCCGTCACCGCCTGGGCCGTCGACACCGCCGGCCAGCGGGATATCTCCACCACCGGAGCCACGGGGGCGACGTACTACGTCTTCCCCGGTGACGCAGACCCGTCCCTCCACCCGGACCTGCAGCAGCCTCTGGAAGGCTCGGCCTACACCGAGTCGCGGATCCTCGTCACCGGCCGGGCGCTGGATGACGTCGCCATCCAGAACGTCCGGGTCCGGATCAAGAACTCGCTCGGCCAGTACATGACATCGTCCGGGACCTTCGGAACGACCGAGACGTGGATCGCCTCGTTCATGACCAGCCCCGGCTCGACCGGATCGCAGTACTCCTACACGTCACCGATCCTCCCGGCCGGCGCCTACAAGGTTGCCGTCCGTCCCGAGGACAACAACGGTCAGTACCCGCTCGTGTTCTCCGAGGTCAATGTCACCGTCTCGGCGCCCGCTGGTAACGCGGCTCCGGTCGCCACTGCCACGGTGTCCTGCACGCAGAACGTCTGTTCCTTCGACGGCAGCGGCTCGACCGACGAGCATCCTGAGACCATGACCTACGCGTGGGCGTACGGCAACGGGCGCACGGGCACCGGGGCGGTTCCGACGACGATCTACTTCGCGCCGGGCACCTTCGCAGCCACCCTTACCGTCCGGGACGAGTACGGGGCCACGGGCACGGCAACGGTGTCGGTGACGATCACTGAGCCGCCGACGAATGTCGCACCCTCGGCCGTCATCTCGCCACCGAGCTGCGCCGGACTCGCGTGCAACTTCTCGGCACGGGACTCGATCGACACCAACACCGGAGATGTCGTCACCTACGCCTGGAACTTCGGGGACGGGTCAACGAGCACCAGCGTTGCCCCCGCCCGGACCTACGTGGCGGCCGGCACTTACCCGGTGACGCTGACGGTCACCGACGGCTGGGGCAAGTCGAGCACCGCGACCACCACGGTCACCGTCGCCCCGTAGCTGTCGCCCCCGACCGTGACCTCGAGCGGTCACTCCCGGCGCCGCCGGGGGTGACCGCTCGAGCCCTGTCCGGGCCCTGGACCGGCCCCGGCCGGCGCCCCGGTCGCCCACTCGATCGGAGGTAGCCTGCCGCTATGAGCAACTCGTCGATGTCCGCACCCCACCAGGCGGGGTGGCACGCGGTGTCGGCCGCGCGGGCGCACGGGGTGGAGACGATCTTCACCCTGTCGGGGGCGCATGTCTTCCCGGTGTATGACGGGGCGGTCAAGGCCGACCCGCCGATGCGCCTGCTCGACGTGCGGCACGAGCAGACCGCCGCCTTCGCCGCCGAGGCGACCGGCAAGCTGACCCGAATCCCGGGATTCGCGGTCCTCACCGCCGGCCCGGGCGTGACGAACGGGGTCAGCGCCGTGGCCCAGGCCCGCTTCTCCGGGGCGCCAATGGTCGTCCTCGGCGGGCGCGCCCCGGCGATGCAGTGGGGCAAGGGCAGTTTGCAGGAGCTCGACCAGCCGCCGATCCTCGCCCCGGTGGCGAAGCGGGCCTGGACCGCGGCCAAGGCGGCCGACGTCGGGCCGGCGCTGGACGAGGCCTTCGCCCTCGCCCGGGCCTCGCACCGTGGGCCGGTCTTCGTCGACGTGCCGATGGACGAGCTCTTCATGCCGGTGGCCGGGAGCGCCCTGAGCGGCCCGGAGGCGTCCGGCAGCGGCGCCGCGCCCGACCCGGACGCCGTGGCGCAGGTGGCCACCCTGCTGGCGCAGGCACGCCGGCCGGTGCTCGTCGTCGGCACGGACGTCTGGGCCGACGGCGCGGAGGACGCCGCGCTGCGCTTCGTCGAGGCGCTCGGCATCCCCGCGATCACCAACGGGATGGGCCGTGGCGTGGTCCCCGGCGGGCACCGGCTGCTCGTCACCAAGGCCCGCGGCCTGGCCCTCGGGTCGGCCGATCTCGTCGTTGTCGTCGGCACGCCGTTGGACTTCCGGCTCGGCTATGGCGAGTTCGGTGGGCGCGGTGGAGCGCCCAAGGCGGCGGTCGTCCATGTCGCTGACGCCCCCGACCAGCTCGCCACCCATGCGGCCCTCGCCGGGTCGCTCGTCGGCGACCTCACCGCGGTCTTCGACGGTCTCGCCGCGGCCTACGACCGGGCCGGGCAGCGCGGCGACTGGGCCGAGTGGGTCGACCAGCTCCAGGGGGCCGCGGCTGCCGCCGGTGCCGCTGATGCCGCCTTGCTTGGCGCTACCGCCGACCCGATCCACCCCGCGCGGATCTACGGCGAGCTGCTCCCCCGGCTCGCCGACGACGCCGTGGTCATCGGCGACGGCGGGGATTTCGTCTCCTTCGCCGGAAAGTTCGTCGAGCCGGTCCGCCCCGGCTGCTGGCTCGACCCGGGACCCTACGGCTGCCTCGGGGCCGGTCTCGGCGCGGCCATCGCCGCGCGCCTGGCCCGGCCGTCGGCTCAGGTTGTCGTCCTCTTCGGCGACGGCGCCGCCGGTATGTCGCTCATGGACGTCGACACCCTGGTCCGCCACCAGCTGCCCGTCGTCATGGTCGTCGGCAACAACTCGGCGTGGGCGCTGGAAAAGCAGCCGATGCAGATGCTCTACGGGTATGACGTCATCGCCGATCTCGCCCCGCAGACCCGGTACGACGAGGTGGTCCGGGCCCTCGGCGGCGCCGGCGAGCTGGTGACCGACCCGCGCCAGATCGGGCCGGCGCTGGACCGGGCGTTCGCCTCCGGGGTGCCCTATCTCGTCAATGTCGTCACCGACGTCGCGGCGGCCTACCCCCGGAAGACCTTCGGGATCTGAGGTCGCGGCTCAGGCCGGCGCCGGGTCGTCGCTGCGGACCGGCTCAGGCCGGCGCCGGGTCGTCGCTGCGGACCGGCTCGGGGAGCCCGTGGGCCTGCAGGTGGCGCTGGGCGGCGCGCGCCGCCGGGTGGGCCACCGCCGACGCCACGACCGCGAGAGTCGCGATGACGGCCCAGCCCGGCGGCCCCCAGGTGATGGCGAGGAAGGTGAAGGCGGCCGGCCCGACGATCGCCTCGACCTGGAAGCCGAGGCGCCATACCCCTTGGTACTCACCGCGCCGCGACGGGTCGGACAGCTCCGCGAGGAAGCCCCACGACGACGCCGACTCGAAGAGCTCGGCCGCCGTGATGGTCACATGGCCGACGAGCAGCAGCGCGATCGAGACCCACCCGCGGGTGTCGTGGGTGTAGGCGATGATCGCGCACGAGATGACGAAGGCCGCCGCGCACAGCCGGGTCGCCCGCAGCGCTCCCGGGACCGTGTCGGAGCCCCGCGCCGCCGGCACCTGGAAGGCCACCGCGAGCACGGTGTTCGTCGCGAAGAGCCAGGCGAGCACGGTCTGCGGGGCGTCCGTGCGCTGGACCAGCCAGAGCGGGACGACGATATTGAGCAGCACCTGGTTCGTCGCCAGGACGCCATTGCACAGGCTGAGGACGAGGAAGCCGCGGTTGCGCAGGGCCGTTGGGGTCACGTGGTCGGACGCCGGGGCGACGTGGGCGTGCCGAACGTCCGGCAGCCGCGTGATGAGTGCCGCGTTGAGCGCGAGGACGGCGGCGGTGAGGACCGGCAGGGCCCGGATCACCGAGTCCGACCCCGCGGCCAGCGCCAGCCCGCCGAGGAATGCGCCGATGGTGAAGCCGATATTGAGGGCGCTGCGCATGTACGCCTGGGAACGGACCCGCTCCTCTCGGCTGAAGATGTCGATGGTGTAGGCGCCCCGCCCGGCGCTGCCCGCAGCGTCGACCGCCGCGAGCGCGCAGACGAGCACGGTGAAGGCGGCGAAACCATGGATCAGGGGTAGGTGAGATAGAGCGCCGAGATCCCCGCGGCGCTGACCCACCAGATCCGCTTGGGGCCGAGCCGGTCGGCGAGGCGCCCCATGGGCACCGCGAGCGCAAAGGTGAACAGGCCGGCAATCGACAGCCCCAGCCCCACCTGGGCGGCGCTGAGCCCGACGAGACGGGTGAAGAAGACCGCGTTCCCGGTGATGAAGACCCCCTCCCCGACCGCGAACAAGATCGCCTGCAGCGACAGCCGTCGCGTCAGCGGGTTCGCGGGGAGGATCCGGGTCAACCAGGTGGTCACCCAGGCGATTCAACCAGGTGGACGGACCCCAGTCCTCCCGGTTTTCGGCCAGGGTGGGGCGTCAGGGGGACGGAACGAGTCTGTCCCGACGAGGTCAGCGCCTCGAACCCTTGGCCTTCGGGGCGTCGATCTCGTCCCGACGGGCGAGGATGACCCGGTCCAGGACCGCGTCGGGGATCGGCTTGTCGACGTCGAACCGGATCGTCCCGGCCGACAGCGAGAAGTCCGAGAGCTCCCCGCGACCAGCGCGACGACGCTGCCGCTGTGCGGGTAGAGCGCCAGGTGCTTGGCGGTCGCCATCGCCGAGAGCAGCCCCTTCCCGCGGTGGGTGAGGACCGGCATCCCGTATGCCGTTGCCTCGACCAGGTCCGGGACGAGCTCGTGCGCGCGCCGGACCACGCGCTCCAGGGCGGCCCGGCGGGCAGGCGGCTCGACGGTGGCGAGGTAGTCGGTCACGGTACCCATGGAGCATGATCCTGCCACCGACGCCCGCCCGATCCGCGACGCCCGCCCGATGCGCGCCACCCCTTGGCGCGCTACCCCTTGACCCGCGCGTTCGTCGGGTCGTACATCGGCCGCAGCGAGACCGCCGCCGGGTACCGGACACCGGCGACGTCCACCTCCCACGTGCCGTCCGCGAGCCAGGGCGGGGTGACCGGGACGTCGGCCTCGACATACGCCAGGCCGACCGCACCGCCGAGCGTCCAGCCGTAGGAGGCGGCCCGGACGTAGCCGACCGCGACGTCGTCGCGGTAGACGACCTCGGCGTGATAGAGCAGCGGTTCGGGGTCGAGCAGGCGGATCTGGACGAGCCGTCCGGTGAACCCACCGGCCGCCTCGGCCGCGGCCTTGCGGGCCAGGACGGCATCGCGGCCGAGGAAGCCACCCGGCTTGTCCAGCGCGAGGGCGAAGCCGAGACCGGCCTGCAGCGGACAGTCGGTGTTGTCGATGTCGTGGCCGAAGTCGCGGTAGGCCTTCTCCAGGCGCAGCGAGGACAGCGCCTTCAGACCCACGTGCCGCAAGCCGAGATCGGCGCCTTGAGCCCACAGCGTCTCGTACACATGGCCGGTCATCTCCGAGGGGATGAACAGCTCGTACCCGAGCTCGCCGACATAGGTGATCCGGGTGCACAGCACCCGAGCCATCCCCACGTCGACCCAGCGGGCCGCCCGGAACGGGACGGCCGCATCGGAGAAGTCCGCCGACGAGACCGCCGCCATGAGCTGACGGGAGCGAGGCCCTTGGACGTTGAGCTGCGAGAAGGCCGAGGTCATCCCGGTCACCGTGCACGCCGACTCCCCGACCGCGCGGCGCAGCAGCCCGAGGGTGTGCGCGTGCGCGGTGTCCGAGGCGACGACGAGGAATCGCTGCGGCGCCAGCCGGGTCACCGTGAGGTCGGCCTCGAGCCGCCCGTCGGCGTTGAGCCACTGGGTGTAGGTGATGACGCCGACCTCGGTGTCGATATCCGCGGCGCAGAGCCGGCTGAGCACCGCGAGCGCGTCCGGCCCCTCGACCATGAGCTTGGCCATGAAGGACATGTCGATCAGGCCGACCCCCTCGCGGACCGCCTCGTGCTCGGCCCGCCAGTGCTCGAACCACGGGGCGCGCCCCCAGGTCGGGGTCGCCGTCGGGGTCAGCCCGGGGCCGGCATACCAGTCCGGGCTCTCCCAGCCCGAGACATCCCGGAAGTAGCCCCGGCCGCGGCAAGCTCATGGTGGATCGGCGAGCGCTTGAGCCCGCGCGCCGAGCGCAGCTGCGTGCCAGGGGTGTGCGCGGCGTAGACCGTGCCGAGGATCTCCGGGGTCCGCGCGGCGCGATAGGACCGCACCCCCTGGTAGAGGTGGAAGCGGTCGACATTGAACGCCGTGACGTCGACATCGGGCAGGCCAGTGGTGATCCAGTGCGCCATGACCCGGCCGAGCCCGCCGCTGGAGAGGATGCCGACCGAGTTGAGCCCGGCCGCGACGAAGTACCCGCGCACCCCCGGCGCCTCCCCCACGCACGGCAGCAGGTCCGGGGTGAACGACTCGGGGCCGCAGAAGAAGGTCCGGATCCCCGCGGTGAGGGTGACCGGCACGCGCGCCATCGCCTTCTCGAGGAAGGGCGTCATCCGGTCCCAGTCCGGGGGCAGCTCACCGAAGGAGAAGGACGACGGTATGCCGTCCAGCGACCACGCGGCGGCGCGGGGCTCGAAGAGGCCGACCATCATGCCGCCGCCCTCCTCGCGGTAGTAGCCATACGACGAGGGGTCCTCGAAGACCGGGGCGTCCGGGCTCATCCCGTCGATGTGGTCGGTGATGAGGTAGTAGTGCTCGGCCGCCTGGTTCGGTATGACGACCCCGTTCTTCGCGCCGAGCTCGCGGGCCCACATCCCGGCGCAGTTGACGACCACCTCGCACTCGATGTCACCGGCGCTGGTGGCGACCCCGGTGACCTGAGGGATGCCCGCCACCGACCCGGCGCGAGTGCAGACCTCGGTGACGGTGACGCCCTCGACGACCCGCACCCCGAGCTGCTTCGCGCCGCGGGCCAGCGACATCGTCAGGTCGACCGGGTTGACCCGGCCGTCGCCGGGGACATAGAAGCCGGCGAGCAGGTCGTCGGTGCGGGCCAGTGGGAAGAGCTCGCTCATCTCCTTGGGGGTGATCTCGTGGACCTCCAGGCCGAGGTGGCGCTGGAAGGCGGCGACCCGGCGGTACTCCTCGAGCCGGTCCGCGTCGGCCGCCGCCTCGATGAGGCCGACGGGCTTGAACCCGGTGGCCAGCCCGGTCTCGGCCTCCAGCCGGGCGAAGAGCTCGCGGCTGTAGAGCCGGATCGTCGTCGAGGTCTCCGACGTCGACCCGAAGCAGGTCATCAGGCCGGCCGCATGCCACGTCGTGCCGCTGGTCAGCCGGTCGCGTTCGAGGACGACGACGTCGGTCCACCCGAGGTGGGCGAGGTGGTAGGCGATCGACGTGCCGATGACACCCCCGCCGATGATGACGACACGGGCGCGGTCCGGCAGGGCTGGCGTGCTCACCCCCCGAACCTATCGTTGGCCGAGCTCACCGATCTCGCGGAGCCACTCGACCGCGTCGCGGATCGACTGGGCGGGGTCGCGGGGATCGTAGCCAAGCTCGCGGGTGGCCTTCGCATGCGAGAACTGGGCCCTGGTCCGCAGGGTCCGCAGCGAGTAGGGCGTGATGACCGGGTCCTGGCCTCGGGCCAACGCGAGCCGCTCGAGCCCGGGCGCCAGAGCACGGGCCACGGCATACGGGAGGGTGACGCGCGGCGGGCGCACCCCGGCGGCCGTGGCGATGACCGCGAGCGCCTCGTCGATCCCGACATACCGGCCGGTGAGCAGGTAACACTCACCGCGGCGACCGAGGGTTGCCGCGGCCGCCGTGGCCGCAGCGACATCGCGGACGTCGGCGAAGTCGTAGCCCCCGTCGATCGACAGCGGGAGCCGACCCGCCGCGAGGTCGAGGATCATCGTCGTGACCGGCCCGTACGACGTGTCGCCCGGGCCGACCAGCCCGGACGGCTGGACGACGACGACATCGAGGTCGGCAGCGGCGTCAAGGACGAGCTGGGAGGACGCGGCCTTGGTCTTGGCGTACCCGCCGTGGACCAGCGCAGGGTCGAAGGACGACACCTCGGTGTGCACCTGACCGGGCGGGAGGTCGGGCTGCGCGTGGACCGAGCTGACGTGGACCAGTCGCGAGACCGACGCCTCCTGGCAGGCGGCCACGACATGACGCGTCCCGCCCACGTTGACCGTCTCGAGCTCGGCGGTCACCCGGGACTGGATGGAGACCAGCGCGGCGAGGTGGAAGACCGTCGTCGTCGCCGGGTCCAGGCCGTCGAGCAGGCGGCGGGCCGTCCGCGGGTCGCAGATGTCACCGCGCTGGGTGTGGACATCGAGCCCCCGGAGCACCTCTTCGCCGCGGTCGCTGTGGGTGAGGGCGCGGACCTGGACGCCCCGAGCGACCAGCTCGGCACACAGGTGCCCACCGAGATAGCCGGCAGCGCCGGTGACGACCGCCGCCCGATCCACGTGGCACAGCCTAGGCGAAGAGCAGGGGATGTGGTCGACGTTCAGACCAATTGGTCATACTGATCAATGCCATGGCCATATCGGTGGTCGTCTTGGACACTCTGGTCACCTCTTGGTGGACCAGTTGTTCACCTGCCTCGGCAGGAGGACAGTGGCGGCATACCGCCCGGAGATCCTGCGCCGACCCGACCAGGACCCGGGGCCCAGCCGAGGAGCATGAGATGCGCACCGCCGAGCCGTACCGGATCAAGATGGTCGAGCCGCTGACCGTCACCACCCGCGAGCAGCGCGAGGAGGAGATCCGCAAGGCCGGCTACAACACCTTCCTCCTGCCGAGCTGGGCCTGCTCGATCGACCTGCTCACCGACTCCGGCACCTCAGCGATGAGCGACCGGCAGTGGTCGGCGATGATGCTCGGCGACGAGGCCTATGCCGGTGCCCGCTCGTTCGACAACCTGCTCCGCAGCGTCCAGGAGACCTACGGGTTCCCGTATGTCGTCCCGACCCACCAGGGCCGCGGCGCCGAGCACCTCATCAGCCGCATCCTCATCCGACCCGGCCAGTACGTGCCCGGCAATATGTACTTCACGACGACCCGGGCCCACCAGGAGCTCGCCGGTGGCCACTTCGTCGACATCGTCATCGACGAGGCGCACGACGCCCAGCTCTTCCACCCGTTCAAGGGCAATGTCGACATCGCCAAGCTCGAGCGGCTCATCGACGAGGTCGGCGCCGACCAGATCGCCTATGTCAATGTCGCCGTGACGGTCAACCTCGCCGGTGGCCAGCCCGTCTCGATGGCCAACCTCCGCGCCGTCCGCGAGGTCTGTGACCGGCACGGCATCATCATGTGGTCCGACGCGACCCGCCTGGCCGAGAACGCCTACTTCATCCAGGAGCGCGAGACCGGGTATGCCGGTGTGCCCTGCGCCGAGATCGTCCGCGAGATGATGTCCCTCTTCGACGGCCTGACGATGTCGGGCAAGAAGGACGCCCTGGTCAATATCGGTGGCTTCCTCGCGATGCGCTCCGAGGAGATCCTCCAGAAGGCCCGGGAGCTTGTCGTCCTTTTCGAGGGGATGCCGACCTACGGTGGCCTGGCCGGCCGCGACCTCGAGGCGATGGCCGTGGGCCTTCGCGAGGCCGTCGACGACCACTACCTGGAGAACCGGATCGGCCAGGTCCGCTACCTCGGCGAGCAGCTCATCGAGGCCGGCGTCCCGATCGTGCGCCCCGTCGGTGGGCACGCGGTCTTCCTCGACGCGGCGGCCTTCCTCCCGCACCTCACCCAGGAGGACCTGCCGGCCCAGTCGCTGGCGGCGGCCTTGTTCGTCGAGTCCGGGGTCCGCTCGATGGAGCGCGGCATCGTCTCGGCCGGGCGTAACCCCGACGGCACGAACCGGCACCCGAAGCTCGAGCTGGTCCGGCTCACGATCCCACGCCGGGTCTACACCGACCGGCACATGGACGTCGTCGCCGACGCGGTCATCGAGCTCTTCCACCGGCGCGAGTCGATCCCAGGGCTGCGCTTCGTCTACGAGCCGCCGACGCTGCGCTTCTTCACGTCCCGCTTCGAGCCGCTTCCTCTTCCGGTGCCGGCCGAGCCCGTCGCAGCGGCCGCGACGCTCTGACCGTCGGGCGCCGCCTCAGCGCCTCCGCCACGGTTGTTCCGGATCGCCATACCGGTGTCCGGGGCAGGACGGAACAGCCGTGGCGAGGTGGCGCGCTGCCGACCCGCTACCGCGTGGTGACCGGCAGTCGGCCCAACCGGTCGGCGCGGGCCGCCTCACGTTCGGCCGCCGCCTGCAGCGTCGACGCGGACGCAGCCTCGACAGCCTCCTCCTCCGCCACGAGGTCGGACGCCGCGGCGAGCTGGTAGGGCACCGAGATGACCATGACGTTCGGCACGAGGCGCAGCCGCAGCTTCAGGCGCAGCGCGCTCTGGTTGTGGAGCAGCCCCTCCCACCAGTGGCCGACGACATACTCGGGGATCACCACGGCCACGAGCTCGCGGGGAGACTGCCGTCGTAGCCGTGCGATGTAGTCCATGATCGGCTCGGTGATATCGCGGTACGGCGAGTCCAGGACGACTAGGGGCACCGGCAGCTCGGCGGCCACCCACTCTCGGCGCAGGGTCTGGGCCTCGGCGGGGTCCACCTCGACGGTGACGGCGGCCAGGGTGGAGGGACGCATGGCCCGCGCGTACGCGATGGCGCGCAGCGCCGACTGGTGCAGCGAGGAGACGAGGACGACGGCGTGGACCCGACTCGGCAGCACCCGCGCACCGGGCCGCGGCCGCAGCTCGTCCACGACATGGGCGTAGTGGCGGGACACCGCCCGCATCCCCAGGACGAGCACCGGGACGGCGATGACGACGAGGTAGGCGCCGCCGGTGAACTTGGTCAGCAGGACGATGACGAGCACCAGCCCGGTGAGCACGGCGCCGACGGCGTTGATGGCGCGGGAGACCTGGACGCCGGCGCGCACCCCGGGAGCCGTGATCTCGCGCAGCTCACGGTTCCAGTGCCGCACCATGCCGAACTGGCTCAGGGTGAACGAGGTGAAGACCCCGAGGATGTACAGGTGGAGCAGCTGGTCGACGGAGGCCCGGTACACCACGAGGAGGGCTCCGGCGGCGAAGGCCAGGGCGAGGATGCCATTGCTGAACGAGAGCCGGTCGCCGCGGTTCTGCAGCTGGGTCGGCATCAGCCGGTGCTGGGCGAGGATCGAGGCGAGCATGGGGAAACCGTTGAACGCCGTGTTCGCGGCGAGGACGAGGACCAGCGCCGTCGTCGCCTGGATGAAGAAGAACATCGGTGAGCTGGTGCCGCCGAAGACCGCCGCGGCCAGCTGGGCGATGACCGTCAGCTGTGGCGTGGTCTGGCAGCTGCCCGCGAACCCGACGAGGTCGCACGGGTCCTCGGCCACGTGGACGTTGGCCACCATCGACAGCGCCGTGATCCCGGCGAACATGAAGACGGCGATGGCCCCCATGACGAGGAGCGTTCGCGCGGCATTGCGTGCCTTGGGCGGGCGGAACATCGGGACCCCGTTGCTGATGGCCTCGACCCCCGTCAGCGCCGTGCAGCCCGACGAGAAGGCCCGCAGCCCGAGGAAGAGCAGCGCCATACCGGTCAGGCCGGCCTGCTCCGGGACGATCGTGTACCCGGCACTCTGCGCCACGGGCGGATGGCCGAGCAGCACCTGAGCCGCACCCACGCCGATCATCGCGACAACCCCGAGCACGAAGAGATATGTCGGTACGGCAAAGGCCCGGCCGGACTCCCGCACCCCACGGAGGTTCATCGCGGTGAGGAGGACGACGAAGCCGACCGCGAGCTCGACCCGCCAGGGTTGAGCGCCGGGGCGGCCGAGATGATGTTGTCGACCCCGGCAGCGACCGAGACCGCCACCGTCATCGTGTAGTCGACCATCAACGACGCAGCGACGACCATGCCGGCGCCCGCGCCCAGGTTCCTGGTCACGACCTCGTAGGAACCGCCCCGTTGGGGTAGGCGTGGACGACCTGTCGGTAGGACACCACGACGATCGTCATGAGCACCATGACGGCCAGGCCGATCCACGGCGTGAGGTAGAGATACGACAACGCCCCGAGGGTGAGCACCTTGAGGATCGCCTCGGTCGCGTAGGCCACCGACGAGAGCGCGTCCGGAGGAGAACACCGGCAGGGCAATCCGCTTCTGGAGCAGGGTGTCGCCGAGGTCCTCGTTCCGCTTCGGCCGGCCGACGATAAGGCGTTTGAACGCGGTGGTGTCACGACCCATGACGTCGACGCTAGGGAGGTCGGCGTTGGCGTCGCGTAAGGATGAGGCCTGCGGCTGAAAGGATCCTGCAAGGGTGTGGCCGCCGCCCGGGCGGCCGTGCGAGCCTGGGACGAAGGAGGTCGGCATGCCGCAGGGTCGGCTGCGCATCTACTTCGGCGTGGCACCAGGAGTGGGCGCCACCCACGCGATGCTGGACGAGGTCGGCGGCGCCGGGCGCGCAGGGCCGACGTCGTCATCGGCTCCGCCGACCTGCGCGGGCGGCCCCGCTCGTCGAGCTCGCCACGGGACTGGAGTGGCTCGGCACCCCGGGTCGCTCCGTCTCGACCCGGACGCGGTCATCGCGCGCCGCCCGGCGGTCGTGCTGGTCGACGAGCTCGCCGGCATCGAGGACGCGGGCCGAACCGCCGGGGGCGCGATGGGCCGCCGTCAGGGCGGTGCTGGCCGCGGGGATCGACGTCGTCGGCACGGTCGACGTCCGGGCCGTGCGCTCGCTGCGCGACAGGCTGACCACGGTGATGGGTGAGCGACCCACCCATACCCTTCCCGACGCGCAGCTGCTGAGCGCCGACCAGATCCAGCTCGTCGACATGACCCCGGCCGCCCTTCGGCGCCGGCTGGCCACGGGGCTCTACCCACCCGGGACGCTCGATGCACAGCGATCGGCGCGCCTCCAGCCGGGCACCCTGGCCGCGATGCGCGAGCTCGCGCTGCGGTGGGTCGCCACGACGGCTCCGGTCCAGCACGAGGCGTGGCTCGCCGCCTTGGGCACGACCCAGCCCCAGTCGATGCGGAGCGCCATTCTCGTCGCCCTCCCGGACTCACCGCAGGCGGCTCACCTGCTCGACCGGGCTGCGACGCTCACGGCGGGTATGCCGGGGACGGCGTTGCACGCCGTCCACGTCTCCTCCGGACGCTCCCCGCAGCTGTCCCCCGGGTCACTCGCTCACGGGGCTGACCGGGTCAGGGGTGGTGGCCGAGGAGGCCGGGGCGACATACCACGCGGTAATCGGCGACGACATCGCCGCGTCCGTGCGCGACGTGGCGACCGCGGTCCACGCGCACACCGTCGTCGTCGGGGCCCGCCAACCGGCCCGGCTGGACCGCTCACCGCTGTCGTGGGTATGGCGCCCGCCGGGTGTCGCCGCGCGGCTCGCCCGCGGCGACCGACCTCGACCTCCACGTCGTCCCTCTGCCGGGCCGGGCGCCGCTGCGTCGGGCGACCAACCAGCCTCCGCTCTCTGCGCTGCGGCGGGGCCTGGGCTTCGCGCTCGGCGCCGTGCTGCCGCCGCTGCTCACCGCCGTTCTTCTCCTGGTCGGGGCTCCGGTCGGGCTGGCCGGAGACGTGCTGCTCATGCTGGTCGCCGTGGTGGTCACGACGCTCGTCGGTGGTCTCGGCCCGGCGTTGCTCGGGGCCCTGTGGCGTCGACCTTGCTCAACTGGTACTTCATCCCGCCGGTTCACACCCTGCAGATCTCGGAGCCGCACAATATCGTCACCCTCGTCGGCTTCGCGGCGGTCGCCCTGCTCGTCAGCGCCGTCGTCCACCGGGCGGCGTCACTGTCCGCCGAGGCTGCGCGGGCCGCGACCGAGTCCCGAGCCCTCTCCGCCATCGCCAGAGCACGCTGCGCGGCAGCGAGGCGCTCCCCGCTCTGGTCGAGCAGCTGCGGTCGGCCTTCGGCATGGTCTCGGTCAGCCTGCTGCGGCGTCGGGCGGCGAGCGATGCGCCCTGGGCGAGGGACTGGCAGGTGGAGTATGCCTCAGGCCCGGAGCCGGCGCAGCGCCCCGAGGACGCCGAGGTGCAGGTGCCCGCAGGCGCCGACCTCGTCCTCGCTCTCACCGGTCGCACCCTGGCCGCCTCGGACCGGACCATCCTGCGCGCCTTCGCCGCGCAGGCCCAAAAACTCTTGGAGCGCGACCGGCTCGCGGACCGCCGCCGTGGCCGATCGGCTCGCGGCGACCGAGCGCCTGCGCGACGCGCTGCTCGCCGCCGTCGGGCACGACCTGCGCACCCCATCGCCGCGGCCCGGGCGGCCGTCGACAGCCTGCGCAGCGCGGATGTCGACTGGTCCTCGACCGAGCGCGGGAGCTGCTCGACGCCGCCGAGAGTCGTTGACCAGGCTCGCCTCGCTCGTCGCCGACCTGCTCGACCTCTCCCGGCTCCGGGCGGGAGTGCTCACCGTCGCGCGGGACAGTGTCTGGCTCGACGACCTCGTCCCACCGGCCCTCGACGAGCTCGGGCTGAGCAGCGATGCCGTCACCTTGGCCCGTGCCGCAGGAGCTCCCGCCGGCGGTGGGCGACCCCGGCCTGGTCACCCGCGTCGTGGTCAACCTCGTCGGTAACGCCATCCGCTACTCCCCGCCCGGCCAGCCCCCGCTCGTCGCGGCGAGCGCCACCGCGGAGCGGGGTCGAGCTGCGGGTCATCGACAAGGGTCCCGGCATACCGCCGGAGGACGTCGAGCGGGTGTTCACCGCCTTCCAGCGTCTTGGCGACTCGCAGAACCGGACCGGGCTAGGGCTGGGGCTCGCCTTGTCCCGGGGGCTGGTTCAGGCGATGGGTGGCACGCTGGTTCCCGAGCAGACGCCCGTGGCCGGGCTGACGACGTCCATGTCCCTCCCGCCGGCCGGCTCCATGGCGGCGGAGACGGACGTCCCCCGTGGGTCACCGGGAGCGGGAGGAGGTGCCGTGACGCGGGTCCTCGTCGTCGACGACGAGCCACAGCTGCTCCGTGCCATGCGAATCACCTTGCGGGCCCGCGACTACGACGTCGAGGTCGCCGCGACAGGCCGCGAGGCGCTGCGCTGCGCCACCGAACGGCTGCCCGACCTGGTCATCCTCGACCTCGGCCTGCCCGATATCGAAGGCATCGAGGTCATCCATGGCCTGCGGGGGTGGACCGAGGTGCCGATCCTCGTCCTGTCCGGGCGCCCCGGCAGCACCGACAAGGTGCAGGCCCTCGATGCCGGCGCAGACGACTATGTGACCAAGCCCTTCGGGATGGACGAGCTGCTGGCCCGGCTGCGCGCCTGACGAGGCGGGCCTCAGGTCCCGAGAGCGCCGAGGCGGCCGTGGTGCGGATCGGCGAGGTGACTGTCGACCTGGCGGACCGGCTCGTCCTCAGGGGCTGCCGGTGGCTCGCCCGGCGAGCCAGTCCACCTCACGCCCACCGAGTGGCACCTGCTCAGAGGTCCTCGTCCGGCATCCGGGCAAGCTGCTGAGCCAGCGCCAGCTGCTCACCGAGGTGTGGGGGTCGGCATACGTCAACCAACCGGCGAACCTGCGCCTCTACATGGCCCAGCTGCGCCACAAGCTCGAGCCGGACCCGGCGCGCCCGCGATACCTGCTGACCGAGCCCGGTCTGGGCTACCGCTTCTCGCCCTGGAGCAGGCGGCCGGATCAGGCCGTGGCGGGCGGGTGACGACGACGCGGTCGCCGGGGCGCACCACCCCGGGGACGACCACCCGGGCGCACAGGCCCCGCAGGCGGCGCGGCTTGCCATGCTCGCCGTTGACGAAGCGCATCGCCCCGCCCCGAAGCGCGCGACGAACTTGGCGCAGCCGGGTGCGGCTCCTCGGTGACGACGATGACCGGGCGGCCGGCGTCGCCGGACGCCGTCGGAGTCGCCGAAGGTCAGCGTCGAGCCGGCGGGGAGGTTGGCGTGGGACAGGTCGAGGTCGAGGTAGAGCTGATCCCCCGGCGAGCGGTTCGCGCTCGGGGTCCTGGGCGAGGAACTCGACCATTGGGTGGCTCATGATGTTGAGCTGCGAGTCCGGGTTCGCCGAGCGGTCCGGACGGCGGCTCGAGCCACGCGCCAGCCAGCAGTCGCCGACGAGCCCCTGCGTGAGGTCGAGCTCACCGCGGTCGAGCACCTCGCGGGCGTCGACCTGCGGCCGACGGACGAGGAGCTTGAGCACGCCCACGTCCTTGGGTGCTGCGTCGAGGACCGGGAGGAAGGCCTCCAGCTCGGCCCGGGTCCGGTGAGCCGGCGTCGCATCGTTCGTCATCGGACCATGGTCGCACCTCGCTCGCCGCCAGGGTTGTTCCGGTCTGCCCCGTGAACAACCGTGGCGGTCCGGCTAACAGGGGCGTCAGGGCGCTCCAGGGTCACCAGTGCAGGTCCGCCATGATCGACCAGCCGGGCAGCCGGCCGCACTGCTGAGCCAGCACGTCACAGCTCACCCAGGTCGCGGCGGCGAGGGTCTCATCCGAGGAAGTGACCCGCTGGACCAGGTGGGTCCCGTCCACCCAGAGCGCCTGCGAGTTCAGGGCCGACGGGGTCCGCCAGATGACCACCGGTCGTCAGGTCGATAACGGCACTGTTCGTGTAGTGCAGCCTCCCGTCCGGGGCTCACCTGCCCGACGGAACCGGCCAGGCACGCCGGGTATGCCGACCCCACCATCGAGGCGGTACGCACGTCGTACCGGTACAGGCATCGCCCGTCCTCGGCGGGGACATCACCCGGGTGTGGAAGACCAGGAGGTGGTCGGGGTCCCCAGGCACGGGGAGCGGCTCGAGAAGGGCAGCTCCTGCTCGGTGCCGGACTTCGGCTCCTTCGACCGGAGCGCGGTGGAGCACCCGCAGCGCCCCGGTGGACTCGACCGCATAGACGACCTGGCCGAGATCCTGCTCGGCGCCGGTGAAGTCCGTCGAGTGGGTGATCGCGACATACCCCGCGCCGGCCTTGACGACTGAGAACACGCCGGCGACCTCCGCCGGCAAGGTGGCCGTGGCCGAGGGGAGGACGAGCACGACCGGCCGTCGCGGCGCTCGGTGTGCGGCACCGGCACGGCGAGCTCTCAGTCACCGGGGAGCGATTTCGCCCAGGCGAATCGCGCGTCCCTGCCCCGGCGCGGCGAGGCTCATCTGTCACGTCGCGGTGGCCCCTGGGTCGGTGCGGTGACCCGCGAGTCCCCCGCCCGGCGCTGGGGCCGCGCGGTCCGGCAGCCAGTGGGTGGCCGTCAGGCCGACGCCGAGGGACGAGCGCGGCGGCCGCCATACCGGTGCCGGCCAGGCGGCGTCGGCGGACGTGTGCGCCGCCCGCGGAGGGACCACCTCGGCGAGCCCGGCGCCCAGAGGCGGTCGGCGCATCGGCGGCGTGCCGCTCGAAGGTGTCGACGAGGAGCTGGTCGAGATCGGTCATCGCGGGTCCTCCTCCCAGGAGCGGTCGGCCGGGCGGCTGGTGTGGTCGATGCGGACGGACGTGCGGCCATCCGGTCGCGCAGGTGGAGCCAGCCCGCGGGAGGCCTGGCTGCGAACCGTCCCGACCGCGCAGCCGAGCACGTCGGCGATCTCCGCGTCGTCAAGGCCCTCGTAGAACCTCAGAACAGGCACGGCCCGTTGCCGCGGCCCGATCGTGGCGGAGGAGGCGCCATACCTCGTCGCGCTCCTCGAGCGTGCCCCGGGCAGGAGCCGCGGCGTCCGCCTCGTCGGGAAGCTCCGGTATGGCGACCGGGCGTTCGCGGTTGACGGCCCGACGCCACCACGACACGTGCGGCCGGGTCATCGTCTGGCGGGTGTAGCGGTCCAGCGACCCGGTGTCCTCGATCCGCGGCCAGGCGAGGTAGACCTTGACGAGAGCGTCCTGGACGAGGTCCTCGGCGCGGGCCCGGTCGCCGGTGAGGAGGTACCGTGCCGCAGCAGCGACCCGCTCCGCGCGGCGACGAAGGCGCCGAGCTCGGCGTCGCGCGTCCTCATCCCGCACCGGTGGCTCCTTCCGCTGGTCCAGCGTCTCCCGCCACTCCACAGCCTACTCACTGCCTCTCACTGCCAGGACGCAGCGCAGGGCGGCACCGTTGCATGCCGGTAGGCAAGAATCACGCCATGGACCGGCATGCCGACCAGGCCCCGCATCGGGTGCGCTTTCGAGTGGGGCGCTCGTGGCGCCGCGGCGGTGGCCCCGCATGTCGTGGTCTGCGCGGTGGTCGACGTCCTCAGCTTCACCACCTGCGTGTCGGTCGCGGTCGACGCCGGGATCGCCGTCCACCCGCATCGGTGGGGCCGGGGAGGGGTGCGGCGGAGCGGGCCGCGGCCGCCTTCGGGGTCGTCGCTGTGGGACGGGAGGAGGGCGAGGGCATGCCCCGGGCGGTGAGCCTCGCCGGCCTCGCTGAGGGCCGCCGCGACCTGGGCGCACGACATCGTCCTCCCTCGCCCAAGGGGGCGACGATCAGCGCCGTCGCCGCGGGAGGCCGGGGGCACCGTCGTGGCCGCCTCGCTGCGCACCGCCGGCGTGGTGGCCGAGCACCTCGCCGCCGTCCTCGCCGCGGACCCGACGGGGATGCAGCGGTCGCCGTCATCGCGTGCGGCGAACGCTGGCCGAGGACACCCTGCGCCCCCCGCGCTGGAGGACTCGTCGGCGCCGGCGCCGTCCTCGACGCCCTGGCCGCCCTGGTCGGTGCCGGCGCGCTCTCCCCCGACGCCCGAGCTGCTGCGGCATACCGCGGGTGTGCGCCGACCTGGCCGCGGCGCTGGGTTTGACACCAGGCGAGCGGACGTGAGCTGGGACCGCGGCTACCCCGACGACATCGCCATCGCCGCGGAGGTCGACGCCCTCGCCGCTGGTGCCGGTCCCAGGCGAGGGTCGCTTCGTCGCCATGGTCGGCGGGGTCGAACCCGCCGCGACCTGCCGACGACGCCGCGCAGATGGCGGAGGTCTGGCTTCCCTTCGCTGGCGCGCTGCCCACGGTGACCCAGGCGCGCCCAAAACGACGACGACGTGCGCCGGTGGGTCCGCGACGTGCGTCGCCGGCGGCCGGACCTGGGTCGCCGTCGACGGCGGTCGCGTCGTTGGCCTCCTCGCGCTTCGGCCCGGTGTGAGTGAAACAACTAAAGGTCGACCCCGCCGCGCAGGGGCGCGGGATCGAGGAAATTCTGCTCTTGCTCGACCTTCTGGCGAAGGCGCGCAACCCCGGGGGGCTGCAACTGGACCTTCCAGGCCAACGCGGGCGCACGGAGGTTCTACGCGCGGGGGAGCTTCGTCGAGGTCGACCACACCGACGGGAGCGGCGAACGAGGAGCGCGAGCCGGACGTCCGGCTGACCTGGAGTCCTGTTTCCCCCCCTTGCTCCCCTCGGAGCGACGGAGAGTTGGCGGCGGGGTTCAGTGTTTAGGCAGCCGCGGCGTCCGCGTCGGCCTTGGTCTGCGGGACGGTGCCGTGCGGGTGATGCGAGGCGCAGATCGGCAGACCTTGAGCGGCCCGTCGCCCGTATTGGTCACGTTGTGCCACCAGCCGGTCGGGACGATGATCGCCCAGTGGCCTCGACCTGCCCGTCAAAGCTGAGTCGTCCTTGGCCTTGCCTATCTGCACCCGGGCCCGGCCCGCCTCGACGCGGAGGAACTGGTCGGTCCCCTCGTGCAGCTCCAGTCCGATCTCCCCGCCGACCGGGATCGTCATCAGCGTCATCTGGAGGTGCTCGCCGGTCCACGCGGCGGTGCGGAAGGTGTCGTTAGCGGTCGTGACCTCCTCGACGGCGACGACGTAGGGGTCGGGCCCATGGTCCGTGCTCATCGTGGCCTCCTGGTCGGTGTCGGTTGTCCTTGCCCACTGTATGCCGCCCCGGCGACCTCGCGCCCCGCGCGTATGGCGGACCTGGGGAACCCCCACGGCCGCGGCTAGGTCGGTTACCCCCA
>JADKGA010000004.1 GCA_016717165.1 Candidatus Lutibacillus vidarii
AAGAGCAGGGGGGATGTGGTCGACGTTCGCACCAATTGGTCATACTGATCAATGCCATGGCCATATCGGTGGTCAGTTTTAGACACTCTGGTCACCTCTTGTGGACCAGTTGTTCACCTGCCTCGGCAGGAGGGACAGTGGCGGCATACCGCCCGAGATATCCTGCGCCGACCTGACCAGGACCCGGGCCCAGCCGAGGAGCATGAGATGCGCACCGCCGAGCCGTACCGGATCAAGATGGTCGACGCGATCGTCACCACCCGCGAGCAGCGCGAGGAGGATCCGCAAGGCCGGCTACAACACCTTCCTTCTGCCGAGCCAGTCGTCTGATCCACCTTGCTCGCCACCGACTCCGGCACCTCAGCGTGCGATGAGCGACCGGCAGTGCGTCGGCGATGATGCTCGGCGAGACGAGGCCGTTTCCGCGCAGTTCGTCACCGAGCAACCTGCTCCGCAGCGTCCAGGAGACCTCCATGTCTTCGTATGTCGTCCCGACCCAATTAGGCCGCGGCGTTGATCCTTGCCTCAGCTGCATCCTCATCCGGCCTCGCCAGTACGTGCCCCGGCAATATGTACTTCGACGACCCGGGCCCACCCAGGAGCTCGCCGGTGGCCACTTCGTCGACATCGTCATCGACGAGGCGCACGACGCCCAGCTCTTCCACCCGTTCAAGGGCAATGTCGACATGCCAAGCTCGAGCGGCTCATCGACGAGGTCGGCGCCGACCAGATCGCCTATGTCAATGTCGCCGTGACGGTCAACCTCGCCGGTGGCCAGCCCGTCTCGATGGCCAACCTCCGCGCCGTCCGCGAGGTCTGTGACCGGCACGGCATCATC
The DNA here is from genome assembly GCA_016717165.1 of Candidatus Lutibacillus vidarii. Classification (GTDB taxonomy): domain Bacteria; phylum Actinomycetota; class Actinomycetes; order Actinomycetales; family Dermatophilaceae; genus Lutibacillus; species Lutibacillus vidarii. The sequence continues at coordinate 839 of JADKGA010000004.1, forward strand.
ATGTGGTCCGACGCGACCCGCCTGGCCGAGAACGCCTACTTCATCCAGGAGCGCAGACCGGGTATGCCGGTGTGCCGTGCGCCGAGATCGTCCGCGAGATGATGTCCCTCTTCGACGGCCTGACGATGTCGGGCAAGAAGGACGCCCTGGTCAATATCAGCGGCTTCCTCGCGATGCGCTCCGAGGAATTCCTCCAGAAGGCGCGCGAGCTTGTCGTCCTTTTCGAGGGATGCCGACCTACGGTGGCCTGGCCGGCCGCGACCTCGAGGCGATGGCCGTGGGCCTGCGCGGAGGCCGTCGACGACCACTACCTGGAGAACCGGATCGGCCAGGTCCGCTACCTCCGGCGAGCAGCTCCATCGAGGCCGGCGTCCCGATCGTGCGCCCCATCGGCGGGCACGCGGTCTTCCTCGACGCAGCGGCCTTCCTCCCGCACCTCGCCCAGGAGGACCTGCCGGCTCAGTCGCTGGCGGCGGCCTTGTTCGTCGAGTCCGGGGTCCGCTCGATGGAGCGCGGCATCGTCTCGGCCGGGCGCAACCCTGACGGCACGAACCGGCACCGAAGCTCGAGCTGGTCCGGCTCACGATCCCACGCCGGGTCTACACCGACCGGCACATGGACGTCGTCGCCGACGCGGTCATCGAGCTCTTCCACCGGCGCGAGCTTCCGGTGCCGGCCGAGCCCGTCGCAGCGGCCGCGACGCTCTGACCGTCGGGCGCCGCCTCAGCGCCTCCGCCACGGTTGTTCCGGATCGCCATACCGGTGTCCGGGGCAGGACGGAACAGCCGTGGCGAGGTGGCGCGCTGCCGACCCGCTACCGCGTGGTGACCGGCAGTCGGCCCAACCGGTCGGCGCGGGCCGCCTCACGTTCGGCCGCCGCTCGCAGGGTCGACGCGGACGCAGCCTCGACAGCCTCCTCCTCCGCCACGAGGTCGGACGCCGCGGCGAGCTGGTAGGGCACCGAGATGACCATGACGTTCGGCACGAGGCGCAGCCGCAGCTTCAGGCGCAGCGCGCTCTGGTTGTGGAGCAGCCCCTCCCACCAGTGGCCGACGACATACTCGGGGATCACCACGGCCACGAGCTCGCGGGGAGACTGCCGTCGTAGCCGTGCGATGTAGTCCATGATCGGCTCGGTGATATCGCGGTACGGCGAGTCCAGGACGACTAGGGGCACCGGCAGCTCGGCGGCCACCCACTCTCGGCGCAGGGTCTGGGCCTCGGCGGGGTCCACCTCGACGGTGACGGCGGCCAGGGTGGAGGGGACGCATGGCCCGCGCGTACGCGATGGCGCGCAGCGCCGACTGGTGCAGCGAGGAGACGAGGACGACGGCGTGGACCCGACTCGGCAGCACCCGCGCACCGGGCCGCGGCCGCAGCTCGTCCACGACATGGGCGTAGTGGCGGGACACCGCCCGCATCCCCAGGACGAGCACCGGGACGGCGATGACGACGAGGTAGGCGCCGCCGGTGAACTTGGTCAGCAGGACGATGACGAGCACCAGCCCGGTGAGCACGGCGCCGACGGCGTTGATGGCGCGGGAGACCTGGACGCCGGCGCGCACCCCGGGAGCCGTGATCTCGCGCAGCTCACGGTTCCAGTGCCGCACCATGCCGAACTGGCTCAGGGTGAACGAGGTGAAGACCCCGAGGATGTACAGGTGGAGCAGCTGGTCGACGGAGGCCCGGTACACCACGAGGAGGGCTCCGGCGGCGAAGGCCAGGGCGAGGATGCCATTGCTGAACGAGAGCCGGTCGCCGCGGTTCTGCAACTGGGTCGGCATCAGCCGGTGCTGGGCGAGGATCGAGGCGAGCATGGGAAGCCGTTGAACGCCGTGTTCGCGGCGAGGACGAGGACCAGCGCCGTCGTCGCCTGGATGAAGAAGAACATCGGTGAGCTGGTGCCGCCGAAGACCGCCGCGGCCAGCTGGGCGATGACCGTCAGCTGTGGCGTGGTCTGGCAGCTGCCCGCGAACCCGACGAGGTCGCACGGGTCCTCGGCCACGTGGACGTTGGCCACCATCGACAGCGCCGTGATCCCGGCGAACATGAAGACGGCGATGGCCCCCATGACGAGGAGCGTTCGCGCGGCATTGCGTGCCTTGGGCGGGCGGAACATCGGGACCCCGTTGCTGATGGCCTCGACCCCCGTCAGCGCCGTGCAGCCCGACGAGAAGGCCCGCAGCCCGAGGAAGAGCAGCGCCATACCGGTCAGGCCGGCCTGCTCCGGGACGATCGTGTACCCGGCACTCTGCGCCACGGGCGGATGGCCGAGCAGCACCTGAGCCGCACCCACGCCGATCATCGCGACAACCCCGAGCACGAAGAGATATGTCGGTACGGCAAAGGCCCGGCCGGACTCCCGCACCCCACGGAGGTTCATCGCGGTGAGGAGGACGACGACGAAGCCGACCGCGAGCTCGACCCGCCAGGGGTTGAGCGCCGGGGCGGCCGAGATGATGTTGTCGACCCCGGCAGCGACCGAGACCGCCACCGTCATCGTGTAGTCGACCATCAACGACGCAGCGACGACCATGCCGGCGCCCGCGCCCAGGTTCCTGGTCACGACCTCGTAGGAACCGCCCCCGTTGGGGTAGGCGTGGACGACCTGTCGGTAGGACACCACGACGATCGTCATGAGCACCATGACGGCCAGGCCGATCCACGGCGTGAGGTAGAGATACGACAACGCCCCGAGGGTGAGCACCTTGAGGATCGCCTCGGTCGCGTAGGCCACCGACGAGAGCGCGTCCGAGGAGAACACCGGCAGGGCAATCCGCTTCTGGAGCAGGGTGTCGCCGAGGTCCTCGTTCCGCTTCGGCCGGCCGACGATAAGGCGTTTGAACGCGGTGGTGTCACGACCCATGACGTCGACGCTAGGGAGGTCGGCGTTGGCGTCGCGTAAGGATGAGGCCTGCGGCTGAAAGGATCCTGCAAGGGTGTGGCCGCCGCCCGGGCGGCCGTGCGAGCCTGGGACGAAGGAGGTCGGCATGCCGCAGGGTCGGCTGCGCATCTACTTCGGCGTGGCACCAGGAGTGGGCGCCACCCACGCGATGCTGGACGAGGGTCGGCGGCGCCGGGCGCGCGGGGCCGACGTCGTCATCGGCTCCGCCGACCTGCGCGGGCGGCCCCCGCTCGTCGAGCTCGCCACGGGACTGGAGTGGCTCGGCACACCCGGGTCGCTCCGTCTCGACCCGGACGCGGTCATCGCGCGCCGCCCGGCGGTCGTGCTGGTCGACGAGCTCGCCGGCATCGAGGACGCGGCCGAACCGCCGGGGGCGCGATGGGCCGCCGTCAGGGCGGTGCTGGCCGCGGGGATCGACGTCGTCGGCACGGTCGACGTCCGGGCCGTGCGCTCGCTGCGCGACGAGCTGACCACGGTGATGGGTGAGCGACCCACCCATACCCTTCCCGACGCGCAGCTGCTGAGCGCCGACCAGATCCAGCTCGTCGACATGACCCCGGCCGCCCTTCGGCGCCGGCTGGCCCACGGGGGGCTCTACCCACCCGGGACGCTCGATGCACAGCGATCGGCGCGCCTCCAGCCGGGCACCCTGGCCGCGATGCGCGAGCTCGCGCTGCGGTGGGTCGCCACGACGGCTCCGGTCCAGCACGAGGCGTGGCTCGCCGCCTTGGGCACGACCCAGCCCCAGTCGATGCGGAGCGCCATTCTCGTCGCCCTCCCGGACTCACCGCAGGCGGCTCACCTGCTCGACCGGGCTGCGACGCTCACGGCGGGTATGCCGGGGACGGCGTTGCACGCCGTCCACGTCTCCTCCGGACGCTCCCCGCAGCTGTCCCCCGGGTCACTCGCTCACGGGGCTGACCGGGTCAGGGTGGTGGCCGAGGAGGCCGGGGCGACATACCACGCGGTAATCGGCGACGACATCGCCGCGTCCGTGCGCGACGTGGCGACCGCGGTCCACGCGCACACCGTCGTCGTCGGGGCCCGCCAACCGGCCCGGCTGGACCGCTCACCGCTGTCGTGGGTATGGCGCCCGCCGGGTGTCGCCGCGCGGCTCGCCGCGGCGACCGACCTCGACCTCCACGTCGTCCCTCTGCCGGGCCGGGCGCCGCTGCGTCGGGCGACCAACCAGCCTCCGCTCTCTGCGCTGCGGCGGGGCCTGGGCTTCGCGCTCGGCGCCGTGCTGCCGCCGCTGCTCACCGCCGTTCTTCTCCTGGTCGGGGGCTCGGTCGGGCTGGCCGGAGACGTGCTGCTCATGCTGGTCGCCGTGGTGGTCACGACGCTCGTCGGTGGTCTCGGCCCGGCGTTGCTCGGGGCCCTTGTGGCGTCGACCTTGCTCAACTGGTACTTCATCCCGCCGGTTCACACCCTGCAGATCTCGGAGCCGCACAATATCGTCACCCTCGTCGGCTTCGCGGCGGTCGCCCTGCTCGTCAGCGCCGTCGTCCACCGGGCGGCGTCACTGTCCGCCGAGGCTGCGCGGGCCGCGACCGAGTCCCGAGCCCTCTCCGCCATCGCCGAGAGCACGCTGCGCGGCAGCGAGGCGCTCCCCGCTCTGGTCGAGCAGCTGCGGTCGGCCTTCGGCATGGTCTCGGTCAGCCTGCTGCGGCGTCGGGCGGCGAGCGATGCGCCCTGGGCGAGGGACTGGCAGGTGGAGTATGCCTCAGGCCCGGAGCCGGCGCAGCGCCCCGAGGACGCCGAGGTGCAGGTGCCCGCAGGCGCCGACCTCGTCCTCGCTCTCACCGGTCGCACCCTGGCCGCCTCGGACCGGACCATCCTGCGCGCCTTCGCCGCGCAGGCCCAAGGGCTCTTGGAGCGCGACCGGCTCGCCCGGACCGCCGCCGTGGCCGATCGGCTCGCGGCGACCGAGCGCCTGCGCGACGCGCTGCTCGCCGCCGTCGGGCACGACCTGCGCACCCCCATCGCCGCGGCCCGGGCGGCCGTCGACAGCCTGCGCAGCGCGGATGTCGACTGGTCCTCGACCGAGCGCGGGGAGCTGCTCGACGCCGCCGAGGAGTCGTTGACCAGGCTCGCCTCGCTCGTCGCCGACCTGCTCGACCTCTCCCGGCTCCGGGCGGGAGTGCTCACCGTCGCGCGGGACAGTGTCTGGCTCGACGACCTCGTCCCACCGGCCCTCGACGAGCTCGGGCTGAGCAGCGATGCCGTCACCTTGGCCGTGCCGCAGGAGCTCCCGCCGGCGGTGGGCGACCCCGGCCTGGTCACCCGCGTCGTGGTCAACCTCGTCGGTAACGCCATCCGCTACTCCCGCCCGGCCAGCCCCCGCTCGTCGCGGCGAGCGCCACCGCGGAGCGGGTCGAGCTGCGGGTCATCGACAAGGGTCCCGGCATACCGCCGGAGGACGTCGAGCGGGTGTTCACCGCCTTCCAGCGTCTTGGCGACTCGCAGAACCGGACCGGGCTGGGGCTGGGGCTCGCCTTGTCCCGGGGGCTGGTCGAGGCGATGGGTGGCACGCTGGTCCCCGAGGAGACGCCCGGGGGCGGGCTGACGATGGTCATGTCCCTCCCGGCGGCCGGCTCCATGGCGGCGGAGACGGACGTCCCCGTGGGTCACCGGGAGCGGGAGGAGGTGCCGTGACGCGGGTCCTCGTCGTCGACGACGAGCCACAGCTGCTCCGCGCCCTCAGGATCACCTTGCGGGCCCGCGACTACGACGTCGAGGTCGCTGCGACAGGCCGCGAGGCATTGCGCTGCGCCACCGAACGGCTGCCCGACCTGGTCATCCTCGACCTCGGCCTGCCCGATATCGACGGCATCGAGGTCATCCATGGCCTGCGGGGGTGGACCGAGGTGCCGATCCTCGTCCTGTCCGGGCGCCCCGGCAGCACCGACAAGGTGCAGGCCCTCGATGCCGGCGCGGACGACTATGTGACCAAGCCCTTCGGGATGGACGAGCTGCTGGCCCGGCTGCGCGCCCTGACGAGGCGGGCCTCAGGTCCCGAGAGCGCCGAGGCGGCCGTGGTGCGGATCGGCGAGGTGACTGTCGACCTGGCGGACCGGCTCGTCCTCAGGGGGGCTGCCGGTGGCTCGCCCGGCGAGCCGGTCCACCTCACGCCCACCGAGTGGCACCTGCTCGAGGTCCTCGTCCGGCATCCGGGCAAGCTGCTGAGCCAGCGCCAGCTGCTCACCGAGGTGTGGGGGTCGGCATACGTCAACCAGCCGGCGAACCTGCGCCTCTACATGGCCCAGCTGCGCCACAAGCTCGAGCCGGACCCGGCGCGCCCGCGATACCTGCTGACCGAGCCCGGTCTGGGCTACCGCTTCTCGCCCTGAGCGGGCGGCCGGATCAGGCCGTGGCGGGGCGGGTGACGACGACGCGGTCGCCGGGGCGCACCACCCCGGGGACGACCACCCGGGCGCACAGGCCCCGCAGGCGGCGCGGCTTGCCATGTTCGCCGTTGACGAAGCGCATCGCCTCCGCCCCGAAGCGCGCGACGAACTTGGCGCAGCCGGTGTGCGGCTCCTCGGTGACGACGATGACCGGGCGGCCCGCGTCGCCGACGCCGTCGGAGTCGCCGAAGGTCAGCGTCGAGCCGGCGGGGAGGTTGGCGTGGGACAGGTCGAGGTCGAGGTAGAGCTGGTCCCCGGCGAGCGGTTCGCGCTCGGGGTCCTGGGCGAGGAACTCGACCATCGGGTGGTTCATGATGTTGAGCTGCGAGTCCGGGTTCGCCGAGCGGTCCGGCCGGCGGCTCGAGCCACGCGCCAGCCAGCAGTCGCCCACGAGCCCGATGGTGAGGTCGAGCTCACCGCGGTCGAGCACCTCGCGGGCGTCGACCTGCGGCCGACGCACGAGGAGCTTGAGCACGCCCACGTCCTTGGGTGCCGCGTCGAGGACTGGGAGGAAGGCCTCCAGCTCGGCCAGGGTCCGGTGAGCCAGCGTCACGTCGTTCGTCATCGGACCATGGTCGCACCTCGCTCACCGCCACGGTTGTTCGGGTCTGCCCCGTGAACAACCGTGGCGGTCCGCGAACAACGGGGGCGTCAGGGCGCTCCAGGCCCGGTCACCAGTGCAGGTCCGCCAGGATCGACCAGCCGGGCAGCCGGCCGCACTGCTGAGCCAGCACGTCGCAGCTCACCCAGGTCGCGTTGGCGAGGCTGTCCTCCGTGGGGCCGAACGGCTGGGCCAGGTGCGTCCCGTCCACCCAGAGCGCCTGCGAGTTCAGGGCCGACGGGGTCCGCCAGATGACCCCACCGGTCGTCAGGTCGATAACGGCACTGTTCGTGTAGTACAGCCTCCCGTCCGGGCTCACCCGCCCGACGGAACCGGCCAGGCACGCCGGGTATGCCGACCCCACCATCGAGGCGGTACGCACGTCGTACCGGTACAGGCATCGCCCGTCCTCGGCGGGGGACATCACCCGGGTGTGGAAGACCAGGAGGTGGTCGGGATCCTCAGGCACGGGGAGCGGCTCGGAGAAGGGCAGCTCCTGCTCGGTGCCGGACTTCGGCTCCCAGAGACGGAATCCCGTCGCGGAGTCGACCGCGCCCAGCAGGACGCCTGCGGAGGTCCACCCCCGGACGAAGACCGGTTCGGCGGCGGTCCGCACCCGCCCCGTCGCAACGCCGTCGGACCACCGGCGGATGTCGACGGTGACCCTGAGCGGCCCGGTGGTCGAAGGACCGCGCGCCTCCTCGATCCCGATGGCGACCAGGGTGCCCGTCGGGTCGACTGCGGCCCCCTCGACCGGACCGCGGTGGAGCACCCGCAGCGCCCCGGTGGACTCGACCGCATAGACGACCTGGCCGAGATCCTGTTCGGCGCCGGTGAAGTCCGTCGAGTGGGTGATCGCGAGATACCCCGCGCCGGCCTTGACGACTGAGAACACGGCGGCGACCTCCGCCGGGAAGGTTGCCGTGGCCGAGGGGAGGACGAGCACGACCCGGCCGTCGCGGCGCTCGGCGTGCGGCACCGGCACGGCCAGCTCAGCCACCGGGAGCGATTTCGCCCAGGCGAATCGCGCATCCGGCCCCGGCGCGGCGAGGGCATCATCTGTCACGTCGCGGTAGCTCCGCTGGGTCGGTGCGGTGACCCCTTGAGTCCCCCCGCCCGGCGCTGGGGCCGCGCGGTCCGGCAGCCAGTGGGTGGCCGTCAGGCCGACGCCGAGGACGAGCGCGGCGGCCGCCATACCGGTGCCGGCCAGGCGGCGTCGGCGCACCGTGCGCCGCCCGCGCGAGGTGACCACCTCGGCGAGCCCGGCGCCCGAGGCGGTCGGCGCATCGGCGGCGTGCCGCTCGAAGGTGTCGACGAGGAGCTGGTCGAGATCGGTCATCGCGGGTCCTCCCTCCCAGGAGCGGTCGGCCGGGCGGCCGGAGTGGTCGATGCGGACGGACGTGCGGCCATCCGGTCGCGCAGGTGGGCCAGCCCGCGGGAGGCCTGGCTGCGAACCGTCCCGACCGCGCAGCCGAGCACGTCGGCGATCTCCGCGTCGTCAAGGCCCTCGTAGAACCTCAGAACGAGCACGGCCCGTTGCCGCGGCCCGATCGTGGCGAGGAGGCGCCATACCTCGTCGCGCTCCTCGATCGGTGCCCCGGGCAGGGGAGCCGCGGCGTCCGCCTCGTCGGGAAGCTCCGGTATGGCGACCGGGCGTTCGCGGTTGACGGCCCGACGCCACCACGACACGTGCAGCCGGGTCATCGTCTGGCGGGTGTAGCGGTCCAGCGACCCGGTGTCCTCGATCCGCGGCCAGGCGAGGTAGACCTTGACGAGAGCGTCCTGGACGAGGTCCTCGGCGCGGGCCCGGTCGCCGGTGAGGAGGTACCCGTACCGCAGCAGCGACCCGCTCCGCGCGGCGACGAAGGCGCCGAGCTCGGCGTCGCGCGCGTCCTCGTTCCGCACCGGTGGCTCCTTCCGCTGGTCCAGCCTCTCACTGCCACTCACAGCTACTCACTGCCTCTCACTGCCAGGACGCAGCGCGGGGCGGCACCGTTGCATGCCGGTAGGCAAGAATCACGCCATGGACCGGTATGCCGACCAGGCCCCGCATCGGGTGCGCTTCGAGTGGGGCGCTCGTGGCGCCGCGGCGGTGGCCCCGCATGTCGTGGTCTGCGCGGTGGTCGACGTCCTCAGCTTCACCACCTGCGTGTCGGTCGCGGTCGACGCCGGGATCGCCGTCCACCCGCATCGGTGGGGCCGGGAGGGTGCGGCGGAGCGGGCCGCGGCCGTCGGCGGGGTCGTCGCTGTGGGCCGGGAGGAGGGCGAGGGCGTACCCCAGGCGGTGAGCCTCTCGCCGGCCTCGCTGAGGGCCGCCGCGACCTGGGCGCACGATATCGTCCTCCCCTCGCCCAACGGGGCGACGATCAGCGCCGTCGCCGCGGAGGCCGGGGCCACCGTCGTGGCCGCCTCGCTGCGCACCGCCCGGGTGGTGGCCGAGCACCTCGCCGCCGTCCTCGCCGCGGACCCGACGGGGACTGCAGCGGTCGCCGTCATCGCGTGCGGCGAGCGCTGGCCCGAGGACACCCTGCGCCCCGCGCTGGAGGACCTCGTCGGCGCCGGCGCCGTCCTCGACGCCCTGGCCGCCCTGGTCGGTGACGGCGCGCTCTCCCCCGACGCCCGAGCCGCTGCTGCGGCATACCGCGGGGTGTGCGCCGACCTGGCCGCGGCGCTGGGTGACACCGCGAGCGGACGCGAGCTGCGGGACCGTGGCTACCCCGACGACATCGCCATCGCCGTGGAGGTCGACGCGTCGACGCTGGTGCCGGTCCTGCGCGAGGGTCGCTTCGTCGCCTTGGTCGGCGGAGTCGAGCTGCGCCGCGCGACCGCTGACGACTCGTCGCAGACGGCGGAGGTCTGGCTGCGGTCCTTCGCTGGCGCGCTGCCCACGGTGACCCGCGCCCACCCCGACGACGACGTGCGCCGATGGGTTCACGACGTGCTCGTTGCCGGCGGCAGGACCTGGGTCGCCGTCGACGGCGGTCGCGTCGTTGGCCTCCTCGCGCTTCGGCCCGGTTGGGTGGAGCAGCTGTATGTCGACCCCGCCGCCCAGGGACGCGGGATCGGCGCCGCCCTGCTCGACCTGGCCAAGGCCCGCAACCCGGGCGGGCTGCAGCTGTGGACCTTCCAGGTCAACGCGGGCGCACGGAGGTTCTACGCGCGCGAGGGCTTCGTCGAGGTCGAGCACACCGACGGAGCGGCGAACGAGGAGCGCGAGCCGGATGTCCGGCTGACCTGGAGCCGGTGACCCCCTCCTTGCTCCCGTCGGAGCGACGGAGAGTTGGCGGCGGAGTTCAGTGCTCGGCAGCCTCTGCGGCCTCGGCGTCGGCCTTCGTCGCGTGGACGGTGCCGTGCGGGTGATGCGAGGGCGCGTAGATCGAGTAGACCTTGAGCGGCTCGTCGCCGGTATTGGTCACGTTGTGCCACCAGCCGGTCGGGACGAAGATCGCCCAGTCGGCCTCGACCTGCTTGTCATAGCTGAGGTCGTCCTTGGCCTTGCCCATCTGCACCCGGGCCTGGCCCGCCTCGATTCGGAGGAACTGGTCGGTCCCCTCGTGCAGCTCCAGGCCGATCTCCCCGCCGACCGGGATCGACATCAACGTCATCTGGAGGTGCTCCCCCGTCCACGCGGCGGTGCGGAAGGTGTCGTTGGCCGTCGTGACCTGCTCGACGTCGACGACATAGGGCTTGGGGCCATGATCGGTCAGTGCCATGCCTGGTCCTCCTTGGACGGTCGGTCCCTCCAGGGTATGCCGTTCCGTGGAGCCCGTCGCCCGGCCGACCCGACCCCGGCGGCGGCGGGGTGCGACATCAGGTGACGATGAAGACCCCGACGGCGAAGCCGACGTAGCACAGCCCGGTCAGGGCGAGCCGACCCGCTGTCGCGCGGTGGGTCCGCATCAGCCAGAGGACGTAGAGCACCGAAACCATCGTCGCGACCGCGGCGATCGTCAGGGGGGCGTCATACCGCCACGGGGTCATGAGCAGCCCGATCCCCCCGGGCACGGTCGATTGGATCATCATCGCGCCGGCGATATTGGCCAGCGCCAGCTGCGTCTTGCCCTGGCGCACCCAGATGATCGCGTTGAGGGTCTCGGGCAGCTCGGTCGCCAGGGGGGACAGCAGCAGGGCGACAACGGTGGCGGGCAGCCCCAGCGCGGGCCCGGCCCACTCGAGCTGGTCGACGAAGATCTGGGTCGCCACGAAGATCACCGCGAGCGCACCGAGGGTCTGCACCCACACCGCCCAGGACGACGGGCGCTCGCTGCGCGGCTGGAGCTTGAGCGGCTCGAGGCCCTCGTGGCTGGCCGCGTCGCCGTCGTCGCCCATCTCCTTCCAGAAGTACAGCCCGTATGCCGCAAAGAGGACCCAGCCGAACCACGACTTGCCCGAGAAGGTCACCAGGCCAAGGAGGAAGGTGGCCGCGAAGACGACGAGGAACCAGGTCTGGTCCTTGGAGAGCCGTCGGGTGTCGACGCCGGTGATCGGACCGGGGTTGTGGCGCAGGAGCATGAGGCCGGTGACGGCATAGGCGACCGTCCCCACGACCAGCGGGCCGCCCAGGGCGGCACCCACGCCGAGGTCCTTGCCTTGGTCCGCACCACTGACGATCGCGACGAGAGTGACCAGGCTCTCCGGGAGCGCCGTGCCCACGGCGGCGAGGATGGAGCCGACGGCGACATGGCCGACCTGGAGGGTGACCCCCAGCCACTCGATGGCGTTGACGAACCACTCGCACGCCAGATAGATGACGACTGCGCAGCCGAGCAGGAGCAGGATGTGCGTCACCGGCAGGGCCTTCGGACGGGTGCTGACAGGGCCGATGGCACCCTAGCAGCCGGGGCAGGCCCCCCGAATGAGCCGCATGATGACCCGACGGACGTCCTCGGCGGGGACGCCCTCGGCCACCTGACGGGCCCCGGCCTGGACCAGGCCGGTCACCAAAGGGGTGAGGACCTCGGGGTCCAGTGCGCCGCAGTCGACCAGGGCGGCGCCGACGATATCGCCGAACTGGTCGTGCAGCTCGCGGACCCGGTCGTGGCACTCCTTCGGCAGGTCGAGCGAGGAGAGCCGCATCATCGCGGTGTGACCGGACACGGCCGAGTCCAGGGTGGAGGCGATATAGGCCTCGATCCGGTCCATCGGCGCACCCTCAGCAGGGACCTCGGTCTCGATCCGCTCCATCGCCGCGCGGAAGAACTCCTCGACACCGGCCCGGATCAGCGCGGCGGTCGACGGGAAGTACTGGTAGGTGCTGCTCCGGGCGAGCCCGGCCATCGCCGCGACGGCGGCCGGAGTGATCGCATGGGGCCCGTCGACGGCGAGAATCTGTGCCGCGGCCTGCACCAATGCCGATCGGCGCAGCGCTTGGTGCTCGGCGAGAGTGGGGGCTTCGATGCGCGGCACGGCTCCATCATCACCCTGGCCACGTCCAACGACAAAGTCCCCCCGGGGGTATTATCCCGACAGATGTGTCGGTACACTGCGAGCCATGCCCGCGCGACACGAGCTGCACGACGTCCCCACCCCCCGCTCGACCATCGACGGCTCCGGATGGCTCGCCCTGGTGACCCTGGGCTTGGGGGTCGGCACGGTGATCATGGACGCGACGATCGTCAATGTCGCCCTCCCCAAGGTCATCGAGGAGCTCGCCCTTACCTCGGCGGACGCCCAGTGGCTCAACGCGGCATACTCCCTGGTCTTCGCCGCCCTGCTCCTCCTCGTCGGCCGGGTGGGCGACCTCTACGGCCGGCGACGGATCTTCGCGGTCGGCATGACCGTCTTCATGCTCGCCAGCGTCGTCGCGGGCCTCGCGGGGTCCGCACCGGTCCTCATCATCGCGCGGCTCGTGCAGGGCATCGGGGCCGCCATGGTGGTCCCCAGCACGCTGTCCGCGCTCAACGCCACCTTCGTCGGGCGGGCCCGCACCATCGCCTTCGCCGTCTGGGGCGCCTCGATCGGCGGCATGGCCGCGGTCGGCCCCTGGCTCGGCGGGTGGTTGGCCACCTATGTCTCCTGGCGTTGGGCCTTCTGGCTCAATATCCCCGTCGGCCTGGTCGTCCTCTTTGGCATCGCCCGCGCCCTGCCCGAGAGCCGCGACCCGTCGGCCCGACGCGGCTTCGACTGGACCGGCGTCGCCCTCTCCAGCGTCGGTATGGCGGCCCTGGTCTTCGCCTTCATCGAGGGCTCCTACTTCGGCTGGTGGCGCCAGAGCAGCGGGGCGCTCTCCCCCGTGCCGATCTCGCTCGGCCTCGGCCTGGTCGCCCTGGCCATCTTCCTCCTGGTGACCCGACGCCGGGCGAGCCAGGACCAGCCGGTGCTCGTCGACCTCGGGCTCTTCTCCGCCCGCTCGTTCCGGTACGGCATCATCGCCGCGCTCATCGTCGCCTTCGGCGAGTTCGGCCTGCTCTTCACCCTGCCGCTGCTGCTCCAGGGCGCCCTCGGCTACACCCCGCTCGGGACCGGCACGATCATCCTCGTCCTGGCCCTGGGCACCTTCCTCATCTCCGGGGCACTGCCTCAGATCACCCCGCGGATCGGCCAGCGGGCCGTGGTCCGGATCGGGCTGCTCCTCGAGGCGGTGGCCGTCGGCGGGCTCGCCCTCACGTTGAGCCGGACCATCCCGGGCCTGCTCGTCGCGGCCTGGCTCTTCGTCTACGGCCTCGGCGTCGGTATGGCGACCGCCCAGCTGACCAGCGTCATCCTCTCCGACGTCCCGGTCCGCGAGAGCGGCCAGGCCTCGGGCCTGCAGAGCTCGGTCCGCCAGCTCGGTTCGGCCCTGGGCGTCGCGGTCCTCGGCGGCCTGCTCATCGGCGTCCTCGGCTCCACCGCGCGGGCCAACCTGGCCTTCCTGCCCGGCGGGGCCGGCGACCAGATCGCCGAGGCGGTCCAGGGCAGTGCGGGCATCGCCATCGCGGGCCTGGCAGGCCAGCCCGACGTCTTCGGGGCGGCAGCCGACGCGATGGTCCACGCCAGCAAGGTGACGACCGGGGCCGCGGCCGTCGTCATCTTCATCGGCCTCCTCGCGACCCTGGCCCTCCCGCATGTCCCGCACGGCAGGCACGAGGCGCACGAGGGCGCCGGCGCCTGACCCGGCATACCGGCCCGTGCGCGGGGTTCGCGGTGGTGAGCCGGGCGCGGGAGGGAGGACGATGGCGGTATGCCGCGCCTGACGACCTTCACCCGTGATGGTCTGGTCTTCGACGTCGACGACACCGGCCCGCTCGACGGGCCGCCGGTCGTCCTCCTCCACGGGTTCCCGACCGACCGGACCTCGTGGCAGGGCATCAGCGCCCTGCTCCACGACGCGGGCCTGCGCACCCTGGCCCCGGACCAGCGCGGCTACGCCCCCGGGGCGCGGCCTTCGGGCCGGGCGGCCTATGTGATGTCCGAGCTCGTCGGGGACATCGTGGCCCTGCTCGACGCCGCGGAGGTCGACCGCGCGCATGTCGTCGGGCACGACTGGGGCGGCGGGGTGGCGTGGAGCCTCGCCGGGAGCCACGTCGAGCGAGTCGCCTCGCTCACCGCCTTGTCGACCCCGCACCCCGCGGCGATGAACCGGGCCTTCCGCTCGTTCGACCAGGCCCGCCGGTCCTGGTACATGGGCGCCTTCCAGATCCCCTGGCTGCCCGAGCGGGTCCTCTCGGTCGGCTTCGAGGAGGGGCTGCGCCGCGGCGGGCTCCCCGCCGAGGCGGCCGCGCACTATGCCGCGCGGATGGCCGAGGACCGGGCGCTGGAGTGCGCGATCGGGTGGTACCGCGCGCTGCCGCTCAGCCGTGGGTCGGCCCATCGGGTGCACGCCCCGACGACCTACGTCTGGGGCTCCGCCGACCCCTTACCTGGGTCGGCATGCCGTCGAGCTGACCCGGGAACATGTCACCGGCGAGTACCGCTTCGTCGAGCTCGTCGAAGGGCACTGGCTGCCCGAGCGGGCCGCGCCGGAGTGCGCGGCCGAGATCATCGCGCGGGTCCAGTCGGTCGGCTGACCCGGGGTGTTGCGCCGACGGTCAGGGCGCGCCGAGGCGCAGGCCGAAGGCGACCAGCGCGGTGCCGGCCGTCGCGTCGACCGCCCGGCGGGCCCGACGCCCGGCGAGCAGCCTCCGGGCCCGATGCGCGCCGAGGATGATCGCGGCGAACCAGACCAGCCCCTCGAGGTCGTGGACCAGCGCGAGGAGCACGCCCATCCCTAGCGGCGACACCCCGTCGGGGAGGAAGTGCGGCACCGCGGCGACATAGAAGGCCCCGACCTTCGGGTTGAGCAGGTTCGCGACGAGCCCCTGCCGGAAGCCCCGCGCGGGTGTCAGCGCCAGCGCGGTCGGGTCTGCGGCGGGGTCGGTGTGGTCACCTCGCCAGGCCGCCCGCAGCAACCGAAAACCCAAGAGCAGCAGGTATGCCGCACCGGCATACCGCAGCACGGTGTACCCGAGAACCCAGGTGGCGAGCAGCGCGGAGACCCCGACGGCGGCCGCCACTCCCCAGGCGAGCACGCCGACGAAGATGCCGGCGGCGGTCGCGGCGCCCACCCGGCGGCCACCGGCCAGGGTGGCGCGCAGGACCATCACCGTGTCGATGCCGGGGGTGACCGTCACCAGCCCAGCGAGCACGGCGAAGGAGACCAGGGCCGACGACACGCTCACCGGTCCGAGCCTAGATGCCCTGGGGGTGCGGGCCCGGGGGCCATAGCGTTGTCGTCATGGTCAATGCCATCGAGATCGACGGGCTGGTCAAGAGGTTCGGCTCGTTCACCGCACTGAACGGGCTCGACCTGCAGGTCCGTACCGGTGAGGTGCACGGGCTGCTCGGCCCCAATGGCGCCGGCAAGTCGACCGCGATCCGGGTGGTCCTCGGGCTGCTCCGCGCGGACGGCGGCTCGGTCAGCCTCCTCGGCGGCGACCCCTGGCGGGATGCCGTGGCGCTGCACCGCCGGCTGGCCTATGTCCCCGGCGATGTCTCGCTGTGGCCGGGGATGACCGGCGGGGAGGCGATCGACCTGCTCGGCACGCTCCGCGGTGGCCTCGACGAGGGCCGGCGTGCCCACCTGCTCGAGCGCTTCGAGCTCGACCCGACGAAGAAGGGCCGCAGCTATTCCAAGGGCAACCGGCAGAAGGTCGCCATCGTCGCCGCGCTCGCCTCCGACGTCGAGCTGCTTGTCCTCGACGAGCCGACCTCGGGGCTGGACCCACTGATGGAGGCCGTCTTCCAGGACGAGATCGCCGCCGAGAAGGCCCGGGGCCGCTCGATCCTGCTCTCCAGCCACATCCTCACCGAGGTCGAGGCATTGGCCGACCGGATCAGCATCATCCGCGACGGGGTCATCGTCGACTCGGGGACCTTGGACCAGATGCGGGCGCACGCCCGGACCTCGGTCACGGCGCGGCTGACCCGGCAGCCGCTGCAGCCGCACGCCCTGCCCGGGGTCTCCGGCGCCCGGCTCGATGGCGGCCTGCTGACCTGCACCGTCGACCCGCACCGGCTCAGCGACCTCATGGGGACCCTGGCCGCCTATGGCATCGAGTCGCTGACGGTGAGCCCGCCCTCGCTGGAGGACCTTTTCCTGCGCCACTACGACGGCCCGAGCGGGTCGAACGGCGCTGGGGGCTCGGGCGGTTCGGCTGGCTCGCCCGGTGCGGGACTCGATGCCGGAGCCCCGGCGTGACCAGCGAACGACTCGCCGGCTTCCGGCCGCTGCTCCAGGCGACCGCCCGGCAGGACGCCCACCAGATCGCCCCCTGGGTCATGCTCACCTCGGTGCTCTCGATGACCTCGGTCCTCGCCTTCGGCTGGGTCTTCCCCGACCCGGCCAGCCAGGCGGTGCTCAGCCGCAATGTCGCGTCGAACCCGGCCTTCGCGCTGATCTTCGGCTCGGCCCGCGACCTCACGACCGCCGAGGGCTTCAACGACTGGCGGGCCCTGGCCCTCGGCGGCTTCTTCGCCGGGCTCATGGCGATCTTCATCGTCGTTCGGCACAGCCGCGGGGACGAGGACAGCGGTCAGGCCGAGCTCATCGCATCCGGAGTCGTCTCGCGGCACACCCGGTTGATGGTCGCGGTTGCCCTCGCCGGCATCGCCTCGGTCGCCATGGGTGTGGTCACCACCATCCTGACGACCGCGGTCGGCAGCACCTTCCTCGCGGCGCTCGGGATGGGGGCGACATACACCGCATCCGGGCTGATGTTCGCCGGCGTGGGCGCGGTTGCCGCGCAGGTGGGCTCGGACGCGCACTCGGCCAACACGATGGCAGTCGGCGCGCTCGGCGCGCTCTTCCTCGTCCGCGGCTATCTCGACGCGACCGGCAATGAGGACTGGGTCTGGGTCACCCCGTTCGGCTGGACCCAGTCGGTCCACCCGGCGACCGACCCCGCGTGGTTGTGGCTGCTGCCGCCGCTCGGCCTGTCAGCCCTGCTCGTCGGTATGGCGAACCTGCTCCTGGCGCGGCGCGACTTCGGGCTCGGGCTGGTCCCGCCGACACCCGGACCCGCCCGCGGCGGTTTCGCCTCGCCGCTGGCCGCCGTGGCGCGGCTGCTCCACGGACCCGCGCTGCTCACCTGGGCGCTGGGCTTCGTCGTCATCGGCGCGGTCTTCGGCTTCATCGCGACCTCGCTCGGTGAGGTCTTCGGCAAGAACCCGATGATGGCCGCGGTCCTCGCCTCCGGTCAGGTGACCACGGGCGTGCTCACCGCCGAGTTCCTCGCCATGTTGCTGCGGATGATGGGCATCATCGCCGCCGTGGTCGGGGTGCAGGCGGTCATGCGGTTCTACACCGAGGAGCTCGAGCACCGGGTCGACCCGCTGCTCGGCGCCGCGGCCTCCCGGACCCGGGTCTTCGCGTGGACCGCCGGGGTCGCGCTGCTCGGGCCGGCGCTGGCGCTGCTCATCGGCGGCACGATGACCGGCTTGGTCGCAACGCGACAGGACATCGGGCTGAGCGTGGGCGACGTCATCCGCCAGGCGGTCGCGGAGACCCCCGCGGTCTGGGTGCTCGTCGGGATCGCCCTGCTCGTCATCGGCGCCCGCCCGGCGGTGCGGCTCGCCCCGTGGCTCGCCGTCGTCGCGACCTTCGCGATCACGATCCTCGGCCCGCTTTTCCGGTTGTGGGACTGGATTCTCGGGATCTCCCCGCTGTGGCATGTCCCCACGGTGTCGGCGCCGGATGCGTCATACCGCGGGCTGCTCGTCGTGGGACTGCTCGCGCTGGTCCTCGTCGTTGCGGGCTTCGCCGGGTACCGACGCCGCGACCTGGCCTGACCGCCCGTCCGACGCCGCGGCGTCGGTAAGTCGTCAGCGGGCCCGGCGGACCCGCGACTCGTCCCAGACCGGCCCGTCCGACTCGTAGACCGCACCGTGGGCGCCGAAGACGAGGAAGCGGTCGAACCTGCGGGCGAACCACCGGTCGTGGGTCACCGCGAGGACCGTGCCGTCGAAGGCGTCGAGGGCCTCCTCCAGCGCCTCGGCCGAGACGAGGTCGAGGTTATCGGTCGGCTCGTCGAGGAGCAGCAAGGTCGCGCCGGACAGCTCGAGCAGGAGGATCTGGAAGCGCGCCTGCTGACCGCCGGACAGGGTCTCGAAGCGCTGCTCACCCGCACGGGCCAGGCCGTAGCGGTCCAACGCCCGGGCCGCTTCCTCGCGCGGTCGCCCGGGCCGGTGGTCGTCGCCGCGGTGGAGGATCTCCAGCAGCGTCCGCCCCTGCAGGCCAGCGTGCTCGTGGGTCTGGGCGAACCACCCCGGCCGCACCCGCGCGCCGAGCCGAACCGTTCCGGTATGCCGAACCGGCTCCGGGACGACGTCCCCGACGGGCTGGTGCTCGACGTCGGGATCCGAGCCCCCGCGGGCGAGCAGCCGCAGGAAGTGCGACTTGCCCGAGCCGTTCGACCCGAGCACCGCGACCCGGTCGCCGTACCAGACCTCGAGGTCGAAGGGGCGCATGAGGTCGGTCAGCTCACACTGCTCAGCGATGACGGCCCGCTTGGCGGTCCGACCACCGGAGAGCCGCATCCGCAGCCGCTGCGGCACCGGCACCTCCTCGGGCGGACCGGCGTCCTCGAAGCGGCGCAACCGGGTCTGCGCGGCCTGGTAGCGCGCCGCCATGTCGGAGTTGTAGGCCGCCTTCTGCTTGTACATGAGCATGAGCGTGCGCAGCTTCGCATGTTCCTCGTCCCAGCGCCGGCGCAGCTCGTCGAGGCGTTCGTTGCGGTCCAGCCGAGCCTGGTGGTAGGTCGCGAAGCCGCCCGGATGCACCCACAGCCGCGCCCCGGCGGCCGAGGGCTCGAGCGTGGCGATCCGGGTCGCGACCTTGTCGAGCAGCTCGCGGTCGTGCGAGACGAAGAGGATCGTCTTCCCGCACTCCACAAGCCGCTCCTCGAGCCACCGTTTGGCCGGGACGTCGAGGAAGTTGTCCGGCTCGTCGAGGAGCAGCACCTCGTCCGGGCCACGGAGCAGCGCCTCCAGCGCCATCCGCTTCTGCTCGCCGCCGGACAAGGTGGTGAGCGCTCGCCACTGGGCCCGCTCGTAGGGGATGCCGAGAGCGGCCACCGTGCAGACGTCCCAGAGCGTCTCCCACTCGTATCCGCCGACATCGGCCCAGTCGGCCAGCGCCTGGGCGTAGGCGAGCTGGTCGGCCTCCTCGTCGCGCTCCATCATGAGCAGCTCGGTGCGGGACACCTCGGCCGCCGCGGCCCGCACCGGCGCCGGCGCCACCGAGACGAGCAGGTCGCGGACCGTCGACTCCCCATCGGCCCTGGCGACGAACTGGCGCATGACGCCGAGCCCGCCGGAGCCGGTCACCGCCCCTGAGTCGGCGACGAGGTCGCCGCTGACGACCCGGAGCAGGGTCGTCTTGCCCGCACCATTGGGGCCGATGAGCGCCATCCGGGCGCCCTCGCCGACCCGCAGGCTCACCTCGTCGAGCAGCGGGCGCCCGTCGGCGAGCGTCACGCAGACGGCGTTGAGGTCGAGGTAGCCCACGGGCGCTCAGTCTGCCCCGCCGGGGGCGGCCCGCGCAGCCGGGTTTTCGCCGCCGGCCCACCTGGTGCGCATGCCTTGGTCGGCGATTTGTCAGGTATGCCGCCCAGGCTGGACACCAATGGTCGTCGACGCGGCGGAACGGCATACTGAAAGCTGGCGAGCCCTCCCCTTCGTCCCCGACCGTTCACCGCGACCGGGGAACAAGGTCCCTGCGAGTTGGGGCCGCTCGACGTATAGCGTCGGAACGGATCATCGCCCACGGCGGCTGCAGCGTTGCAGCCCCTGGAAACCTGCGCGAACGCGACACACGAAAGGTCGACCATGCCGAAGTACGTCTACGACTTCACCGAGGGCAACAAGGACATGAAGGACCTCCTCGGCGGCAAGGGAGCCAACCTCGCCGAGATGACTCGGATGGGGCTGCCGGTTCCGCCCGGGTTCACAATCACGACCGAGGCATGCAAGGCCTATCTCGCCAACGGGTCCTCCCCCGATGAGCTCTCCCAGCAGGTCAGCGACTATCTCGCGGCGCTGGAGAAGGTCATGGGCCGCACCCTCGGCGACCACGACGACCCACTGCTGGTGTCGGTCCGCTCCGGGGCGAAGTTCTCCATGCCCGGGATGATGGAGACCGTCCTCAACATCGGCCTCAACGACGTCTCCGTCGAGGGGCTGGCCAAGGTGTCCGGCAACGAGCGGTTCGCCCAGGACTCCTACCGCCGCCTGGTCCAGATGTTCGGCAAGACCGTCCTCGGCCTCGAGGGTGACCTCTTCGAGCACGCCATCGACGACCTCAAGAAGGACCGGGGCGTCACCCAGGACACCGACCTCACCGCGGAGGACCTCGCCGGGCTCGTCGCGACCTTCAAGGGCATCGTCAAGACCGAGTCGGGCGCCCCCTTCCCGCAGGACCCGCGCATCCAGCTCGACATGGCCGTCGAGGCGGTCTTCCGGTCGTGGAACGCCGACCGGGCGATCCTCTACCGGCGTCAGGAGCGCATCCCGGCCGATCTCGGCACCGCCGTCAACATCTGCACGATGGTCTTCGGCAACTACGGCGAGAACTCGGGCACCGGCGTCGCCTTCACCCGTGACCCGGCCACCGGAGCCAAGGGCGTCTACGGCGACTACCTCGAGAACGCCCAGGGTGAGGATGTCGTCGCGGGCATCCGCAACACGCTGTCGCTCGCCGCGCTGGAAGGCATCGACAAGGCGTCATACGACCAGCTCCTCGACATCATGCGGCGGCTGGAGGAGCACTACCAGGACCTCTGCGACATCGAGTTCACCATCGAGCGCGGCAAGCTCTGGATGCTCCAGACCCGAGTCGGCAAGCGCACCGCGCAGGCGGCCTTCCGGATCGCCACCCAGCTCGTCGACGAGGGCGTCATCACCGACGACGAGGCGATCCAGCGGGTCAGCGGCGACCAGCTCGCCCAGCTGATGTTCCCGCGCTTCGACTCCTCGGTGCCGCGCACGCTCGTCGCCAAGGGCATGAACGCCTCGCCGGGCGCGGCCGTCGGCAAGGCGGTCTTCGACTCCGACAGCGCCGAGGCCCTGGCCCGGACGGGCGAGAAGGTCATCCTCGTCCGCCGCGAGACCAACCCGGACGACCTGCACGGCATGATCGCCGCCCAGGGCATCCTCACTTCGCGCGGTGGGAAGACCTCGCACGCAGCGGTCGTCGCCCGCGGTATGGGCAAGACCTGCGTCTGCGGCGCCGACTCACTCCTTGTCGACACCAAGCTGCGTCAGATGACCTGCTCGGACGGGCGGGTCATCAAGGAGGGCGAGGTCATCTCGATCGACGGCACCAGCGGCGAGGTCTTCCTCGGTGACGTGCCGGTCGCCCCGTCCCCGGTCGTCCAGTACTTCGAGGGCAACCTCGACCCGGCCACCGGCGGCGAGCTCGTCGCGGCGGTCGACCGGGTCATGGCCGTCGCCGACCGCGCCGCCCGGATGAAGGTCCGCGCCAACGCCGACAACGGTGAGGACTGCGCGCGGGCGCGCCGGTTCGGTGCCGTCGGTGTGGGCCTGTGCCGCACCGAGCACATGTTCCTCGGCGACCGCCGGGCCATGGTCGAGCGGCTCATCCTCGCCGACACCGACGAGGAGAAGCAGGGCGCCCTCGACGCGCTGCTGCCCATGCAGCGACAGGACTTCGTCGAGATCCTCGAGGCGATGGACGGGCTGCCGGTGACGATCCGGCTGCTCGACCCGCCGCTGCACGAGTTCCTCCCCGATATCACCGAGCTGTCCGTCAAGGTCGCCCTCGCCGAGTCCCGCAATGACGACGACCGCGCCGACAACCTGCGCCTGCTCGAAGCGGTTCGCCGGCTGCACGAGGCGAACCCGATGCTCGGTCTGCGCGGCGTCCGGCTCGGCCTGGTCATCGGCGGCCTGTTCGCCATGCAGGCGCGGGCGATCCTCGAGGCCACCGCGGAGCGGGTCAAGGCCGGCGGCGACCCGCGGCCGGAGATCATGGTCCCGCTCGTCGGCGCCGTCCAGGAGCTGGAGAGCATCAAGGAGGAGATCGTCCACGTCGCCAAGGAGGTCTCCGTCGCGACCGGTGTCGACCTGCAGCCCATGGTGGGCACGATGATCGAGCTTCCGCGGGCGGCCCTCACCGCCGACCTCATCGCCGAGGCCGCGGAGTTCTTCTCCTTCGGCACCAACGACCTCACCCAGACCACGTGGGGCTTCTCGCGTGACGACGTCGAGGCGGCCTTCTTCTCGCACTACCTGGAGAAGGGCATCTTCAAGGACTCGCCGTTCGAGTCGCTCGACACCGAGGGCGTCGGCCAGATGGTGAAGATCGCCGCCGCCAAGGGCCGCCGGACCCGTCCGGGCCTCAAGCTCGGCGTGTGCGGTGAGCACGGTGGCGACCCGGCGTCGATCCACTTCTTCAACGAGGTCGGGCTCGACTACGTCTCCTGCTCCCCGTTCCGGGTGCCCGTCGCCCGCCTCGAGGCCGGCCGCTCCGCCGGCAGTGGCGGTTCCGACACCCGCTGATCATTCGTCCACACCCTGTGGATAAACCGCAAAGACACACCTTTAGAACCCTTCTAAAGGTGTGTCTTTGCATGGGGGTGTCCACAGGGTGTGGACAAGTGCGGGTATGGCGGACGCGGCCGTCGAGCGCCATACCTCGTGGGCCAGGCCGGAGGTCTGCGTCGGCTCGGGGTTGATCTCGGCGACGAAGGCACCCACCTGCCGGGCGACCATCGGCAGCTGGGCGGCCGGATGCACCAGGCCCGAGGTGCCCACGACGAGGACGAGGTCGGCCTCCTCGACCGCCGCCACCGCGGCCTCGAAGGCCCCCAGTGGCAGCGACTCACCGAACCAGACCACGCCCGGCCGCACCACACCGCTCGTGCACTCGCGGCACCGCGGCGGCGCGACCTGCAGGGCGGGCCGGCCGCTCGCCGCCGCAGCCGCCGCCACGACCAGCCCCGAGTCGTATGGCGCCCCGCACTCGGAGCACCGGAACGCCATGATGCTGCCGTGCAGATGGACGACGTCGGCGCTCCCGGCCCGCTCGTGCAGGTCGTCGACATTCTGCGTGACGACCCGAACCGGAGCACTCCGCGCCCACTGCGCCAGGGCGACGTGGCCGGCATTCGGCTGCGCGGCCCGGACCAGCCCGACCCGCCAGAGGTACCAGCCCCAGACCAGCTCGGGGTCGGCCGCCCAGCCCGACGGGCTGGCCAGCGCCATCGGGTCGAAGCGCTCCCACAGTCCGGACCGGGTGCCCCGGAAGGTCGGGATGCCCGACTCCGCCGACATCCCGGCCCCGGTGAGCACGACGACCCGGCGGGCCGCTCGCGCGGCCTCGACCAGGTCCGACGGTGCGTCGCGCACCCGGGTCAGGCCGGGGAGTCGAGCCGCTCGTGGAGAAAGTCGAGGACACTCCTGACCCCGGCCTCCTGACGGTGCTCCGTCAGCACCGAATGCCGCCTCCCCGGGAACTCCACGGGGATGAACCCCGCGCCGAGCTCGCGCCGCAAGGAGTCGAACCGGTCCCCGACCGCCAGGTCGCCGGTGAACCGCAGCCCCATGACCGGGCAGCCCGCCGCGACCCGCTCCTTGACCACGGCCAGGTCGGCCGGGGAGAGGTTGATGTCGGCCTTCCGCGCCGCCCCGAAGGGGAAGGGAACCGACGGCTGCGAGAGCACCGGCGCGAGCACCGACGGCTCGACCATCGCCGCGAGCGCGAATCCGCCGGTGAAACACATCCCGACCACGCCGACACCCCGCCCGGGGCAGGACCCGTCGAGATCGCGGGCCAGCGCCCGCAGCCACCCGGCGATCGGCGGGCTCACCGACGTCGCGAGCTTGGTGAACTCCCGGCTCAGGCACACCTGGACCGCCGACCGCGCCATCTCCGCGCCGCTCGGCGACACCCCGACCCGGCCGAAGAGGTGGGTCAGCGCGACCGTGAACCCCGCGTCGACGACCTCCTGCGCGAAGCCGATGACCGCCGGTGTCGGGCCCGGGATCTCCGGGATGACGATGACGCCCGGGCCGCTGCCGCGTCGGTACACATCGTGGGTGGTCCCGTCCGCGGTGAAGGGCGCCTTGTGCCAGTCGTCCAGGAGCGTCATACCGTCACTGTGGCACGCTGGGAGGTATGCCGCAGCACCACCTCGCCACCCCCGACGCGTACTTCGTCCAGGAAGGCGAGGACCGCTACGTCCCGACCCGGCACGTCCAAGGGGCCTGGCGGGCGACCGAACAGCATGTCGCCCCGCTCGCGGGTCTGCTGGCCCACGCGGTCGAGACGCACAACCCGCGGCCGGGGCTGCAGCTGGCCCGGCTGCACTACGAGATCCTCGGTGTCATCGCGCTGGCTCCGACCCAGGTGCGCGTGTCGACGATCCGGCGCGGCCGCACCATCGAGCTGGTCGAGGCCACCGCATCGATCGAGGGGCGCGAGGTCGTCAGCGCCCGCGGCTGGCGCCTGGCCGCCGTCGACACCAGCGCCGTCGCTGGGACCGACCTGCCCAGCCTTCCAGACCCGCAGTCGTGGCCGGTCTGGGATGGCACGCAGACGTGGACCGGCGGCTATATCGGCTCCCTCGAGTTCCGCGTCGACCCCCAGCGCCGCCCCGGTCAAGGTCGGATGTGGCTGCGCTCACCCATCGCCCTGCTCGACGGTATGCCGGTGGGCCCGGTCGCGGCATACGCGATGTTCGTCGACACCGCCAACGGGGTCGCGGTCCGGGCCGACCCGACCCACTGGGCCTTCCCCAATGTCGACCTGCACATCGACCTCTGGCGCGAACCGGTGCCCGGCTGGGTCGGCTTCGACACCCAGGTCACCTTCGGGCCCACCGGGCTCGGACTGACCTCCTCGGTGCTCCACGACATCGAGGGCCCGGTCGGACGGGCCCAGCAGATGCTCACGGTCCGCCCGTTCCGCGACCTGACCTGAGTAAACCGACCCGCCTATCCGGCGCGGAACTGCTGCCAGGCGTCGCTCATCCGCTGGGCCTGACCGGGGGTGAAGCGGTCCATGCAGGAGTCCTGGGTGTAGTCCATGAAGTTGTGGATCGGGTCGTCCCCGGCCGCCGCGCACGTGTCCCGGCCCTGCGGGCAGTAGAACGCTGGGGACTTCTCCTTCGGGGTGTCCGCGACGAAGTCACCCGACGCCGAGCAGGCCCCTTGGAAGGTGTGATAGAGCGCCAGCCAGTGGCCGCTCTCGTGGGTGAGGGTGTCGCCTTCGGAGTAGATGTCGAGCGAACCACCGGGCATCGACTCGTCGAGCATGACGATGCCGTCGAGGTAGTCCTGGCCGTTGTTGTAGCCCTTGGGGAAGGTCGCCCAGCCGAGCAGCCCGGCGCCGATATTCGCCGAGTAGACGTTGAGGGTTCCCGCGTCACCCTCGTGCAGCGCCTTCTTCATCTCCTTCTCCACCGGGCCGGGGGTCACGGCATACCACTGCGCGTTGACCGTCCAGGTGACCTTGGTGAGGTCGAAGGTGAAGGGGGTCGCGGCAGCATCGGGCGCGGTGCGCCCGGCGTACGAGTCGTTGAGGACGGTCATCTGCGCGTCGATCATCGTCAGCC
Source organism: Candidatus Lutibacillus vidarii (assembly GCA_016717165.1). Classification (GTDB taxonomy): domain Bacteria; phylum Actinomycetota; class Actinomycetes; order Actinomycetales; family Dermatophilaceae; genus Lutibacillus; species Lutibacillus vidarii. The sequence continues at coordinate 26,780 of JADKGA010000004.1, forward strand.
AGCGGGTGCGCTCGGCCGCGCTGAGGACGTGGTCGGAGATGACGTGGACGATCGTCGGCACGTGGACACTGCCGGCGGGCAGCATTGGCCGCGACTTGATGACGCCGTAGGCCTTGGCCTGGTTGTCCGGAAAGAGCGTGGGCTCCTGCGCCCCGGGAGTGCGCACCTTCGCGCCGGTCGCGGCGGAGGCGGCAGTCCCGCCTAAAGCAGTGAGCACGGGTGGGCACAGCCGGTCGGCCGCAGCCGCCGCGGGAACAGCAGCGGTATGCCGCACGGGCGCCGCCGAGATCGCACCGGTCGAGGCCACCGAGGCCCCGAGGGCAAGCAGCGCGGCTGCGGCCGTCGCGCCAAAGGTCGTCAGTGCGAGCTTCATCGTCACTCCCAGATCGAGATGGTGCTCGCACGCTACCCGAGCCCACCGACAGCCGTCAGGTGGTTGGCCCAGCCGGCTCCTCCGCATGTGCCTCGCCGCCGGCCCCAGGCTCCGGTGCCGCTGCCACGCTGCCCGACCGGCCGCGCAGCCCGACCCAGGTGACCAGCGTCCCAGCGAGCAGCGCGGCCATGACCCAGCGCCACTGGAAGACCAGCCAGCCCCCGGTGGTCCCGAGGAGGTTCCACCGCGGCCCCGCAGCCAGGGCCTGCTCGGTGAGGACGAGGCAGGTCGCGTCGAGGGCGGGGTCGATGGTCACCATGGGCGAGTACTGGTCGGTCCACGACGCGAGGTATGCCGACCCCCCGTCGGTCGGCGTGACCGTGTAGACCGGCCCGTTCGGGCCCCATTGGGTGGGACAGTCCAGTGCGACGGGGATGGGGTTGACGCTTGCGCCATCGGACGGGGTCGCGAGGTTGAGCAGCATGCGGGTGCCGTCCTCACCGGGCCCCTCCGCCCACGCCCCGTCCGGGCTCACGCTGAACCCGCGGAGCTGGTCCGCCGGCCGGCCGTATGTGAGTGCTGGACGCGCGGTGACCGTCGCGGGGTCGCTGCGCAGGTCGACGCCGGTGGGCGTGATTGGCGACCCGGCGCCGTCGGCCGCCGCCGAGGTCCCTCCGGCGAGGACGAGCAGCTCGTCATTGCTCAGCCACCCGGCAAGCGGCCCCGGCACGGGGACCTCGCGCATCCCGCCTTGGACGTGCAGGACGAGGACGACGTCCTTCCCATCCTTAACGCCGGCAAGGGCCAGCCTCGAGCCGTCGGGCGACCAGAACGCCCCGGCGGGCTGGTCAGCCGCAAGGGGGAGCGGAGTCGGGTCAGGGTACCCGGACTGCGGGGGAAGGTGCGGGTCGCGCCGAGCCAGCCGGCCTGGTACTGGTCGCCCAAGGGGTACCCGATCGACCCGCCGCTGGGCGAGAGCACCGGGGGGTGCTCGGAGGACCAGCCGGGCAGCGCGCGCACTAAGGCACCGTCGGCGAGGACGTAGTACCAGAGGCCCCGTAACCGGACGGCCTGCTCCGACGCATCGAGTGCGCCCACCGCGACGGTGTCGTCCTTGGCCCGCAGCAGCCCCACGACGACCGCGCCGGGGGGCAGTGAGTCGGCCACGGTCCAGTTGAGCTCGATCCGCTGGGGGTAGCCGAGCTCCGGTCCCATCACGTCGGCGAGCCGAGGGACAGCCATCGGACCGAACAGCCCGAGCGCCGCGACTCCCGCGACCGCGAGAACGGCCCGCTGCCGACGGGTCACCCCGCGCCACCACGCCGGCCACCGGCGCAGCCAGGCGCGCCACCGCTGCGGCCACGAGCGCCAGCGCTGTAGCCACGGGTCGCGCGGCTGCGCAGGGAGCCAGCCGGCCCGCCGCTGCCGCCGGCGCATCAGCCACAAGAGCGCGGCGAGGACGAGCCCACCGGCGAGCAGCTCACGCCACCACCAGGTCACCCAGGCGGTCTGCCGACCGAACGGGGTCCAGCTCGGGCCACCGCCCAGCGCCGAGGTCGCCAGCTGGAGGCAGGGCTGCTCGAACGAGGGGTCGATGGCGACGAGGGTCTGGTCGCCATACGCGCTGGTCAGTGCGGAGACATAGGCTCCGCCGCCGACCGCACGGACGGTGGTCACCAGGGGGTCCTGTCCCCGCCAGCTGACCCCGCACGGCGTCGCCGGCGACGGCACCATGATGAAGTACTCGTCGGGGGTGACCGGCGTCGTCCCCGGCCAGGCGACCGGGGCCCCCGACGCGATATCGAAGAGCGCGACCTGGCCCCCGGAGAGGTTGGCCGCGGAGAGCCCGACGACGACCCGGGTGCGGTCCGGCGCGAGAGCCACGCCGTACTGGCCCAGGAACTCGAACGGCCGGGAGCTCTGCGGGACGGGCAGTGCGCGCCGCGTCCCGGTCCGGACGTCGACCGCCCAGAGCCGGGGGTACTGGAGGGTGGTCCCCGGCGGGTACCGGGGGTCGGCCGGAGCGTCGACCTGGGTCACGACGAGGGCCTCGGCGTCGGAGAGCCAGCCGGCGGGCAGGCCTTCGCCAAGCCGCGGGGTGCTGACCGTGCCGTCGACGGATACCAGCGACCACAGCCCTGCGGCGCCTTGGTCCGACACCAGCACCGTCCGCCCGTCCGGGGACCAGAACGCCGGCATCTGGGGGCTGGCTTCGACGGGCCGCGAGGTGGGGATGCGCGCGCCGGTGACGAGGTCGCGGACGACCGAGGGCGCCGCCGCACCGACACCGTCCTGGTAGACCAGCCACCGCCCGTCGTCGGAGAGGGTGGGATAGGAGTCCAACTCGCTCCGCGGCAGCTCGCTCAGATTCCCGGATGGCCGTACGACATACCAGGCCAAGCCAGCCTGCAGCAGCCCGGCCGCCGGGCCACCCCGACCGTCCTCGGCCTGGACGAACCACTGGTGCCCGATCCGCTGCGGGTAGGCCGACACCGGGTCGGCCCGGTCCTCGGAGCCGGCCGGCGCCAGCGCGCCGAAGCGACCAAGGGGGGAGGCGAGCAGGGCCAGGGCGACGAGGACTGCGGCCAGCGCCATACCTCGTCCGACCGCGGACCGGCGCCGCCGCCGGCTACCGGCCGACCAGGACCGCACAACCAGCCCGTCGACATCGCGCGGACCCGCGCCGACCTCCTCCGCGAGGTCGGTGAGGGTCGTCTTGAGCAGCTCGGGACTCATGGGGTCGTCACCTCCTGACCGAATGTCTCGGCGAGCTCCGGCGCGAGCACCCGCAGCCGGTCCACCGCGTGCCGGGTCTGGGACTTCACCGTGCCGACCGAGCAGCCGAGGACCGCCGCGGTCTGCGACTCGGACCGGTCCTCGAAGAACCGGAGCACGAGCACCGCCCGCTGCCTCGGCGTGAGCCGGGCCAAGGCGGCGCGCAGCACCACCCGCCGGTCGATGTCACCGGTCTCGTCACCGCCACCCGGACCGGCCCTCCGCTCCGCAAGGGCGTCCCAGGCCGCACCGCCGACCTCGGGCGGACGACGGCGGCGCCAGCGCCACGAGTCGACCGCCCGGCTGTAGAGCACCTGCCGCGCATAGGCCTCCGGGCTGCCGTCGAGATCGAGCCGCGCCCAGTGCTGGGCGACCCGGACGAGGGTCTCCTGGAGGAGGTCCTCGGCAAGGCCGTGGTCGCCGGTCAGCAGGTACGCCGACCGCAGCAGCGCGCCGGAGCGGGTGCGCGCGAAGGCCTCGAAGCCCTCCCGGTCACCCGTCACGGCCGCACCCTTCCTCGTCGGTCCCGTCGCGAACCTTCACACCGTATGACGTCGCCGAGGGCCACCGTGGAGGGAACCTTTCCACCAGGCGGCATCCTGCGACCTGTGCATACGATGAGGGCTCAGTGCGCCGAGGTCGACCGATGGTCGACGAGGAGGACCCGTGCTCACCGTCTCGCAGCTCACCCGCCGGTTCGGACCGATCCTGGCCCTCGATGACGTCAGCTTCACCGTGACGCCGGGCACCCTCACCGGGTTCGTCGGGGCCAATGGCGCCGGGAAGACCACCGCAATGCGGATCATCATGGGCGTGCTCGCCGCCCACGGTGGCTCGGTCCAGTGGGAGGGCCGTGCCGCGACCGCGGCGGACCGGGCCCAGTTCGGGTACATGCCCGAGGAGCGAGGGCTCTACCCCAAGCAGAAGGTGGCCGACCAGCTCGTCCACCTCGCCCGACTGCACGGTATGCCGCCGCCTGCGGCGAAGAGCCTCGTCATGGAGCTGCTCGACCGCTTCGGGCTCGCGGACCGGGCCAAGGACAAGCTCGAGGCGCTGTCCCTGGGCAACCAGCAGCGAGTGCAGATCACCGCCGCGCTGCTCGGGCACCCCCGCCTGCTCGTCCTCGACGAGCCCTTCTCCGGCTTGGACCCCAACGCCGTCGAACAGATGACCGAGGTGCTCCGGGACCAGGCGTCCCGGGGTGTCTCCGTGCTCTTCTCCTCGCACCAGCTCGACATCGTCGACCGCCTCTGCGACACCCTCGTCATCCTCGCTGGTGGACGGGTCGTCGCCGACGGCACGCTCGACCAGCTGCGCACCCGGGGGGTGCCCCGGCACCGGATCGTCCTCGGAGCCGACGCGTCGTGGGTGCGCGGCCGGCCGGGAATCGAGGTCGAGCGGGTCGACGGGTCGAGCGCCGTCATACAGATCCTTGCAACCGGAGCCGAGCAGCAGCTGCTCGCCGAGGCGCTGCGCCGCGGGGAGGTCCACGAGTTCGCCCGGATCGTCCCGACCCTGACCGACCTCTACCAGGAGATCACGGCCGCATGACCACCCAGCTCGCCCCAGTTCTGTCGCAGGACTCGAGCCCCTCGGGGGGCACCTCTGGCCGAGAGCCCGCGTGGCGCCTCGTCGCCCTCCGCGAGATCGTCGTCTCGCTCACCGACCGCAACTTCCTCATCTCCACGGCGATCACCCTCGTCGTGCTGATCAGCACCTTCGGCATCCAGGGTTTCCTCGCCGGCCGCAGCCACAGCTACACCGTCGGGGTGACTGCGCCGGCCGCCCGGGCCGTGCTCGAGTCGGCGGCCGCGATCGAGAAGGCGGCCGGCGGCAACACCGTCCTCACCATCACCGATGTGGCCACCCGGTCCGCCGGTGAGGCCGCGGTCCGAAGCGACACCCTCGATGCCCTCTTCGTCGAGCAGGGTTCGACGTGGCAGCTCGTCGGACACACCACCCCTGAGGAGTCGTTGCGGTCGGTCGTCGACACGGCCTTGCAGAGCCGGGTCCTCAGCTCGGCGGCGACGGCGATGGGGACGAGCAGCGCCGACCTGCTGGCCCAGTCACGGACGGGCTACGTCCTGCTCGCCTCCGACGCGGAGAACTCGATCTCCTTCCAGATCACCGGCCTGGTCTTCGCGATGTTGTTCTACATGTCCTCGATCCTCTTCGGGATGGGCATCGCCAACAGTGTGGTCCAGGAGAAGCAGTCCCGTATCGTCGAGATCCTCGCCGCGATGATCCCGCTGCGCTCCCTGCTCACCGGCAAGATCGTCGGCAGCGGCGTCCTCGCGCTGGGGCAGCTCACGCTCTACGTCGGGGTCGGCCTGATCGGGCTCAGTCTGACGAAGTTCCGCGATCTCATCCCCGCGGTCGCGGGGGCGGCCGGGTGGTTCCTGCTCTTCTTCATCGTCGGCTTCGCCGCCCTGGCGTGCCTGTGGGCGATGGCGGGTGCGATGGCGACCCGCAGCGAGGACCTCCAGTCCACCTCGGCCCCGATCAGCACCTCGCTGATGGTCGCCCTCTTCGCCGGGATCTTCCTCGACGGCGGACCGCTGAAGATCATCTCCTTCGTGCCGATCATGTCGTCGGTCGCGATGCCCCGACGGCTGCTCCTCGGCGGAGTGATGTGGTGGGAACCGGTTCTCGCCCTGGCCCTCACCGCGGCCTTCGCCGTGCTCACCGTCTACTTCGGCGCGGGCATCTACCGCCGCTCCTTGCTGCAGACCCGAGGCAGGCTCTCGCTGCGCCAGGCGATGGCGCTGGAGGAGTAGGACCGAGCCCGGCAGGGAACGGGCGGACCGCCCCGAACGTCGACAGTATGGCGGCACATGAAACGGGTGCTCCGACCAGTCTGGATCTGCTCGGAGCACCCGCGCCCATGGAGGTGCGCCATCGCACCATGTCGTCCCCCAACGACCCGAGTCGCGCATGGTGCAACAGGGTTGCACCGCGACGACCTCTAGTCGGAGGTTAACCGTTCAACTGGGAGTCCGTCCAGCAGCCTGCCCGTGGCCCGGACCACTGTCCCGATCGGCCTGGAGGGCCTTTCGCAGTGCCGCGACGACCTGTCGGATAGTGTCTTCCGACGTCACCAGTGGTGGTGCCAAGACCAGACAACTGCCCGACCGGCGGGCTCACCAGCACTCCATAACATTTCAGCCTTGACGCGATATCGCCCGCCGTGGCCCGCTCCGGGGCCACATCCAGGCCAGCCCACAGGCCCGCGACCCGCACTGCGGTGAGGCCCTCGCCGACGAGCGGATGGAGCAGGCTGCGGAGCAGGGCCGCCAGGGTTGTGGCCCGGCGCTGGTACTCACCAGTGCCGAGCATCGCCACGGTCTCGAGCCCGACGGCGCTGGCAAGCGGGTCCCGCAGCAGGCCCGTGGGGGCAATATCGGCCGCCAAACCGAGAACATCCCCGCGTCCGGCGACGGCGCCGAGCCGGAACACCCCACCCCCCAGGGCCTCACCATGGACGACGAGGTCAGCCTGCACGCCGAGCCCCTCAACCAGGCCCGTGAACCCGCAGCGGGCCAGGCCCGGTGAGCCGCTCGTCCCCGACGACGAGACCACCCCCGTCGCGCACCCGTGCGGCCAGCTCCCGGAGGGCGCGCCGTCGCTCACCCGCACCGTCTCGGGATCCACGGCCTCGACGACCAGCACCCCGGGGTCGCGGGAGGCATCCGGTCGCCGATGACGGAGGCGACCCGGACGGAAGCCGGCGCCACCCCTCGACTGGCGGCGACCAATGCCCGCGCCGCGGCCTCAGCGAGCTCGCGGGCCGCCGCTCCCGACTCGAGGACGACCACGCGGCGGTGTCCGACGAGTGCGGCGAGGTCCCGCGCGAACCGGCCGGTCTGTTCATCGATGACGTCCGGGCCGAGCAGCCCACTGCGGTCCAGCTGCCGACGCGCGGCGGCGACGAGGCGAGGGTGCCGATGCCCGAAGCGCGCGTCGCCCGGCCCGGACAGCCAGTCGAGGTACCGAGTCCCCTCGGGGTCGACCAGCTCGCTGCCCCAGGCCTTGGCGACGACAACGCCGGTGGCCCCAGTGGGCTGGGCGAGGACCCCACGATGGAGCGCGACGAGGTCGGCGCTGGTCACCACGTCGAGGTCGAGGTCGAGGCCGAAGGGGTCGCAGTCCCCGCCCGGCCCGACACCGTCACCGGCGTGGTCCCGGTCGCCTCCCGCGGTCATGGCGTCAGCGTCCCACACGCGGCACGATGGCCCGGTGAGCTACGACGTCAGCGCGGTCCGCGCCCACTTTCCCGCCCTGGCCGAGGGGGCGGCCCACTTCGACGGTCCGGGCGGGTCGCAGGTCCCCGACGTCGTCGGCGCAGCCGTCGCGGGGGTCCTCACCGCCGCCGTCGCCAACCGCGGGACGGTCACAGCGGCCGAGCGGCGGGCCGAGGAGTGCGTGACCGGTTTCCGCTCCGCGATGGCGGACCTGCTCGGGGCCACCCCGCGCGGCATCGTCCACGGCCGCTCGATGACCGCCCTCACGTATGACGTCTCCAGAGCCCTGGCGGCGACCTGGGCACCGGGCGACGAGGTCGTCGTGACCCGGTTGGACCATGACGCCAACATCCGTCCGTGGGTGCAGGCCGCCACGCGCGCCGGAGCGGAGGTCCGGTGGGTCGACGTCGACCCCGCTGACGGCGAGCTCACCGCAGACGCGCTGGTGGCGGTGCTGTCCGAGCGCACCCGGCTGGTCGCCTTCACCGCAGGGTCCAACCTCATCGGCACGATGCCGGACATCCCGGCCCTCACCGCAGCCGTCCACGCCGCCGGGGCCCTCGCCTATGTCGACGGGGTCCACGCGACGGCCCACGTGCCCGTCGACCTCCAGGCCCTCGGCGCGGACTTCTACGTCTGCTCTCCGTACAAGCTCATGGGGCCGCACTGCGGTGTGCTCGCCGCCGACCCGGCGCTGCTCGACACCCTCCACCCGGACAAGCTGCTGCCGGCGACCGACGAAGTCCCCGAGCGCTTAGAGCTCGGCACCTTGCCCTACGAGGTGCTCGCGGGATGCACCGCGATGGTCGACTTCGTCGCCTCGCTCGGCGCCCTGACCGGAGCCGCCCCGCCCGCGCCAGGCGCGACCCGCCGTGAGCGCGTCGTGGCGTCGATGGCCGCGGTGGAGGAGTACGAGGACGGGCTCCGGGAGCGCATCGAGGCGGGCCTGGGCGGCATACCTGGGTTGACCCTGTACTCGCGGGCGGCGCGACGCACCCCCACCCTGTTGGTGACCAGCGACCGCGTGGACGCGCAGACCCTGCGCCTTCGGCTCGCCACGGACGGCGTCAACGCACCGGCCGGCTCGTTCTACGCGATCGAGCCGTCCCGGCGTCTAGGCCTGGGCGACGCGGGCGGCCTCCGGATCGGGCTGGCGCCCTACTCCGACGCGGAGGATGTCGACCGGTTGTTGCGTTCGTTGGCCCGGGCCGCCCGCAGCTGACCCGCCCCGAACCACCGGCCGCGAACCGCCGGCCGCCGAACGACCAGCCCGGAGCACCGTCAGCGCAGTGCGGCGCCATTTTGCCGGTAGCCGGCGAGGAACTCCCCGAGCCTGCCGATCGCCTCCGTGAGGACCTCGACCCGCGGCAACGTGACGATCCGGAAATGGTCTGGGGTCGGCCAGTTGAAGCCTGTCCCATGGACGACGAGGATGTGCTGCTCGCGGAGCAGGTCCAAGGCGAAGCGCTGGTCGTCGACGATGCCGAAGATCTCGGGGTCGAGCCGAGGGAAGAGGTAGAGCGCGCCTTCGGGCTTGGTACAGGACACCCCGGGGATCTGGTTGAGCATCGACCAGGCGATATCGCGCTGCTCGCGAAGGCGCCCGCCCGGGAGGACGAGGTCGGTGATCGACTGGCGACCGCCGAGGGCGGTGGCGATGGCGTGCTGGGCCGGGACGTTCGCGCACAGCCGCATGTTCGCCAGGACGTTGAGCCCCTCGATGAAGCTCGTCGCGTGGTGCTTCGGGCCGGACAGCGCCATCCAGCCGGACCGGAAGCCGGCGACGCGGTACGCCTTGGACAGTCCGTTGAAGGTCAGGCACAGCACGTCCGGGGAGAGCGCGGCGAGCGCGGTGTGCTCCGCCCCGTCGTAGAGGATCTTGTCGTAGATCTCGTCCGCAAGGAGCACCAGCTGGTGCCGACGGGCGATCTCGACCAGCCCCTCGAGCACCGGCCGAGGGTAGACCGCGCCGGTCGGGTTGTTCGGGTTGATGACGACCATGGCCTTGGTCCGGTCGGTGACCTTCGCCTCGATGTCGGCCAGGTCGGGCACCCAGCCGGCCGCCTCGTCGCAGAGATAGTGCACCGGACGGCCGCCCGCGAGCGAGGCGGCCGCCGTCCACAGCGGGTAGTCCGGCGCCGGGATGAGCACCTCGTCACCATCGTCGAGCAGCCCCTGCATCGCCATGACGATGAGCTCGCTCACGCCATTGCCGAGGTAGATGTCCTCGATGCCGACGCCCTCGACGCCCTTGGTCTGGAAGTACTGCGCGACGGCGCGCCGGGCCGAGAGGATGCCCTTGGAGTCGCTATAGCCCTGTGCCGTCGGAAGGCTCGCGATGACGTCGACGAGGATCTCCTCGGGCGCCTCGAAGCCGAACGGGGCCGGGTTGCCGATATTGAGCTTGAGGATCCGGTGACCCTCGTCCTCCAGACGCTTGGCCTCCTCGAGCACCGGACCACGGATCTCGTAACAGACGTGGGCGAGCTTGCTCGACTGGTTGAGGGTACGCATGGGGCTAAGCCTGTCATCCCCGTGGCCGGCATGCCGTCTCGGCTCACCAGCGAGGGTGTGCCGGGCATGTCCTGGAGCGGTATGTCGGCGACCCGCTACGCTCAGCGGCCACTGCCGTTGGGGAAGGCGACCGCCCAGTGCAGGGCGCTGGCGATATCCAGGAAGGTGCGGTTGTTGATCACCGCACGGATGTCGTCGGGGGCCACGCTGACGCCGCGCTGGGTGGCGACGAAGGTCGGGGTGCCCTTGACACAGCCGACGAAGACGATGAAGCCCCGCTTGTCCTGGGCCTCGCGATGGAAGGCGACGGCGACGGTTGTCGGGCGGCGGTAGACCTCCAGGGCCCAGCCGTCCTGGGGTGAGGCATACGGGACGCGGGGCTTGGTGCCCTCACAGGCGGCCGATATCAGGCCGGCGGCACCGCGAACCATCCGCTTGACGACGGTCGGCTGGGTGGTCCCACCCGTGCCCTGGTTTGAGGGCAGCTGGGTGGTTGTGGACGGGTTGGAGCCGGGGTGGGTGGAACTCGAGGACGCGGTGGTCGAGGACCCGGAGGTCGCGCTGCCGCTCGGGCCGATGGAACCGCCCGCCGAGGTGTTCTGCGCGGGGCCGAGCGGGTCGGCCGTCGACCCGTCCGAGGGTGCCGTCGCGGAGGAGGTCGGCAGGATCGGGTCGGCCGTGGCGACCCCAGCGGCGTCGGCGCCGTCGCCCGTGTCACCAGTGTCGCCCGGCGCGATCGGGGAGTCGGCGACAACGAGGTCCTGGCCGACCCGGTCGATGGCAACCCAGGCCATCGTCGACCCGAACGCGACAACGACCAGCCAGATGACCACCGACAGGAAACTCGCCCGAATGACCCGCAAACCCACTGCCTCCCACTGGCCCTCCAGTCACCGCAGGCCGAAGAGCCTGACGAGCCGGAAGTGTCCCGACGTCACGATAGGTCGCCCTATGTCAAGGGCTCATCAAGCCTTGCGGAGGGATCCACGGGAGCCCGCCGGAAAGTCCGGACCTGACACCTGTAAGACGGGCGGAGGGCTACGGTATGACGCGTGGCCACGATCCTCGTTGTCGAAGACGACCCCGGCATCCGGACGGCCCTGATCCGTTCCCTTTCGGACCGAGGCCACGCGGTGACCAGTTCGCAGACCGGGCTGGGCGGACTGCAGCAAGCCATCGACGACCGGCCCGACCTCGTGATCCTCGACCTGGGCCTGCCCGATATCGACGGGCTCCAGGTGCTCAGCATGCTTCGGGCCGTGAGCAGCGTGCCCGTCATCGTCGTTACCGCCCGCGACGACGACCGGGTCACCGTCCGGGCGCTGGACGCCGGGGCCGACGACTATGTCGTCAAGCCCTTCGGCAGTGACCAGCTCGACGCCCGGATGCGCGCGGTCCTGCGGCGCACCCAGGCCGTCGCCGCCGAGGGCCCGATCGTCGTCGGTGCCTTGACGATCAACGCCGGCACCCGGGTGGCCAGCCTGGGCGATGAGATCCTCGACCTGTCCCGCAAGGAGTTCGACCTGCTCCACCTGCTCGCGCAGCACAAGGGCCAGGTCGTCACCAAGCGCGACATCCTCGCCGAGGTATGGCGGCACGCGTACGGCGGCGCGGAGCGCACCGTCGATGTCCACCTGTCCTGGCTGCGCCGCAAGCTCGGCGAATCGGCGGCCAACCCCGTCTACCTGCACAGCGTGCGGGGCGTCGGGGTCCGACTCGTCGACCCCGCGCAACCCGACGGATGAGACGGCGGGTCCGCCTGGTCGTCGCTGCGACGACCTCGGCCGTGATCCTCTGCTTCGTCATCCCGCTGTGCCTGCTCGTTCGGCAGATGGCGGAGGACCGTGGCCTCGCCGGTGCCCGCAGTGAGGCCCAGAGCATCGGGATCATCGTCAGCACCCTCCCGGACCCGCAAGATCTCGCCGACGCCATGGCCGTGCTGGACGACAGCTCACACTTCACCTCGGCGGTGGCCTTCGCGGACGGCACGGTGATCGGTCGGGGTGCCGCGACGATGTCGGGGGACCCGCTCGCCGCACGGGCCCTGAACGCCAACACCGCCTTCACGGTCCGCCTATCGTCCGGCGGCGCGGCCTATGTCCCGGTCGTCACCGAGGCGGGGACCGTTCTCGTCCGCACCCAGGTGCCGAACGAGGCGCTGTCGAGCGGGGTACTGGGTGTCTGGCTCATCATCATCGGGACCGGGATCTTCCTCCTCCTCGCCGCACTCGCCATCGCCCATCGGCTCGGGGAACGCATCTCCACCCCGGTCATCGACCTGGCCGACGTCGCTCACCGGCTCCGGGAGGGCGCGCTGGAGGCCCGGGCGGTCCCCAACGGTCCCCCCGAGGTCGTCGAGCTGGGTCACGCGATCAACCAGCTGGCCGACCGCATCGGCGAGCTGCTCGTGGCCGAGCGCGAGGTGGCAGCCGACCTGTCACACCGGCTCCGCACCCCAGTCACCGCGCTGCGGCTCGACGCCGAGACCGTCGAGGACCCGGAGACGGCGGAAAAGCTGCGTGAGCACATCGACCACCTCCAGCGCACCGTCGACGCGGTCGTCGCCGAGGCGCGCCGGCAGGTCCGGACCCCGTTGGGCGGTAGCACCGACGCCCGGGTGGTCGTCATGGACCGGATCCACTTCTGGCAGCCGCTGGCTGAGGACCAGGGTCGCGAGGTGACGGTCTACACGACGAACCAGGAGGTCATGGTGAGCGTGGCGACCGACGACCTTCGCGACCTCCTCGACAACCTCATCGACAATGTCTTCGCCCACACCGCCGAGGGCACGTCATGGGGAGTCGACCTCCAGCGCGAGGGCGACACGGTCCAGCTCACCGTCTTCGACTCCGGCGCGGGCCTCGGCGACGAGGGCCTGACCCGCCGCGGGTCCAGCGGGAGCGGCTCGACCGGGCTGGGTCTGGACATCGTCCGACGGATCGCCCGCGCCGCCGGTGGAGAGCTCAGCATCGGCACTCGCCCGGGCGGTGGGGCCGAGTTCCGCGTGAGTATGCCGGCGCACGCGTCGACCCGCTCGGGAGGCGCGGACGGCCGGTCCCGGATGCGGGAGCGTCAGGCCCCTAGAACGCGGCTGCGGTAAGGACGACGCTCAGCCCCGCAAGCAGGGCGACGAGGTCACCTGGGCGCCATACCGCGGGATGCAGCCAGGTGCGGCGACGCACCGAGGCGAACCCTCGAGCGTCCATCGCGACGGCGAGCGTCGTCGCCGAGGCGAGGGCACCGGTGAGCAGGGCGACCGTCGTCGCTGCGAGCTGGCGGAAGCGGGCGACGGAGCCGCGCCCATCGGCCACCCCCCGGACCCGACGGATTGCGGAGATCTCCGCCCAGAGCACTGTGAGGGCCTGGAAGCGGCTCAGCACCGCCCCCGCCGCAACGACCGGACGGGCCGGCAGCCGCAGCCAGCGGCACAGCTGGTCACCGAGGGCGTCGGGGTCGACATACGGCAGGACGATCGCTCCGGGGGCGACCAGCGCGAGGACCCGCAGCGCCGCGACCAGCGCGATGGTGAGGTCGTGCCCGCCAAGAAGCCACGAGGACCAGCCGACGAAGACGGCGCCGAGAGCCGGCGCGGCGAGCCGGGCGACCAGCCGCCGCACCCGGCCGGTCGGCCGAAGCCCCGGCCCTGGGGCGGCGAGCGCCACGACGGCCCAGAGCGTCTCGACGGCCAGGGCGGCAAGGGCCTGACGGACCGAGTGGACCAGGGCGGGCAGCGGCAGGAGCAGGAGCACCGCCGCGAGCGAGGCCAGCGGCCCGACCCGTTCGACGAGCGTCCGGGCCGCCTGGGGTTGAGGGCCGCCGCGTGGCGCCGCGGTCAGGGCGAGGATCGCGTCGGCGGACCCGATGACGACCGGGTCGTGGGTCGACATCGCCACTGCTGCGCCTCGCCGCCGGGCTCCGTCGACCAGCCCCATGACGACCGACCAGGTCTGCCGGTCCTGGCCGACCGTCGGCTCGTCGGCGAGAACGAGGGCAGGGGCGTGGAAGAGCGCGGCGGCCACGGCGAGGCGGCGTTGCTCGCCGCTGGAGAGCCGTCGGGGGTCGGTGTCTGCTGCACCGGCAAGGCCGAGGATCTCGAGCACCGAGTCCGCTCTGGCGCGGAGCGGCTCGATGTCGCGGCCTAGCGCAGCGCTGGTGGCGAGCAGCTCGCCGCGGGCGGTGTCGGCGACGAAGGACCGGGTGGCATTCTGCGGCACCCAGGCGACCGCGGCGGCGAGCTCGGCCGAGCTCCAGTTCGCGGGGTCGGTCCGGGTCGGCTCCGGGGCGAGGTCGCGGTGTGCGGTCACCGTCCCGGCGGTCGGCCGGACCAGTCCGGCGAGCACGCCGAGCAGGGAGGACTTGCCCGACCCGCTCGGCCCGACCAGGGCGGTGGTGCGGCCGGCACGGACCTCAAGGCTCGCCGCGTCGACCGCGGTCGTGGTCCGCGGCGTGCCGTGCAGGGTGCGGGTCCGGTGAACGACGGTCACCTGCTCGGCGGTCATCGTCGCGGCGCCCGCGGGCGGCATACCAACGGCCGGTATGCCGGCCACGACGTCGAGGTGAGCCGGGACCGGGTCTGGGGCGCCGGGCACCCAGACCCCCTCGGCGAGCAGGCTCGGCCCGTGGCTGGCGAGCACCTCCTGCACCGGGCCGAACGCGAGGACCGCTCCGCCTGCCCCGAGGACGAGCAGGTCGTCGACGAGGTCCACCCACGGGCCGAGGCGGTGCTCGGCGACGACGAGGGTGAGCCCGCGCTCGCGAACGACGGCATCGACCACGGAGCGCACCACCTGGGCGGTCTCGTCGTCGAGCATGGCGGTCGGCTCATCGAGGAGGAGCACATCGGGGTGCATCACGAGTGCCCCGGCGAGGGCGAGCCGCTGCTGCTCCCCACCGGAAAGGGCCAGGGTCGAGGAGTCCGTGGGCATGGTCAGGCCCACGGCCTCGAGCGCCGCGCGGACTGCGGGGCGCATGACCTCCGGCGGGGTCTGCAGGTTCTCCAGCCCGAAGGCGGTGTCGCGTTCCAGGCTCGACGCGACGACCGCCGACCCCGGTTCCTGGAGGACCAGCCCGACCGACCCTGGCGCGGCGGCGGGGTCGGCACCGTCGACGCGCACCGAGCCCGATGCCTCCCCCGCGCCGGCCGACTCGAGCACCCCCGCGAGCGCCCGCAGCAGGGTCGACTTGCCCGAGCCGCTCGCGCCGGCGAGCAGGACGCGCCGGCCCGGGGGGAGGGCGAAGGAGACGCCGTCGAGGACGACGGCGGCCCGGCCGTAGGGACGCCAGGTCAGGCCGTCGACGACGACCGCGCCCGCGGCCCCGTGGTCGGACAGCGGGTCGGGCAGCGGGTCGGGCACAGGCCGCTGGTCAGGCACCGAGAGCGTGCTCGCGCAGCTCCTGTCCCGGCGGCAGCATGTCGAGGGCTCCGGTCCGGGCGACGCCCCGGGTCAGGAGGTACCCGAGGCCACCGGCGATCACCGCTCCGGCCGCCGTGAGGATCGCCAGGTAGGCGACCTTGTAGCCCAGGTCCCAGTCGGTCCAGTAGACGAACCACTCGTAGACCGCCTCGAGCGGGGCGGACAAGGCCCCGGCGAGCAGTGCGGCGCCGAGGCCGAAGGCGGCATACCCGAGGATGGCGAAGCCGATCTCGGCCCCGATGCCCTGGAGCAGGCCCGAGATGAGAACCTCGACCCCCCACTTCGTCCCGGGGATCATCGAGACGACGGCGGCGAGGGTCTCGGCGAAGAGCGCCGCGCCGGGGCGCCGGACGACGAGCCCGCCGACGACGCCGGCCATCAGCCAGGGCGCGCCGGTGATGCCCGCCAGCGGCGGGAAGATCGTCGACAGAGCGGTCGACGGGGCAGCGTAGGCGATGCCCCAGGCCCAGTACGCCAGGCCGAAGGCGACACCGAGGAAGGCGGTGACGACGAGGTCGATGGTGCGCCACCGGGCCAGCGGCCGGGACGCGAGGACATAGCGGCCGCGGGTGGTCAGGCCCGTCGCCGTTCGGTTCGATGTGGTGCTCATGTGCTCTCCCGTGGGCGTTGTCGGTCCCGTGGGGGTGGTCCGGCGTCGGCCGCGGCAGGTCGGCGCCGGCCGGACCCGCGTCAGCCGACGGCGGGTCGGTCCGGGACGGCATACCGGGTCGGCACCGGGCCTGAGATGACAACCGACTCCCTTCGCCGGTACTAACCGGATCAGGTTCGAGGGTCTGCGGCGGACCGCACTCTCAGCGCTATGGGGCGCTCCCCTGTCGTTCTGGTCCGCCCAGGATACTCCCCCGGGATACCGTCGCGCGGGTCGAAGGGTCATGATGGTGCCACGCCCGCTTCGAGGAAGGCACGTCATGGGTCCGCTGGTGTGGAAGGTGCTCGGCACGGGGGTGGCCGCGGCCGCCGGGATCGTCGCGTCCAAGGGCGTCGAGGCGCTCTGGCGGACCTCCGGGCGGGACGTTCCCAAGGACCCGCGCAATCCCGCATCGACCTCCGGCGGGGAGGCCGTCGCCTTCGCGGCCCTCACCGCGGTCGCGGTCGCTGCGGCCCAGGTGCTCGCCTCGCGCAAGGCGGCCCGCTACTACCAGGAGTCCGCCGGGCACCTGCCCAAGGCCCTCGACGCCGCCAAGTAGCCCTCGCCTCCCCTTCACCGCGTCGGCCCGGTTCGCGTCGGGCCGGCTTCCCCTGCCTGCGCCGGTATGCCGCCCCGCCCGGCCCGCCCGGCCCGCCCGGCCCGCTTGACAGCCCTGGCACATACCGAGTATTCATGCTCCTAGCAGCAGGAATACTCGGTATGTCGGAGGTCGCGATGTCGGTCAAGCTCGGGTTGATGGCGTTGCTCGCCGACGGTGAGCGGTATGGCGCCCAGCTGCGCGCCGAGTTCGAGGCGCGCACCGGGGGGACCTGGCCACTCAATATCGGGCAGGTCTACACGACGCTCACCCGGCTCGAGCGCGATGGCCTCGTCGCAGTGGCCGGAGCGGCCGACGAGGAGGGCCGGATCCGCTACCGGCTGACCGACAGTGGCCGGGCCGAGGTGGCCCGCTGGTGGACCGAGCCGGTCGACCGGGCCGAGGCTCCCCGCGACGAGCTCGTCATCAAGCTCGCCCTCGCCGTGACGGTCGCCGGGGTCGATGTCGCCTCGGTCGTCCAGAGCCAGCGGACCGCGACCATGCGGCACCTGCGCGATCTCACCCGGCTCAAGGTCGGCGCAGCGAGTCCTGGCCCAGCCACCGACCCTGCCACGTCCGACGCGCGCGACCTGGCCTGGGCCCTGGTCCTGGAGAACCACATCTTCGCCGCCGAGGCCGAGGTGCGCTGGCTGGACCACGTCGAGGCTCGCCTGGCCCGGGCCGCCGCCTCCTCCGCACCGGTCCGCGCCGCGCAACCGACAGCCGAGGACGAGGCGCTCGGCGGCATACCCGAGGGTGCAACTGGCAGCGCGAGCCCGGCGAGGGTGACCCGATGACGACCGACGCGGTGCTCGTCCTCGAGGACGTCACCCGCACCCACGGTTCCGGCGAGACCGCGGTGCACGCCCTCGCCGGGGTGAGCCTGCGCGTGTGGTCCGGCGAGCTCGTCGCGGTCATGGGGCCGAGCGGGTCGGGCAAGTCGACGCTGCTCAACCTCGCCGGAGCCCTCGACCGGCCGACCAGCGGCCGGGTGCTTGTCGAGGGCGAGGATGTCACCGCCCTGGCGCCGGACGCGCTCGCCGCGCTGCGCCGGCGGCGGGTCGGCTTCGTCTTCCAGGACCTCAACCTCATCCCGTCCCTCACCGCGGCGGAGAATATCGCCCTGCCGCTCGAGCTCGACGGTTTGCCCGCGCGGAAGGCCCGCTCCTTCGCCCTGGACGCGCTCGACGGCCTCGGCCTGCGGGCCCTCGCCGACCGCTTCCCCGACGCGATGTCCGGGGACAGCAGCAGCGGGTCGCGATCGCGCGTGGCCTGATCGGCCCGCGCCGCCTCGTCCTCGCCGACGAGCCGACCGGCGCGCTCGACTCGCACACCGGCGAGGACGTCCTGCGCGTGCTCCGCCACCGGGTCGACGCCGGGGCGGCCGGGCTGCTCGTCACCCACGAGGCCCGTCACGCCGCCTGGGCGGACCGGGTCGTCTTCCTCCGCGACGGCGTCATCGTCGACTCGACCGGCTCGCCGGACTCCCCCGAGTCCCTGCTCGCGGGCCATGGCACGCGCGGACGGGGCTGACGATGGGTGCGCAGCAGGGGGCCGCACCCTCCCGGTCTCGTCCGCCCGCCGCCGTGAGTGGGTGACCGGCTGGCGCCTTGCTTTGCGTATGGCGCACCGGGAACTACGACGCCACCGCGGCCAGAGCCTGCTCACCGCCCTGCTCGTCGGCATACCGGTGCTCGTCCTCGTCGGTGGCACCACCCTCACCGCGACGAGCAACCTGAGCCCGAGCGAGTCCGTCCCGTTGACCGTTGGCAGCAGCCAGGCCCTGCTCATGGGGCCACAGCGCGAGGTCGTCCTCCAATCGGCGTGGCCCCTCATCGGGGGCTACGGGAGCGGGTCCGAGCCGGCCACGCCGCTGCCCGGCGTCCCCCGGTCGACCTCGAAGAACCCCGGGGACGCGGCCCGCCGCGCCGCGGAGCTCACCGCCACCCAGCGGCTCGTGGGCGGTCGTGTCGTGCCGCTCAGCACCACCTGGCTCTACTCTGACGCGGTCAAGGGCGAGGCACTCAATGTGCTCTTCGCCGATGTCCGCGACCCGGCCTTCCGCGGGATGGCCGACCTCACCTCGGGGCACTGGGCAACCGGCGCCGGTGAGGTCGTCGTCACGGCCACCGGCGCACACCGGGGGCTGCCGACCTCCGGCCCACTGAGCCTGACCACGGAGATCCCGGACGGGGCCGAGGGGGTCCGTAAGGTCGCCTTCACCCAGCAGGTCGTCGGCACCGGGACGGCCTACCTCGCTGAACCGGTCGACCTCGTCATGCTGTCCCGGCCCGACCTCGTCGCTGCCGGGGGGCCGGTGAGCGGGATGCTCGTCGACCGCCCGGCCCCGGTGACCTGGACCGAGGTCCGCCGGCTCAACGGGTACGGGTTCGCGGTCGCCAGCCGCTCCGTCGCGGCCGATCCGCCGGCCGACGCCGCAACCCAGGACTTCCCCGGGTCAACAAGCGACTCGAACGAAAGCACCCTGCTGGTCGCGGCGCTCACTGCGGGGCTTCTCCTGCTCACCATGCTCCTCGCCGGGCCGGCCTTCGCCGTGAGTGCGGCCCGGCAGCGGCATACCCTCGCCCTCGCGGCGAGCAATGGCGCACGTCGGCCGCACCTGCGCCGTGCCGTTCTCGGGCAGGCCCTGGTCCTCGGCGTCGTCGTCGCGGTGGCCTGCGGCGCCTTCGGCATCCCGCTGACATGGCTCGGCGCGCGCATCGTCCATGCCCTGCACCCCGAGTACTTCTACGGCCCGTTCGACATCCCCTGGCTGCAGGTGGGGATTGTCGTCGTCGCGACGGTCGTCGCGGCCCTGACGGCGGCCGCCGTTCCGGCCCGAGGGCTCAAGCGGCTTGACATCGTCGCCGTCCTGAGAGGCCAGGCGGTCTCGCCCCGGCTGCACCGCGGCGCCCCGGTGGTCGGCGTCGCTCTGGTCCTCATGGGTGGGATCGGCGTCGCGGCCGCCTTCCTCAACTCCTACAACGCGGCCTGGCAGACCGTCGGAGCGTGGGTCTTCCTCGCCGGCGCACTGGCCCTGGTCGTGGGTGCCCTCATGACGGTGCCCGCCATCCTCGTCCTCAGCGGCCGGCTCACTGGCTCGGCGCCGATCGCGGTGCGGATGGCCGTGCGCGACGGGGCCCGACAGCGCGGACGTGCGGTACCGACCGTGGCCGCCATCATGGCCGGCACGATCGCCTTCACGGCCGTCGCCCTCTGGTATGCCGGCTCCGATGCGCTCGACCAGGCGCGCTACCGACCGTCGGTCCGCACGGGCGACACCCTGGTCTACGTGCCGGTCAAGGACACGAGAGCGACCGCAGCGGCGATCCGCCGAGCTCACCCGCAGTGGACGGTGACAACGGTCGAAGCGCTCGGTCTCGCCCCGGGCGATCCGCGTACGGACCAGTCCTGGGTGGGGCTGCTCCGGGATGGCTGCACCCCGGCCCAGGCGGTGTCGGACGCCGGCCAGGGACGGGTCTGCTGGGTCGACCCGTATGCCGGATCGCTGGCCGTCCTTCCCCTGGGTGCCCTCCGGGACCGGCTGCACCTCTCCGACAGCCAGGTCGACCAGCTCCGCGCCGGCGCCGTTCTCGTCTCGGCGGCCGCGATCTCGATGAGCCGAAGTGAGGACGGGCGACCCGTCGGGCCGCTCGTCACCGACGGGATGGTCAGGCTCGCCGCCGGGACGGTGCGGATCGGTGAGGATGGCGTGGCCAGCGATGTCGGCACGCCGAAGGTCGAGCGACGTCGCGCCATTCCCATCGCCGAGTCCGATGTGCTCGCCGGCCTGACCACACTAGTCAGCGCGGCGGTGGCCCAAGAGGCCTACACCTCCCGGGGCTGGGCAACCCAGCCGACCACCCTCATCGTCGACACCGGCGACGTCGCGCTGACCCCGGCGCAGGCGCAGGACCTCAAGGACGAGCTCGGGCTCGAGGTCAATGTCGAGCGGGGTTACACCTCCTCGGCCGGGCTGGTCACCGCGGTGCTCTTCGGGGCCACCCTCGCCCTCGTCCTCCTCGCCGCCCTCATCGCCACCGCGTTGACCCTTACCGAGGCGCGCCCCTTCCTCGCGACGATGGCCGCGGTCGGCGCGACGCGGCGCACCCGGCGGCGCCTGGCCGGGGCGCAGGCCGCCTGGCTGGCCCTCATCGGCTGCTCCCTCGGGGTGCTCGTCGGCGCGGTCCCCGGGGCTGCGGCGTCGTGGTCCGTCATGCACTCCCCCGGGGACACCATCGGCCCGACCGTGGGCCTGCCGGTGCCGTGGCCGACCCTGCTCGGCGCCCTCGTCGCCATACCGATGCTCGCGGGACTGTGCGGGATGCTGCTGGTGCGGCGCGACCCGGTCCTCACCCGACGCGCAACCTGACCTACGGCTTGGTCACATCCCCGGGCCACCGCGACGGCCCGGAGGTAGCGTGACCACCATGCGCGCGGTCATCGTCAGGGAGTTCGGCGGCCTGGACCAGCTCACCCTCGCCGAGGTCGACCCCCCGCAGCCGATGCCCGACGAGGTGGTCATCGACGTCGTCGCCGCCGGTCTGAACCGGGCCGACATCATGCAGCGCCGCGGCTTCTACCCGCCGCCGCAGGGCGCGTCGGACATCCTCGGGCTCGAGGTGAGCGGACGGGTCAGCGCCGTCGGCAGCGAGGTGCGCCGGTGGCGGGTGGGCGACGAGGTCTGCGCGCTCCTCGAAGGCGGCGGATATGCCGAGCAGGTCGCCGTCGCGTTCGGCCAGGTCATGCCCGTGCCTCGCGGCGTGGCGCTGGCCGACGCCGCCGCGCTGCCAGAGGTCGCCGCGACGGTCTGGTCGAATGTCGTCATGACCGCCGGCTTGCACGCCGGACAGGTGCTCCTCGTCCATGGCGGCTCGTCCGGCATCGGGACGATGGCCACCCAGGTCGCCCGTGAGCTCGGCGCGACCGTCGCCGTGACTGCCGGATCGGCTGAGAAGCTCACCGCCTGCGCGGACCTCGGCGCCTCGATCCTCGTGAACTACCGCGAGGACGACTTTGTTGCCGAGCTGCACGCGGCGACCGACGGACGTGGCGCTGATGTCATTCTCGACAACATGGGTGCGAAGTACCTCGCCCGCAATATCGCCGCCCTCGCCGACGGGGGCCGGCTCGTCGTCATCGGGCTGCAAGGCGGTCGGCGCGCCGAGCTCGACCTCGGTGCCCTGCTCGGCAAACGGGCCGGGGTCATCGCCACCTCGCTGCGCACCCGCGCGCGCGCGGAGAAGGCCCGGGTCGTCGCCGCGACGGTGGCCCACGTCTGGCCGATGGTCGAGTCAGGCGCGGTCCGCCCCATCATCGCGGCACGATTCCCGCTGGCCGAGGTTGCGGCCGCCCAGGCGCTGATGGAGGAGTCGAGCCATATCGGCAAGATCCTCCTCGACGTCACCTCGGCCTGAGGCCGGGTTCGTCGCCGCGGTGGGTATGCCGGCCCGGCATACGCACCGCTGGCGTCGTCAGGAGACGGCGGTGACGATACAGAGGACGGTCTTGGGGGGCTTGAACTTCCCCTCGACCTTCCACGGAGTGCTCTCACCGGCGCGCGCGGTGACCTCGGTGCTGCCCTCGCCGACGTTGGTCGCCTTGTCGTTGGTGAAGACGACGGTGATCGAGAAGTCGACATCCTTGTCGGTGGTGTTCTCGACCACGCCAGAAGCCTCGGCCCCGGTGTCGGTGACCTTGCACTCCTTCTTGATGACCGACTTGCGCTTGGCGATGTCGTTCTTCGGCCCGGTGGTGACGCTGCCCGTCGTGACGCTGCCGGTGCCGGTGCCGGTCGAAGTCTTCGCCGGCGAGGTGGCGGATGTCCCCGACGGGGTGGACGAACCGGTCGGGGTCGCCGAGCCGTCGCCTGAGCAGGCCGAGGCCAGCAGTGCCGTGATGGTCAGAAGCGCCGCTGCGCCAGCTGATCGGACCGTCATACCCTTACACCTTTCGCCGTGCGTACGCCCCCGGGCGGGCCGAACCAGGACATCGTAGGCTGCGAGGCTGACACCTTCGCCCCGCGCGACACGTCGTCGGTCACGCGGAGTGAGCCCCCTCGTACCGCCGGCGCCGACTGCCGAGGAGCAGGCCGACCCCGATCAGGCCGAGCAGCGCGGCGCGCTGGGCCCAGTCCCCCACGTCGGCGCCGGTGTGCGGCAGTGGCGCGGTCAGCTCGGTCGATGTCTCGTCCTCCGCGCTCGGAGGCGTCACCCCGTCTGGCGGAGTTCCGGTGGCGGTCGCGTGGTTGACCAGCGTCCCGGCTGCGGTGTCAGCCGCGGTGACGGTGTAGGCCACCGGACCACAGGTCGTCGACTCCCCAGGGGCCAGGGTGGTCACCGGGCAGGTCACCGCCCCGAGCATCGGGTCGTCGACCCGCACGTCGGTCAGCGTCGTCGTCCCCGTGTTGGTCACGATGAAGGTGTACTCGATGACGTCGCCGGTGTCCGCATATCCGTCGTTGTTGCGATCCTGCGGGGCCGTGGCCTGCTTGTCGAGGCTGATCGCCGCCGTTGCCGACGCGGTGACCTCGGCCGAGCTCGGCTCAGAGGTGACCGGGCAGGTGGTCAGCGCAGCGGCGCCCTCCGGGCATGGGGCCATTCCGGAGGCTGTCGCGGTGTTGTCCACCCGGCCGTGGTCGACGTCCGCCTGGGTCACCAGGTAGGTCGCCGCACACGTCGTCGACGCACCCGGGGCCAACGTGGTCACCGGGCAGGTCACCGTGAGCTCCGGCCCGGCAGGCGCGGCGAGGGTGTCGGCCACGGTGAGCTCGGAGACGGTGACATTGCCGGTGTTCGTCACGAGGAAGGAGTAGGTCACGCTTTGTCCGGCAGCGGTCACGGTGACCGGGTCGGCAGACTTCACCAGCGACAGGGCACCGGTCTGGGTGACCAGGACGGTCGCCGTGCTCGCCGGTGAGGTGACCGGACAGAGCAGTTCGTCCGCCGTGGCCGGCGGCTGGGCCGGGTCCTGCTTGGCCGGGATCACGCACGCCGCCCAACCGTCCGCAACCGCACTGTTGACGACGCTGCCGTTGTCCACATCCGCCTGGGTCACCGTGTAACTGGCGGTGCACGTCGTCGACGCGGCCGGAGCCAGGGTCGTGTCCGGGCAGGTCACGGTCAGCTCCGGACCAGCCGGCGCCGTGAACGTATCCGTGACGGTGATCCCGGTGACGGTGACGTTGCCCGTGTTCGTCACCACGAACGAGTAGTCCACCGTGTCACCCGCAGCGGTGACCGTCGTCGGGTCAGCGGTCTTCACGATCGACAACGCCGGGGTCTGAGTGACCCCCACCGTCGCCGTCGACGGCTCTGACGCCACCGGCGCCTCGTTCGGGTCGAGACCATCCGCAACCGCACTGTTGACGATGCTGCCGTTGTCCACATCCGCCTGGGTCACCGTGTAACTGGCGGTGCACGTCGTCGACGCGGCCGGAGCCAGGGTCGTGTCCGGGCAGGTCACGGTCAGGCTCCGGACCAGCCGGCGCCGTGAACGTATCCGTGACGGTGATCCCGGTGACGGTGACGTTGCCCGTGTTCGTCACCACGAACGAGTAGTCCACCGTGTCACCCGCAGCGGTGACCGTCGTCGGGTCAGCGGTCTTCACGATCGACAACGCCGGGGTCTGGTGACCCCCACCGTCGCCGTCGACGGCTCTGACGCCACCGGCGCCTCGTTCGGGTCGAGACCATCCGCAACCGCACTGTTCACGATCGACCCGGCATCGACATCCGCCTGGGTCACCGTGTAACTGGCGGTGCACGTCGTCGACGCGGCCGGAGCCAGGGTCGTGTCCGGGCAGGTCACGGTCAGCTCCGGACCAGCCGGCGCCGTGAACGTATCCGTGACGGTGATCCCGGTGACGGTGACGTTGCCCGTGTTCGTCACCACGAACGAGTAGTCCACCGTGTCACCCGCAGCGGTGACGGTCGTCGGGTCAGCGGTCTTCACGATCGACAACGCCGGGGTCTGAGTGACCCCCACCGTCGCCGTCGACGGCTCTGACGCCACCGGCGCCTCGTTCGGGTCGAGACCATCCGCAACCGCACTGTTCACGATCGACCCGGCATCGACATCCGCCTGGGTCACCGTGTAACTGGCGGTGCACGTCGTCGACGCGGCCGGAGCCAGGGTCGTGTCCGGGCAGGTCACGGTCAGCTCCGGACCAGCCGGCGCCGTGAACGTATCCGTGACGGTGATCCCGGTGACGGTGACGTTGCCCGTGTTCGTCACCACGAACGAGTAGTCCACCGTGTCACCCGCAGCGGTGACCGTCGTCGGGTCAGCGGTCTTCACGATCGACAACGCCGGGGTCTGAGTGACCCCCACCGTCGCCGTCGACGGCTCTGACGCCACCGGCGCCTCGTTCGGGTCGAGACCATCCGCAACCGCACTGTTGACGATGCTGCCGTTGTCCACATCCGCCTGGGTCACCGTGTAACTGGCGGTGCACGTCGTCGACGCGGCCGGAGCCAGGGTCGTGTCCGGGCAGGTCACGGTCAGCTCCGGACCAGCCGGCGCCGTGAACGTATCCGTGACGGTGATCCCGGTGACGGTGACGTTGCCCGTGTTCGTCACCACGAACGAGTAGTCCACCGTGTCACCCGCAGCGGTGACCGTCGTCGGGTCAGCGGTCTTCACGATCGACAACGCCGGGGTCTGAGTGACCCCCACCGTCGCCGTCGACGGCTCTGACGCCACCGGCGCCTCGTTCGGGTCGAGACCATCCGCAACCGCACTGTTCACGATCGACCCGGCATCGACATCCG
Source organism: Candidatus Lutibacillus vidarii (assembly GCA_016717165.1). Taxonomy (GTDB): domain Bacteria; phylum Actinomycetota; class Actinomycetes; order Actinomycetales; family Dermatophilaceae; genus Lutibacillus; species Lutibacillus vidarii. The sequence goes on from JADKGA010000004.1 coordinate 52,115, forward strand.
CCTGGGTCACCGTGTAACTGGCGGTGCACGTCGTCGACGCGGCCGGAGCCAGGGTCGTGTCCGGGCAGGTCACGGTCAGCTCCGGACCAGCCGGCGCCGTGAACGTATCCGTGACGGTGATCCCGGTGACGGTGACGTTCCCCGTGTTCGTCACCACGAACGAGTAGTCCACCGTGTCACCCGCAGCGGTGACCGTCGTCGGGTCAGCGGTCTTCACGACCGACAAGCCAGGCTCCGGGGTGACGGTGACCGTCGCCGTGGACGGCGAGTCGTCGGGACCGGCGTGCCGGTCGGGCCCGTCCCGTCCGCAACCGCGCTGTTCACGATCGACCCGGCATCGACATCCGCCTGGGTCACCGTGTACGACGCGGTACACGTCGTACTGGCCGCGGGCGCCAACGTCGTCACCGGACACGACACGGTCAGCTCCGGACCAGCCGGAGCCGTGAACGTATCCGTGACGGTGATCCCGGTGACGGTGACGTTGCCCGTGTTCGTCACCACGAACGAGTAGTCCACCGTGTCACCCGCAGCGGTGACCGTCGTCGGGTCAGCGGTCTTCACGACCGACAAGCCAGGCTCCGGGGTGACGGTGACCGTCGCCGTGGACGGCGGAGTCGTCGGGACCGGCGTGCCGGTCGGGTCCGTCCCGTCCGCAACCGCACTGTTGACGACGCTGCCGTTGTCCACATCCGCCTGGGTCACCGTGTAACTGGCGGTGCACGTCGTCGACGCGGCCGGAGCCAGGGTCGTGTCCGGGCAGGTCACGGTCAGCTCCGGACCAGCCGGCGCCGTGAACGTATCCGTGACGGTGATCCCGGTGACGGTGACGTTGCCCGTGTTCGTCACCACGAACGAGTAGTCCACCGTGTCACCCGCAGCGGTGACCGTCGTCGGGTCAGCGGTCTTCACGATCGACAACGCCGGGGTCTGAGTGACCCCCACCGTCGCCGTCGACGGCTCTGACGCCACCGGCGCCTCGTTCGGGTCGAGACCATCCGCAACCGCACTGTTGACGATGCTGCCGTTGTCCACATCCGCCTGGGTCACCGTGTAACTGGCGATGCACGTCGTCGACGCGGCCGGAGCCAGGGTTGTGTCCGGGCAGGTCACGGTCAGCTCCGGACCAGCCGGCGCCGTGAACGTATCCGTGACGGTGATCCCGGTGACGGTGACGTTGCCCGTGTTCGTCACCACGAACGAGTAGTCCACCGTGTCACCCGCAGCGGTGACGGTCGTCGGGTCAGCGGTCTTCACGACCGACAAGCCAGGCTCCGGGGTGACGGTGACCGTCGCCGTGGACGGCGGAGTCGTCGGGACCGGCGTGCCGGTCGGGTCCGTCCCATCCGCAACCGCACTGTTGACGATGCTGCCGTTGTCCACATCCGCCTGGGTCACCGTGTACGACGCGGTACACGTCGTACTGGCCGCGGGCGCCAACGTCGTCACCGGACACGACACGGTCAGCTCCGGACCAGCCGGAGCCGTGAACGTATCCGTCACCGTCACGTCAGTAACCGTCACGTTGCCCGTGTTCGTCACCACGAACGAGTAGTCCACCGTGTCACCCGCAGCGGTGACCGTGGTCGGGTCCGCGGTCTTCACGACCGACAAGCCAGGCTCCGGGGTGACGGTGACCGTCGCCGTGGACGGCGGAGTCGTCGGGACCGGCGTGCCGGTCGGGTCCGTCCCGTCCGCAACCGCACTGTTGACGATGCTGCCGTTGTCCACATCCGCCTGGGTCACCGTGTACGACGCGGTACACGTCGTACTGGCCGCGGGCGCCAACGTCGTCACCGGACACGACACGGTCAGCTCCGGACCAGCCGGCGCCGTGAACGTATCCGTGACGGTGATCCCGGTGACGGTGACGTTGCCGGTGTTCGTCACCACGAACGAGTAGTCCACCGTGTCACCCGCAGCGGTGACCGTCGTCGGGTCAGCGGTCTTCACGATCGACAAGCCAGGCTCCGGGGTGACGGTGACCGTCGCCGTGGACGGCGGAGTCGTCGGGACCGGCGTGCCGGTCGGGCCCGTCCCGTCCGCAACCGCGCTGTTCACGATCGACCCGGCATCGACATCCGCCTGGGTCACCGTGTACGACGCGGTACACGTCGTACTGGCCGCGGGCGCCAACGTCGTCACCGGACACGACACGGTCAGCTCCGGACCAGCCGGAGCCGTGAACGTATCCGTGACGGTGATCCCGGTGACGGTGACGTTGCCGGTGTTCGTCACCACGAACGAGTAGTCCACCGTGTCACCCGCAGCGGTGACCGTCGTCGGGTCAGCGGTCTTCACGACCGACAAGCCAGGCTCCGGGGTGACGGTGACCGTCGCCGTGGACGGCGGAGTCGTCGGGACCGGCGTGCCGGTCGGGTCCGTCCCGTCCGCAACCGCACTGTTGACGATGCTGCCGTTGTCCACATCCGCCTGGGTCACCGTGTACGACGCGGTACACGTCGTACTGGCCGCGGGCGCCAACGTCGTCACCGGACACGACACGGTCAGCTCCGGACCAGCCGGAGCCGTGAACGTATCCGTCACCGTCACGTCAGTAACCGTCACGTTGCCCGTGTTCGTCACCACGAACGAGTAGTCCACCGTGTCACCCGCAGCGGTGACCGTCGTCGGTGACGCCGACTTCACCACACTCAACGCCGGAGCCGGGGTCGCCGTCACCGTCGCCGCCGACGGCGGCGACGTCACCGCAGGACCAGTCGGAGGCGTCCCCGACGCGGTCGCCGAGTTCTTCACCGACCCCGCATTCATATCCGCCTGCGTCACCACATACGACGCCGTACACGTCGTCGACGCCGCCGGAGCCAACGTCGTCACCGGACACGACACCGTCGGGTTCGGCCCCGCCGGAGCCGTCATCGTGTCCGCCACCGTGACCCCAGTCAGGGTCACGTTCCCCGTGTTCGTCACCACAAAGCTGTACGCGATGCCCTGGCCCGCCGCGGTCACCGTCGTCGGTGACGCCGACTTCACCACACTCAACGCCGGAGCCGGGGTCGCCGTCACCGTCGCCGCCGACGGCGGCGACGTCACCGCAGGACCAGTCGGAGGCGTCCCCGACGCGGTCGCCGAGTTCTTCACCGACCCCGCATTCATATCCGCCTGCGTCACCACATACGACGCCGTACACGTCGTCGACGCCGCCGGGGCCAACGTCGTCACCGGACACGACACCGTCGGGTTCGGCCCCGCCGGAGCCGTCATCGTGTCCGCCACCGTGACCCCAGTCAGGGTCACGTTCCCCGTGTTCGTCACCACAAAGCTGTACGCGATGCTCTGGCCCGCCGCGGTCACCGTCGTCGGTGACGCCGACTTCACCACACTCAACGCCGGAGCCGGGGTGATCGGAACGACCACCGTGTTGGACGTCGCCGACGTCGGCCCGCCAATAGCGTCAGTGGCCCGCACCGACGCCGAGTTCGTGATCGACCCCGCATTCGCATCAGCTTGCGTCGCGACATACGTCGCCGTACACGTCGTCGACGCACCCACCGCCAGCGCGGTCGCGGGGCACGCCACCGTCGGCGTCGGCCCCGCAGGCGGGGTCACAACATCCGTCACCGCGATATTCGACAGCGGTACCTCACCGGTGTTCGTCACCACAAACGAGTAGGTCACCGTCTGACCGGCTGCCGTCAGACTCGACGGCGACGCCGACTTCACAATCCCGACCTTGCGAACCTTCACATCCGCCGACGCCGAATCCGACGCCACCGCACCCACCCCGGCAGGAGAGTTCCCCGTAGCCACAACGGTGTTCGTGAACCCCGCCGCGATTCCCGTACTCGTGCACGTATACGACGTCGACCCACCCACCGCCAAACTACCCAGGTTCGGCCGCGCACACCCTGCCACCGCAGGATCGGTGGTCGCCACGTTCGTCAACGGCTCATCACCGATATTTGTCACCGTGATTGTCCACGTCGTCGACCCACCCGGGTCGACAATCGTCGGCGACGCCGTCTTCGTCACATCAATCCGCGGAACATGCACCACAGTCGTGTCCGAGTCACCGAACGCCCCGTCAAGGTCAGACCTCGAGTCGACGACCGCCTCGTTCACGAACGCTGCAGTCGCGGGCAGACCCGTACACGTATACGTGAACACCGAGCTTGCGGCCGGAGCCACCCCCAAGGTGCCAGGGATGCTGCGAGCACACCCAGGCGCCAACGCGTCTGTGACGAAGACCTTCTTCAGCGCCACACCGCCGGCATTGGTCACCGTGATCGTGAAGGTCGGAGTGCCGCCAACCGCCACCGTCTGCTCGTCGAGCGTGCCGTTGAACGACTTGTCGATCTTGATCGCCGCGCTCGACACCGACAGGACGGCGTTCTGCAGCAGGAAGGAGTCTCCGGCCGTGTCCAGGCTCATGTTCATCGACGTGTTGCCGATGACGAGCTGGGGGAGGTTCAGGTTGCGGACGTCGACGTTCGCGTTCGCGAACGGGGTGGTGACCCCCGTCACATACGGCACCGACCCGTCTGCGATCGAGGTCCCGATGTTGTTCAACCCACCCAACGCGTTCTGGATCTCGGTCGGCGACGCCGCCGAGTTCGACTGGTAGTTCGCGAAGTCACCCGTGATGTTCCGGTCACCCTCATAAAGGGTGAAGCCGCCCCGTGACCCAGGACCCTCGACCATGAAGCCAGTGAACGGGATGATCTCGGCGGTCGGGTCGGCCGCCTGCTTACGGATGTGGCCATCGTAAAGGAACACCTCGCGTGCATTGGTCAACACCGGGTTGCCCGGGTCGAACGCCCCGAAGTCATAGACCAGGGCCAACGACCAGCCCGCGTAACACCCAAACCCCTGCATCGCCCACACGTTGCCGACCGTGATCGTCTGAGCAGACCCCGACGGCAACGCCGCGAACTGCGCCGTCACATCAGCTTGCGCCGTGTAGTACTGCGGGTTCCCATTGGCGAGCTGCGCTGGAGCCTCGAACGAGTAATTGGTCGGAGCCGCCGTGAAGGTCGACGCGCCGAAGTTGACTGTGACCGGTTGCGTCGACGGACTCCCCGCCGGGGTCACCGGCGCGCCTCCCGTCGGGGCAGGGTTGACACTGCAGATGTTGGTCGGAGACATACTCCCATCGGTGAGTTTGTGGACCCCGGTGTTCCCGCTCCAGTAGAGCACCGCCTTGACGACCTTCGCCCCCGAAGGAATGGTCACCGTCGCTCGGCTCGAGTTCACCGTCGCTGCATTCGAGTCAACGTCGACGTTGCCCATCCACTTGAAGTCGTTGACCAAGTTGGCCTGCGCCGTCGCGTTGTGCAGCTGAAGGCACGTGAAGTTGGATCCGGGAAAGATGGGCTTGCTCGAGTCGCACTGCAAGACGCCGTTGCCGACCATGACGTAGTCGCCGTTGACGATCTTGTTGTAGTTCAACGTCATCGGCCTGACGGTCACGGCATCGGCACTGATGGGCTGGGACAAGAAGACGGACACAACGGCGAGCACGGTGGCAACGGCGGCGCGCCTCAAGCCCCACGAGGAACGACCGGCTCGGGGGCCAACTCTGGTCGACATACAGCCTCACTTCTATAGCCCACGGGGACTTTGGGCGCCTCAGTCTGACTCACGGCGTCGGGGCACGTCGCGAGCAGACACTAGCCTACGCTACCCGTAGGACGCCTTCACCTCATTGCCATGTCATCGCGTTATCCGATTGTGACAAACCGAAGCCCGTGCGCCACACGAGTCCACAACTGCACCATGAGCATCATGATGCTCCTCCGCCTGCACCGCAACCGGGTGTGCGCCCCGCGGAGCCTTTGACAGGATGGCCGTATGACGCCGCCCGACTCGACCCCGACCGCCGCTACGTCCTCGGCCGCATCCGACCGCTCCGATCCGCGGCTGGTGGTCGTCACCCAGGACGGGATGGGGGTCGCGCCAGGAGCGGAGGGAAGGGACGGCTCACGCGACCCCGCTGAGCTCGTGGAGCAGCCGGCCAAGGTGATGCGCATCGGCACGATGGTCAAGCAGCTGCTCGAGGAGGTGCGAGCCTCCCCTCTTGATGACGCTGGACGCACCCGTCTCGCGGCCATCCACCAGCGGTCGATTGCTGAGCTGAAGGAGGGGCTTGCCCCCGAGCTCGTCGAGGAGCTCGACCGGCTCGCCCTCCCGTTCGCGAGCGAGACACCGAGCGACGCTGAGCTGCGCATCGCTCAAGCCCAGCTCGTCGGCTGGCTCGAGGGGCTCTTCCACGGAATCCAGACCGCGTTGTTCGCCCAGCAGATGGCCGTCCAGCAGCAGCTCCAGGGAATGCGCCGGGCACTTCCACCCGGGCACGGAGACGACGGCGCCCAGGGGCAGCAGCCCGGTGGGGAACGTGGCCCCACGGGGCAGTACCTCTAGACCTCGGCGCCAAAGCGCACGTACACGTCGCTCACCGCGCTGGGAAGTGGCGTTCGATGCTCTCCAACATGGTGGTGAAGACACCCTCGAGCAGGTCAAGGTCCTTGTCATCCAAGGCCTCGAAAACCAGGGACACCACGAGCGCCTGCCGGTCGGGCCCTGCCTGAGCCAACACCTGAGCACCAGCCGGCGCCAAAGTCACCGTCACCCCGCGGCGGTCTCCTTCGCTGGGGTGGCGTTCGACAAGGCCGCGCGCCTCCATCCGACGCAGATGGTGAGAGACCCGGCTGCGCTCCCAGTCGAGCACAAGACCGAGGTCGCGCAACCGCAGTGGGCCCGGCGCCGCGTCCGAGAGAGCGTTGAGAACCTCGAAGTCGGATCCAGAGATTGCCGCGCTTCTCTGGAGCCCCGATTCCAGGGCGGCGTCCATGTTCGCGCGGAAGGTCCAGAACGTGCGCCACAGCCGCATCTCGCGTTCGGTGAGCTCCCGCCGTGCCGGGCCGGCGACGTCGGCCGGTGCGGGCACCGGACCACGGCGACCAGCCGGTCCAGTAGGTCCGCTCGGCGTTGCGCCGGTCATGTCATGGGCTCCACAGTCGGTCGGGGTGGGGGCGACGCCTCATCCACCCCATCATTCCCGCGAGCACCCTGGTGAACCATCAACGTGATGTTGTCGTGAGATCAACCCAAAGCGCTGGACAGCAAGGGGTTCGTGATCTAGGGTTTGTTGACAGATCACCAAGACGTGTCCGCCCGGGGGGGACCGGGGCGGACACCTCGACCCCTACAGTCCTCTTGGCCATCCCCCACAAAAGGTCGCCGGTCGGTGTGTGGGCCCCCTACCCACACCGGCCGGCGCACTTGTGTCCGGACCTCGTGGTCGGGTTCGGGGATGGGTCGTTCCACCGCAGCCCCGTGCGTACGGTGGTGCGGTGCCACACCGCCAGCGACGTGAGCTGCCCCTGCCTCCTGAGGCAGCGCCTTCGTCATACGCCGTCGCTGGCAGCTGCGCTGGTGGGCCCGACTGTCAGCCGCGGCCACACCCGTCCTGCTCGTCGGTGGGTGGACCCTCTCGGCGGCCCTTCACCCGGCCCCAGTGGACGCCCGGTCGGTGACGATGAGCTCCCTTGCCCAAGTGGCATGCCGCACCGGTGGGACATGACAGCCGCGCTCGTCGGCGTCTGCCACGTGCTCACCGCCCTCGGACGTGCCGCTACCGACCCGGTCGGGCGGTCGATTCTCGCCTGCGGTGGCTTCGCGACGATGGCCGTGGCCGTCATACCGCTCGATGGGGCCGGCCAGAGCCGGTTGGGCACGCCTTCTTCACCGCCGTGGCGTTCCTCGCGCTCGCGGCCTGGACGGCGCTCGCCGGGCGGCGGGGGGCGACCGTGCCGTTCACGGTGCGGCCGAGGATAGGTGTGGGCGTGGCGGCGGTGCTGTTGGGCCTGGTGGGACGAACCGGAGCCGAGCTGGCCCTTGACGGGCCGGCCATCGGGCTCTGGGAAGCGGGCGGCGGGCGGTGCCGACTCCGGCTGGCCACTGGTGTGCATTCTCGGGGTGCTTATTGCCCGCCGTTCGAGTGGTGTCGTCCGCCCCCTACGGTAGCCCGCTCCAGCTGGGCCGCTTCAGCCGGCCGAGGGAGGTGTCGGCGGCGGCGGAGGTGGCGACGTGGGCACGATCTGGGTCTGCTCGACCGCAGTGCCGTGCGGTTGCGGCGCAGGGAGCGGATCCGTCCTCGAGTCCGGTTCGGCATACGGCGGATGTGAGGCACCGGCCATGTGTTCGTAGATCACGGCGCTGCGCCGGTTGGCGTCTTCGTCGACGAGGCGGTTGATGAGCTGTTGGACCTCGTTGCTGCGCGGGATGTTGCGGAATTGCTCGTTCGGGCTGTCGCCGGCCGACTCGATGTTGAGTGTGCCCGAGCGGATCATGCGGTCGAAGACGCTCTGGTGGAAGCTCACGTCGGTGATCTTGCTCAACGTGATGTCCTTGCCCGACTTGCTGAAGATCCCCTTGCGCAGCATGACCCGATGTGTCGTCACAACGTAGTGGGTCGTGCGCCAAGCCATGAGGGGCACGATCACGAGAGGGATGGCAGCGAGGACCGCCAACCCGACGACGACCCACTGAAGGGTGTTGCCCGTGCTGTCGTCCGGGGTGACAACGGCCACGGCGACGGCGATGCCGAGCAGCACAACCCCGAGCAGGGCCGGGGCGCCGACCGTCATCGGGTGCGGGTGCAGGTCCTTGACGACCTTCTCACCGGATGTCAGCACGTTCTCTGGAAAGCCCACCGTGTCACTCCTTCGCCGCTCGATCCTCGCACCGCGTCCGTTGGGGCCAGGTTAGTGCCCGCGCGGCGGCATACGCTGAACCGATGACGCACCGGATGTTCGTTGCGGCGAACCCGACGGACGACGTCGCGGCAGCGCTGGAACGGTTCGTGGAGCCTCGCCGCCAGGACGGGTCGACGCTGCGGTGGGTTCATTGGGGCCAGTGGCACCTCACGCTGGCGTTCTTCGGGACCGTGCCGGGCAGGCGCGTCGACGACCTCGGCGACCTGCTCGACGAGGTCGCCCTCAACACAGATCCCGTCGAGCTCACTGTGGGCAGGGCGGGGGCCTTCCCTTCGCCGTATGCCGCCCATGCCCTGTGGCTCGGGGTCGGCGACCGAGGTGACGGGTCCCTCGAAGCGTTGGCACGTCGGTGCCGGACGGCGGGGTCGAGGGTCGGCGCCACGGTTCAGGGCGGCGGCTTCGTCGGGCACCTCACCGTGGCACGCTCGGGTCCTCCCGTGGAGGCCACTCGATGGCTGCGCGTGCTCGATGCCTTCGCTCCGCTGACGTGGCGGGTGGGCGAGATCGCGCTCGTCGAGTCGCGGCTGGGCGTCGGGGTGGGTGGGTCGGCGCGGCATACTGAGGTCCGCACGTTCCCGCTCGGCCGGTGACGAACCCACACGTCCCCACCCCCGCTTCCCCCCGCTTCCCTCAAAGACACACCTTAATAGGCCCCCATAAGGTGTGTCTTTGAAGAAGCGGGGACGATCGGATGTTGTTTTCTGCCCGACCCTCTTTACATGCATCCGGATGACCGCTATACATGCAAGTGTCAGACACCGAAGGGAGCCCGGATGTACGCGCCAGAACGCCAGCAGCGGATCCTCGAGATCGCCACGGCGTCCGGTCGGGTCGAGGTCACTGCCCTGGCACGCGACCTCGAGGTCACCCCCGAGACCATCCGCCGCGACCTCACCCAACTCGAGCGGCTCGGCCGCCTGCGCCGCGTCCATGGCGGCGCGATCCCCGTCGAGCGGTTCGGTTTCGAGCCGACTGTCCAGCACCGGTCGGAACGTCTCGTCGCCGAGAAGATGCGCATCGCCAAGGCTGCTCTGGACCTGCTGCCCGACGACGGGACGATCCTTCTCGACGCCGGCACGACCACGGCATGCCTGGCCGACCTGCTCCCCCTCGGCCGCGAGCTGACGGTCGTCACCAACTCGCTCGCGATCGCCTCGACCCTTGCCGACCGCAGCGACCTCACCCTCTACGTGCTCGGTGGCCGCATCCGTGGCCGCACCCAGGCATCGGTCGGCGAATGGGCCACCAGTCCCCTGGCCGGCATCCATGTCGATGTCGCCTTCCTGGGGACCAACGGGCTGTCCGTCGCACACGGCCTGACCACGCCCGACCAAGACGAGGCAGCCGCGAAGCGGGCGATGGTCGCCGCCGCCCGCCGGGCCGTCGTCCTCGCCGACTCGACGAAGGTCGGGCTCGACCACTTCTGCCGGTTCGCAGCCCTGGCCGAGATGGACACCTTCGTCACGGACACCAGCCTCGACGACGAAACCGTCGCCGAAATCGAAGCAGCCGGCCCCGAGGTGATCTGCGCATGATCGTCACGCTCACGCTCAACCCCAGCGTCGACCGCACGGTCAGCGTCGATGGGCTCACCGTCGGCGAGGTCCACCGCGCCACGTCGAGTCGGGTCGACCCCGGCGGCAAGGGGATCAACGTCACCCGCGCCCTGACGGCCAACGGCACCGAGAGCATTGCCGTATACCCGACCGGGGGTCCCGAGGGTGCTCTCATGAAGCGACTGCTCGACGCCGCCGGGATCGCTCGCGCGGCCGTGTCGGTCGTCGGCTCGATCCGCATGAACATCACCATTGTCGACCCCCACGGTGTCACCACGAAGGTCAACGAGCCCGGCCCCCGGCTCAGCCCCGCCGAGGTCGAGGCCGTTCGCGCGACCACGGCTGAGCACCTCGGTCGTGGGGGCGCGCAGTGGCTCGTCATCTCCGGCAGCCTCCCTCCCGGGGTCGACCCCGCAGTGTATGGCGACCTCGTGCGGTTGGGTCATGCCGCCGGGGCCAGGGTGGCCATCGACACCTCCGGTGCCACCCTCGCCGCCGCAGTCGCGGCCAGCCCCGACGTCGTCAAGCCGAACCGGGACGAACTCGCCGAACTGCTCGGGACCGAGCTGCCGACCCTGGCCGCGGTGCGCGACGCCGCGTACCGGCTCGTCAACCAGGGCATCACGACCGTCCTCGTCAGTCTCGGCAAGGACGGCGCACTGCTTGTCCGCGCGGACGCCATCGCCCACGCGAGCGGCAAGGCGACCCCGGTGTCCACGGTCGGTGCCGGTGACTGCACGCTCGCGGGCTATCTACACGCCAGTGTCTCGGGTGCCACGCCCGTGGACGCACTCGCAGAGGCCGTGCGTTGGGGGTCGGCGGCCGTGAGCCTTCCCGGCAGCCAGGTTCCCGGACCAGCAGACCTCGCCCGAGTGCCCGTCACGCTCGACAAAGACCCCGACCTTCACACCCTCGTCACCGACTGACCCCCCACTCCCGAAAGGAACACCATGTCCCTCATCACCGAGCACCAGGTCGTTCTCGACCTGCAGGGCCCCGATCGCCATACGGCAACGCGCACGCTGGCCGAGACTCTCGTCGCGGACGGGCGGTGCACCGACCTCGAGCTCTTCCTCGATGACGTCCGCAAGCGCGAGGAACAGATGGCCACCGGGCTGCCCGGCGGCATCGGCATCCCCCACGCCCGCAGCGCCGCCATCACCACGCCGTCGCTCGTTTTCGGACGGACGACCGGAGTTGACTGGGGGGCCGCCGACGGCCCCGCCACCTTGATCTTCCTGATCGCGGCGCCGGACGGCGGCGGTCAGGAGCACCTGCAGATCCTCGCCAAGCTCGCCCGCAAGCTCATGCGGTCCGAGTTCCGGCAGGCCCTCCTGGAGGCCCCCGACGCCACAACGGTCGTCGACATCGTGAACCGAGAGGTTGTGAACGCATGAAGTTCGTCGGAGTGACGTCGTGCCCAACGGGCATTGCGCACACATATATGGCCGCCGAAGGCCTCGAGCAGGCTGCGAAGGCAGCCGGCCACGAGATCGTCGTCGAGACCCAGGGCTCGGCCGGTTCGGACCCGATCTCGCAGGACGTCATCAACGCCGCTGACGCGGTGATCTTCGCCCACGACCTGCCGGTCAAGGACATCCACCGGTTCGCGGGCAAGCCGACCGTCGACGTTGGCGTGAAGAAGGCGATCTCCGATGGCCCCGCGCTCATCGCGCAGGCCGTTGCCGCCGCCGAGGCACACCACGCCAATCCGGCCGCCGCGGCCGCATCGGCTGCCGCCGTCCCCGCCGGTGGGCTCGCCACCAAGGTCGACGCGAGCGCGAGCACCGGCACCCAGATCCGTCAATGGCTCATGACCGGTGTCTCGTACATGATCCCGTTCGTCGCCGCCGGCGGTATCCTCATCGCCCTCGGGTTCATGCTCGCGCAGGTCGCGCTCGGCAAGAACGGGGCGGTTGACATCACGGCATACGACATCAACCTGCCGAAGGACCTCCCGCACAGCATCATGCACAGCTTCAACCCGGTCAGCCTGACCTGGTGGGCAGCCCTGCTCTTCCGCGTCGGCGCGACGGCCTTCGGCTTCCTCGTCCCGGCTCTGTCCGGCTTCATCGCCTACGCGATCGCGGACCGGCCTGGCCTGGTCCCCGGTTTCGTCGGTGGTGCGCTGGCCAATGCGACCGGTGCCGGCTTCCTCGGCGGTCTGGTCACCGGCATCCTGAGCGGTCTGGTGGCGAGGTGGATCTCCGGCTGGAAGGTCGGCAAGGGTGTGCGCGGCGTCATGCCGGTCGTGGTCATCCCATTGCTGTCCACCCTCATCGTCGGCGGCCTGTTCGTCGTCGTCCTCGGGCGACCGATCAAGGGCATATCGGACGGGCTCACCTCATGGCTCAACGGCCTCAGCGGCGGCAGTGCCATCGTTCTTGGCCTGATCGTCGGCGCGATGATGGGCTTCGACCTCGGCGGTCCGGTCAACAAGGTCGCGTACTTCTTCGGCACCACTGGTCTGGCGGCCGCAGGCACCGCGTTGGACGCCCCCCAGCTCAAGGTCATGGCCGCGGTCATGGCCGCCGGGATGGTCGCGCCCCTCGGTATGGCGCTGGCGACCACGCTGCGCCCTAGCCTGTTCACCGAGCCGGAGCGCGAGAACGGCAAGGCGGCCTGGCTGCTCGGTCTGTCCTTCATCTCCGAAGGGGCCATCCCGTTCGCCGCGGCCGACCCGCTGCGCGTCATCTCCTCCTCGGTGGTCGGCTCGGCCATCACCGGTGCCATCTGTATGGCGCTCGGCCCGACCCTGCGCGCCCCGCACGGCGGCATCTGGGTCGCACCGCTCATGGGCAACGTCTTCGGCTTCCTCATCGCGCTCGCCGTCGGCGTCGCGGTCATGGCCGGGCTCGTCGTCGTCCTCAAGTCGAACGCCTCCGCCAAGGTCGCGGCCGCGGCCTGACCGCTGCAACGGCATACTCACTCTCTGCAAGGACGCCCAGAAGGAGGGCCGACATGGCCACTCGTAAGGTCACCATTGCCTCATCCGTGGGGCTGCACGCCCGCCCTGCCGCGCTCTTCGTCCAGGCCGCCTCGGCGACCGGGGTGGACGTCGAGATCGGCCGCGAGGGGGGGAGGAGCTCGTCGACGCGACGAGCATCCTCGGGGTCATGGCGCTCGGCGCCAAGCACGGCGAGGAGGTCATCCTCTCCGCCGACGGCGACGGCGCGGACGAGGCCCTCGACAGCCTCGTCGAGCTCCTCTCCCGCGACCTCGACGCGGAGTAGGCCATGTCGGATGCCCCCCGCGGCATCGGCGTGAGCCCGGGCGCGGCGGTCGGACCGGTCATCCAGGTCCGGCCGCCGGTCCGGCCGCCGGAGAACGAGCCGGCCGCCGCGGACCCCGCCGCTGAGCACGTGCGCATCAAGGAGGTCTTCGAGTCGGTCGCCGTCACGCTCGAGGAGCGGGCCGCCCAGGCCGACGAGACGGCTCAGCAGATCCTCACCGCCACCGCCCTCATCGCCCGCGACAAGGGCTTGCACAAGGCGGTCGCCAAGGAGCTGGCCGCCGGCAAGGGCCCCACGACCGCGGTGACCGATGCGGTCGGGACCTATGCTGCGCAGTTCGAGGCCCTCGGCGGCTACTTCGCCGAACGGGTCACCGACCTCAAGGACGTCCGCAACCGGGTCGTCGCCCGGCTGCTCGGCCAGGAGGACCCCGGCGTCCCCGACTTCCACGTCCCGTCGGTCATCGTCGCGCGCGACCTCGCGCCCGCCGAGACCGCGACCCTCGACCCGACCCTGGTGCGGGCCATCGTCACCGAGCACGGCGGCCGGACCAGCCACACCGCGATCCTCGCCGCCCAGATGGGCATCCCCGCCGTCGTGCAGTACCCCGGCGCCCGGGCCATCCCCCCGGGGACCATCGTCGCGGTCGACGGCGACTCCGGGGAGGTGACGATCGACCCCAGCCCCGAGTACCAGAAGCAGCTCGTCGGCAAGCGCGAGCGGCGTCGGGCGGCCTTGGCCGGATCGGCCGGTCCGGGCAAGACCCGCGACGGACACCCGGTGGCCTTGCTCGCCAATATCGGCGGGGTTGACGACGCGGTCTCTGCTGCGGCCCAGGATGTCGAGGGGGTCGGGCTCTTCCGCACCGAGTTCGTCTTCCTCAGCCGCGACAGCGCTCCGACGCTGGCGGAGCAGACCCAGATCTACACCGACGTCTTCGAGCCGTTCGGCTCCCGCCGGGTGACCGTGCGGACGCTCGACGCCGGAGCCGACAAGCCGCTCGCCTTCGCCGACCTCGGGCCGGAGGAGAACCCGGCGCTCGGCAAGCGCGGGCTGCGGCTGCAGGCGCTGCGCCCCGAGCTGCTCGACACCCAGCTCGCCGCGCTCGGCGCCGCCGCCCGGGCCACCGCCGCCGAGGTCAAGGTCATGGCGCCGATGGTCGCCACGCCCGAGGAGGCCGCCTGGTTCGCCCGGCGGGTCCGCGAGCACGGGCTGCCCTCGGTCGGGGTGATGATCGAGGTCCCCGGGGCCGCGATCCTCTCCCGGCACGTCCTGGCCGAGGTCGACTTCGGCTCGCTGGGCACCAACGACCTCGCGCAGTACACGATGGCCGCCGACCGGATGGAGGGCCAGCTCTCCGACCTGCTCGACCCCTGGCAGCCTGCGGTGCTCCAGGTCATCGGCCACGCCTGCGACGGCGCGAAGCTCGCGGGCAAGCCGATGGGCGTCTGCGGCGAGGCGGGCGGTGACCCGTTGCTCGCCCTGGTCCTCACCGGTCTCGGTGTCGCCAGCCTGTCGATGGCCCCCTCCAAGGTCGCCATCGTCCGCTACGCCCTGTCGCTGCACACCCTCGCCGAATGCCACGGTATGGCGACCGCGGCGCTGGCCCAGCGCAGCGCCCAGGACGCCCACGACGCGGTCTGCGCCCTGGCCGACCCGAGCCTGGTCGAGCTGCTATGAACCCGGGGATGGGAGGCGCGTCGGGCCCGATCGAGGCAGTGCTCTTCGACCTGCACTCGACCGTGCTCGACCAGGGCCCCAGCGCGCAGTGGCTGGCCGCAGCAGCGCAGCTGTTGCCGGCCGGTCACTGCGCGCTGGACGCCCGCGCGGCGGGCAGCCGCAGGCCGTGGTCCCCCGCCTCGGGGTCCTCGGGGTCCTCAGAGTCCTCAGGGGCGGGCGGCCTCGCGCCTGGGACGTCTGTTCTCGACCATCCCGCGCTCCGTGCGGGTCTGGACCACCTGTGGGACACCGCCAAGGTCGACGACCCGCAGAGCCTGCGCGACCTCGACCCGGACGCGCACCAGGAGCTCTTCGTCGCCATGATCGGCCGGCTCCCGCTGGCGGAACCCCTCTTACCGGACGTCATCGACGCGCTCTACGCGACCCAGTTCGCCGCCTGGCATGCGTATGCCGACGCCGCCCCGACGCTGACGGCGCTGCGGGCCCTGGGGGTCAGGACCGCCGCGGTGTCGAATATCTGCCACGACGTCCGGCCGCTGCTGGCCCGGGTGGGCCTGCTCGACCTCTTCGACACCGTCGTCCTGTCGTTCCAGGTCGGGGCGGTCAAGCCCGATGCCGCGATCTTCGACGCCGCGCTGGCGACCTTAGGCGTCAAGACCGGCGCGGCGCTCATGGTCGGGGACTCCGTCGACGCCGACGGCGGGGCGGCCCGGCACGGCATACGGACCCTCGTCCTCCCGCGGACCAGCGGACCCGAGCATGGGCTGGGAGCCGTCCTCGGGCTGGTCCGCGCGACCCGACCGGCGTGATGACCGAACGCTCCTGTGGATAACTTTCTGTGGATAACCCTCAAAGACACACCTTTAGACGCCTTCTAAAGGTGTGTCTTTGCAAGGGAGAGCTGGTGGACGTCGAGATAGCCCGACGCGAAGCCGGCGTGGGAGTAGTCGAGATAGAACAGCCACATCCGCCGGAAGGTCTCGTCGACATCGCGGCGCGTGGTCCGCGCGGTATGCAGCTCGCGGATCTGCGGCCACGAGCGCTCGAACTGCTCGTGCCACAGCCGCAGCGTCTGGGCGTAATGCCCACCCATCCGGAAGCGCTCGGTCAGCACCAGCCCGGTGTGCTCGCGGACGACCTGCTCGATGAGTGTCGTCGAGGGGATGAAGCCGCCGGGGAAGATGTACTTGGTGATCCACGTGTGGGTGTGTCGGCTCGCCATCATCCGGTCGTGCGGCATGGTGATCGCCTGCACCGCGGCTCGTCCGCCCGGCCGCAGCCGGGCGTCGATCGTCCCGACGTATGACGCCATGAACTCGTACCCGACCGCCTCGATCATCTCGCAGGACACGACGGCGTCATACGTGCCGGTGACCTCGCGGTAGTCGACGAGCTCGACGTCGACGCGGTCGGTCACCCCGGCGGCCGCGACCCGCTCGCGCGCCAGCCCCTGTTGCTCCACCGACAAGGTGATCGTGTGGACCCGAGCGCCGCGCAGCGCCGCCCGGACCGCCAGCTCGCCCCACCCGGAGCCGATCTCGAGCAGGTCGGTCCCCGCCCCGACCCCGGCGGCGTCGAGGAGCCGGTCGATCTTTCGCCGCTGGGCCGCGGCGAGGTCCCCGAAGGTCGGTGTGGCCAGCGGCCGGGAGACCAGGACCGTCGCAGCACCCCCGCCAGAGTGGGCCGGCTCGACCCGGTCGGGGAAGAGCGCCGAGGAGTAGGTCATCGTCTCGTCGAGGAACTGGGCGAAGAGGTCGTTGCTGAGGTCGTAGTGGTGGGCGATGTTCTGCCGGGCGTGCTCGGCGAGATTGCGCTGGGTCTCGGGGTGGCGGGCGTCATACCACCGGCGGAGCCGCTGCAGGCTGACCGGGATGAGCGAACCCATCTCCGCGGCGAGCACCGTGAGCAGCGCGGCCAGGTCGGGCGAGGACCAGTCGCCGGCCATATAGGACTCACCGAAACCGATGAGCGCACTGTCGGCGAGCCGGGCGTAGAAGGCCTCCGGTCGGGCAAGAACCATGACCGGGCTCTGCGGACCGCCCCGGCCGGCGACGGTGGTCCCGTCCGGCGCCACGACACGCAGCGGCAGATCCCCGACCGCCCGCAGGAAGAGGCCTCGCGCGATTCCCCAGCCGCCCCGCGCCCGGACCCCCGACGGAAGGACCGCGAGCTCGGGCCACCGCTGTGGGTCGGCCCGGTGCTCGACCGTCGCCCCCGTCGTGCTACTCATGGATGACGCTCCTCCGCACTCCGTCGTCTACCGACCGTCGGCCCCACATCACGCGCGCGTGGGCGTCCCGACACCCGCGCGGCAGCGACAGCCTAGTCACCGAAGGTCGCGGCGATACAGTGAGCAGGCACCACCACATGGTGCGCAGACGGAGACCGATCTAGGGGAGCTGACATGACCGTCGCCGAGTCCACGAGCACGCTGACCGGCTACGAGCCGATCGCCCAGGAGGTCCGCGACCAGTACGCGCGGGACGGCTTCTATGTCATCAAGAACGCCCTCGCCGAGACTGATCGGGCCTACTTCGAGAACGCCGTCGACCGGGTGTACGCCGAGGAGGAGGCTGCCGGGCGGCTCCGCCCGGACAGGTCGATCCACGTCATGGGCTGGATGCACCGCGACCCCAGGTTCGTCGAGCTGCTGACCTGGCCGACGACCTTCCCCTACATCTGGGGCACCCTCGGCTGGAATATCTACACTCACCACAACCACATCGACGTCAACCCGCCCAAGGACGAGCCGCCGTTCTGGAACTGGCACCAGGACGGGTACCGGCAGAACTCCGATATCGACATGGACCCGCGACCGATGTTCATGACGAAGATCTGCTTCGCCCTGACCGACCTGGCCGAGCCCGGGTACGGCAACACGAAGGTCATCCCCGGGTCGCATCTCAACAACACCCTCGCCGGTCGGCCGGAGAAGCCGGGCGACCCCATCATCGAGCCCGAGGGTGCCGTCGAGGTCTGCCTCGAGCCCGGTGACGCCTTCATCTTCGACCGCCGGCTGTGGCACTCGCGGTCGATGAACAAGAGCGCCCGGATCCGCAAGCTGATGTTCATCGGCTACACCTACCGCTGGGTGCGCCCGCTCGACGAGGACGTCGCGGACCAGAGCTCGGAGTGGTTCCAGGGCCTGCCGCCGCTGCAGCAGCAGCTGCTCGGCTATGGGCCGGACCACGCCTCGTTCTGGGGGATCCGGCAGGACGGCTGGATCGACGACGAGATCCCGCTGCGCAAGGAGTTCAAGGCCCGCGGCCTGCTCGATCGGACCATTCCCTTCCTCCGCTGACCCCCCGCCTTGGCCTCGCGTGGCCGCCTCCCTGTGGATAACCTGCAAAGACACACCTTTAGAACCGTTCTAAAGGTGTGTCTTTGCAGGTTATCCACAGGTTAGGAGAAGGCGACCAGGGGACAGGGCGGGCCGTCGACGGGGAGGGACGCCGTCGCGGACCTCAGGGCCTCCGCCGGGTCCAGGCCACCCCGGAGCCCCCGGTGCACGCCCACGAGCACGTCGTGCGCCACGGCGTCGTTGACCGCCGCGACAGCCGCGACGACCGAGCGCACCCCGGCGTGCTGCCACGCGGCGGTCATCCCGAGCAGCTCGGCCCCATGACGGACCTGCGAGCGCCCGACCTCGCACGCCGACAGCAGCACGACGTCCGGCACCGGCGCGACCTGCTCGATGTCGTACCCGTACCACGGCCCGTCGACCAGCTCGACCCCGCTGAACAGGGGGTTCTCCGCCGAGTGCCGCCCATGCGCCGCGAGATGGAGCACGTCGACCCGCCCCGCGAGCCGGGCAACGGCCGCGGCGGTGGCCGCCGGACCGCTCAGCACCGACCCCTGCTTCGCCCCGCCCCAGATCCGCGCCGCGTCAAGCACCTCGGCCTCGGCCCGCGGCACGCGCGGGCCTGCGACGAAGCCGGCCGACCCCAGCCGCAGCGGGGTGCTGCGCCGCGCCAGCCAGCCGGTCGCCGACTGCGCGACGGTCACCGACCGCCCGGCCAGCCCCGGGAGGCACCCCCACGGTATGCCGGCCAGCCGTGCCGAGGGAGTGAGCACCACGGACCGGTCCCCCACGAGGTCGGCCACGGGGTCGATGAGCAGCCCCCCGAGCTCGACAAGGCGCCATCGCAGCGGGTCGCGAACCGACGCCGCGAGCCTGGCCGGCAGGTCGGCCGAGGCGAGGTCGAGGTCGGCCCGCAAGCCGCCGAGCAGCGCGGCGAGCGTCGACCGCTGCCCCAGGGCGCGTACCGTCGCCCGCCGCTGGGTCACCACCAAAGCGGTGAGCCGGTATGGCGAGGTCACGTGCGCCACCAGGGCGGTGTCCGGCCCGAGGCCGGCCTGGAGCTCGGCGAGCGAACACGGCCGGGCGAGGTCGTGCGACCCGTCACCGCGCCACGACAGCTCACGGACCTGGCGGCGTAGCTCGACCATCCGGCGTTCCCCGGCCGATCCCGGCGCCGGCTCCTGAGCCTGGAGCACCCGCAGCTCGCTCAATGCCGCCGAGGCCGCCTCGTCGCGGGGTGGGCGCACCGGCGTGACCCGGCTCGCCACCGACCGGGTCCGTTCGGACCACTCGAGGACCACCGACGGCCGACCGTCGTCGACGGCGAGCGCCAACCCGGCCAGGGCAAGCTCACGTCCGTGTCCGGCCACGCCGCTTTGCAGGTCAAGGCTGCCGAAGGAGGACTGCCAGGTGTGCAGCTCGGTCAGCCCCCGACGCAGATGCCCGAAGCTGTGCCGGAGCCGGCCGTCGAGCCGCTCGAGGTCCCCCCAGGCGCGACGCTCCAGCAGCCGGGCGCCGATCGGGGCAGCGGCTGGCAACCGGCTGGACCGCAGCCGTCGCCGCGCCTGCTCCGCGTCACCGACTGCGGTCAGGGCCCGGGCGGCCGAGAGCCCGACGAGCGAGGCATCGACGAACAGACGATGTTCACGCAGGCGAGGGACCAAGAGGTCGGCCGCCTCGACCACCCCGGGCGACGTCCGCCCCGAGGCCACCTCCGCCATGACGGCGACGGCGTCTGCGCGGAGCGCCCAGGCCTCGCTGCCCCGGGCCCGGAACCGCCGGGCTGCGTGCCGGGCCACCCGCCGGGCCAGACCCGGGTCGGCGGTCAGCAGCGTCCGGGCGCGGACCAGCTCGGCCTCCCCCTGGAACTGCACGAGCCGACGGCTGGCGTAGGACCGGGCCGCCAGCCCGAGAGCGGCCACGCCCTGCTCGGCCAGCCCCGCGGCGATGAGCACCTCGGCGCGGTCCTGGTCCCCTACCGCCTGGGACACCACCGACAGCGGGGCGAGCACCTCGGCGGCGTCCTCCATGTCCCGCAGCGCCCCGATGAGGTCGCCGCGCAGCAGCAGCGCATACCCGTGGTTGTGGGTCGCCTTCGCCCGAAGGACCGGCTCCTCGACGGCGGAGAGGACCTCCCGCGCCGTCGCGAAGTCCGACTCGGCGAGCGCGACGTCCCCACGCTGGAGATGGACGTTGCCCCGGTTGATCCGCAGCCGCCCCTCGAGCACGGGGTCGTCGTCGAGCTGCCCGATGGCGGTGGTGAGGTCGCGGATCGCCATGCGGGTGTCCCCGCGCCGCATCGCGAGCAGCCCACGCTGCGAGGTCACCACTCCCTTGGTCCGCCGGCTCACCCCCGGCCGCGCGAGCGCCTGCTCGCACAGCGAGAGGGCCTCCTGCGGCCGCCCGAGCTCGGCCTCGACATACGCGAGGGAGCCCTCGATGCGCGCGAGGAGGTCCGGCTCGTCGCCGGCCCGCTCGGCGGCCCGGGTGAGCAGCCGGCGAGCGGCGGTATGGCGGCCCGCGTTGCTGGCCTCGAGACCGCGCTGATGGAGGGTCTCAGCGGAGAGCACACCTCATCATGCCGAGTCCGCCGAGGCTGACCCAACCGGGTAGGCGCTATACCGGCCGTTGCCACATCCGTTCGCCGACCTCGCGCTCGTCCTTCCGCCGGTGCACGGCACGGAGGTCGACAAGCGGGGTGACCGCCTCCCAGGCCCGTTTGGCGTTGGCCAGCGCGCTCTCCTTCGGGTCCGGCGGCGGGTCCCCCTGCCCCGGGGCCTTCGGCAGGCCACCGAGGAGAGCGGCAGCGACTCGCCCGGCGAAGACCGGGGCAGAGAAGGATGTCCCGCTCCACACCGCGAAGCCGCCGCGGAAGTCGTCCGGGTCGATCGAGGCGCGTTCTCGCTGGTAGGCCACGGTCCGAGCGACCGGCTGCAGGCCGCCGTTGAAGGTCTCCGGGATGGTGCTGAAGATGGCCGCGCCGTGCTCGTGGACCCGAACCCAGGGACCGGCGTTGGAGAACAAGGCATCGGTCTTGCCGTTCGGGTTGAGCGCACCGACCGAGACGATCGGGGCGCAGTCGTCGCCGGTGAGATAGCCACCGTTGCCGTCCATCCACGGGGTGAAGGCGGCCGGGAACATCGGGCGCGCGGTCGCGTCATTGCCCGCCGAGCAGACCACGGTGACGCCCGCCTCGCCGAGGAGCCGGAGGATCTCGTACATCGTCGGGTCGAACTGCGCGTCCTCGGGTGTCTCGTGGTAGTACCCCATCGAGAGGTTGAGGACGTCGAGCGGGCGCTCCTTTACCGGGTCGCCGTGGTAGCGCCAGGCGAACTCGGCGATCCGTCGCAAGGTCTCGACGAGGTCGGACTCGACGATCGGACCCTCGGACCCGACCACCCGCCAGGAGAGGATGTCGGCGTCCGGGCAGCCCTGGTGGACGAGCCCGCAGATGAAGGTGCCGTGGCCGGAGTAGACGTCGATCATCCCGTCAAGGCCCCCGATCTGGTCGGGGTACTGCTCCGGGTCGGTCTCGTCGTCGACATACCCGATGGCGGCGCCACCGCAGGTTGCCGCCTTGTCGACGATCGGGTCGAGCCAAGGGTGCTTGCCACACCCGGTGTCGAGGACCCCGACGACCGGGCGGCGCCCGGTGAGATCCCCGTCGACGCGCCGCTGCGGACGCGGCCCGACATAGGCGACCGGCTGGCGGCCACCGGAGCCGGGCATCCCATAGGTGGAGGTCGGGCTGGAGTCGTGGTAGGGGCTCGAGTCGTGGTACGGGCTCGAGTCGTGGTAGGGGCTCGAGTCGTGGTACGGGTTGGCTCCGATCCGCAGGAAGACCATGTGGTCCAGGCCCACGCCGACCATGGCCTTGATGCCATAGATCGCCCGGGCGTTCTGGAGCAGGACCCAGCCGTCGGGGGCCATGGCGGCCTGCCGAGCAGGGTCGCCGGGGTCGAGGTCAGGGCGCTCCTGCACGACGATCTCCACCCGGACCAGCGCCAGGCGGTCCAGGCGACGACGGATGTCCGGCGGCACCGGGTCCCCGACGGCCGCCTCGGTCGGTTCGGGCTGTGTCTCCACCGTCGCCGCCGTGTCGGCCGGCCGTTGGTCCAGAGCGGCGTCCTGGTCGCGCACCTGCAGCGCCCAGCCGAACTTCAGGGCGACCTGGCGCAGGTAGCCGAGCTGGGTCTGCCAGTCCCCCAGCCGGGAGATCGTCAGCCGCGGACCGACATACACCGTGGAGAACGGGCGCACACCAGGCACGGCAAGGGCGGTGCCGGGGTCGAGCACCCGGCCCTGGGTCGCGTCGAGGATGCGCTTGGACGGCATGATCGGGTCGCGCCACAGCCCGTAGTTGATCGAGCGTCCGCCCTTCGAGTCGTTCGACTCGCCCCGGCGTCCGCTGGCGCCCTGACCCTGTCCCTGGTTGTCGCTCATGGGTGCTCCTCGCCTCGTCGATCCGTGGGTGCGGGTTCCGCGGTCTTTTCAGTTTTTCCTACGAGTATGTCGATATCGCCATACGAGTATGCCGGTCAGATCTCGAACGCCGGCGTGCCGAAGGGCTTGCCGCCAGGCTCACGGGTCAACCACAGCCGGTACATCCCGGCCGGCAGGCCGACAAACTCGAACCGTCCCCGCTCGTCGGAGGAGGTGTCCCACGAGCCGAGGGTGCCGTCGATGCGCTCGACCCGGACACTGACCTCGGCCGCCGGGACGACCCAGCCGTCCAGCCGGGTCGTCCGCTCGCCCTCGCCGCCGGCGGCCCGGACGAGCAGGTCGAGGTTCTCCCCGCTGAACTGCAGCGTGTAGGCCTCGCCGCCGCGAACGCCGGCCAGCTCGTTGGTCCGCTCGATGAGCAGGAGCAGCTCGTAGTCGAGGTCGGTGTCCCGCAGCTCGAGCTCGGCGGCGACGAGCGCCTGCATCCGCTCGACGAGCCCGGCAGGCACCGGGTCGCGGGAGGACCACACCCTCTCGAGGTGGTCGAGCAGGTCGTCCGGTGTCATGGTCAGTACTCCTCTTCCAGGGCCGCGTCCCCCAGGGCGACACGGAGCTTGTTCAGGCAGCGGCTGCGCGTTGGGCCGATGCTGCCGATCGGCATACCGAGGGTCTCGGCGACCGCCTTGTAGTCCGGCCGCCGGTCGAAGGCGACGATCCGCAGCAGCCGCTGGCAGCGCTCGGAGAGCGTCATCACGGCCTGCCAGAGCCGCTCGTCACGGTCCGCCTCGACGGCGACGGACTCGGCGGAGCGCTGGACCGGCATACGGACCTCGAAGGTCGTGACGTCCACGGGGGTGACCCGGGTGGACAGGCGAGAGACCCGCCAGGCCTCTCGCCGGGCGCTCATCGTCAGCCAGCCCCCGACGTAGTCGCCGTCCTTGATCGACTCGTGGTGACGCATGAAGGTCAGCCAGGTCGTCTGGATGACATCCTCAGCCGTGTCCGCGGGGAGCCGGTAGGACCGGACCACATGCCAGAGCACCGGGGTCATCACAGCGACCACCTGCTGCAGGCCCGACTCGTCGCCGCCGCGCCACCGGGCGAAGCCGTCCGCAGCGCGCGCCCAGACCTGGTCGGAGCGGTCGCCGGGGGCGGACACGCCGGGCTCGCGCGTCGACATCACACTCGCTCTCGGGGCAGCCACATCCCATCAGAGCGCCGTGCGGCGGCCCAGATACACGGTGCTCCGGACTCGACGTCCGGCCCGGGGCGCGACAGCACCGACCAGACCTCGGCCAAGTGGCCCGGACGGGTCACTCAGGTCTGGAGGGGACGCCGAAGCGGTCCGGGGTCTGCTGGCGACCGTACCGCCGTCACGCGAGGGAGAGAAAGAGCTTTTCCAGGTCTTCGATCCCGGTGTGCTCCTCGGGCGAGCTCATGCACTCGCGCAGCGAGGCCGCGATGACGGCGAAGCCGGCCCGGTCCACCGCCTTGCTTACCGCGGCGAGCTGGGTGATGACATCGCGACAGTCCCGGCCCTCCTCGATCATCTTCAGCACCCCCCCGAGCTGGCCCTGGGCCCGGCGGAGCCGGTTGACGACGGAGCCGAGCTCGTCGGGTCGGACATCAGGCATGGGGCTCTCCTTCGGCGCGGATCGCCGCGTCGCGACGGGCAAGGACGACGACATCGAGGGCGACCTGCTCGACCCCGTCGGGGTCGGTCACCGGACGGGGCTCGGTGGCCGCGTGGACGAGGACCAGCCCGGTGTCGGTCAGGTCGGTGGCCACATCCTGCGGACCGTACAGGACGCTGGCGTCCGAGGGGCCGCCATAACCCTCGGCGAGATTGCGGACATCATGCCCGACGACGAGCAGGTGCCCGCCCGGCGCGACGGCGGCGGCGGCCCGGGTCAGGACGCCTTGGCGGTCCGCAGCGCCCACGTGGAGGTAGGAGAGGAGCACGAGGTCGAAGGCCCCGACCGGCGGAGCCCAGGTGAGGACGTCCTCGACCCGGGCGCTCACCGCGTCGGCACGCTGACCGAGTCGGTCGACGGCCAGCTGGTGGACCCGCTCGACCGCGACCGGGGAGAAGTCCACGGCGAGGGCCGTCCAACCCATGGACGCCAGCCAGACCGCATTGCGCCCCTCGCCGGCGGCGAGGTCGAGGGCCCGCCCAGGGGTCAGCGCGGCGGCGTGCTGGACCACCCATCGGTTCGGTTCAGCGGTCCAGAGCAGGGGCGAGCGGGCGTACCGCTCGTCCCAGTCCCTCGCGTCCACGTGTGCTCCCGTTCACCGCGTTTCGTCCGTCGCGTCCCAACATACCCGAGGGGGTATGACGGCGCCGAGGGCGAAAGGCCCGGATCATCGGCCGTGTCGCGGCGAGTGCCGCCCGCTCACCGTTCACCCGCGGCTGGTCGGGGCGTTCCCGGACGTTCCGGACCAGGACTGTTCGTTGTCCGCCGAGGGTGCCAGGCTGTCAGTCGGCAGGGGCGCCGACCATGGGGCCGCTGTCGCCCATGTCTAGACAGAGGAGTTCTATGTTCCGCCACCCCCTCCAGCGGCGCGGCCCTGCCCTGCTCGCTGCCGCTGCCTTGGCCATCGTCGGTGCCCCTGTGCTGGCCACCTCCAGCCAGGCCGCTGACGGCGATGTCACCGTCAACCTCGTCAATATCAACGACTTCCACGGTCGCATCGACACCAACACGGTGAAGTTCGCCGGGACCATCGAGCAGCTGCGTGCGGCCTATGGCGATGCGAACTCGCTGTTCCTGTCCGCCGGCGACAATATCGGCGCCACCCTGTTCGCCAGCGCCAGCGCCGACGAGCAGCCGACCATCGACGTGCTCAACGCGCTTCAGGTCTCGGCCTCCTCGGTCGGCAACCACGAGTTCGACCGGGGCTTCGGCTTCCTCTCCGGCACCGTGCTCGGCGGGGCGAACGGCTACCGGCCGGCGCAGTTCCCGTACCTCGGCGCCAATGTCTACCTCAAGGGCACGACGACGCCAGCGCTGCCGGAGTACGTCATTCTCGACGTCTCGGGCATCAAGGTCGGCGTCATCGGCGCAGTGACGCTGGAGACCCCGACGCTGGTCAGCCCGGGCGGCATCGACACGCTCGACTTCGGTGACCCGGTCGCGGCGGTCAACCGGGTCGCGGCCCAGATCGCCCCGATGGTCGACCTCACCGTCGCCGAGTACCACGAGGGCGCCGCAGCCGGCGCCGACACCTCGACCCTGGCTGCCGAGCTCGCGAAGGGCGACGCCTTCTCGCACATCGTCAACGACACCGAGGCCTCGGTCGACGTCATCTTCACCGCCCACACGCACAAGGCGTACGCGTGGGACGGCCCCGTGCCGGGGATGCCGGGCAAGACTCGACCGGTGCTCCAGGCCCAGTCCTACGGTGACTTCATCGGCCAGGCCGTCCTCCAGGTCAACCCGGCCACCGACGAGGTCTCGTCCTACTCGGCCCGCTACGTGCCTCGGCTCCCGGCGACGACCGACGACAACCTCCTCATCGCGACCTACCCGCGCGTTGCCGCGGTCAAGCCCATCGTCGACTCGGCCCTCGCGGCCGCCGCGATCGTCGGCAACCAGCCGATCGGCACCGTGGAGAAGGACATCACCACGGCATACGCCGGTGGCTCCTTCGTCGGAGGGGTGTGGACCCAGCCGGACCCGGCCAACCCGTCGACCGGACGGGACGACCGCCTCAGCGAGTCAACCATCGGCAACTATGTCGCCAACGCCCTGCGAGACAGCCTCGCGGACCCACTCCGCGGCGGCGCACAGATCTCGATGGTCAACCCCGGTGGCCTGCGGGCGGAGCTGTTCTACAAGGCGACGGTCAACAACACCGCCGACGCCGACGGCCGCATCCTCTACTCCGAGGCCAACGCGGTCCTGCCCTTCGTCAACAACCTCTGGACGCTCGACCTCACCGGCGCCCAGGTCAAGGCGGTGCTCGAGGAGCAGTTCCAGCCCGACGGCGTCGCCCGTCCGTTCCTCCACCTCGGCCTGTCCGACAATATGTCGGTCACGCTCGACCCGACCCAGCCGCGCGGCTCGCGGGTCACCTCGGTCTGGGTCAACGGTGCGCCGCTCGACCCGGGCGCGACCTACCGGGTCGGGACCTTCTCCTTCCTGGCCCAGGGCGGTGACAACTTCACCACCTTCAAGTCGGGCACCAACGTGCGTGACTCCGGCCTGATCGACCGGGACGCCTGGATCGCCTATCTCACCGCCCACGCGCCGGCCACCCCCTCCTTCGCGCGGCGCCAGGTCTTCCAGACCGGTATGCCGACCTCGGTCGTCGCCGGTCAGAGCGTCTCCTTCACCATCGACAAGGCGCACCTCACCTCGCTCGGCACTCCGGAGCCGACCACCGTGGACATCAGCTTTGCTGGTCAGTCGCTCGGCAGCTTCCCGGTCACCGGCAGCAGCGCCACGGTGAGCTTCACGATGCCGGCGACGGTCAAGAAGGCCGGCGTCGTCACCGGGACGATCCAGCCTGCGGGCACCACCTTCCAGATCGCCGCGCAGCGCAGCACCACCACCACCACGAGCGTCGTCCGCGTCACTCGTCTGGTTCGTGGGGTGGGCGGCTGGATGGTCGCCAAGGTGAGCGGCGGCTTCACGCCGTACGGGCGCGTCGTCGTCACCACGGAGTCGGGCCAGCAGCTCGGCGCCGGGATCCTGCAGAACGGGTTCGCAACGATCCGGCTGCGCGCCTGGGTGCTGCCGGTGGGCACCCACACCGTGACCGTCTCCTACGAGGGCAACGGCGTTGCCCTGCCGTCGAGCACCACGGCAACGGTCCAGGTCGTCCGGCGCTAGCCACGCCACCGTGACGAGAGCCGGGTGGGACCAGTCCCACCCGGCTCTCGCGTCCCTCGATACGGTGCAGTCATGAACGACGGTGCAGTCATGAACGACACCCCGCCGCTCGGCATCATCGCGGGCACCGGGTTCTACGAGCTCGCCGCCCTCGACTCCCCGAGCACGCGGGAGGTCGCCACGGCATACGGGCCGGCCCAGGTGACCACCGGGCACTGGCACGGCCGGCCCGTCGTCTTCCTCACCCGGCACGGCAGCGGGCACTCGGTGCCGCCGCACCTGGTCAACTACCGGGCCAATATCGCGGCGCTGCGCGACCTCGGCTGCGTCGACGTCGTCGCCGTCAACGTCGTCGGCGGCATCGACCCCGCTCTGGCGCCGGGCGCCCTGGTCTGCCTCGACGACTTCATCGACTTCACCACCGGGCGGGTGTCGACCTTTGTCGACGGGTCCGGCCCCGAGGGCGTGGTGCACACCGACATGCTCGCGCCATACCACCCGGTCGTCCGGGCCCGGCTGCTCGCGGCGGCCCGCGCGGTCGGGGTGCCGGTGAGCGACGGGGGGGTCTACGCGTGCTTCGACGGGCCCCGCTTCGAGACCCGGGCCGAGATCCGGATGGCCGCCGCGGCCGGCGCCAATGTCGTCGGCATGACCGGCGTCCCCGAGGTCGTCCTCGCCCTCGAGGCGGGCCTGCGGTATGCCGCCCTCGCCCTGGTCGTCAACCCGGCCGCCGGCCTGAGCCCCGAGCCGATCACCATGGACCAGATCTCCGCGGCGCTCGACGCCGGCCGGGCCGATGTGCTGCGGGTCCTCGACGCCCTGGTGGCCCGACAGGTCTGAGTCAATACGATGTGGACCAGCCCGGAGCCGCGCGCCTCGCCACTGCCCGCGACCGGTCCCGGGCAGCTCGCCTCCTGAACCCCGCCAGCCTCCGACCTTCGCCAGCCTCCTGACCCTCGCCAGCCTCCGACCCTCGCCGTGGAGCCGTATGCCCGCCCAGGTCATCACCGACCTCGAGTTCGTCGTCACGGTCGACGCCGACTCGACGGTCCTCACCGACACCTCGATCCTCGTCGTGGACGGTGCGATCTCGGCGATCGGCCCGGCCGCCGAGCTGCTCGCCGCACACCCCGGCGCGACGCGGGTCGACGGGCGTCGCAAGCTGGCCCTGCCCGGTCTGGTCAACCTTCACACCCACCTGCCAATGACCCTGCTGCGCGGGCTGGCCGAGGACGTCGACCTCCAGGGCTTCCTCCGCCGGATCTGGGCCGCCGAGGGAGCGGTCATGGACCCGGCGTCGGTCGAGCTCGGGGCCGAGCTCGGGGCGCTGGAGTCGCTTCGAGCCGGGTCGACGACGCAGCTCGACATGTACTTCCACCACGCCGAGGCGCACCGGGGGGCCGTCACCGCAGGCGCTCGGCACGTCCTCGGCCCGGTCTTCTTCGCCGGACCCGGACCGGACGGCCTCGACTGGCGCCGCCGGCTCGAGGGCCTGCGGGAGTGGCCGGCCCGGCTGCGCGCCATCGGCGGGGCCGACATACCGCTGGCTGCCTGCCCGCACAGCACCTACGCAACCGAGCCCGACCAGCTGCGCGAGCTCGCCCTCGCCCTACGGGCGCACGGGTTCACCGCGCTGACCATTCACGCCTCGGAGAACGAGGCCGAGAACCGGGACGTCCTGGAGCGCTTCGGCCGCACCCCAGTCCAGCTGCTCGCCGATGTCGGCCTCTTCGACGCCGGCCTGCACGTCACCCTCGGTCACGGGGTGCGGCTCGACGCGCAGGACCAGGCGACCGTCGCCGCCGCGGGGGCGGCGATCGCGCACTGCCCCGGGTCCAACCTCAAGCTCGCCTCGGGCGCGCTGCCCTGGCGGACGTATGCCGACGCAGGCATCCGGCTCGGGCTGGGGACTGACGGCTGCTCGTCGAGCAACGACCTCGACATGTGGTCGGTCATGCGGCTGGCCGGGCTGCTGGCCCGGCTCACCTCGGCGCGCCCTGACGCGGTGAGCGCCGTCGACATCGTCCGGGCCGCGACCATCGAGGGTGCCCGTGCGCTCGGGCTCGGCGACACGATCGGAAGCATCGAGGTGGGCAAGTCGGCTGACCTCGTGCTGCTCGACCTCGACGCGGCCCACCTCACCCCGGTCCACGACGTCCACGCCCTGCTGGTCTACGCCGCCGGACGCGGCGATGTCACCGACGTCTTCGTCGCCGGCGAACGGGTCGTCGCGCACCGGGAGAGCACCCGCGTCGACGAGCACGACCTCTACGCCCGCTGCCGCGAGCGCGGGGCTGTCGCCGCGGCCGCGGCGGCGAACGCGCCGTGACCAGGTCCGCTCCCACGGCCCGGGAGCTGCGGACGATCTACCGGATGGCGCCGATCCCGGAGGAGGGCGGCTACTTCGCCCTCGGGCCCCGCACCACCGGGCTGAGCTGCATCACCGCGCTGCTCACCGACGAGCCCGCCGGGTTCTCGGCGCTGCACGTCCTCACCGTCGACGAGGGCTGGCAGTGGCTCGCCGGCTCCCCCATCGACCTGGTGACCCTCGACGCCTCCGGTACCGGCACGCGGCACACCCTCGACGCCTCGACACCCCAGGTCCTCGTTCCCGCGGGGACCTGGCAGGGCGCCATGCCCCGAGGGCCGTGGAGCCTGCTCGCCTGCTGGTGCGCCCCAGCCTTCACCGACGGAGTATTCCGGCTCGGCATACGAGAAGAGCTCGTCCTGGCCTATCCCGGCTGGGCGACCGATATCGAGAGGCTGACCCGTGGCTGAGCGGACCGCCCTGGTGACCGGCGCGACGGGGACCATCGGGGCCGCTGTCGTGCGCCGGCTGGCCGCCGGGGGCTACGACATCGCCATCCACCACCGCGGCTCTCCCGAGGCGGCCACCGCGCTCGCCGAGGAGGTCCTCCACTCCGGCCGACGGGCGGCCGTCGTGGCGGCCGAGCTCACCGAGGTCGACCTCGACCGCGTCGTCGAGGGCCTGCTCGACGAGGTGGCCGCCGGGCTCGGCACCCCCGAGGTCGTCGTGCTCAACGCGGCGGCCCAGGACCTCACCCCGTGGTCACGGCTCGACTCGGCGGCCTGGGACCGGATATATGCCGGCGTGCTGCGGCATACCGCCGTTCTGCTCCACGCCGCCGCCGAGCGGATGGTGAGCGGCGGGGTCCTCGTCGTCGTCGGGAGCATCGAAGGGCTGCGGGCGGCTCCGGAGCACTCGGCATACGCCGTCATGAAGGCGGCCACCCACCACCTCGTGGCGGCCGCCGCCCACGAGCTGGGGCCACGAGGCATCCGGGTCGTCGGCGTCGCGCCGGGCCTGGTCGAGCGGCCGGGACTGGCCCGGGAGTGGCCGCAGGGGTACCACCGCTGGGTGAGCGCGAGCGCCCTGGGCCGGACCGTCGCGGCGACCGAAGTGGCCGAGGTCGTCGCCTTCCTGGCCTCGGCGGGCGCGGCGGCCGTGACCGGCGTGGTCCTTCCAGTGGACGCCGGATGGTCCGCCGCCCCCGGATGGTGACATCTGACGACGGAATCCGTCGTTCGCAGGCTCGGTGGCAACGCCTTCCAGTGCCGCGTGGGACGGCAATAACGACCTCGCAACATTAGCCGTGCCGTGAGCCTCCCCCCGCCGCCGCGAGATACCGTTGGGGGGAACCGCCCGCGGAGCATCGGCGCACCCGGCGCCTCCTTTGCGAGCGGACGAAGCGACCCGTCTCATTGGGAGACGTCGAGAGGAGAAAGTCCCGTATGAAAGCCAAGCGCGCCCTCGCACTCGTTCCCGTCCTGGCTCTTGCCCTGGCCGGCTGTGGTGGTAGCAGCGGCGGCGGCAACGCCGGCGGTGGCGGGGCCACCGATGCCGACTGCGCCAAGGCCGAGGTCCTGTGCGTCGGTCTGGTGACCGACACCGGCAAGGTCGACGACAAGTCGTTCAACCAGTCCGCCTGGGAGGGTGTCCAGGCTGCGGTCAAGGAGCTCGGCGGCGTGAGCAAGTACGTCGAGACGACCGACACCAAGGACTACGGCAACAACATCAAGCAGTTCACCGACAAGAAGTACGACGCCATCGTCACCGTCGGCTTCCTTATGGCCGACGCCACTGCGGCTGCCGCGAAGGGTTCGCCGGACGTCAAGTTCATCGGTGTCGACCAGGCCCAGCCGGAGAAGGACGCCCCGGCGAACTACACCAGCCTTGTCTTCCCTGAGGACCAGGCCGGCTACGCCGCCGGCGTCCTCGCCGCCAAACTGACCAAGACCGGCAAGCTCGCCCAGGTCCTCGGCCTGCAGATCCCGCCGGTGGAGAAGTTCGCCAAGGGCTTCGAGGCGGGCGCCAAGTCGGTCAAGTCCGACATCCAGGTCACGGCGGTCTACCACCCGGCCGGCACCAATGCGTTCACCGACCCGGTGTGGGGCGGCAACGAGGCCAAGAAGGCGCTCGCCCAGGGCGCCGACGTCGTCTTCGGCGCGGGTGGCAAGACCGGCAATGGCGCGCTTGCCGAGGTCGCCAAGGCCTCCGGCGCGGGCACCTCGGTCTTCTGCATCGGTGTCGACACCGACCAGTGGAACACCGTGCCCGAGGCGCAGAAGTGCCTCGTCACCTCGGCGATGAAGAACATCACCCTCGGCGTCACCGACCTGGTCAAGCAGGTCAAGGCCGGCTCGATCAAGGGTGGCTACTTCAACGGCACGACCGGTCTGGCCGACTACCACGACCTCAAGGGCGCCGTTCCGGCGGACGTCCAGACCGCGGTCGCGGATGTCGTCAAGGGTCTGGCCGACGGCTCGCTCAAAACGGGCGTGACCCTCTGACAGATCGGGTGACCAACCGATAACGTCTGACAGGGGCGGGGTGCACCAGCGCCCCGCCCCTGTCGCATCGACAAGGAGAGACGGAGTAGCCCATGGCCGACACCGACGTCGCCAAGGCCAGGACCGCACCAACCGGAACACCACCGAAGGCCGGGAACCCGGTCTGGGAGCTCATGGTACGAAACCAAAGCATCGTGGTGCCGATCGTTGCGCTTGTCCTCGCATTCAGCATTGGAGCGTTCCTGATCAGAACTCAGGGGGTGAACCCGGCCTACGCCTACGAGTCCTTATTCAGGGCCGCGCTGGGCACCCCAGAGGGCCTGCTCCGCACGTTCCAGAAGACGACTCCGTTGATCCTCACCGGACTTGCCGTCTCGGTGGCCTTCCGGGTCGGCCTGTTCAATATCGGCGCCCAGGGGCAGCTCCTCTGTGGAGCGATGGGCGCCGCCTGGGTGGGGTTCACGATGAAAGACCTGCCGGGGATCATCCTCATCCCGCTGGCCACCGTCGTGGGCGTCCTCCTCGGCGCGATGTGGGCCTCGATCGCTGCGCTGCTCAAGACGAGCCGCGGCGTGCACGAGGTCATCTCGACGATCATGCTCAACGCGATCGCCATCGGCATCATGGACACGCTGGTCAACTACCCACTTCAGGCGCCCGGAGACGACATAGCGCGGACACCGGAGATCGGGGCCGGTGCGAAGCTGCCGGAGTTTGGTGTCGTACCGAGCGGCTTCATCCTGGCCCTGATCCTGGCCCTCGTGTCGGCCTGGGTGCTCAAGCGGACGACGACCGGCTTCAAGTTCGACACGGTCGGCAAGAACAAGCACGCCGCGGGGTATGCCGGCATCGGCATCGCCGCGACGACGATCTACGCGATGGCGCTGTCCGGCGGTCTGGCCGGCCTGGCCGGTGTGGTCGAGACCCTCGGGGTCGTCCATCGCTACGAGTCGACCTCCAACAACGGCCTCGGCTTCGACGGCGTCACCATCGCGCTGCTGGCCCGGGCCAACCCGATGGGCACGATCCCGGCCGCCTTCCTCGTGGGCATCCTCCGCTCCGGCGCCGCGAAGCTGCAGTTCGACACTCAGATCCAGCCGGAGATCGTCGACCTACTGCTGGCCGTCACACTGCTCCTGGTGTCCATCCCGATCATCGCCCAGGTGATCTTCCGCAAGCGCGCTGCCAGCCAGGCGGCGCTGAGCAGTGGCTGGGGGGCCTGACATGGAACGCCTCTGGGAGAAGAACCGCGTCGCGGTCATCCTCAGCGCCGTCGTCATCGTCGGGATGTACGTCTTCTGGTTCATGGGCAAGGCCCGGGCCGAGTCGATGCTCACCTCGGCCTGGGGCTTTGCCGTTCCGCTCATCCTCGCCGCCCTCGTCGGCGTTGTCGGCGAGCGCTCCGGTGTCGTCAACATCGGCATCGAGGGTCAGATGCTCATCTCCGCCTTTGCCGCCTTCTTCGGGGCGGCCCTGACCGGCAGCCTGATCATCGGTGTGCTACTCGGTCTCGGCGCCGGCATGCTCCTCGGTGGATTCCTCGCGTGGACGGCGGTCAAGCTCCGCACCGACCAGATCATCGCCGGTGTGGTCATCAATATCGCCGCGACCGGGATCACCTCGTTCTTCTACAAGCAGGGCCAGACGCTGCCTGGGGTCTTCCCGCGATGGGAGATCCCGCTGCTCAAGGACCTACCGCTGGTCGGCAAGGTGTTCTTCGCCAACGGCCCGTTCGCGCTGGCGACGATCCTCATCGTCATCGTGCTGAACTACCTGCTCTTCCGCACCCGGTGGGGTCTGCGCACCCGTGCCATCGGTGAGTACCCGCAGGCCGCCGACACCGCCGGCATCGACGTTATCCGGATGCGTCTGGTCAATGTCACCCTCGCCGGCCTGCTCGCCGGTGCAGCTGGCGCCTTCCTGTCCATGGAGGCGTCGAGCACCTTCGAGCGAGGCATCACGGCAGACCGAGGCTTCCTCGCCCTGGCGATCATGATCTTCGGCGCATGGAAGCCGCTGCAGGCAGCCGCGGCGGCTCTCTTCTTCGGGTTCGCTCAGGCCATCGCCAGCCAGCTGCAGGCCGACAAGGTGGTCGACATACCGCAGCAGCTCATCAACACGCTGCCCTATGTCCTCACCCTCATTGTCCTCGCCGTGGCCGCCGGACGAGTCCGGGCGCCGGCCGCTGAAGGTGTGCCATTCGTGAAGGGACAAGGCTGATGTCCGAGGTTCTCCTCGAGCTCGACGGCGTGACGAAGTGGTTCGGCCCAGTCAAGGCGAACACCGATATCTCGATGAAGGTCAACCGCGGCGAGATCATCGCCTTGCTCGGCGAGAACGGCGCCGGGAAGTCGACCCTGGTCAAGCAGATCTTCGGCCTCATCACGCCCGACTCGGGGACGATCACCGTCAAGGGTGACCCGACCCGGATCAAGGACCCCAGGGACGCCATCGGGCGCGGCATCGGCATGGTCCACCAGCACTTCCAGCTGGTGCCGGTCATGACCGTGACCGAGAACATCATCCTCGGCTTCGAACCGGTCAAGGGCCTCAACCTCGACCTGGACTCGGCGCGGACGATGGTCGTCGAGGCCTCTGACCGCTACGGACTCGAGGTCGACCCGGACGCCGCGATTGAAGACCTGCCGGTCGGCACGCAGCAGCGCGTCGAGATCCTCAAGGCGCTGTCGAAGAAGGTCGACCTGCTCATCCTCGACGAGCCCACCGCCGTCCTCACCCCACAGGAGACCGACGAGCTCCTCGGGGTGATGAAGGCGCTGGCCGCCGACGGCACGTCGATCGTCTTCATCACGCACAAGCTGCGTGAGGTGCTCGCCGTGGCCGACCGGGTCTACGTCCTGCGCCAAGGCCGCGTCGTCGGCGAGGTCGCGACGAAGGACACCGACCAGGCCGGTCTGGCCACGATGATGGTCGGCCGGGCGGTGGTCCTCCAGGTCGACAAGGACGAGGCCACGCCGGCCGACGAGGTGCTCAGCGTGCGCGACCTCGTCGTCCAGGACGACCGGAAGCTGCCGGCAGTCAACGGGATGAACCTCACGGTGCGGGCCGGCGAGATCGTCGGCCTGGCCGGGGTCGAGGGCAACGGCCAGCGTGAGCTGGTCGAGGCCATCGCGGGCATGCGCAAGGTCGTCAGCGGGTCGGTCCACCTCGGCACCGAGGACGTCACCGGCAAGAGCCCCCACCACATCCATGCCGCCGGAGTCGGTCACGTGCCGGAGGACCGGGAGAAGCACGGGCTCGTCGGCGGGTACTCGATCGCCGACAACCTCGTCCTCAACCGCTTCGACGAGCCGGAGTTCGCCAACCGCGGGGTGCGCAACTTCGGGGCGATCGACGCGAACGCGGAGGCCTATGTCAAGGAGTTCGACATCCGCACGTCGGGCATCCACGCCACCGCGGGCAGCCTCTCGGGTGGCAACAAGCAGAAGGTCGTCGTCGCCCGTGAGATGAGCGCCGAGCCTCGGCTGCTCATCGCGGCCCAGCCCACCCGCGGCGTCGACGTCGGCTCGATCGAGTTCATCCACAGCCGGATCGTCGACGCCCGCGACAAGGGTGCCGCCGTGCTGCTGGTCTCAGCCGAGCTGGACGAGATCCTCTCGCTCTCCGACCGGATCGTCGTCGTCCACGGCGGCCACGCCGTCGCGGAGATGCCGGGCGCGGGAGCCAACCGTCAGGAGATCGGTCGGCTCATGGCCGGTGGCGGTCACTAGGACCAGTCGCTCCACCCACGAAAGAGGGCGTCGGCCGGGGCCGGCGCCCTCTTTCGGTGCTCGGCGCCCTCGCCCCCGCTGACGCCCTCGCCCCCCTCGCCCCCTCACCCCTCGCCCCCCACTCACCAAGGGTGGGAAAAGCACGGTATGACGCCGGTTCGGCGCGGCATTGCGTGCCTTTACCACCCTTGGTGATCGGCCCCGGGCCCGAGCGGGCTCAGGGCGCTGACGTCCCAGCCGAAGCGGGCTCAGGGCGCTGACGTCCCAGCGCGGGCCTCAGGGCGCTGGGGTCTCAGGGCCCGCCGCGGCACGGAGCCGCTCCAGCTCGGCAGATGCCGCCGCCTTGGCCGACGCATTCCCGGTGAGCTCAAAGAGCCGGACGAGGTTCTCCCAGGGCCCGGTCGCGGACGGCCGCATGGCCGCCGCGGCCCGGAAGGACGCCTCCGCGCGGGCGTAGTCGGACAGGCCGGCATACGCGATGCCCTGCCGGATCATCACCGAGGGGTTCGTCGGATCCAGCGCAGCGGCCTGCGCGAGCGCCTGCAGCGCGCCCGCATGGTCGCCGGCCGCCTCACGCGCGTCGCCGAGGTCGACGCGGCACTCGGTCGAGCTCGGCAGCCGGGCGCAGGCGGACTCCAGCACGGGTATGGCGATGGAGGCATCGGTCCGCCCGGCGTTGGCACCCACGACGATCGCGTGGCCGGCGCGCCGAGCGACGTCCGGGTCCCAAGGCCGCGCGCCGACGGCGAGATCCAGGCTAGGGCGGGGGTCGTCGGCGGCCTCGACGGCATACCCCATCTGGAGCAGCGCAGTCTCACTGACGAAAGCGGTGAGGCCGGCCACGGCGAAGAGCCCGGCGAGAGCGAGCCCCGACCAGCGCACGGCTGGCGCCGGTCGTGCCGGGGCCGCACCGGGCACCCCCACCGCGGCGCCGAGCAGGACGAGCGTGGGCACAGCGGTCGCGGGGTCGCTGAAGTGCACCGACCACGCCGTCACCGCCCCCGCCAGGGCTGCCGCCACGGCGAGAGCGAAACCATCCCCCGCGCGGACCGCACGGACGAGGGCGACGACGACGAGCACGGCCAGGGTCAGGGCGGCCAGGGCCCCGAGGATGCCGGTCGAGGCCAGGACCTGCAGGGGCAGCGAGTGCGCCGAGTCCGGCGGGAAGTCCGGCCCCACCGCGGCCTGCCACTGGGGCGTGTTGTACCGACCGAGGGCGTCGACGAAGCCAGAGGGCCCGACCCCGACGAGGGGATGGTCACCAACGAGCCTCGCGGTCTGCTCCCAGAGCAGCGAGCGTCCGGTGACCGTCGACTCGGCCAGCGGCGAGCTGCCCGACAGCCGGGACCGGCTCATCGGCAGCAGCAGCGCAAGCGCGGCGACCCCGAGACCCGCCCCGGCGATACCCGCAGCGGTGCGCCACTCGCGGGCCAGCGCCCGCGGGAAGAGCACGACAAGGGTCGCAGCCGCCGCCCCCAGCAGCGACCCCCGCGACGCCGACAGCCCGACGAGGACGCCCGCGGCGGCGAGACCGGCGACGACCCAGCGATCCCGCTGGGTGGCGACAGCATGGAGGAGCAGGCCCCAGGCCATGGCGGCCCAGACCCCCACGGCGCTGGCATTTCCGATGGTTGTCTGGATGCGGTAGGCCGGCCGCACCGCGACCTCGACGACCGCGGAGAGGGTGAGGATGACGGTGACGACGGCGACGACTCGATGGACCGAGGGCCGCAGTGGTGCGCCGCGAGCGGCGACGGCCGCCCCGCAGGCCAGCGCCACGACATACCCGAGCAGGACCGGCACACCCTCGTACCGCGGGTACCGCCCGAGCATCTGCGCCACGGGAGCAGCCCCGAACGCAGCGGCTACGCCGGCGACCGCCACGGCCCCCAGCGCGGCCGCAGCGAGCGGCCGGGGCAGCGACCCCCGCCACGATGTGACGGCCAGCAGCCCGGTCAGGACCGCGAGGACAAGGACCTGCGCGGGGGCGTGGGTGTCCTCACCCCAGGGCCAGACGGCCAGCGGCGGTCCGGCGATCCCGACCCAAAGCAGCGCTCGTTCGAGGCGCGTCGCCGCCGCGGCGCCGCGGCCGGGGCGCGCCGAGGCCCACCCTGCCGGGGCGCGCCGCGGCCGAGGTGCCGCTGGGCGGGGGCTCGGTCGGCGCGCCACGGCTCCTAGAGCCCGAACCCGATCGCGTCGATCGCCATCAGCGTCCGCCCGCTCGCC
The DNA here is from genome assembly GCA_016717165.1 of Candidatus Lutibacillus vidarii. Taxonomy (GTDB): domain Bacteria; phylum Actinomycetota; class Actinomycetes; order Actinomycetales; family Dermatophilaceae; genus Lutibacillus; species Lutibacillus vidarii. The sequence goes on from JADKGA010000004.1 coordinate 90,670, forward strand.
GGAAGGTTGGCGACCCGGACCGTGTGCGAGCCGTAGGGGACGGCAGAGGTCCACAGCACGTCACGAACGGTGGCCGTGGCGGCATACAGGTCGACGGTCGCGACCAGGCTGCCATCGACATAGACGCGCATCGACCCCGAGGTCGGGCCGCGCGAGCCCACCACGGCGATCTGAGCGGTGTTGGTCGTCAGCTGCAGCGAGGACCCGGACGCGGTCGTCGAGCGGGAGGTCCCCGCCCAGGCGGTGGCCGCGGTGAGGTCGCTCCAGGTGCCCGACGTGGTCAGCTCGCGGTCGTCCCAGGGGAAGGTCGTGCTCGCCCACGGAGTCCAGCCGCTGGTCCGGCCATACCTGTCCTTGGCCCTGACCTGGAACTGCCAGGTCGAGTGCGCGGTCCCGGTGAAGCTCGCCGACGTCGCCGTTGTCCCGGTGCGCCACGCGGTCGGAGCCCCGAAGACCGCAGCTCCGGCACCATCGCGGGTAACCGACCGGTACTGGACGTCATAGGAGTAGGTCACGCCCGCGGTGGGATTCTCCACCGACCAAGTGATCGGGATGGTCGTGGTTGTCCCCGCCGACGAGGCCACAAGCGGGTTGAGCGTCTGCGGCACCGGGGCCTGGATCGACACGTCGATCGTCCCAGTCACCGTGCTGCTCCCGTCGACCGCCGCCAGAGCGCCCGACCCGTCCTTGGCCGACCCGGTGAGGGACCACGTGTACCGTCCGTTGCCGACCAGGGCGCCGGTGCCGTCCTTGCCATCCCAGGCCAGGGTGCGGATCGCGGCGTTCGCCGTGGTGCCGGTGAGGGTGCGGACCACGGTCGTGCCCTTGCGCAAGGTCCAGGTCCACGAGGTGAGGTCCTCGGTGAGGTCGATCTGCGGCTTCCAGGTCTTGGCCTGGCCGGTGACATTCGGGGCGAAGACCGCGGGTGTCCCGAGGATGCCGAGCATCCTCGGGCGGGAGGTCGCGGCGATCGGCATCGACCCGACGCGGACCAAGCCGTCCGGCCCGACCCAGGCCACCTTGCCGTTCTCGACCGCGAAGCTGTCTTGACCCAAGAGCGGAGCGATGACCACCGGCGCGGCCCCCGTCGTGCCATCCCACGCGAAGAGCTGACCGCTCCCATTGAAAAGCACAGCGCCGTCGGTCGCCGAGGTCGAGAGCGCTGTCCGGTTGAGCTTCCCGGTCGCCCCGGTGGCAAGGTTGACCGTGGTGATGCTGGTGTCGCGGTTCTCGACCACGAGATCGCCCCACATCGTCAAAGACCCGGGGCACCAGCTGGCGCACTGAGATGCGCGGACCACCCTGGGGTTCGTTGGGCTCGTCGCCTTGGCGAGGTCCTGGACCCACATCTCGCCGTTCTCCTTCTCCCATACGACCCGGGAGCCGAAGATCGTCACCGACGCTGCGACGGTGCTCGAGATGCTCCACGCGGTGGTCCCGTCGGTCCGCTTGACCTGGTGGAGCCAGTCGCCGTTGACGTCACCGGACGTGAGCAGATACGGACCACTCACATCGCGGCCGTCAGGCGAGCCGGCAATCTCCTTGACGAAGGTGGTGCCCTCGAAGAGCCGCACCTTGTATGGCGTGAGGCTCTGGACCCACCCGCGGTTGCCGGTGAACGCCACGATTCCTGAACTGCTGGCCCGCTGCGGGAACAGCGTCTCGGCGCCAACGGTGCTTCCCACCGAGCGCGACCAGACGCGCCGGTTGCCCAGTGAGTCCTTGGTGTCCGCGCCATAGAGCTTCCCGGCGTTGAAGTCGAGGTCCACCCGCGCCAGGGCAGGCGGAGGCGAGGCGACCTTCGTCGAGACGCCCGTTGTGGGGTCAATCGAGTACCCGCCCGCCGCGGGCCCCGGCTCGTTCGTACCGGCATAGAGCTTCCCACCCACCCCGACAGCGCTGCGACAGTTGAGGGTGTACCCCGCCGGTGGGACAACGGCGACCTTGGTGGCTCCCCGGTACATCAGGCAGGCGAGGCCGTCCGGGATGAGTGCAGCCGTGTCGGTCGCGGCCAGGCGGGAGGGATAGAGGGTGGGGAGCTTGACGGAGGTCGTGGTCCCACCGGCCCTCGGCTGGCGCTGCAGGTAGCTGGCCGCGGCGGTCTCCTTGAGCCAGACGATGCTGTTCGCGGTGAGGACGAGTGCACTGGGAGACCCCGCGAACGTCGCGACGTCGCGCGGCGCCGCCCCGCTGAGCGGGCGAAGCCGGATGGTCGTCTCCCAGGTCATGGCGGCGTCGTTCCAGCTGACGACCGCGGTGGCCGCCGTAGTCGCGTCCATCGACACGGGGGTTGGATGACGAGCCTGGTCACACCGGTCCCGGCATACCGGTCATCGACGGGGGAGGCACGGCGCACGGAGGTTGGCACGCGTACGCAGCCCAAGGTGAACGGGGGGTGAACGAGAGGACCTTTGGACCTGGGGGACAAGAGAATCCGGTGCGAGCATGGACCATGGTCCGGGTTGTCTTCGTCTGCTGGGGGAATATCTGTCGTTCCCCCATGGCCGAGCGCGTCGCCCGCCACCACCTTGAGCAGGCCGGCATCGACGGGGTCGAGCTGTCCAGCGCGGCGACCAGCCGTGAGGAGCTCGGCGAGCCCATCGACCCGCGCGCGGCCCGGACCCTGCGGCAGGCTGGCTACGACGCGGACGGACATGTCGCGCGTCAGATCACCCCCAGCGAGCTGGACGCGGCGGACCTGGTCGTCGGCATGGAGGCGATCCACCTTGAGCGGATGCGCCGGATCGCCGGGCGCCCGCTGACCAACGCCGTGCTCTTCAGCACCTTCGACCCGCAGGCCGACGAGGGGGACGGGGTCCCCGACCCGTGGTACGGCGGGCAGTCCGGCTTCGACGACGTCCTCGACACCCTCCTGCGCGGCATGCCGGCCTTCGCGCAGCGCTGCCGCGAGCTGCTCGACGGCCGCGCCCACCTCGCCGGGGAACGCGGCCCGAGCCGCTCCTCGGACGCCGGGCTCGGCGCGTGAGCCGGGCAGCGAGTGTTCACCGCCCCACCCCGGCACCGTGACCGCTGGACGTCATACGCTGGGGGGCGTGGCTGGACAGACGAAGGGCGCGCGCAGCGAACGCGAGCCGCTCAGCCGCCTGCCCGACGGGACGATCAAGCAGGTCAACCCGTTCACCGGCACCCAGGTCTGGACCGTCCCGGGCCGGGCCAACCGGCCGTTCGGGTCGGGCCACGGCACGCGGCACCGCCTCGACACCGCGCAGCGCGGCCGCTACTGCGCCTTCTGTGAGGACCGTTACCTCGAGACCCCGCCCGAGAAGGGTCGCATCGTCCGCTCCGGCACGGAATGGCGACGGGTCACCGATGTCACGGCCGAGACGCTGAGCGACACGGTCGCGGAGTTCCGCCTCATCCCCAACCTCTTCGAGATCCTCTCCTTCGACTACTGGCGGCTCAACTACGGGTACGCCCCGACGACCGCGGCCCGCGAACGGGAGCGCGCCTATCTGTCGACCCCGGCCGGCCGGGCGCACGTCCTCGACATCGCCAGGGCCAAGGCCGCCGCCTCGGGGGTCGCGTCAGCGGACTGGGACGACCTGCCGCCCGAGGAGCAGCTGCGACACGCCGAGGCCTTCTTCGGCGGATGTCACGACGTCGTGGTCGCCCGACGGCATTACCTCGACCGGGCCAAGCACGACGACCAGGTCGCGTCGTCGGGCTCGCTCAGCCCGGAGGAGCACGAGCAGTACCTCGCCTTCACCGTCGACGCGGTGGGCGCGCAGTATGCCGCCAACCCCTATGCGCGCTACGTCCAGGCCTTCCAGAACTGGCTGCGGCCGGCCGGGGCCTCCTTCGACCACCTCCACAAGCAGGTCGTCGCCATCGACGAGCTCTCCGTCGAGACGCAGCGTCAGCTCGAGCGGGTCCGTGAGGACCCGTGGGTCTATGCCCACCTCGGCGTGGGGTATGCCGCCGAGCGCGGTCTGGTCATCGCCGAGAACCGGCATGCGGTGGCCGTCGCGGGGGTGGGGCACCGGTACCCCAGCGTCGTCGTGTACTCCAAGAGCGCGACCCGGGAGCCGTGGCGGCATACCGCCGAGGAGCTGCGCGGCTTCTCCGACCTGGTCCACGCGATGCACGCGGCGACCGGGCCACAGGTGCCGGTCAACGAGCAGTGGTACCACGAGCCGCCCGGGATCGGTGTCGCGATGCCCTTCCGGGTCGTCGTCTCGCTGCGCATCTCGACGTTGGCCGGCTTCGAGGGCGGCACGAAGATCTACATCAACACCATCGACCCGTGGACTCTGGCCCAGCGTTTCGTCGCGTCCCTGCTGAAGCTGCGGGCGCTCGGTGCGGTCGCGGACTTCGACATCGGGCCCGAGTGCACCGCGCAGTGGGCGTCGCTGAAGTACGCCCGGGTCGCCGCAGCCTCGGTCGCCGCGGGAGTCTCGGACACCGGGGCGACGGACTAGACACCGCACGGGTCGAGCGCCGGACCCACCCGCTGAGCGATCCCGAGCGGGCCGATCGAACAGCTCAGGTCAGTGGTGCCCCTTGAGCACCATCTTCATGATCCGGGCGTTGAGCAGGACGAACCGCCCTGCCTGGATGACGAGGTTGCGTCGCGCCTTGAGAGTCTTCTCGGTCGGCAGGGGTGCCGCGCCGACGACACGGTCGGCAGCGATGAGCGGGGCGTCGTCGCGAGGAGTCGGTGAGGTCATGAGGTCACTCCGGTATGAACTGCCAGCCCGGGCGGGCCTTGGCCTTGTAGATGAACAGGTAGTGGAGCATCAGCTTGAGCCAGTGCCCGGCCAGCCCGATCTCACCGATGGTGTCCTTCAGACTCCGGCCGGACCCGGGGTAGCGGGCGTAGTCGGGAACGACGGGGAACATCGTCATCGCCGCGGCCGAGCCGGTGCGCAACCCCGTCCCAGCGGAGGCCACGCAGGCAGCGCCCATGTTGGCCATCGAGGCCGTATGAGTGTGCGCCTGGGGCCCCTTGGTGATCCGCTCGACGATCGTCAGGGCCGCCGTCTTGCCCATGACACCGCTCGGCATACCCGTGCGGGGCGGGGACGGGGCGACGACGGTGCCATTGGGGCTCTTGCGCGGCCGCGAGATCTGGTGTGGTGGAGCGAAGGCGATGCCAACGGCGAAGACATTGGGGTATGCCGGTGACTCGTAGGTCGACGGCCAGTCCTCAGCGGCCCAGTCGTCATACCCCTTGGGGGCGTAGTTGGCGTCGACCTTCATGAACCCGCTTGGGGCGAAGAGCGCGGCGGTGACCTCGGCACCGGCGCGGTCGTAGGCGACAAGGTCGGCCCCGCGGAAGGGCGGGAGCAGCATCGCGAAGTCGAACGGGAGAGCGTGCCGGGTCCCGTCGAGCTGCTCGTAGTGGACGACGCCGGGCTCGACCTTCTCGACGTGCGCCCCGAGGATGGCCCGGACGTTGCGCTCCCGGAAGAGCGACTCGGTCCACAGCTTGCTCGAGGTCCGGAAGCCCTGCTGCTCGAAGGACATCCCGTCGACCCCGAAGTCGCCGAGCTCGAACTCGTTGGTGAGGTAGACGACCTCGGCGAGCTCACGAACTCCCGCGGCCCGCAGCTCGTGGTCGACATTGAAGACGTACTCGAAGGCCGCGCCCTCACACGTGCACGTGCCATGGCCCATGCCGACAACAAGGGTCTGACGGCGTCCGGACCTCAGCACCTCGATGACCTCGGCGAGCGCAGCGGCCGCCTGGGTCGCGTGCCCGGCGGTGCAGACCGACCACGAGTGGCCACCATCGGGCCCCAGGCCCTCGGTGGCCCCGAAGTTCAGCCGCGGTCCGGTGGCGTTGACGAGATAGTCGTACCGGAGCCGAGCCTCCTCGCCGGCGCGCGTCGGGTCGGTGTAGACAACATCGACGGCACCGCGCGGGTCCTCCGCGTCACCCTCGGGCCGGACCGCAATGGCCTTCGCCTGATGGTGCTCGATGCCTTTGCGGCCGTAGATCGGCGCCAGCGGGAAGACGACCCGCTCGGCCGACATCCGCCCCACGCCGACCCAGATGTTCGACGGGATCCAGTTCCAGTTGGCGTTCGGCGACACGACAATGACGTCATGGTCCCTGCCGAGCTTGCGGCGCAGGTGCAGCGCCGCCGTATGTCCGGCGACTCCTGCGCCGAGGACGACGACCCGGGCCATGTGCTTCCTCCTTCGACGGCGGTGTCGGTGGACCCGAAGGTCCCCGGCCGAAAGCGAGCCTATACCCCCTAGGGTATAGTTGTCAGAGTGAGAACCATCATCATCGGCGGGGTCGCCGGCGGCATGTCGGCAGCCACCCGGCTGCGCCGCCTCGACGAGTCGGCCGAGATCATCGTCCTGGAACGCAGCGGCTACGTCTCGTTCGCAAACTGCGGCCTCCCCTACCACGTGGGGGGCGTCATCGAGAAGCGGGGCGCCCTGCTCCTGCAGAACCCTGGGAGCCTCAAGAGGCGTTTCGGTATCGACGTACGAGTGCGGCACGAGGTCACCGCCATCGACCCCGCCGCCCGCGAGGTCTCGGTCACCGACCTGCGCACCGGCGCGCAGAGCACGCTGCGGTATGACGCCCTCGTCCTCTCCCCCGGCGGCCGTCCGGTCCGCCCGCCGATCCCCGGCATCGAGCGCGCCCTGAGCCTGCGCGACATCGAGGACACCGACGCGATGGTCGCCGCGGTCGGCCCGGCCGACACCGCCGTCGTCGTCGGAGGGGGCTTCATCGGCGTCGAGATGGCCGAGAACCTCGTCCACCGCGGCCTGCGGGTCACCCTGGTCGAGGCCACCGACCAGGTGATGGCCCCGCTCGACCCCGAGCTGGCGGCCCTGGTCCACACCCGGCTGCGCGAGCATGGCGTGACCCTCGTGCTCGGCGCCTCGGTGAGCGCGATCGGTGCCGACACCGCGACCCTGTCGGACGGCTCCGTCGTCCAGGCGGACCTCGTCGTCGCGGCCATCGGGGTGCGCCCCGAGACGTCGCTGGCCCTGGGCGCCGGCCTCGAGCTCGGACCGCGCGGCGGCATCCTCGTCGACGACCAGCTCCGCACGTCGGACCCGGCGATCTACGCGGTCGGCGACGCCGTCGAGAAGCGGGACGCCCTCGACGACTCGCAGGCCCTGGTCCCGCTGGCCAACACCGCCAACCGTCAGGGCCGGGTCGTCGCCGACATCATCGCCGGCCACGGCGGCTCGGACCGGCCCGTCCTCGGCACCGCGGTCGTCGGGGTCTTCGGCCTCACCGTGGCCACCACCGGCTGGAACGAGAAGCGGCTCCGGGCCGCTGGCACGCCATACCGCGCGATCCACACCCACCCGGCCAACCACGCGGGCTACTACCCCGGCGCCGAGACGATCTCGATCAAGCTGCTCTTCGACCCAGTGACCACCCGCATCCTCGGTGCCCAGGCCGTCGGTGGGGCCGGAGCCGAGAAGCGTATCGACGTCATCGCGACGGCCATGGCGGGCGGGCTCACGGCGCCCGCGCTGGCCGACCTCGAGCTCGCGTACGCCCCGCAGTACTCCTCAGCGAAGGACCCGGTCAACATGCTCGGCTGGGTGGCCCGGAACATGACCGAAGGTCTGGTCAACACCGTCCAGTGGCACGAGGTGGCCGGTCGCGTCGCCGGCGGCGCCACCGTCGTGGACGTCCGAACCGCTCCCGAGTATGCCGCCGGGCACATCCCGGGCTCGGTCAACGTCCCCGTGGACGACCTGCGAGGCCGACTCGGCGATCTCCCAGACGGTGAGCTTCTCGTCGTCTGCGCGGTGGGCATCCGAGGCTATCTGGCGGCCCGGACCCTGGCCCAGCAGGGTCGTGCCGTCGCCAATGTCGACGGCGGCTATCTCACCTGGGCGGCCAGCCCTGCCGCCGACGCGACCCGCCGGTAGCTCGCTTCTGGGTCCGCGATATCGAAAAGGACCGCCGCCATACCGACTGCCGCCCTGCCAGCGACAGTGCGCCGGGAGGTAAACGGGTCACCGGACCCACCCGTCCGGGCTCCGGGTCGCCCCGAAGGCGTACCGCATCGCCGCATCGACGGGGTCCCACACCGGCAACGGCACCGGGCCCGCTATCGTCACCGGGCGGGCTTGGACGACGACGCAGCGTCGCGGGGGGCCCTGCGTGACGACCCACTCGACGTCGACTGGATGGCCGTAGAACTGGTCGATGGTCCGGACCACGTCCCCGACCGCCCGCAGCGTCCCCGGGTCGAGAACTGCCTCGGACCGTCGCGCGCCAGGCATCGGGACGGCAACCATGCCGGCGCCGCCGGGGGCCAGGGTCGACAGGACCGCCTTGTCGGCGACGCCGTAGCGCAGCAGCCGCCCGTCCTGCGCGTCGAGCTCGGCCCGGTCCGGTGTCACCAGCCCCTGGACCACCGCCTCCCCCCAGCCGAAGGTGCCCTCGACGACGATCCGGTCCCGAGCCCCGGTGGTGGGATGGGCCGAGAAGGCGACCCCGGAGCTGTACGCGGGCAGCAGCTCGAGGACCCCGACCGCCATCGGCATCCACTGGGCCGCGGCCCACGGGCGGCGCAGCTGGTAGGTCAGCGCGCGAGCGGAGAAGCGGCTCGCCCAGCACTCCCGGACCGCCGCGACGACGTCGGTCGCCCCCCGCAGCCCGAGGTAGCTGTCGAAGACCCCGGCGAAGCTCGCCTCCCGCGCGTCCTCCCCCAGGGCCGAGCTGCGGACCGCCACGACATCGTCCCTCACCTGAGCGACGAGCTCGCGGTATGCCGCCTCGACCTCGGCGGCGACCGCCGGCTCGACCGGGCAGGACAGATAGTGCGCATGGAGGTCCCGGGCCAGCGCCGAGACCTCGAGCGGCGCCGGAGTGCCATCGAGGCGCCCCAGCGCCGCGGCGAGGACGTCGGTCAGCCCGGCGGCACCCTCGTGCTCGGCGCAGGCCGAGGCGGTCACGGCGAACCCCCTTGGCACCTCGACGCCGACCGCACTCAGCTCCGCCAGGCGGCCGAGCTTGGGCCCCACGCGCGCCGTCGCGTCGTGCGGCTCGAGGTCGTCCAGCCAGAGCACCCGGCTCATCAGGACGCCTTCGCCGTGCGGGCCAGCCGCCGCACGGTCCCCCGGTCGCCGTCGACCTCGACGAGGTCCCCGTCGCTCAGCACGGTCGTGGCGATGGCGCAGGCCGTGACCGTCGGCACGCCATACTCGCGACCGACGATGGCGGCATGGGACAACGTGCCACCCCCGTCGCAGACGCACGCCGCGATCGTGGCGAAGGCGGGTGTCCAGTTCGGCGACGTCGACTCGCAGACGAGGACCTCGCCGGGCTGCAGGAGGTGGAGGTGGTCCGCGTCGGTGAGGACCCGGACCTTGCCTCGGGCGACCCCGCGACCGACCGGCACCCCGGTGAGGGTCTGCACCTGCTCGGGGTCACCGCCGGAACGCGCCGCGTCGAGATAGTGCTCGGTCAGCCCGAAAACCTCGACGAGGATCGGGTCGTCGACCCGGTCCGGGACGGTGCCGAGAACCTTCGGCATCTCGGGTCGGCGAGCGTGCCAGCGGTCGAAGTACTCCCGGCGGGCGGCGATGCGGGGGCGGAGGTCGGCATACCGCCGGGCGCCGGCGAGGAGGTCGACGAGCTCGTGCCAGAAGAGGAAGACAGTGTCGTCCTCCTGGTCTGCGCCGACCTGACGGGCGACCTCCAGTGCGACCCAGCGGATCGGCAGGGCCACCCGAAGGTCGATGACGACATTGTGGTCGTCCTGCCACCACATGAAGTTCGCCCGCCGGACCGCGGCCAGGCCGGCGTCGAAGGCGGCGGTTTCTCGTCTGGTCAACCGAGAACGTGCTGAGTCGACAGCGGCCTCCCGGTCCGCGACGGCCGCGTGATGGGCCGCCTCGAAGTCGTGCCGGGGCTGGGCGATGAAGCTCTTGATGAGCCCCAAGGGCGGGGTGGGGTCCTCCACCCAGCTCGGGAGCGCGACATCGGCCGAGCCTTCGGTGCGCCAGCCGTAGGTGCGGAGGACGTCCCGGAAGTCCGTCATCCACGTCGTCGCCGGCCCGCCGGCGGCATCGAGGGTCGCCGCCAGGTCAGCAACCTCGGTCGCGGCGAAGACCGGCGCCAGGCCCGCGGCCCGCGCGCGGTCGGTCAGCGACCACAGCTGTCGGTCGGTCTCCATGATCGGGGTGTCATAGCCCTGGAGGAGGCGGCCCACCTCGGCCGCCGGCACCCCCAGCTGTCGGCACATCCCGGAGAACCCCAGGTAGGTCGCGAGCAGCGGGTACATCACCTCGAAGTGGATCTCGAAGGCCCGGCGATGGTAGGCCCGAGCCTCGTTCAGCGCGTCAAGCAGCCCGGCGCGGTCGAGGGCCCGCAGGTCCCGCCGCTGGAGGCGGTCCCAGCCCGCGTCCAGCTCGGCCCGGTGCCGCTGCCATGACGCGGGAAAGCCGTCCAGCCAGCGCGGGAGGGACCGCTCGAAGGCGGCTGCTCGCCCCGTGAAGTCGGTCCCCTCGGGCAGCGGGATCGGCGAGGCGTAGGTGTGTGTCCCCGCCATCCGCTGGGCGATCCCGCGGCCAGAAGGCAGCGGCATCCGCTCGGCCGCAAGCTGGGTGCCCCAGGCGTAGCCGTCCTCGTTCCACAGCGTCGCCAGCGGCGTGAGGCCCCGCGGCCAGTGAAAGTCGAGGAACCAGAGCCGCGACTCGTCCTCGGGCCGGAAGGTGTCGAAGGGCTCCACCGCAGCCTTGGACCGACCCAGAGCACCCTGGGACTGCGGGTACCACGGCGTATCGACCAGGGCGCCGAGGGGCACGACAATATCCACGCGGCACCCCCTCTCCGCGCCCTGGCGCCGGTAGCACCAGGGTGGCAGGGCGGTGGTCCAGCTCGCGAGGGGTTCCGTCAGGCAGAACGTGGGCAGGAGCCGCACGGCCCGGACGCGCACCCGGGGGCCTGGGCCTCCAAGGCCGCGCGGACCGCCGCCCGGACCCGGTCGGCCTCGGCCGCCCAGCTCCGCTCCGGGCCCAGCCGAGTCTGCAGGCAGGTCGCCAGGGCCTCGACACCGGCGAGGGTGCCGTCGGCGACCAGCTCCCTGAGCGCGCCGTGGCCGGCCGCCGCGGCGAGAAAGGCGTACGGCTCGTGCGGGACGACCCAGCGCACGGTGGCGGCATCCGGCCCGGCCACCGGGTGCATGGGGATCACGTCGTCACCGCAAGGGTGATGAGCCGGGCGAGCCAGGCTGCGGCATACGCGATGAGGGTGAGATAGGTGAGGGCCAGGGCGGGCCAGCGCCACGACCCGGTCTCGCGGCGCATCACCGCGACCGTGGACATGCACTGGAGGGCATAGACAAACCACACGAGCAGGGCGACCACGGTCGGGGCGGAGAAGAGCGGCTCCCCGGCCCGCGGCCCGTCGAGATAGGTCGCCTCGGCCAGCGCCGCGGACGGGTCCTCCGGGTCGGTAGCCGCCCAGACCTGGCCGAGGGTGGAGACGAAGACCTCCCGCGCGGAGACCGCGCCGACCAGGCCGAGGTCGATCCGCCAGTCGAAGCCGAGCGGCTCGAAGACCGGCTCGATGGCCCGGCCGAGCTGGGCGGCATAGCTGTGCTCAAGGACGTAGGCGCTGGCGTGCGCCTGGTCCAGGCCGACGGTCTCGGCGTCGCGGGTGGGGAAGGCGAGCAGCGCCCAGAGGACGACGGCGGTGCCGAAGATGATCGTCCCGGCCTTGCGGAGGAACATCCGCACCGAGCTCCACGAGGAGAGCAGCACCGAGCGCAGCCGGGGCATCCGGTACGGCGGCATCTCCAGGTAGAAGGGCACCAGCTCGCCGCGCAGAACGGTGGAGCGCAGCACCCGGGCGGAGACCATCGCGGACAGCCCACCGAGGACGTAGAGGGCGAACATCGCCAGACCCTGGGCCTGCACCGGCCCCCACCGCGTCCCGGAGGGCACGAGCAGCCCGACGAGGAGGACATAGACCGGCAGCCGCGCCGAGCAGGGCATGAGTGGCGCCGCGAGGATCGTCGCGATCCGGGTCTTCGACGAGCCGATGGTCCGGGTCGCCATGATCCCCGGGACGGCGCAGGCGAAGGAGGAGAGCATGGCGACGAAGGCCCGCCCGTCCAGTCCCGTCGCGGCCATGATGCGGTCCATGAGGTATGCCGCCCGCGCCATATAGCCCAGGCCCTCGAGGAGGGCGATAAGCAGGAAGAGCAGGGCGACCTGCGGCACGAAGACGAGCACCGACCCGACCCCGCCGATGACCGCCTCGGAGAGGAAGGCCCCGACGAAGCCGTGCCCGACATGGTCGGCGACCTGCTCGGCCAGCCAGCCCAAGCCCCGCTGGAGCGTGTCCTGGACCGGCGCGGCCACGGTGAAGATGGTCTGGAAGAAGGCGAACATCACTGCGACGAAGACCACCCCGCCCCAGAGCGGATGGAGCAGGACGTCGTCGACGGCCCGGGTCGCCGCATCCGGCCTCGGCGCGTGGTAGTCGGCCGCCGCGAGGACCGAGCGGACCCACGCGGTCTGCTCCTCGGAGTCGGCCGGCGGCGGGAAGGGTGGTTCGGCCCAGTCCTGCGGCCGGTCCAGTCGGGCGCGCAGCTCGTCGATGCCCTCCCCTGATGGCGGTATGACGCCCACGACCCCGACCCCGAGCGCCTCCGCGAGCGCAGGCAGGTCGAGCCGGCCACCCCGGGCGGCGTGCTCGTCGAGCATCGTCACGGCGACGAGGGTCGGCTGGTGCCGGGCCATCGCCTGGGCGGCCAGGGTGAGGGAGCGCCGCAAGGTGGTGGCGTCGAGGACGACGACGAGGGCGTCCGGGGTCGGACATCCGGGCAGCGTCCCGTCGAGCAGGTCGACGACGACCTGCTCGTCGGGGCTCATGGCGCTGAGGCTGTACGTGCCGGGGACGTCCTCGACGGCGACCCGACCGGCTGGCGTGTGCGCCATACCCTCGGAGCGGGTGACGGTGACCCCGGGGTAGTTGGCGGTGTGCGCGCGAAGCCCGGTGAGCTGGTTGAAGATCGTCGTCTTGCCCGCGTTGGGGCTGCCGATCAGGGCGATCCGGCGCAGCCCGGTGGCCACGCCTCGCTCGGGCGCCGGATTGTCGTGGCAGGCGGCGCTCACTGCTCGACCCCGACGATGACGTGGGCGGCGTGCTCCTGGCGCAGGCAGAGGTCGTAGTCGCAGATCCGGTAGACCGCGGGTCCGCTGAAGGGCGCCCGGCGGACGACAGCGACCTGTTCGCCGGGGCGGAAGCCCAGATGGGTGAGGCGCAGCCGGAGCAGCGGCGCCACCTCGGGGTCGATGGCCTCGATGCGCACGACGGCGCCGGAGCGCACATCGGCCAGCCTCGTCATCGCCACCACGGTTCCTTAGGGTTACCTCACCTGGCCGCTCAGTCTATGCCGCCAGGGGGTCAGAGCAGCCTGAGGTGCTCCACATCACCGAGCAGCTCGAGCCGGCGCCACAGCACCGAGGTCGGGAGGGCCTGGCTCGCATGGGCGAGGCTGGCCGTGCGCTGCCGGGCGCGGTCCACTCGGACGACATGGGTGATCTGGTCCGCGCGTCGGCCGGCGAAAGGCGCGCCGGTCTCCTCCCGCAGGGCGCTCGCCACCGTCTCCGGGAGGGTCCAGGCGAGAACTGGTATGTCGAGCCGGCCCGCGGCCAGCACCGCGGCGGCAGTCGCCGTCTGGTGGTCCGGGTGACCGGTGATGCCCGTGACGTCGAAGACGAGGAGCCCGTCCGCCTCGACGGAGAGCGCCTCGACGTCCTTCGAGAGCACCTCAGCGCCTACCGGGGCAAGCCCCATATCCGGATACGATAAGAGCGTGGTGTGCGTGACCCCCAGGAGCGAACCGGCCTCGCGCAGTTCGGTTTCGCGAATCGTGGCGAGGTCGCCCGGCACCCCGTGGAGGGTGGACGCCTCACCATGGGTGAAGCACAGGACGTCGACCTGCGCGCCGGCGTCGATGAACCGGCCGACCACGGCCCCCAGACCGAAAGACTCGTCGTCCGGATGCGCTACGACGGCGAGCACCTGGCGCCAGCTCGGCAGCTCCGTGATGGTCTCCATGGTGCATTATACCCCCTGGGGTATACGAATTGGTGTCGGAGGAAACACTGTGGTTGATCGATTCATCTCGCCTGTGGGACGTACCCTGGTAGTGACGGGTTGTTTGTCCCGACACGCGGTTGGGAGGATGCAATGTCTGACGACGAGATGGTCGTGAGTGATCTCTCCGCCGAGGAGTGCTGGGACCTGCTCCGCCGCCAGGAGTTCGGTCGGCTGGCCTACCACGACGGTGACCTCGTCACCTTGGTGCCGATCAACTACGCCCTCGACGACGAGCACCGGGTCATCTTCCGCACCGCCGAGGGCAGCAAGCTGCTCGCCATCACCCACAACGTGGACGTCGCCTTCGAGGTGGACGAGATCGGCGAGGACGCCGCCTTCAGCGTGGTCCTGCACGGTTCCGCCCACGAGCTGGTCGACCGTGAGGCGGCGTGGGTCGACACCCTGCCGTTGCGCCCGTGGGTGCCGACGACCAAGTGCCACGTCCTCGCCATCGAGCCGCACCAGGTCTCCGGTCGCCGGTTCCACCTCGACCGCCCGTGGCGGCATATGGTGCCGGCCCACCCGGTCGCCCCGAGAACCCTGTAGCGCCCGGTCGCCCCCCGCTTGCGTCCGCGCCACCCGGTTGGTTGGACCCTGGCCGCCTAGGCTGGTCCTGTGCGTACGCCGTCGGTCCGCGGACAGGTCGAGCCCTTCCACGTCATGGAGGTCATCAAGGCCGCCACGGCCCGGGCGGCCTCGCACGGTGACGTCATCCTGCTCTGCGCCGGCCAGCCGTCGACGCCGGCGCCTGCCCCGGTGCTCGCTGCGGCGGCGAGCGCGATCGGCTCCTCGGTCCTCGGGTACACCGAGGCGGTCGGGATCCGGCCGCTGCGCGCCGCGATCGCGACCCACTACGCCTCCGACTACGGGCTCGACGTCGACGCCGACGAGGTCGTCGTCACGACCGGGTCGTCGGGCGCCTTCCTCGCGCTCTTCCTCGCCGCCTTCGACGCCGGGGACACGGTGGCGATGGCCCGGCCGGGCTATCCGGCATACCGCAACACGCTGCAGGCGATGGGGTGCCGCGTCCTTGAGCTGGACTGCGGACCACAGTCGCGCTACCAGCCCACCGTCGCGATGCTCGAGGCGCTGCCCGAGCCGCCGGCCGGGCTGGTCGTCGCGTCGCCGGCGAATCCGACCGGGACGATCCTCGACCCCGACGAGCTGGCCGCGGTCGCGCGGTGGTGTGCGGCGAACGACTGCCTGCTGGTCAGCGACGAGATCTACCACGGCATCTCGTACGGGCGGGAGTGCGCCAGCGCGTGGCAGACGTCGCGCGAGTCGGTCGTCGTCGGGTCGTTCAGCAAGTACTTCTCGATGACCGGGTGGCGGCTGGGCTGGATGCTCCTGCCGTCGTGGCTGGTTCGGCCGGTCGAGCTGCTGCTCGGCAACCTGGCGATCTGCGCGCCGGCCGTTGCGCAGGCCGCCGCTGTGGCCGCCTTCACGCCGCAGGCGCGGGCCGAGCTCGACTCGCACGTGCAGCGGTATGCCGCGAACCGCGCGATCCTGCTGGACCGGCTGCCGGAGCTGGGCGTGACGACCTTCGCGCCGCCGGACGGGGCGTTCTATGCGTACTGCGACATCGGGCACCTCACCTCGGACTCGCGGGCGTGGTGTGCCGAGGTCCTCGCGGCGACCGGGGTGGCGCTGACGCCGGGGGTCGACTTCGACACGGCGCGGGGGTCGCAGTTCATGCGGCTCAGCTTCGCCGGGTCGACGGCCGATGTCGGCGCCGCGGTCGACCGCCTGGCGGCATACATCTGCTCCACCCCCTGTGGATAACCCGCAAAGACACACCTTTAGAACCGTTCTAAAGGTGTGTCTTTGCAGGGGAAGGGGGGAAGTCTGGAGGGGTGGTTGAGGGTTTACTGGCGGCCGTGTGGGAGGCTGTCGTCCTTGCGGCGGACGTAGACCTGCTTGCGGACCCGAGCCACCACGGTGCCATCGGCGGCGAGGAGGTCGGCCGAGTACCACTTCAGCGCCTTGCCCCTCGCCTCGACCTCGGCCCGGATCTCGTCGAGGTCTGCATCGGTCACCTCGAAGCGCGCCGTCACGGTCCCGCGCCCGGGCGAGACGTAGTCGATCTCGCCGGCCTTGTCCCACACGACGAACCCGGGCCCGAGGCTGCGCAGCGTGAGGATCATGAAGAACGGGTCGGCCATCGAGAAGAGCGACCCGCCATACGCCGTGCCGACATAGTTGCGCGTCCACGGCAGGTGCCGCAGCACGACGGTTGCCGTCCGCCAGTCCGCCCCGATGTGCCGCACCTGGATGCCCGCCGCCGCAAACGGCGGCCACACGTTCATCCCGATCATCGTGGCCCGAGGGTCCGAGGTGAGCTGGGCCCAGGTCGGCAGTCTCGACATACCCCCGAGTATGCCGCGCGAGTCCCAGCCCCATCACCAGACCCTCGCCGGGGCCGGGTCTGCGACGATAACCCGTATGACGATCCGCTATCCGACGCCGCTGCGCCCCGGCGACCGCGTGGGCGTCACCTCACCGTCGAGCGGTGTCGACGCCCGGATGTGGCCCCGGCTCGAGGCCGCCCTGGCCACGGTCCGCGAGCGCGGGTACGAGGTCGTCCTCGGCGCCTGCATGTCCGGTGCAGGCCACGTCAGCGCCCCCGCGGCCGAGCGCGCCGCCGAGCTCACCTCGATGCTCCTCGACCCGACGATCCGAGCCATCGTCCCGCCGTGGGGCGGCGAGACGGCGATCGACCTCCTGCCGCTGCTCGACTGGGCCGCGATCGAGGCGGCCGAGCCGACCTGGGTGATCGGCTACTCCGACATCTCGACGATCATCACCCCGCTAACGCTGCGCACCGGGGTCGCTACGGTCCACGGGAACAACCTCATGGACACGCCGTATGTCCCACCGCCCGGGCTGCTCGGCTGGCTCGACCTCGTCACCGCCGGGGTCGGAGCGGTCCTGATCCAGAGCTCCCCCGGCCGGTACCGCGCGGCGGGCCACGACGACTATGTCGCCACGCCGTGGGTGGACCGGATGAGCCTCGACGCGGTCGGCACCTGGACCCGCCTCGACGATGCGGCGCCGGTCGACGTCTCCGGGCGGCTCATCGGCGGGTGCATCGAGACCCTCAGCCATGTTGCCGGGACGGCATACGGGGACATCCCACGGTGGGTGGCGACGCATGCACCCGAGGGGACGATCGTCTATGTCGAGGCGGCGGAGGACGACGCCTACGCGACCTGCCGGGCGCTGCACGGGATGCGGCTGGCCGGCTTCTTCGCCGGCGCGAACGCGGTGCTCGTGGGTCGCACCCATGCACCTGACGGTCCGACGCTGACCCAGCGCGAGGCGGTCCTCGACGCCCTCGGCTGCCTCGGGGTGCCGATCCTCGCCGATGTCGAGTGCGGCCACGTCGCGCCCTTCCTCGGCCTGGTCAACTGTGCCCTCGCCCGCGTCGAGCACGGTCCCCAGACCGCACGGATCACCCAGTCCCTCACCTGACCTGGCCAGCCCACGGGCGCACCCACCCACACGAAAGGACCTGCCATGACCCAGCCCCCTGCCGACATCCCGCCGGAGGACAAGGACTGGACCGGAGTTCTCGTCGCCGGGTGCGCCGAGTGCGGCTTCGACCCGGGGTATGACGTGGCGACGACCGGCGAGCGGCTCCGCGCGACGATCCCCACCTGGCAGGCGCGGCTCACCGCGCCGGACGCGACGACCCGGCCGAGCCCGCAGACCTGGTCACCGGTGGAGTACGCCTGCCACGTCCGGGACGTCTGCGAGCTGTTCCGGATGCGCCTGGGACTCATGCTCGCCGAGGACGGCGCCCGGTTCGCCAACTGGGACCAGGACCAGACCGCGGTCGAGCAGCGCTACTGGGAGCAGGACCCCGCGACGGTCGCCCGGCAGTATGCCGACCAGGCCACCGCGACGGCGGCAGCTTTCGACGCCGTGGCCGGCGGCCAGTGGGAGCACCGCGGGGTCCGATCGAACGGCGCCCAGTTCACCGTCGCGACCTTCGCGGCCTACTTCCTCCACGACGTGGAGCACCACGTCTGGGATGTCACAGCGGCCGGCCGAGCCGGGGACTGATGGCGTCAAGGACCCGGACCTCGCCAGGCCCTCAGTCGTCGGTGTGCAGGTCGGCGAGCCAGGCCGCGGCGGAGGCGTCGGACGGCATACGCCAGTCACCACGAGGTGACAACGAGCCGCCGGCGACGACCTTGGGACCGTTGGGCATCGCGGACCGCTTGAACTGGTTGGCGAAGAACCGGCGGTAGAAGACCTCCATCCAGCGCCGGATCGTCGCGAGGTCGTAGGCGGTCCGCTCGCTCGCCGGATAGCCCGCGGGCCAGCCACCGGACGCTAGATCGGACCAGGCGTGCTGAGCGAGGAAGGCGATCTTGCTCGGCCGGTACCCGTGCCGCAGCACGTGGTAGAGCGTGAAGTCGTGCAAGGCGTACGGCCCGATGGTGTCCTGGGTGGACTGGGGCTTCTCCCCCGCCGCGGTCGGGATGAGCTCGGGGCTGATCTCGGTGTCGAGGATGCTCTGCAACGTCTCGTTGACGCCGGCGTCGGGGAACTGGCCGGAGGAGATGACCCACCGGATCAGGTGCTGCATGAGGGTCTTCGGCACCCCGGCGTTGACGCCATAGTGGCTCATCTGGTCACCGACGCCATAGGTGCACCACCCCAGGGCCAGCTCGGACAGGTCCCCGGTGCCCAGGACGATCCCGCCGCGCTGGTTGGCCGCGCGGAAGAGCAGGTCGGTGCGCACCCCTGCCTGGACGTTCTCGAAGGTCACGTCGTATGCCGGTTCGCCGCGTCCGGCCGGGTGCCCCAGGTCCCGGAGCAGCTGGGTCGCCACGGCGGTGATATCGATGGTCTCGAAGGTGACGCCGAGGGCCTCGCTCAGGGCGGTGGCATTGGTCCTGGTGTGCTCGCTCGTCGCGAAGCCGGGCAGGGTGAAGGCGAGGACGTGAGTTCGAGGCAGGCCGAGCCGGTCGCAGGCCTTCGCCGCGACGATGAGGGCGTGGGTCGAGTCGAGGCCGCCGGAGACGCCGATGACGATCTTCGGCATCCGCTCGACGCTGCCGCCACCGATCGCGCGGAGCCGCTGCTCGAGCCCGGAGACCTGGATGTTGTAGGCCTCGTAGCAGTCCTGGGCCAGCCGGGTCGGGTCGTCGGGGACGAACGGGAAGCGGTCGACCGGCCGCCGCAGACCGAGGTCCCCGGCCGGCAGGTCGACGTGGATCGACTCGACCCGGAAGTCGCCCGAGGACGGGTCCGCCGCCAGGCCCGCCGACGCCGGTTGCCGGTTGTCGACGAAGCTGCCCTGCCGGATCCGCTCCTGGCGGAGCCGGTCGAGGTCGATGTCGACGACGGTGGCCTGCGCCCCGGTGGGGAAGCGCTCGCTCTGGCCGAGCAGGTCGCCCTGCTCGTAGACCATCGTCATCCCGTCCCAGGACAGGTCGGTCGTCGACTCCCCGGCGCTGGCCGCGGCATACACATAGGCGGCATTGCACCGAGCCGAGGCCGAACGGGCCATGAGATGCCGGTCCTGCGCCCGCCCGACGGTGATCGGCGAGGCCGAGAGGTTGAGCAGGACGGTCGCTCCGCGCAGTGCGGCCTGGTGGCTCGGCGGGACCGGCACCCACATGTCCTCGCAGATCTCGACGTGGAAGGTCAGCCCGGGGACCGTCGTGATGTCGAAGAGCAGGTCCGGCCCGAAGGCGAGGTCGCCGTCGAGGTCAGCGCCGGGCCAGTGCGGCCGGTGGAGGTAGCCCTGCCGCCGGTCCACCCCGGCGGCGAACCACCGTTTCTCGTAGAACTCCCGGTAGTTCGGCAGGAAGGACTTCGGCGCCACGCCGCGGACCAGGCCGCCGTGGATGACCACGCCGCAGTTGTAGAGCCGACCGTCCGTCTCCAGCGGCGCGCCCACGACGACGACCGGGCGCAGCTGCGCGCACTCTCGCGCGATCCGCAGCACCGCCGCGTCCACGGCGTCGAGGAGGACGTCCTGGAGGAAGAGGTCCTCGACGGCATACCCGGTCAGCGACAGCTCGGGGAAGACCGCGACGACGACGCCGTCGTCGTGGAGCCGGCGGACCTGCTCGATGATCCGCTCGGCGTTCGTCGCGGGGTCGGCCAGGGCGACCGGCAGCGTGCACGCGGCCACCCGCGCGAAGCCGTGGCGGTAGATGGGGGCGACGCTCATGGCTGCTGTGCCAACCCGACCTTCCCGGTGTCGACCCGGCCCGCTGCTCGAACCGGCACACCCTCAGTGGCAAGTCTGGCAGATCGCCCCCGCCGCCCTTCCCCGCGCTCCCGTGCGCCACCCGCCCAGCGACCGTCCCTCCCCGGCGCCGGCGAGGACTGCCCACGCGGCATACTGCCTGGTATGACGACGCAGGCCGGCTTCACCACCCGACCCGGCTGGCACGACTGGGGCGTCGGCATCGCCGAGGCGGTCGCGCTGCGGGCCGACTGCACCCGCCGCCGCGTCGGGGCGGTGATCTTCGACGAGGCCAACCGGATCCTCTCGACCGGGTACAACGGCGCACCGGCGGGCCGCACCGGCTGCCTCGAGGGTGGCTGCCCCCGCGGTGCGTTGCGGCACGACGAGCTGCCACCGGACGCGCCCTATGAGGACCCGACCTCTCCCGGGTTCTGCATCTCGATCCACGCCGAGTCCAATGCCCTGCTCTTCGCCGACCCGGTCCGCCGCCGGGGCGGGTGGATCGCGGTGACCCACCCGCCGTGCCCTGGCTGCCAGAAGCTGCTCTCCAACTCCGGGCTGACGACAGCGGTATGGCGCAGCGCGACCACCGGCACGCTCGTCGAGTGGGCCATCGGCGCGCCGATGCCGGCGAGCTGACCGCCCCCGGCGTCAGGCGCAGACCGGGCGGCCCGGCACGAACCGGTGCAGACCGCCCGGCCGGTGGCGACTCTGGACGAAACGGTCGTTGTGCCTCACTCTTGACCGCGGGCCGCCCCTCCCACCAGGGCCCTTTCCACCAATGACGATGGAGATCCTTCGTGACCCGAACTACCCTGCGCCGCGCGGCCAGCGCGGCCTTGGCCCCTCTGGCCGTGCTCGCCGTGACCACCGTCGCGGCCGCACCGGCATACGCCGACGGCCCCGGCGTGGGAACGCCCTATGTCGCCACGGTCGGCGACTCGTATATCTCCGGTGAGGCCGGCCGCTGGGCCGGCAACACGAACAACGGCTCGTCCCTCATCGACGCGCTGGGCTCGACCGCGTACTTCGACAATGCAGCCCGGACCGCCGAGCAGATCTCCCGCTGCCACCGCAGCTGGGCCGCCTCGGCCCATATCGGCGGCGGTGTGGGCGGGGTCGTCCTCGCCTGCTCCGGCGCGAAGACCGGCACCTTCACCGACTCCAGCGGCTCCTTCAAGCCGGGCCTGGACTTCTACGACAATGGCGCCGGCAACCGGGGCCAGGCGGCGCTGCTCCAGTCCTTCGCGGCGAACCACAATGTCACAATGGTCGTCGTCTCGATCGGCGGGAACGACTTCAACTTCGCGAGCATCATCCAGTCCTGCGTCACCGACTTCCTCGGCTCACCAAGCTGGTGGAAGGACTACTGCTACGACGACTCCTCGGTGACGGCGAACTTCACCTCAGCCAATGTCGCCGCTGTCAAGACGAAGATCGCCACGGCCCTGACCAACGTCCGCACCGCCATGCGCACTGCCGGGTATGCCGACACCGCGTGGACGATGGTCGTCCAGACCTACCCGTCCCCGCTCCCGAATGGCGCGGGCATCCGGTACAGCGAGTCCGGGTACACCCGGCAGAACACCGGCGGCTGCGGCTTCTGGAACAAGGACGCCGACTGGGCCAATGCGTCGGCGCTGCCGACGATCAACTCCACCGTCCGCGGCGCGGTGACCGCGTCGGGCATCGCCAACGTCAAGATTCTCGACCTCACCTCGGCGCTCAACGGCCGGCGGCTGTGCGAGAACACCGTCGGCCTGCTCGAGGAGAAGGGCCTCGCCTCGTGGACCAGCGCCGGTGCCGTGGACAAGACCGAGTGGGTCGACCAGATCCGCACCGTGTCGACGGCGACGAGCAACTACTACATCCAGGAGTCGCTGCACCCGAACTACTGGGGTGAGCTGGCCGAGCGCAGCTGCGTCCGACAGGCCTACAACGGTGGCGCGGTCAAGGGCGGCACGTGCACGATCGCGGGAACCGGGCTGCTCAATGGCGAGCCCCGGATGACCCTGCAGTGAGCTGACCGGGACGCCGGCACCGGCCCTCCCGGACCACGACGCGGCCCCGCGCACCTGAGGTGCGCGGGGCCGCGGCATACCGGTGAGTTCTTGGGTCGGCTCTGGCCCAACCGAGTTCTGCGCGACGCAGTCGACAGCAAGACATTCCGGCCCACATTTCGATGCTGGGCGGCTTACTCGTCATGACGACGGCGGCGGCTCGAATTCCGCCCGCGCTCCTTCATTCACCCGCGCTCCTCATCGACAGCCATCCGGAGATCTCCGGAGAACCCCACGGCTCAACCCAATGGCGTCGACCAATCCGAAATTCCTCTGTACATCGTTGTCGAATCGTCAGATTGAGGACAATCTCTGGCGCCCTGCCGCGACCCCGCGCCGAGCGCGCCGGCAGCTCGACACACGGTGGACGTCGTCCCAGGTCAGCAGGCAAGAGAAGCGGGCCGGAGGGCCACGCGCCAGTTCGTGCAGTGCCGCAGTCGGGACCTATGATGTCGGACAACTAGATCCCTGCCCGTACCGGGCCCTCCCCTGACGTTGATCGAGGTCATCTCCCTGTGTGAATCTCCTTCCTTCATCGGGTTCGTGAGATCGGCAGACGAGGCCACCGGACAGCTCGCCTCCTCAGCAAGGACCAAAGATGGTCCCCGAAGCGAGTTCGCGTGCTATGAATGCTGTCAAGCACGGCGGAAAGACCGCCTCAGCGCCGTGCGTCCGCGGTGAGCGCTTGGGGGGTTAGTCATGGGCGACGGGTCGACCCTCGATGCCTTACGTGCCGAGCTGGAGGCACTCGCCGGTGGGGTCCTTCCGGAGTGGGAGAGCCTCGAGACGGCGACCCGGCGGATCGACCTGGAGGCCAACGACGTCGTCTTTCCCGTCGGTATCACCCACCCCTATCTCTACATCGTCCGGCAGGGGATGTTGCGTATCGGCACCTTCGCACCCAACGGGCAGATGTGGATCATCGGCTTCTCCCGCCCCGGTGAGCTGGTGACCAGCCTCCCGGCGCTGCGGCCGATCTGGCTCCAGCGCGCCATGAGCCTCCAGACCCGGACCGGGTCCGCGGTCCAGGAGGAGATGGGCGAGGGGCGCACGGCATACCACGTGACCGCCGTGGAGCGCACTCGCCTGCTCCGGATCGACTACCGCGCGATCGAGGCACTGGCGCTGCGGCATATCGAGTGGGCCCACCTCCTCATCGCGGCCACCTTGCAGTTCTCCCTGGCGAAGGAGCGCCGGCAGCGACAGTTCCTCACCCTCACGGCAGAGCAGCGGTACCGGGAGCTGCTGGCTCAGGAGCCGGAGCTCGTCCGACGCGTCCCGCAGAAGGATCTTGCGCTGCATCTGGGCATCACCCCCGAGGGGTTCAGCAGGCTCGCCTCTCGGGTGCGCCGAGCCGACCGCGACGCAGCGACCTGAGCGAGAGTGGTCGGTGCGCTCACGAGACAGCACGTGCCGGACGCCGGTCTGGCGAGCGCAGCGCTGGAGTCTCAGGCGTGGCCGCGTCGAGGACGTACGACGCGAAGGGCCGGAGGCGATCGAGGCGGGCAGTCGGGGAATCTGCCCGCCTCGATCTATTTCTCCCAGGTGCGCAACGGTTGGGGACCGCGACTTCGGCAGGTGGGACATGCGCCGTGCGCGCCGTGCGCGCCCTTATGGGACAGACCGCCCGAGTCCTTCCGGACGCCCGACGGCCTGGTTTTGGTGAAGCATGAGGGTGGTGCTCGCGCAGCAGGCCCCCGCCCTTATGCGCTGCGTTCACTACCTTCTCCTCAGCATAGCCACGAGTCCGCGCGTGTTGGGGAGAAGGTCGTCACAAATATCGCCTTTGCGGGTCTGGCCGGAGCACAACGTCCCCACAGTGTGATTCACGTGGCATGAATGATCACGCCTTTATCCGGCTCCGGCCGGAGCAGAGACGCTCAGGGGCGGGCGAGTGTCTTGAGCTTGTCCATCTGCTCCATGTTGCCGAAGGCGATGAGGACCGCACCCGGCAATAGCACCGTTCCCGCGCCCGGGGTGGGGGTGAACGGCTCGCCCTTCCCGGGCCGGAAGGCGAGCAGCTGGGCGCCGGTCTTCTCCGCGAGCGCGAGCTCGCCGAGGGTACGACCGTCCATGGCCGAGCCTCGACGAATCTTCACCTGCTGGATCCGGAAGTCGAGCTCCTCGTCGTGCATGACGACGTCCATGAACTCGGCGACATCGGGCTGGAGAGCGAAGGCTGCAAGCCGCCGGCCCCCGATCATCTGCGGGTTCACCGCCCGGGTCGCTCCGGCGAGGACGAGCTTGGCCTTGGAGTCAGCGGTCCGGGCCCGGGCGACAATGACGAGGTCCGGACACAGTGCGCGGGCCGAGAGGACGACATACACCGTGTCGGCGTCGGTCTCGAGACAGGCGACCAGGGCGCGGGCCCGTTCGATACCGGCCTGACGCAGCACCGAGTCCCGGGTGACGTCACCGACGACATAGGGCATGTCGAGGTGCTCGCAACGCTCGGGGTCGACGTCGACGACGACGACCTCATGCCCGGTCGCCAGCAAGTGGTCCTTCGCCGACCGGCCGACCCGGCCGTGGCCCGCGACGATGACATGGCCGCGCAGCGCGGCGATCCGCCTGTCCATGCGACGCCTTCCTAGTAGGTCCCGCAGGTGCCCCTCGGTGAGCGCCTCGAAGAGCACGCCGAGGTTGTACAGCGCCATCCCGACGCCGATGACCATGAGGAAGAGCGTGAAGACCTCCCCCGCCTTCGACAGCGGGCGAACCAGCCCGAAGCCGACCGTCGTCACGGTCATCACTGTCTGGAAGACGGCCTCCAGCCAGGAGAAGCCGAGGAGCTTGTACCCGACCGTGCCGATGACCGTGACCAGGAGCAGGCCGCCGATGGCGACCCGGATCCGGCGCAGGCTGTCCACGTCGCCATCAAAGCGCATGTCAGGCCCTGTGCGCAGCAGGACCGGCCCGGCCCCGCCACGGGGTAACCGCTTGACCAGCGGCAGGCGCCGCTCAGCGCGCCGACGTCCGCTGGGCTTTCCACTCACGGGACGGTTAGGTGAACGGATGGTGAAGTGCATTCCAACAGGGGGTTGAGATCCTGTAGACACTCCCCCATGAACTCGCTGGTCGTCATCTCGGTCGTCGCGATCACCTTCGTGATCATCTTCGACTACACCAACGGCTTCCACGACGCGTCGAATATCGTTGCGACGGTCATCGCGTCGCGAGCGATGACCCCCGTGCAGGCGGTCGTCATCGTCGCCACCTTCGAGTTCCTCGGCCCCATCCTCGGCGGGACCGCCGTGGCGAACACGATCGGCAAGTTCGTCACCCTCGACGGAGTCGACCCGGTCAAGGCCGTCACGGTGATCTTCTGCGGCATCATCGGGGCGATCGTGTGGAACCTCGGCACATGGTGGTTCGGCATACCGTCGTCGTCCTCGCACGCCCTCACCGGCGGTGTCGCCGGCGCGGTCGTCGTGGCTGTCGGTCCGTCCCACGTGGTCTGGGGCTTCGGCGAGCTCCTCCACGGCCATGTCACCGGCGTGACCAAGGTGCTGATGGGCCTGATCATCTCCCCGATCATCGGCTTCGGCGTGGGCTTCCTCATCCACCGGCTCATGGGCCGGCTGCTCCAGGGCGCCAAGCCCAAGGCGAACCGGACCCTCCGGCGCACCCAGTGGTTCACCTCGGCCTTCCTCGCCTTCTCACATGGCGCGAACGACGCCCAGAAGTCGATGGGCATCATCACCTTGCTGCTCATCCTCTCCGGGCAGCTCAAGGGGGGTTTCGTCGTCCAGACCTGGACGATCATCGCCTGTGCTGCGGCGATCACCTTGGGCATCCTCTCCGGTGGGTGGCGGATCGTCCGCACCGTCGGCTTCGGCATCTACAAGGTGCGTCCGCTCCACGCCCTGGACGCCCAGCTCACCTCGGCGGCGGTCATCTACGGCGCGTCGCTGCTCGGTGCGCCGGTGTCCACCACCCACGTCGTCAGCTCGTCGATCATGGGCATCGGCGCGTCCGAGCGGGTCCACGCCGTCCGCTGGGCCAAGGCCCAGGAGATCCTCACGACGTGGATCATCACCATCCCCGGAGCGGCGGTCGTCAGCATCCTCGCGTACTTCGTCAGCGCGATCTTCATCCACTAGACCCACTGTGCCGGAGCGACCGGCCTCAGCCACGGAGGACCCATGTCAGGTTCAAGCAACAACGCAGTGACCAAGCTCGTGCAGCGGGTGTTCCCGAAGATGCCGGACTTCTTCGGTGCGCTCGACGCCCAGTGCGCGAAAGGCCGTCGAGACGATGCAGACCCTCGAGGAGTTCATGCGCACCGGGGACCCCGGCCTCGCCCAACGAGTCCGTGACCTCGAGCACGAGGGCGACGACCTCAAGAGCGCCAACCTTGACACGCTCAACTCCGCGTTCTCGACGCCGATGGACCGGGAGGAGCTCTACCGCGCCATCGCGACGATCGACCACATCATGAACTACGCGAAGACAACGATCCGCGAGATGGACACCCTCGGCGTCGCTCCGGATGCCATGTGCCTGGAGATGGTGACCACCCTGCGCGAGGGCACCGAGGCGCTGCGCGACGGGTACGCCAAGCTGTCGACAAACCCCGGCGCCGCGGAGCCCTTCGCCCAGGCCGCCCGAAAGTCCGAGCGCAATACGGAGAAGACCTACCGCCATGCTCTGGCAGCCCTCTTCGACGTCGAGTCGAAGATCTCCTCGATCGAGAACGGTGACGCGCCGTCCGGGACGGTCGCGCTGCGCACGGTCATCGAGATCTTCAAGAAGCGCGAGGTCTACCGCCACCTGGCGAATATGGCCGACCGGCTCGCCCACGCCGGAGACACCCTTCACGACATCGTCGTGAAGATGGTCTGATCGGTGGTATGACGACCACGCTGACCCGGATCGAGGCGCACTACGACAGCTCCCCCCGAGCGAGCGCGGACGCCGAGGCGCACGGCCCGTTCACCGTCTTCGTCGCCCGGCCGGAGTCGCGCTGGCCGTACTACGCGCGGCCTCGACTGGGCGGCGGCGGCCGGCCTGTCGATGCCTTCGACGTCGAGGACCTGGCGGCATACCAGGACGAGCTGGGGGTGCCGCGCGCCCTGGAGTGGGTGCACGACATCTCACCCACCGTGGCCGACGCGGCCCGCGCGGCCGGCTGGGAGGTCGACCTCTGCCCGCTCCTTGCGCTTTCCCACGACGCGGTCGTCGCACCGCGCGAGGACCTTGGGGTGACGATGCTCGCCGCCGACGACGCGCGACTGGCCCTGGTGCTGGCCGCGGTGAACGCGGGCTTCGGGGGCGTCGAGCCCGGACCCGAGCTGCCTGATGTCTCCCGCGACCGCCAAACGATCGAGGCGGGGCAGACCCGGGTCGCGGGTGCGTTCACTGGCCTGGGCCAGGCGGCGGGCGCCCTGGGAGTCGCTCTGGGGGGCGGCAGCCACTTCCCCCGCGGAACGGCGACCGAGCTCGTGGGCATCGCCGTCATCCCTTCGGCGCGCAGGCGCGGCCTGGGGGCGGCGATCGCCCAGACCCTGGCCGCCGACGCCCGGGCGGCAGGCGTCGAGACGATCTTCCTCAGCGCGGCGGACGACGCGGTGGCCCGGGTCTATGAGCGGGTCGGCTTCGTCCGGGTCGGGACGGCTGGGATGGCGACCGGCCCGGCGTGAGCCCCCTCAGCGCACCGCGACGATGGGGATGTCATGGTCCGCCGCCCACTGCTGCCACTGCGCGCTGGTCCGCGTGGCGAAGGCGGCGGCCAGCTCGTCAGCGGTCCCGGTGACGCCCAGCGCCTCGGTGAGCCGGCGCAGAAAGTGTGGTTCCAACGCGGCCACCGCGAGCCACCCGTCGCTGGACCGGTAGAGGCCATATCCCGGCACCGCGCCCCCCAGTAGCGTGCCCGGCCCGGACATCCCGTGTCGCAGCGGCCCCGCCATGACCGCTGCCGCCTCGTCGAGCGGAACCTGCACGTATGACGCCTCCCCCGTCGAAGCCCGCCGCACCAAAGCAGCCAGGCCCGCACTGACCGCCCGCTCGGCCCCGGAGAGGTCGGCGAGCGGGACCAGCGGCGGCACCGGAGGGGTGAGCAGCCCGAGGTCGGCCTGGTAGGTGAGGTCGTGGCCCGGCACGTCGTCGCGGGGCGCCCGATGGCCGACGATCGCCACCTGGGAGAGCCGGGGGTGCCGGGCATGGACGGCGGCCCAGCCCAGCCCGAGCCGTTCCAGCGCACTGGTGCGATGCGAGGTGAGCAAGAGGTCGGCGTCGGCAAGAAGGATCTCGAGCTCGCGGCGCCCGGCGTCGGACTTGAGGTCGAGGATCAGGACCTCCTGGCCGGCGACGAGCTCGGCGTAGTAGGTCGGCACGGCCCAGGCGAGCAGGTCCCCCGACGGTGGCTCGACCTTGACGACGCAGGCGCCGAGCTCGATGAAGCGAGCCGCCGCGGCCGGACCGGGGAGGTTGACGGCGATGCTCACCACCGAGACCCCGTGCAGGGGTTGCCAGGACACCTCGGACATCTAGACCACCCTCCCGCCGCTGTCTGCCCGCGCGGTGAGCCACGGGCTGGGTTCAAAACGCTCCCCGTATGCCGCGGCCAGCTCCTCGCAGCGCCGCAGGAAGCCGGCGAGCCCACCGGCATACCCGGTCATGAAGGCGACCGTCCCCCCGGTCCAGGCGGGGTAGCCGATCCCGAGGATCGACCCGATATTCGCCGCCGCAGCCGACTCCACGACGCCCTCCTCGACGCAGCGGGCGGTCTCCAGGGCCATGGTCACCAGGTACCGGTCGCGGATGTCCCGCAGCGGCACGTCGACGCCAGGACGGACCCGGTCACGCAGGCCCGGCCAGAGCTTTTTCGGCTCCCCAACCGGGTAGTCGTAGAAGCCGGCGCCGCCGGACCGCCCGGGCCGACCAGCGGCGATCATCGCGTCGACGGTCTCGGCGCCGACCGCCGAGGGCGCGGGCTGCCCCGCGGCGGTCGCAGCGGCGACGGCCTCCCGGCGGATCCGTTGGGTCAAGGTGAGCGAGACCTCGTCGAATATCGCCAGCGGCGGCGCCGGGAAGCCGGTGAGCAGCGCGGCGCGCTCGACGGTGACCGGGTCGACGCCTTCGTCGAGGAGGGCGACGGCCTCGGAGAGCAGCGTGCCGAACACCCGGCTGGTGTAGAAGCCGCGGCCGTCGCGGACGACGATCGGCACCTTCCCGAGGCGGCGCACGAAGGCCACGCCAGCCGCGAGCGCCTCCGGAGAGGTCCGCTCACCGCGGACCACCTCGACCAGCCGCATCCGCTCGACCGGTGAGAAGAAGTGCAGCCCGAGGACGTCGGCCGGCCGGGTCACCGAGTGGGCCAGGCCGGTGATCGGCAGGGTCGAGGTGTTCGACGAGAGCAGCGCATCCGGACGGGCGTGCGCCTCGGCCGCGGCGAGCACCTGAGCCTTGACGGCGGAGTCCTCCGTGACCGCCTCGATGACCAGGTCGCACCCGGCGAGCTCGGTGAGCTCGGTGAGCTCGGTCGTCGGGTGGATCCGTTCGAGGACGGTCTCGGCCTCCGCAGCCGTGGCCTTCCCCCGCGAGATCCGGCTGGCCAGGCGGGCCTCGGCATACCCCTTGCCCTTCGCCGCGGCCTCGGGGGTGACATCGGTGAGGACGACCTCGACGCCGCGCCGCGCGCACTCGTACGCGATGCCGGAGCCCATCATCCCGGCGCCGAGCACCGCGACCTTGGTGACCGTCGACGGTGCCGCGCCGCGGGATCGGGTGAGCGAGGGGAGGTCGACGAAGAAGGCCTGGATCATCGCCCGGCTCACCGGTCCGGTGGCCAGCTCGACGAAGTAGCGCGACTCGATCCGCAGCGCGGTGTCGACGTCGACCTGGGCGCCCTCGACCGCGGCCGCGAGGATCGCCCGCGGCGCGGGATAGGGCGCACCCTTGAGCTGCTCGCGGAGCATGGCGGGGAAGGCCGGCAGCGCGGCAGCCAGCGCGGGCGTGGACGGCGTCCCCCCGGGGATGCGGTAGCCGCTGCGGTCCCAGGGCTGGGTGGCCGCCTGCGCGTCGTCACGATGGGTGAGCAGCCACTCCCGTGCCGTCGGGAGGAGGTATGCCGGGTCGGCGACGAGCTCGTCGACCAGTCCTTTCGCCCGGGCCTCGACCGGCGTGCGCCGGGGTCCTTCGAGGAGCCACTCGGTCAGCGCGGCCTGCAGCCCCAGCATCCGGACGAGGCGGGTGATCCCGCCCCCGCCGGGCAGCAGGCCGAGGGTGACCTCGGGCAGCCCGATCTCGATGGCCGGGTCGGAGACGGCGATGCGGTGGTGGCAGGCCAGGGCGAGCTCCAGGCCACCGCCGAGGGCCGATCCGCCCACGGCAGCCACCACGGGTCGGCCGAGCCGTTCCAGGCGCCGGAGCAGCGCCTTGACGGTCTCCACCTGCTCGAAGAGCGCGGCCGCGTCGCCGGGCCCGACGTCGAGGAGGGCGAAGAGGTCTGCCCCGGCGAAGAAGGTCTGCTTGGCGCTGGCGAGGATCACCCCGACGAGCTCGGGTCGCTCGGCTTCCAGCCTGTCGACGGCCGCGCCCAGGGCCGTGACGAAGCCCGGGGTCATCGTGTTGACCGGTGCCTGCGGGTCGTCGAGGGTGAGGGTGACGATGCCGTCGACGTCGCGGTCGTAGCGGACCGCCGGGGTGCTCGACGTGGTCATGCCGTCACCCGCTCGACGATCGTCGCAATGCCCATCCCGCCGCCGACGCACAAGGTGACCAGCCCGCGGCGCAGCTCTCGCCGCTCCAGCTCGTCGACCACCGTCCCGAGGAGCATCGCCCCGGTGGCTCCGAGCGGATGCCCGAGGGCGATCGCCCCACCGTTGACGTTGACCTTCTCCAGCGGGACGTCGAGATCCTTGATGAACCGCATGATGACGGCGGCGAAGGCCTCGTTGACCTCGAAAAGGTCGATCTCGCTCGCGTCCAGCCCGGCCTTGGCGAGGGCCTTGCGGGCCGCGGGGGCCGGGCCGGTGAGCATGATCGTCGGGTCGTCCCCGCTGACCGCCGCCGCGACGATCCTGGCCCGCGGCCGAAGCCCCATCCGCTGGCCGACGGCCGCGGAGCCGATGAGGGTCAGCGCCGCGCCGTCGACGATGCCCGAGGAGTTGCCGGCGTGGTGGACGTGGGTGATCGACTCGACCCAGTGGTAGCGCTCCAGGGCCACCGAGTCGAAGCCGGCCGCCCCGACCCCGGCGAAGGACGCTGGGAGGGCGGCGAGCTGCTCGACGGTCGTCCCCGGCCGCAGATGCTCGTCCCGGTCGAGGACGGTCAGGCCGTTGCGGTCCCGGACCGGGACGACCGAGCCGGCGAAGCGATGCTCCGCCCAGGCCGCCGCGGCGAGCTGCTGAGATCGGGCGGCGAAGGTGTCGACGTCGCTGCGGGTGAAACCCTCCAGGGTGGCGATGAGATCGGCCCCGACGCCCTGCGGGACGAAGTCGGTGGCGAAGGCGGTCGCGGGATCGCTGGCCCAGGCCCCGCCGTCGCTGAACATCGGCACCCGGGACATCGACTCCACGCCACCGGCGACGATGAGGTCCTCGAAGCCCGAGCGGACCCGGGCCGCCGCCTGGTTGACCGCCTCCAGTCCGGAGGCGCAGAACCGGTTGAGCTGCACCCCGGCCACGGTGTTCGGGTAGCCCGCCGCAATGACCGCGGTCTTGGCGAGATCGGCCCCCTGGTCCCCGATCGGCGTGACGCAGCCGAGGACGACATCGTCGATCAGCTCGGGGTCCAGGCCGGGGTTGCGCTCGAGCAGCTCGCGCAGCAGGCCCACGACGAGGTCGACCGGCTTCACCTCGTAGAGTGCGCCCCCGCGTTTGCCGCGCCCCCGAGGCGTGCGGGGGGCGTCATACACATAGGCATCGGCGACGACAGTCACGGTGGCTCCTTCGGCGAGGCTTCCCGAGGCGGGCGCGGTCCACGATGTCCCCCCATCCTGCCAGCGTCGCGGCCGAGAGCGCCCTGGCGGGAGGTGACCTCGCGCACTACCCTCGGCAGCGAGGCGACGGTCACCGTGGCCGCGGCGTATGGGCGCCGCACGAACCCGCGACCCATGTCGCGCGAAGCAGCGGAGGTAGCCCGATGCAGGCGACGGTCGTCGGAGCGGGGTCCTGGGGAACGGCCCTGGGCGCGGTGCTCGCGGGCAAGGGCTGGCCGGTCGCGATCTGGGATATCGACCCGGTGCCGCTGGCCGGAATCGGCACGTCGAACGAGAACACTCGGTACCTGCCCGGCATACCGCTACCACCCACGCTGCGACCCGAGGCCGACCTCGCCAAGGCCCTCGACGGATCGCAGCTGGTCGTCCTCGCGGTCCCCTCGCACGCGATGCGCATCGTCGCCGAGCGGGCCAAGGACCTCCTGCCGACCGGAGTGCCGATCTGCTCGGTGACCAAGGGCATCGAGGTCGACACGCTGATGACGATGAGCGAGGTCCTCGAGGACGTCCTGCCCCTGCACCTGCACCCATACCTCGCCTTCCTCTCCGGCCCGTCCTTCGCCGTCGAGGTGGCCAAGGGGATGCAGACGGCCGTCACCGTGGCCGCGAGCTGGGGGCGGGTCGCGAAGCTGGTGCAGGAGGCCTTCCACACGCCGTACTTCCGCCCGTACACCTCCACCGATGTCGTCGGCGTCGAGATCGGCGGGTGCACGAAGAATGTCGTCGCCATCGCGACCGGCCTGGCCGACGGGATGGGCTTCGACGCCAACGCCCGCGCCGCGCTCATCACCCGCGGGCTGGCCGAGATCACCCGGCTCGGCAGCGCCAAGGGAGCCAACCCGCAGACGCTGTCCGGGCTGGCCGGCATCGGCGACCTGCTGCTCACCTGCTCATCGTCGAAGTCCCGGAACTACCGGGTCGGCTATGGGCTGGGGCAGGGGCGCGCGCTGGAGGAGATCCAGGCCGAGCTCGGGCAGGTCGCCGAGGGTGTCCTCAACGCCAAGTCCGTGCACCGTATGTCGGCCGAGCTCGGCGTGGAGATGCCCATCTCGGAGGCGGTCTATCGGTTGCTCTATGAGGGTCTGTCGGCCCAGGACGTGCTGCGTTCGCTGACCGATCGGCACCTGCGCGGCGAGTAGGCCTCCTGGGGACGTGGCCTCGGCGGGGTTCCCAGTGGGGTTGGGGGTCGCTGCGCCGGGTACAGTCGCAGGATGGCCGACCGGATCAGCGTCTCACGCGTCATACCCTCCCCTCCCGAGCCGATCTTCGACCTGCTCGCCGACCCCTCCCGGCACGCCGAGATCGACGGCTCGGGCACCGTGCAGGGTGCCCGGTCCGGTTCGCGTCGGCTCGCCCTGGGCGACAGCTTCGGTATGTCGATGCGGATGGGCGTGGCCTACTCGACGCGCAATGTCGTGGTGACCTTCGAGGAGAACCGCCGGATCGCCTGGCAGACCCTCGCGGCTCCGCCGATCAGCCTGGTCCTCACCGGGCGGGTCTGGCGCTACGAGCTCGAGCCCGTCGCCGGGGGCACCAAGGTGACCGAGACCTGGGATATCTCCTCGGAGGCCGCGGTGAGCCGACCCTTGGTCCGGGCGTTCATGTCCTCCTCCACGCGGGCCGCGATGGAGCGCACCCTGGAACGCATCGAGGCGGTCGTCGCACCCGCCGGCTGAGGTTGGGGGACAGCACACTGACGTCAGGGACGCTCATGGACTCCGTGGGTGCTCTTGGCCCCTAGCGCGATGCCATCAGCGCCCACGGAGTCCATGAGCGTGCAGGAGCCGGGGCGGCCTACGGACTCGGGTTTTGTCGATCCAGTGTCAGTCCGGGACCGCGAGGGGCTCCGTCGAGCCAGCGGCGTGCTCGACCGGCGCCGTCGTCGGGCTCGGGCCGTCCGGACGCGGTGAGCGCCCGACGCTGCGCTGGGTCACCCGGACGCTGGCCCGCGCCCCGGCGGTCACCCGCCGACCGGTCGCCTTGGCGGTCTCCACGACGGAGGCGACCCGGCCGCGCAGCGACCCGTGGTCGACGATCGCCCACCCCTCGTCGAGGGCGTGCCGGCGCAGCTCGTGGTCGGGGTTGACGGCAACGGGGTGCCCGACGATCCGCATCATCGGCAGGTCCGAGATCGAGTCGCTGTACGCATAGCACTGCGCGAGGTCATAGCCGTGGGCCGCCGCGAGGTCGAGCAGGACCTGGGCCTTGCCCTCCTTGTAGCAGAACGGCCCGGCCAGCCGGCCGGTGTAGCGACCCTCGGCGTCGATCTCCGAGGTGGTCCCGGCGCCATACGACATGCCCGTTTCGGCGGCGAAGCGCTGGACGATCTCGGTGGGGCTGGCCGAGACGAGGACCCGGTGGTGCCCGGCGGCCCGGTGCTCGTCGAGGACCGCCCGCATCTCCGGGCGGACCGTCTCGACGAGGTCGGCGAGGAAGTCGTCGGCGAGTCCGGCGACCTCGGCCGCGCGGTGTCCGGCGACCCGGCGCAGGATGCTGTCACGCACCGTGGCCGAGCCCTCGTCGCTAGCGCCGATGAAGACGAAGCGCACCCCGCGGACGAGGTCGAGGAAGAGGTCGCGCTTGGGCATCAGCCCGCGGGCGAAGGCCGCCTTGGCGAGCGGGATATTCGCCGAGCCGGGGATCAGCGTGCCGTCGAGGTCGAAGAAGGCCGCGACCGAGGTCCGGGGCTCGCCCGCCGGGGGCGGGGTCGGTCCGGGGGCGGCACTCGTCGTCACTGGCGGTCCTCTCGTCGGGCTCGCAGACCACACACCATGCCGTCTTGCGCTGCACCTGTCGAGGACCATTCTTCCCCCTCTGCACCTATGACGCACCGGTCTGATCGAGGACAATGGCGCGATGCAATGGCTCAGCACGACCGAGGACGCCATCCCGGAGGGGCTCGGGTGGCTCTCGGCGCTCGAGGCCTCGCGCATCGACGACATCAGGTTCACCAAACGCCGCACCGAGTACCTCCTACGTCGCGCGGTCGGCAAGCTCGCCGCGACGACCGTCCTCGGGCTGGACCGCTCCCCGCAGACCTTCGCCCGGGTCGAGCTGCTCAACCGGATGAGCGGGGCGCCCTATGTGCTCGTCGACGGCGCGCCGGCCGGCATCGACATCTCGCTCAGCGACCGGGCCGGCGTGGCCGTCGCCCTGGTGAGCCCGCCGGGGACCCTGGCCGCGGGCACCCTCGGTATCGACCTGGAGATCGTCGAACCGAGGACTGCCGGGTTCGTCCGCGACTACCTCACCGAGCCAGAGCAGCGGTATGTCGCCGCCCGCCTCGAGTCCCATGGCTCCGACGGGTGGAATGCCGCCGCGAACCTGCTGTGGTCGGCGAAGGAGGCCGCCCTCAAGGTGCTCCGCGTGGGCCTGCGCGCCGACACCCGGACCGTCGAGGTGACCATCGACCACGCGGTGCGCCCAGACGGCTGGGGGGCGATGACCGTGGTCGGGCGCGATGGCACCGTCTTCCCCGGGTGGTGGCGCCGCGACGGCGACTTCGTCCTCACCATCGCCTACCGGGCTCCCTCGGCTCCCCCGGCGCTGCTACCCGGCGGCGCCGACCTCGGGGGCGCCATACCGACGCACTCGTGGCTGACCCGACCCACCACCTGACCCCCCTTCCAACAAAGACACACCTTTAGACGCGTTCTAAAGGTGTGTCTTTGCATAGTTGGAGGTCAGTCGAGGAACTTCGCCATCCCGCGCTCCAGCGCGTCGATGACATAGGGGCGCAGCTCGGCCGCGGCAATGATCCGGTCGACCGACCCGACGCGCAGCGCCCGCTCGATGGTGTGGATCGAGTCGAACTCGTCGGCCACCTCACCGAGCTTCTCGGAGCGGACCGCCTCGGTGACCCGAGCGGCCGTCGCCCGCAGCGGACCGGCGTCCGGACCCTTGGCCGCTGCGGCAGCAGCGCGGGCCTCGACGACCCGGGCGTCCTTCTCGGTGCGCTGCTTGACCTCGCGGGCGAAGACCGTGGCCGCCGCCGGAGCACCACCGATGACCGAGGCATAGGACCCCTCGACCGCCGCGATCTCCATCGACTCGGTCAGCGCCTTGGAGAAGACGACGAAGGCGCCACCGTGGTACCGAGAGACGACGACGAAGACGATCGGTCCGTCGAAGTTCGTCACCGCCCGGCCGATCTCGGCGCCGTACTCGAGCTGCCAGCGCCGCATCGACTCCGGTGAGCCGTCGAAGCCGGAGAGGTTCGCCAGGACGACTAGCGGCCGGTTCCCGCTCGTCGCGTTGACCGCGCGGGCGGTCTTGCGGGAGGCCTGCGGGAAGAGCGTGCCGGAGGTCCACGCCGGCGGCCCGTCCGCGGGGACGAAGCCCTTGCGCGGCAGGTTCCGCGAGGAGAGCCCGATCATGCACACCGGTATGCCGCCCACGGTGGCGTCCCAGATGATGGAGTTCTCACCGTCCTGCCAGTGCTGCCAGCGCTCCAGCGGCAGACAGTCGGCGTCGGTGACCGAGCGCATGACCGAGCGCATGTCGAAGGGCTGCTTGCGGTCCGGGTTGGTCTGGTGGTCGAAGACCTCGCCGACCAGGGTGAAGGTCGTCCCGGGCACGCGGTCGTGTGGGGCCTGCCGGACGTCGCGGCTCAGCGGGTCCTTGGTGGGCCGGCGCCGGGGGAAGCGCTCGCCCGGCACGACATAGGTGTAGTCGTAGTGCTGGAGGAGCATGAGGCAGGCGTCCTGGAAGGACGGCGCCCAGTACTGCCCCTGGCCGTTGAGGCCCATGACCCGGTCGTAGCCGCCGATCCCGAAGTTGTCATCGGCCGAGACGGCGCCGGAGAAGTCGAGGGCCTGCTTGCCGGTGAGCACCATCGCCGACGCGGGCGTCATGATGAGGATGCCCTTGGTGTGCATGAGCATCGTCGCCTCGGCGTTCCAGTACGGCTGGCCGCCGACATTGATGCCCGTGACGATGATGTTCACCTCGCCGCCGGCCTGGGTGTACTCGATGAGCCGGCGCAGCGTCAGCGCGATCCAGTCCATGTTCTCCGTGCCGGAGTCCATGGCGATGAGGGCGCCGGAGGAGACGGCATACCACTCGACCGGGATCTTGTGCTTGAGCCCGTAGGCCAGCGCCGCGTTGATCCGTCGGCACTCCGGCTCGGAGAGATTGCCCAGGCCCTGGGTCGGGTCGGACATCAGCGCGATGCGCGTCATCCCCTCCGGGACGACCTCGGTGTAGTTCGTCATGAGACCGACGACGAGGTGCGCGGTGTTCTCCGCCGGCGGGCGGTCGACGGGGACGAGGTTGTCCTCGCCGTCGAGGTCGAGCTCCTCGAACCGGCCGGGCGGGAACATCGACGCGGTGCCATAGGGCGGCGTCAGCATCTGCGCGATCTCATACGGGTATGGCGAGCCAAAACGCTTGGCCGTCAACAGTTTCTGCGCGTACCGGGTGAGCGGGCGGACCGGGTTCGGGCCGGGCTCGCCAAGTCGTACCGTCATACCGGAACGGCCGATGCCCTCGACGAAGATCACCTTGTCGTCCAGCCGGGACTTGCCACCGGGACCCTGCGAGGGGACCTTGACGTGGACGACGAGCTTCTCCAGACCCGCCCCACGCGCCAGCGGCTCGTAGGACTCGACGAGCGCCTGGAGCTGCGAGTTCGGGATCGTCCACGGCGGCCGGACCGACAGGACGAGCCGGTTGGCCACCGGCCGCTCCCGGGGCGGGTAGGCCGCCAGCGCGGACCGCATCGCCGCCAGGGCCAACAGCCCGATCCGGCCCAGCCGCGGATAGGAGACCGCACCGGTCCGGGCGTCACGCACCGGCACGAGGTCACGAACCTCGGCGAGGGCGAAGAGCCGGTGGTCCTTCGCGTTGTCGTGGGCGACCCCGGAGAAGAGGTAGACATCCTCGGGCGAGGGCAGCCGCTCCAGGGCGAAGTTCGACAGCCGCCACAGGTCGAGCCGCTTGCCGAGCATCGGGTGGAGGTTGCGGTACAGCACGTCCTCGACGAAGCGGCCGTCCGCGCCCTGGCGGAAGGTGACGTGCTGGGTGCGGTGGCTCTCGTCGTCGTCGCCGGCACGGGAGGTCACGGTGAAGTCGAGCCGGTGCAGCGGCCGGCCGAAGTCGCACCGCGAGACCCGGTCGGCCAGGTCCGTCGCCGTCGTCGCGATATCCGGTCGGTCCCCGTCGCGCCAGGTCACCAGGTCGACGACGACCCGTGCGTCCTTCGGTATGCCGGCCAGGTGCGCGGCCACCGCCCGGCTGAGCGACTCGAGCTCGTCGAGCGGCAGGTAGGCCACGACGAGGTGCACCTGGGCGTCCTCGAGCGGGTAGTCGGCGCTGGCCAGCTGCACCCCGTCGACGACCGACACCGCAAAGTTGCTGAGGTCGCGCATCCGGTAGAAGCGGTAGGGGTAGACCTCGAGGATCGCCGCGCGCAGCGCCTCGCCGCGGGCGTCGTCCCCGGCGTCGAGCCACGCCTTGAGGAGCATGCTGCGCATGGGGTGCGGGCACCAGACCAGGCGTCCGATCCGCTCCGCTCGGTCGGCCCGGGTGGGGTCCTCCTTGAGCGCGGCGAGATGCAGCTCCATCTCGCGCTGGACGTCCGCGACGCCGGACTCCATGACCGGTTCGTCGAAGTAGTGGAAGATGACGTCCCGGGCCAGGTCGGCGACGAGCTGCTGGCGGCCCTCGCACGCGAAGACGAGCCGCTCCATCCGCTGCCGGGTGACCGGCCCCGCCTCGATGGCCAGGTCGTCATACGACTCCAGGCGACGCTGGAGGATGGCCGCGACGACAGGGGCGAGCTCGGGAACCCGGGCGAAGGAGCGGAACATCCACACCATCGCCTCTTCCAGCTCAGCGGTATGCCGCAGCCCGGTCACGCCGTACCGGCCGAGGGCGCGCTCAAGACGGGCCCGGTAGCGCTCCGGCAGGCCGGCGCGGTCGGCGTCGAGCCACTGGAGGAAGGCGATGAAGTACTCCTGCGCGTTGACGACCGCGGTCTCCTCGCCGGCCGTCACGGCGTCGTCCTCGACGCGCGGGCGGTAGAGCGAGCCGATGTCGCCGAAGAGGTCGAGCAGGGCGTCCTCGCAGCCGAGCAGGGTCGCATCGCCGGCCGGGGTGGCCGCGGCGATCTTCTGGTACTCGCCGGTGAGGGCCTTGAGCCGAGCCGGGTCGAGGTCGTAGCCGAGGAGGTAGTTGATGAGCCGTTCGAAGACCCAGTCGGCGCCCTTGCCGGCGGGCGCGTCAGCGGCGTTCGCGAAGGCCGTGAGGTCGACCCGCTCCGCGGCACCATCGCCTCGATGTGCGGTCGACGTGCCGTCGGCGGCCTTGATGCGCAGCAGCGGGGCACCCCGCTCGACCTGGGCGTTGGCCATGACGGCGATCGAGGTGACGACCCCGTCGAAGGGCGCGGTGACCGTGGAGACCATCTTCATCGACTCCAGGACCGCGACCGGGTCACCGGCCGTGATCGTCTGGCCCGGCTCGACGAGGACCTGGGCGACCAGGGCCGGCCAGCCGGTCCGAACGACAACGCCGTCGTCACGGGTGACGACATGGGCGATGCCGTCGACCTCGATGCGGAAGGCGGCGCCCTGCTCGATGGCGACGACCACATGTCGACGCCCGCCGACCGAGATGCGGCGCTCGAACTCGCCGAGCCGGTCCACCGCGACGTCGATCGGGGCGCCGTCGTGGATGCGGTACGTGCCAGGGGAGGTGCGGTCGACGCGGAGGCGGTACTCGGCGCCCCGGTAGCTCAGGGCCAGCCGGGCGCCGACGGCTTCGGGGTGCTCGGGGCGACCCCGCTCGGCGCTGGCGAAGAAGGCCGAACGGACCAGGGACAGGTCCGCCTCGTAGGCCTCGATCGCCGCGGCGATGAGGGCGACCGGGTCGGCAGCAGGGCGCAGCGATCCGGCCGAGAGCTGGGCGTCATACCAGCCGAGGGGGACCCCACCGGCGCGCAGCTCGGGCTGGCGCAGCAGCGCCAGCAGGCCGCTGCGGTTGCTCGCGCCGACCTCCAGGACGATGGTGGTCCGCTCGATGGCGCGCTCCATGCGCGAGAAGGCCTCCGCGCGGTCGTGGCCGCGGGCGGTGAAGGTGGCGATCACCGGGTCGACAGCCCCGTCGACGACGTCCCCCTCGCGCAGGCTCGAGTCGACCCGGACCCCGGTGCCGACCGGCTGGGCGAGCGCCTCGACGGTCCCTCCGGAGGCGGCGAAGGCGGCCTCCGGGTCGCTCGCGAGCAGTCGGGCGCTGAGGATCTGGCCCTCCCCGAC
Organism: Candidatus Lutibacillus vidarii; assembly: GCA_016717165.1. GTDB lineage: Bacteria > Actinomycetota > Actinomycetes > Actinomycetales > Dermatophilaceae > Lutibacillus > Lutibacillus vidarii. The sequence goes on from JADKGA010000004.1 coordinate 131,207, forward strand.
GGGGGCGTCCCCGGCCAGGTGACCACCGGCGGCGATGACCAGCCGCAGCGGGAGGATCGAGGTACCCGTGGCCTCCTCGACGATGGCGTACCGGGGCTGGGCCAGGGTGTCGACCCCCTGGCACCAGATCGACCCGGCCGGGTCGACGAGGAACTGGACGACCGAGGCGCCGCGGACACCCGCCGCCGCCGCGACCGACCGGGCGGCGGCCCGGATCGCGTCGAGCACGGCGTCGGCGATCCCGGGGGCGGGAGACTCGACGAGGACGATCTCGCCGCCGCGCCGGACGCTGACATCGCGCGGGTCCATCGCCCACACCGTCCCGGCCGAGTCGGCCAGGACGAGGACCTCGATCGCTCGCAGTGTCGCGCGGTCGGCGGCAGCGGGCACCCCGTGGACCTTGGCCTTCTTCAGCACCGCCGCGAGACCGGCCGGGTCGGCCAGTCTGGCGATCGTCGCGCTGTCCGGGCCGATGACCGTCATACCGGCGTGCTCGCAGGCCGCGACGAGCGCGGGGTGGTCCTGGCACGGAACCATGCCGATCCACACCGCGTCGCACCCGGCGGCCGCGAGGGTCGCGGCCACCTCGGTCGCGACGAACGGAGCCGCGTCGGCGGCCGGGTCCGGCACGGCCAGCGCGCTGCTGGCGCCCGGGCGCAGCATGACGACCTCGTCGGCCTCCCGGGCGTACCAGGGCCGCGGCCGCGCGTCGGTGTGCGCGAGGACGGTCGTGATCGGCGCCGTCCCGCTGCTGCGGTTGTAGCTGCCCACCGCTGCCACGATCCGGACCGCCGGTTCGCCGCGGTCGAGGATGGCCAGGCGCGTGATCTCGCTCATGAAGTCTGCTCCGTATGTCGTGCGTCGGACGTCGGGGAGGGGTGAACGACCGTGGGCCGCCCGGACGGGCGGCCCACGGGTTCGTGCTAGTCGGCGTAGGTGTCGCGCAGCGTTCCGGCGATCGCGTCGGGGATGGCCGACGGGAAGGCGATGGAGTGGTAGCCGTCCATGCGGACGACCACCTTGCCCTTCTCGTCGACGACCACGCAGTCGAAGACACCTGGTGCGCTCTGGGTGGCGTAGCTGAACAGGCCACCCTTGACCGTCGCGGGGTCACGGAGCACCGCGAGGCGCTCCACCCGCATCGGCAGGGCCAGCTGACCGTCCCGCCCGGCCTCCCACAGGCCCGCGGTCTGGAAGCACAGCTCGGCCAGGCGCGGGGCAATGGCGAGCGGCTTCTCGGCCGGTGTGTGGTTGTCCGGGAGCGGGTCGCGCAGCCTGGTCATCGACCCGTTGCCGGCCTTCCACGCGCCCTCGACGACCTGGTATGCCGGGCCGTGGAAGTAGAACGTGTAGACGTCCGTGCCGCCCATCTGCTTGTCCGCCGGGGTGGTCGAGACCTTCTTCGTCGACGCCTTGGCCGGCTCCTGGGTGAGCCGGACGGTGCCGGTGAAGTGGGTCTGCTTCTGCGGGACGTCGCTGCCGGGGAGCTTGCGCTCCGCGGTGAGCGTGCACCGGGCGACGAGGTCGCTGGTGCCGTCACCGGCCGGGGAGGTGACCGCCGAGATGGTCAGCGTCCGAGGCTGGTCGCGGAAGAACTTCACCGGGGCGAGGAAGGCGACATCCTCGACCGAGCCGACCCGGTAGCCCTCGGGAGCCAGCAGCGAGGCCGCCTCCGCGAAGGACTCCATGCCCATGACGCCCGGCAGCACCGGGGTGCCGTCGATGCGGTGGTCGTCGAGGAACTTCTGCTCCGCCGGGTCGAGGGTGACCGTGACGACGACGCCATTGTGCACGCTCGTCGCGACCTCGCCGACCATCGGTCCGGTGGCCCGGTCGCCGACCACGGCTGCGGGGTCCGCGCCGCCCGCCGGGGCCCACTCGGCCGCCATCATGCCGAGCACGCCGGCGACGATGACCTCACCGGAGTATGCCGAGGAGGCCAGCTCGCGTCCGATCCAGGCCACGCCCGCCTCCGGCGGGAGCATCTGGACGCCGGCCATCTCCATGATCTTGGGGATGGACCCGCGGGTCGCCATACCGATGCCGCCCCAGGCGGTCCAGTCCAGCGCGAGGGCCCGCATCTGCGGCCGGTTGCGCCGGGTGGACGAGGCGATCTTGCACAGCAGGTCGTTGGCCGCCGAGTAGTCGGTCTGCCCCTGGTTGCCGAACCGGCCGGCGACCGAGGAGAAGGCGACCGTCGCGCCGACGTCCATCGAGGACGCGGCCCGCCAGACGTTGAACCAGCCGTTCGACTTCACGTCGAAGACGAGGTCATACTCGCGGGGCTCCTTCTCCGGCAGGTTGCGGCTGATCTCCAGGCCCGCGGCGTGCAGGAGGACGTCGATGCGTCCGCTGCGCTCCTTGACCTGCTCCATCACCGCGGCGACGGCCTCGGCGTTGGTGAGGTCGACCGAGTAGTAGTACGCGGTGCCGCCGGTGGCCTCGACCGCCTGGATGGCGGTCAGGGCCGCGTTGAGCCGCTCGAGGCGGGCCAGCTCACGGTCGATGACGACCGGGGTCGGCTTCTCGCCGCGCTCCTTCATCCGGGCCACGAGGGTGGCCTTGAGGCCGTCCTTGTTGGTCCGGAAGGCCGCGAGGTCCGGGTCGGCCGGGTCGGGCGTCGGGGTGAGGTCGAGCAGGTGGAAGACCCCGCCGCTGGCCTTGGCCAGGTCGGCCGTGATCGCGCAGACGATCGAGCCGGCCGCGCCGGTCACCAGGACGACGGACTCCTTCGACAGGGCCATGCCGCCGGCGCCGAGCGGGCTGCCGTCGGACAGCGGGGTGAAGGGCACCTCGGCGAAGGCGACCGACCAGCGCTGGTCGTCGACCCGGCCGATCTCGACGACACCCGGGTCACGCAGGGTCTCCTCGATGAGCAGGTCCGCGATCGCCGCGGTCTTCCGGCTCGCCGGAAGGTCGACCGCCTTGACCAGGGTGTCTTGGCGCTCCTTCTTGTACGACTTCGTGAAGCCGGTGACGGCACCGCCCATGGGGCTGGTGGCGCCGGCGGCGTCATACCCGTGGTACCCGCCGAGCCGCACGGCCGAGACGAGGAAGGGGCTGGCGTCCCACATCCGACGCATCGTCGTGTAGAGGGTCTTGACCCGACGCCGCAGCGCCTCGGTCCACCCGGCGAGGTCGAGCGCCTCGTGCGGGCCCTCGTCGTCGAGTGCGGGGAGCCAGTAGACACCGGCGATCGGGCCGTCACCGAGCCAGGCGTCCAGTCGCTCGGACAGAGCCTGCGTCGGTATGCCGGCCTCGAGGGTCAGCACCGTGGCGCCCTGTTGTTCGAGCTTCTTGACCAGCGCGGCGCCGACCCCACCCTCGTCGAGCATGACGACCACGCGGGCGTCCTTGAGGACGACACCGGTGGGGGCGCATTGCGCAGCGGACGGCCGCAGGGCCGGCACCGGGATGCGCCGCGGGAGGGCGTCGATGGCCGCCAGGTCGCCCTGGATGACCGGCGGAGCGGCCGGGGCCGCGGGAGCCGCCGCAGCGGCGGCCGCAGCCGAGCCCGCACCCGTCGGGGCGGCGGCGCCGATCTTGCTGCGCACCCAGCCCGCGACGTGGTTCAGCGTCGGGAAGTCCCGCAGCTGCAGGTTCGCGTCCCGCTCGACACCGAAGCGCTCCCGCACCGCGGCGAAGACCTCGGCCTGCTTGACCGTGTCGACACCGAGGTCAGCCTCGAGATCCAGCTCGGGGTCGAGCAGGTCGGTCGGGTAGCCGGTCATGTCCGCGACGATCTGGGTGACCACGGCGGTGATCTCGTCCGCGCCACCGGCGGCAGGTGCCGCGGCTGTCGGAGCGGCCGCCGGGGCTGCCGGTGCGGCCGCGGCGGGAGCAGGCGCCGGTATGCCGGTCTTGCTGCGCACCCAGCCGGCGACGTGGTTCAGCGTCGGGAAGTCCCGCAGCTGGAGGTTCGCGTCGCGCTCGACGTTGAAGTGCTCGCGCACCGCGGCGAAGACCTCGGCCTGCTTGACCGTGTCGACACCGAGGTCAGCCTCGAGGTCGAGCTCGGGGTCGAGCAGGTCGGTCGGGTAGCCGGTCATGTCCGCGACGATCTGCGTGACAACGCTGAGCACCTCGTCGGCGCTCGGAGCCGCCGCGGCCGGGGCCGAGACGACGGCCGCCGGGGCAGCGGCAGGAGCGGCGACGGGCGCTGCTGCGGCCGGCGCCGGAGCGGCGATGCCCTTCTTGCTGCGCACCCAGCCCGCGACGTGGTTCAGCGTCGGGAAGTCCCGCAGCTGCAGGTTCGCGTCGCGCTCGACGTCGAAGTGCTCGCGCACCGCGGCGAAGACCTCGGCCTGCTTGACCGTGTCGACACCGAGGTCAGCCTCGAGATCCAGCTCGGGGTCGAGCAGGTCGGTCGGGTAGCCGGTCATGTCCGCCACGATCTGCGTGACGACGGCCAGAACCTCGTCCCCACCCGCGGCCGGCGCGGCGACGGGAGCCGAGACGACCGCGACCGGGGCGGCAGCGGCGGGCGCTGCGGCCGGGGCCGCCGAGGGCTCGGGCAGACCGGCCTTGCTGCGGACCCAGCCCGCCACGTGGTTCAGCGTCGGGAAGTCCCGCAGCTGCAGGTTCGCGTCGCGCTCGACACCATAGTGGTCGCGCACGGCGGCGAAGACCTCGGCCTGCTTGACCGTGTCGACACCGAGGTCGGCCTCAAGGTCGAGCTCGGGGTCGAGCAGGTCGGTCGGGTAGCCGGTCATCTCCGAGACGATCTGGGTGACGACGGCGAGGACCTCGTCCGCGCCGACAGCGGGCGCCGCCGCAGGTGCTGCCGCGGGGGCAGCAGCAACGGGCGCAGCCGCCGGAGCCGGAGCCGGGACCGCGGCCGCGGAGGGCGCCGGGATGCCGGTCTTGCTTCGCACCCAGCCCGCCACGTGGTTCAGCGTCGGGAAGTCCCGCAGCTGCAGGTTCGTGTCGCGCTCGACGCCATAGGCGTCGCGGACCGCGGCGAAGACCTCGGCCTGCTTGACCGTGTCGACACCGAGGTCGGCCTCAAGGTCGAGGTCCGGGTCGAGCAGGTCGGCGGAGTAGCCGGTCATCTCCGAGACGATCTCGGTGACCTTGTCCAGGACCGGGTCGGAGACCGCACCGACCGGAGCCGCAGCAGCCGGAGCGGCCGCGGCAGGCGCGGCTGCCGGAGCGGCCGACGGGGCCGGGATGCCGGTCTTGCTGCGCACCCAACCCGCGACGTGGTTCAGCGTCGGGAAGTCCCGCAGCTGCAGGTTCGTGTCGCGCTCGACGCCATAGGCGTCGCGGACCGCGGCGAAGACCTCGGCCTGCTTGACCGTGTCGACCCCGAGGTCGGCCTCGAGGTCGAGGTCCGGGTCGAGCAGGTCGGACGAGTAGCCCGTCATCTCCGAGACGATCGCCGTGACCTTCTCCAGGACCGGGTCGACCGCGGGCGCCGCGGGAACGACCGGGGCAGGCGCCGCAGCCGGGACGACCGGGGCGGGAGCAGCCACCGGGGCGGGAGCAGCCACCGGGGCAGGAGCAGCCATCGGAGCCGCCGCAACGACCGGAGCCGCCGCGCCGGAGGACCGCTGCACGCGGGCCATGTCGGCATACGGGACGGGCACCTTGGTGACCGAGACGACCGGGGTGACCGGGGCACCGGTGTTGACGATGCGCAGCTTGCGCTTGTCCACCTCGAGGGTGCTGCCCGAGTGGCCGGACAGCGAGTCGAGCCAGCGCTGCCAGGCGGCCTGGTCGACGATCCGGTAGGCGTAGCCCAGCTCGGCCGGGGCGCGGCGCCGACCGTCGGCGAGCGGGGTGTAGCGCAGCAGCGCCATCGAGACCTGGGAGCCGAAGCCGGCGGCCAGACGCAGCGCGTACTGCACCGGGTAGGACCCGCCCTTGGACAGGTTGAGGTTGCCCAGGTCGGGGTCGGGCTCCTTGTAGTTCGGCACCGGCGGGACGATGCCGGTCTCGAGGGCCTTAATGGCGACGACGTCCTCGACGCCGGCCCCCATCGCGTGCCCGGTGAAGCCCTTGGTGTTGGTGATGATGATCCGGTCCGCGCTGGCGCCGAAGGCGTGCCGCAGGGCGTTGATCTCGGCCGAGGCCGAGCCGCCGCGGGCCGGGGTGTAGGTCTCGTGCGACATGAACATCAGCTGCGAGGCAATGGCGTGCCGCTCGACCCCCCACTTCTCGGCCTCGGTGACGACGGCCTCCATGACCCCGCTGATGTGGTCGAGGTCGAGCCGGGTGCCGTGGAAGGCGCTGTTCGAGACGACCGAGCCGAGCACCTCGCAGATCGGGGCGATGCCGCGGGCCCGGGCCGAGTCGGCCGACTCGAGCACGAAGGCCGCAGCGCCGGAGCCGATGATCATCCCGTGCCGACGCCGGTCGAAGGGCGTTGCCGCGTCCTCGACCCGCTCGTCGGTCGCGGCCGCGCCGGAGGCGAGGAAGCCCGAGGCGATCCACGGCATCATGTAGTCGTTGGTCGCGTCGTCGGCGGAGACGACGATGACCCGCTTGCACCGACCGGAGCGGATCCAGTCCTCGGCGATGCCCAGGGCCTGGGTCGTCGACGCGCAGGCCGCGTTGACCTGGGTGTTCGGGCCGCGGGCGCCGATGATCTCGGCGAACTGCGAGTGGCCCATCGACAGGACGCGGAAGAGGAACTTCCGGTCGAACTGGAAGGGGTTGGCCTCGAGCTCGGCCTTGAGCTCGGCGATGAGGCGGTCGATCTCGGCCGCGGCCGGCTCGGCGCCGCTCATCTGCGAGCGCACCCCACTGAGCGCCAGGAGGTGCTCGCGGCGGGCGCGGTCCTCCATGTAGTGCTCGACGTCCTTGACCAGCTCGCCGAAGCCCGGGAAGGCCGAGCCGAAGACGATGCCCGTGTCGTCGCGGAGCTCGTCCGGCAGACCCCAGCGGTCGGGCAGCTGGCTGCCGATCGTCGTCGTCTTGTAGCGCATGACCAGCGGTATGCCGGCGTCGCGCAGCGCGTCGAAGCCGGCCCCGATGGCCATCCGGGTCGCATTGTCGAGGGCGTCGTCGCGGGCCTGGTCGAGGCCGTACTGCTCGACCATGTCGAGCGGGGCGTGCCGACCGGCGAGCTTGATGACATCGGCCTCGTTGTCGATGTCGACGAAGCTGGCGCCCTTGAGCTCGTCCTTGACCAGGCGGGTGATCCGCATCCGGGCCATCCGGGTGCGCATCGACGGCGGCATGGCGCCGATGAACTGCTGGCCACCGAGGATCCGGGCGATGTTCTCGTCGTCGAACATCTGCGGCGTGCCGGGCAGGCCGAGGCCGGCACCGGTGATGACGACCGGCTCCTCGGCCTTGCGAGCCGGCTGGGCAGGGGCGGCCGGCGCGGGGGCCGGGGCGGGAGCGGCGGCCGCGGGTGCGGCGGAGCCCAGACCGGCGGCGCCCCACACCTTGAGGCCCTGCTCGAGCACGCCGGCGAAGAGCTTGCCGAGCTCGGTGATGGTGTCCGCCGGGACCGCACCCGAGGGCGCGGGGACCACGGCGGTCACGGTGGCGGGAGCGGACGATGCGGCGGGAGCCACGGCAGCAGCCTTTCCGGCAGGAGCGGAGTAGCCCAGGCCGACGGCGTAGAGGCCGCACAGCGCCTGGTTCAGCGCGGCGGCGTCGCCGAGCTTGGGGTGGTTGGTGTAGAGCGCGAGGACGTCGTCATGTGTCGAGGCGAGCACGTCCTCGACGAAGCCGTGCAGCGCCTTCTTCGGGCCGACCTCGACGAAGACCCGCGCGCCGGCGGCATACAAGGTGTTGAGGCCCTTGACGAACTGGACCGGCATGGCGATCTGCTTGCCGGCGTAGTCGAGCATCGTCTCGGCGTCGGCGTTCGCCGGGTAGAACTCCCCGGTGACATTGGCGACGATCGGCAGCTGCGGGCCCTTCATGTCGAGGCGGCGCAGCGCGTTGACGAAGCTCGGCGAGGCCGGCGCAACGATCGAGGTGTGGAAGGCGTGGCTGACCGGGATCCGGACGGCGTTCATGCCTGCGGCGTTGAAGGTCTCGACCATCTTCTCCACGGCGGCGGTCGCGCCACCGACGACGGCCTGGTTGTTCGAGTTGATATTCGCGACGACGACATAACCGTCGGCCTGCGCGACCATCCGCTCGATCTCAGTCAGCGGACCGAAAACGGCCGCCATCGCGCCATTGTCGGCGACCGAGACCTTCGTCATCTCCCGGCCACGGGCACTGACGGCCTCCAGGGCCGCCTCGAAGGTCAACGACCCGGCCGCGACGAGCGCGCCGTACTCACCGAGGCTGTGGCCCATGACCATGTCCGGCGCGATGCCGTAGGCGGCGAGCACCTTGGTCAGCGACAGGTCGGTGGCCAGGACGGCGGGCTGGGTGATCTCGGTCTGCATGAGCTGCTTGTTGAGCTGCTTGACCGCGTCCGCGTCGTCACCGTCGATGAAGATGTATGACGTCAGCGGCCGCCCGAGCAGCGGGGTCATGACCCGGTCCGCCTCGGCGAAGGTGTCCCGCACGATCGGCTCGGTCGCGGCGAGCTCCTTGAGCATGTTGACGTACTGCGAGCCCTGGCCGGTGTAGAGGAAGGCCACCTTGGGGGCCGGGCCGCGCCCGACGAAGACACCCTGCTGGCGCAGCAGCCGGAAGGCCGCCGGATTGCCCGAAGCGAGCGCCTTGACGAGCTTGTCGAGCTTGGACCCGAGCTCGGCCGCGTCACCATAGTCGACCGCGACGCGCACTGCGGCGTGGGCCAGGGCCGGGTCCGGGGCAGCGGGGGCCGGCGCCGAGCCGGCCTTGGCCGCGGCGAGGATCGGCTGGATCTGGGCGAGGATCGCGGCCTCGTCGGCTCCACCGAGGACGAGGGCACCACGCAGCGGGGCCTTGCGCTCGGCGGGCGCGGCGGCCGCGGCAGCCGGGGCCGCTGCGGGAGCCGCAGCAGGGGCCGCGGTGGGGATGTCTGCACCGGCATACACGGCGGGCTTGGGCTTGTGCCGACCGGGGACATGCTCCTCGAGGACGACGTGGAAGTTCGTCCCGCCGAAGCCGAAGGCGCTGACGGCGCCGCGCCGGATGCCGGCCGCGGGGGTCTCCCACGGGCGCAGGGCGGTGTTGACCTTGAACGGGACGGTGTCCCAGTCGACATTGGGGTTGGGGTCGCGGAAGTTCAGGCTCGGGGCGAGCATCTTCTCGTCGAGCGAGCGGACCATCTTGAACAACCCGGCGGTGCCGGCGGCGGCCTTGAGGTGGCCGATATTCGACTTGACCGAGCCCAGGGCGATCGAGCCGGGCCGGGCCCCCGAGGCGCCGAAGACCTTGGTCAGCGACTCGAGCTCGGCGGCGTCGCCGACCCGGGTCGACGTGCCGTGGGCCTCGACGGCCGAGGCGGTCGACGGGTCCTCGTGGGCGTTCTCCCACGCGCGGCGGACGGCGAGCTGCTGGCCGACCGGGTTGGGGGCGGTGATGCCCTTGCCCTTGCCGTCCGAGGAGCCGCCGATGCCGAGGATCGTCGCGTAGATGTGGTCGCCGTCGCGCTCGGCGTCCTCGAGCCGCTTGAGGACGAAGAGCGCGGCGCCCTCGCCCATGACGAAGCCGTCAGCGCCGGCGTCGAAGGGCCGGGTGCCGCTGGCCGAGAGCGCGCCGATCTTGCAGAACTTCACGAAGGCGTCGATGCCCATGTTGCGGTCGATGCCACCGGTGATGACGGCGTCGTAGTCGTGCTCGACCAGGCCGTGCACGGCCGAGCTGAGCGCCGCGAGGCCGGACGCGCACGCGGCGTCGGTGGTGAAGTTCGGGCCGCGGAGGTTGAACAGGTTGGCGACCCGGCCGGCGATGACATTGGCCAGCTCACCGGGCATGGTGTCCTCGGTGATCTCGAACATGTTGTCGAGGTACCCGGCGCGGGTCTCCTCGACGATGGCCCGCTGGGCCTCCGGCGACAGGGACCGCAGGGTGGCCGACTCCTGGAGGCGCTTGAGCACCTCGGGGAGCTGGATGCGCATGCTCGACTTGTAGTGCTTCTCGCCACCGATGGCGTTGCCGAGGATGACCGCGACCCGGTCGGACTCGATATTCCACTTGGGCCAGCCGGCGTCGGTCAGCGCGGCCCGCGCGGCCGAGATGGCCCACCGCTGGCCCTCGTCCATCTGGGCCGCCACGGTCGGGGGCACGGGGAGCTTCCACGCGATGGGGTTCCAGTCGAACTCCCGGACCCACCCGCCGATGATCGAGTACGTCTTGTCGCGGGCACCGTGGTCGGCGTCGTAGTAGAGCGCCGGGTCCCACCGTTCCGGTGGGACATCGGTGATGCAGTACCGGCCACCGGTGATATTCGCCCAGAAGGCATCCCCGCTCGGGGCCTGGGGCATGATGGCGGCCGTGCCGACGACGGCAACGGGACGTACCTCGAGCTTGCTCATCGGATCTCCCTCGTCCTTCCAGATGCGACGGCGTCAGCCGTCAAGACGGCCGTAGAGGACGTCCGCGACGTAGTTCATGTCGGTGACCAGTCCCGCCTGAGCGGCGAGGATTGCGGCGGTCGGGATCGCGTTGACGGCCGCGACCGCGGGTGAGCCGGGCTCGGCCGCACCGGCGACCCAGCGGGACCCGTCGAGGCCGACCTTCTGCGCGGCCTCGCGGGCGAACACCCGGGACATCGCGGCGAGCGCGTCGCCGGTGAACCGGTTGGGGTTCTTCTCGAAGCGGGTGCCGTCGATCGCCGCCGCGGCGGCCTTGGCGAAGACGCCGGCCGTCTCAGTGAAGGCGATGAGTTCGCCGATGCGGAACAGGACGTGCTGGTTGCGGGTCAGTCGACCGGTGCGGCACGCCTCGAGGACGATGGCCAGCGCCTGGTGGGCCAGCGCCGCGACATCGGCACCCACGGTGGGGTGGCTGGCGTGCAGCCGGCTGAGCTCGGTGCCCATGTCCTGGTAGTAGCGGCCCTGGGTCTTGAGGTGCTGCTGCCAGCGCTCGCGGGCGATGGTCATCTCCATGATCTCGGAGGTGCCTTCGTAGATCGTGGTGATCCGGACGTCGCGCTTGACCTTCTCCACGACATAGGGCCGGGTGTAGCCGTACCCGCCGTGGGCCTGGATCGCGTCGTCGGCCGCGGCATTGCCGGCCACCGTTGCCATGTACTTGGCGATGGCGCCCTCGCAGTTCATCGCGCCATTGGTGCCCAGGCCGCGGTCGATCTTGTCGGCGGTGTCCTCCATGTAGGCGCGGGCGGCCTCGAGCCGGACGGCGTGCGGGACGATGAGCTTGTGGGTGTAGCCCTGCTTCTCGCACAGCGGGCCACCGCCCTGCTCGCGGTTGATCGAGTACTGGATGGCCCGGTCGAGGGCCTCCCAGCCGCCGCCGAGCCCGAAGGCCGCAACCATGAGCCGGGTGTAGCCGAAGACCTGCTGGGCCTGGACCATGCCCTTGCCCTCGACCATGCCGATGAGGGCGTCCGCGGGGACCTTGACGTCATCGAGGTAGAGCGCGGCGGTGTTCGACAGCCGCAGGCCGTGCTTGTCCTCCGGCGGGGCGGAGCTGAACCCGGGGGTGTCCTTCTCGACGACGAACCACGACGGACCGGCCGGGGTGGCGGCGAGGATGGTCGTGAAGTCGGCGATCGTCCCGTTGGAGATCCACTGCTTGCGGCCGTTGATCGTGTAGCCGGTGACCTCGCCCTTCTTGTTCGTGATCGGGGTCGCCGTGGTCGTCAAGGCACCGAGGTCGGAGCCGGCCTCGGGCTCGGTCGCGCCATACGCGAAGACGACGCCCTTGTCGGCGATGGCACCGAGCCAGCGCTGCTTCTGCTCCTCGGTCGCCCCGACGAGGATCGGGTCCGAGCCGAGGAAGGTGGCGAAGACCGCCGTCGCCAGACCGATGTCGTGGCGGGCCATGACCTCGCAGACGCGGTACGAGTCGAAGGCGCCACCGTCCATGCCGCCGTAGGCCTCCGGCACGAAGACCAGCTGCACGCCGAGCTGTTCGGGGTCGGACATGGCCCGGACGATGTCCTCGGGGCAGCGGTCCTCGTGGTCGAGATCGAGCTGGAGGTCCGGGCTCAGCGCGGCGTTGACGAAGTCGCTGAGCGCCTCGAGCATCAGGTCGAGGCTCTGGACGTCCAGGCCCGCCCCGCCCACGTGGCCGGAGGTAGCGGAGGTGTCGATGGCAGTCATGTCGGTTCCTAGCGGGTCGGGAGGGGCACGGGTCGGGAGAAGCAGGTGAACCGGGGGATTACGAGACGGGCGTCGGGACGTCCTCGGGCTTGACCGAGCGGAGCAGGATCTCGGCGACATCGGCGACCTGGACGGTCTCGGCCGCGGTGCCTTCGAGCTGGCGCTGGGAGACCCCGTCGCTGAGCATGGTGATGCAGAACGGGCAGGCCGCGGTGACGACATCGGGCTTGGTGCCGAGCGCCTCGTCGGTGCGGTTGAGGTTGATCCGGGTGCCGAGGTTCTCGTCCATCCACATCCGGGCGCCGCCGGCGCCGCAGCAGAAGGACTTCTCCTTGGTCCGTTCCATCTCGGTGACGCGCAGCCCGGGGATCGCCGCGAGCAGCTCGCGCGGCGCGGTGAAGATCCGGTTGTGCCGGCCCAGATAGCAGGGGTCGTGGTATGTCGTTGCAGCGTCGACGCGGTGGACCGGGGCGATCTTGCCCTCGGCGACCAAGCGGGCCAGCAGCGTCGTGTGGTGGACGACCTCGTAGTGGCCGCCGACCTGCGGGTACTCGTTCGCCAAGGTGTTGAAGCAGTGCGCGCAGGTCACGACGATCCGCTTGGCCCCGGCGGTGTTGAGCGTCTCGACGTTCTGCATGGCGAGCATCTGGAAGAGGAACTCGTGGCCCATCCGCCGGGCGGGGTCGCCGGTGCACGCCTCGGCCTCGCCGAGGACCATGAACTCGACGCCGGCCTCGTGGAGCAGCGTCGCCACGGCGCGGGCGGTGCGCATCGCGGTGTCGTCGAGCGCGCCGGCGCAGCCGACCCAGTAGAGGTACTCGACGTCGTCGGGGATTGTCTCCTCGCCGTTCGCGCCGAACTGGCGGACCTCGAAGTCCAGCGGTGCGGCCCACTCCATCCGGGCCGAGGCGCCGCGGCCCCACGGGTCGCCGGCGTGCTCGAGGTTGTTGAGCATGACGCCGGCCTCCTCGGGGAAGGCGGCCTCCATCAGCACCTGGTGGCGGCGCATGTCGACGATGTGGTCGACATGCTCGATGTCGACGGGGCACTGCTCGACGCACGCCCCACAGGTCGTGCACGACCACAGCATGTCGAAGGGGACCGCGCCGACGCCGCGAGCACCGTGCTCGTCGACGCTGGCGGTCTCGTCACCCTCGGGCCCGACCAGCGGCCGCTGCGCCTCGGCCTTGTCAGCGTCGGTCAGCGCGGTGGTCGGCTCGCCGTCCTCGCCCTTGGTCGCGAGCAGGTATGGCGCCTTGGCCAGCGCGTGGTCGCGCAGGGTCATCATGAGGATCTTCGGGCTGAGCGGCTTGCCGGTGTTCCAGGCCGGGCACTGGCTCTGGCAACGGCCGCACTCGGTGCAGGTGCCGAAGTCGAGCAGGCCCTTCCAGGTGAAGTCCTCGATCTTGCCGACGCCCATGAGGTCGTCGTCGCCCGGGTCCTCGAAGTCGACCTTCTTGCCGTTGGAGTAGACCGGCAGCAGCCCGCCCAAGGCGCGCGGCCGCCGCGCATACGCGACATTGGGGATCGACAAGAAGATGTGCAGGTGCTTGCTGTACGTGACGAAGACGGTGAAGACGAGCAGCACCGCAAGGGAGAGCAGGAGCAGGACCGTCTCGAGGATCTCGTTGGTGTGCTGGCCCAGCGGCTCGAAGAGCTTCGCGAACCACTGCGACGCGAAGGCGCCTTCGAGGAAGCGCATCTTGCCGGAGGGGCCGACCTCCTGGGCGTTGATCGACGCACCGCGGAAGGCGAGCAGGGTCCACACGACGTTGAAGATCATGAAGAGGACGAACCAGGCCGGGCCGAGGTGGGAACCGAAGAACCTCGACCGACGGCCGAGGTTCTTCGGGGCATCCTTGATCCGGATGACGACGAAGATGGCCAAGGCGAGCACGCACATGATCGCGAAGAGGTCCTCGACGAAGCCGAACCACGGCCAGTTGCCGACGACCGGGATCTGGAAGCTCGGCCAGACGAGCGCCCCGAAGGCCTCGACCACGGTGAACAGCAGGACCATGAAGCCCCAGAACACCATGAAGTGCGCCACGCCAGGCACGGTCCACCGGAGCAGCTTGCGCTGCCCGGCCACCTCGGCCAGCTCGGCCCGGACGGCCGCACCGGTGTCGCTGGTGCGGCCCGGCTCGACCGGTTGCCCGGTCCTGCCCAGTCGGTAGAGGAACATCAGCCGCCGACCGGCAAGACCGAGGCACACCACGGTCATCACCAGGCCCAGGACGAACCGGACCATCTGCATCGTCGCGTCTCCTTAGCTCGGTCCCCTGAAGGCTGCCGCGTTCAGCCCTTGCGCTTCCCGATCTCGTCGATCAGCGCTGGCAGCACCTTGTGCAGGTCACCGATGACGCCGTAGTCGGCCACCTGGAAGATCGGGGCCTTGGGGTCCTTGTTGACCGCGACGATCGTCTTGCTCGACTGCATCCCGGCGCGGTGCTGGATCGCGCCGGAGATGCCGGCGGCGACATACAGCGACGGAGCGACGGTCTTGCCGGTCTGCCCGACCTGGAGGTCGTGCGAGACCCAGTGCAGGTCGGTGACGGCGCGGGTGGCGCCGACGGCGCCGCCGAGGGAGTCGGCCAGCCGCTCGATGACGCCGAAGCCCTCCTCGGAGCCGACGCCACGGCCACCGGAGACGACCACGGCCGCGTCGGTGAGCTCGGGGCGGCCGGTGGAGACCTTGGGGTTGCTCGCGGTGATCTTCGCGCCGGTCGCCGCCGCGCTGAAGGCCACGTCGACGGTCTGGACGGCCGGGGTCGCCGGGGCGGCCTCGGGGGCGATCGCGTTCGGGCGGACCGTGACGACCGCGGTCGCGCTGGTCACCTGTGCGGTGGCCACCCACTGGCCGGAGACGACGGTCTGGCTGGTCGTGACGACGCCGCCCTCGGAGCGGACGTCGGTCGCGTCGGTGACGATGCCGGCGCCGAGCCGGACCGCCACGCGGGCCGCGACATCCTTGCCAATCGGGCCGGAGGTCACCAGGACCGCGACCGGGTTGGTGCGGCCGGCGATGTCGACGATCGCCTCGGCCGCCGGGACGGACAGGTAGCCGTCGGTGCCTGGCACGACATACACCGTGGCCGCACCGTACTCACCGAGGGACGCGACGGCGGCGTCATCGGCGGCGCCGCACAGGACGGCCGAGGGCGAGCCAAGGCGACGGGCCGCGGTGAGCAGCTCGAGCGAGGACTTGCGGATGCCTTGGGGGGTGTTCTCAACGAGGACGAGGACTTCCGACACTTCTTCTCCTGGGGTCGGGACGCGGGCTACGGGTGAGGGCGAGGGGCGGGGTCGCGGGTCAGACGAAGCCGCGGCTGGAGAGGAACTCGGCGAGCTGGGCGCCGCCTTCGCCCTCGTCGGGAACGATGGTGCCGGCCGTGCGGGCCGGGGTCGGGGTGACCGAGGTGACCTTGACGGCGGCGGCGGCCAGGCCCACGGACGAGGCGTCGACGCCGAGGTCGGCCAGCGAGTACGTGGTCACCGGCTTCTTCTTGCTCGCCATGATGGCCTTGAACGCGGGATAGCGCGCCTCGGGGTTGGTGTCGGTGATCGAGACGATCGCCGGCAGCGCCGTGGAGACCTCGAGGACTGCACCCTCACTGTCGCGCTTGATGCTCACGGTGCCGCCCTCGACCGAGAGCGCACCGGCGAAGGTCGCCTGGTTGATGCCGAGCCGGTCGGCCACCATCGAGGGGACGACGGACATCTCCGCGTCGGTCGAGGCCATGCCGGTGAGGACGAGGTCGAAGCCGGTCTTCTCCAGGGCCTTGGCCAG
Source organism: Candidatus Lutibacillus vidarii (assembly GCA_016717165.1). Classification (GTDB taxonomy): domain Bacteria; phylum Actinomycetota; class Actinomycetes; order Actinomycetales; family Dermatophilaceae; genus Lutibacillus; species Lutibacillus vidarii. The sequence continues at coordinate 147,125 of JADKGA010000004.1, forward strand.
GACGAGGGAGGTCGCGAGGGCGTCGGAGCCGTGCATGGCGGCGTCGGTCACGTGGACCGCGCTGTCGCCACCGATGGCCAGGGCCTTGCGGAGCCCGTCGACGGCCTTGGCCGGTCCGACGGTGAGGAAGACGACCTCCGACGCGGTGCCGGCCTCCTGGAGGCGGGCGGCCTGCTCGACGGCGTACTCGTCCAGCTCCGAGAGCCGGCCCTCGACGGCGCCACGGTCAAGGGTCAGGTCCGGCGCGAACTTCCACGTGGCCGTGGGCTCGGGGACGTACTTGACCAGGACGACGATCTTCATGGAGGGTCCTGCCTTTGTCTGTTGGCGGTCTGAGACACGTGCAGGTCCGAGCCTGCCGAAGACAGGTGCCCCTTGCATAGGGACTTGTGGCAGTTACCGACCAGTAGCGCTGCATTAGGGCCGGTCAGCGCGGGGGTGCCCAGGACGGCGGCCGGTCGGGCCAGATCCCCGGGAGGTCGGCGCGAGGGCGGTGGATCTTCCGGTATGCCGCCCCGCTCGCGAACGGACTTGCGGCTGAGCCCGGGGTTCCGCCCACGACGTGAGATACGCCACGCGAGGGGCCCTTGTCGACTCCCCGGGGGCATCTCCGTGGGCCCTCCTCAGTCGCCGCAAGCAGCCCGCGGAAGTGAAGGCGACCACCGAGCATGATGTCCCGTTGAACGAGAATGCCAAGGGTCGCCGAGTCACGTCGGACTCGCCGCCGAGACGGAGGACATCGCCATGAGGCCGCTGCGCTACTCCATCAACGTCACGCTGGACGGCTGTTGTCACCATGACGCCGGCCTCCCGCCGGACGAGGAGTCGATGGCCTACTGGACCGCCGAGATGGCGCGCGCAGACTCCCTGATCCTCGGTCGCGTGACCTATCAGATGATGGAGTCGGCGTGGCGGCGCCCAGACGACGGTTGCTGGGCCACATGGATCGCCGACTGGCAGCTCCCCTTCGCCGAGGCCATCGACCGGGCGGAGAAGATCGTCGTCTCCCGCACGCTCACTGCCGTCGACTGGAACGCACGACTGCTCGAAGGCGACGTTGGCCAAGAGATTCAGCGACTCAAGGAGGAGCCCGGCGGAAGCCTGTGGGTCGGCGGAGTGACACTCCCGACGACGTTGGCTGCCCTGGGACTCATCGACGAGTACGAGTTCGTGGTGCAGCCGGTGCTCGCCGGCCACGGCCCGACCCTTCTCTCCGGTCTGCTCGACCGCATACCGCTGGAGTGCACGCATCGACGCGAGTTCCGCTCCGGGGCGGTAGCTTTGCGGTTCCGTCCTCGACACTGACGCCCGTCTGCCGGGGCTAACGGGTACGTGCGCACCCTTGGGGCTGCATCTCGACAGGCCTGGGTGTCGGCTGGTGAGTGTCGTCGAGATGACACCTCGGCAGCGCCCGCGCCGCACGAACCCTGCGGTCGTGGATGCCGGGTGGCAGGATGCCAGCATGCGTCTCGGCACCCAGGTCTCCTTCTTCAGCTGGCCGGGCGCGCCCGGCTCGATCGCCCCAACCTTTGCCCGGATCGCCCAGCGCAGTGACGAGGTCGGCCTGGCCAGCCTGTGGGTGATGGACCACTTCTTCCAGATCTCCATGATCGGCCCGCCCGAGCTGGACATGCTGGAGGGCTACTCCGCGCTCGCCTATGCCGCCGGCCTCACCGAGCGGATCGAGCTGGGGACCATGGTGACCGGCGTGACCTACCGCCACCCCGGCGTCCTCGCCAAGACGGTGACCACCCTGGACGTGCTCTCCGGAGGGCGGGCCGTTCTTGGGATCGGGGCCGCGTGGAACGAGGAGGAGCACGCCGGCCTGGGTATCCCCTACCCGCCCGTCAGCGAGCGCTTCGAGCGGCTCGAGGAGACCCTGCGCATCTGCCGGCAGATGTTCGACGGCAACGAGGCTCCGGTCGAGGGTCGGCACTACCGGCTGGCTCGCCCGCTGAACCAGCCGGCCCCGCTGCACCGCATCCCGATCCTGGTCGGTGGGGGCGGCGAGAAGAAGACCTTGCGCCTCGTCGCCCAGTATGCGGACGCCTGCAATATCTTCGACATGGGTCCAGACGGGGTGCGGGCCAAGTACGACGTGCTGGCCGAGCACTGTGCGGCCGTCGGCCGAGACCCCGCCACGATCGAGCGCACGGTGCTCAGTACCTTCGCCATCGGCGCGGCCGGAGGCAGACACGAGTCCGGTATGCCGTACTCGTCCGTCGACCAGCTCGTCGACCGGTATGGCGCGCTGGCCGCGATCGGCACCGACACCGTTATCGCCGGCATCGGCAACAACACCGAGGACGCCGCCTACGACCTGGTCGCCGAGCTGGTGCGCCAGCTGGCCGAGATCACCCCGGCCGGACGCTGACCCGACTCAACGCAAGGCCCTCGCTCGCGCAGCGCCCGGGTGAGCTGCGTCGGCCGGTCCGCGCTGGGACGGCACGGCAGAGACCGCAGGGACGGCAGGCACGGCAGGGACGGCAGGGCGCGTCGAGGTCAGCTCTGGATGAGCCGCAGGGCCTGGCGGGGGCACGCGGCCACGGCCTCGCGGGCGAGCCCGAGCAGGCGCTCCGGGACCCGCCCGGTGACGACGGGGTACCCCCACTCGTCGAGCCCGACGCGTTCGGGGAGCAGCTCGGCGCACAGCCCACGGGCCTCGCAGAGCGGCCAGTCGACCCGCAAGGTGGCGGTGCGCTCGACCCCGCGACGCTGCGCGGCGGTCGGTGCCTGGGCCGTCATACCGCACCGGCCAAGGACAGCGGACGAGTCGGCGCACGGTAGCCGCACCACCCACCGAGGTGGGCGTCGACCTCTTCCGGGACTGCGGTGAGCAGCGAGCGGACCAGGCGCGCGGTGCCGTCGGGGTGTGCGCAGGCGCCGCGCCGCTCGACGATGTCGAGGAGCTGGCGGACCCGGCCGAGCTGGCCGATGCCGTCGACGACGCTGCGCAGCGAGCCCGCGAGCGCCGGGAGGCCGTTGCGGCAGGGCCCGCACCGGCGCGCGGACTCTCCGGCGAGGTAGTCGACGATCCGCAGGGTGCGCTCGACCGGGCAGGCGGTGGGGGCGGAGGTGATGACGACCCCGGCGCCGAGCGCCAGCCCCTGGGCGGCCATCTCAGACCGGCTCACGGTGAGCGTGGCGAGGGCACCGGAGGGGGCCCAGGTGCCGTGGTACCCGCCCGTGAGGACCGGCCGAGACAGCTGGTCCGCGGTGAGCACCTCGGTCCAGGGCGTCCCGGCCGCCACCTCGCGGACGACCGCGTCGCCATCGCCGCCGAGGGTGAGCAGGGTGGTCCCCGGGTTGTGACCATCCCTCCCGTATGCCGCATAGGCGTCCGGGCCCAGGCGCACGAGTGCCCCGACATGGGCCCACGTCTCGGCATTGGACAACAGGGTGGGTCGGCCGCGGTGTCCGGCCACCGCCTCGGGCTGCCATGCGGTGACCGGCAGGTTCTCGCGGCCCGCCATCAGCTCGAGGACGGCGCGGGCCTGGCCGGCGACGAACCGTGGCTGGGCCTCGTGGAAGGTCCAGCGAAGCCGTTCACCGGCGCTTCGACGCTCGGCGACCGCGGCGCGCAGGGAGGCGCCGACCTCGGGCCGCTCGACCGGGGTGACGACGTGGACCTCGCGGACGCGCAGGGCCGCGGCGACCACAGCCGGGCCGTCGAGGACCCTGTGCGGGGCGACCTGGGCCAGGCTGCTGTCCTTCCAGCTCGCCGGCTCGCCCTCCGCCGCGTTGACGACCAGGACCGTACGGCGGCCGGCGCGGGAGGCGGTCTGCAGCTTCACGGCAAAGGGGAAGCCGGCTCCGCCGCGTCCCCGCACCGCCACCGCGTCAGCAGCCGCGACGATCGCCCCGAGGTCGGCCTTCGGGAGCGGTCCGAAGCGGGCCTGGTGGGCGGCATACCCGGGGCCGTCCGTGAGGTGGGCCAGGAGCAGCGGGCCGTTCTCGACGGCGGTCACGCGACCACGCCCGCGCGGCGGGGGGTATCGAGCGGTGCGTCGTCGGGGTGCTGATCGCGACCCGACACCAGCCGAAGGAGCACGGCCAACACGACGGCGCCCACGCAACCGATGACGAGCACCTGGAACCAGCGCTGGCCGACGTCGGTGCCGATGCCCAGCGAATGGACGACCGAGACGACCCAGGCGGCATAGCTCGTCAGATGGACGCCGCGCCACGCGCCCAGGGGCAGCCGGGAGCGGAGCAGGCTGGTCACGACGACGGCGACGGTGAGGTCGAGCGCAAAGGCACCAAGCGAGAGGTAGAGCGGTCGGTAGAGGGCACCGAAGGGGAGGATCGCGTCGAACCACCGGATGTCGACATACTCGTCGACGACCGCCGTGGTGACATGCGCGACGAGCAGGATCGACGCCATCAGACCCACGGTGCGGTGCAGCCCTTGGGTGAGGAAGCGCGGCCACCACGTCGAGGTCCACCGGGCGGTCGAGGCGATGCCGAGGACCGTCGTCATGGTGAACAGGACGAGCAGCACGGTGCCGGTGCCTCGGTTGGCGAACCACATCAGGGGGCCGCTCATGGCGTCTCCTCCTTCGCGCGACCGTCGGCGCCGGGCCAGCCAGGGGTCGTCGTCACCTGGTCGTCGTGGTCGACCAGGCGGGCCGCGACGCCGTGGGCGCTGAGCCACGCCGCGGCCTGAACACCGAGGACGATCGCTGCGGTCGAGGCGGTGTTGGCCGCCGCCGCGGTATGCCCGACTGCGGTGACGGTGCGCCATGGGCCGCGCGCCGGCTCGCCGGTGCGGGGGTCGATGAGGTGGTGCCACTCACGGCCGCCGCGCACCCAGCGCCGGGCGGCGGTCGAGGAGGTCGCCAGGCCCCCCTCGACGAGGTCGAGCACCTCGTCGGCACCGTCGTCGAGCGCTCCGGCGGTGTGGGCGATCCCGACCGGCCAGGCCGGCCGCCGGTATGGCGGGAGCTCCGCAGGCGCGGCGGCACGGACATCCCCGCCGACGCTGACGACGACGGCGACCCCGAGCTGCGCGACGATGCTGGTCGCGACGAGGTCGGCGGCATACGCCTTGCCGGTGGCGCCGAGGTCGAGGTACGCACCGATGGGAAGACGCAGGGCGTCCTGGCGTACCCCGACCTGGCGCCACCTGTCTCGGGCTGGCGGGATGGGGACCGCCGCCGGATCGGTGGACGACTCGGAGAGCAGGGCGAAGGTCCGGTCGTATCCGGCCGTGAGCAGGTGGTGCCCAAGGGTGGGGTCGACGACCCCGTCGGTGGCTTCGGCCGCCTCGAGCGCGACGCGGACCGCCCCGAGGAGGACCGGAGAGACCTCGGTCCACTCGCCGGGCCGGGCGTTCGCGCGCATGAGGTCGCTCTCCGGCCGGAACCGGCTGCAGGTCCGGTCGACCTCGACGAGGACCGCGGCCCCGAGCTCCGCGGCCTCGTCGAGGCGTTCGCCCCCAGCCGTCTGCAGATGGACGTAGGTGCCAAGAGCCCCCCACCGTCGGGCCGGCGCCGCCCCGGGCTCGGCATCCTCGGGCGAGCGCGGCAGTGCCGCGGTGGTCATGAGCCCGTCGAGGGGACCACAACCTTGACCGGCTTGGTCACCGCGGGCTTGGTGCTGGCGCGGGTGCTCGTCGAGCTCGATGAGGACCGGACGGTCCCGCCGCCGAGGCTGGCGGTGCCCGAGCGGGAGGCGCTGGCGACGACCTTCGTCGTGACAATGGTCTTCGTCGGGCGCTGCGCGCGCACCGGCTCGGCCGCGGCCGCCGAGGCGGCGGCCTCGGCGGCCTGGGCCTTGGCTGCGCGCTTGGCGTCCTGGCTGTCCTTGGTCGCAGACGCCGCAAGGCCACTGGCGATCCCAACCGAGGCGACGGTGGCTGCGGTGAGCAGGCCGGTCGCTGCGTTGAGGACGTGGCGCGAGCGGTTGCGCTGGCGGGGCGTGAGCGGAGACGTCATACCGCCCAGTCTTCGGCGTGACGCGAGCGTTCGCCATCGGCCATCAGGCTGGATGCGGTAGGCCAGATGGCCGACCGCGCGATCCATCGCGGCGGCCATCCGGAGCAATTGCGGGCGGACCCCCTTCCCAAGCGGTGCCGCAGCGGTGAACGTGGTCACCACCGGCCCCACGCCGCGTCCCGAACCCAAGGAGTACCCCATGAGCACAACCCGCCCGCTCGCGGTCCTGATCGGCGGTGCCGTCGGAGGCGTGGCCGCGGTCCTCGCCTACGGCGTCCTGGCCCCCAGCGCTGGCAGCGACGCGATCGCGTCCGTCTCGTCGGTCTCCCCCGCCGCCGCCGAGGTCGTCTACGACCCGTGCGTCGCACCGGCCGTGCTCGAGGGCGACACGTGCGTGACCCGCGTGACCGTGACCAAGCCCGCCGCCGTGGCCGTGGCGACGACGCGCAAGGCCGCGCCGGTCAGCGCCAGGCACGCGGCGCCGACGAGCACGCCGACCCACGTGGAGAAACACGAGGACTCCGAGCACGAGGACTCCGAGCACGAGGGCGAGGACCACGAGGACAGCACCCACGAGGACTCCCACGACGAGGGCTCCGACGACTGAACCGGCTGAACCGGCTGACGCCCTGACGTCGCCCGGCGGGCGGGCCGCTCCTTCCACGGAGTGGCCCGCCCGTTTGTCGTCCGACCGGCCTCAGGAGTGGCCCGCGGGCACCTCGTCGTCGTCCGCCTCGTTCGGCGGCTCGTCGTTCGCCGCCTCATCCACGGGGTCGACCGCGCCCACCATCTCGACGAAGGTCATGTGGTGCGCTTCGGGCAGTTCCTCGACCGGGTCGGGGTCGAGCAGCTCCTCAGCGGCCGGCGCGTGCGAGGCCGCCCAGTCGAGGTAGGCCTGCTCGGCGACCGGCAGGGTGGGGAAGAGCATGTCCTTGCCGATGAGCGCGATGAGTCCTGCGCTGCGCAGCGGGATGAGCATGTCCCGCTTGACCCGGGCCAGGCCGAGCTTGATCCCCCGCTTGTCGAGGTCGTGCTGGATCTGGCAGAGCCCGTCCGCGGCGGTGATGTCGACCTCGACATTGGCCTCGACGTTGAGGACGAACCAGCGCACCGGCTGGTCGGGGTAGGCCTGGTTCTCCTGGTCGACGACCGAGAGGACCCGGCGCCTCAGGTCGGAGACATTGGCGAAGAACAGCGGGGCGTCATACCGGTAGACGACCAGACCGGGCAGGGTGAGCGCGTCGGGGTGGTCGTCGACGTCGTGCATGCCGGGCAGGCCCGGCACTCGGCCGAGGACCCCCTCATGCGGGCGGGCGAGCCGCTGGAGCATCTCCAGCAGGCTGAGCGCGATGGCGATGGCGACCCCGGCGAGGATGCCGAGCAGGACAGTGGCGAGCATCGCCGCGACTGCGAGCCACAGCTCGGCGGCCCGGAACCGGCGCAGCCGGACGATGTCCGGCCAGCTGACCAGCTTGCCCGCCGCATAGAAGACCACCGCCGCGAGCGAGGCCTTGGGCAGCATCGAGATCAACGGTCCCGCGACGAAGAGGACGATGACGATGCAGGCCGAGACGACCAGCGAGTACAGCTGCGAGCGCGCGCCACCGGCGATGGCCAGGGCGGTCCGCGAGCCCGAGGCCGAGACCGGGAAACCCCCGACCAGGCCGGTCGCGGCGTGGACACCGGAGAGCGCCACGAGCTCCTGCTGCGGGTCGACCTCCGGCGAGTTGCCCGACTCGTCCGGCGGCGACGGGAAGCCCCGGGCGATGAGCGTGATGTCGCCATACGCGACGATCGCCACACCCAGCCCGGCGACAAGGAGGGCCTTGACGTCGGCGGCCGACACCTCGGGCAGGTGCGGCATGGGCAGCCCGGTCGGGACCGTGCCCACCACCGCGACCCCGAGCCGGTCCAGATGGGTGATCGCGCAGACCGCGGTCGCGGCCGCGACCGCGATGAGCGGGCCGGGCCAGCGCGGGCGGCGCCAGACGATGAGCAGCAGCAGTGCGAGGGTGCCCAGCCCGACGAGCAGGGTGGTGAGGTGGGTCTGGCCGACCACCGAGAGGAAGGAGCGGATCTGCTCGACGATGCTGTCGCCGTCGACGCTCGTGCCGGTCATCTTGCCGAGCTGGCCGACGATCATCAGCACCGCGCCACCGGCGAGATAGCCGACGAGCAGTGGCTGGCTCAGCAGGTCCGAGACCACCCCGAGCCGGAAGATCCGCGCGACGAGCAGCCAGCCGGCGACGATGAGGCTGAGTGCCGCGGTCAGCGCGATCGCCCGCTCGGGGGAGCTCACGGCCAGCGGGGCGATCGCCGTGGCGGCCATCAGCGCGACGGTCGACTCCGGCCCGGGGCTGAGCACCCGCGAGCCGCCGAGGAAGGCGTAGGCGAGCAGCGCGGCCAGCGCCGTCCACAGCCCGGTGACGGGCGGGACGTTGATGATGGCTGTGTAGGCCATCACCTGCGGGACGAGGTATGCCGCAACCGCCACCCCGGCGAAGATGTCCGGGCGCAGCCAGCGGCGGTCGTACTGCTGGAGCACCTCGAGACCGGGCAGCGAGGTCTTGACGAGCCCGAGCAGCGGCGACTCGTGCTGCGGGTTGAGCTCGTAGTCCAGCGCAGGACGGCGGAGCGGGACTCCGGAGCGCCGGACCGCCTTGTCGGCGGCGGCCTCGGCCTGTTTGGCGCGCTTGACCTGGGCCTTGCGCGCCTTCTCCTGCTTCTTGCCCACCGTCGGCTCCCTCACGAGGAACGGCGGGGAGCCCGGCCCAGCCCCGCTCGCTTACCTCTTGTTCACCCGGACTTCATCGGGCCACGAGGCTACCGCGCGGCGTGGCTCAGGCGAAGAACCAGCCATCGCGTATGCCGGCCGGCGCTCCGACCTCGATGTAGTGCTCCTGCCCGAAGAAGGCGGCGAAGACCGCGTCCGGCATCGAGAGGAAACCGCCCGCGTCGGTGACCTGGCTGGCGTGACAGGCCAGCGCTGCGCGCCGCTGGGCCAGGTAGGCCGAGGTGTCGACGCGGAGGGTGATCTCGGCCTCCGGCGTCCCGAGCGGGTTGCCGTCGTCCATGGGCCCGTCCGGGTCGAAGAGCTGGTCCTCGGGGACCCCCGTGGAGCGGCCCAGCTCCATCATCTGGCGCATGAGGTCGCGGTTCATCGTCGCCTCGTAGAGGCGCGGCGTCCGCGCCGCCAGGGGAGCCGCGGCGTGGACCACCTGGTGCACCGTGACGTGGTCCGGGTGCCCGTACCCGCCGTGCCAGTCATAGCCGACGAGGACGTCCGCGTCGACCGCGTCGAGGATGTCGGCCAGCCGCCGGGCGGCCTCGTGCGTCGGGGCGGCCAGGAAGCTCGACGGGTCCGCATTCTGAGCCCAGCCGGTCATCCCGGAGTCGGCATACCCGAGCCAGCGCACGTCGCTGACCCCGAGCGCGGCGGCCGAGCACTCTGCCTCGGCGCGGCGGCGCTCCGCGAGGGTCTCACCGGCACGGAGGTCCTCGGGCACCTCACCGTGCTCACCGTTCGTCGCGAAGACGACGACGACCCGATGACCCTCAGCGGCGGCCCGGGCCATGGCGCCGGCGGTCTGGGACGCCTCGTCGTCGGGATGGGCGTGCAGGAAGACGATGGTGGACATCGCAGGATCGTCCCATGTGTGGATAGGTGCCCGAGGGCCAGGGCTACGTCGTCGGTATGGCGAGCCGGCCGATCTGGTCGGCGACGACCCGCAGCGGCGCGGGTTTGAGGAAGTAGCAGAAGTGGTCCGACTCGGCCTCGCGGTAGTCGACCCGGCCGCGGATCTCCGGCTCATCGATGACCCGCCGGATACCGCCGACCTCGCACAGCTCGTCGTTCCGACCGGCGACGACCCCGACCCGGATCCCGGCGGCCAGCACCTGGTGGAGGTCGGTCGCGCCCTCCTCGGCGATGGCCGCGACGTCATTGCGCAGCGCGATCGGGTGGGCCACCATCTCCTGGGCGAGCCGCGCGCTCGCGGCGATCAGCCCCCATTTGTCGACCCAGCTCTCCCGAAGGATGCCCCGGGCACCCTCGGCCAGCCCCTTGGTCGCCAGCTCGCGCGGGCGGACCTCGCCCTGGAACCACGTCGGGGCGACCAGGCTGAGGCCGCGGACCTGGGCGGCGTGCTCGAGGGCGGCATGCCGGGCCGGGACGGTGCCGCGCGAGTAGCCGACGACGACGAGGCCCGGTTCGTCATACGGGGAGTCGGTCTTGAGCCGACGGATGACGGCGCTGAGGATGCGGGTCCGGAACGGGACGATGTCGTGGACCCGCAGGTTGGCGTTCGGGTAGCTGACCATGACGGCGATGGTGTTGGCGGCGCGGACCAGCGCCTGGCAGGCCACCTCTGCCGCGCCGCGGCCCTCGCCCCAGCCGGCCGAGTAGACGACGCTCACCTCGGGCATGCCGTTGTCGCTGACCTGCTGGACCGAGGGCATGAAGACGGTGACGCCGACCCGTCCGTATGTCGTCTCGAAGCTGAGATCGTCATACCGGATGCGATCGACGTCGGCCCGCGTCACTGCGTCGACCGGCACCGCCATACCGCATTGTGTAACCCGGTATCCCTAACTGGCGCAAGCACGTTCAGGTGAAGTTCGGGTCATCGCGGTCGAACTGGGACATATGGTCGACCCATGTCGGGGGTTCGTGAGGTCGTCGTCCGGGCCGACGGGCGGGCCTGGGGCGCGCTGCTGGGGCTGCCCGCCGAGGCTCGTGCCGGGGGCCGGGGTGCGCCGGTGGTCTGCGTGGCGCACGGGTTCGCTCAGACCGCCGACCGGTACCTCTCGCTCATCGAGTCGCTCGCCGGGCGTGGGTATGTCGTCGTCGCCCCCCACGCCTCCGCGCACCTCCTTCCGTCGCACTCGCGGTATGCGCGGCAGCTGCGCGACTCGCTGCTGTGGGCCTGTCGGACCCAGCCGGTGGCCGACCCGTCGGCCTGCGCGCTGGTCGGGCACTCGCTCGGTGGTGGCGCCGCGGTCCTCGCGGCGGGGCTGCTCGCGGGGTCGTCGCGTCCTCGGGGCTCGGGCGTGCGCCTCCGGGCGGTGGTGGGGCTCGCGCCGGCGCGAACCCGACCCTCGTCCGTTGCGGTCGCCGCCAGCGGCTCGCTGGGTGCGCTGCCCGGGCTCGTCGTCGTCGGCTCGCAGGACCGGATCGTCCCCCCGTCGGTGTCACGGGCCCTGTATGACGCGTGGCCCGGACCCCGGATCTTCGCCGAGGTGGCAGGGGGCTACCACTGCGGTTTCGTCGACTCGTCCTCCTTCGGCGGCTTCGGGTGCGACTCGGGCGACCTGCCGCGGGCCGAGCAGCTGGCCCTGGTCTCCTCGCTCGTGGGGGACTACCTGGACTCGGTGCTCCGTGGCGGGCCCGCTCTCGTCGCCCGGCCGGGGGTTCGGCTGGAGGTCGCGGGCGCGTCCCGGGCCTGAGCCGTCCGTGGTCGTCAGGAGGCGGGACGCCAGGCCGGCAGGGCGGCCGCGAGGACCGGGACGTCGGCGAGCGTGCGCAGCAGGTCGTTGAGGTGGGTGCAGCAGGACGGGCCGAAGAGGTCCATCGACACCCGTTCGCGCAGCCCGCGCACCGGCGCCGACATCATCGCCTGGGCCGTTCCCGCCGTGCTCGGGCACTCGGTGTGCGGCAGCAGCACCGGCGTGGCTTCGATGGCCTGGACCTCATGGGTCGCGGCGTCGACGAGGGCCTGGACGGCATACTCATGCAGGGTTCGTTCGGCCCCGTCGTCGTCGCAGAAGACATCGCGGAAGACCGCATCGACGCGGATCCCCGCGGCGCCGTCGAGCCAGACGTCGAGGCGGCGGCGCCGGCTCATCGAGCCCGGGCGAAGTGGCGCGAGCGTGTGCCAGCCGGCCGCGTCCGCGCCGAGGGCGGGCCGCGATGGGGCGAGCGGCATCGCCAGGGGCGGCGGGGACTGGCCGGTCGCGCGGTACTCGGCGGCGGCCTCGGAGTCGGCGGCCCAGCCGGCGCAGACGTCCAGGCGCCGCACGCCAGGGCGCACCGCCGTGGCGGGTCCGGCTTGGGCGGCGAGGCGGCGGACGGCGAACCCGGAGATGACGTGGGCGCCGGGCAGCTCGTCGAGCAGGGCGTGCAGCGGGGTGCCGGCGTCATACTCCTCGCGCAGGTTCCGCCAGATCGCGGTCCGGAAGCCGACCGCGAGCCGCTTGCCGACGAGCTGGTCCGCGCCTGGGACGTGGGGGTGGACGCTGAGCGAGTCGACGACGCCGGCGCTGACCGTGGCCCGGACCAGGGCCCGCGCGATCGGTGTGGGTGGCTCCCCGGGGTTGCGGGTCAGCGCGTCGCGGGAGCGGCCGGAGAAGCGCAAGGTGGCCGGGTCGGCGGCGAGGGCCTCGATATCGATCGAGCTCGTCCGGCGGACTGAGCCCTTCCGCGCCGGTCCTCGCTCAGCCGCTCGACCATGCCCGCCACCCTACGTCCTGTGGATAACCTGCAAAGACACACCTTTAGACGGCGTCTAAAGGTGTGTCTTTGCAGGTTATCCACAGGGGGGGAGTTCGGTATGGACATGGACCGTTTGGTGTGCTCCGCGCTCCGGCTCTAGGGTGAGCGCCATCACGGGCAAGGAGGCTCTGATGGCTGCAACGGACTCGACGGGCCCCGCCCCGGCGATCCGGCTGCGTGGGCTGCGCAAGGAGTTCCCTGGGCATCCCCCCGTCGTCGCGGTGGACGATGTCGACCTCGATATCGCCGACGGGGAGTTCTTCTCGATGCTCGGCCCCTCCGGCTCGGGCAAGACCACCGTGCTACGAATGATCGCCGGCTTCGAGGACCCCACCGCAGGCACCGTCGAGCTCGCCGGCGAGGACGTCACCCGCAGGCCGCCATACCGCCGCGATGTCAACACCGTCTTCCAGGACTACGCCCTCTTCCCGCACATGAGCGTGCGGGAGAACGTCGAGTACGGGCTCCGCGTCACCAAGGTCCCCCGCGCGCAGGCCCGCCAGCAGGCCCAGGACGCCCTCGACCAGGTGCGCCTCGGTGACTTCGGCGAGCGCCGCCCGTCCCAGCTCTCCGGCGGCCAGCGCCAGCGGGTGGCCCTGGCCCGGGCCCTGGTCAAGCGCCCCAAGGTGCTCCTCCTCGACGAGCCGCTCGGCGCCCTCGACCTCAAGCTCCGCGAGCAGATGCAGGTCGAGCTGAAGTCGATCCAGCGCGAGGTCGGCATCACCTTCGTCTTCGTCACCCACGACCAGGACGAGGCGTTGACCCTCTCGGACCGCATCGCCGTCTTCAACCGCGGCCGGATCGAACAGGTCGGCACCGCCGCGCAGATCTACGAGCACCCGACCTCGGCCTTCGTCGCCGGCTTCGTCGGCACCTCGAACCTCCTCGAGGGCCCCGCGGCCCAGCACCTCCTCGGCACCACCGGCCGGTTCGCCGTCCGCCCGGAGAAGCTCCGCGTCCACCCGGCTGGGTCCGCGGTCGACGAACCACACGCCCGTGGCACCATCGCCGAGGTCGTGTATGCCGGACCCGTCACCCGCTATGTCGTCGACCTCGACGCCGGCAGCGCCACCGCGCCGCGGGTCGTCGTCCTGCACCAGAACGGCACCGAGCCGACCGGTTCGGCCCCCCATCGGGGCGACCAGGTGCTGGTGACCTGGCGTCCGGAACACCTCATCGCCATACCCGACCCCGGGCTCTGACCCGACCCCCACCCGAGGAGTACCCATGACCAAGCTCGCCCCGGTGGCCGCCTTCGCGGCGGCCGCCCTGGCCCTGGCCGCCTGCGGCGGCGGCACCGCGTCCACCGGCTCGCCGGGCTCGGGTGGCACGTCGGGCGGTGGCGGCACCGCAAACGCCCCGTTCACCCCGCCCAAGCTCGACAAGCTGGCCGCGCTGGGCACCCCGGAGGGAACCGTCAACGTCCTGGCCTGGCCCGGCTATGTCGAGGACGGCACCAACGACCCGAAGGTCGACTGGGTGACCGACTTCGAGAAGGCCAGCGGCTGCCAGGTCAACGTCAAGACCTTCGGCACCTCCGACGAGGCCGTCCAGCTGATGCGGACCGGCCAGTATGACGTCGTCTCGGCGTCCGGCGATGCGACCTTGCGGCTCATCGCGGCCGGTGACGTCGAGCCGATGAACACCGACCTCATCACCAGCTACAAGGACATCTTCGACTCACTGAAGATGAAGCCGTGGAACTCGGTCAACGGGGTGGCCTATGGCATCCCGCACGGCCGCGGCGCCAACGTTCTCATGTACCGGACCGACAAGGTCAGCCCCGCCCCCGACTCGTGGGGTGCCGTCTTCGACAAGGCGGGCGCGAACAAGGGCGCGGTGACGGCATACGACTCGCCGATCTATATCGCCGACGCGGCCGTCTACCTCATGGCGACCAAGCCGGAGCTCGGCATCACGAACCCGTACGCGCTCGACGCGACCCAGCTCGCCGCGGCCGCGGACCTGCTCAAGGCGCAGAAGGCGAATATCGGGGAGTACTGGTCCGACTACACCAAGGTCGTCCAGGCGTTCAAGGCCGGCTCGACCGTCCTCGGCACGTCGTGGCAGGTCATCGTCAACCTCACCGCGGCCGAGAAGGCCCCGGTCGCCGCGGTCCTGCCCAAGGAGGGCGCGACCGGCTGGTCGGACACGTGGATGGTCGCGACGAAGTCGACGCGCAAGACCTGCGGCTACAAGCTCATCGACCACCTCGTCTCGCCGAAGACCAATGCCGCGATCGCCGAGTGGTTCGGTGAGGCCCCGGCCAACAAGCTGGCCTGCCAGGAGACGGCCGACAAGGCGCACTGCGCGACCTACCACGCCGAGGACGAGGCCTACTTCGCCAAGGTCTACTACTGGAACACCCCGATCCCGCAGTGCCTCGACGGGCGCACGGACGTCGCCTGCACCGACTACGCGACCTGGACGAAGACCTGGACGGAGATCCGCAACAGCTAGCCGGCGAGTCGGCTCGCGGGCTGGCCCGCTCAACCCGCGAGCCGACCAGCCCGCGCGACCGGGACCGGACGGAGGAACGAAGGACACATGCGACGGCGTATGGCGCTGCTGGGCCTGCTGGCACCGCCGATGGTGTGGCTGGGCGTCGCCTATCTCGGCGCCCTCGCCGCCATCTTCGCCACGGCGTTCTGGAGCACCGACCCGTTCACCAACCAGGTCGTGCGGACCTGGTCGCTGAAGAACGTCCAGGGTGTCCTCGGCCCGACCTATCTCGGCATCATCGGCCGGACCCTGCTCATCGCCGTGCTCGTCACCGTGGTGTGCATCCTCGTGGCGGTGCCCTTCGCGTACTTCACGGCGCGAGTGGCGCCGTCGCGGGCCCGGCCGATCCTCGTCGCCTTGATCCTCGTCCCGCTATGGGCGAGCTACCTGGTCAAGGCGTACGCGTGGCGGACGATGCTCTCCCCCGGCGGGGTCCTGGAGTCGGTCCTCGGCGCGACCCCCGGCTTCGGTCTCACCGCGGTCGTCCTCACCTTGACCTACCTGTGGCTGCCGTACATGGTCCTGCCGGTCTACGCCGCCTTCGAGCGGCTCCCCGAGTCACACCTGGAGGCCTCGGCCGACCTCGGCGCCGGAGCGGGGATGACCTTCCGCCGGGTCGTCATACCGGCGATCGTCCCATCGGTCGCGGCGGGGACGGTCTTCACCTTCTCGCTCAGCCTCGGCGACTACATCGCAGTCCAGATCGTCGGCGGAAAGCTCCAGGTCCTCGGGACAGCGGTCTACCAGAACACCACCCTCGACCTGCCCTTTGCCGCCGCGTTGGGGACCGTCTCGGTCCTGGTCATGATCGGCTATCTCGCTGCGGTGAGCCGCACCGGCGCCCTGGAGAACCTGTGACCACGGGACGCGGCGCCCGGGCCGCCCTCTGGCTGCTGGCCGGGGTGGTCCTCGCCTTCATCTATGTGCCGCTCGTCGTCGTCACGGTCAACTCCTTCAACGCCGACAAGACCTTCGCCTGGCCGCCGACGGGGTGGACCCTCCATTGGTGGTCCGCCGCCGCCGAGTCGCCCGGTCCGCGCGAAGCCCTCGGTATGTCGGTCCGGGCCGGTCTGGGCGCCACGGCGATCGCGGTCGTCCTCGGCACCCTGCTCGCGCTGGCGTTGACCCGGTACCGGTTCTTCGGGCGTCAGGCGATCTCGCTGCTGGTCATCCTCCCGATCGCGCTGCCTGGCATCGTCACCGGCATCGCCCTCCAGTCGGTCATCAGCTCGGTCCTCACCCCGGTCTTCGGGATCTCGGCGGGACTGTTCACGATCATCGTCGGACACGCGACCTTCTGCGTCGTGGTCGTCTTCAACAATGTCGTCGCCCGGCTGCGCCGCATGGGCGGCTCGCTCGAGCTCGCCTCCGCCGACCTCGGCGCCGGGCCGTGGACGACCTTCCGGCTGGTGACCTTCCCGCTGCTCCGCTCGGCCCTCGTCGCCGGGGCCCTGCTCGCCTTCGGGCTGTCCTTCGACGAGATCGTCGTCACGACCTTCACGGCCGGACCCGGCACGCCGACGCTGCCGATCTGGATCTACAACAACCTCTTCCGACCGAACCAGGCACCCGTCGTCAATGTCGTCGCCGTCGTCCTCGTCGTCGCCTCGATCCTCCCGGTCTGGGTCGCCCAGCGGGTGGGTGGCTCGGCCGCCGTCGACTCTCGCCTCTGACCCTCGGCCCAGTTGGGTCAAAGCCCCGGGTATGCCGCCCGCACGCTCGCCCGGATCGCCGCCTCGACCCCACCGGTCTCGTGCCGCAGCACCGACCGGGACCTCGGGAGGTCGACATACAGCGAGCGCCCGAGCAGGTCCGGCGCGAGCCTGAGCGGGTCGAGCCCGGAGTCGAGGCCCTTGAGCCGCATGCTCACCAGCTCGGCGGCCATCCCCACGGTGAGCAGCGGCACCGGGACCCGCACCCGCGGCCGGCGCAGCCCCAGCTCGTCCGCGATGATGCCGAAGAGCGTGGTGAACGTGAGGTTCGCGTCGCCCACGGCGACCTGCGGGTCCGGGGCGCCGCTCTCGACAAGGGTCGCGACGGCCTGGCCGACCTGCACGACGGTGACGACCGCGGTCCCACCAGGCGGTGCGGGGACGACCGGCGAGCGGCGGATGACGTCGAAGAGCACCGACTTCCACATCGGCTCGATGCCCGGGACGACCCCGAAGACGTAGGGGATCTCGAGGGTGACGACATCGGTGGCGCCCGCGGCCGCTCGAGCGGCCTGGGTCTGCTCGACGCGGGCGGCGACATACGGATGCCGCTCGGCGAGCCGCCACTGCGGGTGGACCCGGTGCATCGCCGCGAAGTACGACCCGAGGATGACCAGGCGGCCGACCCCCACTTCGCCGGCGGCTGCGGCGACCCGGGCGGTGGGCCCGACGAGACGCTCGGTGAAGAACTCCCGGGCCGACCCCCGGACCCGTTCCCGGTCGTCCGGCCCGAGCGCGTAGACGAGGGCGTCATACCCGGTCAGGAGGTCACGCAGCTCACCGTCGCTCGCCGCTGCACTGTCGTATGCCGTGACGGGAATCCCGGCCGGCGCGCCCGGGGCGGCCCCCCCGCGGCGGGAGACGCCGGCGACGTCGATCCCACGCGTAGCGAGCTCACGACACACCCGATGACCGAGGAGCCCGGTGGCTCCGAGGACGAGCACCTTCACGACGCGGCGGCCTCCGGGTGGACCTGCTGCCACAGCTGCAGCTCGAGGGCGTAGGTCGCCGCCTGCTGCCGGTACTCGGCCAGAGCTGTCGAGTAGGCGCTCATCGCGGTGATGTAGTCGGCTTCGGCCCTGGCGTTGGCGTCGTTCGCCCGGAAGTAGTCGGAGAGCTGCTCCTCGTAGTTGGCGCGGTCCACCTCGGCCTCTTCTAGGACGCGCTGCAGCGCGTCGCACGAGATGATCCGGAAGCGCCGGTCCGTCAGTCCGCCGTGGCATGCCGCGTACGACTCGGCGAAGGACTCGTGGGCTCTGGTGAAGTACGGGCCGGCATAGATCGACAGCCGTGTGGAGTTGCCGGTGGCCTTGAGCAGAGCCCGCCAGCATCGGGCACCGTGGCAGCTCAGCTCGATGACCTGGTGGCCCCGCTCGTGGAGCATGACGGTGAGGAGATACCGCTTGGGCACGGCCGTCGAGATGAGCACCTCGCCGGTGGCGTATTCGGTGAACCCCCAGATCTCTCCGCCGGGCACACCGCTGTCCTTGGCGGCCCTCGTGAACCGTGGACTGCTGGGGGAGATGCAGGTCGACGTCGACCCGTTGATGAGGTGGACAAGCTCGGTGCATGGCCGGCTCCCGAGCGCGGCCACGCCCCCATCGGGCAGGTCGGGCAGGGGCGCGGTATAGGTGGTGCGCCCGATGGCCCGCGGCAGATCAGCCTTCACCAGGTCTGGTTCCTTGGGGGACACCGGCTGGACCGGAGCCGGCACGGCCGGCAGCCGCTCGAGGTAGGCCCGGACGTCGTCGGGCAGCACCGGACGGACCGGGTTGCCGCGGGGCGTGGTCGTCACCGGGACGCCGGTCGCGGTCGCCCCGAAGAGATGGAGGTAGAAGTCCATCGACCCGAGGCTGGCCGGCCGGGCCGGGATGGGTGCATCGGCGGCCAGCTTGGCCTGGTGGAGAGCGGCGGCCCCACCGACCGGGAGGAGCGCGGCGAGGACAGCGACGACCGCCGTGACGGCGGTCGACCCGGGTGTCAGGCGGCGGCGTCCCCGCCCCCTCTCGTGGCGCATGGGCACAGCCTACGTTTCCCTCCGGCGCGCGAAAGGGGGCGGGGCCGGCCGTCCCGAGATCGTTATGCTGTCCGCCACCGCCCGCCCCGCCACGATCCACCCCAACGCCCAGGAGGACCGATGCCGACGACGGTCCCCGCCCGGCGGCACTACGCGTGGACCGTCGTCGCGGTCACGCTCGGCGCGCTGGTCGCCGCGGCGGCCTTCCGGTCCTCGACCGGGGTGCTCCTCGAGCCGATCGAGCACGAGTTCGGCTGGAGCCGGGCGACCACCTCCGGGGCGGTCTCGCTCAACCTCGTCCTCTACGGGCTCGTCGCGCCCTTCGCCGCGGCCCTGATGGAGCAGTGGGGCGTCCGCCGGGTGGTCACCTCGGCCCTGCTCCTCGTCGGGGCCGCGAGCGCTGCGACGACGGTGATGACCAGCCCGTGGCACCTGTGGCTGCTCTGGGGCCTGGTCGTCGGCACCGGCACCGGTGCCATGGCGCTCGTCTTCGGCGCCATCGTGGCGAACCGCTGGTTCGTCACCCATCGGGGCCTGGTGACCGGGATCTTCTCCGCGGCCAATGCGACCGGCCAGCTGCTCTTCCTGCCGCTCATCGCCGCCGCGGCCAGCTCGCAGGGCTGGCGCTGGGCCTCGTGGATCATCGCCTTCCTTGCCCTCCTCGGCGCCGGCTGCGTCGCCCTCCTCCTCGTCGACCGCCCCTCCGACCGCGGCCTGCTCCCGTATGGCGTCGCCGAGGGGTATGCCGTGGCGGACCTGCAGACCGAGACACCGGGGCGGCATACCGCTGCCGGGGTGGTCCGCGCGACCCTCACCACCGCGCGCGAGGCGAGCCGCAGCTGGGCGTTCTGGGGCCTCGTGCTGACCTTCTGGGTCTGCGGATGGTCGACCAACGGGTTGGTCCAGACGCACTTCATCCCCGCCGCGCACGACCACGGGATGCCGGCGACCACCGCGGCCGGGCTGCTCGCCGTCGTCGGGATCTTCGACGTCGTCGGGACGATCGCCTCGGGCTGGCTGACCGACCGGGTCGACTCCCGGGTGCTCCTTGCGGCCTACTACCTGTTCCGGGGCCTGTCGCTGGTGTGGATCGACGCGATGCTTGCCCCTTCGGTCGAGCCCGGCCTGTGGGTCTTCATCGTCTTCTACGGGCTGGACTGGGTCGCGACGGTCCCGCCGACCGTCGCGCTGTGTCGCCAGCACTTCGGCCTGGCCCGCTCCGGGGTGGTCTTCGGCTGGGTCTTCGCCGCACACATGGTCGGCGCAGGCGTCGGGGCTAGCGTCGCCGGGTGGCTACGCGACGGCCAGGGCACCTATCGGTCCGCCTGGCTCGTCGCCGCAGTCCTGTGCGGGCTCGCGGCCGTGCTCGCCATGTCGATCCCGCGGGCTACTCCTTCGCGTGCAGACCGAACGAGCTCGTCCCCTTCGTCAGGGTCAGCCGGCTCCCCTCCAGCTGGATCGACACCTTCCCCTCGAGGAACGAGCCCAACGCGATCTGGTTGACCATCGGCCCACTGGAGGTCGGGGCCTGGCACGGCTGGGCGGACCACAGCCCGGCGCCGAAGGTCAGGGTGCTGCCAGAGAGCGACACGGTGCCGGAGCCGGTACGGCAGCCGTCGAAGGCGGTATAGGTCGACGGAGCGCCGACGAGCCGCAGCCACAGCTGGTCGGCACCGAGCGGCATGCTCGCCGCCGTGTCGCCGTTGATCTGGGTGTCGAACAGCCACGTGGTGCCGACGAGGGCCACGGTGGGGGTGACCGACGACTTGTCGACCAGGGTGATGACGGTCGTGCCCTTGCTGACCAGGACCGTGGCGCCCTGGCGAGTGATCGTCGCGCCCTCAAGGAGCTTCGCCAGCCAGCTGTCCTGGTCCATCCGCGGCGCGTCGCAGCCCATCTCGGTGCCGCCGATCGGCCCCTGGACGACCAGCCCGTCGTCGCCAGGGCGGACCGTGGCGAACATCGAGTTGCAGCCGGCCTGGATGCCGAGATCGGTGCCCTTGAAGGTCAGCATGATGGTCGTTGTGTCGACCAGGGCGTGGGGCTTGCCGTCGACGGTCACCTTGGTCGAGACGAAGGTGTGCCCGCTGTATGCCGCCAGCGCGATCGCCGCCGGGGGCTCGGCCGTCGGGATGCCATTGCCGACCCCCGAGCCGCCCACGCTGCCCGAGCCGCCGGAGCCGGACGAGCCCCCCGAGCCGCCGGAGCCGGACGAGCTCGCCGACCCGCAGGCGGTGAGCAGCAGCGCGAGCCCGATGACGAGCATCCCACCGGGCCGGACGAGCCGTGCGGCGGGACGGGCGAGCGCGCGGAGCAGGCTGGGCGTCATACCCCTTCGACGGGGGCGGCCCGGGGACGGTTCCATGGCGGGGCGGGAACTGTCGGGGGCCGCGCTACCGGGCCATCGACGCGCCGCGGGCGAGCATCTGCCGGTCATAGAGCGCCCGGGCCAGCCGCTTGCCCCAGAAGACCACCCGGCCGTCGCGGTCGGTGAGGATCAGCGGTCGTCCAGCCTCGACCCCGGCGACCACCCGCTCGGCGATGGCCGTCGCATCCTCGCGCGCCCCGGTGATCATCCGGGCGGCCAGCTCGGCCGCCGAGGGGTCGCTCCCCCGCAGCGACGCGGCGAGATTGGTCCGGAAGAAGAACGGGCAGACGACGCTGGTCGAGATCCCGTAGGGCGCGAGCTCGTACCGCAGCGACTCGCTGAGCGCGACGACCCCGGCCTTCGCGGCGCTATAGGTCGCCATCCCCGGTCCGTGCGCGAGGCCGGCGAGCGAGGCGACATTGACGATCTGCCCGCTCCGCTGCGCCTTGAACACCGGGGTGAAGGCCCGGCAGCCGCGGACGACGCCGAGGAGGTTGATGTCGAGCACCCACTCCCACTCCTCCATCGGGACGACATCGATCCGCCCGCCCGAGGCGACCCCGGCGTTGTTGACGAGGATGTCGAGCCCGCCCCAGTGCTCGTCGACCCAGGCGACCGCGCGCTGCCAGTCGGCGTCGGAGCGCACGTCGAGTGTGAGGTAGTCGCCGGTCGCGTCCGGGGCCGGCTCCCCGAGGTCGGTCACCAGCACCCGCGCCCCGCGGGCCCGGTATGCCGCGACCAGGGCGGCTCCCAGCCCGGACGACCCTCCGGTGACCAGGACCCGCGTGCCGCTCATCGTTCTCGATGTCATCCCGACAGCCTGCCCCGGATACGGCCGGGTCGCATCCACGCAGGTCATCGGGGCCGCATCGTGCCACACTGGACGGGACGGGCGCCGGTTGGCACCCGGCACCCCCTTCGAGCCTGATGGCGGCCACAATGCGGCGGGACGAGGCGTTCGGCGCGGTGCACCTGCTCGGCATGGGCGCCCGCGGGGTGACCGGTCTGGTCGAGCAGACCCATGGCGCGCTGGCGGGTCGGGCCTTCGGGGCGGTCGAGCGGGTCGGCGGGTCGGTCGGTGGTCCGGTCATCGGCGTCGTCCGGGCGATCCACGACGCGACGTCCTGGGCGGCATACCGCAGCGTCAATGCGGGACTGACCGCCGGCGCGGTCGTCGGCGGCACCGTGGCGGCGGCCCGAGCCAGCGGCGAGGGCTCGCTGACCGAGCATCGTGGCGCGCACACCGCGATCGCCCTGACCAACGGGCTGCACGGCGACCGCTACGCCCGGTGGAGCCACCCGCTCGCGTTGGGGATGGCGGTGCGCCGGGACGGCCGCGATGTCCCGGTTGACGCCGAGAGCCTCGCCGCCGCCTTCCCCCAGGCGCGGCCGGACCTCGTCGTCTTCCTCCACGGGCTGGTCGAGACCGAGCACTCGTGGGACTGGCGCAGCGCCCACGTCCACGGCGCGCCCGATGTCACGTATGGCACCCTCCTGGAGGCCGACCACGACTGCTCCGCCGTGTACATCCGGTACAACAGCGGACTGGCCATCGCCGAGAACGGCACCCACCTGGACGGCCTGCTCGGCGATCTCGTCGCGGCCTGGCCGGTGCCGGTCCGTTCGGTCAGCCTGGTCGGCCACTCGATGGGTGGTCTGGTGTGCCGGTGCGCAATGGCGGCCCGACCCTGGCCGCCCGCGGGGCGCTCTGACGGCTGGAGTGGTGAGGACGGGATGGCCGGGTCCGACCACTCGAGTGACTGGCGAGCGCTCCTCGACGCGACCGTCTGGCTCGGCTCCCCTGTCGACGGCGCGCCGATGGAACGCGGCGCAGTCGAGCTCGCCGCCTTCGCCGAGCGGGTGCCCGAGGTGAGCTGGCTGGCGGCCATCCTGCGCAGCCGCAGCATCGGCATCCAGGACCTCCACGGCCGGACCACCCCGGACCTCCCGGACGGGCTGGTCGTGCGGCAGTTCGCCGTGGCGGCCGCGATGACACCGGAGCGCTTCGGCCTGGACGACCACCTCGGCGACGGCCTCGTCGGGGTGGGCAGCGCCCGGGCCCGCCGGACCGCCCCGCCCGGGGATCACACCGGGCACCCGGACGACCATCACCCCGTGACGGTCACCGTCCGCGGCCGCTGGCACCAGGATCTGCTCAACGACCCCGGGGTCTACCGCCACCTCGTCGAGTGGCTCGTCCGGGAGCGGCCGGTCGGATCTGTGGCGGTTCGCCCCGGAAGGGCCTAGCCTTCCGGGATGGCGAGGTATGTCGACGTCCACCCCGATAACCCCCAGCCGCGCAGCATCGCGCAGGTCGTCCAGATCGTCCGCGACGGAGGCGTCATCGTCTATCCGACGGACGCCAGCTATGCCTTCGGTTTCGCCATCGGCAACGCCGAGGCCGCCGACCGGGTTCGGCGGATCCGCGGACTCGGCGACCGGCACCACTTCACCCTGGTCTGCCGGGACTTCGGCCAGCTCGGCCAGTTCGTCCAGCTCGACCAGGGCGTCTTCCGAGCGGTCAAGGCGGCCACGCCGGGGCCGTACACCTTCATCCTCCCCGCCTCCCGCGAGGTCCCTCGGCGGCTCCAGCACCCGAAGAAGCACACCGTCGGGGCGCGGATCCCCAAGCACAAGGTCGTCTCCGCCCTGCTCGCCGAGCTCGGCGAGCCGCTGATGTCCAGCACGGTGATCCTCCCCGGCGACGCGGACCCGATGACCGAGGGCTGGCAGATCAAGGAGCGGCTCGACGACCTCGTCGACGCGATCGTGGACTGCGGCGACTGCGCGGTCATCCCGACGACGGTCGTCGACCTTGCGGGAGACGAACCCGAGGTGGTCCGTGTCGGCGCGGGGGACCCTCGTCGGTTCCAGTGACCCGTCGTCCTGGCCCATGATGGGCACGACCTCGGGTGGACAGCGACGAAGGAGCCGTGACGAGATGGACGGGCGCAAGGTCCTGGTGGCGTGCGACAAGTTCAAAGGGTCGCTGACCGCGGCCGAGGTGGCCGACCGGATCTCCGCGGGACTGGGCGCCGTCGTGCCCACCGCTGCGGTCGTCCGCGTCCCGGTCGCCGACGGCGGCGACGGCACGCTCGACGCGGCGGTCGCGGCGGGCTTCACCCGGGTGCCGGTCACCGCGAGCGGCCCGACCGGCGAACCGGTCGCGACCTCGTATGCCGTCCGCGGCGATCTCGCCGTCGTCGAGATGGCCGACGCGTGCGGGCTGCTCCGGCTGCCCGGGCAGGTCCGGGCACCGATGACGGCCTCCTCCCGGGGCCTCGGCGAGGTCCTTGCGGCGGCGCTCGACGCCGGCTGCCGCCGGATCGTCATGGGCATCGGCGGCAGCGCGAGCACCGACGGCGGCGCCGGGATGCTCAGCGCGCTCGGGGTCCGGCTGCTCGACGCGGGCGGCGCCGCGCTGCCCGATGGCGGTGGGGCGCTCGGGCGGCTCGCGCGGATCGACCTGGGCGGCATACATCCGGCGCTGGCGCAGACCGAGGTGACCCTGGCCTGCGACGTGACCAACCCGCTCCTCGGGCCCAGCGGCGCGCCGACCGTCTTCGCCCCGCAGAAGGGCGCCTCCCCCGAGCAGGTGCTCGAGCTGGAGGCGTGCCTACGGCACTTCGCCATGGTCGTCACGGCCGCGACCGGGCGGGACGACTCGCTGCTCCCGGGTGCCGGTGCCGCCGGTGGGGTCGGGTATGCCGCCCTGGCGCTGCTCGGCGCCCGGATGCGACCCGGGATCGAGGTGGTCCTGGAGATGTCTCACTTCGCCGAGCTCGTCACCGACGCCGCGCTGGTCATCACCGGCGAGGGCTCGCTGGACCGGCAGACCTTGCTCGGCAAGACACCCGCCGGCGTGGCCGCGGCGGCCGCGGCGGCGGGGGTCCCGGTCGTTGCGGTCTGCGGGCGCGCGCTGCTCACCGCGGCCGAGGTCGAGGACACCGCGATCGAGCGGGTGTACGCCCTGACCGACCTCGAGCCCGACCCCGCCGTGTGCATGCGGGACGCCGGCCCGCTGCTGGAGCGGCTGAGCGCCCAGGTGGCCGCGGACTGGCTGGCCGGCTAGCCCCCTACGCCGGGGACGCCTCGAGCTCCGTCAGTGCGTGACCGGCGTGATGGGCGCCTCGCCCCGCAGGACGTTGAGGCAGTTCGCCGCCGCGAGCTCGGCCATCGCTGTCCGGGTCTCGACCGTCGCCGACCCCAGGTGCGGGAGCAGGACGACATTCTCCATCGACAGCAGCCCCGGGTGCACCGCGGGCTCGTTCTCGAAGACATCGAGCCCGGCACCGGCGATCTCCCCGGCCTCCAGCGCGGCCACGAGGGCGGCCTCGTCGATGATCGGCCCCCGGGCCGAGTTGACGACGAAGGCGGTGCGCTTCATCAGCGCGAACTGCTCGGTCGAGAGCAGGTGGTGTGTCGACGGCAGGTACGGGCAATGCAGCGACACGACGTCGGAGACCCTGAGCAGCTCGTCGAGGGTGACCTTGCGAGCGTCCAGCCCCTCCAGTGCGGCGGCCGGCGGGTCGTAGTCGTCGGCATACACGACCGACATACCGAAGGCCTTTGCCCGGCGCGCCATGGCGACGCCGATCTGACCCATCCCGACGATGCCGACCGTCTTACCCTGCAGGCCCATGCCGAGGAGGTAGAACATCCCCCACTGCCAGGGGGTCTGGGAGCGGATGACCCGCTCGCCCTCGCCGAACCGGCGGGTCACCATGAGCATGAGCCCGAAGGCGGTGTCCGCGGTCGTCTCGGTGAGCACGCGCGGGGTGTTCGTCGCGACGACGCCCCGGGCCTCGCACGCGGGAACGTCAACATTGTTGTAGCCGACCGCGACATTCGCGACGACCTTGAGCTGCGGGCCGGCGGCGTCGAGGAACTCTGCGTCCACCTTCTCGGTCAACAGCGTGAGTATGCCGTCCGCGCCCTTGACCAGCTCGAGGCACTCGGCCCGGGAGATGCACTCCTCGTGCTCCCAGGCGATGACCTCGTGCTCGGCGCGCAGGGCGGCCAGGCCCTCGGCGGGGATCCGGTTGGTGACGACGACCCTCGCCATGTCAGGCCTCGATCCAGGTCTTGAGCTTGCCCAGACCGTCACGGATCGCCGGCGCGGAGATGCCCGAGTAGGCGAACCGTGCGTAGAAGCGGTCCTCGCCCGGCTGCGGCCGGCCGAAGTGCAGCCGGGTGCAGAAGGACACGCCGGTGGCCTCGAGCGCCGCGCGGGCGAAGGTCGGCAGGTCGGAGTAGCCCTTGCGGGCCATGGCGTCGGTGACATCCGGGAAGAGGTAGAAGGTGGCATTCGGTTTGGCAACCGAGAACCCGGCGATCGCGTTGAGCGCCTCGTGCGCGGCATCGCGGCGGCGCTGGAGCTCCTCGCGGATCGGGGCGGCACCGGAGTCGTCATGCAGCCCGGCGACGCCGGCCCACTGGACGAAGTGCGTCGTGCACGACTCGTCGTTGGTGTTGAGCTTGCTGAGGACGTCGGCGATCTCCTGGGGAGCGGCGGCGCAGCCGAGCCGCCAGCCGGTCATCGCGAACTTCTTGCTGAAGGTGTAGAGGATCGTCGTCCGCTCGGCCATGCCGTCGATCGAGGCGATCGAGCTCGACGTGCCGCTGTAGCGCATCTCGAAGTAGGCCTCGTCGGCCAGCACCTGCAGGTCGTGCTGCTGGGCCAGCTCGGCGATTGCGGCCATCTCCTCGGGGGTGGACTCCGCGGAGATCGGGTTCTGCAGGTTGTTGTAGATGATCGCCCTGGTCCGCGGGGTGATGAGCGAGCGGACCTGGTCGAGGTCGATCGCGAAGCCGCTGTCGGTCGGGATGTACCGGTAGGACGTGGCGACTCCACCGTGGTACTCGATCTGGCTCTCGTAGATCGGGTAGCCGGGGTTCGGGTAGAGCACCTCGTCGCCGGGGTTCATGATCGTCTGGATCCACTTGCCGATGACCGGCTTGCCGCCGGGCTGGACGACGATCTGCGAGGGGGCGATGGTCATCCCGCGCCGCCCGCCGATGTCGTCGGCGAGGGCCTCACGCAGCTGCGGTATGCCGGCCCCAGGGCAGTACCCCGTCTTGCCATCGGCGATGGCGGCGTTCATCGCCTCGACGATATTGCCCGGAGTGGGCAGGTCGATGTCGCCGAGGTGGAAGGGATAGATCGTGTGGCCGTGTGCGCCCCAGGCCGCGGCAGCCGCCGACACGGCGAACGCGGTCTCCGTCCCGAGTCGTTCCAGACGCTGAGCCAGTGCCATCGGAGAGGTCCTTTCGACGTCCCGCGACGCCGACAGACCCCCGGCTCGGACGCGCAGGGGCTGAGGTCGACGTCGACCATCCGCGGCGGTCGCCGCGTGGGACCACCCTACGACCAGGGTGCCGGCACGGAAACGTCCGATGGTCCCGACTGCAGCGACCGAGGTGTCGGTTGCCCGGGTCGGTCAGCGCCGTACCGTCAGATAGACCGACTCCGCGGTGTAGAAGGCGACATACCCCAGCGAGATCGCGACGAGAACCGGGCTGGGCGAGGGCAGCTGGGCGACAATCGCCGCCCAGGCGAGGAGCCAGATACTGGCGCCGGCCATGTTCGTCCGCCACAGCGTCACGGTGCGCGAGGGGTAGACATAGCGGACCGGCACGAAGACGAGCACGGCGCACCCGACGATGAGCACCGACGTGGCGACGGGCCCGAGCTTGAGCACGACGACATAGAAGGCCAGGGCGTTCCAGTACGACGGGAAGCCGAGGAAGTAATGGTCCTCGGTCTTCGCGTCGGCCCTGCTGAACTGGTAGGACGACGCGAGCAGCGGGAGGCAGGCGACCACCCAGCCGGGCCAGCCGGCCGGGAGGAAACCGCCGATCCACAGCAGGACCACCGGCGCGAAGCAGTAGGTGAGGTAGTCGACGATATTGTCCAGCAGTGCGCCGTCGAAGCCCGGCGTGGCCTCCTTGACCCGGAACTTCCGGGCGAGGAAGCCATCGGTCCCGTCGATGATCATGGCGACGAGGAAGAGCCACAGCGCCGCACTGACCTCTCGCTGGACGGCGGCGACGACCATGAGGAAGGCGAGGACCGACCCGGTGGCGGTGTAGACGTGGACCGCGATCGCCGGCCCCCGGGGCGGGCGCGCGGCGTCGGTCACGGCCGCGGCCTGCGCGTGGGGCGAGCCTTGGTTCGTCATACCAGTCCTCGGGTCGAAGATCCGAGCCGGTCGACCCCGCGCGGACGGACAACCGGACCAGTATGGCGCGACCGCAGCCGACATCGCACGGAATGGACGTTCACGGCTGGCCGGCCGGCCACACGCTCAGGTGCCTGCACGAGGGTCGCGTCGGCACCGAATACCCTTGGGGGGCGCAGGGCGGCCCAGCACGGTTGGGCCACCCTGACCGTTCCAGGTCACCAGGCATGGGTATCCGCGCCGACGGTGCTCGTGACGACTTCGACGGGGGTGGGCGTGGCCGGCTCGGCAACCTTTGCGGCAACGCTGGCCGCCGCGGTCAAGGCCCGCGGCTTGGGTCTGGAGCGGCTCAGGCACCACCTCGCCCGAGCCGAGTGCAGCGTGAGCGTGGCGACCCTGAGCTCCTGGCAGAGCGGCACCGCACTGCCGACGAGCCCCCGGTCGATGGCCACGGTTGCCGAGCTCGAGCGCGTCCTCCTCCTTCCACCTGGTGCTCTCGTCCAGTGCGTCGAGCTCGACCTGGCCGACCGGCGCAGTCTCGACCAGGCCGCGGTCGTCGGCTCCGCGCTGATGCCGGCCGGGCTCCTCGACGAGGTCAGGGCGGCGTGGGGTCATCCGCCGACGGTCTCGGTCGCGGCCATCTCGGTGCACGACATCATCCTGGTCGGCTCAGGCGCCCAGCAGACCGAGCTCTCCTCCCGGGTCATGCTTCGCGCGCTCACCTCGGGAACCGACCGGGTCCTCGTGGGCTTCGACGTCCGCGCCTCCGAGGGCGGGGTGGTCGTCGGAACGAGTCACTGCACGGTGAGCCGGCAGATCCACGACCACGACGTCGGCGCCCTCGTCGCCGAGCTCGTCTTTCCCCACCCTCTCGAGGCCGGCGAACTGACCCTCATCGAGTACGCCCTCACCCATGGTCCGGGTCCGGACTCCAACCGCCTCGAACGGGTCGTCGCCGGCCCGCTGCATGAGCTCGTCCTCGGCGTCCAGTTCACCGACCCCGCGCCGGCCACTGTCGCCCTGGGGTATCGACCCGCCCGGACGGTGGCGGACCCACCGGCCCGGACCAGCACGCTCGAGACCGTTCATGGCGCCGCCCAGTATGTCCTCCTCGAACCACCCGATGGCGTCTACGGCCTCTACTGGCCAGCGTCGGGCCGCACTGGCAGGGGGCGCGATGAGTGACGAGAACGCCGGCTCAGCCTCCGCGAGCTTTGCGCAAGCGCTCTCCCACGCGGTGGCCGAGCGCGGCCTCAGCCTGGAGGAGGTCCGCCGCGCCCTGGACCGCGTGGGATATGGCGTGACGACGACGACCCTCAGCTACTGGCAGTCGGGTCGCTCGATGCCGCGACGGGCCGACTCGATCCGCGCGGTCGTCGCCCTCGAGCACATCCTCGGCACCCCTGCAGGGGTCCTCACCGCGGGTCTGGATCCCACCCGGACCGCCCACGTGCTCCGGCGTCTCCCTGCAGTCGGGCTGGCTGCCCGGGTCCCTCAGCTGCTCGAGCGGCTCTTCGAGGAGCTGTCGTTGCCGCTGGTCCAGGACTTCGTCGTCGGGAGTATCCACGACACCTTGACGCTCCACGACGGTGGTCGCTCCGGCGTTCAGCGCACCCGGTCGGTGCTGCAGGCGAGCGCCGACGGCCTCCGCGTCATACCTGGCTTCTTCCAGGAGACCAGGGCGGGGACCAGGCCCCCACACCTGCTCGCCGGCCGCGGGTGCACGATCGGGGCGAGCCGGGTCCTCGTCGAGGAGGCGTTGATCGTTGCCGAGGTGGTGCTACCGCATCCACTCCAGTCCGGCGAGTGCGCGATGTTCGAGGTCGAGGTGGTCTGGCAGCGCGGTGACGAACCGATCCTCGAGCACAGCCGCAGCTCGCAGTACAGCATCCAGGCGCTCCACCTCGGCGTGGACTTCGACGGCCCGGCGCCGGCCGACGTGGAGTACCGGTGGCGGCCGGGCCCGGACTCCGCCTTCCAGACTGTCCGCCGCGTCCCCGTCATCGATGGCGGCGTCCAGGTGTGCGTGGCCCGGACCCTCGTCGGCGAGCACGGTCTGGTCTGGGAGTAGCCGGAGGCGACGGGCACCCCTCTGGTGCCCTGGCGCCCTGGCGCGCTGGCGCGCTGGCGCGCTGGCGACAGCCCACCTCGTCGGGCACCCGCGGGTCCCGCCGAGCCGAGGCGTCACTCGGCACGGCGGTCTCCTGGGCGACCTGCGGGGCCCGACGAGCCGGGATTTCTCCCACCCGGGCCCGCCGCGCGAGGGTGATCCGAGGGCGGCCTGCTCGGGGACACGGCCACCCACCCCGGGTCAGGACCGGAGGGTGTCGATCACTCGCAGCGTTCCACGCCCGAGCCCCACCAGCATGACGGGTCCGCGCCGGGACCACATGTCCCCCGAAGGTGGGACACGACCGGCCCAGACCGCGAGCGGAGTCCCTTGTGCGTCGGTCCGGTCCGCGGCAAGGCTGGACGTATGACGCCTCCGCGGATCCGGGTGGGTGCCATCGACGACCACCCGGCCGTCCTCAAGGGTGTGATCGCCGAGCTCGGTGACCTCCCGCAGGCCCAGGTATGCCTCCATGCCCGCAGCGTCGCGGAGTTCCTCGCCGCCGGGGACGAGGTGGATGTCGTCCTCCTCGACGTCCAGCTCGGCGACGGCACCGATGTCGCGGACAACGTCCTGGCCCTGGTCGCCACCGGCGCCACCGTGCTCCTCTTCACCCAGGAGCACCGCCCCGCGCCGATCGTTCGGGCGCTGCGTGCCGGAGCCGCGGGGATCGTCGGCAAGCACGAACCGCTCGACGTCCTCGTCGACGCGATCGTCCAGGTCGCGGCCGGCGAGCCGCTGGTGAACCCCGAGTGGGCCGCCGTCGCCGAAGGCGACCCCGAGCTCGCGCCGCGCGAGGCCGAGGCGGTGCGGCTCTACGCGGCGGGCCTGCCGCTGAAGTCGGTGGCGCGGCGGATGGCGCTGTCCCACGAGACGGTCAAGGAGTACCTCCTGCGCGCCCGCCGCAAGTACGCCGCCGCAGGTCGCCCGGCCCAGACGAAGACCGACCTCTTCCGTCGAGCCGTCGAGGATGGCTACCTCGAGGCTCCCTGACCAGACAGGCGCAGCACACAGCCGGCCGGGTCGGCGAACGGATGCAGGGTCGCCTCGGGTGGCCCGCCGAGGGTCTCGAGGATGCCCTGCACCATCCCCTCATGGACCGCGCAGACGACAGTGGTATGCCGGATCGCGACGTCGAGCACCGGACAGGCCCGCAGGACGATCTCGTCTCGGTCGTCCAGCAGCTCCCTGGGGCCGGCCGGCTGGGGCGCGGGTGGGCCAGGTCGCCTGGACCCGACGGGTTCAGGGTCGAAACCGAGCCGGTCGAGCATCCGGAGCAGCGCCGTTCTGGGACGGATCGGCCGTGATCGGATCGGGCCTGGGGAAACGGCGCTCGCTTGTGCGTGGTCGTCCTCCGCACCGCCGACGCGCCGGCCCCAAGAGCGTCCCGCGCCCAGGGCGGCCGGCCGCGTATCGCCAGCCGATACCTCCAGGTGCTCGGCAAGAGCGGAGACCAGTCCGACATACGAAAAAGGGCTTGTCATCCCCTCGGCGAAGGCGGAGCGGTACCGGTGAGCGGGCCGCCCCCGGCCGTGGGGGGCGGCCAGGTCGCGGACCGCGAAACCCCTCGCGACGAGCGAGTCGAGGTGCTCCCGGACGGTGTTCGGGTGCTGGTGCAGTGCCGCGGACAGATCAGCGACGGTCATCGGCATACCGCTGGTGCGAAGCACGTCGAGCACGCTCGCCTGCGCCGCCGAGCGCAGGACAAGGGCCGGGCCACCGGGGCGCGGTCCGCGCCCCGGAACGGGCCACCCGGGGGTGGGCTCGCGCGGGATGTTATCCACGGAAGACAACGTACTATTTTCCGACGCGGCCGAGGGACCCGGAACACCCAAGCGGGGCGGCACGTTGTCTCGCGTGGCTACATGCCACACCGAACACCTTTGGAAGGACAGGCCCCCCATGGCCAACACCGACAAGCTCAAGAAGACCATCGAGGACCTCGACCTCCAGCGCACCGCCGACCAGCTCGCCCAGCTGGCCCAGCAGGCCGAGCAGACCGCACGACAGGCGGTCGCCAAGGCCGGTGAGCTCACCCACGCCAACCGTGACAAGGTCGACGGTGTCATCGAGAAGGTGTCCGAGGCGATCGACCTGCTGACCAAGGGGAAGGCGGCCCCGCACCTGGCCAAGGCCAAGGCCCAGGTGGCCAAGGGTATCGACATGCTCGAGGAGCAGCGTCCGCAGACCCGGCAGCGCCCCACGACCCCGCCGCCGCCACCGAGCGCGGCGTCCGCCCCTGCTGACGAGGACGCCCCAACGACCGACTGATCGGCTGTCCGGCTGGGCCGGGACTCCACTGGCGTCCGACCTGTCCCCGAACGAAGGTCGAGTCCTGGCCCGGAGGGTCTGGCCAGGACTCGACCTCGGTCGGTACAACCCCGACTACCGACCGAACGTTCGTGCTGCGGGCGTCCCCTACCACAACACTCATCGAGCGGCCCCCGACGTGGCGGCCCTGACGCCCGTGCCAGCCAACCCGATGTACCCCAAGTGTGCGGTCCCGAGCGACCCGAGTCTGGCGTGTGCGCCCCCAAGTGTGCGGTGGTGTGCACACCACCATGGGCGCCCGGCGGCGATAACGCCTAGGCGGGGGCGGATGGCAGCTGAGGCTCCTCGAACCGGCCGTGGACGACGGTCCCGCCCCGGGGGCTCGACGTGATCGTCACCTTGCCGCCGGCCGCGCGCACGCGGTCGAGCATGCCCGTGACCCCGGAACCGGTCGGTGCCGAGGTGTCGAAGCCGGTTCCGTCGTCCGTAACCGAGAACTCCAAGGGCACCGGGCCCCGCGCCTGGACGAGGATCTGGCTTCCCTGGGAGTGCTTGTCGGCGTTGTGCATCGCCTCAAGGCAGCTGAAGTAGACCGCCGACTCGACTTGCGCCGCGTAGCGGGACAGGTCGGTGACCTCGACGATGCACGGCAACGCGCAGCGACGGCCCGCGGCCGGCAGTGCTGCGGTGAGCCCGCGCTCCACGAGCAGCGGCGGGTAGATCCCGTGGGCCAGGTCGCGCAGCTCCTTGATCGCCTCATGCAGCTGGCCATGGATGGCCGAGAGAGCGGCGGCCGCGCCGCCTGGGTCCCTCTCGATGAGGCGGGTCACCCGGCCCAGCTCGACCGACATCGTGACCAGACGCTGCTGGGCTCCGTCGTGCAGGTCCCGCTCGATCGCTCGACGCGCCTCGTCCGAGGCGGCCGCGAGCCGGCGACGGGAGTCGGCGAGCTCGCGGGCCTGGCCCCTTAACCGGCTGACCTGCTGACCAAGTCCGAGGGTGAGGATGACGGCGACGACGATGGTGAAGGTGACGGCCAAGGCCCCCGCCGCTGGAGGGTCGGGTTCGAGCGCGTCCGCCATACCGTGGCGGTACTGACCCAGGTAGGCGACGACACCGGCGAGCAGGACCGTGCCCACCAGGCTGACCCGCAGGGCCAGCCCGCGGAGGAAGTCGAAGACGATGACCACGGGAATGATGACGATGAGGATCGAGACCGGCACGATGAACGGGCTGACATAGGTCGCGCCCAGCGCCGCGAGCCAGCTCGACACCACCAGCGAGGCGGCGGCCATGTCGCTGCGGCCGGACCGGAGCATCTGCACGCCGCCGACCTGGACCAGGGCCGCGACGACGAGGATGACGAGGACCACCCACAGGTGCGCGCTGCGGAGCAGGGCGACCCCGAAGAGGGCGAGCACGACGACCGAGACGACGATCCCGGCGACATTGGCCAGCAGGTAGCGCCGCAGCCGTGAGGTGGCCTGGAGCTCCGGAGTCATGGCGCGGTGCGGCGCCGGCACAGTCCGGCCACGGCCTGCTGGAGCGTGGCCGGGGCGAGGTCCTCCTTCGCGAGGAAGCCGATGCCCTGACCGAGGACCTCCGCGGGGACGTCGTCCCGGCTGAAGGCGGAGACGAGGACAACGACGACCTCCGGCCGTTCCCGCCGCAGCACCGTGGCCACGTCGAGGGAGTCCGCGTCCGGCATCCGCACGTCGAGGAGGACCACGTCGGGGGAGAGCCGCGCGACCAACCCCTGGACACCGGAGCAACTGTCGCTCTCCCCGCACATCTCGAAACCCGCCGTCTCGGCGACGACGGCGGCCGCCGCAGCACGGAAGGCGTCCTGGTCGTCGACGACGAGGACGCGGCAGGGTTCGGTGGCGGCAGCCATGAGAACGATCGTCCCAGGATCAGCCCAGGGTGCCGATGGTGCCGCCACCACTGTTGCCCAGGTACATGAGGACAGCGGCGACCCGACGATGGGTCTGTTCCCCGACCGGCATGTCGAGCTTGGCGAAAATCGCGTTGATGTGCTTCTCAACTGCTCGCGGGGTCACGTGCAGCCGGGCCGCGATGCCCCCGTTCGACGCACCGGTGGCGACCAGGCCCAGCACCTCGGTCTCCCGCGCGGTCAGCCGGCTCAGCGGGGTCGCGGCGCGCAGCCGGGCGGACATGAGCCCGTCGACGACCTCGGGGTCGATCGACGAGCCTCCGGCGGCCACGCTGTGCAGGGCCGCGACGAGCTGGTCGACATCGGCGACCCGCTCCTTGAGCAGGTAGCCGCGGCCATGGCTGCCGTCAGCCATCAGGGTCAGGGCCAGCTCGGGGTCGGCGTACTGGGAGAGCACCACGACCCCGAGGCCGGGGTGGGTGCGGCGGAGCTCGGCCGCGGCGCGGATGCCCTCGTCCGAGTGTGACGGCGGCATCCGGATATCGGTGACGACCACGTCGGGGGTCTCCCGGGCCACCTCGGCGAGGAGTCCGTGGAGGCTGTCGGCGGTGCGAACCGAGCCGACTGACGGGTGTTCGGCCAGCAGCGTCGTCAGACCCTGCCGGAGCAGGAGGTTGTCCTCGGCGAGCAGGACGTGCAACGGCGCCACCCCACCATGCTAGGCACGTGGTCACGCCAGCGCGGGCGGATCGGTCAACTCACCGCCGCATCGGTCAACTCCCCGCCGCTCGGCTCGAGTGGCGGGGGCGCCACCCCCTTCGTATCGTGACCAGGCGTGGACCCCCACGTCGCCACCGTGCGCCAGGCGGCGTACCGGGCGGCGGCGGGGCTCGGCGTGGCCACCCTGGCGGTGACAGTGGCCGACCTCCTCCGGTTCCCCTCGGCCTACCGCCCCGGGGTCGGCATGACGGCCGCCCTGGCGATCGGGGTGGTCCTGCTGGCGGCGATCCGCGAGGGCCTGAGGCCGCACCCTTCGCCGCGGCCCTTGGCCGTCTTCGTCGTGGCCTCCTATCTCCTGCTCCTCGCCCATCCCCTCCTCGTCCTCGACCCGCCCCGTTATCCCCCGCTCCTCCATGTGCTCGGCGGCGGGATGTGCGTCACGGCGATCGCCTTTTCGGTCCGGGTCGGCGCGGTGGGCGCGGTGGCCTTCTCCCTGGTGTCCTGGTGGCTCCGTATGCCGGTGCTCGGTCCCTGGTCCGCAGCGACCGAGGCAAGCCTGCTCGCCCTCAGCGGCGCCATCTCGACGGCGACGATCTACGTCCTCGTCCGGGCGACCGCCCAGGTCACTACGGCTGTCGAGGCGGAGTGGACCTCCCGGGAGCGGGCCACGCGGGCGGCCCGCCGGGGCCTGGAGCGGGTGCGCTGGGACGGCCTCACCCACGACAAGGTCCTCGGCGCGCTCCTCCTCGCCGGCCGGACCCGGGGCGGCGCGGTCCCCGAAGCGGCCGGCGACCTGGCCCGCGAGGCGCTCGCCGCGATGGCGGAGCCGGAGCGGGCCCCGGGGCGCAGACCGGCCGAGCCGGCGGTCCTGCGCTGGCGTCGGCACGCGGGCCGGCTCGGACTTCGGGCCCACGTCGAGGTCGCCGAGACCGAGGTCGACCCCGAGGTGGCCGACGCCGTGGTCGACGTGGTGGCCGAGGCGCTGACCAATGTGGCCCGACACGGCGGGCCCGGACAGGCGTGGGTGTCCGGCACGATCGGCCCGCAGCGGGTCCAGGTCGTCGTCACGGACACCGGCCCGGGGTTCTCCTTCGACCGGGACCGCCGCCGCGCATCAGGGCTGGAGACGATGGTCCGGCGGATGCGGACGGTCGGTGGGACGGCCGAGCTGACCAGCCGGCCGGGGCGGGGCACCGTGGTGACGGTCCGCTGGTCGCCCGCCGCGCCGGACACCGCCGAGTCCTCCCGCACCGAGTGGACCCGGCGCACCTTCACCCCCCTGCTCACCCTCGGCGCACTCGTCGTCATCCTCAATGTGGGGCTGGGCGCTGACCAGTGGCGCGGCTCGCGCTCGGTGGGGGTCGCCCTGGTCGGGATCGCGGCGATCGTCGCCGTGACGGTGGGCGCGGGCCTGCTCCCGCCGACCTCGAGGCTGTTCGGGGTCACTGTGGTCGCCCTGGTCGTCACTGGGACCGTGCTGGCAGCGAATGCGGCCCCCGCAGCGCCGAGCGACTGGCGGTACTGGGGAGTCGGCGCGCTGACCCCGGCGCTCGGCGCGGTGGCCTTCCGCTGTCCGGGCCGGCACGGGGCGGCTGCCGCCGGTGCCCTGATGGGCCTGGTCGCCGTGACTGATGCCCTGCTCGGCCGTCCGTTCTGGGCGGTCCTCGCCGGGCCTGGGTCGGTCCTGGTGCTCACCGTGGTCGCGGGGTATCTCCTCCGCCTGGCGCTGGACCGATCCTGGACCCTGGTCGACCGGTCCGTCGCGGCGACCGGGGTGTGGCGGATGGCCACCGCCGCCGAGGGTGAGCGGGTCGCGGAGGCCATCCGGCGGGTCGAGGCGCTCGACGCGGCAGCGGGGGCTGCGCTGCGCCTGGTCGCAGACGCCACGGAGCTGACCAACGAGCAGGCCGAGGAGCTGCTCGTCGTCGAGTCGGCGGTCCGTGACGCGCTGACTGCGCCAGGGTTGCTCACTCCCGCGGTCCGCGAGGCCGTGCTCGCCGCCCGGCGTCGGGGTGCCCGGGTCGAGGTCCGCCGGACCATCGCAGGCGCCGGGGTCACTCCGGACCAGCCGCTGCCCGAGGCGGCCGTGGCCGCTTTCTCGGCCGCGGTGGGTGAGGCGCGCGCCGGGGATGCGGTGCGGCTCAGCTGGCGGCCCGCCGACACGAGGCTACCCGTCGTCCTCACGTATGTCGGCCAGGACGCCGACTCCGTGGCCACCCGGATCCGCCGGAGCCTCGGCGGGCTCGGATCAGGTGGGCCGGAGGTCTCGACCGACGCCGACTCGGTCCTTGTCGAGATCCACGGCCCGGCCCCGGCCGGCTGACGCCACCAGGCCCGGGGGTCAGCGCTCGAGGATCGTCGTGCAGCGCCGCTCGAGGTGGTTCACCGCGGCCTGGAAGGAGCCGAACGCGGGGTTGGTCGTCTGCCCGTGGAAGAACCGGTAGTAGACCTGCTGGGCGATGACGGCGAGCCGGAAGAGTCCGAAGACCTCGTAGAACGCCCAGCCCACGGCGGGCAGCACCAGGCCACGGGCCTGAAGATATGTCGAGACCACCTCCGACCGCGTGAGCATCCCGTCGGCATTCGTCGGCTGCCGGCGGAAGGCCTGGAAGACCGGGTCGTCATCGGCCTGGACCCAGTAGGCCAGGGCGCTGCCGAGGTCCAGGAGGGGGTCACCGACGGTGGCGAGCTCCCAGTCGAGGACGCCGACGATGCGGGTCGGGTCACCCTCCGCGAGAACCAGGTTGTCGAACCGGAAATCATTGTGAACAAGCACCCGACCGACATCGGCGGGCTGGCTCGCCTCGAGCCAGGCCATGACCGGCTCGAAGGAGCCGACGTCCGGGGTCCGGGCCGCCCGATAGCGCGCCGACCAGCCCGCGACCTGCCGGCCGACATAGCCGTCCCCGCGACCCAGGTGGGCCAGGCCGGCCATCGTGACGTCGACATCGTGCAGCTGGACGAGGGTCTGCACCGCGCCCCGGCACAGCCGCTCGACGTCGCCGCGGGACAGGCCCAGCTCCGGGGGGATGTCGGTGCGCAGGATCGTCCCGACGACCCGCTCCATGACGTAGAAGGGCGCCCCGAGGACGTCCTCGTCCCGGCACAGTGCCACCATCGTCGGGACCGGCGGGAAGACCGGGGCGAGCGCCACCTGCAGGTCGTGCTCGCGGACCATGTCGTGCGCACCCTTGGCCTTGGTGCCCACCGGAGGCCGCCGGAGGATGACGTCGCGGTCGGCATACCGCAGCAGGTAGGTGAGATTGGAGACCCCGCCGGTGAACTGCCGAACCTCCGGTATGCCGTTCAGCCCCCTCGGGTCCGCCGCTGCGCTGCGGAGCCAGGAGGCGACCCGCTCGACGTCGAAGGCGTCCTCGGCGCGGACCGCTCCCGCCCCGGGCACCGCGCCCGAGCCCGCGCCCGAGCCCGGCGTCGGGCTCATGCCGGACCGGGGCCGAGATAGGGCTTGAGCAGCTGGCGGGCCACGACCCCGAGGTGCACCTCGTCCGGGCCGTCGGCCAGGCGCAGCGCCCGGGCACCGGCGTACATGGCCGCGAGCGGGGTGTCCTCGCTCATCCCTGCCCCACCGTGGAGCTGGATCGCGAGGTCGACGACCTCGCAGGCCATCTGCGGGACGGCCGCCTTGATCTGGCTGACCTCGCTGCGGGCGCCGGCCGCACCGGCGGTGTCGAGCAGCCAGGCGGCGTGCAGGACGAGGAGACGGGCCGAGCTGATCGCGATCCTGGCGCGGGCCAGCCGTTCCCGGTTGCCGCCGAGGTTGGCCAGCGGCTTGCCGAAGGCGACCCGGGTGGTGGCCCGACGGCAGGCCAGGTCGAGCGCCTCCTCGGCCAGGCCGATGAGGCGCATGCAGTGGTGGACCCGGCCGGGCCCGAGCCGGCCCTGGGCGATCTCGAAGGCCCGCCCCGGCCCGGCGATGACCTGGTCGAGCGGGACCCGGACGTCGGTGAGGCTGACCTCTCCGTGCCCGAGCGGCTCGTCCCACTGGCCGAGGGCCGGCATACAGCGGACGATCTCGACACCCGGAGCGTCCAGCGGGACGAGGACCATCGAGTGCTGGCAGTGCTTCGGGGCGGTCGAGTCGGTCAGCCCCATGAAGATGCCGACCGCGCAGTCCGGGTGCCCCACCCCCGTCGACCACCACTTCCGGCCGTCGAGGACGACTTGGTCACCGTCGACCCGCGCGGTGGCCTCCATCGTCGTCGCATCAGAGGAGGCGACGCCCGGCTCGGTCATGAGGAAGGCACTGCGGATCCGGGCGTCGAGGAGCGGGTCGAGCCAGCGGTCCCGCTGCTGCGCCGAGCCGTACTTGAGCAGGACCTCCATGTTCCCGGTGTCCGGGGCATTGCAGTTGAAGACCAGCGGGGCCAGCGGCGAGCGGCCCATCTCCTCGGCCACGGGCGCATAGTCGAGGTTGCTCAGCCCGGTGCCGCCATCAGTGCCGTACCTGGCGGCATACGGGCCTTCGTGCCCGGCCGGGAGGAAGAGGTTCCACAGCCCCTGGGCCCGAGCCACGGCCTGGAGCTCGGCGATGACCGGGTGCGGTTGCCAGGGGTCCTCACCTGCGGCTCGACGGCGGAGGAGGTCCGCGGTGACCACCTGCTCGGCGGGACGGATCCGGGTGTCGACGAACTCACGCACGCGAGCGGTGAGCTCGGCCGCCCGCGGACTCGGGGCGAAGTCCATGATGGTGACTCTAGCCCGGCGCAGCGGTGCGGTCAGGCCCGGCCGCGCCTATCCTGACGGGGTGACCCGACACTGGTGTCGCGATAAGGAAAGGGACCCGTGGACGTCGAAGGGCTCCTGCTGGCCGTCGACCGCGTCGCGGGCGGACGCTGGGCGGCATACCGGGTCGACGAGGTGGGGCGGACCGGCGAACCGGTGCTCCGCGGGTTCCGACAGGTCACCCTCCTGCTCGCGGTCATCCTCGGCTTCGCGGTGGGTGCAGTCGCCGGTGCTGCCCTGCTCCACGAGCAGGGCAACGACCTCGCGACCGTCGTCTGGGGCCGCCTCGTCGTCATCCTCGGGCTGACCGTCTCGCTGTTCTACTTCCTCTCCCGGGCCCGTCGCGGGTGGTGGTGGGCTTACTCCCGGCTACGGCTGTTCAGCCTCGTCTTCCCCGTCGTCGCCGTGACGACCTGCGCGATCCCGGGGCTGTACCCCGAGTGGATGGTCATCGAGCAGCTGGCGGTGGCGGCCGTTCTCCTGCTCGTCGCCGTCGTGCTCACCTCACCCGGCGTCGCCACGGTGTATGCGCGGCCGCAGCGCCGCCCCGGGGCGGCGGACCCTGCGGGCGCCGCGGCGCCGCCCCCGGCGTGAGGTCCGACGCGCCGCGGTCAGTGCCGGCCGTGGTTGCCGACGAGCGCCCGCAGCTGGAGGGCAACGAGAATATCGGTGCTCCGGCCGAGAAGTCCGTCGGTGTGTGACGGCAGCCGGTCGAGCGCTCTGGTGACGCGGTAGCGCACGGTGTTGCGGTGGAGGGTGAGGCGCTCGGCCGTCCGGACATAGCTGCTGCCCGAGGTGAGGAAGACCCGCAGCGTCTCGCGGAGCTCCGCGAGGGCGGGGTCTGGGCCGTCGAGATCACCGAGGACGTCCCGGACCCACTGGTCGGCGGCGACCGGATCGCGCCGCAGCAGCGAGGCGATCGCGACCCCCTCCTGTCCGTACCAGACGATCCGGTCGGCAAGGCGGCCCTCCACGGCGAGCTTGCGCGCGGCCTGGGCCTGCTCGTGCGACCGGACGAAGCCGGCGAGGTTGGCGTCGGGCAGGCCGATGGCCAGCCGGGTCGAGTCCGCGCCGAGATGCTCCGCGGACGGCATACGGACTCTGGCACCCCGCCGGCGGTCGCCCAGCCCGACCCACGCCCACAAGCTCTGCCGACCAGCCGGGAGGACCAAGGGCTCGCCCACCCCACCCAGCTCGGCGGCCGCAATCCGCGCGGTGCGCTCGAGCGCGTCCATCCCGACCTCGCTCTCCCCATCGGCCCACGCGACCACCGCGAG
Organism: Candidatus Lutibacillus vidarii; assembly: GCA_016717165.1. Lineage (GTDB taxonomy): Bacteria > Actinomycetota > Actinomycetes > Actinomycetales > Dermatophilaceae > Lutibacillus > Lutibacillus vidarii. Next base: position 188,346 of record JADKGA010000004.1, read on the forward strand.
GTGGAGCTGGGCCAACCGGTAGCCGGTGACGCTGGCGAAGTTGGGCTCCCGGACGTCTTGGCCACGCAAGGCCGCGTGCACGGTGGAGAAGAGCAGGCTGCTGCGCAGGCTCAGCCCGCGACGCAGCTCGGCCGAATGGACCTCGAGCAGCCGCCGAACGACCCATGCGACGAACTTGGCCGCCGCCCGGTGGATCTGGTTGATGACCTCGAGCTGGATCTGCGGTTCGAGGTCGGTGCGTCGGAGCTCGGTGAACAGCTCGGCGGTCACGTAGTCCTCGGCGAGGCTATAGGCGTAGACGAGGGTCTGTCCGGGAATCCCGCGCTGGGCGGCGAGGATCGAGTAGTCGACCGCGGGCTGAGGGGACGGGAGGTCGTCGAGGACGGCCCGGGTGCGCCAGGCATCGACGACCGCGGCGAGGTTGGCGTGGGCGCTGAGCATGATCGTCTGCTTCAGCTCGTCGTCGGCGAGCAGCTCCGGGGTGTGCCGGTCGAAGGTCTCGAGCACCCCCAGGGCGAGCTCGAGCTGCCGCGACTCCATCCGCCGCACGACCTTTTCGACGCCGGCGACCACCTCGGGCGGCACGTCCCTGCCGACGAGGGGTCCGAACGCCATGGATGACAGTGTCCTCAACCGTCCGCGGGTGGACAACAGGGCCATCACGCCGAGATGGCCCGCCGTGATGGCCCTGTCGCGGTCCCCCACACGCGCGATGCCGGCTAGAGCATCACGCCGTTACGCCCACCGTGGTGGAGGTTCCCCAACCCCACCATGACGGCGGCGAACGATCACCGTCCTTTCGGCCCGAGTCTAGTCTCCGGCGCCGGGGGGCCTCCCGGTGCGGGGGTGACGAAATGTGCACTACCGCTTGTGCAGAACGCACAACCTCCCCCTGGCGTGGCGGGAAATGAGAGAGTGTCCGGGTGAGCGAGAGGCAGACCGACCGCGCCGTGGCGGCCTTCGCCGAGTCCCGCCCCCGCCTCGAGGCGGTCACCTCCACCTTCGTCGAGCTCATCACGGGGATGCTCGACGAGGCCGGCTTCAACTACCTCAGTGTGACCGGACGGACCAAGTCGGTCGGCTCCTTCGCGGCCAAGGCGCACCGGGAGCGGGACGGGCGCCTGGTGCATCCCGACCCGCTGAGCCAGATCACCGACCAGGTCGGGGTCCGGGTCATCACCTATGTCCACAGCGATGTCGTCGCGATCGCCCAGCTCTTCACCGACTCCGACCAGATCGCCGTCCTCGAGGACCGCGACATGGGTCGGGACACCGCGCGACAGGGGCGGTTCGGGTACGCGAGCCGGCACCTGCTGCTCTCGCTCTCCGGGGCCGGCGCGGCTGCGTCATACGACCCGATGCGGTGCGTGTCGGTGCAGCTGCGGACGGTCCTGCAGCACGCGTGGGCCGAGTTCGAGCACGAGATCCGGTACAAGGGGACGGTCCCCCCGGAGCACGCGCCCGACCTCGACCGTCGGTTCACCCTCGCGGCGGGCCTGCTGGAGCTGGCCGACCGGGAGTTCTCGGTCATCCGCGACACCGTGTCGGAGAGCATGGGCGGGCGCGCGGTCAGCGGGGACGATGACGACCCGCGGATCAGCGCCCAGGAGCTCGCGACCTTCCTCGCCGGGCGGTATGCCAGCGCCGGGTGGTCCCGGACTGAGCACTATGCGTGGATCGGCGGGCTGCTGCTCGAGCTCGGCATCACTTCGCTGGACGAGCTGAGCGAGGTGCTCCGGCCGGTCGACTCGGCATGGGTCACCGCGCAGATGGGGTACCGGTATGCCGCGGGGGCCGTCCGCCGGCTCGACGACGACCTGCTCGAGCGCTTCGGGGAGCGGTACGTCCAGCTGCACGGGAACGCCGACCGCCGCGACGCGCTGACGACCCGCCTCACCCGCCTGTGGACAACCCGCAAAGACACACCTTTAGAACCGTTCTAAAGGTGTGTCTTTGCAAGTTATCCACAGGGAGCGGCGTGCAGGGAACCTTCAGGGTCCGGGGCTACCGTCCTGCCCCGCCGCTCCAGGTGCGACCCTGGACCACGTCGACGCGGCGCTCGGAGCCTGAGGCGGCATACCGCCGAGAGCCCACCGAGCCACCACGGGACCGCCGCCGACCACGCACCGACATACCCACGTCCAACCGATGAGGGTGACCTGATGAGCAAACCCGACCGCGCCGACCGGCTGACCACCGCGGTCTCCTGGCCGGCCGACCCCGAGGACCACGACTACCCCGCCGCCGCGTACCTGTCGCTGCTCGCCCCAGCAGCTCAGGTCGACGCCCTCGTCGCCGCGTTCCCGACGGCGCAGACAACCACGCAGAAGCCGTCATGAGCTTCGCCCAGCTGGCGCTGATCTGCGGCGTCGCCGTCCTCGGCCCGATCCTCGCGCTGCAGAAATGGGCGCATCTGCCGGTCGTCGTTGGCGAGCTCGCCGTCGGTCTGGTCCTCGGCGCGACGGGTCTTCAGGTGCTCCATGCCAGCGACCCCACGTTCACCTTCCTCGGCGAGGTCGGCTTCGCTTTGGTGATGTTCGTGGCGGGCGCCCACGTCCCGCTCCGCTCCGAGGGCCTGCGCGCCGGCCTGCGCAGCGGGCTGCTCCGCGCCGCCGCCGTCGGGGTGCTCGCCGTGCCCGCCGGGCTGGCTCTGGCTGCACTCTTCGGCACCGGCCACGGCATGCTGTATGCCGTCCTCCTCGCCTCGTCGTCGGCCTCGATCGTCATGCCGAGCCTTGCAGGGCTACCCCTGACCGGGCCGACGATCGTCTCGATGCTCGCCCAGATCGCTGTCGCCGACGCGATGTGCATCGTCCTGCTGCCGCTGGCGGTCGACCCGGCCAAGGCACCCGCGCGGGCGCTCGGCGCGCTGCTCGTCCTTCTTGCCTCCTTAGCGGTCCACCTCTTCCTCAGCTGGGCCGAGCGGACCGGTCGGCGTCGGGCCGTCCACGAGGTCTCCGAGGAGCGCGGGCTCGCCCTGGAGCTGCGCCTCTCGCTCACCCTGCTCTTCGCACTGGCCGCGATCGCTCAGCTCGTCGGGGTGTCGGTCATGCTCGCCGGCTTCGGGATGGGGCTCGCGCTCGCCGGGGTCGGGGAGCCGCGGCGGCTGGCCAAGCAGCTCTTCGCCCTCACCGAGGGCTTCTTCGCTCCGCTCTTCTTTGTCTGGCTCGGCGCCTCTCTCGACCTGCGCACCGTCGCGGCCCACCCGTCCTTGGCGCTGCTCGGCGTCTGTCTCGGCGCGGCTGCGGCGGCGGTCCACGGACTGATGGCGCTGACCCGTCAGCCGCTGAGCGTGGCCATCGCCACCTGCGCGCAGCTCGGCGTTCCGGTGGCGGCGGCCACCCTCGGGCGGGCCCAAGGGATCCTCGCGCCGGGGGAGGATGCGGCCCTGCTCGTCGGAGCCGTGGTGACGATCGCCATCACCGCCGCGATGAGCGCCGGGGTGGCCCGAGCGGCCGGCCCCGCCACCACGGGGCCCGCCATACCGGAACCGCCGACGACACCCACGACCCCGGCCGCGCCAGCCTGACTCCCACCCCCATGTGGACAACCACCCCCCTGTGAACATTCACCCCCTCAAAGACACACCTTTAGAACTGTTCTAAAGGTGTGTCTTTGCAGGTTATCCACAGGGGGGTGGGTCAGGGCCAGGGGAGGCGGGCGCGGCGGGAGGCCAGCTCGACCCGGGCTCGGGCCCCCATGTGGTTGATCCATGGGGTGCTCCGCTCGACCAGCCGGGTCGCCAGCGCCCGCGAGAACATCACCGACGGGTTGGTCACCACCTGGGTACCCCGGCCGATCGACACCTGCGGGGAGTCGAGCGCCGCAGCAATCTGGGCGTACGCCGCTCGAGCCTCCGGGGTGAAGGTCGCCGCCACGAAGACGTGGATCGCGTCGTCGTACTCGTAGAGGTTGACCACGCCACCGACCTCCCTGATCCGCTCGGCGATGAGCAGGCTGTCCGGCCAGAGAATGTCGGCGGTGCCCTGGAAGATGTCGATCGGCGGCAGCCCGGCCAGGTCACCGAAGAGCGGGCTGATGTCAGGGTCCCGCGGGTCGTCGGCGCCGGCCCACCACCGGCCGGCGAGCGACCCGCCGGGCACCGCGAGCACCGGGTCCCGCGGCTCGATCGCGGCGATCTGCGGGTTGACGGGAAGGACGTTGACCCACGGAGCGAAGAGCACGACCCGCGCCGGCAGGGGCAGGCCGGCGTCCCGGGCCCGCATCGCCTGGACCAGCGACATCCCACCGCCGGCCGAGTCGCCCATGAGGACCAGCCGCGCCGGGTCGACCCGCCCGACGAGGTCGCGGTAGAAGGCCGCGACGTGGTCGTTGCCGACGCGGTGGTCGTGCTCAGGCGCCAAGGGATAGAGCGGCACGGTCACGGTCGCGCCAATATGCCGGACCAGCTGGAGGATGATCTCCCAGTGCACCGGAAGGAGCTCGTCGACATACCCTCCGCCGTGGAGGTAGAGGACCTGCCACGGTGACCCGGCGTCGCGTGGGGTGACCGTGAAGACGTCCCGGCCCTGGAAGGTCGAGCGCGACACCGTCGCGGCCACCTTGAGCGCGGCGGGCACCGGCGCGGGGCGTGGGTACTCCCGCCCGAGGTATGCCGACCGGAAGGCCTCCTCGTCGGCCATCAGCTTCGGCTCGGTCGCGAGGACCCTGGTGACCAGCCGCATGGTCAGGCTCGGCCATGTCGTGCGCACCGGTCGCGCTGCACGCACCAGTCGCGCTGCACGCACCATGGGCTCCCCAGATCGTCTCGTTGTCGCCACCCACACACCGGCCACGTCGTATGCCGAGGATACGGTCCGCAGCGCCGGTCTTGGCATGATGTCGGCAGACTCACCCCGCCCGCCGCCAACCGCCAGGAGGTCACCGTGCTGGTCGCCGGATGGTGGGGCTTCGTCGCCGGAGCTGCACTCCTGGTCGGTGCCCTCCTCGGGCTCTACGCGCGGGCCTCGACCCGGACCATCGGGTTGGTCATGGGCTTCGGCGCCGGGGTGCTCATGAGCGCCGTCGCCTTCGAGCTGACCCTCGAGGGCTTCGAGGGAGCCGGACACGCCGCAACCGTGTCCGGCCTGGTCGCCGGCGCCCTGGTCTTCTTCGCCGGCGACTGGGTCATCGACTCCCGCGGCGGACATCGCCGCAAGAGCCCCACCCAGCAGACCCACGCCAGCGCCGGCGGCGCGATGGCGCTGGTCCTCGGTGCGCTGTTGGACGGCATACCGGAGTCGGCGGCGATCGGCTCCTCACTGGTCGGCGGCACGACGGTGAGCACGGCGATGGTCGCGGCGGTCTTCCTCTCCAATATCCCCGAGTCGATGTCGGCCTCGACCGGGCTGCGCGCCGCCGGCCGAAGCACGAGCTATATCGTCTCGCTCTGGGCCACGGTGTGTGTCGTCTCGGCAATGTCAGCAATGGCCGGATATGCCGTCCTGGGGTCGGCGTCAGCGTCGGCGGTCGCCTTCGTCCAGTGCTTCGCCGCGGGCGCGATCATCACGATGCTCGGCGACACGATGGTCCCGGAGGCGGTCGAGCATGCCGGCCGGCTGGTCGGGCTCATGATCGTCGCCGGCTTCACCCTGGCCTTCGTCCTCAGCCACGCCTGACCTCGCGGCAGCGGCGCGCCGACCTCAGTCCCCGACGGTGTGCTTGGCGCGGGCGACGATCGTGGGATCCGGGGCATAGACGACGGCCGGGTCCTTCCCGTCGTAGTCGAACTGGTGGAGGAAGGCCCGCATGGCGTTGAGCCGCCCGCGCTTCTTGTCGTTGGACTTGATCGTCAGCCAGGGCGCGTGCTTGGTGTCGGTGTGCGAGAACATCGCCTCCTTGGCGGCGGTGTAGTCGTCCCACCGGTCCAGGCTCTCCAGGTCCATCGGCGACAGCTTCCAGCGCCGCACCGGGTCAATTTGTCGTATGGCGAACCGGGTCCGCTGCTCCTGCTGGGTCACCGAGAACCACAGCTTGGTCACCGTGGTGCCCGAGTCGACGAGCATGCGCTCGAACTGGGGCGCCTGACGCATGAAGGTGTCGTAGTCCGAGGGTGAACAGAAGCCCATGACCCGCTCGACACCGGCGCGGTTGTACCAGGAGCGGTCGAACAGGACGATCTCGCCGCTGGTCGGCAGGTGCCGGATGTACCGCTGGAAGTACCACTGGCCCGCCTCCTCTGAGGTCGGCTTGGTGAGGGCGACGACTCGGGCGGCCCGCGGGTTGAGGTGCTCCATGAAGCGCTTGATCGTGCCCCCCTTGCCCGCGGCGTCCCGGCCCTCGAAGACGACGACGTGCTTGGCGCCGACGTCCTGGCTCCAGTACTGGAACTTCAGCAGCTCGATCTGGAGCAGGTACTTCTCGTCCTCGTACTCCTCGCGCTCGAGCAGCTCGTCGTAGGGGTACTCGTCGCGCCAGGTCTCGATGGCGCGGCCGTCCGGGGCGATGAGCACCGGGTCCTCGCCCTTGCCGCCCTGGACTCGGTAGCCGCCGCTGCGCAGCGAGTCGATGTACTCCCGCAGGTTCATCTTCTGGGTCACGCCACCCACCCAACCGGCTGTGGCGCGGGTCCGCCAGAGCCTGCGGTCCCGGGTCCGCGGCGCGAGCCGGCAGCCCCACTCGCGTCGGGTGTTACCGTCGCGCATGACCCGGCCGTCGGCATACCTCTCCCGCGCCCTTGCCGCCTACCGACGGACCGGCGCCGACCTCCCCTACGGCGACCCACGACGGGCCCACGGGGTCGCGATGGAGGGCTACTTCTGGCGGGTGACCGACCGCGACCGCGGCCGCTCGCTCATCGCCCTCATCGGCGTGAACCGGGGTCCGCGCGGCCCGTGGGCCACGCTTGGCCTTGCCGCGTGGCCCGATCCCGCGCTCACCGTCACCGCTACGGCGCAGGGGTATGCCGATCCGGCTCGTCTGGGCGCGCGGGCCGGTACGGCCTTCGTCGCCGACGAGCGCCGGGTCGAGGTCGACCTTGGCCCTGGCGCTCGGCTGAGCATCGAGGTGGACGAGCCGCTGCCGTGGCCACAGGCCCGGTTCGGCGGGTCGAGCGGGTTCCACAGCGTCCCGGCGCTCAACCAGTACTGGCACCCCTGGCTGCTCGGCGGGCGGGTGCGTGGCACGGCCGAGGTCGGCGACCAGACGTGGGAGCTCGACGGCGCCCAGCTCTACGGGGAGAAGAACTGGGGCAAGGGGGGCTTCCCCGACTCGTGGTGGTGGGGGCAGGCCCAGGGCTTCGAGGACCGCGGGGCGTGCGTGGCCTTCGCCGGTGGCCAGGTCTCCGCGGGTCCGCTGCGCACCGAGGTCACCGCTCTGGTCGTCCGGCTCCCGGACGGCAGGGTCCTGCGGTTGGGCAACCCGGGGACCTCGCCGGTCCGGGCTCACGTGCTGGACGAGTCGTGGACGCTGCGGGGCCGGTCGCGGCAGTGGCAGGTCGACGTCGAGGGCAGTGCTCCGCTCGCGGACGCGCACGTCCTGCCCGTGCCGCTGCCCAGCCTGGGCCGCAACATCGCCGGGGCGATCGAGCACCTCGGCGGGGCCTTGTCGGTCGTCGTTCGCTCCGGGGGTCGGGTGGTCTGGCGCGGGGAGTCGAGCCTCGCGGGCCTCGAGCATGGCGGGCTCGACCGCGCCGAGGCCGAGCTGCGTCGGCGCGGCATACCGGCGGGTGCCGTGGGCGCGCCGCCGGCTCGACCTCAGCCCTGAGCGGTCGGGAAGGGGCCGGTGACGATCTCGCGCCCGGCGTTGGCCCAGGCGCTGGTGCCTCCGGCCACCGAGTAGGCCTCGAACCCCATCCGCCGCAGCTGGTCGGTCGACGACTTCGACCGGTTCCCGGATGCGCAGATGACATAGACCGGCTCGCCCTGGGGCAGCTCGCCGGCCTTCTCGGCGACCTGGCGCATCGGCACGAGCAGCGCACCGGGAACGTGACCGGCGCGGTACTCCATCGGCTCGCGGACGTCGATAACGGTGCGGCCCTGCGCGTGCGCCTCGACGAACTGCTCCTGGGTCGCCTCGAGCGGGGCGCTCTGCAGCGCCTGCTGGGCGGCGACCTGCCGGTGCACCTCGGCCATGTCGAGCCCCTGGACCGCGTCGATGACCTGCTCGAGCGCCGCAGCCGGCAAGGCGCCGGGCTGGGAGAAGACGAGCACGCCCTCGCGGAAGGCCATGAGGGTCGGGATCGAGGTGATATTCGCCGCCGAGGCGAGCTCGCGCTCGGCCTCGGTGTCGACCTTGCCGAAGACGATCTCGGGGTGCTTCTCCGCGGCCGCCTCGTACACCGGGGCGAACTGGCGGCACGGCCCACACCAGGCCGCCCAGAAGTCGACGAGGACGATGTCGTTGCCGACGATCGTCGGCTCGAAGTCGGAGCGGGTCAGCGTCGTGGTGGACATCGTCGTTCCTTGTCGTGGTCGCGCGTTGTCGCGGGTGGTCGGGCGGTCTGGGTTGCTGCCGGTATGCCGCCAGCTGCCGATATGCCGCCCAGGTCGGTCGCGGAACGGCATCGGCGTCGCCATAGTATATACCCCTAGGGGTATATGGGCGAGGCTCTGGCCGCCCTGCCGCACTCGGCGCGGGCCGACGGCCTCGCTAGGCTGGCCACCATGTCACGGCCGTCCGGCGCCCCGACCCCTCGGGGGCACGCATGAGCGGCGGCCTCGTCGCCCTCCTCGACGACATCGCTGCGCTGGCCAAGCTCGCCGCCGCCTCGATCGACGACGTCGGCGCCGCAGCCGCACGGGCGAGCGCGAAGGCCGCCGGCGTCGTCGTCGACGACACGGCGGTCACGCCGCGGTACGTCCACGGCTTCACCGCCGACCGTGAGCTGCCGATCATCAAGCGGATCGCGCTCGGCTCGCTGCGGAACAAGATCCTCTTCATCCTCCCGGCGGCGATGCTGCTCAGCCAGTTCCTCCCCTGGGCGCTGACCCCGTTGCTCATGGTCGGAGGCACATACCTGTGCTTCGAAGGCGCCGAGAAGATCTGGGAGCGGCTCAGTCATCACAGCAGCGGTCACGAGGTCCCGGTCGCCACCGAAGGTGCCGGCCATGAGGAGGCCATGGTCGCCGGCGCGATCCGGACCGACTTCATCCTCTCGACCGAGATCATGGTCATCGCCCTCAACGAGGTGGCCACCGAGCCCTTCGTCCGACGGCTGCTCGTCCTCGTCTTCGTCGCCTTCGTCATCACTGCCGGCGTGTATGGCGTCGTCGCGCTCATCGTCAAGATGGACGACATCGGGCTGGCCCTGGCCGAGCGACGCTCGGGCCTGGCGCGGGCGGTCGGGACGGGGCTGGTCCGGGCGATGCCGAGGATCCTCAACACCCTGGCCATCGTCGGCACGGTGGCGATGCTCTGGGTCGGCGGCCACATCCTCCTCGTCGGGGCCGACGATCTCGGGTGGCACGCGCCCTACGCTCTGGTCCATCACGCGGAGGAGGCCGTCCTCTCGGCCACCTCCCTCGGCGGGCTGGGCTGGCTGACCAACACCCTCGGCTCGGCAGTCGCCGGTCTGGTCGTCGGGGCCCTCGTCGTCGCCATCATCCATCTGGTGCGCCGCACGCCGAAATAACGCCGTGACGCCCTGACGCCCGACGCCCCGACACCGAACGCCCGGACGCCCAAACGCCCTGACGCCCGACGCCCTGACGCCCGACGCCGAACGCCCCGACAGCGAACGGCCGGACCACGAAGCGTGCATTGGTCGACGCCCGGCCCGACATACCGGACATTTCGCAGATCAACGCACGCCCGCAGCGGGCCACCCGACGACGCTGCGACTACGCTTCACGCTGAGGACAGGCGCCGCCAGCCGAGGTGATCTGGACGCCGCGTCGCCAGCCGCGCCCTCGCGATCGGCCCATCGACGAGGAGGCACCCATGGGCAGCAGCATGCCGGCAGTCGACCTGCCGCAGATCACTGACCTCGGCGTCGTCCCCACCGGTGACATGCCCGGCGACAAGGTCCAGATCGGGCCCGCGCACGACGCCAAGGCGCGCGCCATCTTCCCCCGGCTCTGGGAGCTGCTCCAGCCCCGGCTCGCCCAGCCCCCGCACCGGGCCGTCGTCGCCGTCCACGGCGGATCGGGCGTCGGCAAGTCCGAGATCGGCTCGCTGCTCGCGCACTACCTGCGGGTCAACGGCGTCGGCGCGTACGTGATGTCCGGCGACAACTACCCCCGCCGGATCCCTCGTGAGAACGATGCCGAGCGGCTGCGCACCTTCCGGTCCGGCGCCATCCAGGGTCTGGTCTCCAACGGAGGGTATGACGCCACCGCCCGGGCGGAGCTCGAGCGCCTCCAGGCGGCGGGCCTCGACAGCGACCCCACGCAGGTCGACGCGTTCCCCTGGCTCGCGGCCTACCAGCGGGCTGGACGCAAGGCCTTGGCGGCATACCTCGGGACGAGCGCAGAGGTGGACTTCGACGAGGTCAACGGCATCATCGCGCGCTTCGCCGCGGGGGCGCAGGAGATCCTCTTCAAGCGGATGGGCCGTGAGCCGGGCCAGCTCTGGTACGACCAGGTCGACCTGCGCGACGCCCAGGTCCTCGTCATCGAGTGGACGCACGGCAACAACGAGCTCGTCCGCGGCGTCGACATCCCGATCCTGCTCAACTCCACGCCGGAGGAGACCCTCGCCCACCGGCGCGCCCGGGCCCGTGACGGCGCCCTCGACAGCCCGTTCACGACCATGGTGCTCGGGCTGGAGCAGGCCAAGCTGCAGGCCCAGGCCCCGCGGGCGCAGATCATCGTCAGCCGAGCCGGCGAGCTGATCGACTACGACAGCTACCTCGCGAGCATGGGTGCCGACCTGCCCGAGGCCGGCCCGATGCTCAACCTCTACCCGGACTCCCTCGGCGGGACGATGGCCGAGGTCGTCGACTTCCTCACCGATCCGGCCGTCGAGGGCGCGTTCAGCTCGGCCTATGTGCTGCCGAGCCTGTTCAACACCGACCTCGACCGCGGCTTCTCGGTCATCGACTACGGCCTCAACCACCGGTACGCGACGCCCGATGACCTCGCCGCGCTCGCCGACGCGGGCATCTGCCTCAAGCTCGACTTCATCCTCAACCACGCCTCGGTGCTGTCCCCGCAGTTCCAGGACCTGCTGGCCAAGGGCGAGCGGTCGGCATACGCGCGCTTCTTCGTCGACTGGAACGAGTTCTGGGCCGGGCACGGGGAGATGACGCAGGAGGGCTACATCCAGCCCGACCCGGCGCTCATCGCCGACATGTTCTTCCGCAAGCCGGGCCTGCCGATCCTCATGGTGCGCCTGCCCGACGGCACCGAGAAGCCCTACTGGAACACCTTCTACCAGGAGGTCCGGTATGCCGTCCCCGACGCAGCGCAGCTGATGTCCGCGGCGGGGCTGCAGTATGCCTCCGCGGCGGTGCTCGCCGGTCGGGTCGCTGCCGCGATCGGGGGCGGCGGGACGCCGAGCGAGGTCGACTTCACCGGCTTCGAGGCCGCCCGGCCGGCGGTCGTCGAGTGGCTGGAGTCGCGGCGCTCCTACCTCGGGCAGATGGACCTCGACATCCGCTCGCCGCTGGTCTGGCAGTTCTACGCCGACACCCTCGACACGCTGGCGGCGTATGGCGCCCAGATCGTCCGGCTCGACGCCTTCGCCTATGCGCCGAAGGAGCCGGGCGCCCGGAACTTCCTCAACGACCCCGGGACCTGGGAGCTGCTCGACCGGGTCAAGGCGCTGGCCAGCCGGCGCGGCCTGCTGCTGCTGCCGGAGATCCACTCCACCTACGAGTCCGGGATCCACCAGACCCTGTCGGAGAAGGGCTTCGTCACCTACGACTTCTTCCTCCCAGGGCTGCTCATCGACGCCCTCGCCCGACGCGACACCGCCATCCTGGCGCGCTGGGTCCGCGAGCTGGTCGACCGGCGGATCCGCACCGTCTCGATGCTCGGCTGCCACGACGGCATCCCGCTGCTCGACCTGCTCGGGCTGCTGACCCACGAGCAGATCGAGTCGGTCATCGACCTCGTCACCTCGCGAGGCGGCCACGTCAAGGATCTGCACGGCGCGAAGTCGATCTACTACCAGGTCAATGCGACGTACTACTCCGCGCTCGGCGAGTCCGACGACGCCATGCTGCTCGCCCGAGCGATCCAGCTCTTCGTGCCGGGCAAGCCGCAGGTCTGGTACCTCGACCTCTTCGCCGGCCGCAACGACCATGACGCGGTCGCCGCTGCCGGGCCCGGCGGGCACAAGGAGATCAACCGGACGAACCTCTCGGTGGCCGACGTCGAGGCGGGCCTGGACCGGCCGGTCGTCCGCCGCCAGCTCGAGCTGCTCCGGTTCCGCCGCAGCTTCCCTGCCTTCGGGTATGACGCCCAGTGCTCCCTCGACGGGACGCGTGACGACCAGCTGGTCATCACCTGGACCAAGGACGGCCACACCGCACGCCTCGAGGCGAACCTCTCCGACGTGACCTTCAGCATCACAGCAGACGGTCAGCCGGTCGGAGCGGCCGGCTGACCGTCATACCCAGCTCTGGAGGCTGGCCTGTGGAGGGCAGGGTCAGCCCTTGACCCCACCCTCGTTCGCCCCCCGGATGAAGTAGCGCTGGAGGCTGAAGAAGAGCACCGCCACCGGGATCGTCGTCAGCAGCGCCGCGGTGAGCTTGAGCGGGTACTGCGTGCCGGCGCCGAGCTGCCCGCTGGTCAGCGAGGCCAGACCGGTGACGAGCGTCTGGTGCTCCGGCGTGCCCTTGGTGACGACGAGGAAGTGGGAGAACTCGTTCCACGACCCCTGGAAGGACAGGATCGTCAAGGTGATCAGGGCGGGTCGGGCCATCGGAAGGACGACCGACCAGAAGGTCCGGAAGATCGACGCGCCGTCCATGCGAGCGGCCTCCTCGATCGAGACCGGCACCGAGTCGAAGAACTGCTTCATGATGAAGACCCCGGCGGCGTCGACGATAAGCGGCAGGATCATCGCGGTGTAGGTGTCGTAGATCCCCAGGTAGTTGACCATGAGGAACTTCGGGATGAGCAGGGCGACTCCGGGCACGGCCATGACGGCGAGCAGCGCGGCGAAGACGAACCCGCGCCCCTTGAACCGCAGCCGGGACAGGGCGTAGCCCGCGAGGCTGTCGAAGAAGACCCGCGCCACGGTGACGATCAACGCGATGACGACGGAGTTCTTCAGCCAGGTCGGGAAGGCGACCGACTTGGACCCGCCGCCGAACAGGGTCGACCACGCCTGGCCGGAGAACGGGTTGGGGATCAGCGAGATCGCGCTGTTCGCCGCATCCGCATCGGACTTGAACGAGGTCGCGATCTGGATGAAGAAGGGGTAGAGGAAGACGACCGCGAAGAGGACGAGCGCGCCATAGGTGAGGAACCGACGCAGCGGGCTGGCGTTCTTGGTCATGCCGATGCTCCCTTCCGGCGCCGACCGAACAACGGCTTCCGGTCGTCCTTGTCGGTGAGAACCCACCGTTGGACCGAGGTGAGGACGATGATGATCGCGAAGACGACGAAGGCCATCGCCGCGCCGGAGCCGTACTTGAAGTTCGCGAAGCTCTGCTTGTAGCTGAGGTATGCCGGGGAGAGCGTCGTGCCGTTGGGGTTGCCGCCGCCCATGACGTAGATCTGGTCGAAGACCTGCCACGTGCCGATGAGCCCGAGGGTGAGGACGAGGAAGATCGTCGGCTTGATCATCGGGATGGTGACATAGCGCAGCCGCTGCCGGTTGGTCGTGCCGTCCAGGGCCGCCGCCTCGTCGACCTCGACGGGCAGATCCTGCAGCGAGGCGATGAACATCAACATGAAGGTCCCCGAGGTGGTCCACACGACGAGGATGATGATGACGCTCATCGCGACCGACGGACCGGAGAGCCAGTCCCACAGGGACCGGCCGAAGATCTCGGCCTTCCCCCAGCTGGGGTTGTCGACCCCGACGGCGTTGAAGAGCAGGTGGACCAGCCCCCGGTCGTCGTTGAACCAGTTCGGGCCGGTGACCCCGATGAGCTTGAGGAAGCCGTTGATGACACCGCCGCCGAACAGGAAGAGGAAGACCGTCGAGATGGCGATCGAGCTGGTCACCGACGGGAAGTAGAAGGCGGTGCGGAAGAAGCTGCGGGCCTTGAGGAACTTCGCGTTGACGAGCAGGGCCAGCGCCAGCGAGATGACCGTCTGGAGTGGCACGACGGCGATGACGTACCAGAAGGTGTTGCTGATCGACTGCATGAAGTTCGCGCGGGTCAGCCCGTCCTTGAAGAACAGGTCGGAGTAGTTCTTGATGCCGACGAACTCCGCGCCCTGACCGCCCCCGAAGGGGTTGGCCGAGCCGTTCCAGTTCGTCAAGGACACCCACAGCGCCATGGCGATCGGGATGACGAGGAAGAGCCCGAGGATGAGGACCAGGGGCGAGACGAAGAGCCAGCCCATGATCCCCTCGGGGCCGCGCAGGCCCCCACCGAACCGGGCCGTGCGTCGTGCCGAGGTGCGGGAGGCGCGAGAGTCGTGCGGGCGGTCGACCGCCGGTACGGCGGCGTCAGAGATGTCCGACATGGGTCCTCCAAGGTGGTGGCGATGAGCCCGGCCGGGACGGCGTCCGCGGCACCGATCCCGGCCGGGCCCGTCCGTGGTCAGCCAGCGAGGGCTGCGGTGCCGTTCTTCTGCAGGTCGGCCAACCAGGCGGCCGGGTCACCCGCGGTGCCGGTCAGGGTCGCCAGCTGGGAGTTGAACTTGTTGATGACGTCGTCGAGTCCGGCGAGGTTGACCGGGCCCGTGCCGTACTCGGCGCCGGCCACGAAGGCGGCGCTGTCGGGGAACTTCGCAGCGAACTGCTTGAGCCCCTCGGTCGTCGACGGCATGACACCGAAGGCGTCGGCGAACTTCATCTGCTGCTCGGGGGTGATGAGCGACTTGACGAGGTCGACGGCGGCCGCCTGGTTTGGCGACTTCGCGGCGATGCCCCAGCAGTTGGTGAACATCAGCGTGCCCTTGCCGGCGGGCCCGGCCGGGAGCTCGACGACCTTGTACTTGACGTCCGGATAGTCCTTCATGCCACCGGCGATCCAGTTGCCCTCGATCGTCATCGCGGCCAGCTGCTTGCCGAATGCCTCCCCGCCCCATCCGGTCGACGGGGTCGTCTGGGTGTTGAACTTCAGGACCCCGTCCTTCATCAGCTTCTGGACCTCCTGGAGGCCCTGGAGGTTGCCGGCGTCGGTCGCGGACATCGCACCCGAGGAGTTGACCACCCAGCCGCCGGCCTGGCGCATGAAGGCTCCGGACCGGTTGATGTCGTTGCCGATGACCAGACCGGTGACCGTCCCGGAGGTCAGCTTCTTGGCGACGGCCTCGAGGCCGGCCCAGTCCTTGGGGATGTCGGCGTCGGTGAGCCCGGCCTTGGTCCACAGGCCGGTGTTGATCTGCAGCGCAAGGGTCGAGGAGTCCTTCGGGGCGCAGTAGAACTTGCCGTCATACGTGAAGGCTTTGACCAGGCTGTCGACGAAGCCGGCGTCCTTGACCTGGTCACCGTAGGCGAACAGGTTGCCCGCCTTGGCGTAGGTGCCGATCCGGCTGGCATCGGTGTAGAAGAGGTCCGGAGGCGCGGACGAGGCGAACGCCTGCCCGAGCTGCTGACCAAGGTCCTGGGCGGCGATGACCTCCACGGTGTTCCCGGACTTGGCGGCCCAGGCCGCGGCGGCGGCCTTGACCGCGCTGGTCTCGGCGTCGCCCGAGCTGCCGATCATCACGGTGAGCTTGACCGGACCGGTCTTGGACGGCTGGGTGCCCGAGTTGTTGTTGTTGAAGCCCCCACCCCCACAGGCCGTGAGAGCCAGGGCTCCGCTCGCGGCGATGGCCAGGAAGGCGCCCTTCCGCAATGGTCGTGCGTTCATGTCGATCTCCATCGGTTGTCGTGCGGTTGCCCGCGTGGGTGTCGCCTCGGCACGGTTGGCCGTGGTGGTGTCGCTTAACGAGCCGGCGGTATGACGGTGCGGCTGGAGCTGCTCCGCCGGACGAGCTCGGGGTGGAGGACGGTGCCTGCGGCAGGTGGTGTCTGCGCGTTGAGCAGGATCGCGAGGACCCGCTCGGTGATCTCGGTCAGGGGCTGGCGCAGCGTCGTCAGGCCGAGGACCCGAGCGGCGTCGGTGTCGTCGAAACCGACGATGCCGACGTCGAGGCCGGGCCGCAGCCCACGCTCGTGCACGGCCCGCCAGACACCGGCCGCCAGGGCGTCGGAGGCGCAGACGATGGCGCCGCCGGGGCCGACGATGTCGACGAGGGGACGCGCCGCGAGGGTCGCGGCGTCGAGCTCTTGGACCGCGACGCCCTGCCAGGCCTCGTCGCCGACGCCGAGCCGGTCAACCGCGCGTGCCCAGCCGGCGCGGCGGTCGTCACCGACCGGGGAGCCGGTTGGCCAACCGAGAAAGGCCACTCGCTGGTAGCCCTCGTCGACGAGGTGGCTGACTGCGGTCTCGACGCCGGCGGCGCCGTCGACGTCGACCCACGCGGTCTCGGTGGGGTCGTCCCAGACCCGGCCGAAGGCCGCGAACGGGATGCCCCGGTCCCGCAGCCACTGCGGCCTCGGGTCGTCGTGCCGGGTGTCGGTGAGGATGAAGCCGTCCGCCAGCCGGCTCGCGAGCACCTCCTCGTATGCCGCGATGGGCTCCCGGTAGTCCGGCGCGGCGAACGGGAGGATGTGGGTGTCGTTGCGGCTCGACGTCAGGGTGAGCTCGACGAGGAAGGCGTCGAGAACCGAGCCGAGCCGACCGGCACCCCGCGCGTCGATCTCCAGACCCCAGGCACCGGCCCGTTCCTGCTTGAGCGTGCGGGCCGCCCGGCTGGGCCGGAAGCCGAGCCGGTCGATCTCGGCCTGGACCCGGACCAGCGTGTCGGGGGCGACCTTGTGCGGTGAGTTGACGACATTGCTCACCGTCTGCCGGGACACCTCCGCGGCCCGGGCAACATCGAGGATGGTCGCTCGGTGGCTCTGGCGCGTCGACACCCTTGACTCCTCGCCCGCGAAGGTGGAACGTTCATATGTCTGATTTGAACGTTCATATGAGAGGAGCGTGACGCGCGCTCCGGGCTGCTGTCAAGAGTCCCCGCAGAGAACTGGCAGGCCCCGCGTCACCTGGCACGAGTAGCGTCTGGGGGCGCACCGACATCGGCCCGTCGACGAAGGAGAGGGTGAGATGAGCGAACCGGATCCCGGTCAGGCGGTCCCGCGGCAACCCTGGCTGCACGAGCTCGCCATCGCCGTCGACGGCAATGCGACCCTGCTTTGCGCCTGGGACGGCTCGGTCGGCGCGCTCTCCAGCGGAGGAGGCGACGCCAAGACCGGGGACCGTCCGACTAAGGCCGGGGCCGGTTCGACGGCCGTGGCCCGAGGCGTCGAGGGCCTCTTCGTCGACGATGCCCGCTGTCTCAGCGTCCTGTCCGTCCGCCTCGGCGACGACCCGCTCACCGCCGTGGCCGGGCGCGCCGCGGGGGCCGTCGCCGAGTTCGTCGCGGCGGCGCGGAGCCTGGGCAACCCCGGACCGGACCCGACGGTCGAGGTGCACCAACGGCGGGTCCTCGACGGCGCCCGGCTCGCCCTGGTCGTCGCCGTCACCTCGCGTGCGGACGTCTCGGTGACCGAGCCGCTGCGGATCCGGGTGGGCGGCGACGGGATCGACGTGGCCGAGGCCAAGGCCGGTCATCCGGGGCAACCGATCTGTCCGGCCCAGGCCACCGGCGACGGGGCGCAGTGGTGCGCGGACCGGCATACGACGACCGTCTCGTGCACCCCACCACCGGACGAGGTGACCATCGAGCCGGACGGCACCGCGACCTTGACCTTCCACCTCCACGTCGCCCCACACAGCCGCGCCGAGGTCACGGTTGCCCTCGCGGCACACCGCCGGACCAGCTCGCTCTTCGACGCCGACGCCGGGTCCGCGGCGGTGCGCTGGACCAGTGAGCTCACCGTCACCGCGGACGACCCCCGTCTGGCGAGGGCGGTCAGCCAGTCGGTCGACGACCTGGCCCACCTGCTGCTGCGCGACCCGGAGCAGCCCGCGGACATCTTCGCCGCCGCCGGGACGCCGTGGTACCTCACCTTGTTCGGCCGGGACTCGATCTGGGCGGCGCGGCTGGCCCTCCCGCTCGGCACCGAGCTCGCCGGTGGCACCCTGCGGGCGCTGGCCCGACGCCAGGGCACGACGGTCGACGCCGGCCGCGCGGAGGAGCCGGGCAAGATCCCGCACGAGCTGCGGCGCACCGACGTGCCGGACGACTCGATGGCGCTGGCCCTGCCTCCGGTGTACTACGGCACGGTCGATGCGACGCCGCTGTGGATCGTCCTGCTCCACGACGCCTGGCGCTGGGGCCTGGACCCGCAGGAGGTCCGCGACCTCCTCCCGGCGCTGCGGGCTGCGCTGGGTTGGCTCCTCGAGCACGCCGCCCCGGACGAGGACGGATTGCTCAAGTATGTCGACGCAAGCGGTCACGGCCTGACGAACCAGGGCTGGAAGGACTCGGCGGACTCGGTGCGCTGGCACGACGGGCGAATCGCCGACGCACCGATCGCGCTGGTCGAAGCGCAGGCGTATGCCGTCGAGGCCGCCGGGTGCGCAGCCACCGTGCTGCGGGCGCTGGGGTCGGGTGAGGACGACCAGGCCTTGGCGAACCGGGTCGAGGCCTGGGGCACGGCGCTGAAGCAGCGAGTCCGCGAGCGCTTCTGGGTCGGCTCGGGCGCGCAGCGCCGGCTCGCCATCGCCATCGACGGGGGTGGGCGTGCCGTCGACGGGGTCGCGTCGAACATGGGCCATGTCCTCGGCACGGGCACCCTCACCCCCACCGAGGCGGCCGACGTCGCGGCGGAGCTGATGGCCGAGCGGATGCTCGGCACCTACGGGATCGTCACGCTCTCGGAGGACAACGGTGGGTACAACCCGATCGGCTACCACACCGGGTCGATCTGGACCCATGACAGCGCGATCTGCGCGTGGGGCCTGGCCCGCGAGAGGCAGGACGCCGCAGCAGCCGAGGTGGCTCGGCGGCTGCTCGACCTTGCCGAGGTCTTCGACTACCGAGTGCCCGAGCTGTGCGCAGACGAGGGGGTGCTCGGGCGCCCCGCGCCATACCCCGCGTCGTGCCGGCCACAGGCCTGGTCGTGCGCGGCCATGGTCGGGCTGCTGACGACTGCGCTCGGCCTGTCGGTCGACGTCCCCGGGCGGTCGATCACGGTCCGTCCGAGCCAGCCCGCGCCCTTCGGTGCCCTCACGGTCGGCGGCATCCGGGTCGGCGACGCGCGGGTCACGATCAGCACCGACCGCGAGGGCGGCGTCACGGTCGTCGGGCTGCCCCCGGGGTTCGTCGTCCGCCACTGACCCGCCCGGCGTCAGCGCCTCGCCGGCGCTCCGACCCTGACCCGCACCAGGACCTCGTCGCCGACGTCGATGCCCTCGGCCCGGCGCACCGCGACCTTGAGCGGCACGAGGTACACCCCGTCCTTCGGCATCAGCGAGGTCTGGAAGGTCGTGCGCCCCACGGTGACCGTGACCGGTACACACCCCCAGCCGTAGCTGAGCTCGGGCTGGTCACGCAGCTCGGCCGAGAGCGGCTCGGGCATGGCGACGAAGTGGTGCGGGGCGGGTCCACGCCAGGAGATCACCTCGCCGGCGAACTCGACGTCCATCGGCATACCGTATGGCGCTCGTGGGGCTCGGTGCGCGCCTGAGGTGACCCTGGCGCGGCATACAAACGTGCAATACCCCCGTATGACGCCCGAAAGATCCCGAAATCCGGGCCGATCTGAGGACTACTGCACGTTCGAATGCCCGCGAGCGCCGTCGATGGGCGAGTCGGTCGAGGCCGCAGGCCGGGCGAGGTCAGGGCAGCGCGTAGTCGACGACGACCGACGCGTGGTCACTGAGCCGGGCGTCCCGGCTCGGCTCGCGATCGGTGCGGGCCGCCACCGCCGAGCGGGCCAGCGCCGGCGTGGCGAGGTGGTAGTCGATCCGCCACCCGGTGTCGTTGGCGAAGGAGTCGCCCAGCCAGCTCCACCACGAGTACGGCCCCTGGGTGTCGGGGTGCAGCCGCCGGACGACGTCGACGAGCCGGCGCGGCCCGAGCAGCGACCCGAACCACTCGCGCTCCTCGGGCAGGAAGCCCACCGCGCGGACCTGCCGACGCCAGCTGACGACGTCGAGCGGGCTGTGCGCGACATTGAGGTCGCCGAGGAGGAGGAACTCGCGCCCGCCCGCACGGGCCGCCCGCCGCGCCGAGGTCAGCTGCCGGGAGAAGCCGGCGAGGAAGCGCATCTTCCGCTCATAGTGCGCGCCGCCGTCCGGGGCCTCGCGCATCCGCCCCGGCCGCTGCAGGTGCGCGGGCAGCCCACCCTTGGGCAGGTAGAGCGACGCCACGGTCACCGGGGCGTCGGCCAGGTCCACCTCGACATACCTCCCCTGGTGGGCGAACGCCCGCAGCTCACGGGCCACGGGGTATGCCGCAGCAGCGCCCTCGGCGACCCCGCACACCACGCCGGAGGGGTCGAGCACCGTGACCGGGTCGCCCCAGCTGCGGACCGCCGCGGGCGGCATACGGGTGAGGACCGCGACCCCGTTGCGGCCCGCGAGGTGACCCGGGTCGTAGGCCGCGTGGTACCCACCGAAGGCGCGCTCGGGCAGCGCGGCGACGGGGGCCCGCACCTCCTGAAGCGCGACGACATCGCAGCCGCGGGTGTCGAGCCACTGGGCGAAACCGCGCCGATGGACGGCCCGGATGCCGTTGACATTGAACGTGGCGACGCGGAGCACGAGGGTCCCTTTCGAGTGGGGCTGCTCGGACCATCATGGACAATCGGCTCATGGCCTCTGCGCAGCACCCGCTCTTCGCGCGGCTCTACGCGCGCTGCATCAGCCCGTCGCTGCGCCGGATGGGGGCGGACCCGCTGCGCCGTCGCGCGCTGGACGGGCTCGCCGGGACCGTCGTCGAGGTCGGTGCCG
This sequence comes from Candidatus Lutibacillus vidarii, assembly GCA_016717165.1. Lineage (GTDB taxonomy): Bacteria > Actinomycetota > Actinomycetes > Actinomycetales > Dermatophilaceae > Lutibacillus > Lutibacillus vidarii. Next base: position 209,302 of record JADKGA010000004.1, read on the forward strand.
GCGACGGGGCGAACTTCCCCTTCTACCCCGACACGGTCGAGCAGGTGGTCGCGGTCGAGCCCGAGCCGTACCTGCGAGCCCGGGCCGCCGCGGCCGCCGCGGCATACCCCGTGGTCGGGGTGGTCGACGGGACGGCCGAACGGTTGCCCGTCGCCGACGGGACGGCAGACGCGGTCGTCTTCACCCTGGTCCTGTGCACGGTGAACGACCAGGTCCAGGCACTCGCCGAGGCCCGCCGGGTGCTGCGGCCGGGAGGCGAGCTGCGGGTGCTCGAGCACGTCATGGCGCACGAGCCCGGGCCGCTGCGGAGCGTCCAGCGGGCCCTCGACGCAACCTTCTGGCCGCTCCTCGCCGGCGGCTGCCACTGCGCTCGGGACACCGTCGGCGCGGTCGAGGGGGCCGGCTTCGGGTTCGAGTCGCTCGAGCGGTTCACCTTCCCCGCGGGGTCGCGGGGGCTGGACTCCTCGGTGGTCCTCGGCCGGGCGCGGTGAGGCTCTGCGCGTTGAGGCTCAGCGCGCTGAGGCTTAGCGCGTTGAGGTTCAGGCCGGTTCGGTGTCCACCATGACCAGCGACATCTGAGCCGCCTCGACAGCGACGAGGGCGTGCCGCTCGTTCGGCGCGAGGTAGATGACATCGCCGGCCGTCATACGGTGCACGTCCGAGCCGACCGTGAAGTCGATGACCCCGGTGAGGCAGGTGACCACGACGGCCCGCGGTGAGGTGTGCGCGGTGAGCTCCTGCCCAGCGTCGAAGCTGAAGTAGACGACCCGCAGGAGCGGGTTGTTGACGACGACCCGCGAGGTCGTCGCCTTCGCGGTGACGGGCAGGTCGGCCAGGATGCCGGTCACCGCCGCCGAGGTCGCGGTGCTGGTCTGGTCGGGCATGTGGTCCTCCTCGCGAGCGGTCCGCTGTCGGGCGGCGGTGGCGGCGCGGGCCTGCGGCGATCGCGGCGCGCTGGCCGACACGACCAGAGTGTCACGACGTGGCTGTCCCGCGGGACCCGGGCCCGGCATACTCCCTGGCATGACCGCCGTGAACGTGCCGCTGAAGCGGCCGATGCTCCCTCGCGACCCGCACGAGCCGGGCCGGGTCGCGACGCCGCTGGAGCTGCTCTTCGACCTCGTCTTCGTCGTCGCCATCGCGAGCAACTCCGCCCAGCTGCACCACGCGATCACCGAGCACCACGCGAGCGCCGGCATCCTCGGCTACACGATGACGTGGTTCGCGATCTGGTGGGCCTGGGTCGGGTTCACGTGGTTCGCCTCGGCGTACGACAACGACGACGCGCTCTACCGGCTGCTCGCCTTCGTCATCATGACCGGCTCGCTCATGCTCGCCGCGTCGGTGCCGGACCTGTTCGCCGACGGTCAGTCGCTGCTCGCCGTCGCCGGGTATGCCGTCATGCGCCTGGGGTATGTCGCGCTGTGGTTGCGGGCCGCTGCGAGCGACCCGGTGCACCGTCAGGCGGCTTTGCGGTATGCCGTCGGGGTCACGGCGGTCCAGTCGCTCTGGATCGCCCGGATCTGGGCGCCGTCGTCGATCCTCATCCCGACCTTCTTCCTCCTGGTCATCTGCGAGCTCTCCATCCCGGTCTGGGCCGAGGGCCGTCACGGCACGACCCCCTGGCACCGCCACCACATCGCCGAGCGCTTCTCGCTCATGACGATCATCGTGCTCGGAGAGGTCTTCCTCTCCTCCGTCACCGCGGTCCAGGGCGTCGACCAGGTCGGCTGGGATGTCGTCCCGCTGGCCCTCGGCGGCCTGCTGCTCGTCTTCGGGCTGTGGTGGGTCTACTTCAAACGCGAGCACCACCGGCTCACCGACGGCGGAGCCCGGACCTGGATGTTCAGCTACGGGCACCTCGTGATCTTCGCGTCGATCGCCTCCCTCGGCGCGGGTCTGGCGGCGGTGGTCGACGCCGTGCACGGCGAGGGGGACGGCGTCACGGCGGTGTGGGTCATGGCGATCGGTCTGAGCCTGGTCGGGCTCACCCTCTCGGGGATGCACGCGGTCGTCGACGGACTGCGCGGTATGGCGCCCGCCGTCTTCGTCGCGGTCGGCGCCGTCGGCGTGGCCGTGGCGACGACCTTGGGGCTGCCGTTGACCTGGGCGGTCCTCGCGCTCGGGCTGGTCCTCACGGCGACGGTCACTCACCACGTCCTGCGCTCCGGCCACTGAGCTGCGCGCCGCGCCGCGCCGCGGCGCGGAGGTTACCCGGGGGTAAGGATTGCCTTACCCATGGGTAGCCCAGACCCTGGATCTATGTACACCCTCGAAGACATCGACCTCTACGACGACGCCGTGGCGACATACCTCCAGCTCGAGGCACCGGACGGGACCGACGCCGAGGCCGACGCCCGCCTGCACCCCAGCGACTACCTGGTCGTCGGCGCCTGATCGCCCCGGTCGTTATCGACCACGTCACCTAGGCGTCGCTCAGGTGGTGATCGTCAGCGCCTCGACTGCGAGAACGGTGGGGAGGTGCCGGGCGACCTCGGTCCAGGTGCGGCCTTCGTCCCGGCTCGCGAAGACCGACCCGGTGTTGGTCCCGAAGTAGACCCCGGCCGGGTCGAGGCCGTCCCCGGCCATTCCTTGGCGCAACACGGTGAAGAAGCAGGACTGCTGCGGCAGTCCGTCACGCTGGGCGTGCCAGCTCGCGCCGCCGTCCCGTGAGCACCACACCGCCGCCGCCGCGTCGGGCGGGTACCGCCCGGCCATGTCGCCATTGAGCGGGACCGTCCAGATGGTCTGCGCGTCCCGCGGATGAACTCGTATGCCGAACCCGAATGTCGACGGCAGGCCGCTCGTGACGTCGTGCCACCCTCGGCCGCCGTCGTCGGAGCGCCATACGCCGTGGTGGTTCTGCTGGTAGAGCACATCGGCGGGCCCGGGGGCGCGGACGATGTGGTGGACGCAGAGCCCGGTCTGGCCCTCCCGCGGGCCAGCCGGATGGTCGACCTCGGTGACCGACTCCGGCGCGGCGAGGTCGTTGCGCCGCTCCCAGGTCCCTCCCCCGTCGGTGCTGGCGAAGACCCCGGCCGAGGAGATGCCGACCCACAGCTTCGCCGGGTCGGCGGGGTCGGCGATGATCGTGTGGAGGACCAGCCCGGCCGCCCCGGGGACCCAGTCCGCCGCGGAGGGGTGCTCGGTCAGTCCTTCGACGAGGCTCCACGTCGCGCCGTCGTCGTCGCTGGACAGCAGGACCGCGGGCTTGGTCCCGGCATACAGGCGGGTGCCGACCCGGCCGAGCGACCAGACCTGGGCGAAGCGCTCCCCGAAGGGCACCGGGTCGGGGCGCCACCCGATGGACTGGGCGAACTCGGGGTCGCCGGCCGCCCACTGGTCGACCTGGCCGGTGGTGAGCTTGGTCAGCGTCCAGGTGGCGCCGTCGTCGGTCGACCGCCACACGCCCGCGCCATGCCACTCCCCACCGCCGCCGGCCCAGATGGTCCCGGTCACGGGATCACCCACGACATGGTTGATCGGCCAGCCGTCGCAGAACGGGCCGCGGACGCTCCAGCTGGCGCGGTCCGGCGACCCGTCGAGGAGGAAGGCCCCCTTGGTCGTGCCGACGAGCAGGCGCTGGGCGGTGTCGGGCATCGGGTCTCCTCCACGGTGGGCCCGCCCGCGCGGCAGGCGGCGGGCGTCGTCCCAGTCTGCGAGCCTGACGGGCCCCAGGCAAGGGGAGCCTTACCTGAGGCGCTCGCGGGTGCGGTCGTCAGGGCGAGGCCAAGCCCCGGTCGACCAGAGCGCCCAGAGGATGAGGACTGGCTGGAAGAGCAGCCGCACCGCCCGGGCCGTGTCCGAGGTGAGACCGAAGGCGTCCCGGCCCTCCATCCATTGGGCGAGGTTCCCCGGGAAGACCGCGACGAGGAAGGCCGCCACCACCCAGCCCACGAGGGCGCGACGGCGGCGCACGAGCAGCAGCGCGAGACCGAGGCCGAGCTCGACCACGCCGGAGAGGACGACGACAAGGTCCGGGTCGAGTGGCACCCAGGGCGGCACCTGGGCCTGGAACTGCGTCCGGGCGAAGGTGAGGTGACCGGTTCCGGCAAAGAGGAAGAAGGCGCCGAGCGCCCATCGGGCGAGGTGTCGGACGGCGGCCATGGGCCCTACCGTATGCCGCGCGCCCGCCCGATGGCCCGGCCGACGGCGCGGGCCTAGGGTGCTCGGGTGAGCGAATGGACGACGGTCGCGGTCTTCGGCGCCCACGGGAAGACCGGCCGCGCGGTCAGCGCCGCCCTCGCCGCCCGGGGCGCCGGTGTCGTGGGCCTCGGCCGGTCCCAATGGCCGCGCCTCGTGTCGGTGGTTGCCGGGTGCGACGCGGCATACCTCATCGCGCCCAACCTGCACCCCGACGAACCGGCGTATGTCGCCGCGGCGCTCGATGCGCTGCGTGCCGCCGGAGTGCCGCGCGTGGTCTACCACTCGGTGGCTGCGCCCTACGCTCCGGACCTACCCCACCACCTGGGCAAAGCGGTCGCCGAGGACCTCGTCCGGCGCTCCGGGCTCGCGTGGACCGTCCTCCAGCCGGGGGCCTATCTGCAGAACCTCGACCTGACCTCGGGCCGTCCGCTCACCGTGTCCTACCGCCTCGATGCACCCTTCGGCTTCCTCGACCTCGCCGACCTTGCGGCGGCCGCGGCTACAGTGCTGCTGGAGCCGGGACATGTCGGTGCGACATACGAGCTGGCGTCCGTGGCGAGCACGGTCGGTGAGCTCACGGCGGCGGCGGGAGTGGTCGCCACCGTCGTCCCGTATGCCGAGTCACCCGCCCTGAGCGAGCGGGAGAACGCCTGGCTCGCGGCCATGTTCGCGTACTACGACCGGTACGGGCTGCCGGTCGGGACTCGCACCCTCGGGGCGCTGCTGGGGCGCTGACCTGGCGCGACCGTGCGGCCCCGGAGCCGGCGTTCGGCCTGGACCGCGGCGAGGACCCGTCGAGAGTGCGCTCGGCGTCCGTGCCACTTCCGACCCCCACCCGCCGGGGTCGATGGCCAGTCGGTCGAGCAGGCCGCCGTGGCCGGAGCGACCGAGCGGCTGGCCAACTGGATGGGGCGCTCCCGGTAGACCGCCCGCGCCGGAGCAAACGTCGGGGTCACGCTGCGATGACGGGGGCGGCATACGGTGTCCTCCATGGGATACACCAAGGCACCGGACGACTGGTGGCAGACCTTCGTCACCGCGCTGCCCGCGCGCACGGCGAAGCTCGCCGTGACCCGGCTCGACGGGAGCCCGCACGTGGCGCCGGTGTGGGTCGACCTCGACGGCGACGACATCGTCTTCATGACCAGCGCCGACACGATCAAGGGCAAGTCGATCCTCCGCGACGGTCGGGTCGCGCTGTGCTGGGACGACGAACGGCCGCCGTTCGCCTTCGTCACGGTGACCGGGCGGGCGACGACGAGCACCGACCCCGACGAGCTGCTGCGCTGGGGCACCCGGATCGGCGGAAGGTACATGGGGGCCGAGCAGGCGCAGGCCTACGGTCGCCGCAACGCCGTGCCGCCGGAGATGGTGGTCCGGGTGCACGTCGAGAGGGTCGTCGCCAAGGTCGACGTCGCCGACTGAGCCCGTCTCGGCCGCTGCCGAGGCCGACTCCGCCCGGTCGAATCTGCAGAAAGGGATAGTGACTACCCGCAAATGCGGATGATCACTATCCTTTTCTTCATGCCAGCCCCCGCGGGCTACCTCCCCCGCCACAGCGATGCAGCCTTGGCGACGGCGCTTCGGTCCGCGCCGATCGTGCTCCTCGACGGCGCCCGAGGCGTCGGGAAGACGACCTCCGCGCACCGACTCGCGGCCTCCTCAGTGCGCCTGCCGGACGACCTTGAGCAGTTGCGAGTTGACCCGGCGGCATACCTGGGGAGCCTTGCGCCGCCGGTTCTCCTTGACGAGTGGCAGCTGGCGGGGACGGACATCCTGTGGACCCTGAAACGCCTCGTGGACGACGACCCGACCCCAGGGCGGTTCATCCTGGCCGGCAGCGTCGAGCCGGCGACCTACGGACCCACCTATCCGCTGACCGGCCGGGCCATCCGGATCGTCATGCGCCCGATGACGTGGGCGGAGCTGAACGGACGGGGTGCGCAGACCTCCGTGCTGACGCAGCTGCTCGCCGGCGGCCCACCCATACTCGGCCAGTCGCTGGGTGACGACTTCGACCTCAGCAGGCTGGGGACTCCGGGGTTCCCCGCCGCTCGCGCGCTGCCTGACCCCCGCCACTTCCTCGATGCGTATGCCGCCGCGACCTCGCAGCGGGCCGGCGATGAGGGGCGGGACGCCTCTCGGCTGCTCCGGGCGATGCGGGTCCTTGCCACCCTCACGGGCCAAGCCGTCCCCGACCAGCGGGTCTGGGAGGCCGCGGATATCACGAAGATCACCTGGAAGGGCTACGACGACCTGCTGGTCCGGGTACATTTCTCAGCGGCTCTTCCCGCCTTCGAGACCAACCGGCTCAAGCGGCTCACGGCATATCCGAAAAGGTTCCTGTCGGACACCGCGATGGCGCTGGCCCTCTCCGGCCTCACTGTCGACGACCTGCGGTCCAACCCGACGACGGCCGGGCGATACTTGGAGTCCTTCGTGCTGCAGCAGGTGCGGCCGTTGGTTGATGCCCTCGGCGGAGCGGCGATGCACCTGCGGACCGGGGCCGGCGAGCGCGAGGTCGACCTGGTGATCGAGATGGGGGGGCCAGTCGTCGGCATCGAGGTCAAGAACGGAACCCGCCCCGGTCTCGGGGACGCCCGCCACCTTGAGTGGATGCGCGACCAGATGGGCGACCGGTTCGCGTTCGGCCTCGTCCTGCACACCGGACGGGACGCGTACCCGCTCAGTGACGGCATCACCGCCTTCCCGATCGGCCTTCTCGCCGGCTGATCAGATCTGGCACCTCACCCCGGTTCCGCGGGCGACCTAGATCACGCCTTCTTGGGTCGACAACTCCCCTGCTCATCCCCGCTGGCGCGGGGCGGACCGCTTGTCGGTGTAGCCGATGAGCGTCTGAGTGGGCTCATCCCCGCTGGCGCCGGGCGGACGGCCAGCTCGTCTCCGGTGCCCTGGCCGGTCTGGGCTCATCCCCGCTGGCGCGGGGCGGACGTCGACCTAGCGGTCGCGCGGGCGTTCGAGCGGGGCTCATCCCCGCCGGCGCGGGGCGGAGGGTGGCCGACACCACGCGATGTCGGCCTCGACGGGCTCATCCCCGCTGGCGCGGGGCGGACCAGGCCGGTATGCCGGTCCACTCGTCGGTCTCGGGCTCATCCCCGCTGGCGCGGGGCGGACCCGCCGAGGAGCGAGTGCAGACCCTGCGCCGGGGGCTCATCCCCGCTGGCGCGGGGCGGACGTCCCCGCCGGGGTGACCATCGTCGGCGGCTCGGGCTCATCCCCGCTGGCGCGGGGCGGACGCCGAAAGCGGCATCGAGAAGGTCTTGCACCGGGGCTCATCCCCGCTGGCGCGGGGCGGACGGCCGGCTCGTCGACCCCGCCGCCCTCATCCGGGGCTCATCCCCGCTGGCGCGGGGCGGACCCCGCCATTGTCGACCGGAACTGGACGCGGTCGGGCTCATCCCCGCTGACGCGGGGCGGACGCCGTGTACCCGGCGGTCTTGGTCCCGTCAGGGGGCTCATCCCCGCTGGCGCGGGGCGGACCCGGGGTGGTCCGGGTGGAGCCCTTCGGTGTGGGGCTCATCCCCGCTGGCGCGGGGCGGACGCGGCGGAGCTCCGCGGCGTCGATCATTATGGGGGCTCATCCCCGCTGGCGCGGGGCGGACCCGCACCGGGACGTCGACCGCAAGCGGGTGACGGGCTCATCCCCGCTGGCCGCGGGGCGGACCAGATCGTCGCGGGCGCGAGCGAGACCTGGGAGGGCTCATCCCCGCTGGCGCGGGGCGGACACCTGGTCATCGGCGGGGTTGAGCGCGACCTTGGGCTCATCCCCGCTGGCGCGGGGCGGACCCTGCCGCAGCCGCAGCCCCGGTGTCGGGCGCGGGGCTCATCCCCGCTGGCGCGGGGCGAACTTCCACACCTGCAAGCGCACTGGCCTGGACCCGGGCTCATCCCCGCTGGCGCGGGGCGGACGACCCGGCCGCGACGGTGACGTCGAGGACGTAGGGCTCATCCCCGCTGGCGCGGGGCGGACCAGGGGCAGGTCGCTGACAGGAGGCCAGGGACGGGCTCATCCCCGCTGGCGCGGGGCGGACTTGAGGCAGCTCGCGGCGCGTCGCACCGCCCCCAGGGCTCATCCCCGCTGGCGCGGGGCGGACCCAGAGTACGCGTGCGAAGTGTGCGGCGAAGAGGGCTCATCCCCGCTGGCGCGGGGCGGACTTCCCCGTACCGGCCCCGATGTTCGTCCGGGCAGGCTCATCCCCGCTGGCGCGGGGCGGACCGCTGCAGTCCGCGAAGGATGCCCAGGCCAAGGGGCTCATCCCCGCTGGCGCGGGGCGGACAAGGTGCGCGGGCCGGAGAGCAGGTCCTCGGCGGGCTCATCCCCGCTGGCGCGGGGCGGACCAGGTCGGCCGCGGTCTCCTCGACGCCGTCGCTGGGCTCATCCCCGCTGGCGCGGGGCGGACGCAGCGCGCAACTCTGCAAGTTTTGCGTCAAGGGGCTCATCCCCGCTGGCGCGGGGCGGACTTCCCACTGTTCTGGACGGTACTGTCACGAGCGGGCTCATCCCCGCTGGCGCGGGGCGGACGACCATGTGGACCCGCCGACAAGGTTCCACTCGGGCTCATCCCCGCTGGCGCGGGGCGGACGTCACGACCGTGAAGTCCGCGCCCCCGTGACGGGGCTCATCCCCGCTGGCGCGGGGCGGACCTTTACTCTCAGCGCGTCTTGCGGCGAGAGGTGGGCTCATCCCCGCTGGCGCGGGGCGGACTAGAGGTTCGGCAGCTCGCGCCAGCGGCATACGGGCTCATCCCCGCTGGCGCGGGGCGGACGTCGTGCGTGCGGTGCGTGCGGTCTCCCAGGAGGGCTCATCCCCGCTGGCGCGGGGCGGACCTCACCAACGCCGGCGCCACCAAGACCCTTGTGGGCTCATCCCCGCTGGCGCGGGGCGGACCATCGTCGCCGTGGAGAATGCTGTAAACAACAGGGCTCATCCCCGCTGGCGCGGGGCGGACCGCGCGACGACCGCTGTCGAGGCGTCGGGCTCGGGCTCATCCCCGCTGGCGCGGGGCGGACTGGGGCCGCCTCGAAGGATGGTGGCAAGGAGAGGGCTCATCCCCGCTGGCGCGGGGCGGACAAGTGCGCCGAGGCCCTCGCGCTGCGCAAGGCGGGCTCATCCCCGCTGGCGCGGGGCGGACTGCTGCCCGGCGGCGTTGCGGCGCAGGACGTGGGGCTCATCCCCGCTGGCGCGGGGCGGACGTGTTGTGGGTCTCGATGGCGAGTCGCCAGTGGGGCTCATCCCCGCTGGCGCGGGGCGGACACCACACTAATGACGCGGCTAGCACGACTGTTGGGCTCATCCCCGCTGGCGCGGGGCGGACAAACTCCACGACGAGGGTCGGGTGCGCTACGAGGGCTCATCCCCGCTGGCGCGGGGCGGACCTGTCTGGGTGTGCGACGGGACCGCCGACGATGGGCTCATCCCCGCTGGCGCGGGGCGGACCGGGTCCCAATGGTCGGACTCGTGATAGGCATCGGGCTCATCCCCGCTGGCGCGGGGCGGACGCAGCGTCGGACCAGCCGGTCCCGCGCGCGTAGGGCTCATCCCCGCTGGCGCGGGGCGGACGAGGCCTGGGGGCGGGGAGATGACGGGGAGGGGGGCTCATCCCCGCTGGCGCGGGGCGGACGCGAACGCAACCCGCCAGGGGATGCCGAGGAGGGGCTCATCCCCGCTGGCGCGGGGCGGACGTCCCGACCTGGCCCTCGAGCGCGCGGCTGATGGGCTCATCCCCGCTGGCGCGGGGCGGACTCGAGGTCCTCAGGGCAGACCAGCTCGGAGAGGGGCTCATCCCCGCTGGCGCGGGGCGGACGGGCTGCAGACCGCGTCGGCCGCAACGAAGAAGGGCTCATCCCCGCTGGCGCGGGGCGGACCGAGAGGTACGACCTCGAATGAGCATCCTCGCGGGCTCATCCCCGCTGGCGCGGGGCGGACTCCGCCGATGACGTTCGCACTGTGCTGAGGCTGGGCTCATCCCCGCTGGCGCGGGGCGGACCCACCGCTCGAGGGTGCGCCGGGTCACCCCAAGGGCTCATCCCCGCTGGCGCGGGGCGGACATCACTCGGGCGCGCGGGAGAAGCATCCATATCTGGGCTCATCCCCGCTGGCGCGGGGCGGACCAGATCGTCGCGGGCATCAACGAGACCTGGGAGGGCTCATCCCCGCTGGCGCGGGGCGGACCTAGGATGACATCAGGCGCGCCGGGCCCCGGTGGGCTCATCCCCGCTGGCGCGGGGCGGACGCCCGGGCCAATAGGGCGATAGGCGGCCACTGGGGCTCATCCCCGCTGGCGCGGGGCGGACCCTCATGACGATTAGCGACGCGGAGCGAGCACGGGCTCATCCCCGCTGGCGCGGGGCGGACCCCCTGGTGTACAGGAGCCTAACCCCGGACGGGGGCTCATCCCCGCTGGCGCGGGGCGGACCCGACCGAGGAAGACCGGATGAAAGCGCGGGGGGGCTCATCCCCGCTGGCGCGGGGCGGACTCTGTCGTGGTGCTCGAGGAGGTCGTCGGGGTGGGCTCATCCCCGCTGGCGCGGGGCGGACCCTACCCTCCACCGGTAGCGGAGGGTCACGTAGGGCTCATCCCCGCTGGCGCGGGGCGGACGTGATGGCGTCGACCGACTCGAACTTCCAGTCGGGCTCATCCCCGCTGGCGCGGGGCGGACCCGCTTACCGATACTGCCCAGCTGCGGGCGCTGGGCTCATCCCCGCTGGCGCGGGGCGGACCAGACGGTGCCGCGCGCGGACCACTTCCGCGCGGGCTCATCCCCGCTGGCGCGGGGCGGACGATACTAGTCCCAAGCCGCGTAAGCCGCCATGGGGCTCATCCCCGCTGGCGCGGGGCGGACCGATCCGAGCGGGTCAAGGGCAAGCGGGAGGAGGGCTCATCCCCGCTGGCGCGGGGCGGACTTGTCGGTGAGGACCCACCGCATCACGTCGAAGGGCTCATCCCCGCTGGCGCGGGGCGGACAAGTGCGCGTTGTTGTCGGTGTGACCGAAGTCGGGCTCATCCCCGCTGGCGCGGGGCGGACTCGTCCGGCCCCTGGCGTCCCGGCCAGAGGCCGGGCTCATCCCCGCTGGCGCGGGGCGGACTGAATGAACGTGTTGGGGGCGGCCTTGCGTCCGGGCTCATCCCCGCTGGCGCGGGGCGGACTGCGGCATTGACAACGCACGTTAACTTGTATCGGGCTCATCCCCGCTGGCGCGGGGCGGACACGTACCCTAGTCCAGATCTTGCCACGGGTACGGGCTCATCCCCGCTGGCGCGGGGCGGACTACAGGAAATGCGCGATGGCGTCATGGCAGTCGGGCTCATCCCCGCTGGCGCGGGGCGGACCCACAGTCGGTATGGTGGAAGACACCGAGGCTGGGCTCATCCCCGCTGGCGCGGGGCGGACACGCGGGGGGCGATGACCCATTCGCGGAGGCCGGGCTCATCCCCGCTGGCGCGGGGCGGACTTTCTCGCGGCGACCTGTCGGATGCTATCCAAGGGCTCATCCCCGCTGGCGCGGGGCGGACCGCGGGCCCCGAGGGCGGGGTCATCGCTGGCGCGGGGCGGACCCGGGCGCGGGGGCTCATCCCCGCTGGCGCGGGGCGGACCAGGGCTGCGATACCCCGACGGGGGCTCATCCCCGCTGGCGCGGGGCGGACAGTCGTTCACCTGCGAGTTTGTCAGTGAAGGGCCTGGTTCTCAATCACTTCCGTCTCGCACGTCGCCACTTCGCCGCGTTGCTCCACCCCGGCTGCCGCCCTGCCTCCTCCACGGGAGAACTGGGGCGCTCCATGAGTATCAGCCCGTCCGCGTCCTGCACGACCCATTCGTGTCGATGCGCCCGAAATGCTAGCCGTTGCTCATTTCGCATCGAGTAGACGAGGAGTGCCTTGCCGTCCCGGCACAAGTCGACCACTTGTGACCACAGGTCGTCTCGGACCCGCCCCGACACGTGCCCAACGAACACACCCGGCGAGATCTCCAACAGCCAACGCGTGAGGTGTCCGCGCAATCCTGCCGGGCAAGCGGTAAGAACGAGAACTACCACCCCGGGTCGACCTCACCACCGTAGGAGACGCCCGCCGCAACGTCGCGTTCAGCTCCGTCCCACAACCGTACGAGGTCGAAGTCCAGCTCGACGATCGGATCCTCGGGGCCCAGGAGCAACCGACGGATGTCTCGCACGCATCGACCCATGAGCTGGCCGTTGTAGAAGGCATCACGCATCCTTCGCCGCGTTTCACCTCCGATATCAGCGCCATCCTCCGCATCAGCCACGACTCTGAAGGCCACCGGCACCGCGACTTCGACTTTGTACAGGTCAGCGATGTCAAAGACGAATGACCGGGAGTGACCCGTGTGGATGAAGCCCAAGGCCGGCGAACAACCCAAGGCCACCACCACCCCATGCACCATCCCGTAGAGACACGTCGTGGCTGCGCTCAACGCCTGGTTCAGGGGGTCACTAGCATCGAAGTCCCCTGCGTCGTAGTCGCGGCGGACCCACTCCACGCCGAGCTCGTCGGCCCATCGCCGATACGCACGGCGCACGCGAGCGCCCTCGCGCCCTCGGAGCTGCTGCATCGTCAATGTCGACACGTCCTCGTCAGGGAAGCGAAGTGCATACATCTGTCGGGCCACGCGCAAACGACTGGACTGGTTCGACACCAGCCGAGCCTGCGCCTCGACGAACGAGGAGGATGTCGAAAGACCCCGCCCGTGTGCGTAGTAGCGCACCCCGCTCTCACCAACCCAGACTGCAGTCGCTGCACTGTCCGCGAGCAGCATCATCGCCTGATGGGTGACTCGGGTCCCCGGTCCCAAGAGGACAGCTCCGAGGGTCGCGGCGGGAAGGTGAACGACGCCACGCTCGCTCTGCGCCGTCAGCGCGTTCTGGTCACGATGCACGGTGCAGCGCTCGAGGTAGACGAAGCTCAGCCGATCCTCCGCTCTGACCAACTGTCCGAGTGGGGTCGGTGGCGGGCCCGGCAGCGTCATGCCGGCGGGGCAAGAGTCAAGAGCCCGCAGCCGTATCCCTTCGCGCGCCCCAGGCCACCAGCCAGAGCTTGGCGAAGCGCACCAGCAGAGGTCACCTCAAGCTCACCGGCCACCGTCACGGTCGTCAACGACACGACATCCCTACGGCGGTCGTCCACGGGCCCGCTGTGCCGTGAGAAGCGCAGGGTTCGCCGCTCCACGACGGCGAGGTTCTCTGCCCCAAGGCCATTCCCGGTAATGGCGAACCCCCACCCACCAGATCTCATCGAGAACCATTGGCTCTGATGTGCGGCGGTGCGGTGCGGTGCCACACGGCCCCGGCCCTCCCCCCTCGGCACGCTGCGGGTGGGGTTCGCCGTGACGCGAAAACGCCAACGTTGTCCCTCAGCCAGGCGCTCAAGAAATCGGTCATATGACGCGGTGTCCCAGGTCGGGGCGGTCGGCCATCCTGCCTGTTCGACCAGTCCGGTGAAGTCGGGCCGCCACGGTGAGACGACATAGAGATCCATCCCCGTGTCGTCATGGTCGAGGCGCCATAGGGCTCGGCCGACTCGATGCTCACCTCCAGGTGGGGCCGAGGCCTCGACGAGGGCGTGGGTCACCTGCGGCGAGGACGCCATACGTCGCGTCTGAAGTCGGGACGGGTTGAGACGCACTCTTGACAGGAACATCTAGACCCCTCCAAGGGCAGCGAAGAAGTCCGGGCGGTGATGTCCGTCCGGGTTGATGACCCGCTTCTCAGGCGCGGCAGCGACATGGCGCCAGGAATACTCGCGACGCTCCGGGGAGAACGACACTGGGACGTCACGAGCCGTTTCGTGACTGTCTTGTGTGTCGGCCGCGTCGACGAGGATCGGCAGGTGAACCGCCTGTCCCTGCGACCGTCGGTACCGCATTGATGCTAGCCACGGGTGTTCGGTCAGCGCTTCGACCAACCCTGAGTCGACAACTCCAAGAGCCAGCTCCCCCTCCACGGGGCACGAACGCCTCCCCAGATACAGCGGGTATGCCGGAGTCCGCAGAGCGGCGTGAAGCGCGTCCATCACCGAACGCTCGCCTTCGATCCCAGCGAGGAAGACCGCATCCGCCAGGTAGTAGCGGTACGACAACGGCATGGAGGGCTGCGCCGGGTCTGCCCACCTGATTGCCGTTTGGAAGTCCCGGGTGAGGTGGCCAGGTTGGTCGATCCGCACGCCGAACCGCAGCGCGGCAAGGTCATCGAGCGACTCAGTGCGCTGGCGACCCTGAGCGGCCGCGATCAACCCCAGCACGCCGCTCTTCGTTGGCTGCAGCCGCGTCTCCCGGCGGGCGTAGCGACTGCTGTCGCCCCATGCCTGCATCGGTCCGGCCAGCCGAAGCAGCAGGACGCTCACGACGCCGCTGCCCCCAGGGACGCCGCGACGACGCCGCGAACGCCCGCCGCGAGTTCCTGCACCGTTGCACACACATCGCCCAGTTCCTCCAGGACAGCGGTGCGCCGGCCGCCATGGACGACGAATGCGGCGACGGGCTCGCCCACGAAGGCACGGGTCGAGTGCGCCTGCTCAACAAGACGCTCAGCCGATTGAGAGACGATCCCCGAAGTCGGGCTTGGGACAACGGGGTCCTCGAAGGCCCCAACGAGACTGACGGGGCGATCACGTCGAACGATGACGACCACACCGTCGGGGAGCGTGTTGTTGGCGAAGGTGTTCTGCTTCCCCGTTGGCATCGACAGTGCGAAGTCCCTGATGAAGGCCTCCACCGCGCGGGCTGTGTCCTCGGCCGAATGAAGGTTCGCGTTAAGGCCCGCCACATTGATCGTCGCGTAGCGATAGAGAGTGGCCGAGTTGAACTCGATCGTCCCCAGCATGCCGGCACCGGCGTCGTCATCGCGCCCGAGGTCGTCAACGGCGGCGAAGTAGTCACTCTCGTCATCGACAGCATGCGTGCTCAGCGCGTGCGCCACCTGGACCGAGGCGTCGACCGACAGTTCCTTGTTGTCGGCGACCATCCGACCGAAGAGCGCCACTTCCACGCCATGGGTCGACTCCAGCGCAGCCTGCACATCCTTCTTGGACGGCTTCGGATCACGCAAGATCACGTTAGTCAGCGCCTCGATCTGCCCCCGGGAGTACAGCACGAGATACTGCGTGACCGGAAGGTACTCCTGCGTGCCTGCCTTGTCCTTTGCCTTCTCCGTCTTCAGGCCGATGGCATTCAGCGCAGCCTCGGCCCGCTTGGCCAGTTCATCTCGACTGACGTCAGTCCCACGCGCCCCGGCTTCTGCCACCACCAAGTCGATGACTCGCTTGGTACGGAAACCCAGATCGCCAGCCCGGAGCCGTTCGGCGAACTCCGCCCTGGTTGCGCGCTTCCATGCCTGGCTGCTGACTCGCGCGCGGCGGACACCGCCATAGATTGCGGACTTCGGCGAACCCGTATCGTCGCGGTTGAGGTTCGACGGGGGCACGGTCTGCTGGATATGAATATCAACGAACATGGTTCCTCCTAGGCGGTGGCGGGCTGGGGGTCTGAGTTGGGCAGGTCCGGGTGGGTATGACGGTGCAGGTCGCGACCCCAGCGAAGGCGCACGCGGGCCACGCTGCTCGGCTCGCCGTCAAGTAGATAGAGGTCACGAGCTAGTCGGGCATAGTCCAATGCCACCTGCTCCGCTCTCAGCAGGCTGATGAAGCTCCTCAGATGGTGCACTCGCTGGCCGGGGCCAGTGGCGGTCGCCACGGCGTGGAACCTGCGCAGCGTGGCCTGGTCAATCGAGCCGTCCGCGCTTCGTGCCGCAGAGAGGATTCGCGCTGCCGCACCGAGCGAGCGCGAAGGTATGTGCATCGGCTGCGACTGCGACTGTTGATGGACGGCGTAGAGACAGATCGCGGTGTGAGCGGCCCGCTCCGCCCGAGTGGGCAGATCCGCGTAGTCGAGGAGCGGTGAGGGGAACTCGTCAAGGACGAGATCAAGAACGTCGAGCGCGCGCGTGAGGTCGGCCGCGTCCGCCCGCCGGAGGCGCGCCAGGGCCGCCGCGGCGACCGGGTCGCGGCGGTGTTCCCCAGATCCGGCGTATCGGGCTTGAAGGCCTCCGACCACTCGAGCGACGTGTTGCCCGAGCAGCGTCTCGTGAGTGAGTGCGGGCGCTGGGGGGGCACTCATCGAAGGGACATCCGTCGTTGTCATTACACGCTCTCCTCGTTCCCTCTGAGTTGTCTAGACGCTGGCCGTCCCGCCAGCTCTGTCACTTGCTGTGCCGCGGGCAGTGCCTTCCTCAGCGCCGCCGTGAAGTAGGTGAAGGCAAGTGATGAGTCGAGAAAGGCCAATCCCCCCGCGGCTCCACCGCGCTTCACTTCACGGCCCCTCCACGCCGCTTCCCCTGCCGCTTCGACAAGTGCTGCGCCTGCCGACCTCACGACGTCATACGCCGCCGTGTGCCACGCCCTCAGCCGCTCCTCGGGGTCAGCCGATTGCCCCAGTGACACAACCCACCGTCGATACAACGGATCGAGGCTGGCGAAGACTCGCTCCCCGACATCTGTTGCATCGGCTCCGTCATGACGACCCCCGGCCTTCGCGAGGTTGACGTCGAGGTGATAGATGGCCCGCACGGCTAGGTCGGCCGCCTCGACCGCTTGTACCGCCGCGAGCCTGAGATGCGATTCGGCAAGGAGCGCGGCCTGGAACCGGAGATGGTCGTCCACCACGGCGGCAAAGGTGCTGCTTTGCGGTCCGTAGGTCACGCCGATGGCTCTGAAATGGACGGGGTGAGCCGGGTCCAGGTACCCGTCGAGGACGAGCGAAGCGAGCCACGCAACGACGTTTGGCTCCATGGCCGGAGCGGCGTCGCTTGCTGCGCCGTCACGGGCTGCTCCCCTCGCAAGGACACTCGGAAGGCCACGCCAGAAGGCTCGATCTGGGTCATGGGTCCGAGGCATGTAGACGTCGTGCCCGTGCTTCTTCGTCTGGGGCTCGCTGTATCGCCACGCGCAATGCGGCTCAAGTCGCTGGCGGTTCCGAGGGTGGATGGCATCGCCATTGCACAGCAACACATCCACGACCTTGTGCTCAGGCGGCTCGGTTCCAGAAGGGGCCTCCTCGACAACGAGGCGGATGCGTCGTGCGGGCCAAGTCATGATGTCGGCCGGACCTGACGGCTGGTCGTGACCGGTGCAAGGAGCCGCGGTGAGTGGCGGACGCTCCCACCACGGTGTGTCGTCTGCCTCATGGAGATTTCGGGTGAAGCTCAGGAGCAGCGACTCCTTGAGCGTTGCGCCCTCCGCCAGCACAAGGCCGCATTGACCCGACCAGCCCGTGCCGATCGGGTAGCCCCTCCCGCCTTTCACCCGCGGGTCGCCCACAGCTCCCGTCTTGATCCCCGAGGGGTCGAAGGTCTGCGTGTGGACCAGCCATCGCGCCGCCTCCCCCACAGAGACAGCACCGGTATGACGGCCGGCGCGAGTGGTGAAGTACCGCTCCCCGTCAGGAACGTCGGCCAGGAGCTTGACCAAGCCCGACGTCTTGCTTCCCTTGAGGTTGGCCACCTGGGCGAACGGGGTCTCGGAGTGCAGCAGGTCAAACCGGTTGAGATGCTGCGACAGATAGCCCTCGATCGCCTCGACGGGGAGGGCGGGAGCATCCCACCACGCGCGCCACTGTCGACCTGGCCGACGGTCGGTGATCGGTAGGGCCCGGTGCATCACTGCCAGCAGCAGCCGGAAGATGGCGGCGTCCTGAGTAGGCAGCTCACCGGCAATTGCCTCAAGTTCATGGGCTCGGGCGAAGCAGTCCTTCATCGACACGGCGAGGATGTCCCCATTGCCCTGTCCTCGGCTTTGCCGGACAAGGATCCAAGGCTCGGTCCACAGGTTGAACGACGTCTTCACTCGACTCAGCGCTCCTGCTCTCGGCGACGGGTGACGAGTCCCCGCTGGGTGTCATATGTGAGATCCCATCGGTCCACGTTGGCGGACCACGTCCCCGATGGAGTCGGCTCGAGGAGGAGCGGCAAGGTCCCTGCCAGCCAGCGGCTATTCCGCCATCCCTCGAGCTGAGCGGCCTGGTGTTCCAGGTCCCGGATTACGCGGTCAATCGGCGCTCGGCCATCACCCGCGCGGAACCTTGTCATCGCGGTCGGCAGGGGAAGAGTGCAGCCAGCCACCCGCCGCGCATGGCGGTCAGGGGGTGCGGCCAGTTGTCCGGAGAGGTCGACATCCGCCGGCACCCCGCAGCCGGGGAATGGCCGGACTGCGGACCCATCGCGCACGACTACGACGACTTCAAGCGACTCCTCGCCGTCTCGCACCGCGGCCTGGCCTTTGGTTTCATCGGGCTCCCCTGTGCGTCCGCTGATCCACGTCCGCAGGTCCGAGTCGGTTGTGTGCGGGTAGGGATCTAGGCGATAGGTGTCCGCGCGCGCACGCCGATCCTGCTCCCTGGCCAGGTGAGCGCTTCTGGCCTCGCGCCATTCCACTTCCCACCCTTGAGGAGGCTCCACGGAGTCGTCATACCCCTGACGGACCAGGGGCGCGATGTCGCGCGGCAGATGCAGGGACTGGCCGCCGAAGAACGGAGTCAACACCTTGAGCGCCTGGTAGATGCGCCACTCCCCGTAGATCGGGCTCACCTCGCGATCTACCAGCGGTGGCCCGACGGCGCCGACGGTCGCCCCGACGACGAACAACCGAGCCTCTCGGACCTGCGGGGGTCTATCTGCTTCTCCCGCCCCCCGTCTGTGCCGGTGAAGCCTTCCGGCCCGTTGAAGCAGCAGGTCGATCGGGGCGACGTCGGACACCATGAGGTCCACATCGATATCCAGGCTCTGCTCCAGGACCTGCGTGCCGACAACAACAAGGCCTCGCGGCCGGAGCTGGCCTTTGTGAGCGACTCCCGGGGGCCCGAGGCAGGCCCGGATGTAGCCTTCTCGTTGCTGGCGGTCGACCGAGACGAACCGGCTATGCACCAGCACGACGCGATCGGGGCCTAGCCGATCAACCAGATGGTCGTAGGTGGCCTGCGCTCTGCCCACGGTGTTGTGAATGACGCCGACGCACGCCCCCGCCTCGACCGCCGACACGGCCGCCTCGATCGCCTCGTCGAATGGCGACAAGTTGATGGACATCTGGCGCCCAGATGCGGCATCGAGGGGAATCGTCCGCGTCGCCGAGCCTGAAGCATCGACCGAGGTCACCCGAGGGTAGATGTCGGCAGGGTCGAGCGTGGGGACCGGCATACCCGCACCTTCGCACCATGCTCCGACAAGCTCCTGGCGCACGGCGGGTGGCAAGGTGGCGGACACAAGGATGACTGGCGTGCCGTAGGCGCCGAGCCACTCCAACGCCCGCAGCAGGTACGCACGCATGTACTCGTCCGCGGCGTGGACCTCGTCGACGATGACGACCTTTCCTGCGCATGCCAGGTGGCGTAGTTGCAGGAACTTGGAGCGCAGTGCAAGAACCAGTACCTGATCGATCGTTGCGGCCACGAAGTTGGCGAGTACGCCCTTGCGTCGCCCCTGGAGCCAGGAGGCAACAACAGCCAGGACGTGTCCGTCACGTCCGACCTCCGGCTCCATCGACGCGAACCGTTCGCGGTTCATGAGCCCGCGATAGTCGTCGTTGAGAGTCGCCTTGCCGTGAGCCAGAACCATGCTGGTCGCCCCACCCCCGGGAAGGGCGTCGACCCACCGGCGGAGACGGGGAAAGATGCCGTCCGTTGTCGCCCGCGTTGGGAGACAGAACATCACGCCTCCGAGTCCCAGCCGGTTGGAGAGAATCTCGGCGCCGATTAGGGCCGCCTCCGTCTTCCCACCCCCCAGGTCGCCCTCGACGACGATAAG
The DNA here is from genome assembly GCA_016717165.1 of Candidatus Lutibacillus vidarii. Lineage (GTDB taxonomy): Bacteria > Actinomycetota > Actinomycetes > Actinomycetales > Dermatophilaceae > Lutibacillus > Lutibacillus vidarii. The sequence continues at coordinate 229,274 of JADKGA010000004.1, forward strand.
CGCAGGACCTTGAGCGGCGTGGGCCGCCTCGAACACCAACTCCTGGATAGGTCTGGGGGTAGCACCGGCCAGGCTCGGAAAGCGCTGTTCGATATGGGCCGTCACGACGTGAGGAGGCTCTAGAGCAACCCACGGCGGGGGAAGGTCCGCGATGTTGATGACGTCCGCCGGCTCAACGGTGCCGACGCGATCCACGGGAAACCGGTCCTGATCACTTGCGAGCCAGTCGGCAACGACCACTAGGCCCGCCAACAGCACCTGACTCCGCATCGGAACCACGTCACGGGCCACGAGCCGAGGGAGGTAGACCTCGACCTCGGAGGCCTCGGCCATCCCGTCCAGGACTTCGTCCTGCACAGCCATCCACTCAGGCGATGTCGGCGGCACGTCGGTGAGCTCGACATTGCTCGCCGGCACACCATGGTGAGCCCCAATGACGCAGGCCACGCTATGAGCCGCGAGCCGATCAGCGTCGTATCGGCGCACAAGCCAGCGAACTAGGGCGTCATGGCCGAGAACCCGGTGGTGAAGGTTGCGGCGCGTCAATGCGGGCACTGTGAGCGGAGCGGGCAGCATCGACGCGAGGTGCGCCCATTCAGGCCGGTTCGACAGCGTGCGCATGAAGTCGGGCGTGAGTTTCCCGATGTCATGGATGCTGCACAGCCACCGATAGATGAGCGGGGCCGCCGCGTCCCCATCGTCCGCGTCTCCACCAAGGTCATCCGCCAGGACCGCCTTGGTCCGCGCAGGTACCCAGCGATCCCAGAGAAGATCCGCCACCTTGCCGGCATCTTCGAGGTGACGGACGACTGGCAGGGTCGCACCGTTCTCGCCGGTCTTTCCCGGCACTGCCAGCGCAGCCGCCGACCACGGCATTGTCTGTCACCTCCCCTGGGACCAGTGACCCTGCCAACTGCACTGATCCTCGCTGATCGACAATGACAAAGGAGCGGCAACACGCTTCTCACGCAGCCGAAATCAGCACATGGCCCAGGCGAAGGCACTCTTGAAGCGCGGTGGCCAGTTGTCGCTTCACCTGCTCGCGCAAGTCATAGGGCACTCTGCATCCACATGGGACACCCGATCCATACCCGTAGCCCTGGGCCTCGTTTGGAGCACACCGAAGAGCTGGGGGCGCGCCGCGGTCGATCTCCACGCACAGCCGGTGCTCGCACCGTCGACCCACCAACAAGACTGCAACTCGATGACTGGTCACTATGACCCCTTCCCATGGCGTGGACCGCCAAGGACTAAGGCCGTAGGCTGCTGTTGCTGAATGGGCTGCCTAGCGGCCGATAGCGGGGGCCGGTCGCCAAACCGGCCCCCGCTCTTCTGTTGTAAGGCGACTACCTCACTTCGTTAGGGTCGCTGAACGAGGCGGGTCATGTCAAGCTCGCCATGATGGGGCTCAATTCATAACGGGCACCCAAACTCGGTGCGTATGTGACCGGGTCGAGGCGAAGCGCCCGACCATCCGAGCAGCTTGGCCTTCGGCAGACCGGCCGAAGGTGCTTGGGCACAAGTTCCGTCGGCCGGTCTCGCCCGGCATCAGTATCGCCAATCCCCGCTATCGCGGGGCGTATCGCTCGCCACAATGGTGCTCACGGCTCATCCCTGCCTCCGCAGGGCCAACCAACCAGCACAGCGTAGTCGCGCCCCGGAGCCTCAGCCCCTCGTCAGCGCCCTCTGCTGGACCGGGCCGAGGACGCGGGCAAGACTGCAGGGGTGAGCGCCCCGACCGCCCCGACCGTCCCGAAGGCCCCGAGCTTCGCGGACATCCGCCGCGCCGCCGAGGCGATCGCCGTCCACCTACCGCCGACGCCGGCCTGGTCCTACCCGGCCCTCGACGCCGTCGCTGGCTGCGAGGTCGTCGTCAAGCACGAGAACACCCAGCCGACCGGCGCCTTCAAGGTCCGCGGTGGCATCGCCCTCGCCGCCACCATGCCCGCCGACCAGCTCGCCCGCGGCCTGGTCACCGCCTCGACCGGCAACCACGCCCAGTCCATCGCGTATGCCGCCCGCCTGGCCGACACCACCGCGACGATCGTCGTCCCGACCAGCGCGCCGACCGCCAAGGTGGACGCGGTCCGGCTGCTCGGGGCCACCGTCGTCACCTTCGGCCCGACGATGACCGAGGCCGTCGCCCACGCGCGTCAGCTCGCCGACGAGCGCGGTATGTCGTATGTCGATCCCGGAAATACCCCGGCGATCATCGCCGGCCACGCCACCGTCTACGTCGAGCTGTTCCGGCAGCGCCCCGACCTCGAGGCGGTCTACGTCCCGATCGGCTCCGGGAGCGGGGCCGCCGGAGCCTGTCTGGTCCGCGACGAGCTCGCACCGCACTGCCTCGTCGTCGGCGTCCAGTCGTCAGCGGCGCCGGCGGCATACCGGTCCTGGGCGAGCAGGCGAGCGGAGGCAGCACCATGCCTGACCCGGCACTCCGGGCTCGCGACCGGGCACAGCTTCGACCTGCCGCAGTCGGTCCTCGCCGCGGGCCTGGTGCGCTTCGTCCTCGTCGGCGACGACGCCATCGACCGCGCCGTGGGGCTGCTCGCGCATAAGGCACACACCCTCGCCGAGGGGGCCGGCGCGGCGGCCCTGGCCGGGCTGCTCCACGACGACGCGCGACCGGCCCGGTGCGCGGTGGTCTGCACCGGCGGCAATGCCAGCGACGACGACCTCGCCGCCCTCCAGCCCAGCCCCCTCCCGGCGGACTGAGCGCCGACCGCCGACGTCAGCGGGCCGCCTCCAGGAGCTCCTTGATCCGGGCGAGATCGGCCCGGTTGGCCCGGCGCATCGCCGCCGCCATCGCGGGCGCCGCCAGCGAGCCGAACCCCGAGGGCGTCCCGTGGTTGCGCAGCCGCATGACCGTCCCGCCGCCGCCCGAAGGCTCGAAGGCGTAGGTCGTCGTCATCGGGAAGGGGCCCTGGCTCGTCGTCATCGTGAAGACCCGCTGCGGCTCGAGCTCGACGACCTCATAGGTGTTCGCGAGCGGCCGGCCGAGGAAGCGCGCGTGGAAGCGCATCCGGCTCCCGAGCGCGACGGGGCCCGGGGTCAGCACCTCGACCTCGGCGATATTGGCGTACCACTGCGGCGCGGTCCTCGGGTCCACGGCATACGCCCAGACGTCCGGCAGCGGGGCCGCGATGGTGGTCTCGGTCGTGACGTCGACGCTCATCGGGCCATGGTGCCGTGCGCGGCGCCGGGTGACAACGCCGGCCGCTGCCTTCCGCGGGCTACTCCGAGACGGTCACCCCGCGCCAGAAGGCGACATGCCCGGTGATCTGCTTGGCCGCGTCCTTCGGCTCCGGGTAGTACCACGCGGCGTCCCGGTTCTCCTCGCCGTCGACGACGACCGTGAGGTATGACGCCGTGCCCTTCCACGGGCACACGGTGTGCGTCGCGCTGTCCCGCATGACCGAGCGGTTGACGCTGTCGGGCGGGAAGTAGTGGTTGCCCTCGACGACGACGGTGGCATCGGACTCGGCGAGGGTGACGCCCTTCCAGGTTGCTCTCATCGGGCTGCCTTTCGTGGGGGAGGTGGGCCTGGCGGATGACCCGTCAGTTTCGGCTCGACCTAGATGGAACCCGCTGACCCCTCGTGCTTCTTCCCGAGTCCCATCCGGTGCGGCGGAGCCGGGCGATCCCGTCGAGGATCACCTCGAGGGCGAAGTCGAACTCGGCGTCCTCGTCGCAGCTGGCCGCCCCAGGGCGCCGGGCCGCCGCATCGGCCGCGATCGCCATGATGCCGGGGTAGTCGGCGGGGTCCGGCGTCCCGGATGTCACCCGCCGCTGCGCCATCGGCACCCCGTCCGGCGCGGTGAACAGCTCCGGGCTGATCCCCCAGATCCGGGCGCCGAGCAGATGCATGACGTGATGGGTGAGGTCGGCGGAGAAGCCGGCGCGCAGGAAGATCTGGCTGAGCCGCTCCATGTACCCCAACACGGCCGGGGTGCGCAGGGTGCGGGTCTCGAAGGCCCGGCGGGCCCAGGGGTGGCTCGTGATGACATCGCGCGTGCCCGAGATCGTCTCCCGGACCGGGGCGCGCCACTTCCCAGGACGGGGCTCGGCGACCGGCGGCACGTCCCCGATGAGGGTGTCGACCATCCCGTCGACGAGGTCGTCCTTGTCAGCCACATGCTTGTACAGCGCCATCGGCACGACCCCGAGGGCCTCGGCGAGCCGGCGCATGCTCACCTTCTCGATGCCCTCGGCATCGGCGAGCGCGATGGCCGCCCGGAGCACCCGAGCGCGGCTCAGCGGCTCCTTGCCCGAGGGCGTCGAGCGCGGCATACGGCCTCCTGACTTGACGATGTGTACAGCGTACACCTATCGTTGGTGACGCAGAGGTGTACGCCGTACACCTCCTCAGCAGCAGGAGCCTCTCATGTCCGGACCGAACCGTCTCACCCGCCTCGCCGCGGTGCTCTACCTCGTCACCTGGGTCACCTCGGTCGCCGCCCTCCCGCTGTATGGCGGCAGCGCCTTCGACCCCGGAGCGGCGCTGGCCGGGCGTGGCTCGGTGCTGCTCGGCGCGCTCCTCGAGGTCGTCCTCGCCGTCGCCGTCGTCGGGACCTCCCTCGCGCTGTACCCCCTCCTTCGCCGTCACGGGCACGGCTCGGCCATCGGGTATGTCGCCCTGCGCACCCTGGAAGCCACCGTCATCCTCACCGGCGTCGTCGCGATCCTCCCGGCCGTCGCCCGCCCCGCGACAACGGCCGGCTCGGGCCTCGAGCCCGGGGTCGTTGCCGGGCTGCAGCTGCTCCACGACTGGACCTTCCTCGTCGGCCCGGGGCTGATCAACCCGGTCAACGCGGTCGTCCTCGCGGTCCTCCTGTTCCGCCGGCGGCTGGTCGCCCCGTTCATCCCCGTGCTCGGCATCGTCGGGGCCGTGCTCGTCCTGACGATGAATGTCACCGCGTTCTTCGGCCTGATGACCCCGAACCCGCTGGGCGCCATACCGCTGTTCGCGTGGGAGATCGCGCTGGCCGCCCACCTCGCGTTCCGCGGACTTCGCCCGGGCAGCCCCGCTGGGACCGAAGCCGAGGCTGGGACCGCGGCTGGGACCGGGGCTGCGACCGGGGCTAGCGCTCTCGCCGCGGCTGTCGCGGCGGGCTGACCCCCTCTCGCGCGACACTCGAACGTGCAGTAGTCCCGTTTCCCGCCCGAAATGCCCCGGTATGCCGCCCGCGAAACTGACTACTGCACGTTCGTGTGCACCAGGCCGACCTCGGTCGCTGGACACGATCTCCACCCGGAGGCGTCACGGTTGGGTCACCACTCCCTTCTGAGCACCCTCAGTCGCGCGACAATGGAGCTGCCGATCGAGGAGGGCAGGTGCCATGGACGCAGCACCGATCTCACCGTCAGAGCACCGGTGGCTCGAGCACCAGACCCGGCTCTGGGAGGGCGAGGGGCTCATCTCACCCGAGTCCGGTGAGGCGATCCGCGGCCGCTACACGCTCTCGCAGCGCCTCGCGTTGACCCGGCTCGTCATCTACCTGGGCGCGGCCTTCGTCATCGTTGGCCTGATCTGGCTGGTCGCGTCGAACCTCGACCAGTTCACCCCGCTCGGCCGGTTCGCCCTCGTCGCGGCGATCTGGCTCGCGCTGATGATCGGCGCCGAGGTCCTCGACCAGCGCACCGCGCCGACGGGCGGGTCGATCTGGGTCGGGGTCCTGCGGGTGCTCGGGTCCGGGACCTTCGGTGCCGTGGTCTTCCAGGCCGCCCAGTCGCTGCAGGTCCCTGCCTATGCGAGCTACCTCGTCGGCGTGTGGGCCCTGGGCGCGCTCGTCCATGCGTATGCCGTCCGCTCGCTCGCGGTGCTGGCGCCCGCGGTCCCGCTGGCGCTCTTCTGGGTGTTCTGGCAGGTCCTCGGCACCGACGGGAGGGAACTGCGCGCTGCGCTGGGCATGGCGCTCGCCGGGGCGGTCGGGGCCATCGCCGGGGCACTCCATGAGCGTTCCCGCCCGACCTGGGACGTGCCGTGGGTCGAGTCCGGGGCGTCCGCGGCGCTGGCCGCGGTCTTCCTCGCCGGCTCCCCGACCCCCGTTGCGCGCGGCTGGGCACCCTGGCTCATCGCCCTGGTCGTCGGTGCGATCGTCATCCTCGGGGCCCTTGCGGTTCGCGCGGGTCGAAACGCCCAGCTCAGCCTGGTCATCGGCGTCCTCGGCCTCGCGATTGCCGCGATGCTCGCATCGTGGCCGGTCGGCGAATGGCACGGCGAGCGGGGCGGGCAGGGCGGGGCGGTCATCCTGCGGGCCTGCGTCGCCGTGGCCGTCTTCCTCGTCCTGGCCACCGCCGTGGCGGTCCTCGGCGTGCTTCGCGAGTCGCAACGGCTCACCGTCATCGCGACCGCGGCCTTGGTCCTGTTCGTCACCGTCCAGGCGTTCGGCGTCTTCGCGCCGATCTTCTCCGGCGCCGCCCTCTTCCTCACCCTCGGGCTGGTCCTCCTCGCGACCGGCTATCTCGCCGACCGGGGCAGACGCACGCTCGTCGCGGACCGTGGTGATCTCGCATGAGCCGAGTCCTCGGCAGCTCGCGGTGGCGGCGCCTCGCCGTAGTCCTCGTTGCCCAGACGGTCCTCCTTGGTTTCGCGGTCTGGGGCCAGCTCTCGGCCCGGCTCACAGGTCAGGAGATCGTCCTCAAGGTCGCCCCCTACGACCCGGTCGACCCGTTCCGGGGCGCGTACCTGCAGCTGAGCTATCCCGACCTGCCCGCCCTCGATCTGGGGGTCGGGGAGGAGCGCCGCGGGACGGCATACGTGCCCCTGCGGCAGGTGGGCGACCACTGGGTGGGCGGCCCACTGGCCGCGGACCCACCGGCCAACGGGCCCTATCTCACCTGCGACGACACGAGCTGGCGGCTGCGGTGCGGCATTGAGGACTGGTTCCTGTCACAGGGCAATGCCGAGTCGGCCGACGAGCAGCTCCGCAACGGCGGGCGTGCCACGATACGCGTCGACCGGTTCGGCCACGCGGCCCTCGTCGGGCTCGCCTTCGGCCCCTGAGCAGGCACGCGTCCGCCTGGACGAGCGCGGCTTCGATGCGCCGACCGCGCGCAGAGCAGGTCAACGGCCACTCCGGCCCCACCGCGGTGAGGTCGTCCGCCAGCGCATCATCTGCTCACCGACCTCGACGAGGTCGAGCGAAGCGCAGTCGCGCTTCCAACGGCGCTGCACGTGTGAATGCTGAGGCGAGACCCCTAGTACTCGCCCTTGATGACGAAGTAGGACCCGCGGATCACGCCGGCGAGCTTGGACTTCTGCCTCGCGAACTTGAAGGCGCCGAGCTCCGCCGGGACCTCCATGCCCTCGCTGAGCTTGAACCCAACGGCCCGTTTCGAGCCGGGTTCGACGCCGTAGAGGACGTTGATCGCCAGCCCCGACTCGTAGAAGACGTGCACCCAGTGGATGCCGTCGACATCGGCGATGCTGACCTCGAGCGGCCGCGATGCGACGACGATGCCCCGCTCGTCACGGAGGATCCGCGCCACCCAGGCCACCGTCTCGGCGGCCTCCGCGGCCGGCGTGACCGTGAAGACGTGGTCGTACTTGTTCCTGAAGTAGCGCGCCTCGTTGGCCCGCAAGCCGGCGAGCGCGTCGGCGAAGGGCGAGGACTCCAGACCCTGCGTGGACACGGTGACGAAGTCGACGATGTGGCTCACGGTGCCTCCCAGCGGACGATGGTCCGCGACGCTAGCACGGTATGCCGGAGCGCGCGCCGAACTGCCGGATGAGCCCGACGTACCAGGCGACGAAGAAGACATTGGCCAGGTAGAACAGCGGCTGGAGCCCGGGCACCTGTCCCAGTCCGGTCAGGAGTCCCGCGCTCAGCGCTGTCGCCCCGAGCCACCGGTGACCCGCGCGCCGGTAGAGGACCCCGAAGGTCGCGAACGAGACGGCGACCAGAACGAACCCGAAGGCGTTGAGGGAGCGCTGCGTCTGGTCCAGCGCGGCGACCGACGGAGCGGATCCGCCCATGAGCGCGGTCTGCGCGGCGGCGTGCTGAACCGTACGCCCGACGATCCCGAGAAGATCTCCGGTGAGGGCACAGCCGGTGGCCACGAGGATCAGCACGGTCCCCGAGGAGCGCAGGGTGCGATGCAAGGCAGGCACGGTGAACGCGTCGAACAGACTCACAGCAGCCAGGGCCGCCGAGCCGATCAGGGCAGGGGCGGGGTGGAGCCGAACAACCCCGACGTCGGCCACGCTCGCGCCACCGAGGGCGGACATGGCCGTACCGCCCACGAGCAGGGCCACTAGGGCCGCTGCTGCCGCCACGGCGCCCAGTCGTCGAGTCGCCGCCAGCGTGCTCTCGAGGGACTGCTCCGGGGGCTCGCCCGCGGTGGCGGCGAGTCGTGGGATCACGGTGGTGTCGGGGGTGGGGCTCATGACTCCTCCTATATAACGGCCCTACATTACGTGGATTATATGCACGCTATATTTGGGTGATGCAAGGAGATCCCTGGTGAGCACACCTCGACGGTCCGGTCGGCCGGTCGCGCCGACCGAGCTGCGGGAGGGCATCGTGGCGACAGCGCTGGGCCTGCTACTGAGCAGCCCCGATGTCGAGCAGGTGACCATCGCGCGGATCACTGAGGCGGCCGGCTGCACCCCGCCCACGCTCTACCACTACTGGCCTAGCCGGTCCGCATTGCTCCTCGAGGCCAGCGCCCGCGGGTGGGAGACCTTCCGTTCCAGCCAGGCGATCGCACCTGGCAGCCCCGACCCCCAGGAGCGGTTGCGGGCGAGGGGCCAGGCGTACCTGCGCTTCGCCATCACTCACCCCGAGCTGTTCCGGGTGCTCTTCCTGTCTCGTTCGGAGGAGGTCGAGCGAGGCAGCGCCCTCGACGACCTGATCGACGACGTTGCCGCCGCCATCGACGAGGGGTATCTCTTCGGTGACGCCGGCCAGCTCGCCTTGGGGTTGTGGGCGACGGCGCACGGCGTGGCCGCCCTTACCTATGCGAACCCTCCCTTCGCCGAGCACGCCCCCGCCCTCCTGGACCAGCTGACCGATCGGCTGCTGGCCCGACCGGCGGACAAGGCCCTCCGCCGAGCGCCGGCGGACAAGAGCTGAGCCCGCCGATGGCGTCGAGACACTGACCCCAGAACACCCCTGCCGTCGCCCTATGCCGTGCTCCACATCTCGACGCAACGGCCTCTTGCGCCGAGGCGTGAAGCAGAGGGGTTCCTCCACCATCCCCCGAAGCAGAGCGGTGCTGCGTCTCTACCCGAAGCAAAGGGCAACTGCACCGCCTGGGAACAGATGGCCGCTGCACCGCGACCCGAAGCATGGACGCTGCACCGCGACCCGAAGCACAGGGCCACTGCACCCAACTGCGAGGGATAGGGGTATTGCGTCGAGCTACGGAGCACGGCATAGGGCGCGGAGGGGCTTCTCGAGACCGGGCTGTTGAGGCGTCAGCGGCAGGCGTGCGGTCCGAGTCCTGGGCGCTGTCCCTTGGAGGGACCCTGTCCGGACCCCGGGATCTCCCCAGGGCGGACCCCCGGCGGGACCGTGCTGGCTAGCCCGGCAACCAGGCAGGCCACCACGGCGGCCGGTTGAGGCCGCCGCAGGCGGGGACGGACACGGGGTAGCCGACGGGCGCGGAGGTCTGCCCCAGCCACCCGAGCGCGAAGACTAGTGTCACGACGACCACGACGAGGGCATACGCAGCCGGCCGGGCCCACCATCGCACGAGTTCGAGCACCGCAAGCCCCACCAACGCAAGCGCAGCGATCCCCAGTGCCGGACCTAGCAAGGCCGCCCCCGCGTTGATGCCGATCCGACACTCCACCACCGCTCGGCTGCGGAGGACGTAGGCCACGGAGAAGGCCGCGACCACGGCAACGGGGCCCAGCCACCACGGACCCCGGGTGGCCGTTCCGCGCGCTGACCCTGACACCACGCCGGCGAGTCTAGGATGACGCGCTGGGATCTTGCTGGCACCGACCCTGACCCCGCGGACACGGCACCGGGCTAGCGTGCCGTGGGGCCCACCTCGAGCCTCGGAGTCGCGGCTCGCGGGGGTCGTGCTCCAGGCGGTCACTCGTGTCCAGAGGGTCGACCCGGCCGGGGACGGGGACGCTGCGTCAACGTGGCACCGCCACTGGACCGGCCCGGTGTCGGCGCTGCCGGGGACGGGGAGGACCGGGAGAGGGGCGCGGGGGGGGGGGGGGGGGGGGGGGGCGGGACGGGGAGGGGGAGACGGGGACGCTGCGTCAACGGGGTAGCGCCACTCGGCCGGCTCGGTGTCGGCGCTGCCGGGGATGGGGCCGGGGCTGAGCCCCTTGTGTCAGCACCGGGGCCGGGATGCCCGTAGCTGCTTATGCCGTGCTCCACATCCCGACGCAGCGGGTCACTGCCCCGCCAGCCGAAGCAAAGAGCCACTGCCCCGAGATCCGGAGCAACAACCTCCTGGGTCACGATCTGAAGCAGAGCCCCATTGCGTCAGCGCCCGGAGCAACAACCTCCTGGGTCACGATCCGAGGCAACGAGCCACTGCCCCGAGATACGGAGCAAGAACCTCCTGGGTCACGACCCGAAGGAACGAGACACTGCCCCGAGACACGGAGCAAAGACCCGTTGCATCGAGATACGGAGCACGGCATAGCACCCCGAAGACTTCTCGGGCCGGTCCTCACGGGCGTCAGCGACGGCCCCCAATGGGGGCCGGAACCAACGAATCAGGGTTGAGCTGCCGCCGTCGCACCGCCGGCCCGGATAGCCCTCGGCGCTCCCAGCCCCTCGCCGAGCCGATCCAGGACGTGCTCGACGAGCTCGCGGACGCCTTCGGGGTACTCCGCTTCAGCAGTCCCCTCCGGGAGCGAGCGAGCCAACGACGCGCTCACCACACCGAAGACTGCGCCCAGGATCGCGTCGAGCTCGGCCCGACGAAATGGGTTGCTCTGCAGAGAGCTCTTCGGCAGGCGCTCCCCCGCCATCAACCACAGTCGCCATTGCGCCTCCCGGACGTAGGGTGCGAGCTGGTTGTGCGCTCTCGCCAATGTCGAGACCTCGGCCATGCGCGTCAGCACCCCGGCCTTCGCCTGGTGTCGCACCAGATCACGCACGAGGGCGACCAGATTGTCTGGATCCTCGAGGTCCTGAAGGTCCGCGCTGCCGGCTGCTCGCCAGGTGTCCAGACCGTCGGCAGCCCGGTGGAGGATGACGGCCGCAACCGCCTCCTCTTTGCACGCGTAGTAGTTGGAGAAGGTGCGTCGAGAGACATGGGCCACCTCGACGATGTCGTCGACCGTCACGTCGACCCAGCCGCGGGCGCGCACCAGGTCATAGGAGATCGCCGCGAGCCGCCGCTCGGTTTCGGCTCGCTTCATCTCACGCAGCCCCATGCCACCCACAGTGAGCACTATGTCACCTGGCCGGCCCACGCCCGGCTTCGAAAACCGAGCCGAGGCCCCCTGCGAGACCCGCTCCAGGACCCGCTGCACGACCGACTCCGACCCACTCCGAGACCCACTCCGAGACCGCTCACAGACCCGCTCCATGACCCGAGCCGAGGTCCGCCGAGGTGCGGGTCAGGGCGGAGCGCTCAGCGCGCACCAGGCGGTCTCCCTCGATGTCCACCCGCGGCAGGACCCGGTCGAGCGAGCGAGGCAACCACCAAGCTCGCTCCCCCGCGAGGTGGAGGACTGCCGGCATCAGGGTCATCCGGATCAGGAAGGCGTCCAGGAGGATCCCCACCGCCAGGGCGAATCCGAACTGCCGGATCGTTGTGTCGTCGCCGAGAACGAACCCGCCGAAGACCGCCACCATGATCGCGGCAGCCGCGACGACAACTCGGCTGGCGTGCCGAAAACCCGCGGCGACGGCCTGCCGAGCCGGCGCACCATGGATGTACGCCTCGCGCATCGAGGTGGCGAGGAAGACCTGATAGTCCATCGCGAGGCCGTAAAGAATGCCGGTGGCCATGATCGGTAGAAAGCTGAGGATCGGTCCGGTCCGGTCGACGCCGACCAGCCCGGTGAACCTCGCGTCACCAAAGGCCCGCGTCACCAGCCCGAGGGTCGCCCCGATCGAGAGCAGGAACCCCCCGGTGGCAACGACCGGGACGAGCAGCGAGCGGAAGACGAGCAGCAGGATGACCAGGGACAGCACGACGACCACGCCGATGTACACCGGGATCGCCTCGCCCAGCACCTGCGACAGGTCGATATTGATGGCGGTCAGCCCGGTCACGCCCAACGGCATCACGCCGGCCAGCGACGTGCTACGCAGTCGATGGACCAGGGCCTCAGTCGCCGGGTCCGTTGGCCCGAGGTCGGGGGTCACCTGGTAGATCGCCAGCGTGCGGGTCTGGTTCGCGCCCATGAAGCGGGCGCTGCTCACCCCGTCGACGCCCGCCAGCTCCTCGGCACGGCCGAGCAGTTCCTTGGTGTCAAAGCCCGACCCGTCGGTATGCCGGACAGTGACCACCAACGGGGCGTTCGCCCCGAGCCCGAAGGCTTCGCTCGTCGCGTCGTAGTTGACCCGCTGGGGCGAGCCGCCGGCCGCCATACCGCCGTCCGGCATACCGAGTCGGAGGCCGGCTGCCCCCACCGCGAGGACACCGAGGGCGATCGCAACTGAGCCGATGGTGAGGATCGGCCGCCGGGTCGTCGCCGCGATCCATCGGGCGGCAACGAGATGCTGACCGCGCCGGCGGGTGTCGGCCACCCGGCTGCGCGATCCCACGATCCGGTCGCCGACCAGTCCCAAGAGCGCGGGGAGAGCCGTGACCGAGATGGCAACGGCGAGGAGAACCGTCGAGGCCGCGGTCAGAGCCATCGTGGTGACGAAGGGGATGCGCAAGGTCAACAGCGCGAGCAACGCCGTGACGACGGTCAGCCCGGCAAAGACGACCGCGCTGCCTGCCGTCCCCACGGCTCGCCCGACGGCGTCATACGGGGAGAGGTCCTCCGTGACGATCAGCGTCCGGTGTTTGTGGAGGATGAACAAGGCGTAGTCGATCCCGACCGCAAGCCCGATCATCAGCCCCAGGGCCGGAGTCGACGTCGTCATCACGTAGTGCGATGACATGGCGAAGGCGGTACCGACACCGATCGCCACGCCCAGCAAGGCCGTGAGCACCGGCAGGCCCGCGGCGACAAAGGAGCCCAGGGCCAACAGCAGGATGAGGACGGCGAACCCCAAGCCGACCGCCTCGTGCCCGCCCAGTGGGGGTTTGGTCGGGTTGAGGGCACTACTGGGGTATGCCGAGAGGCCCGCGCCCTCCACGGCCTGCTCGGTCACCAGGAGGAGATCGCTGAGCGCGTACGGGGAAAGGCCGTTGAGCTGCGCGGTGAACTGGACGGGGAGAAGCGCCATCCGACCGTCGTCGCTGACCCGGATGGTGGTCAAGGTCCGGCCACCGACGCTCAGCGGACGCCCTTGCGGGGCCGTTCCGGCTGTGAGGCGGTCGAGGTCAGCCACAATCGGCGCGACGGCGGTGTCGACGGCCTCACTGACCGCTGCGGTCGGTGAGGTCATCGTGCGTGGACCATCGGGCAGCCCCAAGGCTGCCGGCGATAGTCCCTTGCCTTCGGCGACCGATCTCAGGGCTGTGAGGTCGGCGAAGAGCTTCGTGGCACCGGTCACCTGAGCATGCGGAGCTTGGGTGGTCAGGGCCCTTGCCCGCATCGCCAGCTCGCTCAGTGCGGTGTTGTGGGTGGATGCGGCCGCCCGGTCGAGGCTCGCGGCGAGCGTCGCGAGCTCGGGCGTGAGCTGGGCGGCGACCTTCGCCTCGACGCGGGTCGTGATCGTGGCCCGCACCTGCGCCCGCTGGTCCGCGAGCTTGCCCTCCATGTCGACGACTCGCCCCGTGGCGACGGCCCGCCGGGCGGCCTCCGCGATGGCGGTCGACCGGGCCGGCGTGTCGACCCGACCGCCGTCGTCCGCCGTGAAGACGATCGTGCCTTGGCTGCCACCAGCCTGCGGCAGCTCAGCGGTGACGGTGTCGAGCACCTGCTGCGATGGCGTGCCCTGGAGGGTGAAGCCGGTGGCGATCGTTCGCGGCTGGGTCGCCAGGAGCGCTGCCACCGAGATCAGCAGAACCAGCCACACGGCGAGCACCCGCCCGGGCCGGCGGAACGCGAACCGGGCCAGGCGGTGCAGGGCGAGGGACATGGCGACACTCCAGGGGACGAGCCGAGGTACGGAGTAACCAACGTAGAGCATAATTGCTCATTCGGCAATTTTGCACTTTGCGCATGCTTTGACTGGACACCCGGTCGGGCGCCCCCGGCCCCCGTCCTGGAGTGCTGTCTTGCGTCCTATGCCGTGCTCCACATCCCGACGCAGATGGCTCTTGCCTCGACATCCGGAACAAAGCGCCACTGCCTCAGAATCCGGGGCAGAGCGCCGCTGCCCCAGAATCCGGAGCAGAGCGCCACTGCGTCCAAGTACGGAGCAGAGGGCCACTGCGTCGAAATACGGAGCACGGCATAGGGAGGCAGGAGAACCCTCGCGCGCCGTCGCGGTCGCCGCTGCGCCCCAATCCGGCGCAGAGCGCCACTGCCTCAGAATCCGGAGCAGAGGGCCACTGCGTCGAAGTACGGAGCAGAGGGCCACTGCGTCCAAGCACGGAGCACGGCATAGGGAGGCAGGAGAACCCTCGCGCGCCGTCGCGGTCGCCGCTGCGCACGGGATACGGCGCAGCCCGCGTGCCTGCGTGTCGGAAGGACTACGAGGAGCCTGGCCGACCGATCGACAGCCGCTCGAGCAGCAGCTGCTCGAAGGCCTCCACCGACCCGTCCACGCCGGCAAGGTCGTCAGGACCGAGCACGTCGCGGGTCCGACCGGCCGCGTCGACGGCATACACCGCGGGAAGGCGAGCCGAACGCACGTCGAGGTCGACCCCGGCAGGGATCTCGTTGCGGTGCACCACCCGCAGCGGCAGCGGGAAGCGCGAGACGAGAAGATCCCACTCCCGCTTGCGGCGCATCGGCGAGTGGGTGATGTCGCACAGCTGGCACTCGACGCGGCCGAGCAGATGCCCGACGACATAGCGCATCTCGCCGAGGAGCCCACCGTCGGCGTTGTACACGCCCAGCACTTCGACCGCCGAGCCACCGTTGACCGTCATGCGAGGTGTCTCTCTCCCGTCGCCGTCAACGCCTCGCCGGTACGAGCTCGCGCAGCCCCGGCAGCACCTGCTCGGCAAAGGTCGACAGGAAACGCTCCTGGTCGTGCCCTGGCCCATGCACGACGAGGTGGTCGAAGCCGAGGTCGGTGTACATCCGCAGCGCCTCGACGACGTCCGAGGCTCGGGAGGCCACGACCCAGCGCCGGGCCACCTGCTCGATCGGCAGCTCGTCCGCGGCGCGCTCCATCTCCGCCGGGCTGTGAATCGAGTGTTTCTGCTCGGCCGACAGCGACAGGGGCGCCCAGAACCGGGTGTTCGACACCGCCAGCTCGGGGTCCGGGTCCCAGGACACCTTGACCTCGATCATCCGGTCGATCGACCCGCGCTCCCGACCGGCCAGGTCCAGACCCTCGTCGACGGCCGGGACCAGCTGGTCGGCATACAGCTCGCGGCCCTTGCCCGACGTGCAGATGAAGCCGTCGGCGACC
The DNA here is from genome assembly GCA_016717165.1 of Candidatus Lutibacillus vidarii. Taxonomy (GTDB): domain Bacteria; phylum Actinomycetota; class Actinomycetes; order Actinomycetales; family Dermatophilaceae; genus Lutibacillus; species Lutibacillus vidarii. The sequence goes on from JADKGA010000004.1 coordinate 244,849, forward strand.
CGGCCGGCATACCGCGCGACGAGAGGTCCACCGGCCGCCACGTACACGGGCACCGGGTCGGCGGGACGGTCGTAGATCGCCGCGTCGAGGGTGCGGTAGTACTCGCCCTCGAAGGTGACCCGGTCGGCGGTCCACAGCTCGCGCATGAGCCGGATCGACTCGCGCAGCCGGGCGAAACGCTCCTTGAACTCGGGCCATTGAGCGCCGTCGACCGACCCGACGGCGACCTCGTTGAGCGCCTCGCCGGTACCGACGCCGAGCATCACGCGCCCGGGCGCCAGGCACGCCATCGTCGCGAAGGTCTGCGCGAGCACGGCTGGGTTGTAGCGGAAGGTCGGCGTCAGCACCGACGTCCCGACGAGCACCCGCTCGGTCCGCGCGAGCACCCACGGCATCCACGCGAGCGAGTTGGGCGCGTGGCCGCCCTCCAGCCGCCACGGCTGGAAGTGGTCGCTGATCGTCACCGAGTCGAACCCGAGCTCCTCCGCCCGCACCGCGTATGCCGCGAGCTCACCCGGCGCGAACTGTTCCGCCGACGCCTTGTAGCCGATGCGCAACCCGGGCCCACTCGTCATCTCGGCCAACTCCTGTCTGTGGATGCCGCGAGACTACGCCTCGGCCTCCGGAACCTCCCAGGCACCGACCCCGCCCGACCGACGCCATTCGCCCAGGAGGGCGACCGTCCGCGCGCCCAGGCCGAGCGCCACGGCTGCTCGCAGGTCGGCCAGAGTGTCCACGTCGTGGCGGGCCGGCGCGGGTGCGTCAGCCAAGGGATGCAAGCCCAGCGAGGTATGCCGCTCCGCCGATCCGACGCCGTACCCGGTCAGGACGGCTTCACCCGGGCGAGCGACGACCATCGTCGTGCCCCCGCCCCCGCGGTCGGCGACGAAGGAGGCCGGGAAGGGGTCGGCCTGACGGAGGACCTCTGAGACATCGGACGGGCGCAGACACGGCAGGTCGGCCGGAACCACGAGGACGCCGCCGTCCGGGTGGTCGTGGACCGCCGCGACCACGGCGGCGGCAACGGCTGCGTCCAAGGTCGCCGTGTGGTCGGGCACGACCTGGGCGCCGAGCCCGGACGCCAGTGCCGCGATGTCGGCGTCCGCGGTCACGACGAGCACCGCGGCGACGTCGGCGCACCCGGTGACCGCGGTGAGGGTGTCGGCCGCGAAGGCGAGGGCGAGCTGACGCCGCTGGTGCTCCGGGAGGGCCAGGCGCGACTTCGCCCGCCCCAGCGCCTTCACGGGCACGACGGCGGTCACGAACGACAGATGCGGTGCGGCATACGAAAAGTCTGTCGTCGTGCTGGCCACGCGGCCCGAAGCCCGGTCGGCCATCCTGCGATCCACCCGCGATCGTAACCACACGTTCCTGAGCGACGTGAGGCGCACCTCGCGGCGCGGTCACGACCGAACCGCGACGCCTGTCACCCGACGACCGGGTTGGCCGAGGTCACCGCCAGGTCGCCCGGTCGCAGGCCCGGCAGCCAGGTGCGCAGGTCGTTCTCCTGGGACGGGTTGGTCGGCTCGCGGACGGCCAGGCCGTCGGCGAAGTAGATGACGGTCATCACCGCCCGCATCGTCTCGGTGGTGTTGCCGCCCGCCTTGTGGACCGTCCACCCCGAGTGGAAGGTCGCGTCACCGGCCCGCATCGGCCGCGGCTCGGCGAGGGCAAACCCGCGCTCGGCGATCAACGCGTCGAAGTGCGCCTCGCTGACATCCGAGATCGTCACGTCGCTCAGCGCCCCCTCGGCGTGCGAGCCGGTGGCGAAGGTCAGCCCACCCATCGACGGCACGATGTCGACCAGCGGCATCCACATCGTGATGCACTGGTGTCCGTCGAGCGGCCAGTACATCGCGTCCTGGTGCCACGGCGTGTACCCGCCGCCCGGCTCCTTGAAGAGCGCCTGGTCGTGGTAGACCCGCACCCGCTCGACCCCCAGCAGCTGGGCCGCCACCGAGGCGAACCGTTCGGCGAGGACGAAGCGCGCCACCGTCTCGTCGTCCCGCCACAGGTTCATCACCTGGACGAAGGCCTTCCCGTAGGTATCGCGCTCCGCCAAAGGAACTGCTTTTTCCGTATGCCGAGCCGTCGCCGCTGCGATCGCCGGCGCGAAGTGCGCCACCTCGTATGACGCCGCCAGACCCTGAACGAGCAGGTGTCCCTCGCTGCGGTACCGATCGACATCCTCGCCCGAGATCCGGTGCGCACCGGCAAGGGCCGTACCCATGGACATCAAGATCCCTTCGTGAGCTCGTGACCCTCGTGACTCGTTGCGTCCTGCGTGGACCCGTGACCAAGCCTGACCCACTCGGTACAGCGTGGGCGATTGAACGGCTCACTGTCCGGCATCCAGTGGCCAGGAGCGGTATGTTCTGGTTGATGAATCGACTGCGCGCGACAGCGGGACCGACCCGCTCGGTGGTCTCCGTGCGGCCCTCCATCCCCGTCCGGCTGGGTCGGATCGAGATGACCGGACGGATCGAGGCGGGGCGCGGCATACATCCGCGGGCACCCCGTCGGTACCCGTCGCACGCGATCATGCTGGTCACCGGCGGCACCGGCCGCTACCGCGGCGTCGATGACACGGCGCCGCTGTCAGCAGGATCGCTCGTGCTCGTCCGGCCCGGCGAGCCGCACTGGTACGGGCCGGCGGCCGGGGCGAGCTGGGACGAGGTCTTCTGCGCCTTCAGCGGGCCGGTGTTCGACCTGGCGGTGCGTCGCGGCGCCCTCGGTGGCGCGAACCGAGTCGCCGCGGTCGCCGACCCCGCTCGGCTGGCCGCATACCTGGAGCGGCTCAGGCTCGCCCCGCCACCGACGACCTCCACCGCCCAGGACGCCGAGGCTCTCGACCTCCTCGTCCTCGTGGAGCAGGCCCTGACGCCGACAGCGCCCGAGCGGCCGGCCGCCGGCTGGCTCGCGCGGTCGATGCAGCTGCTCGCCGCCGACGACGGCGGAGGGCTCACCGAGATCGCCGCCGCGGTGGGACTGCCGTACGAGACGTGGCGGCGCCGGTTCCGCGACCAGGTCGGGGTCGCGCCGGCACGCTATCGCCGCGAGGCCCGGCTGCGCTCCAGCGCAGCCTTGTTGACGATGACGAGCCTGTCGGTGACCGAGATCGCCCACCGCACCGGCTTCGTCGACGACCGGCACCTCTCCCGGCACTTCATCCGCGCATACGGCCTCACGCCGGGCCGGTTCCGCTCGCAGGGCGGGTCGCGCTGAGGAGAGTCGCCGACCGGAGAGCTACCGCGCTGCTAGACATGGCCCCATGACGGAGATGGGCAAGACGGAACGACGGCTCACCGCGAGCGCGACGGCGCTCGTCGGAGCCTTCCAGGTCGCCCTCGCTGCAGGTGCCCCATGGGGAGACTTGGCCTATGGCGCCGCCAACCCGGGGACACTGCCCGCCGGGTACCGAGCGGCCAGTGCCGGAGCCGCACTCGCCTGGGGTGCCACCACTGTTGCCATCACCCGTATGCCGATCCCCGTCACGCAGCGGGGGCGCAACGGACTCGCCGTCCTCGCTGCCGTCGGGCTGGTCGGCGCCGCGATGAATGCGATCTCGCCCAGCGTCGGCGAGCGGGCCCTGTGGGCCCCGGTCAGCCTCGCCATCGGTCTGGGCGCCCTGCGGCTAAGGTCGGTGGGGTCCGGCTCCCGATAACCGTCCGGTCGTCGCGGCCCAGGTCAGCGCGCGAACGTCGCGGCCTCGCTGTCGAGATAACGCTGCGCCGTCCGCGACGCGAGCACCCGGACCAGCGGCGCGAGCAGCCCGGACCACTCGAACCGCAGATCCAGCACTGACCCACCCTCGGCCGCCGTGACCGTGTGGGTCGCCGTGCTGACCAGCCCCGGGGAGCGAGCGACCCAGGTGAAGCCCTCGAGGGGGCGCCATACCGTCACGTCGTAGACGGCGGCCGGCAGCCCCGGCTGGCGCACCTCGAAGCGCGAGCCGACGCCCGTCGGGTCGGGGCCGCCGAGCCGGCGCACCGAGGTCACGGTGGGGAGCAGCTCGCCCCACCGTTCGACGTCGGCCATCAACCCCCAGATGTGCTCGACCGAGTGGGTACTGCGGGTCGTTGCTCGGGTCATGGTCGCTTCCTTCCTTCGGTATGCCGTGGACCGTGTCGCCGCCGACCGTACCCCCGGAGGGTGACCCTGTCTGCGGGCGCGGCGAGGCCGGTGAGCTCAACCCCGCCACGGTTGTTCGGGTCTGCCCCAGCTGCAGGCGTGGCACACCTGAACAACCGTGGCGGACACCGACTCAGGAGTGCGAGCGGCTGCTGACAAGCGCGCGAGCCCAGCGGCCACCGGCTCGACGAGGACGAGAAGCCCGGACACCTGAGCGTTCTCGAAAGCCGGCTCGCCGAGAGATGGCAAATGGCTGGAATCCGAGCCGATTCGGCGTGCCATACCAGCCATTTCCCATCTCTCGATGTGGGACAGCGCCGGCGCGGGGGCGGGGCGGGGGGCGGGACGCGAGCGCTTGAGCGCGCCGGTGCGGGTTGACGCCCGACCGCCAGGCTCCCGCCACCGCTCGACGCTCAGCCACCCGTGCGCTACCTCTGTCGGCTCGCCGTCCTCCCACCAAGTCTCGGGAACCGACCGTGCTCCCCGTCCGGTGGCCGGCATTCGAACGTGCAGTATGCCGAAACCGGGCCGACATACTGGGGCATTTCGGGCGCGGGAAAGGACTTCTCACCGGCCGGTCGCATCCTCGGCGCCACGGTTGTTCGGTCGTGCCACGGTTGCAGGCGTGGCGAACCCGAACAACCGTGGCGGGCAGGACTCAGGTCCTCGAGCGACCGCGGACGAACGCGCCGACACCGGCGGCCACCAGGGCCGGCACGGTGAGGACCAGGAGTGCGGCCACCTGAGCCCAGGTGCGCGGGGCGCTGGGGTCGGCGGTCTCCACGCCGAGGAGCAGCCCGAGCGCACGGGAGATGGCGATGCTGCTGCCGACGAGCAGGGCCGCGAGGACCATCCTCGGTCGGAACCAGCGGCCGACCGCGAAGGCGACGCCGAGCAACGCGAGCAGGGTCACCTGGTTGGCGATATCCGAGGGTGAGCGGTCGACGAAGGCGATGCCAACCAGCGCCGCGACGAGGATCGCCCACCTGGTCGCGCCCGGACTGGTCTGCGCGGTCGACCCCCTGGCAGGCCCGTCGTCGGGAGTGCGGGGCCGGTTCTCATGGCTGTTCATCGCTATAGTCTACATAGATAGATCAAAGCGTCACGCAGCGGGGGTTCGCCCGGCACAGCGACGGCGGGCGGCCACCCCCAGCCGGGCGGCCAACAGGGCCGGCAGGACGAGGACGAACAGCCCGACGGCACTCATCACCCCGGTGGACCCGGCTACTGGCGCGATGCCATGGCCGAGAGCGGCTGCGGCGAAGAGCTGGGCCAGCTGTGAGATCGCCACCGCGGAGCCGACCGCGACTGCCGACGGCACCGCCGCGGCCGGCCGAGCCGCCCCGAGGAGAGCGCACCCCACGAGCAAGGCCGCCAGGGTGACCTGCGATGCATCGTCCGAGGTGCCGAGTCCGTCGAGACCCACGACCACTGCGCCGACGACCAGAGCCGCCGGGTGTCCGGCGGCGCGGGCGACCATACGGCCGGCCTCGCGCACGACCAGCCACAACCCGCCGCGCAGCCACCGCCGCCGCTCGACCCCCTCGGGGACGACGGAGAGCTCGGCGACGAGGCCCCGGACCAGCTCGCCCGAGCTCCCGGCGAGCCGGGCCGCCGACCAGGTCAGGGCCCGCTGGGTCACGCTCACGGCCGGGCCTGCGCCGGTCGAGGAGGTGCCCACGGAGACACCGGGGCGGCGCGGGCGACAGCGACCGCTCGACCCTCCGCGGTGAGTCGGTACAGATGCCGTCTCGGCCCGGTCCCCTCGTCGTCGGTCGCCCAGCGGGCTTCGACCAGGCCGGCCTCGAGCAGTCGGCGCAGGATCGGGTAGAGCGTTCCCGAGGCCAGCCCCGTTGTCCGGGAGAGCGCATATCCGTGGTGCCACCCGGCCGGGTCCTCGACCAAGGCGGTCAGGGCGGCCTGGGTCTGCGGCGATGCGAAGCGCGGGCGCGGCATACCGAAAGTCTACCTAACAAGACCTCGTATGCCGACCTGCGAGGCCCGGGTGCGGCCGACCCTGCCTCCGCTCTCCCGGCCTGCTGTCCCTCGACATTGCCGACGTCCACGGGACCGTCGAACCCCTCAGGGCGCAGGAGGAGTCGACATCGGCGCCGGCATACCGACGAGGACGCCCTGAGGTAGCAATGCCCCCGGGTAAGGCAGATGCCCGATGTGGGGGCCTACCTCAGCACCGGACTCTCGAGATATCCACCACAACCGGTGGACCCGTGCGACGGGACAGCCCGCGCATCCGAGAGAGGAACGGTCATGACGTACCCGATGATCCACGACATGGAATCCGTGCGCGCGCACCAGGCAGCGAGACTGCGCTCGCCCTCCCACCGGCATGGCTCCTCGCTGGCGATCCTCCTGCGGGTCGCCCGGCAGAACCGCTCCGTCGAGCAGCCCTGCAGGCCGCGCTGAGCGATCGACCTGACGGGCGGATAATCCCCAGTATGCCGCTGCGCGATACCGAGCTCGTCGGACGAGATGCCGACCTCGAGCGGCTCCGCACCGCGCTCGGCCTCGGGGATGAAGGGCAGCCTTCCACGCAGTCCGGCGCGGTCCGGGCACATCGGCCACACCGGGCCGTGCTCGGGGGCAACGCCGGGATCGGCAAGTCGCGCCTGGTCCGCGCCCTGACCGAGGACGCGTCCCAGCGGGGTTGGCTCGTCGCGGTCGGCCACTGCGTGGGGCAGGCCGGCAGCACCCTGGCGTACCTGCCCTTCGTCGAGCTGATCGCCCAGGCTCGGGCGACTCGGCCCGACATTGTCGACCCGGTACTGGCGGCCCACCCCAGCCTCACCCGGCTCACCGCCTACCGGGCCGGTCCGGCCGAGTCCACGGGAGCAGCTGAACAGGGACTGGTCGCCGAGTCGGTCCACGCCCTGCTGACCGAGCTGGGAGCCGCGGCACCAACCCTGGTGGTTGTCGAGGACGTCCACTGGGCGGACCACTCCTCCCGTGACCTGCTCACTTTGCTCCTCACCCGTGGGTTCCCCTCCGAGGTGTCGCTGCTGGTCACCTACCGCTCCGACGACCTCCACCGTCGCCACCCCCTCCACGACACCCTCGCCGTGTGGACCCGGATCGCCGAGGTCGACCATCTCGAGGTGGCTCCGCTCACCGATGGCGACATCCGTCGTCTTGTCGCCACCGTGTCCGCACCGACGCTCGACGAGGACGCCACGGCCGATATCGTCCGGCGCGCCGAGGGCAACCCGTTTTTCGCCGAGGAGCTGGCGGCCAGCGCGGTCTCGGGCCGCGCCGCGACCGGCGGACTGGCCCGGGTCCTCCAGGCGCGGATCGAGCAGCTCGACGAGGCATCCCTCCAGGTCGTTCGGGCGCTCGCCGTCGCCGAGCGCGACGTCTCCCATGTCATGCTCGCCGAGGTGGTCGACCTCACCGAGTCCGAGCTCGACGCCGCGGTGTCCGCCGCCGTGGAACACCACGTCGTGGAGACCTGCTGGCCCCCGGCCTACAGGTTGCGGCATGCGCTGCTCGGTGAGGTGGTCCTCGACCAGCTCCTTCCCGGGGAGCGGCTCCGCCTCCACCGCCGGTATGCCGCCGTGCTCTCCGAGCACCCGCGGCTCGCCCCGGCCTCCGAGCTGGCCCGGCATGCGCTGGCGAGCGGAGACCGTAGGACAGCGGTCGCTGCGAGCCGCGAAGCCGCCGAACAGGCCATGGCGGTCGGCGGCCCGCAGGATGCCTTGGCGCACCTCGAGCGCGCCCTCGACCTGCTCGGCGAGAACGACCCGTCCCGCGACGAGGTGACCCTCCGGGCCTCCGACGCCGCTGTCGCCGCGGGCGATCCGCTGCTCGCCGTGCGGCTCGTGGCCGACCGGCTGAGCCACCCGGGGGTGCAGGAGGACCCGCTTCACCGAGCTGAGCTGCTGGCGGCCTACGCCACTCGCGCTCGCATCCTCGACCTGCCGGTCGACGGGCTCGCGCTGACCCAGGAGGCGCTCGCGCTGGTGCCCCCAACCCAGGAGCGCGGGCATCTCGCCGTCCTCGTCGCCCACCTGCAGCAGCTCGTCGACACCGGAGACTGGCGCGCCGCCACGGCGGTCGGGGACCACGCCGTCGCGCTGGCCGAGCGGCTCGGAAGCGCCACCGCCCTCACCGAGATCCGTGCTGTCCTCACTCAGGTCGTCGAGGCGCTCGACGATATCGACGCCGCCGAGTCGCACCTGCGCGCCGTCTGGGACGATGTCGCCGACCGGGATGACCCGACCCGCCTGCGGCTGGCCCACCAGCTGGCCTCCTTCCGGCATCGACGAGGCGACCTGCCGGGCGCGCTGGAGTGGTACGAGACGGGCGCCCTCCTGGCCGACCAGAGCCATCGCACCTGGGCCCCGTGGGGACTGGAATGCCGACTTCAGGCCGGGATGACGGCCGCCGAGCTCGGCGACTGGGAGCATGCCACCAGGCGTCTTTCGTTGGGAGACATACGGATCCCGCAGCCCGGACGATCATTGTTCGACGCGGCCCGGTTGTCCCTGGCGGTGGCCAGGGGTGAGCGACCGTCACCGGCCGAGATCTGGCCGCTCCGGGAATGGTGGCCGGTCGACGGCCTGCTCGTCGTCCTGACGACGGGCGCCGGGATCGAGCTGCTGGGCCACCAGGGAGACGTCTTTGCAGCGGTCGACCTCGCCGAGGCAGGGGTGGCTTCGCTGGACCGGATGTGGGGTGCGGCATACCAGAGCATTGTGCGGATCGCAGCGCTGACCGTCGGGCAGCTGGCGACGGCGACCGAACGACTCGACCCCGTCTCGCGGGCCGCGCTGCTCACCCGCGTCGAGACCCTGGCGGCCCGGGCCGAGCAGGTCGGCGCGGCGGCCGCCGAGCCGGACGAGTCAGGCGGCCTCGGGGTGGAGACCTGGGCGTGGACCCAGCGGCTGCGTGCCGAACGGCTCCGGCTCGCGTGGCGGGTCGGCACCCTCGACGGACCGCAGCCGGGGGAGGTCGTCCGCGCGTGGGAGCAGAGCGTCGCCGCCTTCGAGCGGTACGGCCATGCCTTCGAGGCGGCGCGCTCCAGGGTTCGGCTCGCGCACGCCCAGCGGGCCGCCGGTGACGGCCCCGGAGCCCGCGCGAGCGCGGCAGCGGCCCGCGAGGTGGCCGCCCGCCTGGGCGCGCTCCCGCTCATCGCCGAGCTGGACGCCCTGGTCCCAGCCGGGACCGACCTGGGCGGCGGCGAGGCGCTGACCGGGCGGGAGGCGCAGGTGCTCGACCTGGTGGCCCGCGGCCTGACCAACGGCCAGATCGGCCTGCGGCTGCACATCAGCACCAAGACCGTCAGCGTCCATGTCTCTCGGGTCCTGGCCAAGCTGGGGGCCGCTGGGCGGACCGAGGCGGCGGCCATCGCGCACGCTCGCGGCCTGCTGGAGTGAACCCCCGCGCCGGATGCGTCACCGGATGTCACGGATGCGGCGGCCCTCGGCGCACGGCATAACACCTTCCGCCCCGTCGTTGACGAGGTGACCGGCACTCCTGAGTCGAAGGTGGCACCGTGCTCGCGTTGGTTGTGATCGCCCTCGTGGTCGGCTATGCGGTCCTCTCCGTTCGCTGGGTCGGCCACGAACCTGGGTGGTATGCCGCCTTGCCCCGCCCGTCGTGGCAGCCACCGCCCTGGGTCTTCGGGGTGGCCTGGCCGCTGAACTTCCTCGCCCTCGCCGTGGCCGGGTCGGCCGTGGTCACCAGCGCGCCGACCGGGGCGGCGCTGGGGTTCCTCGGAGTGCTCGCGGCGTCGATCGCGCTCGCCCTCGGATGGGCGTACGCCTTCTACGTCCCGCACCGGCTGGACCTGGCCGCCATACTCCTCGGCGGGGCGGCCGCGCTCACCTGGGTTCTCGTGCTGGTGGCCGGCCGCCAGCTCACCTGGGCGGGGTGGTTACTCGTCCCGTATGCCGCGTGGCTCACCGTGGCGACCAGCCTCTCCGTCGGTTACTGGGCGCTGGACCGGCGCGGCCGTGCTCGCGCGGGAGCCGCCTGAGCGGGCGCGCCCGTCCCTCGGCGCCAGTCCCTCGGCGCCACGGTTGTTCGGCTTTGCCACGGCTGTAGGAGTGGCAGAACCGAACAACCGTGGCGACCCCGAGCCCTTGACGTCCAAGAGACCTCATATGCAATATATCGCCTCACTCCACCGATCCCCCGCTCTCCGGACAACCTCCCGAGAACGACCGACACCATGAAGCTGACCGAGTTCCCGCGGTACCCGCTGACCTTCGGCCCGAGCCCGGTCCACCCGCTCAAGCGGCTCACCGCGCACCTCGGCGGCGCGCAGATCTGGGCCAAGCGCGAGGACGTCAGCAGCGGCCTGGCCTATGGCGGCAACAAGGTCCGCAAGATGGAGTACATCGTCCCGGACGTCCTCGCCAGCGGGGCCGACACCCTGGTCTCGATCGGCGGCTACCAGTCGAACCACACCCGCCAGGTTGCCGCCGTCGCCGCGCACCTGGGCCTGAAGTGCCGGCTCGTCCAGGAGAAGTGGGTGCCCTGGGACGACCCGACCAACGACAAGGTCGGCAACATCCTCCTGTCGAGGATGATGGGCGCCGACAGCCGCCTCGACGACGCCGGCTTCGACATCGGCATCCGCGACTCGTGGAAGGACGCCCTCCGCGAGGTCGAGGCCGGCGGCGGCACGCCCTACCCGATCCCGGCCGGGGCATCCGAGCACCCGCTCGGCGGTCTCGGCTTCGCCAACTGGGCCTTCGAGGTGGCCGAGCAGGAGCAGGCCCTCGGCGTCTTCTTCGACACCATCGTCGTCTGCACCGTGACCGGCTCGACGCACGCCGGCATGATCGCCGGCTTCGCGGCGCTGGAGGAGCTCACCGGCGTCCGCCGCCGCGTCCTCGGCATCGACGCCTCAGCCACGATCGACAAGACCCGCGACCAGGTCGGTCGCATCGCGCGTCATACCGCTGAGCTCATCGAGCTGGGACGCGACCTTCGCGACGACGAGATCACCGTGCTGGAGGGGTGGGCGGGCGACCTCTATGGCATCCCGGTCGACTCGACGATGGAGGCGATCCGGCTCGGCGCGCAGTACGAGGCGATGATCACTGACCCCGTCTACGAGGGGAAGTCGCTCGCCGGCCTGGTCGACCTCGTCCGCAGCGGCGATATCCCTGCGTCCTCGACCGTCCTTTACGCGCACCTGGGTGGGCAGCAAGCCGTCAACGCCTACCACCGTCTGTGGTCCTGACCTCGCCGCGGTATGCCGCCCCCGCACCAGAGCAGTGAAGACTCCACGATCGCGTGGGCCGGGCGTCGCTGCTGCGGCCTTTCTAGGGAGCGTCCTCGCCGACCAGGCCGTCGATCGACTCGCGGATGAGGTCGGCATGCCCGGTATGCCGGGCGTACTCCTCGATCATGTCGACAAGGATTCGGCGCAGGCTGAACGGCTCGTGCCCGCCGGAGATGACGACACGCTGATCCAATCCCTGCTCCGCCAACACCCGATCGGTCGCTGCCTCAGAGCGTTGGACGGCCGCCGACCACACGGCGTGCAGCGACTGAGGGGAGTCGCGAACAGCCGACTCAAAGTCCCAGTTGCCGTTCTCCTCGATGGGGGCCCACACCTCGGGGTACGGCTGACCGAGCAGCTGGTGAGTGAAGTAGTGGTCCTCGACCAGGGCAAGGTGCTTGACCAATCCGGCCAGTGTCAGGGTGGAGGGACGCAAGGATCGAGTCATGTCCGCCGCCGCCACACCGAAGCATTTCCAGGCGAAGGTACGGCGATTGCGGTGGAGAGCGCCCAAGAGCGCCTCGACTTCACTGGGCGCGGCGGGAAAGGGACGGCGAGGTGGCAACTCGTTGGTCACGGCGGCGAGCGTACGTGGGTCCCCGACTTTCCTGCATGATTGGTGCGCGGTCGGCTGCGGTGGTCACGGCGCCCTTCCCGCCGCCGGTGGCCGAAGTCGCGGGGGTGAGGCCGCGCGCAGGACGGGGGCCTGCACCGGCATACCGACAGGGGTTAGTCCACGGGGTCGAGGCGCAGCACCGGGATGACCCGCACGCCGGCGGTCTTCTCGGCATACTCACCGAAGGTCGGCACCCGGCGCACCTGCTCGGCGAAGACCGCGTCGCGCCCCTGCCCCGTCACCTCGACGACGGTGACCGGATAGCTCTGCGTGCCCCGCTCGACGACCGCCGCCCCGGCAGCGACGAGGTTGCCGTACCAGTCGGGGTTGGTCGGCGCCCCGCCCTTGGACGCGAAGATGTAGATGGCGTCGCCGCTGTCGGACGGCAGATAGGCCAGCGGTGCCACCCGCGGTGTCCCGGTGCGGCGGCCGACGTGGTGGACGAGCACCAGGGGCACGCCGTCGAACGGCCCGCCGACCACTCCCGCGTTGGCCCGGAACTCGTCGATGATCCGTGCGTTCCAGTCGCGACGATCCGCCATCAGTGCTCTCCTGTCCTCGGCCCCCGCACAGCGCACCGATCATGCCACGGGTCGCCCGCGGGCGCCCCGGCTAGCACGCACCCCGCCGCCCTGGTGGCTGGGTGCCTCATCCACAGATGGCAAACGCACGGTATGCCGCCCTCACGTCGACGCCATACCAGCCATTTGCCATCTCTCGATGGGCGAGCCAGGTCACTTCCCAGCGCGGTCCGCCTGGCGCGCCCGGGCTATCCGAAGCGCGACCGAGGAGACGTCGAGGACGGTCAGATCGCGGAAGCCTCGGCCGAGGAGCCCGTCGACCAGCCGGGACGACCCGCCGCCGACGTCGATGATCGCGTCGTCGGGGCCGGCCCCCGTGGCGCCGATGGCCTCGAGCGACGGACCCGCCTCGGCCTGGAACCTGCTGCGGCCAGCGTCACCCTTGGCATAGGCCGCGTCCCAGTGGGCTGCACGCTCGTTCGGCATACCGACAGGCGCCTTGACAGATTCAGCGGACCGCGGGAGCCCAATGGATCCCCACCCATCGTCATGCTCTCGGCGCGGCGACGCGGGCGAGCTGAGCCAGGAAGGCACGGTCCGGGATCAGGGGGACGAGCGCGTCGCGGGCCCGGGCGCGGACGCCGTGGGCCATGGCCAGCTGTGAGGCGTGGCGCGACGCACGGTGGACCATCATCGCTCGGCCGCGTCGTCGTGCCTCGTAGCCGTGGAGGCCCGCTCCGGCGGCGATCGTGTCGACGAGCGCCTCGGCATCCTCGATCCCTTGGCAAGCCCCCTGCCCGAGGAAGGGCAGCATCGCGTGCGCCGCATCCCCGAGGAGTGCGACCCTGCCTCTGGTCCAGGGCTTGACCGCGGGCAGGCTCGCGAGCTCGGCGACGATCCGCTCCGTGGCGGCTGCCCCGACTGCTTCGACGACACCCAGGGTCAGCGCGGGCCAGGACCTCGCCCACTCGATCCCGGCCCCGTCCCACGGGGCTCGGCGGGCGGCATACACGTAGGTGCGGCCTCCTCCGATGGGGACCTGACCGACGATCTCGCCACGTCCCCACGCCTCGACGAACTCCTCGGTCGGCACGTCGACCACGGCGCGCAGGCAGATCACCCCCGCGGGTCTCGGCGCCACGCCCCAGTGCTGTCGCCGCACGGTGCTGCGCAGCCCGTCGGCGGCGGCAACGACGTCAGCGCGCAGCGCGCCTTCGCCTTCAGGGCTGGACCAATGCACGCTCCCATCGAGGTCGACCCGGTCGACCTTCGCGCCGAGATGGGTCTCGGTCCGCGTCAGCCGCCGGAGGAGGACATCGACCAACCGGGCGCGGTGGAGGGCGACACTCTGCCCGATCCGCTGTTCACGACGCCCAGCGTCGACCCGGCGAAGCCACCGCCCACGACTGGTACAGACGCCGGCCCTAGTCATGCGCGTCCCCGCAGCTGCCAGCTCCTCGCGAGGAATGCCCCAACGGTCAAGCACGGCAAGGGCGTTGGGCCACAGGACGATGCCGGCCCCGACCGGGGTGATGGCCACGGTCTGTTCGAGCAGCGTGATCCGCGCCTCGGGCAGCGCGCGCTCGGCCGCGACGGCACAGGTCAACCCGGCAATCCCACCACCCACGATGACCAGCTCCACGCCGCGCTCCTCATCAGGAGGTTTCTCCACTTGGAGAACCCCAGCCTAACGGTAAAGTCTCCACATGGAGAAGTCCGCGTCCGCGCGCCTGATCGAGGCCGCGTATGCCGTGCTTGCCCGGGAGGGCGCCAAGGGCGCCACCGTCCGCGCGATCGAGGCGCAGGCAGGTGTTCCGCACGGATCGGTGCGCCACCACTTCGGCGACCGATCCGGCCTCATCCTCGGCCTCGTGGACGACCTGCTCGCCAGGGACCGCGACCGACTGCCCGAACAGCCCGAGGCGACCATGGCGCGCATGCTCGGGTCAGACCGAGACCTGACGATCGCGCGCTATGAGCTGTTCCTCATGGCCACTCGCGACGAGACGCTGCGCGGACGCATCGTCAGCGCACGAGACGAGCTCGTCGCTCTCGCCGGCAGAGCTGGTGCGAGCCCGCGGGCAGCACGTGGGCTGGTGGCAGCAGTTGACGGCTTCATCCTGGACGGGCTCCTGCGCGGCGATCACGGCCCTTCGACCGGTCTACTCTCAGCACTCGCGGGAGATCGCTGACCGGACGCGGCCCGGCGCCGGCTGGTGCACAGCCTCGCGGATCAGCTGGGCGCGGCTGTCGAGGAGCGACCGGTCGCACTCCACCTCGTCGACGTCCAAGGAGCACCCGTCGCCCGGGTAGCGCGGGATGACGGGTTGTCCGGCGCAGCGCTCGCGCGAGCTGGTGACCGACGGGCCAGACGTGCGCGCTGGTCGTGGGATCGAGGTCGTCGAGTCCGACCGCGTGCCTGCGAGGTATGACGAGAAGGTGACCGGGGGTGACGGCATACAGCGCCAGCGCTCGGCCGCCAACCGCGTCACCGGTGCGTGGCTCGCCCTGCTGATCCGGATCGTCGTCGTGTCGGCCATGGTGATCGTGGTCGTCGCGTGGAGACGAATCCGTCCATACGCGGATGTGCGGACCTGACCTTGTCGCCGACGTGCCGGCGCTGGGCCCTCGTGGGGGCACCGCGAGCGTCAGCCGCCGCGCAGAATGGACGTCATCTTCTTGCCGCGGGCCACCTCGTCGACGAGGAGGTCGAGATAGCGGATCCGCTGCATCAGCGGGTCCTCGATGGTCTCGACCCGGTGCCCGCAGATGGTCCCGCGGATCAGCGCCGCGTCGGGGTTGACCCGCGGCGCCTGGGCGAAGAAGGTCTCCAGGTCGACCTCGTCGGCGATGACCCGGGCCAGGGCGGGGGCGTCATACCCGGTCAGCCACTCGATGACCTGGTCGAGCTCTGCCTGGGTGTGCCCCTTGCGCTCGACCTTGCGCAGGTACAACGCGTAGATGCTCGCGAAGGTCGCGCTGAAGATCCGATGGCCAGCCATAGCGCGCCACCCTACGTCCTGCTTCCGCGCCCCGGTCAGCGCCCCCCGGTCAGTCCCCCCGGTCAATGCCCCGCGTCGCCGGCCTCGAAGGTCGCGACGAGGAGCTCCTCGACCTGGACGACCTCGCCACGAGCGCTCCGAAGCGGCCTTAGTCGCCATACTGTGCGACGCCGCAGGCATCGGCGATACTGGAGCGGAGCTTGGGAGGAGGCGCGGGTGTCTCTCGCGGCATACCGATGCGCTGCGCAGTTCTGGCTGCGCGCAACTGTCCTTGCCCTCATGGTCGCCTCGCTGCTGCCCGGGCTTCCCAGCGAGCCTGGCCTCGCGATCCTCGTGGCAACTGCGGTGAGCCTTGTCGTCACGCGGTTGTTCGACGGGCGTCAGGCACCCGTCGCCCGCGCCGCCCTGCGGTGCGTGTCGCGCCACGACGAGTCCACGGCGCCCACCCCGTTCTGGCGTAGCGTCGCCCCCTCGCGCCACCCGCGCCGGTCGCGGGCTCCAGGGTCCTCCTGAGCGGTCCTCGACCGCTCAGCCCCCACCCGACATCCGTCCGACCGGGCCCGACGGTCCGGCGTACCCCAGGAGCCCACCCATGTCCACCCTGCTGTCCCCTGTCGTCGCTGTCCTCACCGCCGTCCTCGCCCGCGCCCACGCCCTCGCCTCCGGGCTAGGCCTCCCACCGGAGTCGATGGCGGCGTGGCTGCTCGCCCTCGCCATCCTGGTCGCCTGTGTCCGAACCGCGATGCTCCCCCTCGTCGTCCACGGCGTGCGCGCGAGTCACGCGCGCGCACGCGCCCTCCCGCAGCTCGCGGCTCTGCAACGCCGGTATGCCGGTCGCCGCGACCTCGAGAGCCTCACCCGGCTCCGCGCCGAGCAGCGCCGGATCAACGCCGAGCACGGTGTGTCGACCATGGCCCTGGCGCCGGCCCTTCTCCAGCTGCCCCTCTTCTCCGCGTTGTACGTCGTCATCTCTGACCTGTCCGCAGGTCACCCGATCGGCACCCTGGACCGTGTCCTCGTCGCCTCGGCGGTGTCGGCCTCGATCTACGGTTTCCACCTCACCGGGCGGCTCACCCAGCTCAACGGGGGCCTCCCGGCCCTTGGCATCATGCTCGGCCTTGCGAGCATCGCCGCGGCCGCCAGTTACCTCGGCCAGAGGTGGTTCGCCATGCCCAATCTCCCCGACAGCGGGGTCGATCAGCCTGTGGCGATGGTTGCCCTGATGGGCTGGCTGCCGGCGCTGTCCGCGGTCGGGATCCTCGTCGGGGCGACCGTCGTGCCCGCCGGCCTGCTCGCGTACTGGTGCCTCAACAACCTGTGGACCTTCGCCCAACAGGGACTCATCTGGAGGTTCTGGCCGACCCCTGGATCGCCGGCAGCGGCCCGCCGCCTTCCCTAGCCGATCCCTGGCGGGGCCCGCTTCGGCAGGACCAGGCTCATGGACTCCCTGGGCGCTTATGGCATCGAACGCGGTGCCATAAGCGCGCTCACAGTCCACCAGCACCACCGGCGGAGCCCGAGCAGGCCCGAATGGGCGAGGGGCTCGTCGTCAACCCCCGCTCCGATACCCACCCATCCGCCCAGAAGACCCACCGGTGCGCGACAATCGGGCCCGTGGAGGACTTCCTCATCGCCCGCAACCCGGACGGCGACTCGTCCTTGCCGTACCTGCTCCGAGTCCCCCTCGGGCCCAACGGGATCGTCCTCAAGGCGCGCGACACCTGGCCGCGGACCACGAAGATCTTCTGCCATCGCGGCGTGGTGGCCGAGCGACGCGGAGGTCGTCGAGCGGGTGCCGGTGCGGTCCTGCGTGCGGCGGGGCGCGGCCATCGACCTCGTCCTGGACCGCTCGCGGGAGAACCGGTCCCAGTTCGTCATCACCCGGATCCGCGGCGACCGGGAGGCGATCTTCTGGCAGTCGCCGCGGACCGCGAAGCTGGCCCGCCCCAATGTCTCGCTCCCCTCCGCCCGCGCACACGGGTTGCGGCCCGACGAGTTCGAGATCCTCGTCGACAGCCACGAGCGCTATGCGTGGAAGTTCACCCAGCAGCAGGTCGCCACCCGCATGGCACCCCTGGCGGCGGGCGACTACGGCGTCCGCACCGGCGAGCGACTGGTTGCCTCCGTCGAGCGCAAGTCGCTTGCCGACCTGGTCTCGACCCTGACCTCGGGCCGCCTCACCTTCGTCCTGGCAGACCTTGCCAGCCTCCCGTATGCCGCCGTCGTCGTCGAAGCGCGCTACTCCGAGGTGCTCAAGCTCGACCGGGTCCGGCCTTCGATCGTGCTGGAGGGCCTCGCGGAGTGCGCCGTGCGCTTCCCGTCGGTCCCGATCCACTTCGCCGAGACTCGGGCCCTGGCGCAGGAGTGGACCTTCCGCTTCCTCGGCGCCGCGCTGGCGCAGGACCGGCTCAGCCACGAGGCCGATGGGCCGATCGGGTCCCTCGTCCCGGCGGCACCTCAGGCCCGGGAGGTTCGGGCGTGGGCGGTGGCACGCGGCATACCGGTGTCTGCGAAGGGACGGGTGGCTGCGGAGGTGACCGCGGCATTCCTGCGGGACCGTGCGCGCCCCGCGACGTCCTCGGACTGACAGCCTGCGTGACCGCAGCGGCCTGGTCCGGCGGGCTTGTGGACTCCCACGTCGCTTATGGCATCGAGCACGGTGCCATCAGCGCACTCAGCGTCCACAAGCACCTGCGCGCACCCCAACGCCGCACCACTGCGGCGGGCCCGCACCCCGGGTTAAGGTGCGGAATGGCAACGGAGACGACATACCGGATCGCGGCACTGAGCCCGCAGACCTGGCCGGCGTTCGACGCGATGGTGGTGCGGCACAACGGGATCTTCGGCGGGTGCTGGTGCACGTGGTTCCATGACGGCCACCCGAGCTGCCAGGGCCGCGGTGAGACCGCGGAGGGCAATCGCGCGATCAAAGAGCGGCTCGTGCACGAGGGGGTCGCGCACGCGGCGCTGGTCATGGACGGCGACGAGGCCATCGCGTGGGCCGAGTTCGGCACCCCCGAAGAGCTGCCGACGCTGCACCACCGCAAGGAGTACGACGCGACCAAGACCGCCGACCCTGACTGGCGGATCACCTGTGTCTTCGTCGACAAGCGCTACCGGCGGCTAGGCCTGACCGAGCTGGCGATCACCGGTGCCTTGGAGCTGATCGCGCAGGCCGGCGGCGGGCGGGTGGAGAGCTATCCCCACGACCTCACCGACCAGACCAAGAAGATGTCGGCGTCGTTCCTCTACAACGGGACTCGGCGTCTCTACGAGCGGCTCGGCTTCGCCTACGACCGGCCGAAGGGGCTCAAGAACTGCGTCATGGTCAAGACCGTCGCCCCCGGGTGACGCCGCAACGCCCTCGCGCATCGACCGCCACGCGACAGGCGGCAGGCGGCAGGCGGCAGGGCCGACGATGGGGTATCCCGTGAGTCTGACCTAAGGTGCGCACCATGGGATCCTCGGTTGGGCGTGCGGAGCTGCGGCGGTGGGTCACGCACACCGAGGGAAAGGTCACCCCCAAAGACGTCGGGAAGCTGTATGCGCGGGCCGAGTCGCTGGCGCGGCTGCCCCGGTCGGTGCAGCAGTGGATCGTCGACCATGCCGGTGGGGACCCCTACCTGGGGTTCGTCGTGGAGCCCTACGCCTTCTTCCTCGCCCATGAGCTCATCGACCTGGATGCGGCCCGCGCGTGGCTGCCCCCCGACTATGTCCTCGTCCCGGCGTCGCTGTTCGCGAACGGCGAGCCCCGGTATGCCGCCATCCTCGGCGCCTTCACCGTGCATACCTCGGTGTTCTGGGGTTGCCGGGTCGAGCTGTACCTCGTCGCGGAGAACACCCGGACCGGGATGCTGACCTGGGTGATCTGCGACTACGAGTCGAACACGATCAACTACGACCCCGGCGACGGGTTCTCGGGCGCGACGACGAGCCGGGCCGTCGTGACGACGACGCACGCCGGTGAGGTCATCGTCGACGTACGAAGTGCCGAGCGCGCCAACCAGCTGACCGTGACGGCCGCGCTGCCGGGGGCGCCGATGCGCGCGCTGGATGCGCGGCTGTGGATCGAGGGCAACCTGTCGGTCGACTACGGCGGCCGGTTGATGGCAGCCGAGTCTGTGCCCTTCGGGTTGATCTTCGACCCGGGTGAGATGACCCAGGCGCTCGATGTCCCGCTCGGTGGGGTCGCCGTGGAGCGGAACACCTTCGGTGCCGGGCTGCTGGCTAGTTCGCCCTTCGAGGTCGCCTGCTTCCCGTATGCCCAGCACTTCATCACCACGAGCTATCCGCAGGCCAGCCCGATCGTCGACGAGGCGGGGCTGGTCGCGGCGGTTCGCACTCTCGCGGCCGAGGCGGACTGACCTCACGCTCGGGTGTCTCGGGCCCGGCTCGTTGGACAGCACGCGGCGCTTCCGACGCCTCCGGAGACATAGAGCGGCCGGCTTGTGGACTCCCTAGGTGCTTATGGCACCTAGGGCGATGCCAAGAGCACGCTCAGAGTCCATGAGCCGCCGCAGACCCAGCCGCCGCATGACCCAGCCGTCACCTGGACCCCTGGTGTGTCCCGACACCCCCCACTCATGGACTCGCCGGCGCGTATGGCACAGTGCGACATACCCCGTCCACCGGCAAAACCGGCAAACTGGACGTCTCCCGGCACCGACCGCCGACCTCGACCCCGCCCGTCGAGGCACGAGCCGACGTCGACATCCACCCGCGCTGCCTCGCCCCGGGGGACTGGTGCACGTACTCTAAGTCGCGCTAAGGTCACCCCCCATTCAGGCCAAATCCCCATTAAGAGGAATCGGCCACTGCGGTAGGGGGACCCACGTGGCCTCGCAGCATCGGGTTCACTCCGCCTCTCGTCCCGCTCGCGCGGTCCGCCTGATGTCCTCGGCGCTCTGTCTTGGCCTCATGTCTGCGCTGATCCCGGCGCCGGGGGCGTCCGCCGACCCTGGGCCGACCCCGACGCTCACCTTCACCACGGCCCCGACCGCCGCAGACCCCGGGACGGTCTTCGGCGTCGCCCCCTCCGTCACGGTCACCGACTCGACCGATCCGGTCACCCTCACCCTGACCGTCGACGCCGGGGAGCCGTCGGGCAAGCTCAGCTGCCCGTCCGTCACCGTGACACCGGTCGACGGCGTCGCGACCTTCCCGCACTGCACGGTCGACAAGGGCGGCAGGTACCGGCTCCGCGCGACCCTCGGCGCGGTCACCGCCGACAGTGACCCGGTCAAGGTCAGCGGCCCGGCGTATGTCGCCTTCAGCACCCAGCCGACCGGCGGTCTGGCCGGCGACAGCTGGCTCGGACAACCGGTGGCGCGCGTCGTGGACGCCGACGGCACGGTCATCGCCACGAGCACCGCCAAGATCGGGCTCGTCATCAAGCCCGGGACCGGCACTGGTGGCGCCGCCATCACGTGCACGAACACCAAGAACGCCACCGCGGCAGTCGACGGCATCGCGACCTTCTCCGGCTGCGCGATCGACCGGGCGGGCACGAAGTACCGGCTCTACGCCATCGATGTCGACGACGGCACCTTCGGCACGAGCGCGGCCTTCGACATCAATGCCGGCCCGGCGGCCGCCCTGAGGTTCGACACCCAGCCCGGCAACGGCCAGGCGGACCAGGCCCTCGGCGTCCAGCCGGAGGTCGCCGTTGTCGACGCCCTGGGCAACCGCGTCTCCACCAGCACCGCACCGGTGACCCTGAGCATCACCTCCGGCACCGGGACCGGCGCGGCCCAGCTGTCCTGCACCCACAACCCGGTCCCGGCCTCGTCGGGACTGGCGTCCTTCGCCGGCTGCGCTATCGACAAGACCGGCAGCGGCTATACCCTCACCGCCACGTCCCCGACCCTGACCTCGGCCACCAGCGGCACCGTCGACGTCACCCTCGGCAGCGTGAGCGACCTGGCGTTCTCGACCAGCCCCGGCGGCGGACCCGGCGGCGCCGTCTTTGCGACCCAGCCAGTCGTCTCGGTGACCGACTCTGGCGGCAATGGCGCCGGGGGCCTGGTCACCTTGTCCATCGAGCCTGGCACCGGAGCCCCTGGAGCGGTCCTGACCTGCGACGCGACCACGGTGGCCGCAGCCGCCGGTGTCGCCAGCTTCAGCGGCTGCTCGATCGACAAGGACAGCGCCGACCCGTACGTCCTCGTCGCGACCCTCGGCACCCACACCGGCACGAGCCACGGGTTCAATGTCACCAAGGGCGCCCCAGTCTCGGCGGAGTTCACCACAAACCCGGGCGATGGCAGCGGTGGGTCGGCCCTGGCCAGCCAGCCGGTCGTCGTCATCCGGGACGCAGGCGGCAATGTCGCCGCCGGCGCCGTCGCGCTGTCCCTCGCCCCAGGCTTCGGCACCCCCGGCGCTCACCTGACCTGCAGCGGCGGCACGACCGAGAGCGCGGTCGCGGGCGCGGCCGCCTTCAGCGGGTGTCGCGTCGACAAGGCCGGGGCCGGCTACCGGCTCCTGGCGACCATCGACGGCGCCGGCGTCACCCGCCTCAGCGCGAGCTTCGACATACAGGTTGGCGACCCGACCCACCTGGCGTTCGCGACCCAACCCGGCGGCGGCACCGGCGGCACCGCCTGGGCGACCCAACCCGCGGTCGCCGTCCTCGACGCCGGCGGCAACCTCGTCACCGCCAGCGCGGGCGAGATCGACCTCTCCGTCGCCGGCGGACCCGGAGCCCTGACCTGCGGGGCCGACCCGCTCGCGGCATCCAGCGGCACTGCCTTCTTCGCCGGCTGCGCGATCACCACCGCGGGCGCCGGCTACACCCTCAAGGCTTCCGCCGCGGGCCTGGCCCCGGCGACGAGCAGCGCCTTCGATATCACCGTCGGCGCACCGGCTGCCCTCGTCTTCACCGAACAGCCCAGCGGCGGCATCGCCGGTCGGCCGCTGACCGGCCAGCCCGCGCTCGCCGTGGTCGACGCCGGCGGCAACACGGTCCCGGGCGCGGGCGGCAGCGTGGCGCTCGCCCTCACCGGCGGGACCGGCACGCTCGGCGCATCCCTCAGCTGCAGCTCCGCCCCGGTCACCGGGTCGGGCACTGTCACCTTCGGTTCCTGCGGGGTCAACCAGGCCGGCGGTGGCTACGCCCTCACCGCGACGTGGAAGACCTTAAGCGCCGAGAGCCTGCCCTTCGTCGTGCTGCGCCGCACCGCTCCGGCCCTCGAGGTCGCGCCCGCCGGCGCCCCGCTCGGGCAGACGATGGGCGACGCGAGCCTGGCCCCCAACCCCACCTCGGTCGTCGACGACGTCAACACCGCCACCGGCGCGCTCCACCGGGTCTTCACCGACCTCGAGGTCGCCGGCGTCGGCGAGAACCTCGTGCTCAAGCGGACCTACAACTCCGGTGACGCCGACGTCGGCGCCTTCGGCCGCGGCAGCTCCTCGGTCCTCGACCTGTCGGTCACCTTCAATGCGGCCGGCACCGAGGCGACGGTCCGTGGCCTCGACGGGCAGCGCATCGTCTTCACCGGCCACCAGGGCAGCTTCACCGCACCGCCCGGCGCCTGGGCCGACCTCAAGTGCACCGGCAACCAGAAGACCTGCACGGTCACCCAGAGGGATGGCACGACGTGGACTGTCACCGGTCCCCGGCTGGACTCCTATGTCGATGGCACCGGCCAGGGGCTGACCTTCGTCCGCGACTCGGCGACCCAGCTGCGGGTCAAGCTCGCCACGACGGACAAGAAGACCACGTATGACGTCCTGCTCACCCTCGACGCCCAGGGTCAGGTCACCAAGGTCAGGACACCGGCCGGACGCCAGATCTCATACAGCTATACGAGTGGACGACTGACGTCCTTCACGGACGCCCGGGGCAAGACGTGGACCTACGGCTATGACGCCGGGCAACGGTTGACCCGGATCACCGACCCGAGCGCGCAGGTCCGCCTCGCGGTCACCTATGACTCGGCCGGCCGGGTCGCGACGGCCAGCTCTCAGGGCGACGCACGGCATACGCAGGACCGCTTCACCTACGACACGGCGGCACAGACGACGACCCGGGAAGCCCGCACCTCCGTCGGGGGCACGCTCACCTGGGCGGCCTCTGTCGACACCTACCGCAACAACGTCCTCGTCCGGCAGAGCCTGCCCAGTGGCGCCGTCCTGCGCTACTCGTATGACGCCCGGCTCAACCTCATCGCCATCCAGGACCCCAACGGCTTTGTCCAGGAGCGGGTCTTCGACGACAACGGCGACCTCGTCACCCAGAGCACTCCGCTGGACTCGACCCGCTCGGCGGTCGTCCAGTTCACCTACGACCGGTCGCACCGGATCACCTCGCAGACCGACGCCCTCGGCAACCGGACGACCTATGGCTACCAGGGTGGCCGGCTCGCGTCGGTCACTCCCCCGGGCGGTCGCGAGGGCGCCACCACCCTGTCGTATGACGGCCCCCTGCTGACGGAGGTCACCACTCCGATCGGGCGGCAGACCTTCACCCACGACGCGATGGGCAATGTCGTACGGGTGAACGAGTATGGTCTCTCCGGCCCGGCCCTCAACGGCAACGGCTCGCGCGCCACCTACAACGAGGCGGGCCTGAAGACCTCCGCCACCGACCCGCGTGGCGTCCCGACGAACGGGCCGGTCGACGCGGCGTTCACGACGACGTGGACCTATGACGACGCCGGCAACCTGCTCAGCACCCGCAGCCCGGTCGGCGTCGTGACGACCTTCACCTATGACGCCGCCGGCGATGTGGCCAGCAGCACCAACCCCGTCGGCACGACCACCTATGCGTGGCACGAGGCGTCGCTGACCAAGACGACGACCGCGCCCGGCGGCCTGGTGACGACCGAGCGCTACGACCCGTCGGCAAACCTGCTCGCGCAGGCGACGCCGAACGGCGGCACGACGGCCTACCTCAACGACGCCATGGGTCGCCCGGCCACGGTCGTCGACCCGTCGGGCCTGCGCACGGCGATCACCTATGACGCGATGGGCCAGTCCGTCCTGTTCGACGACGGCAGCGGCGCGGTCGTGCGCCAGCAGTTCGACGCCCTCAACCGGCTGATCCGTCAGTCGGCCGGCGACGGCCAGAACCTCATGCGCTACGACCTGGCCGGGCAGCAGCTCCGGCTGCAGGACATGAGCGGTGCCGTCACCACGCGCGCCTTCGACGCCCGCGGCAATGTCACCTCGGTCATCGACGGAGCCGGGACCACGTCCTACCGGTACGACCTGGCCGACAACGCCATCTCGCGCACCGACGGTCGGGGCGGGGTCACGACATACACGTATGACGGTATGGGCCGGCTCACGTCGCAGACCGTCGACGGCAACACGACAACCTTCGCCAATGACGTTGCGGGGCAGCGCACCTCGCAGGTCGACCCGGAGGGCCGGACGACGGCATACCGGCTCGACGGAGCGAACCGGGTCACCCGGACGACATACAGCCAAAGCGGTCTGCCCCAGATCGTCGTCGACCAGACGTACGACGCCCTGGGTCGCCGCGCCTCGATGACGTCCGGCGGCGTGGTCTCGACATACTCGTATGACGCCCGCGGAAATCTCACCGGCGCAGGCCCGGCGAACCAGCGGTTCACCTACGACTTCTCAACCCCCGGCACGGTGCTCGAGACCTACCCCGACGGCACCCACGTCGCCTACGACGTCGACGACTCCGGCGCCCTGATGCGCCTCGACGGGACCAGCGCCGACGGCCACGTGCAGGCGTCCTACCTGCGCGATGCGGCCCGGCGGGCGACCGCGGTCTCGCTGGCCAACGGGGTGGTCGAGACCCACAGCTACGACGCGGTCGGTCGGGTCGTGGCCCAGTCGGTGCAGCGCGCCGGCACGGTCATGGCCGGCGAGACGTACACCTACGACAGCCGGGGAAACCGGCTCTCGCAGCGGACGACGGCGGCGGGGCGCAGCGTGCTCAACACCTACGCCTATGACGCCCTCGGCCGGGTCAGCGGCTTCTCGACGTCGTCGACGACCGTGCCCCTGCCCGTGGTCAACGCCGACCCCGGTGGCGCGACCCCTACGCCGCCGTCGGGTCAGCCGTCGGTGCCGGTGCCGGCGTCGGTGGACACCGGGTCGAAGCAGCCGGTCGGGACTCCCACCGGCGCGGCCGTCAGCCCGGGCTCGACGATCGCCTACGACGCGGTGGGCAATATCGTCCGCAACGGCGGGACGTCATACGCCGTGGGCAGCGCGGACCGGATCACCACGCAGGCCGGACCGGCGGGCTCGTGGACGTACGACCGCAGTGGTGCAGTGACGACGATGACCAGCCCCAAGGGCACGACAACCTTCTCGTATGACGCTGCCGGTCGCCTGTCGAAGGCCACGCTGCAGCCCCCGTCCGGACCGGCGACCACGGTCACCTATGGGTATGACGGCGACGGCAACCGGACCAGCCGGACCGTCGGCGACGTGACGACCCAGTACGTGTGGGACCCGAATGCCACCGTCCCCTTGCTGGTGCTGGAGAAGTCCGGGACGAGCGTGCTGCGTCGCTACTTCAACGACACCGTCGGGCCGGTCGCGATCCAGACGCCGACCCAGACGTACTACGTCCACCGCGACCCGTTGGGCAGCACGAACCAGCTGACCGACGCGAATGGCGATGTCGTTGCGGCATACGGCTATTCGGCCTTCGGCGAGGTCACCTCGACCGGGGCGGCGGCCGCTGCGACCGACCTGCTCTTCCAGGGCCAGCAGCGCGACCCGGTCACCGGGCTCTACAACATGCGGGCCCGGACCTATGACCCGGTCTCCGGACGGTTCACCCAGCGTGAGCCGCTGGCCACGCCGGCCGGTGCCCCGCTGGTTGCGGCATACGCCTTCGTTGGCAACCGGCCGACGGCGCTGACCGACCCGACCGGCCTGATGCCGCAAACCGCCGGCGAGGCCGGGGACATGGTCACTCCGGCGACCTCCAACGGCGTCCTGGCCAGCTACTCCGGCAAGGTGGCCATCGGAGCAAAGCTGTTCGTCAAGGGCCTGGTCAAGCTGCTGCCCACGCTGGCCAAGGCGGCCGCGGCGTCGACCCACTTTGGCTTCATCGCGGCCAAAGAGGCCCAGATCGCCAAGGGTCTGAAGTTCGCCAGCGCCGGGCTTGCCGTGCTGGCCATCGGTCTGCAGACCTATGTCGCAGTGGACAACTGCCTGCACGGACCGGTGGCGCAGTGCGTCGGCTCGGCGGTCGGGCTCGCCACGAACGTCGCGTTCGTCGGCATCTGCCTGGGCGCCACTGCGGGCATCGGCGCGGCCGGATGTGCGCTTGCGGGCGCGGCGATCAGCATCGCCCTGGAGACCGTCATCACGCTCTACGGGCCCGAGATCGCCGATGCGGTGGTTAGCGCGGCCGAGTATGTCGCCAGCGTGGCCGTCGATATCGGCAATGCCATCTCCGATACGGCGCAGTATGTCGGCGGCGCGATCGTCAGCGGGTTCAACGACGCCACGGCGGCGATCGTCAGCGGCTTCAACGACTTCGCCGACACGCTGAGCAAGGCCGGGCAGTCCGCCGTCCAGTTCGCCGCCGAGCTCGCCGACGCCTTCGGCTTCGGCTACGAGCAGACTGCGGCAGCGCTGATCGGTTTCGGCTACGACATCCAGGGCGTCGTCGAGGCCTTCTCCGAGGTCTTCCTCCTCGGCTCCACGCAGGCCGCCGAGGTGCTGCGGAAGGCCTTCTTCGCCGTGGCCACCGATGTCGCGTCCGCGGTCGAGAGCGTCTATGGTGCGGCGGCCGACGTGGTCGCCTCGGTGCTGCGTGACGCCGGCTATGCGGTCGACGAGATCGTCGCGGGCATCCATGCGGCGTATGACGTGACGGTCGCCGAGCTCGTCGGGCTCCTCGGACAGCTCGACTACGGCGTCAACCAGATCGCGAGCGCGCTGTCGGACGTTCTCTCCGTCACGGCCGAGGCCTTGGCCGGTGTCTTCAAGACGCTCGACTACACGGTCCAGCAGATCGGTGAGTCGCTGCAGCAGGTCTATGCGCTGATCGATGTGGCGGCCGCCAAGGTGCTCGACGCCGTGGGCTTCGCCGTCGGTGAGGTCGCCAACGCCTTGCAGGACGTCTACCGGGAGGCCGCCGCGGTGGCCGCGCGGGCGCTCGAGGCGGCGGGCTATCTCGTCGGGGAGATCGCGACCGGGCTGCGGGATGTCTACCAGGCGACCGCGGCGCAGGTCGCGCAGATCCTCAA
Source organism: Candidatus Lutibacillus vidarii (assembly GCA_016717165.1). Classification (GTDB taxonomy): domain Bacteria; phylum Actinomycetota; class Actinomycetes; order Actinomycetales; family Dermatophilaceae; genus Lutibacillus; species Lutibacillus vidarii. Next base: position 272,556 of record JADKGA010000004.1, read on the forward strand.
GGCCATCGACGTCACGGCCCAGCAGGTGGCCTCGGCTCTGGTCGATGTCTACGCGCAGGCCGCCCAGGGCGTCGCCGAGCTGCTCACCGGTGCGGGCTATGTCGTGGCCGATATCGCGCGGGCGCTGACCGACGTCTTCAACCAGACGGCCGCCGAGGTGGCCTCCGTGCTGCGGACCGTCGGCTACGCGATCGCGGACATCACCCGGGTGCTCGACGACGTCTTCGCGCAGACGGTTGCCGGGGTCGCCTCGATCCTGAAGTCGATCGGCTACACGGTGAACGAGATCGGCGCCGCGCTGCAGAGCGTCCTCGATGTCACCGCCGACGCGATCGTCGGGGTGCTGCGGGACGCCGGCTACACCATCGACCTCATCGGTGGCGTGCTCGAGTCGGTCTACAACCAGGTGGCCGACCAGGCGGCGGCGACGCTGCGTGCTGCCGGCTATGCGATCGCGGAGATCGGGCCCGTCCTGCAGAGCGTCTTCCAGCAGGCCGCGGACGGGGCGGCAGCGATCCTGCAGGCGATCGGTGCGACGGCGGCGGAGATCAACACGGTCCTGTCGAACACCTTCCACGAGACCGTCGAAGCGATCGGCAACCTGCTGTCGAGCCTCGGGTTCAGCAGCGCCACGATCGCGGCGATCGGAGATGCCTTCACGTCCTTCGGCGACGACGTCGCCGACTTCTTCACCGACCTGTTCGGGTAGGCCTGGGCTGTCGACCGGGACCCTTGGGGTGACGCAGCTGCGTCACCCCAAGGCCGCCGAGCTCGACCTCTCAGTCGAGTTCTTTGTGGAACAGTTACAGAGGTGAAAGTTTCCACAACGGCCCGTTGTGTGTTCTTTGCTGACGCATCCGTCCGGCCAGCGGAAGGTTCGAACCGACGATCCCACGCCCCCGAGGTGCTGCGGGCGCTCGTCCACCCAGGCACCGACGGAGCCGACGGCTCCAGCTGAGCGGCATCCTTTTCCGGCAGGATGCAGGTATGGCGGAGGTGACATCGGATCCCACCCTGCTGACCCTCCTCGCCGTCCGCCTCGTGGGGTTTGCATCCACCCACGGGGTTGCCGCTCGGTTTCACCTCGATCCGGCGCTCGTCGAGGAGATCCTCTTGGACGGGCAGGCCTACGGGTGGGTGACGCATTCCGAGTTTGCCGGCACGTCCGGCTGGTCCCTCACCGACCGCGGCCGTGCGGAGAACGAGCGACAGCTTGCCGCCGAGCTCGACGCCCAGGGTGCGCGCGAGCTGGTGGCCGGAGTCCACCGTCGATTCCTCCCGCTGAACGCTCGGTTTCTCGAGGCGATGACCCGGTGGCAGATTCAGCCGACCCCGGGCAACTCGATGGCCAGCAATGACCACACCGACTTCCGATGGGACGACCGAGTCATCAGCTCGCTGAAGTCGATCGGGCGACAGCTGGTTCCCTTGGAGGCCGACCTCGTGGGCGCACTGACGCGCTTCGCCGGGTACTCCGAGCGCTACAACGCTGCGCTTGCTCACCTCGAGCGCTTTGAGCACGAGTGGGCCGACGGGCTGGGGATCGACTCGAGCCACCTTGTCTGGATCCAGCTCCACGAGGACCTCCTCGCCAGTCTGGGAGTGGACCGCGCAGACGAGGTCTGGCGAGCCTCTCCGTCGGATGGAGGAGGGGAATGGCACATTCACCTCCTGCGCATCGCGGTGACAGGTGGTTCGGGCACGCTCGGGGGGCACGTCGTCCGACGGCATCAAGCAAGCGGTCACGACGTCCTCAACCTCGACGCCACCGGCGAACGCTGGACCGGGTGGACCCAGGTCGACCTGTGCGACCACGGCCGGGTCGCCGACATCCTCAGTGGCGCAGACGGGTCAGTTCGACCCGCGCCTCGTCGCGGGCGCGGGAGACCGGAGGCGAGGTCAGGTGGCGAATCCTCCGTGACAATGGTGCGATGCGCCTTCTTCTTCTCGAGGACGACAGCGAGCTGCGCGCCCAGGCGGCGCGCGCGCTCCGCGCCCAGGCGTATGCCGTGGACGTTGCCAGCACCCTCGCCGCGGCCGACGAGCTGGCCTTCGTCAACGACTATGACGCCGCGGTCTTCGATCGGCGGGTCCCGGACGGCGACGCGGTCGAGCTGGTCCGGGCCTTGCGGTCGCGCGGCGACACTGTCCCGGTCCTGCTCCTGACCGCTCTCGGCGAGGTGGGTGATCGGGTCGCAGGCCTGGATGCCGGTGCCGACGACTACCTCACAAAACCGTTCGCCATGCCGGAGCTGCTCGCCCGGATCCGCGCTCTCAGCCGACGCGCAGGAGGCACCGACCAACCACTGCTCGTCCTTGGGGACCTCCTCATCGACCCGGCCTCGGTCACCGCACGCCGCGGCGACCGGGATCTCACCTTGACCCAGAAGGAGTTCGCCATCCTCGCCTACCTCGTCCGCCATGCCGGTCAGGTGGTGTCGCGCTCGGAGCTGCTCGAGCATTGCTGGGATGTCTTCGCTGATCCCGCGTCGAACGTCATCGACGTACGGATCCGGCTCTTGCGCGAGAAGCTCGGCGAGCCCGCCCTGATCCGCACCGTTCGCGGCGTCGGGTATGCCGCCGAGGACCCCCGCTCGTGACCCGGACCGGGCGGAGGGCGACTCGCGGCACCCCGCAGGAACAGCTGCTGCGTTCCCTGCGGGCCCGGCTGCTCGGCGGCTTCGTCGTCGTCGCCACCCTCGCCGTCGCGGCCTTCGGAGCCGTCCTCGTCTCCTGGGACGCGCGGCTGGCCTCGGCACGGCTCGACAGCGAGCTGCGCGGGGCCGCCTCCCGCGCCGCCGCTTTGGTCTACCTCGACGACAACGGGTCCACCCTGGTCGATGGAGTCGCCGACGACGAGGTCGCCCACGGCGAGTTCCGGATCGTCGTCTCTGCTCTTCCGACCGGAGAGACCCTGCTCGACACCGCCCCGCCCGGCTCAGACAGTGCACCATTGCCGACCGCCCAGACCGCGGCCGCCGCCGTGGCCGACACCTCCGAGAGCGGCACGTATGCCGTGCTGCCCACGACGGGTGGCTCGGTCCGATCGGCGCTCATGCCATGGTTCAACGATGCCGGGGTGGCCGGTTGGGTGATGGCGGTCGAGCGTGGCCCGAGGGACCACTCCAGCGTGTTGCTCTGGCCGACCGTCATCGGCGGGGCGCTGCTGCTCCTGCTGCTTTCGTTGGCCGGATGGTTACTTACCGGCCGAATGCTTGCCCCGGCGCTGCGGTCGGCCGCGGACCGCGAACGCTTCCTCGCGACCGCCGCGCACGAGCTCCGTACACCGCTGGCCAGGTTGCGTGGAGCTGCCACGGCAATCCAGCAGGGTCAGCGGGCGGGCTCGGAGTCGGCGCGGCAGGCCAGTGCCCTCGCCGGGGAGGTCGACGCTGCGTCGTCGGTGGTCGACAACCTGCTGCTCGCGGCACGGATCGACAACGCCAGGGTGGACCTGCGACTGGAGGCGGTACGCCTCGACACGCTGGCGGCCGAGATGGAGCTGCGAGTGCCGGAGCTTGTCGTCGACGTCGACGCTCCGGTGACCGTTCGCGGGGACCCAACCCTGCTCCGCCATGCCTTGACCAACCTCGTCGACAACGCGATTCGTCACGGTCGGGCTGGCGGTTCCGGCATACCGGTGCTGCTGCGGGTACGCGCACGCGAAGGATGGGCGAGCGCCGAGGTGATCGACGCGGGACCCGGCTTCGCGAGCACCGAACCCCCGCAGCCCTATCTGAGTACCGGCGGCGGGGCCGGCCTCGGCCTGCCGCTGGTGGAATGGGTGGCGCGCCGGCACGGCGGCCGGGTGGAGCTCGCCGAGCGGGCCGATGAGCCGGGCGCGGTGGCCCGGCTGGTGCTCCCGGCGATCGCCGCCTGACGACCCTGAGCGCACGTGCGGCCAACCTCGGGCCGAGCGTCATCGTTGCGTCATCCAGGGTTGTGCACAGTGGGCGAGTTCGATCCCCGACCTGAGAAGGACTGCCGATCATGTCTCGCTTCCATACCCGCGCCGCCCGGCGTGGCCTTGCCACCGCGGTCGTCATCCCGGCGCTGGCCGTCCCGGCTCTGCTTGTCGTCCAGTGGCCCTTCGAGGGAGGGGCACCCACCCAGACCCGGCCCGTGGCCGCCGCCGCATTGCCCGCCGGGGCCACGGTGATCCACGTCTCCCCGAACGGCAACGACAGCGCCGACGGCAGCGCGGCGGCGCCCTTGCGCACTCCGCAGCGGGCGGTCGACCGGCTTGGCTCAGCCGGCGGGACGGTCGAGCTCGCCGACGGCCGGTATGCCGCCCAACGGATCGTTCTGGCGAATCGCCGCCATGTCGTGGTGCGAGCTGCAGCCGGAGCCCGCCCGGTCCTCGACGCCACCGGGCTCGTCGTCCCCGCGGGCACCTCAGGTGTGGTCGAGATCCGCGACGGGGCGGACATCACGATCACGGGCCTGGAGATCACCGGGTACCGGACGCGGTCGTTGCAGGCCGTGCCGGTCGGGATCTATGCGACCGGCGCCACCTCGGGGCTACGGATCGAGGGCAACCACGTTCACCATCTCGGCAACGACAACCGCACGGCCGGCAGCTTCGACATCAACGCGCACGGCATCGCCGTGTATGGGCGCTCGGCCACCGCGTCGACGACCGGCCTGGTCATCTCGGCCAACGAGGTCGACCATCTCGTCCTCGGTGCGAGTGAGACCGTCGTGGTCAACGGCAATGTCGATGGCTTCCGGATCACCGACAACTCCATCCACGACAACAACAACATCGGCATCGACCTCATCGGCTTTGAACGGACCATCTCGGGGCCGGCCCGCTTCACCGAGGTCAACCGCGCACGCAACGGTGTGGTCTCCGGCAATACCGTCACCCGGATCATCAGCGAGGGCAACCCCGCCTACGACGAGGGCGACGGCTACTGCAACTGCGCCGGCGGGATCTACGTCGACGGGGGCGCCCGGATCACCATCGAGAACAACGTCGTGGCCGACTCCGACATCGGCCTGGAGGTCGCCTCCGAATGGGCCAGCGGACGCACCAACGACATCGTCGTGCGCAGCAACACCATCAGCGGCAGCCGCTATGTCGGGATCGCCGTTGGCGGCTACGACCGGCGCCGAGGAGAGGCCTTCGGAATCACCGTGACGGGCAACACTCTGCGCGGCAACAACACCCTCGACGACGGCTCCCCGGAGATCCTGCTGCAGTACTACGTCCACGACTCGAGCATCACCGGCAACTTGGTCACGACGACCAACGCCGAGTACCCGCTGCTGGTCTCACGGGTGCGACCGGCCGGCGACGCGGCGAAGAACGCCAACCTGACGCTCGACAACAACGCGTATGCCGGCCCGGTCCCGGCGGCATCGGCGCTCTTCGTCTGGAACGGCCGCGCCGTGACAGGACTCGCGAACTGGACGAGGTCCTCCGGGCAGGACGCCCACAGCACCTGGACCCAGCGGTAGCTGCCCGTGCCCGGGCTGCTGGTCAGACTCGCTTGGAGTGGTAGGCCCACATGGCGATCTCGACTCGGTTGCGGACACCGAGCTTGGCCATCAACGAGGCGACATGGCTCTTGACGGTGCTCAGACCGATGAAGAGCTCGGCGGCGATCTCGGCATTGGTGCGGCCGCGGGCGAGCAGCGCCAGCACCTCCTCCTCGCGCTCGGTCAGTGGATCGACGGGCTGGGTCACCCTCTCGGGTGCGTGGTCGACGAGGGTCGCCAGCAGCCGTCGCGTCACATTGGGGGCGATCAGTGCGTCCCCGTGGGCAGCGGCGTGCACGGCCTGGACGAGCAGGTCCGGCCCGGCGTCCTTGAGGAGGAAGCCGCGAGCGCCGGCGCGCAAGGCGCCGAGGACGTACTCGTCCAGGTCGAAGGTGGTGATGACCACGACCGCCATCGGGTCCGCCACGTCGGGACCCGCGAGGCGCCTGGTCACCTCGACCCCATCGAGCCCGGGCATACGGATGTCGACGAGGAGCACGTCCGGGCGCAGCCGGGTCGCCACCTCAAGGGCCTGTATGCCGTCCGCGGCCTCCCCGATAATGTCGATATCGGTTTGGGCACCGAGAATCATCACCAGCCCGGTCCGCACCAGGTCCTGGTCATCGGCCACGACGACACGGATGCTCATTGCGGATCCTGCGAGACCTGCGAAACCTGCGAGACGTGCACGGGGAGGACGGCCTCCACCATCCAGCCACCGTGGTGCGCCGGGCCCGCCGTGAGGGAGCCGCCAAGGAGCTGGGCGCGTTCGGTCATGCCGGTCAACCCGAACCCAGGCGGAGCAGCCGACCCGGTGTGGGTGAGCCCGTCGTCGGTGACGCGCAGCCGGAGGTGGTCGCCGACGCGGCATACGTCGATGCCCACGTGCGTGGCGCCATGGGCGTGACGGAGGGCGTTGGTGACCGCCTCCTGTGCGATCCGGTAGACCGCTGCGTCCACGGGTCCGGGCAGCCCGGTGACGGCGCCGGTGAGCGAGACAGCGACGTCCGGCGTCGCGTCCGCGCGCGCCAGCCGAGGGAGGTCGGCGACCCCCAGCTGCGGCGAGTAGGCCCCCCAGCCGTCCTCCCGGAGGACGCGCACCATGGCCCGCATCTCCGACAGGGTGCGCGTCGCCTCGGCCTCGATCGTGGCCAGCACCTGGGCCGCCTGCGCCGGCTGGGCGCGGGCGACCACGCCACCGGCCTGAGCCTGCACCGCGATGGCCGAGACGTGATGGGCAACGGTGTCGTGCAGCTCGCGGGCCAGGGCCAGCCGTTCCTCATTGCGGATCTCGCGCTGCCGGCGCTGCCAGAGGTCGGCGCGGGAGCGGAATATCGCTGCGAGAGAGGCGATGAAGAGCAGCAGGAGGCTGCCGCCGACGAGGTCCGGCAGAGTCGCTGACGAGGCATACATTCCCAGACCCACGACGGCGGCGACCCACGGCATACCTATGGCGATCTCGCGCCCCGAGCCCCACCGGACCAGGGCGTAGAGCAGGATCAGGATGGCCATCATCGAGGCGGGGCCGAGGTCGTCGGTGCGGGCGACCAGCTGGATGGCTGAGAGCAGCCCGGCGACGCCGAAACCGACGAGGCAGGTGGCCAGCGGGTGGCTCCGCCGCCAGAGCAGGGCCGGCATCACGGCAAGGGCCAGCAGGGTGACCACCGGACGCCAGGCCAGATCGGGGCGGGCTACCCCTTCGTAGAGTGCAGCCGCCTCGACGGCAGCGAGGAGGACCCAGTCCCCACGGCTCACGGGTGGAGCGTCGGTGGGGCGTGGCTCGCGCCAGATGGCGCGCCAGAGGGGTCTCACCTGTTCAGGCTAGGGATCGCCGGTGTGCGGGGCCAGTTCCAGGCCGAGCGGAGGATGAACGCGAGGGCGACCATCTCGAGGGCGAATCCGAGACCGTAGTAGGCCAGCCACTCCCCGCCCACCAGGTTGAACCCCATCCAGGGGATCAGGAGGGTGGCGACGACAAGGTTCGTCACACGGTTGGCGCGCGGGGGAAGGACCGTCGAGAGCAGGATCATCATCATCGGGACCGCCGAGGCAGCCAGCGCGCTGACCATGAAGGTCTGGGTGATATCGAAGGTGAAGACCTTCCCTTTCAGGATGCCCTCGACGGCGCCTGGCTTGTAGAGGCCGAGGACGTCGACATAGATGTAAAGGCACATGAAGGTGGTCCAGGCTGCGGCAAGCTTCAGCTGGAGGGGCACCTGCTGGTCCGTTCGGGTGGTCGGGGCCGGTGCTGTGTGCGTGGTCATCGGTGGGAGTCCTTCGGGTGAGTCGAGTGCGTGACTCCTCCACGATCGCGGATTTCGCTTGCGGACTCATCAGCCCGCAGACCTGACCTGGACCGGCCGAAAGAACGTGCTGCGACTCCGCCTTTCGGCGTGAGAACTCCCTGCCGCCTCGGTCTACCCGACCCCGGTGAGGCGGGCACGGGCGGCGGCATACTCGGGCGTGTCCTTGTAGACAAGCTTGACCGCGAGCAATCATCACCTCCTCGGGCCTCCCCTGCAGCGACACCTGGTCCACGAACGCCCGCGGCGCCTCCGGCGGGAGCAAGTCGTGAACCTGCTGCATCATGGCGGCCAGCTGCTGCTGCCCTCGGGCCTGGAGATCATCAAGCCAACCCATGCCGACCCGAATGGCAGGCACAGGGCGAGGGTGCGCGGCCTTCTCCGCCGTCGGGGTCAGGTGAGCGCTGCGCGCCGGTGCCGGGCGCTCGTCAGCAGGTCAACGTTGTCGGAACGTTGCTCGACGCTGCCCAGACCCGGTGGCAGCGCCCGTACGTCACTGTCCCGGATGCTCTCGAGCAGCCGGGGCACCATGCCGTGGTCGATATGGCGATAGGGCCGGTCGTGGAATGGCGCGATCGTGGGTGATGACGTCGGTATGCCGAGTTGTCCCTGATGATCGGCGAGCGCGTCCAGGGCGTCGGCGAGGTGTGTGGCCCGGTCCTCCCAGCCGTCGGTCTTGAGTGTCTCGCTCAGGGCCGTGGCGACCTTGGTATGCAGCGGGAGCCGGTTGAACAGGGTCCCCCGCCACTTGGGGTAGGGCACCCACTGCCGGCACAGGAGGAAGCCGAGATGCATCGTCACGTCGACCAGACGCGCGGCGATGACGCGAGAGCCCAGGTCGTCGCCGCGGTGCCCGGCGCGTTGCATTAGCGGCAGCTCCTGGTCGATGCGCTGCCAGTCGCAGGCGATGACATAGCGCCAGACATCGTCCGGGTACCACGCCAGCGCCTCACGCAGCGAGGTCAGGTCCCCGACGGCGTCCCGGAAAACCTCCCCGGCCGTGATCTTAAGGACGGCCTGACCGCTCAGGCTCAGCCAGTCCTGGACGGATGCGTCCCGGCGGGGGTCGAAGCCAAGGTGCTGCTTGGCTGCGGAGTCAACGCTGTCGACATCGATGCGCAGACGTGCCGCCGGGTCGGACGAGAAGCCGAAGCGCACCGGGTGGCCGTCAAACTCGGTCGGTAGGTGGTCCTCGAGCGTCGACCGCAGCCGGGTGACGTCGGTGTCGGCGACGAACAGCTGCAGCCGCAGGCCCCAGTCATGGTCGCGGGATATCTCGTCATCGAGGCCGAGAACCTCCGACCCGGACCCCAAACGCGCGGCGGCATACCGCAGCTCGGGCACGTGCCGGCGGATGGTCGGCGCCACGAGTTCAGTGAAGTAGGAACGGGCCAAGGCGATGCCGCCAGGAGCGGGAGTCACCCGACGATCCTTGCAGGCGGGTCGCGCCCCCGTCGGGTAGTGCCGCTCGGGCGCAGCAAGGCGATGTATCAGGAAGACAGGTCGGCAACTCCTTCCCCCCCGGTAGCATCTCTAACCCCCAGGAGAAGGCATGACCAACGACCTTGGCCCTGAGTTCGCGGCATATCCCGTCGCAGCCGTACCCGGCGCAACCGCGCGGTGGCACGACGGCGGTGTCCGGATCACCACCCCGCTCGGGGCCGTCGAGGTGCGTTTTGCCATGCCGAATGTCGGCCGCCCGCACTTCCCCGGACCAGCGGGAGACCAGGTGCAGATCCTGGAACCCGACGCCGTGACCGGCACCGTCCAGGGCAAGGTGGATGACCCGGACGCGCTGGTCCGGGCCGCGCTGTCGGGACGCATCGCTGCCCTGGCGACCGGCGACCCGACGACCGTGGTCGTGACCACGCTCGGTCCGGGGCAGCAGCAACCGGACGGCTCGTGGGCCTGGCCAGTGCTCGGCGCTGCGCCTCAGCGGCGGTTGCTCGACATCGCGCTCGCCGACGGCGACGGTTGGCGGGTCATCGCGCCGCACGCGGTCTACTACCGCGCCGACTGGTCCGACTTCGGCCTGGCGCACTTGACGGACACCCACGTGGCCCGGCGGATCGACCTCTTCAAGCCGACCCTGCGCGGGTTGGGCCGCGCCGAGGCCGCCGACAGATTGCTCAACTGGAACGACCGGTTCCGCGGGTTCGTCCGGTTCGCCAACGCCCTGCACGACGCCGGTGAGCTGGACGTCATCGTGGCGACCGGCGACCTGATCGACTTCCAGTTCGAGACCACCGACGACCCCCTGGGCGGCGGCAACTCACTCTTCCTGCGCGAGCTCGTGCTGGGCACGGCCCCCGGCCCCGACTTCCCGAACGTCGAGGAGCTGCGGGTGCCGATCCTGATGACGCCCGGCAACCACGACTACCGACACAACCCCTACCAGCTGATCTTCGACATCCACTCCTGGGGCAAGGACTGGAGTCGGCTGCACAACCACGCCGACTACAACCTGGGCAAGGACGACGCGATCGCGTTGACGAACGCCCTCTACTTCCCCGGCGGGGACGACGTCCCCAATATCGACGAGGACGACGCGGCGGCGATGGTGGCCATCGAGCCATCCCTGCGCGCTTGGCGCGAGCATCTCGCCGACCCGCAGACCAGCGTGGTCACCCTCGGGCCGCACCGGCTGGTCCTGGTCGACTCGTCCCACGACGTGGGCACGGTGACCACGATGTGGGAGGCCTTCAAGAGTTGGATCGGCGCGGTGGGCGAGGACCAGCGCACCTTTATCGGCGGGTCACCGAACTGCGAGGGCATCACCGACGGCGAGTACGAGCTCGCGATCACGGCGATCGACGAGGCTCCTGACGAGGGCCTGGTCATCCTCGCCATGCACGCGCCGCTGGTGAACCCATGGAACACCGAGTACCCGTACTACCTCCGCGAGACCCAGCGGCCCGCCAACGCCAGCCACGCCTGGTGGTATGCCGCGCGGCATACCTCGCCGTTGAACAGCCTGGACGGCGACTGGGTGCGTGGCCAACACAAGGACTGGTTCGGCCGCGACGGTGAGGGCGAACCGCCCTACCTCAAGCGCGGCAACAGCCAGGACCTGCTCGACTTCGGGGTGTCCCGGGGCAAGGCGGACGACCTGATCCGCGCCGTCGTCGGCTACGGGCGGCGGCGTCCGGCTGACCTGGTGCTCGCCGGGCACACGCACCGCAACAACGAGATCAGGCTGAGCGTCGTCGGGGACGAGCTGGGCTACTTCCTCGACTTCTACACCCAGAACCCGCGCCAGTACTACGAGACCCGGTTCGTCACCGCCGACGACGCCAAGGCGACTCTGGCGACGAGGACGAACAACACCCCGTACTCGGTGCGGTCCAGCGCCACCTACGTCCACGTCGACGAGGAGGCGCTGCCCGACACCGCGCCGTGGCCGATGCCGTATGCCGCCAAGCACGGGTATGCCGTCCAAGTGCCCCCGTATGCCGATCCGCTGGACCGCGCCGCGGACAAGCGCGACTGGTGGTCCCGGCACCGGCCGCTGCTGCTCCAGACCGGCGCCCTCGGCCCGATGGAGAACAACCAGGTGAGCTTCAGTGGCTTCCGGTTGATCTCGGTGCACGACAACGTCATCCAGCAGGTCCACTACCTGCCGATCGAGCGGCTTGAGGCGGCCGGGTTCACGCTCAGCCTCGAGGCTGCGGCCGCGGTCGACGGCCCTCGTGGGGTGCGTCACCGGGAGCGGTCGCGGCGCTTCGCGCTGCCGAAGCCGGCCGGCGCCCCCGCGGTGCTCCTTCCCGGCTCGGGGGGGCACTCGGCCATCTACCGGGACACCGAGGGCTTCCTCGTCGAGAACTGGGACGTGCCGGGCTCGGCGGGGGGCGGGCGCCTGGCGGACCGCGCGCTGGCCCCGGCGGCGGCCGGTGACCCAACGACCTTCCTCGACCCGCAGGGGACCAATGTGGTCGTCTATCGCGCTGTCGATGGCGGGATCCACACCCTCTACTGGAGCGGGACCGCGCCGGCTGCGCATGACGACCTGAGCGGCTACGCCCAGGCGCCGGCGGCGGCCGGCGAGCCCGCGGCATACCAGCTGGCCGGCGGCAGCCACATCGTCTATCGCCGCGCGGACGGACATCTGCAGGAACTGTTCTGGATGGGCGTCGACCCGGTCCAGACCGCGTGTCTGACGGAGTATGTCGAGGCGCCGCTGGCCGCCGGCGACCCGAACTCCTACCCGGTCACCACCGCTGGGCAGAACATCGTGATCTACCGCGGGGTCGATGGGCACGTGCACTCGCTCTACTGGGCCGATGGCCCGACCGGGCACGACGACCTCTCCGGCTGGACCCAGACTCCCGATGCTGTCGGCGTGCCGGTCGGGTATCACCTGACCGCCACCGACACCCACCAAGTCGTCTATCGAGCCGTCGACGGGCATCTGTATGAGATTTGGTGGCAGGGGGTCGCGCCGGCCTCGGGGTGGGACCTGGTCGCCGCTGCCGGTTCGCCTGGGGCGGCTGCGGATCCGGCCTGTTGGTTCGTGCCCGCGACCGGGATCAAGCATGTGGTCTATGTCGGGACCGACGGGCATCTGCACGATCTGGCCTGGGCGCCCGGGTCGGGCACGCCGGTGTGGACCGACCTCACGGCGTATGCCGTCGCGCCGCAGGCGTTGCCGGAACGGGTGAGCGCGTTTGCCGATCCCGGGTCGGCGGTCTGCCGGGTTCTCTATCGCGCTGCCGACCAGGAGGTCCATGAGATCCGCTGGGGCTGAGCGGGTGGGCCGCACCCGCCGGGCGACCTATCGGGATTGACGATGAATGGTCCGGGCGGGAGCGTGGGCGACATGGAGTCCGAGCGGTTCGTCGCCCTCTTCCACGAGGCATACCTGGCATTCCATCGACGGTCCGGTCGCCGGGGGCAGCTGACGAATGCCTCCCGCTCGGTGCTCCTTCATCTCGCGCAGGCAGGGCCGCTGAGCATCGGCGAGGCGGCTCGGCATCTCGACCGGGCCCAGTCGGTCGTGAGCGACATCGTCGCCCAGCTCGAGGACAAAGGCCTGCTCGAACGCGAGAGGGACCCCTCGAACGGGCGGCGGACCCTGGTCTGGCTCACACCGGAGGGCCTGGACCGGCTGCGTGAGGACAGCACCCCGCTCGACGTGGGTCTCGTCGCGAGCGCGCTCGACCGGCTCGATACCGGCACCCGCGAGGGCCTCCTCCGGGGCCTCGCCGCGCTCGTGGAGACCGGCACCCACCCCAACCACGACTCAGGAGCACCTGATGACGACGACATGTGAGAGCTGCGGTATGCCGATCGAGACTGGTCCCTACTGCCCGCACTGCACGACCCCCGACGGCACGCTGCAGGACTTCGAGACGCGCTTCGAGACGATGGTCGCCTGGCAGGCTCGACGGGCTCCACACGCTTCGCGCGCCGAGCTCGAGGCCCAGACCATCGCCTACCTGCAGACGATGCCCGCCTGGCGCGACCACCCTCGCGTGACGGGCGGCTGACCCCGTCGGCGGGCCCACTCAGAGTCCGGGCCAGGGACCGGGATCTGACGTATCCGCCTGGCCGAATGGAGGACGAGTTCTGCCCACCGCGTCTCACGTGGTGCCAGCCGCCCTGTCTGCGGCGGAGCGATGACGGCGGAGGTAGAGACAGATCGGTTCTTCGTCCGGCATCTGACGCCCCCGCTCATCGTCGTCAGGAGGGATCGGGTTCTGCCTCGGTTCTGGTCAGCTCTTCGGCGAGCATGAAGATGATCCCGCTGGGGCCACGGACGTAGGTGAGCTTGTAGATGTCTTCGTAGGTCGCCACGCCGCGCAGCGGGTGGCAACCATGCGCCGCGGCGATCTCGAGAGCGGCGTCGATGTCGTCGACGGAGAAGGCGACGCGGTGCATGCCGATCTCGTTGGGCTGGGTCGGTTCGGTCTCGATCGCATGGGGATGGATGTACTCGAAGAGCTCGAGGCGGCCGTTGCCGTCTGGGGTCTGGAGCATGGCGATCTTGGCGTGGTTGCCGTCGAGACCCACGGCGGTGTCGGTCCAGTCGCCGCTGACGGTGGCCCGACTCAGGACGGTCAGTCCGAGGTGGGTGAAGAGGGCGATCGTCTCCTCGAGGTCTCGGACAGCAATGGCGACGTTCTCCATCTTGATGGGCATACGGTCAGAGCGCCGAGCTCGATGCAGCGCTGAAGAAGGCCGCGGCGACGCAGGCCTACGTCGTTGGTGTTGATCGGCCAGGGGGAGGTGAGGAACCGCCTGCACGCGAGGGTGTCGCGTTCGTAGATGCCCACGCGCTCCCACCCGATGAACCGTTGCGTGCGATCGCGGACACGGCGCCCGTTCCCCTGCGGCGAGCCGAGGCTGCCCCGACGACCACCAGCTGGGCCGATTGGTCGATCGCCCGGGGTTCCCCGACCTGCGCGGATGCTCCTGGTGCGAGCACCTTCTCGACACTGATCATCGGCGCGCCCAGCGTACCTCCGCGACGTACTGGCTCATCGCGAACCGGTATGTCCGCAGCGGCCAAGGCCGGCCGTTGGCGGGTCGGGGCCGATCGGGTACGGGCCGACGAAAACGCCGGTGTAGCTGACTCGAGGGCGATCCGGTAGGCGCCGACCTCGGGCAGTGGGTCACCCTCGGTCAGGTAGTCCTCGGCCATCCCGCTCCCGGCGGTCTTCTTTCCGCGCAGCTGGAGGTCGATGAGCTGGTCAGCCACATCAGGGTTCCCAGGACTGGCGACGGTGACAGGACCCGCAGGACGGCTCTCCGGCTCGAGAGTGGCTAGGGAGGAGCACCGAACTGGTGTTGTTCCGGGGTGAGGTCCATGGCCGAACCGTCGTGGCCCAGGTGTCGTCACGTAGTGACCTGACGGCGGCAGAAGAGCGCATCCCGTTTTGGGATGCATCTTGGTACCATGAGGGTATGACCACCCAGATCGCCGTACGGCTCCCCGACCACATGGTCGCATTCCTCGACGCCAGCGTGGCTGACGGCAAGGCACCGAGCCGCGCGGCATTGGTGGCCGCCGCAGTGGAACGGCAGATGCGGTGGCAGGCCGCACAGCAGGACGCGGAGACCCTGCGCACGGTTGGTACCGCCGACGACCTCGATGATCTTGTGTCATGGTCCGTTGCGCACGCGACGCTCGAGCCCTGAAGCCGTGCGTGAGATCTGTCAGGCCCGGCTGGACAAGACGCGCCCCGTCCTGGTCCTGACAAGAGACGCGGCCCGATCGGCCATGACGAAAGTGACCGTCGCACCGATCACCTCGACGGTGAAGGGCCTGTCCGGCGAGGTTCCCGTCGGGCTGGCCAACGGTCTGGATCATGAGGGGGCGGTGTCGATCGACAATGTCGTCACGATTCCGGCCACACTGCTCGGCAGGACGGTGGGCTTCCTGAGCGGCTCACAAGAAGCGCTGCTCGCCAGAGCCATCGTGCTTGCCTACGACCTCGACCTGCCGCTCCTCGACGAGCGCTGAATCAGCGACGGCCACCCTCACACGGGCTTTCGGTCGAGCCGCGGTGGTCTTGGATAGCCTGAGTTCGTGGGTACACCCTGCGGTCCAGCCAGCCTTGAGCAGGTGCTCACTGCGCAGCGCCCGGACGGCACCTGGGGTCGATCTGAGGTTCTTGCGGCCCGTATCGTGCCGACTATCTTCGCGGCTCGCTCGCTTCAAGAATCTGCTGCGCCGGGTCGAGGCCCGGCCCTGGGCCGGGCGCTGGACGTCCTCGCGGGCGTGGCCGTTGTTGACGGTGGCGGGGCCATCCGTGGCACGCGCGACTCGGTGCTCTCCTGCTACACCGGCATGCTCGCCCTGCTGTTCCTTCGCGCGGGACGAGGTCGTCAGGCCACGCCGCTGATCGAGTGGATCCTGCGCTTTCAGCCGGTCGCCTTCGGAGACCGGACCTATCACCGGCCGCAGGCGCATTGGGATGACTACTTGGCGCACCGCTACGGCGGGTGCATGGCACGCTCGACATGCCTACTCGGGCTCATCCCCACCATCCAGGCGCTCGTCGAAGCCCGACGGTCCCTCGCGGTCGACACCAGCGCTCAAGAGACTGCCTTCCGCGATCTGCTCACCGAACGGCGGCTGATCTTCGGCAGGGGCGGGCAGATCATGCCGCTGGGGGGGCGGACCAAGGCGGACCCGGACGGCACCCGTTGGCTGGCACCAGCCTTTCCCCTGAACTATGTCGTCGACATGGTCGCCCTCGCCCACGTGGCTCGTGAGGTCGGCCTTCCCTGGGATGCCATGCCGGAGGCAGCGAACCTCATCCGGTCCTGGGGGCTGCCCGAGGGAGGCTGGCCCATGCTGGGCACCAGGCAGATCGAGTACGCCTACCGACCTGACCCCGTCGCGCGTCACCGTCGCAGTGAGATCATCACCCGCCGTGTCGAAGCACTGGGCTTACCGTTGTCTTCCGCGTGAGACGCGCGCTGCCTGGGCCACGGTGGCGCCGGAGCTGATTCTCGGTCTGGTGTCGATCAGGATCGCGTGTCTGGGTCCTCTCTCGTCGCCGTCGCCCGGAAGGACGCCGGCGTCGACCCGGTCACCGCCTTGAACTCGCGGCTCAGGTGCGCCTGATCGGCATACCCCAGGTATGCCGCGAGCCCGGCGAGGTCGGTCTCGCCCCGGCGCAACCGGTCGGCCGCCTCGTGCAGGCGCCGCCGCTGGACCAACCAGCGGGGCGTCAGTCCGAGGCGCCGGGCCATCATCCGCTGCAACGAGCGCTCCGTGAGCGCGAACCGGGCGGCCAGCTGGTCGACCCGCAGCAGCTCGGGGTCACCTTCGACCGACTCGACGATGGCGTTGACCTGGGCACCCTCCTCGTCGAGCGTGACGTGAGCTCGGACGGCGTCCTCGATGAGCGCGGCAGCGGCCCGTTGAGCGGCCGGATCGGTCGGGTCGGGGGACATCACCGACCGGACCGCCGGGATCAGGGCGGACCACGGCATACCGAGGTTCTCGAGGTCCACCCACGTGTCGGTGAGGTGCGAGACGGGTCGACCGGCGACCAGCCACCCGGCACCGGGCTGCAGCGCCAGCCCGACCACCCAGCCGCGGCCGGCGAGGGTGACCCGGGACAGGCCGCGGACCACGCCATAGAAGCGCGCGTAGTCGCTCCCGACGACCACCTGACAGCACGGGTAGTTGAGGACGTGCTGCTCCCACTCCTGGCCAGCGGGGATGTCCCACACCGGCACCCAGATGTGCCGGACCCGGTCGGCGAGGTCGGCCGACGGCTCGTGCCGAAAGACCGGCGGGCTCGGGCGACCCTGCACCCGCAGGTGTGCCTTGGCGACCGGGTGGTCCGGGCCGATCGCCCCGCCACGATGTCGCGAATCTTCAAGACCGGTCAGTGTCGGACCCCTCACGCTGAGTGTCATGACGACTGTCTTCTTGTCACCGTACCGAGCGGCCCTGACACCGCTCACCGACACCATCGCATCGATCACCGACTGGTCGGCCGCGTCCCCGTGTGAGGGGTGGAGCGCCCTGGACGTCCTGGACCACGTGCTGACGACCCAACGTGGCCTGCTCGCCGAACGGGGCATCACCCTGACACCCGCCCCGGACATCCCCGCCGACCCCGCCGCAGCGTGGGCCGAGCACTCGACCATGGTCGCCGGGCTGCTCGACGACCCGGCAATCTCCGGCATCGCCTATGACGGCTTCTTCGGGCCGACCACCCTCGGGGAGACGGTGGACCGGTTCTACGTCTTCGACATGCTCGTCCATCGCTGGGACCTGGCCCGGGCCGCGGGCACCGACACGAGCTTCACCGAGGCCGAGCTCGACCTCATCGAGGCCTCGGCCGCGTCGTTCGGGCCGGCGCTCTACATGGAGGGCATCTGCCGGTCCGGTGTCGAAGCACCGGCGGGCGCCGACCGGCAGACCCGGGTCCTGGCGATGCTGGGCCGCCGCGGGTGACATCCGCCGAGCCGGCGGTCACCCCAGCTCGGCGAGAACCACGGCCATGATCTCGGCCTCATAGTCCAGGTGCGCCCACCGGCCGGCGGGCCCGGAGTGGGCGCCGGCAGCTGGATGCGCCGCCGGGGCCTCGACGAAGCCGCCTTTCTCGCTCGGCACCTGGTGATCTGCACGGGCCTCGAGCGAGATGTCCCCGTCGGCAACCGCTGACACCCGGGGCGCGGGCGAGCATACCAGCGCGCCCACGCCCCAGAGCTCGCCTCTCGGGTCCTACCTTCGCCACCCGGCATACACCGTGGTGTCGGCCGTGATGGCGAGCCTAGTCACCCGATGCGTCCGCGCCACGTCGGCATACCACCCGGTGAAGGTGAAGCCGGCTCTCGTCGTGCGGTAGTTCCGGAGGTCGACAACCCTGCCGTCAGCGACGGTCACCGGCGCGACGACCCGACCACCGGCAGTGTTGAACCGCAGCTGGCGCTTGACCAGGGTGGCCTTCACCGGCAGCGAGTTCGACCGCACGGCGCCGCTGGTGAGGGCCAGCGAGAAGGTTCCCGCGGCCGACACGGTGAGCACGGAGCCCTGGACGCTCAACCCGGTTCCGGTCGGCACCCAGGTCGACGTCGAGAGCGGGAAGGGCTCGTTGTACTGGTCCTTGGCGATGACGGACAGCTGGCTGAGGTCGACGGTGGCCGAGCCGCCCTTGGTGAGGGTCACGGTCAGGACCTTGCTCGGATCCGCGATGACGATCGAGGTCAGCGCCCGCTTCGGGAGCGCCGTGACGGCGATCCAGGGCGAGTACACGCCGTCGACGACCGCCCGCACATGGAAGGTCCCAGCAGCCGTGAAACTGATCGTGTTGTCGACCACCTGGACGCCGGCCGACGCCAACTCCTGCGCCTGCCAGGTCACCGGGCGATCCACGTGCAGTCCGGTGGTGTCGGCGAGCACGGGGGTCAGCGCCCCGCTGATCGTCAGCGCCGGATCACCCACGTACCCGGTCAGCGAACCGCTCACCGCGATCGACCCGGTGAACGGCTGGTAGCTGACCGTGACCGGGACGACCGCCGTGCCCGTGAGGTCGGCGTTCGTGGTGGCTGGGCCGGACTGGTCGCCGTAGGTGTAGAAGCCGTCGGTGATGAGGTACTTCAGGTAGACGGTTCCCGCCGTGGTCCCGGCGTCCAATGTCGTGGTCCCCGTGAACGGGTTCGTATGGAGCTGCGCGACGGGGCTGGTGGGGGCCGGCGCACCCGTGGAGTCGAG
The DNA here is from genome assembly GCA_016717165.1 of Candidatus Lutibacillus vidarii. Classification (GTDB taxonomy): domain Bacteria; phylum Actinomycetota; class Actinomycetes; order Actinomycetales; family Dermatophilaceae; genus Lutibacillus; species Lutibacillus vidarii. The sequence continues at coordinate 291,519 of JADKGA010000004.1, forward strand.
GACGATCCACTGACCCCGCGTGGGGTTGAACCCGTAGAACTCGACGTAGTACCGGTTGATCCCCCGCAATGGGAGGTCGTCGGTGTAGAGCTGGTCATCGGTGTGCAGCGTGATCGGGCGCAGCTGGGTCGTGGTCACCCGATCCAGCGGGTAGAGCGGCGTGATCGCCGCGACATTGGAGGCGATGGTGGTGCTCGTGCCGCTGAGCACGCCCCCGGTCAACGACATGGGGCGCACGGTGGTCAGGCGATCCATCATCTGCGGGTAGTTGTACAGCGTCGTGTCCCCGAACATGCCCCGGAGGGTGGTCTCGGATGCTTCGACGACCCGGCGCCCGATGTTGTCGATCGCGGCCCAGTCCAGCCCGGTCCCATGCGTGGCCTCATAGCCGGCGACGGCGCGGTTCTGGAAGCGCGACTGGAGGTTGTCGGCCGCGAACGCGACGCCAGCAGGGTTGTCCCCGAAGGTGGTTAACGTCTGGCCCTGGGCCGAGAAGGTGACCGGGAGGTACCCATAGGCCGCCACCTTCACCTTGTACTGCACCGCGACGGGGTAGTCGTACTTGGCGAGGAAGGTCGACCGGGATGTCGACTGGCTGATCAGTGCCCCCGTGTGCGGCGGCAGCGTCATCGAGACCGCGCCGGTGCCCGTCGTGGAGGTGGTGTTCGTCGTCGAGGTCGACGTCGTGGTGCCGAAGAGCTCGGTGGCGTTCAACGCCAGCTTGATCGTCTCCTTGCCGCCACCGACCAGGCCGCTGAGCGGTGTGGTGAGCTCGGTGGTGTACTCGATGGCCTGGGTGTGGCTGTACTGCTCGGTGGAGCTCACCGAGTTCGTGATGTCCTGCGTCGTCGTCTGCTGCAGAGACTGGCTGGCCTGCACCGGGACGCTCGACTGGTTCTGCACCCCCCCGGAGTAGGACACATCCGGCGTCCCCGTGGTGACCTTGTTGTCCGGCCCCGGCGCAGCCGCCTGCATCTGGGAACCCGCGTTGAGATAGCCGAGCTTGACGTCGTAGTAGATGACGGCGATCGCGGCCTTCCCCAGCGCCCCCTGGGCGGATCTGAGCTGGTAGAAGACCGTCTGGGATGTCGTGTTGTTGGCGAGGTCGGCGTTCTTGGCGAACGGATCGGGGATGGCCATGCCGCTTCGGATCTGCTGGTCGACCGCGGCAAGGCTGGCGGCTTCGGTGAGCGGACCGTCCCGCCAGGCGATGGCTCCGGTGCCGAGATCGCCACCGTACTGGCCAATGGTCGACAGGGGAACGGAGGCGAAGTAGATGGTGCGAGCGAGATCGCGCCACAGGTCGGCCAGCGATCTGGTCCCAGCCGCGGGCACCGTCGAGTTGAGCACGTCCCGCAGGAAGAGCGACGGCTCGGAGATATCGCGGGCCGCAGTGCCGTAGACGTCGTAGTACTGGTGGCTGCCAACGGTCAGCAGTTCTGCCGATCCATAGGGCTGGTATGCCGTGCCAGCGGCATGGGCGGTCGGCATACCGGTGGCGAGCAGGCCCGCCACCAGCGCGCCAACCAGTGCCACGGGGGTGCGGCGACGACTCGGGGAACTCTTCACGCTGACTCCATCCTGGGGCGACCCAGAGCACTGGGCATCCGGCCGCGCCCGGGGGCGACGACGCGGCGACTCTCACCCCACACTGCGCGCCAGGTGTCCGACATCGTAGAGATTGCGTACTGAAGGACACCGACTCGGGAGGCGGCTCAGGACGCGCCCCAGGAAGAGGCTCAGGACCCGGGTGACTCGGGCGCACCCCGGGTGTGCAGATAGTGCGCCAACCCGGTCCGACCGGTCAGCCCCAGCCGACGGTAGATATGGGTCAAATGGGTGGTCACCGTGCGGGTGCTCACGATCAGCCGTTGGGCGATCTCGGCGTTGCTCAGCCCCTCCGCCACCAGGCGAGCCACCTGCAGCTCGCGCTCGGTGAGTTCCCCGAACGGTCCGGTCGGGGGCCGCTGACCCCGGCGCCCACGCAGCAGGCGGCGGCCGCGAGCGGCGGCCTCATGAGCACCCATCCGCCCCAGCTCTGCGGCGACCTTCTCCACGCGGTCGGCCGCCTCCGCATCGAGCCTTCCCGCGAGACCGAGCTCGGCCCACTCGAGCCGGCCGAAGGCCGCCGCCAGCACCAAGCCGAGCTCGGCCAACCTGACACTGCTCGCGTCCAGCAGGGCGGCGGCCGCCCCCTGATCACCCTCGAGGAGCGCCCGCAGCCCCTCCAGCCGATCCACCACGGCCGCCACCCATGGCACCGGCTCGGGCAGCGCACGCAAGGCCGCGATCTGGGCGGCGAGCGCGTCGGCATCCGCCAGGCCGAAGCGCGCCGTCCCCGCCAGCATGTTCGCGTGGAACCAGTGGCCGCGACGCGGTGTGCCCGCGGCATCGAGCGCCATCAACACATCGTGCAGCCGCCCCTGCCGAAGCGCGATATGGGCGGCCAGCTCGCCGTCACCCACATTGAGATGCAGCAGAGCGGCGCTATCGGTGTCGTAACAGCCCAAGAACTCGTCACGGCAGGCGATGGCCAGGGCCACATTCCCCACGTAGGCGTGGATCAGACCGCGCACGAGGAAGCCCTTGGCGAGCAGCGCGCGGCTGCCCAGCCGTGCGCCGATGTCCAGGATCGCTCCCGCGTGCGCGAAGCCACCGGCGATATCGCCCGCGTTCACCTGGAGGAAGGCCGCCAGGGCTCGATGGTCCGCCTCGACAGACTCGAGCCCTGCGGCGGCCGCCGCGGCCGCCGCGGCCATGACGGCGTCCCAAGCACCGACATTCATCGCCACCACCTGGGCCGTTTCACTCGCCACGGCCGCCTGCCCCACGAGCCGGGGGTCGCCGCTGCCCTCGGCGATCCGCCGGGCCTGGCCCAGCAGGTCGAGCATCTGCACCCAGCGGCCATCTCGGGACGCCGCGTCGGAGAGCACGATCAGCCTCGCGACGCCCGCCGCCGGCGAGCTGGTCCGCCGCCACAGGTCGTCCAGGTCAGCGACAGCCTCGCGTTGACGGGGGGTGGGCACCGGGGCTCGGCCCGCGAAGAGCCCTCGGGTGAGGGTCACGGCATCGCGGACCGGACCAACGGCCGCAGGGTGGCAGTCGAGCACCACCGCGGCTTCCTCGATGTGGCTGCCGGCGGCCTCGAACATGCCCTCCTGCCACTCGAGCTCGGCGAGTTCGCGGAGCCGGTCGGCGCGCCGCCCGACATCATCGCTGGGGGTCGCGCTGACGGAGGCCCGCCAGGCCGCCACCGCGTCAGTGCGGTGCCCCCCGGCCGCCAGGCCTCGTGCGCGTGCCTCGTGCAGTCCCGCCAACTCCTCGTATGCCGAGAGCGCGGCCGCGCGCCTGATGCTGGCCTCGGCGAGGGTCACGGCTTCGCGCCACGAACCAGCCGCCAGCGCCTCATCGACCCCCCGCCGGAGCACCTCGAAGGCCGTGAGGTCGGCCACCGGCCACCCCTGGCACAGTGTGCCTGAGCTCGGCGCGCCGGAGGTGTCGGTGTCGTGGCCCGACTCATGGGTGAGGGCGGCCCGCAGCTCCTGGAGGCGGTGCGGGCCCAGAGCCTGGGCGACCAGTCGCACGAGCAGCGGAACGGTCGCGCGCACCACATGACCTTGCGGCCTCAGCTCCTCGTGGACGAGCCCACGGTCGGCGAGCACCTGAAGCGCCGCCTCCATCCCCGGTCCACGGCAACAGGCGCGGCACAGGGCCGCTGCCGGGACTTCTCCCTCGGCGGCGGACAGCATCTCGAAGGCACACCGGGTCACCTCGTCGAGCCCGGCCAGCATCGAGACCAGCATCGGCTCGGCGTCGGCGGGCACCGAGAGGTCGTCCACCGGCCCCAGCAACCACAGCCCGGCCCGACGTTCGAGGACTCCTCGGCGACGCAGCTCGTCGACGAGCCGCCGCACCAAGCCAGGCGAACCGCCGCTCAACCCGTGTGCCAAGGTCGTCAGGCCCTCCGGTGCCGGACCAGCCAGTATGCCGGCCAGCTGTGCGGACACCTCGCCCCGCGTCAGCGGACACAGGTCGATGCGCATACCGCCCCGCATCCTCGCGAACCACGTGTTCAGTGCCGTGACCCCGACCGCCGGCGGCGCGCCCGGGTCAGCCCGCAGACCCAGGACGCAGGCAACACGCGCGCCGTGGCGCTCGGACAAGGCGTAGAGCAGGATCTCCAGCGACACATCGTCGATGTCCTGCGCGTCGTCGAGCACCACTAGCACCGGGCCCGTGGCAGCGGCCCGCTGCAGCACTTGCCGGACGGCGTCCGCGAGTCGGGCGCGTTGCAGCCCCGGCTGTGTGGGCAGCTGGCCAGGGGCGGGCCTGGGGTCGCCGATCAACCACTGGAGATAGGGGATCCCCTCGGTGAGCCGCGAGGTCGTGGAGGGCATCGGGTCCACGAGGTCTCGCAGCAGGTCGATGACCGTCGCGTAAGGCATCACCCGGTGGACCGGTGACCCCGATGCCGCGACCACTCGCCAGCCGGCCGATCGACAGCCGGACGCGATCCCGTCGAGGAAGGTGGAGGAGCCGAACCCTGGGCGAGCCGACACCAGCACGACATCGTGGTGCTGGCCCACCACACCGCGCACCACGTCCGCGAGTTGGCTCGCGCGGTCGCGACCCGAACGCCCGCCATCCTGCATCTGTGCTCCCTCGCCGAAATCGCCGTCGCGAGGTTCATCCTCGCGTAGCCGATGCCCGGCAGGTGCTGCCGCTCGCGGGGCGCGGTCGCCGCGTCACGGCCTGCCGATCGTGTCGACGCCATGGCCGGTGCGCACGAACTGCAACCGACCACCAGAAGAGGGCACGGTCGGCACCGGGCGGAGATCGTCAATCTGTCGTTTCAGTTGCACCTTGGTCATGGGAGTGCACAACTGCAACAGCATCGCTGGGTGACGACTGCGCACCACCGTGGTGGCGAGACGACGACGCCTGGGAACCGAGACCGCGACCACGAAGCCCCGGCAGCCGCGGGTGGCATGCCCTCGACCCTCGCAGAGTCCATCTCCGCCATCGGCAACCCCAACGGAGGTCTGCTCCTCCTCGGTCGGTCGGAGAGTCAGCGGCCGGACGTGGGTATGGCGTCACGGGCCTCGATTCGTGACAGGTGGTGTTTGAGTGCCCGCACCGCGTCCGCAGCCGACATCAGGCGAGGGGACGCCACCAGGTGGAGGCACAGCCCGCCGATTGCGACGTGGAGCTCGAGCGCCTCGGCCTCGAGCCGGCTCGGTAGCCGCTCACCGAGCAGGGGACGGCGGCAACCGTTGAGTTCTGCGACCACCATGCGGCACAGGTGGCGTTCGGTCGCCAGGCCGGTCTCCCGCAGTTCGCGCAATGCCGACCGCGGGTTGGCCTTAGCCAGGATCGCGACCCAGGCGCGGACCTCCCCTTCGCGGATCTCGTCGAGCGGCAGAAGCTGTTCGAGAGCGCGCAGGCACCGGGTTCGTCCCGGCGGCATCGTCGCGTAGATCGTCTCGACGCGAGCCCCCGCCCCATCGATGAGTTCCCAGGCGGCGAACTCGACGAGCTCGTCCTGGGAGTCGAAGTAGTGGCGCAGCGCTCCCAACGACCAACCGCCTTCGGCGGCGATGGCCCGCGCGCTGGCAGCCTCAAATCCCGCCCGGGCCACGACGGCCCACAGCGCTCGGGCGATCTGCTTGCGACGCTCGACATGGTCGACAACCTTGGGCACGGTCAACTTTCACACCCAAAGATCGCTTTTGCAACACGACTGTGTTATGAAAGATGAGTGACCGGTCAGCTGGCACTCGCCTTGGGCGGGCTGGCACTCGTCGACGCGACGAGTGTCGGCACCCTCGTCCTGCCCTTGCTCATGCTGGTCCAACCCCGCGTCCGCGCCGGTGGAGTGCTCCTCTACCTGGCGACGATCGCCGTGTTCTACTTCGCCCTCGGACTCGCCCTTCTCGTCGCCCTCGATCGGCTCGTCGCGCTGGTGGCCGCCACCGAGGGCAACCGGGCGATCGACGTCGTACAGCTGGTTGTGGGAGTGGGCTTGTTTGCCGGCAGCTTCTGGCCGGACCTGCCGGCGGTGAAACGCAAGCGGGAGGCCGGTCCAGCCGTTGGCGGGCGCCGGGCCACCTTGCGCGAGCGGTTGCTGGGGCCCTCGGCGCGGCCCGGGGTGGTTGTCGGCGTTGCGTTGGCGGCCGGGGTCGTCGAGGCAGCCAGCATGCTGCCCTATCTCGGGGCCGTCGGCATGGTGAGCTCGAGCGTCGCGCCCGGTCCGGTGAAGGTGGCCGCGCTCGCGGCGTATGTCGCCGTGATGTGTCTGCCCGCGCTGGCCCTCTTGGCACTGAGGCTCGGTGCCGGCTCGCGAGTCGAGGGACCGCTGACTCGCGCCGCAGACTGGTTCGATCGGAAGTCCGGATCGGCACTCTGGTGGGTCATGGGGGTCGTTGGCTTCCTCGTTGCCAGTGACGCCATCAGCCGCCTCGCATCACACTGACCGGCTGGGCGGCAGCGGGGCTCCGTAGCGCCGGCGAGAGCGATGAGGTGACCTGGGTGCGCCACCGTGCACCTTCGTTGGACCCGCTGCGGACCGTCCGCGCCGGGGAGGGGCAAGCGTCAGTTGCTCACGACGTTGACGACGATCGCGATGACTGCGGTGTTGTAGGCGAAGGACAGGATCGAGTGGACGAGCTCGTGCCACCGCATCCGCCGACTGACCACCTACACGTCGCTCGACGCGAAGGTCACCCCGACGGTGAACGAGAGGTTCATCGGGAAAACGGAGCGCATTCGGCCCCTGTGGCCACCTACCGTTCATCGCGTGCGCGCTCCTGACGACGCCTTTGCGGACCCGAAGCAGGCAGCTCTGTATGACTTCTTCGACGGCGATCGCTCGGATCTGGATCTGTACCTGTCGATCGCGGCGGAGGTCGACGCAGACAGTATCGTCGACATTGGATGCGGAACAGGCTCGCTCGCGGTCCGCTTGGCCGAGGGTGGCAAAACTGTCGTGGGAGTGGATCCTGCGGCTGCGTCGCTGGACGTGGCTCGGGGCAAGACCAACGCAGAGCGAGTGCGCTGGCTCCTCGGGGATGCCACGGCGCTGAGAGACCACCATGCGAACGTCGACCTCGCCGTCATGACTGGCAACGTCGCCCAGGTGTTCATCAGCGACAAAGACTGGCACGAGACCCTGTCGTCGATCCGCAGCTGCCTTCGACCTGGCGGGTGGCTCGTCTTCGAGACTCGGCGGCCCGAAGCCCGGGCCTGGAACGAGTGGGATCTCCCGCCGACGGAAGTGACCTTGCCGGACGGGAGGTCAGCCATCGTCTCGCGGTCGGTGACTTCCGTGGAGTTTCCGCTGGTGTCCTTCGAGGGGTGGACCGAGATCGATGGTGAGACTCTATGGACCGGTTCGACCCTGCGGTTCCGCAATCAGGAGGAGATCGCACGTGACCTAGCTCGGCACGGCTTCGAGGTGGTGGACGTGCGCGACGCACCGGACCGCCCCGGCAAGGAACTGATCTTCCTCACGCGGGTGAGTGTGACTCCTCGGCCGGGCGACTCTTAGGAACACCACGCCGATCGCGGCAGAACAGGTCGTTCGCCACCTTGGGCGTCCGCCGTTGGACCCCTACCGGTGGAGGTCGATGAGCTGGTCAGCCACATCAGGGTTCCCAGGATTGGCAACGGTGACAGGACCCACGGGACAGCTCTCCGGCTCGAGAGTGGCTAGGGAGGAGCACCGGAACTGGTGTTGTTCCGTGGTGAGGTCCATGGCCGAACCGTAGTGGCCCGGGTGTCATCACGTAGTGAGCTGACCGCGGCGGAGAGTGCATACCGTTTTGGGATGCATCTCGGTATCATGAGGGTATGACCACCCAGATCGCCGTACGGCTCCCCGACCACATGGTCGCGTTCCTCGACGCCAGCGTGGCTGACGGCAAGGCACCGAGCCGCGCGGCATTGGTGGCCGCCGCAGTGGAACGACAGATGCGGTGGCAGGCCGCACTGCAGGACGCGGAGACCCTGCGCACGGTTGGTACCGCCGACGACATGGATGATCTTGTGTCATGGTCCGTTGCGCACGCGACGCTCGCGCCCTGAAGCCGTGCGTGAGATCTGTCTGGCCCGGCTGGATAAGACGCGCGCCGTCCTGGTCCTGACAAGAGACGCGGCCCGATCGGCCATGACGAAAGTGACCGTCGCACCGATCACCTCGACGGTGAAGGGTCTGTCCAGCGAGGTTCCCGTCGGGCCGGCCAACGGTCTGGATCATGAGGGGGCGGTGTCGATCGACAATGTCGTCACGATTCCGGCCACACTGCTCGGCAGGACGGTGGGCTTCCTGAGCGGCTCACAAGAAGCGCTGCTCGCCAGAGCCATCGTGCTTGCCTACGACCTCGACCTGCCGCTCCTCGACGAGCGCTGAATCAGCGACGGCCCGACGCCTTTGGGCCATCCGCGTGCGTTCCCATGCCGCGCGGAGCGGCATGTGGGTGCGTCAGGCTCGTGTGCTTCTCTGCCGTAGGAGTTGGGCACGCCACGGTCGGTGAACTCGCGGTCGTCAGCCAGTGCGTTGGTTCGTCAGTCCGTACGGGTCACGCTCGTCCGTAGCCTGTCGAATGCCTTGGGTGTACTGAGGCTAACCAAGCCTTCGACGATGAAGGCAGCGCACTGCTCGGCGGACTGGTGCATGGTGTCGACCTCGATGTCACACACCCCATGATCGAAAACCTGCTGGTTCCTCGCCAGGCCCGCGGGCCGATCTCCCCGGGCATCTTCGCGACGTTCAAGCTCGTGGAGGTCGGCGCGCACGTGCACGAGCGTGACGTCCACTCCCTCCAGTACGTTCAACAGGTCTGTCAGCCGCCACGGTTCGCTGAGTGGATAGTCCATGATCACGTCATTGCCCGCGTGGACCAGAGCGGCGACAGCGCGGTGGTATCCGGTGCGAGTTCGTCGCATCATCGCGGCGATCTCGTGGTCACTCAGGCTTCGGCGGTACACGGTAGAGCGCATGCCGCTGATGCCGTCCACCGGTACGAGGAACCAGGGGTCATCCAGCAGGGGCAGCATGGCCTCGCCGATGCTCGTCTTCCCTGAGCTCGACGGTCCATTTAGCAGTACAACCCTGCCCAGCGACGCAGTCATGACGTCCTGAGCGTAGTCACCGTGCCATGGCCCGTGCCCGACGTGGCGGGATCCAGCCGCGCAGCGCGGCAGATCAGTGAGTTCTGGATCGGCTACAAGTTGTCACCAAGTCCGTTGGCCTACCGCCAACGGCGTACCGCCCGTCAGGATCGCGTGTCCGGGTCCTCTCTCCTCGCCGTCGCTCGGAAGGACGCGGGCGTCGACCCGGTCACCGTCTTGAACTCGCGACTCAGGTGCGCCTGATCGGCATACCCGAGGTATGCCGCGAGGTAGTGGGCGATGACGCAGCGTTGAGCATGGTCACTCTCGGCGGTTTGGTTCCAGCTCTGCCTCAGGGCTGACCTGCCCTCGTCCCGGTCTCCGCCCAACGCGAGTCCCACAGCCGCTGTGATGTCGTCCCAGGTCGCCATGACCGCACTGCCAGGTCACCGGCATCCCGATCACCGACCGTGCTTCTTGAACGCAGCCTGACGCGTCACGCCCAGGTCCACCGCGACGTCGGCCCACGACCGCCCCGCAGCCCGAGCGCGAGCGACCTGGACGCGTTCGAGGTGATCCACCAGACGGCGGAGCGCGGCCACAGCCACCAAGCCCACATGTGGATCCGCGTCCGTCGCCGCGATCGCCAGCCCCACCGCATCATGTTCATCAACCATGATGCCAACCTAGGTTGACGTTGAGGAAGTGTCAACCCGGGTTGGCACCGCCGAATAATCAGATGTTGGCCAAGCCCAGCGAACGCCAGCGCGTCGTTATTGATTCAAAGTCGCGCCTGTCGAGGGGCACCGAAGGCTGCCCCGTCGCACGCGGCGTACTTTGCACCGAACCGCTCCAGCGCGCGGGCCGCGCAACTTTGCCACCATCCGCATGACCGGAAAGGTAGCGCCAGGCGGTCACTCAACCGGGGCGCCGAATTATCGGCTGCGGGTCATGATGGGTGTTGAGAGGATCGTGTCTGTGACCAGCGCGATCCAGACTCTCCACGACCTGGTCGCACGCGAGGCGCCGGGATCACCCGTGGCCATGTACCTGACTGGCTCGTACTGCCATGGCGGGCTTCGCCCCGACAGCGACCTCGACATCCTGCTCATCACCCGTGTGCCGCTGCGGACCCACGAGCGCCGCACGCTGACCGAGCACCTCTTGGGCTACTCAGGTAGGCGCGCCACGAGTAGGCCGGGCCGGCCGATCGAGCTGATCTCCCTCGCCCTGAACGACATCAAGCCGTGGCGCTACCCGGCCATCCGGGACTTCCTGTACGGCGAGTGGCTCCGAGCCGACTACGAAGCCGGCCGTCTTCCGCACCGTGAACCCGATCCCAACCTTCCCGTCGTCCTCACGTCCGCCCGCGAGCACTCCTCAGCACTGATCGGTCCCCCGCTGGCCGAGCTCATCGACCAGGTGCCCCGCGAGCACCTGACGCAGGCGATGTACGACGCCATGCCGAGCCTGCTCGACAACCTCGTCGGAGACGAACGCAACGTCCTGCTCACGCTCGCTCGCATCCTCTTCACCCTGCGCACTGGCCTCATCGCACCGAAGGATGAGGCCGCGGCCCACGTCTGCGCGATCCTCGAAGCGGAGCAGGCCGACACCTTGGACCTCGCCGCCCGCGCCTATCGAGGCGAGGCTCGCGACGACTGGACCGCACTCCCCGAACAAACATCAGTCGTAGCAGCGGCCCTGACCGACCGCATCTACGAAATCCGGACCTGAACAACGATCAGCGCCATGAGAGTGCGTTGTCTCATGGGCCGCGGGGCTCCATCGGGCAGGCTAGTACCGTGCCCATCGACCCAGACCTCTACTTCGAGCTGACCATGGGTGAGCTGCGGGAGGTTGCCCAATTCGCGCTCGCCTCAGCCGAGGACGCGGCCAGCCTCTTAGTTTCCCGGCAGACCCCCGGATCCTGGCTGCAATCGAGGCGCGCAGCGCTTCGTCGGAGGCGGGCCGCGGTCGAAACTGCTGCGGGTCAGCGCTCTCGATGCCCATCGCGCCTCGAAGGACGCCACCTATCCCGTAACGGCCCACGCTGCGCCGGCCGCTGGCGACGCAGCAACATCCGCGTACCTGCATCCCTTTGCCAAGCGTGACCAAGTAGCACACATCCCGCGCAGTACCGCCCATGCAGCCTTGGCCGCAGAGGCGGCAACACATGACCCATCAGCAGCCCGCGTCACCCTTGCGCGAGCCCAGGCCAGGGCAACGCCCACCCTCGTGGCGATCCTCAAGCGCTACCCGGTATTTCCCCCGAGGACGCAGCCGAGTCAGCGAGCTCGTCAGCGACCTCGACTTGCTGCTACGCGAGCGATAGACCGATCGCCCCAGAGCCCGGAACGCCAGAACGCGCAACACGGGCCACAAGCCGCGCAGCGTAGGCCGAGCACCCCTTCGCCCCATAACTTCGGGAGGGCGACACGACCGAAATGCATACCGTCGGCTAATTCTTAGAATCAGAGACCGTGCTTAAAAGATTGCGTGCATCTCGGCAGTCGGCTAATTCTTAGAATCAGCGGCCGTTCTTACAAGATTCAGTGCATCTGTCGAGATGCAGCGAAGATTGCACCACCGCGTGCGGGCTACTTTGCACGATCGACCGGGTCCGACGGAGTCGTGCAAGATCCAGGGTGGTCCGTTGTCGCAGGTCGCCGGCTCCCCCGCCCGAGCGTGCCGAGGTGTTGGACGGTGTCGAGAGGCAGGGAAGATCGCCCGAACTCTCCGCGGCGAAGTTTGACGAAATCGGCACGGCCGGGCACCAGGGTCAGTACCAATGAGGCGCAGCGCCACTTCGTGTACGGACCCGTCCGCGGGCACGCTGGACTGGAACCAATGCCTGGTACTGCTGGCGCACTGTGTCGTACAGCGTGCCAGCGCCGTCCCTGTCGCCCACCGAGATCAGCAACGCGAACGGCACCTTGGTCGGACGGTTATCGATGGCACCCGTACGGCGCGCGACATAGCCGACTTCGATGCGTGGCAACTCCAACTCGCCTGACTTGAAGCTGGCCCGGTGGTGCCGGATGGTCTCCCACTTGCCGCTGTCTCGCAGCTGGGCTTCGTTAGCTCCACGTGGAGCGCCCAGGGTGCGGGTCACGGGCTCCTGGCTTGGCTTCCAGTCGTCGACGATCAGCTGACGAGCCTCCTCGCTGCGCAGGTCTCGGATCGGCCGCTTCTTCGCGGCGTTTCCGGGTGGGGGGCCGAAGCTATGCATCTGATGGTGCGGTCGAAGCGTGATATCCAACGCCGCGCTGGTGTATTCGGTCGGCTCAGTCGGGTCCACTGGGGTCGCGTAGGCGAGAGTGAACCTCAGGTCGAGTCGACTCGCGATCCCGGCGGGCACGGGTATCTGGTAGCCGAGCAGGTCGCCGCGTTCGATCTCGTCGACGATAAGAACGTGCACTTCGTCCGGGCGACAGTGAAGAGCATCCTCGAAGCTCAGTGCGTGGCGGCCGTAACCCACTTCGTCCCGCATCTTCTTGCTGGCCCGATGAGGCTCGGCGAAGTGGGTCGCGAAGGCTCTCAGGACGCTGCTGTTGACCCGGGGCAGTCTCGTAATGAGGTCAGCCAACGCGTGGGTCGTCACCGGCGCCGCGAAGCTGGTCCCGGATGCCTCCAGGAAGCTGCCGTCGGCACGGAGCACGTTGAAGAGCCGGTCGTCGACGCCACCGAACTGAACACCCAGTGGCTGGACGCGGGCGCCATAGCGTCCAGGGCCCATGGACGAGTACGGGGCGCGGGCCCACTTCTGCACCGGCGGCGGTGAATCGCAGGCTCCGACTGCGATGCCGTTGGCCATGTCCGCTGGGATCTGGATGCGATGCATTCCCGTGGTCTGGTCGTGCTGCCCGTCGTTGCCGGCAGCAATGACGAAGAGCACGTCGTTCTCCCAAGCGAGCTGGTCGAGCTCGCAGGTCCATCGGTCTGGCTCGAGATCGTCCTCGACGGCGCGCTCAGGGCCGAGGCTGAGGTTGATTAGCTTGTGTCCACCTTTCTCGACGGCGGCCTTGATCTGGTCGAGAACCCAGTAGCCGCCAAGGTCCTTGGGATCGTAGGGGGCCGGGAGGACGCGGAAGCTTTCCACCGGCAGAGGCGCCTGCGGTGCCTGCTGCCCGGGCTCGATGAGACCGTAGAGAACGGCCGCGGTCACACCGGTGCCGTGGTCGATGCTGTCTCGATCGATGGGCTCCGACGTCAGATCTGGCGTGGGGATAGGGAACAGGCGCGACGCACCGTTCTGTACGTCGACGCCGCCGTCGAAGACGGCAACCTTGACCGAATCGTCGACAGGCTGGCGGGTCGCGGGGGCGACAACTCGGCTGCCTGAGCGCAGCCCGAACTGCGGTCGCGGCCGGATAGCAGGCATGGGGCGAAGCGTCCGCAGCGGGTTGAAGGCGGCCAACGCCGCCGCATCGTCATCGGAGGGCATCGTCACCGGGGTGAAGGTCAGTCCACCGACCTCTCGGATGAATTCGCGGTGTGCGTATCCGTTGTGCGCCGCGACGAGCGCGAACCACCGCTCAAGCGTTGCATCATCCAGCGGCACTGCCTCGCCGGACAGTGTGGTGCGAGGGTGCAACACGGCTTCCCAGATCCGCGCGCCGACGTGCGGCCCGGTCTCCGGACCAGCAGGGGGTGCGCGCATGACGCGAGAGAACTCGGGCAACCCGACCTCGTCGAGTTTTCGAATCTCGAGGAACGCCTGCGCTTCTGTTCGGCCCTGCCCTCCGGTGCGCACAAGCCGGTCGAAGGTAGCCAGGCCCGTGTCGGGCAGCGCCAGGATCAGTCGCCGGGTCTGGACTTCGTCGCTCTTTCGGGAGGTCTTATATCTGCCCTTATCGGCGCGCGAGCCGACAGGGATAGCCCCGATCGCTGCGAGCAGCGGCGTCGGGAAGTGGCTGGGAGCCAGGTAGTTGGCCACCAACTTGGCCTCCACGTAGATCTGATCCGGCGCCCGCAAGAACGAGGGCAGGTCGTGCACGCTTTCGATGGTCGACGTCAGCTGGGGGAGGAGCAATTTGGCGGCATCTTGAGCTGTGCGAGGCTCATACTTTGGGCCGCCACGCGTGTTCGGGGCGGTTACGTCGACTTTCAGTGCCTCGCCGTTGACCAGCAGGGGACGGCTCTGGGCCTCCGTTCCAGCCTTCGACATGCCCACTCCCTTGTGACTGCTCGGCTATTTATCGCGCTTTGTCGATTCCGGCCCGCTTGAGCGCGGTGCCGACGGTGGGGTGACTGATGCCGACCACCTCGGCGATCTGCCGGTTCGACAGCCCGAGTCGATTGTGGAGCGCGGCAATCACCTTGTCACGCACGTTCGTGTTTCCGGTCCCGATTCGGGCAATCTCTTCCAACAGAACGTCTTCAGCCATTGCGCCGCGCAGCACTGCTCGGCGTAGAACCAGCGACCACATCCGGACGACATCCGAACTGCTGAATCCCTGCGTCAGTTCTGCCGTAAGGTCCGCGATCGATTCTGAAACAACCCCTGCCGCGGTCGGCGCACCGGCCGCGGCGTACGCCAGGATCCTTGAGCGCTCGGCCTTGCCTGGCAGTGGGAGGTCTATCGATCTGTCGAAGCGCCGTGCGACCGCCGGGTCGAGCAGTTGAGGGTGGTTGGTTGCCGCGACCAGCAGGCTGGTGTCGGGCCAACGGTCGAGTTCAACCAAGACGACGTTGACGATGCGCTTGAGCTCACCAATGTCGGCGTCATCATCGCGCCGCTTGGCAATGGCATCGAACTCGTCGAGCAGAAGCACACACGGTCCGGACTTGGCGTAGTCGAGAACGGCCTTGATGTTGCGGCCCGACGACCCCAAATAGCTCGAGACCACCGATGACAGGTCGAGTGTCACCAGCGGAAGTGAGAGCGACTGAGCCAGCCAGCGTGCGGTCATCGTTTTCCCCACTCCAGGCGGACCGCTGAGCAGCAGTGTCCGGCTCAGCCCGACCCCCGCACGGTGCAGGTCATCGCGGCGTGACCACTCGGCCAAAATCTCGGCGAGTTCAGCCGCAGATCCCTCGTCCAGGATGAGCCCGTCGCCATCGGGAAGAGGATCGACGTCGGCGAGTTCGATCGCCGTGTCGCTCTCGGTGGGGATGGTCCCACCAGTGAACCGCAGTTCGGTGCCGGCGGCCGCGGTGACCATCGCCGCATGCAACGCGACGCGGAAAGCCTCCTGGTCGGGCACCGCGGGCGGTACGGTCCTCAGCAGCCGGTAGGCCAGTTGCCGGACGCCAGCGCCGTGCCCACGGATTCCGACTCGGACCAGGTCGAGCACCGCCCGCTCCAGTCCGTCCTCGGAGTGGTAAGAACTGCTACCTTGGGTACCCACCCTTACCACCTTAGAGGAGAGGCCGCTGTCAGGAGCGGATTTTCTGGTCTCCGAGACGGTAAGATTGGTGGAAATGTGGACTAGCGTTACCGACGCGGTCCACGTTGGGCGTGGAGTGCCTGAAGACACGGGCCTCAGCCCTGCTCAGTTGGTCGTTATCGCGACGGTCATCTCATCTCACCGACTGTAGCGTTCTGCATGGACTCGATGACCCGGTCGACCACAGTGCTGATCTGCAATCGAACCCAGCGCCATAGCCACGTGAGCGACCAACGTCTGGCCCCCGATGCCTGCTCCGGACCGGTCGGGTTCAGTTCGCGAGTGAGGTCTACGCGATCGTCGCCGAGGGCGACGGACTCCTCAGCCGGGCAGTAGGGCTGAGTGGCGTGTGCGAGGTGCTCAAGGTGATGAGCCGCGAGACTGAACCGCAACGGCCCTGGGACAGGCTGTCCGCCGGGGCGGGTGACAAGGCTGACGAACTGTTCAAGTTGGCTGGCACTAACTCCAGCGCACAGGGCCGCGACGTTGGGGCGTCCCGAGACCGGTTCCCTTCCCGCGCGACGGATGTACTCGGGATCGTCCAGGTCGCCGCTCATCTCGAGCGAGACCTCGGCCATGCTGATCTGGCCTGAGCAGCTAAGGCATGGCCTGCCCGGCACGACGGTTTGCGCCCGGCGGGTTGCTCCGCGCATTCCGCCGTTCGGCAGGGTGTCGATAGCGATGCCGCCGTCGATGACGGGGATGAGGTCGGAGTAAGCGATGGCGTTGAGGACGGCTCGTGGCCAGGGTCGGTCGACGCAGCTGAAGATCACGTCGTAGTCGAGCGCTGCTGTGAGGCCGGTCGCGGTGCAGATGCTCTCGGGGTGGAGGTGCACTGTCACTGAAGGGGCGGTGGCTGCTTGGCGGGCGAGTCGTGCTGCGACGTCGATCTTTCGGCGATGCAGTCGTGCGTCGCGGCGGGTGGCTCCGATCATCCGGTCACGGTTCAGTTCCTCGACGTGGTCATAGTCCATGACGCCGATCTCGAACAGGCCGGTGGCTGCCAGCCGTTGGACGATGTCGAGGCCGACGCTGCCCACGCCGACCACGAGCACTCGGAGCCGAGTGATGTCGCGGTGGAGATCTTCGCCCCATGCTGCGATGGTCCGCGCTTGGGATCGTTCGTCGACCTTCGCTGGGACGAGCTCGGCGTTCCACGAGGTGGCCGTCGTGGGCCCGACGCGGCGTACCGAGCCGGCCCAGCGGGCGGTGCCATCGATCCATACCCGGGCGGACCATGTCTCGTCTCCGGCGAGCGTCATTCCGACAAGCGGGAGACCGGTCAGCTGCCGTACGAGTTCGGCGTATGAGGACTCGCAGTCGGCGTCTGGCGCGCTCATGGCCTGCCATCCACGGCCACCGGGGTGGCTGTGCAGTAGTACTACACCGCGATTTGCTCGTGCAGCTTCGCCAGCGACCCGTAGCACGTAGCCGCCGGTGATCGTGGCGTTGCCGTGCACCTCCCGCTCCCCTTCGTGCGGCAGTTCGACCGTGGCGATGATCCGGGTGGTCCGGGTCGCGCCGGTGGAGGGAACGTAGGTGGCCAGGCAGATGTCCTCCTGGCGGTCGCAGCGCAGGAGGTGCGCTGCGAGCTCGGCGTGGACGGTCTCGCTCATCGCGACCGAGTGCGCATACGTTCTCGAGCCCCTGCGGCTCAGTGGCGCCGCGCTCGTTGATCGCTTCTCATGCGCGCGGCTGGCCAGGGTCTGTACCGGCGCCTGGGCGTTGCGTCGGGCGGCCATGTCATGCCGCCTGGCCGAGGACGCCGCGGACGTGGGCGAGCCAGATGTGGATGGGCTTGCGGGTCAGGTTCCACGGTCCGGAGTCGCGGGAGTGGCGGCGCCACCCAGGGGCGCAATCGGTGGTGTCGGTGTTGGTGTGCGCGAAGGTGACCTCGTCAGGAAGGTGGATCCAGTGAGGCGGCACCATCGGCCAGGACTGGACCTCGCTCGCGCTGACGCCCGTGGCGACCTCGGTGCCGGCGAACCGGCCCGCTGCTGGCACCACGACGTAGGTGATCGCGTTGCCGCAACGGGCCGGCCGGAGGCCTTCGTCCTTGAGGTCGGCGAGGAACCGTTCGACCCCGTCAGCAGGGGGAGGCCCGGCGCTCATCAGGCGACTTGAGCGCTCTGGCGCACGGTGACGAAAGCGTCGCCGTTCTTGAGGTTGATGACCGTGTCGTCACCGAAGACCTGCGTCTGGCCGTGCTGCTTGACGATCGCGAGGTCGTACTGGGCCGGGTCGACACCTGCCATCCACAGCAGGGCCGAACACTGCTCGTGGCCCTTCTCGGTGGTGAAGGACACTCCGTCGATGGTGATGGTCACCCGACTAACGTGGTGCCCGTTGTTGTCGTGGCCGATGTTTGCGGTGTTGCTGTTCATGTCTCCTCCTGAGGCATGTGTCGAGACGGTAGTTCCTGTGTACGGAGGGCACAGGAACGTTGAGATACGGCTGCAAAGACGCCAGCTCGGTGACCGATTTTCCGGTGGGGTGCCCGAAGGGAGATCGGGCACCCCGCGCGGTCACTTCTCGTTGCGGACGCCCTTGTGTTGGGTCGGGCTTCTGTCGAGGATGCGGCCGGTCTGGGTGTCACGCTTGAACCACGTGCCGTTGACGGCTCTTCCCAATCGAGAGTGGGTCGGCGGGGGCGCGTCGGTCTTGAGGTAGGTGTCGAGGTCTTCACATGATGGGAGTTCTCACGCTGCCCATCGGGAAGACCTCGACATGCATGACGCTACCTTCGCCGCGCCTGATCTGACGACGTTCTGCCGTCTTGAGGGTCTCGGTTTGGAGGTCACCGGACAACGCCTCGAACCGGGTCGTGCCGTGCTCGCGTGCCGCGTGGTCGATGACGATCGCTGGTGTCGGCGGTGTGGCTGCGGGGGTGTGGTGCATGACGTCGTGACGCGCCGGTTGGCGCACGAGCCGTTCGGGTGGCGGCCCACGACCTTGCTGATCGCGGTCCGCCGGTATCGCTGCACGGGCTGCTCGCGGGTGTGGCGCCAGGACACCTCGGCGGCGGCGGAGCCGAGAGCGAAGATCTCGCGGGCCGGAGTGCGGTGGGCTCTGGTGGGGCTGGTCGTGCAGCACCTGACCGTGGCCCGCCTCGCCGAGGCGTTGGCGGTGGCCTGGGATACCGCCAATGACGCGGTCCTGGCCGAAGGGCAGCGGATGCTCATCGGCGATCCCGCCCGCTTCGATGGCGTCGCGGTGATCGGAGTGGACGAGCACGTGTGGCGACACACCAGGAAGGGCGACAAGTACGTCACCGTCATCATCGACCTCACCCCGATCCGCGACGGCACCGGCCCAGCACGCCTGCTGGACATGGTCGAAGGCCGCTCCAAGCAAGCGTTCAAGACCTGGCTCGCCGATCGCCCGCAGGCGTGGCGCGATGGGGTCGAGGTGGTAGCCATGGACGGGTTCACTGGCTTCAAGACCGCTACCGCCGAAGAACTCCCGGACGCGGTCGCCGTGATGGACCCCTTCCACGTCGTGCGCCTGGCCGGGGACGCCCTCGATCGGTGCCGGCGCCGGGTCCAACAAGAGCTCCACGGCCACCGTGGCTTCAAGAACGATCCGCTGTACCGGGCCCGGCGCACCCTGCACACCGGTGAAGACCTGCTCACCGACCGCCAACGCGAACGCCTCATGGTCCTGTTCAGCACCGATGACCACGTGGAAGTCGAAGCCACCTGGGGAATCCTCCAGCGGATGATCGCTGCCTACCGCAACCTGAACCGGGAGCACGGCAAGACGGCGATGGCCGCTGTCATCGACTCCTTGCGCGAGGGTGTCCCGTCAGCGCTGGTCGAGCTCCGACGCCTCGGCCGAACCCTGAACCAACGCGCCGCTGACGTGCTGGCCTACTTCGACCGGCCCGGCACATCCAACGGACCCACCGAAGCCCTGAACGGCCGCCTCGAACACCTCCGCGGATCCGCCCTCGGGTTCCGCAACCTGACCCACTACATCGCCCGCTGCCTACTCGAAACCGGCGGCTTCCGAACCCACTCTGCTTTGGGATGAGCCCCGTTGACCTTGAACTCGCTGCGGCCCTTGACCGCACCGATGCGGTGGCCCTTGCCGGTGTTCTTTGCCATTGCCCATTCACCTCCTCCCCGAGAGCCTCGGGCGATTCCATGTCCTCTCGCTAGGTAGTCGAGACAGGGCGGAGAGGTGTTAGCGGCACTCCTCGCAGCGGCCGTTGGCCAGCAGGTGCGGCATGAACTTCAGGTAGCAACTTCCCTCGCACATGACGAGTTGGTCGTCACGGCGGTCGCAGTGGCACTTCCCGCACACCGGGCAGTGGATCTGACCGCAACGGTCGCAGGGGTAGCCACGAGCCTTGCGCGTATGGCCGCAGCATGTGATCTCGTGCTCGGGGCGTTGGTCAAAGTCACGACGCTCAGTCGGGTGGAATCGCTCGACTCCCCACAGGTCGGTGTCGGCGAGCACGCCGATGGCTCGACGTGCCGAGACCGCGACGGCGTCGAGGTAGAAGGTGGCCCGCTCGCCCCACGGCATCGCCCAGAAAGACCGTTGCTGGAGTGCTCTGGGCTCGGCCTGGACGCCCGCCATCTGCTGCGGGCTGGTGCGCGCGGACGAGAGCAGATGTAGCAGTGGGTGGCCCGGCGGCAGGGTCTGGCCCGGCCATGGGTAGACCTTCGGCCACCCCTCATGCGGGTCGGGCCGGATGCTGGCATAGCGCACAGCGGCACGGTCTTCTGTATCGGCGAAGGTCGTCGTGGCGTCGACGATGACGATCGCGCCCAGACTAGGCAGACGCGTGGTGAGCGCGATCGCGCAGGCCGGGATACTGGCCCGGGTCGCGTTGTAGAGCTCGACGATATGTCGCGCCCGGATCGGACCACTGCCCACGACTGCGGATACTGACGACTCGGCGAGCAGGAGACGCTGGGCGATCTGGTCACACAGCGTCTCCAGCGCCTTCTCCGGTGCCGGCTGCTCGAAGAGCCAGTCGAAGACCTCAGGCACCTGCTCCACTAGCCAGTGCCCAAGCTCGTGGGCCAAGGTGAAGTTCTCCCGCCGGGAGTTGTCTGTCGGAGCGTAGAGGATGACCCCGTCCTTGAGGAACGAGAGCCCGTCGCATGCACCGCCGTCGGCCCTCTTCTCGGTCAGGTGATCAGCTGCGGTCACTTTGAGCCCCATGTCGGTGCGCATCGTGACCAGCGGGTCCAACACAAACCGCGCCTGAGCCTCCGGGGCCATGCCGTCGAGCGCGGCGACAACGCAGTCCTCGAGCGTCTTCAGGGTGGATCGCCCCTCCCGCACCGGTGCCGCTGCTCAGTCCGACTCAAGGGACTGGACCAGGGTCTCGAGCGAATCGAGCAGCTGTTCGACCTGCGGCTTCTCGCCACGGTGCACAGTGGCCAGCATCCGGGTGCGTAGCATCGTGTTCGCCATGCTCGGCGAGATCCGCTGCACGAGCGCGAACCGCTGCACCAGGTCCATGAACCGCTTGGTCGCTGTCACCCGCCCGGCCACCGCGTCAAGGATCGCCGGCTGGGTGGCCGGCGGAGCGATCAGGTCGTCAGGGCTAACACCAAGCTCTTCGCCGATCACTCGGATCAGGGCCGGGGAGACGTCGGAGGCCACGCTGGTCCGCCAGCGGAACACGTCTGCAGCATCCACCTCCCATCCACGCTTCTTAAGCCGCGCCGCTAGCGTCGTCGGCTTCACGCCCTGGCGCGTACACAACTGGGTGAAGGCGGCCGAGTCGAGCCGGAACGACGCGTCAGGAACCAAACCGAGCATCGCAGCGACGGGGTCCGCCTGCAGTGGTGGTGCGCCGTGGGACGTGGCCCACACCAGGTCGTCGATCTCGATCATCTCCGCGATGGCGTCGCGCTGGTACGGAAGTAGCGACGCAACCAACCGCTCCCTTTCGTGCCCGGCCGGTGTCGCCAACACGCGTTCCAGCGTCTTCTCAAGTTGCTCACCCGGGCTACGGCTCCAGCGCAGACCGATCTCTGCTCGCTTCGCCGTCACCGCGTCCGTCGACTCGTCGGCGGGCAGCTTCGCCCCGTTGGACTCGTTCTCGCTCATCGCACACCTCCTCGGGCTTCGAGAATCTTCATCAGTTCGGACCGTGCGGTCATCAAATGCTGGCGCACCCTCGAGTCCGAGACCCCCATCTCGGTTGCGATGCTGTTCGACGTGCGTTCCTCATGCTTAGCCTTCAGGAACACGTCGTGCTCTACCGGATGCGAGGTGCGGAGCTCGGCGAGAGCCTCGCGCATTACGGCCACACTGACTGCCCGCTCGTAGGACTCCTCTACCGCTGTGGCGGGATCCAACGTCAGGTTGTCAGCGCCAAGGCATTCGTCCTCTAGCGGCGCGGCGTCATCCAAGAGAAGTAACTCGTGCTGGCGCGCAGCAGACTTCCAGAAGTCGCGGATCTTGTTCTTGACCGCCGTCACGAGGTACGCCTCCCAGTTGTCGATGTTGCGCGGCATCCTCGCGACGATCGCCAACATGACCTCCTGGACTATGTCCTTCGCCCGCTCCTCATCGCCCCGCAGCATGCTGCGGGCCATGCCCCACATGGCGTCCTTGTGCTGCAGGTAAACCGCTTCGACGTCCAGGCGCGCGCCCTCGACACCCGGCGCTGAAGCCGCCATGTCTTGCGGTTTCATTTTCCACCCTTCACCGTGGCCACGGCTCTCGGTCCAGCTTGCTGGGAGGCAGACGAGATGCGGCGCGCGCCCGTTAGCGATCGTCTCGACGAGCGTATTCGACCCGATCGGTCATGGCGAAGGCCGCGCTGATGTAGCTGCTCACCGGGACGGTGGCTCGTCCGCTCATCTGGACTCCTGAGTGGATTGCATCGATGTTGCGATGGCGCCGGCCAAAGTTGTGGCCTGAACCCCGGTGAGGAGCCTGGCGAACTTCCGGTAGGACCAAGGATCGGCCGCGATCGGAGCGGTCGTGATGTGCCCATGCGCCTCCTCCAGCCATAGCCAGAGCAGGGCGTTAGCGCGGGTGCCGAGGTGGGTGCGTGGACGGGTTTCTCGAGCCCATCCACGGAACCAGCGTTCAGTTCGTGCGAGGTGGCGAACGCGCTCCTCCACGTCCCGGTAGTCGACCTCGAGTCGACGAGCAGCCTCGGCCAGGGCTGCGGCGACCTCTGCTGGTGATCCCGTCATGGAGCCTGAGCAGGCGCGAGCAGCGCGTTCGCCAAGCTCGGCGGATAGGCCGAGTGCTACTGCTGCATCGCCCCAGGAGTTGACGTTGGGGTGCGTCCGGGCGACGCACACTGAGGCGAATAGGCCGATCGTTGCGGGCCGCGATTCGAAAAGCCCTTGGAGGTAGCAGGCGACGACATGCTCGGGGAGGACTTGCGGACACCGATGACCTTGGCGAGTACACCGGATGGGGAGGCGGAGCGGAGTCACGCTGGCAGATCTTCCAGCGTGGCCTTCGTCTGCTGACCCGCGACCAGCAGGTGCGTTTCCTCCTCAACCTCTGTGAGTACGACGGCTACATCAAGCATGGCCGACCGACGGACGAGGACATCGCTAAGCTGCGAGCACTCCTCTTGGGCCAGAGTGCACCTGGAGCGGATGCCGCCGCCGCTCGACCTTCGGCACTTCCCGACTGGAAGGCGGTTCAGGACTCTTGGCGCCAAGCTCTCGACAAGATCCACTCCGACCCAGAGGGCGCGATCACGGCGACCCGGACGCTTCTGGAGAGCACTGCAAGCACATCTGCGACGAGCGTGGAGTGCCCTACGAGAATGGCTGGGATCTGAGTCGGCTCTACAAAGCCGCTGCCGCTGCCATGGAGATCGCACCTGACCAGCACAGCGAGCAGGTGATCAAACAGATCTTGTCGGGTGTCACGACGGTCGTCGCCGGCATCGGGTCCATGAGGAACTCGCTGAGTGACGCGCACGGCCGGGGCAAGGCGGCGGTCCGGCCGGCTCCCCGCCACGCCAAGCTCGCTGTGAACGCTGGCTTCGCCGTCGCAGGGTTCCTCATCGATACGCACGTTGAGAAGCCCAGCCAGCGAAACGGGCAGGAACTGCGCTAACGCTCGCCGCCGCGGGATTCATAACACCACTGTCGGGCACGCCCGAAGTGCATAACATCGGCTAATTCTTAGAATCAACTGCCGTTCTTACAAGACTCAGTGTATCTCGACAGCTTCGCGGCTTACTGTCGAGGTGCAGCGAGGATTGCGCGACCGTGTGCGGGGTACTTTGCACGATCTCCTCGATTTGGCTGGCGCGCGCAAGATCCAGGGTGGTGCATCGCCGCAGGTCACCGGTCTCTCGGGCCGAGCCGCGGAGGTCCGCGCCAGCGGCTCACGTCGAAGGCGGCCGCACGATCCCCCGCAGTAACTACCCGACCTTCTGTGGTCACTCCCACGGTATGCAAGTATCCAGCGGCGATGCCTGTCAGACCGGTCCAGTCCGCCACCTCGCACTGACCTCGACGGTTGACCCCCGACGCCACAGCCGTCCCGTCGGCGCACAGGCCGACCGAATGCCAGTCCCCGCAGGACACGGCGACGATCTCACGCCAGGCGACGACCTCGCAGGCACCCTCGGCCGTCCTCCCGGCGGCGAGCACCGTGCCGTCCTTACGCCAGCCCAACGTTCGACGCCACCCTGCAGCGATCCCTTCGACGTCGGTCCAGTCAGCCACGTCGCACTGGCCGTCGCCGTTCCATCCCGTCGCTATGACGGTCCCACCACGAAGCAGGCCGACCGTGTGCGAACGGCCTGTGTTACTGAAGGTATGCACGTTGCCTGCAGCCACGGCGACGATGCCCGTCCAGCCCATCACATCGCACTCCCCGGCGGCCCCGTCCCCGGTTGCCACGACTCAGCCGTTGTGCCGCAGACCCACGGAGTGGCGTCGACCTGCCGCCACACTCGAGCAGCCGGGGAGATGGGTCACGTTCCGATGATGCCAGCCTGAGGGTCAGGCTGAACCTCCCGGAACCTTTGTGCGGCTCTTGCCCCGCGGCACGAGTTCGGCGCGTCCTTCGTGCACCAGCTCCCGTAGGGAAGCAGTGAAGTCCTTCTCACGCGCGTGAACCGCCCTGAGATTCCCGGAGGGTGTGGTCCGGACACGCCGGGGCGGTTGAGTAGCTGTGCCATCCGGGCGCTCAGGCCTGTGGCTGCGAGCAGCTTCACAGCGCCGCTGCCATGATCGTCGATCCGCTGAGCCAGCATGTTCGCCAGCTCGTCTCGACCGACCCCGGTGGGCGAGGTCGGTTGCCGTTCTGCAGGACGTCGACGATCAGTCGGTAGCAGGGAGCGTGCGACTCAGTCAGGTAGGAGGCAACATCGGACGGCCCGGGAGACCCGTCAGGGCCAAGCGTGCGATGACGGTGTCGTCCTCCTCGGGCCGTGGCGGGTTCGCCACCGATGTCACATTGGCACGTTAACGCTAGGCGGGACAAGGCCGCGTCTCATGCCGCGACAGACCAAGCCCGGACGAGCCGAGGCGGATCAGTTCATGGGCACTATTGCCACGCGTCTGAGGCGCGTCGGGACATACTCTGCTGCGATGGCAGTGGACCTGCCGAAGTACAAGCCAACGAGATCCTTCCAAGCGAAGTTCTTCGGCGCACGGCGTGTTCGCCGGGATCTGGCGTTGTGCTCCGCTGTCGGCGATCCATAACGATCGAAGGGCTCTACACCCGAAGCCATAACCCGACGTTTATGATTCATAGCTCCGCCATTTGTGAAATCTTCGCTGCATCTCGACACGTGCCGTCAGAAGTTGGTGGCCATGTTGGTGAAACGGCTCAAGTGGCCCTGGAAGGCGACCACGATGGTGTCGGTCGGGCCGTTCCGGTGCTTGGCCACGATCAGGTCGGCCTCGCCGGCTCGGGGCGACTCCCGCTCGTAGGCCTCCTCGCGGTGCAGCAGGATCACCATGTCGGCGTCCTGCTCGATGGAGTTGTGGACGGCGATGCCGTTGGCGACGAAGTTGTGGCCGCCCAGGACGGTGGCGTCATACACCTGCTCGACGCCGTCCGGCTCGACCGAGACGACCGAGTCCCACAGCACGTCGTTGACGGCATACAGGTCCAGCTCTGCGCTGTCGAGCACCGCGGCGATCCGGCCGAGCCGTTCCCGTGACGGTGCCGACCGGTAGTACGCCGACCCGTTATAGGCGACCCCCATCGCCTGCTGGAACTCCCGTGTCGTCATCCCTCGCTGCGACATGACCGTCTTGACGGTGTCCCAGACGTCGGTGGGCACGGTGTCGACATTGGGGTTGGCCGTCGTCGCGCGGACGATCTCTAGCAGCCGCGCTGCCGCCTCGCCGCGCGTGCCGTGCACCCCGATCTCTTGCAGGAAGCGGCGCTGGCTGTCGGCGCCGGAGATGTCCAGCGTGTAGGTCGGCCGGTAGTTGCCCTTGCGGACCGTGCGGACCCGCGTGGAGATGCCGAACCGCAGCAACAGCAGTGACACCTGGTCGATGAGCCGCCGCGACGTCGAGGAGTAGTAGACGCGCCCGCCGCGGCCGCTGCCCCGCACGGTGACCGATCCGTCGGTGGCCCACAGGTGCCGCAGGAAGAGCGCAACCTGCCGCTTCGAGACGTGGAAGATCGGCTCGGGCACGAACTTCTCGTGGCTGCGGAGCCCGAAGAGCCCCAGGTCGTCGAGCCACTCGGCGATCGGGTTGCGCACCCCGTGGGTCAGGCGGAACGGGGCCGGCAGCCGCAGCGTCGTCACCCGGGCCGCGGCGTGCTCGTCGCGCACGCCCATGACCCCAAAGGTCAGCGCGGCCTTGGACACCGCCGCGAGGTTGGCCTCATCGACGCTGGCGTAACGCAACGGCTGGCGCCGGACGAACGAGCCGTCGCCAATGAGATGAGCGAGCAGGATGACCCGCGAGTCCTCCCACGGCTCGAACTGCTCGGGCGCCGGCACGTGCCTGGGCACCGCCACCCGCTCACCGGTGCGCAGATCGCCGAGCGCGCGCCATCCGCCATACGTGAGGAACGGGTGATTCTCGGTCGCGCGCACAGTCTTGCCAGAGGCGAGGGTGAGCCGGAAGACCGGCTTGACCCCCGTGGCGAAGACGTGGGTGAGGTGGCGGCGTACGTAGCGCAACGACTCGTCGAGCGACCACACCGGTATGTCGCGCACGTCCTGTGCGTGCAGCTCCCCCAAGCTCGCCTCGGCCCCGGTGTCGGCCCGCAGCACGCGGGTGTCGGCGGTCAGGCAGCCGCTCTCGCGCAGGTCGGACATCTGTGGGCGCTTGTCGGTGCGCTGCTCCGGGCCACGGTTCAGCTGCGAGATCGCGATCACCGGGACCTCGAGCTCCTTGGCCAGCAGCTTCAGCGCCCGGGAAAACTCCGCGACCTCCTGCTGGCGGGACTCGACCCGCTTGCCGCTCGACATCAGCTGGAGGTAGTCGATGACCACGAGCTTGAGGTTGTTGCGCTGCTTCAGCCGGCGGCACTTCGCCCGGATCTGCATCAGGGACATGTTCGGCGAGTCGTCGATGAACAGCGGGGCGTCGGAGAGCCGGCCCATCGTCACGGCGAGGCGCTGCCAGTCCTCGTCGCGCATCGTGCCCTTGCGCATGTGCTGCAGCTGCACGCCCGCCTCGGCCGACAGCAGACGCATGGTGATCTCGGTGCGCGACATCTCCAGCGAGAAGACCACCGCGGCCATGTCGTGCTTGATCGCGGCGCACCGGGCGATGTCGAGCCCGAGCGTGGAGTTGTGCGTCGGGATCATCGAGCGGCCGGCGAGGTACAGATGCGAGGGGTTCGCGACCTCGATGCACCGGACCGGCACCGACGCCACCGGG
Source organism: Candidatus Lutibacillus vidarii (assembly GCA_016717165.1). Classification (GTDB taxonomy): domain Bacteria; phylum Actinomycetota; class Actinomycetes; order Actinomycetales; family Dermatophilaceae; genus Lutibacillus; species Lutibacillus vidarii. The sequence goes on from JADKGA010000004.1 coordinate 318,829, forward strand.
CGGACGCTCTCGACCTTCCACACCGTGTAGTCCATGCCCGCCGCCGCCCCCGGCGCCGGCGCCCGCTCGACCACCACGAGGATCTGGGCGGCCAGCACCTCCGCGAGCACCGCGGTCGTGACGACGCGAAGGTCGCCGAAGAAGGCCACCTGCCACTGGTGCTCGGCGTCCGCGACGATCGAGGTCCCGTCGGAGAAGCACAGCTCGTAGCACGGCCGCCCCGTCATCACCTCCGTCGCAGCGACGACCTCGGTCGGCATACCGTCGTCGGCATACACGAGCTGACCGACGGTGACCTCGCCCATGGTGGTCCAGCCGGACGGGGTGGGGATCGGGGTGTCGAGGGCGAGGGCCTTCCCCATCGCGGGGCGGGCGGCGAGGACGATCATCTGCCCGGCGTGCAGGCCGTTGGTCAGCGCGTCGAGGTCGGTGAAGCCGGTCGGCACGCCGGTCATCTGCCCGGACTTGCCGGAGGCGACCTCGATCTCGTCCATCGTCGGCTCGAGCAGCTCGCTCAGCCGCAGGTAGTCGTCGCCGCTGCGGGTGTCGACGACGCCATAGACCTCGGCCTGCGCGGCGTTGACGATGTCCTCGACGGCGCCGCCCTGGGCGTACCCCATCTGGACGATCCGGGTGCCCGCCTCGACAAGCCGGCGCAGCACCGCGCGCTCGGCGACGATCTGGGCGTAGTAGCCGGCGTTCGCCGCGGTGGGGACGGCGGCGATGAGCTGGTGGAGGTACGCCTGGCCGCCGATGCGGGGCAGCTGGCCGCGCTTGGTCAGCTCGTCGGCGACGGTGATGGCGTCGGCCGGCTCGCCGCGCCCGTACAGCTCGAGGACCGCGTCATAGATGAGCTCGTGCGCGGGCCGGTAGAAGTCCTGGCTGCGGGTGACCTCAAGGCAGTCGGCGATGGCGTCCTTGGACAGCAGCATCCCGCCGAGGACGGACTGCTCGGCATGGATGTCCTGCGGGGGAAGCCGGTCCTCGGGGGGCGCGTCGGAGGGGAACAGCTCTTGCACGGTCATGCTGTAGCACCCCTTATCTCCGGCCGCCGGTCGTCCTGCGGTGCGCTGCCGTGGGCCTGGTGGCCCACGGGAGAAGCACATCACCGCGGTCTGACAACCCGGCTGGCTCACCCTAGGTACCTCGGCTCGCCACCCACAATCCACCCCTGTGGATAACCTGTGTATGCCGGTGTGCAACACGCCCGACAGGGCTGTGGACAACGTGTCGATATCGTGTGCGCGGAGAAATCTCACACCCGGGGGTTCTGTGCTCAGCGACCTGCTCGAACGGGGTGTGCACAGCTGTGGAGAAGAAAAAGTTCGCGGCGTGTCGGGCAGTCGGCAGCAGATGTCCCACACCAGTCCTCACGACCTGTGATTCGGGGCTCTTAGTGGGGGCCGGCTGGGCGCGACGTACCCTCGATGTCATGTGTCGCAGCATCAAGCCCCTGAACAACCTCGACCCGCCCGTCACCCATGACGAGGTGCACGCCGCCGCGCTGCAGTACGTCCGCAAGGTCGCGGGCACCCGGGCGCCGTCGCGGGCGAACGCCGAGGCCTTCGACCGGGCCGTCCACGAGATCGCCCACGCCACCGAGCACCTGCTGGCCTCGCTGTCGACCCAGGCGGAGCCGCGGACCCGGGAGGAGCTGGCCGCTGTGGCGCGGGCCCGGTTCGAGGCCCGCGGGCGTCGATAGCTCCGACGTCGCTCTGGCCGGTCGCTGCCGCAGCGGCTTGTTGTGGCCGACGGTCACCGGTTGATCTCCCGGATCCTCAGCACGCCGTCGCGTCGCTCGAGGATCCACAACATCCCGGGGGCGGTGTCTTCCTCGGCCGACCGGGTGACCTTCCCGCTGGCGTCGATGAGCTGGATCGCCGCTCGAACCAGCTCTCCCTGGACGGGGATGCCTTGGTCGACACCGGGATCGGCGCGCACATGTGACAGCGTGATCTGCCCCCCGACGACGCGGAGCTTCTTCCTCGCGATGGTGTCGATGTCCGCAGCGATGAGCGCGCACGACTCGCATTCGGGCAGCGCTAGCGCTGTCAGTGGCCGGGAGTCGTGTGTGACGAGTGCGTCGTTCCACGCCGCGTAGAACGTCTTCACTGTCTCGACGGCCTCGGCCTGGAGGGCGGCCTGGGGGTCGAGGGTTGTCGTCGCGCTGGCCGCCGAGGTGGTCGAGGTGGCCGTTGAGGCCGCCAAGGTCGTGACCGTCTGCGGCGCGGCGGTCGTCGTCGTTGTACCGCTCGGCGTCGCGGACCCGCCGCACCCCGCGACCGCCACGGCCATCAGCACCGCGAGGCCCATGGTCCACGTGGAACGGCATACCTGGGCGGCATACCGACGAAGGGTGGTGAGCTGGACCGCCTCCCGCATGCCGGCCCCCTGGGAGGTCGCGTCAGTGGTTGACGAGGACGGCGCGGGCGGTGCGCGCGTTGAGCTGGACGGTGTCGGTGAAGACGATCGGCGCCAGGGTGATCGTCCCGAAGCCCTGGAGGGTGAAGGTGACGTCCCAGCGCAGGGTGGCGGTGATCGACTTCGTGCCCGGCTGGCGGTAGACGGCGACCACGTAGTACCCGTTGTTGCCGGTCTCGTTCGGGACGATGCTGGGCGTGAACGGGTGGCCGCTGCCGGTCCCCGTCAGTCCGTCGCCGAACGTCCAGCTGTATGACGGCACCGCCTTGATCTGCCCGGGCACCGGAGCGGTGATGGGCAAGGTGGTGGTGCGCTGTTCGGCGGCGCTGAAGATCGTCGGGATGTTGACGAGGGTCTGCCCGCCGGGGGGTTGGACGGAGATGCTCGGGTGGCCGACGTGGCGCTCGATCCCTTGGCGTGCGGCGGTCTGGACTTCCGCCAAGGTGACGGTGCGCCCGTAGTACCGGCAGGCAGTCTGAGCCTCCAACCAGGGGGCCGTCGAACCAATCGCACGACGGTAGACAACGATCCGAAGTGAAGCGAGTCGATCGCCGTTGGAGTCCACTCGGACCGGGCAACTGATGGCGCGCATGCAGAGAGCTTCGAACGGAGTGTCGACCGTGTTGCTGTCGCAGTCGGCGACTTCGCGATACTCGTACAGATCCCGCTGCAGGCCTGCGAGCGCCGACTCGCCGTGGAACTCGTGGGAGCGGGGATCGTACGTCCACTTCAGGAAGCCAGGACAAGTGGCCGCGTTCGTGTTACCCCCAAGCCCGCTGCTACTGCACACGGCGGCGTTGGCTGTCCCGACGACTGCGCCGGGAAGGGAAAGCGCCAAGGCCACCATGGCGCTCACAAGATGGCGGGCTCTCATGAGATGCCCTTCATCACTAGTCGCCCTCCGCTTCGGGCGACGACCCAAAGCCTGTTGATTGCAGTGTCTTGCGAGTAGGACTTCACCAAGACCCCATTGCTGAAGATCTTGGCGGGGGCCCTGGTCAGGTTTCCCTGCACGGGGATCCCTGACTCAACCCCTGGCAGCCCCTTCAGGTTGCTCACCGTGATCGCGCCGCCCTGAACGGTCTGACCTTTTGTCTTAAAGGCTTCGAGGTCGTACAGGTCGGCCGCGCAAGCCTCACATGTTGGCAGCGACATCGCCTTCAGTTCTTTGCTGTCCAATGAGACAAGCGCCCGGTTCCACGCCTCGTAGTACTTCTTGACCGCCTCGACCGCCTCGGCTTGGAGCGCTGCCTGGGCGTCAAGGGTGGTCGTCGTACTCGACGGCGTGGCACTTGTCGTCGTCGACGATGTCGTCACGGCGGGCCAGGAGGAACTAGCGCTCGGGGATGGCGAACCCGTGCACCCGGCCAGCGCGCCCGCCACGACAGCGAGCGCACCGACAACGCGCCGGCCTCTGCGAGTACCCACGGCATACCTCCCGTCCCCTGGGATTCCGCGGCCCACACTAGACCGGCGCCCCCGCTGCGGCGACCCCAACGGTCCGCCCTGTGGATAACCGAGGGACTGCGGCTCATCGCACCTGGTCCCGGATCTTCAGGACGCCCCCGCTCCGCTCGAGAATCCACAGCATGTTGGGCACGCGATCAACGGCGAACGATCGGACCAGCGCGCCGTCTGCTCCGAAGATCTCCACTGGCGCTCGCACTACCTCGCCCTGCACGGCGATGGCTTGGTCGGATCCCTTGGATGCCGTCAGTTTGCCGAGGGTCACCTGCCCGCCCCGGACCGTCTGATTCTGCTTCTTGAGATCATCGATGTTGCCGATGTCGCTCATGCAGAGAACGCATTGAGGGAGAACCAACGCCCGCATGGCGCGACTGTCCCTGCTGACAATCGCCGCGTTCCACGCATCGTAGAAGTTCCTCACCGCCTCCACCGCCTCGGCCTGAAGCGCCGCCTGCGCGTCGGTGGTGGTCGTCGCGTTCGACGGCGTGACGAGCACCGAGGAGGACATGGCGGTCGACGCCGCCTGAGCTGAGGTTGGGGATGGGGTGGCGGAGGGGGCTCCGGAACAGCCCTCCAGTGTCGCCAAACAGATCAGCCCAGCCAGCAAATGCCCCTTCCTCGAGGGGTACCGGGGCCTCCGGGCCGGCCGCCCACGAATGTCGCCAGTCATGCGATGTCCATGATCTTCAACACGCCGCCGCTGCGGGTGAGAATCCACCCGATGGTTCCGGTTCGGTCCTCGGGGTAGCTCTTCACCACCTTGCCCGACGCACCGATGAGATCCACCGGCGCCCGCACGAGCTCACCCTGGACGAGGATCCCGGCATCCACCCCCGGGCTCGCCCGCAGACCAGACAGCGTGATCATGCCGCCACGGGCCGTCTGGTTCTGCCGCTTCAGATCATCTATGGCAGCGATATCGCGTTGGCAGGGCTCACACTGCGGCAGCGAGCGCGCGCGCAGCTCGGCGCTGCTTCGCGAGATGACGGCGCGGTTCCAGGCCGCGTAGTACTGCTTCACGGCCTCGACCGCCTCAGCCTGTAGCGCCGCCTGTGCGTCGATGGTGGTCGACGACGGCGACGGTATGCCGGTCGACGAGTCGACACCCGAAGGCGTCGAGACCGTCCGCACCGAGGTCGGTGGCGGGGCCACCGACGGGGCGCTCGAACACGCAGCCAATAGCGGCCCCACTGCAACGAAGCCCACCAACCAACGCCGGCCCGGCCGCTTGGCCCGAAGCCCCGACGCAGCGCTCGCGGCAACCCGGCTCACGAGATCCCCTTGACCTTCAGCCGGCCCCCACTTCGGGCCACCACCCACAGCCGGTTGATCGCCGTGTCCTGCGGGTACGTCTTGACCAGGGTCCCGTTGCTCGAGAACACCTGCGCGGCAGCCCGCGTCGCGTCACCCTCGACCGGGATCCCCGCGTCCACGCCGGGCAGTCCCCGCAGGTTTGTCAGCGTGATGAGGCCGCCACGCACGGTTTGGTTCTTCGCCTTGAACGCCGCGAGGTCGGCGAGATCCATCGCGCACGCTTCGCAGCCGGGCAGCGACATCGCCCGAACCTCCGAGCCGTCCCGCGAGACGAGCGCGCGGTTCCAGGCCGCGTAGTACTGCTTCACGGCCTCCACGGCCTCGGCCTGGAGCGCCGCCTGTGCGTCGGCGGCGGTCGACGACGGCGAGGGTATGCCGGTCGACGAGTCGACACCCGACGTCGTCGATGCCAGAGATGTCCTCGACGCCCCGCTGGTTGCTGGCGTCGGCGCCGCAGCACAGCCGGCGAGCCCAACAGCCCCCAAGACGACCACACCGACGAGACGCCGGATTCCGCGAGCGCCCACGGCATACCTCCGTTCCCCTGAGGTCCTCGCGAGCCAGCGTAGAAGCGCAGCCGCATGACGGCGACCGCGCGAGCTGCCGCCTGTGGATAACCCCTACAGCGTCACCGAACGGATCTTCAGCACCGCGCCGCGGCGCTCGAGGATCCACAGCACTCCGTCGAGCCGGTCCTCCGCGTAGCGCGCCACGACCTTGCCCCCGCGGTCGACGATCGTCACCGCCGCCCGCGTCGACACGCCCGTGACGCCGATACCACTTTCGGTGCCGCGCAGCGCCGTGAGCGAGGTCAGCGTCAGCGTTCCACCGACGACGTGCTGGTTACCCTGCCTGAGGTTGTCGATATCGGCCGCCTCGCGCACGCACGCCTCGCACGACTCGAGGAAGAGCGCCTGCAGCGCGGTGCTGTCGCGGCTCACGAGGGCCTTGTTCCACTCGGTTGCGTACCGCTCCACCAGGGCGATCGCCTCAGCCTGTAGCGCCGCCTGTGCGTCCGTGGTGGTCGACGACGGCGACGGTATGCCGGTGTCCGCTCTGGGCGTCGAGGTCGGCCGCGGTTGCTGTGTCGAGGCGGCTGGAGCGCTCTGCGGGGCAGGGGCGGAGCATCCCGTCAGCGCCAGCACGACCGCCGCCGCTCCGGAGGCAAGCCATCCTGAACGTGCGCCCACGGCATACCTCCGTTCCCCTGAGGTCCTCGCGAGCCAGCGTAGAAGCACCGCCGCATGACGGCGACCGCTCGGCCGGCCGCCTGTGGACAACCCGCCCGGAGTACCCTCACCACCGTGACCAGCCCGACCCTCGGCACCCCGCCCGGGCAGCCGGACGCCGCGCTCGTGGAGCGCATCCGGCATACCCTCGCCGCGCTCGGCGACCCACAGCGCGCGGCGGGCCAGCAGGCGTACATGAAGTCGACGATGCCCTACCTCGGCGTCACCATGGGCGAGCTGCGTCGCGCCGTCCGGCCCCTGCTGCGTCGGTGGGCGCCGGACCGCGCGACGTGGGAGGCGACGCTGCGTCACCTCTGGGACGGCGCCAGTCACCGTGAATATCGGTATGCCGCACTCGAAATTGCGCACCACCGTCTCGCTGCGGCGCACCGACTGAGCGGCCCGGAGGCTCCAGCGGGGACGCTGGAGCTCGCGCGGTACCTCGTCACCACGGGCGCCTGGTGGGACCTGGTTGACCCGGTCGCGACCGGGCTCGTCCGCGAGTCGCTCCTCACCCATCCTGCCGCGACCGCGCGGGTGCTGCGCGAGTGGGCCGTCGACCCGGACCTGTGGCTGCGCCGGACGGCGATCATTGCGCAGGTGGGGGCGAAGCAGGGGACCGACCCGGTGCTCCTCGCCGATGTCATCGAGCCCAACCTCGAGGGTGGAGCGTTCGCGGACCGCGCGGGGCGGCAGGACTTCTTCATCCGCAAGGCGATTGGTTGGGTCCTGCGCGATTATGCGTATGTCGAGCCCGGATTCGTGCGCCAGTATGTCGAGACCCGCCGGTCTCGGATGGCCGGGCTGTCGATCCGCGAGGCCCTGAAACACCTCTGACGTCCCCTCCGCCGCTGCTCCATCGCGCCAGGCGGCCCTTGCGACCATGTCTGTCCCCAAGCCAACGCGCACTCCGCGGACGCTTTCCCAGCAGTCCCCGGGCGCCGGCCCACCCGGGACGCGTCCACCCCCGGAGCGTTCGCGCCCCACCTGACGCCGCCGGACCGGAGCCCTCGCAGCGTGCTCCGAGCTCCCCACCCCGCGGCACCGCACCCCGAGGCTCGCCACTCAGAGCCCCCTTGGTGAGCAGTCAAACGTGCAATAGTGCCTTTTCGCGCCCGAAATGCCCCGGTATGCCGCCTCCGTTTAGGCCTACTGCACGTTTGAATGGCGGGCCGACGACGTGGAGGGGAGCACCGTCATCGGCGCGGGACCTCGACGGGAGAGGCCCCAGGCTCGCGAGGTGTACTGCGGCGCGGGGCCGGACCGCGATCGGCGCGCCGCCTCAGGCGCGCGCATCGAGAGATGGGAAATGGCGGGTATGACGCCCTGAATCGGCCCGGATTCCAGCCATTTGCCATCTCTCGGTGGGCTGGGTGTCGAGCGGGCTGGTGTGGTTGGCGGCAGGGCGTCAACGCACCCAGGCCCGCACACAAACGCGAGCGCTCGGGCCCCTGCCCGATTTCCGCCCGCGCGCTCGGACCCCTGCCCGGCTCCGGCCCCACCCTCATCGAGAGATGGGAAATGGCGGGTATGACGCCCTGAATCGGCCCGGATTCCAGCCATTTGCCATCTCTCGGCGACCTAGGCCTCGAGCGGGCGGGGCCCTGGACGATGTCGCGAGGCGCCACAGGCGCTACGCGGTCGGGGACTCAGAACCGGCACCCTGCGACACCGTCGACCCCGGTGCGGGCGACACCGTCGACGCCCCACCCGGCGCACCGACACTCGGCGTCACCTTCGGCGCACCCACGCCCAGCCAGCCGCCCGCACCTGTCGCATCCCGCCACGGCACAACGGCGAACTGGCCGTCGGCGCAGGTCACCGTCATACCGTCGCCGGACACGGGCCAGGTCAGGTCGGCGACATACCCCCACACCGGCCCGTCGTACGTCCCGCCCGGCACCCGCGGCGAGTTGTCGAGGAAGAGCAGCACGAAGTGTCGCCCCGCCGCGAGGTCCGACGCCGGCGTCACCCCGTCCCAGACGGCAGCGCTCGCGCCGGTCGGGCGCGCCGCCGCGGGCCCACCGAGCACGTCGACCACGCCCGCGTCCCAGCCGGAACCACGGGTCAGACCGTGCGTGATCGTCCGCTTCGCCGCCGGGATGTCGACCACGGCCCCGACGAGCTGGTCGTCGACATACCGGGCGTTGGCGCGGCCCAGCAGGTCACGGACGCACTCCGGCGCCGCCGCCACCGGCGTCAGCTGCCCGGCCACGACGGGCCCCGGCCCACGGTTGAGCCCGACCAGCCCCGGCAGCCAGCCGCCGACCGCGCCCGCACCACCAAGCGCGACCAGGCTCGCCGCGACGCCGCCGAGGGTCGCATTGCGGGTCCGTCGGCCGCGCGCCGTGCGCTCGGCCCGTTCGTAGAAGTGCTCCCCCGGTGGGTATGCCGTCCCGCCGTCCTCGGCGCCGGCCGCCAGGAGCGTGTGCAGGTCTGTCATCGCCGGCCTCCTTCCCAAGCCTGAGCCTGTCTCGACCGCTCGCCTCGTGGTTCGGGGTCCGAGATCGCCGGCTCCTCGTCGGTCAGCAGGCCGCTCGAGCGCAGCGCCGCCATACCTCGGGAGATCCGTGACTTGACCGTCCCGGCGGCGACGCCGAGCTCGGTCGCGATCTGGGCTTCGCTGAGGTCGGCGTAGAACCGCAGGACGATCGCGGCCCGCTGGTCCGCCGGCAGCCGGCGCAGGGCCGCCCGCACGGCCACCCCGGTCGTCGCCACGTCGCCGGCAGCAACGGCCTCCGAGGCTCCGAAGGCGCCCATCGTCTCCGGCTCGGTCGGTACCTCACCGGACCAGCGCCGCCGCCGGTCCTTGATGAGGAGCCGGACCATTGTCGTACGTACATACGCCTCAGCCGCTCCGACATCGCGCACCCTCGACCAGCTGAGGTACGACCGGAGCAACGCCTCCTGGAGCAGGTCCTCGCCCGACGCGCGCGAGCCGGCGAGCAGCGTCGCGGTCCGGACCATCGCGGGGTACCGGGCGTCGACGAACGACCGGAACTGCTCGCTCCGATCCACGCCGTCCTCCGGTGCTGGCCTCGTCCTGGGACCCCTCACCTAGGAAGAGCACCTTCGAGCACGGATCGGTTCCCCCTCGGGGCCGATTCGGGTCAGATCGTTATCCGCCGCGGGCGAAGCCCCGCCGCAGCCGCGGCCGCCCTCCCGTGTCGGTTTCCCGACCTCGAGAACCTCCGAGGGCGACACTCAAACGTGCAGTAGTCCCTTTTCGCGCCCGAATTGCCCCGGTATGTCGCCCCGACGCTCGACTACTGCACGTTTGACTGCCCGGGGAGGCGACGAAGAGGGGGGACGAGGCCAATGCGCGAGGTGTGCGGCGGGAGGGGAATCGACACCTGGGCACACCAGAGCGGGACGCGTCCGCCATCTGGGGACGACCCACCCGAACCACCGGCCCGCAGTAGCCTCGCCAAGGTGGACAGCGCCGCGGACCGGACAACGCGCCGCGAGATCCTGCGCCTCGCCGTCCCGGCCTTCCTCGCCCTCGTCGTCGAGCCGCTCTTCCTCCTCGCCGACTCCGCGATCGTCGGCCACCTCGGCACCACCTCGCTCGCCGCTCTCGGGGTCGCCTCGACCGCACTGCTCACCGCCTCGGGCCTGTTCATCTTCCTCGCGTACGCCACGACCTCCGCCGTCGCCCGCCACGTCGGCGCCCGCGCACCAGGGCGGGCCGTCTCGGTCGGCATGGACGGGCTGTACCTCGCCCTCGCCCTCGGTGCCCTCACCGGCGCAGCCCTGTATGCCGCCGCCCGCCCCATCAGCGCCGCCATCGGAGCCTCAGCGGCCACGATCGACCAAGCCGTCACATATCTGCAGGTCAGCGCCCTAGGTGTGCCCTCGATGCTCGTCATCCTCGCGGTCACCGGAGTCCTGCGGGGCCTGCAGGACACCACCACCCCGCTGCGCATCGCCGCCATCGGCTTCCCGGCCAATGTCGCGCTGAACTACCTCTTCGTCTACCCGCTCGGCTGGGGCATCGCCGGCTCCGCATGGGGCACCGTGATCGCCCAGACCGGGATGGCGGTCGGCCTCACCGCCGCGCTGCTCACCCTCGCGAGGCGGTATGACGCCCGCCTGGCGCCGCACCCCGCGGGCGTCCTGCGTTCGGCGCTGGACGGCATACCGCTGCTCGTGCGAACCCTCGCCCTGCGCGCGGTGCTGCTCCTCACCGTGTGGGTGGCCGCTGCCTTCGGCGACGAGGCACTCGCCGCGCACCAGGTGGCGTTCACGATCTGGGGCTTCCTCACCTTCGCCCTGGACTCGCTCGCCATCGCCGCGCAGGCCCTGACCGGGCGCTCGCTCGGCGCCGGCGACCGCGAGGGCACCCGCGCGACGACCCAGCTGATGACCCGCTGGGGTCTTGGAGCGGGGGTCGTCCTCGGCGCGGGGGTGCTTGCCGTCCACCGCGTGCTCCCGGCGCTGTTCACCCCGGACCCGCTGGTCCGCCAGGCCCTGGCGAGCGCGCTGGTCGTCGTCGCCGTCGGGCAGGTGGTCAGCGGGGTGGTCTTCGTCCTCGACGGGGTGCTCATCGGGGCTGGAGACGGCCGGTACCTCGCCGTCGGCATGGTCGTGGCGCTGGCGGCATACCTCCCGCTCGTCCTGTGGCTGCACGCGGCCGGACCGGCGCTGGTGGTCGACCACGGCGCGGCATACGGGCTGGTCGTGCTGTGGCTCGCCTTCCACTGGTTCATGGTGGTCCGCGGTATGACGCTGTGGTGGCGCGCCCGAGGGGACCACTGGATGGTGACCGGTACCCGCTGAGGTCGCCCGGCCCGCGGACGACGGCTCAGCGCACCAGGTGACCCACCGCGTGGATGACCAGCCCGGCGAGGGCTCCGACGACCGTGCCATTGATCCGGATGAACTGCAGGTCCCGTCCGACGTGCAGCTCGATGCGTTCCGAGGCCGCGCGGCCGTCCCACTGGTCGATGGTGTGCGAGATGACGGTCGCGAGCTCGTCGCCATAGGTCGTCACCATGAAGGCGAGCGCGTCCCCGAGGTCCGACTCGAGCCGGGCCCGCAGCGCCGGGTCCGCGACGAGATGCTCCCCGGCCTCGGCGAGCCAGCCGTCCATCCTTAGGTAGAGCCCGGAGTCCTCGTCGTCCATCGCCGAGAGCAGCGACGCGCGCACCGAGCGCCAGAGCGAGAGCGCCGTGTCGCCGACCTGCGGGTGGCTGAGCAGCCGGGCCTTGAGCGACTCGGCTCGGGCCTGCACCTCGGGGTCGTGCTGCAGGTCCGCGGCGAGCCGGAGCAGCAAGGCGTCGAGGGCCTGCCGGGTCGGGTGGTGCGGGTCGTCACGGATATCGGCCAGCCAGCGCAGCGCCTGGTCGTACGTCCAGGTGACGACCTTCTCGTCGACCCAGGCCGGAGTCCACCACGGCACCCGCTCGTTGACGATGACGGCGAAGGCCTGCGGGTTCTCGACCAGCCAGTCGCGGATCTCCCCCACCGCGAGGTCGACCAGCCCCTGGTGCGCATGGTCGGCGACGACGGCGTCGAGCAGGTCGCCGGCCATCGGGCTGACCGGCTCGCGGACCAGCCGCGGCAGCAGGACGTCCTCGACGAAGGCGCGGACCTCGTCCTCGCGGATCCGGTGCAGCGCGGTGCGGCCGACCCTGACGATCTCGGTCATCGCGCGGCGCCGATGGGCCGGGTCTGCGAGCCAGTGGCCGAACCGCAGCGGCACCTGCGCGGCGAGGAAGCGCTCGCGGACGACCTCCTCGGTGAGGAAGTGCTGCGCGACGAAGTCCTGCAGGCTCCGACCGAGCTCGGCCTTGCGCTTGGGGACCAGCGCGGTGTGCGGGATCGGGATGCCCAACGGGTGCCGGAAGAGCGCCGTCACCGCGAACCAGTCGGCCAGCGCGCCCACCATCGCGGCACCCGCGGCGGCGTTGACATAGCCCCACGCCCCGTACGCCTCCGCCCTCAAGGTGACCAGGTACACGGCCGCGGCTAGGACGAGCAGGCTCAGCGCGACGAGCCGCATCCGCTGGAGGCCGGCGCGGCGAGCGGCATCCGCCGGCGTCGGCTCGAGGAAGCTCACCGCCCTATTCTCCGCCCCCGCCGGGCTCGGTTACGCCACGCCCCCGTCGCGTCGGCGCCGGTCGGGTTCGGGTCGGCGCCCGTCGCGTCGCTCGGTCACCAAAGGTGGGAAAAGCACGGTATGACGACCCGCGGGGGCGCCATACCGTGCTTTTCCCACCTTTGGTTCGGACGAACCAGGTATGCCGCCCGGTGGCGAGCACCCGAAGGCTCCGAGCGAGCGCCCGTCAGGGCGTAGCGCGGGGGTCGACCACCGCGGACAGCCGCAGCTGCGCGTCGAGCACGATGAGCGGCGCGGTCACTCCCGGCGCGATCACTCCCAGCCCGCCGATCCGGAGTACCTCGGCGGGGGTGCGGGTCGCGGCCTGCAACGCCTGCTCCAGCGGCAGACCCGCGTGGAGCACCGCATGCCGCACGGCGTCGAGGAGCAGCAGGCTCGACCCGGCGATGGTGTCGGTGCCCGCCAGCCGCGCGACTCCGTCGGCGACATCCACGTCCAGCCCACCGAGGACATAGCTCCCGTCGCCCTGGCCGGCGGCGGCGATCGCGTCGGTGACCAGGGCGAAGCCACCGAGGGCGGACCGCGCAGCCAGGGCGGTCACTGTTGGCGCCAGGTGGACGCCGTCGGCGATGAGCTCAACGGTGACCTCGGGGGAGGCCAGGCAGGCCCCGATGATGCCGGGCGAGCGGTGGCTGAGCGGCCGCATGGCGTTGAAGAGGTGGGTCGCCACGCTCGCGCCCGCGTCGATCGCCCGGCGTGCCTCCCCCTCGTCGGCGTCGCTGTGCCCGATCGCCACGGCCACCCCGTTGGCAACCAGTTGCCTGACCGCGTCGACGGCGCCGGGCAGCTCCGGGGCCAGGGTGACCATCCGCAGGGTGCCCCGGGCCGCGCTGACCAGGGTCTCGACGTCTGCCGGAGTCGGGACGGCTAGTGCACGTGGATCGTGCGCCCCACGGCGACCCGGGCTCAGCCAAGGTCCCTCGAGATGGATCCCGGCGAGGACGCCCGCCTCGACCAGCGTGGCCAGCTCGGCGCACTGTGCCGCCAAGGCCGGGACGGGTGCCGACACCAGGCTCGCGACCGTGGCGACGGTGCCGGCCCGCAGGTGGGCCGCCCGAGCACCGCGGGCCGCCTCAACACCGTCGGTGAACGAGAAGCCCCCGCCACCGTGGCAGTGGATATCGACCAGGCCGGGGCTCAGCGTGGCGTCGCGGTGGTCGACGTCCGCTGGTCGCGGCGGCGCGCCCACCCCGGCGGCGAGGACCTGGCCACTCCCGATCTCGACCCACCCCGGGGCGGTCAGGCGCTCAGGCAGCAGGACTCGGTCGGCCCGGTGAATCACGGTGGTCGTCATACCTGGACGTTCTCCTGAGCTCTGGCGCACAGCGGAGGTAGAGCATGAGTATTGACCATAATAAGTTAGGGTGCTTAACTAACAAACATGGATGACGGACGGACGCTCGCCACCACGCGAGCCGGGACCCCGGTGCGCGGCCCCCAAGGGCGCCAGCACAACCTCGCCCTCGTGCTGCGGCTGCTCCACGCCGGCGGTCCCACGACCCGCGCGAAGCTCGCCCGTGGCACCGGTCTGACCCGGCCGACGGTGTCCGATCTCATCGCCGAGCTCATCGACCTCGGCTATGTCGTCGAGCTGGGGCTCGAGCAGCTCTCCCGCCCCGGCAAGCCGGCCACCCTGGTCGACCTCAACCGGCGCGGCCGCACGGTGCTGGCCCTCGACCTCACCGCCCACGAGGTCGTCCGCGCCGCGGTCCTCGACCTCGACGGCACCGTCGTCGCCAGGGCCGAGCACCACATCGACCGGGACGAGCAGTCCGTCGATGTCGCCGTGGTCCTCGAGCTGGCCCGCGAGGCGCTGGCCAAGGCCCCGGCGCCGGTTATCGGCATCGGGGTGGGCAGCCCTGGCCTGGTCACCGACGACGGGGTGGTCACGACGGCGACGAACCTCGGCTGGTCCGGAGTGCCGCTCGGCGACCTGCTCGCCCAGGAGACCGGTCTGCCGGTGCGCGTCGTCAACGACGCCGACGCCGCCGTCCACGCCGAGCACGTCCTCGGCGAGGGTGCCGATGACCTCATGCTCGTCCGGATCGGCCGTGGCGTCGGCGCCGGCCTCATCGTCAACGGCCAGCTGCTTCGGGGCGCCCACGGCGCAGCGGGTGAGATCGGCCACGTCACCGTCGGCACCGACGGCGGGCGGACCTGCCGGTGCGGTCGCGACGGCTGCCTGGAGACGTGGGTCTCCGCACCACGGCTGGAGGCGACCCTGGCGGGCCTGCACGGCGCTGCCGCCATCGACGCCCTCTCGGTCGCGGGCGAGCGCCTGGGCATTGCCCTGGCTCCGATCGTCGCCGCACTCGACCTCCAGGAGGTCGTCCTCAACGGTCCGGAGCACCTCGTCTCCGGAGCCCTCATCGACGCGACCGAGCGCACCCTGCGCGACCGCGTCATGACCCGGTCGACCCGCGACCTGGTCGTGCGGCTCGCCCTCGACGGTGACGACATCGTCCTGCGCGGCGCCGCTGCCCGGATCGTCACCGAGATCTTCGACCTCATCGCGTCGACCTGACCTCAGCACGAGCGCAGGTCCACCGACCTGCACCAGCACCAAAGACCCGCGGCAGCACCGAGCTGTCGAGCACCACACCCGAGTTTCGCTCCACGACACCACCGTGAAAGGACATCCATGAAGATCCGACTCGCCCTCGCCGGCGTCACCGTCGGCGCTCTGGCGCTCTCCGCCTGCAGCAGCGGCGGCACCACCCCCTCCGGAGGCGGCTCCTCGTCGTCGGCCGGGAACGCCGCCCAGGGCATCACCCTGTGGCTCGTCGGCGGTGACACCCCCGACACGCTGCGCACCTACCTCAAGGACACCTTCAAGAAGAAGACCGGCGCGACGCTGACCATCGAGGAGCAGACCTGGGGCGATATCGTCACCAAGCTGACGACAGCGCTGCCCGACGAGAACAACACCCCCGATGTCACCGAGATCGGCAACACCCAGTCGCCGACCTTCACCAATGTCGGCGCCTTCCTCGACGTCTCGGACATCTACCCGGCGCTGGGCGGCGACAAACTGCTGAAGTCCTTCGTCGACGTCGGCAGTGTCGACGGCAAGAAGTACGCGCTGCCGTACTACTTCGGTTCGCGGTACATGTTCTACCGCAAGGACGTCTGGAAGGAAGCGGGCCTGCAGGTCCCCACCACCCTCGACGACTTCAACACCGCCGTCGCCACCTTGGCGCAGAAGAACCCGCGGAAGATCGACAACTTCTCCGGTCTCTTCCTCGGTGGCCAGGACTGGCGCAACGGCATCTCGTGGATCTTCGCCAACGGCGGTGACCTGGCCAAGAAGGACGGCGACTCCTGGGTCTCCACCCTCTCGGACCCCAACACCATCAAGGGCCTCGAGCAGCTGCAGGCGCTCTACCGCAACGCCAGCAAGGCACCGGCCGACGCCAAGGACGCCTCGCCGTGGCTGTACATCAACGACAGCGACGAGATCGTCGACGCCAACAACGCCGTCACCGGGAAGACCTCGCTCGCCGCGGCGACGATCATGGCTCCGGGCTGGGCGCGCTGGTCCATCGGTGACATCGCCACCAAGGACGGCAAGAAGGTCCGCACCTGGAATGACGCCACCTTCGGGGTCTTCCCGCTCCCTGGCAACGACGGCAAGCCCGCTCCGGTCTTCGCCGGTGGCTCCAATATCGCCATCTCGGCCAAGTCCAAGAACCCAGCCCTGGCCAAGGAGCTGCTGACGATCGTCTTCAGCAAGGACTACCAGGAGAAGCTCGGCGCCGCCGGCCTCGGCCCGGCCAACTCGGACTACTTCTCGGCCCTGGGCAGCGACGCCTTCGCCAAGGCGACCATCGAGTCGGCCAGCAACAGCAAGCTCACCCCAGCAGCACCCGGGTGGGCGGCCGTCGAGTCCAAGGCCTTCCTGGAGGAGTTCTTCGGCAAGCTCCGCGACACCGCCGACATCAAGGCGCTGGCCGCGGAGTACGACGCCAAGATCTCGCCGGTGCTCAACCTGAAGTAGTCGCACGACCCCCCACGGTCAGGGGGTGCCGCGGCGGCACCAGCGCCGCCGCGGCACCCACTCTCCCGCCTGATCTCTAGGAAGGACCCCGCTCGTGTCCGCGATCTCCCCGCCCGCCCCCGCCGGCCGTTCCCGGTCGAGCGATCGGCGTCGCCGCAAGGGCAGCGGCTCACTGCCCGCCCTGCTCCTCGTCCCCTCCCTCATCATTCTTCTCGGCGCGCTGGCCTACCCCATGGTCTGGCAGGTCATCACCAGCTTCCAGAAGTTCGGCTTGGCGCAGCAGTTCGGCCAGGGGGCCGACTTCGTCGGCCTGGAGAACTACCGCCGCATCGTCACCGACGGCGAGGTCTGGGTCGTCGTCCTGCGCTCCATCGGCTTCTGCCTCTTCTGCGCCTTCACCACGGTGCTCATCGGTGGCCTCCTCGCGCTGCTCATGCGCGGGGTGGGCACGGTGACCCGCGCCATCCTCCAGGTCGCGCTGCTGCTCGCCTGGGCCATGCCGGTCGTCGCGACGATGACCGTCTGGATCTGGATCGTCGACTGGCGCCGGGGCCTGCTCAACTGGGCCCTGACCCACCTCGGCGTGGACGCCTCGGGCCACAACTGGCTCGCCAGCCCGACGTCCTTCTTCGCCGTGGCGGCGGCCATCGTCGTCTGGATGAGCGTGCCCTTCGTGGCGCTGTCCATCAGCGCCGCCCTGACCCAGATCTCCCCCGAGGTGCTCGAGGCCGCCTCGCTCGACGGCGCGACCGGCATACAGCGGGTTCGGTACATCGTCATGCCGCTCGTCGCACCGGTGCTCTCCCTCGTCCTGCTCCTCCAGATCGTCTGGGACCTGCGGGTCTTCACGCAGGTCAAGTTCCTCCAGGATGCCGGCGGCTTCGCCAACCAGACCGATGTCCTCGGCACCTTCATCTACCGCCTCGGCACCGGCTCCGGCGACTTCGGCACGGCGAGCGCGGTTTCCGTGCTCATGCTCGTGCTCACCTTGCTCGTCTCCTGGCCCTACGTCCGCTCCCTCCTCAAGGAATCGGTATGACGCCGCAAACGCTCAAGAAGGCCCTGCTCTCGGTGCTGGCGCTCATCGTCGCCGCACTGTGGGCCGGCCCGGTCTACTGGATGCTCAACTCGGCCTTCCTC
Source organism: Candidatus Lutibacillus vidarii (assembly GCA_016717165.1). GTDB lineage: Bacteria > Actinomycetota > Actinomycetes > Actinomycetales > Dermatophilaceae > Lutibacillus > Lutibacillus vidarii. The sequence goes on from JADKGA010000004.1 coordinate 336,518, forward strand.
GACAAGATCACCCTGAGCTCCACCACGCCCCAGTTCACGCCGCTGGGCGGGTCCGGAGACAACTTCGTCGCCGTCATCAAGGACTCCGGCTTCCTCCGGGCGCTCGGGGTCTCGTTGACCGTCACAGTGATCACCGTGATCGTGGCCATCGCGGTCGCCTTCCTCGGTGCGCTGGCGATCAGCCGGTTCACGTTTCGCGGTCGGCGCTCCTTCGTCATCGCCCTGCTGCTGATCCAGATGCTCCCGGCCGAGGGTCTGTTCATCGCGCAGTACAAGATGATGAGCTCGCTCAACATGCTCAACAACGTTCTCGGGTTGTCGGCCCTGTATGCCGCTGCCGTCATACCGTTCACCATCTGGATGCTGCGCGGCTTCGTCGCCGGCGTACCCCCGGAGCTGGAGGAGGCCGCGATGGTCGACGGACTCTCCCGCACCCAGGCCTTCCTGCGGATCACCTTCCCGCTGCTGGCCCCCGGCCTGGTCGCCTCCGGTGTCTACGCCTTCCTGCAGTGCTGGAACGAGTTCACCGTCGCCCTGGTGACGATGACCGAGGAGCAGCGCAGGACCCTGCCGCTGTGGCTGCGGGGCTTCATCCAGGCCAGCGCGAACCGGGAGATCGACTGGGGGCAGGTCATGGCCGCCTCGACGCTCGTGGCCGTGCCGGTCATCATCTTCTTCATGCTCGTCCAGTCCCGCATGAGTAGTGGACTCGTCGGCGGCGCCGTCAAGGGCTGACTGGATGGCCAGCGACGACGAACTTCGGGGCCTGGCAGCAGGAGTGCTGTTGCCAGGGTTCGCCGGCAAGCGCGCCCCGCGATGGGTCGAGGACGCGCTCCGCGAGGGTCTGTGTGGAGTGTGCATCCACGGCGAGAACACCGGCACCGGCACACAGCTGCGGACGCTCGGCCAGCAGCTGCGGGCCGCGGGTGCCCGGGTCATCGCCGTCGACGAGGAGGGCGGCGATGTCACCCGGGTCCACTACCGCACCGGCTCGCCGGAGCCCGGCAACTGCATCCTCGGCCGGGTGGACTCGGTCGCGCAGACCCGCGTGTCAGCGGCGCGGATCGCCGCTGAACTGGCCGACCTAGGGTTCACCCTCGTTCTCGGTCCGGTGGCCGATATCAACTCGGTGGCCGACAACCCGGTGATCGGGACGCGGAGCTTCGGGTCGGACGCCGGGTTGGTGGCCCGGCATACCGCCGCCTGGGTGCGTGGCGCACAGGAGGTCGGCATCGCAGCCTGCGCCAAGCACTTCCCCGGCCACGGCGCCACCAGCACCGACTCGCACCACACCCGGCCGATCGTCGACGTCGACCCGGTGCTGCTGCGCGAGCGTGAGCTGGCCCCCTTTCGTGCGGCGATCGAGGCCGGCGTGGCTACCGTCATGACCTCGCACGTCGTGGTCCCGTCGGCCGGACCCGAGCCGGCCACCTTCTCCTCGGTGCTGCTCCAGGACGTGCTGCGCGGCGAGCTCGGTTTCGAGGGTGCGATCGTCTCCGACGCCTTGGACATGGTCGGTGCGAGCGGGGACTGCGGCATACCGGAGGCCTCCGTGCGTGCCCTCCTGGCCGGCTGCGACCTCCTCCTGCTCGGCACATCCCGCAGCTCGTCCATCTACCACCATGTGGTCGACGCGATCGTGGCTGCGGTCCGGAGCGGGACGCTGCCGCTGGCCCGGTTGGAGTCGGCATACGCGCGGGCCGAGGTGTTGGCGGCGATGGTGGGCCGAGCCGGCGGGGCCGGCCCTTCGACCGGCGGGGCGACTGACCAGCAGCCCGACCGGGACAGCCTGCGCCGCTGGCAAAGGTCCTTCGAGGTCAGCGCCGCGGGACGACAGTGGCTCGACGACCCCCGCCCGGCGCGCCTGCACCAGGTGGAGGGTGTGAGCAATCCCGCCGCGGGGGTGGCGCCCTGGGGGCCGCTGCTGCTCGGCGACCGGATGCCCGGCGGTGTGGCCGACGGCTCGGCCGACGGCGTGGCCAACGGCTCGGCCGACGAGTCGGCCCACGATGTCAAGGTCGCCGTCGTCAGTCGCAATATCACCCCGAGCGACCCGGCCGCGGTGCTCGCCGAGCAGCTGCGAGCCAGCGGTGTCCTGACCGTGCTCATCGACTGCGGCTGGCCGCGGATGCCGGTCGACATTGCCACGTATGGCGGGTCGGCCGCCGTCGCCCACGCCCTTGCGGACCTCTGCGGGTGGGTGAGCCGCGGATGAGGATCGGGATCGACATCGGCGGGACCAAGACCTCCGTCATCGCGGTGGACGAGGGCGGGGCGGTGCTCAGCGAGTCGCGCGCCCCTTCGGGCCGGGGGCCGCACGCCGTCGTCGACGTGGCCGTCGCGCTGGCCGATGAGGCCATCGCCGCGTCCGGTGGGCGCGACGCCGTGACCTCGATCGGTGCCTGCATGCCGGGCATCGTCGACCCGGCCCGTGGGGTGGTACGGCATGCGGTCAACCTCGGCGTCGAGGAGCTGCGGCTCGGGCCCGAGCTCGCCGCCCGCCTCGGACGCCCCGTCGTGATCGGCAATGACGTCAAGGCTGCCGCGCTGTGGGCCCACCGAGCAGCGGCGCCACCGGCCGGCGCGACGATGGGCTATCTCAACCTGGGCACCGGTCTGGCCGCCGCGCTCGTCATCGACGGCGTCGTGGCCCCCGGACTGGCGCAGTCGGCCGGGGAGATCGGCCACATTCCGGTCGGCGGACCGACAACCTGCCACTGCGGCCAGGTCGGCTGTCTCGAGACGATTGCCTCCGGGCGAGCGCTCGCCCGGTCCTGGCAGGCGGTCGACCCGGCCCTGTCCAACCCCTTCGCCGCGGCTGCGGCCGGTGACGAGGCCGCGCACCGGGCGGTCACCTCCCTGTGCGAGGGCGTCGCCCTCGCGATCCAGATCCTCGTCCTCGCGGCCGGGGTCTCGCAGGTCGTCGTCGGCGGAGGGGTCGTCGGTCTGGGGGGTCCGCTGCACACCGGCATCGAGCGCGAGCTGGATCGGCGGGCCGAGCAGTCGCCCTTCCTGCGACCCTTGGCCCTGGCCCGCCGGTTCTCCCTGCTCGACCCGGGCGTGCCGGTCGCGGCGCTGGGGGCCACCCTGCTCGGCATGAACCAGACCGCCTAGGAAGGCCCGGCCCGACATGGAAGTCGTCATCCACAGCGAGCCCGCGGCGCTGGCCCAGATGGCCGCGGACGCCATCGCCGACCTGCTGGCCCGCCGCCCCGACGCGGTCATCGGGCTGGCCACCGGCTCGTCCCCTTTGAGCGTGTACGACGAGCTGGCCGCTCGCTGCGCCCGCGGTGAGCTCTCCTTCGCCAGGGCTCGGGGCTTCACCCTCGACGAGTATGTCGGCCTACCCGTCGACCACCCCGAGCGCTACCGGACCGTCATCGAGCGGGAGCTGGTCTCCCGGGTGGACTTCGCCCCCGGCGCCGTGACCGGCCCGGACGGCAGCGCAGCCGACATCCCGGCGGCGTGTGCGGCATACGAGCAGGCCATTCGCGACGCGGGAGGAGTGGAGCTGCAGATCCTCGGGATCGGGACCGACGGACATATCGCCTTCAACGAGCCCGGATCGTCCCTGGCGTCCCGGACCCGGATCAAGACGCTGACCCACCAGACGCGGGTCGACAACGCGCGCTTCTTCGGCGGGGAGCTCGACGCGGTCCCGACGCACTGCCTCACCCAGGGCCTGGGAACGATCATGGCGGCTCGCCATATCGTCCTGCTCGCGACCGGCACGGCGAAGGCCGAGGCGGTCCACCATCTCGTCGAGGGCGCGGTCAGCGCGCTGTGGCCGGCGACCATCCTCCAGCACCACCCGCATGCGACGGTGCTGCTCGACGAGGCCGCCGCGGCCCGGCTGCGGCTCGCCTCGTACTACCGGCAGACGTATGCCGGCAAGCCCGCCTGGCAGGGCATCTGACTCGGCCAGCGCTCGCCGGCGGTACCGGAGTGGTCGCCACGGTCGGGTGTCGGGTGCCCCGTCGTCAGTCACCAAAGGTGGGAAAGGCACGGTATGACGACCCGCGGGGGCGCCATACGGTGCTTTTCCCACCTTTGGTTCGGGGACGGCGTGCCGCGCGGGAGGTTCGAGCGAGGGCGAGGGCGGGAATCGTCATACGGTGCTCCGCGGCTGGGAACCGAAGCGGGCCTGCGGGAGTGTTAGTCGCGTGAGCACCCCGCCCCAGCACCTCGACGAGGTCCGCGAGCTCTATGCCGGGACGTACCGGCGGCTCGTCGGCATCGTCGCGCTGGCGGCGGGGTCGCGCGCGGACGCCGAGGAGTGCGTGCAGGAGGCCTTCGTTCGGCTCATCCCCCGCTGGTCGACGGTGCGGCGGTATGACGACCCGGAGGCCTGGGTGCGGCTGGTGGCCTTCCGGCTGCTCTCGTCGCGGTGGCGCTCTGCCGCGGTGGCCCGGCGGGCGCAGCCTCGGCTCGCCGCGCCGGCGGCTGTTCCTGGACCGGACCCGTCGGTGCTGGTCCTTGAGGCCGCACTGGCCGAGCTCCCGCTGGAGCAGCGGCAGGTGCTCGTGCTCCACCACCTCGTCGGCCTCGGCGTCGACGAGATCGCCGACGCGCTGCACCTGCCCACAGGCACGGTGAAGTCGCGGCTGTACCGAGGCCGCGAGGCGTTGCGGCCGATGCTTCGAGAGGAGTCCGTGCCATGACCGACCTCCAGACCCTGATGACTCAGGCGGCCCGAGACCGGGAGCCGCTCGACACCCCGCCGTTCGAGCTCCTGGTCGATCGGGCCTGGGCCCGCGGCCGCCGCCGGTTGGCGGGGTGGGGCGCCGGTGTGCTCGTCGCGGCGGCCGCGGGCGCGGTCGTCATACCGCAGCTCGCACACCGGACCCCAGCGCAGCCGGCCGGCTCTGCGACGCTGACCTCCGTGAGTGCCACCACCGGGTCCGCACCCGAGGGGCCTGGCGCAGGCGCGGCAACGGTGACCGGGCAGCTCATCATCGTGGACGGGCCACGGGGAGATGCCGGTGCGCCGATCCCTGGGACGATCTCGGCTTCGCGTGCGGGCGACCTGGCGACCTTCACCGTGTCGGCCACCGCCGACGGCCTCTTCCGCATCGAGGTCGCCCCGGGCACCTACACCTTCAGCGGTACGAGCCCGCTGTACCTTGGCGGCGAGGCCAACTGTGAGGCGGCGGGCACCGTGACAGTCATTCGGGGCTCGAACCAGCAGGTGATCATCGCCTGCCAGCGTCGGTAGCACCAGCGCCTGACGACTGACAGGGTCGACCCGAAGGTCGGGCCCGGTGCGCTCAGGCCTCGACCCGTCCGTGCAGGTCAGACGTTCTGCGGGAAGCCGAGGTTGAGGCCGCCGTGGCTGGGGTCGAGCCAGCGCGAGGTGACGACCTTGCCGCGGGTGAAGAAGTGCACGCCCTCCATCCCGTGCGCGTGGGTATCACCGAAGAGCGAGTTCTTCCACCCGCCGAAGGAGAAGTAGGCCATCGGCACCGGGATCGGCACGTTGATGCCGATCATGCCGACCTCCACCTCGTTCTGGAACCGCCGCGCCGCGCCACCGTCGTTGGTGAAGATCGCGGTGCCATTGCCATAGGCGTTGGAGTTGATCAGCGCCAGGCCCTCGTCGTAGGACTTCACCCGCAGGACCGACAGCACCGGCCCGAAGATCTCGTCGGTGTAGATCGACATGTCCGGGGTGACCTGGTCGAACAGCGTGGGCGAGAGGAAGAAGCCCTCACCGTCCGCGTCGACCTCGCCGCCGCGCCCGTCGACGACCAGGGTCGCGCCCGCGTCGACACCGGCCTGGACGTATGACGTCACCTTGTCGCAGTGCGCGCGGGTCACCAGCGGGCCCATGTCGCAGCCCCGGGTGCCGTCGCCGGTGACGAGCTTGCCCATCCGGTCGGTGATCTTGCTGATCAGCTCGTCGGCGACCGGCTCGACCGCGACGAGCGCCGAGATCGCCATACAGCGCTCGCCTGCGGAGCCGAAGCCGGCGTTGACCGCAGCGTCCGCGGCGAGGTCGAGGTCCGCATCGGGCAGGACGAGCATGTGGTTCTTCGCCCCGCCGAGGGCCTGGACCCGCTTGCCGTTCGCGGTGCCGGTCTCGTAGACGTACTTGGCGATCGGCGTCGAGCCGACGAAGGAGACCGACTTGACCAACGGGTGGGTGAGCAGGGCGTCGACGGCCTCCTTGTCGCCGTGGACGACGTTCATGACGCCCTCGGGCAGGCCGGCCTCGCGCCACAGCGCAGCGACGGCGTTGACCGCGGACGGGTCCTTCTCGCTCGGCTTGATGACGACGGCATTGCCGCACGCGATCGCGATCGGGACAAACCACATCGGCACCATGGCCGGGAAGTTGAACGGGGAGATGACCGCGACCACCCCGAGGGACTGGCGGATCGAGTAGACGTCGACCTTGGTCGACACATTCTCGCTGTACCCCCCCTTGAGCAGATGAGGTATGCCGCACGCGAACTCGACGACCTCCAGGCCTCGGGTGATCTCGCCCAGAGCGTCGGAGAGGACCTTGCCGTGCTCGGCGGTGATCAGGGCGGCGATCTCGTCCTTGCGGGCGTGGAGCAGCTCACGGAAGGCGAAGAGCACCTGGGTGCGCTTGGCCAGAGACGCGGTCCCCCACTCCTGCCACGCCGCGTGGGCGCCCGTGACGACCTCGTCGACCAGGGCGGCCGAGGCGAAGTCGACCGCGCCGGTCTGCTCGCCCGTGGCGGGGTTGAAGACTGCTCCGGAGCGCTCCGCGGTGCCCTCCCAGGGCGTGCCGCCGATGAGGTGGGTGATGCGCGCGGGCGTGCTCATGGGGTACCAAGCTTCCGTGATGAGGTGACTTTGTCAGCACAAACTATCAGAGACCCGCTGACGACAAAAGGCTGTCCAGGTCCGCCATTGCTCCGGCACATCCCGGACCGGCATCCTGAGGCCCCGAGACGAAGGAGTCGGCCATGACGGACACACCGATCAGCAGTGGCAGCGGCACGGCTGGCGACCCGTGGCGGTTGCAGACACCGCCGCTGTCGTCGGACTACACGATGCACCGCGACGTGCGCGATGGCACCGATGTCATCGTGTGCACCGTCGGTAAGACCGTGCTGCTGTATGACGCCCGCGTCATCGAGGACTTGTCCGCCATGGTGCGCGAGCGGGGCGACTGGGTCGAGCTCGGGTCCGCCGACGAGCAGAAGCCGGCCAAGGAGGGGACGGTCGAGGCCTGGGGCCGTTCCGCGGACAACCCGATCGGCGGGTGGTACGGGCTGAAGAAGGGGCTTCGCGGTCGCGTCGGCATGTACCTCCCGCCCTTGTTGGAGCACTTGGGACTGGCCGAGGTCGAGCACAACCCCCGCAACAACCGGATGCGTGCCATCTGACCCCCTCCCGCTTCCTCCGCGCGCACGCCGGTGGTCTGCCGTGAGCGCCGCCCCTGAGCTCCGCCCGCGAGCGCAGCCCGTGAACGCCGCCCGTGAACGCCGCCCGGGGGCGCTGACGAGGGGGAGAACGGAGAGGTAACGAAGGGAGGGGAGCGGAAGGATGAGGGGAGGCGTCAGGGGCGACTCCCATAGGGCAGCCGGGGATCGACGGGCTGACCGGCCCAGGTCCCCCGGACCCAGGCGTGGGCGGGGTCGTCGCAGATCAGCCAGGCCCGGGTCTGCCCAGGCCCGGCCATGACGTTGAGGTAGTACATGTCGTACCCCGCGGGTGCCATCGCCGGCCCATGCCAGCCGTGCGGGACCAGGACGACGTCGTCGGTGCGGACCTCTTCGAGGACGTCGATCGGGCGCTCAGCGGTTCCGTACACCCGCTGGTACCCGAACGCCGGCCCGGCAGGCTGGGCAGAGCTGGATGCGGCTCCGGCGCCAGGCTCGACCCGCATCTGGAAGTAGTAGATCTCCTCGAGCGCAGTCTCGACGCCCTCGCGGTCCTCGTCGTGCTTGTGCGGAGGGTACGACGACCAGTTCCCCCCGGGGGTGATGACCTCGCAGGCGATGATCGAGTCCGCCTCGAGCGCCGCGGGCGTCCCGAAGTTCTGCACCTGGCGCGAGCACGAGCCGGCACCACGCAGCTCCACCGGGACCGACGCGGAGTCGACATACCGGACCGGGAAGCGCGACCTGGCCACGGCGAAAGGCAGGGCCACCCGCCCACCGGACACCGAGGTGACCGTGAACGAGCTGTCCCTGCCGACGTAGACCACGTCGGTCGGGCCGGAGAAGACATCGGGGCGGCCGGCGAGGTCATGGCGCGCACCCTCGACCTCGACGACGAACGAACCACCGGACAGCGGCAGGACGATCCACTCGCACCCGCCGGTCTCGACCACGCGCGACTCCCCGGCCGCCAGCGTCGCGACCCGCAGCCCGGTCGACGCCCAGCCGGGGTCGCCCGGCGTGACGACGACGTCGTACTCGGCGTTGCCGCTGCCGGCCGGACGGAACCACTGGTTCATCGGGCACCTCCGTGCACCAGGTCGGCGGCGCGGTCGACCGCGCTCGCGACATCGTCGTCTGCAGGGAACAGCAGCGCTCGGCCGACCACCAGCCCCGCCGCGGCGGAATGCTGCAGCGCCGCCCCCCAGGTCGCGAAGGTCGTCTCCGGGCTGTCGGTCGGGTCGCCGCCGAGGAGCAGGCAGGGCAGTGTCGTCGCGTCGAGGACCCGGTGCATCTGCGCCACGACGGGCAGCTTGAGCCAGGTGTGGGCGCTGGTCGCGCCGAGCCCCGAGGCGATCTGGACCGAGGTGATCACCGAGTCCGGGTCGAGCTGGTTGACGACTCGCCCGTCCGCGCCGCGGCGCGACATGAACGGTTCGACCATCGCCATGAGCCCCCGCTGCGCGAGCTCGGTCACCGCACGCCCGCACGCCTCGAGGGTGTTCGCGGTGCCCGGATCGTCCAGTGCCACCCGGGCCAGCATCTTGCCCCCGTCCAGTCCCAGCCGGGCTAGGGTCGAGGCGGTGTATGCCGTGAACCGGTCGTCGAGCTCGAAAACCGCACCCTGCACGCCGCCCCGGTTCATGGACCCAATAATCACGCGGTCATCCAGCAGGCCAGAGAGGAGCAGGTCCTCGAGGATGTCGGGGGTGCCGAGGACCCCGTCGACGCCGGGCCGGGATATCGCCATGGCGAGGCGGTCGAGCAGGTCGACCCGGGAGCTCATAGCGCGAGGGTTGCCGCGTACGGACAGGGCGCCGCGCGCCGGGTGGTCCGCAGCGACGAGGAGGAGACGGCCGTCAGCAGGTCGCGTGGCGGAGCGGCGGGCCAGCCAGGCCCGCTCGATGGCGTCGGGGTCTCGGATCCGCCGGGCGGTGAGAGCAGCGGGGTCGATCGGGCCGGCGCCGAGCCGGCGGGTCATCCCGGCGGGTGTCCCGTCGGAGGTCACCGGCCCACCCGCGGGCCGAGCATGGCGCGGACCTGGGCCTCGTCCGGCATCGCGGTCGCGCACTCGCGGCGCGAGGCGACCAGGGCGCCCGCCGCGCTGGCGAAGCGGATCGTCTCATCGAGCGCCCACCCCATGAGCAGCCCGTGACACACCGCACCGCCGAAGGCGTCTCCAGCGCCGAGCCCGTTGACGACCTCGACGGGGACGGCCGGGACGTCGACCTGCTCGTCCGCAGTCATCGCGAAGACGCCACGCGGCCCCTGTTTGACGATCGCCAGGCTGACGCCGCGGTCGAGCAGCGCCCGGCCGGCCCGCTGTGGGTCGGTCTCACCGACGGCGACCCGGCACTCCTGGAGGTTGCCGATCGCGACGGTGCTCGCCTCCAAGGCCGCTTCGGCAGCCCGCGTCGCGTCGTCCTCGGTGCGCCAGAACATCGGCCGGTAGTCCAGGTCGAGGATCGTGTGCTGCTGTCGACCGCGCAGCTGCCACGCCGTGGCGTGCGCGGTCCGGCTGGGCTCGGCGGACAACCCAGTGAGCGTCATCCAGAAGACCCGGCTCTCCGCCACCGTGACCGGGGGGATCTCCTCGGGGGAAACCCGCAGGTCAGGGGCCTGGGGGTAGCGGTAGAAGTAGAGCGGGAAGTGGTCCGGCGGGAAGATCTCGCAGAAGGTCACCGGCGTGGGCAGCGACGGGTCGGTCCCGACGAAGACCGGGTCGACACCCAGGTCGCCGAGCGACCTGGTGACGAAGCGCCCGAACGGGTCGTCACCCACCCGGGAGATCAGGGCGGCGCTGTGGTGGTACTGAGCCGCGGCGACGGCGACATTGCCCGCGCTGCCCCCGAGGTACTTACCGAAGGTCTCGACGTCCTCGAGGCCGACCCCGGTCTGGAGGGGGTAGAGGTCGACGCCGACACGTCCGATGCTGACGACGTCGTAGCGGCGGGGGGTCACGGGATCTCCACGGTATGGCGGGTCACGGCCGTCGGCGTGGCGGCCTCGAGTCCAGGGTCGCGCGCCGGCGACACCGCTGTCAACGTTTGTTATGACATTTGAAAGTGCTGGACAGGATGACGCGCTGACATATCCTCGTCCATGTGAAGGCGATCCCGGTCATCATCGACCGCAGCAGCCCGGTGCCGCTCTACCACCAGCTGTCCGAGCAGCTCACCGCGGCCATCGCGGACGGCACGCTCAAGCCCGGCGACCCGTTCGAGAACGAGCTCGCCCTGGCCGAGCGCCTCGACCTCTCGCGGCCCACCGTGCGCCGGGCCATCGCCGAGCTGGTCACCCGGGGCCTGCTGGTCCGCCGACGTGGGGTGGGCACCGTCGTCGCCAGCGAGGTCATCCACCGTCGGGACGAGCTGACCAGCCTCTACGACGACATGCAGCGCCGGGGCCAGAAGCCGCGCACCGAGGTCATCGCCTTCGACACTGCCCTGGTCAACCCCACCGCCGCCGCCGCGCTCGGCCTGCCGCTGGACTGCGACCTGGTCTACCTCGAACGCCTTCGGTATGCCGGCACGGTCCCGACGGCGATCATGTGCAACTGGCTGCCGCCGCAGTTCGCCGACCTCACTGCTGCCATTCTCAAGGACTCCAGCCTCTACGCCTGGCTGCGCGCTCGCGGCGTGCGGCCGGTCGTCGCGCACCAGACGATCGGGGCGAGGCGGCCGTCGACCACGGAGCGCCGGCTGCTCAACCTCGCTGCGGGAGACCCGCTGCTGACGATGACCCGCCGGGCGTATGACGCCGCGGGCAAGGCCGTCGAGTACGGCGACCACTGCTACCGCTTCGACCAGTACGCCTTCGACGTCACCGTCCACGAGCGCTGACCGGCAGCGCCCATCCACCGGCGGTCTGCCGTTCTCGAGGTGGGCCGCTCCGACCTCCCCCGCCCACCGAGCCCGCCGACCCTGGCGCTGGGCGTCATACTCATGCAGGATTGAAGTTCCTAATGTCGTGACATTAGGATCATCAGAGATCACGGCATTCGCTGCGCACACCAGCCGAGCAGAAGGACTCCCATGACCGCCCCCACCCCCCTGGAGCAGATGACCGCCTCCGCCCCAGCGGTGCTCTGGAACGACTCGGCCGACCCCCGTGAGCTGGGCCAGTCGATCGCGTGGGGCGCCGTCGGCGCGACATGCAACCCCGTCATCGCCGTCACCTGCGTCAAGGCCGACCTGCCGCGCTGGCAGGGGCGGATGCGCGAGATCGCCGCGACCCGACCGACGGCAACCGAGTCGCAGATCGGCTGGCAGGTCGTCGAGGAGGTCTCGCTCGAGGCCGCCCGGATGCTCGAGCCCGCGTTCGCGCGGCACCAGGGCCGCAACGGGCGGCTGTCCATGCAGACCGACCCACGGCTGCACCGCGACGCCACGGCGCTCGCGGACCAGGCGGTCTACTTCTCCGGCCTGGCCAAGAACATCATCGTCAAGATCCCCGCGACCGCGACCGGCCTGCGGGCCATCGAGGACGCCACCGCCCGTGGGGTCAGCGTCAATGTCACGGTGTCCTTCTCCGTCCCACAGGCCGTGGCGACCGCCGAGGCCATCGAACGAGGGCTCGCCGCGAGGGAGAGGGCCGGCGAGGACACCTCCCATATGGGTCCGGTCGTGACGATCATGGTCGGCCGGCTCGACGACTGGATGCGTGACGTCGTTGCCCGCGACGGCGTCGACATCGACCCGGCATACCTTCAATGGGCTGGAGTGGCGGCCTTCAAGCGAGCGTACGAGATCTTCGTCGAGCGCGGGTTCCGCGCCCGACTGCTGTCCGCGGCCTTCCGCACGACCCTGCACTGGAGCGAGTTCGTCGGCGGTGATGTCGTCATCTCGCCGCCCTTCGGCTGGCAGGAGAAGATCCAGGCGTCCGGTGTCGCGGCGACGCCGCGGATGCACCTGCCGGTCGACGCGGACATCCTCGCGGCGCTGCAGCGGATCCCCGACTTCCAGCACGCCTACGAGCCGGACGGTATGACGCCGGCCGACTTCGACACCTTCGGCGCCACGCGCAAGACGCTGCGGCAGTTCCTCGGCGCGGACGAGGAGCTCGACCACCTCGTCCGCGACATCCTCGTCCCGGCCCCCTGACCTCGAAGGAGATCACCGCCATGAGCGAGACGATCCGGCTCACCGTGGGGCAGGCCGTCGTGCGATTCCTCGGCCAGCAGTACGTCGAACGCGACGGCGAGCGGCACCGCCTCGTCACCGGGATCTTCGGCATCTTCGGCCACGGCAATGTCTGTGGCGTCGGACAGGCCCTGCTCCAGGACCAGGTCGCCTTCGAGGAGTCAGGGGCGGACGACCCGCTCACGGCAGGCCACCTGCCCTACTACCTCATCCGCAACGAGCAGTCCGGCGTCCACGCGGCGACCGCCTTCGCCCGGGCGAAGAACCGGCTCCAGGTCATGGCCGTGACGACCTCGATCGGCCCCGGCGCGACGAACATGGTCACCGGCGCGGCCTTGGCGACGACGAACCGCATCCCGGTGCTGCTCCTGCCCAGCGACCAGTTCGCGAACCGCTTCCCTGACCCGGTCCTCCAGCAGCTCGAGTCCCCGCAGACCCTCGACACCGCGGTCACCGACTGCTTCCGGCCGGTTTCTCGGTTCTTTGACCGAATCAACCGCCCAGAACAGCTCATCCCCTCGCTGCTCAACGCCATGCGCGTGCTCACCGACCCCTCGGACACCGGGGCGGTCACCGTGGCGCTGCCCCAGGACGTCCAGGCCGAGGCGTACGACTGGCCGCTCGCCTTCTTCGCCGAACGGACGTGGTATGTCGCCCGCCCCGTCCCGGAGCCCGCCGCTCTGGCCCGCGCCCTCGACGTCATCCGGTCGGCCCGACGCCCGCTGGTCGTTGCCGGCGGAGGCGTCGTCTACTCCGGCGCCAGCGAGAACCTGCGGGCCTTCGCCACCGCCACGGGTATTCCGGTTGCGGATACGCATGCGGGCAAGGGGGCGATCAGCTGGGACCACCCGAGCGCCGTCGGAGGCCTCGGGTCGACCGGGTCCGCTGCCGCCAACGCGCTGGCCCGGGAGGCGGACGTCGTCATCGGGATCGGCACGCGGTACAGCGACTTCACCACCGCCTCGCACACCGTCTTCGCCCGTGACGGAGTGCGCTTCGTCAATGTCAACACCCTCGGCTTCGACGCCGCCAAGCACGCAGCGACCATGCTCGTCGCCGACGCCCGCGAGGCTTTGCGCGCCCTCACGCAGGCCCTCGCGGGCTGGGAGGTGGCACCGGCATACCGGCAGGAGGCGATCGACCTCGACCGGGCGTGGCAGGCCGAGGTGGACCAGTGCTACCACCGCGGCCATGGGCCCCTGCCCGCGCAGACCGAGGTCTTCGGGGCGCTCAACGAGCTCATGGGCCCGCAGGACGTCGTCATCAACGCGGCCGGGTCGATGCCCGGTGACCTGCAGTGTCTGTGGCGCGCGGCGACGCCGGAGCAGTACCACGTCGAGTATGCGTACTCGTGTATGGGATATGAGATCCCGGCGGCGCTCGGGGTCCGGCTGGCGCTCGGTGACGCGCACGAGGTCGTGACGATCGTCGGGGACGGGTCGTACCAGATGCTCCCGATGGAGATCGCGACGATCGTCTCCGAAGGGCTCAAGGTCATCATCGTGCTGCTCGACAACGGCGGCTTCGCGTCGATCGGCGCGCTGTCGCAGTCCCGCGGCTCGCAGCGCTTCGGGACGTCATACCGGATGCGCAGCCACGCCGGGGGGCGACTGGACGGTGCGGAGGTGCCCTTCGACCTCGCCGCGAATGCGGCGTCCTGGGGAGCAGATGTGCTGCGGTGCACCGGGATCGAGCAGTTCCGGGCGAACTACGCCCGCGCGGTGGCCTCGGACCGGACGACCGTCCTCTACATCGCGACCGACCTCGTCGGGCCCAACCCGCCGGGGACGGCGTGGTGGGACGTCCCGGTCGCGCAGGTCAGCGAGCTCGCGTCGACGCAGCAGGCCTATGCCGAGCATGTCGAGGCGAAGGAGGCTCAGCGGTACTACCTCTGACCCGGTCGTCCTCCTGATCCGCTCGTCCCGCTGACCGGGTCCTCCCCCCGGCGTGGTTCTGTGGCCGGCGTCGCCGCTCAGACGGTGAAGGCCGCGCGGAAGCTCTCCACCGCCGCGGTCGGGTCACCGGACGCCCAGCCCTCGAGGCCGATCGTTCCGGTGTACCCCATCTCTGCCAGCGCCCGCGCCACGGCCGGGTAGTTGATCTCGCCGGTGCCCGGCTCGCAACGGCCGGGGACGTCGGCCACCTGGATCTCGCCGACCCACGGCAGGGCTGAGCGACAGAGCTCGATGAGGTTCCCCTCACCGATCTGAGCGTGGTAGAGGTCGAGCATCAGCCGCAGATGGGGGTGGTCGACCGCGGAGACCAGCGCCAGGCAGTCGGCGGCTCTGGCGAACGGCACTCCAGGGTGGTCGACGGCGCGGTTGAGGTTCTCCAGGACGAAGACCACGTCATGCCGCTCGCCCAGCTCGGCGACCCGGGCGAGGGTGTCCCGCGCGGCCAGCCACATCGGTCCGGTCACCTCCTCGACAGGCACCACAGCCTGGCCGGTGCCGTCCAGTCCGGTGCCGTGCAGGTTCAGGCGCGGTATGCCGAGCCGCTTCGCCACCGGGATGGACTGTTCGGCGGTGGCGAGGAGCTCCTCGGCAGCGGCCGGGTCGACGAGCCCACCGCGGATGTAGCCGGTCATCGAGGAGAAGACCGCCCCCTCGTCTCGCGTGGCCACCAGGGCGTCGATGTCGTGCGTGGTCCAGTCCCAGATCTCGACCTGGACGTCGAGGGCAGTGAGCCGTCGGACTCGCTCCGTGGGCGGCAGGTCGCGGAAGACCATCTCGGAGCTGACCGCCAGGGTGAAGGGGCCGTGCTGCCCGCGCGTCGACATGGTCATAAGTCTAGTTGTCCTAACATTTGAGTGGAAGGTGGTCAGTGCACCCGGTCGCCATCGCACGGACACAGGCGGGTGCCGTCCGGCGCTGGTTCAGGAGCGAACCGGCGCCGGCCCGGAGCGAAACCGGGGCTGGTTCAGGAGCGATCCGGCGCCGGCCCCGAGGTACTCCGGACAACGAGCGTGGGCGCGATCCGCTCGGTCCTGCTCCCCTGCCGGCGCCCCGCCATCCGCTCGATGAGGAGCTCGACGGCGAGCTGGCCGAACCGCTCCAGCGGCTGGTGGACCGAGGTCAGGTCGACCAGGTCCAGGCTCGCCAGCTGCGAGTCGTCATATCCCACGACGCTGAGGTCCTCGGGCACGCGCAGGCCCGCTGAGCGCAGCGCCCCGATCGCCCCGACGGCGATGAGGTCGTTCGCCGCGAAGATGGCGGTCGGCAGCTCACCACGCTGCAGCAGGGTCCGGACTCCGTCGCGACCGCCCTCCGGCGCGAAGACGCCGGGGACCTGGTCCGGGGTCAGCCCCAGGTCGCGCATGGCCTGCCGGTATGCCGCCGCCCGGTCGAGAGCGGGCCGGTTGTCCGAGCCGCCGGTGATATGCGCGATCCGTTCGTGCCCAAGGGCCGCGAGGTGGTTGACGACGAGTCGAGCGCCGAGGGCCTCATCGATCGTGACGACGTCGACCCCGGAGACGCTGACCTCGCGGCCGATGACGACGGTCGGCGACGTCGAGCAGTACGCCGCAAGGCTGGACTCCCGGATCGTCGGGCTGAGCAGGAGCAGACCAGCAACCTGGTGCTCCAGCAAGGTGTCGAGCAGGCCGGCCTCGCTGCGCGGCGTCCGTAGGCCCGGAGCGACGAGCAGGTCGAGGCCGGACCGCTCCGCCTCGCGCGCCAGGCACGCGTACATCCCGCCGAAGTAGGGATTGCTCACGTCGTTGATGAGGACACCGATGGCCCGGCTCTGTCGGCGCGCCAGCGACCGGGCCAGTGCGTTCGGTCGGTAGCCCAGCTCGTCGGCGGCCTTGAGCACTCGGTCCCGGGTCGCGGTGGCGACGTGGTCACCCCCGCGCATGACCAGCGACACCAGGGCCCGCGACACCCCAGCCCGCCTGGCGACGTCCTGCTGTGTCGGCCGGGGCTGTGCGGCGAACGGCGTCGGGTCGCCCATAACGGTTTGGTAACTCCTTATGTTAGGACATTGCAACGTCACCACCTACGCGGAACAGTACGGCATTAGCGCGCGCTAATACTCCGCCCGCGCAGCCAACTCACTCAAGGGCGGGCCCGGTCCCGCGATGTAGGAGGAACCAATGAAGGCTCCCAAGGTGGGCCTGGCCGTCATCGCGGCCGTCACGCTTGCACTGACCAGCTGCAGCAGCGGCACGCCGGCCGCGTCGTCGGGCGGTTCGACGGGTGGCACGGGCGGCGGTAGCGCCGAGAACGCCGCCATGAAGATCTGCGTCTACACCCACGGCGACGGCGGCGGCTTCTGGTCCGTGGCGAAGAAGGGCGCCGAGAAGGCGGCCAAGGACCTCGGCGTCACCCTGGACTACCAGGAGTCGAACAACGACCCGCAGAAGCAGGCCCAGCTCATCGAGGCCGGCGTCTCCGGTGGGTGCAAGGCGCTCGCCGTGTCGGCCCCGGCTCCCGACGCGATCAAGGACGCCCTGAAGAAGGCCACCGCGGCCGGCATCCCCATCGTCACGATGAACTCCGGCAGCAAGGTCTTCAAGGACCTCGGCGCCTTCACCCACATCGGCCAGGACGAGTTCATCGCCGGCGCTGAGGCGGGCAAGAAGTTCAAGGAGATGGGCGTCACCAAGCTCCTCTGCCCGATCCAGGAGGCCAACAACATCGGCCTGCAGGAGCGCTGCGACGGCGCCAAGAGCACCTTCGGGAATGTCGAGAACCTCCAGCTGTCCGCCGGTCTGTCCGACATGGCCAAGAGCGAGGCCGAGGTTCAGGCCAAGCTCACCGCCGACACGTCCATCGACGGCGTCTTCGCGCTCAACGCGGACATCGCCACCGGTGCTGCGATCCCGGCCGCTGCGGCCGCCGGACGCAAGTTCACCATCGGCACGGTCGACCTCTCCGCGGACGCCGTCCAGGCGATCAAGGACGGCAAGCTGGCCTTCGCCATCGACCAGCAGCAGTTCGCGCAGGGCTACCTGTCCGTGTCGGTGCTCTACCTCAACCTGCTCAACGGGCACGTCCTCGGTGGTGGCCAGCCGATCTACACCGGCCCCGGCTTCGTCACCAAGGACAACGCTGACCTCGTCCAGAAGCTGGCAGGCGCCGGCACTCGCTGAGCGCATTGCACCGTCGGGGCGGGGTGAGACCCACCCCGCCCCGACGGCCGGCCCCCTCCTCGGGCCATTGCACCTCCCCGCCCTCCTCGGCCATTGCACCTCCCCGCCCCTCCATCGGAAGGACGCCCATGTCCGCCACGACGGCCGCTCCGAAAGACGAGCGCCTGGTCAAGACCTCCCGCCTCACCCGCACCCTGCGCCGCCCCGAGCTGGGAGCCCTGCTCGGCGCCCTCGTCGTCTACGCCCTCTTCGCGGTCACCGACCGGACCGGCAGCTTCGCCACGATCACCGGCACAGCGAACTGGACCGACGCCGCCTCGCAGATCGGGATCGTCGCGGTCCCCGTGGCGCTGCTGATGATCGCGGGTGAGTTCGACCTCAGCGCGGGCGTCCTCGTCGGCACCTCGGGCCTGTTCTGCGGCCTGCTGACGACGAACTACGGCGTCAACCTCTGGCTCGCCATACTGCTGACCTTCGCCTTCGCCGCCGGCATCGGGTTCATCAACGGCTGGCTCGTCATGCTCACCGGCCTACCGTCCTTCATCGTCACCCTCGCGATGTTCTTCTCGCTGCGCGGGATCAACCTCGGCGTGACGAAGATCCTCACCGACACCGTCCGTGTCGCCGGGGTCGGCAACGTGCCGAGCTACGACTCGGCTCAGAAGGTCTTCGGGTCCGAGCTGTGGGCGCCATACAACTTCAAGGTCGCCGTGATCTGGTGGCTGGCCATCACGGCCGTCGCCACACTCGTCCTCACCAAGACCCGCTTCGGCAACTGGATCTACGCCGTCGGTGGTGACGCGAACGCGGCGCGCAACACCGGCGTCCCGGTCCGACGGACCAAGATCACCCTCTTCGTCCTCACCGCCATGTCGGCCGCCCTGCTCGGCGTCATCAACATCATCCGGTTCAAGTCGATGCAGGCCGGCCAGGGCGTCGGGCAGGAGTTCTACTACATCATCGCGGCGGTCGTCGGCGGCTGCCTCCTCACCGGTGGCTTCGGCTCCGCGATCGGCGCCGCCATCGGTGCGTCGATCATGGGTATGGCGTTCATCGGTATCGCCTTCGCGGGCTGGAACACCGACTGGACCTTCCTCTTCCTCGGCGTCATCCTCTTCGCCGCAGTCCTCGTCAACACGTACATCGGGCGTCGGGCACAGGGAGCACGCAAATGACCGCCACAGCGACCACCACCGTCACGCCCGCACTGCAGCTCAAGGACGTCTCGAAGACCTTCGGCAGTGTCATCGCCCTGCGCGATATCACCCTCCATGTCGACCCGGGCACGGTGACCTGTGTCCTCGGCGACAATGGCGCGGGCAAGTCCACGCTGATCAAGATCCTCGCCGGCGTGCACCAGCCCTCGACCGGCACCTTCCTCGTCAAGGGAAAGGAGCGGACGTTCGGCTCGCCTCGCGATGCGCTGGGGGCCGGGATCGCGACGGTCTTCCAGGATCTCGCGACCGTTCCGCTCATGTCGGTATGGCGCAACTTCTTCCTCGGCAACGAGCCGCGTCGAGGACTCCCGGGGATCCGGATGCTCGACACCCAGTTCGCCCGGCAGACCTGCCGCACCGAGCTGCTCAATATGGGTATCGACATACGGGATCTTGAGCAGCCGGTGGGGACATTGTCCGGAGGTGAGCGGCAGGCCGTCGCCATCGCGCGGGCGGTGTACTTCGGCGCCGAGGTCCTCATCCTCGACGAGCCGACGTCCGCGCTCGGTGTCCGGCAGTCCGGCGTCGTCCTCAAGTACATCCGCCAGGCGAAGGAGCGCGGCATCGCCGTCGTCTTCATCACCCACAACCCGCACCACGCGCACATGGTCGGGGACCGGTTCTACCTGCTCAACCGGGGCACGCTCACCAACGAGTTCACCCGTGACACGGTGACCCGTGAGGAGCTGGTCAAGGCGATGGCCGGCGGTGCCGAGCTCGAGGCCCTGGCGCACGAGCTCAAGCAGTAGCCCACTCGTCCGGCCGCCGCGGCGCCTCCACCCCACGGCCCGCGGCGGCCGGGAACCACCTCTGTTGAGGACATTCCGACATCACCACCTCACGCACAGACGAAAGGTCGCTTCACCATGTCTGCACGAGACGCGGGGTTCGCCGTCACCACCGATAAGACGACGGTGGTGCGACGGATCGGGGTTCTCGGCTGCGGCCGGATCGGCCGCATGCACGCCGACATCCTCGCCACCCAGGTGCCCGGCTTCGAGGTCGTCGCGGTCGCCGACGTGGTCCCGGCGGCTGCCGAAGCCGTGGCGGCCGCGACCGGGGCACGGGTCAGCGCGATCGACGAGCTCATCGGCGCCGACGACATCGACACCGTCGCCATCTGCACCAGCACCGACACGCACGTGGAGCTCGTCGTGAAGGCCGCCGCGGCCGGGAAGGCGATCTTCTGCGAGAAGCCGGTCAGCCTCGACATCGGCCTGGTCGACACGGCGCTGGCCGCGGTCGAGCAGGCCGGCGTCCCGTTCATGATCGGCTTCAACCGACGTTTCGACCCCGGCCACAAGTCGGTCCGCGACGCCGTCACGGGGGGCACGGTCGGCGACATCCACCTGCTCCGGGTGACCAGCCGCGACCCCGCCCCGCCGCCGCCGGAGTATGTCGCGGTGTCGGGCGGGATCTTCCTCGACATGATGATCCACGACTTCGACATGGCTCGGTATGTCGTCGGCAGCGACGTCGTCTCCGTCTACGCCACGGGCGCGGTGCGGGTCGACCCGCGGATCGGCGAGGCCGGCGATATCGACACCGCGATCGCCGTCCTCACCCACGCCGACGGGACGATCACGACGATCGACAACAGCCGCGAGGCGGTCTATGGCTACGACCAGCGGGTCGAGGCCTTCGGGTCCGGTGGCATGGCCGTCTCGGACAACCAGCCGGTCCACCACGGTTGGTCGATGACCCGGGAGAGCCGGGGTGCCCAGCCGCTGGCGTGGTTCTTCCTGGACCGGTACATGGAGTCCTACCGGGCCGAGTGGCGCGCCTTCCACGCCTACCTCGCTGACGGTGGCCCGTCCCCCGCCGGTGTCGACGCCGCCCGCGCCTGCACCCTGGCCGCCCTCGCGGCGAAACGCTCCTGGCGCGAAGGGCGACCGGTCCGCACCGACGAGATCGGCTGAGCCATGGGCCGCATCGCGATCACCGGCGCCACGGGGTTCATCGGCGGGACGGTCGCGGCCGTGCTGGCCGAGCGCGGGGACGACATACGCTGCCTGGTCCGACGTGACCCGGGAGGGGACTTCCCCTGGCCCTTCGAGGTCGTCGACCCGACCTCGACCGAGTCGCTCACGCAGGCCCTCGACGGCTATGACGGGATCGCTCACCTCGCGATCCTCAACGACTTCCATGGCCTGTATGCCGACCGCCGCGCCGGCCATGACGGCTACGTCGGGCTGACCCGGCGGGTCGTCGACGCGGCGAACGCAGTG
Organism: Candidatus Lutibacillus vidarii; assembly: GCA_016717165.1. Classification (GTDB taxonomy): domain Bacteria; phylum Actinomycetota; class Actinomycetes; order Actinomycetales; family Dermatophilaceae; genus Lutibacillus; species Lutibacillus vidarii. Next base: position 357,551 of record JADKGA010000004.1, read on the forward strand.
GGAGCGCGGGTCGGCTATGTGTCGACGGACTGGGTCTTCGACGGCACCGGGCATCTCGTGCCCGAGGACGAGCCGCCGAACCCGGTCAACCTCTACGGCTACCTCAAGGCGGCCTCCGAGCTGGTGGTGCTCCATCGGGCGAGGGAGGGCTTCGTCGCCCGGGTCGGCGGCGTGCAGGGTCTGCATCAGACGATGTCGGGTGGCCCGCGCAGCCAGGATGTCGGCTTCGGGTATTTCGTTCTCGCGCTGGTGGACTCCCTTCGTGGCGGTAATCGGTTCACCGTATGGGAAGATCCAGCGATCAACTCGGTGGCGACACCGATCGTCTCGGCCCAGATCGCCTCGCTGCTCCGGCGGGCCTTCGACCGTGGCGCCTCAGGAGTCCTCCACTTCGCCGGCGGGACGGCAGTGACACGGCGAGACCTCGCGGAGGCGACCTGTCGGGTCTTCGGGCTCGACGCGGGTCTGGTGTCGTACGGTCCGCCGCCGGACTCGGCTCGGATCCCCGCCCCGGTCCCCTACGACACGAGTATGTCGGGTGAGGTCACCGCCGCCCTGCTCGGTACTCGCACCTGGGCGATCGAGGACCAGCTCGGGTCCTTGGAGCAGGAGATCAGCTCAGGACGGCCGGTCCCGCTGAGCTGACCACTGCCCGCATCGCGGCAGGGGGCGGCCGCGTCCGGGTCGAGGGCTGCCGCCGCGCTGACGCTCACCCCCGGTCCGTGGCGATCGCTGCGCCCGACTCCTGCCTCTGCGTGCCGCTCGTCGCCGCGGAGTCAGCCCCACCGAGCACCACTGCCGGCTCAGCGCCCCCTCCCACGGCCCGAGGCGACATTCAAACGTGCAATAGTGCTGTTCCGCGCCCGGTTTGCCCCAGTATGCCGCCCTGAAACTCGCCTACTGCACGTTTGAATGCCTCCCGAGGGGTCAGCACGACCGCGGAGTAGAGGCGAGCTGCCGGGACCTAAGCTGGGCGACTCCCAGTAGAGGCAGCCCCTCACGCGCGTCGAGCCCGGCGGAGAGCAGGCGACGCCCGTCACGTGGCGCCACTCCCTGCAGCCGACACTCAAACGTGCAGTAGTCCTGTTCCGCGCCTGTTTTGCCCCAGTATGCCGCCCTCGAATCCGACTACTGCACGTTTGAATGCCTCGCGGGGGTCAGCACGGCCGCGGAGTAGAGGCGAGCTGCCGGGACCGAAGCTGGGCGACTCCCGGTGGAGGCAGCCCCTCATGCGCGTCGAGCCGGGCCGCGTAGAGCAGGCGACGACGCCGGCCGTCGTCACTCCCACGTATCGCAGCCGACGCTCAAACGTGCAGTAGTCCTCTTCCGCGCCCGGTTTGCCCCAGTATGTCGCCTGCGAATCCGACTACTGCACGTTTGAATGCCTCATGGGGAGTCAGCCCGGCCGCGCCGGGAGCTCGGTTCAGCGGGCCGGAAGCTCGGTTCAGCGGGCCGGGAGCTCGGTTCAGCGGGCCGGGAGCTCGGTTCAGCGGGCCAGGGCTCGATTTGGCGGGCCAGGGCTCGGTTCAGCGGGCGGGGATCCGCGGAGCCACCTGGGAGCTGAGGTACTCGAGGCTGCGGCGCACGTCGTCGACCGGACCGGTGCCCGGCTCGGGCACCCCGTCGGTCAAGGCGGTGTCCTGCTCGAGGATGTACCACCCGGTGTACCCAGCCTGCTCGAGCGCCACGATCGCGTCGCCCACCGCGACATCGCCCTCACCGAGCGGCGTGAACAGGCCGGCCTGAACCGCCTGGATGAGGGTGAGCTCGCCAGCCATGAGCCGATCGGCCACCGCAGCGTTGACATCCTTGAGGTGAACCAGTCCCACACGGCCGGCGTGGTCGCAAGCGAAGGTGACCGGGTCGACCCCGCCGATGTACAGGTGCCCGGTGTCGAGGCACCACGTCACGTCGGTGTGCGCCAGCGCGAGCTCGATGTCGGCCTTGGTCTCGACCAGGGTGCCGACGTGCGGGTGGAGCACCTGGGTCAGGCCGTACCGCGCGCACACCGCATCGACCTGCGCGAGCCCCTCCCCCAGGGTGGCCATGCCGGCTGCGTCGAGGGGCACTGGGGTGGACCAGTCCATGTCCTGGACGACGGCGGTGACGAAGCGGGTGGCACCGTGCTCGGCGAACTTGCGCGCGGTCTCCTCCGCCGACGCGAGCATCGCGGCTCGCTGCGCCGGGTCGTGGAGCACCAGCGGCACGAAACCGCCCAGGAGACCCATGCCCTGCTCATGGAGCACAGCGGAGAGCTCCACCGCATCATCGGGGAGGAATCCAGGCGCACCCAGTTCGGTGGTCGTCAGACCGAGGGAGCGCATCTCGGGCAGCACCCGTTCCGGTCGAAGCATCTCGCCCCACCCAGGAACCTCGCACACGCCCCACGAGATCGGCGCTCCGGCGATGCGGCCGGACAGCGTGCTGGTGTCGAGGGACATGGCTGGGAGCTCCTTCACGAGTAGTCACACAGTGCCTTTCGATACAACCGCGTGAGAGCAAGGGCTGTCAAGCATATGTCCTGACAAATAGATCTCATTCACGGGCCGGCGGAGCACAGCGCCTGTGGATGGGACGTGACATCCGTCCCAGGTCGGCCACCAACCGTTCGGTGGCATGCTGGACATGTCTGGAAAGGAAGGCCCGCCATGACCCCGGATGAGAACAAGCCCACCCTGACCGACGTTGAGAAGGCGATCAAGGCCGCCAAGGAGGCCGAGCAGAAGATCATCGACCTGGACCATCACGCCCTCGAGCACGAGACGCCGCGGGTGTTCGGTGAGGAGTATGGCGACCTGGCCGCTGCCCGCCGTCGGCAGTTTGCCAAGGAGCTCGCCAAGGAGGCCGAGGAGCACAAGGCCCACCACGACGACCACCACGGCCATCACAAGGACCACAAGGACCACAAGCACTAGGCTCGCCGGCCCCGCGCCACCCGATCCCGGTCAAGCGTCCCGGAAGGCGGTCACCTGGGAGCTGCCGGGCCACTGCACGTCCTCGGCCAGGACCCTCCCGTTGCTCGGCCGGGACACTCACGCCCTCGGCCCGGATGCTCAACGTCCTCGGCCAGGACCCTCCCCTTGCTCGGCCGGGACCCTCACGTCCCCGGCCAGGACACTCCACGTCCTCGGCCGGGCCACTCCGCGACGTCCGCACACTGGACCGTCGAGCACGTGGCGCGCGCTGCGACGGTCACGACACTCACGCGCCCCGCACGACAGCGGTCACTGGCACGAACCAGTCGCGGCGCATCAGCGGTCGCGTCGCCGTAGCGAGCCCGTTGGGGGGATCGCCGTACCGGTCGGCGGGGCTGGCGCGACGAGAGTCACGTCCTCCGCGCGCCGAAACAGCGATGCGGTATGCCGGTCAGGATCTGACCGGCATACCGCATCGTGGTTTGTCAGGCCGGGACGACCTCGAAGGCGACCTTCGCGGAGACCTCGGGGTGGAGGCGAACCGAGGCGGCATAGGCGCCGGTTGTCTTGATGTGACCGGGGATCTCGATCTTGCGGCGGTCCAGCTCCGGGCCACCGGCGGCCTTGACGGCGTCGGCGATCTGAGCGCTGGACACAGCACCGAAGAGCCGCCCCCCGGAGCCGGCCTTGGCCGGGACGGCGACCGACATACCTTCGAGCTGCTTCTTGACCGACTGCGCGGCCTCGAGCGTGCTGATCTCGCGGACCTCGCGGGCCTTGCGGATCGAGGCGATGTCCTTCTCCGCGCCCTTGGTCCACGGGGTGGCCAGCTTGCGGGGGAGGAGGTAGTTGCGGCCGTAGCCGTCACGGACGTCGACGACGTCCCCGGCAGCGCCGAGGCCGCTGACCTCGTGGGTCAGGATGAGCTTCATGGTCTGTGCTCCTTCTTCGGGCCGGGCTCAGCGAGCCGAGCTCGAGTAGGGGAGCAGCGCCATCTCACGCGCGTTCTTCACGGCGTTGGCGATGCGACGCTGCTCCTGGACCGAGACGCCGGTCACCCGACGCGCGCGGATCTTGCCGCGGTCGGAGATGAACTTGCGCAGCAGCGCGGCGTCCTTGTAGTCGATGTTCTCGACCTTGGCGACCTTGAGCGGGTTCGCCTTCTTCTTGGGCTTACGCACAACGGGCTTGGCCATCGTGGTGCTCTCCTTCTTGAGGCTGAAGAGCCCGGGGTTTCGCGCCCCGGGATGGGTTGGGGAATGTGGTGGACGATCAGAACGGAGGCTCGTCGTAGGACGGCGCGCCGCCCCACCCGGAGTCCGCAGCGGGACGAGGCGCCTGGCTCGGTGCGGCGCTGGGGCCCGAGGCCCACGGGTCGTCGGCCGGAGCCGAACCGCCGTAGCCACCCTGGCCACCCTGGCCACCCTGACCGCCGAAGCCGCCCTGACCGCCACCGCGCTGGGTGCGGTTGACCTTGGCGGTGGCGTACCGCAGCGAGGGGCCGACCTCGTCGACCTCCATCTCGACGACGGTGCGCTTCTCGCCTTCCTTGGTCTCGTACGACCTCGACTTCAGCCGGCCCGAGACGATGACGCGCGTGCCGCGGCTGAGCGACTCGGCGACATTCTCGGCCGCGTCCCGCCAGATCGAGCAGCGCATGAACAGCGTCTCGCCGTCCTTCCACTCGTTGCTCTGCCGGTCGAAGGCCCGCGGCGTCGAGGCCACGGTGAAGTTCGCGACGGCAGCGCCGGAAGGGGTGAACCGCAGCTCGGGGTCGGCAGTGAGATTGCCGATGATGGTGATGACGGTGTCGCCGGCCATGGCTGGCCTACCGTCGCTCAGGCGTCCCGGCGCAGCAGCTTGGTCCGCAGCACGGCCTCATTGAGGCCCAGCTGCCGGTCCAGCTCCTGAGCCGTCGCCGGCTCGGCCGTCATCTGGATGACGGCGTAGATGCCTTCGGACTTCTTCTTGATGTCGAACGCCATGCGGCGCCGACCCCAGATGTCCACGGTGTCGACACTTCCGCCGTCCTTCTTCACCACGGCGAGGAACTTGTCGAGACTCGGTGCGACGGTGCGCTCGTCGATCTCGGGATCGAGGATGACCATCAGCTCGTACTGACGCATGCGTGAACCCACCTCCTTCGGTCTAGGCGGTCACGGTCGGTCCGTGACAGGAGGGCTGCATTCGTCGTGCCGACACGGCACTGCACAAGCAGCGGTATGCCGGACAACCCTCCGATGGTACCCGCGATCCGGCCCGCCCCCAACTTCGTCGCGGTGGGAGCGCTGGAGCAGACTCAGCGGAAGGCGACCACGAACGAGTCGGGCCGCCCCGACAGCGGTCCGTCCTCGGGGTCGACGACCACCGGCCAGGTGATCCGGCGGCGCATCGCGGCCCGCCATACGGCGTGGACGAGGTAGATGACCACGGCCAGACGCAGGATGAGGAAGACGGCATACCACTGGCCGGGCAGGCCGCGGTCAGCGACCGACTGGGCGGCGATGTGCAGCCAGACCGCGACGAAGTGGACCGCCTCGACGAATCCCCAGACGAGCACGTCCCGCCAGGGCAGCCCGACGAGCGCGACGAGCGGGACCAGCCACAGCGAGGACTGGACCGGGAAGGACGCGCCGGTCACCAGGACGATGCCGACCATGACGGCGCTGACCTCCCACAGCGACGGACGGGCCGGCGCGGCCAACGCCAGGATGGCGCCGACGACGACCGCCGCGATCCAGCCGCCCACGGTGAGGGCGCTGACCGCCGTCGAGGTGAGCGGGTGCCCGGCGAGCATCGGCAACACCCACGGCGACCCGAAACCGGCGCCGGAGGTGGCCCAGGAGACATACGAAGCGGTGGCCGCGGTCGAGTTGAGCAAGGACAGCCCGCCGACGACCGCACCGGCGCTCACCACGGCGGACACAGCAACCCGCCCCGCGACCTGCCTCCGCCCGGCCCGCAGGCTCAGCAGCACGGCCGCGATGACGACGAGCACCGGATAGCTGCGCGCGGCGATCGCCAGCCCGAGCAGGACCCCGGTCCCGACCGGCCGGCCCCGCGACCAGAACCACATCGCCGCGGCAACGAGGGCGACCCCGAGCGCGTCCGGCGAGATCAGCGCGACCAGCGCCACCACCGGAGAGAACGCGACGAGCGCCGCCCGCTCCGGAGCGAACCGGGTGGTCAGCGCGGTCAAAGCCGCGGTCGCGGCCATGAGCGCGGCGACGAGCGCGGCCCAGATGAGCAGGTACCCGCGCATCTGCTCGACCGACGACCCCGTGGACACCGACGGCAGCGACCCCAAGGCCGTCATGACCAGCCCGGTCAGAGCTGGCTGGTTCGGCGCCGGCGACGCCATGCCGCCGTGGAGGTACGCAGCGATCCCGTCGCCGAGGGCGCCGTCGCGGTATGTATTGGTCAGGTCCGAGAAGCACATATGCCAGAACTGGTCGGGGGTGTCCCAGCCCGCCTGGACGCAGTGCGTCTGCATCAGTGCCGCAGCCCCCACCGGTATGGCGCTCAGCGCCCCGTACATCGCGGCTCGGCGGCGCAGCCCCATGGGCACGGCATACCGGCCTCTGGGACCGGAGAGGACCGCGCTCGCGGAGGCAACCACAGGGTCGTCCGCGTGGTCGGTCAGCGGGGAAAGCGCGCCCCCGGTCATGGCGTGGGAACCGGAGCCGGAGTCGTGGGCTTGGGCTTGCGGGGCTTGGTCGTTGTCGTCGACGAGGGCGTCGTCGTGGTGGGGCTCGACGTCGGGCTCGAGGTCGGCGACCCGGTAGAGGTCGGCGAGGTCGGCCTGGTCGTCGTCGGGGTGGCCGTCGTCGTGGTTGACGTCGTCGACGGGGGCGGCGTCGGGACCTTGGTGTCGCCGATCCCGACGCGCGCCGGGAAGTCGACGACCGGCACGCCCTCGAGGGTCGGCTTCATCAGGTCGATCCACACCGACAGCGGGATGCCCGCGCCGACGAGGTTGCCGTACCCGGGGATATTGCGCAGCGGCTGCTTGACCCCGTCGGTCTCCTTGTAGATCGCGACCGCGACGGACAGCTGCGGGACGTACCCGGCCCACCACACCGACTTGCGCTCCTCGGAGGTCCCGGTCTTGCCGGCGCACGGCCGCCCGATCTCGCGAGCCCGGCCGCCGAAGCCGGCCGGTGAGGTGACATTCTCCATCGCGTCGATGACGTCGGCAGCGACATCCTTGCTGAACCCGGCGGCGACATTCTTGGCCACCGTGTAGTGCAGGTCGAGCGGGTTGGACTCGACCGACGTGACCACGTAGGTCGAGGCGCGCTGCCCCTGCGCCGCGATCGTCGCGTAGGCGTTGGCGACGTCAAGGACGTGCGGCGAGGCGGTGCCGAGGATGTTGGCGTACTCGGCGTTGAGGCCAACGGTGTCCTTCGGCACGCCCGCCGCGATGGCGGCGTCCATGGTGTTCTTGGGGCCGGACTCGATGTTGAGCCTCATGAAGACGGTGTTGATCGACTTCGCCAGGGCGTACCGAAGGTCGACCCTCCCGAACGACTCGTGGTCGTAGTTCGAGATGGGCGTCGAGAACTCGGGGAAGCGCATCGGGCTGCGGCCGTCATACCTCGTCTTCGTGCTGATGCCCTGGTTGAGCGCACCGATGAGCCCGAACGGCTTGAAGGTCGAGCCGGCGTCGATATTGGCCTGGGTCGCGTCGTTGAGCTGCTGGGTGAGGTAGTCGGCGCCGCCATACACCGCGACGATCGCCCCGTCACCGGGGCGCACGGCGGCGACCCCGATGTGGAGGTCCTTGGCGGCATCGCCGGAGACGAAGTTCTTCTTCACCGACGCGACGGTGGCGTCCTGGGCGCGCTTGTCGATCGTCGTGACGACCCGCAGGCCGCCGCGAAGGATGTCGTCGTCGGAGAGCGAGAGGTCGGCCTTGAGCTCCTTGCGGACCATCTCGATGAGGTAGCCCGTGGGGCCGCCGGTCGCCCGCTTGGTCACCGGCGGGACGATCTTCGGCATCGTGGCGCCGGTGCGTTCGGCGGAGGTGAGCCAGCCTTGGGAGACCATCCCGTCGAGAACGTACGCGAAGCGGTCCGTCAGGTTTTTCTGCTGGGAGGCGCCCAGCGCCGGGTCGTAGAGGCTGGGCCCGCGGATCACCGAGGCGAGCACGGCACCTTCGGCGACGGTCAGCTTCCCAACGTCCTTACCGAAGTATGCGCGGGCCGCGTTCTGGACGCCGTAGGCCCCTCGGCCGTAGTAGATGGTGTTGAGGTAGTTCTGGAGGATGTCGTCCTTAGACATCTGACCGTCGACCTTGATGGAGATGATGATCTCCTTGGCCTTGCGGCTGATCGTCTGGTCCTGGGTGAGGAAGTAGTTCTTCACGTACTGCTGGGTGATCGTCGAGCCGCCCTGAGTCGGGCCGCCGGTCAGGCCGGACCAGATCGCCCTCGCGATGCCGGTCGGGGAGATGCCGCCCTGGGTGTAGAACTGGCGGTCCTCGGCGGCGAGCAGGGCCTTTTGGACATGGTCCGGGACGGCGGTCAGCGGGACCGAGACCCGGTCGCCCTCGGGGTCGGAGAGCCGGCCCATCTCGGTCTTGCCGTCGCTGTAGTAGATGATCGAGGTCTGCGCGAGGGCGAGGTCGTTCGGGGTGGGGACGTCGACGACCTGGTAGGCCCAGACGGCCGCACCGATGCCGAGCAGCCCGAGGACGAGGGCGGTGAGCGAGCCCCACTTGAGGATCTTCCGCCAGCGCGGTCTGGCGGGACGCGCGGCGGGTTTAGCGCCTCCGCGGGTTCGACGGGAGGCGCGGGCGGGAGTGCTCATGGGCTCCAGTATCACCGGCGATCCTGGACGTTCACGAATCGGCGCCAACGCCCCGTGCCACGACTCGACCTGGGACAGAAGTGCCCTCAGGGTGCTTTCCCCAGTGGTGAACGGCGGGAATCTTGTCCCCATTATGGGGGGCATTTCAGGAGTCTGCCCTTCCCTCGCTCGCCTCAGGCAATAGCGTTGTCCCGTTGTTCATCTCGCCCGATCACCGGCGGCAATTGTCGTGTGCCCCCCACGCCTGCCGAGGGTGATTGTGCCTTGATCTGCCCTCAGGAGGCACCTCAATGAGCGCGTGCACGAACTGCGGCAAGCCCGTGGCGACCACCGACCGGTTCTGCACCGGATGCGGCTCACCGGTGGCCCATCTCGTTGTACCGCCGCCACCCGACGCAGCTCCGACCCCGGTCACCCAGACGGTGAGTCGCTCAGCCCTCCATCAGCCCGCCGCGCCCCCGGCACCTGTGGTCGCAGCAGCGGCCGATCAGCCCTCAATGGCACCCGCCGCGGCCGCCGCCACGCCGGCTGGAGGGTTCGTCACTACGGAGCCAAAGGCCGCGGTGAGCTTCAGCCAGCGAGAGATCCCTGCGTATACATCGACCACCTCGTCGACCACCGCTCCCGAGATCGCCCTGCTCCCTCACGAACGGCAGCTCTACGAGGCGACCTTCGCGCCGAAGCTGTTGGCCCCGCACCTCCTCACCTATCTCACGGTGACCGACAAGCGCATCATTGTGCGACACCCCAACACCATTTTCGGTTTTGTGCCGCTCGGGTACTTCATGTCGTCAGCACCGCATTCGAGCGTTGAGCAGGTCGACTCGGGGATGAACATGCACTCGACAAAGGTGCTCGGAGGCGGGGCTGCCCTGCTCTCCGGTCTGTGGCTCATCCTCACCTCGTTCGGCGGCTACCAGGGTGTCGCCGCGGGGGTACTGCTGATGGGACTCATCATCGGCGGCCTTGGATTCGCACTGCTCCTCACGGCGAAGGCTGTGGGAGTCTTCATCCACACCGGCGGCGCCGCGATGCACGCCTTCGCTCGCGGTAACCAACTGGCGGAAGTGCAACGCAGCGCCCAGACCGTGACCGCGCTCCTCCTCGAGACCGAGAAGTCTCGGGGCGTGTAGGGCCTGGTCCATGAGCCCTGACGTTGCGCACCTCCGCATCGGAGCGGTCGACGACCATCCAATCGTCCTGGCCGGGCTGGGCGAGGTCCTCAGCTGGCACATTCCGGGGTGCACGGTCAGCCCTGTGTCGAAGAATGTAGAAGAGTTCATCGCGGCCGGCCCCCAGGTCGATCTCGTCCTGCTCGACATCGAGCTGCACGACGGCTCCGACCCCGCAGAGAACGTTCTCGCGCTGCGCTCCCGCGGTTGGCCGGTCATCCTCTTCACGCAGGACCAACGGAACCACCTAGTGGCCCGCGCCTTTCGAGCGGGCGCGGCGGGGCTGCTGTCCAAGAGCGAAGACATGCCGGTCATCGCCAAGGCGGTGCTCACGGTCGTCGGCGGCCAGCCATACCTCTCACCTGACTGGGCTGCAATCGTCATCGAGGACGATGCGTGGCTCACTCCGCACCTGACCATTCGTGAGGTGGAGGCGATCCGGCTCTATGCGGCAGGGATGAAGCTCACCTCGGTGGCCCGACGGCTCGGTGTCGCCGAGCACACCGTTCGGACCTACCTCCTGCGAGCCCGAACCAAGTACGAGGAGGTGGGGCGCCCAACCATGACCAAGTCGGACCTGTACTTCCGCGCGCTAGAGGATGGTCTCCTGTCTTTCCCCCGGTCCCCAGATACGACGTGACCCGCGACCAGGGGGACAGCTGGCTCGACCGCGCGAAGATGCGCGTTGTCGCGCTCACCATCGTCACCGGCGGGGCGCTCTTGGCCAACTCGTCGACCCTGCACGTCACGTCGGGGCCGCTGTGGCCCACCGCCCTCGGGTTGCTCATCACCGTCGGTGCCGCACTGCGGGTCATCATCGAGGCCTTCCGGCCCGGGGGTCAGCTGAGCGCTACGCGTTGGCTGGCCTATGGTGCGCTTGCGACGAACGTCGTCCTGGTCATCTGGGGAGCACCGCAGACTCCGAAAGATGCTGCGCCCTGGGCGATACACCTCACCGTCCTCGGCTTGACCAGCGCCCCCGTCGCCTTCCCCCGCCGGCCGCGAGCTGTGGTCGTGGCCCTGCTCGCCACGACACACCTGCTCTTGCGTTTGAAGAGCGCCGACGGAGTCGCCCCGGTCCTGGAGACCGTCATCCCCGTCGTCGGCTCACTCGCGATCGGCGCGCTCCTTAGCGCGCTCAACCAGGCGTTCGCAGCGGCGCGGGAGGCCCAAGAGCAGGTCGCGGCGATCGCGGAGGCGGAGGCGGCCCAACGAGAGCAGGAGCTACAAAGGCAGTGGTGGGACCTCTTGGTCCACGACCGGGTCTTGGCCGCCCTGCTCATGGGGTCACGCGCCACCACGCTGCGGACGCTGGCGACGGCCCGAGCGCTCGCGGTGGAGGCGCTGGAGGCCCTGGAAGGTCGATCCGACCGTGAGCTGACGATGGAGTCATTCCCTGAGCGGGTGGTGTCGTTCGGACGGACTGTCGGGGTTGACGTCGAGGCTTCCGCCGAGGGCGTGGGGACGCCCGATGACGTCCTCGGCGCCATGTGGGGCGCCGTGCAAGAGGCGATACTCAACGTGGCCAAGCATTCCGGCGTTCGTTCCTGCGTCGTCTCGCTCAAGGGTTCAGCGGAAAGCGCCACGGTCGACGTGACCGACGAGGGCCGTGGCTTCGTTCTCTCCGAGGTACCCGACGAGCGGATTGGGGTGCGGCGCTCGCTCCCTGGTCATCTGGCGTTGGTGGGTGGTTCCGCAGAGGTGGAGTCGCTTCCCGGGTCGGGCACGAGGGTGCGCCTCGAGTGGAGCCGGAGCTCGGCCGCACCACATCGGGCAGTCGTTCTCGACCCCGCCCGCCTCATGCCCTACCCCTGGTTGATCCCAGCGTGGGTCACGCTTCATGCCGCTCTTGGACTACAGCTCACCCACGTGGTCACGTCGTGGCCGGCCGCCATCGCGGGAATGCTGCTCATCGCCCTGGGCTCCGCCTTGGTGGTGCGAAACAGAGTCCGTCGGTATGCCGCGACAGCGGTGGCATGTCTGCTGTCGGGCCTCGCCTTGTCGGTCAGCGCGGTGACGTCCGCACCCTACTCGGACTTCCGATTGTGGGCGTGCGGGGCAGTGGCTCCCGCGACCTTGCTCATGGTCATGTCCGGCTCGGTGCGGCTGGCCGGCACACTTGCTATTGGCGGCTTCGCCGTGGTCATCGCGCTGGTGGGCCATCAAGGTGACGGCTACCTTCGCGGAGCCCTTGAAGCAAGCGGTCAGCTCCCCATCCTGTACGCGATCGGCGTGATCGTGGGACGCTCCTTCGAGCGCGCGACAAACCGACTGAGATCGGCGAACGATCGCCGGATCGCCCTCATCGCGTCTCGTGAGGCGTCTGCCGCCCGGATGGAGGAGGGCAACCGACGGCGAGCCCTCCTCTCCGATACCGCGCTCCCGCTCCTGAGGCAGCTGGTCGCCGAGCCGCTCATCACGCAGGACACGCGCATGGCCTGTCGGGCCGTCGAGGCAACGACGAGAGACCATCTCCTCGCGTCCGTCATCTTGGACGAGAGGGTGGAACGGGCTGTCGCCGATGCACGTCAGCGCGGGGCGAAAGTGATCCTGGGAAGTGCTGATCACACCGTGCGCCCTTCCTCGGCCGGGAAGCTGACGGAACTCCGCTCGGCCCTGGTGGCCCTTCTCGAACATGCTGGCGAGGGTTCCCAGGTACGTGCCCGATGGACTCCTGGGGACCCTCGATGGGTAGGGACCATCGCTGCAGAGCGCCTCAGCCTCGGGGCCACGTGGACCGGTTCCCTCAGCGGCGCCGCCTCCCACCGATTTGATGTCGACGAGGACACCGTCTGGATGGAGATCCATTAGCGCCGACCTCACGCCATGCCTATGCCTCGCCCGAGACCTCGTAGCCGGTTACGGACAGGAAACACCGGCTTCACGCGGGAATGGCTCCCCCCCGGTAGATTCGAGCATCCACGGGCTCTCCATCGCGGAGGAATAGTACGCGCACCGAGGATCCCGAGCTTGCCTCGAATAGACTCTCGAACACGCTCATCGACTCGCCTCGATCCAAAAGTGCTAGATGGAGTGCCTCTGGCCCAAGGAGCACGCCCGCCGTCTGAAATGATCCTGGGAATATGAAGGCAACCAGCCCGGTCGTGCCGGACGATATCTGCGCGCATCTCCGCGTGGTGGATAGAACTCCCTTGAACTCGGCGAGAAACCTCCCCGCTGACTCTAGTTCAGAGTCCGGTCTCGAAACTTGTGGGGCTAGATCAGATATCTCACCGTCAAGAGCCATCCCGAGTCGATCCAGCATTAGCACGCCGCCGGGCGCGTGAGCGAGAACGGTGGGGAGCGCGGAACGGGGCATGAGAAGTTGCTGCATCATGACGAGGACCCCGACATCCAGTTCCAAAGATCATGAGCACCTGATGCCATACCCGATGCTATATCTCCGATGGCGGCTGCCGTTTCGTCATACGTCTGGTCCATCTTGTCCGAAATCATATAGGCCCACCCCCATCCGCCTTCGTATCGGCTCGCCAAGTCCTGACTCTGTTCCGGAGTCAGCAGCGTCCTGTCCACTCCGAACATCCTCTCGGCCTGGTAGTCAAGGAGACTGTCCTGAGCCTCATCACTGTACGGAATAGTGGCGTCTACGAATCCTTTGGCAAGGGCTAATGGAATAACCACGGGAGCGCCTGCCGTACCCGTTACGACGCCTGCGACGCCGAGAGCAACGTCGACAGTTGCGCCCCCGAGCGCGCCTTCGTCACCGCGGTTCACAGCCTCTACGCCGTCGTAGATGCCAAGTCCTACTCCCGCTACTCCAATCACATTGCCCAGTGCTCCAAATGCAGCAGGGGGCTTGTAACCATCCACGGTTGAGAGGAGTTCCGTGACAGAGTGAACGTTACCAGCAATGGTGAACTCGGTACGCCCGTCTTTCCCTAGGGCTGATCCGTGTGGGCTTCCTGGCACCCCGCCGGGTGTGGCACCCGCACCGGTCGCCGGTGCTGCGTTTCCACTGCTGGAGTCACGCTGCTCCTTGGCTTGGGCCAGTAGCTTACGCCCCATTGCGTCGAGATCCTGAGCGAGTCGGCGCACGGCGGCCTCGTCTCTTACCCACTGGTCGAACCAGTGTCGTGACGTGTTGCCTTGCCAGAGCGAGTGACCGTGCTGGATCAGCCGCCCCGCCGCGGACCCGACTGAGCCGAGCGAGGCTGACTTGGCGATCATCTGGTGTCCGATGGACTCGACAACATCGACGTCCATCCCGAGCTGTGTCATTGCCAGTCCTCTCGCTACCTCTGATACGTGCGTCGATCGATTGAGGTCACTGATTCACAGTTCCTTCGAAACTCAGACTCGGTCAGCCACAATGAGCCCGGTTCTCCAGAGGCGGCCTCGTCCACTGCCTGCCAAGGGTTAACGACCCTCACCATTAGTTCGGTCTTTCCAGTGGAGGGGTTCAGGCGCTCTTCAACCCTGTCAACCATGTAGGCGTGATTCGGGTGCATTCCCGCAGTGGTGTGATCGTCTATCGTGCCGACATTAACCGGCCCCTTATCGATCAGAGTTCGGAGATCCTCGAGAGTCGTCGGCTCGACACTCTTACTGTGGCCCCCGGTGATGTATTCGAATCCCGAACTGTCCCCTGAACTGACACGGTCGCCCTCGATGAGATCATAGTCATAGCCACGGTGCTGAGCGAGGGCCTTCTCATACAGGGTTACAAAGCTGACCCTACCGGAGGAGTCACGCGCGGAGTCCTCACCGAAGAATGGGCTGAGAGTGACCTCGACAGGCTCGCCGTGATCGTACAAGATCACGGTCCACGTCAAGTCTGGATTGTGACGTATATGGTCCCTGATGAATTGTGGATCATCATCGGCAACGGATCCAAGTGCCGACATGAACCAGCAATCACCGATGTAGCCTTGGCCGACTGCATCCATGGACAAGTCCGCATCGGTCAGCGGGATCGGGACGAACGCGGGCCGGTTGTGCTTCTCATTTACCTTATTGCCACGGTCGTCTTCTGCTGCGTCTGGCCCGTCCCCGGAGAGCGCCCCGTCGGGAATCTGGTCCAGGTAGAGGGTCGTCCCATTGCCCTCCGTGGAGTGGTCTGAACCCCCTCCGTCAGCGCTACTAGCGCCGCGCTGTTCAGAAGCTTGGGACAGGAGCGTTTGGCCCATGCTCTCCAAGTCCGACGCCAGCGTGCGCACAGCCTTCTCGTTGGCTACCCAGTCGCTCAGCCAACGCGCACCATTGGCACCGAACCACAATGAATGCGCGTATTGAATGAGGCGGGCGGCCGTCAGCTGCACCGAGGTCACGGCGTGCGACTTGTCGATCATCTGATGTCCGATGGACTCGACGGCGTCGACGTCCATCCC
Organism: Candidatus Lutibacillus vidarii; assembly: GCA_016717165.1. Lineage (GTDB taxonomy): Bacteria > Actinomycetota > Actinomycetes > Actinomycetales > Dermatophilaceae > Lutibacillus > Lutibacillus vidarii. Next base: position 372,797 of record JADKGA010000004.1, read on the forward strand.
AAGTCGGGGCATGTGCCTTCCCTCCTCCTAGCGACCGTGCGAGACGGTGCACCGTGCTCGTTCGAGGGGACGGTCGCGGGCTCGCGGCCCGCGACCGTCCCAGCGGGTCAGTGGCCCGAGACCTGGCGCTGAGCGGACGCGTTGTTCTTGGCGGCCTGGCTCAGACCATCGATGGCGTTCATCGCGTTGTTGAGCGCAGGCTTGTGCTGCGAGTTCCACCACTCGTGGAACTGACGCGAGTCGTCGCCGTCCCACGCGTGGACAGCAGCGTTGACCAACTGGTCGATCGACTGGATCAGGTGGCCGAGGTTGCCCGCCTGCGAGTGAAGTCCAGCTGCAACGCGCTCGACCTCATCAACATCCATTCCAAGACGTGCCATGGTGAACTCCTTCTCGTGTGTGTCGTTCTCGAACTTCCGTCGGCTGTGCCGCTGGGGCTATCCGTAGCCTTTCGCTGATGCACGTCCGTGTCTCGTCGCCATATCTGGCGACGAAGTCTGTCCCCCGAAACCAGGTCACCGTGGCTCGACCGTTCCGGGGAAAGCGAGATGGCCGAGCTCGGCGCGGCCCGCTCGGAAGAGGAACCCTCGTCCCGGGGGGAAGTCGGCCTTGTTGAGCCGTAGCGGCAGGCGCACGCCGAAGCCGGCGCCATCGTTCGTGTCGGGTTGCAGGGCGAACCCGACGCGACTGGCGTTTGCTGAGGCCTCCAGGCCGAAGCTTCGGCTGAAGGATCCCGCTTCGCCGTCCGTCACAACGAAGGCGCCCGCACGCGTGGCACCCTTGATCAGGGTCTCGATCGGCATCTCAACAAAGGTGCCGGACCAGTCCGCGATCCGGTCGATGACGACCACAACTGGGCTCGTGAGGTCTGCCAACATCATCCCGGTGAGCTCGTCCGCCAAGGTCTGGGCGTCATCCACGCCGACGGCCTTCTTGGTCCACACAGGGTCCCGCAAGAGAGGTGACCGCCGGTCCAAGGTCAGCAAGTATGCCCGGGCTGACGGCTGCGTGCGCCGAACCGCAGCGACAATCGTTTGCATGGCGGTCGTCCGTCCGCTGGCCGGGGGACCCATGACGACGAAGGTGCCTTCGGGGAGGATGCTCAACGGCCCCATAGAGTCGTCGGAGATCCCGATGGGAACACGATCATCGACAGCGAACGGAAGGTCACTGAGCGGAAGGAGCTCGGGGAGGCGAACGATCGGGGGCGCGTCGGAGGCACCCTTCGTCACCATCCATCGACCCAACGTCCCCAGCTCCGCCGCCTGTCCGCCAAGGTCGGCCGCATCGCCCAGAACGGCCACTTGGACCTCGAACTTCCCCCAGATGCCCCGCCCCGGGGTGGCGTCCGGAGGCAGCATGTGGCGTGGGGCGCCGAGGTTGTCGTACTCCTCGATCGTGGTCATCCGTAGGACAAGGCGCTGCTGAACCGTTGCAGCGAGCTGGGTCGTCAGCGCTCCGGCACGATCCGCGCTCATCACGAAGTGGATGCCGAGCGGCCTACCCTTGGCGGCGACATCGATGAGCCGATCGATCCACACCGTGTTGGTCTCGTAGGCCTTGAGGAAGGCCGAGACTCCGTCGAGGAGGACCACAATGCGCGGCTCCTTCGACCGTCCCGTGACTAGGCGGTACTGGGTCACCGAGTCCGCGTTGACCTGCTTGAAGGCGTCTGTGCGCTCCTCGACGATTCCCTGGAGCCAGCGAAGGAGGCGGCGCACCCTCTCGTCATCAGAGCCAGGTATGACGCTGCCGACATGCGGGAGCACCTCAAGCATCGACAGGCCGCCAGCGCCGAAGTCGATCCCGTAGACCCAGGTCGGTCCCTGCGCAAAGTTGAGGCCCGCCGTCGCGGCCAGGGAGCGAAGCGCTGCACTCTTGCCCGACCCACTCGCGCCGAAGACCGCCAGGTTCCCGTGCCGGTCCGGCTCGAAGGAGACCGTCACTTGCGCCTGGGCATCAGGGTTGTCCAGGAGTCCGAAGGCGAGCCTGCCGGCGGTCGTGTCCGAGGATGGCAGGCGCATGATGTTGACCAGGCTCGGCAGGTCGGGCAGCCAGGGTTTGCGGGGCGCAGGCAGCTCCGCGAGCGCCGTCGCGGACTGGATCGACTCAACCACCCGGGTGATGTCCGACTTCCCACCAACCGGCCGCGGAGGGAGCAGAGCCTCGGGGATCTCCCACGAGATCGCCGTCCCGAGCCCCATCTCCTCGACCCGAATGTCGGCAGTCGCGGGACCAGTGCCCGTGTGGCCACCGGCATACGCTGTCTGGAAGGGGACGAGGCGACCTGGCCCGGTCTTGGACACTGCCCGCCCCGGGAGGTTGGGGTCGAAGAAGGCCGCGTCCGCGCTACCGAGGACGTCGGTGGAGTCCGCCTCATCGGCAACCCGAAGCGCCAAGCGCAGGTTGGTGTTCGCCCGCAAGTTGTCCTTAATGACACCGGCGGGTCGCTGGGTGGCGAGGATGAGGTGGAGTCCCAGGGATCGCCCTCGCTGAGCGACGTTCACGACTCCATCGACGAACTCCGGCACCTCTTGGACCAGGGCGGCGAACTCGTCCACCACGATGACCAGGCTCGGCGGGGCATCCGTGGCCCCGCGCTTCTCGAGCGCCATGAGGTCCTTGGCCTTCGCCCGCTCGAGGACGTGCTCGCGATGGCGCAACTCAGCAGACAGCGACTTCAGCGCCCGCTGCACACCGTTCTGGTTCAGGTCGGTGACCATCCCCACGGTGTGGGGCAGCTTGTTGCAGTCCGCAAAGGCTGATCCGCCCTTGTAGTCGACCAGGAGGAAGGTGAGCCGCTGCGGACTGTGGTTAGCGGCCATCGACAGGATCCACGACTGCAGAAGCTCTGACTTTCCCGCTCCGGTCGTGCCGCCGACCAGGGCGTGCGGACCATCGGTCCTCAGGTCGATCGTGTGGAGGTGACCACCGCGTTGGCCCACGGCCGCACGAAGCGAGGCTTCCTTTCGCACCGGCTCGCTGGCCTTGGGGCCGGTGAGGACCGAGTGGTTCTGGTTCCACCGTTCGATCACCGCCTCGGGCTGGTCACCCAAGGTCTCGTAGCCGTCCATGCACAGGAAGGAGATGCTGCGTGGCAGGTCCGACACGTCCTCGTTGCGGGCCCCCAGATCGATCAGCGGAGCCAGGGAGCGCGCAAAGGCGAGAGCCTGCTCAGCCGTGACGGTTTCGGTTGCCACGGGAGTGACCAGGCTCGCCTCGTGGACGTAGCCGACGCCGGACTCAACGACGGTCCGGGTGTCGAGGAAGCTCCGGCAGGCCGCAGGCAGCTGGCCCAGTTCTGGGGCGATCCACAGCACGTGAACACCCACCGCCCAGCCACGTTCTGCGAGGTCCACCAGGCGACCGAACTCCACCGGCGAGTCGCTCTCGACGATGAGCAGAACCGCGGGGGTCTTCGGCGCCGAGTCTTGTTGCGCGAGACGCTCCGAGATGAGGACTTCAAGAGAAGAGACGAGGTTGCCCGCTGATGAGGGTGTTGACGCCAGGTGGCGAGCCTCGACAGGACTCCAGGCAGAGTCGACGTGAGGGAGCCAGGTAAGCCACCGCCAGTCGTCACCGCTGCGCTGCGAGGTCACCAGGGTCACGGCGAGCTCCGCCGGGGAGTGCAGGGCGGCGGCCTGGACGACGAGTGCGCGCGCAGCGCTCACGGCAGCGCTTCGTGGGCCGGCAACGCCCATGCCTCCGGTCTCTGACGGACGCAGGACAACAGGCACCGGACCCACGACGGTCAAGGGCCGGGTGCGCTCGCGAGCCTCGCCGACGAGGTCACGCATCCCGTTCTTCCCCGTCGGCAGCTTGATGGTGGACCGAGAGGGGCAGGTGCCCAGGCCGGCGCGCAGTTCGAGGAATCCCCAGTCCCGTGGACGGCGTGTCCACAGCAGCGGGGAGCGGGTCGTCACCGCCTCGAGGCACTCGGCGGCCGACGGGTACTCCCGCTGGCGCTGTTGTACTTCTGTGCCGGCGAGCTGTTCAGCCTCGCTCACCAGCAGATCGAGGTCGGCCCGGAAACCGGCAACGGCCGACGAGTTGGCCTTTCCGGTGCGGCGGCGTTGTTCCCACCAGCTGGCAACCATCATCAGCGGCATGAGCGCCGAGAAGATGACTGTGCGCCACTCTCCTCCGCTGGCGAAGTACATCACCCCCGCCATGAGCAGCGGGAAGACCATCAGCAGAGCGGGGAAGGGCTGGCGCTCCTGTCGTTGCGGCGGATCTGCGACCTCGAACTCTTGCCCCACGAACTGTGGGGCGAGGCGAGGCGACCGGATGAAGCCCACCGACGCCGAGTCGGTGCGCCCCTCGGCACTGGCCACCTGGGTGAACCGGACTGCAAAGACCGTATCCCCGACCCGGATCTCGTCGGTGGGGCGCACGATCTCCCGGCTGATCAGTGACCCGTTGAGCTCGACACCGTTCGCCGACCCGAGGTCGATGATCTCGATGTCGCTGGAGATATTGAGACGGGCGTGGCTGCGCGAGACCATCCCGTCGCTAAGCCGCACCTCGCACGACCGTTGCCGGCCGACGATATTCGTCCCCGACGCGAGCGGGAACTCCTTGCCACAGTCGGGGCCGGACAGCACGGTGGCCATCGCCACTGCCTTGCTGTGCCCCTCGGCGAACTGCTGGCCCGCTGGCACGACCGTGATCGTCGACCCGGACCGGATCGGTGACTCCGCCAGCGGCGTCCGAGCGTCCAAGGTCTGCACGCCATTGCTGATCACCCCGAGCGTGAACTCCCCGTCCGGTGCGCCTGGTATGACCCGGAAGGCGGGGTCGGCGAGCTTGAGGTACCGGCCGAGGTCCCCGACGGTCGTCACCGCGTCCGCGGTGACGAGGAGGTCCTTCTGGTCGCCGCCGGCCCGCTGCAGGCTCACCTTGAGCTTCATGAACCGGTCCTTGCCAAGCGCGGTATGACGACCCGGCGTCGCGGGCGCTGCGTTGTCGCGCGGGGGAGCTGCTCGACCGGCCTCGGGTCACGGAACAACAAGGACCTGAGGCTGAAGAGTCGACCGAAGCGCTTGACCATCGAGGCCTGCTTGGTCAGTTCCTTTCGGGCCGCACCGACCCGCGTCCAGAACTCCTGGGTCTGGGCGGCGTCGGGCTCGCCTGGACCGAAGGTCGCCTGGTCCGCCTCCTTGGCCAACGGGGCATAGCCGACGACGCGAGCCTGCTCGATGCGGGTCAGGCCCGCCGGGATGGTCATGCCGAGGTCCCGCGCCCGGTCGACGACGTCGGTCCAGCCGTGCGCAAACCGCCGCGAGGCGTCGCCGGTGGACCGACGCCGGCGTCGGCGCAGCGCATGCGCGAGCGCGATCGCCCCGGCTATCAACGCGAAGGCAAGGGCGGGGTAGCCGACGACCTTCAATGCCGTCACCACCCACTCGGGCAGCTGGAACCCCGGCGCCTCAGTGGTCTTGGGGACCCGCACCGACGATGGGTCGGTCTCGAGGAGTGAGTCGATGGCTCCAGGTGGGCGGGCCGCGTTCGGCGGCGGGACGTTCGCCGCGCTCTGGTCGGCGACCGGCGGAGGGGGGTTGATGTCCGGCCGCTTGGAGCGGTCGGGCATGAAGACCGTGCTCGGCACTGCGAGCCACTCCCCGGACGCGTCGTGCACCTCGACCCACGCGTGGACGTCCTGTCCTCGGACGGTCCCGCCCTCCGGCACCACGGCGCCGAGAACGACCCGAGCCGGCATACCGAGCTGGTTAGCGACCAGAGCGAAGGTCGCGGCGTACTGCTCGTCGTTGCCGACGATCTGCTTCGGGTCGGTGAGGAAGGCCGTGAGGCGGCCGGCGGAGTGGCCGGGGAGATAGCGGGCGTCGCTGGGGCTGGTGCCGTCGCTGTAGGCACCGCTGGTCCGCATGAACTCAGCGGCCGCGGTGACCGCCGCCCATGTCGACGCCTTCTTCGCCCCCCACTTCGTGGCGGATGCGACGACCGCCGGGTATGCCGTTGCGTCGGTCACTGGGCTGCCACCGGGTTGAAGGGTGTCCTCACCGGCAGTCTTGATCGGGCGCGCGGTGAGCTCGACGGTGTCTCCGGCCATCAGCGGGCTCGCGACGACTGCCTGGCCGGTCGAGGTGTTGTAGCGCAGGGCGTCGGCCAGGACCCGGGAGCGCGCGCCCTCGAAGGAGATATCCGAGATCGACCCTGGGCTGGGGATCCACGCGGTGAGGTCGCGTTGGGCCGCGTATGCCGGCTCGACGCGCAGCGTCACGGTCGATGAGGCCGCGGTGCTGTCCTCGCTGTTCGGGGCGATGGTCGAGCCGACCCGCCGGAAGTTGCTGCCCCCGACTGATGCCGGGTCACCTGCGCTCCATACCGTTCCGGCATACGAGTCGAGGACCGAGAACCTGAGCAGGCTCCCAGCCGGCATCCCGGTGACGGTGAGCAGCGGCTTGTCCCACAGCTGCTGGGCAGCGCGCTCGGTGTACTTCCGGAAGCCGACAAGCGGGCTGGGGTACTGGGTGATGTCGAACGGCGGCGTGACGAAGTTCCGCAGGACAGTACGGTCGCCCGACTCCGGGCCGGGGAAGAGGCTCACCAGCCCGGCGCTCGCGCCGGCGGACACTGCAAGCAGGGCGGCGCCGATGGCCGCCTGGCTCCGCCGGCTCGCGCCGGTCCCGACGATCCGCAGCGATCGCCGACGCCGCAGGGCCACCCAGAGGAACGCGAGGACGCACAGCCCGATCCCCTGGAGCAGCGCCGCCGCAGGCTCCAAGGTTCCCAGGAGAATGACCAGGACGAAGACCACCAGCGGAACGAGTGTCGGCCACGCCACGTGCCGCGTCCTTCGGGCCCAGGTGTACCCGAGCGAGCCCGCGACCAAGCCGATCAGGTATGGCAGGACGAGAAACTGCCCGCTGCCGTCGACCGGCGGAAGGGTGGTGAGGAAGTCCTTCCAGCCCGAGACGGGCATCAGCGCCAGGACCTTGAGCAGCGCTCCGTCCGGCACGACGCCGGCGATCGCGTCTCGGCTGAGGGCTACCGCCGAGCCGAACAGGAAGAAGGCGACGACGGTGAGCAGGGCGGTGACGAGCCAGTGTGCCTTCAGCGCATTCGCGACATGGGCCAAGGCGATGCCGAGCAGGGTGCCGACCGCACTGACGACCATGAACCGGGGGCTGTCGAAGGAGGTGCGAAAGCCCCAGAGCGCGAGGACGGTGATGACGAACAGGAAGGCCGCATCGACCAGATCGTCCCGAGAGGGTCGACCGGTCAGCACCGCCCGCAGGACGGTCCGGCTGCCGGTGTGGGCCGTGGGGGTCGCGGTCATGCCGAGAGCCTTCCCTGGAGAGCGATGGGGAGGTCGCTGAGGCTGCCGATCGTGATGACGGACATACCCCCGGTGCGCTGAAGGCTGGTCGGGGCACCCGGCTCGATCCGCAGGGCGAGGACGTTGACGTCCGGTGAGAAGACGGACTTCGCGCGGCGTACCAGCGAGAACTCGGCCAGGGCACCGACGACCAGGAGGACGGCGCTGACATTGGTTGCACTGCGCGCCAGGCGCGAAGCCGCCACGTCGAGGGAGTCGGCGACAAAGCCCGCGCGTGAGTACAAGTCGAGCGCCGTATGCCGCTTGGGTCGGGTCTGGAGCAGTGGTCCCGCGACGTGGCTCAGGTCGAGCTCGTCGCGCATCGCGCGCAGGGCCACCGAGGCGGCGGCGCTCACCCCGACCTCGAAGGACTCCTCGTCGAGCCAGTTGGCGGCGGTGCAGTCGAGGACGATGCCGATATGGGATCGGCGGGTGTCGAGGAACTGTCGCACCATGAACTCGTCGTCTCCCGTTGAACTCGAGCGCTTGGCACTGGACAGCCAGTGAATATGCCGCCGGTCGTCGCCCGGCGCGTACTCGCGCAGGGTGTGGAAGGCGAGATCGCTCATCGACATCTCGTTGCTCGAGCGACCCTCGAGGTCCTTGAGCAGCCCGGTCCCGAGCGAGTCGAGGTAGATGGTCCGCGGGTGGACGTAGAACTCGACCGGGTCGGTCCAGGTCACCTGCCGGCGAACCAGGCCGAAGGGGTCACCGCGCAAGGTCGATGCAGGCCCGATCGAGTAGGCGCCGCGGTGCTCGCTCGGCAGCACGACGATGTCCTCGAAGGTGTCTCCGGAGGACAGCGTCGGCAGCGAGAAGCGGATGGTGTCCCGCACCCCGGGGATGTCCAGCGGCACGGGAAACATGACCCCTTTGCCGGTGTTGGTGACCTGGACCTGAAGCGCGGCCCGCTGGCCCGTGACGACGCGTTGAGGTTCGACGCGCGCCTGCACGGACACGCTCATCCGGCCGAGCATGAGCAGGCAGGAGAGCGCGAAAAGCACCGCCAAAGCGATTGCGGCATACGAGAACTCGCGCCACCCGAGGTAGCGGGCGAAGCCCCAGGAGACGAGAGCAGAACCGAGGACCAGCCACCCGAGCGGGGACACCCAGCCCAGCACCTTGACGACGGGGGTGGCGTACGGACGGACCAGCTCACGCCATTGGTCGAGCCGGGTGCGAACGGAAACGAGGGCACCCCGAACACGTGCCCGCAGCGCAAGAGCCTTGGGCTTCCCGGGCGGTGCCGCGCTCCCCTTCGCCCGATCGGCTCGACGGGAGCGTCGAGTCTGCGCCTTCTCCTCTGTCGCTGCTGTCGTCGTCATGGTGACCTCGTCTGGGTGCGCTCAGGCGAGCCGGTGCGCTGGGGCGGCGACGTCAGCGAGCAGCTCGTCGATGACCCGGTCGACCTCGACACCGGTGAACTGCGCCTCGTCGCCGAGCAGCAGCCGGTGGCAGAGGATGGGATGTGCCAGGTCCTTGATGTCGTCCGGCGTGACATGGTCGCGGCCCTGGCTCGCCGCCCAGACCTTGGCGCACCGGATGTAGGCCAGCCCGCCGCGGATCGACAGCCCCAGCGAGACGTGCGGGTGTCGACGGCTCTCCTCCGACAGCCGCGAGACGTACGCGAGGATCGACGGGTCGACACTGAGCCGAGCCGCCAGGGCCGACATCTGAGCGACCGCCTGGGCGGAGATGACGGGGCTGATCGTCGCGCTGCGGTCCCGGGTCTCGGCCTGCGAGAGCAACTCGACCGTGGTCTCGTGGTCGGGGTAGCCGAGGCTGGTCTTCATGAGGAAGCGGTCCAGCTGGGCCTCGGGCAGACGGTAGGTGCCGGCCTGCTCGATGGGGTTCTGCGTCGCGATGACCATGAACGGCGCGCCGACGTCGTGGCGGACGCCGTCGGCCGTGACGTGGCCCTCCTCCATGACCTCGAGCAGCGCCGACTGCGTCTTCGGGCTGGCCCGGTTGATCTCGTCGGCCAGGACGATCGTCGCGAAGATCGGCCCCTGGTGGAAGCTGAACTGCTGGGTGCGCTGGTCGTAGATCGTCACGCCCGTGACATCGCTCGGGAGCAGGTCGGGCGTGAACTGAATGCGGCTGTGCGTGCCCTGGACCGTGTTGGCCAGCGCCTTGGCCAGCTGCGTCTTGCCCGTGCCTGGGTTGTCCTCGAGAAGGAGGTGGCCCTGGGACAGCAGGCAGGTCAAGGTCAACCGAACGGCGTGATCCTTACCGCGGATCGCCAAATCGATATTGTTGACGAGTTGCTGGAAAGTTGACGCAAACCACTGCGCCTGTTCGCGAGTAATAGTCATCTGCTTCTCCCCGTTTTTCCTGAGCGTGTTCGCTTCTTGGTCGGTGTTGAGTGTTCCGGGCTCACCTAGAATAGAATTGTATTGGACCAAACGATGTTGGGTCCAATCCGCAAATTCCCGTATGACCCGCTAGGAAACACACAAGTCGCGCCTCCTCCCCAGCTTCCTCCGCCCTTTGAATCGCTCACGATACTGAAGGAGGCCAGCTTGGTTCCACCCTGTCCGCCTTGATCAGCAGTCTTCCAGCACTGAACTGTATACGGCGTGCTTGAATTCATCCCCGACATCACAAGCTCGACCCACGCGCCGCCGCCGGCAGGCCCCCCCTTGCTTATGGTCAAGTTGGGTGGAGAGCCAGGTATATCGAGGACTATCTGATCGGGTAATGACGCCACTGTCCCTCGGCCCAGGGTCGAGAGGTCGACAATGTGAGCCGTGACAGTTGCACTCTTCGGGCCCCATCCAACATCGTGACTCCAAGAGCACGAAACTCTCGTTTCGGCATTCCAAACGGGACATGTCTCTACCGCAGCGCCGTCGAGGAAGATCACGATCTTCGCCTGACCGCCATTGCCTCCTCTGGTCGATGTAGCGGTGGCGGAGACTGTGGTTCCCGAGAGAGAAGCCGAGAGACTGAGATCCAGCGGCCCATACGGGACAGCCCCGCCCGTTTCAATTGCGGTTTGCACCTGCACGTTTTGCATCACGATCACGGCAGTCACTCTTGAACCGTTGCCGAGCGACACTCGCTCCGTATGCGCCGTGTCCTCACCGCCACAGAGGCCAGACCGGTCAGGAATTGAACTAAAACCCCCCGCTCCGGTCCGAAAATGGATGAACCAGATGCAGCCAGGACCGCGCGGGTCACCCTCACTGAAGCTTACTTCGATATATCCGTCGCCAGCTGTCATCTTTGCATTGGTGGGCGGCGTTGGTTTGCCATATGGCTCGACAGGGGCAGAGTCTGCCGCGACCTTGAGTGTTCGGAAGACCGTCGTAGATATCGTGACGTGGTAAATGTACGTCTTCCCGTTTGTCACGCTTTGGTCGAATGCAGACGTAATGTTGTCATCTTGGACCAAAACACGATCCGGTTCCCCACTGGCTGACCTTGTCAAAACTACGTGGTAGTTTTGAGTGAGTGGTACCTGCCGGTCTACCTTCCATGAGACCTCTACTGTAGTCGTGTCTGAGTCTGCTCCGTTCGCAGGCTTACCTTTGACTTCCGTTAAGATTGGGGTTCCCTGCCCAAACGCTGAGGTGTGAGCCGCCGCACTCTTACCCTTGGCATTTACCGCAACAATCGAGAATTGATAGGCGGTCGTGTTGTCTGCGACTGTGATCGGTATTGAAAGCTGTGTACCGGGTACAGGAGTGACCTTCCCATTGCTTGAAATGAGATAACTGGTAATCGGGGAGCCGCTGTTTATGGCCGGACTCCATGACAGGGTCACGCTCAAGTTGGCCGCGGCAGTCTGTTTGAACCCGGGGACGCTCTTGGGGGCCTCGTCCGGGATGTAGATAGCCGAGTAGTCCGACCAGTCGCTGTCGCCGGCCTTGTTGGTGGCCTGAACCCGGAACCGGTAGGCGGTCCCGTTGGTGAGCCCGGTGGCCGTCACCGCAGGTCGCGTCGATGACGTCGAACCCCCGGCCCATTCGATGCGATAGCCCGTGATCGGTGCGCCGTTCGAGGGCGGCTCGATCCAGGTCAGCGCCGCCTGGGTGCTGACCGACGGCAGTTTGGCTGCGGGCGGCTTCGGCTTGTCGGGACGCCCGAACACCGAGAAGGCGATGGTTCCGGAGACCACGCGGTCGGTCCGCGCCCGGTCGGCGAGGTCGGAGACGGTGACGGTGAAGAGCATCGGTCCGTGCGAGTTCGCACCCGGCGTGATCGACACCGTGGATCCCGAGGCGGTGATCGTCGCGGCGTCCCCGGTGGTCTTGACCGCCGTGGACACCGTGACCTGCTTGTCCTTGAGCGGAGACGTCAGATAGTCGGCGATGTTGACCGTCCTGGTGTCGCCCTGCTTCATCTCGGCCAGCTTGATCGCCGCCAGCCGCGGCTTGGCCGCCGCGAGGACCTGGACGTTGAGGGTGGCGGGCTTGGCCTGGGTGCCATCGGCGGTCACCGAGATGGCACCGGCGCTATTCGGCTTCGCGCTACCGCTGGCGTCGATGACCAAGGAGCGGGTCCGCTGGCCCTTGATCGACACCGCGGGGATCTCCTTGCTCCACGCCCCGCTGAAGGTCAGGCTCTTGGCCATTGCATCGGTCGGGGTCCACACCGAGCACACCGAGGCGACGTCGAGGGTCCGCACGTCGCCACCGGCATACACCGTGTAGACATCGTCGGGGCAGCGCAGGACAGGAGTGTCCGGCCCCACCTGGACGGGGATGGAGATGACCGATTTCAGCGCAGTCGGGTCGTCGAGCTTGCCGTCGATGACCTCCACGACGACGGCGCCTGGGCCGATGTAGTCCTTCTGAGCAGTGAGGGCGATCGACTCGTTCGACGCTGGTGCAGCGCCCAAACCCTGCGACGGAGAGGCCCAGAGACGGCCCTGGATGGTCAGGGTGACCGGGCGGCCACGCGGGTCGATGACGTAGTCCTTCAGTGCCGCCGTGACCTTCCCACCCTGGTCGACCTTGATGAGCGATCCGGGCTTGAGGTATGGCGCACCCACCCCGGCCGCTGGGATGTAGACGACGGCGGCGCTGACGGCACCGGCCTCGTCCGTCACCTCGAACGGGACCGCCTGGGGGCGGGCGAGGACCGGGAAGGTCACCTTCCCGCCGTTGATCTTGGCGGTCGGGTCGGCGACCTTAGTCACCTGGAGCTTGGCGGAGTCGCCATCGGGGTCGAAGGCGCCGCGCAGGACGTCGACCTCCACGGTGTTCTTGTCGGTCAGTGCCCCGACCTGGTCGAAGACCCGGGGCGGGTTCTCGAACTTCTCCTGGCTGGACAGGCTGATCGTCCCGGGGATCGACTCTCCGCCATTACCCACGATCGTGTACCGCACCTCAAGCGGTCGGGCCGAGGCGGCCGGCGCTGTCAGGGTGACGACATTGGTGGCCGGGTCGAGGCTCACGCCGGCCGGGACCGCCGCGTTCGAGTTCGCCAAGGGTGTGAGATGAACCGGGTCGCTCTTGCCGTACAGGTCGTTGAGCAGCGGGGCCACGGTGACGGTGGCGCCAGGGGCAGCGACAAGGACGTCGTCGACCGGAACGGCCAGCTGCGGTATGCCGGGCGGATTCACGGCGATCCGGACCAACGACGTGGCTCGCAGCCCGTACCGGTCGACGACGACATACGAGAAGGAGTCCGTCCCGGTCGACGTGGGATAGGCCTGGTAGGTGATCCCGGTGGGGCTGAAACCGGTGACCCGGCCGAGCGCGGGAGCCGAGGCAATCCCGACGACGGTCGTCGAATCCCCGTCCGGGTCGTTGTTGCTCGGCGGGACCTGGAGGGTGATCGACTCGCCAGCCACGACCCTGCCCTCCAGGGGTCGAGGCGTCGGGACCTGGTTCTCGTTGCCGGCCCCGGGCTGCGGGGTGATCGAGACCTCGAGTCGGCCCTGGGCCTTCTCACCGGCGTCGTTGACGGCGACATAGTCGATGAACACGGTCTTGGGTCCGGTGACCTTGCCAGGCGCGACATACCGGATCGCGTCGCCGGCGATATAGGCCGTTCCCAGGTCGCCCTCTGCCCCGGTCTTGGCGCTGGGATCGGTGACGGAGAGCTTTCCGATGTCTGCCGCGCTGTCCGGGTCGACGAGCAGGTGCAGGGGGGAGCCGGCCTGAGTGGTGTCGTTGTCGAGGACGTTGACCACAGTGGAGTCCGCGTCGCGAACCACGGCGTAGTCGGGCCGGGTGACCGGCGGGTCCGAGGCAAGCGGGTCGAGCTGGGAGACGATGGTCTCGCCGGTGACAATGCCGGACCGGCCGTTCGTGATGCGATACCGGACCACGGCCGGCTTGTCGAACTTGGCCACGGTTGGCTGGATCCGGAGCCAGCGCCCACGAACGACCGCCACCTGCACCTGGTCAGCCGTCACCGGCTCGGCGGACACGACGGTGAGCATCGATCCGACCGGGTCCGTGTCGTTGGCGAGGACATCGACGACAACGGCGCTCTGCCCATGAACGGCCGCGAAGTCAGGCATGGCCACCGGGTCGTCCTTGCGCGTCCCCGCCTTGTCCGCGTCGATCCTGATCGTCCCCTTGGCCAGAGCGGTCCCGAAGCCCGCCGAGTAGTCGAGGAAGAAGGTGCCGGGGCGACTGGCTGTCACCATGACCTCGCCGGAGGCCAGGTCGGTGTCGACGGTGAAGCCGGCCTTCTGGGCGACCGGCCCAGCCAGCACGAGCGCGGCCTGTGGGCTGAGCGGGTCGGCACCCTGGGTGTCGTTCACCAGGGGTGAGACCGCGATGGGGCGTCCGACCTCACCGCGCGCGACATCCGGCTGCGTGATCGGCGGTGTCGCTTCGAGGGCTCCGCTGCCGAGCAGCTTGACATCGAAGGTGGCCGCCTGGCCCTCGGCCTCACCGTCGGTGACCTTGTAGGTCACCTCCTGCGTCGAGGCCTTGACCTCGTCATTCGAGGAGTACTCGATCTTGCCGTCCGGAGTGGCGACGGTGTGGCCCACCGTGTCGTCCGTCGCCGCGGACACGATGGTGATCGGGTCGCCCTCGAAGTCCCGCCAGTCGGCGACGATCTGCACCGGGATGGTCCCCCCGGCGGCTACGGCAAGGGAGGGATAGGGAATCGGGCGACGGCGCGGGGCGGTGTTCTCGGCGGCAGGGACGCTGCGCACCTGGACCGGCCCCTGTGCCGTGTTGATCCCATTGCTGATCGTGTAGCTGAAACTGCTGTCGCCTCCGGTGGCGTCCAGGGTGTACCGGACGCTTTGCCCGTCCGGGCTCACCACGACGTCGGCGTGCGGGTTGCTCGGCGCCCCAACGGACTGGATGGTGAGAATGCGGCCCTGCGGGTCGGTGTCGTTGTCGAGCAGGTGCAGGATCGTCGTCCGGCCGGGGCGGGCGCCCCAGTCGTCCGCCTTGGCCTTGGGCTTGTTCTTCTTGTCGTCGACCGTGTTCGCGACCTGCGGCTTGGTCTGCTCCTGAGCGTCCTTGGTGGACTGCTGGATGTCCTTCCAGTTGTCGATGCTCTTGAGCTGGTCGAGGTCGAAGATCCGCCCGGTGCTCGTGTCGTTCAGCACGACGTCGTCACGGTTCGTCCGGAAAACCGGCGCCACGAGCGTCTTGGCCCGCTCCAACGGAAGGGTCTGGACCGACTGGTGGTCGCAGGAGGAGACCAGGGTTCCGGGTGACCCGGCCCACGCAGCAAGGAGGCACCCCCGCACCTCGACCGGCGCCGCCGGTGTGCCGGTCCCGTCGCTCATCAGGGTCCGCACAGCGCCCGCAGCGTCCCCGGTGCCGGCCGCATTGACGGCATACAGCGCACGAGTCGTCGCCACTGTCGCGTCGCCGGACGACACGGGGCGGCCAAGCACCGCCTTGGCATCCGACTGCGGGAGCTGGACCGACCTGTCGCCGACCACGAGGGTGGACCCGACCGCGTCGAGGATGACCGGCGTCGACCCCACTGCCGACATACGCACTGACTTGAGCGACCCGGCGACGGTCCCGAGGACGGGCTTTCCGAGGGACATCGGCCCGTCGGGGACGATCGTTGCGGTCTTGCCGGTCCGCGAAATCGCGTGCACGGTGCCGTCGGTGCCGACCGCAAGGGCCGCATATGACGCCGCACCGGGGTCGTCCTTGGGGGCAGCGCCCAGGGATGCGAGCGGCTTCGCGGTGCTCGCGAGCGCGGTCAGGGTCGTCACGGTCTGGGTCGAGTCGTAGCGGGTCGCCCACAGGTTGCCCGTCGGGGGGTCCAGCACCGCGATCGTCCCGCCACGCATGTCGACCACCATGCCCGGGGGCACATCCACGGCCTGGTCCTTGAGCGCGATCCCCGCCGCGGAGCTCACCGGGAGCAGCTGGCCGCCGGCGACATTGCGGGCGACGATGGCGCTCCGGTCCTGCATGACATCCAGGTCGTACGTCGAGGCAAGGCCTCCGGCGTTCACGAGAGCGTCCAGCGCGCCAGCGGTCTTGTTGACCCGGCCGAACATCCCGTCGTCGTTCGAGGTCACCCAGACCCCGGAATCGTTGAGGTCGACCTTGCGGGTGGCATTGCCATCCGAGAGGACGGCAAAGGCGACCATTGACGAGACGGCGAGGCCCACGGCCACCACCGACGCAACTGTCCGAACTCGACGCGTTGGCATCCCCTCGTACCTTTCAGCCAGGCCAGGCGCCCAGCCCGGGTCACGTTATGCGCAGATCAACCCTTGGTGGCCCCAAACGGGCACGATGTCCCCCGAAGTGGCGACACGACCGTCCGCAGACCAGCCTCCGATTCTCGGATGACGAGACGCGCGTTCCGCTACCCGCAGACAGCGGGCGACCACTCGGTCACTGCCTGGCTGGCGTCGTCGCGGCGGACCTGGACGCTGGCGCAGACCTTTCCCGTCTTCGGCGCGGGGACGGAGAGGGTGGGCTGGTCGCTGGTCACAGGATCACCCGACGCGAACTTGATGCGATAACCGTCAGTAGTCAGCGCATTATCGTATGTCCATGTGAAAATGACACGCCCGCCTGCTCGACGGGCGACGACCCTCACCGGGCCGGGAGGCCCCGCCACGGGAACCACCTCCAGCGTCGAAGACGCCGTCACCGTCGCCAGCGGCGTCGCCTTCTCCGGCTCGCGCCCGGAGCGCAGGACGATGAAGCCCACCACCGCGATCGCGAGCACGACGGCGGCGGCGATGCCGACCAACATTCCGGTGTTTCGGCGGGAACGCTTGGGGTCGGCAGCGACGGGGGCATCGACATGGCTGATCTGCTCGGCACGTCGTTGTGTGCGATCCGTGTCCGAGTCCGGATGTGCGCGTGACGACACGGGTGAGCCGCTCCGCACGACCCCCGAGCCCGGAGGTGGTCCTGTAGTGCTGCGCGCCTTGGTCCGTCCTCCGTCGTCAAAGGTGGGGGGGATGCCAGTCGCACGTGGTTGTCCGGACGACGGCCGTACCGTCGTGCGAGCGGGCCCATCGAAGGGGACCTGGTCAACGACCTGCCGCGCGGACGCATCCCGCGGGCGGATGATCGTCCCGCCGGGGGGAGGAAGGCCGAGCCCGTCCCTGCGAACGGTGGCTCCGGCGTCGGGCATCGGAGCGATGGGGCCGTGGTCGTCCAGGAAGACCGCCTTCGTCGGCGGTAGCCGCAGCTCTCGCTCCACCCCTTGCAGCCCTCGCACGAAGTCCGCGGCCGTCGGCTGGCGCGAGGCCGGGTTCTTGCCCAGGGCTCGACGCAGGAGGCCTTCGAGACTGGCGGGGACGTCGGCGCGCCCGGTCGGTCGAGGCTGAGTGTCACGCACCCGGTTCATGAGCTCGAAACGAGAGTTGTCGCCGCGCGGCAGCTCGAACGGCGACCGTCCGACCAACAGGTGCCACAAGGTGGCGGCGAGCGAGTACACGTCCGAGGCCGCCGAGCCCCTAGTGTCGCTGTAGAGCATCTCCGGCGGTGCCCAGGGTACCGACACCCCGACATCGTCCTCGTCAGAGTCGGCGGCGAGGTTCGCGGCCACCCCGAAGTCGGTCAGCGCGGTGGCGCCGTCCCGCCCCACGAGCAGATTGGCGGGCTTGATGTCTCGGTGGATCAGGTCCGCCCGGTGTGCGCTCTCGATCGCACTGCCGATCTCAATGCCGACCCGGAGCACCTCCGGGACGCTGAGCTGGCGGCCCTGCGCCAGCTCCGACCGAAGCCGACCGTCCATCGTTCCTTCGGGGTAGTACTGCATCGAGAAATACGGACGGCCGTCCTGCGCGCGGCCCACGGCATACACATGGACGATGTGGGGGTGCTCGACCCCGGCCATCGCGTTGGCCTCATCGAGGAACTTCGCGATGGCCTCGTCGGAGAGGTCGCGCGACTTGACCACCTTGACGGCCACCATGCGCCGTGGGGCGTGGCTCTCGTACAGGTAGACGTCGCCGAAGCCGCCCCCACCGAGGTGTCTGACATAGGACAGCCCCCGGATCTGCGGGTGAGCCCCGTCGGAGGGCGCCCCCGTTGGTGATCCGGGGATGGTCACGGTGTCGCCTCCACGATGAGCTGCATGATCTCGGCCAGGACGATGCGGGTGCCGGGCTCGACAGACACGGCAACGTGCGCGGATAACCGGTCGCGCTGTCCGTCGGCGTGGATGAGCTCGGTGCCATTCGTCGAGCCGAGATCGGTGACCAGAATGTTCCAGTAGTCCAGGGAGATCAGGAGATGCTGAGCCGACACCTCCGACCGCGGGTCGTTGATCTTCACCAGGTGCGGCCGCTCCCCCACATAGTCGTCCGGGACCCGCGGCGCCCGGCCGAAGACGAGTCCACGGTCGAGGGCGAAGGCCTCACCACTGGGCAGGAGGACGCGCCCGAGGACCGGCCGCGGGACAGGACGACTCTCCGTCCCCTGGGTCACGGGCTGCCCGCACACCCGGCACCGCGGGAGATGCGGGGGGGTGAGATGCCTCGCGGGGCACTCGAGCGCCCAGACGATCTGCGGCGGCGGCGCACCGCGGGCACTCGAGCGGTTCACCGTGTGGCCGACCTCCGCGGGCAGCTCCGGCTCACCCACATCCGGTCGATGCGGGTGGACCGGCGGCGGGGTTGTCCCCGCCTGCGCCACCGGGGTGGACCGGAGGATCGGGGGTGATCCGGCCCCCCTGGTTGCCGGGTCGTCGTGGGGGGCGAGCTGGCGGGGGTCCTCGGCGGGCTTCACCACAACCTCAGGTATGCCGCCCCGCACCCGGGCATCGCCAGCCGTGGATACGACGGGGACAGTGGGTGCCGGCACTGCCAGCGCCACTGGGCTGGGACCTTCAGTTGAGGGCTCGTCGAGATCGAACGGGATCCGGTCGAGGAAGGCCGGACCCGTCGGAGCCGGCGCCATCTGGACTCCAGGGTTGGGCACCTCGACGGGAAGTGGTGGGCTCGACGGGGTGCTGGGCGAAGCCGCGGCAGGCGCACCGTGGGTGCCCGCCTCCGGAATCGGCTCCTCATGGCGCGGCGGGGGTGAGCTCACCCCCGGGGTTGGGGCCAGGAGTCCGCCGGTGGCCGTCGGGGCGGCGTAGCGGTCGTATGCACTGAAGTCGTCGTCCACCCAGGGGCTCGCCGGGACGGCCTCCGCCTCGCTCGGGACAGGGGGCTCCTCGTCGAGCGGGTTGCCACCTTTCGCAGGTGGACTGTCGTCTCCGAGGGTCGCCGGTGGTGCTGTGGGCGGCTCGATCGACGCGATGGAGATCTGCAGCTCACTAGCAGGCACCAGCCCACCCCAGTGCGGGATCGAAGGAGGCGCGACGCCGCGGGCGGAGCCGAGCTCCAAGGTCACCGATGACGGGTCCGTGACGAGCGCGTCCGTCCCTTCGACCGTTGTCGACCCAAGGGTCGAGGCGATCACAGCCCGCCCCGACCCCCGCGCCGACACTGACCACGACTCGTCCGCGGACCGCTTGGCGATGACGTAACCCTGGCTCGAGCCCTGCAGCCGCGAGAGAGCCCCTGAGGCATCGCCGGCAGTCACACGGTCGAGCAGCTCGAGGGTCAGCGGGGTTCCAGGCGCCACATCCACGAGGCACCACAGGTCGGTCCCGACAACGGCCGACCCGGATCCCGGACAATACGAGGTCTGCATGCCTACCGCCCTCCGGACTGATGACGGGGAACGGTCGTGTGCACCACAGGCTGCTCGTCGGCTCCGGGGGCCTCGTCGATCACGACGACTGTCACGTTGTCCCGTCCTCCATGGTCGACAGCCGCGCGGACAAGGGCGGTAGCGGCCTCGTCGGCCGGCCGTGGTGAGGCGAGGAAGGCGGCAATCTCCTCGTCCTCGATCTCCCCCGTGAGCCCGTCGCTACAGATCATCAGCCTGCGGCCAGGACGACTGGGAATCAGGACCATGTCCGCGTCAGGGGGTGGCCACTCCCCGACCGCCCGGGTGATGACATTCCGAGCGGGGTGGGTGGCTGCTTCCTCGGGCGTGATGACGCCGGCTCCGACAAGCTCGGCCACCTCGCTGTGGTCGATGGTCAGCTGGGTGAGCTCGGAGCCTTCGAGTGAGTACACCCGAGAGTCGCCGACGTGGAAGATCACCCAATGACCTGGCGGATCCGCCACCATAGCGACGCCCGCCACCGTCGTCCCCATTCCCCGAGTGTCAGGGTGGGCGGCGGCATACGCGAGGACGGCTTCGTTCGCGCGTGAGATGGCGTTGCGGATCCCCTCGCGGGTGACCAGCTCGTCATCCAGCGCCGAGAGCACGTCGAGGGTGAGCGAGCTGGCGACGTCGCCCGCTGCGTGGCCGCCCATGCCGTCGGCCACGAGGAAGACCCGGCGGCCGGCGAAGAAGCCGTCTTCGTTGAGCCGTCGCACCTGCCCGACATCCGTCGCCGCTCCAGCTTCCACCCGCCACACGCGGGTCACCCTAGTCCGCAGGTCCGGCTCGATGTGCCGTTTCGTGCGGGGACAAGGGCTTCTGACGCGTGCTTGTCCCCCGAAATGTGGACATGGAGGGGTGGGTGGTCCGCGCCTGGTGACGGCGTCAAGACCCTCATGCGAGAACCGGGCCGTCCCTCCGGCGCCAACGCGCCGCCCGGCGTGTCTTTGTATCGTGTCGATATATCAGGCTAGAGTGACAAAGTCAGCGTTTGTTCGGTCTCGGGACATCCCGAGGCCGTCGGTTCGTGGAAGGAGGGTCGTCATGACGCGTCGCACTGAGCTGTTGGAGTTCGCCGTCCTCGGCCTCCTGCACGAGTCGCCGCTGCACGGGTACGCGCTGCGCAAGCGGCTCAACACCGCGCTCGGCGCCTTCCGGGCGCTGTCCTATGGCTCGCTCTACCCGTGCCTGCGCGGGCTGGTCGACCAAGGGCTGATCCGGGAGTCGATCGACGAGGACGCGCTCGGAGTGACGCGACGGGCCCGGATCGCCTACGAGCTCACTGCGGACGGCAAGGAGCGCTTCCAGTCCCTGGTGAGCCGGTGCGAGCCGAGCTCGTGGGAGGACGAGGAGTTCGACGTCCATCTGGCGTTCTTCGCCCGCACCGAGTCGCAGGTCCGCCTGCGGATCCTCGAAGGTCGCCGCTCCCGGCTCGAGGAGCGCCTCGCCGCGATCCGGGCCACCTCGGTCCGCAACCGCGAGCGCACCGACGCCTACACCGCCGCGCTCCACCAGCGCGGGCTGGACTCCGTCGAGCGCGAGGTGCGCTGGCTCGACGAGCTCATCACCGCCGAGCGTGAGGGGACGCTCGGCACCTGACCGGTCGACCACCTGGTCGGCATACCAACGAATCAAGAACCATCAAGGAGAACTCATGGGACCGGTGCGCGTCGCCATCGTCGGCGTCGGCAACTGCGCGAGCTCGCTCGTGCAGGGCGTCGAGTACTACAAGAACGCTGACCCGAGCGCGACGGTGCCGGGCCTCATGCACGTGCAGTTCGGCCCCTACCACGTCAACGACGTGAAGTTCGTGGCCGCCTTCGACGTCGACGACAAGAAGGTCGGCAAGGACCTCTCCGAGGCGATCAACGCCTCCGAGAACAACACCATCAAGATCTGCGACGTCCCGACCCTCGGGGTCGAGGTCCAGCGCGGCCACACCCTCGACGGCCTGGGCAAGTACTACCGCCTGACCATCGACGAGTCGGCGGCCGAGCCGGTCGACATCGTCGCGGCGCTGCGCGAGTCGCAGGCCGACGTCCTGGTGTCCTACCTGCCGGTGGGCTCGGAGGAGGCCGACAAGTTCTACGCCCAGTGCGCGATCGACGCGGGCGTGGCCTTCGTCAACGCCCTCCCGGTCTTCATCGCCTCCGACCCGGAGTGGGCGGCGAAGTTCGAGGCGGCCGGCGTACCGATCATCGGCGACGACATCAAGAGCCAGGTCGGCGCGACGATCACCCACCGCGTCATGGCCAAGCTCTTCGAGGACCGCGGCGTCACGCTGGACCGCACGTACCAGCTCAACGTCGGCGGCAATATGGACTTCAAGAACATGCTCGAGCGCGAGCGCCTCGAGTCCAAGAAGGTCTCCAAGACCCAGGCCGTGACGTCGAACCTCCACGGCGCGCTCGCCGGCAAGACCGACGACCGCAATGTCCACATCGGCCCGTCCGACTATGTCGCCTGGCTCGACGACCGCAAGTGGGCCTACGTCCGCCTCGAGGGTCGCGCCTTCGGCGACGTGCCGCTCAACCTGGAGTACAAGCTCGAGGTCTGGGACTCCCCGAACTCGGCCGGCATCATCATCGACGCCATCCGCGCCGCGAAGATCGCCCTCGACCGGGGCATCGGCGGTCCGCTGCTGTCGCCGGCGGCCTACCTCATGAAGTCCCCGCCGGAGCAGCGCGAGGACACCGAGGGTCGCGCCAAGCTCGAGGCCTTCATCGCCGGCACCGAGCCTCGCTGACGGTTCACAACCCGGTTCGTATGACGACCAGGTGCGTATGACGCCCCGGGTCTGCTGACGGCCCGGCGCTCATGACGAAGGGGCGGCATCCCGTGGGGGGCCGCCCCTTCGTCATACCCGGTTCGTCATACTCGGTTTGTCATACGGATTCCGTCATACCCGGTTCGTCATACCGGGTTCGTCATACCGGAGGCGGCGACGGGGACTCGCGCGGCGCGATGGTGGCCCGGTCGTACGGCGTGCCCTGGTAGACGCAGTAGTTGAGCCAGTTCGAGTAGAGCAGGTAGGCGTGCGAGCGCCAGGTCACCCGCGGCGGCGACGAGGGGTCGTCGTTGACGTAGTAGTGCAGCGGCGGGGCGGTGTCGAGGCCGCGGTCGCGGTCGCGGACGTACTCCATGTGGAGGGTGTCCGGGTCGTACTCGGGGTGGCCGGTGACGAAGACCTGACGCCCGTCGGTCGTCGCGGCGAGGTAGAGGCCAGCCTCCGGCGAGGTGACGAGGACCTCGAGTCCGGGGACATGTGCGACGTCCGCGGCCTCGACGGTCGTGTGCCGCGAGTGCGGCGCCCCGAAGACCTCGTCGAAGCCGGAGAGCAGCCGGTTGTGCGGGTTGTGGACCTCGTGGTCGAAGACGCCGAACATCTTCTCGGGCAGCTCGCGCTTCGGGACGCCATAGTGGCGGTACAGCCCGGCCTGCGCGCCCCAGCACACGTGCATGGTCGAGTAGACGTGGTCGCGGCTCCAGTCGAGCACCTCGCACAGCTCGTCCCAATAGTCGACGTCCTCGAAGGGCAGCAGCTCGACCGGCGCCCCGGTGATGACCAGCCCGTCGAAGGTGTCGCCGCGAACCTCGTCGAAGGTCGCGTAGAAGGCGTCGAGGTGCCCCGGCGGGGTGTTCTGCGAGGCGTGCGAGCCCATGTGGAGCAGGGTGATCTCGAGCTGGATCGGGGTGTTGCCGAGCAGCCGCAGCAGGTGCGTCTCGGTGGCGATCTTCGTCGGCATGAGGTTGACGATCGCGATGCGCAGCGGCCGGATGTCCTGAGCGGTGGCCCGCTCGTCGGACATGACGAAGACGTTCTCTGCCTCGAGAGTGGCTCGCGCGGGCAGATCGCGGGGGATATTGACGGGCACGGGCGCTCCAGTGTCTGTGGGTGCAAGGTTCAGGGGACCGCGTCTAGCCGCCCTCGCGCAAGCGCGTCCCACGCCTGGCCCTCTTCATGCGTATGCCGACCCGCCGCTCACCTCGTCGTCCTCGGCTCGCCTCACACCGTCGACTCCCCTCCCCTGCCGGTAGGCCGACCCGCCGCTCACCTCACGCCATCGACTCCCCCTCCCATGCCAGCTCACCTCCCCACGCCGTCACCTCCCCACGCCGACAACCGTCCCCGCCTGCGCCCGTTCCGTCATCGGCTCACGTTTCGTGAGAACCTGACGGGCCCCG
Organism: Candidatus Lutibacillus vidarii; assembly: GCA_016717165.1. Lineage (GTDB taxonomy): Bacteria > Actinomycetota > Actinomycetes > Actinomycetales > Dermatophilaceae > Lutibacillus > Lutibacillus vidarii. Next base: position 396,401 of record JADKGA010000004.1, read on the forward strand.
ATCGACGCCGACGCGCAGTCAAACGTGCAATAGTCCCGGTTCGGGGCGGCATACCACCGCAAACCGGACACGAAAGGGGACTATTGCACGTTGGCGTGTCCGCCCCAGAGCTCGACAAGGTCCGAGAGCGCCCAGCGCACGTCAAACCCCCGGTATGCCGACTCGAACGGCCTGCTCGACCCCGGTCCCGTCCGCTCGGCTCGCCTCCCGCACCTGCTCGCCTATCCGCCCCCGGTATGCCGACCCGGCTCACCTCCCCACGCCGTCACCCCCACGCCGGCAACCGTCTCCGCCTGCTCCCGTTCCGTCATCGGCTCACGTTTCGTGAGATCTGGCGGGCCCCGACCGACGCCACCGCGCAGTCAAACGTGCAATAGTCCCGATTCGGGGCGGCATACCACCGCAAACCGGACACGAAAGGGGACTATTGCACGTTGGCGTGCACGGCGCGGACCCACGTCGGCGGCGCCGGCACCCCCCGACCCGCGCGCCTCTCGCCCACCGCGGCGATCGCCCAGCCGACCCACTCCGGGCGCAGCATCACGTCCTCCCAGGAGAACCGGAGCAGCTCCCAGCCCCAGACGGTGAGTTCGGTGTACCGCCGAGCGTCGCGGTGCAGGTCCTTGCGGGTGCGGTGCGCGGTGAAGCCCTCGGCCTCCAGCGCCAGGCGGGCGATGGGGTCGCCGAGGTCCACGGTCGCCCAGAGACCGCTGTCCCAAATCCGCAGCTGCGGGGTGAACGTGAACCAGGGGATCTCGAGCGCGATAGCGCGGAGGACCGACTCCATCGGGTTCGCCGCGCGGCCATCGGCGTGTTGGGCGACCCGCCGGGCCGCGGTGGCGCCGGGCCCACGCAGCCGCGCCGCGCCCGCTCGCAGCTGGGCGACACTGACGTCCTCGGCCCGCACCGCGGAGTCGGCCACCGCAAGCGCCTCCGCGAACGGGAGGGTCCGGGCGCAGTCGAGAACGGTCCGGATCGGGTCGGTCCGGCCGCGTGACCACTCCCGCGGGTTGATCGCGGCATAGTGGATCGAGGCGCGGTCGGCGTCGGCGCGCTCGACCCGGCGGTTCCGCGGCACGGTCAGCTCGGCGCGCTCGGGGGGCCGGACGATCTCCCAGCCGTGGGCCATTGCTGCGGAGAGGTGCGAGCGCACCGCGGTGAGCTGGTGAGCGAGAGCGCGATGTTCCTCGACGCGCGGGTCGGCATACCGGCCGCGGCGCAGCCGCACGATGAGGCCCGCGTCGAGTGCGCGAGCCAGCTGGCTGCGGGAGTGCGTGCGCCGGAGCCACCGGTAGGTCGCCACCCCACCGGCGGCCCGGAGCGTCTGGGCAACGTCAGCCACGCTAACCATGGTGATCCGGTTGTGAGGTCGCCGATGCGTTATCCACAGGTGCATGTAGTTATCCACAGAGATCTGTGGGGTCGGGTAGGGCGGTGGGCGGCATCCGAACGTGCAATAGTCCCGTTTGACGCCCGGTTTGTCCCGGTATGCCGCCTCAGATCTGGACTACTGCACGTTTGAATGCACGCCGGGGAGCGAGACGGACCAAGACTCCGAGGCGGAGGCGCGGCGCAGCGTCCAGGCGGGTGCGCCGGGCCGCGGCGTCCAGGCGGGTGCGCCGGGCTGCGGTATCGAGAAGGGCGCGCCCCGTCATCGTGGTGTTCGCTCAGCTTCGCCTGTCGCGTCGAGGCGGCATCCGAACGTGCAATAGTCCCGTTTCGCGCCCGGTTTGTCCCGGTATGCCGCCCCGGATCTGGACTACTGCACGTTTGAATGCGCGGCAGGAGGCGAGGCGGGCCACGACTCCGAGGCTGGAGGCGCGGCGCGGCGTCAAGGCGGCTGAGGAGAACATGGGCGGCGGAGCAAGACGGCGGCGGAACAAGACGGCGGCGGAGAGAGACGGCGGCGGAGCGTCAAGGCGGCGGAGCGTCAAGGCGACGGCGCGGCGTCAAGGCGACGGACGGCGACGACAGAGGACCGCCGCGGACCGGCTCAGGACACCGACGACTCGGGCTGTTCGGCCCACCACGCCAGCAACCGAGAACGCGCCTCCTCCTCGCCGAGAACGCCCTCGTCGAGCCGGAGCGCCAACAGGAACTTGTACGCCCGCCCCACCAGCGGCCCCGGCGCGATACCGAGCGCCGCGCCGATCTGGTCCCCGTTGAGCTCGGGCCGGACGGCAGCGAGCGACTCGGCGTCGAGCAGCGCGGAGATCCGAGCCTCGAGGGCGTCATACGTGCGGGCCAGCCGGGCCGCCTTGCGGACGTTCCGCGTCGTGCAGTCCGAGCGGGTCAGCAGATGCAGCCGCGGGAGCAGCGGGCCGGCGTCGGTGACATACCGCCGCACCGCCGAGTCGGTCCACTGCCCGTCTCCGTACCCGTGGAAGCGCAGGTGCAACTCGACCAGGCGTGCGACCGCCGACACCGTCTCCTTGTCGAAGCGCATGGCGGAGAGGCGCCGTTTCGCCATACGGGCGCCGACGAGCTCGTGGTGATGGAAGGAGACCCCGCCGCCGGGCTGGAACTCGCGGGTCGCCGGCTTGCCGATGTCGTGGAGCAGGGCAGCCAGCCGGAGCACGAGGTCGGACCCGCCAGACTCAAGCGCGATCGCCTGCTCCAGCACCCGCAGCGAGTGCTCGTACACATCCTTGTGCCGGTGGTGCTCGTCCACCTCCAGCTGCAGCGCCGGCAGCTCGGGCAGGAAGATCCCGGCCAGCCCGGTCTCGACGAGCAGGGTCAGCCCGTCCCGCGGCGCCGGCGCCAGCAACGTCTTGGTGAACTCGTCCCGGATCCGCTCTGCCGAGACGATCTCCAGCGACCCCGCCAATGCCGTCATCGCCGCCCGCACCGACGGGTCGACCGAGAACCCCAGCTGGGCGACGAAGCGGGCGGCCCGCATCATCCGCAGCGGGTCGTCGCCGAAGGACACCTCGGGCTCGACCGGCGTCCGCAGCACCCGTGCGGCCAGGTCGTCCAGGCCACCGTGCAGGTCGACGAACTCCAGCGACGGCAGCCGCAGCGCCATCGCGTTGACGGTGAAGTCGCGCCGGGTCAGGTCGCCCTCGAGGCTGGAGCCGAAGGCGACGACCGGTTTGCGCGTGGTCCCGTCATAGACATCGGACCGGTATGTCGTGACCTCGACCTGCTGCGCTCCGACCCGGAGCCCGATGGTCCCGAAGGCCCGGCCGATGTCCCACATGGCGTCGGCGTGCTCGGCGACGATGGCCTCGATCTGGTCGGGGCGGGCGTTGGTGGTGAGGTCGAGGTCGGGGGAGGTCCGCCCGAGGAAGGCGTCGCGCACCGGGCCCCCGACCAGCGCGAGCTCGAAGCCGGCCCCGGCGAAGTGTTCCCCCATCGCGTGGAGCAGCGGCAGCACGGGAGCCAGCCGTGCCACGGCGGCACGGAGGAGCTCGGGTGGCGTCGACACGATCCGCAAGCCTAATGCCCCGACCGCTCCCCGACCGCTCCCCGACCGCTCCCCGACCGCTCCCCGACCGGCCCTGACCGGCCCCGACAGGATCGAGCCCCTGGAGCAACCCCCCGTGACGGAGGGTGCTGGTTACAGTAGGCGGGTGACCACCCCGACGCCCCCGCCAACGGGGCGGCGCCTGCCCTCGGTCGAGGAGCGGTGCGCCGGTGGCGTGGTCATCGACGTCCACGAGGGACGGGCCCGGATCGCCGTCATCGCCCGCCGCAACCGCGCCGGCCGCATCGAATGGTGCCTCCCCAAGGGCCACATCGAGCCCGGCGAGACCCTCGTCCAGACCGCCGCCCGAGAGGTCGCGGAAGAGACCGGCATCACCGCCGAGGTCCTCACCGAGCTCGGCACCGTCGACTACTGGTTCGTCGCCGACGACCGTCGGATCCACAAGGTCGTCCATCACTACCTCCTCCAGGCCACCGGCGGCGCGCTCGGCACCGAGAACGACCCCGACGGCGAGGCCATCGACGTCGCCTGGTTCCCCCTCAACGAGGTCGCCAACCACCTCACCTTCCCCAACGAACGGCGGATCGCTCAGGCGGCGTGGGAGCGCCTGGCGGGCACCGCGTGAGCGCTGGCCGGCGCCGGCGCAGGCCCCTGTTGACGGGCCTTCTGGTCGCCTCGGCGACGCTGCTCACCTCCGCGGGGCTGCTCGCCGCTCCATCCGGTATGCCGGCCGCCGCGGCGAAGACCTCCGACGTCCACGTGGAGCTCGGCTCCGTCGACCCGGCGGTGCCGACGCCCGGCCAGACCGTGACAGTAAGCCTTCGGGTGGTCGCCGGCGCCTCCGGTCTGGCGGCCGGCCGGGTCGACCTCGTCCGCGCCGAGCAGAGCCTGATCTCCCGCAGCGACGTCGCCCGCTGGGCCGACGGCACCACCGCGCCCTCGGGCAAAGTCGTGGCGAGCTTCCCGCTCCCCGCCGCCGCGCCGAACGGCACGGTCCCGGTCCGCCTCACCGTCCCGGCCAGCCAGCTCGGCGCGACGCGTGCCTTCCAGAGCGTGCCCCTGGCCGTGGTCGTCCGCGACGTCGCCGGCCAGCTGGTCGCGAGCCTGCACACCTTCGTCCCGGTCTTCACCCGCAAGGAGTTCGAGCCGATCACGCTGACCTGGCTGCTGCCGGTCACTGCGCCCGCCGATCCCGACCTGTTCTCGGACAAGGCCCGCCCGCGCCAGGCCGCCTGGGAGTCGGCCATCGGCCCCGGCAGCCCCTTGGACGCGCTCGTCGCCGCGGCGCAGGGTCATCAGGTCACCTGGGTGCTCGACCCCGCCATCGTCCGCCCGGTGCCCACGCTCCTCGCCGACGGCACCGGCCCGGCCCCCGGCGCCACGACGACGCCGCAGGATGGCGCCGACAGCACCGACCCCGTCGTCGTCCTGGCGGCCGGTTTCGCGGCCCGGCTCGCCGCTGCCTCCCCCGCCATCTGGTCCCTTCCGTATGCCGATCCGGACCTCGCTGCCCTAGGGGCCTCGGGCGGCGGGGCCGGCGCGTCGGCATACCTGAAGTCCTTGGTGGGACGCTCCTGGGCGACACCGCAGCGGACGGTGACCACCGCATGGCCGGTCGACGGCACGCTGCGCGCCGCCGGACGGGTCGGGCTGCTCAGCACGGGGTACCCCAGCCCCGGCCCGGACGTCACCTTGGTGGCGGCGTCGACCCTGGCCGGGCGCAGCGGCTACACCGTCACCGCGCCCGGTCGGACCGGCACCGGGCTGGTCACGGTCGCTTACGACGACACCCTCGGCGCCGTGCTGAGCGGCGCGACGACCTCGGAGCGCGCCGCCCTGGCCACCCAGCGGATCCTCGCCGAGACCCTGGCCATCGTCGACGAACAGGCCGGCACCGCCCGCTCCTTCGCGATCCTGCCCGCCCGGGGGTTTGCGCCGGACCCGCAGGGCCTGGACCGGCTGCTCACGGCGGTGTCCAGCGCGCCCTGGGTCACGGTCGGCTCAGGCGACGCCCTGCTCGCCGCCGCGACCGCCGCGCCGAAGTCGACGGCCGCGACCACCGGAACACCCTCGGGAACCCCCGCCGTCGCCCCCGCGGCGGCGCTCACCGCGAGCTCGCTGGCGGCGGTGCTGCGTAGTGCCCCGGACGTCGACCGGCTCGCGCCGGTGCTCGGGGCGGACAAGGCGGCGGCCACAGAGCTCGCCGCCCGGTGGCACGACCGCCTCGACCAGGCCCTGTCGGCGAGATGGCGCGGGTCCAGCGCCTACGCGGCATACCTCACGGCGACCCTCGCCACGGTGAGCACCGTGACCACCGGGGTCCGGGTCCTGCCCGGAACGCTGAACTTCCTCGCCGAGCAGGGCGCCGTGCAGATCGTCGTCGTCAACGACCTTGACGCCGAGATTCGCGGGCTCTCGCTGGTTCTCCAGCCGCAGAACGCCCGGGTGGTCGTCCTCGACGCCCCGGTGCCGCTCACAGTGGGGGCGCACAGCAAGGCGACCGTCCGCGTCGAGGTCCGGGCGCTGGCCGCGGGTCCGGTGCCGATGACCGCCTCGCTCCGGGCACCCGACGGCTCGACGGTGGGGACCTCCGCCGAGATCCTGCTGCGGGCGAACCCGCCTGCGGGGTGGTGGGGTTGGGCCTTTGCCGGGCTCAACGGGGTGCTCTTCGTCGTCGGTCTGGTCCGCAGCCTGCGCCGCAAGCGGAGCGGAGTGGCAGCAGGCGCTGCCGGGTGAGAGCTCGGTCCGCGCCATAGGATGGCGGGAAACCGACGTGAGGGGACGAGACGTGCACGGTGTGGGCCCGGGCTCGCTGCTCGGCGGGCGCTATGTCGCCCACCGACGACTGAGCGTCGATGGCCGGTCCGAGCGATGGAGCGCCACGGACACCGTCCTCGAGCGGGAGGTCGCCCTCGTCTGCCTTCCGGCCAGCCTGCCCCAGGCCCCCGCCGTGCTCGACGCCGCACGCCGCGCCTCGGCGCTTGAGGACCCCCGCCTGGTCGGCATCCTCGACGTCGGGGCCGATGGTGGGCTGCGATATGTCGTCGAGCAGTCCGGTGACGGCCTCCCCCTGGCCGACCTCCTCACCGAGGGCGCCCTGCCTGCGGACGAGGTCCGCCGGATCGTCGGCGAGGTGTCCGTCGTTCTCGAGCGGGCCCGCCTGCTCGGCCTGCACCACCAGGTCCTCACGCCCCGTAGCGTCCTGCGCAGCCCCGCCGGCCGGGTCACGGTCCGGGGGCTGGCCATCGAGGCAGCGCTGTTCGAGCTGGAGGAGCCGGACTCCGCGCTCGCCTCACGTCGCGACGCCGAGGCTCTGGTGGCTCTCGCGTATGCCGCCCTCACCACCCGATGGCCGATTCGCACTCCGTTCGGCTACCCCGAGCCGGGACTGGACCCGGCCCCCCGGATCGTCGGGGGGGTCGCCGCGCCCTCGGAGCTGGCCGCCGGGGTGCCCGCGGACCTCGACCTCATCGCCCGGCTCACCCTGCGCGAGGGCGCCGGCCCCACGACGCCCGGGGACCTGGCCAACCAGATCGCCCCGTGGCCCGAGCAGCCGGTCGACCTGGTCCACTCCCCGCGCCCGAGACCCCGCTTCGGGATGTCTCCGCCGACGGTGACCCTCACCGACCTGCCTCTGGTCCCCGCTCCGACCGGCGGTTCGGCCTCGGGTGACGGGTGGTCCGACCCGCTGGTCGGGGCCGCACCGCCCTTCGCTGCCCCTCCCATCGCTGACGGTGGCGACGCCGCCGAGGCGGCCGCGGAAGGTCAGCCCGCGGAGCAGCAGGCTGACGACCTGGGTAGCTCGAGCGACGCGGCGGCGGAAGCGGATGAGTCGCTGGGGTCGGACAGGTTGCAGGGGTCGGACAGCTCGCAGGGGTCGGACGGATCGGACGGACCCGAAGACCCGCCTGCGTCTGGGCCGGACGAGGCAGCCGGAGCGAACGGCGCGCGCGACACCGAAGGCCAAGCCATCGCGAGCGAGCGAGGACGACCGGAGGCAGCAATTGAGCTCGCCCCATCGAGTCAGGACGCGGGTCAGGGCGACCTTCCGGGCGCCGCCACGACCGTGCTCCCCGATGGCGCGAGCGGCCCCGACCCCGATGGCGCGAGCGCCCCCGACCCCGATGGCGCGGGATCGACGGACGACGACGTCGAGGACGACCGGCCGCCGATCACCACCCGTGAAGCGCTGGCGACCGGCTGGGCCGCCACCCGCCGTGGCGCCGGGTCGGCGGCCGCCGCCACTGCCGCGGCGCGCGACCGGGCCTTGGCCGCCTGGCGGGCCCGTCATGACCGAAAGGCGGGCCAGCCCGGGTCGGTGTGGGAGGACGGCTCGGCGGGCGCGTTCCCGCCTGGCCCCGCCGGATCCCCAGGAGGGCCGGACCCCACGCCGTCCCGTTCCGGCTCGACGCCGCCGGCTCTCGGGTCCAGGCTCGCCATACCGCCGGGGTTGAAGTCCTCCCGCCCCGTCGAGGCAACCCGGCGCGTCGTCGACAAGGTCGCGGCCACGCTGAGTACTCCCGGCGACCCGACGAACGACTCCCCGGCGCCCTTCCTGCCACCGACGGCGCACACCCCGCACCGGGACCAGTCGCGGCAGGCCATCGCCATCCTCGCCGCCCTCGTCATCGTCGCCTTCGTCATCGCCTGGTTCAACCTGCCGCCGATCTTTGGGGGCTCCAGCGACGGCAGCCCGCGGGCCAGGCCCACAACGACCACGAAACCCGTCGCCTCGACGACCACCTCGGTCGGCCCGGCTCCGGTCGCCCTGGCGATCAAGGCAGTCACGTCATATGACCCCGAAGGCGACGGGCAGGAGGGTGACAACCGGCTCGCCCGCGCGTGGGACAAGGACCCGGCGACCTTCTGGTACTCGTCCACCTACGTCTCGTCGAGCTGGTCCGGGCTCAAGAGCGGGGTGGGCCTCATCCTCGACCTCGGCGCCGCGCACAAGGTCAAGGCGGTGACCGTGACGATGCACGGACGTCAGTCGCTGCAGGTCCTCGCCGGTAACGACCGCGCCAAGAGCGGCGCAACCCTGCTCGGCGCGGTCAGCGGGGACGGGGCGCTGACCGTCACGGCGGCCACCCCGGTCACGGCGCGGTATGTCGTCCTGTGGATCACCAACCCGGCAAACGTCGGCTCGGGTCAGTACCGCGCCGAGGTCTCCGAGGTCGCGGTCCTCGGCGCGCCCTGACGAGACGCCATGACGACGCCGGTGGGTCAGGAGCGCTCGGACACCGCGCTCTTGGCCGCTCACGTCGCCGGCGACCCGACCGCCTTCGACGAGATCTTCCGGCGCCATCGCGACCGGATGTGGGCGGTCGCGCTGCGGACCACCGGTGACCGAGAGCTCGCCGCGGACTGCGTTCAGGAAGCCTTCATCTCGGCGTTTCGGCGGGCCGACGCCTTCCGCGGCGACTCGGCAGTCTCGACCTGGCTGCATCGCATCGTCGTCAACGCCTGCCTCGACCAGCTCCGGCGCCGCCGCGCCGTCGTCCCGCTCGACGGCCCGGAGCCGGTCGACCCACGCGACGACGTCCACCGCACGGACGTCCGCCTCGACGTCCAGGCGGCCCTCGCCCGGCTGCCCGAGCACCATCGCGCGGCCCTGGTCCTCGTCGACATGCATGCTGTCCCCGTTGCCGAGGCGGCCCAGATCCTCGGTGTGCCGGTCGGCACGGTGAAGTCCCGGTGCGCCCGGGGTCGCGCGGCGCTCGCCGAGATCCTCGGTATGACGCCCCGCGCGAGGGAACCGGGGCCCCCACCGCCACGTCTCACCGATGACACCGCCGCGGCCAGCCACCCCGACCCCGCCACGGCAGCGCACGAGCCGACGCGACCGGTGGAAGGAGGTCCGACGTGAGCGACACCCGCGCCCCCTTCGACGACCCCGACACCGAGAGCGGCGCCGGCCGTGACCCGGGGTTCGACCCGGACGCCGCCGAGTTCGCCGCCGACCCCTTCGGCGTCGCCGAGCTGCTGACGTCCCTGCCCGCCGAGGAGGCCATGCCGGACGATGTCGTCGCCCGGGTCAGCGCGGCGCTGGCGGCCGAGCGGCTCGCCGCATCGGCCCCCCTGGAGCGGAGCGCGGTGGCCCAGGCCGACGGTCCCGCGCCCGTCGTTCCCCTCCAGCAGCACCGCCGCTCGGCCTGGCCCAAGGTTCTCGGCTGGGGTGTGGCGGCCGCGGCCGCAGCCGTGCTCGGGAGCGCTGTCCTGCCGTCGCTGCTGTCCGTCGGCGCTGGCAGCTCGACCTCGGCAGGCGCACCGGAACGGGTAGACACTGACGGCGGACAGCTGGCACCTGGAACGCCCGGCTCGCTCGATGGTGGGTCCGAGACGTTGAAGAGCGAGGTCGACTCGGTGCCCTGGACCGCAGCCACCTGGCTCACCCGGCTCGACGCAAGCCGACGGGAGGGTGCCGTCAAGGGACTCAGCACGACATACGCAGCGGCTGCCGGCCACCCCCTGGCGTGCCTGCCGTCGGTGGCCCCCGCGGGATCGCCCGCGGTGCGGCTGGTCTCCGGCCGGTATGACGGCCGGGCCGTCGTCGCTCTCGTCCTCGCCGACGGGACGGCATACCTCCTCGCGCCGGACTGCAGCGGCCCCACGCCGGAGGTTGTGGCAACCGGGCACCTGCCGTAACCCACTGCCATCCGACGGCTGCCGAAGCGCCTGCGACCCGGACGGCTGCGGAAGCGCCTGCGAACCGCCCGCGGCGCGGCGGCGGCGGCGGGAAGAAAGCCGCCGTAGGATCGGTTCCCGGGTGAGAGTCCACCGGGCCGGTCGTCACATCGACAGTTATCAATGTCACCAGATATAGTGGCCGAACCCGCCAGCCAGTACTAAGGAATGTGTGTCATGAGCTCTGACGTGCGCAATGTCGTCGTGGTCGGGTCCGGTCCCGCGGGGTACACCGCGGCGGTCTATGCCGCCCGAGCGGACCTCAAGCCCCTGGTCGTCGAGGGGGCCGTCACCGCCGGCGGGGCGCTGATGAATACCACCGAGGTGGAGAACTTCCCCGGCTTCCCCGAGGGGATCATGGGGCCGGACCTGATGCTGCAGATGCGGGCGCAGGCCGAGCGTTTCGGTGCCGAGCTCGTCGCCGACGATGTCGTCGCGCTCGACCTCTCCGGCCCAGTCAAGACGGTCACCCTCGGCGAGGGCCAGGTCGTCTCGGCGCGCTCCGTCATCTTGGCCATGGGGTCGGCATACCGCGAGCTCGGTCTGCCCGACGAGAAGCGGCTGTCCGGACGCGGCGTCTCGTGGTGCGCGACCTGCGACGGCTTCTTCTTCCGCGACCAGGACATCGCAGTCGTCGGTGGTGGGGACTCGGCCGTGGAGGAGGCGACCTTCCTGACCAAGTTCGCCCGCTCGGTGACCATCGTCCACCGCCGCGACGCGCTGCGGGCCAGCAAGATCATGGCCGCGCGCGCCCATTCCAACGAGAAGATCCGGTTCGCCTGGAACTCCACCGTCGACGCGATCCACGGGGCCGACAAGGTCTCTGGGCTGACCCTGCGTGACACGGTCACCGGTGAGACCCGCGAGCTCGATGTCACCGGCGTCTTCGTCGCGATCGGTCACGACCCGCGCAACGAGCTGGTCCGTGGCGTGGTCGACCTCGACCCGCAGGGTTATGTCCTCGTCGAGGGCCGGACCACCGGGACCAATGTCCCCGGGGTCTTCGCCTGCGGCGACCTCGTCGACCACACCTACCGGCAGGCCATCACGGCGGCGGGGTCTGGGTGCGCGGCGGCGCTGGACGCCGAGCGCTTTCTGGCGCACCTCGACGACGAGTCAGCCCACTGACGTAGGCTGCTGAACCTGCCCGTCGCGTCGTTCCTGCTTCGTCATCCCTCGATTTTTCGTACAGACACACGAAAGGACCGCCATGGCCACCAAGACCACCACGGATGCCACCTTCGAGGCCGATGTGCTCCGCAGCGAGAAGCCGGTGCTCGTCGACTTCTGGGCGGTGTGGTGCGGTCCCTGCCGCGCGGTGGCCCCCGTCCTCGACGAGATTGCGACGGCATATGCCGACAAGATCGACGTCGTGAAGCTCAACACCGACGAGAACCCGCAGACGGTGGCGAAGTACGGCATCGTCTCGATCCCGACGCTCAACGTTTACGTCGGCGGCGAGGTCGTCAAGTCGATGATCGGCGCCAAGCCGAAGCCGATCCTGCTCCGCGAGCTGGCTGACTACCTCAGCTGAGGTCGCGCACGCCCGGCCACCAGTCGTGCCGGCCACGGTGCTGGACTGCCGGGCCCTGGCTCCCCGGCCGGGCCTCGAGCCCTTTGCCGACCCGCTTCTCGCTGACCGTCGGCCGCTACCCCTCGCGGCCTACCGCGCCTCAACTCCCATGAGGCCAACGATCCGCACGAGATCCTCATAGGACGCGAACTCGACGGTCAGCTTGCCTTTGCGCTGGCCCAGGCTGATGAGCACCCTGGTGTCAAGGCGGTCCGCGAGGGCGGCGCTGACGTCGTCCAGCCGCGGGTGGCGTGACCCTTGCCGCGGAGGCTTGCGGGCCGCTGCGGGAGCACTTGCGGAGTCCCCGAGCGCGACGATCTCCTCGACCGAACGGACCGACAGCCCCTCGGCGACGATCCGCTGGGCCAGCCGCTCCATTGCCGCCGCGTCGTCGAGGGCCAGCAGCGCCCGGGCGTGTCCGGCGGAGAGGACGCCAGCGGCGACCCGACGCGCGACGAGAGGGGGCAGACGGAGCAACCGCAGCGTGTTGGTCACCTGAGGGCGCGAGCGGCCGATCCGCCCGGCGAGCTCGTCCTGCGTGCACCCGAAGTCGTCGAGCAGCTGCCGATAGGCCGCGGCCTCCTCGAGTGGGTTGAGCTGCGAGCGGTGGAGGTTCTCCAGGAGCGCGTCCCGCAGCATCGCGTCGTCCTGGGTGTCCTTGATGATCGCGGGGATCGCGGTCAGTCCGGCGATCTTGGATGCGCGAAGTCGCCGCTCCCCCATGATGAGCTCGTATGCCGGTCCGGTGTCGTCGCCTCGCGCCGACCGGCGGACGACCACCGGCTGAAGGACGCCGATCTCGGTGATCGAGTGGACCAGCTCGGCCAGCTCGTCCTCGTCGAAGACGGTCCTGGGCTGGCGCGGGTTCGGGCTGATCGAGGTGATCGGGAGTTCGGCGAATGCCGCGCCAGGAACCGCTGTCAGGTCGGCCCTGTCGGTCGGGTCGGGCAGGCTCGCGGTCAGGTCGCCGGACGCGGATGGGTCGTCCGGGCGGTCTGAGCCACTGGGGAAGAAGACGTCGACCGGGCGGGCGGCTCCGGGCGGCGCGCTGGGGATCAGGGCCCCCAAACCACGGCCCAGGGCGCGGCGCTTCTCTGCCATCAGTTCTCCTTCGGTGACGGCGCGGCGCCGCGAACGGCGATCTCAGCGGCCGCCTCACGATAGGACAAGGCGCCGCTGCTCGACGGGTCATAGGTGATGACGGTCTGACCGAACCCGGGGGCCTCGGAGACCCGCACCGAGCGCGGGACCAGCGCGTTGAGCACCTGGTTGGGGAAATGCTCACGGACGTCCTCGGCCACCTGGGCCGAGAGCCGGGTGCGCCCGTCATACATCGTCAGCAAGATGGTGGAGATGTGCAGGGCCGGGTTGAGGTGACTGCGGATGAGGTCGATATTTTTCAGCAGCAGACTGAGGCCCTCGAGGGCGTAGTACTCGCACTGGATCGGGATGAGAACCTCGCTCGCGGCGACGAAGGCGTTGACCGTGAGCAGACCGAGGCTGGGCGGGCAGTCGATGAGGACGTAGTCATAGCCCCCGTCGGCCGTCACGGCGTCGACGGCCTTCTTGAGCCGGCTCTCCCGGGCCACCAGCGAGACCAGCTCGATCTCCGCGCCTGCGAGATCGATCGTCGACGGAACGCACCAGAGGTTCTCGACGTCCGGGCACGGCTTGACGACCTCAGCGATCGGGACACCGTCGACCACGACGTCGTACACGCTGGCGATCTCGGCGTGATGGTCGATGCCCAGCGCGGTGCTGGCGTTGCCTTGGGGGTCGAGGTCGACGACGAGGACTCGCAGACCGCCCTGGGCGAGGGCGGCGGCGAGGTTTACCGCGGTGGTCGTCTTGCCGACCCCGCCCTTCTGGTTGGCGACGGTGAGGACGCGAGGGTGAGCCGGGCGGGGATGTTGGGAGCGAGTGAGCGCGGCATTGCGTTGCGCGTTCTGCAGCAGCAGCCGGGCGAGCGGAGTGTCGCCATCGTCCGGCGGCGCTCCGCCGTCGACTGTCCCGGTCCGGGCCGTTGCGCCGTTGGCCACGTGGGGTTCGTTTCGAAGCCCGTCCTCGGTCCGCGTGGCGGTTTCCAGGTCGGACGGGTCCATCAAGTGGCCCGGGACATTCACGTCCCGGCGGCCTGGGGCATTCACGTCCTCCACCTTGCCGGTTTCACGTGAAACATCGGGGTCGTCGGGCGAGGACTCCTGGGTGGACTGGTCCAGACCCCGGGGTGTTTCACGTGAAACATCGGCGCGCGACGCTGCGAGAACTCCAGCCGGCGACGCGCTCGGAACGGTCGGGTCCGCGGCCTCCGGGGGTGCCGTAGCGCCGCCGCCTGCTCGCATGGGGCTCCCGTCGGTCACGACACCACGTCGGGGTCGGAACCGGAACGGCGGAGTCACGCGCACCATCAAACCACAGCGCCCGGAGGCATCCAGCGGCTCCATTGCCTGGGGTGTGGACGGCGGGACACGAGGGACTGGCCCTGTGGATCACTGACCCGCTCGCCTGAGAAGGACGAGCCCCCGGCCGCAGATCGTCGCCCGCACGGTGCGCCGTCATCCGCACCAGGGAACGCCGCCGAGCGCCGGTGACGACCGCTTGCGCCGGTGACGACCGCTTGCGCCGCTGCGCCGCAGACCGAGCACCGATCACGAGCGCTTGCGCCGCTGCGGCACCGACGGAGCACCGACCACGACCACAGTCGTCGGGGGGTCGACCAGGCCCTGCCCGCACGACTCGATTCGGACTGACCCCGCCCGCAGCGCCCGAAGAGCTGACCGCGCCTGGGTCACTTCCTCCGCCGCGGCTGATCCCTTCATCGCCAGGAGTGACCCGCCGGGACCCAGCAGCGGCAGGCACCATCGAGCCAGCGTGCCCAACGGCGCGACGGCGCGAGCCGTCACCAGGTCGAAGCGCTCCTCGACGTCCTCGGCCCGAGCCCGCAGCACCGTGACATTGTCCAGCCCCAGCTCGACCCGCACGCTCTCCAGCCAGCGCACCCGGCGCTCAAGCGGCTCGATGAGGGTGACCCGCAGGCCCGGGCGAGCGATGGCCAGGACCAACCCCGGCAACCCGGCGCCGCTGCCGACATCGGCCAGCTTCCCGGTCGACGGCAGCACCTCCACGAGGGCGGCGCAGTTGAGCAGATGGCGGTTCCACACCCGGGGCGCCTCCCGCGGGCCGAGCAGCCCGTGGCTGATCCCGGTCGTTGTCAGGAGAGTCGCGTAGCGCGTTGCGAGCTCCACCCGCTCCCCGAAGAGGGCCGCTGCGGCCGCACTCTCGGGCCCGGAAGATGGCTGGGCCGTCCCCGCGACTGCCGTCACCTCAGACCTGGCGTCGGTCTCGCGCACCCCGTCATCGGCCATCGACGCTCCTCCCACCACTGGCTCCGGCGCGTCCTGACGCCCAATGTCGTGGTCGACCGTGGCGTTGCCCACCGATCCGTGGGCGCCCCAGCACCTCCGTAGCCGAGCGTTTCACGTGAAACATCAGCCGCTCACCACCCGGGACAAGCGAATCACCACCCACTGGCCGGACCGATTGTGGTGGCGTGGGCGCCCCCGCCTGCGCTCGCCGCACTCAGGCAGGGTGGATGACGACGTACCGGCTCGGCTCGGCGCCCTCGGACTCGCTGACCATCCCGGCCGCCGCGACCTCGTCGTGGACCACCTTGCGCTCGAAGGCCGTCATCGGCTCCAGAGACTGGGCAGCCCCGGTGGACTTGACCTTCTCAATGGCCGAACGCGCCTGGTCGACGAGTGTCGAACGGCGCTTCGCCCGGAAGCCTGCGACGTCGAGCATCAGCCGACTCCGCTCGCCGGTGGCCGCCTGGACGGCGAGCCGGGTGAGGTCCTGGAGCGCCTCGAGCACCCGGCCGTCCGGGCCGACGAGCCGACGAGGGACCTGTCCTTCTTCGGAGTCAACGATCGCCACGGCGGCACGATCGCCGTCAACATCAACGTCGATGTCACCGTCGAGATCGGCGATATCGAGGAGTCGCTCAAGGAAGTCCGCCGCCACTTCACCCTCACGCTCGAGGTGGGCCAGCCGGTCCTTGCCGACCCGGCCCCGTCGACCACGGGCGGCGCCACCATCGGCCGCCTGGTCGGAGTCGTCGTCGTCGGAGTCGGAGTCGTCGTCGGAATCGTCGTTGTCGGAGTCCTCGTCGTTCCCGGACTCGTCAGCGCCATCGAGCTCATCGTCGTCAGCCCTGTCGTTCGAGCCGTCGCCGGAGTCGTCGGAGCCCGAGTCCGCACCGGCCTCGACGCGGTCCGGGCCAGCTACCCCGGAATCCGTCGTGGCATCGACGGGCCCGGCCTCACCGTCGGCCCGAGTCTCACCAGCCACGTCACCACCCACGCCCGCGGTTTGAGTCAGCGCGCCCGACGCGTCGCTCGGTGACGGGGCCGCGACCGGCCCAGCGTCGCCTGCGACTGCCCCTGCGCCCTCGACTGCCCCTGCGCCCTCATGCTGCGTCATGTCCTTGCTCCCTCGTTCAGCCGGCGTCCGCCGGTCCTGCTGCGGTGGTCTCGTGGGGGCCGAGCCTCGACCCATGGCGGCGACAACGGCCGACGCCGCGACGGCTAGCTGTCCGTCGGTCCCTGGCCGTTCGGCCCGTGGTTCGTCGGCCGCTGGCCACCCTTGCCGGTGGCCTTGCCGCGCCGCTTGCTCACCGGCTGCTGGCGCTGTCCACCCTTGGGGCCCGACCCGGGTGTCCCCGGCGCTCCAGGACCACCAGAAGGCCCGGTCTCGCCCGAGCCATCCCCGTCGTCTGGCCCGTGCAGGCCGGGCAGAGTGAGCTTGGTGATCGCCTTACCCTTGCGCATCTGTCGCTCGTGCAGCGCCTTCTCCGCGGCCGATCCGGGCGCCGGCATACGCCGGATGACGTAGAACTGCTGGAACATCGTCCAGAGGTTCGTCGTGAGCCAGTAGAGCAGGACGCCGATGGGGAAGTTGACGCCGGAGACGGCGAAAATCAGCGGAAGGACGTAGAGGAGGATCTTCTGCTGCTGGGCGAACGGGCCCTCCAGCGCGGCGGCCGGCATGTTCTTGCGCATGAGCTGGTGCTGCGTGGTGAAGGTCGTCAGCGACATCAGCACGATGAGCACAGCGGTGAGGATCTTCGTGCTCAGCGAGGTCGAGAACATGAACGAGCTCGACAGCTGGGCCCCGAACAAGGTGGACTGTTCGGCCTGTTTGGCGACCTCGGAGGTGATCGGGCCGATCGCGGCGTGCGTGCCCTCGGAGATCCCCTTGAGGTTGTTGAGCACCTGGAAGAGCGCGAAGAAGAAGGGCGACTGGAAGAGGATCGGCAGACACGAGGCGAACGGGTTGGTCCCCGTCCGCTTGTACAGGTCCATCGTCTCCTGGGTCATCGCCTGGCGAGACTCAGGGTCGGTCTTGCCCTTGTACTTGGCCTGGATCTTCTGCATCTCGGGCTGGATGAGCTGCATCCGCCGGGAGGCGTGGATCTGCTTGACGAACAGGGGCACGAGGAGAAGACGCACGACCGCGGTCAGGCCGATGATCCCGATGGCCCACGACCAGCCGCTCGTCTCGGGGATCCCGACCAAGGTGGCGAGCCGGTGGAAGAAGACCATGACATAGGCCTCCGCCACCTCGATGGGGGCGAGGATCGTATTGAAGAAGTCCACGGCGTCGTCGTCCTAGCGGCAGTCGGTCAGGGTCAGTGGGCGTGCGTGATGTGCTCGGAGCCCGCTCGCTCGGGAACGTGGTCGACGCCCCCCGGGTTCCATGGGTGGCAGCGGAACAGCCGGCGCACAGCAAGCCAGCTGCCCTTGATCGGGCCGAACCGCTGCAGCGCCGTGATGGCGTAGGCCGAGCACGAGGGATAGAACCGGCAGGTTGGCGGCCGAAGCGGAGAGATGACCCGCTGGTACACCCGCACCAGGGCCACCAGCGGCCAGGCGGCGACCTTCGCGGACCGGCTGGGCGTCATACCGCAGGCCCTGAAGAGGCGACCGAGGTGGCAGGCGCGCAGACGCGGGCGAGGTGAGCAGTCAGCTCCGTGGACAGCTCGGCGAAGGACGCCCCCGCTGCCGCCGGCACCGCGCGAACCACCAGGTCAGTGCCACGAGGTATGCCGTCCAGGCGCTGCGCCATCAGGGCGCGCAGCCGCCGGCGGACCCGGTTGCGGACCACCGCGCCGCCGACGGTCGAACCGACGACGAAGCCCACGCGGACCGCCCCGTCACCGGGCTCGGGGCGGGTGGCGGCGTGGACGACGAGCAGCGGCCCCCCGGCACGACGGCGTCCTCGACCGCGCACCGTGGCGCTGAAGTCGTCGGAGCGACGCAGCCGATGGCGCGCCGGCAGCACCGTGAGCCTCAGGCGGACAGCTCGGCGCGGCCCTTACGCCTGCGGGCGGCGAGGATCGCGCGGCCGGCCCGGGTGCGCATGCGCAGCCGGAAGCCGTGGGTCTTGGCGCGGCGGCGGTTGTTCGGCTGGAAGGTGCGCTTGCTCACGAGGTGTCTCCATTGGTCGACAGACGCTGTGGTCTGCTGCTGGTGGGCCGCAACCTGAGGTCACGGGACCGACCCGGTGCCGGCCGCAATCGGAAGCCCACGCGCCGTCCAGGCCACTGTCGCGGCACCGAAGCGTCCCATGAGCATGCGAAAGCGCCCGCCAGGCGGGCCGCCATAAGGGTACGGCCCGCCCGTCGAGAGGGTCAAACCACGCCCGGTTGTCCACAGACCCCGGCACCCGGGTAACAGTCAGCGAGGTCCCCAAGAACGGGGACACGTCCATGCTCCACGGAGGACCTGAAGGGGCGTATTGTGTCCCGCGAGCCGTCGGAAACCGTGCAGACACGCCATGACGACTCCGCACAGTTCGAATTTCTCTGCGCTTGTCCCCTCCCCGCCGGCTTGCTAGCGTCACGCCGGTTCAGGTGCAGTTGTACACAGGCTGTGGATAATGCGGTGGATGGCCGCAGAGAGAGGGCGGTGACCGGCAGGTGAGCGATCCCACCGTCGGCGACTGGCCACACATCTGGCGCACCACCTTGGCCGCCCTCGACGAGCAGGGACTGCCGGACCGCGCCCGCGCCCTGCTGAAGATGGCCCGCCTGGTCGGCGTCCTGGACCACACCGCCTTGCTTCAGGTGCCCAATGACTACGTCAAGCGGGTCGCCGAGAATGACCACCGCGACGTCATCCTCGCCGCCCTCGGCTCGGTCCTCGACAGCCCGGTCAGGCTCGCCGTCTCGGTCGACCCCGCACTGGGCGGCTACGGCGACGCGCTCGACCCGGCCGACGCCGCTGGCGGCGGCCTCGCAGAATCCGCAGACCGCGAGGACGACACCGACGCCGCGCCCTCCCCCGAGGTCGCCGCCAGCCGGGCCTCGGTCACCGCGGACCCCAACGACCCGGAGACCAGCCGGGCCCGGCTCAACGGCAAGTACACCTTCGACACCTTCGTCATCGGAGCCGGCAACCGGTTCGCCCATGCCGCCTCGCTCGCCGTGGCCGAGGCACCCGCGAAGGCGTACAACCCACTGTTCATCTACGGCTCCTCCGGTCTGGGCAAGACCCACCTGCTCCACGCGATCGGCCACTACGCCCGCAGCGTCTACCCGCAGCTGACCGTGCGCTACGTGAACTCCGAGGAGTTCACCAACGACTTCATCAACTCGATCCGCGACGACAAGGCGGCGAACTTCCAGTCCCGCTACCGCGCGGTCGACGTCCTGCTCATCGACGACATCCAGTTCCTCCAGGGCAAGCTGCAGACCCAGGAGGAGTTCTTCCACACCTTCAACACGCTCCACAACGCGAACAAGCAGGTCGTCATCACCTCTGACGTCCCACCGAAGCTGCTGTCCGGGTTCGAGGAGCGGATGCGGAGCCGCTTCGAGTGGGGTCTGCTCACCGACGTCCAGGCCCCCGACCTGGAGACCCGGATCGCCATCCTGCGCAAGAAGGCGATCCAGGAGGACCTCTACCTGCCCGACGAGGTCGCCGAGCTCATCGCGAGCCGGATCTCCTCGAACATCCGCGAGCTCGAGGGTGCCCTGATCCGGGTCACCGCCTTCGCCTCGCTCAACCGTCAGCAGGTCGACCTCGGGCTGGCCGAGGTGGTCCTCAAGGACCTCATCCCCAACGAGGGCGGCAACCAGATCACCGCCGCCGCGATCATGGGCGCCACCGCCGACTACTACGGCCTCACCATCGACGACCTCTGTGGCTCGTCCCGCTCCCGGGTTCTGGTGCAGGCCCGCCAGATCGCCATGTACCTGTGCCGCGAGCTGACCGAGCTCTCGCTGCCGAAGATCGGCCAGCAGTTCGGCGGCCGGGACCACACCACGGTCATGCACGCCGACCGCAAGATCCGCCAGCTGATGTCCGAGCGCCGCGCGATCTACAACCAGGTCACCGAGCTGACCAGCCGGATCCGGTCGCAGACCAGCTGAGCCGACGCCCCCGGCCGACATACCCCGATGTCGGTCAGCCGTGCGGACACCGGTGCGGCAGGCTTGACGTTAGGGCAACCTCACCTTTCCCCCAGGTTTATCCACATCGTGTGGACAAGCCTTGTCCCCAACCGACCTGTGGATTGGTGTGGACAACCCTGGTATGGCGGTGCGTATGTCGGTCCCGTCGGTGGACTCGATGTGTACACCGGATGACCGCCCACAGGACGTAGCGCATCCCCACGGGCCGTGCACGCCGTGATCCACATCAGCCGCAGCGCGCTGACCTGGGCCGACGCCGGTTATCCACACCATCCACAGGTGCTATGACGACAACGAAACAGATCACCTTGGCGATGGACACCACGACTCATTGCCGAGCGAGCACACTCTTGGTGCAAACACTGCGTGCGCAGACTAGGGTCAGACGAACACAGTGTGTGGGCGACGGCGCTCCTGCCCGCAACGACCTCGAAGGACGGAACGACGTGAAGATCCGGGTCGACCGCGATGTGCTGACCGATGCCGTGACGTGGGTGGCTCGCTCGCTGCCCGCCCGCCCGCCGGTGCCGGTCCTCGCGGGTGTGCTCATCGAGGCCGAGGACGACGGCACGGTGACCTTGTCCGCCTTTGACTACGAGGTCTCGGCGAAGGTGACCATCGCGGCCGATGTCACCGAGTCCGGCACCATCCTGGTGCTCGGGCGGCTGCTGGCCGATATCTGCCGCAACCTCCCGTCGCGCCCGATCGACCTGGTGACCGAGGGCAGCAAGGTGCAGGTCACCTGCGGGTCGTCCCGGTTCTCGCTGCTGCAGATGCCGGTCGACTCGTACCCGACGCTGCCGACCAGCCCTGAGCCCGACGGCACGGTCGAGGGCGACGTCTTCACCCAGGCGGTGAGCCAGGTGAGCATCGCGGCCGACCGAGGCGACACCCTCCCGATCCTCACCGGCGTGCGCGTCGAGATCGACGGCGACAAGGTCACCCTGCTCGCGACCGACCGCTACCGGCTCGCGATGCGCGAGCTGACGTGGAACCCGAGCGCAGCCGATGCCAGCCACCTCGCGCTCATCCCGGCCCGCACCCTCACCGACATGGCCAAGGCGCTCGGCGCCGCCGGTTCGGTCGGTTTGGCCTTCGGTCGGGCCGGATCCGGCGACGGGCTCGTCGGTTTCGACGCCGGGCAGCGGCACGCCACGACCCGGCTGCTCGACGGGGAGTACCCCAAGGTCACCTCGATCTTCCCCACCTCGGTCGACACCGAGGCGGTCATCGAGACCGCAGCCTTCGTCGAGGCGGTCAAGCGCGTCGCCCTCGTCGCCGAGCGCAACACCCCGGTCCGGCTGCGCTTCGAGGAGGGCCAGGTCGCCATCGAGGCCGGCACCGGCGAGGACGCCCAGGCCTCCGAGGCCGTCGAGGTCACTCTGACCGGCCCCGGCCTGGAGATCGCCTTCAACCCGCACTTCCTTCTCGACGGGCTTGGGGTGCTCGGCACGCCATACACCCGCCTGTCGTTCACCCAGCCGGGCCGTCCCGCGGTGATCAGCGGGCAACCCGAGGCCGACGGTGTCGCCGACACGTCGTACCGTTACGTGCTGATGCCGGTGCGCTTCGCCGGCTGAGCCATCCACCGGGCCACGCGGTCCGGCCTGACCAGCACGGGAAGGCAGCGTCATGCAGCTGGGTCTGATCGGTCTGGGCAAGATGGGCGGCAACATGCGCGAGCGGCTGCGCCGCGCCGGACACGAGGTCGTCGGCTTCGACCGCAACCCCGAGGTCACCGATGTCGCCTCGCTCGACGAGCTCGTCGCGGCCCTGCACTTCCCCCGCACGGTCTGGGTCATGGTGCCGGCCGGTGACATCACCCGCGCGGTCGTCCGGGATCTCGCCGACCGGCTCAGCCCCGGCGACCTCGTTATCGACGGCGGCAACTCCCGGTTCACCGACGACCAGGTCCACGCCGAGCTGCTCGCCGCCAAAGGCATCCGCTATCTCGACTGTGGGGTCTCCGGCGGCATCTGGGGGCTGACCAATGGCTACGGGCTCATGGTCGGCGGCGCGGCCGAGGATGTCGCGACCGCGATGCCGATCTTCGACGCGCTGCGGCCCGAGGGCCCGCGCGAGGAGGGCTTCGTCCACGCCGGCACCGTCGGTGCCGGTCACTACACGAAGATGGTCCACAACGGCATCGAGTACGGCCTCATGCAGGCGTATGCCGAGGGCTACGAACTGCTCGCCAAGCAGCCGATCGTCACCGACGTCCCGGGAGCCTTCAAGGCCTGGACCCGCGGCACCGTCGTTCGGTCCTGGCTGCTCGACCTGCTCAATGACGCCTTGACGAAGAACCCCACCCTCGCTGATGTCTCCGACTACACCGTGGACTCCGGCGAGGGCCGATGGACCGTCGAGGAGGCAATTGCTCACGACGTGCCGATGCCGGTCATCAGCGCGGCCCTGTTCGCCCGGTTCGCCTCGCGGCAGGCGATCTCCCCGACGATGCAGGCCGTCGCGGCCCTGCGCGGCGAGTTCGGCGGGCACGCCGTCGCGTCCGTCGCCGACGGTGAGCGCCTCAAGGCCGCGAAACCGACGTCGGCGGGCTAGCCCCGGGTCCACCGTGCACGTCCGCCAGCTCGTCGTCACCGACTTCCGCTCCTACGCGACGGCCCAGCTCGACCTCGGCCCCGGGGTGACGACCCTCGTCGGCCTCAACGGCCAGGGCAAGACGAACCTCGTCGAAGCGATCGGGTATGCCGCCTCGCTGTCGAGCCACCGGGTCGCCACCGACCAGCCGCTGGTGCGCTTCGGGGCCGAGCGCGCAACAATCCGGGCCGTCGTCGTCCGGCACGGCCGGGACTCGACGATCGACCTCGAGCTCAACCCAGGCCGGGCCAACCGGGCTCACCTCAACCGCTCCCCCGTCCCGCGGCCTCGCGACGTCCTCGGGACGCTGCGGACCGTGCTCTTCGCCCCGGAGGACCTCGCTCTGGTCAAGGGCGACCCGGCCGAGCGGCGCCGCTTCCTTGACGACCTCCTCGTCGCCCGGCAACCCCGCTGGGCCGGGGTGCGCAGCGAGTACGACCGGGTCCTCAAGCAGCGCAACGCCCTGCTCAAGCAGGGGGCGCCGCTGCTCCGGGCGGGCGGCCGCGCTCGCCGGCCCCGCCCCGGCGACCCCGACGCCGACGAGGCCCGCGAGTCGGTCCTGCACACCCTGCACGTCTGGGACACCCACCTCGCCGCCGTCGGCTCCCAGCTGCTCTATGCGCGGCTCCGGCTCACCCGTGACCTCACCCCCGACCTGACCAGCGCGTATGACGCCGTGAGCGAGTCGACCAGCGGCGCCTCGATGACCTACCGCTGCTCGGTCCACGAGGAGATGGCCGAGCGGATCGCCGCCGGCGAGGTCCCCGAACCGGCCGAGCTCGAGGCCGCCATCGGCGCCAGCCTCGCCGCGGCGCGGGACACCGAGCTGGAGCGGGGCATCACCACCGTCGGCCCGCACCGCGACGACCTGGTGCTCCGACTCGGTGAGCTGCCCGCCAAGGGGTACGCCAGCCACGGCGAGTCCTGGTCCTTCGCCCTGGGCCTGAAGCTCGCGGCCTACCAGCTGCTGCGCCGCGACCTCGGCGACGACCCGGTCCTCATCCTCGACGACGTCTTCGCCGAGCTCGACTCGCGGCGCCGGGAGCGGCTCGCCGAGCTGGTCGCCGACTGCGAGCAGGTCATTGTCACCGCCGCGGTCCCCGGCGACGTCCCGGCGGCGCTGCTGGCGGCCGGCGCGACGGCCTCGGTCACGCTGGGACAGGTGAGCCAGGGATGACGCCGCGTCGACGCAGGACCGGCGGCGCGGAGCCGACGCCACCACCAGATCAGGTCGAGGGCCCACCCCCCGCTGAGGCACTAGCCCCAGCTGAGGCACTGCCCCCCGCTGCGGTCGACACCCCCGCCGACCAGGTCGTCGGCGACCTCGAGGCCGCGACCACCGCAGCGCTGGCGCGCGCGCGGGTCGCGGCGGCGGCCAAGGGCCTGCGCCCCGGAAGCCGCCCGCGCCGCCGCCGGGCTCGACCCGGGGATCCGGCATACGGAGATGCGGCATACACCGGCGCCGGCGCGGACCCGCGCGACCCGAGCCTGCTCGGCGACCAGCTGGAGAAGCTGCGCGCCGACTTCGGCTGGGAGGTCGACCTCGCGGCCGGCTCGCTCATCGCGCGGTGGTCACAGATCGTCGGCGAGCAGGTCGCCGCGCACGCCACCCCGGTGAGCTTCCGCGACGGCGCGCTCAGCGTCCAGGCGAGCTCGACGGCCTGGGCGACCCAGCTGCGGCTGCTCGTCCCCACTCTCATCGGGCGGATCGCCGACGAGGTCGGGGCCGGGGTCGTCACCTCGATCACCGTCCTGGCACCCAGTGCGCCCACCTGGGTCCGCGGTCGCCGGGTCGCCCGCGGACCGGGGCCGCGGGACACCTACGGCTGACCGCAGCCCGAGTGGGTCAGGGTCGCACGAGGGCGCGGAGAGGGTCGGTCGCGACCCCCCACATGGAACTGGGTGTGAATCGGCGGGAAATCGGCCTTTCCGGGGCCCCAACGGCCCCATCTAGGTCCCGCGGGCAGTAGACTTGGAGGGTCCTCGCGGCCATCCGACATACCTCGTCGGCGGGCCGCGTGTCATGAGCGCCCGGTGCCGACCCCCGGGCACGGCACCGAAGGAGCAGCGTGGCTGCCGACACCGCACGCCCGGCGACCCCCGCCTCGAGTACTCCGCGCCCGAGCTCCGGCAACGGGCACGGGAATGGGACCGCGGGCGATATCGCCTATGACGCCGCCGCGATCACCGTCCTCGAAGGCCTCGAGGCGGTCCGCAAGCGGCCGGGCATGTACATCGGCTCGACCGGCGAGCGCGGGCTGCACCACCTGGTCTGGGAGATCGTCGACAACGCGGTGGACGAGTCGCTGGCCGGTTTCGCCGACACCATCGACGTGACGCTGCGCCCCGACGGCAGCGTCCGGGTTCGCGACAACGGCCGCGGCATCCCCACCGATATCCACCCGACCGAGGGCGTCAGCGCGGTCGAGCTCGTCCTCACCCAGCTGCACGCCGGCGGCAAGTTCGGGGGCGGGGGCTACAAGGTCTCCGGCGGCCTGCACGGCGTCGGCTCCTCGGTCGTCAACGCCTTGTCCAGCCGCTTGGACGTCTCGGTGCGCCAGAAGGGCCATGTCTTCCGGATGTCCTTCGACCACGGCGTCCCGGTGGCGCCGCTGCGCCAGATGGAGGAGGTCGGGGACGCGACCGGCACGACGGTGACCTTCTGGCCCAATGCCGAGATCTTCGAGACCGTCGACTTCGACTACGAGACGATCCGGGCCCGCTTTCAGCAGATGGCCTTCCTCAACAAGGGCCTGCGGATCAACCTCACCGACGAGCGCCCCGAGGCCGTGGTCGTCGCCGACGACGTCGACCTTGACGCCCTCGACGCCGATGTCGTCGTCCGCACCGAGAGCGAGCGCGACCCCGACAATGGCGACAACGGTGACGCGGTCGCCGCCCCGGCGAAGGTCAAGAAGGTCTCCTACCGGTATGACGGCGGCATCGTCGACTATGTGACGCACCTGGTCGGCTCGAAGCGCTCCGACCCGATCCACCCCGACGTCATCTCGATCGAGCTGCACGACGAGGAGAAGGGGCTCTCCCTCGAGCTGGCGATGCAGTGGACGACGGCATACACCGAGGCGGTCCACACCTACGCCAACACGATCAACACCCACGAGGGCGGCACCCACGAGGAGGGCTTCCGCGCGGCGCTGACCAAGCTGGTCAACGACTTCGCGCGGAAGAACACCCTGCTCAAGGAGAAGGACGACAATCTCACCGGCGACGACATCCGCGAGGGCCTCACCGCGGTCGTCTCGGTCAAGCTCACCGACCCGCAGTTCGAGGGCCAGACCAAGACCAAGCTCGGCAACTCGGAGGTCAAGGGCTTCGTCCAGAGCGCGATGACCAGCGAGTTCGGCCACTGGCTCGGGTCGCACCCGCGCGAGGGCAAGGACATCGTCGGCAAGGCGATCCAGGCCGCGCTGGCCCGGATCGCGGCCCGCAAGGCCCGCGAGGCGACCCGGCGCAAGTCGCCGCTGGAGTCCGGTGGGCTGCCCGGCAAGCTCCGCGACTGCCAGAGCAAGGATCCGGGCGAGTCGGAGATCTTCATCGTCGAGGGTGACTCCGCCGGCGGCTCGGCGGTCCAGGGTCGCAACCCGCAGACCCAGGCGATCCTGCCGATCCGAGGAAAGATCCTCAACGTCGAGAAGGCCCGGATCGACAAGGTCCTGGCCAACACCGAGGTCCAGGCGCTCATCTCGGCCTTCGGCACCGGGGTCGGCGAGGAGTTCGACATCTCCCGGGCCAGGTACCACAAGATCGTCCTCATGGCCGACGCCGATGTCGACGGCATGCACATCCGGACCCTGCTGCTCACCTTGCTCTTCCGGTTCATGCGGCCGCTGATCGACGCCGGCTATGTCTACCTCGCCCAGCCGCCGCTGTACCGGATCAAGTGGAGCAACACCGCGCACCAGTTCGCCTTCAGCGACCGGGAGCGCGACGGGCTCATGGCGATCGGGCAGAAGGACCACGGCTGGCGGCTGCCGAAGGACAACCCGGTGCAGCGCTACAAGGGCCTCGGCGAGATGAACTACGAGGAGCTGTGGGAGACGACGATGAACCCGGCCACCCGGACGTTGTTGCAGGTCACCCTGGCTGACGCGGCCGCCGCCGACGAGATCTTCGCGATACTCATGGGCGAGGACGTCGAGTCCCGGCGCGGCTTCATCCAGCGCAACGCCCGCGATGTCCGCTTCCTCGACATCTAGCCCCACCTCCCAGCGACGGCCCCGGCGGTATGCCGCCCCGCGCGCCGACACCCCCAGCGTCATACGACGGTACGAGAAGCTAAGGACGACCAGTGACTGAGCAGCCGCCGACCAACGGCGAGGAGCAGCACGACCGCATCGAGCCGGTCGACCTCAACGCGGAGATGCAGCGCAGCTATATCGAGTACGCGATGAGCGTCATCGTCAGCCGGGCGCTGCCGGACGTGCGGGACGGCCTCAAGCCGGTCCACCGCCGGGTCATCTACGCCATGTTCGACGGCGGCTACCGCCCGGACCGCGGGTACAACAAGTGCTCCCGCATCGTCGGTGACGTCATGGGTCAGTACCACCCGCACGGCGACCAGGCGATCTATGACGCCCTCGTCCGGCTCGTCCAGCCGTGGTCGCTGCGCTACCCGCTCGTCGACGGGCAGGGCAACTTCGGCTCCCCCGGTGACGACCCGGCCGCCGCCCCCCGGTACACCGAGGCCCGGATGGCCCAGCTGGCCATGGAGATGGTCCGCGATATCGACCAGGAGACCGTCGACTTCGTCCCGAACTACGACGGCAAGACGATGCAGCCGGACGTGCTGCCGAGCCGGTTCCCCAACCTGCTCGTCAACGGCTCGGCCGGCATCGCCGTCGGCATGGCCACCCAGATCCCGCCGCACAACCTCCGCGAGGTCGCCGCGGCGGCGCAGTGGCACCTGGCCCACCCGGAGGCGAGCCGCGAGCAGCTCCTCGAGGAGTCGCTGCGGGTCATCAAGGGCCCGGACTTCCCGACCGGCGCGCTGATCATGGGCCGCAAGGGCATCGAGGACGCCTACCGCACCGGGCGCGGCTCGGTCATCATGCGGGCCGTCGTCCAGGTCGAGGAGATCCGCGGCCGGCAGTGCCTCGTCGTCACCGAGCTGCCCTACCAGGTCAACCCCGACTCGCTGGCGGCGAAGATCGCCGAGCTGGTCAAGGACGGCCGGCTCAGCGGCATCGCCGACATCGAGGACCAGACCTCCGGCCGGACCGGCCAGCGGCTCGTTATCATCCTCAAGCGCGACGCGGTCGCCCGGGTCGTGCTCAACAACCTCTACAAGCACACCCAGCTGCAGACCACCTTCGGGGCGAACATGCTCGCCCTGGTCGACGGGGTGCCGCGGACCCTGCCGATCGACGCCTTCATCCGGCACTGGGTCAGCCACCAGATCGACGTCATCCAGCGCCGCACCGCCTACCGACTCAAGCGGGCCGAGGAGCGCATCCACATCCTCCGCGGCCTGCTCAAGGCCCTCGACGCGCTCGACGAGGTCATCGCCTTGATCCGCCGCTCGCGCACCGTCGAGGACGCCCGCGACGGCCTCATCGCGCTGCTCGAGATCGACGAGCTGCAGGCCCAGGCCATCCTCGACATGCAGCTGCGCCGCCTCGCCGCCCTGGAGCGGCAGAAGATCATCGAGCAGCACGACGAGCAGCAGGCGATCATCGACGACTGCCGCGACATCCTCGCCAAGCCGGACCGCCAGCGCGAGATCGTCAGCACCGAGCTGCAGGAGATCGTCGACCGCTATGGCGACGACCGGCGCACCCGGATCGAGTTCTTCGAGGGCGACATGTCCATGGAGGACCTCATCCCCGAGGAGGACGTCGTCGTGACGATCACCCGGGGCGGCTACGCCAAGCGCACCCGGGTCGACCAGTACCGCTCCCAGCGGCGCGGCGGCAAGGGGGTCCGCGGTGCCCAGCTGCGCGACGAGGATGTCGTCGCCCACTTCTTCACCACGACGACCCACCACTGGCTGCTCTTCTTCACCAACCTCGGCCGGGTCTACCGGGCCAAGGCGTACGAGCTGCCCGAGGGTGCTCGGGACGCCAAGGGTCAGCATGTCGCGAACCTGCTCGCCTTCCAGGCCGGAGAGACCATCGCCGCGGTGCTCGCCATCCACGACTACGCGCAGGCGCCATACCTCGTGCTCGCCACCCGCGGTGGGTTGGTGAAGAAGACCCGGCTGCTGGAGTACGACTCGCCGCGCAGCGGCGGCCTCATCGCGGTGAACCTCCGCGACGGCGACGAGCTGGTGGGGGCGGACCTGTGCTCCTCGGCTGACGACCTGCTCCTGGTCAGCCGCAAGGGTATGTCGGTCCGGTTCACCGCCACCGACGAGGCACTGCGGCCGATGGGTCGAGCGACCTCGGGCGTGACCGGGATGAAGTTCCGGGGCGGCGACTGGCTGCTCTCGATGTCCGTGGTGCCCGAGGGCGCCGAGGGGATCGACGTCTTCGTCGTTTTCGAGAACGGGCTGGCCAAGCGGACGCCGGTGTCGGACTACCGGGTCCAGGGCCGAGGCGGGCTGGGGATCCAGGTCGCCAAGCTCTCCGAGAAGGGTGGAGATCTCGTCGGGGCGTTGACCGTCACCGCCGAGGACGAGGTCATGGTCGTCATGGAGAAGGGGAAGATCGTCCGCTCGCGGGTCGACGAGGTCCGGCATACCGGCCGGTCGACGATGGGCGTCATCTTCGCCACGCCGGACCGGGGCGACGCGATCGTCGCGGTGGCCCGTAACGCCGAGCACGGCGAGGACGCCGAGGCTTCGGACGGTTCTGAGGGTTCTGAGGAAGCCAGCGGCGCCGATGTGGACGAGGCGCCTCCGGCGCCGACCCAGGACGATGGCGTACCGTCTGACGATGAGGCTCCCGGTACGGGCGCCGACGACGGAGGTGACGCATGAGCACGACCGAGGACGTCGATTCGGTGACCCAGACGATGCCGTCGCCCTTGGCCGCGGCCGAGCCCTCGTCGTCCGCCGACGCCGAGGCCTCGGCGGAGGCCCCGGGCTATGGCGCCGTCGTCGCCTCGACCGCGGTGCCCGTCGACCCTCCGGTGGTGACGGTGGACCGGGGCGGCCCGCGCCGGGTCCGGCTGGCCGTCTCCCGGATCGACCCGTGGTCGGTCATGAAGATGTCCTTCCTGTTCTCGGTGGCCCTCGGCATCGCCGGGGTGGTCATGACCGCGCTGCTGTGGTCGATCCTCAACGGGTTGGGGATCTTCTCCGATATCGACCGGATCATCCAGGACAACCAGCTCGCCTCGGCGACACCGATCCACATCCTCGACTACGTCGGCTTCCGCCGGGTCGTGTCGATGTCGGTCGTTGTCGGGGTCATCAATGTCGTCCTCATGACCGCGATCGCCACCCTGGCCTCCTTCCTCTACAACATCAGCTCCTCGCTGGTCGGCGGCGTGCAGCTGACCCTGACCGACGACTGAAACCCCCTCGGCGGGCGGTGCTTGCCGGGTGGGCCGGGGCCGGCATACCGGCGTTTTGAAGCACGTGCGGCAGGTGAGGTAGGCTCGGTCCTCGCGCCCGACGGTCTGCGCCGGGTGTCAGTGCGGGCCTATAGCTCAGACGGTTAGAGCGCTTCCCTGATAAGGAAGAGGCCACAGGTTCAAGTCCTGTTAGGCCCACTGCCGTCCCGTCCGGCACTCCCCTTTGGAGGCGGTCATGGTCAAGAAGGTTCTCGCGGCGGCGCTCGCCGGGCTCAGCGCGGTGCTGGTTGCGCTGAAGATCAAGGAGCAGCGCGCCGAGCAGGAGCTGTGGGCCGAGGCGACGGACGACATCCGACCCTGACCTGCACCTTCGGGTATGCCGGTCAGGCCCAGGGGCCATGGCGCAATTGGTAGCGCACCTGCTTTGCAAGCAGGGGGTTAGGGGTTCGAGTCCCCTTGGCTCCACTAAGCGGAACGAGGTCGGACACGTTTTCGTCCGGCCTCGTTCCGCTTCGTGAAGGTAGGTCTCGAACCCCGGTGGGGTTCTGGGCCCACGCGGCTGGCGGCGCGAGGGACGAGCGGCGGCTGGCGTGGGGCGTCCCCTTGGCTCCACTCAGCGGAACGAGGTCGGACCCGCTCTTCGTCCGGATTGCCCCGGGCGGTGCTGATGGCCACAATTGTGTCCATGAGCATCGAGCCACTGCGGGCCGTCCGGGACCACTTCAGTGAGGTGGTCGACCGGGTGGAGTTCCAGCACGAGCGGGTCGTCGTGACGCGCAACGGCCATGCGGCCGCGGTGCTGATCAGCCCCGATGACCTGGCCGAGCTCGAGGAGACCCTCGACGTCTTGAGTGATCCTGAGGCGCTGGCTGACATCCGCGAGGCCGACGCGGCATACGCCCGCGGAGACGTCGTCCGCGGGGTGGACGCGGTCCGGCAGCTGCGCGCGTGACCGACCCAGTCCCGTACGAGCCCGTCCTGACGCCACCGGCGACCCGCGCGATCCGCGACGGGTTGCCCGAGTCTGTGGCTGCGGCGGTCATCGAGTTCCTCAGCGCAGCGCTGGTCGAGAATCCGCGCCGGGTCGGCAAGCGGCTGCGGGGCGAACTCTCAGGAGTCTGGGCGGCACGTCGGGGTACCTACCGCGTCCTGTACCGGATCAACGACGCCGGGCACGAGGTCATCGTCCTGCGCGTCGAGCACCGTCGTGAGGTCTACCGACCGCACTGACGCATGCCGCCGGCTGCTGGGTTGCCTAGGAACAGATCCGAGCAGCGGACCCAGGGTGAGCAGTGCGCCGATCGACCAGGTGCGATGGGTGACGATCGGACCGAGCACGCCACGGCGGGGGCGAGGACTACCGCTTCGGGATACGACGTACGTACCTGGGATCGCGATCGAGGGTGGGCCTCCAAGACCCCTGGATGTGCTCGAGGATGCGCTCCGCCATACGACTGGCCACGTCAACAAGGTCACCGGGGAGCGTCTCGATCGCTGCAGCGAATGCCTCGGGCAGATCCGCCCGGAGGTCGGCCACCCAGGCAATCGCCTGGTCGCCAGGGATGTCGAGGTGGCGAGCCGCGGCCCGCCAGTCCCGCTCGGTGATGTCGAGCATGCGCCAGTGTTCGCCCACCTTCATCGGCGAGCTGAGTCGTTCGTGTTGGTCGTAGCAGGCGGCCGACGCAACGTCGTAGAGCGGAGCGACCTGCACGCGTGGACCGACCAACAGGAGGGAGTAGTTCTTCGCGTGCGCGTCGGTGCCGCCGATGAGCACGTTGAAGGCCAGCCCCTTGAAGAACCGCTCACTGCTGATGAGACGGTCCTCGATGGCCAACCCCGACAGGATCCTTCCGATGTCGGCGACGCCCGGACCACCGTCGGACTGGTACTTCTGGCTCGGGTGGACCGACAGGGCCTGGCACATGTCTTCCTGATGGACGCGAAGCCAGCGGCCGTCGGTGTCCTGGCGGCGGTCGTACCGATGAGCGATGACCGCCTGGACATCAGCGACCTCAGCGAGGTCAACACGGGCGGCAAGCAGGCCCGCCTTCGCGGCGGCCCGAAGGCACAGGGCTTCGTTGATGTGGTGTCTGGTGTAGCCCGCGACCGCGGGCTTGATGATCGCGTTTGTCGGAGTTGAGTCATTGGGGATTCCCCAACGGCCCGTGGCCTCGTCGAGGAAGAGCGCGATTTTCGGCTGAGCACCGGAGAGGCTCCACCGGCCACCGTCGCGACCCGGGTCCCAGTCGGCGCCGTGCTCGGACAGTTCACGCGCCAGGGTCGCGAAGTCATTCTCGGAGAGCCACTCGATGTTTCCGTGTCGCCTCGCCCCGTCATCGGACTCCTCCCCTGGCGGCAGGACCTGCACTGCGCCGGCAGCGTCGCGCCCCACGTGCGCCAGCAGACCGAAGGGGTTGTCGGCCGAGACTCCATACTTCGTCGCCCAACGCTCCCGAGCCGGCCGGCTGTCGGGGAGAAGGCCGTCAAGAAAGGCTCGGACGGGTCTGTTGCCGTGACGAGGGGATGTGAGCGGCATCGACAGCGACAGCGGTGTCGCTGTCGGGTCCGACCGGTACTCCTCGTCGTAGGTGAAAGAGAGGCTTCCGCCGGTCTGTTCTGCGTCGCCGATCGGTATGCCGTCGAGGTAGACACGCAGTCGCTGTGGCATGGCCATCAGGAGGTCCGATCGTTGAGGAAGGCGAACGGGTCGGAGCTCTTGAAACCGGCGGAGGCGCGCTTGCCGGCAGTCCCAGCCCTGACGGCTGACTTGTCGGCGGCGTGGCCGTGGGTGACGTACCGGCCGGTCGCCGCGGACCGTAGTTGTTTCCTGGCGGCCGTCTTCTGGGTCGCAGACTTCCGGGTCGGTTGAGCGTCGGCGACGTCGAGCCTCAACCCGAGGACGGCTAGCGCGTCGAGAACCTTCTGCGTCTCGAGCCGCGGGGTGCCCTTTTCGAGACGGATGACCCAGTCGCGGCTGACCCGTAGGCGGTCGGCGAGCTCGGCCTGGGTCAGACCGTGGGCTCGGCGAGCGGTGCGCACCAGGGCGCCCAGGTCGCGAACGGTGTGAACCTGCATCTGACCTCTCCTCTCGGGCCGAGCCGCCTCAGCTACCACTACTGTAGTCGTTCGCCGACATTCGCCGCTGTAGTCGTTCGCCGACACTAGCGTGTGTCGCTGTTCGACGACATTGTGGCGCTGTGCTGCAGTGATGTGCACCTAGCCAGAGGCAAGAACGCCAAGCCCCAGCTACGACCCGATCAGGGGAGGGTGGTCGCGGCCCAGCCAGCGATCTGCGCCCGCGTACTGACCCCGAGCTTGTTCATGATGTTGCGAATGTGGTTCTCGACGGTGCGTTCGGAGATGAACAGCTGCGACCCGATCTGCCTGTTGCTTAGGCCCTCGACGAGGTGGCGGGCGATCTCGGTCTCCCTCGGCGTCAGGAGCGGGGTGGCGTCAACCACCCCAGCACCCCCAGACCGCCCCGCGCCCGGACCGAGCGCAAACGTCAACGCCCCATCACGATCCAGGCAAGCCCCTATCGCCCACTCGGCGTCATACCTTGCCTGGCCGAGCTCCGCGCGAAGCCGCTCGACGGTCTCCACCTGGATCGGCCCGAGCAGCGCATTGACCGCCGCCCCGGTCAGCGCTCGCAACGAGTCGCTCGCGCCGAGCAGCCGCGCCGCTCGACCCGGCTGACCGCTCCGCGCGGCCTGACACCCGAGCGCGCCGACGAGGTAGAACTGCGCGACGCGGTCGTCGATCCGCTGCGCGATGGTCAACGACTCCACCAGCAAGGGCTCGGGGTTCTCGTCCTCACGGATGAGCGCCGCCAGGCCAAGGTTCATCAGCCAGATCTCCAACGTATAGAGGTCGTTGAGCTCGCGACTGAGCCGCGCACCGGCCAGCGAGGCCGCCCGGAAGCCGGCGAGGTCACCGGCGAAGAAGCAGCGCATGGCCTGGGCCTGCGTCGTGGCGAGGGCCGACATACCGTCCTCGTGGCCAGCCGGGACGGCGAGCGCCTCCTCGAGCAGGTGCTGCGACGACGCCGCGTCGCCCGTCATACCGGCCGCGACTGACGCCATCGACAGCGCCTCGATGAGCAGGCGCGCCGGGCCCGCGCGCCGGGCGGACTCGACGGCCAGGCCGAGCTCGCGGCGTCCGGTTGCCGGGTCGGACCGCAGCACGGCGAGGAAGCCGCGCATGAAGTGCGCTCCCGTCAGTTCCGCCGACCCACGGGGGTATGCCGCGATGAGGTCGTCGAGCAGGGCGATCCCCTCCGCCTGGGCCCGAGTCACCCACCACCACGCGAGCGACCCCACCAGCGCCAGCCGGCGCGCGGAGTCACCGCGGTCACGACACCGGCGCAGCACCAGGCGGATGGTGTCGATCTCCAGCTCGACCCACCCGAGCCAGTCCACCAGCTGGGGCCGGGCGTTCTCGACGGCTGCGGCGCACCGGGTCACGTAGTAGTCGATCAGCCGCTCGGCGCTGGCCGACTCCTCCCCCGCATCGGCGAGACGCTCCGCGGCATACTCGCGCATCGTCTCGTGAAGGCGATGGCACGCAACGGGCCCGACGAGCTCGGTCATGACCAGCGACTTGCCGACCAGCGAGGCGAGGACAGACAGGACGTGCCCTGCGGGGAGGCAACCGTCGGCGCAGGCCCCGCGGGCGTCGTCGAGGGTGAACCGGCCGGCGAAGACGGACAGCCGACGCAGCAGGACGCGCTCCTCGTCGGTGAGCAGGTCGTAGCTCCAGTCGATCGCCGTCCGCAGGGTCTGGTGCCGAGGCAGGGCCGCCCACCCGTCCGAACCGAGCAAGGCGAAGCGGTCGGAGAGGTGGGCGAGGATCTGTTCGACGGCCAGGACGCGGGTCTTGACCGCGGCCAGCTCTAGGCCGAGCGGGAGCCCGTCGAGGCGACGGCAGATGCCGATGACCGCGGCCCGGTTCGCTTCGGTGAGCACGAACCGACCCGAGGCAGCGGCGGCCCGTTCGGTGAAGAGCCGCACCGCCTCGTTCTGTCCGACCCGCTCCACCGGCGCCGTGGTGTCGACCAGTGGCAGCTCCAGGGGCGGCACGGGCAGGACGTGCTCGCCGCCGACCGAGAGCGGCTCCCGGCTGGTCGCAATGACCCGCACCCGCAGCGCCGCGGCCAGGACGGCGGTGACGATCTCGGCGGCCGGAGCGAGCACGTGCTCGCAGTTGTCGACAACAAGCAGGAGCTCCCGGTCGGCCAGGTAGCCGGTCACGAGGTCAAGGGCGGGGACGGCACCGTGGTCGCGCAGCCCGAGGGCTTCGGCGGTCGCGCGGAGGACACCCTCCTCGGTGTGCACCTCGGCCAGCCCCACGAGCCAGGCGCCGTGCGCGAACCCCCGCGCGAGTCCGGTCGCCGCTCGCAGCGCCAGCCGCGTCTTGCCGACCCCGCCCGGCCCGACCAGGCTGACCAGCCGCGCGGTCGCCAGCCGCGCCCGGAGCTCGGCGAGCTCGCGGCGTCGACCGATGAAACTACTGGCCTCTGCGGGAAGGTTTCCGCAGAGGCCCTTGGCCGTGGCCATACGACCAGCAAACCACCGGTACGCCGAGGGCTCAACGCCCCCTTCCCAGAGGTGCCACGTAGGTACTGCATGAGGGTTTCCCCGGGTTATCCCGGGGCGCCCGTCTTCCTAGCGTGAAATGCGTGAAGGAACAGGTGCAGGTCCGGTATGTCGAGGCCCGGTGTGTTGGACGGCCACCGGCGACTCGGGTCGCCAGCGCCTCGGGGGTCAGCGAGGTCGACGTCGACGGCCAGGTCCTTCGGTGCGCGGTCACCGGCAGCCTCCAGCCCTTCCTCGAAGCGCTCCACGGCGCAGAGGTCGTCGACCTCGTCTGCGCCCCCAGCCCCCACCGAACCATCGCCTCGCCCGACCTCCGGGCGGGCGCCGACAGAAGGGACCCATCATGACCACCACCAGGGCCTCCGCGCGCGCCGCGGGTGTGCTCTTCCTTCTCGCGACCGCGGTCAGCCTCATCGACCGCGCCCTCATCGCGCCCATCCTCGGCGGTGCCGACTTCCTCACCGCCGCCGCCGCGAACAGCGACCGGGTGGTTGCCGGCGCCTTCTTCCAGGTGGCCACGGGGTTGACCTCCGCTGCCATCGCCCTGGCGCTGTACCCCGTCGTCGCACGGTATGCCGCCGGCCTGGCCATCGGGTCGGTCGGCTTCCGGCTCATCGAAGGAACCTTTTACCTCATCGGCGCCCTCGGCACCCTGCTCGTGGTGTCGCTGGCCCATCAGGTCGGCGCCGTCGGAGCGGACGCGGCCGCCGCGACCGCTGCCGGGTCATGGGGTCAGGTGCTGCTCGACCTGCGCGACCGGTGCAGCCAGATCGGCATACTCGCGTTCTATGTCGGCGGGACCCTCTACTACCTCGCCTTCCTGCGGCACCGCCTGGTCCCACGGTGGCTCTCGATGTGGGGTCTGGCCAGCACCGCGCTCGGCTTCACCACCGCCGTGCTCGTCTTCTGCGGGGCGATCGGCCTGTTCTCGCCGCTGCAGGTCGCGTCGAACCTGCCGATCTTCCTCAACGAGATCGTCCTGGCGATCTGGTTGCTCGCCGTCGGGTTCACCGAGCCGGCCACCGGCGGGCTGCCGGTCGCTCAGCCATCTGTGGTGACCGAGGTCGAGGTCGGGTCCGGGGCCAGGTGAGCCAGATGACCGCCCCGACGACGATGACGGCGGCCGAGTCCCGCACGATCAAGGACCAAGCCTTCGGCGCGCCGCCACAGGAAGCGCGTGCACCGTCGAGATCCCCGACCGGCTGGCGTCTTGACGACCTCTCCGAGAATACCGCAACTCCAGTATGCCGACCCGGGTATGCCGAACCCGTCACCGCACACGGCAGGCGGTAGCGCCGACCCGGCGTCCGACGGAGGGGACTCCACCACTAGAACCGAGCGACGACCCCGCCCACGCGCCGCGCTCTGCAGCGCAATGGCGTTAGCATGGGCCCCTAGCGCCTCCAGAGCCTCCCGGACGGTGCCCAACGCTCGGCCAAAGGAGCTCCAATGCCCTATGCGTCGTGGACCAAGGCCGTCGAGGCGGGCGCGAACGCGGATCAGCTCGCTGCGTACGCCGTCGACCGCCTCGGCCGTTTCGCGGACGGCGAGCACGTTCTCATCGACTTCCTCGACCGCGCTGCGGTGGGGCAGTTCTGCCGGGCGTTGGGCTTCTCGAGGCGACGTAACTGGGCCGCGTTGACCCTCGACGTCATCGCGCCGCCGGATCGGTCCGGCGCCAATGTCGTCCCCGCCAAAGAGGCGGCCGCAGTGCTCGCGCTGCTCCGGACCCTGATCAGGGGCAAGCACGTCCAACCGCTCGATGAGGCGGGCAAGCCGAAGCCCGTGCTCATCAACGACTTCCTCCCCAAAGGCACCTTCCAGCGCGAACCGACGCTTGGTCACCTCTGGGAGTGGCAGTACGCCCTCGCGGTCGAGCTCGAGCACGGGCGCACCCGCGGAACGAATGTCACCAACAACCACCCCTTGACCACCGCGCTTGTGGTCCTCGCCCACCTCTCCGAGGACCGGCTCTACTATGCCCGCTTGTGGGTGATGGAGACCGAGGGCGAGCTCTTCGCCGCCCAGCTGGACAAGAAGCCGTTCGCCGAGATTCACGAGACGCTCGACATGCTCAGCAGGGCGCAAACGCACCTGGCTCAGCGGATCGCCGAGAAGCTCGCCGGCTGACGCATTCGGTGCTGGTCGGCTTTCATCGCCGGCTCGCTGACGTTGGCGCTGCTGCTGGTCCGGCCCGTGCTGTGCCTGGGGTCGAGCGAGACCTCCCGGTACGCGACGGAGCAGGTGCCATCCATCGCCTTCACGCTCGGCATGACCTACCAGGTGTCGGACACGGAGCTGAAGACACCGCGGCTGCGCCGCATCGTCCTGGCCCACACGATGCTCTCCTACGTCGTCGGCACGGTCATCATCGCCGCGACGATCAACCTGGTCGCGGGGCTCGCGAAGTAGAACTCAGGTCGTCCGCAAGAAGCGACTGCCGCTCGTGCCCTCGTATGCCGCGTGCCTCACCGGGCGAGCTGGGCCCGGGCGTCAACGGAGGCATCGCGGCGCGTGCGAAGGCCTGGCAAGGTCAGGAGGCCGGGCCGGCCGGAGGGGCCGAGGCGTCGGCGTATGCTGGCCACGCGCCAGCGCCCGCTGGCCACTCCCAGGGCGGGCGGTGAACCAATGGATCGTTTGAACGCCGGTCTTGTCCTCGGTGGCCGCTACCGTCTCGTGTCCCGGATCGCCTCAGGCGGGATGGGCCACGTCTGGCAGGGGTATGACGAGGTCCTGCGCCGAACCGTCGCCGTCAAGGTGATGCGGCCGCACACCGAGGACGAGGCCCTCTTCGCCGAGCGGTTCCGAGCGGAGGCACGGCATACCGCCGGGTTGGCGCACCCTAATATCGCGACGGTCTTCGACTACGGCGAGCAGGACGGCTACGCCTTCCTCGTCATGGAGCTCGTCTCCGGTCTCCCCCTGTCGGAGCACCTGCGAGAGCACGGCCCGTTGTCGTGCGAGGAGGTCCGCTCGATCATGGGCCAGGCCGCGCTGGCGCTGGCCGTCGCGCACGATGCGGGCGTGGTCCACCGCGACATCAAGCCGGCGAACATGCTCATCCGGGCCGATGGCCAGGTCAAGCTCACCGACTTCGGGATCGCTCGGGCGATGGACGGCTCCGGTCACACCCGCACCGGCGAGGTGATGGGCACCCCTTACTACCTGAGCCCGGAACAGGCGCTCGGCCGGCCCGCGACCGGCGCGAGCGACCTCTACGCCCTCGGGGTGGTGGCCTACGAGCTGCTCACGGGCTCACGGCCGTTCGACAAGGGAACCCCGGTGGCCACGGTGCTGTCGCACGTCAGCGAGGCCCCGCCGCCGCTGCCGGAGGAGGTCGCCGCGGACGTCCGCGCGGCGGTGACCGCGTGCATGGAGAAGGACCCGGCGGCCCGGCCGCAGGACGGCTACCAGGTGGCCGAGAGCCTCGGCATCCGCGAGGGGGTCGGACACTCGTTCCGTGAGCGCGCGACCCACGCCGCGGCGACGACGGTCCTGGGTGATGCCGCAGCCGAGGAGCTCGAGTCCGCGGCCGCGGAACGCCCGATCACCTTGCCGACCATCCCCACGCTGCTCACCGCCGAGCTGGGCCAGCGGAGCTGGGTGGAGCCTGATATCGACAAGCCGCTCACCGATCTCGAGGCGCTGCTCGCCGCGCTCGCACCGCGGCACAACCCCGGCGAGTATGCCGTGGTGTCGGTGCGCGAGGTGCCGACCGACGTGCACCCGGTGCTGACCTTCTTCGAACACGAGGGGCTGACCCTGATCCTCCCGCTGGCGGAGGCGCAGGAGCGGGGCCTGGACTTCGAGGTCCCGATGGCGTGGATCACCCTCGGTGCCTACCGTTCGGTGACCGCCCTCGGCTATGTCCCCACGGTCACCACGGCGCTCTACCAGGCGCAGGTCCCGGTCGTTGCCAGCGTGGGGCGCTGGCACACCCACCTCTTCGTGCCGGCGGCATTGGTCGACACCGCCATGCGCACCCTCGAACGGCTCTCCCGCGCCCACCGCGACTAGCGAAGCCCCAGGTCAGAGCCGCGCATACCGCGCCCGTGCGCCGGAGTACAGCGCGTATGCCGCGAAGCCGGCCGCGACGAGGACCAACGGGACCCGGCCACCGGGCAGATCCATGAGGGTGCGCATCGCCCCGTCGAGACCGGTTGACTCGGCCGCCCGCTGCCGCACCGCCGCGACGATGAAGAGTAGCCCGACCATGGCCAGCGCCACGCCCTTGGCGACATAGCCGTACCGACCCAGCCCGATCACCCAGCGCGGCGGATGCTCGGCGAGGTCGCGGAGGAAGCGAGCGGTCCACCCCTTGTAGACGTGGTAGCCCGCGACGACGAGGACGATGACCCCGACCAGGGCGACCAGGACCAGCCCCATCGAACGGTTCATCAGCGACCGGGTGAGGTCCCGGGTCTGCCGCGTACTCTCGGTCCGCCCACCCTGAGCAGCACCGATGGCGCCGAACGCGATGACGGCATACACGACGGCCTTGGCGACCGACTTGGCGCGGACCCCCCACGTGCGCCGGACCACCGCCTCGGTGAGCTGCCACAGGGCGAGCAGGATCAGGCCGCCACCGGTCGCCCACAGGGCGACCTGGCCGGCGGCGGTGGCGGCGAGGGTCTGGAAGGCGCCGGACTGGTCCGCGGTCTCGCTGCGTTCGGTCAGAGCCAGCTGTATGCCGATCCACGCGATGAGCAGGTGGAGCAGGCCGTTCGCGGCGTACCCAAGGCGGGCCCCGTGTTCGACGACGGGGTGGTCGGCGACGGAGCGCGCGACCTCGCGGACCTCCTCGGCGCTCATGGCGTCGACCCGTTCGGGGCTGGGGAGCGGCGCAGGGCCACCCACGCGAGGAGCGCGCAGAGGATGCCATTGATCGCGCCCACGATGACATCGCTGACGTGGTGCATGCCGCGATAGATCCGCGCATACCCGACGAGGACCGGGACGAGCAGGAAGACCAGAGTGAGGGTCCGGCGAACCCAGGTGTGCCGGATCCGCTGGGCCATCATCGCGAAGGTGAGGTACAGCGCGGTCGAGGCGCCCATATGACCGCTGGGGTAGCTCGACGTCGGCGGGGCCGGGTCGAGGTGGTCGACGAGCGGGCGCTGACGCCCGGTGACGGCGGTGGCCGCGACGAAGACGCTGGCCTGCAGGCTGATGGCGATGGCGGGGATGACGGCATACCACCACTGCTTCGTCCGCCACCAGAGCGCAGCGACGGCGAGGACGCAGACGCCGATGACGATCTCGGTGTTGCCGATGTGCGACCACACCGCGGTGATGGAGTCCCACACCGGGGTGCGACCCGCCTGGATGCTGCGGTTGATCTCGTCCTCGCTGGGGAGGCTGTTGAGTGGGCCGACGATCACCTTGCCGAGGGCGACGATCGCGATGAAGAGGGCCAGCGCCGGCACGATCGCGCGCCGCGCAAGGTCCGCGAGCCAGCCGCCGACCGTGGGTGGGGTCGGGTCGTCATAACGGGTCACCATGGCGGTCTACTTTCTGGCCGACTGGGCGGCTGGCTGGGCGGCCGACTGGGCGGCTGACTCGGCGGCGAGCTGTGGGAGGGTCGGGCGCCAACCGGCATACGAGGCGAGGGCCAGACCGGCCCCCAGCGCAACCCCAGCGGTGACATCGGAGGGGTAGTGCACACCGAGCAGCACCCGGTCCGCTGCGGTGACGAGCGTGACCACAGCGGCGGTGGCCACGGCGATGGTGCGGCCGCGGCGGCGCAGGGCGGGCCAGAGCAGGATGACGAGGGTGGTGGAGGCGGCGGCGGTGTTGGCCGCGTGGCCGGAGGGGAAGCTGTAGCCGGGCGCGTGGGTGAGCGCATCCTCGACGACGGGCCGGGCCCGGGCCACGAGGATCTTGATGTCGAGGGCGAGGTTCCAGGCGAGCATCATCGTGACGAAGGCCCACAGCGCCCGCCCGGTCCAGCCCCACCGGCGCCAGACGACGATGCAGACGGCGGTGCCGACGAGGTAGACCCAGCGCGGCTGGAGCATCTCCTCCCAGACGACCAGCGCCCGGAACAGGCCGGGCCGCTCGCGGGTGAAGCTCGTCGCGGTGCGGATGACCGACTCGTCGAGATGGAGGATCGGCTCCCAGCGCGACCGGACGAGGTACCCGATCGCGGCCACCGGGAGGGTGAAGGCGACGGCGTAGCCGACCGAGCGCAGCAAGCGGCGCGGGCGGCTCAGTGGCCGGGTCGGTGGCTCGCTCAGCGGGTGAGCGAGCTGGAGGCTAGGCAACTCGCACCACCAAGGCGCCGGGCTTGACCCGGCAGACCATCCGGGTGCGGGGGCCGACCGCGTCGCCGTCGAGCTCGGCCTCGGTGGGCTCGAAGGCGACGATCTCGATGCGCTCGCCGGTGCGGCGCTGCACCTTGGGGTGGCCACGCCGACTGCCAGTGGCGATCTGCAGCGCAACGGCACCCCAGCTGAGCGCGCCCTTGGGGGAGACGACGACGACGTCGAGCCTCCCGTCGTCCACGGTGGCGTCGGGCATGAGCTGGACGCCACCGGTGAGGGTGCCGCAGTTGCCGACGACGACGGTGCGGGTGTGTGACCGGATGGCCGGCTGCTTGTCGGCGGTCACGCGGGCCCGGAAGCCGCTGCTGAAGGCGGCCTTCGCGCCGGACATGAGGTATGCCGGCCAGCCGATCAGGCCCTTGACCTTCTCGTTGGCGCCGGCCATCGTGTCGGCGTCCAGGCCCATGCCGCACATGACGAGGAAGACCTGCTCCTCGTCGTCGTCGCAGCGCATGTAGCCGACGTCGATCGTCTTGTCGTGGCCGGTGAGGACGATGTCGAGGGCGACCTCGAGGTCGTCGACGGGCAGCTCAAGGTTGCGGGCCAGCAGGTTGCCGGTGCCGCCGGGGAGCAGACCGAGGACGGCACCCGACCCCACCACGCCCGCAGCGACGGCGCGGACCGTGCCGTCACCGCCGAGCGGGCACACCACCGTCGCCCCGTCCTCGATCGCCTGCTTGGCCTGGCCGGTGCCCGGGTCGTCCTCGGTCGTCTCGTACCACGCCGC
This sequence comes from Candidatus Lutibacillus vidarii, assembly GCA_016717165.1. Taxonomy (GTDB): domain Bacteria; phylum Actinomycetota; class Actinomycetes; order Actinomycetales; family Dermatophilaceae; genus Lutibacillus; species Lutibacillus vidarii. The sequence goes on from JADKGA010000004.1 coordinate 439,276, forward strand.
CGCCGGCCAGCCGTTGCGCTCGCAGCCCGCGGCGACGCTCGCCTTGACCTCGGTGAGGTCGTCGAACTTCGTCGGGTTGACCACGACCGCCAGCTGCCCGACGGGGGTCTTGGGTGCGCTGGCGTCGGCGGTGGCCTTGGCCTTCGGCGCGGGCGTGGTGTCGGTCATGGTCGGTTCTCCGTCGGCTGGGTCGGTGGGGTTGGGGTCGGTGGTCGGTCAGGGGGTCAGTATGTCGAGTGGGTCAGTATGTCGAGTCAGGACTCGACGTCGACCCGCTCGACCGTGGTGCCGGTAGCCTTGTCGACCGTCGCGGTGCGGGTGGCCGAGTAGCCGCGCGAGCGGGAGCCGGTGACCAGCGAGAGCAGGATCGCCAGGACGCCGCCGGCCATGCAGATGAGGCCGATGACGTGGAGGTTGACGCCCGAGACGCGGTCTGCGACGCCCCAGTTGAGGATCGCGCCGAGAACGAGGAGGAAGACTCCGCTGCCGATGTGCATGATGGTCCCTTTCGGTCGGGCCGGCGGTGTCAGGTGCTGCCGGCGTCTGAGTCGACGCTAAGGACCGCGGCATGGCGGTGTCGTGCTCGGGCGTTATTTGTGGGTGTCGACCCCCAGGGGTATGGGTGTTGCGCTCCACTCGGCAGACGATTCGGCGCGCTGGGAGCGGAGGGGGCCGGCCCTCCCGACCCGGTCAGCGGCCCAGGGCGATCATGACGAGGAGCGCGACGAGGACCACCGCGGAGACCAGCACCGGGATACGCCACGAGGCGCGTGGCTCGGACTGCGGAGGGACCTCATGGTGACGAGCCTGATGCTCGGCCACGTGCGGGAGGCCGACATCCGCCGCGGGCAGCTGCGGCCGTGAGCTCTGGGCGTGGCGAACCTGCGGCTGGGGAGTCGGCAGCGGGGTCGGGTCTGTCACGGCGTGCGGCATCGGGTTCGGCGCGGTGGGGGGTTCGAGGCGCACCTCGGCCAGGAGGCGGGACAGCATGCCGGCCGACGCGGGCCGACGTCCTGGGTCCTTGGCCAGGCAGGAGCCGATGACCATCGCCAGGTCCTCCGGTGTGTCCGGAGGCAGGTGCGGCGGCGGGTCGTTGAGCTGCGCCAAGGCAGTCTCGACCGGGGTCGACCGGTCGAAGGCTCTTGTCCCGGTGAGCATCTCGAAGCCCACGAGCGCCAGCGCATAGATGTCACTGCGGGCGTCTGCCGCGCCCCCGGCGGCCTGCTCGGGGCTGAGGTACTGCGGGGTCCCTAGCACTTCGCCGGTTCGGGTCAGGCCCGAGCCGGTCAGCATCCGAGCGATCCCGAAGTCGGTGAGCTTGGGGTGCCCGTCGGCGGTGACGAGGATGTTGCTCGGTTTGATGTCGCGGTGGACGATCCCCGCCGCATGCGCCACCCCGAGCGCGTCGGCGCACTGTCCGAGGAAGTCCCGGACGACGCCTGCGGCCTGGGGCCCCTCATCCCGAAGCAGCTGGGCGAGGGTGCGTCCGGCGACATACTCCATGACGAGGTACGGGTCCCCGTCGTCCTCGCCGAAGTCGTACACCGCGACGATCGCCGGGTGGGAGATGCGGGCCAGGTGGCGGGCCTCCTCGCGGAAGCGCGCGGCGAAGACCTTGTCGCGTGCGACGTCTGCGTGGAGCAGCTTGACTGCCACCTCCCGGCCGAGGGTCTCGTCGGTGGCCAGCCACACCTCGCCCATCCCGCCGGTGGCGAGCACCCGCTCGGTGCGATAGCGACCCGCCAGCAGGCTCACTGCGCACCACCGGTCATCGTCGCGTCTCCCTCTGCTTGGCGCTTCGCCTGCATCCACCCCGTCGGCGGGAAGATCGTCGTCGTCGGGAAGTGGTCGGTGCGTGGCTCGTCCACCGGCGCGATGGGGGTGACCACGAGCGGGACCCGCAGGACACAGCGGGTGCCCCGTCCCGGCATACTCTCGCGCTCGAAGGTGCCCCCGACCAGGCGGGCGCGTTCGCGCATACTGTGGCTGCCCGTCCCCTCCGGACCCACTGTGCCCACCCCGTCGTCGGTGATCGTCAGCACGAGCGAGGAGTCCGCGACCGACAGGTCGATGTCGACCGCGCTCGCCCGTGCGTGCCGGACGACATTGGTGATCGCCTCCTGGGCGACCCGGTAGACGACGAGATCGCGCTCGAGGTCACGGCCGAGGCCCGGAGCGACCGAGACCTCGGTGCGCAGGCTGGCGACGGTTCGCACGTCCTCGGCCAGGGTGCGCAGCGCCGGCCCGATCCCGAGGTCGGACAGCGCGGAGGGCCGCAGCCGGCGGGACATGGTCCGCACCTCCTCCAGCCCCGAGCGCACCCCCTCGGCGATGGTCTCCAGGTCGGCGCGGACGTCGTCCGGGCAGCGCTGCGCCACCGACGAGACACGCAGCAGCAGGAAGGTCAGCGTCTGGCCGACCTCGTCGTGCAGCTCGCGGGCGATCCGGCCGCGTTCGTCCTCCTGGGCGAGCAGGACCGCGCGGACCGACTGGGTGCGCTCGCCCGCCAGCCGCTCCAACATGGCGTTGTATGCCGCGGCCAGGCTCGCGACCTCGTCGGTTCCCTGGACCGGCATCGGGGCCCCAGCCCCCTGGCTGTCCACCGCGTCGAGGCTACGACGCAGCCGGGCCAGTGGGGTGAGCCGGTCGCCGAGCACCGCCGCATTGACAAGGAGCAGCGCCGCCAGGCCCAGGGTCACCCACCCGATCTCGTCGGGTCGAGGCGGTGAGGACACCCTGAACCGCGAGAAGGTCAGCACGAGGGCGCATCCCACGAGCGCCGCAGCGTTCGCGAGGAAGATGCGCCAGAACAGGGGCACAGCCGCACTCTAACCGTCCAGGTCCTGCGGCCACCTATAGTGCGAGACGTGAAGCGAGGGCGGCATACCTCCCCCGGCGGCGCCCTCATGTCGCCACCCGGCGACGCGAGCCCGGCCGACGCCGACTGGTCCGAGCTGCCGCAGGCCTCTCGGCTGCTCGTCTCGGTGGCCGAGCTCCTCTGCCTGTACGGCACGCTGGTGGGCAGTGGCGTGCTCGGCCAGAGCATCAGGTTCGCCAGTGGCGGGGTGTTCTCGTCCGAGGCGACCCTCATTGCACCCGCGGTGCCCGCCTTCTCGATCTGGGCGGTCATCTATGTCGGGCTCTTCGTCGTCACCCTCTGGTACTGGCTGCCGAGCGACCGCACTGCCGTCCGGCTCGGCCCCATCGCCGGCTTGGTCGCCGCGTCGATGCTGCTCAACGCGGCGTGGATCCTCGTCGTCCAGGCCGGCCTCGTCCCGCTCAGCGTGCTGGTCATCGCCACCCTGGTGGTGGTGCTTGGGATGCTCAACGACCGGTTGAGCCGGAGTCGCCCGTCCTCACGGATGGAGGCGCTCGTCATCGACGGCACCTTCGGGCTGTATCTGGGCTGGGTGTCGGTCGCCGTCTGCGCCAACGTGGCGTCGGCCCTGGTCGATGTCGGGTCCGCATCGACCGGGATCGGTGCCACCGTGGCGACCGTCGCGGTCCTGGCCCTCGTCGGGGTGCTGGGGTGGGTCCTTTCGCGCCGACTGCCCGGCCGGCTCGGCATCCCGGTCGGCATCGTCTGGGGTCTGGCATGGATCGCGTACCAGCGCAGCCACGGCGCCCCCGAGTCCATGCCCGTCGCGCTCTTCGCGGCGGTGGTCGCCGCGTGGGTCGCCGGAGCCTTTGCCCAGACCGTGACCCGCGGGCTGGGACCGCAGACCAGGCAGGAGCCGCTCCCGTGACGAGTACCCCCTATGTGCGGCAGCGCCCGCCCGCGCGAGTCGTGCTCGCCGACGACCACGCGCTGGTCCGTCAGGGCCTGCGGCACATCATCGACGCCACCACCGACCTCAAGGTGGTCGCCGAGGTCGGTGACGGCGCGGCCGCTGTGGAGCGGGTCGGGCACGGCGATATCGACCTCGTCGTCATGGACATCTCGATGCCGCGGATGACCGGGCTGCAGGCGGCCCGCGAGCTGCAGCGGCGCGGCGGGAAGACCGCCGTCCTCATGCTCTCGATGCATGACAACGAGCAGTACTTCTTCGAGGCGCTCAAGCTCGGCGCGGTGGGATATGTCCACAAGTCGGTGGCCGACCGGGACCTCATCACTGCGTGCCGGTCGGCCCTGCGTGGAGAGCCCTTCCTCTACCCGGGGGCCGTGGCCACCCTGATCCGCGACTACCTCGGGCGGGGCCGCGAGGCCACCGCCGACGCCACCTTGCTCACCCCGCGTGAGGAGGAGGTGCTCAAGCTCATCGCCGAAGGGCACAGCGGCAAGGAGATCGCCGACCTGCTCGTCCTCAGCCCGAAGACGGTCGAACGGCACCGGGCGAACCTCCTGGAGAAGCTGGGCATGAAGGACCGCCTCGAGCTGACCCGCTACGCGATCCGGACCGGGCTCATCGAGCCCTAGCGCTCCTTGTCCTTCCCTGGCGGCTGCGGCGAGAGCCCGGCTGATGGGGGGCCACACCCACGCTGGCCGCGTGCAGCATGCAGAACCGGCCCCCGCGGTTGTGGCCGGCCCCGTTGGTCGTCGATGGTGAGGACAGGCGGCAACCGCGCCGCACAGACGCCGACAGGAGACCCAGCAATGTCCACCGATGCCATCGTCCTGCTCAAGGCAGACCACAAGGAGGTCGCCCGCCTCTTTACCGAGTTCGAGAAGAAGGCCACCACCCCGGCCCGCAAGCGCGCCATCGTCGGCAAGGTCCTCGAGGCCCTCACCGTGCACACCTACCTCGAGAACGAGGTGCTCTACCCCCAGGTCCGCGCCGAGGTGCCAGCCCTCGAGGACCACATTCTGGAGAGCTACGAGGAGCACCACGTCGTCGACGTCCTGGCCGCCGAGCTGGCCGGCATGGACCAGACCTCCGAGCGCTACTTCCCGAAGTTCACCGTGTTGATGGAGAACGTCCGCCACCACGTGAAGGAAGAGGAGGAAGAGTGGTTCCCGCAGGTTCGCGCCGCCCTCTCCCGGACCCGGCTCTCCGAGATGGGCGCCCAGATGCTCGCCATGAAGCCCGACGCCCCCCGCCACCCGGCTCAGCCGAGTGCGCTGAAGAAGGCCATCGACGCCGTCATCGCCTGACCGAACCACGACCTTCTCGACGAAACCGCAGGCCAACGCAGGACTAAGGAGCTCCGTGTCGAATCTTCCCGAGATCCCGGGGATGGGCGCACTGCCGTATGACGGCGGCGTGGCCTTCCGGCTCTGGGCACCACATGCCGACGAGGTGTGGGTGACCGGAGACTTCATCGAATGGGCCACGCCGGGCTCGCCGCTGGCCTCGGAGGGCAATGGCAACTGGTATGCCGCCGTCCCCGAGGCGCGCGCCGGACAGGAATACAAGTTCGTCATACGAAATGGCGACCGGACCCTGCCGCGGGTCGACCCGTACGCGCGGCAGGTGACCAACTCGGTGGGCAACGGGGTCATCTACGACCACGGCGCCTTCGACTGGCAGGGCGACGACTACCACCTGCCCGGGCATCACGAGCTGGTCATCTACGAGCTGCACATCGGGTCCTTCTACACCCGCTCCGAGGACGAGGTCGGCACCCTCGAGCTGGCGATGAGCAAGTTCGACCACCTCGTCCGGCTCGGCGTCAATGTCATCCAGGTCATGCCCGTGGCGGAGTTCGCCGGTGACTACTCGTGGGGCTACAACCCCGCGCACGTCTTCGCCGTCGAGAGCGCGTACGGCGGCCCGGACGCCTTCAAGACCTTCGTCCGCGAGGCGCACAAGAAGGGCCTCGGCGTCGTCCTCGACGTCGTCTACAACCACTTCGGGCCCAGCGACCTCGACCTGTGGCAGTTCGACGGGTGGAGCGAGAACGACAAGGGCGGCATCTACTTCTACAACGACGACCGTTCCTCGACCCCCTGGGGTGACACCCGGCCGGACTACGGGCGGGAGGAGGTGCGCCGGTTCATCCACGACAACGCGATGATGTGGCTGCACGACTACCACGTCGACGGCCTGCGCTTCGACATGACGCCGTACATCCGCAGCGTCGACGCCAGCGGCATGGACCTGCCCGAGGGCTGGGACCTCATGCGCTGGATCAACCTCTCCGTTCGTGAGCAGTTCCCGGGGCGGATCACCATCGCCGAGGACATGCACCAGGACCCGATGGTCAGCCAGGCCGGCGTCGGTGGCGCGGCCTTCCACGCCCAGTGGGACAGCGCCTTCGTCCACCCGGTCCGCGAGGCGGTCATCGCCGAGCAGGATGAGTGGCGCTCGATGGCCTCGATCGCCGAGGCGGTCACCACGTGCTACAACGACGACGCCTTCCAGCGGGTGATCTACACCGAGTCGCACGACGAGGTGGCCAACGGCCAGGCCCGCGTCCCCTACGAGATCGACGAGGGCGATGCGACCGGGTGGTACGCCCAGAAGCGGTCCACCCTCGGTGCCGCGCTCGCGCTGACCTCGCCCGGCATACCGATGCTCTTCCAGGGCCAGGAGTTCCTCCAGGGTGGCTGGTTCCGCGACGACGTGCCGCTGCACTGGGAGCAGGACAGCGAGTTCCGCGGTGTGGTGCGGCTCTACCGCGACCTCATCCGGCTGCGGCGCAACCTCGACGGCACGACCCGGGGCCTGACCGGTCACCACGTCAACGTCTTCCACGCCGACGAGGAGTCCAATGTCTTCGCCTTCCACCGCTGGGCGGACGGCGGACCGGACGACGACACGGTCGTCGTCGTCAACCTCAGCGCGAACCCCTACGAGCACTACCGCATCGGTATGCCGCATCAGGGCCGCTGGGGCCTGCGTCTGAACTCCGACTCCCGGGCGTACAGTCAGGACTTCGGGGACGCCGCCGCATACGACCTCGACGCATGGGACGAGGACGCGGACGGTCTCGAGGCCCACGTGAGCCTGTCGATCGCGCCCTACACCGTCCTCGTGTACTCCCTCATCTCCACCTGACCGGAAAGGATCGGCCATGGCTCCTGCGTCGAGAAGGAAGCGTTCAGCTGGACCGGATCGGCGCGGAAGCGGCGACGAGCTCCACCAGGCTCCGGCCCGGGGCGAGGTGATGACGACAGCCCAAGGAGCGCCCCTGTCCGATGGGCAGAACTCGTTGCGGGTCGGTGATCGTGGGCCAACGCTGCTCGAGGACTTCGCGCTGCGGGAGAAGATCTTCCACTTCGACCACGAGCGCATCCCCGAGCGGGTCGTGCACGCCCGCGGGTACGGAGCGCACGGCTACCTCGAGACCCTCGAGGCGATCCCGGACCTGACGCGGGCAGCGATCTTCCAGCGGAAGGGGACCCGGACCGAGGCCTTCGTGCGCTTCTCCACGGTGGCCGGCAACCTCGGGTCGCCGGACCTGGCCCGGGACGTCCGTGGCTTCGCGGTGAAGCTCTACACCACCGAGGGCAACTGGGACATCGTCGGCAACAACATGCCGGTCTTCTTCATCCAGGACGCAGTGAAGTTCCCCGACCTGGTCCATTCGGTCAAGGAAGAGCCCGACCGCGGCTGGCCGCAGGCCGCGAGCGCGCACGACACTTTCTGGGACTTCGTCTCCCTCATGCCGGAGGCGACCCACATGCTCCTGTGGGCCATGTCCGACCGCGCGATACCTCGGTCGCTGCGGTTCATGGAAGGCTTCGGCGTCCACACCTTCAGGTTCGTCAACGCGGCCGGAGAATCCCGATTCGTCAAGTTCCACTGGAAGCCGCGACAGGGGGTGCAGTCGGTCCTGTGGCCGGAGGCCGTCGCGATCAATGGCGCCGACCCTGACTTCCATCGGCGGGACCTGTATGCCGCCATCGCATCCGGCGCCTACCCGCAGTGGGATCTCGGTGTTCAGGTATTCGACGACGCCTTTGCCGACGCCTTCGACTTCGACGTCCTGGACCCCACCAAGCTCATCCCCGAGGAGGTTCTCCCGGTGCGGGTGATTGCTCGGTTGACTCTGGACCGGGTCGTCGACAATGTCTTCGCCGAGACCGAGCAGGTCGCCTTCTGCACGCAGAACATCGTGCCGGGAGTTGACTTCACGAACGACCCGCTGCTCCAGGGTCGCAACTTCTCGTACCTCGACACGCAGCTGTCCCGGCTCGGCTCGACGAACTTCACCCACTTGCCCGTCAACGCGCCCCGGTGCCCCGTTGCGCACTTCCAGCGGGACGGACACATGCAGCCGAACCCGCAGCCGGGCCGAGCGGCATACGAGCCCAACTCTTTCACCGGGGCGGACCGGGGTCCGCGAGCGGACGCTGAGGCCGGCTTCCGGACTCTGGAACGCAGCGAGTCGGGCCTGACCCGACGCCTCCGCGCCGAGTCCTTCGCTGACCATTACAGCCAGGCGCGGCAGTTCTTCCGCAGCCAGAGCCCGATCGAGCAGGACCACATCGTCGCGGCCTTCGCCTTCGAGCTGGCCAAGGTCGAGACTGCGGCCATCCGCACCCGGATGCTCGCCAACCTTGTCAATGTCGACAAGGACCTGGTCACCAGGGTCGCCAACACGCTCCGTATGCCGGTCCCGCCTGCAGCGCCTGCCGCGGTGGCGGTGCGGGACGGCCTGGGCGACGCGCCCTCGCTCAGCATCCTGCGCGACCGGCACACCTCTTTCGCCGGGCGCAAGTTGGGCATTCTGGTCACCGACGGTGCCGATGCAGCCGTCCTCGATGCGACGGTGGCCGCCTTCACCGCGATCGGGGCGACCGTCGAGCTCATCGGTCCCGCCATCGGAGGTGTCAAGCTCGGGCGGTCACTTCGGGCCGTCGACCACGCCATCGACGGTGCTCCATCGGTCCTCTTCGACGCGGTTGCGCTGGTCACCAGTACCTCCGGAGCCGCCGCCTTGTCCGAGCGGACCTGCGCGAAGGAGTTCGTTGCCGATGCCTTTGCTCACCTGAAGTTCATCGGCTCGGTCGGGTCGGCGTCGGCGCTGCTCGACGCGGCGCAGGTGCCCGACCCTGCGGCCGGTGTCCTGTCGCTGACGGCTGACAGCGTCCAGGACTTCGTCACCGCGTGCATGGGACTGCGGGAGTGGGCCAGACCGGTGACGCCGTAGGTCGCGCACTGGGGCTCCTCGGTCGTCACAGAATCGGTCCGCCAGACGACTGTTCGCCCTACCTCTGTCCGACTTCGCTGATCCGAAGGGAAGCGCCATGAGTACCGCACCCCAGAACCCGAACGCCGACGCTCGATCACAGACCAGCCGTCCTGATCCCGCTCAGGGGCCGACCCACGACCTGCCGAAGTTCGTCGAGCTCGTCGAGGGAGCCCGCACCTGCATGTTCACCACGGTCGACGAGGACGGCTCTCTGGTGAGCCGGCCGATGGCCGTCCAGGCGGTTGACCCCGACGGAACCGTGTGGTTCTTCGCCTTCAGCGACGCCCCGAAGATCGCACAGATCGAGAGCAACGCCGAGGTCAACCTCTCCTTCGGGCAGGAGGACACCTGGGTCTCGGCCAGCGGCACCGCGGTGCTCGTGGAGGATGTCGCCAAGAAGCGCGAGCTGTGGAACCCCTTCGCCACGGCGTGGTTCCAGTGCGAGCCCGAGGACGAGATCGTCTCGCTGATCCGGGTCGACACGACCTCGGGCGAGTACTGGGACAGCCCCGGCAAGGCCATCGCGCTGTTCGGGGTGCTCAAGGCCCTTACCGTGGGTGGCGAACCGATCGACGGCGATAACGCCAAGCTCGACCTCGCCGAATGAGCCGGCCCGGCGACCTCTCCCCGTTGTCGCCGCGCCACGGTTGTTCTCGTCTGCCGCACTGACAGGGACGGCAAACCGGAACAACCGTGGCGGCATACCGCTGGGGCGAAGCCCTAGACGCCGGCGTTGAGCAGCGGACCCAGCGCGAGCAGCATGCCGATCGACCAGGTGAGATGGGTGACGATCGGGCCGAGCACACCGCCGGTGACCCGTCGGTGCAGCGCGGTGACCAGCCCGACCGCGACGGCGGCGAGAGTGAGCAGCGGGATCGCCGCCGTCGCAGTGACGAGGGCGTAGACGAGGGTCGTCGCCGGGACGGCAATGCGATCCGGTATGGCGGCGAAGAGGGCGCCGCGGAAGTAGAGCTCCTCGGAGATCCCGTTCAGGGCGGTGATCGCCAGCACCGCGGGCAGGCTTCCGAGGCGGGCGTGGTCGAGCAGCTCCAGGACGGGGTCCCGCAGCAGCGGCACCCGCGAGACGACCAGGGCCCCGGCGAGGAAGATGCCCAGCAGCAGCAGGCCGAGGGCGAAGGACTGGACCAGGGGAAGGGTCCGCGGCCCACCGCTGCGGGTCACCGCCCGGCCGAGGTGGATCGGTCCGGAGAGATAGGCCCCGGCAATCCACACCGCAGCCAGAGCCAGCGTCGCGGGGTAGAACAGCGGGTCACCCGGAACGATCCGCAAGGCCCAGGACAGCACGACAGCGCCGACGACGAGCGTTGCGGCGGCCCCGACCCGCTGACGGGTGGACGCTCCGGCCGGCTCCGGCTGCTCGTCCACGGCCGACTCGATGAGAGCCGCCCGCAGGAAAGCGGACAGCTCGCGAGCGGGCGACGGGGCGATGGCTGGCTCCTTGAGGCGGGGTCGCCTCAGGGTATGCCAGCCCGGGCCGACGCGACGGGCCGGTCATCGGGTGGTCGGTCCGCATGGTTCACTGCGATATGAGCGAACAACCGACGCCGGCCGTCGCCCCGGACCAGGGACACCCCTTCGTGCTCGTCACCGGGGTCACGGGATACATCGGGACCCGGTTGGTTCCCGTGCTCCTCGCCCAGGGACGTCACGTGCGCGTCCTGACCCGCGACCGGAGCAAGCTCGCGCAACGGGCCTGGCTCGACCAGGTCGACGTCGTCGAGGGCGACGCCATGGACCGAGGCACGCTCGAACGCGCGCTGTCCGGGACGTCGACCGCCTACTACCTGCTCCACTCGATGGACGGCAAGCCGGACTTCGAGCGGCGGGACCGGGCGATCGCCCTCCGCTTCGCCCAGGCGGCCCGCGAGGCCGGGGTGCACCGGATCGTCTATCTCAGCGGCCTGCACCCCGCGAACGTGCGCCTGTCGGCGCATCTGCACTCGCGGAAAGAGGTCGGCGACATCCTCATGGCCAGCGGCGTGCCCACGGCAGTGCTGCAGGCGGCGGTCATCCTCGGCTCGGGGTCGGCCTCTTTCGAGATGATGCGCTATCTCACCCGGCGGCTGCCCGCCATGGTGGCGCCCAAGTGGCTGCGCAACCGGATCCAGCCGATCGCGGTCGAGGACGTGCTGCACTATCTCACCGTCGCGGCGGACCTGCCGCCGGAGCTCAACCGCACCTTCGACATCGGCGGCCCGGATGTCCTCACCTATGCCGACATGATCCGCCGGTTCGCCACGATCGACGGCCTGACCCCACGGGTCATCGCGCCCGTCCCCGTCCTCACCCCCTGGCTGGCCAGCCACTGGGTCGCCCTGGTCACGCCGGTCCCGGCTGCGATCGCCAAGCCGCTGGTCGGCAGCCTGATCCACGAGGTGATCTGTCAGGAGGACGACCTCGTCGCGCTCACCGGGCCGCCGCCGCACCGGCGCACGAGCTTCGACGACGCCGTCCGTCAGGCGCTGGCTCCGCGGAGCGGAGCCGACGAGGAGCGCCCGGAGCCGGGTGAGGTCCCGCCCGCACAGATCACCGCCGCGGATCCCGACTGGGCGGGCGGGCACTGAGCGGCCCCGTTCTCCGTGCCCTGAGCGCCACGCTCACCGGGCCCTGAGCGTCGCGCTCACCGGGCCCTCCGAGCATCGCTGATGAGGGCGGGCGCGCGGCATACCCGACCAGACGCGGGCCGGCATACCGGGGAAACGACCACAGCGCCCCGCATCGCGCGAAACCGCCGTACCGAGGACAATGGGCCGCGTGTCATCGACGATCGACCTCAACGCCGACCTCGGCGAGTCCTTCGGGCCCTGGTCGATCGGCGATGACGCGGCCATGCTCGACGTCGTCACCAGCGCCAATGTCGCCTGCGGCTTCCATGCCGGCGACCCGCTCACGTTGCGCCGGACCTGTCAGGTGGCGGCCGAGCGCGGGGTGACCGTCGGGGCTCAGGTGGGCTACCGCGACCTCGTCGGCTTCGGGCGACGGTTCCTCGACATGGAGCCCGAGGAGCTCACCGCCGACGTCCTCTACCAGCTGGGCGCCCTCGACGCGATGGCCAAGAGTGCGGGCACCCGGGTCCGGTACGTCAAGCCGCACGGAGCGCTCTACCACGCGACGGTCCGGGACGAGGCGCTGGCCGACGCGGTCATCGAGGCGGTCCGCCGCTACAACCCGACGCTGCACATCCTCGGGATGCCCGGGTCGCTGCTGCTCGAGTTCGCCGAGGAGGCCGGGCTCGTCGCGGTCCCTGAGGCCTTCGCCGACCGCGCCTACAGCCCGGACGGCACGCTCATCCCCCGCGGCGACCCGGGGGCGGTCCTCTCCGACCCGGTCGAGGTCGCGGCCCGTATGGTGCGCCTGGTCACCGAGGGCGTCGTCCCCGCGGTCGACGGCACCGATGTCATGGTCCACGCCGAGTCGATCTGCACCCACGGCGACTCACCCGGCGCCGTGCTCATGGCCCGCGCGGTGCGGGAGGCCCTCGTCGCGGCCGGAGTCACGCTGCGGTCGTTCGCCCCCGGCTCGTAAGTCCGGTGCCGGTCACGATCCTCCCGTATGGCGACCGCGCCCTGCTGCTCGAGCTCGTCGCTGCCGGGGTTGGCGTCGACGTCCGCGCCGGGGCCTCGGCGCAGGTCAGCGCGGCGATCCGGGCGGCCGGCCCGCGGGTGACGGCCGGGCTCGTCGACATCGTCCCGGCCGAGCGCACGGTGCTCGTGACGACCCGGCCCGGCACCGACCTGGTCGCCCTCCGGGCGGACTTGCTCGCTCTCCTCTCGGCCGGCGAGGCCGGTCCTGGGGTGGACACCGTCGCCGGGGAGGCTCGGCTGGTCACCATCCCGGTCCGGTATGACGGCCCGGACCTCGACGACGTGGCACGGCATACCGGACTGACCGTCGCGGAGGTGACGGCGGCGCACGAGGCGAGCCACTGGGAGGTGGCCTTCTGCGGCTTCGTCCCCGGCTTCGCGTACCTCGTCGGCGGCGACCCTCGCCTGGAGGTCCCGCGCCGGAGCACCCCGCGCACCGTGGTGCCGGCCGGTGCGGTGGCGCTGGCCGGGCGGTACTCCGGGATCTACCCGCGGCCCTCCCCCGGCGGCTGGCAGCTCATCGGCAGCACATCCGCGGTGCTCTTCGACCCGCACCGCGAGTCCCCGGCGCTGCTGCGGCCGGGCGACCGGGTCCGTTTCGTCGCGAGCCCGACATGACCGGCGGCGCCGCTGCACGCGCCCTCACCGTGGTCGCGACCGGGCCGCTCGTCCTCGTCCAGGACCGCGGCCGACCCGGGTATGCCGACGTCGGCGTCTCACCGTCGGGCGCGGCCGACCGGGGAGCCTTCGAGCTCGGCGCGCGGCTGGTCGGCAATACCGACGCCGACGCGGCCTTCGAGGTGCTGCTCGGTGGGCTGGCCGTGCGCGCCGAGACCGAGCTCACCGTGGCGGTGACCGGTGCGCCGTGCCCGGTCGAGGTGGCCGGGCGGCCGGTCGGGTTCGCTGCGCCGGTCCACTGCGGGGCGGGTCAGGTGCTCCGGCTCGGTATGGCGCCCCAAGGCCTGCGGTCCTACCTCACTGTGGCCGGAGGTCTCGACAGCGTGCGGGTTCTCGGGTCCGCCTCGACCGACACCCTGTCGGGGCTCGGGCCGGCACCGGTCGAGGCCGGTGACCGTTTCGTCGTGGCGCCGTCGCGGCAGACCGGCGCGGGAGCGGTCGACCTCGCTCCCGTCGCGGCGCCGGCGTCGGGTCTGGTGGACCTTGAGATCACCGTCGGGCCTCGGGCCGACTGGCTCGACGCGAGCTCGTCGCTCACCGGGCGGTCATGGGTCGTGGGGGCGGACAGCGACCGGGTCGGGATCCGGCTCGACGGACCGCCGCTGGCCTGGGCGGACCACGTCCGCGGCACCGAGCTGGCCAGCGAGGGGATCGTCCGCGGCGCGGTCCAGCTGCCCCCGTCCGGACGGCCGATCATCTTCCTCGCCGACCACCCGACGACCGGCGGCTACCCCGTCGTCGCCGTGGTGGCGTCGGCCTGCCTGGACCGGCTCGCTCAGCTGCGGCCGGGTCAGTCGGTCAGGCTCGGCTCAGGCGTCTGACTCTCGGGTATGCGCGGCCTCGCGCGCCTCCTGCGCCGCCGCACCGATGTCGTCCCCGGCGTCGTGCGCCGCGTCGGCCACCTCGTCGGCCACCTCGTCGGCGGCTGCTGACACGGCGTCCTCCGCGTCTGCTGCTGCCTCGCTCGACTGGTCAGCGACCTCGTCGGCGGTCGCGGAGAGGGCCTCGGTGGCGTCGGCTGCCGCGTCGGTCACTGTCTCGGTGACATCGGTGACCGCGTGCAGCGGCGCGTCGGCGACCACGGGCGCCGCCTCCTTGGCCGCGTCGGCTGCTTCGGTCGACGCCCGAGCCGCCTGGGCGTGGATGTGCTCGACCTTGCCCGTCACGGCTTCGCCCGCCTCGGTCACCTTGGCCTTGAGCGTCTCAGCCGTCTCGACGCTCTTGTGCTTGATGGTCTCCGCGGTCTCGGCGCTCTTGTGCTTGATGGTCTCGGCCGTCTCTACGCTCTTGTGCTTGACCGTCTCAACCGTCTCGACACTCTTGGCCTTGATCGTCTCCGCCGCCTCAGCGCTCTTGACCCGAGCGGTCTCGGCGGCCTCACTGACCTTGTCGCGGATCGACTCGCGGGTCACGGCCGGCCGAGCCGGGCGTGGGGTGTCGGTGCCATCGGCGTCCGCCAGCGGGATGGCCCACGGGTCGTCCTTGGGGCGCCGGCTGCGCAGGACGGCATACACCGCGCCCGCGGCAGCGGCGAGCAGACCCAGGCCAAGCAGCGTGCGTCCGGACGAGCGGGACTTCTTCGAGGACCGTGAGGCGACGCGGGCAGCGGGCCGGCTGACCGCCTCGGCGACCGAGGACGCCGTGGGCGCCACCGTCTCCGCGACCGCATCGGCGATGGCCGTGGCCGCCGGACGGGCCGCCTCGGCGAGCGCCGCGACCCGGGATCCGAGCCAGGCCTGAGCCGCGGCACGCGGGATGATCTGGGAGCGCGGGCCGGACAGCAGTCCGGTCAGCGCGCTGAGCGCGGAGCTGATCTGCCGCCCGCCTGTGGAGGTCGTCTTGTCGTCGTCGCTCATGCCCATGGCACACACCTGTCCTCGGTTGGAGAGCCCGGCTGCTACCGCCATCCTGCCTTGCCGGGGGCGCCGACGCACCTTCCTCACGCCCCCGGGGTCGGGGCGTGGGTCGGGCTGGGCAGTGGCGCACCGCGTTTCACTCGATGCCGCTGCCGTCCGGGCGCGGGGCGGGCGGGCGCACGGCGGCATACCTCGCGCATGGGAGGATGACCCTCATGAAGGCGACCTTGCGCACCAACCATGGGGACATCGCTGTCACCCTCTTCGACACCCACGCCCCCAAGACCGTGGCGAGCTTCACCGGGCTGGCCACCGGCTCGCGGGAGTACCGCGACGACAAGGGTCGGACCAGCCCGACCCCGTTCTACGACGGGCTGACCTTCCACCGGGTCATCCCCGGGTTCATGATCCAGGGCGGCTGCCCGCTCGGGTCGGGCACCGGTGGCCCGGGGTACACCTTCGACGACGAGATCCACCCCGACCTCGGCTTCACCAAGCCGTACCTGCTCGCCATGGCCAACGCCGGAAAGCGGATGGGCCGCGGGACCAACGGGTCGCAGTTCTTCATCACCGTCGCGCCGACGACCTGGCTGCAGGGCAAGCACACGATCTTCGGTGAGGTCGCCGACCAGCCGAGCCGCGAGGTCGTCGACGCCATCGCCGCGGTGCGCACCGGTTCGATGGACCGACCGGTCACCCCGGTCGTCATCGAGTCGGTCACCATCGAGGAGTGACCGCGCGCCGTGGCTGAGCTCGACGTCTCCGGCCCGAGCCCGGCTGGGCCGCCGGTGTGCCCGCGTCATCCCGACCAGGTGTCGTACGTGCGCTGCCAGCGGTGTGAGCGGCCGGTCTGCCCTGCATGCCAGCGGCCCGCGGCCGTCGGCATCCAGTGTGTCGACTGTGTCGCCGCCGGAGCGGCGACGGTGCGTCAGGCGCGGACCATCTTCGGCGGGGAGGTGGTCACCGGGCAGCCGATGGCGACGATCGCCATCATCGCCGTGTGCGCGGCGGCCTTCGCGGCGCAGCAGGCTGACCCGGGGTTGACGGACTCGTGGGCCTTCGGGCCGGCCGTTGGGTGGTCCGAGCCGTGGCGGGTGCTGACATCGGCCTTCCTCCACGGCGGGATAACCCACCTGGTGCTCAACATGCTCGCCCTGTGGTTCATGGGGTCCTATGTCGAGCCCCTGCTCGGTCGGCTTCGGTTCATCGCGATCTACCTGCTCAGCGCGGTGGGTGGCTCGGTGGGAGTGCTTCTTCTCGCGTCCGCGCCGACGACCGGGGCGGTGCTGGGGCAGGCCGGCGTCTATGACGGCTGGTTCAGCGGGTACGTCGGGGCCTCCGGAGCGGTCTTCGGCCTCTTCGGGGCGGTCCTGGTGCTCAACCGGCACCTGGGTCGGGACTCCTCCGGGATGTACCTGACCATCGGCATCAACGCCGTCTACGGGTTCATCGCCCCGAATATCGCCTGGCAGGCGCATCTCGGCGGCCTGGTCACCGGGGCGGTCGCGGCGGGGGTGCTCGCGTGGTGCGCCGCGCCGGCGCGCCGGCGGTTGGTCTGGCCGCTCTTGCTGGGTCTGCTCAGCGTGCTCGTACTGCTCGCAGCGCTGAAGTATGCCGGTGTCCCGGCCGACTACCGCTGACCGCCCTCCGGCCCCCGCCCTCCGGCCCCCGCCCTTCCGGTCCCCGCCCTCCGGCCCCCGGTCCTCCGATCGGTCAGGCTCCGCGGCCGCAGGCTAGCCGCCATTCGACTTGCCCGCGTACTGCCCGCGTACTGCCCGCGTACTGCCCACGCCCCGGCTCCGCAGCTCGGCCCTGACGACTGGGGGTCTCAAGGCGGCTCCCGAGCGGAGTTACACCACTGTCATTCATCCCCAGGCGTGGATAACCCTGTGGATAACCCCCCTCTCCGCGCAAAGACACACCTTTAGACGCCGTCTAAAGGTGTGTCTTTGCGCGGAGAGGGCACCGAGGGGGCGCGGAGAGGGGGAGGGAGAGGGATGGGCTGTGGATAACTCAGCGCCAGCGCATCGCCATGATGAAGCCGGAGAGCATGATGGCGAAGCCGATGACGAGGTTCCACGACCCCACGCTCGGGATCGGGTACGCCGTCTGGGACACGTAGTAGACCACGATCCACAGCAGCCCGAGCACGAGCAAAGTGCTGAACGTCGGCGCCCACCAGGCGGGGTTTGGCTCCAGGTCGCGGCTCGCCCGCGGCGGCGGCGTGTAGGTCGACTTCTCGCGGCGACGGGACTCGGGCACCAGTGCACTCCTTCAACGGGGGTCTGGTGACTTAGCGTAGACGGTGGACCAGGCCGGATCGGTGTCTTCGAGGAGGTGAGCGGCCGGTGATCGAGCGGGACCGGCTCATTTTCGGCGCCACACCGACCCGGTGGGCCGCCGGCGTCCCCGCCGTCGCGGCTCTGGCAGGCATCCTCTTCGCGATGAGCTTCGCCACCGCACGCGGCACCGAGATCCGCAGCGAGGGCCGGGATCTGCCGAGCCAGATCCGCGCGCTGTCCCGTCAGGTCGACGCCAAGGACACCCAGGTCCGTCGGCTCGCCGCCGACGTCGAGGCGCTCAGCGCCGAGCGCGCCCCTGCCTCCGCGGAGCTTCGAGCGTTGCGCGCCCAGGAGAAGGCCCTCACCGGGCCCGGCGGGCTCACCGCCGTCCACGGCCCGGCCGTCACGGTCACTCTCACCGATGCTCAGCTCCCCGGCGGGGTCATCCCGAAGGGCTTCCACCCCGAGGATGTCGTCGTCCACCAGCAGGACGTCCAGGCCGTCGTCAACGCCCTATGGCGCGGCGGCGCCGAGGCCATGACGATCCAGGACCAGCGGGTCATCGCGACCTCTGCGGTCCGCTGCGTGGGCAACACCCTCATCCTCCAGGGCCGCGTCTACTCCCCGCCGTATGTCGTCTCCGCCATCGGCGACCCCGCCCGCCTCCAGGCCGCCCTCGACGCCGATGGCGCGGTGTCGACATACCGGCAGTATGTCGAGGCCGTAGGCCTCGGCTACTCGGTGACCGTCGCCCCGGACCTGACCATGCCCGCGTACGCTGTCCCGGTGTCGGTGACCAAGGCCACGGTGGCGCGGTGACCGGCGGCCGGGGGCGGACCGGGCCGGGAGGACGGCGATGAGGGCGGTACGGACAGTGGTGGGGGTGGTGGGCGAGCTGCTCATCACCGCCGGGCTGGTCATCATGCTGTATGTCGTGTGGACGCTCTACTGGGTCGGCGCGATCGAGGGGGGCAAGCAGGCCGACGTCGTCGCCGCGATGGAGCAGCAGTTCGCCCTCACCGCGCCCGCCGGTGGCGCCACCGGCGGTCCAACGCCAACCGGCGCGCCCTCGGTGATGGCCGTCCCGCCGATCGGCCAGGGTCTACGCCATCTTGCGGATCCCGCGGCTGGGGTCCGGGTGGGCCAAGCCGGTGTACGAGGGCGTCGGGCTCGACGTCCTGGCCAAGGGGCTCGGGCATTACCCGGCCAGCGACCAGCCCGGCGAGGTCGGCAATGTCGCCATCGCCGGACACCGCGCCGGCCACGGAAACCCGCTCATCGACATCGACGCGATCCGGGACGGAGACCGGCTCATCATCGAGACGCGCGAGGGCTGGTTCGTCTACCGCGTCCAGCGGCACAAGATCGTCCCACCCGCCGACTGGGCGGTCGTCGCTCCGGTCCCGGAGCGGCCGGGGGCCAAGCCGACCGAGCGGTGGTTCACCCTGACGTCCTGCGAACCCCGTTATGGGTCCCTCAACCGATATATCGTCTTCTCGCTCCTCGAGGCCAGCTTCACCCGGGCGCAGGGCCTGCCCGCGGAGTACCTCGCCGACCCGGCAGCGGGCGTCTGATGTATGGCGCGCTGTGGCGAGCCCTCCCCGGCGGCCGGGTGGCCAAGGCTGCGCTGTCGCTGCTGCTCGCCCTCGCCTTCGTCGCCGTGTGCTTCTTCTGGCTGTTCCCCCTCGTCACGCCATACCTGCCCATCAACGACGTGACCGTGGAGGCCCCGACCTCAACGGTGACCACCCCGTGAGCCGGGGACCAGGCGCGGAAGGAGCGGTGCGATGACGCGGATCCTCGTCGTGGACAACTACGACAGCTTCGTCTTCACGATCGTCGGGTACCTCGAGCAGCTCGGCGCGGCGTGCACGGTGGTGCGCAACGACGCAGTCAGCCCGGACGAGGCGGGTGGCTACGCCGGGGTGCTCATCTCCCCCGGGCCGGGCACCCCCGAGGAGGCTGGGGTTTCGATGGCGATGATCGAGGCGTGCGCGCACCGGGCCCAGCCGATGCTCGGGGTGTGCCTCGGGCACCAGGCGCTCGGAGTCGTCATGGGCGCCACGGTCGGACGGGCGCCGGAGCTGGTCCACGGGAAGACCTCGCCGGTCCACCACGACGGGTCCGGGGTGCTCGACGGTCTGCCGAGCCCGTTCACCGCGACGCGCTACCACTCGCTGGCGATCGACCCTGCGACGCTGCCCAGCACGCTGCTGGCGACCGGGCACACGCAGTCGGGGGTCATCATGGCGGTGCAGCACGCGACACTGCCGCTGCACGGGGTGCAGTTCCACCCGGAGTCGGTGCTGACCGAGGGCGGGCATCGGCTGCTGGCGAACTGGCTGGCGATGTGCGGGGGCGCCGACGCAGTCGCTCGGTCCCATGGCCTGAGCCCACTTGTCCACAGCTGACCCAGTTTGTCCACAGCTGCTCCGACTTATCCACACCCCACCCCCTCAAAGACACACCTTTAGAACCGTTCTAAAGGTGTGTCTTTGAGGGGTAAGGGTGTGGATAAGTCAGGGGGTCGTCGTGGTGGTGGTGGTGAACGACGACGGCGTGGTCGTGGTCGTCGAGGGTGGGATGGTCACGGTCGTCGTCACCGGTGACGCCTTGGCCACCCTGATCTTGACGACCGAGCCAACCTCGACGAGCTGACCCTTGGCCGGATTCTGCGAGAGCACCGAGTCCGGCGCCACCGTGTCGTCGACGACATACTCCGCCACCTGCATTGTCAGGTTGAGCCGAGTAAGCTCCGCCGCGGCCGCGGCCTTGTCCATGAGGTACAGATCCGGCACCGCGACCTTGCCACTGGCCACGCGGAGGATCACCGAGGACCCAGTCTCGACGGTCTGCCCCGACGGTGGGTCGGTCTCGACAACGCGACCCTTGTCCTGCGACGGGTCGTCGACCTCGATCACCTTCGTGACGGCGAGATTGCTCAGCGCCAGGGTCTGCGTTGCCGACTCCGCCGTCGCTCCGCGCACGTCCGGCACGACGACCTGACTCCGCCCGGTCGACACGGTGATCCGCACCGACGCGCCCGGACTGACCTTGGCATCCTTGGCCGGGTCCTGCTTGAAGACCTGTCCCTTGGGCACGTCCTCGTCCGGCAGCGTGGTCACCACGGGCACGAGGCCCCGCGCGAGGATGGCCGACCGCGCCTGCCCCTCGGTCATCGTGATGACATATGGCACGGCCACCGTCTCGGCCGCCCCGTCCGCCCAGAAGCCCCTTCCGAAGAGGTACCCGAGGACTGCCAGCGCGGCCAGGACCGCAACGCCCAAACCGAGGTATGCCGGTCCGCGCCGTCGACGCCGGGCGTGCTGGGCCCGGGTGTCGATCGAGGGGAGCGCCGCGGTGTCGACCACGGCCACACCCGCTCCGGCCCCCCCGGCACCGGCACCGGCGCCACCCGCCTCGCCACCCCCGGCACCCCCGGCACCCGAAAGACCTCCTGGACCACTGCGCCCCACGCCCCCGCCGCCGCCGGCCGCATAGCTCGCGAGCGAGGCCATCGCGGCATCGCTGACCGGCTGGTGGCTGCGCAGCGCCGAGAGGTCGGCCCGGAACTGCGCCGCGGTCTGGTAGCGCTGCTCCCGGTCCTTGGTCAGGGCGTGCAGGACCACGGCGTCATACGCGGGGGGCAGTCCTGGTACCAGCGACGACGGTGGGACGGGCCGCTCACCGACATGCTGGTACGCAAGCGCGACCGGGGTCTCGGCGACGAACGGCGGCCGACCGGTGAGGAGCTCGAAGAGCAGACACCCCGCGGAGTACAGGTCCGAGCGGGCGTCGACACTTCGCCCCTGAGCCTGCTCGGGCGAGAGGTACTGGGCCGTCCCCATGACCGCCGAGGTCTGGGTCATCGTCGCCTCGGCGTCGGCGATGGCCCGGGCGATGCCGAAGTCCATGACCTTGACCGCCCCGGCGGGCGTGATCATGACATTGGCCGGTTTGATGTCGCGGTGGACGATGCCCATCTTGTGGCTGTACGACAGCGCATCGAGCACGCCTTGCGTGACCCGGGCGGACTCGTCCGGGGCCAGCTGGCCCACTTCGGTGAGGACGTGCCGCAGGGTGCGGCCCTCGACATACTCCATGACGATGTAGGGGACCACCGAGCGGGAGCCGTCCGGGGCGGTGACCTCGTCCTGGCCGGAGTCGAAGATCGCGACGATCGACGGGTGGGTCAGCCCGGCCGCGGACTGCGCCTCGCGCCGGAACCGGGAGAGGAAGTGCGGGTCGCGCGCGAGGTCGGAGCGCAGCAGCTTGATCGCCACGTCCCGGTCGAGCCGGATGTCCCGGCCGAGGTGCACCTCGGCCATCCCCCCGCGCCCGAGGGTCTCGCCGACCTCATATCGGCCGCCGAGCAGCCGCCCACCCATGCTCACGAAACCCTCCACCGGGTATGCCGCCGTCGCCGTCGGCCCGTCACGTGCTCCCCCATGGCTACCCCGTCGGACCGGTCGAGCTGGTCGGTGGCGCGACGGCGATGCTCACGAGCACGGTCGATCCTCGCACGAGCGGCCCGGACGGCTCGATGTTGAGGACCGTGCCGGGCGGGTACTCGGTCGTGATGAAGTCCTGGGTGCGCACCCGGACCGGCAGCGCCTTCAGCTCGGGGACCACCTCGGTCGCCGGCCGGTGCAGGTACGCCCCGAGGTCCACGACGACGGTCGCCTCGCTGGTCGTCGTCGTGGTGGTCGTCGTCGAGGTGGTGGGGATCGTCGTCGTCGAGCTCGTTGTCGTGGTCGGGTAGACGGTCACGTATGTCGTCCTGCGCGGCTGCGGGGTGCTGCCACCGGGGCCGATGAGCTGCCAGAGGAAGAAGGCGATCAGACCGAGGGCGATCGCGCCGACGACGAACCACCACGGCGAGATCCGGTCCGGGTCGTCCTCGTCCTCGTCGTACCGCCCGCCGAGCTGGTCGACCCCTCCCCCGGGCCCGCCGGCTCCGCCGACTCCGCCGACCCCACCCGCTCCGGCCGCCCCACCAGGGCCTGCCGCACCGGCCGCGGCCCCAGCCATGGCACCACCCGCACCGACGGCCCCTGCGGCTGTCGGCAGCACCGACGTCGGAGCGCTCTCCGGCCGCGGCGGAGGGACCGCCATCGTCGGGGCGCTGGCCGGCATACCAGGCGATGCTGGCGAACCGGCGCCGTACGACGAACCGGCACCGGGCAGGGCGAACCCGGGGTCGGTGAGGTCGAGGGCCTCGACCGCCGAGGACAGCCCCGGCACGGTGTGGCCGAGCGCGGCGGCCATCGCGGCGGCGCTGCGCGGCCGCCGGCTCGGGTCCTTGTCGAGGCACTGGTCGACGACGGCGCGCAGGTCGTCGGGGACGTCGGCCGGCAGCGGCGGCGGGGCGTCGTGGACCTGGGCCAGGGCTGTGGCGACGGCCGAGCCGGAGTCGAACGGGCGACGCCCGGTGAGCATCTCGTGGGCGACGATGCCGAGCGCGTACAGGTCGCTGGCGCCGGTCGCCGGGTGGCCCAGGGCCTGCTCGGGCGAGAGATAGTGCGGGGTGCCGACCACCTCGCCGGTCCGGGTGTGGCTCGAGGAGTCCAGCGCCCGGGCGATGCCGAAGTCGGTGAGCTTGGCGATCCCCTCGGGGGTGACGATGATGTTCGCCGGCTTGACGTCCCGGTGGATGACGCCCTTCTCGTGCGCCGCGGCGAGCGCGAGCGCGGCCTGCCCGATGATCGAGCGAGTCAGGGCCGGCCCGAGGGCTCCCCTCGTCGCGATGAGCTGGCTGAGCGGGGTGCCCCGGACCAGCTCCATGACGAGGTATGCCGTGCCGGCGTCCTCGCCGTAGTCGTAGACGGTCGCGATATTGGCGTGGCTGAGGCTGGCCGAGTGGCGGGCCTCGTCGTGGAAGCGCTGGGCGAACCGGGGCTCGTCCTCGGCATTGGGGCGCAGCACCTTGACCGCGACGGTGCGTCCGAGGACGCCGTCGCGGGCCTGCCACACCTCGCCCATGCCACCGCTGGCGATGCGTTCGGTCAGGGTGTACCGACCGCTCAAGGTGGTGCCGACCATGGGCATCATCCGATCACCGCTTTCATGACGGCCCGAGCGATCGGCCCTGCGAGCCGACCACCTGCTGCTTCTTCCCCGAGGTTGCCGCCGTCCTCGACGACAACCGCCACCGCGATCTGGGGGTTGTCGGCGGGGGCGAAGGCGGTGAACCAGGCGTGGGGGGGTTTGCCATTGCCCTGCTCGGCCGTGCCGGTCTTACCCGCGACGGAGATGCCGTCGATCCGGGCCGGACGTCCGGTGCCGGTCTCGACGACCGAGACCATCATCGACCGGATCGTCGCGGCCACCTGCGGCGAGACCGCCTGCGAGAGGACCTCGGGGGTGGGGCTGTCGATCGTCTCGAGGTTGGGGCCGAGGACCTTGCCCACGAGATAGGGCTTCATGAGGACGCCATTGTTGGCGATGGCCGCCGAGATCATCGCGACCTGCAGCGGGGTGACCCGGACGTCGAACTGGCCGATCGCGGACTGGGCCGTGTGCGGCCGGTCGAGGTCCGCGGGGAAGACGCTGGAGGTGACCCGCATCGGCACCCGCAGTGAGGACTCGAAGCCGAACTTCTTCGCCTGCTCGTGCAGCGCCGTGGCGCCCACCTTGAGGCCGATCCAGCCGAAGGCGGTGTTGCAGGAGATCTCCAGCGCGTGGCGCAGGGTGGTCTCGTTGTTCGGGCCGCAGGCGCGGAGGTCGTAGTTCGGCAGCGGCGCGCTCGACTCGGGCAGGTCCATCGAGGCCGGCGCGGGGATCATCGTCTGCTCGGTCACCGCTCCTGTGGACAGCGCCGCGGCCGCGGTGACGATCTTGAAGACCGACCCGGGCGGGTAGAGGTTGCCGCCGATGGCCCGGTTGACCAGCGGTGTCGTCTTGTCGGCGGTGAGCCGCTTCATCGCGGCCTCGACCGCGTCGAGATCGTGGCCGGAGAGCTGGTTGGGGTCGTACTGCGGGTGGCTCACCATCGCGAGGATCGCGCCGGTGCGCGGGTCGAGGGCGACGACCGCGCCACGCTGGTTGCCCAGAGCGTCGCTGGCGGCCTGCTGCGCCTTGGGGTTGATCGTCAGCTCGAGGGTGGCGCCTCGGGATGCGGTCCCGGTGAGCAGGTCGGAGATGCGCTGGTAGAAGAGCTCGTCGGCGGTCCCGGCGAGCAGGGCGTCGGAGGAGCCCTCGATGCCGCCGCCGGCGCCATACGTGAAGGAGTAGTAGCCGGTGACATGGGAGAACAGCGCGGCCTGCGGGTAGGTCCGCAGGTAGCCGAGGTCGTCGTCGGTCTTGACCGAGCGGGCGACGGGGGTGCCGGCGATGAGGATCGCCCCGCGGTCCCGAGAGTAGTTGTCCAGCAGGGTGCGGCGGTTGAAGGACAAGGCGCGCAGCGAGGGCGCCTGGACGACCTGGATCGAGGTCGTCGCGACGAGCAGCCCGACGAAGAGCGCCGCGATAAGCACGCCGAGCCGGCGGATCGGTGCGTTCATGGCAGCCGCACCACCTGGGTCTCGGCGCTGGCCGCGGCGGCCCGGGCGACCGGGTCCTCGACCGGCTCGGGCCGGCGAGCCTGGTCCGAGACGCGGAGCAGGATCGCCATGAGCATCCAGTTGGCCAGCAGGGCGGAGCCGCCGCGCGACATGAACGGGGTGGTCAGGCCGGTCAGTGGGATGACCCGGGTCACCCCGCCGATGACGACGAAGACCTGCAGGGCCACCGAGAAGGCCAGCCCGATGGCGAGGAGCTTGCCGAAGCCGTCGCGTACCCCGAGCGCCGTCCGAACGCCCCGCTCGACGAAGAGGGCGAAGAGCATGAGCAGGGCGAAGACCCCGAAGAGCCCGATCTCCTCACCGAAGGAGGCGAAGATGAAGTCGCTGTCGGGGAAGGCGGTCAGGTAGGGCCGACCTTGACCCAGTCCAGTGCCGAACAGCCCGCCGGTGCCCATCCCCATGAGTCCCTTGGCGAGCTGGTCCGAGGTCTCCATCGAGGCCTGGCTGAACGGGTCGAGCCAGAGGGCAACCCGCTGCTGGACGTGCCCGAAGAGCAGCCACGCGACATACGCTCCGGCGGCGAAGAGGAGCAGACCGACGGCGATCCAGCCGACCCGCTCGGTGGCGACATAGAGCATCGCGACGAAGAGGCCGAAGAAGAGCAACGAGGACCCGAGGTCGCGCTCGAAGACGAGGACGGCGATGGAGAGCATCCAGGCGATGAGGATCGGGCCGAGGTCGCGGGCCCGGGGGAAGGTGAAGCCGAGGACCTTCCGGCCGGCGATGGACAGGACGTCGCGGGTCTGGACGAGGTAGCCGGCGAAGAAGACGGTGAGGACGATCTTGGCCAGCTCACCGGGCTGGAAGGACATCGGGCCGATCCGGATCCAGATCCGCGAGCCGAGCTCCTCGTTCCCGATGACCGGCAGCAGCGGCATGAGGAGCAGCCCGAGGCCGACCGCCATCGCGGTGTAGGAGTACCGCCGCAGCAGTCGGTGGTCGCGCAGCCAGATGATGAGGGCGGCCGCGAGGACGACGGCGATGCCGGTGTAGATGAGCTGGTTCACCGCGAAGCCCGAAGTATTCGGTCGACCAGCCGACAAGTCGATCCGGTGGATCATCACCAGCCCAAGCCCGTTGAGCAGGGTGGCGATCGGCAGCAGCAGCGGGTCGGCATACGCCGCCTTCCACCGCAGCACGAGGTGGAAGCCGACGGCGAGCGCGAGCAGCCCCCCACCGACGGTGAACAGCTCGGCCGGCACGGCGCCGCGCACCCCGGCGTCGACGCTGACCCAGGCCATCAGGGTGAGCCCCACCGCGACGACGACGAGCAGCAGCTCGGTCGTGCGCCGGGTCTTCGGCGTCAGCGCCTGGACCGTGGTGATCACTGCAGTTCCGTCGGGACCGAGGTCGGCCTTGTCGCGGGGGTGGTGGTGCCGGCTCCCGAGGTGGGCAGGCTCCCCGGGGAGGCCGACGGCAGCGTCGTGCTCGCCGACGACGTGGGTATGTCGGTCCAGGTCTGGGTGGGCAGGAGCACCGCGTCGGTGGGGATCTGGACGGTGCACGGCGTCGTCTGGTCCAGGCGCAGCCGGCAGGCGTCGGCGATCGCGCCGAGCTCGGCGATCCGCTGGTCGGCCTCGGTGGTGTCGCGGACGGTGAAGGTCTTGGTGACCGTCTCGCGGTAGTACTCCGGCAGGTCCGAGACCGCCACCGTCGAGGTCGAGGCGAGCGAGGAGAGCGGGACCGGACCGAGGTTGGTCGCCACGCCCTGGAAGAGCGCCACCTTGCCGTCGGCGACACCGACATACAGCTGCTTCTGGGTCCAGGAGTAGGCGCCGAAGCCGCCGCCGACGAGCAGGACGACCAGGAGCAGCCCGAGCAGGCCGCGGCGGATGACCCGGGTGGCCTTCGTGGGGGTCTCCTCGGCGAGGGCGAGGTGCTCCTCGTCGTCCTCCGGGCTGCCGGTCGCGCTGCGGGCGAGCATCGCGGCCTTCTCGGCCGGGCTGACCGGGATGGCGCGGGTGCGGCTGCGGCGCTGACGTACCCCGGCCGCGCCGACGACCTGAGGGGTGGTCGGCGGGGGTTGTCGGTCGCGTCAAGGTCGACGACATCGGCGACGACGACGGTGACATTGTCGCGGGTGCTCGCCTTGAGGGCCACCTCGACGCAGCGCTCGGCGGCGCGCTCGGGGGTGTCGGCCTCGGCGAGGACCTCCTCGATGACGCCGCCGCTGACGTAGTCGGACAGGCCGTCGGAGCACAGCAGGTAGCGGTCCCCGACGACGAGCTCGCGGATCGACAGGTCCGGCTCGTCGTCGGGGCTGCCGGTCATCACCTTGGTGACCAAGGAACGCTGCGGGTGGTGCTCGGCCTCGGCGGTGGTGATCCGGCCGGAGTCGACCAGCTGCTGGACGAAGGAGTGGTCCTTGGTGATCTGGGTCATCTGCCCCTCGCGGAGCAGGTAGGCGCGGGAGTCGCCGATGTGGGCCATGGCGAGCTTGGTGCCGGCCTTGAGCATGGCGATCGTCGTCGTGCCCATCCCGTCAAGGGCGGGGTTCTCGTCCATGGCGTCGCCGAGGCCGAGGTTGGCTTCGGCGAGGGTCTCCTGCAGGGTGCTCAGCGCCTGGTCGGCGTTGACGGCGTCCTCGTCGAGCGGGGCGAGGAAACCGACGACCATCGAGCTGGCAACATCCCCCGCGGCATGACCGCCCATCCCGTCGGCGAGGACGAGCAGGTGCGGGCCGGCATACCCGGAGTCCTCGTTGCGGGACTTCGGGCCGAGGCCGACATTGCTGCGGGCGGCATAGC
Organism: Candidatus Lutibacillus vidarii; assembly: GCA_016717165.1. GTDB lineage: Bacteria > Actinomycetota > Actinomycetes > Actinomycetales > Dermatophilaceae > Lutibacillus > Lutibacillus vidarii. The sequence continues at coordinate 467,084 of JADKGA010000004.1, forward strand.
GCAGGGCGATCTGCATCGGCGGCCGCTATCCGCGCAGCTCGAGCGTGGTCCGCCCGACGGTGAGGACGGCACCGGTGCGCATCGGCTGGGGGCTGCCGGGGCGCAGCGTCGCGTCGTCGAGGAGGGTGCCATTGGTCGACCCGAGGTCCTCGGCGTACCAGCCCTGCGTCGTCGCGTAGATCTTCACGTGCCGCCCGGAGGCGAAGTCGTCGGGCAGGACGAGCGCGCACTCGGGGTTGCGGCCGATGACCACGCCGCCGGCGCGCAGCGGGATCGTCGTCCCGGCGAGCGGGCCGGTGGTCACGGTGAGGACCGGTGGGCGCGAGCCGGCGTGCTGGGCCGGGCGGGGCGGGGCTGCTTGGTCGGCCGGTTGCTGGCCGCGCGGCGGGGTCGGGTAGCGCGGCGGGGGGACGCTGCCGGTGGCCGCGGCGGCGGGGGCCGCTGCGCTGGCGCCTGCCGCCGCGGCTGCCCCGGCACCTGCTCCCGCCGTCCCGGCTGTGGCGCCGGCGTTCGCGGCGCGGCGCTGGCTGCGCCGGGAGACCCGGGTGCCGTAGATATCGCTGCGGAGCACCCCGACGATGGCAAAGACGAAGATCCAGAGCAGGGCGAGGAACCCGAACCGGATGAGGGTGATGGTGAAGGGACTCAACCGCTCACCGCCGCCCGGCGCGGTAGGTGAAGCTTGTCCGCCCCACGGTCACCCGGTCTCCGGGCTCGAGGCGCTGGCTGGTGATCCGCTCGGAGTTGACGAAGGTGCCATTGGTCGAGCCGAGGTCGCGCAACGAGCAGACGATGTGCGGTCCGTCGGTGGTCACCCGGAACTCGCAGTGCCGCCGTGAGACGCCGGGGTCCTGGATGAGGACGTCGCAGCTCTCGTCGCGGCCGAGGACGGTCATCGCCGAGATGAGCGGGTAGCGCTCGCCGTCGATCTCCAGCCACGGCCGGGCCATCGCCCCGGCGGTGCTCGGGGCGGGGGTGCGGTGGGGCGCCGGTCGGCTTGCTGACGACGTCGGTATGACGACCGCGGGCGCCTCGGGCTGAGGGTCGACGTGGTGCGGCTGCTCCGGGCGCTGCGGCGGGCCGGGCTGGCGGCTGGTCGGGGCGAAGGGGTCGTCGGTCAGCGGGTCGAAGCCGGGGTCCGCAGCGGCCGTCGGCACCGGCTCCGGAAGCGGTACGGGCACCGGGGTCGGCACCACGGGCGGGGCCGGGACGGGGACCGGGGCCACCGGCGCAGGCGCGGCGGGGGCTGCCTGGGCGGGGGCGGACGGAGCGGGGCGGGCGGGCGAGTCCGGCTCGGCATACGGGTCGGCAGGTGTCGAGCGACGCGACGGCATACTGCGCGCACTGGGCTGGTAGGAGCGCCGGGAGTTCGCGGAGGTGACCCGGAAGGTGCCCGTCTTGAGGGTCTCGGACTCGGCGAACTGGACCGCGAGCGGGCCGCTGGGCTGGTAGCGCTGGGTCTCGGCGTGCTCCTGGGCGGCGGCGACGAGCTCCTCGGTCAGGGAGGTCTCGAAGTCGGCGAGGCGGTCGTAGTCGCCGGGGCTCAGCTCGACGGTGTAGATATTCGGCACCATCGTGCGGCCGCGGTCGAGCAGGGCGGCCCGGTCGTCCATGCGGCGCCGGATCGCGGCGGCGATCTCGACCGGCTGCAGCTCGGCCCGGAAGGCCTTGGCGAAGGCGCCGTTCACCGCGCGTTCGAGCCCTTTCTCGACGCGGTCGAACAGTCCCACGGCAGTTCCTCCCATCGGGCTCGACGGCGACTCCGCGCGGCGGGGGTGCGGGCGGCCTGACTCGTCATGCTATCGGGGATGGCTTGGCGCGGGGGGTGACGCGGGCTGAGGTTCGTGGTGCTTTGCTCTCGAAAATTCTTCGCTCAGCGGCCGTCATGACGGGGATGGCAGGCCGTCATACAGGTGCCGCAGACAGCAGGACACGGCGGTTCACGGCACTGAGTTCGTCGGGGCGGGCTGGGACTGGAGGGGACCAGCCCGCCCCGGCTACTCCGCAGGGCTCGTCCGACGGGGGGATCGGGCGGGGCGGAGTAGCGCGGCTTCACACGATCGGCGGGGGGGTCGAGGGGGAGGTCTTGCTCGGGGGGTAAGGCCGGTCGCACTGGGGACGCGGCCTGGGCGTGGCTTGGTCTGCGCCCGGGCCGCGGTCTCCGCGGTTGTGCTGTGGCAGCGGTGGGAGGGCGCGAGCTCGGGGCGCGCCCTCCGTCACCGTTCTTCCGGTTGCGGGTGGAGGGGGTCGTCGGCAGGCGCGACGGGGTGGCGGCTGGCACTGGCGAGACGATAGGTCGGTTTGGTGGTGGCACCGCTGATGCCTCACACTAGGACGGCACGTATGACGCTGTGCTTCGGTGTGTTCGTCGTGGTCGGCCCGGGTGGCCGGTCTTCGGGCGGGCGGCGCGGTATGGCGGCCTAGGTGTGACGCGCAAGTGGCGGAATGGCAGACGCGCACGGTTCAGGTCCGTGTGCCCGGAAGGGCGTGGGGGTTCAACTCCCCCCTTGCGCACGTTGGGGTAGTTCCCTGAACTACCCATTTCGGTTTCCCGAAACTCCCGGCCGGAATCGATCCGGCCGGGAGTTTCGTCGTTGTGGGGGTGGTGCCGACAGCCTGCGTCTCCGCCGACACCCATTTCGTATGCCGCGGGGCCCATTTCGTCGTCCCGTGGCTGTTTTCGGGCAGGCTCGCGCCGACGTCGCGCTGGGTGAGTGGCCCGTGCCGGGACGGTCAGTCGGTGTGGCGCTTGCGCCGGCCGCGGGTGCGGGTCGCTTTCTCCAGGGGCCGGTCGTCGACTGGCTCGCCGAGGTGGACCTGCCAGGGTTCGGGCAGGCCGCGTCTGGTGTGCCAGGCGTGCAGGCTGACGAGGTTGTGCCCGATGAGCGTGATCGCCATGAGCAGGCCGGTCGCCACCAGCCCGTTCATCCGGAAGAACCCCCGGTTGAGGTTGAGGGACTGGTATCGGACGGCTCCGAAGAAGCCCTCGATGCGGCTTCGTCGGTTGTAGGACTTCGCCCAGCGCGTGCTCTGCCAGGGAAGGGGTTGCCGGTCGCGCTCGTGCTCGGTGTCCTTGACGGTGACGGTCTTGCCGCATCCGCACGGCTGGCTCGTGACGCAGGTGGTGGTGGGGATCGTGTGCGGCTCACGCATCGATGCCGGGGTGTTGGGGCAGCGCAATCGGAAGGGATGCCCATCGACGGCTGGTCCGCGGAAGCGTTGGGTTCCGCGCTTGTCATCGCGGGCGTCGTGGACGACGAAGCGGTAGGGCTCGCGCGCGTCGAACACGTCCCGCAGGTGAGCCTTCTCAGCCTCGGTCATCTGGAGCGTGGGTGGCTCGAGCTCCCGGAGGCGTTCGGGGATGCTCGCGGTGTAGAGGTGCCCGTCGAGCCAGATCGTGCCGGGGATCGGTCCGAGTCGCTGACCGCGCTGGGTCTTGTGCAGGTCCATCGTGATCTGGACCTGCCGGTCGCGGAGTGGGCCGGCGAGCTTCTCGCCCTTGGCTGTGGTGTATCCGCGGTCCAGCAGGCCTTCTCGAATGTCTGGTAGGCAGTCGAAGATGCCGAGCACGGCCGATGTCCGATCGCGGACGCCCGGGCGCAGCGCAAGACCTGCGGCCAGCTGGGGAAGCGGTGCTTCGCCGACGCCCGGGACGTAGGTGGCGACGTGGGCCTCGTAGCCGAGGAACAGCTCAGTTGGGCGACGATCGGTTGCGGTTCGGTGGCCCCACCGGGCGTCACGGTCGGCCGACCAGAAAGCACGGCCCTGGGAGTCCACACGCTTCCGGTGCGGGCGGGTGTGGCTCTCGACGTCGGTGCCATCGATCGCCACGGCGGTGCCGCGCTCGTACCTCGGGGGAAGGCTGGTTTGGACGAGCTGCGTCAGGAACTCCTCCAGGGTCAGGGGGAGGTAGGGGCAGTCCTCTGGGCAGGGAGCGACCTCGCCGGTGTTCTGACCAACCTGGAGCTCATGGTCGTGGTCGATCAGGGTGCCCGATGAGACGACCCGCAGGACAGCCCGCCAGCTGGAGCGGATGCGCTTGTACTTGGGGGTGACGCCGATGGGGAAGCCCAGAGACTCGAGCTGAGCCGGAGTGAGCTGGTGGAGTGTTCGCCTGAGTCCGGCCATGGTCATCGTGTGGGGCTGCCCGGAGGCATGGAGGACGAATCCGGCGATGACGGCGTCGAGTGGGATGAGGCGTGGCCGTCCGGTCCTCCGCTCCGCTGCGGCCGCGATCTGGGTGACGATGTCGCTGTCGGCAACGGCGCGGGCGCGGTTGATCTGCTGCTCGATCATCATCGGGTTGGCCGGTGTCGCATCCTGACTCACCCCCATTCGCACCATGGGCCTGCGCCGGCGCGTCATTTGCGGACGGCCTTGGGAAGGAGCTCGCTCCACGCGGTGGAAGGCGCGAACGGTGCGAGGTAGCCGAGCATCTTCCAGGACGTGACCCCGGCGAGTTGCATGATGTCGTTGAGCGGCACGCCGGCGCGTAGGTGAGCCAGCGCCCACGTGGCGCGCAGCCGGTGGGTGCGCAGTGGTGGACAGTCCGCTGGGAGCTCGGCGCGTTGCAGCAGATGCGACAGCCGAGACCGATCCCACTGTGGGGCAACGAATCCGAGGATCGTCGAACCCGGGTCGGTGGCCGCGATCTGGTTGATGACCTCATCGTGCGGGGCGGTCACCGGGACTGTTCGGGCGTGCTCTCCGGGGATGCGCACGCACACGTAGCCCTCGTCGACGACGACGTCATGGGTCGTCAATGCCCATGCCTCGTTCGGGTAGACCCCCACTCCCAAGCCGAGTGCCAGCAGAGCCTGCAGTCGGCGCGCCTGGACGGACGTGCGCTGTTGCCGGCTCACCTCGAGCAGGCGTGCGACCTCGTCGTCGGTGTAGGGCACGATCGAGTAGCCGCCCCGCATCCGTGGCGGCTCGGGCTCCCACGGGGCCTTGCGGGTCAGGGAGCGACTGAAACGACGCAGGTCGGCCCGCCGGGTCGCGCGCGACGGTTCGCTCAGGTGGGCTGCGCCGACGGCGATGTAGCGGTCGATGACGTCGGGTGTGAAGATCCGTTCCCGATCCAGGGGCAGACCGTCACGGTGGGCCCAGGAGACGACCTGCGACAACGTGCGCATCACCTCGACCGCCCGGCGGTCGTCCTTGGGGTGCAAGTCGTGCGCCAAGTCGCGGGTGAAGCTGGCGATCGGCTCCCAATCCTCGGGGCGCAGGGCCTTCGGGACATACGAGTCGACGCTGCGACGCGCCACGTCGCCGGCGTGGTTGACGCAACGAGTTCTGGAAGTGCAGTCTGGGCATGCTGCAGACATAGAAGTACCCCCTCAGGGTGCTTGTGCAAACGAGTGAAGTCAGCGGGCTCGTGACCCGCTGTGGCGAAGCGACGAGGTCCGGAGTTCCCGCTCCGGGCCTTTCGCATGTCGGCGCCCCGCACCGAGCAGCGTCAGGCCATGGCGTCCCCACGGGCGTCGTCGAGGGCCTTGGCGAGAAGGTCAGAAGCCGTGCGGCTCACAGGCTGATGGGCGTCTCGGGCCCGCGAAAAGAGATCGGCGGCGACGCTGGCCGGCATACGGATTTCGACCCGAACGAGCTCGTCGGGCCTGTAGGTTCGGTCACCACTCGAAGGGCGACCGGCGCGCGCGGCATCGACTCGTATGTGCCGAGATGTGGCGTCCATGGATCCTCCAGCCGCAGTCCTGATCTGTTCACCATGACGGTGCGCTTCTCGGTGCGGCTGGTCAGACCACTGCTTGGCTTGCATAAGCGGACGCCACGGGCAAGAGGGCCCAGAGGCTCGCCCCCGCACTGGGTACGGGCAGCTGCGTCGAGGTTACCGCCGTCCCGCCTCGTTCCGGAATGCGAATCGCCGACGACGAAGTGGCCCGCCGTCTAGACTGATTCGCGAGCCCACCCTTGCGAGGGATCGGGAAGTGAGGCTCGGGATCTCCTGCCGGACGACAGGGCCCGAGCCTCGCGCATACGGCCAACCCCTACCGATCAGGGAGTGGAGATGCGCTGGTACACGCGTCGTCTTGAGGATGGACGTGTCGACGGCCCCGACTGGGGACCGTCGACCGAGTACATCGAGGTTGCAGATGACGGCTGGGCCACCCGACAAGTCGAGATCTTCGACAGCGGTCAGAGCCTGAAGTACGACCGCGCCCACTGGATCGACTACCACGGCGAGCTCTTCGATCTCCCGCTCCCTGACGGTCGCGTCGCCGGTTCCCGTTGTGCTGCCGACGAATTCACCCGCGCGTGGACGAGCGTGCCGGATCCCAGCTCGTGGGAGCGGGCCCTGAGCGGTATCGGCCCTCGCCCCCTTGACCCGGCCGCGCCCGCATCGTGAAGCACTGGCTGCAGGCGCGCCCGGTGTCAGCGCGCTGGAGGAAGTGGCAGGGGTGGTCCTGTGACGCACAATTCAGGAGGTGCGAGAGGGCATCCCGTCTGCCGCTCGAGGGGCCGCTGCGGCTGACCGCTGACGGGAGTGCTTGGCCGACCTTGGACGTCACCAGGGACCCTAGGCTTCAACGAGCGGGAGTGCCGCTATCGGGGGAGGAGCGACGCGGTTGCAAGCATGTCATTCGCGGCGAAGTGAAGCGGGTCCGGGGCCCCGCTGCAACTGCGGGTCGTGATCTGGCGGACCGACCTCGAGGTAAGCCTGCGACGACCGACTTGATTTTGGGACAGAGATTGCGCAGTCACTGAGCGTGTTGTGCTCATGCATCGCGCGCATGTGGTTCACTTTGGTCATGTTCTCTATGACAAGGGCTGCCGAGGCGGCCCTAGAGGGGGCCGTCGACGCGGTCACGGCCTGCGACCTGAACGAGCGTCTGCACAGTTTGATCACCGAAACGTGGCAGGCGAACCTCGGCCGATACGAGCCCGACGAACTCGGCGACGACCCCCAGACGCTGGGCAACACCTGCGCCCGGAACATAGCCAACCGGGCCGAGGGGCTGGTCCTAGGCAACCGGGAGCGTGATGTCGAGCCGTGGGACATCGTCGGTCTGAGCGCGGCACGCCCACACGGGGCCTTGCGGCTCGACTACGCTGCCAGGCACTTTCACATCATGAAGGCACCCATGCGCTACGGGCGACGACCTCAATGGGAGAAGTTCGACCCCTGGACCCACTCGAGCGAAGTCCGTGAGGACGCCGCCCGCGCCAACACCATGGCGCTGCACGGCTACCGCACGGCCGCACCGGGCCAAGACGCACTGCCCGTCTCGACGCTGCCGTTCGCCTTCGCCGCCCAAGAGGTCCACGTGCCGCACTTTGTCTTCGTGTGGGCCGCGGACATCGACTCCCCCGGGACGTCCGGCTGGCTGGGTGTTCCTGCGCTCGGCGAGCAGTCGTTCGCCGCCGTGCACCCGCTGTGGTCCGACCCGGACGACTACGTTCCCGGTGGTATGCGTCGACGAGGGCCGACCGGGCCGAGCTACGACGAGCTCGCCACGAATGCACCCGCGCTGACGCTCAAGCCGCGCCCCGCACACGAGGGCCAAGCGTGAACCCGGCTCGCCCCCACAGCGTCAGCGCCTCCGACTTCGACGGGACCCGGCTGACTGTGGCTCGCCGCCTGCAGGGCCTCACGAAGGCGGAGCTGGCTCGCTCGCTGCATGTAACCCCGACCGCGATCGCTCAGTACGAGAAGGGGTCTCGGCCGACACAGGCGACCTTGGCACAGATTTGCCTAACCCTCGGGATGCCCCGCGACTTCTTCGGTGCCGGCGCCACCCCCGAGCTGCTGCCCGCCTCGTCCGCGCACTTCCGTTCGCTGCGCTCGACGACATCGAAAGCGCGCGAGCAGGTGCTCGCCTACGGCGAACTGTCCCTGCAGCTCGTCGACCTCATCGCCGACTACATCGACTTTCCCCCGGTCGACCTGCCCGATCTCGACCTGCCTGAGCAGCTGACCGCTGAGGCCATCGAAGACGCCGCCAGTCAGTTGCGTGCCCACTGGGGTCTCGAGCCGGGGCCCGTGCCGTCCATTGTGCAACTGCTGGAGGCACACGGGGTCATCGTTCTGCGCCTGCCTGGGCGAGCGGACCCGAGGGTCGACGCCCTGTCCACCTGGGCGGGGAAGCGCCCTCTGGTTTTCCTGAGCAGGAGCAAAGAGGACAAGGCCCGGAGCCGGTTCGACGGCGCGCACGAGCTCGGCCACCTCCTTCTTCATCCCGACACCGAACCGGGGTCCAAACTGGTGGAGTCGGAAGCGAACGCCTTCGCCTCGGAACTGCTCATGCCGCGAGAGCAGATTCTTGAGCAGCTGCCCAGACGCATCGATTGGCAGGCCTTTCACGACCTCAAGAAGCATTGGGGCGTCAGCCTTCGCGCCCTTGTGTACCGTGCGCACCGGCTCGGACACCTGTCCGACGCCTCCTACCGCCGCGCGAACCAGCAGCTCGCCTCATGGGGGCTGCCCGAACCAGGGTCGCTGGGTCCGGCGGAGTCTCCGCAACTGCTGGGGCGAGCCCGACAATTGCTCATCGACAACGGCGTCGACTTCGAGGCCGTTCTCGCGCAGGGGCGGCTCGCCGTGGAAGTCATCGAAGAGGTCATTTCTGCCGGTGCCACAGACCGACTGCAGCTGCAGTTCGGGTGACACGCCACGCCGGAGGCCGACAAGCAGCGCAGCCAAGTGCGTGGCCGCACCATGGTCGCCGCGAGCATTTCGCAGGCCCTCGCGACCCTGACCCCGGTCCGGTGGTCCGAACCTAGCTAGATCGAGACCCAAAGAGGCCGACAGGGGGTACAGCTCCTCGGCGGCCCGCTCACAGATGAGGTTGCACCCGTGTTGCAACAAACTATCCACTTGTCGATCAGCAGAGGCGGAGAGTGTCCTCGTGCTGCTGCATTCGGGTACCTACCTCGGGAGCAGCGTTGACGAACGCTAAAGCGCCCGCCGCGGGCCAGGCGTTCTCCACGCTTGCTGCTCTGTCCGCTTCGAAGTCTGAGGAATTCGCCGCTACTCATGAGCGGACCAAGATCTACGACTACCTACCCCGGACTTTTCACGACGGCACCGCCGAACCGGGTAAGTGCGAATGGAGTTCGCACATCGGCGCTAGCCTCACCCCCGAGGAGGCGGGCGCGCTCGCCTGGGTTCTCATTGACACGATAATGCAGGTCCGCTTCGGCCCCGCCACCGGTCTGTACGACACGTGGCGCGAGCACACCCTGGCGGCAACCAAGATCCCGTCGCCGGATAGGGAGACCATCGCTTCGTTCATCGAGCCGGTCTTTGGGCTGCCGGACGAGCCAAAGAGCGAGGACCACCTGCACGGCCACGTCGGGGAGTGGCTCTGGCACCTGCTCACCAAGGACAATGCAGCGGTCCGCGTACAGCCCGACCCGAAGGGCGTCGTCACCGACGCCGGCGCCGACGGGTTCTCGATCTACGAGAACCCCGCAGGCGCGCTGCGGTTCCGGCTCTGGGAGAGCAAGAAGTACACCGGCTCCGGATCGCTGTCGACCAGCCTCAACCAGGCGTATACGCAAATCGCGACCTCTGGCCAGCGTTACGTCGCCAAGATCGTCGGTACTTTTGCCGCGGGCTCCCACGATGCCGAGACGTTAGCCTTCATGGCCGGGGTGCCAGCCGCGTGGACCCAAGGCGAAGAGCCGGTCGGCGCCGGCGTGACGCTCGCGACGAACCGGCCGCTGCCTGGCAAGCCGTTCAAGAAGATGAGCAAAAAGCTGCCGCTCCTTAACAAGCCGGGGCAGCTACGCGGTCTGGCCACCAGCATCAGCTGCTACGACGAGCTGGCCAAGACGGTACGGAGGTACGCGTGGACCGCGCTCTAGCCGCCGAGCACCTCAACGCCGCGTTCGGCGAGGAGCAGCTCACCGAGCTCCCCACGGTCGCCGAGCTCACCGACCTTATCGCCGAGCTTGAGATTGAACTCGTCCGCGGCCTGACGGACGCCGGATTCCGCTCCGACCTCACATTGTTGCGACGCACCGCCTGGTACCTGCACGGGATCGCGTCCACCGCCGAAGGCTTCCGGTACCCGCTCGAGCAGCGTCGACGCGCGTTCGCGGTCAGCGCCCACGTCCTCGACCTCCTTCTCGAAGACCCAGCCGAAACAGGCCGCGAGCGCATGGCAACTGCATTCGCCGCCCAAGTCGGCTACCACCGTGCCGACGAGAGCCCCAACGCCGGCGCCATCTACCGCAAGGTGCGCGAGGCCGTGAGTCAGCCGGCCGAGTTCATCGACAGCGCAGACGTCGCGCTCCAAGCCGGAATGCTCTTCCTTGGCCTCGACATGGCCACCCTCAACCGGTGGCTACGCTCTTGGGCGAGGGCCGCGGCCGCGCTGACCCGCGAAACCGAGCTCGGCAGCCTGGACGGCACCATGTTCGGCCCGACGCAGCGGCTGCTGCGGGGAGTCGCCGACCTCGTTCAGTACCTACGCGAAGGTAGTCCTGACGCGCTCGAAACCGCCCGCGAACATTTGCGTCTCGTCGTCGACAACGAAGTTGGCCTGAGCGACCTCGACACCCGATGGGTGGCTGGACACCTCCTTGCCCTCGCCGATGGACTCGCCGACAGCAGCATCTGGGCAGTGCTACCACCCGACCTACCCGCAGCCGTGAAGCAGGCTTTCACCCTCGACCAGCAGCCCATTTTGACCCTGTGGCCGCCACAACGCAGGCTCGTCGCAGACCCGGCCCTCAGTCCCCTCGACCCGGCGAACTCCAGGCTGCTCGTCTCCGTCCCCACGAGCGCTGGCAAGACGCTACTCGCACAGCTCATCATCTGCGCGCACACCGCACGCGACGAACGTGACGTCTGCTACGTAAGCCCGCTGCGCAGCCTCGGCCGAGAAATGCGACAGGGACTGCGACCCCGTCTGCGCTATCTCGACCGGCGCCTCGGCGCAGACCTCCCCGATGGCTTCGGTGCCCAGGACCTCTTCGGCGACGAAGCTACCGACGGCGGAGACGGCCCCGGCCAGCTACCGCAGGTCGAGGTCATGACGCCGGAACGCCTCATGAACGCGCTACGGCAGAACCCGCAGGAGGTCTTGAGCCGGTTCAGCCTGTTCATCATCGACGAGGTCCACCTCATCGCCGAGTCCGGCGGCCGCGGACTGTTGCTTGAGGGGCTGCTGTCCCTCCTCGACGTCAGCGGTGCACGACTCATCCTCCTCTCCGGCGTGATGGGCAACGCCGCATCCCTCGCCGCGTGGACCGCCAATGGGCAGGCAGAGGTGCTGTTCACCGACGAGTGGAGAGCGCCACGACGGCTACACGTCCTCATGGGCACCGAGAAGATCGTGGAGAGCCGAACCGTCATCCCTGCTCGCCGCCGCGGGGGTAAGGACAAGACCCGGTACGACCTACAGGCCCATCTCGCGGTTCGCCCCACAAATGCGACCGAGCGGCACTTGACCACAAGCAAAGCGACCCCCATCGGTCAACTCGTCCTCGGCCCGGACAATATGCGCCTCACCGGGAACGGCAACACCTCCACCTCCTACTCGACAACTGCCAAGACAGCCACGCTGCTGCTCCGCGCCGGCAGTCTGCTCATGGTCGTCTCCCAACGAGCCACCGCACGGGACGCCGCAAAGGTCATGGCCGACGAGCTCGAGGAAGACCCGCGCTCCCAAGGCCTTGCCGACGCACTCGCCGCGCGCCTCGGCGACGACCACCCTCTCGTCGGCACAGTCCGCAAGGGCGTTGCCTACCACCACGCCGGGTTGCCCGTCGAGGTACAAGAAGCCGTCGAGGACGCGATCCGCAACGAGCAGATCAAGGCCGTCGTCGCAACCAGCACCCTGACCGATGGCGTGAACCTGCCGGTCCGGACTGTGGTCATCGCGACCACCGAGTACGACGGCCAGGACCCCGCATTCCGGATGACAGCCGCCCAGCTTCTCAACGCCGTCGGGCGAGCCGGCCGAGCCGGGAAGGAGTCGGAAGGCTGGATCGTGCTGGCGTTGCTGAAGAATCTAAGCGGCAGCGACTTCGACCGGCTCACCCCCGGGCCTGACGAACTGGAGGTCCGCTCGACTGTAGCCAAGCCGGCCGCCCTCGACGCTCTCGCCGAGGCCGAGGCATTGGTGGCGCGGACCCAGGACGCGATTCTGCAGTTGACGCCTGACCGGGAGACCGGAGGGTTCGTCAACTACGTCTGGTTCATCCTCCACGTCCTTGACCACGTGCCCGACCTCGCGATCACCCGGACCTGGCGCGACGTGGTGGAGCGGCTGTTCGCGTTCACACAATTGCCCGACGACCTCAAGGAGCGCTGGTTGGCACTCGCCGAACTCGTCGCGAGCCAGTACGACCAGACACCACCTGCGTCACGTCGGCGCTGGGCGCAGGCCGGAACCAGCCTGGCGTCAGCGGCCGTGATCGAGACGATCGCTGAAGAGCTCGCCGACCATGTGCAACAACTAGACGGTCTCGACGAACAGACACTCGAGGAAACACTCGACGTCCTCACCAGCCAGGCCGTGTACACCCGGCTTCTGACGCTGCCAGAATCCAAGAAGTACTGGCGCTTCCGAAGGTCACCCAGGGGCGCGGACATCGAGGTCGACACCGACGCCGTGATTCGGCACTGGATCGCAGGACGAACACTCACCGAACTGGCCGACACCCACCTCAGCGCGGTGCAAGACTCAGCGTTTCGACTCGAGCAAATGGTCGATGGGGTTAGCGAAGGAGTACAGCACTATCTGTCATGGACAGTCGGCCTCGTCGTCGCGCAAGCCAACGACATCCTCCTGTCGCGTCTCAGCCCTGTTCAACTGTTCGCCAGCACTGCTGCCCACCTGCGTTACGGCGTCGACACGCCCCTCGCCATCGACCTCCTCGTCCGAGACGTGAAGTCCCGGACTCTGGCGCAGCATCTGGGGCGCCTCGCAGAAGAAGCCGGCTTGGACGGAGAGGGCCTGCGCGAGTACTTGAGCGAGCGGCACATCCAGGGGTGGCGCGCGGACCTCGAAGCAACCCCGACAGATGTTCTCGACCTGCTCCAATACGTCCAGGGCAGGGACCGACACAAGCTGGCCGAGATGATGGCAACCGGCGCCGTCACTGCTCAGTCCCGACCCGAGGGTGGCGACGAGCCTGCTGACCCGATGCCGGTGACCGTGGTTATGTCCGACGCAGATGATGAGCTCAGGATCCTGGCCGACGACCGCTCCGTCCTCGGTGTGATCGTGGCGCGTGATCACGCCGGCGTTGCAGCCGTGCTCGACAGTGGCCTGCTACTCGACTTCACTCTCCAAGGCACCACGGTGACGATCACCCGGGCGGCTACCGGCCAGCTCAGCTTCGTGTGACCCAATCCCCGCAGCGTGATCTTCAGGACAATCCATTTGCGTCATTGTGGGCGGTTTGACGCGCACGCGGCCAACCAAGTGCTGTGAAGGGGGTGTGCCTGCCCGGCATGTTCACCTGTGCCAGCGGGTGCGCGTTGAGCCAAATCGCGGCAGGTCAGCGGGTTTCGGGAACTACTCACCGTGGGGTAGTTCCCTGAACTACCCAGTTTCGGTCTCCCGAAACTCCCGGCCGGATTCGATCTGGCCGGGAGTTTCGTCGTTGAGAGGGTCGTTCGGGGCGCCGATATTCGTCCTGACGCCGATTTCGTATGCCGCGGTGCCAGTTTCCCTGTCTCGTGACCGTTTCCGGGCAGGCTCGCGCCGACGTCGTGCGGGGTGAGAAGCCCGGGCCGGGACGGTCAGTCGGTCTGGCGCTTGCGCCGCCCGCGGGTGCGGGTCGCCCTCTCCAGAGGCCGTTCGTCGACCGGCTCGCCTTGGGGGTACCCCCGTTGGGGGAGGTGTGCCTGCCACGGTTCGGGCAGGCCGCGTCTGGTGTGGCAGGCGTGCAGGCTGACGAGGTTGTGCCCGATGAGGGTGATCGCCCACTGCCACAGCCAGGGCGGTGGGCGCGGCCCACCCTTGCGAGGGATCGGGAAGTGCCTGCTGGGATGTCCCGCCGGACGACGGGGCCCAGTGGGGCGCGTTGGGAAGCACATATACGCGCAGTTCGACGGCAGTACGGTCTGACGGTTGAGGACCACTCGACGTCGGAGAGAATCGCCCCTACGGCAAGCGTCAACAAGCAGGGGGGCGGCGCGGCGTCACAGCTTGAACCCGACAACCAACACTTGGTTGACGCGGCCAGCGACGCCTATCGGATCTTTACGAAAGTTCCGTTGGTCGGATGCACCTGAAGCGGACGGTGTCTCGTGCTGAACCCGGCTTGAGGGTGTCAGCTCGAGTGGCGGCGCCGCCGACGGAAGAGTTGTTCCTCCCGGCCCGGGGCTAGCGGAGCTCAGTGGTTACCGGTGGGGTGTTCTCGATCGAGGCGTGTGTGGATCACAATGTGTCGAGTGAGGAACGCCTTCTCGTCGAGGCCCTTCCGACGCATCCAGCCGGTGACCTCCGAGTGCCACTTGCTGCTGTTGCACGAAGGGCACGCGGGCACGACGTTGGCCAGGGTATACCGACCACCGCGGGCGACCGGTATGACGCAGTCCCGCTGCAATGCTGTTCCGGTCGCCCCGCAGTAGGCACAACCGCCCCAGAGCATCCGCAGGCCGTCCCACTGGACGTCGGTAAGGTCATGCACCCCTTTGGCCAAGCGACGCTTGCGGCGCTTGGCTGCCCGCACTCTCCGACGGTTGACCGGCACCACAGCACCGTACGTCCCCAGCTCACGACGTCGTGCGTGGACACGCACCAGACAAGGCCATCGGGGCCCGGACCTACAGTTGGTCGATGGCCGCGCTCACTGACTTCGCTGGTCGCCTCGCCGTCGTCACCGGCGCAGGCAGTGGGATTGGCCGTGAGCTCGTCGCCCAGCTCGTCGCTGCGCGCGCACGCGTCGCCGCCTGCGACATCAGGCTCGGCGCGGTCCGGCGGACCCGAACGGAGGTGCTCAAACGCTGGCCGGACGGGCAGGTGACCGCGCACGAGTGCGACGTCACTGACGCGACCGCACTTGCACGGTTCCGGTCCGAGATGAGCGAGGCCCACGACAGCGAGGCGCTGCACCTGCTGATCAACAACGCCGGCGCCGTCGGCGGCGCCTCGTTTGTCGCCGACGACCCGAGCGAATGGGAACGAACCTTCGCCGTGAACTTCCACGGCACCTACCTGACCACCCGGGCCTTCCTCCCGATGCTGCTCGCGGCAGACCAAGGCGTGGTGGTCAACGTCGCCTCGGTGAACGCCTTGTGGGCAAGCCTCGGGAGCGGCACCGCCCACACGGCATACTCAACCGCGAAGTTCGCCGTCCGCGGCTTCACCGAGTCGCTCATCGGTGACTTCGCCCTCCATGCGCCACACCTCTCCGCCGTCCTCGTCCTCCCCGGTCACGTCCGCACCGCCATGCCCCCGCCCCCGCCACCCTGGCGCAGAGCCTTCAACGCGGCGCTGGCCCACACCTCCGCCACCACCGCCTCGGATGCCGCAGTGCAGATCCTCCACGGCATACAAACCGGTCAGTGGCGCATCCTGATCGGAGCCGACGCTGAACGCGTCGACGAGCTCATCCGTGCCGACCCCACGTCGGGCTACTCATGACCACACAAGACCGACGCACGGGTGGCCCAGACCACCCCGTCGTCGGCATGTCAGCGACCAGTGGCATGAGAGCGGACGAGCGCGAGGGACATGGCCTCCCCCAGATGCGGAAGCTTGGCGCGACTCGGTCGACGCCCCGTGGCAGACGCAGCTTCTCGATCCCGGCTAGTTGCTGGAGGACCGGTCGGCCCGACTCTCTCGTCGTATGGGACCCTTCGCGGGTGTGGGCTGCCTGCTGAGCCCGGAGGACGGGCTCGGCCGCAAAGCCGCAGCGTGGCGGGAGCCGTTGAGTCCACACTGGTGGGGTGATCGACGAGGCGGGCGCTCGGCAGCGGGTCGAGGCTGAGCTGGCGCGTTGGCGTCAGACGCCTGGCTACCCGGATGTCGTCATCGACACGGTGACGGAGCATCGGCGGGCGTGGGTCGTCACCTACGGCACGCCCGATTTCCTGGCTGGCCGCGACATGCGCGATCGGTTGGTGGGGGCGACGCCGTTCGTTGTCGACAGGCGGACTGGCACCGTGCGGACATACGGCTCAGGGCAGAACAACCTGTTCAGAGGGTGGCTCGACGATGCCACTCCCGAGGAACGGCGCGCTCTCTTCGAGGACGATGCCACCGTGTTGGTCGGGCGCAGGGTCACCGGCGTCCAGTACTGGGACATTCACGACTTCGGGCAGGGCAAGGGGCCGTGGGACCACGGCTCCTGGCACCACGCCGTGATGGGGGTTGGGCTTGACACCGACGAGGGCCCGGTCGCCGTCACGTGAACCAGCCGCTTCCATCCGTACGGCATCGAAGTCTTCTTCGAACCTCTCGAGCGACATCTGTCTCTAGGTCCGGAGGGTCCGGAGCGCAACGGCCCAGACGGCCCCTCGCCGTGGTCCGTGCTCATAGGCCGGGTATGCCGCGCAGTAGACGTCACGTGGTGGGCGCTTGAGCTCGGGCCTTCTCGCACGTCGGATGGTGCGGTGCTTGCGCCAGCGCGTGTTGTGGAAGTGCCTGTCGCGATCCGCCTGGACCTCGACGGTCACTCGGTCTGGTTCGTCGCGGCGACCCCTGGGCCTGAGGGTCTGGCTGGAGCGTTCTTCGGGGGCGACGAGATCATTGTTGTCTTCCATCCCTCACACGCCAGGGCCCTCGGGCTCGAGTAGCGCGTCGTCGGCGGGTGTGCCTGGAAGTGGCGTCAGCCTGTGCCTCGCCACGCGAACAGGTGCCAATCGGAACAGGTCAGAGACTTTCGGGAACTACCCACGTTGGGGTAGTTCCCTGAACTACCCATTTCGGTTTCCCGAAACTCCCGGCCGTGGGGGTCCCTCCTCTGGGGGAGGTGATCCGGCCGGGAGTTTCGTCGTTGTGGGGTGGTGCCGACGGCCGGCGTCTCCGCTGACACACCTTTCGTATGCCGTGAGGGCCGGTGTCGCCGTGGCCGGCATCCGGATCTCGAGGCGCACGAGTTCGTCGGGTCGGAAAATGCGGTCGCGGCGTGAGGGCCTGCCGGAGCTTGCGGCATCCACTCTGACGGGTTGCGAGTTGAGGTCCATCGTTCCTCCAGCCGTGCCGCCGAATGTCGTGCCTTACGTTCACTCGGGGCGGCTGGTCAGACCGCTGCTTGGCTTGCTCAAGCGGACGTCACCGGACGAAGAGGGTCAGAGACTGGTCCCCGCACTGGGTACGGGCAACGTGCTTCGAGGCTACCGGTGCCAAGGGCCGTTCCGGAATGCGAATCGCCGATGACGAGTCGGCCCACTGTCTAGACTGACCCTGAGCCCACCCTTGCGAGGGACGGTGAAGTGAGGCTCGGGATCTCCTGCCGGACGACAGGGCCCGAGCCTGCGCACGAGGTCTTATGGGCTCATCCCAAAGCAGAGTGGGTTCGGAAGCCGCCGGTTTCGAGTAGGCAGCGGGCGATGTAGTGGGTCAGGTTGCGGAACCCGAGGGCGGATCCGCGGAGGTGTTCGAGGCGGCCGTTCAGGGCTTCGGTGGGTCCGTTGGATGTGCCGGGCCGGTCGAAGTAGGCCAGCACGTCAGCGGCGCGTTGGTTCAGGGTTCGGCCGAGGCGTCGGAGCTCGACCAGCGCTGACGGGACACCCTCGCGCAAGGAGTCGATGACAGCGGCCATCGCCGTCTTGCCGTGCTCCCGGTTCAGGTTGCGGTAGGCAGCGATCATCCGCTGGAGGATTCCCCAGGTGGCTTCGACTTCCACGTGGTCATCGGTGCTGAACAGGACCATGAGGCGTTCGCGTTGGCGGTCGGTGAGCAGGTCTTCACCGGTGTGCAGGGTGCGCCGGGCCCGGTACAGCGGATCGTTCTTGAAGCCACGGTGGCCGTGGAGCTCTTGTTGGACCCGGCGCCGGCACCGATCGAGGGCGTCCCCGGCCAGGCGCACGACGTGGAAGGGGTCCATCACGGCGACCGCGTCCGGGAGTTCTTCGGCGGTAGCGGTCTTGAAGCCAGTGAACCCGTCCATGGCTACCACCTCGACCCCATCGCGCCACGCCTGCGGGCGATCGGCGAGCCAGGTCTTGAACGCTTGCTTGGAGCGGCCTTCGACCATGTCCAGCAGGCGTGCTGGGCCGGTGCCGTCGCGGATCGGGGTGAGGTCGATGATGACGGTGACGTACTTGTCGCCCTTCCTGGTGTGTCGCCACACGTGCTCGTCCACTCCGATCACCGCGACGCCATCGAAGCGGGCGGGATCGCCGATGAGCATCCGCTGCCCTTCGGCCAGGACCGCGTCATTGGCGGTATCCCAGGCCACCGCCAACGCCTCGGCGAGGCGGGCCACGGTCAGGTGCTGCACGACCAGCCCCACCAGAGCCCACCGCACTCCGGCCCGCGAGATCTTCGCTCTCGGCTCCGCCGCCGCCGAGGTGTCCTGGCGCCACACCCGCGAGCAGCCCGTGCAGCGATACCGGCGGACCGCGATCAGCAAGGTCGTGGGCCGCCACCCGAACGGCTCGTGCGCCAACCGGCGCGTCACGACGTCATGCACCACACCCCCGCAGCCACACCGCCGACACCAGCGATCGTCATCGACCACGCGGCACGCGAGCACGGCACGACCCGGTTCGAGGCGTTGTCCGGTGACCTCCAAACCGAGACCCTCAAGACGGCAGAACGTCGTCAGATCAGGCGCGGCGAAGGTAGCGTCATGCATGTCGAGGTCTTCCCGATGGGCAGCGTGAGAACTCCCATCATGTGAAGACCTCGACACCTACCTCAAGACCGACGCGCCCCCGCCGACCCACTCTCGATTGGGAAGAGCCGTCTTATGGATCTCTCTAACGAATTCCTCTCACCGAAGCAATCGAGCAGTCCCGGGTCGCTGCGGCGGGAGCAGTGCGGTTCTGGACATCGATGCAGTGCGAAACGCGACTGGGTGTCGCTGCGAACCGCAAACGTCGCCACTTCCATCCGGGCGCCATCCCTACGCCTACGGCGGCGAAGACCGCCTGACCGACACGGTGACCGCCATAAACTGCGGCCAGGGCTGCGATAGTGGGTACGCCTTGTCGGGGCCTCTACGAAGGTACGTGCCGACAAGATGGGTACCTCGCGCTAGGCCCGGCGCATCCTTCAACGGGGGTGGCAAATGGCACGCACGATCGTCGTCCTTCCTGGTGAAGTCGCAGCAGGTAAGAGCACTCTGGCTCGTGGGCTTCACGCAACGTATGGCGGGGTCATCATCAGCACGCGTCACCTGCTCCAAACGCGATTTCGGAGGACGGACCCGGCCGGTCCAGCGGACGAGCGCCGAGCTCTCCAAGAGTTTGGGGAAGCGCTCGACAAGGCGGACTTTGGGCGCTGGCTCGCTCATGACGTCCGCGAGGCACTCGCCGAGGAAGCAGGTCCCTTGGTGATCATCGACGCTGTACGTGCCCTCGGGCAGATCGAGGCACTGCGTGACGCCTTTGGCCGCCGCGTCTGGCACGTGCACCTCACGTCCTCCGATCGCGACGAGCTGGCAGCGCGGTACGAGCGCCGGCGTGGCGAAGGGGGCCTCAAGGAGCTTGCCTCGTATGAGGCTGTCCGGGAGAACCGTACGGTGTCTCGGATATCCCAACTGGCTGGGTATGCGGACGTCGTGCTGGACACTGACCGCAACTCTGAGGCGGACGTCCTTGTGCGCTGCGCCGCACGCGTCGGTCTGCTCCCAGACCTGGGCACACCTCTCGTCGACGTGCTTGTCGGCGGCGAGTACGGATCCGAAGGCAAGGGCAACGTTGCGTTCTACCTGGCTCCCGAGTACGAGGTCCTCATGCGGGTGGGTGGCCCCAACGCCGGTCACAAGGTGCCGACAGACGAGCCGACGACCCACCGATCCGTTCCTTCCGGAGCTCTGGCGAACCCTCGAGCAAAGCTGTTGATCGGACCCGGGGCGGTGCTCAATCCGCGCGTCTTCCTCGACGAGCTCGAAACGGCGGGGATCGAGCATTCCCGTGTGGTCGTGGACCCGCAGGTTATGGTGATCACGGATGAGGATCGTGAGGCGGAAGAGGGGCTGAAGGCGTCCATCGGTAGCACCGGCCAAGGCGTTGGGCAGGCCGCGGCGCGTCGGATCATGGGTCGTAGCGGTGACCGCAGCATCTTGGCCGAGGGATGCGAACTCCTCAAGCCATTCTTAGGCTCGGCTCGTCAGGTCCTTGATGACGCCTTCGCGTCAGGTCACCGCGTCCTGCTGGAAGGCACCCAAGGGACCGGTTTGAGCCTGTATCACGGACAGTACCCACATGTGACCAGTCGCGACACCACGGTTGCCGGGGTCCTCAGCGAGGCGGGCCTCAGCCCACGCCGCGTCCGCAGAACCATCGTCACGTTCCGGACATATCCCATCCGGGTGGGCGGACTATCCGGACCCATGGGCGGGCGCGAGCTCACCTGGGACGAGGTCGCAGAACGCTCCGGCCTTGACCGCGCGACGATCGACGAGCGCGGCTCAGTATCCGGCAACCAGAGGCGAGTGGCCGAATTCGATTGGACCATGCTGCGGTTCGCAGCCGAAGTGAACGGCGCCACGGATATCGCTCTGACCTTCGTTGACTACTGGGATGCTCGGAACCGCGACGCCTTCAGGTTCGACCAGTTGACCGACGACACGATCCGCACAATGGAGGAGATTGAACGGGTCGCCGGCGCCCCGGTCTCACTGATCTCCACCGAGTTCTCCCGTCGAGCAATCATCGACCGGCGAGACTGGCGAGGTCACGTCCTTCCCTAACGACTGCTGCTACATCGTCGGGGTCGACTCCGGGCTGCAGAGCCAACCAGCCGCCCCAAGCACACTAACTAAAGGGGCTCTTCGAACTTAGCCGGGCACGCCGGTCCTTCGCGGTGACGCGGTAGGGCCCGTGACCTCCCCCAGAGGGGGCACCCCCAGGTGATCATGGCTGTTGTCGAAGCAGTTCATGGTCACGATGCGAGGTCACGGGCTTGGTTCAGGGTACGCACGTTCAGGCTGTCCGGCGGTCGCGTCCGGCGTCGTTGTTGTTGGGGATTGAGGGGCTGGCCGTCGTCGATGTCGTGCCGGACGGCGACGCCGGGGGTCGGGTGGCGCACGTCGTCACCGTTGATGAGTCGGCGACGGCGTGCCCGACCTGTGGGGTGTTCTCCTCGTCGGTGAAGGGCAACGTGGTGACCTCGCCGCGGGACATCCCCTACGGTGCGGGGCCGGTCCGGCTGCAGTGGCGCAAGCGGCGGTGGAGGTGTCGGGAGGACGCGTGTCCGCGGGGGTCGTTCACCGAATCGATTCCGGCGGTCCCGGCCCGGGCCCGGGTCACGACCCGGCTCCGGCAGGAGTGCGGGGCCGGTGTTGCGGAACGGTTCTCGTGTGTGCAGGCCGGCGCGGAGCACTACCGGGTGTCGTGGCCGGTCGCCCACGCCGCGTTCGTCGCGCACGTGCAGGGCGTGCTGGCCCAGCCACTGCCGCCGATCAGGGTGCTGGGGGTCGATGAGACCCGCCGCGGCAAACCGAAGTGGGTCCAGGACCCCGTCACGAGCCGGTGGACCGTCGCTGCGGACCGGTGGCACACCGGGATCGTCGACGCCGCCGGCACCGGCGGGCTGCTCGCCCACGTCGACGGCGCACGGCCGCCGCCGTGACTGGGTGGCTGGGCGAGCAGCCCGAGGCCTGGCGGGCCGGGATCAGCCACATCACGATCGACCTGTCCGCCTCCTACCTCAAGGCCGCCACCGACGCACTCCCGCACGCGGTCGTGGTCGCCGACAGGTTCCACCTGATCCAGCTCGCCAACGACATGCTCACCGACGTCCGGCAGCGAGCCACCCGCGAGTACCGCGGCCGCCGCGGCCGCAAGACCGACCCCGAGTGGGCCCGCCGGCGCCGGCTGCTGACCGCCCACGAACGGCTCGCCCCCGCCTCGTTCGCCCGGATGTGGAACGAGCTGATCGACGCCGGTGACCCCGGCATCGAGATCCTGCACGCCTACACCGTCAAGGAGAACCTGCGCCAGCTCCTGGCCCTCGCACCGACCCCCGGCAGCGCCGTCCCGGACCGGTCGGTCATCTCGCACCGACTGTGGCGGTTCTATGCCCAGGCCGCTGCCTGCGAGATCCCCGAGGTCCACCGGCTCGCCGCGACCATCGAGACCTGGTGGCCCGCCGTCGAAGCAGCCATCACCACCGGCTACTCCAACGCCCGATCCGAGGGCTACAACCGGCTCGCGAAACACCAAGGACGCAACGCCTTCGGCTTCCGCAACGTCGACAACCACCGCCGCCGCATACGCTGGGCCTGCACCCGCCAACACCGACGGGCGTCAACAGCCCTCAACGAGATGCCCGGCTAAGTTCGAAGAGCCACTAAAGGTCCCCAGCGAAAGGCAGCGGCGGCTGACGCCGCAGAGTGACCGCAATACGCGGAGGCTCGTAGCGAGGAGATTTAAGGACCTTCCCGTCGTATCGAAGTACGGGCCTGCCCCGTTCGTCCAACTTGCTCATGTTCGAACGGTGAACCTCGTCAAGCAGCATATCGAGGTCCAACCCGAGGCTTATTGCCGTCCCGTAGGCCACGTACACGATGTCCGCTAGCGCGTCCGCCATGCCGACGAGGTCTCGGCGGTGTGAGGCAGCCATGTACTCCGACGTTTCCTCCTCCAGCAGTCGCTCGCGGAGCCGCAACAGGCTGTCCTCAACCTCTCCCAGGGTCGGCGTGACGGGAACGCGTCGCCGCGGAAGATTGAATGCTCGGTGAAAGGCGTGAACCTGATGAGCTACCCGACCAGGCGGCGGCGGAGGACGGTCGGCTCTCATCCATCCTGCCGAAGGCCCGTCCACGTCCAACGGGAGGGCGGGCTGGACATGGGCCGAGGAGGCCGGGGTTAGCTCCGGTGCGGCCAGAACCGGGGCGGCGTCATCGAGGGGGCGTTCCTCCACCTCTGGGAAGTCGATGCGTGACTGTTCTGGCAGCACGGGCCCAGTCTGCCATCGCGCAGGCGGTCATGGTCACCCGACATCTACGATCTGCACGTGCACGCCGATGAACTGATCGCATACCACCCACAGTTGTTTCACACGGCGGATGCCCGGGCATGGGCATCAATCGAGTCTCGTGGGCTTCTGCCAGCGGAGGACCTGCTGGCGGCCGCTGCAGGCGGCCTAGGCTCCGGGCGGCGAGAGCGACGCCTCCGCTCGCGGGTCCTGACCATGGAGGGGGCGGACGATCACGTCGTGGTTATCCGCGACCAGATCCCCTTGAAGTTCCTCGATGACGTTCTGGAGGAGGGCACCACGCGGGAGGAATTCCTGCACCTGCTCGATAGTCGAGTCTTCTTCTGGGCGACCCCAGAGCGACTCTTGCGCTTGCTGCGAGGGCGGATGTACCGGAAAACACCCCAGGTGGTGCTCACGGTCGACACTCGGTCGCTGATCGAGGTGTACGGACGTGTCATCGAGGTCTCGCCCTACAACACGGGATCGGCCCATGTTCCCTCAGCCCCTCGTAGGGGAAAGTCGGTGTTTCGACGGCTCGACGACTTTGACTACGAGGGGTGGCGGGCGAAGCGTCGCAAGGCTGACGCTGCGGTTGCAGAGGTAACCATTCCGGGCGCCGTCCCGGACATCTTCGACCACGTGGTGCGGGTGGATCGCTTCCCAGGTCCGCATTTCCCCGACGTCATCGACTGAGCCTCGATCAAGAGACTGTGAGGCGAACGGTGGCGCCCGAATATCGAGATTCTCCGCCGCGGGCATGCGGTCGACAAAGGTGAAGGTGAACTGGTTGAGTGCGGATTTCCATCATACGGCCTACTGTGCCTGACCGGTGCCCTTGGGATATAGCCCTTGGGTGACCAGGTACGGGTTTCTGTGAGCGGTTTGTGCGGTGGGGGTATCGGCCAGGCGATGGCAGCGCGTCGGCCTCTCGCGTTCAGGTCAGATAGACCCGATACCCTCGGCCATCGCGATCACCCTAGCCCGACGACACATAGCATCACCGCGGACCCAACTCGCGGAGAGTCGCAGTGCGCAGAATGATGAAGAGTCGCTCTCATGTCGGCCCCGCCGTGGAGCGTTGCTC
Organism: Candidatus Lutibacillus vidarii; assembly: GCA_016717165.1. Lineage (GTDB taxonomy): Bacteria > Actinomycetota > Actinomycetes > Actinomycetales > Dermatophilaceae > Lutibacillus > Lutibacillus vidarii. Next base: position 491,186 of record JADKGA010000004.1, read on the forward strand.
AGATTGGGCCATGACATGGGCGTCATGATCCGCTTGTTCTGCTGGAAGACGACATCGACCAATCACTCCGCCTCGACGACAGTGGGAGTAGTGGTTGTAGGTGCTCCCTGAGCCTCGTTCTCGAGAGCACTGGCCTCGTGTCTCCGACCACCTGACCGAGGCTGTGGGTTTAGTCAAACCTTTGCATACTTCATCCAATCATAGACGACCGCGAGCTTGCCGTACTGGGTCCCCCACCATGAGTACTGCCGCCAGTTGCGGTTGTCGTCGAGCAACTTCCAGATGCCTTCTACGTTCGAGGTCATTGCCGGCAGCATCCAGGGGTTGTTGAATAGGTACTCCCTGCCGTGGGCTGCGAGGAGGGCACTGACTGGTCGGTCCTTTGTCAACGCTTTCGGCCCAAGCGTTTCATTCACCCTCTTCACGCGCCGGCGGATGCGGTCGGGCACGTCGGCGGTCGGACGGAGGGTGCCGTCGTCTTCGAGAAGGTCGAGTTCACGAAGGTACTTGAAGCATGGGACGTACCAGGGCAGCTGGAACACCGTCGGGATTACCGTGTGGACCATCTGGTCGGGAGGCAGACCACGCTCTGGTGTGCCGAGAACGTCGTCAACAACGTCCCAACGAGAGAGTCCAATGAGACCTTTCACGGTCATCTTCGCCCCGACTCCGAACACCACGTCAAGGTCGGCGGCTTCAGCCTCAATGTCGGAGACGGCCACAAGGCGACCATCAGGATCGTTGGCCTTGACCAGCTCGTACACCTGAGACTTCAGGTGCCGCAGGACCCTTGCTGGGAGCGCCCTTTCGCGCTCCGCGAGCACGCTGAATAGTTCCACGAAGTCGGGGACCGTCAGCTCAACGGCCTCGACCTCTCCATCCGTGAGGCTAACGCTGCGCCGTCTGACCTCAGGGCCCAGTCCAGGCTGCCAGTCCACGAAAATAAGCCGGTCGCGCAGCTTCTGGGTGTTCTTTCCACGCAGAGCTACGACGAGCGCCTCCAAAACGCCGCGGACGTTCTCGTCCGTCATGCTGTAGCCGAGAAAGATCACGGGGTGCTCCACGAATGTGGTCATCAGCTTTGACGCAAGATAGGCGTTTCGCCGCTGGAAGTCAGCGTAGTCCTCTGCTGTAAGGATCAGTGAGTTAGGACTCGCAGCCGAGCCGTGTATCATATAGACCTCGGCGATTCCATGACTATCTGAGAACAGCAGTTCGTCCTGCCCGACGTAGGTGACGTAGTCCGGAAATACTGTCTCGAGCAGCGAGTCGTAATTCGTGGTTATGACCCCCTCTGCTGCAACTTTGCCGAAAAGGGCAAACTCCTCAATTAGGTCCTCGGGCACGACCATCTCATCGACCATGCGTGTGACGTACCGTGAGACTTCAACTTTCAGGGCAGTGGCTGGCTCCGAAACCAAGTTGGCGAACTCGGCGCGCGAATCTGCGAAGTCGGCCTTAGACCACCAGACCTCGTAGAAGTCGTTGGCGATGAGTGTCGCTGTGCCGGGGAGATCGCCCTTCGCGAGGCCCCGGTAGTACTCGAACGGCTGCGGGGTGTACTGAGCGAAATGCCGGAGCAGCCCAGGCCAGTCAGGCAGGCCAACGTAGCGCCGCGAGATCCCTGAGCCAACGAACAAGAACGGACCCGAGAGCATCTTCAAGTGCGGGCCGAGATAGTCAGCGATGGTGCCCATGTGAACAACGTATGCTCGCATGACTCCGGGGCGCTTGATCTTCGCCGTGGTCGCTCGGTCTGACGACCGTCGTACGCTCGGGGTGCAAGGCAAGCGTCAGCCCGCCCGGGACGGCCGTGGGCCCGAGGCGGCTGCTGGACCCCGAGAGGTTGAGCGGGTTCACCGATGGTTGACGCACACGGCCGATCGCGCGAGCCGCCGAGGAAGCGGGTTCCGCCCAGCAGCTTCCAACACGGGCTGGGAGATCCCCGTCAGGCCAGGTGTGCCTGGATGGGTTGGCCGCTGTGCCCGGCCATTCCCCGGGAGCCCGGTGCCGCAGATCAGCGAGTCTCTGGAACCACCCACGTTGGGGTAGTTACCTGAACTACCCGTTTTGGTTTCCCGAAACTCCCGGCCGTGGGGGCTCCCCTCTGGGGGAGTCGATCCGGCCGGGAGTTCCGTCGTTGTCGGGGCGTGAGACCTATCTGGACCCTCGCCCCAGCGATTTCGTAGGCCGTGGAGGCGGTTTCAGGGCGTTCGGGCGGCTTTCGGGCAGGCTGTCGCCAACGTCGTGCGGGGTGAGTGGCTCGGGCCGGGATTGTTAGTCGGTGTGGCGCTTGCGCCGGCCGCGGGTGCGGGTCGCTTTCACCAGGGGCCGGTCGTCGACCGGCTCGCCTGGGGGCGCCCCCTCTGGAGGAGGTGTACCTGCCAGGGCTCAGGTAGGCCGCGTTTGGTGTGCCAGGCGTGCAGGCTGACGAAGTTGTGCCCGATGAGGGTGAGAGCGAGGAGCATGCCGGTCGCGACGAGTCCAGTCATGCGGAAGAACCCGCGGTTGAGATTGAGTGACTGATATCGGACGGCTCCGAAGAGCCGTTCGATGAGCGTGCGCCGGTTGAAGGACTTGGCCCAAGGTCCGCGGACGCGCTGGAATCCTCGCTTCTTGCTGTGCTTGCCGTGCGGGACGTATCGGCAGGGCGCGCGGGCGTCTAAGGCTTCGCGCCGCCTGGCCCTCCGGACCTGGAAACACCGGCACGAACTCGTAGATCGTCCAAGACGAAGGTCGCAGTCGGGTCGGTCTCGTGGGGTCCTGGTTCAGCGCCTGAGGTGGCCGACGCTGAAGTGCGCGGTCCTGATGATACGCGGATCATTTGTCATCCGGCTGCATGAACATCTCCGGAATGACGTCCTGCGACATGATCCGGACCGGGGCACCGACCACGCCGCGCAAGCGGAGGTGGAAGTCGAACACGTGCATGATCTTCGGTAGCACCTCGAACACGTCAGCCTTTTGGACGGGGAACTGCGTCGAAGCAGTTCGCCCCCGTTGGTTCGCGCCATTGCCTCCAGCAGCGACTCGACCGAGCGGCAGTTCTCCGCTGGGGTGTCCCGGTGGACGCCAAGTCGTCCACCGCGTGCACGACCGATTCCCCGCCGCCTATCTCGATCCCGAACACGTCTCACGCGACAGGGTCTAGCCTGACCAACTCCTCGATGCTTACGGCCGTCAGCGCTGGGTGAGTCGCGTCGTGCCCTGCCAGTCCGGGTACATGAGGTTCGCGTCGCCCCAGAGGTAGCCGTCCTCGCTCATCCATACCTCCCTGAGTGGTTGTGCCTCGCACTGTACGTGACCCCGGGACAGCCACCGCCGAGCGCGGTGCTGTCGCTGGTGTGTGTTCTCATTACGCCATGGGGAGACACGAAGAAGCGCTGCGTGTCGCCGAGGAGCTGCTGACCGACGTCGAGCAACAACGGCTTAAGGCCTCCGAGGTTGTCTTGAAGGCAAGCAGGCTCGCGCGGCTCGTCGGACACGATGACCTCACGACCTTCCTCGGTTACGAGCGCAGTGGCTATCCGACCGACGGTTCCGCGACCGCCTGGATCGGCCGTGCGGGTCGTTGGTCGGAGTCGGACGAGGGAAAGTTCTATCCCGCGGCCATCGCCAAGATCGAGGCGAAACTCGCCGGGGCCAAGGAGTCGATCACGGCCCTCAGAGGCGGGGGCAACTACTCGGGCGACTACATTGCGATCGCGGCCAGGGAGCACGACCAGCTCATCGGCACCCAGGCCATGGCTGCTGGGGTCTTCTCCGGCATCTGCGGGCAGGTCGTTGCAACGGTGTACGACATGGTGGCTGAGATCTACCACGAGTTGCTGTTCAGCGAACTCCAGGCCAGTCTCTTCGCGGAGACGCAGATGCGCGTCGACGGGTCACTTGCCGAGGCCAGCGGATCCGCCCTCGACAAGATCGAGAAGGTCTCGGAGCGCCTCCGCGACGGCGATCCGGAGTCCATCAGCCAAGCGCTGACCACCTGCCGCCGCTTGATCGACTCGTGCGCCGACCACGTGTTCCCGCCGGAGGCCGAGGCGTACGAGATCGGAGACGGAGTAACCCTGTCGGTCGGCCAGCAGAACGTCCTGAACCGGATGCAGGCGTACACACACCGGGCCGGCGCGACTAAGGCACGCAGGGACCGGCTCCGTTTGACGGTCCGGGAGCTTTACAGCCGCTGCTCGGCCGGTACGCATGCGCAGGTCACGCTCGACGAGGCACGCTTCATCTTCCTGCAGACCTACGTCGTGCTGGGAGAGATCCTGACGCTCACCAAGCCCAGCCCGACGTCGGCCGCGCCGCGCGCCTAGGAATCGCTGCTGAGGGCCCGGGGCACAGCCGTGCATTGCGCCTCGTTCCCGGGCTACTTCCGGAAGCGGCTTGTCGAGCAGAAGAAGCTCTACGTCGTCGTCAAGCTCCCTTCCGTTGTCCTTCGCGCGCATGCCGGTGTCTCCACCGCCATCCTCTTCACCCGCACCTACTCGGGTGGCACCGACGAGGTCTGATTCCACGACAACCAGGCGCACGGGTGGGGTCTGGAGGACAAGCGGTCGAGTCGGGCAAGTCGATGCCCTGAGGGCCTCGATGGGATCGTAAGTGACAGCTTTCGGTCGAATGGTCGAGTCGCTGCGGGAGCGGGCGTTATAGGGGAGGCTGTGAGTCATGCCGGTGGAGATGGGGATGTGGCGGATCGACGGGGACACCCCGAAGCGGCTCAGCGCGGCGACGCTGCCGTCCGAGGCCACCCTGGAGCAGTACCTCGAGAAGGACCCGTCGCTGCTCGGTGAACGGCTTCTCGTCATCGGCCGGCAGGTCCACACGCCCCACGGAAAGTTCATTGACCTGCTCGCCATGGACGGTGAAGGCAACCTCCACGTCCTCGAGCTCAAACGTGACAAGACCCCTCGCGACGTCGTGGCCCAGGTCCTCGACTACGGCTCGTGGGTGAGCACGCTCGACCGCGACTCGATCATCGATATCGCCAACGACCATCTCGGCGACGTGGCGTTCGAGGCCGCCTTCGAGGAGGCGTTCGGCACCTCGGCGCCGGACGAGCTCAACGCAGCACTGCAGCTGACGATCGTCGCCACCGACCTCGACCCAAGCTCCGAGCGGATCGTCACCTATCTGCGGACCTTCGGCGTCCCCGTCAATGCCGTCTTCTTCTCCTACCTGGAGGACGATGGACGGCGCTACCTCGCCCGCTCGTGGCTGGCGAGGGAGCACGAGAGCGAGACCGGCGGCGCGGCATACGGGAAGAACAAGAAGGGGAAGCGCGCCGAGTGGAACGGGTGCGACTGGTTCGTATCCTTCGGCGCCGACACGGGTGGCCGTCAGTGGGAGGACGCGCGCAAGTACGGATTCGTCTCGGCCGGCGGCGACGCGTGGTACTCGCGGACTCTGCGCAACGTTCCGGTGGGGGCACGCGTCAACGTGTCCATCCCCCAGCGGGGATACGTCGCGGTCGGTGACGTGACAGGTCCGGCGCAACGCTTCGACTCCGTACAGGTGACCGTTGACGGGCACGTGGTGCGGCTCGCCGACCAGCAGCTCATCGGCACGTATGAGCACGGCGCGAACGGTATGACGGAGACCGACGACGTGGCCGAGTGGGTCGTGCCGGTGCGTTGGCTCACGACCGTGCCGGCTGAGCAGGCCTACTGGGAGAAGGGCATGTTCGCCAACCAGAACAGCGCCTGCAAGCTGCGCCAGGAGTTCACCCTTGAGCGGTTGGCGCAGCGCTTCCGTCTCGGTGACGAATGAGGGCTGTCCCCAGCTAGCGATCGCACCTGTGACACTGTGCAACTCTACAGTTGCACAGGTGCACCAACTGTGTCATGGTGTCCATGTGACTCTGACGGCTGACGCCTTCCAAGACCTCGTGGAAGAGCTGCGGGACCACGGCGGCGACAAGACCAACGTCGAGGTCAAGCTTGGGGCAGGCGGGTGCCCCCGGTTGGGGGAGACGTTGTCTGCGTTCGGCAACATGCCATCCGGCGGACTCATCGTCGTCGGCCTCGACGAAGCCAGCGACTTCGATCCGGTGGGCGTCGCCGACCCGACAGCGATCGAGGCGGGGATTGCCTCACAGGCACGCAACTCGGTGGTGCCCCCGGTCCAAGTGACGTTCGACCGCGTCAGCACCGAAGGCGCAGTGATCGTCGTGGCACGCGTGAACCCACTCACCTTGAGCCAGCGACCCTGCCGTCACCAAGGCAACGCCTACCTGCGCCAGGCCGACGGCGACTATCGGATGAGCGAGCCGGAGGTCCAGCAGATCCTCGCGCTGCGGGACCGGCCCCGGTTCGACGCTGCGGCCGTCCCGGGCACTCAGCTGTCCGACCTCGATCCCGACCTGACGCAGGCCTATGTCGCAGCCGTTCGGTCCTCGACTCGTCGGCTCGCCGACGCGTCGAATGAAGCGGTGCTGCGCCATCGAGGCGTCCTCGTCCCGCAGGGACCCGAGCTGACTGTCGCCGGCCTTTATGCACTGGGGGCGTACCCGCAGCAGTTCGCGCCCAGCCTGGCTATCACCGCCGCGGTCCACCTCGACCCGAGGACCGGTGCGCGGACCCGCGATCTTGTCCACCTCGACGGCCCCATACCGGCGCTGCTCGAGGACGCGATGGCCTGGGTCGTTCGCAACACAAGAGCCACCATCCGATACGGCCAGGATGGCCACGCCCGTGAGGAATACGAGATCCCTGCCGTCGCCGTCCGTGAGCTCGTGGCAAACGCCCTCGTCCATCGCGACCTCAGCCCGCACACCCAAGGCAAGCGGGTGGAGATCCGTCTCACGGGCGACCTCCTCGTCATTAGTAACCCTGGCGGTCTCTGGGGTATCGATCAGGCCCAGTTGGGCCGTCCGCTCGGCAAGTCGGCGGTCAACGAGTTCCTCTACGAGATCTGCAAGTTGGTGCGCACTGAGTCAGGTGCTCGCGTCATCGAAGGCGAGGGCGGCGGCATCCGCGACGCCCAATTGGCGATGACGAAGGCGAACCTCCGCCCCCCGCGGTTCATCGACAAGGGCGTCTCCTTCACAGCCCTGCTTCCCCGTCACTCGCTCATCGCCGAGCGTGATCTCATGTGGCTCTCGGGGGTCGATCGCGATGGCCGTCTCACCGACGTGCAGCGCCGACTCGTGGTTTCCATGCGTCACGGCACGGAGTGGACGAACGGCATGGTGCGAGCGGAGTTCGCCCCGATGGACTCCCTCGTGGCCCGTGCGGAGTTGCAGGGGCTCGTCAACGCCGGGCTGGCAGAGTCCAGCGGGGAGCGTGGGCAGACCACCTACCGCCTGGCGTCCACGCTGGAACTCAACGGGGAGCGCACTGAGAGACCCCTCGTGGTGGTCACCCCCACGCCAACCGCGACCGACACCTCAGTCCCCCTCTTCTCCGATGGGCCTACCACCAACCCGGCTTCGCCCGGCTCCCCCGGTGCATCGGTGACCAGGCATGGACCTGCGATCTGGGCGGCCCTTGCGCGAGGTCCGTTGAGTGCCCGAAGCCTGACGACCACCACGGGCTTATCCGTCCATCAGATCCGCAACGCCCTTGCGGCGTTGGACAAGCACGGTTGGCTCACCGTGCACGGGGGCTGGGGACACCGTGGAACTACCTACGAGCGCCGGTCGCCGTGAGGGGCAACTTGGACCTCGTGCCAGCGGACTGGGGAGAGAGCCGCGACGAGGCGATTCGAGCCAGAACCTGCGGCCGAAATGACCCCGGTCGTGCGTCTTCTATGTGCGGCGCGTTGTCGAGAAGGTAGTCGTCAGGGTCTTCGACCTTCGAACGGCTGACAGTCCCCTACAAGTCGGACCTGGCGGCACGCCTCGGGGATAGCGGTATTCGAGCCGCTGTCGGCTCCGAGGCGGCGGCGAAGGCTGATGCGATCCGCAAGGTCGGCAACGTTGCTGTCCACGAGAGCCGTGGCGTAACGACGCAGACGGCCCTCAACGTGCTCCGGCAACTTTCGTCGCGGCAATCCCGAGGTCCGATGGTCTTCTTGGTAACTCGGGGTGGCGGACCTGCCCGAGCGCCCGTGCTTCACACCCGCTCGGGGTCAGCGGAGCGGGTCCACCCAGGGCACGTCAGCGAATCGGCCGAAGTCGGCGTCGTTGGAGTGGATCGTCCCGCCGAACTCCACGGCATACGCCGCGAGCTGAGCATCCGTGGCGAGGTTGGCCCCCGTGCCCACCCGCTCGAGCAGCCGCAGGGCCACCCCGACATGCTCGGGTCCGGGGGTGAGGAACTGCACCTGGGGCCGCGCCAGCCATTCGCGCACGTACTCCCGGACAGCCGCGACCGACAGCGGGGCTTCGTGGATTCGGGCGCTCGTGGCGAGCCGGACGAAGCCGAAGATCGCCGGTGCGGTGAGCCCTACCGTTTCGGCGCCATTGAGCGCGCCGGTCAGCCACTGCACCGCCCGCTCATGCTGTGGGTAGCCGTCGAACACGGCATACACGAGCAGGTTGACGTCGGGGATGATCACGCGTCGCGCCCAGCGACGAGCGCGTCATCCTCGAGCTCATCGGCCAGTCGGTTGAGCGCGGTCACGTCGATGCCCGGACGCACGCCGGAGTGGTGAACCCGCACGCTGTATGGCGTGGCGGCCGGCCCGGGCGCGGACAGGCCGCGCCGCACGGCCTCGTTGACGACCTGCTTGAACGTCTTGCGCTCGCGGTGCTGGGCGTCGCTGATGAGCCGAGCCACGTCGTCATCGAGGGTGATGGTCGTCCTCACCAAGGCATCATAGCATCAAGGTTGCAGGCATCATGATGTCTCCAGAGCAGACCGCGACGGTCACGCGCGGCGAGCGCACCACGGAGCAAGAGGTGACGCGCCGCCCCGAACCTGCTGTGATGGGGCGATGGCTGGAAGGGACCGCCGCCGGCGCCATACACCGCATCGGTCGAGCACACGCAAACCGCACCAGCCCAGGCACCACACCGACGACGCATCCCCCGTCGAGGCCCAGCCGCTCATCCGCATGCTCCGCGACTCGTTGCGGTCACCGGACCCCACGACGATCCTCGTCACCGGGACGATGGTCGCCATCATGGCGATCGACCCCGACCGCCATGAGTACCCCGTCGGCGCTCAGCTGCTCGAGAGCTTCTTCGACGTCGATATCGCCGAGATCACCGCCGTTCTCCATCTGGCCGCGGTGCTCACCGAGGACGACCTGCTCCGCACCCGCATCCAGCGCGAGCTGGCCGGGCGCCGCCAGCCGGTGCCGCCGATGGTGCGCGACCTGGCCGCGGCCCGCGCCGTCGAGGCGTGGTTCATGACCGATGATCTCGGCGACGGCGACAACATCATGCTCGGTCTTCGCTGGCCCGGTGGCGAGGTGGCCACCTTCGTGGTCTACATCGACCACAACCTCGGCACGATCATCAAGGACGCCTTCATCATCGGCGACGAGGTCGAGGACGTCCGCTCGCGCTACGCCGAGCTCATCGCCGAGAGCGGGCGCGGCATACCTCCTGTTCCCATGGAGCTTGGTGACGCGCGAGACCGCATCGAGGACGCTCTGACGAGGTATGTCGCCCGCGGATACGCCGAGGAGCAGCACCAGTTCTACCCGGACGAAGAGGTCCAGACGTGGCCCCAGTGCGCCACACTCCTCAACCACTTCGTCGAGTCGATGCCGCCTGGACCCGGGCTCCCCGAGCGCGATCCGCAGGTCGATGCCACCGCCATCGAGTCGGCCTTCGAGGACTTCGCCGACTCGCCTGAGGCCGTGCTGCTGCAGACGGGGCCGTCGTCCGAGGCGGCCGCGGGGGCGGCTCTCACGCTGCTCAGCTTCGCCTCCTTCCATGCCGGTGACCCGCTGCGGTGGAGCCATGTCACGGTCGAGATCTGTATGACGCAGGCGATGCCCGCCAACCCCGCCGTCGCCGACGAGGTTCTCGACGAGGTGCCCGATGTCCTGCGGGCCCTCATCCGGTACGCGCACCGGGTGCGCGGAATCGGCCCTGTCGCGACCGAGGAAACCCTCGGCGCCGTGGATCGCTGGCTGGTGACCTTCGAGCAGACTCGGGCCCGGGAGGATGTCCGGGCGCTGCGAGAACAGGTCCTGCGCGAGCTCGCCTATCCGTCGACGACGGCGATCCTCACCGAGATCCTCGAGAACGCGGTCGGGGGGCCGGACGCCCTCGCGTCGCTGGACTCGGCTCCGCTCCGGGACGAGGCTCTCGACCTACGCAGCGTCCCCGCCGACCTTCACCCCGTCCTGTCGGAGATCGATGAGTATGTCGATGCGCTGGTCCGCGACTGGACGTTCGCGGCGCTCGACGTCGAGTTCCGCACCGCGTGTCGGCGCTTTCTCAGTTGTGCAGCCGAAACTGACCCGTCGGTCTTTCGCCGCCGGGCCAAGACGGTCAACACCGCAGCCGCCCTCGTGTGGGTGGTCGGTCGTGCCAACGAGCTCGTCGGCTACGCACCTGCCCCCGTGCGGACCGGGGACCTGATGGCCTGGTTCGGCGTGAGCGGACCGCCGTCGAGCCGAGCGGACTCCTTGCTGCGAGCGTTCGGCGCGCCGCCTGGCTATGGACCGGTCCTGCCGCTCGGGTCGCCCGATGTCCTCGTCGGCGCCCAGCGGTCCAGGCTGATCCGGCGCCGCGACACGGGAACGTGGACCTGATCTGCGGCGCGAGCGACCCTGTTGGTTGGGCGTGACGGTCGGCTCAGTCACCCCTTCAGACGCGCCACCGCAGACTCCACGCGCTTGGCCGAGCTGCCCGATGGCCCGCATCCGCTGGGGCGTTCGGGCTAGCCTTACGCGGGAACGAAGGAGGACGTGAATGGCGAAATACTCGGTAACCCAGTTGGCCGTGTCGCAGCTGTTGACCGACGTCAAGAGCGACCGGATCGCAATCCCCGAGCTTCAGCGTCCCTTTGTCTGGGACAGCATCAAGGTCCGGGACCTGATGGACTCCCTCTACAAGGGTTACCCGGTCGGCTATCTGATTACCTGGCAGTCGGTGGGCGCGAAGCTCAAGGGCGGTCAGGTGGCGGCCCACCAGCAGATTCTCATCGACGGGCAGCAGCGCATCACGGCCCTCCGTGCGGCAGTGGCGGGCCTTCCGGTGATCGACAGGAGGTATCGGTCCATCCGGATCGTCATCGCGTTCAACCCGATCACGGAGGAGTTCGCGACGCTCACACCGTTCATCCGGAGGAACCCTCAGTGGATCCCGGACATCAGCGAGTACTTCAACACTGAATCCTCGCTGTCCTTCGCGCGTGACTACCTGGAGCGGAACCCGGACGTCGACGCGAGGACTTTCGAGACCAACCTGACCCGCCTGGAGAGGATTCAGAACGCCCAGATCGGCATCATCGGTCTCGCCGATGACCTCGACGTTGAGACCGTGTCGGAGATCTTCATCAGGATAAACTCCAAAGGCGTGCCGCTCAGCAGCGCGGACTTCGCGATGAGCAAGATCGCGACATACGGTGATCGCGGCCGCAACCTGCGCAAGCTGATCGACTACTTCTGCCATCTGGCCGTGGCCCCGCACGCCTACGCCGACATCAGGGAGAACGACACCGAGTTCGCCGCGTCGCCCTACCTCAAAGCGATCGATTGGCTGAAGGACGAGTCTGAGGATCTCTACGATCCGGAGTACAGCGACGTCATCCGCGTCGCGGGGCTGGTGGGGTTCAGCCGTGGCAAGGCGTCGAGCATCGTCAGCGAGCTCTCGGGCCGTGACCCCGAGACGCGAAAGGTCGACCAGGAGCTGATCCCCCTCGCCTACGACAAGCTCGAGCGGGCACTCCTTCAGATCGTGAGGAAGTACCACTTCGACAACTTCCTCATGGTCATCAAGTCCGCCGGCTTCATCTCCCCCGGCATGGTGAACTCGCGCAACGCACTGAACTTCGCCTACGCCCTCTACCTCCGGCTTCGCGAGGACCAGGCGATGAGCGAGGGCGAGCGCAAGCGGACGGTGAAGCGCTGGTTCGTGATGTCCATGCTCACCGGTCGCCACTCTGTGAGTTTCGAGTCGACCTGGGAGCAGGACATCCGCCGGATCACCGATCAGGGAGCCGCGAACTACCTCAAGCAGATTGAGGAGTCCGACCTCTCGGACGCCTTCTGGGCGGTGACTCTGCCGGCATCCCTCGAGACGACGAGCACCGTGAGCCCGTTCTTCCAGACCTTCCTTGCTGCCCAGGTGGCCAACAACTTCCGGGGCTTCCTGTCACGGAGCATCACGGTGACGGCGATGACCCAGCAGTCCGGCGACATCCACCACATCGTCCCCAAGGACTACCTGCAGAAGCACGGATACCCCGACCGCGGAGACTACAACCAGGTCGCCAACTTCGCGCTGACCGAGACCTCGGTCAACATCAGCATCAGTAACAAGCCTCCGGCGGAGTACATGGCGGAGGTGGCCAGACAGCTCGAGACCGGAATTCTCACCCTTGGCGAGATCACGGACCCGACAGACCTGGCGAGGAACCTGAGCGAGAATGCCATCCCAGCGCACCTCGCCGAGGTCACGGCAGGGGGCTACCGAGAGTTCCTGAGCCAGCGGCGCAAGCTGATGGCCTCAGTCATTCGCGACTACTACCAGTCGCTCTGAGGTCGACCTTGTTGGGCCCTCGCCAGGGCGGCAGCGCCCATCCCGGAAGCTGGACCCTCTCAGCTGGCGCGGAAGCGGTCGTACCGCAGGGTCAGCAGCTCGACGTCGGGCCGTTGGCTGCGGCTACTTGGCACCACCCGCAGCGGCATCCCGTGGAGCCCCTTGAGCCCGTGCTCGAGCAGCGGGCCGTCGGTCTCCCGAGTTGGGTCAATTGGCTTAGTGCCTTGGTGGGGGGTGTTCGAGGGCGGTGAGGATGGCCTTGATCTCGGGGTCGATGGATGGCGGGTAGGTGTTGATGACGCCGTTGATCTCGATGGTCGCTGAGCGCAGGGGTTTGAGGGTGCGGAGGAACCGGCGTAGGGACATGCCGGTGCGGTTCTGGAGGGTCCGCGAGAGCGCGAGGGCGGCGAAGACGACGGTGAGGTGGGCTTCGATGGCGTCGCGGGTGCGGGCGAAGATCGGCCGGGCGGCAAGGTCGGTTTTGGACAGTCGGAAGGACGCCTCGATGTGCCACAGGTCGTGGTAGCTGGCGATGACCTCGGCTGGGGGCATGAGCGTGGCGGGGATATTGGTGACGTAACCTTTGAGCCCGACCAGGCGGCGGGCGCGCGCTAGTGACGCCTCATCGAGGGAGCGGGAGCCGTTGGTGATGGTGACGAACCGGGGGTGCGGGCGGTCTTCTCGCCGGCGATGACGGCCTTGGCCTTGTTCTCTTGCATCGTCAGCGTTCTGCTGTCGCGGACGGAGCGTTTGGTGGAGTAGGCCCATACCGCCCGCCACGAGGTGGCGTGCACGGCCGGGTCCCATACCGGCTCGGCGCGCTTGTTCTGGTCGTTGACTGCCGCCGCGGTCTTCGTGGCGATGCGTGGGGTGATGGTGTCGACGTGCTGCCCGTCGGTGAACGCGTCGCCGTGCCACCGGAAATGCGACGCGAGATCCGCAGGGGCTTTGGTCACCCGGGAGCCGACGATGAACCGCAGACCTGCCTGGTCCAGTTCCCTCAGGTTCGAGGCCGAGAGCATCCCGGCGTCGGCGACGATGACCATGTCGGCGATGCCGTGGCGTTCTTGGAACTGTTTCACGATCGGCACGATCGTGAGGGTCTCGGCCTTGGTGCCTTCGAAGCAGCCGATCTCGAGGGGGAACCCCTGACGGTCCACCAGCAAGCCGACGACGATCTGTGGGTCGACGCGCCGTTCCTTGGAGTAGCCGACCTTGCGCAGGTCGTCTTCCTTCTCGGCTTCGAAGTAGAGGGTGGTCACGTCGTAGAGCACCAGGGTGAGGTTGCCGTGGGTGGCGGCATGGTGAAGCAGGCCTCAGCGAGGACCTCGCGGTAACCACCGGCGTAGGCGCGTCGCAGGGTCCGTTTGCGGGTTGACAGGCTCGCCGAGGCCCGACCCAGCTCGGCCAGGACCCGGTCGACATCCAGCAGGCTGGTCGGCTCCACGACGCGGGCGATCACCAGGTCACGGAAGACCTCATCGCCGACTGCGTCGAACCCCAACCGCGCGTACACCCCCGCCAAGGCCTGGTACAGCAGACCCGAGCTGGTCTTCAGGACGTGGGCCCTACGCACCCACCGGCGCCCTTCCGGCCCCCCGGGAAACAACTCGTGGGCCGGCGCGGGGACCATCACCGCTTTCGGGGCCACCAGCGTCAAGCCGAGATCGAGCTCCTGCTGGGCATCGTCAGCCAGCAGACGACGGGCTTCGGCGATCAGCAGCCCAAGCTCCGCCTCATCGCGTGCCGAGCCGATATGCCGCACGATCCGCCGCCGCCCACCCACCGACTCAGCAATCTGAACCGCCGTCGCGCCCGAGGCGGTCCGAACCCGTCGAACCCACGCCACCGACCGATCCTACCGAAACGGATTAGTGCCTCCGCGACACACTCCGCCACCACATCAGCGCAGGTCACAGCCCTGCCGCCGTGAAAGATGGCGCAAGGTGACCCAACTCAGGTCTGAGGTCGACCTTGTTGGGCCCTCGCCAGGGCGGCAGCGCCCATCCCGGAAGCTGGACCCTCTCAGCTGGCGCGGAAGCGGTCGTACCGCAGGGTCAGCAGCTCGACGTCGGGCCGTTGGCTGCGGCTACTTGGCACCACCCGCAGCGGCATCCCGTGGAGCCCCTTGAGCCCGTGCTCGAGCAGCGGGCCGTCGGTCTCCTCGAGGATGTCGGCGCGGATCTCGACCACCAGGTCCGGTCGCACGCCGAGGATGCGCGAGTTGTATGCCGCGTGGTGGATCTTGCACAGCGCCAAGCCGTTGCGGACCGCGGCGACCCCGAGGTCGTGCCGGTCCTCGACGATGTGTGCGGCGTCGAGCAGCTCGTTGTGGCGCAGCGAGCAGACCGCGCAGCGCTCGTGGTAGGCCAGCATCACCATGCTGCGGGAGACCGGTTGATGCAGCCGGCGCAGGGTCTCTGAGCGGAGGTACCGTCGGACGACCTCGTCGAGCGGCGAGTCGGTCGGTCGGAGGTGCTGCAGCCCGTCGGTGGCGACGACGAACTGCTGCTGCCGGAGCTCCTCGCCGACGAGGTAGACCGGGTAGATCGCCTGGTATAGGGCCTCAGCGACCCCCCAAAACCAGATCAACGGCTGCTGTGCGTCCATCGCTGCACGTAGCGCGCGGTTCTCGGGGTGGTCAGGGTCGTCTCCGCGCCACTTGTAACGGACCAGGCCGTCGGCCGCGATGGCGTCCTCGTACGGCCGGGGCGCACCCTCGGGCCGCCATACCGTGCGGATCGCCAGGGCGGACGCCAGCACGGCGGGCTTGCGGATGCCGCGCTGTCTGTCCATCAGCCGGAAGCGCTCACCCTCGAAGGTGAACTCCTCGATCTCGTCCCCTGCGAGCGGGTCACGGCCGTCGTTGGTGCGCGCCGCGAGCCACTCCATCGCGGCTGACCGAAGCCGAGCATCCCGCTCGAGGGACCACATGGCCCCAGCTTGGCAGCCTGGGCTCAGGTCCGCACGGCCAACAGCTGCCGCACCGGGCTAGGCGCGCTTGGCCAGCTTGAGCTTCCAGGCCTCGGGGCCCTCGACGAGGTAGTTGATCTCCAGCTGGTCGCCGAAGATGCTCCGCAGCTGAGCCAGCAGCGGCAGCGGGTCGTGCGGGGCGATGAGCGCCATCGCCGCGCCCGGGGGCAGCTGGTTGACCGCACCGATGATGGCGCCGTGCCGCACGGCGTGCGGGATGAGCCGCGCGTCAAGCTCGGGCAGCTCCTCGACGTGCTCGTGGCACGAGCAGCCACCGGCCTGGGGGGCGGGGGTGATCTCGACGGGCTGCGGGGCAGTCACAGTGGCCTCCAAGGTGGCGAGTTATTACAGTCATTGATGTGAAAAGTATGCACCAGGTCGGGCCGGCCCCGTCACCGGACCGTTCGGTGTGGGCCGACCCCACCCGGCGCCGGGTCCTGCTGACGCTGGCCGGGGCGGGCGGTCAGACGGTGCGCGAGCTGGCCGGCTCGGTCGGCGGGCACCCGAACACGACCCGCGGGCATCTCGACGCGCTCCTGACGGCCGGTCTGGTCTCGCGGCACGCCGGCTCCCCGGCCGACGGGCGCAGCGGGGGCGAGCCTTGCGAGGGCAGCCCGAGAGGGGGCCGCCCACCATGGGTCTACACGGTCACCGCGGTCGGTCGGTCGGCTGCCCGACGAGCCAGGTATGACGACAGCCCGCCCGAGTACCTCCAGCTCGCTGCGGCCTTCACCGAGCACGCCGCCGGGCAGTCGGACCCCGCCGGCACGGCGAGATCCGTCGGACGCCTGTGGGGTGCCGCCTTGGCCGGGGGGCGGGCCCCCCGCACCGTGGCCGGCCGGCGACGGCTCCTGCTCGACGTGCTCGATCGGGTCGGCTTCACCCCAGTGAAGCTGGAGCAGGCGTGGGAGGCGACAGCCTCGGCTGGCCCCGGGGGCAGCGTCGCGACACTGCGGCTGACCCTGCTGACCTGCCCATTGCTCGAGGCCGCCAGACGACACCCCGAGGTCGTCTGCGAGGTCCACCGCGGAGTCATGGCGGGGACGCTGACGAGCGCGGGCCGTCATACCGAGGACGCGGACGTCGACCTCAAGCCGTGGGGACTGGCCCACGGATGCCCCGTGGCTGTGCCCTTGGGCTGATCTCGGCGCGTTGCCGGTCCTCGGCCGGGACGGCTCCCCCGTGCGTACACTCTCCACTGTGCCGCAGGAGGCGGCCCGCAGCAGAGGGGACCTCATGAGTCGGCGGCTTCGCACCGCGGCTCTCGCCGTGGCCCTGGGGGCACTTGCCGTGTCGAGCTGCAGCTCAGGCTCGGCCGGCACCGGGTCGGACGGCACTCTGACGGCGCCGACCGTACATGTCACGAGGGCGGCCAGCTCCACGCCAAGCTCACCTCCCGCCTCGAGCGCGTCCCGCTCGTTCTCGTATGGCGGACCGGCCAGCGAGGCCGAGGCCCAGCGGGCGGTGCGTCGAGCCCTCCTGCCCGCGGAGGTCGTCAAGGAGGTGGGCTTCACGGTCAAGGAGCAGCCCACGATCAGCAAGGAGACCTTCTTCTACGGCTGCGACTCGGCGCTGACGGCGGAGAAGCTCCTCATCACGGCCGGCTACCAGGAGCTGCGCGACTCGTCGCGGACCGTCTTCCAGGGAGTCTCCTACCTGCCGCCCGGTGGCGCGGCCGGCAGCGTCAACGAGGCCCCGAAGCTCACCCGGTGCGCCAGCTACACCCTCGACGAGCTGGTCCACGACCAGCTCCAGGTTCAGGACCTCGCCGCCGTCAAGGGCTTCGACGCGCTGTACAGCTGGTGTGAGCGGGTCGATGGCAGGCAGTACTCGTGCGTCTCGGTGGCGGCCAAGGGGGACCTGCTTCTCCAGATGTACTCCGTCGCGAACACCCTCAACGACGCCAAGGTCACCCTTGGTCGTTTCCTCGGTCTGTCGGCCGCCCAGCTCGCCGGCTGACCCCGCGGCTGGGCCCGCCCTCCCTACCGCCTCGCCACGCGTACCGTCACCGAGGTCGTCGTTGAGTTCCCAGCAGCGTCGGTGGCCGTGTAGGTGAGGGTGTATCTCGCCCACTTCGCCGCCCGAAGCCGGAACGAGGTGTCGCTGAGGACCACATAGTCCCGCGCCGGACGGTTCGTGCTGATCCCGTTGAAGGTCACGGTCACCGGGCCGCCGTCGTCCGCGGCCGTCACCGTGGTCCGCACCCGGATGAGCTTGCCGTTGGCCGGCCAGATCCGCGCCGGGGAGGCCGTCACGGTGATCGTCGGCGGCGTCGTGTCCGGCGGGGTCAGCGAGAGCCCGACGAGCACGGCGTCATGGTCCGAGGCACGGTAAGCGTCCGGTGCATAGATCGCGGCCTGGGCCGGCAGCTTGAAGGTCATGTCGTAGTCGATGAGGTCGGCCTCGTCGGCATTGGCGTGCCAGTGCGCCGTCCCGGTCACCTGACCGGTCAGGCCCGGGCTCGCCAGGGCGTGGTCGAGGTAGCCGAGCTGGCCGTCGAAGAGATACGAGTAGGCGTACTCGCCGCCATACTTCGCCACGAGGTCGGTGTACCCGCCAGCGACGATCGCCCGGACCGGGTCCTCCTTGTCGTAGGAGTTGAGGTCGCCGATGACCAGAGCCTTGGCCGAGCCTGAGTGCGTCGGGTCGGTCGCCAGCCAGTCGACCAGCGCCTCGGCGGCCGCGGTGCGCACGCCATTGCAGTTGCCCTGGCCGTTCGGGTCGATCGGGTCGCCGACGTCGTCACACGCCGAGCCCTTCGACTTCAGGTGGTTGACGACGACGGTGAGGTCGGCGCCGGTTGCAGTCTCGGTGAAGGTCTGGGCCAGCGCCGGCCGGTTCTTGTCGTCGAGGAACCTGCTGTCCACGGCCGAGGTGAGGTATGCCGGTGCGCCCTTCGGCGAGACCGTCGCCGGCCGGTAGATGACCGCCTGGAAGATCTCGTCGGTCCCGACGACTCCCGTGTCGACATACGCATATGTGCCCGGCGCGGTCGCTGCGTTGAGCGCATCGACGAGCGTGGCCACCGCGGTCCCGTTGTTCTCGATCTCCATGAGGCCGACGATGTCGGCGTCGAGGGCGCTGATCGCGGCGACGATCTTGGCCTGCTGCCGGACAAGCTCCTCGGCGGTGTTCGCGCCGCGGCTGTTCAACGTCGTGAAGTAGTTAAGGACGTTGAAGGAGGCGACCTTCAGCGAGCCGCCGACCGCCGGTGGTGCGGTGCGCGGGTTCGTCGAGGTGTAGGTCGCCCCCGCCGTCGGCTGGAGACGCCACTTGTCGAAGCGCCAGTCGATCACCCCGGTCGCGCCGGTGACGAGGTCGCCGCCGCGGAACCGGTTGTCGAGGGTGAACGGGTCGCCGTTGGGGTGCCGGGCCGGGTCGGGGTTCTGGGTCGAGCGGCCGTCGTCAAGGGTGATCCGGTCGAGGGCGTTCGCCGCGGCGAGCGCGACTGCCTCGGGCGACCCCGGCTGGTAGACCGCGGTCGGCTGGTACTGGCGGGCGCTGCCGAGGACGATCTCTCCGAACCGGTCGAAGTCGAAGAACTCGAGGATGGCGAGGTCCTGCGGCAGCGTGGCGCGCATTCCCTCGTAGGGCTCGAGCGCGGTGGGCGACGCGAGCGGCAGGGTGACCTCGACCGGCGCGGGCAGGGCCGCCCCGGTGCTGCAGAGCACCGCGGCCGAGGCGGTCACCTCCGTCATACCGAAGAACTCGGAGACCACGCCGGCGACGTGGACGATGTCACCGACGGCGACATCGAGACCACCGGGGGCGAAGACGAAGACGCCATCGGAGGTCGCCGGGTCGGCGTCCCCGTCGTCCTGGAGGTAGTACCCCTGGAAGCCGCCGGTCTGGAAGTCACCGACGACGACACCCTCGATCTGGACGCTCTGCCCGACCAGCGGTGAGTCGGCGCCAGACCCCTGGACCGCGGAGATCCCGGTCGCGGGGTCGTCGCAGGTCGGCGGTGGCGGCGGCGGGAGGGTCGTCGTGTTGGCCGCTCCCGGGGTATTGACCGCCTCCCCGGCGACGAGCGTCCCGGTGAAGCCCGGTATGCCGGCCAGGTCGAAGTCGTTGCGGACCCAGTCCGCGGCGGTGTCGGTGTCCGTGCCGTCCGGGATGCGCGAGGCGCCACCGGGGGCGAAGGCGCTGGTCGTGTCGTGGGTCGTGCCGAGGACCGCCGCGCTGTAGCTGAGGTCGCCGGCGCCGCCGTCGTTGACCGCAACGCTGTCGAGGAGGCTGGTCCATGGCGCCGGGTCGTCAAGGGTCCCGTTGGCGTCGGCGTCCAGCACGGTGCCGACCGCGCCGGTGAACCCGTCGACGAGGAGCAAGGTCAGCGAACCGTTCTGCACGGCGTTTGCCGCGAGCGACCCGAGCCACCGACCGTCGGCGTCGGTCGTCCCGACGGGGTGGACGCTGACGACGGACCCGACGATTCCTGGTGCGGTGGCGGTGAGGTCACCTTCGACCTGGAGGATCGACAGCGTGGAGTAGTCGGTCGCGGGGGCGCCATACACCTCGAGGTACTCGACGTCGGTGCCCGTCGTGCTCGCGGAGAACTCGTTGATGACCGGGGCGGTGGGGGGCGTGACCCCGCACGTGCTCGTGTGCGCCCCAAGGCCGTCGAAGGTGTCGGTGGCGTAGCCATCCCACTCGACGGCGGGGTCGAAGAGGTCGGTCGGCGTCCGGTCGGGGGTGCAGACGTCGGCCTTGCGACGCAGGGAGTTGTCCTGGGTGGAGACCAGTCCGGTGCCCCATTCGGCGCCGGGGTCAACGCCGACCTGCCCGAAGGAGTCGACGACGGTGCCGTCGGTGCGGGTCAGGACGATCGCGTCGTCGCCATTCCATAGGGACGCGGTGGTGACCTGGTCGAGCAGGGCGCCGAGCGGGCCGCCGGCCGCAGTCGACCCGAAGACGAAGACGTCGCCCGGAGCGACCGTCCCGGTGAGGGTCAGCGTCACCGTCGAGGTCGTCGAGCCGTTGAAATAGGGCACCAGCTTGTAGCCGGCCAGGTCGATCGGCGCGGCGGTCGGGTTGTAGAGCTCGACCGCCTTGTTGGTCGACGTGCCCTCGACATACTCGCTGATCAGGAGGTCGTCGGGAGCGGCTGTGGCCGCTGAGACCGCGGAGGCGACCGGAGCCGCCGAGACTGTCACTGCGGGCAGACCCACCACCCCCAGGAGCGCAGCGGTGACGGCGGCGAGGAGCTGAGGTCGGCGCATGGGGGATGCCCTTCGTTCAGGTGGCGCGACGGTGTGCCACTGAGGAGCCTAGTCCGAACCCGACATACCCATGCAAAGCGGCGCAAGTGTTCGCCTCACCGCCGCCTGCGCGGCGTGCGCGCGCTGCCGCGGAGTACCGCTCACTCCGACGGCGTACCCGCCTGCACCAGCCGCTGGAGGAGCTCGACGGCTTGCCGGACCGGTTCGGTCGGCGCGTGGGCGGCCTGGGGCTGCCTGAGCAGAGCGAGCAGGCCCGCAGCGTCCAGAGCGTCCACCGCCTGGTGGAGCGCCACCAGCCACGGGGCGATCTGCGAGCGTTGGCGCTCACCCTCGCTGAGCCGGGCCCACACCGCACGCCAGGCGGGCTTGAGGGTCGCGTCGAGCGCGGGTCCTCTGGGCGGGGACTCCCGCGCCGTGGTGGCGGTGAAGTCATCCGGGGGCAGGTGCCGGCGCCAGAGCGCGGTGGCCATCAGGAGCCCGCCGACCAGTGGCGTGTGGTACACCGTGCCGAGGACTCGTCGTCGTCTCGTCAGCTCGTCCTCGGGCCCGCTGGCGCGGGGGATCCCCGGTCCGGGGAGGATCGGGTGGTCTCGCCATACCTCCGTGAGCACTGTCCAACCGAAGACCTGCATCGGGCTCCACGGCAACCGGAGCAAGGGCGCCGTCATGAGGAGCTCCCCCAGGAGGTCCAGGTCGTCCGCAGCCAGCGCCTTGGCGATCAACGCGTCCGCGAGCTGGGACTGCTTCGCGCGGTCCACCCAGCTCGGCAGCTCGAGGCGGCCGAAGTCAGTGGCATAGGGCAGCGTGTGGCTCAAGGCGTATGCCGCGTCCACGTTCGCGCCGACCAGGTCGACGCCCTGCCCGAGGCAGGTCAGCGGCAGGACGGGGTGGTCCAGCAGCTCCTGGTCCCCGAGGATCAGGTGCCGGATCCACGCGACGTCGAGGATGCGGAAGGGCACCCGCTCGGCAGCGCAGGCGGCCGACGACGTCAGTGCCTGAGTCACCACCCGCTCGAACTGGTCGTCGGTAAGTCCGATGCTGCTCAGGCATGCGTGAGCCAAGAACTTGGGCGCCGCGGCGCTGACCCGGCCCACGAGCTGGCGGCGGATGCTCTCCGAGCGGGCCAGCGGGGCAATCGCCTCGGCGAGGGTCTCGACCCGGGCCGTGATCGGCTCGTCACCGAGGCGGTGCGCCATCCGGAGCAGCATGGCGACCTCGGCGACCTCCTTGACCTGGTCCGGAGGGTCGGCCGTCGCAGCCACCGGCACCAGAACGTCGTGGACGAGGAGTTCGGCCACGTCCAACGAGCGGAGCAGGCAGTCGCGGGCCAGCGCTGCCGCCGGCCCGGGCAGGGGCGCGTCTGAGGGCGCCTCGGCCCGGACCGTCGTGAGCATCAGCCGATCCGATTCAGCTCGTACCCGAGCCCGCGAATCTCGTCGGCCACCTCGACCAGGTTGAACACGCCCGGCCCGATGTGCATCGTGAACTTGTAGCAGATGCCCCACTCGGGGTCGAAGCCGTTGTCGCTGAGCACGGAGCGGACCTTGCCCGCCTCGTGGACCAGGACATCGAGGTTGATCGCGCCGATCTCATGCAGCTGCCGCAGGACGGCCACGCTGTTCTCCGGGTTGTCCATGACTCTGCCTCCTTCGTCGGCTGGCGATCTGCCAGCACGAGTGAGAGGAGGTCTGCGCACCGCCATGGATACCTGGGGACCGCCCGCCCACCCTTGTCTCCCCGCCGTGGGTGCATGGTTCGTCGCTGTGTATGCCGAGGGCGCGAGGGCCCTCGGGTGCTCCAGAACGGGCGAGCCACCGGCCCGGGGCCTTGGCATCATGGCGGAATGCGGATAACGCTGGCCATCGACGACACGGTCCTCGCTGCGGCCCGGTCGCTCGCGTTTGTCCGCGGGATTTCGCTCGGTGAGGCGGTTTCGGAACTGGCCCGTCTCGGGCTTGGGAGGGTGGACGCGGAGGGCGAGCCAGGCCTACGAGACGTCGCCTACAGCCCGTTCCCCGTGATCGTCGGCGCTGCCGACCGCGTGGTCACCGATGACATGGTCACTGCGCTGCGCGACGACTGAGCCGTCCTCAGACACCGTGTTCGTCGCTATCGCCCGGGTTAGCTGCAGCCGGCTAGGCCACGGCTAGGCCAGGAAGCGCACGTCCATGTGCCAGTTGACGGAGTCGGGTGACGGTCGGTCAACGGGGCGGTCCGGAAGGTCGATCATCGAGCCGGCCCGGCGGTAGAACTCGTCACCGTTTCCGAAGTCGGACTTCAGCCTGGGGCTGACGTGCAGCCGGTGCCGGTTGTCGACCCCGAGGTACCCCTTGTCGAAGAGGATGTGGACGTCGAAGCGCAGGAGCAGCCCGTTGTCCACCCGGTGCTCACCCTCCTCGGCGACTGGACGAATGTGCGCCGCCTGCAGAACCGGGCTCACTTTGCTGCCCGTGATCGCGCACCGGCGGTGGTACGACGCCACGACGAGGGACTTGAAGGCCTGCTGGCCGACCCGGGGGACGAACAGTCGAGCCTTGCCGCGGGTGGGGCGGCCGGGCGTGTACCCGACCACGTGGTGTCACGGCTCAGGTCGACCATCCCGGTCAGCCCTTTCGGGCCCCCACCTTCTTCGGCGGGCTTGGTCGACACGTGATGTCACACGTGTCCGTGGACCCCGAGGATGGCGACGCGGTCGAACGAGCCGGGTCCGCGTCAGCGGCCGCCAGAATCGGGCGGATCGCGTCCCACACGGTGCGAAGCCCGCAGCTGAGCTGACGACGAATCCCGTTCACCGACGCGTGCTCGGTCCGCGGCTGACCGGCAGCCCGTAAGCGCCGGAGCCGACCTCATCGTCGCGACCAGCCCGCCACCCTCGTCCCGCTTCAAGCCGATCACGTGCAGGCTGGCCAGGCCCACCAGTAGGTCACACCGGTCGCAGTAGGCGTCCGAGACGCGGCAGCACGACTCAGGCTCACTCATCGTGGAGGCCCTTGAGATCAGGAGCGGTAAGAGTCCTCTGATCCTCGGGGACCTCGACCCATCCCCACCCTCAGCCCACACCCGGCGCGTCACGCCCACCCCACGCTCAGCTGCGAACAACGGGCATACGCCGGCAGTGCGCCACAACTCAGTGATGCGAGGTTGACCCTCTCCGCCGCTGAGAAGCAAGGTTCGCCGCGTAACTCCACGAACCGAGAACAAACCACGCCGACGAAGTGAGCACCAAGAGCCACGGGAACGTCAACCGAGAGCTTCCCTCCTGGAGCCATTCTTGAAGCCAAACAAAGGGAAAGAATCGAGCGCCTAATTCCAACCCCGCACTGACCGAGGATAGGGGAAACAATAGCCCCGAGAAGAAGAGGATTAGATTGCTTGCGAATCGCGCCACAGACGTCGCCCGTTTGAAGCGCAACGTCCAGCCGCAGAAAAGCATACCAAGGCCGACGAACCCTACGCTCCCAATCAGAATTCCGACCGCCTCAGCGGGCCGCACAAGCGCCGAGGTCCACGGCTTGCCCAGCGCCATCAGGCCCACCACGCAAAGAACCATGAAGACAGCGCACTCAATGACGATGTTGACTGCCAGGCGGATCAAGATGACCTGCGTAACAGGTGTTTTGGAGAGCAACAACTGTTCGAACGTCCCCAGCCGAAGTTCGCTCTGCAGGAGTGCACTCATAGACTGGATTGCGGAGGCGCTGATCCTCCACACGAGCAGGCCAATGATCACTTGATGCAAGCGAGCCATGTCGCTCTCTCGACCAACAACCCCAGCTATGAGCCCGACAATCATAAAGATGTCGTTGAGCGACATGAATACAAAATCAACTAGGTAGCTTCGCATTTCTCCAACATAACGTCGGAGCTCGGTAAGAGAAATGGATAACATCGCTACCTCCGCGCCTCAGGCCCAACCGCCAGGTCCGGCCAGATCGGTAACCGAACGTCGACTACCTTCTGCAAGAAGCTCCCCGTTGCACGGGCCCCGGAACGAACAAGTACTCGCCGACCCAGTGAATCCATCGCATCGACCCGAGCGCACCAACTAGCGGCGACGCACAAGTAGCCGACGCATCGATCAGCCTTGCGCTGCCTGCGCTGGCCAGGGAGCGACGGTGAGTCAAGGGGGCTCTTCCCAATCGAGAGTGGGTCGGCGGGGGCGCGTCGGTCTTGAGGTAGGTGTCGAGGTCTTCACATGATGGGAGTTCTCACGCTGCCCATCGGGAAGACCTCGACATGCATGACGCTACCTTCGCCGCGCCTGATCTGACGACGTTCTGCCGTCTTGAGGGTCTCGGTTTGGAGGTCACCGGACAACGCCTCGAACCGGGTCGTGCCGTGCTCGCGTGCCGCGTGGTCGATGACGATCGCTGGTGTCGGCGGTGTGGCTGCGGGGGTGTGGTGCATGACGTCGTGACGCGCCGGTTGGCGCACGAGCCGTTCGGGTGGCGGCCCACGACCTTGCTGATCGCGGTCCGCCGGTATCGCTGCACGGGCTGCTCGCGGGTGTGGCGCCAGGACACCTCGGCGGCGGCGGAGCCGAGAGCGAAGATCTCGCGGGCCGGAGTGCGGTGGGCTCTGGTGGGGCTGGTCGTGCAGCACCTGACCGTGGCCCGCCTCGCCGAGGCGTTGGCGGTGGCCTGGGATACCGCCAATGACGCGGTCCTGGCCGAAGGGCAGCGGATGCTCATCGGCGATCCCGCCCGCTTCGATGGCGTCGCGGTGATCGGAGTGGACGAGCACGTGTGGCGACACACCAGGAAGGGCGACAAGTACGTCACCGTCATCATCGACCTCACCCCGATCCGCGACGGCACCGGCCCAGCACGCCTGCTGGACATGGTCGAAGGCCGCTCCAAGCAAGCGTTCAAGACCTGGCTCGCCGATCGCCCGCAGGCGTGGCGCGATGGGGTCGAGGTGGTAGCCATGGAGGCTCTTCCCAATCGAGAGTGGGTCGGCGGGGGCGCGTCGGTCTTGAGGTAGGTGTCGAGGTCTTCACATGATGGGAGTTCTCACGCTGCCCATCGGGAAGACCTCGACATGCATGACGCTACCTTCGCCGCGCCTGATCTGACGACGTTCTGCCGTCTTGAGGGTCTCGGTTTGGAGGTCACCGGACAACGCCTCGAACCGGGTCGTGCCGTGCTCGCGTGCCGCGTGGTCGATGACGATCGCTGGTGTCGGCGGTGTGGCTGCGGGGGTGTGGTGCATGACGTCGTGACGCGCCGGTTGGCGCACGAGCCGTTCGGGTGGCGGCCCACGACCTTGCTGATCGCGGTCCGCCGGTATCGCTGCACGGGCTGCTCGCGGGTGTGGCGCCAGGACACCTCGGCGGCGGCGGAGCCGAGAGCGAAGATCTCGCGGGCCGGAGTGCGGTGGGCTCTGGTGGGGCTGGTCGTGCAGCACCTGACCGTGGCCCGCCTCGCCGAGGCGTTGGCGGTGGCCTGGGATACCGCCAATGACGCGGTCCTGGCCGAAGGGCAGCGGATGCTCATCGGCGATCCCGCCCGCTTCGATGGCGTCGCGGTGATCGGAGTGGACGAGCACGTGTGGCGACACACCAGGAAGGGCGACAAGTACGTCACCGTCATCATCGACCTCACCCCGATCCGCGACGGCACCGGCCCAGCACGCCTGCTGGACATGGTCGAAGGCCGCTCCAAGCAAGCGTTCAAGACCTGGCTCGCCGATCGCCCGCAGGCGTGGCGCGATGGGGTCGAGGTGGTAGCCATGGACGGGTTCACTGGCTTCAAGACCGCTACCGCCGAAGAACTCCCGGACGCGGTCGCCGTGATGGACCCCTTCCACGTCGTGCGCCTGGCCGGGGACGCCCTCGATCGGTGCCGGCGCCGGGTCCAACAAGAGCTCCACGGCCACCGTGGCTTCAAGAACGATCCGCTGTACCGGGCCCGGCGCACCCTGCACACCGGTGAAGACCTGCTCACCGACCGCCAACGCGAACGCCTCATGGTCCTGTTCAGCACCGATGACCACGTGGAAGTCGAAGCCACCTGGGGAATCCTCCAGCGGATGATCGCTGCCTACCGCAACCTGAACCGGGAGCACGGCAAGACGGCGATGGCCGCTGTCATCGACTCCTTGCGCGAGGGTGTCCCGTCAGCGCTGGTCGAGCTCCGACGCCTCGGCCGAACCCTGAACCAACGCGCCGCTGACGTGCTGGCCTACTTCGACCGGCCCGGCACATCCAACGGACCCACCGAAGCCCTGAACGGCCGCCTCGAACACCTCCGCGGATCCGCCCTCGGGTTCCGCAACCTGACCCACTACATCGCCCGCTGCCTACTCGAAACCGGCGGCTTCCGAACCCACTCTGCTTTGGGATGAGCCGCCATGGACGGGTTCACTGGCTTCAAGACCGCTACCGCCGAAGAACTCCCGGACGCGGTCGCCGTGATGGACCCCTTCCACGTCGTGCGCCTGGCCGGGGACGCCCTCGATCGGTGCCGGCGCCGGGTCCAACAAGAGCTCCACGGCCACCGTGGCTTCAAGAACGATCCGCTGTACCGGGCCCGGCGCACCCTGCACACCGGTGAAGACCTGCTCACCGACCGCCAACGCGAACGCCTCATGGTCCTGTTCAGCACCGATGACCACGTGGAAGTCGAAGCCACCTGGGGAATCCTCCAGCGGATGATCGCTGCCTACCGCAACCTGAACCGGGAGCACGGCAAGACGGCGATGGCCGCTGTCATCGACTCCTTGCGCGAGGGTGTCCCGTCAGCGCTGGTCGAGCTCCGACGCCTCGGCCGAACCCTGAACCAACGCGCCGCTGACGTGCTGGCCTACTTCGACCGGCCCGGCACATCCAACGGACCCACCGAAGCCCTGAACGGCCGCCTCGAACACCTCCGCGGATCCGCCCTCGGGTTCCGCAACCTGACCCACTACATCGCCCGCTGCCTACTCGAAACCGGCGGCTTCCGAACCCACTCTGCTTTGGGATGAGCCGTCAAGGGGGCTTCCGACATTGTCAGTACTGTGCCGTCGTCCCACGGACCAGGGCCGTTGTGCGACCCCAGGCGAAAACCCTGCCGCCCACCGCGACCCACAGCAGGGAACACATCAATAGGCCCAGAGAAGCGAGGGCCATTGCGCGCCGATCGTTGGCTAGATGGGCCGTTAGAACATCGCCCGCCCACGACATCGGAAACGCGCGCGCCAGGACCGTCACCCAACCGGGGAGCTGATCCAACGGAATAGTGAGGCCACTCAGGTAGAGGATGAAATTCGTGGTCGCGAACCCGACTGAGCTAACCCGCTTCTTCACCAGAGCGACACCAGCAATCGTCGCTCCAACCCCAACCATCGCCAAGAATGATAGTCCGAACAACCCGAGAATTAGCACGAGTAGACTTACGTCACGAAGACTCCTTCCCAGACCGGTGAGTGCGAAGAGCAGCCCGAATATGGGAAGTGCCTTACACGCATCAACAACGAGCTGCGCAAGGACGCGCCCGAGCATGACCGAGAAGATCCCCGACCTCGAGGTGAGCACTTGTTCAAGGGTGCCCTCCTCGAGTTCCTCTTGCATCACTAGGGCGACAAGGTCGGTCGCGTGCACTCCGAAATACCAAAACATGACGCCAAAGAAGAAGAGGACCTGCGCAGAGACGCCCTTGGTCTCGACTTGAAAGGCGAAGTAGATTCCCGCAAAAGCAATGAGGGTATTGGCGTTCCCAAACACGAGCTCGAACCAATAGACCCTCATCTCGTTCCAGATCTTGTTGAGCTCAACACCAACATTCATGCTTCACCCCGACTGAGGACCGTTCTGTAGACCTCTTCAAAGCTGCTCGCTCTGGGCCTGGTGGCGATGATCTCACCAAACCCCCGCAACTCGGCGAGCGTCAGATCACCTGTGTGCTCCACAGTTGCGGTTGTGCCAGTTTCGCGAACACTCAGAACTGGCCCACCCACGATGGCCCTCGTAGACCCTGCGAACTCGGTCTCAAAGAGCGAGTCTCGTCCACCTAGTTGTATGTCATTGAGCGTCGAATCCAGGATGAGGTCGCCCGACTTCAGGAAGAGGACCCTACGCCTAAGACCTTCGATAACGGAAACGTCGTGGGTCGTGATCAGGATGATCTTCCCCTCCTCGTTCGCCAATGCCTTAATGCTTTCGACAATGCGAGAGGACGTCGGAATATCCAGGCCCAAGGTGGGCTCGTCGAGCACGAGAATAGGCGGATCCTTGATCAGTGCGACAAGTATGGCCACCTTCTGTTGCATCCCACGCGAGAGTTCTCGTACAAGCACGTCCCTCTTCTCGCTAAGATCGAAACGTTCAAGGTTGGCGTCGATCCGTCTTCCGAGCTCCCCCTTCTCTACTCGGTTGAGGCGCCCAAAGTACCGGAGATTCGCCACTACCGAAAGGTACTGATAGATGTTGCGCGATCCTTCGAGGACGGCCCCTACGGATGCCCGTGTCCACGCATTATCTCCAAGAGAGCGTCCACGATATTGACACTCCCCTTCGTCCGGAATGACGAGGCCGCAGATTGTCTTAATGAGAGTGGTTTTCCCTGCGCCGTTCGCGCCCAAAACACAGACAATCTCCCCTTCGTTCACGTTGAAGGAGACGTGATCGTTTGCGAGGACCTCGCCGTAGCGCTTGACCAGGTCTCTGACGACTAGTTCTTCCGTCATGGTTCCCCTACAAGAAGTCCTCGATCTCGGAGTTCGTTGAGAAGGGCGGCCGCCGAAGGTGCGAGCACTCCTGCTCGGGCCGCCATGTCCTCCAGGCTTGGGCCCGCCTTCGGTTGCTCCAGAACAGCAAGTCCGTTGCAATCAGACGGCAGCATTCTGCCCGAGTGGAGATCGAAGACGAAGCAGGTGCCACTGCGGATTAATGGTTCGAAGCGGAAGACCACACCATTCTTGAGGCGCATTCTTGCTCTCCTCCCTCCCCCGGCCGCAACAGGGGTCAGGCATGTCCGTTGGCCCGTAGTACGAATTGGCCGCCGCCATGCATCCACCTCTGTGGCCGTTCCGACGATACCCTAGGTTTTGTTCCGTTCCGCGACGGCAGACCAGAGCGGCTGCGAGCGCACGCTCCGAGGCGTCGATTCCGCGGGGCGTCGGCCCCTAGGGACCCCGGCCGTTCGGCCCCACGCCACGCCGACCTACGACACGGGTCCGGTCACGTGATCGGCCGAGCCAAGGAAAGGTTGCAATGCCACCTGCCGCGACCGCGGACGAACTCGACCATTTTGCCGGGCTAGCCTCGATCTTTCATCGGGCCTCTGGGTGGGGGTGGGCGGCGCCGGGATGGCCCGTGGGGCCTGATTCTCTAGTGGGGGTGTGACAGGGGCCGGGATGTCGGTCCCCGGTGGTCGTCGTCTTCCACGTGACGAGGGGTGCTGCTCGGGCTCGGTCGGTCAGGCACGTGCGGGCCTGGGGTCAGGGCGGTGCCGCGGCGAGCCGGGCGTGCCCGGTGACGACCAGGTCCGCCCAGGGGCGGTGGTCTTGATGTGGAGCAGGAGGCGCCGACCCCGCCTGGCGAGGGTCGCGGCGATGGAGAACACGCGTAGCCGCAGCCGCTTGGGTTCCCACCGTCGAGCGTCGGTGTCGTGCAGCGCGATCAGCTGGGTCCAGGCGGTCAGGTCCAGGGCGAGCTGGACGATCACCAGCCAGACCCGGTTCTGGTCGAACCCTTGCAGTGGGAGGTTGGCCAGCCCGGTGTCCTTGGCGATCCGGATCCGGTCCTCACAGCGGGCGCGCCGGCGGTGGCGCAGCTCAAGTTCGGCGAGTTGGCCGCGGGCCGTGTTGGTCGCGAACGCGGTGAGCCGGTAGCCGTCGACGTCGTCGAAGCGGAGCTGGGCGCCGGGGTGGGGCCGTTCCCGGCGGACGATGACCCGCATCCGTGGCGGGTACCCCTTCAGCAGGCCGGCGCCGGCGAGGAGGTCGGTGATCTCGACCAGCGCGGCCCCTTCCCGGATGTCGCCGTCGGCGTCGAGCGCGGCCTGCCAGCACGACTCGGGGACCAGGGCGTACAGCTCGGGCATCGTTGCGGGGAGGGTGAACCCGACCGAGTACTGCACGCCGCGGGCGTGGAGCCAGTCCAGGAAGCCGTGGGTGCCTCCGGCGCCGTCGGTGCGGACCAACACCTTCTTCCCCGGCCGGGACGCGTCCACACCGGGCAACGCCTTCAGGGCCGTCCGGGCGACAGTGATGTGGTCGGCCGCCGTGTTCGACCCGGCGTTGCCCTTGCGCAGCAGCATCGTCAACGGCTCCCCGGCGCCGCCGGGGCCGTGGTCGACGAACGCGACCAACGGATGGAACCCGTAGGTCTTCTTGAACGTCGGCGCCGCGGCCCTCCTTCTGGCTGTGCGCGAGGATGATCGTCGCGTCGATGTCCACGACCACCGGGTTCGTCGCTGAGATCTCGTGGTTCGGGGCGTCGGTTCCCGCCCGTTGCCACGCGGCCTGCCGCGCGGCCTTCCGGGCCGCGGCGACCGCACGCTCCACCTTCCTGGCGTTCTTGGCCAGCGCCGCGATCGTCCGCGAGATCGTCGCCTCCGACGCCACCGGCCCGTACACACCCGGTTCGCTGCGGACGACCGCCGCGTCGGCCAGCGCGTCGCCACCCAACGCGACCGCCACCGCCAGATCGAGGATCACCTTGGCCGGGTCGTGCACCGCCAACGGCCTACGCCACGGCGCCAGCGCTGTGCGCAACCCCCGCGCCAACCCGGTGGCCTCCGCGGCGGCCGTCAGCAGGACCCCGCCCGCTTGACCGGCCGCACCGACCGGCGCCGCGTCGACGTGGAGACGGGGATACAAGGCGGTAGGCTTGTTCACCTGGAAGGTGCTCCTCGAGCTGGATGAGATGACGACGTCGCAATCGCCATCTTCCCAGTTCAGGGGCACCTTTCACGTCACCGGCACACCCCCCACCAGCCCGGTACCGTGAAATCTCGAGGCTAGGTGCCAGGTCACCCCGTTCGCTCGCCAAACCAGGAAGCCCCCTTCAACCCTGAGCCGGTTTGGCGTCACAACGCGCAAGGCCCCGCACCTCCTGGCCCAGGGCTCCCACGCGAGTTGAACATCCATTGAGGTGGGTTGAGGGGCCTGTCAACGAAAGTCCCTGACCAGCATCCCTTCCCGCGAGTGACTACGCCTGCGCCGGCGGGAGCGGCAACGGCCCCAAGTACGTCCAAGGGCCGGTCTATGTCACCGGCTCTGATCCCTACGGGCTCGACAGGGACCATGACGGCGTCGGGTGCGAAAGCTAGCTGCATCGCAGCCACGCCCGGCAACGGCGACGGACACGAACCAAGGGCATACTGATCCAGCGGGTTCAGCGGGCGGCGGCGAGGGCGCACTCGGCGCCCCTGGCAAAGGCCGCGCGGTTGCCCTCCATCAGGTGCGCCTTCCGCTCACCGAACTTGTGCGCCAGCGCGCCGAGCACGCTCTCGGGGTGCACGCACCCAGTCAGCTGGATAAAGGCCCCGAGCATGACCATGTTCGTCATCTTGAGGTTGCCGAGCTCGTTGGCAATGTCGTTGCACGGTACGTAAATCGGCGTCACGTCGCTCCGAGCGACCTGGGCCTCGATGAGCGAGCTGTTGACCAGCGCATACCCACCCGGCACCAGGTCCGGCACGAACTTCTCCATCGACGGCAGGTTCATGACGATGATCGACGTCGCGTCGTGGGCGATGACTGGCGACGGGATCGGCTCCGGCGAGATGATCACCGAGCAGTTCGCCGTGCCGCCGCGCATCTCGGGCCCGTACGACGGCAGCCACGACACCTCGAGCCCGTCATCGAGGGCCGCCTGCGCGAGCAGCTGCCCCATGAGCATGATCCCCTGGCCGCCGAAGCCGGCCAGGATGCACTTCTCAGTGCCCATCGTCGCCTCCATCCCGGCCCGGTCCGCCGACGGACGTCAGGTATGCCGGTGGGTTCTCCGGCGTCCGCATGACCCCGAGCGGGTAGACCGGGATCATCTCGTCCTTGATCCACGTCAGGGCGGCCGCAGGGTCCAGGCCCCAGTTCGTCGGGCAGCTCGAGAGCACCTCGACGAGGCTGAAGCCCTGCCCGGCCAGCTGCACCTCGAAGGCCTTCCGGATCGCCTTCTTCGCCTTGCGCACGTAGACCGGGCTGTGCACCGACACCCGTTCGACATAGGTCGCACCGGGCACCTGGGCGAGCATCTCCGACATCCGCATCGGATAGCCGGTCAGCGCCGCGTCGCGGCCACCCGGAGTCGTCGTGGTCCGCTGGCCGATCAACGTCGTCGGGGCCATCTGGCCGCCGGTCATCCCGTAGATCGCGTTGTTGACGAAGATGACGGTGATGTTTTCGCTGCGGTGCGCGGCGTGGACGATCTCGCCCGTGCCGATCGAGGCGAGGTCGCCGTCGCCTTGGTAGGTGAAGACGACCCGGTCCGGCAGCACCCGCTTGATCCCGGTCGCGACCGCCGGCGCCCGCCCGTGGGCCGCCTCGTGCATGTCGCAGTTGAAGTAGTCGTAGGCGAGCACCGAGCAGCCGACCGGCGCGACACCGATGGCCCGCCCGAGCACGCCGAGCTCGTCGAGGACCTCGCCGACGAGCCGGTGGATCAGCCCGTGGGTGCACCCGGGGCAGTAGTGCGTCTCGCGCGGCTGCAGCCCGATCGTCGGGGCGAAGACAACGGTCATCGCGCACCTCCGGCCAACAGGTCGCGCACCGTGTCGGCGACGAGCTGCGGGGTGGGCACCATCCCGCCGGTCCGCCCGACGAAGCTGATCGGCAGCCGACCCTCGTTGGCGATCCGGACGTCGTCGATCATCTGGCCCATGCTCATCTCGACGACGAGCAGCCGCCGCACCGACTCCGGCAGCGTCGCGAAGACGTCCATGGGGTAGGGGTAGAGCGTGATCGGGCGGATCAGCCCGATGTGGATGCCCTCCTCGGCCAGCAGCGCCATCGCGCTGCGGACGATCCGCGCGGTCGTCCCGTAGGCGACGACGACCAGCTCGGCGCCCTCGAGCCCGACGGTCTCGACGAGCGGCTCGGCCACCCGCATCTGTTCGTACTTCACGAAGAGCCGGTGGATATGCGCCTCGAGCTCCTCGGGCTTGAGGTACAGCGAGTTGATCACCCGCGGGGCCCGCTCGCCCATCGTCCCGGTGGCCGCCCAGTCCTTGGCCGGCAGCTCCATCCGAGGCAGGTCGTCGCGGAACTCCACCGGCTCCATCATCTGGCCGAGCATGCCGTCGGCGACGATGAGCACCGGGTTGCGGTAGTAGTCGGCCTTGTCGAAGGCGATCTGGACCAGGTCGGCGAGCTCCTGCAGGCTCGCGGGTGCGTAGACGAGGAGGCGGTAGTCGCCGTTCCCCCCTCCGCGGGTCGCCTGGAAGTAGTCGGACTGCGACGGCTGTATGCCGCCCAGGCCCGGCCCACCGCGCATGACGTTGACGATGACGCAGGGCAGCTCGGCGCCGGCGATATAGGAGATGCCCTCCTGCTTGAGCGCGATGCCCGGCGACGACGAGCTCGTCATCACCCGCACGCCGGAGCCGCTGGCGCCATACACCATGTTGATTGCCGCGACCTCACTCTCGGCCTGGACGAAGACTCCACCGGACGCGGGCAGGTGGGCGGCCATGTACTCGGGCAGCTCGGTCTGCGGGGTGATCGGGTAGCCGAAGAAGGCCGTGCAGCCGGCCCGGATGGCGGCCGCTCCGATGACCTCGTTGCCCTTCATCAACGTCCTAGGCATGGACGAGGTGCTCCTCGCCGCGGCGCTCCTGGGCCTGGCCCGCGCGCTCGGCGCGTGCGCCGCCCTCGCGGGCGATCCGGTCCTGGGTGACCGTGATGCCCTGGTCGGGACACATCAGCGCGCAGTTGGCGCACCCGTTGCACTGCTCCGGGTGGAGGATCACCACCGGGTGGTAGCCCTTGCGGTTGATCGCGGCCTCGTCGAGCTCGAGCAGGTGGGTCGCGCAGGCCACGACGCACAGGCCGCAGCCCTTGCAGATGTCGCGGTTGAAGGTCACCGTTCCTGTCGTCGCCATGGCGATCTCCTCTCACTTCTCCACTGGGGTCTGCTACATCCACGCGTCGCGCAGGTAGAGGCCGATGGGCAACAGCTCGCCCAGGACGGGCTCGCCGAGACGGTCCTGCAGACCGTCCAGTGCTGCGGGCACCCCGCAGACAAAACTGATGGGTATGCCGGTCGCCGCACTGACGTCGTGGGTCAGCCGATAGCCGGCGGCCACGTCGTCGAGGGTGGTCTCTCGGCATACATGGGTGTTCGAGATCAGGCCGGTCACGGCGAAACCGGACGTTGCCTCGATGGCGCGCAGGTGGCGCAGCACACCGGGGACGTCGACGGTCTCGGGACGGTACGCGTTGACGACGAGCAGCACCTCGGCCTCGCGGCGGCGCAGGTCGGCGGCGAACTCGGCGAGCACCTTCACGCCGACCTCGTTGCCGCCCGCGTCGAGGATGACCTCGCAGGTCGGGTCGGCCAGCGGGACGTGGACCTTCGGCGAGACCGCCGGCAGGTCGAGGGTGACGGTGTGGCCGAGGGTGGAGCTGATGACCTCGATGCCTGCGGCCGTCATGAGGTCGGCCTGCTCGCGGGAGCGGAAGTACGGATTGACGATGTCCAGATCGGCGAGCGCCACTTTGTGGCCCAGGCCCGCGAGTCGCATGGCCAGCGAGACCGAGACCTCGGTCTTCCCGCTGCCGTAGTGACCCGTGACGACGCGCACGGCGGCCTGCCGTGTGGACGCCACCGAATCGGTGCTCATGGTCCGTCTCCGTCCCGCGCCTCGTGAGCGTGGCATGACTGGCGCGCGTCCCTGGTGCGGGCCGCGGCGTGCTTCCAGGCTAAGAGACCCGCTCGGGTTGGTTGAGGTGCCGATGGTCCCCTTCTCGGGTCCGCGATGCCCGGTATGTCGCTCAGGCGGCCGGCCCGTCAGGGTCTGAGCGGGTCGGGTCTGAGCGGGTCGGGTCTGAGCAGGTCGGGCCTGCGGGGTCCGAGCCCGACCCGAGTCCCGACGCGGCGGGCGCCATACCCGACGGTGTGAGACGCCCGCAAGTGGCCCTAAGTCCAATGGCGGCCCGTCCGGCCGCGCCCCTACCGTCGACATGGTGGGCGCCCCCGCCCAGCCCTCGCCCCCGGACCGCCGTCTCGAAAGGTCCCTCCCATGACGACCTCGCTCTCGTCCGCCCGCCCCGAAGGGCCCCGCGCCCGGCGTAGGGCTGCGCTGCTCGTCGCTGCGCTGCTCAGCGCGACGACCGTGCTCGGGGCGCTGGCCATGCCGAGTGGCGCGTCAGCCGCCACGGTTCCTACGGCGGTTCCGGCCGCGGGTGGCGCAGCGGACTTTGGCTCCATGGACAGCGCGGTCGCGGTCATCCCCGATCTCGCCTACGGGGGTATGGTCCCCGTGACCCAGACCTTCGACGGCTCGGGGTCGTTCTGCCTCGAGGTGTGCTCGATCATCAGCTGGGACTGGACCTTCGGCGACGGGACCGGCGCGAGCGGCCCCGTGGTCAGCCACACCTACACGACGAGCGGGCTCTACCAGGTGACGCTTACGGTCCACTCGAGCAACGGTCTCACCGGCACGGCGAGCGTCTACGTCAACGCGGCGACCTACACGCTGGGGTCCTTCACGATGATGCCGTCCAGCGGGCTGCTGCCGCTCGCGGTCGCCTTCGACGCCAGCGCCTCGGTGACGAACTGGGACCGGACGATCGTCTCCTACGCATGGGACTTCGGGGACGGCGCGACCGGCAGTGGCCGCCTGGTCAACCACGTGTACACGACGCCTGGCATCCGCCAGGTGTCCCTGAGGGTGACCGACAACGTCGGCGGCTACCAGATCGTGGGGGGCTATGTCCTGGCCCAGGACCCGGTGCTCCCGCCGAACAACCTCAAGGCGACCTCGCCGACCAAGGGCGCGGTGAAGCTGACCTGGACCAATCGGATGGTCCTCGTGTCGGAGCTGCACATCGAACGGTGCACGGGGGCGAGGTGCACGTCGTTCGTGCCGATCTTCGTCACGCAGGGGACGACGACGAGCTTCTCCGAGTCGGGGCTGAAGTCAGGGACGACCTTCCGCTACCGGATCCGGGTCAACGACTACCTCGGTAACACCGGCTACTCCTCGATCGTCTCGGTCAAGACCCGCTGAGCCGCTCCCACCGGCCCGGACGGCCCCGGAGAGAGGGGTCGTCCGGCCCGGTGGAGTCTCCGAGTACGGGTGTACGGGTGTGGCGATACAGTGACCCGTATGAAGACGACGATCGACATACCCGATGCCTTGGCACAGGAGGCCAAGTCCGTGGTCCGGGAGGGTGGGACGACGCTGCGCGAGCTCGTCGTCACCGGCCTGCGCGCCGAGGTGCAGCGACGCCGGTCCGCCCCCCGGATCGACTTCGTCTTCCCGACGGTTGGGGGGCGCGGGCTATCGGTCGACCTGACGCCCGGGGAGGTCATCGACCGGTCGTATGGGCTCCCGCCGGGTCATGGCGTTTCGCGATGATCGCCCTTGACACCAACCTTCTCGTGTACGCCCATCGCGAGGACTCGCCGCACCACCTCGCGGCGGCTCAGGCTCTGCGCGCAGCCGTTGTCGCCCCGGGCGGCTGCGCCATCCCCTGGCCGTGCCTGCATGAGTTCCTCGCCGTCGTGACGCACCCGCGGATCTACGACCCACCGACGCCCGTGGTCACTGCCCTGGCCGCGGTGCGGGCGTTGGCCGAGGCCCCCTCGGTCCATCTCCTCGGCGAAGGGCCCGGACACGTCGAGACGCTGGCGCGTCTGCTCGAGTCGGGTGCGGTCGTGGGCCCACGGGTTCATGACGCCCGAGTGGCGGCCATCTGCCTGGCCCACGGCGTCGATGCCCTCTGGTCGCTCGATCGGGACCTCTCCTGGTTCCCGTCGCTGACTGTGGTGAACCCGCTGGTCAGTGCTCCGTCGGGGCAGTCCGGACCGCGACCTGCTTGATCTCGGGGGTCGCCCCCCGGACCGCCGCCTCGACGTCCTCGGCGATCTCGTGCGCGGCCGCCAGCGAGAGTGACGGGTCGACCGCGATCGCCAGCTCGGCGCGGGCGCGATGGCCCAGCCAGCGGACCTGGGTCTGGTCAACCCAGGCCACCCCTGAAACGGTGGCGGCGGCGGTCTCGACCCGGTCCACCAGGTGCGGGTCGACGTCGTCGAGGAGCCGTCCGAGGACCGGGCGGGCGGTCTGGACGAAGAGCCGAGCAATCAGGGCTGCGATGACCAGGCCGACGACCGGGTCGGCATACGGCCAACCGGCCAAGGACGCGACACCGGACGCGACGACGGCCAGCGACGACAGTCCGTCGGTGCGGGCGTGCTCCCCGTCGGCCACCAGCGCGAGCGACCCGATCCGGCGTCCTGCGGCGATGCGGTACCGCGCCACCATCTCGTTGCCCACCACACCGACGATCCCGGCCGCGATGACGACCCAGGCGTGCTCGGTCGGGGAGGGGTGCAGCAGTCGGTCAACCGAGACCCACGCGGCATACAGACCGGAGGCACCGATGGCGGCGACGACGGCCAAGCCGGCCAGGTCCTCGACCCTGCCCAGGCCGTAGGTGAACCGGCGCGACGGAGGCCGCCGGGCCAGGCGGAAGGCCAGCCAGATCGGCAGGGCGGTCAGGCAGTCCCCGAGGTTGTGGACGGTGTCGGACAGCAGGGCGACCGACCCGGTGAAGGTGACGATGACCAGCTGCGTCAGAGCGGTCGCGAGGAGCCCGATCAGCCCGATCACCGTTGCGCGAATGCCGGCTGCCGTCGTGGTGGCGATGTCGTCGAGCAGGTATGCCGGGTCGTGGGAGTGGCCGTGTCCATGTCCGTGGCCGGCGGCGTGGTCGGGCAGGGTGTCGTGGCCGTGCGCGCGGTCGTGCGTCTGCGGCTGGTCGTGGGCGTGCTCTGGGGGCGAGGTCATCGAGGACCGCCCATCTCGTGATGGGCGGGGCGGTCGAAGAGCAGGTGCTCGACATGCCGGGTCGTGTCGAGGACGAGCTGGCGGATGTGCTCGTCGTCGATCCGGTAGCGCACCGTGGTTCCTTCGCGCCGAGTCGCGACAAGATGCGCCAGCCGCATCTTGGCGAGGTGCTGCGAGACGCCGGCGACCGGGCGCTGGACGGCATCGGCGAGCTCGCTCACCGAGAGCTCGGCGGTGAGGAGGAGCACGGTGATCCGGAGCCGGGTCGGGTCGGCAAGGATCCGCAGCACCTCGACGGCGAGGGTGACGACGTCGTCGTCAACACCTCCGACGGTTCCGGGAGCGCCGAGCGAGGCGGCCGGTTGCTCGGATCGGGCCCCTCCGACGGTCGCGGCCCGGGTCAACCGTGGTGCGCCGCTCTGTTTACTTGCATTCATACGCAAAGACTAGAGCATGCCGGGTCGGATGCCTGCTGCGTCATACGAGGTTCTTCTGGCGGTGGCTCCCGGGAACAAGGTGGTGGTAGCCGCCGGTTGACACGGGAGCCCTCGGCGACACTGCCCACCTCTTTGACCGGAGCCACCCATGACGACGCTCTACGACTTCAGCGCCCGCACTCTTGCCGGTGAGGAGAAGTCGCTCTCCGACTACGCCGGACGGGTCGTCCTTGTCGTCAACACGGCGTCGAAGTGCGGCCTCACCCCGCAGTTCACTGAGCTCGAAGAGCTCAACAAGCGGTATGCCGACCAGGGGCTGACGATTCTCGGCTTCCCCTGCAACCAGTTTGCCGGGCAGGAGCCGGGTGACGCCGACGCGATCAGCGAGGTGTGCCACCTCAACTACGGGTGACCTTCCCGATGTTCGACAAGATCGAGGTCAATGGCTCCGGGGCCCACCCGCTCTACAAGTGGCTGCGGTCGGAGAAGAGCGGGCTGCTCGGCAGCGCCATCAAGTGGAACTTCGCGAAGTTCCTCGTCGGCCGTGACGGCCAGGTCATCGAGCGGTACGCCCCGACCGTGCAGCCGTCCGACCTGGCGACTGACATCGAGGCCGCGCTGGCGGTCACTGGCTGACCCGGCGGCGGTCGCTGGCTGACCCGGCGGCGGTCGCTGGCTGACCCGGCGGCGGTCGCTGGCTGACCCGGCGGCGCTCGCTGCCCGGACCGCGCGGCGGCTGGACGCGCGCTTGGGAGTTGCCTGCCGAACTGGTGGTCTGTCTGTCGGCGGACGCGCTGCCGCTGTCCCGTTGGGCGCTGGCCCACTGGCCGCTGGCCGTTTGCTGTCGGGGGCGTGTCGCGTGTGGCCGCGGGCCGTTTGGTCGTGCGGGCGTTTCGCGTGTGGCCGCGAGCCGTTTGGTCGTGCGGGCGTTTCGCGTCCGGACTCACTCTTGGCAGACGGGCCGTCCCTGGCGATTGGGGCCCGTTGCGCCCGTTCCGAGGCATGGTCTGGCGCCCTATGCCGTGCTCCGAAATGCGGAGCAGAGTGCTCTTGCTCCGAAATGCGGAGCAGGGGGCTGTTGCTTCGGGATGTGGAGCAGGGGGCTGTTGCTCCGAAATGTGGAGCAGGGGGCTGTTGCCCCGGGATGTGGAGCAGTGGGTCTTTGCGTCGGGGCGTGGGGCAGTGGGCCGTTGCGTCGAGATGGGGTGCAGAGGGCCTTTGCGTCGAGATGTGGAGCACGGCATAGGGCGCCCAACGAGGGTTCCATGGAGCGCGTGCCGCGGTGTCGAGGAGGCCGTACCCAACAAGGTTCACGGAGCGCGTGCCGCGGTGTCGAGGAGGCCGTACCCAACAAGGTTCACGGAGCGCGTGCCGCGGTGTCGAGGAGGCCGCGCCCAACAAGGTTCACGGAGCGCGTGCCGCGGTGTTGAGGGGGCCGCCCAGGGGGCGGCCTCCATCGAGAGAGTGCTGCGGTGTCGAGGAGGCCGCGCCCAACAAGGGTTCCATGGAGCGCGCGCTGCGGAGTCGAGGGCGCCGCGACCGCCGGGCTCAGTGGCTGAGCTTGCTCAGGGCCTGCACGCTCAACCGCTCCTGCAGCTCAGCAACCGACGCCCGCTCGGCTAGCGAAGCCCGCACGAGATCGGCCTGTGTCGGCGGCGTCATCGACGCCACCGGTTGGTCGCGGTCGAGGTTGGTCGGGAAGGGATATCCTTCGGCGCTCGCGGCGATCACCGTGTCGAGCGCCGTCGACGACCAGCCCGCACGCTGGCGCGCCACCAGGACCGGGTACACCGCCGCGACGACGCGCCGACGGTCGACCGCCTCCATCGCGCGCCCGAACGCCGAGTTGATCTGGAGCAGGTTCGCCATACGGTCAATGTCGGGGGACACATTCGACCCTGCTGCGTGGAGCAACGCCGGGTTGAAGAAGACCAGGTCACCCTTGCGCAGCGGGAGCTGGATGTGGTTCGCCACGAAGTACTCCTGGAACTGCGGCAGCCAGTACGCCAGGTATCCGTGCGAGTACTTCTGGCTGTGCGGCAGGTAGAGGGTCGGACCACTCTCCACCGGCATGTCACAGTGCGCGACGGCGCCCTGCAGCGTCAGGCTCGCGCAGAGCGAATGAACGTGGGCCGGATAGCGCGCAGCCTGCGCGGCATCCATGAACCCGAGGTGGTAGTCGCGGTGGACCGTCTGCGCGGCCCCGCCCGGGTGGACGAGGTTGACCTGTGCGGTGACCTGGTACCCGGGCCCGAGCCACGCTCGAGCCGCCAGGGCGACCAGGTCGTTCGCGTAGTAGTCGACGAAGGACTCCGGATCGAGCACCGCGTGCTTCTCCAGGCAGTTCCACACCCGGTCGTTCGCTCCCGGCTTGCCAAAATGGTCGCCGGAAGGCCCTGCCGCCGACCTTCTCGGCGGCGATGATCCGCTTCGAAGACAGCCGTCGCCCGGTCGACCACCGTCGGGTCGAAGGCGCCCTCGATGACGACGATTCCCGGCCCGTCCGCCCACGCCCGGGCCAGCTCGGCCTCGACCGCGTGGGTGTCGCGCGCCGCGGCCCTGCGGAGCGCGTCCGCACCGTAGATGAGAACACCCGCAACGACGCGCTCAGCCAAGGGGTAGTCGGCGGGGTCCGTCTCGTCAGCGAGTATGGCGAGCAGGTCCTCGAGCTGGCAGTCCTCCGTGCGCATCAGGTGCCCCTTGGCTGTGCTCATGAGGGCATCCTCTCGCCGTGCGCGGGGGAGGGCCAACGCGTCCGCGCCGGCGCTGACATGGACGCGAAGACTCTGCGCCAGCGCTTTGAGGCCCGCTCGCGCAGAGCATGGGCGGTGAATGCGGTGCTGAGGCGACTTATGCGCTGCTCCG